>NZ_LVZK01000001.1 GCF_001652275.1 Peptidiphaga gingivicola
ACCCACCACACACCGACGTCTTCACTTCAAAGGCGTCGGCTTCGAACAAGCAAACTTTCTTTGCAGCCGATAGCCGATATCTCGATCCATCTTCCATTTGTCCGAAGACAAACCGCCCGGCTGCCCCGCGGGAAGCTCGTCGGCTGCGACATAGCCGATGCAGAGCCGTATGCTTGTTGGCTTCGAGGGCAGCGCGACTTTCTTGTCGCCTTCGAGGTCGTCATAAGGATTGAAGGGCCTCTGCATGCTTGCCGAACCTTCGACGGTTTGTTTTGGTTCGAGCTTGACAACGGTCTCGTATGGCGGCTGGACGTAGTTGACGTCCCTGCGAACGGGGAAGAATGCCATTGCTGCAACGACGCCGCTCTTTCTTCCGCCGTCCGGTATGACGGAGACGGTCGGGGAGTGGACAGCCCAAACGGTCTGCGAGGAATCGTTCGTTAGCTTGTACTTGAACATAACCGACGTGGAACCGACGGTCGGCTCGACAGAGACAGTCACATCTGCGGAGACGACCGAATCGGTGATCTGAATCGGACTGGAAGCCCCGGAGCTCCCAGCGCCTGGGCTTGACGCCCCACGATTGCCCGTCGATCCGCTGGATGTCTTGTTCCCCGCGGACCTTCGGCTGGTCACGTCCGAAGAAGGGACTCCAGGTTTGGATCCGCCTCCCGCGCCGCACGCAGACAAGAGGGACATCGTCGCCAGGACGACAAGGGAAAGACGGAGCCTCTTCCTTTGCGACGTACGTGCGCCCCCAGAGAAATGCCGCCCTTGTAGAATCCGCATAGTCACTTATAGCTTTCTCGCTTGGGAAGCCCCATCTCTTTGCGCAATCCATTCTCAGTGTACTGAAGGGGATGCTTCGGATCGATGACTTCCGGAGTGTTCGGATCGTTGTCGTGGTCGATCGGCAGGCCCGTCGCCTGACGCTCGGCGACTTTTACGCCGTGGTCCTCAGTTGCGTCGCCACTATAATCCTCGTCACGGAGCGTGCCGTAAGTGAAATCGTGTACGTGACCCAGCTCGTGTTGCAAGACGACGACCGGAGGGCCCCCTCGGAAATCGTCGAAGGTAGGGAGATACTTCACCTTGTAGTGATCTCCATCCGGACTTGCACTCGCCTTGCTGTTGTAGTCGTCCGGGTTCCTTTGCTGATATTCGCTGATCGTCAGAGTCTTCTCCCGTCCGAAAAGAGCGGATAGGTCGTGAGACGCCTGCAAGCTCCCAAGCTGCCGCTGGCCGGTGGGCGAGGCTCGCAACATGTCGAGATCCGCCTCAGTTCGCTCGACGAACTCCTTGCTGCCCTCGACTTTGACGAAGGGCGTGTCCTCGGGAATCTCAACGGTGACGTCTTTCTCGTTGCTCGACCCTTTCGCCGGGGAATCGTCATAACTGGTGTCTGCACCCCCGCCGCCTATAGCGACATCGCTGCCGAGCCCTCCGTAAGAAACGTCGTCGCCGGCCCCTCCGAATATCTTGTCGTCCCCTCTTCCGCCCGACAGCACGTCGTTCCCCGAGCCGCCGTAGAGCATATCCTCGCCTTTCCCTCCCTCGAGGTAGTCTTGGTCGTCCCCTCCCGAAAGGCGGTCGTCGCCGTTCAGACCATAGAGGGTGTCCCTTCCGCTGCCGCCGAACATCCGATCGTCGCCGTCCTGGCCGTCCATGTAATCGTTCCCGCTGCCGCCAGACACGTAATCGTTGCCCCCGCCGGCTTTGATTTCGTCGTTCCCGACGCCGCCGAGAATGCGATCGCCGCTTCCGCCGCCGTTGATTCTGTCGTCACCCGCACCGCCCGAAAGCGTGAATCCAACCGAAGAGCCCTCTGGCACCGTTATCGTGTCGTTGCCGCCTCCGCCTCGGATCGTCAGATTGTACCCGGGCGGTATCGCATACGAAACGCCGTCGATTGTCACGATCTGCTGGTTGGTGGCCGGATCGGTCTCCACCGTGATGTTATTGTCGCCCTTGCCCGCGGTGACGACGGCCTGATCGCCTGACAACGTGATCCCCACATTGTCGGAGTCGGCGGGCAGCCCCTTGACGAAAGGGTCTGTTCCGTCGGATTTGCTGCGAGAACGGGAAGCAAGGTCGTTCCACGATCCCACGGCATCGGCGAGTTCTTGCGAACAGCCGTCCAGCTCCGCCCCCAGCGAGGATCTGATTTCGTTTGCCACCTTTCTCTCAGCCTCTATGCGGTCTTCCTCCGCTGCGTCTTTCGGGAAGAACAGCGGGCCAACGCGCGCAATTCCGGACAGTTTCGCCCAAGAGTTATCGAGATGCCCCTGAGCGGCCTTAACCGCTCCCGAGGCATGAACAAGCGCCGAAGATATCCTCGTCGCGATCGACGAGGCTTCGTCCATGTCCTTGATGGCAGACGAGGAACTCTCGTCGAAAGAGTCCGCCGAATCACCGGTCCAGCTGCCAAGCGCGTTAGTGCTCGCCGTCGAAAAACCGTCTCTCGCCGACTGCGCCGTCTCAGAGACAGACTTCCACCCGTTGGACGCCGCCGTCAGAGCCCCGGCGTCGGCGTTAAGCTGCCAATCCCCGAAACTCATTTGACCCTCAACTCCTCCGCCGCTTCCTCATCGGCAGTCGACAGCAGCCGCACCGAATCGTGCATGCCCTCGGATGCCTGTTCGAGCAGACCGGAGAGCACGTCAAAAGCGCTTTCGGCCGCCGACACGCAATCCTCGTGTGTTTGAACCAGCAACTCGCCTTGGGAGACGTTCCCGGCCGCCGTTCCCGGAACCGACGACAGGGACGCCGACCCGTTTTGCCAACCCGTCCGCAAAGCAACGGACTGGTCGAGTGTTTTCGTCGCCTCTCCAGTGACAACTTCGGTATCGATATACATTCTCCAGCCCTTCCGTGAAGCACGGTCTGATTACTGGATATGGTATCTCTAAAGTCCTCAAAATGACTGGGTAGATCACCCCAATAAACAAAACGCTTTAAATTCAACAGAAATGGCAAACAGCTCTGACAAACTACTACATGATTTATAGTACCGATTTTCCGCACTTATGAGTGCGAGAAAGACCGGCGGCAAGCCAGCGACAGGCAGGCAAGCACAACACGCATCGGCGAGCACGACACGCATCGGAGAGCACAACACAGACAAGCAAGCACGACACGCATCGGAGAGCTCGCCACATGTAGGCGAATGCGAGAAAGGCGGCCACGCGTCAGCAAACTCGCCAAGAGGTTTTCGACTCCTCGCGCCGGAAGGCAGAGAAGACTCGCCAGGAGGCTTTCGCCTCGTACGGAAAGCCGGGAAGACTCGCCACGCCTCAGCGCGCCAGCAGACTCGCCACGTCAGCAAACTTGCCAAGTATCGCCAAACTCGCCAAGCGTCGCCGGGCCAGCGGGCTCTAGGCCGAACGGTCCACCGTCAGACGCGCAAACCTGACAAGCTCCTCGCGGATTTCGCCCTCGGGCAGGAAGCGGATGCTTTCAATAGCGCGAGAAACCCAATCCTGGGCCATTTCACGGGTCTCCTCGAGGACGGAGTGGCACCTCAGGCGCGCGACGACGTCGGCGAGCGCCTCGTCGCCAGAAAGGTCGGCGTTGTCGAGCAGATCGAGGATCGCCGCGCCCTCGGCGTCGAGCGCGCCCTTCTCCCCGAGCTCGCGCAGCAACAACGTCGGCATCGTGTCGACCCCCTCCCGAAGGTCGGTCCCGGGAGTCTTCCCCGTGACGGCGCCGTCGGACTCAATGTCAATGACGTCGTCGGCGAGCTGGAAGGCCACACCGATGCACTCCCCGTACTGCGCAAGGGCGTCCGCGAGCTCCCACGATCCGCCGGAAAAGAGCACGCCGTAGCGCGCGGAGGTGGCGATGAGCGAGCCCGTTTTGTCCTCCAAAACGCGGATGTAGTGGTCGCGCGGCGATACGCTCGCCCGGGGGCCGATCGTCTCGTGAAGCTGCCCCTGGCACAGCCGCTCGAACGTCGTGGCGTGCAGCTTGACGGCCTGCGGGCCGAGCTTCGACGTGACTAGCGATGCCCTGGCAAATAGGACGTCTCCGGCGAGGATCGCCACAGAGTTTCCAAACAGCGACTGAACGGAGGGAACGCCGCGGCGCATGGGGGCGTCGTCCATGACGTCGTCGTGGTACAGGGACGCCAAATGGGTCAGCTCGACGGCGACCGCCGAATCGAGGACGGCCTCGGCCCCGGGCCTCGGCCCGAGCTCGGCCGCCAAGAGGACGAGGGCCGGACGAAGACGCTTGCCCCCGGCGCCGACGAGATGCGTCGTCGCCGGATCGACCTGCAGATCGTCCAGACGCACTTCCTCGCCGAGGCGACGCTCGACGGCTTCCATACGCCTGCCGAGGCGTTCGGCCAACGTACTAGTTTCTAGGGCCACCGTCAGAGTATAAACGCCATGGCGTTGTCGAGAAAGCTCCACACCGCGTTCGGCGCGACGCCCGTCAGCACGATTCCCGCGGCCGCGGCCAAAATCGCCGCCGCCGAAAGCCCTTCGGAAGCGACCGTCGCCGTCCCCGGCGCCGGATCTCTGAAGAACATGAGAAGTATGAGGCGGAAGTAGAAGAAAGCCGTGGCGGCCGAGGCGAGGACCGCGAGGAACACGAGCACCGCTTCGCCCGAGGAATACCCCGCCTTGAACACAAAGAACTTGCCCATGAAACCGCCGGTGAGCGGAATGCCCGCAAACGAAAGCAGGAACAGCGCCATCGCCCCGGCGAGGAACGGGTTCGTCTTGCCCAAGCCCCGCCAAGCGCGCAACGACGTCGCCTCGCCCAGAATGCTGCCGTCGGCGCTCTTCTGACGAACCAGGGTCACGACGGCGAAGGCGCCGACCGACGCCAAGCCATAGGCGAGCAGGTAGAAGGCGACCGAGCGGATGCCGTCCCGGGAGTACGCCCCGACGCCGATGAGCACAAACCCGGCGTGGGCGATCGAGGAGTAGGCGAGCATGCGTTTGACGTCGGACTGGACGATTCCGCCGACCGTGCCCACGAGCATCGTCAGGATGACGATCGCCCAAAAGACGGGCCGAAGCTCGGTCTCGGCCCCGCGTCCGATCGAGTAGGCGAACCTGAGCATCGCGCCAAAGGCCGCGATCTTCGTTCCAGCGGCCATGAAGCCCGTGACGGGCGTCGGGGCGCCCTGGTAGGCGTCGGGCGTCCACGAATGGAAAGGGGCGGCTCCGACCTTGAAAAGGAGGCCTGCCAAGACGAGCGCCGAGCCGGCGACGAGCAGCGCGTCCATTCCGGTGCTTTGAAGCAGAGCCGATGCGATGGACCAATAGTCGAGCGAGCCGGAGAAGCCGTAGAGCAGAGCCGCACCCATGAGAAAGAACGCGGAGGAGAACGCGCCGAGGATGAAGTACTTGAGCGCGGCCTCCTGGGAGAGGGCGCGGCGCCGTCGGGCCGTCGCACACAGAACGTAGAGCGGGAGCGAAAGCACCTCGAGGGCGATGAAGAGCGTGAGAAGGTCGCCCGCGGACGTGAAGGCGAGCATGCCGCCGACGGCGAACAGGCCGAGCGGGAAAATCTCCGTCTGCTCGTACCCGGCCTCCGTGGCCTCGCGTTCGTCGAGCGACCCGGGCTCCGTCGCGGCGGAGGCGGCGAACGATCCCTCTCCGGTCCTCGTGCGATCGGCGAAGACGAGGAAGGCGAGCAGAGAGCACACCAGGATGAACGCCTGGAAAGCCAGGGCGGGGAGATCCTCCTGCAGAGTCCCGACGCCGGCGGGCCTCTCGCCCGCGAGTTTGACGGCGGACTTCGGCCCGTCGTCAAGAACGGCCGTCCATCGCCACACGACCGCGGCGAGCGCGCCGGCCAGCGCGGCCAGCGACAGCGTCGCCTGGACCGGCCTCCTCGCGCGCCGGGGGACGAAGGCCTCGACGAGCACGCCGAAGACTGCCGTGCCCAAGACAATGAGGATGGGAGTGAGCGCCGCCCATTCGATCGTAGGAGTTGTCACTTCGCGCTCCCTTCAATGGCGACTGTTGAGGACTGCACGGCCGCCGGCCTCACGGCGTCGACGAGGGGCGAGGGGAAGAACCCGAGGGCGAGCATCGCCGCCACAAGGATTCCCGCGACCGTTTTCTCGCGCGCGTCGAGGTCCGGCACGGCGACGTCGGGCTTGGGGCCCGTGAAGATCCGCTGGTACGGAAGAAGTATGTAGACGGCCGCGAGAATCACGGCAAGCACGGCGACGAGGGCGAACGCCCTGTGCACCTTGAACGTCCCCATGAGCACAAGATACTCCGGCACAAAGCCGGAAAGCCCTGGCAGGGCGATCGTCGCCAGCCCCGACACGAGGAAGACCCCGGCGATCACAGGCGTCACACGCTGCCATCCGCCATACGTGGTGATGAGCGCGTCGCCCCCGCGGCGGCGCAGGAAGCCGACCGTCAGGAACAGAGCGCCCGTTGCGACGCCGTGGGCGACCATGTAGACGATCGCGCCGGTCATCGCCGTCGAACTGCCGGAAAAGACGCCGAGCACGATGAAGCCGAAGTGGCTGACCGAGGTGTAGGCGATGAGGCGCATGAGGTCGTTCGAAGCGATTGCCATGAAGGCGCCCCAGAAGATCGATATGACGGCGAAGACCATGACGGGGACGGCGGCGGACTTCGCGGCGTCGGGCGCAATGGGCAGGCACAGAGCGATCATGCCGTAGGTCCCGACCTTGTCGAGAACGCCGACGAGCAGAGTGGACGTTCCCGCCGGCGCCTTCTCGGCCGCGTCGGGAAGCCAGGTGTGGACGGGGAACATCGGCGCCTTGATCGCAAAGGCCGCGAAGAACGTGAGGAAGACGAGCATGCCGTTGCCGCCGGCGGCCTGCGCGGCCGATTCGAAGAGCAGGCCCTTGGAGCCCTCTGCGCGAGCCGCGAGCGCGACGACGCCCACGAGCATGACGAGCCCGCCGAAAAGCGAGTAGAGGACGAACTTGATCGCGGCGCGCGACGCGCCTTCCCCGCCGTACCGGCCGATGAGGAAGTACATCGGCAGGATCATGAGCTCGAAGAGGACATAGAAAAGGAAGACGTCGCGCGCGGCGAAAATGCCGATCATCACTGCTTCTAGAGCGAGCACCCAGCCGACGTACCCGGCGACCCTGTTCGGGGTCTCGCCTCGGAAGTCGCCGGCCGCCGCGAGCAGAACGAGCGGAACGAGGAAGACGGCCAGACCCACCATCACCAGGCCCATGCCGTTGACTCCCCACGCAACGCTTGCCCCGATCTGCGGGATCCACGAATAGTCCTCGGCCAGCTGGACGCGGCCGGCGGCGTCGAAGTCGAAGCCGGCCGCGGCGCCGACGAAGAGGGCGAGAATCAGGCCCGAAAGGCCGACGCCGAAGACGATGGCGTGCTCCCTCAACGGTTTGACAAGCCACAGGAGAAGCGCGCCTAGGAGCGCCACGACGATGAGGACGGTCAGCCAGGGAAAGGCTGCCTCGATGACGTTGTGCATGATGCTCTCCTCTTCCTACAGCCGCGCCGCCAGGGCCGCGACGAGCACGATTACGACGCCGAAAGTCATGTACGAGGCGTACGTGCGGGCGTAGCCGTTCTGCAGGCGCGTGCTCAAGCGGCCGACGGCCGACGTCCCCTTCGCCACGCCCTCGACCGCGCCGTCGACGGCGCGCGCGTCCGTTGCGGCGACGGCCGACGTCAAAGCCATGCCGGGTTTCATGAAGACATTCTCATTGAACGCGTCCTGGTATAGGTCCGCACGCGCCGCGCGCACGAGGGCGTTGCCCTCCGGGGCCCGCGTTGGGACCGGACTGGCCGCGTACATCTTCCACGCCGCGCCGGCGCCGGCGGCGACGAGGACGAGCGTGCCGAGGGTGATGGCAGAAACGGGAAGAACGGGCTCCCCGTGGGCGGCGGGGCCGACGACCGGCTCGAGCCATTCGACGAAGCCCGCCGCGTTGAGGACGAAGCCGAGTCCGATCGATCCCACGGCCAACAAGATCTGCGGGACGCACATCGTGGCGGGCGCCTCATGTGGGTGCTTGGCTCCGGCGCCTTCGCTGGCGAACCGCTCCTCGCCGTGGAAGACCATGAAGAACAGCCGCGACATGTAGAAGGCCGTCAGTCCGGCGACGGCCATCGTCAGGCCGCCGAAAACCCACGGGCGCCATCCTTCGCCGACGAAGGCGGCCTCGATGATCTTGTCCTTCGAGAAGTACCCCGAGAGGAAGGGGAAGCCGATGATGGCGAGGTATCCGGCCAGGAACGTAGCCCACGTGACCGGCAGGCGCTTGTGAAGGCCGCCGAATCGGCGCATGTCCACCTCGTCGTCCATCGCGTGCATGACCGACCCAGCGCCGAGGAACATGTTCGCCTTGAAGAAGCCGTGGGTGACGAGATGGAAGACGGCGAAGGCCGCGCCCGCGGGGCCGAGGGCCGCGGCGAGCATCATGTAGCCGATCTGGGACATCGTGGAGGCGGCGAGGACCTTCTTCATGTCGTCCTTGGCCGAGCCCACGATCGCCCCGAACACCAGCGTGACCGTGCCTATGACGGCGACGGCCAGCTGCGCCGAGTCGCTTGCGTCGTAGACGAAGCCGGAACGCACCATGAGGTAGACGCCGGCGGTGACCATCGTGGCGGCGTGGATGAGGGCGGAGACCGGCGTCGGGCCGGCCATCGCGTCGCCGAGCCAGGCTTGAAGCGGGAACTGGGCGGACTTTCCGCACGCGCCGACGAGGAGCAGGACGCCGATCGCGAGGAGGGTGCCCGACCCCGCTTTGGCGGCGCCGGCTGCGACGCCGTCGAAAGTCACCGTGCCGAAAGACGAAACCATGAGCATCATCGCGGCGAGCAGGCCTACGTCGCCCACGCGGTTCATGACGAAGGCCTTCTTGCCTGCGGCCGCGTAGGCCGGGACCTGGTTCCAGAAGGAGATGAGGAGGTAGGAGGCGAGCCCCACGCCCTCCCAGCCGACGAACATCACCGCGTAGGAGTCGCCGAGGACGAGCAGCAGCATCGAGGCGACGAACAGGTTGAGATAGGCGAAGAAACGAGTCTTGGCCGGGTCGTGTTCCATATACCCGACGGAGTAGACGTGGATGAGGGTTCCGACGAAGGTCACCAGCATGAGGAAGGTGACGGACAGCGGATCGACCCGGAGGGAGAGATCGACGACGAAGTCGCCCGTCGCAAACCATCGGTACAGCCGCACCCGCATCGCCCTCTCTTCTGGGGATGCGCCGATGAGCTGGACAAGCGCCGCCGAGCCGACGAGCAGTGAGAGGCCCGACGCGCCGACGGCCAGCCAGTGGCCCCAGCTTTCTACCCTCTTTCCGGCGACGAGCAGGACGCCCGAAGCGAGGAGGGGGACGGCGACGCACAGCCACACGAGGGCCGCGGCTCCCGAGGCCGAAGTGATTTCCATAGTCAATTCACACCTCTTCCGGTCAGTGCTTGAGCTGGTTCGCGCCGTCGAGCGATGCGGACCGGTGGGTTGTGAAAATGGAAATGACGATCGCCAGGCCGACGACGACCTCGGCGGCCGCGACCACCATGACGAAGAAGGCGAAGACCTGGCCCTCGACGTTCCCCCACATCCGGGAGAACGCCACGAGCGCGAGGTTGCAGGAGTTGAGCATGATCTCGACGCCCAAGAGCGCGATGATCGCGTTCTTCCGGGTGAGGACGGCGGCCCCGCCGATGGAAAATAGGACGACGGCCAAAACGACGTACAGCATGAGATTCAACGGTTTTCCTCCTTGCCGTCGAGACGGGGGCGGTCCGGGCTGCCTCCGGCCGGGGGTTCTTCGCGCGGATCGCCATAGGCGGGGGCCTCCTCGCGCGAGTCCCCGTAGCTCGGGGCCTCTTCGCCCGGCATCCCGGGCATGTGGGCGCGAGGGACCTCGCGGCCCCGCCCGTCGAGTTCGCCGCGCGCGGCGCGCGCGGCGGTGATGGGCGAAACGTCCGACGGCGTGTAGGCCTGGCCTCGGATTCGCAGGATGCGCGGGACCGACTCGGCCACGGCCTCTCCCCCGCTCGTGAGGGCCGGGGCGGCGGCGGAATTCGATTCCGCGTAGATGCCCGTGGGCGGCTTTTGACCGATGTGGCGGCCTGTCTGCGCGTAGGCGGCCATCTTTGCCTCGGCAAGCTCCGCCTGGCTCAGACGCTTGCGCACGCCCTGGCGATGCGTCAGCGTCATCGCGCCCACGGCGGCGACGATGAGGAGCGCCCCGGTCAGCTCCATCGTGAGGGCGTGGTTGGTGAAGATCGACTTGGCTATCGCCGTCGGATTCGTCTCCTCGTTGGCCTTCGCCAAGCCAACGGGGCCGGGGGTTCGCGCGTCCATGACCGCTCCGCCGGCGATCGCGGCGAAGCCGAGCGCCCCCAAGGCGGCCATGACGCGCTGGCCTCGCAGGGTCTCGTACGTCGAGTCGGCCGCGTCGACGCCGATCATCATGAGCACAAAGAGGAACATCATGAGGATCGCACCCGTGTACACGGCGATCTGGACGACCCCCATGAACGGGGCTTCGAGCGCCGTGTACAGGACCGCCAAGCACACCATGTCGGCAATGACGCAGACCGCCGAATAGACCGCGCGCCGCGTGACCAGCAGGCCGAAGACGGTCAGCGTCACCATGACCACGGCGACGACGCCGAAAAGGATCGTCTCGCCCAGGGAGATTTCGATGGTCGCCGCTTCTTGCATCACCTTCCGCCTTCCGTGCGCTTGCCCCCGGACGCGTCTGCCGAGGCCGCCGCCGAATCGACAGGCGCGCCGGCCGGCGCCGCGGCCGCATCGAAGGGGCCCGGAGCATCGACGGAGACCGCCGTCGCGAGGGTCGGATCGTCGGGCCGATGTTCGGCCACCCACTCGATCTGGGCCGCGGTGGGGCCGGCGACCTCGCCGCGGTAGTAATCGGCGTCGGACGCGCCCTCGGCCATGGGGTGGGGGGCGGCCAGCATGCCTTCGAGCATCGGCGCGAGAAGGTCTTCCTTCTCGTAGACGAGGCCCTCGCGCGTGGGGCCGGCCAGCTCGTACTCGTTCGTCATCGTCAGCGCCCTCGTGGGGCAGGCCTGGATGCAAAAGCCGCAGAAGATGCAGCGCAGATAGTTGATCTGATAGACCCGGCCGTAGCGCTCGCCGGGCGAAACCTGGTTGTCCGGTGTGTTGTTCGCCGCCTCGACGAAGATGGCGTCGGCCGGGCACGCCCAGGCGCACAGCTCGCAGCCGATGCAGCGTTCAAGGCCGTCGGGATACCTGTTGAGCTGGTGGCGTCCGTGGTAGCGCGGGGCCGTTGGAACCTTCTCCTCCGGGTACTGCTCCGTGACGGGTTTGCGGAACATCGAGGAGATCGTGACCCCGTATCCTGCGACGGGGGCGAAGAGCTCCCCCGCCGGCCCTTTCTTCGGCCGGTCCCACAGCTCGGGATCGGGGGACGTGGAGGGAATGTGGTCTGTCACTCGTGGCCTCCCTTGACGGTGGTGGCTGCGCCGGCTTGGCGCTCTGCGGCGTCGGCTTGAGGCGCGGCGCCCCCTGCCTCGGACGCGGCGCTTCCTGCTTGAGACGCGACCGCGCCGGGCTGCGATTCGGCGGGTTCGCCCGCCTTGCCCGAGGCAGAAAGGCCGGAGCCCGAAGCCTCCGGGCCGCCCGGCGGGGCCGCGCCGCGCGAGGCGCGAGGAGAAGGCGGCAGGGTTTGGCCGGGCAGCGGCGGCACGGGGAATCCCCCGGCGAAAGCGTCGAATTCCTCAGACGGCCGGACGAAGCCCGCCTCGCCGGGCTCGTCGCCTTCGGCGTCGCCCTTCCCGCCGAAAAGGAAGACAAGCGCGAGAACGGCCAAGAAAGCTGCTCCTATGCCGATGAACAGCTGGTTGCGCGACAGGTCGGTGAAGCTCGTGACCGCCTGGATGACGGCGACCGAGACGAGCCACGTCAGCGAAACCGGGATGAGGACCTTCCATCCGAACTTCATGAAATGGTCATAGCGCATGCGCATGAGGGTGCCGCGGGTCCAGATCATGAAGAACATGAGAGTCCACGTCTTGCCGAAGAACCACAGCGCCGGCAGCCAGCCGGTGTTCGGATTTCCGCCCCATAGCGAGAAGACCGACGTCGTGATCGGGTCCGCCCGCCAGCCGCCGAGGAAAACGGTTGTGGCGACCATCGAAACGTTGAGCATGTTGATGTACTCGGAGAGGAAGAACCACGCGAACTTCATCGACGAGTACTCGGTGGTGTGGCCCGCGACAATCTCGCCTTCGGCCTCGGGAAGGTCGAAGGGAAGTCGGTTCGTCTCTCCGAACATCGAAATGAGGTAGACGACGAAGGCCGGGAAGAGCGTGATTATGTTCCACAGGTCCGACTGCGCAGCCACGATCCCCGACATGGACATCGTGCCCGCCGTCAGGAACACCGTGACGAGCGAGAGCCCCAGCGCCAGCTCGTAGGAGATCATTTGGGTGGCCCCTCGCACCGACCCGTAGAAGGGCAGGGTGGAATGGGCCGACCATCCGCCGAGAACCAGCCCGTATTCGCCCAGGGCGGCGATCGCGAGGACGAACAGGACGGCGACGGGCGAATCCGCGAGCTGGAGCGGCGTCGAATGGCCGAATATCGAAACGTTGGGCCCCATCGGGACCACGGCCATGACCGTGAAGGCGCACACCGCGCCGACGAAGGGGGCGACGAAGTAGATGATCTTGTCCGCGCCCTTGAGCCAGAAATCCTCCTTGATGAGAAGCTTGACCGCGTCGGCGAAGGCCTGTCCCAGTCCCAAGGGACCCACCCTGTTGGGGCCGAGGCGCGTCTGCATGCGCGCTAGGCCGCGGCGCTCGACCCACAGGGCGAGGAGGACGTTCATGATGAGGAACACGATGATGAACGCGGCCTTCAAAACCCATATCCACCACGTGTCCTGGGAAAAGTCCGCCGTTTGGACGGCGGCTTGGATCGACGGCGTCACTTGCTCACCTCCGCAGCGACCGTTACGGCGTCGCCGGGCCTGACGCCCAGCGACGCGATCTTGCACCCGGCGGAATTCTGGGGAATCCAGACGACGCCGTCGGGCATGGGCAGGGTGACGACGGGGAGCGTGACGCGTCCGATCGTTCCCTGGACGATTACTCTGCCGCCGGGGGCGGCTCCGGCGGCCCGCGCGGTGGCCTCCGACATGACGGCCGCGGGCCGCCGGGCCGTTCCGGCCAGATGCGGCTCGTTCGAGAGCAGCGCGCCCTCGCCAATGAGCAGATTCCACGAGGCCAGCACGGCGGTTCCCGGAGCCGGCGGCTCGGCCCCTCCCTCGGGGAAGGCGTGCGGCGGGGCCATGCGCGGCCCGTTCCACGGCTTGAAGCCACGAATCTGCGCAACGGCGTCGGCGAGCGTGTCCAAACCGAGGTCGACCCCGAATTCGGCGGCAAGGTCGTTGAGGACGATGCGGTCGGGCCGCTCGACGGACGTCAGCGCCTGGCCGAAGGGGCGTATGCGGCCCTCCCAGTTGACGAAGGAGCCGCCCTTTTCAACCGGCGGGGCGACGGGCAGGACGACGTCGGCCAGGGCCGTCGTGGCGGTGGCGCGGACTTCGAGCTGAACGACGAACCCCGCGGATTCGATCGACGAGATGGCGTCGCCGGGCAGGTCGCCGACCTCGACGCCGCCCAGAAGAAGCCCGCCCAGAGCGCCGGAGTGCACGGACAGGAGGATCGACTCGGCCGAGCGGCCGGGCATCGAGGGGATCTTCGCTCCCCACGCCTCTTCCACTTCGGCGCGGGCCTGCGGATCGGCGACGGGGCGCCCGCCGGGCAGCAGGCCGCCGACCGCGCCCATCTCCACGGCGCCGCGATCGCCCGCACGCCGGGGAATCCACGCCAGGCGCGCGCCGCTGCGATCGGCGAGGCGGCGCGCAGCCGACAGCGCGCCCTCCGATTCTGCCGCACGCTCGCCTACGAGGATGATCCCGCCGTCCGCCAGCCCGTCGTACACGGGGTCTCCGGCGTCGAGCCCGTCAAGGATCGCCGCCTCCGTCCCAGGGACCGCGGGAATGAGGTTGGCGTTCATCTTCGCGCTTCCGGCGGTCGCGTACGGGGCGACGACGCTCACCGACGTCGTCTTGGCCAAGACGGCCTTGCGCAGGCGCAGGAAGACCGACCCGCATTCCTCCTCGGCCTCGAAGCCCACGGCCAGGACGTGCCCGGCTTTCTCCAGGTCGCCGTACGTGACGCCGCGTCCGCTTCCGGCGACGACGAAGCCGAGGAACGCGTCCTCTTCGGGCGAGGCCGGGCGGGTTCTGAAATCGATGTCGTTGGTGCCGAGAACCGTTCGCGCGAACTTCGAGTAGGCGTAGGCGTCCTCCATGGTCAGCCTGCCGCCGGCCAGGACGCCGACGCCTCCGTGCGCTTTGGCCGCGGCGAGCCCGCGGGCTGCGACGTCAAGGGCGTCTTCCCACGACGTCGCCGCGAGCTCGCCCGAAGCGTCGCGCACAAGCGGGTGCGTCAAGCGGTCCGGGCCGCTCTGCCACCTGAAGGCGAATCGGTCCTTGTCGGTGATCCAGTCCTCGTTGACCTCCGGGTCCTCCCACGCCAGCCGGCGCAGGACCTCGCCGCGTCGGTAGTCGACGCGGATGGCCGAGCCCGAGGCGTCGTGCTCGGTCACGCCGGGGACGGACACGAGGTCGAAGGGCCGCGAGCGGAAGCGGTAGGCGGAGCTAGTGAGCGCGCCCACCGGGCAAATCTGAATGATGTTGCCGGAGAAGTAAGAGGAGAAGGGGCGGCCGGATTCGTCTGTTTCCGCGGGCTCCATCGGGCCCGCGGCGAAGCCCTCCGCAGGGCCGTAGCTGCCGTAAGAGCCGACGTAGTCTCCGGGGGCGGGCTCGGCGCACCCGCCGTCCGAATCGGAGAAGTTGAGGACCCGCGCGTCGAAGCCCCCGATCTGCGAGCCGTTGAGGGAGTGAACCTCGAAGCCCGGGGACCCGCCGCCGCGCCCCTGAAGCGCGATGAACGGGTCGCCTGCGATCTGGGACTGGAACCTCGTGCAGCGCTGGCACAGGATGCAGCGGTCGCGGTCGAGCAGGATCTCCGAGGTCACCTGGACGGGCTTGGGGTAGGTCCGCTTGACGTCGACGAAGCGCGATTCGGCGCGCCCGTCAGAGAGCGCCTGGTTCTGAAGAGGGCATTCGCCGCCCTTGTCGCAGATCGGGCAGTCGAGCGGGTGGTTGACGAGGAGGAACTCGATGATTCCGCGCTGCGCCTTGGCCGCGACCTCCGACGTGTGCTGGGTGTAGACCTCCATGCCGGGCGTGACGGCCTCCGCGCAGGAGGGCACGGGCTTGGGGCCCTTCGCGACGACGCCGTCGCGCCCGGGGCGCGCGACCTCGACGAGGCACTGGCGGCAGGCCCCCGCGGGCTTGAGCAGCGGGTGGTCGCAAAAGCGCGGAATGCGCACGCCTATCTTCTCGGCCGCGCGGATGATGAGGGTTCCCGCTGGAACCTCGACGTCCTTGCCGTCGATCGTGACATTGACGAGAGAGTCATTGGCCGTCATTGTGCAGACACCTCGGAGAACAGGGTCGTCTTTTCGTAGGGGAAGAGCTCGCGCGCCGGCGTCGTGTATCCTGCTTCGAACTCCTCGCGGAACAGCTCGATCCCCGACTTGACGGGGGTCGCCGCGGCGTCGCCCAAGGCGCAGAAGGAACGGCCGGCGATGTTCGAGGCGATCTCGTAGAGAAGGTCGACGTCGCCCGGCCGGCCGCGCCCGGCTTCCAGACGGTGGACGACCTGCCGCATCCAGTAGGTGCCTTCGCGGCACGGCGTGCATTTGCCGCACGATTCGTGCTGGTAGAAGTCCGTCCAGCGCGAGATGACGCGCACGACCGAGACGGTCTCGTCAAAGACCATGATGGCGCGGGTGGCGAGCATGGAGCCGGCTTCGCGCACCGAGTTGTAGTCGAGGGGGACGTCCAGCTGCTCGGGTGTGAACAGGGGCGCGGACGAGCCGCCGACAGCCCAGAACTTCAGCTCGTGCCCGGGCCTGATGCCGCCGGCCAGGTCGAGGAGCGTGCGCGCAGTGATCCCGAGCGGCGCCTCGTACTGGCCCGGATTCTTCACGTGGCCCGAAAGCGAGAAGAAGCCGTGGCCCTTCGCGCTTTCCGTGCCCATGGCGTGGAACCATTCGACGCCGTTGCGGACGATCCCCGGAACCGAGGAGATCGTCTCGACGTTGTTGATGACGGTGGGCCTGGCGTACAGGCCCTCGGCCGCCGGGAAGGGCGGTTTGAGGCGCGGCTGGCCGCGCCTGCCCTCGAGGGAGTCGAGCAGGGCCGTCTCCTCGCCGCAAATGTAGGCGCCCGCGCCGGCGTGCACGGTGATTTCGATGTCGTAGTCGCCGTCGGGCCCCATGCCCTTGCCGATGAGCCCCGCCTCGCGCGCCTGCCGCACGGCGGCCATGAGGCGGCGGTATACGTGCACCACTTCCCCGCGCAGATAGACGAATCCGTGGTGTCCGCCGACGGCGAGAAGGCAGATGGCCATGCCCTCGATGAGTGCGTGCGGGTTGCCCATGAGCGCGGGAACGTCCTTGCACGTGCCCGGCTCGGACTCGTCTGCGTTGACCACGAGGTAGCGCGGACCGCCGTCTGGCGGGGGCAGGAAGCTCCATTTCAGGCCGGTCGGGAACCCCGCTCCCCCGCGCCCGGCCAGGCCGGAGTCCTTGATGAGCTGGGTCAGCTCGCCGGGGCCGTAGGACCACGCCTTGGCCAGCCCTTCGTATCCTCCGGCGTCGCGATAGGCGCCGAGCGTCCACGAACGCTCGCGGTCCCAGACGTCCGATATGACGGGGGACAACACTCCGGGAGCGGAAAACTCACTCACTTGGCGACCTCCTTCGGCGCGCTCCAGCCGCGTTCGCGTGCGATCTCCAGGCCCCTGAGCGAGGCGCAGCCCGCGCCCGGGCCCTCGTCTGCGTGGCCGTCCTCGAATCCGGCGAGGACCCTCTCCGTCTCCTTGAAGGCGTGCACCTTGTCGGCGCCCCGAGTCGGATGGAGGTCCCGGCCTGCGCGGATGTCTTCGACGATTTGAAGGGCCGACGTCGGCGTCTGGTTGTCGAAGAACTCCCAGTTGACCATAATGACGGGCGCGTAGTCGCATCCCGCGTTGCATTCGAGGGCTTCGAGCGTGATCTTGCCGTCCGGCGTCGTCTCGTCGCTCCCCACGCCGAGGGCGGAGGTCAAGGCCTCCCATATTTCGTCCCCGCCCATGACGGCGCACAGCGCATTCGTACACACCCCGACGTTGTATTCGCCGTTGGGATGGCGCCTGTACTGGCTGTAAAAGGTGGCGACGGCGGAGACTTCGGCGCGGGTCAGGCCCAGGACGTCCGCGCACAGCGCGATGCCGCGGGGCGAGACGAAGCCGTCGACCGACTGGACGAGGTGGAGCATGGGCATGAGCGCCGAGCGCGCCACCGGGTATCGCGCGACGATCTCCCGCGAATCGGCGCGCAGGCGCTCCTCGACCTCCGGCGGATAGCCTTCCTTCATCGGTCCACACCTCCCATGACCGGGTCGATAGCGGCAAGGCAGACGATGGCGTCGGCGAGCATGCCGCCCTCGGCCATCATCGACAGGCCCTGCAGATTCCTGAATCCGGGATCGGACACGTGCGCCCGGTAGGGGCGCGTTCCCCCAGAGGACACGAGGTGGCACCCGAGGACGCCCTTGGCGTGCTCGACGATCGAGTACGCCTGGCCGGCCGGAACGCGGAACCCCTCGGTTACAAGCTTGAAATGGTGGATGAGCGACTCCATGGACTCGGTCATGATCTCGCGCACGTGCGCGGGCGCCGTCCCCTGGCCGTCGGTGGAAATCGACAGGCGGGCGGGCCAGGCGATCTTCTTGTCCTCGACCATCACGGGCTCCCCCTCGGTGGCGTCGAGCTTGTCGAGGGCCTGGTAGACGATCCGCAGCGACTGGTAGCACTCGTCGAAGCGCACCATGGCCCGGTTGTAGGCGTCGGACTTGTCGTAGACCGGCACGTCGAACTCGTAGTCTTCGTACCCGCAGTAGGGCTGGCTCTTGCGAAGGTCCCACGGAAGCCCGGCGGCCTTGACCGCCGGCCCCGTCTGGCCCAAAGCCATGAGAGCCGAGAGCGAGAGCACGCCGACGTCCTTGAACCGCGCCTTGAAGATCGGATTCTGAGCGACGATGGTCTCCATCTCCGACGTCCCCTTCCGCACGTCGGGGAGAAGCTCGCGGATGTAGGCCGTGATTCCCTCCGGCACGTCTTCCAGGACGCCTCCGGGCCGCACGAACTCGTAGTTCATCCTCAGGCCCGAGATCCTCTCGAAGATCCGGAGGATGTCCTCGCGCGTGCGGAATGCGATGGTCATCATCGTCGTCGCCCCCAGCTCGTTGAGCGACGAGCCGATGGCGACTAGGTGGGAGGCGATGCGCTGGAGCTCCATGAGAAGCACCCTGATGACGTTGGCCCTGCGGGGCACCTGCTCTTCGATTCCGAGCAGCTTCTCAACGGCCATGCAGTAGCCGACCTCCTGGAAGAAGGAGGCGACGTAGTCCATGCGCGTGACGTAGGCGACGCCCTGCGTCCACGTGCGGTACTCCATGTTCTTCTCGATGCCGGTGTGCAGGAAGCCCGTGGCGCCGCGGATCTCGCGGACGTATTCGCCGTCAAGCTCGAGGAGGAGGCGGTAGACGCCGTGCGTGGAAGGGTGGACGGGTCCGAGGTTGACGACGATGCGCTCCTCGGCCATGCGCGCCGCCTCGTCGGAGATTTCGTTCCAGTCCCCTCCGACGGCGGTGAAGTTGGGCAGGCCGTCGAGCTCGGCCTCCGTGGCGCCCGGGGTGGCGTAGATCTTCGGGTCGCTCATCAGCTGTAGTCCCTTCGCACGTCGGGGGGCGGCACGACGGCGCCCTTGTATTCGACGGGGATGCCCCCGAGGGGATAGTCCTTGCGCTGCGGATGGCCGATCCAATCGTCGGGCATCGCCGTGCGAGTGAGGCCGGGGTGTCCGTCGAAGACGATTCCCATGAGGTCCCATGCTTCGCGCTCGGGCCAGTCGTCACCGGGGTAGACCTCGACGATCGAGGGCAGGTGCGGGTCAGATTCGGGGCACGTCGATTCGATCGCGAGGAAGCGGTTGTGAGTGATCGAGAAGAGCGGGAAGTAGCCGTGCAGCTCGCGCCCCGCGTCCTGGGGATAGTGGACGCCGGTGACGCCGAAGCACATCTCGAACCTCAGATCTTGGTCGTCGCGCAGGCAGCGGGCCACGCGCACGAGGTGCTCACGGGCGACGAAGAGCACGAGCTGGCCGTTTTCGACGACGACCTTTTCGATCGCCGCGTCGGGGTCGACGCCGTCGGCCTCCAAGAGTTCGGCGAGGACGTCGACGACGGAGTCGAACCACCCGCCGTAGGGGCGGCTCGCAGGCCTGGCGTAGACCTCGGCGCCCACGAGCTCGGAAAAGCCCGACGTGTCGCCGGACCCCTTGACGCCCCACATGCCCTGGACCCGACGCACGACGTCGGGGTCCGGGCCGCTGGCCGGCGCGATTGCGCCGTCGTTCTCGTTCACAAAGGCAGACCTTTCATTTTCACGCGAGTCGTTTTCACGCCAGCAGACCTTTCATTGCGTGGATGTCGGGTGCGGCGAGCGCGGCCTTCTCGGCGGCCCGGGCCGCAGCCTCGCGGGCGCCCTTCGTCAGCCTGCGATTGCGCTTGACGTGCTCGCGCAGCTCCAACACGGCGTTGATGAGCATCTCGGGGCGCGGCGGGCAGCCGGGCAGGTAGACGTCGACGGGCACGATGTGGTCGCATCCCTGAACGATGGCGTAGTTGTTGAACATGCCGCCGGAGGAGGCGCACACGCCCATGGAGACGACCCACTTGGGGTCAGTCATCTTGTCGTAAATGTCGCGCACCACCGGCGCCATCTTGTGGCTGACCCGCCCGGAGACGATCATGAGGTCGGCCTGACGCGGGGAAGCGCGGAAGACCTCCATGCCGAAGCGCGCGGCGTCGAAGCGCGGCGTTCCGAAGGACATCATCTCGATGGCGCAGCACGCCAGGCCCATCGTCACGGGCCACTGCGAGTTGGTCACCGCCCAGTTGGCCACGGCCTCGACAGACGTGAGGAAGACCCCCTGGGAGCCGGCGTCGTGAGGCGCCTGCGCCCCCGTCGATTCCGCGCGCGTTCGTCTCAATCCCATGTGTGCTCCTCTCAATCCCACTCGAGCCCGCCGCGGCGCCACTCGTAGACAAAGGGGACGGCGATGAGGAAGACAAAGCTCAGCATCGCGACGACGCCGAACAGGCCGAGCTTGTGGAACGAGACCGCCCACGGATAGAGGAAGACGACCTCGATGTCGAAGACGATGAACGTCATCGCCGTCAGGTAGTACTTGATCGGGAAGCGCCCGCGTCCGCTGGCCGCGGGCGTCGCCTCCACGCCGCATTCGTAGTTTTCGAGCTTTACCCGGTTGTGCCGCTTGGGTCCGAGGAAAGAGCTCATGACGAGGCCGCCGATCGAGAGCGCCGCGGCCGCGGCGATCATGACCAGCAGAGGAACGTAGGAGTTCATCGACGCACCTGCTTTCTTGCCTTCATCTTTGCGGCAGTCGCCTTCGCCGCCGCCTTGGTCGTCTTCATGCTTTCGGAGCCGCCTTCGCCAACGCCGAGATGAGCCGGTCCATCCAGTCGCCTCCGCGGCGGTCGTAACAGTCGGAGAGCAGCCTCATGACCAGTCGCATGAGCGTCGGCCGCGGCAGGCCGTGGGCGACGCACATGTGCATGATCCGAGGGCGCTCAATGAGGCGGGCGAAGGCCCGTCCGAGCGAGTAGTATCCGCCCAGCTCCTCGCGCATCGCCGCCGGATAGGCCGCGAGAGCCCTGTCTTTCGCTGTGATCGTGGGGCGCGAGTGCGCCTGTGCTATGGCGTCGGCCGCGAGGCGGCCCGCCTGGAGCGCGTAGGCGATCCCCTCTCCGTTGAACGGCGAGACCATGCCGCCGGCATCGCCCACCAGGAGCAGCCCGTCGGCGTAGTGCGGCTTGCGGTTGAAGGCCATGGGCAGGGCGGCGCCGCGCAGCCGGCCGACCTGGTTTTCTTCCGTGAATCCCCATTCGGACGAGGCGTTGGCCATCCACGCCTTGAACATCGCGCGGTAGTCCAGCCCCGTGGCCTTCGCAGTCGAAGAAAGCGATCCGAGGCCCACGTTGACGATCCCTCCGGCGAGCGGGAAGATCCATCCGTAGCCGGGCATGAGATCGGATTTTCCGGGCTTGCCCTTCCACAGCTCCAGATGGGATTCCATGACGGAGTCCGCAGAGCGCCCCGAACGGAAATACGTCCGGTAGGCCACTCCCATGGGCCGGTTCATCGCCTTCTCGCGCCCAACCGCAGTCGCGAGGCGAGCGGAGACTCCCCCTGCGTCGACGACGACGGGCGCTTTGAAGGCGAGCGGCTCGCGTTCCGCCGACTTCGCCTTGACGCCGATCACTCTGCCGCTGCGCTCGTGCAGAATCGGGCCGACGACGGTGACGTTCTCGCGCAAAACCGCCCCGGATTCCTGGGCTTTCGCCGCGAGCGCGGCGTCGAGCTCCGCGCGTGGGCATGCGAGGCCGAAATTGGGCAGGGAGGCCGTCTCGGGCCACGGCAGCTCGATAGTGTGGCCGCCTCCAACCGCGCGAAGGCCGGTGTTGCGCGCCCAGCCGCTTGTGTCGACGCCCATGCGGACAAGCTCGGCCACGGCGCGGGGCGTGAGGCCGTCTCCACAGACTTTGTCCCGCGGAAACGCCGATTTTTCGAGAAGCAGCACCCTGAGGCCGGCCATGGCGAGATAGTGGGCGGTCGACGAACCGGCCGGCCCCGCGCCGACGACGACGGCGTCGGCTTGCATGTCGCCCTTGTCCATTGGTCTCAGTTCCTTTGTGCGCTATTCGGCGCCACAATCCTATGCTGTGAGCCACTGCACCGAGAACGGAAAATACGTAACATTCGTCTTTCGATATTGCGAAACGGCGGAATCAAAGGGCTTGGCCTTTCGTCCCACGCGTCGATGACAAGAAGATCACACCCCGGATCGCGCGCTCACATCGGCCGAACGGCCCTGTGAATCGCGACGATGCCTCCCGTCAGGTTTCGGTACGCGACCGAACGCCACCCGGCGTCCTGGATCATTCGAGCCAAGTCGGCTTGATCGGGCCAGGCGAGGATCGACTCGCCCAGGTAGTCGTAGGCCGATTCGTCTGAGGAGAACGCCTCTGACAGCGCGGGGACGACGGAGCCCAAATAGAAGGAATACAGCCTGCGCATCGGCCCCCACACGGGGGTGGAGAATTCTGCGATTGCCAAGCGCCCGCCGGGTTTGGCCACACGCAGCATTTCCTTCAGGGCCTTGCGCGGGTCGTTGACGTTGCGCAGCCCGTAGGACATCGTGACGACGTCGAAAGCCCCGTCGGCGAAAGGCAGGCGCATGGCGTCGCCGGCCACGCAGGGTATTTCGGGGCGGCGCGAGCGGGCTTCGGAGAGCATGCCCAGGGAGAAGTCGCACGCGAGGGCGGATGCGCCGTTCTCGGCGTAGGAGGCCGTGGACGTCGCGGTTCCCGCTGCGAGGTCGAGGATGCGGTCTCCCGGCCCGGCCGCCACCGCCGCGGCCACTGCCGCCCGCCAGACTCTGACCTGGCCGAGGGAGGCGACGTCGTTCATAAGGTCGTAACGGGAGGCGACCTCGTCGAACATCCTGGAGACTTCCCCGGGCTTCTTCTTCAGACTCGCGCGGCGGTTTGCCATGCCGTGCGTCCCCTTTCCTCGCCGCGTGCCTTCTCTGGGCATTCTTGGCAATGCGTCTCGTTTTCCGCCATGCGCTTTCCTTCGCCATGGGCCCTTGTTCGGGCGAGTCGCATTCTACTAGCCTCTCTCACGCCGGTCCGCGCATACCAAGCCCGCCGCCCTTCTCACACCAAGCCCGCCGCCCTTCTCACACCAAGCCCGCCCGCCTTCGCATACCAAGCCCGCCCGCCTTCGCACACCAGTCCCGCCCGCCTTCTCACGGCGCGCAGGCTCCCAGCGCCGTCAAGCCTCACGACTTAAACTTTCATCCATGGACGAATTCCCTCCGCTTCCCGCGGCAGTCTCCGAGACCTTCGACCCCGAGCGCTGGCGCGACGTCGCCGGACTCGATTTGCAGGACGTCACCTATCACCGCGGAGTCGAACGCACCCGGGGGGCCGACGGCGCCGTCGTCGCGTGCGCCGACCTCCCCGTCGTCCGCATCGCCTTCAACCGCCCCGAGCTGCGCAACGCCTTTCGGCCCGAAACAGTCGACTCGCTCTACCGTGCACTCGACTGCGCCAGGCTCGACCCGTCCGTGGGCGCCGTCGTCCTCACGGGCAACGGCCCCTCCCCCAAGGACGGCGGGTGGGCTTTCTGCTCGGGAGGCGACCAGCGCGTGCGCGGACGCGACGGGTACAGGTATGAGGGCGCCGCGAACGGCGAGGCGAGGTCCGACGCCGAAATCTCGCCCGCCGGGCGCGCGCCCGGCGGACGTCCCTCCGGAGGGCGCCCGTCCAACGGCAGGCTGCACATCCTCGAGGTCCAACGGCTCATCCGGAACATGCCAAAGGTCGTCATCGCCGCTGTTTCGGGATGGGCCGCGGGCGGCGGGCACTCCCTCCACGTGGTCTGCGACCTGTCCGTCGCCTCGCTCGAACACGCCCGCTTCAAGCAGACAGACGCAAACGTCGGGTCGTTCGACGCAGGGTACGGCTCTCAGCTGCTCGCTCGCCAAGTGGGCGACCGCAGAGCCCGGGAGATCTTCTTCCTGGCGCGGCCCTATTCGGCGGAGGACGCCGTCGCCTGGGGCGCTGTCAACGAGGCGGTCCCCCACGCCGAGCTGGAGGATCGCGCGCTCGAGTACGCGGCAACCGTGGCGCAGAAGTCCCCGCAGGCCATCCGCATGCTCAAGCTCGCCTTCAATGCCGCCGACGACGGCATCGCCGGCATGCAGGCCTTCGCGGGCGAGGCCACCCGGCTCGCATACATGACCGAGGAGGCCCGCGAGGGGCGCGACGCCTTCCTCGAACGACGCTCCCCCGACTGGTCGCCCTTCCCTTACTATGCGTGAGGCCGATTGCCATGAGTGAGTCCGACTTGAACCCCTCCCACAGCTCCGCCGGCCTTCGCGCGGTCGCGGGCGGCACGAGTCCCGCCTCCCGCGAGCGCACCCTCGACGTCGCCCGGCGGCTCGCTTCCTTCCGGCGCAGCCCGTCCCGGAAGCTCGACCCGTCCGGGCAGCCTCATCCCCCGACGATGCTGACGGACGAATCGCTCGTCCATGGCGGCAATCCGGTTGACGCCGCCTTCGCTTGTGGCCCAATCCCGCCCGAAACGGCTTTGATTTTGCGAACTTCGGGTTCGACGACGGGCGTGGGAAGCCTCGTGGCGATCTCGCGGGACGCCCTCCTCGCCTCCGCCGAGGCGACCGAGGAGGCCCTCGGCGGCCCCGGGCATTGGGCCACATGCCTGCCCACCAACCACATCGCCGGTTTTCAGACCCAGTTCCGTTCGGCAGCCGCCGGCCTGACCTCTATCGACGCCGGGGCCGGCCGTCCCGAAGACCTCGCGCGGGCCGCCGACTTTGACGGGAAGTCCGCGCCTCTTTACGCATCGCTCGTTCCCACGCAGCTCAGGCGCCTTCTCGCCAGTTCGGCCGCGCGAGCCGCCAGGCGCTTCGACGCCGTCCTCGTGGGAGGGGCCGCCGCAGGCGCCAGGCTTCTGGAGGCCGCCCGGGCCGCTGGCCTGAAGGTCGTCACCACGTATGGAATGACGGAAACCTGCGGCGGCTGCGTGTACGACGGACGCCCCATCGGGGACACCCGCGTCGCCGTCGAAGACGGCCGCATCGTTTTGTCGGGCTCGGCGGTGGCGCTCGGATACGTGGGAGGCCCCGATTTCGCCGGGACGTTCCGCACGAGCGACGTCGGCCGCCTGGAAGCCGGCCGCCTGACCGTGCTCGGGAGGGCCGACGACGCGATCACCACGGGCGGCATGACGATCATGCCCGCCGTCGTCGAAGAGGCTCTCGCGCGCAGCGGGGCGGGCGAAAGCGTCGTCGTCGGAATCGACGACGACGAATGGGGCGAGATAGCTGTGGCCGTCGTGGGCGCGACGGGGCTTTCCCGGCCGACTGCCTCCAAGATGCGCAAGGCGATCGCCGAAGAGCACGGGAAGGCCTACGTTCCCAGGTTGTTCCTCAGCTTCTCGGACCTCGGGCTTTCGGATCCCGGGCACTCAGAGTCCGGGCCTTCGGATCCCGAGCCCTCGGGCGCCGGCTCCGGCGGCGTTCCGCTGACCACATCCGGCAAGCCGGACAGACGCGCAATCCGCGAGCTCGTCCGCCGCGCCTTGGACCGCCGTTCTCCTTCTTCGTAGCGCCTCGCTTCGAACCGCCGGCCCCGTTCTCGCAGCGCGGCGCGCCAGAACGCGACGAACCGCCGGTATCATGGCTCCGTGGCGGTTTCAGATTGGATCGAAGGGGCGCGCCCAAAGACGCTGCCCGCAGCTTTGGCCCCTGTCATGGCTGGGACGGCGGTGGCGCTGCACATGGGCGAAGCGTCCCTCGTCCGCGCCGCGCTCGCGGCCGTTCTCGCCCTCGCGCTGCAGGTGGGGGTCAATTTCGCCAACGACTATTCGGACGGGATCAGGGGCGCGGACGCCGTCCGCTCCGGCCCTCCGCGGCTGACCGGCGGAGGCAAGGCGTCCCCCGGCACGGTCAGGAGCGCCGCGTTCGCGGCCTTCGGAGTCGGCTCGGCGGCCGGCCTCGCTCTGGTGGCGCTGTCCGGCCAATGGCAGCTGCTTCTCGTCGGCGTCGCGGCCCTCGCAGCGGCTTGGTTTTACACCGGAGGCAGCCGCCCGTACGGATACATGGGCCTCGGGGAGGCGTTCGTCTTCGTCTTCTTCGGGCTCGTCGCGACGGCGGGAACGACTTACACGCAGGCGCTGTCGGTCCCCTGGCAGAGCTGGCTCGCGGCCTGCGCCGTCGGCTCGGCGGCCTGCGCGCTGCTCATGGTCAACAACATTCGCGACATCCCAACCGACGCCGACGTCGGCAAGAACACCCTCGCGGTCCGGATCGGCGACAGGCGGGCCAGGCGGGCCTTCGCCGCCCTGGTCGCTGTGCCGGTCGTCACACCACTCGCACTGATCGGAGACCTCGGCCTCTGGGCCGCCTTGGTCGCCGCGCCAACCTCCCTCCTCGCCTGGCGCGCCGTCTCGCCCGTGCTCGCAGGCGCCGGCGGACGCGATCTGATTCCCGCCCTCCGCACCGCGGGCCAGGCGGAGCTCGCCTTTGGCGTAACTCTCTTTCTGGCTTACGCGGGGGCCGTTTACCTACACTAAGTTCCATGCCCCGTGTCATGCTTGCCATCACGATCGTCGCCCTCTGCATCTACGGGATCATCGACTGCGCTCGCACGCCGAAAGAGTCGATGCCGGGGCGCCTGCCCAAGCCCGTCTGGATCGTCGTCGCCTTGATCCCGGTCGTCGGCGCTCTCCTGTGGCTTCTCCTCTCGTGGCCGATCAAGCACCCGGACGGCTTCGGAACGATCGAGGTCGGACGGGGACGTCCGCGCAGGCACGAGCCCGAGGGGCCGATCGCTCCCGACGACGATCCCGAGTTCCTCGCCAAACTCGACGCCCGGAATCGCTTCGCCGAGTGGGAGCGCCAGCAGGCCAAGGCGGGGGGCAAATCCGGAGACGGCGGCAAGCCCGGAGACAACGACGCAGGCAAGGACGCCGCCGGCAAAAACCCCGACGGCGGCCCCGGCCACGATGACGCTTCCGGGCCCCAGAAGGCCCCGAAAGGCAAAACTTCCGAAGAGGGCGACCCATTCGCTTCGCAGTTCGACGATCTCGATGCAGAACTCCGCAAGTTTCTAGACGACGAGGGCTCGCAGTCCGCTTGACGGACGAATAGATCCACAAACGCATGGGTCCGCAGCCGCGCCGACGTCGAGCTCCCTGTACCGAGTCAAGGCTTTGAAGAGGCTCAGAATCTGGCGGCAACGACGAGAGGGGACGACGTTGATCGAGGTTTCCGCGCAGCAGGTGCTGGCATGGCGGTTGCACAGGCAGTGCCTGGAACCGTTGACGGACGCGTGCCCTGTTGAGATCGTCGGACGGCTCTGCGGTGTGCAGGCGCAGGTGGCTTCTGCTGCCGAGACTGCTATCGGCTTACGGCAACGCAGCCCGCGACCCGAAGGGGTCAAGCGTGCCTACTCCGACCGCTCGCTTGTCAGGACTTGGGCGATGCGCGGAACGCTGCACGCGATGCGGTCTGCGGACGCAGCGGAGTATCTGTCGCTGCTGGCCGGCGCTCGTACGTGGACCAAGCCCGCCTGGTCACGGCACTTCGGCGCTACGCCTGAGGAGGTCGATCAACTGACGGAGTCTGTCGCCGACCTCCTCGACGGTCAGGCGCTGTCTCGCGACGAGCTGGTGAGCGAGCTGGTTCGGGACAAACGGTTCACGGGGATGGAAGAGCAGCTGCGCTCCGGGTGGGGCGCCCTGCTCAAGCCTCTCGCATGGCAGGGCGCCTTGTGCTATGGCCCGAGGCGCTCTTCGAAGGTGACATTTACCAACCCTGCCAGTTTTCTGAAGAACTGGAATGGGTTGCCTGATCCCGCGCAGGCAGCACCGGCGGTCATCAAGCGTTACCTCTCCGTCTATGGCCCAGCGACCCCTGAAACCTTTGACGCGTGGCTTTCGCGCAACAGCAACAAGAAGTCAACGCTCAAAGCCTGGTTCGCCAGTCTTGGCGAGCAAATCGTCGAGGTGCGGGTGGAGGATGAGCCTCGATATCTGCTCGCCGAGCATGAGGACGAGCTCGCGGTCACCCAGCCCAGCCACGTTACCCGCCTCCTGGGAGCGTTCGACCAGTTCGTCCTTGGTCCTGGGACCAAGGACACTCACATGCTGGCGAATGAGCATCGCTCGCTGGTGAGCAAGGCTGCGGGTTGGATCGCTCCCGTCCTGACCCAGGGAGGGCGGATCACCGGCGTCTGGGAAATGGACGACGGGAACCTTGTCGTCACCCCGTTTCCAGGCGAGCAGGCGCCGCCGTCCAAGGCGCTGGAGGATGCAGCTGCGCGGCTTGCAGCGGTGCATGGTTTGGCGAAAGTGACACCGCGAGTGGGATGACCTCGACGTCGTCGGATCCGCCGACGAGTTTCCCACCGCGGACGCCAACGACGGCCCGGACATCGAAGAAGCGGTTGCAGATGCCGACGATCCCCGCCAAACCGCTTTCCCCGGAAGACGGATGCCATGCCGCTCGCCGCAAGGGAACGCCATGCCGTTCGCCACGGCAGAACGCCACAGGCCGCATCTGCCGGAAAGCAGCCGCTAGATCACTTCCCGCAAAGCGTCTTGTCCAGCGCTGAGACACTCCGCGCATCCTTTCCAGCCGTCATCGTCTCCGCCTCTTTCGCGTTCACAGCAGGCTCGGCCGTCGTGACGATCGTGGCGGCGGTCCCGTCGGGGCCCACGGCACTGAGGCTATGATAGCCGGGGTTGTTGCCGCTGTGGCCCCAGACGACGCCGCAGCTGGACTTGTGTGCGATGAGGCCCAGCCCGTATTCACCGCCCATCTCTGGCGCTGGAATGCTTTTCTTCATCTCGGCGATGCTCGCCTGGCTCAGCAGCGATCCGTCGAAGACCGACTGCATGAACTTGTTGAGTTCGCTGGGCGTGGAGACCATCGAACCGGCGGCCCCTTCCCACGAAGGATCGGCCTCGGTGATGTCTTCGAGCTTGCCGGGCTTGCCGTCACGCGTATGGTACCCGTGCGGGTGCTTGCCGCGAATGGTCTTCTCGCCTGGGCCAGGCATATAGGTGTGCTTGAGCCCCAAGGGTTTGACGATCTTCGTCTCGATCTGCTCGGCGATCGGACGCTTGGCGACGCGCTCGGCCAGCAACCCCAGAACGACGTAGTTGGCGTTGTTGTACTGGAACTTCGCCCCCGGCGCGAACTGCGCCGGCCGGCTCAGGACACCGTCGAGAACGTCCCTCGGCGAAACGTAATCGTTGCGAATCGCGAAGTAATCCAACTGGCCGTCCCCAAACTCTGGCAGGCCGGATGTGTGCTGGAGGAGTTGGCGCACAGTGATCTTTTTGCCGTCGACGCCTTGGCCCTTGACTATGCCTGGCAGGTAGGTCTCGATCGGCTCGTCGAGCTTGACCTTGCCTTCTTCGACCATTTTCATAATGAGGACCGCTACGAACGTCTTCGTATTCGACGCGATCCGCACTTCCCCGTCGAGCGGAGGCGCCTCGCCGGTCGCCAGGTTGCCCTTGCCCGCTGTGGCGCCAACCGCATTGCCGTCCTTGTCGGTCTTGGCAGCCAACGCACCCGGATACCCGGCGTCGACCAGTTCCTGAATGGTCGCCTTCAAATCCCGCTTCTGGGCCGCCTTCAACTTGCCGGTTTGCCTTGAAGAAGACGCCTGCTTCGAAGGACTTGCATACTTCGAGGCGGTCACCTGCTGTGAGGATGCCCCCGACGCCGATGTCAGCGAAGCCGACGCCGTCGTCGACACGGACGCCATCGCCGATCTCGCCGCCTCGTCCGCCTGCGCCGAAGCGGCCGAGCCCCACGCTGCAACGCTGAGCCCAATCAGCCCCGCAAGCGAAGCCGCCACGGACCGCGCCGAAGGCGGACGAGACGACGCAGCCCCAGGCCCGAGCCCGCGCACGGCCCGAGAACGGAAAGCAGAACCAGACGCGCCCGAACCAGACGCGCCCGAACCAGACGCATCCGAACCGGGGGCCGTTCGCCCGTCGGCTCCCGACGTTTTTCCAGACTGGACCTCATCAACCACAGCCTCGCGAGACTCGCCGCGACGGAACCATTTCATTGTTGTTTTCTTTGAGTTGCTCATGCCACCAGTCTCGCGACAACGACGGCGCGCAAACATCCCGCTGCCAGGCCAATACGCACGTCGCACCGTCCCGAAACCAACGGTGAAGCCACCCCGACATCGACTTTGAAGCCACCCAGACGCATCGGAATATTCTTGCGGCATGCAGCCGACAAAGCCTGCCCCGGCATCGGCTCCCTGTACAGAGGCCCGCTTCCGCCATCGGCACTCGAGACCCAATTGCCTTTCACGGTCGGTCGAACGGGGCGCCGGTCCGGAGCTGCCGCACGCCTCAACGCGCAGGGCTCGGCCTAGTCGACGCCATCCCAGGAGGCGGGGTCGGAGACGCACGCCTCAACGTGCAGGGCTCGGTCGCTTGCCTCAACGTTCAGGGCTCCGATCGCTTTTGCGACCGGAGCCCCGCACGCTCTGTCTTATTGAGTGAGATTTTCTACGTCCTTGTCGCACGCGCCGCTGACAGACGCGCCAAATGGACCAAGCGAGACTGCCCTCCCGCGGAAAGCCGACGCCGCACCGTTTGCTGCAGCTTGACGGCGTCGGACGCCTTCCGCAGAGGCAGCAGCCGCGTCACTTCCCGCAGAGCGCCTTGTCCAGCGCCTGGAGGCCCAGCCGTTTTCCTCCGGCCTCCTCGGCAGCCGTGTCTTTGGCGTTCGTAGCCGGGATTGCAGTCGTAGCGATAACGGCTGCGGCTCCGTCGGGCCCTACCGCATTGTCCGTCTGGGAACCGGGAATGGTTCCGCCGTGCCCCCAGGCCACACCGCAGCTAAGCTTGTGCCCGATAAGGCCCAAACCATACACGTCGCCTTCGTCGCCCATGGGAACCGACTTCTTCATTTCAGCAATGCTCGCCTGATTGAGCAGCGAACCGTCGAAGATCGACTGCATAAACTTGTTCAGCTCACTCGGCGTGGAGATCATCGAACCGGCGGCCCAGGCCCATGACGGATCGGCCTCGGTGATGTCTTCGAGTTTGCCGGGCTTGTTGTCACGCGTGTGGTACCCGTGCGGGTGCTTGCCGCGAAAGGCTTTCTCGCCCGGGCCCGGCATGTAGGTGTGCTTGAGCCCGAGGGGCTTGATGATCTTCGCCTCGATCTGCTCGGCGACCGGCCGCTTGCCCACGCGCTCGGCCAACAGCCCCAACACGATGTAATTCGTGTTCGTGTAAGTGAACTTTGCCCCCGGAGCAAACTGCGCCGGCCTGGTCAGAGCCATATCGAGGACGTCCCTGGGCGAAAGGTAGTCGTTGCGCATGGCGAAAAAGTCCGGCATACCGAGCATGATCTCCGGCAACCCCGACGTGTGCTGGAGCAGTTGACGCACCGTGATCTTCTTGCCGTCCACGCCCTGGCCCTTGATCAGGCCAGGCAGATACGTCTCGATCGGCTCATCAAGCTTGACCTTGCCTTCTTCGACCATCTTCATGATAAGGACAGCCACAAAGGTCTTCGTATTCGAACCGATCCGCACCTCCCCGTCAAGCGGAGGCGCCTCGCCGGTAGAGAGGTTGCCCTTTCCAGCCGTCGCGCCAACCGCATTGCCGTCCTTGTCGGTCTTGGCAGCCAACGCACCCGGATACCCGGCGTCGACCAGTTCCTGAATGGTCGCCTTCAAATCCCGCTTCTGGGCCGCCTTCGACGTCCCCCGCTTGGCCGATTGGCCCGACGGCGTCGGGCGATCCAGCGTCAGGACCGACGCCCCATGCACGGACGCCAAGCTTCGGGATGAAACCGAGGCCGACGACGGCGCAACCTCGTCCGCCTGCGCGGAGACCGCGCCGAAGGACGCCGCGCCGATGCCGATGAGCCCCGCAAGCGAGGCAGCCGCCAGCCGCAGCGACCTCGCCCGAGGCGCAGATGCGGAACGGCCGGCGGAGGCAGACCGCGGCGCAGCCGAAGGATAGGAAGAACTTCCGTCTGCGCCGCTCGTTGCAATGGAGCGATCCGCAAACCGATCGGAATCGTCGCGACGGAACCATTTCACTGTTGTTTTCTTTGAGTTGCTCATGCCACCAGTCTCGCGACAACGACGGCGCGCAAACATCCCGCTGCCAGGCCAATACGCACGTCGCACCGTCCCGAAACCAATGGTGAAGCCACCCCGACACCGACGCTGAAGCCATCCCGACCGAATGGAATATTCTTACGGTATGAAGCCGACAAAGCCTGCCTCAAACGTCGGAGCCCCGGCCGGAGTCCCTCACAGCCCGGTGTGAACCGCGGCCTCCGACGCCCCCGGCGTGACGTCACGAGCGCGTCGGACCAGTTCGGCAGCGGGCTCGTCATAGCCGACGCCCACGAGCTGGCGCCCGACAAACGTCAAAGAGGTCACGGAGCACAGGGCGCACTCTCGCTTGCGCGGGTCGTGAGCGAGCGGGCGCCCTTCGACGAAGCGGCGCATCGTCCATATCGGAAGCTGATGCGAAACGAGCATCGCCTCGCCGCCCTCAGCCTCACGGAGGGCGCGGCGCACGGCCTTGGACAGGCGTGCCACGATCTCCCTGTAAGGCTCGCCCCAGGAAGGCTCAGCAGGATTGACGTACCACGGCCAGTACCGCGGATGGGCCAGAATAAGCCGGTTCCTGTTGACGTTGACGCCTTCGAACTTGTTCCCCGCTTCAGTCAGGCCTTCGTCGAGGACGACCGGCAGGCCGTGCCTTTGCGCCGTCGGCTCCGCGGTCTCCCGAGCCCTTTCGAGCGGCGAAGAGACGATGAGCCGCAGGTCGCGCCCGTCAAAAAAATCGGCTGCGCTCTCGGCCATGGCGTGCCCAAGGGGCGTGAGGTGGAAACCCGGCTGTCGGCCGTAAAGCTGCCCGCTGGGATTGTCCACCTCCCCGTGGCGCACGAAATGGATGGTCGTGAGTTTGTCGTTCATGTGTCCATCCTGCCGTCGCGATCGATTTGATGTATTCAGATCGGTTTGAGGGATTCGGCGTCGCCCAAGTTCGAGGGATTCAGCCCGCCCGCGAGTCTGGCGCGTCTGCCGATTCGCCAGACGACGCCGGGCCTTCGGATCCCGCCGAGCGGTCAGAAGGCCGCGAACCCCCTGCCCCAGCCGAACCTGCCGATTGTTCCGAACCAACCGGCCCGCGAGACGCCACGGAAACCTCCGAATCCGCCTGAGAGTCTGCGGGCTTGACAGGCTTCACTTCGCTGGCGACGTCGGCCAAGATGTTCGACAGGCGCCCAAGCTCCAGCATGTCCTCCCTGCCCAGCTTGTCGACGAGCACGCGGCGAACCGAGTTCACGTGCGAAGGGGCGGCCGAAACCAAGTATTCAAACCCCTTCTCGGTCAGTATGCAGTTGACGCCGCGGCGGTCGTCGGCGCAGGGCTCGCGCCTGACCAGGCCGGCGTCTTCGAGTCTGCGCACCGTGTGGGTCAGCCGGGAACGTGAGTGAACGAGCCTGTCTGCCAGATTGGACATGCGGATCGTGCGCCCGGGCGACTCCGAAAGATGCGCAAGCACTTCGTATTCGTTGAGGGATATACCCTTTTCGTTCTCTATGTCCTGATTGAGCACTTCCATCACGAGGGAAACGGCACGCAAGAAAGCCCGCCAAGCTTTCTGTTCCTCCGGTGAAAGCCACTGAACGTCAGTCATCGCACCTCCCACACAAAAGGCCCGGAAACCGCCCGGGCCTTTTAGGTCACTTCTTGTTGCGACGCTGGTGCCGAGTTTTCCGAAGCAACTTGCGGTGCTTCTTCTTCGACATGCGCTTGCGACGCTTTTTGATGACGGAACCCACAGGTTACCTCCGAAACTAATGGGCTTGTGCCCTCGAAATATTCAGGAACATACTAGCGCCTTGAGCGCCGTACCGGTAAACGGACCCGTCACTCGCCCGCCGCACGGGCGGTCGGTTCGTCCTGCACGCCCAAAAGGGCGTCGATGGCCGACTTAGGAACCCGGTATGAACTGCCGAAGCGGACCGCGGGCAACTCCCCCGAGTGGACCATGCGGTAGACGGTCATGCGCGAGACTCGGGTGAGTTCGGCAACTTCGGCAACCGTGTAGAACTGCGGCGCTTTGTTCGGCAACTGCGTCATGAATCCCATCCTGCGAATACGTGTGGTGAACCTTCTCCGCACAGGCTAGCGGCGGTCACACCGCAAGGGTACATGAACTTTCACATCAGTCACAGCAGCCGGGCACCATCACCCGGGCGCGTCGCGCAGTTTCGGCGTTTCGGGCGGCGGGATTCTACGCCCGGGTCAGGCCTGCCGACGCTGCCAACAGGGACCAAATGGCGATAGTCTTGGCCAATCGACTCCTTTTCCCAGAGCCCTCGAGCTCTGAAAAAGGCAAGACGTGAATCAGGCAACAGTAAGGAGCGACCATCGTGCGCAAGCGAGTGCGGGCTCAGGGCCGCCCGTCCGCGGCACCCGGGCTTTTCCTCCGGGCGCGGGAGCGAATGGACCACGTCGCCCGCGATTCGCCCGCGCGCCTGGCCCTTTTCGTGTTCGCGGGGATCGTCCTCGTCGAGACGTCGCTGCTCTCGCTGCCGGCGTCGACCTCTTCGGGCCAACGCGCCCCCTTCGTCGACGCTTTCTTCACGGCGACGTCGTCGGTGTGCGTGACCGGGCTCGTCACTGTCGACACCGCCACCTACTGGTCGCCGCTGGGGCAGTTCTTCATCGCCATAGGGATGATGATCGGCGGGCTGGGCATCATGATGATGGCCTCGATTCTGGGAATCGTGGTGTCGCGGCGCATCGGCCTGACGCAGCGCTTCCTGGCGGCTTCGGAGACGAAGTCGCGCCTGGGCGAAGTCGGCCTGCTTGTGCGGGCCGTCGTCGTCGTCGCCCTCAGCGCGCAGGCGATCCTCTTCCTCACCCTCACGCCGTTTTTCATCCGCGAGGGCGACGCCATGCTGTCCGCGCTGTGGCACGCGGCCTTCATGGCCATCTCGATCTTCAACAACGGCGGCTTCGTCGTCATGCGCGACGGACTGGGACCGTATGCGGGCGATTGGACGCTGACCCTGCCCATTGTCTTCGGCACCGTCGTCGGCGCTATCGGCTTTCCCGTGGTGCTCGACATGTGGCGGCGTCGAGGCCACGGGAAGAAGTGGTCGCTTACGACGAAGCTCACACTCGTCACCTACGCGGTTCTCTTGCTCTTGGGCGCTCTGCTCTTCTTCCTCTTCGAATGGGACAACCCGAAGACGCTGGCGAATCTCTCCCTGGGCGACCAGATCCAGGCGACGCTCCTGCATTCGACCGTCGCGCGGTCGTCGGGCCTGGCGACGCTCGACGTCAGCTCGATGACGCAATCGACGTGGTTCCTCCTCGACGGGCTCATGTTCATCGGCGGAGGATCGACGTCGGCGGCCGGTGGAATCAAAGTGACCACCTTGGCCGTGATGTTCCTGGCGATCGTCGCCGAGGCGCGGGGAGACCGCGACACTCAGGCGTTCGGGCGGCGTCTGCCGTCGGAGGTGCTGCGCCTGGCCATCGCGGCCACCTTCTTGGCTTCGATCATCGTCACCGTAGGCACGATCGCGCTCATGGAGGTCTCCGGCCTCCCGCTCGCCGACGCCCTTTTCGAGGCGGTCTCCGCCTTCGCCACGTGCGGCCTGTCGACGGGCGTGACGCCCGGGCTGCCGACGGCGGGCAAGTACATCATCGCCGTCCTCATGTTTGCCGGGCGCACGGGCACGATGACGCTCGCGGCCGCGCTTGCCCTGCGCACCCGCCGCCGCGTCATCCACTACCCTGAAGAGTGGCCTACGATCGGATGACGGAGGAGCACGGATGAAGAAGAAACAGATTGACGACGACGCCGTCCTGGTGGTGGGCCTGGGCCGCTTCGGCACTGCGATCGCCTCGACCCTCGACGGTTTGGGCCGCGAGGTCCTCGCCATTGAGCGCGACCCCGTCCTGGTCCAGCAGTGGTCGCACAGGTTCAGAATCATCGAGGGCGACGCAACCAGCGCCGACGCCCTGGAACAGGCGGGTGCGCGCGAGTTCGGGGTGGCCGTCGTCGGCATCGGCAGCTCGCTCGAAGCCTCGGTTTTGGCGACAGCCAACTTGGCCGACCTCGGGATGAAGCAGATTTGGGCGAAGGCGACGTCGCGTTCGCACGGCCGCATCCTTCGCCGCATCGGCGCTCACCACGTGGTCTATCCCGAGTACGACGCCGGCGCGCGGGTCGCCCACATGGTCAGCGGAAAGATGCTCGACTACATCGAGATGGAAGACGGCTTCTCGATCATCAAGATGCGCCCGCCGCGAGACATCCAAGGGTTCACGATGGCCGAATCGAAAGTGCGCGAGAGGTTCGGCGTGACCATCATCGGCGTGAAGGCGCCCGGCCAGCCTTTCGAGTACGCGACCGAGGAGACGAAGATCGGGCCCGAGGACGTCATCATCGTCTCCGGCGACTCCGCCCTCCTCGAAGAGTTTGCCAATCGCTGAAGGGGCGGCGCAGTCCAATGGCAGCCAAAGCGGCGTCGCGCACGTTCACGTGCTCCGAATGCGGATGGACCGCCTCGAAATGGGTGGGACGCTGTCCGCAGTGCCAAGCGTGGGGAACCTTAGAGGAAGGCGGGGCGCCACGCACGCGCACATCCGCCCTCGCTCCGACGAGCCCCGCGACGCCCATCACCGAGGTCCCCACAACGGCCTCGGTCAAGCAGCCGACGGGAGTGGACGAATTCGACCGCGTCCTGGGAGGCGGCCTCGTCCCCGGGGCGGTCGTCCTGCTCGCGGGAGAGCCGGGTGTGGGCAAATCCACTTTGCTTCTCGACGTCGCCGCACGCGCAGCCGAGGCGGCGGCCCAGTCCGGCCGAGCCCCGGTGCTCTACGTCTCCGGCGAAGAGTCGGCCTCCCAGGTCAGGCTCCGCGCCGAGCGCATCGGCGCGCTCCACGATCATCTCCACCTGGCTGCAGAATCCGACCTCGCAACGATTCTGGGCCACGTGGACTCCGTGCGGCCCAGCCTGCTCGTGGTCGATTCCGTGCAGACTGCGGCCGATTCCCAGATCGAGGGGGCGGCCGGCGGCGTCGCCCAGGTTCGCGGCGTCACGAGCGCGCTCGTCGCCGACGCCAAAACCCGATCGATGCCGGTGCTGCTCGTCGGGCACGTGACGAAGGAAGGCTCGATCGCCGGCCCCAGGGTGCTCGAGCATCTCGTCGACGTCGTCTGCCAGTTCGAGGGCGACCGCCACTCGCCCCTGCGCATGGTCCGCGCCGTCAAGAACCGCTACGGCCCCACCGAAGAGGTCGGCTGTTTCGAGCTGAACGAGGCGGGCATCCGCGGCCTGGCCGACCCTTCGGGGCTCTTCCTGTCCTCGCGCCGCGAGAACGTGCCCGGCACATGCGTGACGATGGCCCTGGAGGGGCGGCGGCCGATGCCGGTCGAGGTGCAGGCCCTTATCGTTCCAAGCTCCGGGCCTCCAAGGCGGACGACGTCGGGTTTGGAGTCTTCTCGCGCGGCGATGGCGATCGCCGTTTTGCAATCGCGCCTCGGCCTCGACCTCGACCGCTGCGACGTTTTCCTCTCGACCGTCGGCGGCGCCCGCTCGGCCGAGCCCGCGACGGACGCCGCAATGGCTCTGGCGCTGGCAAGCGCGCGGCTGAGCAGGCCGCTGACCGCCGGAACCGCAGCGATCGGCGAGGTCTCGCTCACCGGCGAACTGCGGCCGGTGACGGGGATTCAGCAGCGCCTGGCCGAGGCTCGCAGGCTGGGCTTCGGAGCCGCGATCGTCCCTCGCGGAACGCGCGAAGCGAACGTCAAGGTCCCCGGCGGCTTGGCGCTGCTCGAATGCGACGACATCCTTGAGGCCGCCGCCCGCGAAGGCCTCGCCTGAGGCCGGGGGCGCCCTGTCGAGGGCGTCGCTGAGCCTCGGGTGTGTCCGAATTCCCGCCTCACCCGGGCGTCGGACGGCGCCGAAGCCCTACCGCCCGGGCGCAGATGTACTTTGCCCGCCGCCCGGCGCCTGCCCCGGGCCCCCGGAGCTCTGCTGGCCGGGTTGACTCGGATTCTGCCCCGGCGGATTCTGCCCCGAATTCCCCGGGGTTTGGCCTCCGCCCGCATTCCCGTCCCCGTTCGGCGATTGGCCTTCGCTTGAGCTTTGCCCCGGCTGGCTGCGATTCTGCTGGCCGGGCTGGCTCGGGTTCTGCTGGCCGGGCTGGCCCTCGCTCGGCGCGGGCGACGTCTGCTCCAGCGCGAAGCTTGCCTGCGCCTTGGCGGCGGCGTTGTCATTCAACTTCAGCTCGGCCTTGTACGTTCCCGGCTTGGCGCCTTTGGCGGTGTTTCCACAGCCCGATGCGGACGTTCCTCCGTTCCATGTGAGCGAGACGGTCGCGGTGTAGCCACGGTCGAGCAGCAGCCGCTTGTTCTCCGCGCCGCCGTGGCACGCGGAGATCGAGGCAACCTGGGCAGACCCGCTCGTGACGCTGACGTCAAGGTTGGACCATCCGACGTCGATGTAGCACGGATGGGACTTGGAGGTGTTGTGGAGCGTCGCCTGAAAGGCCACAGGCCGCCCGGCGGGGCCGCCTTTCGTCGTCAGCGTCGTCTGCACCAACTCAGATGTGCACTTCACCGGCTTGTAATCGTTGGTCGGAACCTTCGTGACGGTCTCGTCCTGCTCGCTGATTCTGGCGAGAACGAATCTCATGCCGACGACCACCACGACGACGAGGACGGCGACGAGAGCCCCGAAGCCAAGGCGGTGATTGATCCTGGCTCTGCGCTCCCTCTCGGCGGCAGCTCGGGAGCGGGCTCGGGCGGCGGCGCTGGGTCTGCTCCGCGGCTGCTGCCGCCTGGCGGGCACGCCCTGCACCCCCGCTCTTCCCTGAGCCCCGGCTTTTCCGTGCGTCGCTTTTCCCTGCGTCCCGGCTCTCCCGGGCCGGGCCCCCTGACGTTTCCCGGAGCCGCGGGGCTCGCTGGACGGGTGCGCGCGGCGCGGGCCGTGCCGCTGCCCTGCGGCGTGCGGAGACGCTGCCGGGCGTTTGCCCTGGCCTCCTCCCCTGGAAGGGGCTTCTCGGCCTTCCGGCTGCGGGTCTTTTCCCTTGCCGGCCTGTCGCTCCGCGGCAGCCCGAGCGCCTCGCGCGCCTTCGGGCCGTGCCTTCCGGGCGACGTCGTTTCGGCGCGCGCGATCGCCGTGGTCGGTTCCGCGCGCACCGCCGAGGTTGCGGGGCGAGGTGCGCGCGCGTGATCCCGAGCCGCCCGAATGCGCCGAGCCGGAGTGCGCGCGTCCCGCGTGGCCGGAGCGTGCGGCGTCGGGGCGCTTGGACGAACCTCCCCTGGGCGCCGGACGGCGCCCGCCGTCGGAGGAGGCTTTGCCCTCCTCGAAGCTCGAGGCGTCGGAGGCGTTCGCGCGTTTGGATCCACCCGCGTGGCCTGGGATCGCTCCCCTGCCAGAGCCGCCGATGCGACCGGAGCCTTCGTCGCTGCGGCCCGGGCGCGCCGCGCCCAAACGCGGGCCCTTCCAGCGGTTGCGTCCGTCGCCGCGGCGTTTTCTGGGATCGCTTTTCACGCGACCACGCTATCACCGGGAGCGCAAAACCTCGCGTCGACGCTTCGAATGGGGCACACTTGGCCCGTGTTCTTTCGCCTTTTGCGCTGGTACGCCGCGAACTCCCGTCCGCTTCCGTGGCGCGAGCCGACGACGTCGGCGTGGGCCGTGCTCGTCTGCGAGGTCATGAGCCAGCAAACTCCCGTGGCCAGGGTCATGCCCTCGTGGCACGAGTGGATGGAACGCTGGCCGGAGCCGGCCGACCTCGCGGCGGCTTCGCCCGCCGAGGTCATCTTGGCCTGGGGCAATCTCGGCTACCCGCGTCGCGCCCTCCGACTGCGGGAGTGCGCGGCCGCCGTGGCCGCCGACTGGAACGGCGTCCTGCCCTCTTCCCGCGACGATCTCCTCACGTTGCCGGGAATCGGGCCCTACACGGCTGATGCGATCATCGCCTTCTCTTACCACAAACGATCCGTGGTTCTGGACACGAACACCCGGCGAGTCCTGTGCAGGCTGTACGGAACCGCGGCTCCGCCTTCTCATCTGCGCAAGGACGAAATCGCGCGGGCCGACGCAATGGTCCCCCTCGAAGACGACCTGGCCTGGCAGTGGAACGCAGCGCTCATGGAGCTCGGCGCACTCGTGTGCACCGCGAAGAATCCGGCGTGCCAGGAGTGTCCGCTCCGCCCCGACTGCGCCTGGTTCGCCGCCGGCAAACCGGAAAGCGGCACGCCTCGCCGAGTACAGAGATTCACGGGAACCCACCGCGAGGCCCGGGGAAAGATCATGGCGGTTCTCAGGGGCGCCAAATCGCCGGTCTCGCGCGACGAGCTGGTCGCCGCGGCCTCGCTCGCGCCTTCGCGCTTTGACCCTGCGCTGGACTCCCTGCTTGACGACGGTCTCGCCTGCCTACGCTCCGGCGGCTACGCCCTTCCCGGAGAGCTCTAGCCCGCGCGCACGTCTGCCTCGCGAGACGAGGCCCGTCCCGCGCTGAAGCCTCGCGCAAAGCGCCTTGCCTCGCGCAACGCCCGGCTGCCGCACCGGAATCGGAGGCCAGCCAGGCTCAGGATCGAATCGGGCCCGGCGCCGAACCGGACTCAGAACCGCGCCGCAGTCTCAGCATCGAACCGGACTCAGAACCGCGCCGCAGTCTCAGCATCGAACCGGACTCAAAATCGAGCCGTCAGCTCCAGGCTCCGTAGTCGGACTCCGCCTTGCCTCCCTTTTCGACTTCGAGCAGGGCGGCGGCGCATTCGTCGTCGACCACCAGGTCCGTCACCGCGCCTGAACGCAGCACGGCGGCCAAGGCGGGCGCCTTCGCCGCCCCGGCGACGGCGCAGATCCTCCGCGGGATTCTGGCCAGCTCCGCGGGCGTCGGCCCGGTCGCGCGGGTGTTGATCTCGATGTCTTCGTACGTGCCGTCCGCGCGGAGGAGGACCGTGCACACGTCGCCGACCACTCCGTCGCGCCGCAGCTCCGTCACTTCCTCCGGCGAAAGGTAGCCGCCGGCGTAGACGTGCGAGGGAAGAGGCGACGTGAAGGAGCCGACGCCGAACACGGCGACGTCGGCGTTGCGCCCGATGTCCCTGACCACCTGGATGGAGCGTTCGCGCCACATGAGGTCCCTGGTCTCCGCGTAGTCGAAGAAGGCGGGAACGGGGAAAGGAAAGGCCTTCGCGCCGAAGGCCCGCGTGAAGTTGCCGAGTATCTCGCCCACGTAGGGAAGGCCCGTCGTCGTGGGATTGGCCGCGCCGTTGAGCTGGACTATCGTCACGCCGGACATGCGCTTGGGCATGAGCCGCTCGGAGATCGTCGAGACGGTGGTTCCCCAGGCGATGCCCACCATCATCTTGTCTTCTATGACGTCGCCGACGAGGTTCCCCGCCACGCCTGCCACTCGTTCGAGCCGTCGGATTTCCGTAGTGGCTCCCGGCACCTGTACCACGGTGACGTCGACGTCGTAGAGGTCCTCGATGCGGCGGGAGAGGGAGTCACGGGGCTCTTCGGGTGCGTGAAGGGAGATGCGGACCAGGCCCTCGTCGCGCGCTGAAGCGATCAGGCGTGAAACAGTCGACCGCGATATGCCGAGCTTGTTGGCTATCGCCTCCATGGTCTGTTGCTCGACGAAGTACAGGACTGCCGCTTCGTAAGCGAGATTGCGTCGTTCAGATCTTGTTGCCACACCCCCATTGTGCACGATATTTCAAAGTCAATCCAACCAAAATAGTCAATTCTCCCGAATATGGCGAGATGCATTCCACTTAAATTGCCGCTTGACTTATGCGTCGAATAGTGCAGATGCTCAACATACAGCCCTCGTTTTGCACACATGGCCATTTCTTCGTTCTTTGCACGTTTCTTGAGAAGATAGATAAAGGGTGGGTTGTATCGACAACCTACGAATCTGCATACACGTCAACGAGGAGTGAACACATGCCAAATTCCCACCTTTCAGCAGCAAGCCGCCAGCGCGCACTGGAGTCGATGTCATCGGACGGCGTCGACGTCCTCGTCGTCGGAGGAGGCGTGACCGGAGCGGGCATCGCCTTGGACGCCGTCACTCGCGGCCTGCGCGTGGGCATCGTCGAGGCGCAGGACTGGGCTTCGGGAACGTCGTCGCGCTCCTCGAAACTCGTCCACGGCGGTCTGCGCTACCTCTACCAGCTCAACTTCGCGCTCGTCGCCGAGTCTCTCCGAGAGCGCGGCCTCCTCCTGACGGAGACGGCTCCGCATCTGGTCAAGGCCCAGCCTTTCCTGTGGCCTCTGAAGATGCCGGTCATCGAGCGCATGTATTCGGCCGTCGGCGTTGGAATGTACGACACGATCGCCCAGTTCGCCCATCGCGGCTCGGTGCCGATCCAGCGCCACCACACCCGCAAGGGCTCGCTTAAGCTCGCCCCCGCTCTCAAGAAGGATTCGCTCACCGGTTCGATCGTCTACTACGACGCCAGGGTCGACGACGCGCGCCTGGTCGTCACACTCGTCCGTTCGGCGGTGCGCCACGGCGCCCTCGCGGCCAACCGCGTGCAGGTGACCGAGATGCTCAAGGACGCGGCCGGCCGAGTCACCGCCGCCAAGCTCCTCGACCTTGAGACCAACCGGGAGTACGAGGTGTCGACGGGCGCAATCATCAACGCCACGGGCGTGTGGACGGAGAAGACCCAGTCCCTCGCCGGGACGACGGGCGGACTGAAGGTCCTCGCCTCGAAGGGCATCCACATCGTCGTGCCCAAGGAGAAGATCAACTCGAAGGTGGGAATCTTCCTGCGCACCGAGAAGTCGGTCCTCTTCATCATCCCCTGGAAGCGCTACTGGGTGATCGGCACCACGGACACCGCCTACCACGAGAATCGCCGCGAGCCCGTGGCCGACCTCGAGGACATCGACTACGTTTTGGAGCAGGCGAACTCCGTGCTCGCCAAACCGCTGACGCACGACGACATCATCGGCACCTTCGCGGGCCTGCGCCCGCTTTTGCAGCCGGGAACGCTCGACGGCGACGAGTCGAAGTCGACGCAGGTTTCGCGCGAGCACACAGTGACGGAGGCCGCCCCGGGCCTGACGGTCATCGCCGGAGGCAAGCTGACCTCTTACCGCCAGATGGCCGAGGACGCCGTCGACTTCACGATCGGCAAGGACAAGGCCAAGCAGACCCCCTCGGTCACGAAGAAGACTCCGCTGGAGGGCGCCGCCGGATACCACTCGATGTGGAGCCGCCGCGCCGCGATCGCGCGAGAGAGCGGGCTGAGCATCGACCATGTCGAAGATCTGCTCGACCGTTACGGTTCGGACATCGACTTGCTTCTCGACATGATCGAGGAGCGTCCCGACCTGGGGAACGAGCTCAAGGGAGCCCCCGAGTACCTGCGCGCCGAGATCGCCTTCGGCGTGAGCCACGAAGGGGCCCTCCACCTCGAGGACCTTCTCGCACGGCGCACCAGGCTCACTTATGAGCACGCCGACCGCGGGCTCTCCGTCGCCGAAGAGGTCGCGACCCTCGCGGGCGAGCTGCTCGGGTGGGACGAGGCCAAGAAAGAAGCCGAGCTCGCCTCGTACCGCTCGAGGTGCGAAGCCGAGGCCGCCGCTCAGAAGATCGCGAGCGAGGCGGAGGCTCAGAAAGTCCGCGAACAGGCGGAGGAAGTCACGGCTTTCCTCGACGTCGCGCCCGAGATCCAAGGCTGATCCGGGCTTCCCCACTGCCGCGGGGGCCGTTCGGCCCCCGCGGACTCACCTAGAAAGGAACAGTTAAAGATGACTGATACCGAACGGAAGTACGTCCTGGCGATCGACCAGGGTACGACGTCGTCCAGGACGATCCTCTTCAATCACGCGGGGGAGGTCGTTTCCGTCGGTCAGCTAGAGCACGAGCAGATCTTCCCCCACGCGGGGTGGGTCGAGCACGACCCAAACGAAATTTGGGACAACGTCCGCCAGACGATCGGTATGGCTTTGGGCAGCGCAGAGGCCAACCACCACGAAGTCGCAGCGGTCGGCGTCACCAACCAGCGCGAGACGACGATCATTTGGGACCGCGCAACAGGCAAGCCGGTCTACAACGCCATCGTTTGGCAGGACACCCGTTCCCAGGACCTCGTCGATCGGCTCGCGGCCGACGGCGGCCCCGACCGGTTCCGTTCGATCGTGGGCGAGACGCTTTCGACCTACGCCTCGATCACGAAAATCATGTGGATCCTCGAAAACGTCCCAGGCGTGCGTGAGCGGGCCGAGCGCGGGGAACTGGCCTTCGGAAACCCCGACACATGGCTCATCTGGAACATTACGGGCGGCACCGAGGGCGGCGTCCACGTCACCGACGTGACGAACGCTTCCCGCACGATGCTCATGGACCTGCGGACCTTGCAATGGCGCGAGGACATCTGCGAGATCGCGGGCATTCCGATGTCGCTCCTTCCCGAGATCCGCTCCTCCTCCGAGGTTTACGGATACGGACGCCAAACCGGCCTGCTTCCGGGCAAGCCGATCGCCGGCGACCTGGGCGACCAGCAGGCGGCGACCTTCGGCCAGGCATGCTTCCAGCCCGGCATGGCGAAAAACACCTACGGAACCGGCTGCTTCATGCTTATGAACACCGGGACCGAGCCTCAGCTTTCGGACAACGGGCTCATCACCACCGTCTGCTACAAAATCGGCGACAAGCCCACCGTGTACGCCCTCGAAGGCTCTATCGCGGTGTCCGGCTCGCTCATCCAGTGGCTGCGCGACAATCTGGAGATCATCGCCACGGCCCCCGAGGTGGAGGCTCTGGCCGCCAGCGTGGACGACAACGGCGGGGTGTACTTCGTGCCGGCGTTCTCCGGTCTGTTCGCCCCGCACTGGCGCGGCGACGCGCGTGGAGCGATCGTCGGCATGACGCGTTACAACACGAAGGCGCACATTGCCCGCGCGGCTTTGGAGTCGACGGCCTTCCAGACGCGCGAGGTCCTCGACGCCATGGAGGCCGATTCGAAGGTCAAGCTGGAACAGCTGAGGGTCGACGGCGGCATGACCGCCAACAGTCTGCTCATGCAGTTCCAGGCCGACATCCTCGACACGGAGGTGGTGCTCCCGGTGGTCGCGGAGACGACGGCCCTCGGCGCGGCCTATGCGGCGGGCATCGCCGTCGGCTTCTGGTCCGGAGAGGAGGACGTTGTCGCCAATTGGGCCGAGGCCAAGCGTTGGAAGCCCGAAATGGAGCCGGCTGAGCGCGAGCGTCAGCTCCGCCAGTGGAAGAAGGCGATATCGAAGACCCTCGACTGGGTCGACGACGACGTCAAGTGACCGGCGGGCGACGTCGGCAAACTTCGGCGCCATGCGGAAAACAGCTGGTCTGCGAGGGGCTGCCCCTTTGGGTGCGCATCGCAAACGACCGGCCGGTGGGTTGCCGCTCTCTTCGCATGCATCTCGCAAACGACCGGCCGACAACCGCGCTACGCGGATGGCTGACAGACTCGGGCCGCTCTCGAGTTGTCACGACCAGGCCCAGCCGTGGTAGCTTGGGCTAGCTGAATCGAAGTTCGGCGTCGCCGAGAACCGGTTCGGACACATTGAAGCTCCCGGAGCCTCCTGCCATAGGGCGTCAGACGGACAACGCCAAAGGAGGCTCCGGGTACCTTTTGCCAAGAGCAAGCTCAGTGCACAGCGCCTGACCAGACGCGCCTGGATTTAGCCGGGGTCACTTGACATCGCAGACGCTGAAGGCGAACGAGCGAATCGGCCCCACGGAACCGTCGGCGATGTCTTCGATGTTTGGCCGCCCACCGTTGCCTGTGACGGAATTGAGTGCGTACTCGGTTCCATTGGGAGCGGTGAAATAGAGGATCGGATCGCCAGCGGAGTTGAGCTTGCAATAGACAGTCCCGTGGTCGACCGTCAAGTTCCAGCTATGCCTGAATGTCGCCTTCGAAATCTTTGCCGGGTTGCTCGTCGCCTTGGGGAGCTTCGCCGTGTCAGTCGGATAATCCTCGGGGTGAAGCATCCCGCACCCGGACAGTCCCATCGCTCCAAGAAGGCCCGCGGCTATGACGCCTCGAATTCGCCTAGGCGCTCTCGATGAGGCGCCGCGTTTGGCGATGTTTTCTCGCTCCACAGTGTTCTTTTGTTTCATGATGACTCCTTGTTTCATGGTGTTTCTTTGTTGATAGTGAGGGCCATGTAGCCGTCTTCGAGGTTCGGTTCGACCGGTTCCGCGCCGTCGGGCGGCGTGTCGGTGACGATCCTGTATTGGGTTCCCCCGGGCACGGTGAGAGCGTTGACCACTGCCGCGTGCTCCGGAAGCCGAGCGCTGCGCGGGTCAGTCAGCCACGTGCGGCCTCGGGCTGCTTCGATGAGGCCGCCCGTCGGGCCGTCGTAACGGGTGCGGCCATGCCCCAGAACAAATATGTAGGGGCACGTCTGGGCGACGTCGTCGAGAATGTGGGTGGACAAGATCACGGTGCGTTCAGCGCCGAGCCCCGCCAACAAGGTCCTGAAACGTATGCGCTCTTCAGGGTCCAAGCCGGCGGTGGGTTCGTCGACGATGATGAGCCGAGGCTCCCCCATAAGGGCCTGCGCTATGCCCACCCGGCGCCGCATCCCGCCAGAGAACCCTCCTATGCGTCTGTTCTTGGCATCGGTGAGCCCAACACGGGCCACGAGCTGCTCGGCTTGACTGCGGCGTGCGGAGCGCTTGTCGATCCCCTTGAGGATGCCGACGTAGTCCAGAAACTCCAGCGGCGTGAGATTCGGGTAGGGTTCGACGTGCTGGGGGAGGTAGCCCAGGATGCCCTTGACCGCACGACGGCTCGCCGAAGCGCTGAGATCCTGACCGTCGATGAATACTTTTCCCTCCGTGGGCTGAATGATGCCGCACAGCATGCGCATGAGCGTGGTCTTGCCAGCGCCGTTCGAGCCGAGCAAGCCAATCATCCCGGTGGGAAGATCGATGGTGACGTCGTCGAGAGCCTTCGGCTTGCCCCGAAAGTTCTTTGTGACGTGGTTGATGGAGATGTACATGGGATGATTCCTCTCAACGATCCCGGAAGCGTTCGGACAAACGGGAGCCGATGGCTAGAAGCACGACGATCAGAGTGAACTGCCACAGCAGAGAAACGGTGGCCGTAACCGGCCCAGGAGAAGAACTGAGCGGGCCTGTGAGCGCATACAGCGGTCGCGAACCGAAGTAACCCTCGGCGACGGCGTCCCCTGTGACCCCGAAGATCGTGCCCTCGGGAGCAGGCACGGGAATCGCAGGGGTCGAGAATACGAGGTAGAACCAAGCGAGAACAGCCACGATGCGCGCGAAGGCCTGCGGCAGAAAGGACCCCATGAAAGCCGAGATCGCAATCGAGCACAGCATCGCGGGCGCAATCGTCGATGCCGTCACGCCGAGGGCCATGGGCAGCCCGTCCCATTTTCCCTGGACCGTCTGAATCGTTCCCATGACGAGAAGGAAGGCCAGGGGCGGCACGATGACTACAGCGAATGGCCCCAGCACCCGCGCCATTCGGAGCTTCATGAAGCCGACCGGAGCGGACGACTCCAACTCGCCGATGCCAAGGCGGGCGGGAGCGGAAAGAAGGCTGGTGAACGCCGCGGCATAGGCGATGCCGACGAAGATGACCATAACCTGCGCCTTGTAGACGAGGTCTCTGACGTCTCCGGTATTCGGCGCTTTTCCTCCGAAGCTCAGCAAGACGGCGAACAGCGTCAACGGTATCGACGTGTACCACAGCGTTTTCTGTCTCCACGCTATTCGTGCGTGGACGCGTAAGAGATCGACGAAAGTCATGCCGCTGCCACCGCCTGCGATATGTTGCGCTCGGCGTCGCCGAGCCTGCGCCACGCCCGAACGGCCAAAATCGTTGCGATCAAAACGGGTATTCCACGCCGCAAGAGCAGAGGCTCCACATACGGATCCCACAGCGCGGCCAAAAACAGCCAGGTTGCCGTGACAACGATCGTGGTGGAAGACGCCGATCCCGTGTAAGCCGCAGCGCCGAATGCGGCAGCGGCGATCGTTACTGCCGATCCGATCGGTATGACGACGGTGATCCACCCTTTGTCTTGCATCCACACGCCGGCCACATGCAGCGGCGCGAACATGACAACGGCTCCGATCACCGCGGACGCGGTCACAGCCACCGCGCGAACCACTTGCACGCGTCGGAATGACGCCGGCGTAGCCTCATGAAGCTCGACCAACGGATCGCCCGTCAGCACGATGGCCACGGCCACGCCGCTACAGATGACGAAAATCTGCCCCAATCCGAACGCCAATGCCATGCCTTGCATCGAGGACCACGCGGCCGCAGCCAACCTGCCCACGAGCGCGGTGACGACCGCAGCTACGAGCGGTATGGCCAAGGCGACGCGAACTCGTCGCAGCTGTGCCGCAAGGAACGAGACCGACATGCAAACTCCTTTCCCGTCTAACTCACTGTCGTTGTGTGAGTAGCGAGCCAGGGCCGACCGGTTCACGGGAAGTCACCCGTCCCTCGACGAAGCCACTGCTCGCGGGGCAGAAAACGCTGCGCAGGCGATCAGGGCCAGGCCAAGGGCAACGACCCCCAGAGGGGTGATCGCCTCCTGCAGCGAACCCGAAGGGCCGAGGCCTAGCGGCGAAGAGGACGGCCCAACGACGGCGGAGACGGCCAGCCCCACCACGACGCCTGCCCACGGGGCCACCCAGATGGAGAGAAACGCCACTGTGCCCGCCACCGCCGCCATCGGGACCAGCCACCCCGCGAGAATCGGACCGAAGACGTCTGCCGTGCCCCACGTGGCAGCGGCTGCGGCGCCCAGGAGTCCCGTCGCGGCGTCGAGTGCCAGCACCGCGGCCACCCGGGCGAGCACCACCGCCGACGGTCCCAATGGCGTGGCCAAAGCGACGGCGTCCTGGCGGATTCGGGAAAGCGCCGTGGTAACCGTCAGGTTGACGCCGAACAGGGCCAAGGATGCGAATCCCCCCACGGCGGCGTTCGGTCCCATGGTCACGCTGAAGAATCGGGCCACAAGCGCCGCGAACGTCGCGGTCAGCAAAGCCAGCGGAACCACCAGCCATGGCACGACTCTCAATTGCGCACGCCCTAGAGCCGCCGCCAGCCGGAGGCTTTGCCGCGCCGTTCGCCGTCGGCGCTCGAGCGGCGACCGCGAAGCAGCCACCCGGCGGCGCACGCGCTCGTAGCCGGGCGGCTCGCTCCGTTCGAACTCCCACTGGCGCAAAGCGGCTTTCAACGTCTCGCTTTCGCCTTGTCCGCGCTCAAACATCGCCCCTCCTCAGTGCCTCGTCAGCGTCTCTTTCAACAGCCGCCGCGCGCGTGAAACACGGCTTTTCACCGTGCCGACGGGTATTTCGAGCACTGAAGCGATCTCCCCGTATGGCAATTCGTGCAGCCAGGCGAGGCCGACCACCTCGGCGAGGTCCTGGGGCAGAGACCTGAGAGCCCCAAGCAATTCGTCGACGCCGGTCGCCATCGCGACCAGGTCGGCAGGATCGGCGGCATCGTCGACCAGACATTCGACCTCCTCGTCCAAAGGCGCCGTCGGGATCTTCCGCCGGCGAGTGTGCGTCCAGATCTGACGCTTGGCAATCCCCAGAAGCCAGGTGAGAATCCTGCTGTCGCCCCTGAAGGCGGGGGCCGATCTCCAGCACCCCAGCCACACGTCCGCGCTGATTTCCTCAGCGTCGCCCCGGTCGTCGCTTCGGGCGAGAACGAAAGCGAACACTACAGCCGAGTATCGTTGGTACAGCTCGGCGAATGCGTGCTCATCCCCTTCCCCCACGGCTTCGAGAAGCTCGGCGTCGCGATCGGTCTCGGTGTCAGCGGCCAAGGTGAGACGACTCCCCGCGCGCCAAGTTTGTACAGCCGTTTCGCTTCGTCACCGGGTCTCTCCTCTTCTCGGGACGGCAATGGCCATCCGAACTCGTTCGTTCGTTGAGTTCGTAGCGACGCACCGCGCAGCGGTTCACGCGCCGCTCGATTCTGGAATCGAGCGGCCTTCGGCCAGACTACTAGTCACCGCCGCCAGCCGCTGCTCGCGCGTCCGCCGTCGTTCGAGGCGGCACGTCGGTTCGGACGGTTTTCGTCAGGCAGGCACTTCTTGGATCGCCCGAGCCACCTCGTAGGGCGTCGAAGAGGAGACCCCTCGCTTGAATTTTTGAGACGCGGCTTCGAAGACTTCGCGGACTGTGGGTTTCAGCACGGTGTGGCCGTCTTCCACGAGGGTCGCGACATTGCGCTGAACCGCCGGCTTCGCCCACATGGCGCCGTTCATAGCCGGAACGATCACGGAAGGCGCAGGCATCGCGATGAGCATGAGCTCCACCGCATTGCGCGCGCTTCCCGTCGCCGCACCGGCGAGGAAGTTCGCCGTCGCGGGAACCACCGCCATTCGCTGGTATTCGCGGCTCAGAGCGATGTGGTTTCGCGCCATGGGAAGTTCGACGAACACTTCGTTGACGATCGCTTCGAGCGACGCCGGAGACGTCATCGCCGCGGCAGACGGGGAGAGCACCACGCCGATTCTCTCGGCCCCGGCGGATCGCATGGCCATGATGTACTCGCCTATCGAAAGCATCTGCAGCGCTCCGGTGCAGCCGAGGAGTACTCGTTCCACGGCGGCGCTTTTCTTGGCATTCGCGCCCGCCTGGGCAGTCGCCGCGTCTTCGGCGGCGACGTCGTCTTCGCTGTCTGCCATGTTTTCCCTTTCTCTCTTTCGCGCCGGCCGGGCGGCGAGCCTTCGCGCCGAACGCCTCCATCCAGCGAGTGCGCCCATCGCTCCTAGGAAAGAGCGAACACGCGGTCCCACGCCGGCAAGTCGCTCGGGTCGTCCAGGCTCAATGAATAGAGGACCGCGGCAACTCCGGACGCGCCTTCGAGCAACCCCACGCTATCGACTCTCTTGTAAGAGTCGGCTTTTTGCCAGCCTTCGGGACTGTCCGGCATCCAGTGGCGGAATATGAAGGGAGCATCCGGCTCGGCCATGTCGTCGATAAGCTTCGACGCCATCGTCAACGCAAGTTGTCTCAAACGTTCGTCGCCGCGGATCAGCCATGCCCGATGCAGCACGTGCAGGGCGCCGGAGTATCCGTGGCAGAAGGTCGGTCCGTCGAGCCTCCATGCGTGCTCGGGAGCCTGCAGGTGGCCCACGAGCGCATCCACCGCGGTATCGACGACGCCGGGGTCGCCGAGCAACCTCCCTGCCCGCATCAACGTCAAGGCGACTCCCGGAGTGCCATAGCACCACGCCGCCCTGGTGAATTGAGGCGGAGCGTCTCGCGGAGAGCCGTTGAGCTCCGCGGGAATCCGAGCCGGCCAGTAGGGCACGCCATCGACTTCCTGCCGCCACATCGCCATCCAGTCGACGGCTCTGCGGAGGGCGTCTTCCATTTCGGGGGTGAGGCTCGCCCTCTCGGCCAACGTCGTCAGAGTGGCGACGACGCCGGTGACGCCGTGGGCCATGCCAAGGTTGAGGTCGCCGTGAGGATAGGTTTCGCGGTCCTCTGCAATCGGCTCGAGCTCGGACGGCACCCACCAACCGGGAAGTCCGGATTCGCGCCGCTTCAAAATGTGTGAGCAAAGGTAGCCGTTCGTGGCCTCGACCGCGCTGCGGGCGTCCTTGGACGGCTCGTCCATGAGAACCCTGAGCACGCCCGTCACCCCGTGCATTATGTCGTAGGCGAGCCAATGCACGCCGTCTTTCAGCGCCTCCGCGTACGCTCGCACAGCCTCTGTCTGCGTCGCCGCCAATCGAGTGGTCAGTTTTTCGCGCAGCCCCGGATAGTTCTTTCCCACCCCGGACGCCCCCTGCGCGGCGGCCAAGATGCCCGCGGGGCCTCCCATGAGGCCGCCCTGCGAATTCCACGTAGCCGATTCAAGGGCCGCCTGCAGGTGCCTATGGGCCAGCTGGAGACAGCGCGGGTCGGATCGCGCGAGCAATGAGTACATGAGGGCCGTGCCCGCCAAACCGTTGCTCAGCGTTCCGGGCAACCACATCGACGAGCCGAAGATGGGTTCGACGTTGCCCGGACGATCCACGATTTGCCTGTCGGCCTCCGCGTCCCCAAGCCGTTCTGCCACGTCGTTTGCCAGCTCACCGGCCCTTCTTCGCAAATTCTCGGGTAAAAGCCGCCAGGATTCCCGTTCGCTCCCTTGGCTCTCGCCAATCGTGCGCTCCACGTGGTCCGCGCTCACGCGCTTCGCTTCATCCGCGCTCATTGGCCGCCTCCCGCGCGCTGCGTTCTCTGCTCAGGCGCGCCGCAACGGAACGCAGAATGCCGAGCAAACGTTGTTCGTTGGCCTGATCGGGGCCGAACACTCTGTTGAATGTCATGTGCATGTAGCTTCCGACGATTCTGAAGGCCGAAACATGCGCATTCCCCGCGGCAACGACGTCGGCGAAGCCTTTTCCGGCCAGGAACGGCGCCGTCCGTCCAAGGCCATGTCGGCGGAGCGAATCGTCTCCCCGTTGGTCCCGCAGAAGGTGCGAACGCACGATCTCGCTCCATCTCTCTCGATGCCGGTCATACGATTCATCTCCGCGGCTCGAGGCCAGTCCCATCTTCCTGGTCCATGTCTCGAGGATCGCAATGGGGTCATCGATTGCTTCCGCCGCATCCCCGATTGCCTCGGGACTGTCGGCAGCCTCAACGGCCTCGTCCATTCCGATTTCATCCAACGCAGAGCCGAATCCCTGGAAAAATTTCACGAATGTTTCAGTCCAGGAGAGCACAACGTACTCTTCCAATCCCGAAAACAGGTCGCAAGAAGGACCTCGCAGCGCTTTGAGCACAGCCAGGGAGTCTTCCGAGAAGACGTCATGCGTCGTGTCCAACAGGTCGACGCCGCCGTATCGCTCGAACTCGGGAACGTATCCGTCCTGCACGAACGTCGTCGCCCCCGCCCCTTCGCAGATCTCCCGCAAGATCCCCTCGAACTCCGCGGGCCGCCCTTGGCCGTCGGACTCCGAGGAGTTTTGAAACCGGACGCGCAAATGGGAGCCGACGCCGTCGATGTATCGCACGAAGAAAGGCGTGGCGCCGCCCGCTTCTGCGATCCGTTCCACCGCTTCGCCGATCTTCCCTTTGAGCAAATGCGTGATTTCATCCGCCGGCGTGTAAAGGCGGAATGAATGCCACTGGGAACCAGGAAGATACCGCAGTTCGGGAGTCGCGTCCACGCCCAGGAGGAATCGTTCGGGTGCGAAGGCGGAGGCGGCGTCTCGCCTCTTGAAGGAAAGGACGAGTTCGCTGACGTACACGTCCTCGCCGTCGGACAGCCACCCCCAGGCGTCGCGAGGCGTCTGCGCACCCCCGGGAAGCTCTTCGAGCACCAGGTTGTCGGCTTTCGCCAGTTCGGCTCGCAAAAGTTCGACGTCCCCCGGGTTCTCGGTGTCCAATAGGAGGCGCAGATCCATGGTGACGGCGAGGCAGTGCCTGGGAACTCCCCATCGCTCTTTCCACCGGTTGAACGTTTCCAGGCAGTCGGAGCCCTTGAGGAAGCCCGAGCGTTTGAGCTCTTTGAGAGACCATCGCGCCGGGCTTAGAACGAAGCGGCCATGGCGCACCCTCGGAACGAACGGAAAATAGCCCAGGCGCCCCCAATCCCATGGCTCCCATAGGCGTTGGAGCTCGGTTTCCATATCGGCCAAGAACCGAACGGCATTCGGCGCCTGCGCCGGAGTGTAGACCGAGTTGCGCGAATGGATGCGGACGGCTCGCCCGTCCGACATATCGACGGGGAAGAGCCCGTCCATAGTCGCCTTGACGCCGATTCTTGAGAGCGGGACGTAGTCGGTCCCCGCCGCGTGAGGCGTGTCGACGCCGATGAGCTTCACGCCCAAGGGCCGAGTGTTGACCAAGTTGGTGGCCGCGTGCGACCGCGGGTAGTAGGACAACGAGGCGCTGTACTCACGTTCGTCGTCGACGAAGGGGCGCAGTTCGGGGTCCTCGTTCATTTCCGGCAGCAGACCGAGGAATCTTCCCGTCGTACACAAGGAAGAGTGCGTTCCTGGATTGCTCCCGAGCGATACGCGGTAGTCCCCCTCAGCCAGTCGCGACCACGATCGAGCAGCCAGATTGAGGTAGAGTTCGGCCGCCAGCTGGCACTCGCTCTCGTCGAACGGTCCGTGGGAAAGTTCGTCTATGTCGGCCTCGGTCAGGCTGATTTCTCGGCCGCCCTCAGCGAGCGCCTTGCTGTACAGGGCGGCCAGCCGCTCTTCGCGTTTTTCGTTCACCTCGTCGGGAGGAGGCGGTTTCTTCTCCGCAACCTGTTTCGGCCACGAGTAGTCTTCGGGAACGCCGATTCCCCGGGCGGGGTCAACCAGCGTCAACAAAGGAACAGTTCGTTCTATCCCATACCGTTCCAAGAAGTCCATATGGTATTTGCGCAATCCTCGCATGCCCAGCCGCATGTGGGACAGCCTCTGCAGGATGTGCATTCCCTCTTCGGCATCTTGACGAATGCGATCGGGCAACCGCAGCTGAACACCGCTGTTGAGAACAAAGTGGATCCTGTTTCCGGCGCCGTCGGCTTTGTCCGCACCGTCGACTTCCGCCATAGCCGCGTACGTGCGCGAATACTCCTCGCCGGCGTCGTCCGCAGTCGCCGGCCCGCTCAACGCGCGAATGCGGCGGTGTATGTCCAATAGACCCTCCGCATCGACACCTGCTCTTTGCAGTGACCGCACCACTTCTTCGAGCGGGTCTCCTCCGGTCAGCTTGGGCTTCAGGCTGGTGTAAAGGATTTCCAGTCCGACGAGACGCGCCACTAGGCCAAGCACCCCGCCCGGGCTCGCATGAAACTCCTTCGCGACCCCTTCGCAAAGATCCTCGACGGCGATCCCATCGTTCCCACTGCATTTGTCGAGCACGCAGTCCAGCACCGGCGTTCGCCCGATGGCCGTTCGGGACTGCGAAACGTCCGCTCGGTCCGCACCGAAGACGAGGATCTCGTTGGCTCTCCAACGCAAGAGGGGATTGCGGCACACGGTCAACCCCTTCAGCACTTCGAGGCGCTGTTCCAGCGATCGGACCACGGGCGAAAGCCACCGGAAGTCGGCGACGGCCTCCCGACGCCCCTGCGTGAACCTCACCCGCGAATTTTCGGGGTCGCCCGCGAATTCGCCGGCGGAGACGCCTGCGAACAGGCCGAAAGGAGTGGGACGGGAGGATATGCGGTTCAAGAACTTCCTCGTCGACAACGCCACGCGGCGAAGCCGGTTTGGCTTCATCGATGCGGGATCTCCGAGCGCGCGTTGCACGGATTCCCATAAAGCTGGAGCGGCATGGATGACCGCCTGCGCAAAGGCTGGGTCGCGATATGCGTCGCGAATGTACTTGACCAGGCTTTCACGCCCCGCAGCAGCCAAAAGAACGTCGTTTTCAGCCGGGGCGAGGCGCAGGGGGCGAGCCGCTGTCCTCAACGTGAAATGCCGCGCAGCTGCGAGCGGGCTGAAACTTCCCTCCACTGTCATTTCCTTCAGAACTCCTACCTTTTCAGAGACCGACCATTTGCCTTGTTCGTCGGTGATGGAGGATGATATGTACAACGTTGAAATACTCGGCTCGAGTCGATTCCCGTGGGAATATCTCGGCAAGAGCCGAGCGTTGGAGCGCACGTGGATGTGATGGCGTATAGGGATGATAGCTACCACGCCATCACATCCGCCTTGTTTGGACCGACGGTTCGCCATCGCCCCTGAACCTTCGCAGGCCCAGTCGCTTTCCAAGCGAAAGGGCTGCTGCCCCGCACCGGAGCTATGGCGCCCTTCATAGTTGAGGCCGACGGGCGTGGCGTCGCACAGGGACGATAGAGCCGCCACGTTGCCACGACGCCCCACGGCTCAGCGCCAGCGGCTACAGAAGCCTCCGTCGCCCGGACTCGTGCAGCCATAAGTGCGGAACCAACCGCTCATGGCTTGTTGCTTATTGGTCGATTCAGTCGGCATTGCATCGACGTCGACCTCAAAATTAAATACTATGCCATTGCAAATGAATGGCAATATCGCCCGCTGCCACGTCCAAATCGCTTTGACCGCACGCGTCCGCGTTCAAGTTTGCTTCGAGAGCGACAAAACGACCGGAGTGAGCATGGTGGCGTATAGGGATGACAGCCGCCACGCCACCACACTCACTCACGACTCAGCAGCAGAAGCTGCAGAAGCTTCCGCCTCCCTGGCTCGTGCAGAAAGCGGTGCAGAGGCTGACGCTCGTGATCTGCGGGGTCGCCGCAGCGGCGGGCATCGCGTCGATGTCGACGTCCAGGTCGAGCATCGTGGTTTCCATCATTGCTGTCATTGTTCCGTTCACCTCCTTTCCATTTTCGAAGCACACGGCGCAAACAAGCTCGTAATTGAAGCCCTTGACACAACTCCGATTAGCGAAACATATACGGAACTTCATCTTGGATTAGATGAATACCCGACGAACGAATGCCAATCAGAAAAGCATGAATTGCGATCAAGTCCGAGCTAGCGAACTCCGTACGCTTTTATCTACACGTTTAGCTTAACCGAACGCAAGCGTAGAGTAAATGTAATCTGGATCACGTTCAACATCAAATCTTGAGCTTCTTAAAACAATATCTTGGGAATTTTTTAACCGTTTCTCGTCCCGGGAACGCTTAGCATGCCCGATCTGAAGAAAGTTAGCTTTCCTTCCGCACTGCGAAGTAAGTGGCTGACGCCCCTCCGTCGAGAGTCCTTGGTTCGCATTCGAAACAACGCGAAAAGTCTCCAAGTCGTCGGGGAAAACCCGCTCGCATTGAACTCGAAGAAACGCCGGGTGTAACGTAGGCCGCATATCATGAGGTTTCGGTGCGTGAAGGGGACGGCCGAGACTCTCACCATTTCGGTCACTTTCAGACCGTAACCAACGGAGGTACGGCCAGGGGCAGATTCCCTCGCAGAAAGGAGACCCCATGATCCACGCCGCTTACACGCCGTCGACGACGGCGGTGGGATCGTCGCTCGCCTTGACGGCGCTGCTCGGCCTTCTGCCGCTCGTCGTCTTTTTCGTTCTTCTGGGCGTATTCAAGGTGAAAACGCACGTGTGCGCGATCATTTCGCTCGCGGCGGCCCTCGCTGCCGCAATCCTCGCCTTCGGCATGCCCGTCGACCTCGCGTTGCTTTCCGCGACCCAAGGCGCAGCCTTTGGCCTCTTTCCGATCGTCTACATCGTCATCATGGCCGTGTGGCTCTACAATCTGACGGAGAAAACGGGACGCTCGGAAGACGTCAGGCGGGTATTCGCAGCCGTCGGCAAGGGCGACATGCGGGTTCAGGCGCTCCTCATCGGCTTCTGCTTCTGCGGCCTCATGGAAGGCCTCGCGGGTTTCGGCGCGCCTGTCGCGATATCCTGCGCCATGCTGCTCGCCCTCGGCGTCCCCGCGATCAAGGCGGCGCTCGTGACGATGGTGGGCAACGCCCTCAACGTCTGCTTCGGCGCGATGGCCATCCCGGTGACCACCGCGGCGAAGCTCGGCAACTCCTCCGCCGACGCCGTCGGCGCGACCCAAGGCCGCATCACCCCGCTCTTCCTGTGCTGGATCCCCGTGCTCCTCCTCGGCATCCTCGACGGCAAACGCGGAATGAAACAGGCGTGGCCCGCCGCGCTCGCGGCCGGCGTGACCATGGGGCTGGGCCACATCTTGGCCGCAAACTTCCTTTCCTACGAGCTGACGGCGGTTTTCGCGTCGCTGCTCTCCTTCGCCTCGGTCACCCTCCTTCTGCGAGCGTGGCGCCCCCGAACGCCTGAGGAACAGCTGTCCGAGACGTCCTCGGAAAAGCTCAGCGGCTCGCGCGTGGCCCTGGGGCTCCTGCCCTACTGGCTCGTGGTCGTCATTTTCGCCGTCGCCAAGCTGTGGACGGCGGGAATCGACGTGCCCAAGGCACTCGAATCGACGGACGTGACGTTCGGCTGGCCGGGGCTCGACGGTCAGCTCGTAGACGCCAAGGGGCAGGCCGTCAAGGCAACACAGTTCACGTTCAGCTGGCTTTCCTCGCCGGGGACGATGCTCCTGCTGACCGGGCTGATCGTCGCCCTCGTCTATGGAAAGAGCAGCTCCGGCGGAAAATACCCCTTCTCCTTCGGCAAGGGGATGACGACGCTATGGAAGACGGTCGTCGACCTCAAGCTCGCCATCCTCACCATCGCCGTCGTCATGGCGCTCGCATACGTCATGAACCTCTCGGGCCAAACGGTGGCCATCGGCACGTGGCTCGCCGCGGCGGGCGGCGCATTCGCCTTCCTCTCGCCCATCCTCGGGTGGGTCGGCACCGCCGTGACCGGTTCGGCGACGTCGGCCGGCGCCCTGTTCGCGAATCTCCAATCGACGGCGGGAGCAAAGGCCGGAATCAGCACTCAGCTGCTCTTGGCAGCCAACGAAATCGGAGGTGGCATCGGAAAAATAGTCAGCCCTCAGAACCTCGCAATCGCGGCCACGGCGATCAAGGAGCCCGGATCCGAATCGACGCTCCTGCGCAAAGCCGCCCCCTACTCGATCGCTTTCATCGCGCTGCTCGGCATGATCGTGGTGCTTGCTTCGAGTGGGACGCTGGGGTTCCTCATCACAAACTGACGCCAGGATTTCATCCGCACGGTAGGCAAGGGGCTTCCGCCCAGTCCAAGCCCCTCAACAGAAAAGGCAAACGTATGAAAATCGCACTGTTTTCAACGTGCATCGCGGACGTCATGTTTCCGCAGGCGGCGCAGGCGACCGTCCATTTGCTCGAACGTCTAGGGCACGAGGTCTACTTCCCCGAAGAGCAAGGCTGCTGCGGCCAAATGCACGTCAACACGGGTTACTATCCCGAGGCCATGCCGCTTATTCGCAACCACGTCAACACCTTCACCCCCGTGCTCGACGGGCAGTGGGACGCCATCGTCGCCCCATCGGGCTCGTGCACGGGATCGCTCCGGCATCAGGCGTCGCTCGTGGCGAGAGACCAGGGCGAGCCGCAGCTCGCGGTCTACGCGGAAGCGCTCGCCAAGAAGACCTACGATCTTCCCGAATTGCTCGTCAACGTGCTCGGAATGGTCGACGTCGGCGCCTATTTCCCTCACAGGGTCACGTATCACACCACGTGCCATTCCCTGCGGATGGCACGCATAGGCGACACCGCCACGCGGCTCATTGCCGCCGTCCGGGGCATCGACTACGTGCCGCTGCCCGATTCCGACGTCTGCTGCGGCTTCGGAGGGACCTTCTCGCTGAAGAACCCCGAGGTCTCGGCTGCGATGCTCTCCGACAAGATGGCGAACATCATCTCGACGGGCGCAGAGATCGTCGTGGCAGGCGACTATTCGTGCCTGATGAACATCGGCGGAGGCCTGGCGCGCTCCGGCTCCGGCATCAGATCGATGCATCTGGCCGAAGTCCTCGCTGGAACCGAGGAATCCCCCTGGTTCGCCCCCGCAACCAACACGAAGGTAGGTGCATGATGGGAGCCGTCTCTGATTTCGCCAAGAGATTCCGCCCCTCGACGTGGACGGAGAAAGACGCCGAAGAGGCGAAGCTCGGCTGGCATCCGGGCCACCCGATTCCCGACGATCCGCTGCAGTGGGGCGAGCATTTTCCCCGGGCTGCTCACGAGACCCTCAAGAACACCCAGATGCGGCGCAACCTCGGATATGCGACGGGCAAGATCCGGGCCAAGCGCAATCTGCGGGTCGAGGAAATGCCCGATTGGGAAGGCCTTCGCGAGGCGGCGTCGAACATCAAAAGGGCCGTAACGGCCGACTGGGTGAGGCTCCTCGAGCAATTCGAAGAAAACGTCACCAAGCGCGGCGGCGTGGTCCACTGGGCGCGCGACGCCGAAGAGGCCAACGCAATCGCGCTCAACCTCATTTCCGCCAAGGGAGTGGACGAAGTTGTCAAGGTCAAGTCGATGGCAACCCAAGAAATCAACCTCAACGAGCATCTGGAAGAGCACGGGATCAAAGCGTGGGAGACTGACCTGGCCGAGATGATCGTCCAACTCTCGGAAGACATGCCCTCGCACATCGTCGTCCCCGCGATCCATCGCAACCGCGCCGAAGTGAAAGCCATCTTCGAGGCGAGGATGGAGGCGGCTCAGGGTCTGAGCGACGAACCGCGCGTCCTCGCCATGGCCGCTCGCGCGCACCTGCGCAAAAAGTTCCTGACGGCAAAGGTCGCACTCTCGGGCGCAAACATCGGGGTGGCCGAAACCGGCACGGTGGGAATCTTCGAGTCGGAAGGCAACGGCAGAATGTGCCTGACCCTTCCCGAAACCCTCATCACGATCATGGGAATCGAGAAGCTCGTGCCGCGGTATCGCGACATCGAGGTCATCGGCCAGCTTCTGCCGAGGTCGGCGACCGGCGAGCGCATGAACCCGTACACGTCGTTCTGGACGGGCGTCACCGAAGGCGACGGGCCGCAGGAGTTCCACATCATCCTTCTCGACAACGGGCGCACCAACGTGCTGGCCGACGAGGTCGGGCGCGAGGCCCTCAAGTGCATCCGCTGCGCCGCCTGCATGAACATCTGCCCCGTATACCGCCACACGGGCGGGCACGCCTACGGCTCGGTGTATCCGGGCCCGATCGGCGCCGTCCTCACACCGCAGCTGCTAGAGGCCTACGATCGCAGCGATCCAGCGTCCAGTCTGCCTTTCGCCTGCTCCCTGTGCGGTGCGTGCGGAGACGTCTGCCCGGTCAAGATCGACCTTCCGAACATCCTCGTCCATCTGCGCCACAAGTCGGTCGAAGCCAACCGCGGCGGCATTCCGAACATCTGGGACGTGGGCATGGCCGTCTCGTCGAAGGTCATGCGTTCGGGCAAGGCGATGGAGGCCGCGGGCAAAAGCGTCCAGGCTGGGCGTCTGATCGCCGGACCCAACCTGAAGATCAGCCGCGTTCCGCTTCCGGTTGCGAAAGCATGGACGAGGGTGCGCGACGTTCCGGCGCCGCCCGCCCAAAGCTTCAGGCAATGGTGGAAGGCGCGCGAAGAAGAGGAGGGCGGACGATGAAGGCGGCCAAAAGCGCACGCGAGGAGATCTTCCGCCGAATCCGAGCGGCGGGACCCATCCCCGTGCCTGAGATTCCGCGAGACTATCGCACAAGAGGCGACGGATCGGACGTCGTGGCCGAGATGGAGGAGAAGCTCGTCGATTACACGGCGAAGGTCACCCATGCGGCCACCGCCGCCGACGTGCCGGCCGCCATCGCCGAGGCGCTGTCGGACGCGGCGAGCGTCGTCGTGCCGCCCGGGCTTGACCCCGCCTGGGCGGAGGCGGCCGCGAAGGGCCGCGAGATTCACGTCGACGAGCCGCCTTTGACCAATGCCGAGCTGGACCGGATCGACGCCGTCGTCACCGCCTCGCGCGTGGCCGTTGCCCTTTCGGGCACGATCATGCTCGACGGCGCGCCGGACATGGGCAGGCGCGCGATCTCCCTGGTCCCCGACACCCACGTGGTGGTGCTCAAGGCCTCGGACATCAAGGCGACGGTCCCCGAGGCCGTCGCCGTGCTCGGCGAGAATCCGACGCGTCCGACCACGTGGATCGCCGGCCCCTCGGCGACCTCGGACATTGAGCTGGTGCGCGTCGACGGCGTCCACGGCCCGCGCAATCTTCGCGTTATCATCGTCGACGATGGAGAAGACAACTCAAATAACTGACGTCGTCGCCTTCCACGGCGAAGGCCCGGCTTGGCATGCCTCGTGGGGCGGGCTGCGGATCGTCGACATGCTCGCGGGCGACATCCTCACGATCGGCTCAGACGGAAGCGTCGATCGGCTGCCGACCGGTTCGTCAGTCGCGGCCTTCGTGCGGCCTCGCGCGGGCGGCGGGTACGTCGTGGGCGTCGAGCGCGGTATCGCCCTGGCCGATTCGGCCTTCGGCGCGCCCGTCCCGCAAGCCGAGATGTGGGCGGACCCCGGCGTTCGCATGAACGAGGGCGGCGTCGACCTTTCGGGCAGGCTGTACGCCGGGTCCATGCCGTACGACAAGACCCCGGGCGGCGCCAAGCTCTACCGCATCGGGGCCGACGGCGCCGTCGACGTCGTGCTAGATTCCGTCACCACGTCCAACGGCATCGACTTCACGGCCGACGGAAGGTTCGCCTACTACAACGACACCGCCACGGGCGGAACGAGCGTATTCGACGTCGACGAATCGGGAAGCCTCGTCAACCGCAGACTTTTCCACGACGGCGACGGCGGACGGCCCGACGGCCTCTGCGTCGATTCCGAGGGCAATGTGTGGTGCGCGATGAACCGGGTCGGCAAAGTGCGCCTCTACTCCCCCGAAGCCGAGGTGCTCGGCGAGTGGGAGCTTCCCGTGCGCGGGGTGACGGCGGTGACCCTCGGCGGGGAGGACCTTCGCGACGTTTTCATCACGACGTCGCGCGAGACGGCCGACGAGCCGGGCGCGGGCGCAGTCTTCCACATGCGGGCGGAGGTCGCGGGCCAGCCGCTGCGCGCATTCGCCGGCTGAGCGAGCGGAGGCGGCGAACAGACGGACCGCACACGCGCCCACAGAGCGACCGCGCATGCGCCCCTTCAGGCCGACTGCGCGTGCGTCCGCAGACCGACCGCGCGCGGAGATTGGGATTGAAAGCGAGGACAGAATCGCCGTCATCAGCCTCGCAAGAAAACGCATGACGCCTCCGGACCCATGGCGTCCTCGCAGACTTGATGCGCGTCGTCGTCGCGCAAACGGGATCAAAGAAACGGGGCGCGGGCTGCCTTCCAGCAAAACCCGCGCCCCGCCTTTCGCGGACGCTGCGTTTCAGTGCGGAGGCGCTTCAGCGGCCGCCGCTGTCTGTTGCTTCGCCCTTACTGTCCGTTGCTGTCGCCCTCGGCGGTGATCCAGTAGCCGCGCTGCTTCCACACGGAGGCGAGGCCGTTGCCATGGACCCAGCCCTCGTAGTTGCGAGTGTGCTGTGCGATGGCGAAGGTCCGGTACGTTCCATACTCGTCGCTGACGACGTCAGCCTGCTCGGTCACGAATGCGGTGTGGTAGACCTTGCCGTTCGAGTAAGCCAAAGCCACGAAGGATCCGCGGTGGACGCGAGAGGCAAACTCGGTCCAGCTGGTGGTTCCCTGGTTGAGACCCCAGTGGCGGGCAAAGGCGTTGGCCACAGCCCACGAGTAGGTGTGCCTGGTGGAGTTGCCCCACGGGTGCGGGTGCCAGTAGGCGTCGGTGGGCTGCCCGCCGGCCGCGAGAATCTGGGAGGCGAAGTTCGTGCAGTCTGCGTGCTCGAAGTACTTGTACTGCTGAGTGTTCGGCGTGAAGGCGTACTTCTTGGCGTAGGCAACGGCCGCATCGACATTGGGAACCGTGAGCTTTTTCGTCTGAGGCTGCGTTGGGGCGGCAGGCGTTGTACTCGGGCTGGTCTGCTGCTGCTCGCCATTCGGAGCGGTCGGCGAAGCGCTCTGACTGGGCTGGCTCCCATCGGGATTGGACGGCGTTGCACTCGGGCTGGTCTGCTGCTGCTCGCCATTCGGAGCGGTCGGCGAAGCGCTCTGGCTCGGCTGGCTCCCATCGGGGCTGGACGGCGCCGCGCTCGGGCTGGTCTGCTCGCCATTCGGAGCGGTCGGCGAAGCGCTCTGGCTCGGCTGGCTTCCATCGGGGCTGGTCGGCGTCGCACTCGGGCTCGGCTGGCTTCCATCGGGGATGGTCGGCGTCGCACTCGGGCTCGGCTGCGACCCTCCAGGGTTCATCTTCAGGCCGCCGGTCATCGAATCGAGCTTCTGGGTGAGGGTGACGTTCTTCTTGGAAGCCGCCGGAATCGTGCTGTCCAGAATGCCTCCGGTCCGGATGATCGCCGAGACGTTCTTGGTCTTCGTCGCGTAAACGAGCTTGGGAAGCACCTGCTCCGTCTTCGCGTTGTCGGCGGGAGCCGCAAGGGTGGAGGAGAAATCGGCGACGGCGAAAATCTCATCCGAAGACACAGGGGTGTTCGCAGCCATGACCTGATCCGAAAGGGCATTGACGTACTGCGTGGCGGTCTGCTCCGAAAGGTCCGGGAGCTTGAAGTGCGCACGGATCTTTGCAATGGAGGCTGCATGTGTCGTTTTAAAGCGCGCAAGAGCCGCCGAGGGGTTCGTGTATTGCGGGGTCGCTTCGAGGGTGTATTCCCTCCCGTCAATGGCAAAACGGTAAGAATCCCGCGTGGTCTTGAAACCCGCAATCGAGCGGGCGGGGGCCTTCCTCGTGACCAAATATCCCCTCACGCCGTAGGACCTCTTGGGAGTGTTCGTATTGCCTTGGGATCCATCGGCCCCTCCTTGGGAATCGCCGGGCGAGCCTGCCGAGCTCCCCGAGTTTCCCGGAGCGGGCGTGGGATCCTCGCCTACGCGGAGACCGATGGATTTCCCCGCGGAGGAAGAAACCGGACCCGAAGCGCCGACGTCGGCGACGGCGGGGGCCACGGAGATCAGGGAAAGGAAAGAGGCGATCGCGGACACATGTCGAATCCTGCGTTTCATGTAGATTGCCTTCCGTTCAAAGGATGGTGGTGAGCTTTTCAGCCTTACCTGCGTGAGATCGTGATTTACTTGGCCTACCGCAAGGCGGCTCATGGACTTCAACCATTTCATGGATCGGAAAATGGATGAAGGGACTAAAGTCCTAGGTAGAGGATAAGCTGGAACACAAGGAAAAATCGGGATACGACATCGTTTCGCTAAGAGCGGGATACCACTTTTGATCGGAAGTAAGAGCTGAATATCGATCGAAATATTCGTTATTTATATGCACATCTTTCGGTACGGTTTCTACGACTGCATCCATTAACACATCAGAAAGTTCGGAACGACGCAATTGTCTCTTTCACACAACCTACTAGTTAGAAAAATTATTACGGCGCAAGTCCACGTCGATTACTTGCAAATACCCTCAAACGACCGCTTTGGCGTACTCAGGCATCGTTGTTGCCCGGGGAGCCCGATCAGGCGACAGGCTTTTCTTTGACTGCAATCCTTTGACTGTGAGCTCTTTAGACTCGGTCGCCGTCCGAGCCGCAGCTAGACGATTTCGTTGCGCCCACGCGGAGGCCGCTTGAAGCCGTCAGCAGAGTCGGCGTCTGCGCCTTCGACCTTGCTCTTCACCTTGAGAAGGGCTTCTTTGTAAGCGCCGAGCCGCAGAAGATAGTCCGATCGACCTTCGGCGACGCTCCGTGCCGCTTGTTCCGCTTTGCCTTCCAGACCGCCGCCCACGAAGGCGCCTGCACTCGCAGCGATCTCGCTTTCGCCTTTTGATTCGCGGACCTGTTCGACGGCGGAGTCAAACTTCCACAGCATCGAATCCACGACTTGAGGGTCGTACCGGAGCCTATCGACCATAGTCATTCCTTTCCCTTGGTTTGAGTGGCGACAAAAGAACTTGTCGGGGCGGCGCTGGGCGAACCAGGCGGGGAGTAGGGGGCCCACGTTTCGGGCGGATTGCCATCCTCATGCCGCCCAGTGGTTCGCAGCCGCTCCGGGACAGCCTCCGTCCCAGCTGGCCACCCTTCATACACTTCGCCTTTCGCGCACCCCGTATCTATGCGAACAAAACTCTTCACCCTGTACCTAATAAGGATGCGAGCTCCATCTGGGCGTGCAAACACAGCCGATTGCCCTCCGTTCTTTCCCGGAGCTTCCGTTTTTGGAGATCCGAATCCTAGAGGTTTCGCCAACTTGTACATACGGCTTAAGGCCGCCTTCCATTTCTCTGGCGTCAACGGCCCGGCAATGGCGAGGTCATATCTCTCCGAGGCGTACCCACTTGGGCAATGCACTCCGAAATTCTCACCGATCTGGGCATGAACTCGAAGCGGCTCCCATTCGCCGACGCCGAACTTTTTCGACAACATGTCGTAAAACGACAACAGGAGGCCGATAGTCTGACGCCGTTCCTCGACAATCGACAGACTGCTCACCCGTGTGGGCGTAACATCGCCGTTCACGTTCTCATCCTTTCCAGAGACACAGGAAGACAAAAATAGGAGAAGAGCCCCGACAAGGCCGCCAACTGTCGACGGAACACGGCGCATCGTCAACGCTCCGGGAAGTAGATGCCGTTGCCCGCGACAACGCTGGCGATATTCTTCACCGAGGTCCGCATCTGCCCGTTTTCGGCATTGTTCATGTATTCAGAGTGCCCTTTTGATCCGGAATAGTGCACACCGTCAGCATCGGTGGCTTTGTCTGTGCTGAAATGCTCGTAGTTGAGGTTATTATGAGGTTCCGGCGTGGACGGGCCGAAGCTCTGATGCCATCCAGACCACGCCACCTTGTCGTCTTCTGCACCGCCAATGCTTGTGTGACCGGGAACCATGTTGAGCTCCGAGTTCGTCACCGCCTCGAATCCCGGCGATCCGTAGGCGATAAAGTCATCTGGAGCGGTAGTCTGCCTAAGGGCCTTCCCCGCTACCGTTGATCCGTACGAATGACCCGTTACGACCATATGGGGATCGCCTGCATGAGTCGCCTGAAGCCCATCGCACAAACCTGCTAGCTTGCGCGCGCCGATATCCGCTTGTTTCGACCCCAGAACACTTCGATCGGGATTCAAGGACTCTCCCATCGACGGCGCATCGTAATTGAGGTTGTAGACCCCAGCGACTTTCTCGCCTGGACGCCCCGAAGCTCTCAGCTCTTCCCTGCTCGCATCAAGAACCGTATTCATATCCCTGATTCCTCCGCCCCATCGACCGTCACTTTGGACGATGCTTCCATAAACACTGGAGTTCATGCCCGGAGTGTGCACTTGCAGGTGCTTCGCATGATCGACGTCGCCAATCCCCACAGCAGCCCGCAAATGACCGTCCTTGGGAGAATCAAAAGCCATGAGGCTGTAATCGGCCGAGCTCTTGTCAAGAAGCGCATCCAGTTCGGCGGGGCTCTTAGGGCAGGGAAACTTCAGAGACAGAGCATTGAGCTCAGCTCTGCGCTGGAGCAACGCCCGCAGCTCTTTGCTGCGCCGATCAGGGCTTAGAGGATCGCTCTCGCTCAGCTCATGCCGAGGACCCTGCCGGTTCCACGGGCTGTTGTCTCTGACCTCTTTGGCAGCTTTCCTTTCCTCTCTCTGTTTTTCCTTTAGTTCGCGCTCGAGCTCCTCGACCCTGCGGTTGACCGCATCCCGCTCGGCCTCCAGACGAAGAACATTCGCCTTGTGCCTAGCCATGGTTGGAATGCCATCGAGATTGCCAATCCAGTCGGGGTGCTCCTTGATAATTTTCTTCTGATCCTCCACGGACATCGCCGTCCACCAGTCGTTGACCTCCTCAACGCCCCATTTCGAATTGGGTTTCTTCACGCCCCACCCGAAGATCTCAGGCTTTGGCCCCACCGCCATTTTCTTAATGTGCGCCAGACTGTCGTATAGATCGCCCGCCGCGTTAAGCAGGTCCTTCCCTTTCTGGAGGCAGACGTTGACGAACCTTTGAAGCCTGCGCCCCGGATCGGTTTCTTCGTTCAACAAACTCGCTCCGCTGGTCATGAGTTCGTCGAGGTTGATCTGACAATTGGGGTCAATATTGCGAACTTTGCCGTCGGATGTGAGAACTCCTCCTGCTGCGTGAATGATGGAGGAAACCTTCTTCGCTTGGATGACGAGCTTGGACACCGCCTGGGCAAGCTGCTCGAAATCGGTCTGCGCTTTCTGGTACGCCGCGCTCACATCCGAAGCATCGTCGGCCAGCGCCCTCCGCCTACGCATTTCGGCCTCGACGAACTCCCCCGAGAGATCGGCGTTGTTGATGTCAAGGATCTGATCACCCACATCTTTGTATCTCTTTGCCAGCCCAGACGCTTCCGAGGCGGCGCTATCCAGCGGCGCCCCACTCCACCGCTCGAGTTCGTGAAACGAGACCATGGACCTGTTTTCCTTCCAATGCGTGATGTTTCGGCTATGGCAAAGTCGCTTGGCTTAAGTATGCCACAGCCCGCGAAAAGGCGGGGGCGTTTTCAGAGTTTCAAAATATGAAACCGCGAAAACAATCTGTGGAATTTAATTCTGTCTCGCCCCCCTCTAAAGAGCGCCCTCTCAAAGCCGGTCTAAATCACTGTTCCGATTCCCGTAATTTCAAGGAGCCCATGACGCGCATCTCGACAGATTCGCAACTTTGGAATTATTCAAGAATTCTTTCGCTCGATGCGTCTCGGTTGTCGGGCCGCATTATGGCCCGCACCCGGGCACCGTCAAATGTCGGCGGATTCGCCTTCCCAGCGCGGCTCAGGTCCCGCTCACCAGAGCCGCTCAAACTCCGCCTCGCCAGCGCGGCAGGGCGCCAAGCGGGAAAACCGCATCCGCTCGGCGCCCCGCGCCATTCGTCAGAGGCGGAGGCGACGCGTCTTCGTCGCGAGCCGTTCCATTGCGTTCGGTGAGTTCGACGTCGGCCCATCCGACCAGCAACTCCCCGAAGCATGCACTCGTCGACAACCGCCCCTACTCCGTCAGCAGCTCCCTCGATGTGACCGTGCGCGTCTCGCGAGCCAGGACCATGACGAGCAGGGCGGTTATAACAAGCAGCGCCATGCCCAGGCCGGCGACCATGGGGACCGGCATCTCTGCATCCAGCCGCTCGACTCCCAGGGACCGAAGCAAACCCTCGAATAAGGGAATGGCGGTCACACTTCCGATCGCGATCCCGATCGCGCCGCCTATTGCAACGGGCGGAAGATAGCAGGCGAGCATTTGGCGCATGAGCTGGGCATTGGTGAATCCCGCAGCCTTGAGCACTCCGAAAGTGCGCCGCGAGCGCACCATCGCCGAACCGACCACCAGGCCGATCACCAGCATCGTCACTAACCCTGCCACGCCGAAGATCGCGAAGGACATCGTCTTGCTCATCGCGAGGTAGGGAGCGACGTAGGATTCGGAGATCGCATACGAGTTGACGACGTAGTCGTACCGCCCCTTCATCTCGGTTCTCACTTTGCCGACGAAGGCGTCGATGTTTTGACCTTCCTTGAGGACGGCGGTCGCGTACTTTGGCTGGTAGGCGGCGTTCATGCGCTTGGCGCCGTCGATGGTGACCGAGGCGACCATGCCCATGCGCACAACGGTCTGCGTCAAACCCGTCACGAGGTAAGTCGCCTTTCCTCCTTGAAAATCGACGGTCACTTCGTCGCCGACGTCCACGCCAAGGCTCTTCGCGAACTTGCCGCCAAGGGATATTTCATTGGCGGACTTCGGATATCTGCCCTTGTAGACGGACCGGCTGCCCTTCGAGGAGGGATAGGAATCGGCGACCGAAAGTGACACCGTGCGCCCGGACACGTCGGCGTTCCTGGTGTTGTCGAAGATCTGAACACGCTCGACTCCGGGCATCGCCCCCAAGTCTTTGCGCACGGCCTCGACCGAGCCGCCTTTCAGCACCGAGACGGTGACGTCCTGCCGGTCCCCGATGAAAATGCCGACCACCTTGCGGGAATCTTTGAACAGGGCCGAGTACAGTGCCACGGAAAAGACGGAGGCGAAAGCAACCATCGCGATCACAATGACCACCATGATCGTCTGAGCCCGGGCCTGAAGAGCGGACTTCACACCGAGCACGAGCGTCAGCGGCCCGCGGGCCTTTCGCAGGGGCAAATGATTGGAGTGGAATGAGTGTGTGGCCTCCCCGCCGCGCAAGGCCTCGACGGGAGGTATCTTTCGCACTTTTCTGGCGACCGCGAGGGCGGTGACGCCGACGACCGCCAGCATCGCTCCCGCTGCCGCGCCCACTCCCGCGAAGCCGACCTTCGGAGACCACTGCAATCCGGACTGGGACTCGACCAGCTGGCGTATCGCCGGGAAGAGGGCGACGCCGACCGCGGCCCCCGCAAGGGAAGCCGCCAAGGCGACGATCGCGAAGGGCAGAGCGAGCAGCCGGGCAATGTGGCCAGAACGGAAGCCGAGGGCCTTCTGCGTCCCCAACGCAGGCATCTCGCGGACGATGACCGAGCGGATGGCGAATCTGACAATGACCGCCACCACGGAGGCGACGATCGCCGCGAAAAGAATGAAGGAGAAAATGAGGACGTTGGCGGGGATCATCAGCACCGAAGAAAGCAGCTTCCACCCGACGCTCACGAGAACCGGGCTTGCAGTCCCGCTTTGCACCGCAGCCTTCGTCACCTTCGAAGAAATCTCGGCTGCGACGTCGTCCGCCTGCGACACGTCTTTAACGAGCGCCCTCAGCTGCCAGACGCGGTTCATTCCCGGAGCCGACGCCAAAGCGGCGGCCTCGGAGGCCTTCACCCGAAACTCGACCTGGATCGAGCCCAGCACGCCGCTCACAGGATTCTCGTGGAATCCCTGAATGTGATACCGATGTTTGACTTCGCCTACGGTTATCGCAAAGGGATCTCCGAGCTCGTATCCTCCGGCCGTCTTGAAGGAATACGGCAGCCATATGGGGTCGGCGTGACGCTTGGAATCCTCGGCCACAACTCCGCTTCGCCCAATGCGCGTGTCTTTGTCTTGTTCAAGGATCGTAACGGCGCTGATCTGCTCCTTGCCGTCGTACTCGAAGGTCGCACCTGCCCGCAGCGTCTGAAGAAGTATGTGATCCTTGACCCGGCCGTCTTCCCTGGCGATTCTCTCGGCGTCGCGGGCGCCTTTTTCGTTCTCGAGCAGGATGAAAATATGCTCGGTGTTGAGCTTGGCTGTGGCGTCGTCCAAAGTCGCCGGATACTGGAGGATCAGAACGGCCGCCAGGTGCAGCATCGCTGACGCGATGGCCACGAGCAGGCCGACGATGACGAACTGTCCGGCCGATCTGCGCAGGCTTCGTTTGAGGAACATGCGGCGCATTGTCACCACCCCATTTCCTCGAGGAACGCGGCGAGACGGTCGCGGCGGTCCTTGTCCGCGGTCTCGAAGGCGCCCAAGTTCAATTCGCCCTGGATCGTCCCGTCGCGCAGGTAGAGGATGCGGTCTCCGCGCAAAGCCGAGTTGAGGTCGTGGGTCACCATGGCCACCGTCTGGCCGGCGCGGTTGACTCGGCTGAAAAGATCGAGAATGCGCAGCGAGTTTTCGGAGTTGAGCTGCCCGGTGGGTTCGTCGGCGAAGACGACGTCGGGTTCGTTGACAAGGGCCCGGACGATGGCGGCCCTCTGGCCCTCCCCGCCCGAAACCATCCCCGGAAACTTCTTTCTGGTCGCCTCGTCGACGCCCACGAGGTCAAACAGCGCATCGACGCGGGCGGCCACGGCCTTTCGCTTGCCGACGAGCAGCCCCGGCGCCATCGCATTGTCCGTGAGGGACATCGAGTCGAGAAGGTTGATCTGTTGGAAGACGAAGCCGCAGTGGGTCCGCCGGAAGACCGCCAGCTTGTCCTGGCTGAGCTCTGTGAGGTCCTCGCCGTCGAACACCACGCTTCCCAGGGACGGCTTGTCCATGCCCGAAAGCGCGTAAAGGAGGGTGGATTTTCCTGCGCCGGAGGGCCCCATGATTACGGTGAAGCCGCCGCGGCGGATCGTCAGGTCAAGGTTCTTCAGCACATGCTGCTGGGTCCCCTTGTGCGAGAAAGTCTTCGAAAGCTTCTTCGTCACAATCACGTCCTTGGAGTGCGACGTTTTCCTCTCAGATTGCGCCGTGTCATTGTTCTTTTCGCGTACCGCATTGCGGTTCTCTGTTGCGCTCATGCTTCCAAGGTACGCAACAACCGATTACGAAGCCTTTTCGCAATTCTTAACTGTTTCTTAACTCTGCCGGCAAGATTCTAAACGGTGCGCGCCCCATATTTCAGCGCGCCTTGCCATTGCGCCCGGAGAGAAGGGCCGCTCGATCGGCAGAACCGAGCCTTGCGCCCCGCCCGCATGCCTCACCTGGCGAGCGGGATTTCAAGGACGACGGCGAAGCCGGGGTCGGCCAGGCGGCACGAAAGCGCCCCGCCCATGCGCTCCATGAGGCAGCTTGACGTGTAGAGGCCGAGTCCCTCGCCGGGCACCCCCTTCACGTTCGAACCCCGCACGCCCTTGCCCAAGATCGCCTCGATCTCTCCGCGGTCCACGCCCGGGCCGCGGTCGCGGACGACGATGAGAAGGAAGTGCTCGTCGACGCTTGCTTTTACTTCGATGGGCGTGCCGGCGTACTTGCGCGAGTTGGCGACGACGTTGTCGAAGACTTGCCGCATGCGCAACCGGTCGACGGAAACCAGGCAGTGCGGCAGGGAAAAGTCCCCCATCGCCTCGTCCGCGTCTGCCGCCCTCAACCACCTTTCTACGTCCTCGCTGCCGACAGGAACGGGGGCGACCCGAAGGGAGGCGATTTCCTCGCGGTTGGCCCGGGCGACGTCCGCCATGAGCTCTTCGATCTGACCGGCCTTCTGACGAATGACCTCGATCTTCTCGCGTTTGGATTCGCTGGCCTCCGTCGCCTCGAGGAGCTCCGCAGTGGCGGCGATCGAGGCGACAGGCGTGCGAATGTCGTGCCCCAGCTCGGCCACAAGCTGTTTCTTCGACTCCTTCGCCGCGGCTTCGGCCCTACGCGCCCGGCCGAGCTCGTCGCGCATGATGTCGAATGCCTCGGTGAACGGACCGAACACGTTGTTCCGATCCATCCGCAAGGGGACGTCGAGATTGCCTTGTGCCACCTCGCGCGCAAAGAAACTCAACTGTTTGAAGGGCCGCAGGAGGCGCCGCCTGGACACCGCGACGACGAGAAGGCAAAACGAGGCCACTGCGAGGATCGTTCCGCCCGCCAGCCGGAGCGCCGCCCTCCGGGCCTCTTCCTCCTTTTCCACCCATCCGTTGTAAATCCACATGCGCCCAACGTGCCTCCCTCCCGCGACAAGCTCGAAACCGACCGCGCCCGTCCGCATAGCGTCGCGATCGCCGTCGATCCTTCTGCCGCGCGAGTACACGAGCGATCCGTCGTCTCCAACGACGGTGACCCGGGGAAAACGCCGACCGGTCCGGGCGTCGGCCGCGCGGGCGTCGGGCCAGGACTTTTCGACCGCTTCGACGAGCTCGTTGGCGGGCACGACGTCGGACTTGAAACCCTTGGCGGGCTCGGAACCGAACAGAATCGCAAGAGCGGCGGCTGCCGCGACGACGACAGCGGCGACGGCGCCCTTCATCGGCCGCCCTTTCCCCGGCTGTCCGCTCCCTGGCTTTTTCCGCCGTTCGCCCTCAGGCCTTTCCTTCTTCGGCCGCCTGCTAGCCTAGCCGGAATCGCCGAGGCGTCCCGCGTCGTCACAGCGTTTCTCCGGCCTTCGCGGGCCTTTCTCCTGCTCTCGCGGGCGTTTCTCCTGCTCTCGCGGGCGTTTCTCCTGCCTTCAAGGACGCCCCGCCCTCGCGAAAACGGTATCCCCTCCCCCACACCGTGCAGATGTACGCCGGATTTTCGGGGTCGGGCTCGATTCGCCTGCGGAGGCGGCGCACGTGGACCGCCAAAGTGCCGTCGCCCGTGACGGCGCCGCCCCACACCTTGTTCAACAGCTCCCGTTTTTCGACGATCCTCCCCCGGTTGGCCACAAGGTAGGCGAGCAGGTCAAACTCCATCGCCGCGAGCTGGATCTCCGCGCCGTCGACGCTCACCCGGGAGGATTCGAGGTCGACGGCGAGCCATCCGTCGTCGTAGACGCCGGCCTCACGCCCGCCCCCAGATCCCGAGGCCGACCTCGCCAGAGCCCGCCGCACCTTCGCCACAAGGAGGGCCAGCGAATAGGGTTTGACGATGTAATCGTCCCCTCCCAGCGTCAGGGCGAGAATCTGATCGTCTTCGCCCGTGCGCGCCGAAATGAAGACGACCGGGGTGTCTCTGTCTTTGCGGAGCCTGCGGCAGAACTCGAATCCGCTGGCCCCCGGAAGGTTGACGTCCAACAGTATGAGCCGCGGATCCAGTTTCGACACGGCCGTGAGGGCTTCCTCGGCGCTGCCCACAGCGCGGGCCTCGATCTGCGACAAATTGAGGTACTCGACCGTCGAGGCCGCAAGCGCCGCTTCGTCTTCGACCATCAGCACATCGATTTGCTCCGCCATTCGTCAACCCTAAAGCCGCGCGGCGAGCCCGGGCAAGGCGCGCAGCTGGCCGACCGCCTTCGCCCTTCCCGCGGGGACAGCACGGCAGCGCGGCTACGGCGTTTGGGATGTCGGCAGCCTTCACCCTTCGCGCGGGGACAGTACCCTTTCGAGCGCCGCCGTCGAACGCTCGTACCTGGATTCGCCGGTGATGACGAAATCGACGATCGCTCCGAAGTAGCTGTCCATGAGCAGGCGAACGACGTCGGCCGTCGGCAGCGCCGGATCGACGACGCCGCAGGCCTTCCACCGATCGACCAGGACGGTGAGAGCTTTCCGAAACTCCGAGTGCCTGCGCCGCATGTCCTGGTTGAGGCCGGGGTTGCGAATGGTCTCCGCCCACGCGTTCACGGCCAAACGCACCGAGCGCAGCATCCATTCCGGGGGCTCTGCGCCGTCGGTCCGGCCCATCTCCTCGAATATCCGCAGAGCCTCGTCCGTGTGGACGTCGTCGGCGACGTCCTCGCCTCCGGAGGCTCGCCCGCCTTCGCCAGGCCTCTGCCTGCCCTCTTCGGATGTCTGTTCGCCTTCGTCGGGAGCGTCTTCCTCGTCACTTCGAAACCTTTCGCGCTCCACCTTCTCCATATGCTGCCAGAAAGCCAAGGCGACTTCTGCGTACACCTCCCTCAAGGAGGGAGGATTCTCACGTTTTGCGAGAATCGCGATTCTCGCAAACACGGCGTCGGTTCGCTCTTTGCACACCGTCACGATCAGCTCGTTTTTTCCGCCCGGAAAGTAGTTGTAGACGGTGCTCGTGGACATGCCGACGGCGTCGACGACGTCGTCCATCGAGGTCGCATGAAAGCCGTTCTCGGCGAAGCACGCTTCCGCGGCCACGACTATCCGCTCGCGTTGGCGCTTCTGGTGGCCGGCGCTGACTCTGGGCATGTTTCAAGGGTACCCTGACCCGTAAATCGAAACGAGCGTTGTTGCTAACGGCCTGCATGCGGCGTAAGCTCGCATGAGTAAAACGATCGTTTCGATTTGAAAGCGTTCACATGTCTGCCATCACTCAAGAGTCCACCGCCACAAGCGGCGGGAAAACCAAGAACAAAGCCGCGATCCTCACGAGCATCATCACAACCCAGCTGATGATCGTGCTCGACATGACGATCATCGCCGTGGCGCTGCCAAGCATGCAGAGCAGCCTCGACATGACCGACGCCCAACGCCCGTGGATCGTCACAGCGTACACGCTGGCCTTCGGCGGCCTCGTGCTCTTCGGCGGGCGCCTCGTCGGAATCATCGGGATCCGACGGGCCTACCCGATCGGCCTCATGGGATTCTCGATAGCCAGCCTTGTGGGCGGCCTGGCGCCGTCCTTCGCCGTGCTGGCCGGCGCACGCGCCGCCCAGGGCGTCTTCGGCGCCTTGCTCGCCCCCACCATTCTGGCCTTCATCAACAACTCCTTCGTCAATCCCAAGGAGCGCGCCGGCGCCTTCGCGCTCATAGGCGCCACCGGAGGGATCGGCGCCGCAGTGGGCCTCCTCCTGGGAGGGGCGCTGACCGACCTCCTCAACTGGCGATGGGCGATGTTCGTCAACATTTTCATCGCCGCCTTCGCTCTCGTCACCAGCCGCAAGACGCTCCCGCCTACTCACAAGAACAGTTCCGGGGCTTCGATCACGGACGACTTTTTCGGCCTCGTGTTGGGGTGCATGGGACTCTTCAGCGTCGTCTTCGGCCTCGACCGCGCCGAACGCACATCGTGGGGTTCGGCATCGACCGTCACGTTCATCAGCGTCGGCTGCGCCCTGCTTGTCCTTTTCGTCATCCGGGAAACGACGGCCCGCAAGCCCGTGTTGCCCCTGTGGATCGTCGCGAATCCGGCGCGCAGCGCCTCGTACGGCACGCAGTTCACCTTCGGCGCGGCCCAAATGGGCACGGCCGTCTTCATGACGTATTACCTGCAGGAGCACCTTGGATACTCACCGATGAAGACGGGCGTGGCCATGCTCCCGATGGTCGCCGGCATCGTCGTCGCCGCGGCGATCTCCGGCAAGCTAATTTTGCCGCGCCTGGGAGCGCAAGCCGCATTCCCCCTCGGGCTCGGCCTTTCCGCCGCGGGCGCGGGAATCCTGTCGCTCATGGACGTCGATTCGTCGTTCGCACAAGCGGCCCTTCCCGGCCTCATAGTCTTCGGCCTCGGCATGGGCGTCGCCGTGCCCATCGCGTTCAATACGGGCACGCGAGGCATCGGCCCGTCGCACATCGGCCTGGCCTCGGCGACGCTCAACGCGAGCCAGCAGGTGGGGTCCTCCTTCGGCGTCGCGATCCTCTCGACTTACGCGACGCACCTGGGCAAGTCGTACGCCACCGATCACATGGACGGTTTCCGATCGAAGGTCGCGACCGCCCTCTTCAGTGCCCAGACCAGTCCGCAATCCCCGGACGGCAAGAGGATCATCGCCTCCATGCGGGCCGAGTTCGCCGACGAGGCCCAGGTCAACGCCTATTCGGGAGGCTTCGTGCTGCTTGCCATTCTCATTGCCAGCGTCGCAGCCGTCATCGCGATAGGCGCCATCGCGTTGAGAATCGCGCGGCGCCGCACGGGCGCCGGAACCGCGAGCGCCACTGCCCCGACGCCCAGCACGGCGCCTGTGACGGCACGCATCGAGATCAGCGAGCCGAGCGCCGCCTCGCGGGATTCCGCGTCGGCCTTTGCGGCTGGGGCCTCGCCGGCTTCTCAGGCTTCGCCCGACGTCGAAGATTTGTCAGCCTCCGAGGGCGTCGCGTCCGCCGCCGAAGCCACACCCGCCGCCGAAGCCTTGCCCGCTGCGTCCCCGACGCCCCTCGCGGCAACCTCGGCCGGGCCCGCGACGACGCCGAACAACGAGCCCCCGACGCCAGAAGCAGAGGGAACCGAGCCAAGCGCGGGGGCGCCGAACCCGGAAGTCCCCGCTGACCAACGCCAAAGCCAAGGCGACGTTCCAGCCCTGGACATCGAGATCGAGAGCCCCGCGCTCGACGCGCTGGCAGCTTCACGCTCGGCTTCGTCGGCCGCGGACACACCCGACGATCTGACCGTGCGTTACTCCGAAGAAGTCGGACAGACGTCGGACGGATCGACGGCGCGGACCATTGCCATAACGGTCACGGGCACTGCCCTGGCGACGGCCGCGTTTGCGCTGAAGGTCGTGCGCCGCAGGCGTTCGAAGTGACTCACGTCGGGCCCGGCGTCACGCACCGGGCCCGACGTCTCATTTTTTGCCCATGGGGATGTCCGCGACCATGTCCGACGACGGAGCAGACGAACCTGAAGCCGGCTCCATCGTCAGCATGACCGATTCCCCCTCGTCCGGCATAGCAGACAAAAACGCGTACCGCGCCTTGCTTCCCGAAGGGTACATGCCCATCGAGGTCATTCGCCTGCCCTTGACCGACCAGGCTTGAACGGCTTTTCCGCGTGGAATCTGCATCCCCGCGGGCATCACCAGCGCCGCGGAATGCTCCTTGTACGACCACACGAGCCGGATGGTGTGTCCATCGGCCATCTTGTGGGACGTCTGGCTGTAATCGGACGCCTGGTTCAGGGCATTGAACTTTGTTTCATCGGACATTCCGCGCATCGTCCACGCCCTGCCCGCGGCGAAGCCCCCGGCGGCGAGGAAGACGGCGGCGGCCGCCCCCGCGAGCCTTCGCACCCATGTTCTTCGCCTGGGAAGCTCGACGACGTCGGCGCGGGCATTCTCTGAGCCGCCCGAAGAAATGCGCGCCATGAGCTCCGCCTTGACGTTAGCGGGCGGCTGCAGCGGCTCGCCGTCGAAGGCGGCCGCGCCCAGCAGTTCGGCTTCGGGAGTGCCGAAGGCGATGTCGTCGCGTTCGGTCATCGGTCCTCCACAACCTCGCGCAGCTGCGCGATTCCATTCCTGATATGGGTCTTGAGGGTGCCCAACGGCATATTCAAAGCCTGCGCCGCCTGCACGTGGGTCATCGACTGGAAGAAGACCGCGTCTATGCAGGAGCGGACCGGCTGGTCGAGGTCGGCGACGGCCCGTGCGACCTCGCCGCGCCGCTCGCGAGAAAAGACGGCCTCGGCCACGGAATCGCATTCGACGTCGAACTTGGCCGAAGAAGCCTCGCGAAGACGCCGGGACTCGTTCGACCGAATGCAGTCGATGGCCCGCCTCCGAGCAAGGACGGCCAGCCACGCCTTGGCGCTGCCCTTCGCGGGGTCGAAGGACGACGCGCGCTTCCACACCTGCCAGAAGGCCTCCTGCAGAACGTCTTCGGCCAGGTCGGCGTCGACGACGATGCGGCGAATGAGGGCCAAAAGATGGCCGGCGGCACGGTCGTAGAGGAGGCCGAAGGCCTCGCCGTCGCCCTTCGCGACCGCGGCGAGCAAGCGGTCGAGATCGTTGTGAGCATCGTGCACGGCAACTATGCTAACGGCTCGACCGGCGACTCGCCGTCCAACGCTCTTCGCAGCCGGCATCGCTCCCGCCGTTGGACGCGTTGCCATCCTTCTGGCCGCCGCTGTCCCTACGACCCGCATCGCTCACCCGAATGTGAAGGAGTGGAGACGAACACCGCCGCTTGCCGCGACCGTGAGGGTGCCCCTCTTGGCGGCGTCGCCGGGAAGAAGGTCGATCGCGTTGGGAATTCCTTCGACTTTTCTTGTGTAGCTGCGCCCCTGGAAGGTGTAGGTTATTTCGCCTTTGCCCGATGCGACGAGGTAGACGCGACGCGAATGAAGCCCCAGTTTCACGCTTGCGCCTTCGGAAGCGGGCGCGGCCGATTCGCCGTCGGCCGTCCATTTGCCTGAAAGGTTGAACTTGCCCGGTTTCGGGTCGTCTGACAGGCCGTAGTCGACGGTGCCCTCGGCAAAGGGAACCTTGCCGTCGTAGTAACGCGCCCTGTCCGGGAAAAGATAAGTCTCCGGATTCGCCTCCTCGGCCCGAGCGGCGTCGGCCTTCGAATCGTCCTTGTTGGAGAAAACCGGATCGGGAAGCTTCTTTCCCGGGTTTTGCTTGGCGAGCAGTTCTCGGATGAGCCTCTCCGTCCTCGCTTCGCCGTTTTCGCCGTAGTGGATGTGCCGAACCTTGCCCTGCGCGTCCACGAGGTAGTGCGCGGGCCAATAGTGGTTGTCGAAAGCGTTCCACGTCTTCAGATCCGAATCGACGGCGACGGGATAGGTGATTCCGAGCTTTTGCGCGCCGCCCTTGACGTTTTCCGGCTCTTTTTCAAAGGCGTACTCCGGCGAATGGACCCCGACCGCCTGAAAACCGTAGTCCCGGTAGGCCTTGTAGAGTTTCTCGATCCCCGGCGCCGAGCGCTGGCAGTTGATGCACGAGTACGCCCAGAAGTCGACGAGCCGCACTCCGCCGGCGGGCACATTGTGCTCGAGGGCGCGGCCGCCGGGGGTGTTGAACCAGGCGGCAATCCCGGTTATCGCGGGCTGCCGCCCGCAGTCGGCGAGTTCGGGCGAATCCGGCGAGCACGTGAACTTTCCCGGCTGCTCGCCGTGGAGATACTTGTCTGCGGCCCTTTGGAGGTTCGCCGTGTAATCGGGGAGGGCCCGCTGGATTCTCGCCGGCAGATCGAAGACGATGCCCGCCGCCAAGGCGATCATCGCGCCTCCCGCTGCCATCCGAATGCCGCGCTGTCGCTTCCGATAGCCCTTGACGCGCTCGGTCACGCCCCGCCCTGCGAGGGCGAAGAAGAAGAGGGGAACGGCGACGCCGACGGCGAAGGAGATCGCCAGCGCCGCAGTTTCGGCGCCGACTCTCCCCGTCGAGCCCGCCACGCTGATCGCGGCGAGCACCGGTCCCGCGCATGGAACGTAGGCGGTTCCGAGCACGAGGCCGAAGACGAATCCGTTGGAACGCTTGTCCACCTGTTTCATGCGTATGCGCGCGAACGGCTTTTCCAGCCATTCCTCGACCTTCGGGATCATAAGCGAGACACCGATGAGCGCGAGGAGGGCGACGCCTGCCCACCGAATGAAATCTTGGGGAAGCCCAAGAAGGCTGAGGACAGTCGATCCGAGCAGAGTCACGGTCGTGAAGGAGACGACCAGCCCGAGCGTGACGAGCAGGGGATATTTCCTCGACGGCGATTTGCCGTCGGAAGATGCGCCGGTCGCGCCCGCGAGGAAGATGATGGGGAGCATCGGCAGTATGCACGGCGATACGCCCGTGATCAGGCCGCCGAACAAGCCGATGAGAATCTGCGAGAACATGATTTCCTTTTCGCCGCCGTTTGTATTTCACCGTTGGTTCGACGCCGACGCCGCCCACAGATGTGTGCAACATTTCACACATCTGGCAGGTCCTGTGGCACCGAACAGCGATTGAAGGCGGAACAATCCGCCCTGCAAACCACCACTCGAACAAAGGAATGCCCATGGCTCGCAAATTCTTCGCATCGACCGCTCTGGCCTCCGTCGCCCTTGTCGCAGGCTTGGGCTTGGCGGCGTGCGGCGCCGACGATCAGCCCTCCGACAAGATGTCGACGACGCAAAACGAGAAGATGTCGGACAAGGACAAGACATCCGGCAATGACAAGATGTCGGACAAGGACAAAACGACCGACAAAGACAAGCCGTCCGACAAAGACAAGATGACCGACAAGGACAAGATGACCGACAAGAACAAGATGACCGACAAGGACAAGATGACCGACAAGGACAAGATGACCGACAAGAACAAGATGACCGACAAGGACAAGATGACCGATGGGTCCATGAAGGACAAAGGAACAGACGGCTCGATGAAGAACGGCTCCATGACCGACCGGTGACGGCGTCTGGAAAAGGAGGCGTCGCATACAGCCAATCGAATCGGAGACGACGCGTGGCGTGGGGCCGCGATCTCGCGTACCCACGCCACGTACGACGGCAGCGCCGGTTCGGCGCTGCCGTCCGATGCTTTTGCGTCGCTCGCCCCGCGGGGCGCTGCCTTATAAGCCCTTTGACGAGCCCTTCATCGTCACTTGCCCTGCGGGCGCACGAACGGGAACGTGATCGTCTCGCGGATGCCGAGGCCCGTCATGGCCGTCAAAAGCCGATCGACGCCCATCCCCATGCCGCCGCACGGCGGGAAACCCTGCTCGAGGGCCTCGATGAATTCTTCGTCGAGCTGCATGGCTTCGGGATCGCCGTTGGCGGCCTCCAAAGACTGCGCTACCAAACGCTCGCGTTGGATCACCGGGTCGGCAAGCTCGGAGTATGCCGTCGCCAGCTCTATTCCGCGCACGTACAGGTCCCATTTCTCGGTCAGTCCGGGCTTCGAACGGTGAGGCCGGGTAAGGGGCGACGTGTCCTCCGGGAAGTCGAGCACAAAGGTCGGCTCCCACAGTTTCGAGCCGACGAGCTCTTCGAAGATCTCCTCGGCGATTTTCCCCGCGACCCAGTAGGGCGCCACGGAGATGCCGTGGCGGTCGGCAATTGCCTCAAGCTTTTCGCGCGGAGTTTCGACGGTGACCTCCTCGCCCACCGCTTCGGAGATCGAGGTGTACAGATCGATGCGCGCCCACTGGCCGCCCAGTTCGTATTCCGTTCCGTCGGATAGGGTCACCGTTGTCGTCCCGAGGGTGTCGAGGCAGGCGCGCTGAACCAGCGACTGGGTCAGCTCCGCCATCGTGTCGTACGTCGCGTACGCCTCGTACGCCTCAATCGCCGTGAATTCGGGGGAATGGCTCGAATCGGCGCCTTCGTTGCGGAAGTTTCGGTTGATTTCGAAGACTTTGTCGACGCCCCCCACCACTGCCCTCTTAAGGTAGAGCTCGGTGGCGATGCGCAGGTAAAGATCCTGGTTGTAGGCGTTGATGTGGGTGATGAACGGGCGGGCGGCCGCGCCTCCGTGGATGGTCTGGAGCATGGGGGTCTCAAGCTCGAGGTAGCCGCGATCGTCGAAGTTGGCGCGCAAAGACTTCGTGACACCCGCACGAAGGCGCACCATGTCGCGGGCCGCCGGGCGCATGATGAGGTCGAGATGGCGCATGCGCACGCGCGACTCCTCGGAAAGGGTGACGTCTTCGCCGTCGGCGTTCGTGTACACCTTCGGCAGGGGGCGGATGGCCTTGGAGGCAATCTGCCAGGAGCGGGCGAACACGGAGAGCTCGCCGCGCTTGGACGTTCCGATGTACCCCTCCACGAAAAGGTGGTCGCCGAGGTCGACGTCGGCCTTGAACCTGGCGAAGGCCTCCTCGCCGACGTTGGCCAGCGACAGAAGCACCTGGATGCGGTTTCCCGGGCCGTCCTGAAGGGTCGCGAAGGCGATTTTCCCGGACGAGCGCGAGAGCATGACGCGTCCGGCTATCCCCACGGCGACGTCGGCCAGTTCGACGCCTGCTTCGAGGCTGCCGTATTTCTCTCGCAGCTCGGGAATCGTCGTTGTGACGGGAAGCTCGACCGGATACGGTTCGATGCCTTCGTCGATCATCTTCTGGCGTTTGGCGAGCCGAATGCTGATCTGGCCGGGAAGGTCGTCGTTCTGCGGCGCCGCGGCGGGCGTCTCGTTGGTAGTCACGGACAATAGACTACAGCGTGGAGCTCGCCCGTGCGGATTTGCCTTCGTCCCGGTTTGGCTTCATGGCGCGCCCCAGGCGTGGATTGCGCGCGGATTCGGCCCTTCGGACCGCCCAGCGCCCGGTCGCGCCACGCCCCAGACTTCGCCGAAGCGCCCCGACGAAAGGCGCGGCGAGGCGGCTACGCGGCCTGCTCGAGCTGCGTTGCAGACCCGGCCCGCGATTCGGACATTCACAGGGAAACGCCCGAATCGCGGATGCGGCGGCGCCCTTCCCCAAGAAGCACAGCCTACGCGGCAGGAGCGATCACATACGCCAGCGCGCACCACACTTGCAAGGATGCCGCTGGGCGAATGACCGCAGAGTCGCCGTCGAAGACGACTCTGAAATAACCTTTGGACGTGTCGAGCACGCAGACCGGCCCTCGGGTTCCCGCGGTCTCCGTCGCCGGCCTCGAATAGACGGCCCACAGCTTCCAATCGCCCTCGCGCAGCGATTCGCGCACCTCCGGCCAGAACGTGCTCATTTCGTCGGCGAGTCTGTCGCGCACGCTGCCGACGGGAGACTTGACGCTCGGCCCGCTCGCAGAATCGGCGCCTGCACCGCCTTCGGAGGGTTCGAGCAGCCCCAAAACCCATTCTTTGGGCACGCGCGTCGTCGCCGTCGGATGGGCAACCGGGCGGGGGCCGACGTCGAGCAGGTCGACCATGACCACGGGGAACTCGGCGGTCTCGTAGCTGGACAGGGCGACGCTGTCGTCGAGCGTTTGAGCCACGCACGATTCCCTGTTCTCGTCGATCCACGCCACGGCGTTGCGCCGGATGCCGCCTTCGTTCATGAGAAGCTCGACGTGCCCCACGGGCTCACGATAAGGGGCTACGAGTTTGCGGGCGACGTCGGTCAGGCAGCCGTCCTCGAAAAAGCCGAGGCGCGCAAGTTCGGCCATGCCGCCTTCGTGAAGGCCGTCCCCGGCGAGGAAGGACCGCAGATCGTCCCACGCCTTTTGGGGGACGATGACGTTGGCGCTGGCTTGCATTAGAATCCCTCCGGTTGAAAACTCGCAACGATGTTCGCGAAGACCCCGGCCATCGGACCGAAATCCGGGGTCGCCGCGATGAGCGCCAGAACGTACCCCGAAGGCAGCTCGTCGGGGGTGGCGAAGTAGAGAATTTGCGTGAGGCTTTTCTGCTCGATGCAATACGTGAACACGGCGACGGCTGCTGGATATCCCGCCAGCACGGTCTCCCCGACGTCGATTATGCGGTGCGTCGGATCCTCGCGCATTCCTCCCTCGAGCATCGCGGCCATGCCGGCCTCGGGCCCCCCTTCGAGGTGTGGCAGGCGCCTGACGATGACGGTGGGGGCATAGCCGTATCCCGTCATGGGGCCGTGGGCCAAGACTTCCATCTCGGGGTCGTCGGACGCGTCGACTTGGCGCCAATCAAAGGGAAGGGTGATCATGGCCTACACCCAAAACACCGGTCGAATGCCGAGGCCGAGCCGTCGCGAACCGGCGGGGCCTTCGAAACAACGAATTCGCTCAGACTCCGCATGCGCATACATGCCAGCCATTTTCCTCTTTCTCTTTGCGTGCCGCATCCGAAGTCGGCGGGATGAATGTCGCAAATCGATTCCGCAGGCCGCTGGACAACCAAACTGCAATGACGTTACAGAATCCTTAAAATGCTTCCAGAGCGCCGCTCAAAGCAAGATCAACTCCTTTTCCTCACTCGCGACGACTCTCTCTCGGTTAAAACTGAACAACACGCTCCTCCCTTTTCGTTTCATTGGCTTTATCCTGCAATTCGTCGAACTGCGCGAGCGCGGCCCGCGCAGTCTCGGGATCGTCCCACACCGCCGTCCGAAGCTGTTTCTCGCGCCAAGCCTTACGTCCTTCTTGAATCGCAGTGAGCCAGTCATCCCCGCTATCGACACCGAATTCAACGATTAAGAGTTCGACGACGTCCTCCAAGCAAGGGCGAAAGCGCGGCCCTCCCAGAGGGAAATGAAGTTCGGCGAGATGCTTGACCTTTTTGGGGTCCATCAGCCCCTTTTCACGCGCATTTGAGCTTTGGGCTCTATTCGATCTGGACCGTTCGGATACATACAACAGCTTGACGATTTCATCTCTATGGCCGTGAACATGGAGGTGCGCGGAAGGGGTCGAATCGGATGGAGCGTCTAAATACTCGTAGCGGAAGAGCGGATTGCCGCTCTTGCTTGGCAGCACGCAAAATGAAGACGATTCAACTTTTAAGAACGAGTGCGTTCCGTTCAACGTAAAGCGATACTTAATTGCAAGATACAATAAAGGACGGTGGTCACACGACAGTTCAATTGGCTCCGACGTCTCCAGAACAACGCGCCCCGTCCCGTCTTTTTCACTTAGTCTCACATCAAGATTAGTGGTTTTGACGGGGAGGGCTTTTACTATCGTTGACTTGATTTCTTCGGCAAATTCGCGGGCGACCGTTTCGAGAGTTTTAGTCACCGAAGACGCCTGCAAGAAACTCAAGGTCTTGGAGCTCTTCGAGTAGCTTACGGTCTCGGAACGTCAGATCCCCTTCATCCCGGCGCTCCTGGAACTCCGATTCGTCAACGATCTGTTGGATTTCACGACGCCGCTCGGCAATGTCTTTGCGGGTCATTTTCGTGATAGGCACAGTCATCGAACAAACCCCCTAAGGATTGACCACGTCATTCTATGGCCTCATCATAGCCCACTTTTCTGAGTTCTATCTATACCCCGAAGTGTGCGCGGCGCTCCGACGTCGATGAGACGGCCGACCCGCCTCCCCGCGGTCTCCTGTATAGTTATTTGACCTACTTTCATGCAAAGAGACAAGGACAGCCATGGCAGGCAGAAGAACGCCGGAGGAGATCCAGGGGATTCTCCACCAGCCGAACCACCTGGCGCCGACGGGTCCGATCGGGGTGCCGCTCGGCGCATTGGGTGCTTTGGGGGATGACTACAACTGTCATTTCAGCAATGAACCTCGGCAAATCTCCACACGTAGACGCCCAAGGCTGCGTGCGGACCGCTCGCTTCGAGCAGCTTTCGCTGCCTCTTCAATGGGCGACCGTCATTTGCCTCTTCGGTTTCTCTCTGATTCTGCTTCTAGTCGCCATCCGCGACGCCGTTCGGCGTCCGACGCTTTCCTTTGACGACGAAGGGGATAATAAGGCGAAGTGGATAATAAACGGCTACGTTTTGACCTCGAAACCGGTGCCGATAAAGTGAAGCGACGTCGTCTGCATTGACGAAGCCCAAAAGAAGGCCTCAAATTTCACGCCCGTCTCGCGCCGCTGTCACACATGCTCCATGCTCGTTTCGCGTCGTCTTCACGCCGGTTTCGCCGCGAAACGCACCCTTAGAAACACGTGGGTCTCTTTACCCCCAAGGGGATCGACCCGCCCCGCTTAGGATGGACATATGCATCTCACGCTACCTGATTCCTGGCAGGTCCGCGATGTGCCGGACGAATATCAGGCTGCCAAGTACATCGCCATGGGCCCCCGAGGCTACCTGGGCTACTCGCCCTCCGCCGTCGTCACGTACGAGGAGGGCGTCAGCGGCACGCTCGACGATTGGGCCGCCGCCATGATCGAAGAGTCGTCCCAGACGATTCCAGGCTTGCACGTCATCGACGTCGGCGGATTGGAGATAGCGGGCCACCCCGCGATCGTCCACGCCCTGTCGATGACCGTCGAAACCGTCAACGTCACCCAGATGCAGTTCGCGCTGCTGACTGGAGGCAGGCGCTCGGCCAGGAGACCCGGCTACGTCGTGACGGTCACGTGCGCCTCCGCCGACCTGCCCACGATCGGCGACTCCCTCATCGACATGGCCACCAGCTTCGAGCCTTCAGGAGGCGAACAATGAGCAGCGACACGATCAGCGTCGTCTTCCCCACCGACGAATGGGAGGCCTTGAAGGACCTTCTCGACGGCGAGGGCGCGCCCCTCGACCTCATGGGCGACCTTGAGCAGCGCGGCTTCCTCGAAAACGGGGCACTCTCGCAGTCGGCCGCGAAGCTTCTGCAGGCCTATCAGCAGGCCGCGGGAGCGGTGCGTCTGTACGTGTGCGACGCCGGAGTGGTGCGCGAAGCCCGCACGTGGGTGGCCAAGGACCGCAGCGTTCTGCTCGACATCACGGACGGCGAAGTGACGGTTCTGCGGCGGCAGGAGCCGGGCCAGTTTCCGCTCACGCTGCTGGAGATGCTCGGCATCGGCCCTCGACCCCGCCTCCCGGAGGGCGCCCTTCCTGGATTTTCCGCGAGAATCATCCGCGACCTCCTGCGCCCGAGCGACAGCGACCGCAACGCCAAAGCCCGCGACGACCTCGCCGAGACGCTCAGAGGGGTGTGGCCGGCCGCCAGCGAGGCGATCAAAAAGGACGACTGGCGGCTGTGGCTCATTCAGTCCTTCGACGTCGCCGTCGGCGAACCCCAGGCGCGCACCACGGTGTGCGTCCTCGACACGTCGGCCGGCATGGTCGGGATCACGGTCGACGGCGACACTGCGGTTCCCGTGGCCGTGACGTCGCTTGAAGTGTGGCGTGCCGTGGCGGCGGCAATCGCGCCGTGGTCGTGACCGCAATGTAACCGTGACCTCACGAGGCGGGCACGACGCGAGCGCAGCATAACCGTAACGGAACCGCGGTTCGGCAGGCGGTTACTTCCGGAACGAGGCAATAGGTTCGCCCGAGCTGCGCAGCCCGTGGCCCGGCGGCGCTTGGCCGGGCTCGCCCCCTATCTCGACGATGGCGTTGTCCGCGTCGACGAAGACGACGCGCGGCTCGTAGCTGCGCGCGGACGCGTCGTCGAGCAGAGAGTACGAGATGACGATGACGACGTGGCCTGTCTTCACCAGGTGCGCGGCGGCGCCGTTGATCTGGCACACTCGGCTCCCCCGCGCACCGGGAATCACATAGGTCGTGAGGCGGCTGCCGTTCGTCACGTCGACCACGTCAACCTCTTGGCCGGGAAGAATATCGGCGGCGTCAAGCAGATCGGCGTCGATCGTTATCGATCCGACGTAATGCAAATCCGCACCCGTGACGGTGACGCGATGGATCTTGCCGGTCATCATTCGGCGCATACGAAACTCAGCCACGAAGTTCAACCTCCATATTGTCGATGAGGCGCGTGGGCCCAACCCAGGCCGCGACGGCCAACAAGCCGCGCCCGTGCTTCGAGGGCGCGCCGCCCGCCTGCATGGTCACGGAGCCATCGGAAGGCGAAGCCTCAGCCCCTCCCGCGGAGAAGGTCTGGCCGTCGATGGCCGCAAAAGTCTCTGGGTCGACGAGAGCAAGGTAGTCGATTTTGACTCCCGGCGCTTCGCGCAGGTGCCGTTCGGCGACGTCGCGCACCTCCTTCGGGGACAGTCCGCGTTGGGCGGCGTCGGCCCCCACCGCGAGAGCCTGGTTGAGAGCCAAAGCCTCAATGCGTTCGGTGGGCGAAAGATAGGAGTTGCGCGAGGACAGGGCGAGGCCGTCGACGTCGCGCTCGATCGGGACCGCCCGTATTTCGACCGGCATGTCCAGATCGGCGGCCATCGTGCGGATCAGAGCGAGCTGCTGCGCGTCCTTCTGCCCGAAGAAGGCGATGTCCGGGCGAACGAGGTTGAGCACCTTGTGGACGACCTGGAGCACGCCCGCGAAATGCGTGGGGCGAGTCTTTCCCTCGAGGACTGCGGCCATCGGCCCGGGATCGATACGGACAAGGGGGTCGCGCGGATAGACGTCCTCGGCCTCGGGAGCGTAAACGGCCTGGACGCCGACCGCCTCGAGAAAGGCCAGATCGGCCTCAAGGTCGCGCGGGTAGGCTTCGTAGTCTTCGCCCGGCCCGAATTGCAGGGGGTTGACGAAGATCGAGACGACCACATTGTCCGCCGCCTTCTTCGCGGCCCGAACGAGCGCAAGGTGCCCTTCGTGAAGCGCGCCCATCGTCATGACAAGCGCACTCGTGCCTTTGAGGGCGCCGAGGGCTTCCGCAAGATCCGCTTTAGTGCGTGCAACTTTAGTCACGCCTACCAGTTTACCGGCCGACGACGGAACCTTCGCAGCCGTGGCCTGAGCGGGAGGCTCACTGGCCGTCGAAGCCCGCACGCCCCCTTAAAATTGTAATAACCCGTATCCGAAAAATCAGGGGACGAACAGCCCTTTTAATGTGACGGTCTTAGAGAGACGATTGAACCATCGGCGCACAAATGGAAAATCCTAGAAAAATTCAGAGTTGATTTGTCAACGCCGCACGTATCCAATAAAACAAAACAAACAAGGAGATAGAAAAATGAGAAAACGACGCCTTACATTGGCCGCGTCAATATGCACAGCAGCGATGCTGTTCCCCGGCAGCCCGGCAAACGCGGGCCCGTCTCCGACCGGAACAAGCCCGTCCGCCGTCAAGGCAGGCTCCGCGAATATGGACGATCTTCCGCATAAAGCAGCCAATTCAGTGGCGGCGATGGAAAAGCAGGTCAACATCGACGCTTTCATCGCCAAAAAGGACAAACCCGATTCGCGGCTAAAGGGACTTCCCGTGAAGCCCGCGGCCCAGAAAAGCGCGGACGGTGTTGCAGCATCCGCCCAGGAAATGGCTCAATCCATGGCAAACGGCCCCAAAGGGGCACGCTTTGTCGACAAGGTCCGCGTCAAGGTCAATGATGTTGCTGTAAAAAAGCAAAGCAACGGAAGTCTCGTCGTCACCGCACAGATCGAAATTTCTCGACATATCGCGAAGGACGACGTCAACTGGGAAGGAATTATTCCCCACGAAATCAAAATAGACGCCCGCGGATGCATCTATGGCCTCGTAGTCAAAGATCGCGACTATTACGACAAGCACCTCGTCAGCTACCTTCCCAAACCCCAAAAAGACGCGTCAAATTCTCCAGAGGGCAGGCGAGATGACAAATCGCAGTACACGGGAGAAAAGTTGGCGCAAGGTCAGCAGCGGAAGGCGCCGGCCGTCGTACCACTCACTTTGACGCAAAAACAAAAGAAGAAAGCGGTGGAGTACGCTCGCAAGTACGCCAAATCCCCGAACCGTAAGTATCACTACTATAAGGAAAACGAAGGCGGGGATTGCACCAACTTTGTGTCGCAAGCCATGGAAGCAGGCGGATGGGAGCAGGTCTACCATTCACGCTTCGACTATAAAGACGACAACGCCTGGTGGTACGGCGGAGGACTGCCTTTCAGCTATCCCCGCAACAGCTGGACTTGGTCCGGTGCCGAAAACTTCTTCCGCATGGCGAACGGCAGTGGTGGGCTGAAAAGAACGACCTTGCTAAACAATTTCTATGAATTGCAGCCGGGAGACATCTTGCAATACAAAGCCAAAGGCGCTACCGAGATGACCCACACGATGATCGTCACCAAGGTTGAAAATGGCGAACCTTATCTGAGCTATCACACCGACGATCAGATCGACCAGCCATTGTCTTCCATGCCTAAAGGCGAAAAGAAGTGGTATCCGCAGCGCACTTAGCGGCGATCACGCGGTATATTTCGTTGAGCTCATCGAAATCAACGGCGCGCAGAGGATGAAATGCCTCTGAGGCGCTCCGCGAAAATACAAACATTCCAGTCGGCGGCCGCGGGGATTGTCCCCTGCGGCCGCCGCGTCATACTCAACTGCTCAGCCAGCGATTCTACTCAGCGCGGTTAACATCCTCGCCTCCGTCCTCGGCTGTTCCATCGCCGCCGGGCGCTGCCCTTGTTGTCGCTCGCCGATTCGTGAGTCCGCCGAGTTCCAACCGACGCTCCCGTCCGAACCGGCCACAAGCTCGAACAGGCGGCCTAGTCCGATGTGGCCGGGCCCAAGCCCCTCAGTCCGGCTCGGCGGAATACGAACCGTCGCCGCCGTCCGAAGCCCTCGAGCGCGAGTCGACGCTTCCGTCAGGCTCCGCCGAGCCCGGCGTCGCCAAACCTGAAGCGCCGCCGTCCAGCTCGGCCAGCAGGCGATCGATCGCCGGAGGCTCCCGCAGGCTTCGGGCCGCGACCCGCGCCGCCGTCGCCCTCGCGAGCGCGCGGTAAGCGGGCGGTATGTCGGCGAAATCCCCCGTCGCCGCGAGCGCATCGAGCGAGGCGAGGTGCTCGCGCACGGTGCCGACGTCGCCGCGCGCAACCGGCCCGGTCAGCGCCGATTCGCCGGAGCTGAGCGTGCCGTCGAGGGCGGCCTGAAGGAGGGGTGCGAGGTAGGCGCCCGGAGCCTCGACCCCGAGGGCCTCCAGCACCCGCATCGACTGGGCGACGAGGGTGACGAGGTGGTTTGCGCCGTGGGCGAGGGCCGCGTGATAGAGGCCCCTGTCTTCCTCTGCGACGACGACCGGCGTGCCGCCCGTCTCGGTCACGAGCGCCTGGCCGATGGGCAGCAGCGTGGCGGGGGCGGTGACGGCGAAGGGGCAGCCGACGAGGCGGGCGACGTCGAGCGAGGTTCCGGTGAAGGTCATGGCCGGGTGGATGGCGAGGGCAAGGGCCCCCGCGCGTGCCGCAGGTTCGAGCACGGATACGCCGTAGCGGCCCGCGACGTGGATCGCCAACTGCCCGGCGGTGAAGCAGCCGAGCTTGGCCAAGCCTTCGACGAGCGGGCCGAGTTCGTCGTCGGGAACGGCGAAAAGCAGCACCTCGGCCCGGCGGGCGACCTCCTCGACGCTCAGGGCGGGGACTCCGGGCAGCATGGCGCCGAGGCGGTCCAGGCTGGCCTCGGAGGGCGCGTGGGCGCCGACGATCGTATGCCCGGCGGCGCGCAAGGCGCTGCCGAGAGCGCTTCCGACGCGCCCGGCTGAAACGATGCCGATCGACAGGCGTGTGGCCATTCGCCGCCTTCCTCTCAAGCGTTCGACTGCAGGCGCCTACTCGCAGGCGTTTGTCCGCAAGCGCTTCCTCTCGGGCGCACACAAGGGGCCTTCGCGAGCATTCGCGCCTTGCGTCAGCAGTCTACTATTCGCGCCCGGTCAAGGCGGCGCGTAGGCGCGGCCTTTCATATCGCGGCCGTCGGCCTCCGACTGTCTTAGCCCTCGACCGGCCCCCACCCGGGAGTGAGAGCCGCCGCAAGCGTGCGTCCGCCGCGATCGGGGGCCTGATCGAACTGCCGGGAGATCCCGAGCCGCTCCCGCCAGCCCTCGATCGATTCGCGGTCGCCCTCGGCCCTCCGGTCGCGCCCAAGCTGGGACTGCCGCTCGCACAGCGACCTGGCGTCAGCCAAACGGAGGTGCTTTTGCACGGTCTCGATTGCCATGGCGGCCGTGCTCAGCCGCAGCGAGGCCAGACCGAGCGCGCGCTGGACCAACCCCTGGGAAAGCCTGAGCCCTTGGAAGCGCGCATGCCACACGATTCGCAGCGAACGGCCGAAAAACCGGCCCCAGCGCAGCACGGCGACCGTCCGGGTGAGGGCCTCGGCGTTGCGAACCCACCCGAAGGGGTCGAGCACCTGAGAGGCGCGCGGGGCCGCGACGAAAAGCTCGGAGGGCCCTTTGCCCTCGAAGGCGTCTTTGAGAAAGGCCTCGGGATCGTCGACTCCGAGGTCCGGGATGAGCGCCCACAGAACCCGTTCGACGTCGCGCATGCTCCCCGCGGTGACGAGCTCCGTGGGTTTGGCGCCGTCCTCGTTCAATGTGAACCTGGTCTTGGCGGCTTCGACCTCGACGCTCCACCAGCCAAAGCGGCGCCAAAGCAGGCGCTGGCGGACTCGCACGGTCTGGACCCGCATGGGAAGGACCGTGGTGGCCTTCTGCGACGCGAGGCCGGAACGAAGCCGCAAACCGTCAGGGGTCAGGGACAGCGCGGCGCCCCACTTTCGCGAAAGGGCGCCGATGCCGCCCCACACCGCGCCGAGGAGAACGAGCGCCACGGGCAGGAGGGCGACCTGCTTGTCGAAGGCGAGAAGGACGATGGAGGAGGCCGCCGAGAGAATCCCGATGAAGAAGACCGGCGAAAGCATCAGCGAGGCGAGGAGCCTGCCCGGCTGGAGCTCGTAGACCCGGGGCTCGTCGAAAAGTTCTGAGGCCCCTTCACGCCACTGCAGGACCCTGACGGGACGGTCGGCGCGTGCGTCGTCGGCCGCCTTGAGAATCGCCCCTCGCAAACCTTCGCACTGCTCCTTGGTCAGCCACCCGAGGCGCATCCCCTTTCCTGCTGCCGCCGATTCGACGGTGACGGAACCGAGTCCGAGCATGCGGGCGAGCAGGCTCCTTTGAACCTCGACGCTTTGAATCCTGCCCCATTTCACGTGGACGCGTTTCTTCAGCACGACGCCGGACCGCAGGCGGATGCCGTCGGAACCGAGGGAGAACGCTTGGACATGCCACACGACGACGGCGACGGCGGACGAAACGACGCTCACCGCGAGGAAAGCCAGAAGGGCCCATCCGACGGCCCGCATCCCGAGATCGCGAACAGCACCCCATAGAGTGCCGATGTTCTGCCTCTCGATCCAATCGCGAGAGAACCACGCTGCCGCGACAAGAATGCTCAGCCACATTCGCAGCACGCTTGCCAACGGGGTGAGAGCGTGGAACCGCCGCCATTCGCCTGAGGCGACTGCGTCCGTCCGGTCTTCTGCCGCCGAGGGCCGCCCTTCGCCCACGGGCCTCTTCGCGTTCACAACCCCTCCATCCGCGCCTGGCTGACCTCCATGAGCCTCGCTCTCAAGCGCTCGGCCTCCCCGACGGGCAAGCCGGGAATGGAGGGATTGACGTTGACCGAGGCGGTGACGAACACAAGTTTGGCCAAACCATACCTCCGCAGAAAAGGACCCGACGCGACGACCAGCTGCTGCATGCGGCCATAGGGGACGACGACGAGAGAAGGCCACAGGACTCCCCTGCATACCACCAGGTCGTCGTCGCCCTCGTAGTAGCCGATGGCCAGCGCCCGCCGGGAGGCAATAAAGACTCCCGCCATTTCGACGAGGAGGCAAAGCGGGACGAGAGACCATAGCCACGGCCATTCAGCCCCGGAATATAGAGCGAGGGCGATCACCGCGGCGAGGGAGCACGCCAAAACGAGCAGGCCTTGCAGCCGGAGAACTTTTGCATAGGCGCGCCCCACCCCGCTGAACGTGATCGTCGGCGACAGGGGGGTCGACGTGGTCGCCTCTCCGCCGCCTTCGTTCACATCACGATTCACTCTAGCATGCAAGAACACATATATAGTCTAAATCACTTCGCACGTCGACGCGAGGAGTAATGCTGCCCATGGTCGCTTCCGCACACGACGAGCCGCGCCCCTTCAACCTGGACATATCGCTTGAGAACTCGGGCATTCCCCGGGGGTAAGGCAACAGAGCTCCGGGGACGCGGCGTCAAACCCTCGGGGATGAGAAACCAAACCTCCGGCGAAGCGACGTCGAAACTGCGAAAAGGGACCCCGATCCCTCCGGGACGCGGCCTTGCCCAGCATGGCAGGCTCACGCGGCGGTCGGCTTTGCTTGAGGGCCGGGGCCGTCGTCGTCGGAATCAACGACGCACCACCTTTCCACGACCCAGCCGGTCCAGGTCAAGACGGCGCTGGAGACGGCTGCGAGCACCGCGGCGAGGACTTGCTCGCGAACGTACGAGGTTTCGCCGGTCCTCCAGAACAGCGCCGCACACAGGCCGAAGAAGCCCGCCAGCCAGGCCCCGCATCTGGAACACGCCTGAGCAAGGACGGCCACGCGGGCCGCCTGCAGGGGCGAGATTCTCCGCCGCGTTCTCCGCTGATCTTTCTTCTCCGGTTGGTCCTTTTCCCGCATGGCTTTGACCCTGCGGCCCCAGGCGAAGAGGAAGGCCGAAAAGCCGAGGATGAGCACGCCGAGGGGAAGCGGAATGGGCCAGGGGGCGTGGCCGCCGCTGAGGGCAAAGGCGCAAAAGACGAGCCCGCAGCCGAGGCCGAACGCCAGGCTGAAAGCCAGATTGCGGATGGATGTCAGGCTCATGCTTCGCCTCCTTTCCGAGTTTCCTCGCAGCAGCGGGTCGCCCCGGCGGTCAGGCCGTCAACGCCGCAGCTTCTCAATGAGGCTGGCTATCGGCACGCCGTCTAACGTCGCCTCGGGCTCTATCTGCGCCCACGGCTCGAGGACGAACAGGCGCTCGCCCGCGCGAGGATGAGGAAGAGTCAACCTGGGATTGACGCTTGCGACGCCCTCGACGTCGACGATGTCAAGGTCGATTGTCCGCGGCCCCCATCGCCGCTCGCGCACCCTGCCGCCGCGAACCTCGATCCGTTGGAGCTCGGCCAGCAGGGCCAGCGGCGACATCGCCGTGGTCACCGTGGCCACAGCGTTAGTGTATCGCGGCTGCGGCTCCTGTCCCGGTGCGAGCAGGGGGTCTGTGGACAAGTAATCGGAAACCGCGGTCAGGTGCAGGTCGAGGGCGCCGAGCGCCTCAACGGCGGCGTCGAGATGGGCGCGTCCGTCCCCCAGATTCGACCCCAGTGCGAGGACGGCGCGGCGTATCGTCCCGCCGTCCACAAGGGGGCCGTTTCGGCGAACTGTCACAGAGACGTCGGAGAACGGCACGCCGACGGGGGCTTCCGGCTTGTGGACGGTGACGGCGGCTCTGAGGGCTCCGCGCGCAAGCACGCGCTCGGCGATGCGGTCCGCGAGGGTTTCGACGAGATCAGCGCTTTCGCCCTCGACGACGGCCAGGGCGTCGGCTGCGACGTCGGCGTAGGAAACCGTGCATTCGATCGAGTCGGCGGCGGCGGGCTCGACCTCCATTTCGACGTCGACGACGAACGGCTGCGCACGCAGCTTTTCCTCGGCGAGCACTCCGTGCGCGCCGTACCCTCTCACTCCCTCGATGCGAATCGTGTCGGTCACGGGTAGGCGCCCGCCGTGCGCAAACGCGCGACCGTTTCGACGGCCGCCCTGGATGCCGCGACTTCGTGGACCCGCACGCCCCACACGCCAAGCTCGGCGAAGTAGGCGGTGAGGGCCGCCGTCGCGTCGTCGCGCTGGGCGGGGCCGGAGCGGCCGTTGTGGATCTCGGCCAGGAAACGCTTGCGGGAGACCCCTACGAGGACCGGCATGCCGAGCTCCATGATCGGCGCCATGTTGGCGGCGAGGTCCCAATCGTCGTTCCCGACCTTGGCGAAGCCGAAGCCCGGGTCGACGACGATCTGCGAAGCATCGACCCCGGACGAGACGGCCCTGGCGACGGAGGCGGTCAGCTCGTCGGCGACCTCGGCCCCGATGTCGCCGTAGTTCGCCAAGGAGTTCATGGTGCGGGCGTTCCCCCTGCCGTGCTGGAGGATGTACAGGCAACTGCTTGACGCGACGGCGCTGAACATGTTCGGGTCGCCGGCGCCTCCGGTCACGTCGTTGACGATCTCGGCCCCGGCGTCGATGGCCCGGCGCGCAGTGTCCGCATGATACGTGTCGACGGACACCACGATGTCCGTCTTTCCCAGAGCCGCCACAACCGCGCCGATGCGGTTCCATTCTTCGCGGGCGGAAAGGGCCGTAGCGCCCGGACGCGTGGACTCGCCTCCGACGTCGACGATGTCCGCGCCTTGGCGCACCATGCGGTAAGCCCTCTCGACGGCGACGTCGGTGTCGACGTAAAGGCCGCCGTCGGAGAAAGAATCGGGCGTGACGTTGAGGATGCCCATGACGAGGGAACGGTCCGTGGGCAGCGTTGCTGGCAACATGTTGGCTCTCCTTACCCTTGGATGAGGCTCAGGGCCTCGCTGCGGGTTGCCTGGTTGCGGAGAACTCCGCGCACTGCCGATGTTACAGTACGCGAGCCGGGTTTGTTCACCCCGCGCATCGACATGCACATGTGCTCCGCTTCAATGACGACGAGCACTCCCCTTGCCCCGAGGCGGCTTTCCAGTGCCTCTGCCACCTGGGTGGCAATCCGCTCTTGCACCTGGGGCCTGCGGGCGTACCCGTCTACGAGCCTCGCGATCTTCGACAGGCCGGTCACTTTGCCGTCGGCGTTCGGGATGTACGCGACGTGGGCATGTCCGTGGAACGGCAGCAGGTGGTGTTCGCACGTCGAATAGAAGGGGATGTCCTTGACGATGATCATCTCCTGATGCCCGATGTCGAACTTCGCCTCGAGTGCGTCGGCGGGGTCCTGGCGCAATCCCGAGAAAATCTCCTTGAAGGATCGGGCCATGCGCGCCGGGGTGTCGACGAGCCCGTCGCGCTCGGGGTTCTCCCCGACGGCGCGAAGCAGCGCGCGAATCGCCTCCTCGACCGCGGCCTCGTCGTAGCCGCCGTTCGCGCGAGCGGAGCCTTCGCGGTCCTTTTGCCCCCGCTCCGCGCGGTCCGCAGAGCTCCGGCCCTTGCCTCTCTCCGGCGCCGGGGACTTGCCCTCAGCCATCGTTCGGCTCAGCCTTCCCGCTCGGGCCGGCGCCGCGGTCGGAATCGGCATCGTCTGCAGGATCCTCGGGAGACGCTCCCGAGAGCGGCCTGTCGGCGGCCGTCCGCGAATGCCCTGAGCGGGGCTCGAGCGGGCTGGGAGCCGAAAGAGGATCGCCGGGCGCCGAAAGAAGATCGGGCGACGCGGATGACGAGAGCGGGCTCGGACCGGACAGCGGATCGACCTTGGGCAGCCGGTCCGTCGCGGACAACGGATCGACCTTCGGCAGCTGGTCGGTCGCCGACAGAGGATCGACCTTCGGCAACTGGTCGGTCGCGGGCAAACCGTCCCGGGCGTCAGAGGAGCCGACCTCGTTTGCCGGATTGCTCGACGCCGGATCGCTCAGAGAATCGGGCGCCGCATCGGCCGGGGAGTCGGGCAGTTTCGGGTCGCCTGGGAGGTTCGGCGTCAAGCTGTCCAGGGGGGCGCCGGGCGCCGCGTCGGCCGAAACTTCGGGGATCGGCACGTCGCCCAAGGGATCGGGGCTTTGCGCCGAGGGAGCCGCCGGAACCGAGGGGGACAAAACCGTTCCCGGCTCGCCGACCGTCGGAGGCTTGACCGCGGCCTCCTCAGGCTTGCCGTCCCCTTCGGGGATTGCGGGAGCCCCTTCGGGGACGGCTGCAGCCGAACTGTCCGCATTCGCGGGATCGGCAAAAGCCGAACCGCCGGCGTTTGCAGCCGCAGACGGAGCGTCGGAACTGACAGGCGCAGACGGAGCGGGCGCGGCCGGGCTGGGCGCGGCCGGAGTGTCGGAATCGACGGGCGCGGCCGCATGCCTTCCCTTGACAGGCTGAGGGGAGCGGATCTCGATCGGCGGTATCTCCGTGGCCGCCAAAAGCTCAGCCGGGACCTCGAAGACATGCCACCTTTCGCGCACGGGAGCCTTGACGACGTCGGCGAAGATCTCCTTGAGCTCGGACTCGAGCACGGTCTCCTTTTCCATGAGCCGCGAGGCCAGAATGTCGAGGATTCCCCGGTTTTGCGCCAGAATCGCCCAGGCCTCGCGGTGGGCGTTCTCGACGAGCCCGCGTGCCTCGACGTCGATCGCGCTGACCATTCCGTCCGAATGGACTTCTCCGCCGCCGCCCATGGTCCGCTCGAGGGGGTCGGCGTCTTCGGCCGCGAGACGGATGATCCCGACCTCGGCGCTCATGCCGTACTCGGTGACCATGCTTCGCGCTATGCTCGTGGCCTTCTGGATGTCGTTCGACGCGCCGGTGGTCGGATCGTGGAAGACGATCTCCTCGGCGACGCGCCCGCCCATGGCGTAAGTCAGCTGATCGAGCAGGTCGTTGCGGGAGACGGAGTAGCGGTCCTCGGTGGGCAGGACCATCGTGTAGCCGAGGGCGCGCCCGCGCGGCAGGATCGTCACCTTGGTCACCGGATCGGCGTTGTGCAGAGCCGCCGCCGTCAGCGCGTGGCCAGCCTCGTGGTAGGCGGTCAACAGCTTGTCTTGGTCGTTCATCGGCCGCGAGCGCCGCTGCGGGCCGGCCATGACGCGGTCGATGGCCTCGTCGACGTCGGGCACGCCGATCGCCCGGCGCCCGAACCGGGCGGCCAGCAATGCGGCCTCGTTGAGGATGTTCTCCAGGTCCGCTCCCGTGTACCCGGGCGTGCGCCGGGCGACCATCGCCAGGTCGACGTCGGGTGCGAAAGGCTTGCCCTTGGCGTGAACCTTGAGGATGGCCTCGCGCCCCCTGAGGTCGGGGGCGTCCACGGAGATCTGGCGGTCGAATCGGCCGGGGCGCAGCAGAGCCGGGTCGAGCACGTCGGGCCGGTTCGTCGCCGCGATGAGGATGACGTTGGAGTGTGAGTCGAAGCCGTCGAGCTCGACGAGGAGCTGGTTGAGGGTCTGCTCGCGTTCGTCGTTGCCGCCGCCGATTCCCACGCCGCGGCCGCGGCCCACGGCGTCGATCTCGTCGACGAAGACTATCGCCGGCGCATTTTCCTTCGCCTTGTTGAACAGGTCGCGAACGCGCGAGGCGCCCACGCCCACGAACATTTCGACGAATTCGGAGGCCGAGATCGAATAGAAGGGCACCCCGGCCTCGCCCGCCACGGCCCTGGCCAGGAGGGTCTTGCCCGTTCCTGGAGGCCCGTAAAGGAGGACTCCGCGGGGAATTTCCGCTCCGAGCGCGTGAAAGCGTTCGGGCGCGGTGAGAAACTCGGTGATCTCCCGCAGCTCGGCGACGGCCTCGTCCTCCCCGGCGACGTCGTTGAAGGTGACGTCGGGCTTGTCCGGGTCGAGCTGCTTGCGGTCCTTGATCCTGCCGAAGGCGCCCATCCCCGATTGCATCCGAGGCAAAAGGATCATGAAGGCCACGATGATGATGAGCATCGGAACGGCCATCGTCAGGATCGAAGACCAGATCGAGGCCTGCGGGACGATCGAGTCGTATCCGAGCTTCGGCTTCGCCTGTTCGGTCAGCCTCGCAATTTGCTCGGCCTGCGGCTCGACGTAGGAAAATTGGACGCGCTTGCCGACGTCGTGGCTCTTTCCCTTCTCGTCGGTCGCCTTCGTCGGCTGCGAGAGCCACAGACGGACCTGCTGCGTCCCCTCGGTGATCTGCACCCGCTCGACCTGTTTGCCTTTGAGAAGCGAGATTCCCTCAGAAGTTTTGACGGCTGAGAAGTGCTCGCCGCCGAAGAAGAGCCACAGGCCCGAAGCGACGACGCCGACGAAGAAGAATGCGGTGAACATTCGACGCATGGACCGCTTCTTGCGATCCTTTGCGTCTTTGGGCGTTTCCTTTTGGCCGTTTTTGACGCCGTCGGCGCTCCCTCTCTCAGGGCGCGAGGCCCCCGCGCTGCGCCGTCGCGGCGCGTCCGCGTCGGTTCTCCCGCTTCCGCCGGTCGATTGCTCGGCGCGGCCGGGCTCGTCGCCGTTCGATTCGTCCGCCCGCTCTTCCGCGGATTCGGCTTCGATCTGCATCTTCTGCACGGCTGCCCTTCGGCTTCGGGGCGAAGGCGCGGGTGCGGGCACGCCTTCGTTGCGTTCTTCTTCGGTCACATTAGCCTCCATAAACGTGCGGCGCGAGCGTTCCCACGAAGGGGAGGTGGCGGTATCGCTCGGCATAGTCGAGTCCATATCCCACAACGAACTCGTTCGGAATGTCAAAACCGACGTAGTCCACGTCGATCGCGACCTTGGCAGCCTCGGGCTTGCGCAGAGTGGTCGCTATGCGCACCGATTCGGGGCCTCTGGAGAGCAAGTTGGATCTCAGCCAGGAAAGGGTGAGCCCCGAGTCGATGATGTCTTCGACGATGAGCACGTTGCGTCCCTGAATGTCGGTGTCGAGGTCCTTGAGAATGCGGACGACGCCGGACGACTTCGTCCCCGAGCCGTAGGAGGAGACGGCCATCCAGTCCATTTCCAGCGGAATGCGGATCTTCCGCGAAAGGTCGGCCATTGTCATGACGGCCCCGCGCAGCACTCCGACGAGCAGGAGGTCTCTGCCTCGATACTCCTCGTCGATTTGCGCAGCGAGCTGCGCAAGACGCGCGTCTATCTGCTCTGCGGTCAGCAGGATCTTCTCAAGGTCCCCGCCCATGTCAGCTGCTTCCACAGTTCTCCTCCCGATTCGCTGGAACTGCCCCATCGAATGTTATCCGACCTTCGTCGATTGTCACCCTCATTCCTGGAAGGTCGAGGCTCGACCTTCCGCGCCGCCGCGAAACGAGGGAATCGAGGGTGGCGATGTGCCACGAAGTGAGTTCTCCGGGCCTGGCCCCTCCGTCGATGGCGCGGCGGCGAAGGATTCTGGTGCGAAGGGCCGGGGGCAGGCCGGCCAGTTCTCGCACGGACGGCTCGGCGCCGAGCTTCGCGTCGATCTCTTCGGCGAACCCGTCGAGCGCGCTGAGGTCCTCTCGGATCATCGCGGCCGTTCGCGCGAGCGCCTCCACCACGCCGGGGCCGAGAGAGTCCTCGAGCGCCGGCATGCAGCGATGCCTGACGGCGGCCCGGCGCAAAAGGGATCCGTCGGCGGCGCGCACCGGCGAATCGACGTCGTTCGTGGGGTCCTCGACCCATTCGACGCCCTCTGACGCCAGCGCCTGGCGAAGGTCGGCGCGGCGAAGCCCCAGAAAAGGTCTGACGAGCGGGACGTCGGGGGCCCCGGGGCACGCGCCGACAGCGGGCATGCCCGCGATTGAGCGGGGCCCGGAGCCGCGGCCCAAGCCCATCAGGACTGTTTCGGCCTGATCGTCGGCGGTGTGACCGCATACGACCGCGGCCCGGCCGGGCATCGACCTGGCCGCTTCGGCCAAGGCGGCGTACCTGGCCGCGCGGGCGGCCGACTCGAGGCCGCCGCCGCCTTTCGATTCGACCCGCGCCACGCCGGCGGACTCAACGCCCATGGCTTCGAGCGCGCTGCGCACGCTCGCCGCCTCGTCGGCGGAACCCTCGCGCCATCCGTGGTCCACGGTGAGACTCGAGGCAACGATCCCCTCGCGCCGGCACACGAAAACCGCCGCCTGGGCGAGGGCCATTGAGTCGGAGCCCCCGGAGACGGCCAGAAGCACGCTCGAACCGGCGCCCACGCCGGCGGCGCCGAACGCTTCCTCCACCGCGCGCCGCGTGCGGGCGAGAGCTGGATTCGGTCCTCCCATCAGGCCCCGACGCGCTGAATCCACGCGCTGGGCGCGTCGATTTCCTCAGGGGTGGGAGCGTGGAGCGGACTCTCCCACACCTTGTTGAATCCGGCATGCCCGACGACGTCGACGACCGCGTCGACGAAGGCGGAGCCCCTGCGATACTGGGCCGCCTTGAGATCGAGGCCGAACGCCTTCGAAAGAGCGGACTTCAGCGGATTCTTAGCCGCCCGGCGCCGTTCCATCGAGGAGACGAGCCGCCGCTTGGACGGCATAAGCGAGAGGGGAACGGCGTTCATGACGAACTCCGCGTGGCCTTCGAGCAGGCTCATCATGGACATTGCCTCGGCGGCCGATCCGCTTTCGAAATCGACGTCGTCCTGCTCGAGCAGCGAACGGAGGCGGGAGACGAGGTAGTCGACGATCCACGGCGCCGCCGCGAACTGCGCGGCGTGGGTCAGCTCGTGAACCGAAATCCAGAGGGAAAGGTCGCGCCGGTCGAGCGAGTATTTCGCGGCGAAGGCCGCCGCGTTCGGGGCGACGAGCAGAAGGCGCTTCGCCAAAGGGTCATACTGGCCGAGCACTCTTGCTGCGAGCACGCTGGCCCCGAGCGCCAACTCGGCGGACCCGAAGAAATCCGCAAGCTTTCCTGTCCCTGCCGCGAGCGCGGGCCCGAGGAGGCCGCCGGCAGAATCGGCGGCGGCCTTCGCCCACCCGGCTCTGTCGACGACGAATACCGGTATCTCCTGCGCAGCGGCCGCCGCCTCGGAAAGGCCGGTGACGTCGGCGACGATCTCAGGAGCGCGGCGAGCCTGCGAGTGCAGTTGGTCCACGACCGCGCGCGCCTGGGTCGCGGACACGGACGGACCCGCGCCGGAAAGCCAGCGAGCTACGGAGCGTGACATTTCGGGGTTGATCGTCGCCATGGAGACAACCGTATCCCCCGCGATCGAGCAGGCGCCATCGCCGACCCCGCCTTTTCGCCGCCAGCGCAGCATTCCGCCGAGCCTCAGGCCCCCGCCAGGGACACGACGAAGCCGTCGATCGCATGCCTGGCGGACGTGAACGAACCGTCGGGGATCCCGTCAATCAGAATCGAGAACGTCAGCAGCCTGCCGTTCTTCGTTTCGAGGAAACCGGAAAGCGAGGCGGCATTGGACAGCGTTCCAGTCTTCGCGCGCACTTTGCCGGCCGCCGCGCTGCCGTGCATCCTGTCGTCCAGCGTGCCGTCGAGCGCGGAAACCGGGAAGCCCGACGCGATCGATTCGAGGGCGCAGCCGTAGCACGAGGCGACCTTCCCCACGATTTCGTTCAGCAGGGAGGCGCTCAGCCGGTTTTTCGGCGAAAGCCCCGAGTTGTCGTCGATGACGACGCCGGAGGCCTTCACCCCGATCTTCTTCAAATCGGCCAGCGTGGCTCGGCCGGCGCCCTCGAAGCTCGCCGGCTCGCCTGATTTGACCGCGATGAGGTGGCCCAGGATCTCCGCCGTCGTGTTGTCCGAATGCTTGAGCATGAAGTCGACGAGGTCGCGGACGGGGGCGGACTCCACGGAAGCCGCTTCCCGCGCCTGCTTCGGGGCCTGGCCGCGGGGGACGGAGCCTGAAACGGGAACCCCGCGGGCGGCCAGCTCCTTGGCGAAGGCCTGCCCCGCCTGGACGTCGGGATTCGCGGTGTAGGCCTTGCCGGAGTTGCGCGATTGGTTGACGGCCAGGGGGCGCAGCTCCATGACGAAGGATGCGTTCCCGCCTGTGACGCTGGGGTTGCGCTGGGGCCCGGAAAAGAGCGAGGAATCGACGACCACCTCGGTGACTCCGGCTTTGCGGGCGGCGTCGGCGGCCTTGTCGGCGAGCTCGCCGATTCCCGCCCTTCCGTTGACGGCCGCGGGGTTCGCTCCCCCGGCGCCGAGGAGCGCGTCGCCCCCGCCGACCAGGTAGAGCCTCTTGCCCTCGATCTTCGCCGTCGTCTTCAGCGTTGTCTCGGGCCCCAGAACCCGCAGGGCGACGGCCGCCGTCACGATTTTCATGTTCGACGCCGGCGCCCGGGGCGTGTCGGGCTCCAGCTGGGCGATCGTCTTGCCGCTGGCGGCGTCGGCCACCACGACGGAGACGTGTCCGTGCGCTTCGGGAGAGGCGGCGAGCGAGCCCAGCGCAGACGTGACCGCCGCGTTGTCTACCTTGGCGTCCTCCTTCCACGTCGGGAGCGCCTCAGGGGCGGAAGCGGAGGAAACGCTGGGATAGGGAAGCGCTTCGCTCTCTGTGGGCCGCGTGGTGAGAAAGCCCGGGGTAACATCGTATGCATCGGCAACGACGTAGCCGCCGAGGGCCACAGCCAGAGCCGTCGCGAGGACCGTCATCCGTTTCACTATGCAAGTTTCGCATGGTCCGGCGGCCATCGCACGCCGGGCGACCGACGAAGGAGTGCGCACATGATGGAATTCGATGTCACCATCGAGATCCCCAAGGGCAACCGCAACAAGTACGAACTCGACCACCACACCGGCCGCATTCGCCTCGATCGCATGCTTTTCACCTCGACGCGCTACCCGGACGACTACGGATTCATCGACGACACCCTCGGCGAGGACGGAGACCCCCTCGACGCCCTCGTGCTCCTTGACGAGCCGACTTTTCCGGGGTGCGTCATACGCTGCCGCGCGCTGGGCATGTTCCGAATGCGCGACGAGAAGGGCGGAGACGACAAGGTCCTGTGCGTTCCCGCGGGCGACCAGCGCGCCTCCTGGCGCACGGAGATCGACGACGTCTCCGAGTTCCACCGCCTGGAAATTCAGCATTTCTTCGAGGTGTACAAGGACCTCGAACCCGGAAAGTCGGTCGAGGGCGCGCATTGGGTCGGCCGCGAAGAGGCCGAGGCGGAAATCAAGGCGTCCTTCCAACGCGCCCTCGACGAGCACTACTACGACCACTGCTGAGACTTGGCGAGGCGGCGGCATGCCGACCGCCGCTGAAGCGCGGCATGCCGCCGAGGGGAAGCGCGAGGCGCGCGACTAGGCCAAATCCACCGGCTCCCGGAGCGATCGCGGGAGCCGCGCGACGGCGGCGATCCCGAGGCCTGCGAGCACCGTGGCGGCGACGGCCATCGCCGCGGCGAACCCTGCACGTTGGACGGCGAATCCGGTCAGGAGCGGACCGCCCGCCAGTCCGCCGGCGTAGGCGAGATTGTAGAGGGCGAAGGACCCGCCCAGCGTGGGCGGGACGGAACGGCTCCCCTGCTGGCTTATGAGCGTGGTCGAGGGCGTCAGGAGCAGCGCGGAGGACGCGCCGAGGAGGACCATGCCGGCGCTTGTCTGCCACATTTCGTCGGCTGCGCCGATCACCACGAGCGCCGTCGCGGCGGCGACCACGCCGCTTCCGACGAAGAGCCGAGGCGAAACCGCTGCGACGAAGCGCCCAACGATCGGATTGGCTGTGATCGAGGCGAGCACCGCAAGCCCGAAGAGCAGCCCGACGGTCAGCGAACTGGCTTTCAGGTGCACCGGCAGCACCGGCTCGACCCCGGAGAGCACGGCCGCGCCGACGACGACGGCGAGCACGATCGAGAAGGACCCCGGCACCCTCAGCACGGCGAGGGGGCCTGCGACGTCGTCGGTGACCCGGGGCGATCCTTTCACCAGTATGATCCGCATGGCGCCGTCGACGACGGCCACGGCGGCGGCGAACAAAAAGGGGGACGCGGTGCCGAAATGCTCAACGAGGAGCCCTGCCAGCGGCGGGCCGACGAGCACGCCGAGGGTGATCGTCGACAGCGCGACGCCCATTGACTGGCCGCGCTTTTCCATCGGCGTGGTCGCAGCGATGAGGCAGAGTGCGGCCACCCAGGACATGCCGCCCGCGATGCCCTGGGCAAGGCGGGCGACCATCAGCAGCCAGTAGGGGCCGCCGGTCGCGAAAAGCAGCGTCGCGGCGGCCAGGCCGCCCAGACCGATCAGCAGCGGAGTCCGAGGGCCGTGCCGGTCGACGACGCGGCCGGCGAACAAGGTGGCGACGATCATCGCCGCGGCGTAGGAGGCGAACAACACTCCCGTGGCAGCAGACCCCGCCCCGACTACTGCGGGAAGGCGCGGCAAAACCGGAACGGCCAAACCATGCACGAGCATGTCCGTGAACAGGGCGGCCGACGACACGACGAGCGCTCGCGCCGGCGTGGTTCCCCCGGTCGGGGGATCGTGTGGAACAGTCATGAGAATCAAAGTCTTTCTAGGAGAGCAACCCCCTCACCAGAGCAGCGACCGCTGCGTCGAGGCCTTGGGGCTGCGGAAGGTCTTGTGGCCGGGTCACCGCCGTAACGGTGAACCCTTGCAGCAACACGAGCGTCAGACTCGCGATCTGATCGGGCGGCAACGCGCCCGCCGGGAGCGAGGCGGAGGCGAGCAATTCGGCGATTCGCGCGTGCCAACGGTCCAACCCCGAGCTTTTCTCAGGCCATCCAGAGGCTTTCTCGCCCCATTCGGGGGTCTTCTCGCCTAACGCAAAGTTTTCCTCGGCAGAGTCGGCGTCTTTCCCGCCTGCCCCGGGGGCTTGCTCGCCAGGATTCGAGGCCTTCGCGGGAATGCGTCCGAACCCTTGCGGCGCGACGAACACGGTCGTGTAGGCCAGCGCCCTGAACATCAGGTTTTCAGAGAGCAGCTGTATATACGCGGTGAACAGGCCGGACAACCACGACGCCGCCTCGACGTCGCCGTCCGACTCCGCGAAAAGCCGTTCGCCGTATTCGGACCACCCCCACGAGAGCGCTTCGCGCAGCAACGCGCGCTTGTCGCCGAAATGGTGGTGCAGCGCGCCGCGCGTCACCCCCGCACGCTCGGAGATCGCCTCGAACGTCGCCCCCCTCCACCCCTTTTCTTCGAAAACCATCAGCGCCGCCTTGCACAGCGACAGACGCGTTCGCTTCGCGTCTTCAGCAGAACGTCTCATACATACAGGTTAACACGTATGTATGAGGGGCGCACATATGCGGCAACCTGTTTTGAGAGTCAAAGGGCCACGGGCGTCAAAAGTCGTGGCCCTCTGGACGTCCCGTGCGCGACGAGACTCCCAGGCCTCTGCCGCCACGCGTCTGCGGGCGATGCTGCGAGAACGTCGGCCGCGATGGCCAGAAACAATCCGCCGCCAGGCGTCTGCGGGCGAGGCTCCCGCACGGCCATGGACCTGGAGAACCAGAGCTCCGCCGCCAGGCGTCTGCGGGCAAGGCCCATCTGCAGCAAGATCCCTTTCCAACAAGAATGATTTGCAAAAGGGGCGGGCCGTCGGCCCGCCCCTTCGCGCGTGCTTCGCCTCCGTTGGCCGCCTCCCGCGAGGCCCGGGCCATGAGCCCCCGGCCCGCCCTCGGCATTGAATGCCGTGCCCGGCGTCGCGAGCCTTCGACGGCGCCGCCACACGCCCGCCGACCGCGCGCCAACTATGCCCATACGCGCGGCCGGCGGCCGATCTCTCCCAAACGGCAACGGGACCGGACGTTCGCGGCCGACCGTTGATTTGCGCCGGCTGTCCGCCCGTCAGCCGATGATGCGCAGGTAGACCGGGCTCCCCCACACCTTGCGCTCCTGGGTTCCCATCGAGGGATTCCAGGCGGCGATGTGCATGTTATTGCCCGTGTAAATTCCGGTGTGCCCCGGCCACCACATGAGGTCGCCAGGCTGGCGCTGCGAGGCGGGAACCACCTTGTAGCCCTTCCAGAATTGGCCGAGGTAGCCGCCCGTCCGCCGCGGAGTCTCGCGCCCGAAGTGGGCGTAGACGTAATGCGTAAAGCCGACGCAGTCCCATCCGCTTGAGGGATTCGTTCCGCCCCACACGTACCTGACTCCGGCGAATTGGCGCGCGTAGGCGACGATCTGCGCGCCGACGGCGGAGGAAGACCCGCCGCCCGCCTGGGCCTGCTTTTGCCGAGCGGCCTCAGCGGCGGCCCGCTCTTGGGCCTGCTTCTGAGCCGCAGCTTGGGCTGCCGCCCTTTGCTCCGCAGCCTTCTGAGCCGCGGCCTGCTGGGCTTGGCGCTGCGCGGCCGCTGCCTGAGCGCGGCGCTGGGCAGCTGCAGCTCGCTGCTGTTCCGCCGCCCGCTGTTGAGCGGCCTGCTTTTCCGCGGCCGCCTGCTGCGCCTGACGTTGCGCCGCGGCGGCTTGGGCCCGCCTTTGCGCTGCGGCTTGGGCCTGCCGCTGCCTTTCCGCCTCGGCGCGCTTCGAGGCTTGGCTCTGCTCTCGCGCCTCGGCCTGGGGCGCCTTTTCTCGCGCGGCGGGTGCGGCCGGCGCTTGCTCCTGCCCCGAAGGCTTTTCTGGGGCGGGAGCCTTTTCCTGCGCGGGCGTCGGCTGAGAAGCCGCTTGCGAGCCCGCAGCCTGGGAGGCAGAAGGATCGGCGGCAGTCGGCTTTTCGCCGCCTTCCGCCGCGGGGGCGGCTTGGGCCGCGCTTGAGGATTCGGCCTGTTGCGGGCCGGCCTGCTGCCCGTCGGCCTGCTGGGGCGAAGTCTGCTGGGCCGCCTCCTGGGAGGCCGCCCGCAACGCCCGCTCGTTCGCGGTCTGGACGACCCGCTGCGACTCCTGCTCGGCCTCAGCCTTGGCCGCAGCCTCCTTTTCGTCCTGCTGCCTGCGCACCAGCTCCGCCGTCGTCCCCTTTTGAGCAGCCAACTTCGAGATCAAACGATCGCGCTCCGCCGAAATGGTCCGGATCTCGGTTTCCGCATTGGAAGCCACGCGCGAAGCCTCGGCTGACGCCTCGTCGGCCTTCTGCGCCACGTCCTTCTCGGCCGCCGCCTTGTCGTCGGCCTTCTTTTGCAGCGTCGCAGCCTCAAACCGCGCGCTCTTGAAACGTTGGAGGTCTCGGTTCGTCTTGTTTGCGAGGATTCTGTAAGCACGTGCCTTTTCCCGCGCTTGCCGGTAGTCTGCCGCGCCCAGGCTGAAGCGCCCTCCTGCCACCGCCCGGGCGCCGTGCTTGTAGATCGACGTCGAGATTCCCGACAGCTGCCTGCGCGCGGCGTCGACCTGCTTGTCCGCGGAGTCTACGGCGTCCTGGGCGCCCATCGCCTCCCCGATCGACGTCGAAAGCCGCTGCTGAGCGGCAATGGACGCCGCTTCGGCCTTGGCGGCATCCACCTTGAGCCTGTTCGCCTTCACGCCTATCTGGGTCAAACGGGCCTCCGTGTTGGAGATGTCCGCCTTTGTGCGCTGCTCGGCCTCCTTCGAAGCAGCGATGTCGGCGTCGCCCCCGTCGTCGGCGCGAGCCGGAAGGACGACGGCGGCCGAAAGCGCCAACGCAATCGCCCCCGACGCGCCCTTGTACCACTTGCGAATACTCACGTATTCCTCCGGTTCCTTTGTGTCCGAGCGGAAGCCCGCCTCCCGAGCTTCTCATCACGAACATTGTTCACAATGATCACAAATATATAACATCGATCGTTCCAATAGCACATTGGTAACACTTTTCACATGAATGACACGCGGGCAATTGGACCCGACGACGCCGAAGCGGCGCTTGCCGCCGCAGCCCAGAATTGCTCGCCGCCCACTGGCCACCCACCCCGAAAACCGAAAGCCTCCCGCAACGGAAGGCCTCACAACGTCAAGATCGTCGCCTCCGCCATCTCGACCGGACGCCCTCATCTCGACCGGCTGTCCTCCAACCTGGCCCGCCGCCCTCAAGCCTGACCGACCACTTTCAGCTTGACCCGCCGCCTTCAGCTTGACCTGCCCTCCCCCGGGGCGTCTATGCTTGGTGTCATGTTCATGCGAATGCCCAACTAGCGCACGCCCTGCTCACCAGCCCGGCGCTGCGCTGCAAGCCATCCGCACACTGTCCCACGCGGGCTTGCTCGGCAGCTGAACATAAGCGAAAACTATGCGACCGTCGTCGCACTGCCGTGTCGACTTGCCCCGGAACTCAAAAGGAGCAGAAATGACCGACAAGAAATGGGGCTTCGACACCCTACAGATCCACGCGGGCCAAACCCCCGATTCCGACTACGGCTCTCGCGCCCTTCCCATTCACCAGACGACGTCCTTCGTTTTTCCCGACGCGGAAACGGCGGCCGGGCGCTTCGCTCTGACGACGCCGGGAAACATTTATACACGCATCACCAATCCCACGCAGGCGGTCCTCGAGGAAAGGCTCGCGGCCCTCGAAGGCGGTGCAGCGGCGCTCCTCGTCGCTTCGGGGCAGGCCTCAGAATTTTACACATTCCTCAACCTCGCCCAGGCAGGCGACGAGATCGTCGCGTCGCCGTCGCTGTACGGCGGCACGTACAACCTCCTGAAAGTCACCCTCGCCCAGGTCGGCATCGTCGTCAGGTTCGTCGAGAATCCGGACGACCCCGAATCGTGGCGCGCGCTCGTCAACGACCGCACCCGCGCCCTGTACGGCGAGAGCATCCCCAATCCCAAGGGCGACATCCTCGACATCGAGGCCCTTTCGGAAATTGCGCACCAGAACGGCATTCCGTTGGTCGTCGACAACACGATCGGCACGCCTTACAACGTCAGGCCCTTTGAACACGGCGCGGACATCGTGGTCGAGTCGACGACGAAATTCCTCAGCGGCCACGGCACGTCGCTCGGCGGGGCCATCATCGAGAAGGGCGACTTCGACTGGGCGAACGGCAAGTTCCCGCTGCTGTCCGAGCCGGACGAGAGTTACAACGGCCTGACATTCGCCTCCATCGGGCCCGGCGCGTTCGTCACGAGGATTCGCGCGGTGCTGCTGCGCGACACCGGCGCCGTCGTCTCCCCCTTCAACGCCTTCCTTCTGGCTCAGGGGCTGGAGACCCTTTCGCTCAGGGTGGAGCGGCATCTGTCCAACGCGAAGGCCGTCGTCGAATTCCTGGACAGGCACGAGGGCGTCGAATCCGTCCGCCATTCCAGCCTCGTCTCCTCGCCTTACTACGAGCTCGCGCAAAAATACGCGCCGAGGGGCGCGGGATCGGTTTTCACCTTCGAAATCAAAGGCGGCGCCGACGCCGGAAAGCGCTTCATCGAGGCGCTCAAGCTGTTTTCCAATGTGGCGAACGTCGGGGACGTGCGCTCGCTGGCGATTCATCCGGCTTCGACCACTCACTCGCAGATGACCGAGGAGGAGCTGCTGGCGGCTGGAATCACCTCGGGGACGGTTCGCCTCTCGATCGGCATCGAATCGATCGAGGACATCCTGGCCGACCTCGATCAGGCGATCGCGGCGGCGACGGCCTGAGCACAGCGATGTCACGACCGATCGCCAACCGCCAGGCCGACCGCCCGCTTCAGGCCGACCGCCCGCTTCAGGCCGACGGGCGCAAGTCGGCCCATCGCCGATCGTCGGCCCGGCCGTCGATCTTCGGCCAACCGGCGTCCGTCGGCCCATCGCGGGCCGCGGGCCGAGGCGCCCCCACAAACGGAAGCCAGCAGATGCCAATTAACTTGCCGAATTTCCTGGTCGGGCACCCGCCGCTCGACCACGTCACCGACGCCGAACCCATCGGAGACTTTGACACCGGCTATTATCCGCGCCCGCGCCTGACGATTCCGGTCACCGGAGCGTGGCGCGAGGGGGACGACCCGGGCGAGCGCCAGTTTGCCGACATCGGCCCCGTCGAGCTGGAGCTAGGCGGGCGGCTGCCGAACGTGCGCATGGCCTACGAAACGTGGGGGAAGCTGAACGAGGACGCCTCCAACGCCATCCTCCTGTGCCACGCTCTGACGGGGGATTCGCACGCGACGAGCCGCGACGGGAAGTCGGGGTGGTGGAAGGACATCGTCGGACCCGGCCTCGCCATCGACACCGACCGGTACTTCGTGGTGTGCCCCAACGTTCTGGGCGGATGCCAGGGAACCACCGGCCCGGCCGACCTGGCGCCCGACGGCAGACCCTGGGGGCCCCGATTCCCCGAGGCGACAATCCGCGACATGTGCGCGGCGGAGGCGAAACTCGCCGACCTGCTCGGGGTCGAACGCTGGGCGCTGGTCGCCGGCGCCAGCTTCGGGGGGAATCGGACGATGGAGTGGGCGGCGTCGTTCCCGGAAAGGGTTGGGGCAATCGCCGTGCTCGTTTCGGGGCCGGCTTCCACGGCCGAGCAGGTGGCCTTCGCGCATTTCCAGCTCAAGGCCGTTCAGGGCGATCCAAAATGGCGGGGAGGAAACTATTACGACGCGCCAGAGGGCGACGGCCCCGCCTTCGGCCTCGGATTCGCGCGGGAAATCGCCCACCTGACCTATCGCTGCGCACCCGAGCTCGATACGCGTTTCAGCCGCAACGCCCAGGAGGGCGAGGATCCCCTTCACGGCGGGCGCTACGCCGTCGAGAGCTACCTCGATTACCACGCCTATAAGCTGGCCATGCGTTTTGACGCCAATTCCTACCTCGTCATCACGCGTTCGTTCATGACGCATGACATCGGGCGGGGCCGCAGCGGCGTGGACAAGGTGCTCGAAAATATGACGATTCCTGCTCTCGTCGTAGAGGTCGACTCCGATCGGCTTTTCTATCCCAAGGACATGCGGATGCTGGCGGCCGCCCTGCCCGGCTGCAAGGGCGTGGCAACCGTCCATTCGCGCCACGGCCACGACGGATTCCTCATCGAAAACGACCAGGTCACGGCGATTTTGAGGGAATTTCTGGGCGAGCTCGACGAGGGTCGGGTTTAGCCCGGCCGTCCAAGCGCCAATGCGCGGGCCGATGCGCCTTCCAAGGCGTCGACGACGCGCTAGAAGTTCGACGACGACGATAGAACATGGCGGCGATTCCAGAGCTGTTGTCCGCGCCTAAGGCCTGCCACCGCCCGTCTAGAGGTCCGATCTAGAGCTGTTGTCCGCCTAAGGCCTGCCACCGCCCGTCTAGAGGTCCGATCTAGAGCTGCTTGCCCGCCCGTCTAGAGGTCTCCTGCCGATCTAGGGCTGCTGCCCGAGCGTCTAGATCTGTTGCTCGCCCGTCTAGGGCTGCTTGCCCGAGCAAGCCAGGGCGGTGCGTGGCAGGATATAGCCATGGCAGAAAGATGGGAGCCGGATTTCCTGGGGCCTGGTTTCTTCGCTCGAACGTTCTCCCTTCCCGACGACGACGAGGGCGCCGTCGTCACGACCGTCGTGCGCTATCGGCCCGAAGCGTCCAATTTCGACGCAGGCAAAGCGCACCATGCGCGCGCCGGCGTCGCCCAGTATTCATCAAAGAAGACCGCCAATCCCGGCGTTGCTCAGCAACCAGGAGAGAACGCCGATCTCAGCGTTGCAGCGCATTCACCGGAGAAGACCGCCGCCCCTGACGCTGCACAGCAACCAGGAGAGAACGCCGGCCCCGGCTTCGAGCAGGAGCGCAGCGCAGAGCGGAAACGCGCCGTCGAAAGAGAACCCGATGCAGAACAGAAACGCATCGCCCAGCCGAAACGCGGCGCCGAGAGGGGACGCGACGCCGAAATAGAGCGCAGCCCCGAGCCGGAGGGCTGGAAGGCCAATCCTCGAAACCCGGCGTTCGCGTTTCTCGCCGTCCATGGGTGGAACGACTATTTTTACCAGACTGAGCTGGCGCGTTATGTCGATTCGATCGGCGGCGCGTTTTACGCGGTGGATCTGCGAAAGTTTGGCCGTTCGCTTCGAGAGGGGCAGACATTTGGCTACATTCGCAATTTCGACGAGTACGACGACGAGCTTCACATCTGCCACGACCTCATATACGAGGAGCTCGGGCCGAAAATTCCACTGGTCCTCTACGGCCATTCGACGGGCGGATTGGCTTGCGCACTCTGGGCTGACCGGCATCCCGGAGCGGCGGATGGGCTCGTCTTGAATTCGCCGTGGCTGGAGTACCACGGTTCCACAGGGATGCGGCAGGCGGGAGCCCCCGTCATCGAAGTTCTTGCCCGCACGTCCCCGACGGTTGTTTTGCCGACGGCCGAAGACGACTTCTACCAGCGGGCCCTCACGGCTTGGCGGCCTGATCCCGATGCCGAGGCTGTTCCCGGGCATGAGGGGTCGGACGACCCGTTTTGGACAACGGGATGGAATCCGAATCCCGAGTTTCGCACCGGATCGGGCGCGCCCGTGCGGCCGGGCTGGCTGTCGGCCGTTCTCAACGGCCATGCGCGCGTAGCCGCCGGCCTCGACGTCGGATGCCCGATCCTCGTCTTGACGTCCGCGCGATCGCTGACCGGAAACGCCTGGAGCGAGGATTTCCGGGCGGTCGACTCGGTGCTTGACGTCAAACAGATCTGGAAACGCGTGCCTGAGCTGGGGAGCCACACGACGCTCGTCAAGCTCGACGACGCCGTCCACGACGTCACTTTTTCCCGACGCGAGGTGCGGGAGCGGGCCTTCGAGGAAATTGGGCGATTTTTGAGGGCTTATGTGACGGACCCGGCGCGTATGTGACCCGCCTCCAGCTCAATCCGTCCCCGGCGTACAGTTCGGGACACCCGGCGCGCATGCGACCCGCTGCCGTTTCGACAATTGCCATCCTGATTCTCACTGCCCGCGGGGACAAGGTGTGAAGAGGAAAGTGCGCCCAGAGGGGTTGAACTGATTCTCACTGCCCGCGGGGAACAATGTGGCCAATCGCAATTCGGACGTGAATAAGGATGTCATGCTCTCTGCCCGCACGGAATAAGGAATGATTGACGAGATCCGAGTCCAGGAGGCGCACGCGATCCCTCCCAGCGCGTGTGATCCCCGCCAACGCGCGTGAGAAACGAAATCGCGTAACCGCCCTCCCTGTCAACACCCATGATCTCTGCCAGCGCGCGTGGTACAAACAGAGCAACGGCGGCCCGCATCCGGCAAGCCTGATGTGCATGCGACAAGGCTTTCCAAGGACTTCCTTCCAGCTCTTGTCGCACGGCGCGAGGAGACGCCACCTGCCACGAGACGACGTTGCTCGGCGCGAGAGGAACCTCATTTCGCGTGAGACGATGTCGCTCGGCGCGAGAAGACCTTATTTCGTGTGAGACGACGTCGCCGAACACGAGGGAAAATGGAGCTTCAGTATTGTGCTATTTGGACGGTTTGTTTGTGGGTGTTGAGGCAGTAGGCGGCTCCGGTGGCGGTGACCCAGCAGTCGATGCCGTGGGGGTGGCCGGAGATGGCGACGACACGTCCGCGGGCGTCCAGGGCCGTGAGCACAGCCGGGACGGTTCCGGTGGCCGGGTTGTAGGGGCCGGGCTCGACGTAGACAAGCCGGCCGGCCGCGGTCAGGGCGATCTTTCCCGACATGTCCGTGATGTTCGTGCTCGTGGCCAGGCGGACCGGGCCGGGGGCGTAGGCGCCGCCGGGGGCGCGGATGCCTCCCCAGCAATAGACCGAGGAGTCGTCCAGGGCCGCGCAGGATGTGGCGGTGCGCCGGTCGAAGAGTTTGACCGCCGGGCGCGGCAGGGGCACTGTCACCACCGAGTGGGGCGCGTGGCGGCCGATGTCGGCCGCCACGCCGAGTTCGCCGCGGCGGTTGGTTCCCCAGCAGTAGACCGATCCGGATGCGCCTCGGGCGCAGCTCGACCCTTCGGAGGCGGTGACCGTGTCGGCCTTTTCGGGCAAGGCCACCGCAGTCGAGTCCTCGGGGTAGACGTCGCCGGGCGGAGAGCCGACCTCCCCGGTGCTCTGGGCGTAGGAGTTGCCCGCCCAACACCGTGCCTGCCCCTCGACAACCGCACACAAATGATCCCCCGCACCGGCAACGTCTGTCACTGCCTCCGGCAAGAAAGTATTAGACAAGTACTCGTAACGGACGTTCCTGCCGAGCTGTCGCCTGTCGTTGAAGCCGCCGCACTTGAGAGCGTCCACCATGTTGGTTGTGCAGACGTTGTAGCCTGTGTGAATGACGTTTTCTACTCGTCTGCTTAAAGGAATCGAGGGGAGGTAGTTGCCCCACCTTTTTCGTTGGCCTTTTGTAAGGACAGGGCGAAAGCAGTATATGTCTTGGTTCTTGGTTTTCAGACATAGTTGATACTTGCCCACGGACACGGAGGCGAAGTCGCTTCGGTACGTGTTCAAACGGTCGGCTTCGGGCGCGACGCTTCTGGTCAAGGACACCGCGAGACAGACGACGAGTCCAAACGCTCCAAGGAAGCGCTTCACGAAAAACACGCTACCACCGGATCGCCCGCCGGACGCGTGGGGTTCGAAGATCTTCGCTGCCAATCGCCTCGTTGCCATCGATCAGTCCCCTCGCCCCTGTCGGCCAGTCGTCTCGAAGAAGTCGGCTCATCTTGAAACAGTCGCCCGTCAAAGCTTGGCCGGGCAAGGCACGGCCCCTCCCCCATCCTCGTGCAGGGCGTCGAAGAGACCAAGTTGCCTGCCCGCCGTCTCCGTCGCCCGCACTCTTCCTTGTGCAGGGCATGGAGGCGCCGTTGGTTGCGCACGGAACTGTCGCACCCGTTACCGCATCAAGCTGCGGCCTGGTCTTAGCAAACCGCAGTCCGGCCTTCTTCGACACGCGCCTTTCCTTAGTATTGTCCGATTTGGGTGGTGCGTCCGCGCCCGTCGCGGCAGTAGGCCGCCCCAGAGACAAGGACCCAACACTGGAGGCTTCTGTAGGAGCCCGAGTAGCTTTTGACTTTCCCGAAAGTGTCGATGGGCGTGAGCCTGGTTTTGATGAAACCGTCGCGAGGATCAAAGGGCCGAAAGTCAATGAAGACGAGTTTTCCGTCGGAGGTCATCCCCATCTGCCCTGAGATTTCTTGTAGTCTGGTCGAGACTTTCAAGGCAACGGGCCCGGTCGGGATCGGCTTCCTGGAACCTTCAAGGTTGCCCCAGCAGTGGATCGAGGCGTCCGCCAAAAGCGCACACGTCATTCCGCCTCGCTCATCGAGTAGTTTGACGGCGGGTTGGGGCAAGGGAACCTTTGCCACGCTCTGTCCCGATTCGACATCGATCCCGTCGGGGACGCCGACCTCGCCGAACCGATTCTTTCCCCAACAGTAGACCGACCCGCTGTCTCCACGCGCACACGTAGTCTCGTTGGAGGCGTGGACCTGCTTGATGCCCTCGGGCAGATTGACCCGCACAGTAGCCTTCAGCCCATACCGATAGTGCACATGCAGCTCGGGCTCACGCCCGACGCCGCTTGCCTGCCCATAGGCGTCGTTCCCCCAACAATGGACCGATCCGTCCACGATCGCGCAGCCATGGCGACGCCCGACGGCGATCGAGGACGCCGGACCGGGCAAAGCAATCGTCGTCGGCTGGTGGAAGTAACTGATGTCAAAATTAGGGGAAATTTGCCCCATATCGTTGGGGCCGAGGCAACGAACGTCGCCCTTCCTGCCCAGAAAACACAGATTGTCCGTGTCTCGTTTGAGCGACGTGACGTCGCCGACATGATCGACGCTCAAAAGAACAGGATCTTCATCTCGTTCGTCCGGAGGCGTCGACGCGTAGTCAAGCTGAAAACAGCGAAGAGCCCCGCCCGAAGTCACAGTGCAAACAGACTGATCGTCCGACACTATCTGACCAAAATCAGTCCGATAGCTTCTAGGAGACGAACACCCCCAGACCACAACCAGCAACGACACCAAGAAAGCCTGCAGTGACTTGTAACGAATAGTGAACGGTTTCGGAGACACTTCACGGCCTCCAGCTTAGAAGGAACCGGTTGTATTGTTGGACTCTTAAACGGTCTCCCTCAAATTTTCCAGTGTTTGGATCGATTTTTATCAACCAATTCCCGTTTCGGTCCATAAAGCGTGAGTCTTCATCATCTATTCCGTTATTAAACGCATTTAATTCATTTTGCCACCCAGAAACATTATTAACTATCACATGACTGAGCATGCGCCTACTGATTGTTGAAACATCAGCTGAAGTGTTAGCGTTATCTGCGTTATGTTCTTGATACACGTTTTTTACGTGATCATTGAATTCAACGGAAGGTCGCAAAGCGTAGCCGGTGCTAATAACCTCGCCGATAACAGGAATGTGGCCTACTTTTTGGACCAACACAGACATTGCATTCGCCGTGGTCGCCTCCTTGCGGTCTAGTTCCCCCGCTTGTGCCGCGTCGGAGGCGAGACCTCCACCTTTGATAGCCGAGAACATACTTTGATATTTATCACACGTCTCTTTTATGTCTTGACGAATATTGGCCGAATCTGCGTGCGATACCGTTGCCGCTCTACCGTATATATCTTTTAAATCCGATTCTAGATTCGCCTCTAGTGACTCGGTTAGCGTCTTCATTGAGGATTTACTAGCTCCGATGTCCTTGAAAAAATCGGATTTTCCCTCGAATAGCGCTGTCGTTCCCGCTTTGGTCAAAGACAGGCTGTATTCTCCGTTTTGTTGGTTTCCATGGGGCGCACCCGGAACGCCGGTGTAGCCTTTCAGCTCGCTAGCAAGATCTTTAGAATACTCCTTCAGGATATCGCCCGCTTTTTCCCTCAGTTCAACGTTGCCGTACCCAAAGGCGTCTTGTCCCTTGAAAGTCGCATCTGAGCGTTTTAAACCATCCGTATATCCTTGCAAGTAATCCCGGGCAACGAGGGAGGACTCTTTATGGGTCTTATCGGAGCTCACTTCATCTAACAGATTTGCAAGCGTTTTGCCGCGATCAACATAGAGGGCCTCAGTGGTTCCTGGCAGGGGAACGAAGTGACGATTTCCAACAAGGTAACGCGTCATGCTTATAGGGTACTTGACAGGTCGTTTTTCATCGCCAGATTCAGCTATTTCGTACGGACCATTGCTGGCAAGAAAAGTCCTGGCCGCATCTGGATTGCCGTCCATCGCAACAAGCATATTATGCACGGGATCCCATGTTGTTGTTTTAGGCGTATAGATGTCTGAATGATAGTTATTTGCCTCTTGCGGATTCTCATAATCCCATTTGACGATATCGCGGCCTATTGCGTGGGGACCATTTAGGAAAGGATCGCCTAAGGCTAGTTCACTGTGAGTCTGCGCAGAATTCGCTATCGCCCCAGAGATGAGCATGTATCCCGATGCGCCCGCGTTATCTAGATTCGCGCCGCCAATCCAGCGCTTGTTTCCTGCTTTCTTGAGGTCATCAAGGTATTTATCCCGACTTTCATCGATCAATGTTCCGTCGGAACTCGTTAAGTACTTCGCTCCCGAATTCCAGGAATTCCATACGCTGCTTTCCTCTTCACTCAAGCCTTTGCGGATGCCGCCTGTGCCAAGGATGATTGCGGAACCGATGCTTGTTCGCGTGGCCTGAACCGTCTCCTGCGGGAAAGCCCCGTGGCTTCCATCTAGCTGGGAGACAAGTTTGATTGCGTTGTTGGCGCCGAACCTCCAAGCGAAGGCATTGGCGAAAAATGGGTCCTTCGCCATTCGTTCGCCGTATGCGGCATTGAAAGAGTCGAGATCCTTCTGGCTGATGTTGCCTTTCAGCTTGCCGTCTTTCGTCAGAAACACCTTGGCCGCCTTGTCGGCGTCCGCTCTGGCGTCCTCCCAACGCGCTTGAGCCGCCAAAACGCCTCCGCTTCCTCCAAAGAGCTCGACTCCCAGGTTGTTGCGGTCAATCGACCCGCTGCCCTCGCCGGCAACCCGCGACTTGGGCGCGAAAGACTCAGCAAGGCCGAAGATAGAATCGCCTGTGCTCTTGGCTAGCTCATTGAGAGAACGGACGGCGGCCTCGTACTTGGCTTTCGCCTCTTTCTGCGTCTTTTCACAAGCCTCGTCCGCCTTGGCTCTGTCTTTTTCGTATTCGTCGTCGTCCCCCGGATACAATCCCGCCTTCAATTGAATCGCCAACTCGGCGATCCTGCGAAGATGAACCGTCCTGGCCTCGTCCCAATCATGCTGGAGTCCAGTAATGGCGCTACGGGTTTTGGCATGTTCTTGCACATATTTGTCCAGAAGAGCAGGAATCTTCGGATGCAGATCAATGGCCTTCTGGATCGCCTTTTGTAAGAAAGTGGCCTGACCCTGATGGGCGGTAGCCGCGAGCCCTGTCCATCCTTCGACCTCGCCGCCGACGGCGATGACCTGGGTGTCTTGCATCGCTGCGCCGGCATTGGCGATGCCTTTGCCCAGCTGCAGAATGCCCTCGCCAGAGTCCTTCAGATTGGGCAATGCCTCCTCGCCGGGAACGTCGCTCCACGTCATTTGCCCGTATCCTTCCCGATTGAGCCGCGCATGAAATCGAAGTCTCGAACGGCCTTGTGCTCAGCCTGATCGTAGTTTGCCGTCGCTTCCTTCACACCAGAGCCGAGAGTCGCGCACGCGTCGGAAAACTCGAGGCAGCCCGCTCTCATCAGTTTGACGAAATGCAAGCATGCTTTGAACAAGTGCTCCGAATCCTCAAGGACGGGGTCTTTGACGACGTCGCATTCGCCCTCCAATTCGGCGTAGCCAAAGCCGATGCTGATGAACGTCTCAGAATCCGTCCAATGTCCCTTTGCCGTGATTCCCGCCCTGTCGCGGTCAAAGCTGAGGTCGCTCATGCGCGCGCCTTCCTTCCAGGAGCTTAACGTGACATCCAAACCCTAGCACGGCGGTAACGCTTCCGCAGGCTGTTTCAGTATACGGGCTGCAATATGGCTCACAGACCGCGCCTCGACGCCGATGCCCCGCGGCTGCTCGTTGCATGATTCCTCCAGCTTCATTGAGCACTTTCATCCGGCAAGTCAGATACATCGCCCAATCTATGGCGCTGAAGTTCCGGCAGAAGCGGAAGTCAATGAAGAGGGTTCCACCGGAAAGTTACGTGCTTGGCGACATTGCACTCGGCGATGGCGTTTCCTGTTGAGGAGTAAAAGGCACCGTCGGCACGCCCTTCAGAGGCGGCGGATCGTCTATTTTCGTCGCAGACGGGCGGCACCCCGAGACGAAGTGGAAAGAGATGCCTTTCGTCGGATGCGCGCTCAGTATCAAGAATCCGCCGTTCTTCGAATCTGACCAGCCGAAACCGGTGACGTTGTCCCTTTCGTCGTCTTGCTGTTCTATCTTCAGCCCCGCCTTTTCGATCGTTTTTTTGGCGATGGCCCTGATCTTCGCGGGAGGAACTGAGACTTGAGTTTCGTAGACTGCACTCATGTACTCGCGCCCATCGGTTTTCGTTTCGCACAAAGTGAGCTCATTGGCACCTTCAGCCGCGTAGTGCTGCCCGCCGCCGTCTGCGAGGAGCCGACGCATGAACTCTTCGATTGCCGGAACGGTCTTGCGCTGGTAGTCTTCGATCGTCTGGCGGTCCCAATAGTCCTTCGAACCTTGACCGAATAATTCGCCTGCGCCCGGCTTGGACATGTCTTCCGCGCAGCCAGCCGTCAGCCTAAGAATCAGCGCAAAAACGAACCACCGCCGAGTGCGAGCAGCTCTCATTTCTCCCCCTCGGGTTCCATGCCGCCCATAATGCGCGAAATGTCCTTTAGGCTTCCCGTTCCCGTTTTGAGGTACTCGGAGTGGCGGCCAAAGGGATTGTCGTCTCCTTTGCTGCAGAACTTCGTTACGCCGTTTCCAGCCCCCGTTGGAATGTACTTGCACTGGGAGTCGTTTTCGGGATTGTTGGCCAGGTGTTTGAATCCTCGCATTTCCATCGGGTCCTTGCCGAAGGATCCGTCCGGCCCAATACCCTGAACGTAGTCATTTGTATTCACGCCGGAGACGTAGGTTTGACCGTCGATGTTGTACTCGCGAACGTCTTGGACGCCGGATCCCGGCGAGCCATACAGGGCGATGTTGTGGACCGTGCCCTCACGCACCTTGCCGACGGCGATCCCGGCCATGGTCGATCCGTAGGAGTGCGCCCCAACGTTTATCTCCGCTTTGGGAACGCCCATCGCCTGCCGAGAGGTCTGCACCCCCTCCATGAATCTGTCCATCTTAGGCGCGGCCTTTTCGGCCAGATCCGTGGTGGCAACTTCCGCATTCTGCGGCGTCCGGTACATCCACGCGACGGTCGCTATATCCCCTTTGTCATGGATCCCCGCGCTGCTTGAATGGTTCCTCGACTCTTCAAAAGTCGTATTTCGGACCTTTTGCGCATCGTTAATCAGACCGTCCATATTGTCACCCACGGTGTTGTTCATCCCAGGCACCACCATCTGAACAGTCTTTGCGCGGTCGACGTCACCCAAGGCGACACCCGCTTGAACTCGCGAACTCGACTTTGTATCAAGATAAATCAGACTTTGACGCGTCTTACTCGGGTTGGAGGCAACGTCTGAGTCATTCTTTTCGAGGATCTTCTGGAGCCCCTCGAGGTCGCCAAGCTTCTTTCTGTAGCGATTGTAGTCATTGGTCGCATTCAGGTACTCCAGACTGTCCTTGCCGACGGTCGATTCCGCTTTATCCATCCTGGACTTCGCCTCGGCTACATTGCTTTTCATTTCCGCGATCTCCTGAGGCAGACGAGCGCGGTTGGCTTTGTCTCGCCATTCCATGGGGATGCCGTCGCGGTTGCCGATCAGTTCCGGATGCTCGCGAACCATGTTTTCCTTTTCGCTGTCCGTAAGGCCGGACCACCAGGCCGCACTCTCCCCCATCGTCCATCCTTTCTGCGGAAGGTCCGGCAGACCGGGGCTTGTCGAGAACCCTTCCTCCGAGGACTTGTAAGAGCCGTCGGCCACGGCGGTCAGCCTCGTGTAATAAGCCTCGTCTATGCTGTCGGCATTCTCCAGAACGCCCTTGATCATCGGCTTCAGCTCCGCCGCCGCGGATGCGAATTCATCCTCACTCTGACCGGAATCCGATATGAGCCGACCGTCCCTGATTTCCAGCCCATGGGTCTTCGCTTTCTGCTTGCATTCGAGGATCAACGTCTGTACCGTCCACACGCCGTCGGCCATTTGAGCCATCGCCATCATCGTCTCCGAAACATCGTTGATCAAATAGCTGATTCGAGCCTCGAACTGTTGCAACGCGTATAAGATCGCGTCAGCCGTCAGGCCTCTCGAGGTTACCGTCATTTCCATAGACTGCAGCTTCTCGTACGCCTCAATGAGCTGCTTGCGCCGGGCCCGCAGGGGCTCAAGCTGAACCTTCAATCGATCCTGACGCCATTCTATGGCGTCCCTCCAGCTAGTCATCAGACGATCCTTGCTTTCCCCTTGGATCCAGGCTTGGCCTTCAGATATCCCTTGACATGCTCCAGAATCCGGTCCATCGCCGCGGCAGATTCTTGGTCAGTGCCCGCCATGGACTTGATCGCCTCCTCGACGTCGCTTTTAAACTGGCCAATATCGGCCATTAGCGACCTGCATCGAGAGTCTATCGCTTCGCCGGCGCGCTCCGAGGCCGAAACACTCGATGCGCCGGGAATGCCCCGGGCCGCCTCTCGAACCGGGGTTTCGACGTCGCCCGTCCCAGGATTTTGGACGAGCTCGCCAGCACCGGACGCCAGCATATAGTACTCGGCGTCGACAATATAGATGTCGCTCACAGTAACTCCTTGCGTGATTGGCTTGTATAAACACAACCTATACCCGACACAAATGGTTGTCAAGAGCGTCACCCTACCGATTTTCGCCAGCCAGCTTGCGCCTCTAGAAAACGTTGATTTAACAAAGTTTAATCGCCACCCTTCCTTGAGTGCGCCCCGACCAATGAAATGCCCCTTTAAGTCACCCTTCCCATTCATACAACTATAACAATCGGGCCACCTCGATGCCGAACTTCAGCAGCGAAACAGAAGCACACAGACAAAAGGAGGAGATAGGCAGCGAAATAGTGCTTTCGTGCTATGAAAATTGCTTCCCGCCTCGTCGCGAACTGATTAGGATCGCACAGGATTAGACACGCACCGGTTCGATGCGCCGATTTTCCGAACCACAACACCCGTGGCCGCAAGAACTGCACGATTCGGAAGGGGCCGTGCTTCTTCGCGCTGGCGCGGTCGCTCCGCCCCTCGCCGTCCCTCGGAATCGCCAAATGCCCTTTCGGGATCTCGGCACTCGCGCAAGTCTCCAGGCCCAGACCGAGGTTGCATTCGACAGCGGCAAAGTATCGACATAACGGGGGCGCCGACAGCACGAAGTCCTGCCGTCGAAGCAAAGGGACATCGGCAAGACAGCCGCCGGCAAAACACCAACGAGGCGACCGCCGGCAAAACACCAACGAGACGGCCGCCGGCAAAACACCAACGAGACGACCACCGGCAAAACACCAACGAGACGGCCGCCGGCAAAACACCAACGAGACGGCCGCCGGCAAAACACTAACGAGACGACCACCGGCAAAACACCAACGAGACGGCCGCCATAACATCGGCAAGACCGCTGCACGCGCCAAACCATTCGGAGCTCTCGGGGCTCTCTCAGAGCTTTCAGAAGGGCTAGGCCGGGTCAGGGCCGGTCCCAGTTCTCAAGACTCGCTGCGCGCCTGAGAAAGCCCTCAAGGCTCTCGGAAGAACTCACCGAGTTCAGAGCTGGCTGACTTCATAACTAGCAGAGCTCCCAGAGCTGGCTGAGTCTCAGAACTGGACGAGTTTCAAGCTCGCCAAGTCCTAAAGCGCTCTCGGAGCCGGACCTCAGAGCGCTCCCTGAGTCTTCAGAGCTCGCCGAGCAGCCGGCCCTCCCGCGTCTTCCACAGCTGCCAGCCGTTGACGTCGTTCCTGCCGAGGACCTCCGCGGCCGCCTTCGAAGGATCCTGATAGGAGGTGTGCCCGAGGAGGAGGGTGCCGGTCGAGGTCAGCGTGGCCATCGTCGGGCTCCCATTCTTCCAGATCTCGAGAGTCAGGGGCGTGACGCTCCGACTGGCGATGGCCACGAGTCGGCCGGCGGGAGTGAGAAGCTCGCGTTCGGCGGCGCGGGCCACGGCGTCCGAGGACGCGTTGGCCGCGGTCGTCTCCGAAAAGGTCTGCGGCTGTCGACGCTTTCCGTCGCGCTTGGGGGCGGACTTCTCCCACAGCAGCTGCTCGGTGCGCGGCCGCTTGACCTCCTGGTCATAGCGGGCGCTGATGTACGTCGGCGTCTCGTCCGCGCCGTCCTCGGTTACACGCCAAGCCGGAATCACAGGAATCTTCATCTGGTTGAAGGGGTCCTCTTGGGCACTCTGATCTGCCTGTTGATCCTGCTGTTGATCCGGCTTCTCGTCCTCGCGAGCGGCGCCCTGCCCCTGCTCACGGTGAGCCGAACGCCGCGAACGCCTGCCCGTCGGCCTGTCGCCGGCCTCGGCGTCCAGGGGTTGGGGCTGTTCGGCAAGCGGAGCCTCAACGGCTTCGACGATGAGGGTCTGCGCGGGATCGGTGACGTCGGCGTCGTCTTGCGAGTCGATGTGCCCCGGAAAAGCGGTGAACCTGGGGGTGGCGGGGATCGTGAGAGTCGGCTGAAACTCTTGGGCCTCGCGCGCACGCCCACGCCTGCGAGGCTTGGTCTCTTCACCGCTCTCGACGTCTGGGGCGGGGAGAAACTCTACTGTCTCATCAGCCGACGGCCCTGATCCCCTCTTGCGACACGCCTCAATGGACACTTGGCGCACGCCGTTGGTGTCGAAGATCGACGCCGAAAGAAGCTGCACCCTCTCGGAAAGCGTGGAAAAGACGGGAAGGACGTCCTCGTCGATGTCGAGCGCGATCACGATAAGCCTGGGACTGACGCCGCCCAGCGGCGGGCGGCCGGAGCGAAACTCCTCCCAATCCGGGCCGAACTCTTTCGCTCCCTTCGAGTAGACCTGCGCCATGTCCACGGGCCCGGTATGGGCATACCTTCCCGATCTGCTGACAACTTCGTAGAGGTCCACCGATGTGAGTCGCTGGCGAAGATTCACCATGACGACGGTTCCGTCTTGATCAATGGCCACGAGGGACTGCCCATGCTTTCCCGCGGCGTCGCTCTCTTCCCACATCACTGGCAAAAGCGGAACGTCGACGACCTCGAGGATGCTCTCGCGGATGGCTCCAAGGACCTCCGCGGCGATGCTGCCCCGCGGCCGAACGGCCTGTGCAGGAGCGATGCGCCCGTTCGCCAAGGCGTACAGCACCATCGGCGAAACCTCCTTATGTAAACTTGCGTGATGAAACAAGGTTAGCTTATCGCGAGCGAGCCGGTATCCTCCCCTCGTCCGACATATGGCGTCGAACGGCCATCCCGTCGCGGATGAGTTCGGCCAGGTGTATGCCCCGAGAGGCGGACAGCTGCTCCGCCTGCGTGCGGCAAGAAAAACCGTCGGCCAGGAAGACGGCGTCGGGATTCGCCCTTTCGAGCGTCGGCAGCAAGCGGGCGCCCGCGATCCTCACGGATACATCGTAGTGCCCCTTCTCCATGCCGAAGTTGCCTGCCAAACCGCAGCAGCCCGTCACCTTCGTCAGCTCGGCTCCCGCCGAGAGCAAAAGCGCTTCGTCCGCGGCCCATCCCATAACAGAATAGTGGTGGCAGTGCGGCTGGGCCACCACCTCGAGGCCGGTGAGATCGGGCATGCTCCAGTTTTCCCCGGGGCCGAACGGCTTTGGCGCGCTGAGCAGCTCCGCCAAGGTGAAGGTCATTTCTTTGACCAGATCGACGCGGGGGTCGCCGGCAAGCAGATCTTCCATGTCGGAACGCAGCACCGCGGTGCACGAGGGCTCGACGCCGACGATGGGAATCCCGTTCGCGGCGAACGGCGCCAACGCGCCAAGCAGGGAGTCCAGCTTTCGCTTGGCCGCGTCGAGCTGCCCCGTGGTGATCCAGGTGAGGCCGCAGCAGGCCTCGTCGGGGGGAAGCAGCACGGTGTATCCGGCCTCTTGGAGCACGGAGACGGCCGCCCGCGCTCCGCGGGCGTCGAGGGTTTCGGAGAAGGAATCCGCCCACAGTGCGACGTAACGAGGCTTCGCGTCCGATTCGCCCGCCGTCGCCTCCCCCGCCAAACCGCTCGTTCGAGCGAGCGCCTCTCCCCGCTCGGGGGCGCTGCCCCGCTTTTCATCGGGAATGCCGCTTTCATCGGGAATGCCGCGCAGCCCCTTCTTCCGCGATTTTCGGAAGGCGGCACGCAGGCTCCGAGCCTCTTTACGCACGCTCCGGGCCTCTTCGCTTCGAGAGAAACGTCGGGTTTCGAACCCCGGCATCGCGCGCCGCGGGTCGACGCCGACCAGCCGGAAGGCCAGCCTCCGCAGCGGGCCGAGCCGCATCACAGCGTTCGCGATCCTCGCGACGACGGGAACCTTCGTGACCATCCTTGCCCACAGCGGCAGCCTTCCCAGAGCGTAATGGACCACAGGCCTGAGTTTGCCGCGGTAGGCGCGGTAGAGGGCCTCGGATCTGTACCGGGCGACGTCGATCCCCGTCGGGCAGTCCCGCGAACACGCCTTGCAAGCCAGGCACAGGTCGAGGGAGTCGAGCACCTCGGGAGAGTCCCACGCCAGAACCCCGCCGCGTGCCACGTCTTGGAGCACCCTCGCCCTGCCGCGGGTCACGTCCTTCTCGTCGCGCGTGGCCTCGTAGGAGGGGCACATGAAAGCGCCGAGGTCGAATCTGCTCGCCCGGCAATTGCCCACGCCCGTGCAGCGGTGAACGGCCCGGGCCATGTCTCCGCCGTCGTCGGCGAAACGGAAGCCTCCGGCGTAGGGAATCGGCTTCGCACCCGGCCTTCTCAGATGTTCGTCGATGCGGTCGGGCCGGACGAGCACTCCCGGGTTGAGCAGGCATTCGGGGTCGAAGACCCCTTTGACGCGCTCGAACAGGGCGACGACGTCGGGTCCGTACATCCTCTCCAACAGCTCCGAGCGGGCGCGCCCGTCGCCGTGCTCGCCCGAGAGGGACCCGCCGAAGCCTGCGGCGAGGTCGGCCGCCTCCTCCATGAACCGGCGGAAGGTTTCGGTTCCCCGCCGGGATTCGAGCGGGAAGTCGATGCGGACGTGGACGCATCCGTCCCCGAAATGCCCGTACATGAGGCCGTCGAGCCCGTATCCCTTCATGAGGGCCTCGAGCGCGCGGAGGTATTCGCCGAGCCTCTCGGGCGGAACGGCAGAATCCTCCCAGCCGGGCCACGCCTGATTTCCCGCCGGGGTCCTCCCACCCAGGCCCGCGCCGTCGGCACGGATTCGCCACAGCCGGACCGCCTCCGGGCCCGCGGGCCGTATGTCGACGGCCGTGGAGGAGGCGGAGCCTGCCAGCGCCCTGGCCCTTGACATCGCGTCTGCGCCGCCTTCCTCGCCGACCTCGACCATCAGCCATCCCCCGCCTTCCGGCAGCGGCGGAACGCCGCCCTTCGCACGCCGGACGACGTCGACCAGCCGGGCGTCCATGCCTTCGACGGCGAGCGGTCGGTGGGCGAGGAGGGCTGGGACGTCGTCGGCAGCGCTGGCCATGTCCGGGTAGCCGAGCACGACGAGGGCCGGCGAGGCCTCGACCGGGACGAGCCTGACCTCGGCCGCCGTCAGGAGGCCCAGCGTCCCCTCGCTTCCCACCAGGAACTTGGCGAGATTCCGCCCGTTTTCGGGCAGGAGGTGCTCGAGGGAGTATCCCGAGACCTGACGTTTGAATCTGCCGAACTGCACGCGTATAGTCGCCAGGTTCTCGTCCACGAGCCTCGCGAGCTCGGGCACGGCCTCATATCCCAGCCCGCCTTCGCCCGCCTTCATACGCCTGCCGTCGGCCAGGGTCACGTCCATGCCCGCGACGTTGTCCGCCGTGCGCCCAAACGCCACCGCGTGGGGGCCGCACGCGTTGTTCCCGATCATCCCGCCAAAGGTGGCGCGGTTCTGGGTGGAGGGGTCCGGGCCGAAACGCAGGCCGAACGGGGCCGCCGCCTTCTGCAGTTCCGACATGACGACGCCGGGCTGCACGCGAGCCACGCGAGCCTCGGGATCGACGCTCAAGATGGCGTTCATGTGCCGCGAAAAGTCCAGGACGATCCCCTCGCCGATGGAATTGCCCGCGCACGACGTGCCGCCGCCCCGCCCGGTGATCGGAACCCCGAATTCTCGGGCGGCGGCGAGTGCCGCGGCGACGTCGTCGGCGTCTTTGGGAAAGGCGACCGCGAGGGGCGGGATCCGGTAATTCGAGGCGTCCGTCGAATACTCGGCCCTGCGGCGTGCGTCGGCGTCCGCCCCGCCCGCAACTGTCCGCTGGAGCCTGTCAAGGAGGCCTGCCGTGTCGATCACCGAATCCATGAGCTCATTGTGCCAGCGCGGAGGGCGCCGCGGGGACGGCAACGCGTCGGCTTTTCTTCGGGCAGAGGCGCTCCCGGGGCGCCGGGCATTGCCCGGATGCGCGCCGATGCGCCGCTTCGACGAAGGCAGCCTCAGATGACGAGGGGACATCCGGCGCAGGCCACTCGAACCTCGTCGGAGACGTCTTTGGTGTGGCAGGCGCCCAGTCCCGAGGAGCACAGGGACCCGGCGTCGTCGAGCATTCCCAGCCGGTCATAGTGCTCCAAGAGGGTGGAGACAAACACCTCCGAGACGCCGGTCGCGGCGGAGATTGCGCGAACGGTGCGCCCCATCCGTATCTGCTCGAGTATCCTCTGCGTCACCGCGCCGCGGGGCCCTTCGAGGGCGCCGCCGGCCCCGCCTCCGCTTTCCAGGGAGACGCGGGAGCGGCTCTCTTCCGAGACAGAGGCGCCGCTCCCTTTTGGAGCCGAAGCGCGGCGGGCCAGGCCTCCGGCGTCGGAGGCCTGGCCGACGTCGGAGCGGGCGCTCTTCCGCAATGCCCTCAGCCTCATAAGAACAGCTTCCCTATCTGGAAGATGCCGACGGCCAAGAGCCAGGCAACGGCCAATTGCACGCCCACAGCGGCGGTCGCCTTCTTCGCCCCGATGAGCTTCGCCTGCTCGGCCACAGTGGCCAGGCACGGCGTATACGCCAAGACGAAGACGAGGAAGGCGAAGGCGGCGAGCCCCTGATAGCCCGAGCCTGCCGACTCGGTGAGGGACTGGCTGACGAGCTTGGGGAGCTTGCCAAGATCCGAGCCGTCGTCCTCGGCGTCGCCGGCGTCGGCATCCGGATCGAGGTTGTAGGAGGTGACCACGGAGGAGATGACCGTCTCTTTTGCGACGAAACCGGTCATGAGTGCGCCGGTCATGTGCCATTCGCCGAAGCCCGTCGGTTTGAAGGCGGGAACGAGCACCTGGGCCGTCTTGCCGTAGAGCGAATCCTCCATCGCCAGCTCGGGGTCGGCGAAGCCCTTGTCGCCTGCGCCCACCGGGATGGCGCCCATGAGCCACACGACCGCCGTCATCGCGACGATGATCTTTCCCGCCCCGGTGACGAAGGCCCAGGACCGCCGGAAGGTCATCTTCAGCATGATGAGCAGCCGCGGGATCTGGTAGGCCGGAAGCACGAGCATGAGCGGCGCAGCCTTTTCGTCCTTCGTGATGAAGAACTTGAGGACCCACGCTGCGAGCACGATGAGCACGGCCGAAAGCAGATACATCGAGAAGACGATCGTTGCGACGTGCCCGCGGAAGAAGATGCGGGCGATCATGAGGTAGATCGTCACGCGCGCCGCACACGAAGTGTAGGGCGTGATGAGCACGGTGACCAGGCGTTGTCGGGCGGAAGGCAGCGTTCTCACCGCGGCCAGGGACGGCAAGTTGCATCCGAAGCCCATGATGAGAGGAAGGATGACGCGCCCGTCCAGGCCGATCTTGCGCATCAGACGGTCGCCGAGGAACGCCGCCCGCGCCATATAGCCCGAATCTTCGAGCACGGAGAAGGCGGCGTAGATGACGAACATGAGCGGGAAGAAGCTGGCGACGACGCCGAGGCCGTTGACGATGCCGCCGACCGTGAGCTGTTGGAACCATGTGTCGTTCAGCCCTACCTTCTTCAGCAGCCAAACCACCCCGTTCGCCACCGAGATCGCGCCCGGGTCCGTCTTTGAGAAAAAGTCCTCGAAACGGTCCTGCAGCGGGCTGACCCACTCGCCGGCCGTCTTGAACAGCAGCCACATGAGGCTGAAAAAGATCGCGAGGCCGACCAGGGGGTTGAGAAGCAACCTGTCGAGCTTGTCGGAACGCGAGAGCCGCTCGGGTTCGGCCCTGCTCTCGTGGAAGCTCTTCTCGACGGAGTCGACCCACGAGAAGAGCGTGTCCGCGCGGCCGAGTTCCTCTGCGTGCATTCGGGAGACGGCGGCCTTCTTCTTTTTCTTCGACGTCGATTTCGGCTTTGGCTCGCAGCAGTCGCAGCCGACGTGGCCGATGTAGCCGGGCGCGCCCGGATCGGGGTCGATACCGCGAATGTGCGGCCGTGTGCGGATGGCCTCGGTGACCATCTCCTCGAGCCGTTCGTAGTCTTTCGACGAGCGCGGATCCATCGGCAGGATCGGGATTCCGAGAGTGCGCGAGAGGGCGTCGTAGTCGATGACGTCCCCGTTTTCGACGGCGACGTCGGTCATCGTGACGACGGCGGCGACCGGCTGGCCGGTCTGCCCCACTTGGCCGAGAAGATAGAGGGAGCGCGTGAGCGAGCTGCCGTCGAGGAGCACGAGCACGAGGTCGATGCCGCGGGTCTTCTCCCGGTCTGTGATCGTTCCAGGCGCGCAGGCGATCGTGTCGGACACAACCTGCTCGTCGGGGCTTGTGGCGATGAGCGAGTACGTTCCGGGAAGGTCAAGCACCTTGATCTTGGCTTTATGCCAGTTTCCCGAGGCGACTTGAACAGTTGTTCCCGGCGCGTTGACCACGCGCTGGCGGGCGCCCGTCAGCTGGTTGAACAGCGTCGATTTGCCGACGTTGGGGTTGCCCACGAGGGCGATAGTCGGCTCCGTCGACGGATCGATGGAGAGGGTGGCCGTCGCATGGGAGTGGCCCTCGGATCCGCAGCGCGGGCAGCTCATGAGACCACCTCCGCGCGAATCCGCAGGGCTGAGCGGTGATCGACGGCTACCCGTGCGCCGCCGATGTTGAGAACGACTCCGCCGAATCCCGCATGCTGAGTCACGACGACCTCAGTGCCAGGCCTCACTCCGAGCTCCTGCATGCGCAGGAGGTTGCGGCGGGGAAGATTGACATGGGTCAACCGCAACGCTTTGTGCTGGGGGCACTCGCGAAGATTCATTGCAACCTCACCTCACTGTGACAGTTCTGGGTGTACATGGTCAGGTTATGCTTACAATCGCAATTTTTCGACCGAGGCGTGGATCGTTTCCTACCTGAGAGACATTTCTTCCGCTCTCTAAACCCGTCTCCACCGACGAGTCTAGGACTATTGTCCCCTTCACTCAAGAGTTTTATGGAACGTTTCGCAATTCGTTTATTGCGGAATCGCTTTTTCTGACGTTCTGTCAGTTTATCGACGATTTCGTCGGCGTTTGCCCGACCGGGCGGCGAGCGGAAGGAACCCGCACGCCGAGCCGGTCCGGGAACGGCTCGCTCCAGACAATTTAGGACTGCTGGAGCGAGCCTAGCGGCGTCGCCGAACCGGCAGCCGCCTGCGCCCGCGGGCTGCTAGCGGCCTGTGCCGGCGGACTCGTTGGAGATCGCCGCGCGCCCGGACTCCAGTCGGGCGACCGGAACGCGGAACGGCGAGCAGGACACATAGTTCAGTCCGAGCCTGTCGAACAGGTGGATCGAAGCGGGGTCGCCGCCGTGCTCGCCGCAGACGCCGCACTTGAGGCCCGGCTTGGCAGCGCGCCCACGCGTCACACCGGTCTCGACTAGCTGGCCGACGCCGCTCGCGTCGATCGTCTCAAACGGCGAGATGCCGAAGATGCCGTAGTCGAAGTACTCGTTGAAGAACGAAGCTTCGACGTCGTCGCGCGAGAAGCCCCACGTGGTCTGGGTCAGGTCGTTCGTTCCGAAGGAGAAGAAGTCCGACTCGGCGGCGATGTGGTCGGCCTCGAGGGCGGCGCGCGGCAGCTCGATCATGTTGCCGATCGGGATGTCCAGCTCGACGCCGTTTTCCTTCTCGACCTTGCCGATGATGCGCTCGGCGTCGTCGCGGACGATCTGAAGCTCGCGCTCGGAGCCGATGAGCGGAACCATGATCTCCGGCCGGGGGTCGAGGCCCTTCTTCTTGCACTCGACGGCGGCCTCGGCGATGGCTCGGATCTGCAGCTTGAACAGGCCGCGGATCTTCAGGCCCAGGCGCACGCCGCGAAGGCCGAGCATCGGGTTCTGCTCGTGGTTGGCCTTGACGGCTTCGAGGACGCGCTTCTCATGCTCGGTGACCTCCTCGCCGCGGGCGGCCTTCACCGCGAGCTCAACCGAAAGCTCGGTGAGGTCGGGCAGGAACTCGTGCAGCGGCGGATCGATGAGGCGCACGGTCACGGGCAGGCCGTCCATGGCCGTGAAGATGCCGACGAAGTCGCCCTTTTGGAGCGGACGGAGCGCGTCGAAGGCCTCCTCCTGCTCCTCGGCCGTGTCCGCCAGGATGACGGACTCGATGAGCTTGCGTCGGTCGCCGAGGAACATGTGCTCGGTGCGGCACAGCCCGACGCCCTGTGCCTCGAAGGAACGCGCGCGCTCGGCGTCCTCGGGCGTGTCGGCGTTGGCGCGCACGGCCAGATTCCTCTTCTCGTCGGCCTGCGTGAGGATCCGGTCGACGGCGCGCACCAGCTCCTCGGTGTCGGCGTCGAGGCCAGTGGACAGCGCGGCGTCGAGCCCGTGGGTGATATAGGTCATGACCGGGGAGTCGACGACCGGCACCTCGCCCTGGAAGACCTCGCCCGTGGTGCCGTCGATCGCGACGACGTCGCCGGCCTTGAGGGTGACGCCCCGGGGCTTGACGTGCACGGTCCCGGCCTCTTCGTCGACGGCGAGGTCCTCGGCGCCGACGACGCAGCAGCGGCCCATGCCGCGCGCCACAACCGCGGCGTGCGAGGTCTTGCCGCCGCGAGCGGTGAGCACGCCGGAGGCGGCGACCATGCCGGCGAGGTCGTCGGGGTTGGTCTCGCGGCGCACGAGGATCACGGAGGCGCCGGCGGCGACGCGGGATGCGGCCTGCTCGTTGTTGAGGACGATCTCGCCGACGGCGGCGCCCGGCGAGGCGGGCATGCCCTTGGTGAGCACCTTCTTCTCGGCGTTCTTGTCGAACTGCGGGAAGAGCAGCGACGTCAGCTGGTCGCCCGTCACGCGGGTGACGGCTTCGTCGGAGGTGATGAGCCGCTCGTCCACGAGCTGGGTGGCCACGCGGAAGGCCGCCGCGGGAGTGCGCTTGCCCACGCGGGTCTGGAGCATCCACAGCTTGCCCTGCTGGATGGTGAACTCGATGTCGCACAGGTCGCGGTAGTGCGTCTCGAGCTTGTTCATGATGGCGCGCAGCTCGTCATAGGACTTCTTGTCGAGGCGCTCGAGGTCGGCGAGCGAAAGCGTGTTGCGGATGCCGGCGACGACGTCCTCGCCTTGGGCGTTGACCAGGTAGTCGCCGTAGACGCCCGAATGGCCCGTGGAGGGGTCCCGGGTGAAGCACACGCCCGTGCCCGATGTCTCGCCCATGTTGCCGAACACCATCGTGCAGACGTTGACCGCGGTTCCGAGGTCGTTGGGGATGCGCTCGCGACGGCGGTAGAGGCGCGCGCGCTCCGTGTTCCACGAGCGGAACACGGCTTCGACGGCCAGGTCGAGCTGCTTGCGCGGATCCTGGGGGAAGTCTTCGCCGGTTTCGTCCTTGACGACCTTCTTGAACTCCTTGACGAGGTGCTTGAGGTCGTCGGCCGTCATGTCGAGGTCGCCCGAGTAGCCCTTGTCCGCTTGAAGCTTGTGGAGGATGTCGGCGAACTTGTCGCCGTCGATGTCCTGGACCGTCTTGCCGAACATCTGAATGAGACGGCGGTAGGAGTCCCAGGCGAAACGCTCGTTGCCGGACTGCGCCGCAAGGCCCTGGACGGATTCGTCGTTGAGGCCGATGTTGAGGACCGTCTCCATCATTCCGGGCATGGAGAACTTCGCGCCGGAACGGACCGAGACGAGCAGGGGATCGTTCTTGTCGCCGAGGCGCTTGCCCATCTCCTGCTCGACGTTGCGCAGGTGGGACGTCACTTCGACGTCGAGCGTCTCGGGGGACTCGCCCGCAGCAAGGTATGCGCGACACGCATCGGTGGTGATCGTGAAGCCCGGAGGAACCGGAAGGCCGAGCTTGACCATTTCGGCCAAGTTGGCGCCTTTCCCGCCGAGCAAATCCTTCATGTCGCGGTCACCCTCGGTGAACGCGTAGACGTACTTCGTCATTAAATATCCTCCATTGGAAGTTCAGTGTTCCGCAGTCGCGGGCCGTCTACCAGACTAACATCGGCGGTGACGATTTTCACCCCGCACCTGTGACGAAAGCCCCGCGTCCTCAGCGCCGAGATTCCGCGGTTCTCGGTAAAAAGGGCCTAGCTGAGCAGCTGGCCGAGATTCGTCGAAAACACGGCTGCCCATCGACGCGGAACGCGCAGGCTAGACCATCGACGCGAGACACGCAGGCTGCCCATCGACGCGGAACGCGCAGGTTAGCCCATCGACGTGGAAGGCGCAGGCTGCGGCTAGCCCATCAGCGCCAGGCCCACGTACCCGCACGCGCCAGCCGCGACGTACGACGCGAGCGTGCCGATGATGAAACGCTCCGTCAAGGCGGGGTTCGTCTGGAGGTCCGCCCAGCGGCCAAGCCCCTTCACGGCGACGACGGCGGCGACCATCTCGGGCTGGCGGGCCAGAATCGCGCCGGTTATCGCCAGCCTTTCCAACGCGCCGATCCACGCTCCGCCGCGCAGCACGCGCGGCTGGGCAGGCCGCTCACGAAGAACGGTGGCCCGATGCCCGCCCGAGCTCGGCCGAGGACCGGCGCCGCCGCGGACCTTGGCCAGACGCATGACGCCCTCGACCGCCGCCCAGCCGAAGACCACGGACACAGTGAGGGAAAGAAGCACGATCGCCACGGTCACAAGCGCGAGCCTCCTTGCTTTCTCCCGGATGCGGGGGCCTTTTCGGGAACCGCCGAGGCCGTCTTGACCGCCGGGCCTTGTTCGCGGGCCGCCGGAATCGCGTGCGCGGGGACTTCTTTGCCGGCCGCAGGAGCCGCGCCGCCCGCAGGAACCGCGCCGCCCACAGGGCCTTGTTCGCGGGCCGCGAGGCTTTTGCCGGCTGTGGATCTTTCGAGTGCCCCGACGTCGGAGCTTTCGTTTCCCTTGGCGACAGCGCGCCCGTCCTTCGCCACGCCGCGCTCGGCGTCGAGCCGTGCATGCGACTTGCCTTTCGTTTTCGCTTTCTGCTCCACGTCGAGCCGGGCGTCCACCTCGTCGCCGATGCGGCCCAGCAGTTCGTCGAGCACCGCCCAGCCCCGCGTCTCCAAGTCGTAGCGGGAGGCCGTGCGCCGCTGGGAGACCGCGGAGGGGCTCACGCCGAGGGCCGCTGCGGCCTCGCGCCCGGTAAGGCCGGCGTCGAACAAGTCGGAGACCTCACGCTGGGCGTCGGTGCGGTCGGCGAGCAGGGCGCCAAGCAGTTGGAAGACGACCTGGGACGCCTCGAGGGCAAGAGGCGAGATGTTGACGTCCGCCCCCTGGCGCACTTCGACTTCCCCGCTGATCTTCGCCCGTTCGACGGCCTCGCGGGCGGCGACGAAAGCCGAGCCCCGCGCCTCGCGCACATTGCGGCCCACCGACTCGACCGAGCCGATTCCCAGGCCGATGTGCCAGTCGCCCATGGCTAGAGCAGCTCGAACGGCGGCGACGACGCCGGCGGCGTCGTCGAACAGGCCTTCGACCTCGTCCCCGACGGTCCTGTCGAATCCGGCGATCGGCGGATTGCCGGCGCAGGCCTCCGCAAGCAATTCGAGCAATTCGGGCACGCGGTCGCCCACCGACCGCGAGGACCGTTGGTCGATCGTCACCGCAAACATGCACCCTCCTTTTCGCCCCGACCAGTTCCGCTTTCCCAACGGGCCAAACCCGCTGTTCTCCGCCCAGACTACTAGATTAAGAGCAGAAGCTGAACCGAACATGCAATCAGGATGGCCGCTCACGCAGCCGTTCGCAGGAGGGCGCGGCAGTGAAACGGACGCGCGGTCGAGATGGCAGCTCAGGCAGCGTTTGCAGGAGAGCGCGGCGGGTGTGGCGCCGCCGACGGCAGCCGCCGAAGGCAATACCTGGAATCCCCATCAGCGTCGCGGGGCAGGATGAGAGCACGCGTGGCGCCGCATGAACTGTCGCCCGATCGGCGGCCATGCGCGGGCCGCCCGAATCTCACCGCCGTTTTCGGAAGCGTCCACGCGAACGGGGGCTGTGCACGGGCCGCCCGCAAGCCCATTGCCCGTGCCCCTATAGCTCATAACTTCCAGCGCCTTTGCCAAGGAAAGCCCGTCGCCCGTACCCCCGCGTATAGCGGGCCTTCCTCCTCCGCCGGAGGCCGCGATCGCCGTCCCCATGCGCCCCCGTGTATAGTCGAGGGGTCAGTTCCTGATGAACGAAACGCGCTGCCCGGTAGGAAGCCCGGGCGACGCTCTACACCCCCATCGCGGTGCGGGGCGTCCGTCGCCAGCCTCGCTGGAATCCAGCTCGTCGGGTCCGCTTTTGCGTACCTGGAGGCAAGATGTCAGCGCAGTTCACGCTGTTCTTCGACGGTCATCTGTGGGTCGGCGTCTACGAGGTCGACGACGGCGAATCCGTCCGCGCAGCCCGAGTCGTCTTCGGCAAAGAGCCGAGCGCCGCGGAGCTCCACGAGTTCGTCCGCGAGCACGGCGCAGAGCTTGTTCGGCGGGCGCACGGCGCCGTCCCCGTCGTCGAAAAAGGGGCCGACGCCGGAGAGGCAGGGGGCGGCGCAGGAAAAACGAACCCCAAGCGCGCCCAGCGGATGGCGGCGAAGGCGATGCGCGAAAGGGGCGTCTCGACGAAAGCCCAGGAGGCCCTGAAGGCCGACATGGAGTCGCGCGGCGAGGAGCGTGCCTCGGCGCGACGGAGCGAGCGGAAACGAGCTGCCGACGAGGCATACGCGCGAAGGCGAGCCAAAGCCCGTCAGAGGCACCGAGGGCGCTGAAGCGGCGCCGGAAGCGCAGGGAACGCTCGCCGCTCCCCGCTTGCTCAGCGCTCGCCTCGTGGGCCACTGCGCCGACCCGCGGCAGCCGCCGCCGCAAGCAGGCGCTGTGCCCGCAGATGCGCCCTTGCCCTGCGCGAGAGGATTCGGCCTCGTCCCCCGCTCACACCTCCGGGTGGCGGGCGAGGCGGACGCTGCGTTCGCGCCACTCGGCGAGGGTCACGGCGGGGCCGATCGGCTTGGCCGGCACCTCCCGCGCGGGAAGGCCTTCGACCCGGTCGGGTCGGAATTCCCGGCCGCGGGCCGCCACCAGGCGCAGGTTGTGCAGGACGGAGAGGTCCTGGCGCGGGTCGCCGGCCACCGCGATGAAGTCAGCTTCGAAACCCGCTGCAAGAACACCGGCCACGCCGGCGCGTCCGATGCCGGCGGCGGCCCGAGACGTGGCGGCGAGCAGCACCTCGTTGCGGGGAAGGCCAACCTCCTCGAGGGCCTGGAGCCCGCCGACGTATGCCCGCTGCGGGGAGCCTGGGATCCCGGCGTCGTGCCCGGCGACGATTCGCACCCCGTGCTCCCACAGAAGCCTGGCGGGCGGGGCGTAGGAGGAGTCGCTCGCGATAAAGCCGGGCAGGCCCGCGACTATCGTGCAGTCGACGTAGACGCCGGCGTTCGCCATTTCGTCGGCCAGCCTGGGGTCGAACTCGGTGCGGCCGGCCTCCGAGACGAAGGAGGCGTGGGCGACGTAGTCCACGCCGGCGCGCACGGCCCGCTCGATGCCCTGAACGCCGTGGGCATGGGCTGCCGTCCACTTGCCCAGGCGGTGGGCCTCGTCGAACATGACCCGAAGCTCCTCGACGGTGAACTGGGCGAACCACGGCGCGGAGCCGCCGGTCGTGAAGCCGCCGGTGGCCATCGTCTTGATCGTGTCGACCCCCATGAGGTGGTGGCGGCGAACCTGGCGGCGAATCTCGTCCACGGAGTCGGCGGCGCCGCCGGCATGGTGGGCGTGTCCGCCGGTGGTGGTGATCTGCGGGCCGGAGGCGACGATGCGCGGCCCCCGCAGTTCCCCGGCATCGACGGCGTCGCGCAGGGCGACGTCCACGTAGTGCCGCGCCCCGAGAGACTGCACGCTCGTGACGCCCTCGCTGAGCAGCTCGCGGGCGGCGCGGGCAGCGTTGAGGGTGAGGCGGGCGACCTCGTGCGGCCCGTAGTCGGGGTATTCGACGTCGGTCCCGGAGGTGGGAAGGTGATCGTGGGTCTCGATGAGCCCGGGCATGAGGGTGGCGCCGGGCAGGTCCAGGCGCACGACCTTGCGAGGGTCGACGTCGGGAACGAGCTCGCTCAAGCGCCCTTCGAGCTCCGCGGCGGTCCCCGCCGCCAAGATCTCGCGCCCCCGCACGAGGATGGCTCCGCCGCGGCCGGCTGCACGGGCGCCGGCGTCGTTGGCCCCGCCGAGGACCTCGAGGCTGCCCTCGGCCTGGCCGCGCTTTCCGGTGAGGACCCTGTCCGCGCTCACGAGGGCGACGGATCGCCCGTCAAGTCGTTCGCCGCCGTGGGTGGGCGGGGTGGTCCAGCGGACGGTCTGCGGTGTGGAAGGGGTCCGCGGCGCGGAGGCGGAGTGGTCGGAGTGGTCAGCGGGCTGCTCGGTCATGGCAAATCCTTGAAGCGTGGTTGGGAGCGGATCCGGCGGTGCGCCGGAAGCTCGGTCGGTTCGGGCGGTTCGGGTGATTCGGTTCAGACGATCCGGGCGGTTCAAACAGTACTGTCGCAGATCGTTCTCGGCTTTCATCGGGCTCACCGTCCTAGAGCGTCGTCTGAAACGCATCAGAGACCGGCCAGGCGGCCGACCTGACGCACCTCCTTAGGCGGCACATGTCCCAATCTGGCAGAAGAGAACAGATGCCGCCCCGCGTAAATGCTCCCAGCTGTCGGCTCCGCCTAACCGCTCTTCCGCCTAACCGCTCCTGAACGCAGACCCGCGGCTGCCACCGCAGGCCACGTCGCCGTATGCCGTCACGCTCGAAGCGAATGACACCCACCGTCTACAGCGCGAATTTCACCCAGGACGGCATGCGCAACACCTATGCCGTCGAAGCGCACCCCTGGCATGCCACTGAGCTATAGGCCGCGAATCGCTCTCCTACCCGCGCGGCACGCGCAAGCGCATCTTCACTCGCTCACAGGAAAAAGGGCTGCCAACTCGTCTAGATCGTCAATACTCCTGTGTGAAAAACGCTCTCGCCGGCGTTGCAAATTTCCCGTGCGTAAACCTGCCTTCCCTATGCAAAAGCCGATCCTTTTGCCGCTACAAACCGGTGCCGCAGCGCACTATAATTGAAGGCAACGCCAACGGTGAGGGGAACCTATTCAGGCGACGCTAGTCCGGCATCGCCCCGTTCAGGGGCCTATCGACCTCCGCCCGAGGTCGGAATCCGACGACGCATACGACAACACGGACGGCACGCGAGGAGAACTCATGACGAACCCTTGGAATCTATACGACGATCTCATAGACGAGATCCCCGGCCATATCACTGTCGCAGCGGCTTACATCGGCACGAAGTGGTGCCGCGTGACCTCCTCCGAGAGGGGCGCAGGAATGGCCTTCGCCATGCCCGTGCGCACCCGCCCCGCCTCCTACGGCGAGGACGACTTGGCGGGGCTCCCCCTGCGCGAGGTCGCAGCCCTGGCCAAAAGCTGGAACCTCGCCGAGGCCGGCCTGGGCATGGCCGCCATCAACGCGTATCATTCGCTGCCCAAGCGCGCTTTCGGCAACGGCTTCTCCCCCTGCCATGAGAACAACTGGGCACGCGCCTTCCACCCGTACCGCGAGGTCATCGCGGGGAAGAAGGTGGCGGTGATCGGGCACTTCCCCTTCGCCGCATCGGCGCTCGCCGACGCCGCAGAGCTTTTCATCCTCGAGCGCAACCCCGTGGAAGGCGACTACCCGGACTCCGCGGCCGAGTACCTGCTGCCGGGCTGCGACTACGTCTTCATCACCGGCTCGTCCTTCGTCAACAAGACGATTCCGCGCCTGCTGGAGCTTTCGCGCGACGCCGTGACGGTCATGATCGGCCCGTCGACGCCGGCCTCGCCGATCCTGTTCGACTTCGGCGTCGACATCATCACGGCCTTCGCAAGCGACCAGCCCGGAATGCTCGACGAAAGCCTCCAGGGCAAACTCCTGGGCGGCATGTACGAAGCGGGAATGCGCGTCGAAAAGGCCAGACCCTAGGGCGCAACGGTGGCTGGGCGGCAGGCCTATTTGGGGGCGGCTACATCCGCTGAAACCGTTCTCGAAAGGCTCCTGAAAAGCAAGGAGACCCTTGTCCAGGCCGCCCGCTGCGACGCCGACGTCCTCCTGACCTATATTGACGACAACGGCGGGAGCACAATGCGGCGGGAGGTCGACCAGAAGGCCGAAGGCATGTTCGACGACCTACTGGCCATCGTCGCCGACGGGCTGGCAGGCCTGGCCCAAACCTCGCAGGACTTCCCCCGCAACGCTTTCCTCGTCGCCCTGGACAACCATGACAGCCTCATGGGTGGCCAAGAGGCTGTCATGCGGCTTGTCCAAGGACACGGCCAGGACCTGTCGATGCTCAGGAAGGCCCTCGAAGAGATCCGCGAGGGCGCCTCAGCGGGCAACGAGCTCTTGGCCAGGGTCAGCCAGGCATCGGAGATCGTCTCCGCGGGGACCAAGGCCGGGTCGGTCTCGGAGGGCCAGGGGCGGCCGATTCGGTTCGGTTCTCCTCCGGGGCGGGCAGCCGGCTTCATCAGCCGACAGGAGCAGGCCAAGCTTGACGCGGCGCTGGGCCGACCCGAATCGCGGGCCGGGCGGGGCGAGGCTTTAAAGCCGGTCTGCGACATCGATGCGGGTCGTTCGGTTGACGGCGGGGGCTTTTCGTCCGACGGTGACAATGCGGGCTCGTGGTCTGTGGGTGTGCCGGTTGTTGTGTGTGGGATGCGGGGTGTGGGCAAGTCCCAGTTGGCCGCAGCCTATTACCGCGAATGTGAGGCCGGGTGGTCTCTGGTGGCGTGGATGGACGCCTCTACACGCAAGCAGGCCGTGGCGCGCTTGGGAGGACTGGCCCATGAAATGGGAATTGACGAGGACGGCAAGGGCGACCCCGAAGGGCTCGCCCGCCGGTGCTTGAGCCGCCTCAACTCCGGAGACAGCGACCGGCTGATCGTCTTCGACAACGTCAAGGACTTTGACGATCTGACCGGGCTAATCCCGCACGGCCGAGGCCTGCGCGTCCTAGTGACGGCCACAACCAGGCCGGGTGAGAGCCTCGGGCTCATTCTTGACATTGGCGTGTTTACTCGGCCCCAATCGGTGGATTTCGTCGTCGAGCGGACTGGGTTCGACGACGACGCCGGGGCGGCCCGTCTGGCCGAGGCGCTCGGGGATCTGCCCGTGGCCCTGGCCCAGGCCGCGGCGACCATCAAGCTCAACGGGTACGCCACGATAGACGAGTACCTGGCCGAGCTGGGCGAATACCGGCTTGACGAGATCGTCGACAGTCTGGAGAAAGCGGTCGTCACCCTGTTGGAGAACATCGACATGGACGAGGCCTCAAAGAACGACGCCCAGCGCGCCGACGTCCTCGACATGGCCGACCACCTCCGAGCCATCTCAGAACAACAACAAGGACAAGCACACTATTCTCCCCACGAGGTCCGCATCAACCCGTCGAGCGTCAGCAAAATCATAAACTAGACAGTTCATCGCCTCACCGATATGGGACGTCCGCAAACCGCCCTGACCCTCCAAGAAGCCGTCGGCATGCTCATAGACGCCCTCGGCCCCGACCACCCCGACACACTCGCCACACGCAACAACCTTGCTGCCGCGCGGAAGAAAGCACAGTAAGCACCGTCGCCTCAGTCAGACGGGCCAAGATCAATCTTGAGTTTTGCGGACGGAACTGGGGCGAGAAATTCAGATCGCTGTCGTGCGAAACTCGGAATCAACAGGAGGCGAGCCTGGCATCTACTTCGAGCAGCTCTTCAGAACCTGCTGCGCCTGCCACCAATGCAGGGCGATCCCAGATTTTGATTGACGCTTGGGCGGCAAACGGAGTTCGTGCGGGTGGGTGTCGCTGTGATTCGGGCGTGGCATCGGGTCGAGTTCGGTGGACGCTTACCACACACCTCTTGCTTGTCTGGTTCTATTTAGGGACAATGGAGGTGGCTAAACGGATGTGTTCCGTGTAGCCACCTGTGAGTCGTCACTTAAGCAGTGCTACTAGCAATGCTAGGGCGACGATGGCAAGGGCAAAAGCCTGGAGCTGCGCTAGCTTTACCATTCCGCGCAGTATCCGGGCTTTTTCCTTGCCCGACGAGGATGTCTTCCTCATCGTCCTCACCTCCTTCCTGGACTTGAAACCTTGGCATTCCGGGAAACGTGAAAGGTTCGGTCCAGCTCGAAGGAGCCGTTGTCGATTCTACCCGCAACCAAAGATCCGTGGACGCGAATGAAAGATAGGCTTGCAGAGGCCTTCCTTAGCTTTTTACATAGCTTCGCGGCGGTCTTGCCTATACATGCACCACCTTGGGAGATTATCGGAAGGCCATCGACATGCACCAGACGCTGCTGTCTGATCTTGCCCGCATCCTCGGACCGGACCACCTCCACACACTCACCATTTCTCAATTTCTTTCCGTTTTACGGGATCAAGGCGGCGGGACAGAGAAGAACCAGCAGTAACGCTGGCTAGAACAACTGGTTGACCGGGGCACCGCGGAGGGACGCCGTCAAAGACGAAACGGCGTTTCAATAGGATAGTTTTCCGCTTTGCCAAACGAGGACGGCAATCGGGCGCCGCGCTCTAAGACAGAGGGGTCAGCCTCGACAAGATGTGGAAATTTCCTTGCGGGTGCCGACGAGGGCCCAAGCGGAGCAAACCAAAGGATGGGAAGCCGAAGCTTCTTTGCAGGCGTCGGCCGAGGGAAGCCTGAAGCAAGTGCAGGTTTCAGCAAATTCGCCGTAGACAGTCCCTGCGACTGGGGCTAGGATCGATTTATGGGTCCGGGTGTTCTTGTATACGCATTTTCTTTACTTTTCGATAAGTCCGCAACAGTCGGCACGACGCGGGCAGACGAGACGACGACGCCGACAATCGGCACGACGACGCCGTCGGCGCTCAAAGCGATCCCGATTCGTTCCTCGCTCTCCTCGGCTCCCGCAGCGCGGCAGACCAACGCCAAAGAGTCGGGGCGACGGCGCGAGGCCTGTATGGCGAGCTCCTGCGCGTCGCCGCCGAGGAACTCGCCAAAGCCAATGCCGGCGGCGACGGGAAGCCTGGCGCAAACGGCGGCGACAAAAGTACCCGCGCAAGCGGCAACGGGTGCGCCGACACGGGCGATGACAAGCGCTTCAATGCAAACGATGAGGGAGGCCTAGGTGCAGACAGCGACGGGAGTTTCAACATGAGCAGCGAAAGAAGCTTTGACGCGAAACACGGCAAAGAGAACACCGGCGCGAGCCGTCAAAACGGCCCTGACACCACGGGGAGGTTTACGCGGCCCCAGTCGGTCGCTTTCCTGATTGAGCACACCGGCGTGAACGACCCCGACGGCGCGGCCCGCGTGGCCGAAGCGCTCGGAGACCTGCCCGTCGCCTTGGAGCAGGCTGCAACCACGATCAGGCTGGTCGGGTACCCGAGGTTGGACGACTACCTCGCGAACCTGCGGGAGTTCGGGCTTGACGAGTCTGCCGACGGCCCGTCCAGCGGTGGCTACGGCCAGCCGATCTCCCGGCCCGCCGACGGCTACCCCGCCCTTGCGCCCACGGCTCTGCTCATGGCCCGCCAAGCCGTGCAGGATCATCTGGCTGAGAAGGACAGCGCCAGCGGCGACGAAACGGCAGCCCACGCCAGCGCGGCATTCTTGCAGCTGGCGGCTCTGGCCCTGCTGGCGCCGTCGGGCGTGCCCCGGCACTGGCTGTATCAGACAGGCGCGAGCGAACAGATTGCGCGCGAAACGCTCGAGGAGCTTGTCTCCCTCTCGGTCTGCACACCCTCCGCCGACGGCCGCTATATCAGCATCCATGAGCTTCAAGGGCGCGCCTTTCGCCAAGACTACGCGACAGATCCGTCGTTGTTCGACGCCGTCAAGCGCGCCGTCGTCAGTATGCTGGAGATCACCGACATGAAGGAGGCGGCCGCTGACGAAGCCCAGCGTGCCAACGTTCTCGACATGGTCATCCAGCTCAACGCCGTCGCCGAACGAGACGAGGGGGGCGCGCTCCACTCTTCCCGCGAATCCTGCATCGATCTCCCAAGCGTTTTCGGACTCGTGAACAACACGATATATCGCCTCAACATGATTGACAGCCCGCAAATCGCGATCACTTTTGAAGACACTGTCAGAAAACTCGTCAGCTCGTATGGAGCCGACCATCCTGACACGTTCGCCATACGCACCAACCTCGCCTTGGCCCACAGAGAAACAGGAGAAACCATGAAAGCCATCGACGCCTACGAATCCCTTTTTGCCGAGCGGCTCAGGGCTCTCGGCCCCGACCACCCCGACACCCTCGACACGCTGGCCAATCTTGCCGAAGCGCACATGGAGACGGGAGACTTCGAGGGCGCCGTCGGCATCCTCGAAGCCCTTGCGGCCGACCAAACTCGAGTCTTCGGCCCCGACGACGCCGGCACGCTCGGCACACGCGGCAACCTTGCCGAATCCTATCTTCAGACGGGACGCACTCAGCAAGCGATCGACCTGCTCAAGGGCTTCGTCCGCGACGTCGATCGCGCCCTCGGCCCCGACCATCCTTACACTCTCACGACGCGCAACAGGCTCGCCAGGGCGTACATGGACGCGGGCAAGTTCAAGAAGGCCCGCAAAGAGCTCAACGCCCTGCTTCCCGACAGAATCCGGGTCCTCGGCCCAGACCACCCCGACACGCTGGCCGTCCGCAGCAATCTGGCCTACATCTGCAACGCCGTCGGAGACTACGGGCAGGCTATCGAGATTCTCGGGGAGCTGATCGCCGACGAAGTCCGGGCCCTCGGCCCAGACCATTACTTGACGCTGACCGCGCGCAGCAATCTTGCGCGCGCCCACACCGTCTCGGGAAATCCCCAGAAAGCCATTGAGATACTCGAGGCCGTCTTGGACAGCCAGTTCCGCTCCCTGGGCGTTGATCACCCTGACGCTCTGGACACGCGCGGCGATCTTGCCTGCGCCTACAGCGTCTTGGGAGATTATCGGAAAGCCATTGCCATATTTCAGTCTCTTCTGGACGACCAGACCAGGATCCTCGGGCCCGACCATCCCGACACCCTTCTCACGCGGGAGAGCCTCGCCGAAGCCCTCTCAGAGGCGCAAGAGTAACGGCTGCTTTCAGGAAAGCCGGACGACGGGAACAGCCGCTTCGAAGGGTTTGGCCTCCGTTCGCAATAAAGGCGGCAGAAGCCAGCTCAGTGCATTCCCCCGATAACCCCGTCGACCACGTCGATGTCGCAGGCCGAGGGGCGCTTGGGCAGGCCCGGCATCGTCATGATCGAGCCTGAGATGAGCACGACGAAGCCCGCCCCTGCCGAGAGGCGCACTTCGCGGATCGGCACGGTGAAGCCCTCGGGGGCGCCAAGCGCTTTCGGGTCGGTCGAAAACGAGTATTGGGTTTTGGCCATGCACACTGGCAGCTCGCCCCAGCCGGACTCCTCGAGCCGCCGGAGCTCGCGCGCCGCGGCGGGTTCGAAGACGACGTCGGCCCCGCGGTAAACCCTGGTGACGACGGCTCGCGCCTTGTCTTCCAGGGAATCCGCCAAGCTGTATGCGCTCTTGGCGATGCTCGGCTTGGCCAGCGACTTCACGACGGCGTCGGCGAAATCGAGCGCCCCCTCTCCCCCGCGGCCGAAGTGGTCGGTGAGGACGACGTCGATGCCGAGGTCGGCCACAGACTCGCGGACAGCCGCGATCTCGGCCTCCGTATCCGCGGCAAACCGGTTGACCGCCACGAGCACGGGCTGGGCGAAAACCTCCGTGAGATTCTCGCAGTGCCGGCGCAGGTTGACCGCGCCCGCGCGAACCGCGGCGGCGTTCTCCTCCTCCAGGTCCGCGAGCGCCACGCCCCCGTGATACTTGAGGGCGCGCACGGTTGCGACGACCACGGTGAGGTCGGGGGCGATCCCGGCGGTCTGCCCGATGATGTCGAAGAATTTCTCCGCGCCCAGGTCGGCGCCGAACCCGGCCTCGGTCACGGCGACGTCGCCCAGCTTGAGCGCGGCCTTGGTGGCGATCACCGAGTTCGTGCCGTGGGCGATGTTGGCGAAGGGGCCGCCGTGGACCAGGGCGGGGTTGCCTTCGAGGGTCTGGACGAGGTTGGGAGCGAGCGCGTCCTTGAGGATCGCCGTCATTGCGCCGACGGCGCCGAGGTCCGCCGCGGTGACGGAATCGCCGGCCGAGGACCTGCCGACGACGATGCGGCCGAGCCTTTCGCGCAGGTCGTCGAGGGAGTCGGCCATGCAGAAGGTCGCCATGACCTGGCTGGCCGCGGTGATGTCGAAGCCCGACTCTCGCGTGACCCCGCCGAGCCGCCCGCCGAGGCCGATGACGACGTCGCGCAGGGAGCGATCGTTCATGTCGATTGAGCGGCGGATGGCGACGGTGCGCGGGTCGATGTCATGAGTGCCGAAATGCAGCGCGTTGTCCGCCATCGCGGCGAGCAGATTGTTGGCCTCGGCGATGGCCGCAAAATCGCCGGTGAAGTGGAGGTTGATCTCGTCGCCGGGCGTGACCTGGGCCCTCCCCCCGCCGACGGCGCCGCCCTTGATGCCGAACACCGGCCCCATCGAGGGCTCGCGAAGGGCGAGCACCGGGCGCTTGCCTAGCCGCGCCAATCCGTCGGCCAAGCCGATCGACGTCGTCGTCTTCCCCTCGCCGGCCGGCGTCGGGGAAATTGCGGTGACGAGGACGAGCTTTGAATCCCGCTCGGGCAGCGAGCGCAGGTAATCAAGGTCGATCTTGGCCTTGCCGTGGCCGTAGACGAGAACGTGCTCGTCGGGGACCCCGAGGTCAGCGGCCACGCGCCGTATGGGTCTGGGCTCGCCGGGCCGAGCTCCCTCGGCTTTGGCCTCGCCTTGAACCACGCCCGCTTCGGCGGAGGAGGGCGAAGCGGCTTCGGCCGTCTTGGCGCCATTCGCACCTCGGTTCGTCTCACCCGGGTTGGTCAGATCGTTGCCCACATCAACTCCTTGCTCGCGGAACTTTGCTCGCGGAACCGCCGATCTTTCCCGCCGACGGCAGAAATTAATATACCACACACAACACACAAACGAAAATGGCGTCCGTACGGAGGTTTTTCAAGGTCCGGCGTTAGGAGTCGCCCTTCACCTCGCCCGCTTGCATGCACAAGTTAGAACGCGTTTCCGCGCGCTTTAAAGCAGGTCGGACGGGCGCATTCTAACGACAGGTTCCACATTATGAAACCTCTAGATTTCGTCCCGAAATGCGTGTAGGTTCATCTCATACGTCGTTCACGCCGGTTTGCCGACGGGCAATCCGATTCATGCGAATGGGAGAAAAATGAGCAAGTTCGCCATCGACGAAGACGAAATGGACGACCTCGGAGAGGGCCTCGACTCTCTGTCCGAGGTCTACGACGACGTCGAAACACCGTGCCCGGTCCCGGCCTTCGGTCATCCCTCCCTCGACGAAGCCTACAGAGAATTCGCCGACGCGGCGACGGAGAGGATCGGAGGGCTGAGCGATTGGTGCGAGGAGACGTCGGAGGCGGTGTCCGACACCTCGCAGATGGCCGAGGAAACCGACGGCGAATGGGCCAAGCAGTTCACGTCGCAAGTGCAAAAGTTCCAATGAGGGGCCCGCGAAGCCCTAGGCGCTGCCAGAAGGCCGGCAATGCGGAACGACGAGGCCTTGCCGAACGGCAAAACAACGCCTGACGATCGGCGTCGCGAAAGCAAGCCGGCGCCGCAGAAGTGAAACGGCGCCGCACAACGACAAGGCAAACGCGAGATCAAGGAGATGACTGCAATGGAAAAGTTCGCCGACTGCATACCGGAGTTTCCGAGGCGCTCGCCCGGCATATTCACGCTGCATGACAAGCTTTTTTCGATGAAAGCGATTAGAAGACGCGCATCGTCGAATTGTCCGAATCCTCGGTTTTTCGCCCCGGGATTGGGAATCAACCGTCCTACACCGCCTCGAATATTCGCTATTCCGACGGAAGAATGACGGCGACTCTGCAGGGCGGATACCCCGCCGATAGCGTTGATACGCCTGGCAGTTCCCGTGTAACGTCGATATATCGCGACTTGGAAGCGGGCGAATGCATCGACCATCCGGGGGTCGGGACCTTCACTCTCATGTACGTCAATCCAATCGTCATTCCCTTTGCCGTAGGCGGCGGTCCTACGGCGACCTTCCAATTTGTTCCCGCGCCCGGCTTCATCGCCTACTGGGATAAAGAAAGCGAGGTGAACCGGTGAAGAAACGCCGGAAAGTCCTCGCCGCCCTGATCAGCCTCCTGGCTCTGGCGGCAGGCATACGGATCGTCTACGTCTCCGGATTCCTCACACACAAACATCCAGTCCGAAACACCCACGTTTTCACAAAGAAAAACAACCCTTCCAGCTGCCACGGAATTAAAGTCTCGGCCAGCGATGGACACGAAGGCTGGTTCCACCCCGACGTTGACCGCAATGTCACCTTTTATGTCGGCGACCCTCGCATCGAACGTTGGCGCAAACGGGCAATAATCGCGATCTCGGTCAAAAGCCACAGTCGAGACACTACAGAGACCTCAGGGGAAGCTGATCTTGCCTTAGGAGAGTCCTTTACGTTTGAAGGAGTCGGCACCATCACTTTGCTCGACGTCAGGATCTACTGGCTTGAATTCATACTCGGCAGGGACAAAGCAGGAGACACCGCCACCTACTGCTTCGAACCCGCCCCCGGATTCAACGTCGGCGACGACTACAAAAACCACTACCAAAAACAACATCCGGACACACCCACACCCTGGCCTACAACCCCTGCCAAACAAACAGAACCGACGGAGCTCCCGACCGACTGGTAAAACCAACCGACCAGCCAAACTCAATCCAATCAGAGAAATAAACCGCGAGCGGAACCGATAACAAGCCCGCCACTCCGAATCCCAGCTTCACCACCCACGCAAAGAAAACAAAACCGATGAAGAAACGCCGGAAAATCCTAGCCGCCCTGATCAGCCTCCTGGCTCTGGCGGCAAGCATACGGATCGTCTACGTCTCCGGATTCCTCACACACAACTATCCAGCCCAGAACACCCGAGTCTTCACTAAGAAAGGCGATCCGCTTCGCTGCGACGGCATCACATATAGAGCGGGCGACACCAGCGGTACACGCAGAGGCGTGCTTCGCCCCGGAACTAACTGGAACACACAAATTGAAGTTTCCAACCTAAGGATCGAACGCTGGCACAAACGCGCCACAATCGGCATCTATGCGGGCAAACTTCGTAACGTCACAGCTGAGGGAGGTGGCGCCGATCTTGCCTTGGGAGAGTCCTTTACATTTGAAGGAGTCGGCACCATCACTTTGCTCGACGTCGAAATGGACTGGTTCGCATTCACCGTCGGCAACGACAAAGCAGGAGACACCGCCACCTACTGCTTCGAACCCGCCCCCGGATTCACCGTCGGCGACGACTACAAAAGCCTCTACCAAAAACAACATCCGGGCACACCCACGCCCTGGCCTCCGACCCCTGCCAAACAAACAAAACCGACGGAGCTCCCAACCGACTGGTAAAACCAACCAGTCCATGAAAGTCGACAACTACTCAAAGGAGGACAGGAAAACCGATGAAGAAACGCCGGAAAGTCCTCGCCGCCCTGATCAGCCTCCTGGCTCTGGCGGCAAGCATACGGATCGTCTACGTCTCCGGATTCCTCACGCACAAACACCCAGTCCGAAACACCCACGTTTTCACAAAGAAAAACAACCCTTTCAGCTGCCCCGGCATCAAAATTCATGCAAGAAGCGGACATTACGGACAATTTTATGTCGATTCCCGCCGCAAAGTCGCAGTATCCGTAGGTGAACTCCGAATTGAACGATGGCACAAACGAGCACGAATCGTAGGGTCGATCATCAATCGCGGCCCAGATGATAAAAGTGCCTTCGCGGGTGCCGATCTTGCCTTGGGAGAGTCCTTCACATTTGAAGGAGTCGGCACCATCACTTTGCTCGACGTCAGGATCTACTGGCTTGAATTCATACTCGGCAGGGACAAAGCAGGAGACACCGCCACCTACTGCTTCGAACCCGCCCCCGGATTCAACGTCGGCGACGACTACAAAAACCACTACCAAAAACAACATCCGGGCACACCCACACCCTGGCCTACAACCCCCGACAAACAAACAGAAACGACGCCGCTATCGACCGACTGGTAAAACCAACCGGCCAACTCCTCGGTTGCTCCCGCGAATGCTCGGGTTTCCAATATTTCCGTTGTTCAGGTTTGGACTGGCCCACCGCTATGAAGGCCGGGGGTCGTCGCGAAGACACAAGGCGGCCTCCGAGCCACAAGGACTCCGGCGAGAAGTCCAGGCAGACGGCGTGGGCGGGTGCGATTTCGCACCCGCCCACGGTTTGTAACAGCCAGCTGCTTGGAGGGACCCAGTTCAGCAGCCTTCGTCGCCTAGCCTAGGCAACAGACGCTACCCCGGCGGCGGCCACAGTTTGGAAGCCCGCTGCAGTCAAGGCCTCACAGTCAAGTCCCACAGCCAGGGCTTACAGCTTGGCCTGCCGCAACTCGGGTCTCGCAGCTCAAGCGTCAACAGCCAGAGCCACGGGCTCCAGACGCTCACGGCTTGGGAGGCAGGACCGCCCGGGCGAGCACCGCGGCGTAGTCCGGAACGTCCTCCTCCACGATCTGCCGAGCCGCATAAAGCAACGGCAGGCGATCCTTGATCTGCGGGGCGGACTGCTCCACGAGGGAGATCGCCAGCGGCAAGGCCGGCACGCCCTCGACGGTCTGCTCCAGCTCCGTCATCGCCTGGAGCGCGCCCTTGGCGCCCTCGCCGCGGCCGATGCGCACGCCGTAGACCTTGTTGCGCCCGGACAGCCCGGTCACCTCCAGATCGCCGACGCCCGGCAGTCCGTAGGCCGTGGCAGGGTCAGCCCCCAGCGCCGTCGAAAGAATCGACATCTCGCGCACCGCCTCGTTGAACGTCGCGGCCTTGAGGTTGTGATGGGGCTTGCCCGTCTTCTCCTCCAGCCCGTCGGCGATGCCCAGCATGATGGCGTACACGTTCTTCATCGGCGCGCAGATCTCCACGCCCACTTCGTCGTCCGTGGCCTCGATGCAGTAGTGCTCCGAGCGAGCGGCGCGCGCGAACTCCACGGCGACGTCGCGGCTCTTGCATCCGAAGATCGTGGCCGTAGGCTCGCCGGCCGCGCACTCGTTGGCCTTGACCGGCCCGGCGATGGCGACGATCGGCGGAAGCTCGACGTCGGCGGCCTTCGCGATCGAACGGATCCCGTCCGGCAGAAGGAGGATCTTGCCGTCGACCGGCATGAACCCCTTCGACGTCAGCCACAGCGCCTTCGCCTTGGCGATTCCAGGCAGGGCCATCTCGGTCACCTTCGGAACGCCCTGGGAGGCCACCGAGACCACGACGACGTCGACGCCGTCGAGCGCATCCTCCAGGCCGGCGGAGCGGAACGGGCGGACCTTGCCGGAGATGACCACGTTGATGCGCGGATGTGGGCGGCCCTCCTCGATGGCGTCGATGAGATGGTCGTCCAGCCACGTGCCCCACAGGTTGACGTCCCACCCGGCTTCGACGAGGGCGTTGGCCAGGCCCGACCCCATGGCCCCCGCGCCGAGTATCGCGACTTTCGGCATGTCTTCTCCTATTCCTCCGCTCCCGAAAGCTCGGCGTCGGGGTGACGTTTGGCGAACTCGTGGAGCAGATCGTTCGTTTCCTTGAGGTTCGAGTAGAGGCGGCCCTGGATCTCGCCGAGCTCGGCGTAGACCTCGTGCTCGTCCATGTTCGGCTCGCTCTTGTCGGTGAACTGGGCCATCTTCTGGGCGGCCGTCGCAATCGACGTGTCGCCGAACACGCCGGTGGAGGCCATGGCGATGACCGCGGCGCCCAGCGCGGAGATCTCCTCCTCCTTGCAGCCGGTGATCGGCAGGCCGATCGCGTCGGTCATGATCTGGCGCCACAGCGGCGAACGCAGCCCGCCGCCCATGCCGCGCACCGCGGTCAGCTTGACCCCGGTCGCCTCTTCCATGGCGTGCAGCGAACGCGACATTTCGATGCAGATCGCCTCCAGAAGCGAGCGGTACATCGAGCCCTTGCCGTGGGTTCCGCGCCAGCCGACGACGGCGCCACGGGCAATCGGATCCCAGTAGGGCGACTGCACGGCGTTCCAGTACGGGAGCGTGATGAGCCCGCCGCTGCCAGGAGTGCGAGCCGCGGCCAGGGCCTCCAGCTCCGGGTCGGGCGCGCCGGCCAGCTCCGGCTTGCCGAGCGCCCGCCGGAACCACGTGGCGAGGTAATTTCCGGAGGATTGCAGGACCTCCAGGATGTACGTGTCCGGGATGCCGCCCGCGAGGGTGCGGTAGACCTGGCCGAACTGGTACTCGGGGGACGTGACGCCGGCGTTCACGGCGGTGCCCATGTTGAGATAGGCAACGTCGGGGGTGACCGCCGCCGCGCCGACGCCGGCCGCCTGGCCGTCGCCGCAGCCCGCGACGATCGGGATCTCGGCGATCCCCCACTCCTTGGCGAGCTCGGGCTTGAGCGCGCCGAGGGTCTGGCCGGGCTTGACGAGGTCGGCCATCTGCTCGCGCCGCACACCTGCGATTTCCAACAGGCGCTCGTCGTAATCGAGCTTGGCGATGTCGAAAAGACCGAGCGAGTCGGAGCAGGCGGTCGAATCGACCCACTTGCCCGTCAGGCAGAAGGCGATGTAGCCGGAGACCGTCGTGATCTTCTCGGCGCTCGCCCACAGGTCCGGCTGATGCTCCTTGACCCACGCCATCTTGTAGATGGCCGGCGTGACGTCGGCGGGCTTGCCGGAGAGCTGGTGGATCTCGGGCGTGCCGTACCTGAGGATTTGGTCGGCGGCGCGGATGTCGAGCCACAAGATCCCGTTGCGCAGAGGCGTGCCGTCGGCGGTGAAGGGCGCGAAGGACTCGCGCTGATGCGTGATGCCGAACGCCTTGATGCGCTCCTTCTCGGCAGGGGTCAGTTTGCCCACGGCCTCGCCGACCGCCTCGCGGGTGGAAGTCCACCATTGGCGCGGGTCGTGCTCGCCGAAGCCCTGCTCCGGCGAGAGCAGCGCGATTTCGCGCCTGCCCAGCGAAATGACGTTTCCCTCGACATCGACGATGATCGCCTTGGTCGACGTCGTGGACGAGTCGATGGCTATGACCAGGGGGCCATCGACGCTTGCGGATGCCATGTTTTCTCCTTGAACGGTTGGATCAGCCCTCGCCGCCTGTCAGCTCGGCGTCGGGGTGCTTGCGTGAAAATTCGTGAAGCCGCGCATTGGTTTCGCGCAGATTCTCGTAGAGCCTGTCCTGGATCGCCGACAGCTCGTTGTAGATCTCGTGGTTGGCCATGTTCGGCTCGGTCACGTCGGTGAACCTGGCCATCTTCCGGGCGGCCGTGGCGACGTCGTCGCCGCCGAACACGCCGGTGGAGGCCATCGCGATGACCGCGGCGCCCAGCGCGGAAATCTCCTCCTCTTCGCAGCCTGTGATCGGCAGGCCGATCGCGTCGGTCATGATCTGGCGCCACAGCGGCGAACGCAGCCCGCCGCCCATCGCGCGGACCGTTGTCAGCTCGACGCCGGTCGACTCCGCCAGCTTGCGCAGCGAGCGGGCCATCTCCAGGCTGATGCCCTCCAGGATCGAGCGGTACATCGAGCCCTTTCCGTGGGTTCCGCGCCAGCCGACAATCGCGCCGCGGGCGATCGGGTCCCAGTGCGGCGACTGCACCGCGCCCCAGTAGGGCATCGTCACGAGGCCTCCGCTGCCGGGGGTGCGGGCCGCGGCCAAGGCCTCCAGCTCCGGGTCGGGCGCCCCGGCCAGCTCTGGCTTGCCGAATGCGCGGCGGAACCAGCCGGAAAGGTAGGCGCCGGAGTTCTGGACGAGCTCCAGCACGTAGGTGTCGGGCACGCCCGCAGCCTCCGTTCTGAAGAGCTTTTCGTAGCGGTATTCGGCGGACGGCACGCCCGCCACCACGGCCGTTCCCATGTTGAGGTAGGCGACGTCGGGGGTGACCGCCGCCGCGCCGACGCCGGCCGCCTGGCCGTCGCCACAGCCCGCAACGATCGGGATCTCGCCGATCCCCCACTCCTCGGCGATCGACTTCTCAAGCGTGCCGAGGACTTGGCCGGGCTTGACGAGGTCGGCCATCTGCTCGCGCCGCACGCCCGCGATCTCCAATAGGCCGTCGTCGTACTCGAGCGTCTTGATGTTCGACAGGCTGAGCGAGTCGGCGCAGGCGGCCGAATCGACCCACTTGCCCGTCAGGCAGAAGGCGATGTAGGCCGAGACCGTGGTGACCTTGTCGGCCTTCGCCAGCGACTCGGGCTCGTTTTCCTTGAGCCAGGCCATCTTGTACAGGCCGGGCGTGACGTCGGCCGGGCGGCCCGAAAGCGCGTGGATTTCGGGGGTGCCGTAGCGCTGAACCTGGTCGGCGGCGCGGATGTCGAGCCACAGAATCCCGTTGCGCAGAGGCGTGCCGTCCGCGGCGAAGGGCGCAAAGGACTCGCGCTGATGCGTGATGCCGAAGGCCGCGATGCGCTCCTTTTCGGACGGGGTCAGTTGAGCGAGTGCCTGGGCGACGGCGTCGTGGGTGGAAGTCCACCACTGACGTGGGTCGTGCTCGCCAAAACCCTGTTGCGGCGAAAGCAGATCGATGTCCTGCCTGCCGAGGGCCAGGACCTTTCCTTCTGTGTCCACGACGATCGCCTTCGTGGCGGTGGTGGACGAATCGATTGCAATGACGAGGGGATTCATGCCTCTACCTCAATTCGACGTTGAATGCGGTTGGATGTTGGGTTGCGCGGTTGGCGACGGCGGGCTCAGAAAGCGCCAGGTGCGTGATTCGGCGCGCCTGCGGTGCGTGCCGGCGTCGGCCTTCGAGGGCGTCCTTGTTCGAGGGCGTCTTGTCGCTGGTTGCGTTGTTGTGGGGACGTTGTTGCGAGCGGGTGCGTTGCGGACAGGTGCGGCGACGCCGGCGTCGCCGCACCCGGGCAGGCGGGGCCGGCCTCGGCTCCGGCCCCGCCGCGGTCACTTCAGACCTTGGAAAAACTTGTCCCAAGGCATCTCGAGCGGCGCGTCCTCAGCCACGACCGAGTAGAGGAAGCGGCACAGCGGGTACTCGTCCTCGCCGATGACGCCGCGCTCGGTCAGCGGCCCGAGGGCCTTGCCGATGACCTTGATGGCCGCGACGCCTTCGAGCGTCACTCCTTTCATGTAGCGATCCTGCACTTCGGAGAAGGCGATGCCCTCCCCGACGTATCCGCCGGCCTTGACGTTGCGGCCGCCCATCGAGGTGACGAACATGTCGCCCACCCCGCCCAGGCCGTCGCCCGTCTCCGGGTCGCCGCCCATGAGCTTGATGAAGGAGCGCAGCTCCTTTTGCCCCTGGGCGAAAACGGCCGCGCCGTAGTTGTACATGACGTAGCGGTCGTTCTCCTTGCCGGCCTTGCGCAGCATTCCTTGGGCGAAGCCCGCGGCGAACGCGTACACGTTCTTCGTGGCCGCGCCGGTCTCGTGCCCGACGAAGTCCGTCGACGTCCACACGTGGTAGTAGTCGGTCCGGAACAGGCCGGCCAGGTATTCGACGTCGGCCTCGTTCTGGCCGCAGAACACCACGCACGTGTCGTGGTGGACGGCGAGCTCGCCGGCGATCGAGGGGCCGACGATGGCGTTCCAGGAGACGCTCTCGGCCAGCTCGGGGTCGAAGTAGGACCGGAGCACGTCCGGCAGGATGTGCATCGTTCCGTCGTCGTCGGCCCGCATTCCCTTGGTCACCGTCAGGAGCTTCTGGCCGGGCTTCATGAGCTTCGAAAGCTGCTCGCCCGCCCATTCGATTCCGAAGGAGTTCACGCCGCACATGACGACGTCGGCGTCGGCGATCACGTCGGCGGCCTCTTCCAACTGGTGGGCCTTGACGCTTTCGTTGACCTTGAGGCCAAGGTCCGGGTGCACGCCCGTCTTCTGGATCGAATCGATGATTTCGCGGTCGAGGAACGTGCCGACGAGGCGAACCTCGTTGCCGTTCTCCGAGGCCGGGAAGGACAGGGCCGTGGCCATGATCCCCGACCCCAACACTGCAATCTTTGCCATACTGCTTCCTTTCGGGTTGTTGTGCACGTCGGCGCGGCTCGGGCGCCTAATGCTGACCGTAGACGTTCTGGTATCTCTGGTAAAGCGCGTCGATGTGATCCTGGGCCACCGGCACGGGGTCGCCGAGCAGCTGGGCCGTCGCGACAGTGCGGGCGACCTCCTCGACCATGACGGCGGCCTTGACTGCGGCCTCGGCGTTCTTGCCCACGGTGAACGGGCCGTGGTTGGCCATGAGCACCGCAGGCGAGCGCGAGGACCTGAGGGTCTCCACGATCCCCCGCCCGATCGAATCGTCGCCGATGATCGCGAACGGGCCCACCGGCACCTCGCCGCCGAACTCGTCGCCCATCATCGTCAGAACGCAAGGGATCGGCCGGTGAAGCGCGGCGAAGGCCGTCGCGTAGGTCGAGTGGGTGTGGACCACTCCGCCGACCTCGGGCATGTGCCGAAAGACGTATGCCGCAGCGGCGGTGTCCGAAGAGGGACTGAGCGAGGAGGGCGTTCCGTCGTCGATCTTCTCCCCCTCCAGCGTGCACACTGTCATGTTGTCCGGGCTCAGCTCGCTGTAGCGCACGCCCGAAGGCTTGATGACGAAAAGATCGGCGCCCGGAACGCGTTCGGAAACGTTGCCGGCCGTCCAGACCACGAGGCCGTTGGCGGGAAGCTCGGCGTGCAGCCGCGCCACCCGCTCCCTCGTGGCCCGGACGGAGGCCTGAACGTCCGGTGCGAGCTCGGACAGGCGGATCACTGCTCGGCGTCCCTGTCGCGATAGATGCGCGCGCGGATGTCCTTCAGCCGGTGCATGGGCGAAACGCCGTTGTAGCGGCCGAAGAAGTCGTGCAGCTCCTTGTAGATCTCGTAAACTTCGTCGTAGCGGGCGGAGGCTTCGAGATTCGGCTCGTAGGCGTGCTTCTCCACCGAGGACATCGCGTCGGCGGCCGCGAAGACGTCCGGGTAGACGCCGGCGGCGACCGCGGCGAACACGGCCGAGCCCAGCGCGCCGGTCTGCTCGGCCGTGGAGACCGAGATCGGGCGGCGGGTGATGTCCGAGAGCATCTGCATGTAGTACGAGTTCTTGAGCAGGCCGCCGGCGGCGACGATCTCGTCGACCTTGATCCCGTGCTCCTCGAAGTTGTCGATGATGACGCGGCAGCCGAAGGCCGTCGCTTCGAGGAGGGCGCGGTAGACGTCCTCGGGCGCGGTGGTCAGCGTCTGGCCGACGACGAGGCCGGAGAGCCGGGCGTCCGCGAGGATCGAACGGTTGCCGTTGTGCCAGTCGAGGGCGACGAGGCCGTGCTCGCCGATCTCCTGGCCCTTCGCCTTCTCGACGAGCAGGTCGTGGACCGAGACGCCGCGCGACTTCGCCTCCTCCACGTAGGAACCCGGCACGCAGTTGTCCACGAACCACGCGAAGATGTCGCCGACGGCCGTCTGGCCGCCCTCGAATCCCCAGTAGCCGTCCACGGCGCCGCCGTCGACGATCCCGAACACGCCGGGGCAGTCGCGGTATTCCTCGCCGTTGAGCACGTAGCAGGACGACGTGCCGAGGATCGCGGTGAGCTGGCCCGGGCGGACGGCGTTTGCGCCGGCGACGACGACGTGCGCATCGATGTTGCCGGACGCGACGGCGATGCCCTCGGGCAGGCCCGTCAGCTCGGCCATCTCCTTCGTCAGGCCGCCGACCTTCGCGCCGAGCGGGAGGACGGGGGCGCTCATCTTCTCCTCGAAGACGCGGCCGAATCCGGGCTTGACGGCCTCGAGGTACTCGAAGGAGGGGTACTTCCCGTCCTGGAGCATGCGCTTGTAGCCGGAGTCGCCCGCCGACTGCGTCAGGGTCCCGGTCAGCTTCCAGGTGAGCCAATCGAGGAGGTTGCACACCACGTCGGCCTCTTTGTAGACCTCCGGAGCCATCTCGAAGACCTCGAGGACCTTCGGCAGGAGCAGCTCGGAGGAGAGCACCCCGCCGTAGCGGCCGAGCCATTCCTCGCGGCGGGCCTCGGCGACCTTCACCAGCCGGGTGGCCTGATCCTGGGCGCCGTGGTGCTTCCACAGCTTGACGTATGCGTGGACGTTGTTCTCGAAGCCGGGCTTCTCGCACAGCGGCACGCCGTCCTTGTCGGTGAAGAACACCGTCGCCGACGTCGCGTCGACGCCGATGCCCACGATGTCGGCCGGGTCCACCCCGGCGTCCTTGACCGCGGCGGGAACCGACTCGCGCAGCACCTTGACGTAATCGGCCGGGTTCTGCAGCGCGAATTCAGGCGGAAGGGTCTGATTGTCGCCGGCGGTCAGGGTGCGGTCCATGACGCCGTGCGGGTATTCGGTCACGTGCGTGCCGAGCTGCTCGCCCGTCGCGGCGTCCACGACGATGGCGCGGCCGGAGAGCGTTCCGTAGTCGATGCCAACGATGTATTTCTTATCGGACATATGTTTTCTCCTTGGGTTAGGGGAAGACTTGGGTTAGGGGAAGAAAGGAAAAGCGGGTGACGGAGTTCGAAGGGGCTCGACGATCCGAGTCACTCCGCGGGGCGGCGGTGCCGGCCCCAGAAGCCCTCGGGCGAGAACAACTTCTCGACGACGGCGTCGTAGACCCCCAGGTCGATGAGGATGTCGAAGACGGTGTAGCGGTCGCGGATCATCTGAGCCTTGAAGTGGGTCTCGCGGAAGCGCTCCCAATCGATCTCGATGAGCTCGGGATGGTATGGCGCGCCCACCGTCTTCAGGCGGTCCATGATCTCCTCGGGCGCCATGAGCTGGGCGCGCAGCCTCTCGCGCAGCTCGGGCCACTTCTCCTTGAGCAGCTCGATGCGGGCGACGAGCTCTTCGCCTTCGGTCCTCTTCTTGAGGGAGTGGCGCACGGCCTCTTCCTGCATCCGGGGCTTGAGGGCGGCGCGCACCTGGGATTCGACCTGCTCGGGGCTCTTGACGGCCGCGAGCGCCCGATCGACGTCGAAGTCCTCGGCCTCCATCTTGAGGAATTCCTCCCAGATGGCGCACGAGGCGACCGTTCCGACCCCGACCTTGAATCCGTGCGAAAGCGGGGGCTCCCAATCCAGCCCGTGGCCTTCCATCTCCCACACGTGCGAGAACTGGTGGCCGGCGCCGGAGGCCGAACGCGAGGACTGGCCGGCCTGCATCGCGAGACCGGACATGAGGTTGCCCTCCATGAGGCCCTCGATGGCCTTCTTGTCGCCGTTCCCGATGGCTTCGGGGTCGGCGAGGGAGCCGCGCAGCGGGCCCTGGACCATGTTCCACACGTACTCGTTGATCGGTTCGATCCCCAGGGCGTCGGCGAGGATCCAGTCCGCGCCGGCCGGGATCTTCTCGATGAGGTCGCCGTATCCGGTGGCGGTCAGGCGCTTGGGCGCGTTGCATACGACGTCGTTGTCCGCGACGAGGCCGGCGGGGCCGGGGCACGAGCGGGTGATCTTGAAGCCGTCGCGGGAGATGGACGCGCCGAAGGCGGCGAAGCCGTCGACGGAGGCGGCCGTGCACACGTTCATGTACGGGCGGCCGAGCTCGCCGGAGGCCAGCTTGGCGATGTCGTTGAGCGTGCCCGCTCCGATCGAGCACACGACCGTGTCCTCGAGCGGCTCGATGTGCTTGCGCAGAATCTCGACGTTCTTGTAGTCGCCGTAAAGCGTGGGCTTTCCGGGGAAAATATACGGTTCTTGGGCGAATTCGACCCCCGCCGCCTTGAGGGAGGCGACCACTTCCTCGCCGGTCGCGCCGAAGGTGTTTTCGTCTGCCACGACAAGGGCCTTCGCCCCCGGGAACAGCTTGGCGAACATTTCGCCCGTCTGGCTGGTGACGCCGTCGCCGAAGACGATGTCCTTTGTCTCGACGGCCGTCTTGAGAGCCTTTTCGATGAGATCGCTCGACATTGTTCTATCCTTTCCCTTTCGTGCCTTCCAGGCTTGCCGCGCCAATCCCGATGCTTGCTGCGCAAGGCCCTTCCGGCTCTGTGGTTGAACTTGTGATGCGGCCCGGGGCCCTCCTGACGGAAAGCCCCGGGCTCGCGGATCATTCGGCTGCTGCGTGCTCGGCGGCGACGTGGTCGACCGTCTCGTGAATAAGGCCTTGCACCAGCGGGAACTGCTTGCAGTACTGATCGGCGTAGAACTTGTACTGCTCGTGCCTCTCGGCGTCGGGCTCAATGCGCTCGCGCTCGTGGACCATCGCGTCGGCGGCCTCCTGGACCGACCCGTACAGGCCCGCGCCGGCGGCGGCGAGGATGCACGAGCCGAGTGTGACCGCGTCGCCCACCTCGGTCAGCGTGATCGGAACGCCGGTGACGTCGGAGTGCATCTGCGTCCACATGCGGGACTTCGTCGCGCCGCCGCAGGCCACAAATTCCTGAACCTCGAATCCGGCTTCGCGCAGCTTGCGCAGGTTGGCTTCGACGCCGTAGCAGACGGCCTCCTGGATTGCGCGGTACATGTGCTCGCGGCTGTGGGCGAGCGAGAGCCCCGTGAAGACGCCGCGGGCCTTGGAGTCGGAGTAGGGCGTGCGGTTGCCCTGGAAGAACTCGTTGATGACGAGGCCGTCGCAGCCGATCGGGATGTCCGCCGAACGCTGGTTGAGGATGTCGTAGGCGTTGAGGCCGGTCTGCTCGGCCGCCAGGTTGATGTCCGGGCAGAAGTTGTCCTTGAACCACTTGAGCACGGACCCGGAGGAGACCAGCGAGATCTCGACCGTGTACTGGCCGGGGACGACGCCGTCGGTGTAGCCGCCGAAGAAGCCGGGGCCGGAGACGGGGTCGGGCGACTGGCCGGACATGACGTGCGAGGAGCCGGTCACCAGCGACATCTTACCCGGGCGCAGCACGTTGAGGCCGATCTGGCCGTGCCACGCGTCGCCGCCGCCTTGGGCGACGGGCGTGCCGGGAATGAGGTCGAGGGCCTCGGCCGCGGACTTCGACAGCCCGCCGACGAGCACGCCCAGGTCGTTGACCACGGTGGGGAGCTTGTCAAACACGTCCCCTGCGCCGGCCTCTTCGTAGAGGTCGGCGGGCCAGCCGCCGTTGTCGCGGTCGTAGTACATGCGGTGGGCGGCCGTGTTGATGTTCTGCGTCCACTCGCCGGTCAGCTTGAAGGTGAGCCAGTCGGGCGCATCCACGAGGCGGTATGCCTTGTCGTAGGTCTCGCGCTCGTTTTCGCGCAGCCATGCGGCCTTGAAGGGGAACCATTCGGCGGTCGGCGGCAGGGTGCCGTTTCCGGTGTACCGCCGAGCGGGCGACTTCGTGTCGGCGACGCGGGCCGCCTGCTCCGTTGCCCGGACGTCCATCCACATGATCGCCGGACGCAGGGCTTCGCCGCCATGGTCGAGGGCGACGACGGTCATCGTCGTCGCATCGTAGGAAATGCCTTTGATCTCGTGGGGCTGGACGCCCGAACGCTGCATGACGCTGTGAACCGAGGCGCGAAGGGCGTTCCACCAGTCGGTGGGCGACTGCTCAGCCCAGCCCGGCGCCGGGTGCGTGGTCTTGTATGCCGTCGCTGCGAATGCCACGGGCGCTCCGGTGAGATCGAAGATTCCGACTCGGCACGACTCCGTGCCGAAGTCGATGCCCATGACGTAGGGGCCGCCGGTGAGTGAGTTGGTGTTGTTGAAAACAGACAAGGAAACCTCCGCGCTGAAGTTCGTATGTGTTTGACAGTTCACTCGTCCGCGTCGGACCAGCCCCATTCGAGGCGGACGGCCTCGGGAATGAGATGGTCGATGCGGTCGAGGACGAATGTGGGCTGATCGGCCGGATCCAGGGCTTCTGCCTCTTCCAGCGTCGAATCGCCGGTCAAAAGCAGGCACGAAACCATGTTCGTCTTAATGGCCATGCCGATGTCGGTCATGAGGCGGTCGCCCACCATCATGCAGTTGGCCGGATCGACGTCCAGGCCGTCGATCGCCGCCGAAAGCATGGTGGCCTCGGGCTTGCCCATGTTCGCCTGGCACTTGGCTCCGGTGCAGGCTTCGATGGCCGCCACGATGGTGGCGGCGTCGGGTTCGCCGCGCCCGCCCGGGAAGGGGCAGTAGCGGTCGGGGTTGGTCGTGATGAGGAATGCCCTCTTGTGGAACCAGATGGCGTCGAATGCGATCTGGAGCTTCCGGTACTCGAAGGTCCGGTCGTAGGAGGCGATGACGATGTCGATCTTCTCCGGGTCCTCGCTCATGGCGATGCCCGCCTCCGCGAGGGCCTTCTTGAGGGGCTCTTCGGAGATGGGGAAGACGACGGCGTCGGGATGGTTCGCCTTGAGCCAGCGGACCGTTGTGACGACGGTGTTGGCGATTTCCTCAATCGGCGTGGGAATCCCGAGCTTTCCGAGCTTTTCCAGATAAAGCTGCGGGTCCTTCGTCGGGTTGTTCGACAAGAAGCGCACGGGCCTGCCCAGCTCGCGCAGCCCTTCGATGAGCCGCTTGGCGCCGGGCAACAGGTCGTCACCCAGATAAATGGTGCCGTCCATGTCGAAAATGTAGGCGTCGTAGAGCCTGTCAGGAGATGTGCGCCTCACTGCGTTCCTCTCTCGAGTCTTCCGGATTTCGAATTTCGACCCTGAGCTTCAGCCCTGCGCTTCGATCATTGGCGTGACAATGATTCGAATGCGTGAATTTGAAGCGCACGGCATTTTGAAGGGCGGGCCTCGGGCCGGGGCGGGTCGCTGCCCCGGCCCGAGGGGCTTTTAGAACAGCGCCGCCAGGGAAACCACAATCGTGTTGCAGATCCAGATCGACGCCGCCGGGGGATCAATGTGGGACGTGCCGCGGTTGTACCAGAGCCTGGCGAAGAACTCGCAGACGAAGGCGTTGAAGATGCCGAAGATGCCTGCGATCACCAAGGCGAGGGTTGCCATGGTCCAAGTCTTCGAATCCCACGTCGCGGTGGCCGTCCACTTGAAGTCGTCACCCATGAGGACGGGAAAGAACTGAACGGCCGCCAACCCGGCGATGTTCGTCACGTGGTGCTGAACCGGCATGTTGCGGTTAGTGATGAGGAACAGGATAATGACTGCCGAAATACCGAACGCGAAGGTGTTGGCAAAGGCTGCACCTCCAGGGACGTTGGCGGCCAAGAAGATCGACACAGCTCCTGCGAAGATGCCGAAAAGCGAACCGATGGCGATGAGAGGGCCGCGGTGCTCCTGCCACTCCAGCCAGCGGCCGTTCGGGCCGGGCTTAATCTTCTCGAGGAAGGTCTTAGCTCCGGGAGCGAAGGCGTGGGGCGAATGCAACGAGCCCTTGACGAGGCCCTTGCCGGGATCGCCGCCGAAGACGATGCGCGCGACGATGCCGGAAATGAGAACCGTCAGGGCGACGGAATCGGTGTGGCCGCCGAACCACGGAATCTTCGAAATACCGATCTGGACGATGTAGCCGAAGATGCCGAAGATGGAGCCGACGTAGATGACGTCGGGGCGTCCAAGGCCGGCCAGCGGGGAGTTGACGTCCTTGCCGTCTTCCATATATCCCTTGTATCTGGCGTAAACCGCCGCTGCCGCGCCTCCGGCGAAGGCGATATGCGGGCCCATGAAAGGGCCGAACGATATGTAGTCGAAGCCGAAGGAGTTTCCGGTGGCGGCGAAGACGCCCCACGATGCGAGTACGCAGAAGCCGGTGAGAACGAAGGCGTAGTTGCCTCCGATTGCAGCACCGACAGCGCCGCCCGCGATAGCGGCGAGGAGTCCGAATAAGAAGACTCCCAGCGAAGCTGTAAACATCGATGTTCCTTTTAGGTCGGGCGGATGAGACATCCGCTAGGTGTGGTCCGCGATTCCCGACAAAGGCAATCGCGCGAGTTTTTCGAGGCCCCTTCCCTTCGAGGGACGTCGAAAGCAGTTCTAGCAGCCAGCCGAACCGTTTTCGTATTCTACAAGGACGTCAACGTTGGCTTTCGAGTGCGACGAGGGGTCGAATTCGTAGCCGAGGAACTCGCGAGCAAGCCTTCTGGCGAGCTCGAGCCCGATGACGCGCTGGCCGAGGCACAAAACGTGTGCGTCGTTGGAAAGAATGAGCCGTTCTACGGAGAAGCTGTCGTGCGCCGTGCTCGCGCGAATGCCGGGGACCTTGTTCGCAGATATGGCCATGCCCATGCCCGTCCCGCAGCAGAAGATCCCGCGGTCGGCCTTCCCTTCCGCAATGAGCCGGGCGCCGGCGACGCCGACATGCGGGTAAGGGGTCTTATCGCCTTCCTTGACGCCGACGTCGATGATCTCGTCGACGCGCTCGTCCTGCTCGAGGTCCCTCTTGATGGCTTCTTTGTAGTCGTATCCTGCGAAATCCGCAGCGACGACGATGCGCAATCCCATGTTGTGCCCTTCCTTGCGACACTCTGTGTCAGCCAATCTGGGAACGCGTGCATTCCCACCTCGGCTGAGGCGACTCGTTGTTCAAAAAGAGTAACACCGGTTGTGTGAATCTTTTCGCATCCAATGTTAGTTTGGACATACTTCTAGTTAAGTTAACCGTTTCGAGAAGATGTGCAAATCATTTTTGCAACGATGTGCTGGCCATTTTTCGTTGACATGGCGCGAAATACAGTCAATTGAACGTTGTCGTATCTTTCAAGGTCCCTCTATTTGAGCACGCAATAAGGCGGCAGCCCGATTCACACCATGCCTGTTAATCGCCCCGTCAGCGTCGCGATACGTGAGGTCGGGTGTCGGTTCGATTCACACCATGCCTGTTAATCGCCCCGACGACGGCGAACTCGACAAGCCGCTCGCAACCCCGGTCACTAACTGCCCGCGCGTTGCCCCCGCACGTCGGTCGCGACGCTCCCGCGAACCCCGGTTGCCGACCCCCGTCCACGGGCCACGCGCGTGATGACAACCGTGCTGAGACGGTCGCCTGCAATCCACTGATTGACCGCGGACCACGCGCGTGATGACCACCGGAAGGATCTGTCGGACGCCGGCGGGCTCGGTTGCGTCCGCGACGTCACGCCAGGCGGCGGCGCTCTGGGGCACGGAAAGCGCTTAGCTGCCGTATAACGACCGAAGACAGGAAGCTTTGGCGCAGGCACTGACACCGAGCGGCGTCGACGTCACCGCCGAACTCGCACCCAAAGCCGCTGCGGAACTCACAGCCTCAACCGCAGCCATGGCCGCATTGGAAGCCGCCGCCATGGCCGCCGTCAAACCCGCGCGCTCTCTGCCCGCGGCGCGACGGTCACATCCACCTCGGCGTCGCGCATCCGGGCGACGAGCTCCTTCGGCGTCTCCGAGTCGACGACGACGGTCGTGAACTCGGCCATTTTGGCGAAGCGATAAAGCGCTTTGCGGGCGAATTTCGTGTGATCGAGGAGGAGAATCCGGGTTTCGGCCGATTCCAGCATCGCGCGTTTGACGGCGACGATTTCCTCGTAGGGGTGGAAGCAGCTCCAGTCCGAAATTCCCGAGGCTGAAACCATCGCGAAATTGGCGTGCATCTGACCGATCATGTCGACGGCGGCCGCGCCGACGAGGCTCTCTGCCCACTCTCTGTAGGCGCCGCCGACGATGATGAGATTTTCCGCGCCCGAACGCCCGGCCTCCTCCGCCACGAGCAGTGAGTTGGTGACGATGGACATCGAGGCTATGTCCCGCAGCGCGCGCACCACCCACACGCCCGACGTCGAATCGTCAAGCATGATTGAGCTGCCCGAAGGCACCATTGCGGCAGCGCAGGCTCCGATCTGCTCCTTGGCGGCCTCGCTCTGGTCCAGGCGAAACCTCGCGGAAGCCTCCTGCAGACCCGACGCCTTGGCAACCACTTTCCCGTTGTGGCGCTGGAGCATGCCGGCTTCCTCCAGCCAGGAGACGTCGCGGTAGATCGTCATCGACGAGACGCCCTGATCGTCGGCGAGCTCTTCGACGCTGACCGCGCCCTTTTTGATGACCAGCTCCGCCACTCGGGCGCGCCGGCTGCCCGGACTGTCTGCAGATTTGGCAGAACCCTCGTCGAAAGCGATTGGAAGCCTCACGCGCACCTCCTGTTTCACGGCAGCCTGACCGGGCGTTGCAGCCAAGCCGTTTCACGGCTGCCAAGCTTTTCACGGAAGCTTGGCCGTTGCGCCACAGCAATCCAGACTCGCCGCGCATCGGGCCTGCCGCCAACCCTACCCCGGATTCGCCCTTCGTGCGCAGCCGCGGAGCCAACTGCGCAGGGCATAACGGCCGGGGGCGAAGCCGGTGACGGCCGGATGCCAAGCCGACGGCGGCCGGATGCCAAGCCGACGGCGGCCGGGTGCAAAGCCCCCTTCCCTGAACTTGTGACTCCAACTTGTGACTCCTCTACAGCGTGGGCTATGGTTTACGTCAATCACGCGATACAGTGCCGTTTCGCCGCGAGAGATCGGGCAGTGCGGCAAACCCATTCCGATCGAAGGAGAACAATGTCGTTCGTTCATCTATCCCACATACTCGACCCTAAGGACGGCGCATTCCCCGGCGAGCCCACGCTGGAAGTCCGCCAGGACTCGGTGGTCAGCGAAACCGGAAAGCCGTTCAACTCGACGATCTCGACGCTGCCCAACCACGTCGGCACGCACATGGACGGCCCCCACCACTTCAACACAACGGGGCTAGATTTCCACGAGCTTCCCATTGAGTTCTTCGCCTACGAAGGCGACGAGGTGCTCGTCGTCGACCTCCCCCACCGCGGCAAGCCCCGCGAAGTCATCCTCAAGGAAGACATCGAGCCTTACGCCGAACAGCTCAAGGGCAAGCGGCTGCTCCTGCTGCGCACCGGGTTCGTCAAGATCAAGTTCACGGACCCGCACACCTACGAGCACGAGGGAGTGAGCATCCATCCAGAATTCTCGAAGTACCTCAACGAGGAGTTCCCCGAGCTCGCCTGCATCGGCGTCGACTTCCTTTCGCTCGGATCGCCGACGAACGACTACGGGCCCGAAGCCCACCGGTGGCTTCTCGGCAACTACACGGGCCACATCATTTGCGCCATCGAGGACATCAACCTCGAGCCGCTGGGCGACAAGAAAATCAAGGCGATCACGCTCGGCCCGCTGCGGGTCAAGGGCGTCGATTCCTCGCAGGTCAACGTCATGGCCTGGCTGGAGGACTAGGCAGGGCTTTGCCGGAAGGCCGAGCCCGGTCCTCGCCTGAAGGGCCAAGTCAAGGCTTTGCCCGAAAACCGACGAAGACTCGGATCGGCGGCTTCTCGCCGGGCGGGGCCCGAGCACTTTGGAAGTTCTCGGACAAATGCACTCGGCCGCTCTTTTGCGGCCGAGCTTTTGGCGATCCGCTGCCGGCTCAAGCGAGCGGCTCGCAACCGGCCCAAGCGGACAAATCATGGCCGACCCATGCGCGCAAGCCGGGGCGGCTCAGGCGGGCTGGCCGGGGCGGGTCGCCCCAACGCCCACGCACGCATGAAAAGCACGTCGCCAGCCAGGCCAGGCGTAGACCTCACTAGCCGACGCCCACGCACGCATGAAAGGCACAAATCGACGGCGCGCTACCTTTCCACGCTCCAGCCGACGCCCACTCGGACGTAAAAAGTACCTTGATATATCATTTCAGCAAATTTTTGAAATTTATAATGAACCAAGCGTTTTTCGTCAGCGTATCACCGCAACATCAGCCCGTGTCCGCGCCACCGAGACATCAGGCGTCGACAAAACGGCGTGTCCGCGGCTTTTCCCGAGGACACGCCGTTTTACAGCGATTTCATCGCGTCTTGTTGCTTGCAGGCCAACCGTCAGTTTGCGGCGCTCAGTCCGCTCGGCTGGGTGGTGTCCGCGCCTTGGCGTCGATTGTCCACGCCCGCGGTTAGGCCGTCCATCGACTCGGGTTCGGCCACGGCTACAACGTCCTGCGGCAGCTCGGCGTCGGCGTCGTAAGGGGTGAACGTGAACGTCACGGGGATGTTCTCCTCGTCGACGTCGGCCACGATCGTCTGCCCCTTGGCGAAGTCGCCGAATAGCAGCTTCTCAGAGAGCACGTCCTCGATGTCCCGCTGGATCGCTCGCCTCAGCGGGCGGGCGCCGAGCACAGGGTCGTATCCGCGGTCCGCGAGCAGCTCCTTGGCCCGCTTCGTCAGCACGAGGTGCATCTCCTGCTTGGCCAAGCGCTGATCGAGCTTGCCGACCATGAGATCGACGATGCGCAGGATTTCCTCGCGCTGCAGCTGCGGGAAGACGATCATGTCGTCGACGCGGTTGAGGAACTCGGGGCGGAAGTGCTCCTTGAGCGCTTCGCCCACGCGGCTCTTCATCCGCTCATACGAGGTGGTCGTGTCGCCGTCGAACTGGAATCCAGTGGTCACGCCCTTGGCGATGTCCTTGGTTCCGAGGTTCGTCGTCATGATGATGATCGTGTTCTTGAAGTCGACCACCCTGCCCTGCGAGTCCGTCAAGCGCCCTTCTTCGAGGATCTGAAGCAGAGAGTTGAACAGATCGGGGTGGGCCTTCTCGACCTCGTCGAAGAGCACCACCGAGAACGGTTTGCGACGGACCTTTTCGGTCAGCTGGCCGCCCTCGTCGTATCCGACGTATCCCGGAGGGGCGCCGAAGAGCCGCGAAACGGCGTGCTTCTCAGAGTATTCGGACATGTCGAGCGTGATGAGCGCGGACTCGTCGCCGAAGAGGAACTCGGCGAGGGCTTTCGCCAGCTCGGTCTTGCCGACGCCCGTCGGGCCGGCGAAGATGAACGAGCCGCCCGGGCGGTTGGGATCCTTGAGGCCTGCGCGCGTGCGGCGGATCGCCTGCGAGAGCGCGACCACGGCCTCGTTCTGGCCGATGACCCTCTTGTGCAGCTCCTCCTCCATGCGCAGAAGCTTGGCGGATTCCGCCTCGGAAAGCTTGAAGACGGGGATGCCAGTGGCCATGGAGAGAACCTCGGTCACGAGGTCTTCGTCGACGACGGAGACGATGTCCATGTCGCCGTCCTTCCACGCCTGCTCGCGCTCCGCGCGCTTTTCGCCGAGACGCTGCTCCTCGTCCCGGAGCGAGGCGGCCTTCTCGAAATCCTGGCCGTCGATGGCGGCTTCTTTTTCGCGGCGCACGGAGGCGATCCGCTCGTCAATCTCGCGCAGCTCAGGCGGGGCGGTCATCTTGCGGATGGCCAGGCGCGCGCCGGCTTCGTCGATCAGGTCGATGGCCTTGTCGGGAAGGAAGCGGTCGTTGACGTATCGGTCGGCCAGGGAGGCGGCCGTGTCGATCGCGTCGTCGGTGATGGTCACGCGGTGGAAGGATTCGTACCGGTCGCGAAGGCCTTTGAGGATCTCCACCGTCTGGGCGACCGTCGGCTGCTCCACCTGAATCGGCTGGAAACGCCTCTCCAAAGCGGCGTCCTTCTCGATGTGCTTGCGGTACTCATCGAGCGTCGTGGCGCCGATAACCTGCAGTTCGCCGCGGGCCATCATAGGCTTGAGCAGCGACGCCGCATCCAGGGCGCCTTCGGCGGCGCCCGCACCGACGAGCGAGTGGATCTCGTCGATGAAGAGCACGATGTCGCCCCGGGTGTTGATCTCCTTGAGGATCTTCTTCATACGATCCTCGAAATCGCCGCGGTAGCGCGAGCCCGCGACGAGTGACCCCATGTCGAGGGAGTACAGCTGCTTGTCTTTCAGCGTCTCCGGCACGTCGCCGGAGGCGATGGCCTGCGCAAGCCCTTCGACGACGGCGGTCTTGCCGACGCCGGGCTCGCCGATCAACACGGGATTGTTCTTCGTGCGCCGGGAGAGCACCTGCATGACGCGCTCGGTCTCCATATGGCGTCCGATGACCGGATCGAGCTTGTGGTCGCGAGCCGACTGTGTGAGGTTGCGGCCGTACTGGTCGAGGACCGTCGAGCCGGCCTTCGTCCCCTCGCGGGCGCCTCCGCCCACGCCCACGGGCTCCTTGCCCTGGAAGCCCGAGATGAGCTGATTGACCTGCGAACGCACGCGCGTCATGTCGGCCCCGAGCTTCGTCAGGACCTGTGCGGCCACGCCGTCGGGCTCGCGCGTCAAACCGAGCAGAAGATGCTCGGTGCCGATATAGGAGTGACCCAGCTGAAGGCCTTCGCGCATTGCGTACTCGATGACCTTCTTGGCTCGGGGCGTGAAGGGAATGTGGCCCGAGGGCGGCTCCTGGCCTTCGCCGATGATGTCGATGACCTGAGCCCGGACCTCGTCGAGCGTGATGTCGAGGGCTTCTAGCGCTTTTGCCGCCACGCCCTCGCCCTCGCGAATGAGGCCGAGCAGAAAGTGTTCAGTGCCGAGGTAGTTGTGCTTGAGGTTTCTGGCCTCGTCTTGCGCAAGCACAATGACCCGGCGAGCACGGTCTGTAAACCGTTCGAACATTGACTCTCCTTGTCGTGGATTGCACCGCCGAGGCCGCGGGTGGTGCGGGCCCGGCACGGCTCGGACGCGTTGACGCCCGGGCACGCTCATGGTGGTTTCACTCAACTCTATCGACGTTTTCCCGCTTTTTTACTACTGTTCGCCACAGGCGTGAGTACGGGCCCGCGCGGCCCCGGCGAAGTCAGGCTTCGATCAGCAGCGTGAACGGGCCGTCGTTGACGAGCTCCACGTCCATCATCGCGCCGAACTTCCCCGTTTCGACGTGCAATCCGTAAACCTTGCGCAGTTCCTCGGCGACAGCCGCGACGACCGGTTCGGCGACGTCGCCCGGAGCGGCGTGGGACCACCCCGGGCTCCTCCCCTTGCGCACATCCGCATACAGGGTGAACTGCGAAACGAGAAGCACGGACGCCCCTGCCTCTTCCGCGGACCGGCGGGCGTCGTCGTCTCCGTCGGCCCCGCGCAGCACGCGAAGCTGGGCGATCTTCCGCGCAGTTTTCTCAATCTGCGGCTTGCCGTCCCCGTGTGTGACGCCGAGCAGGACGCACAGCCCTTCGCCGACCTCCCCGACGACGTCGCCGGCAACCCGCACCTGCGCGCGCCTGACCCTTTGAACAACGGCTCTCATATTTCCTCCGTCTCAGACATGTTTGCCGCGCGTCCGATCCTATTCCCCGACGCGCGTCCGGACCATTCCCCGGCGCGCGTCTGGGCGAGTCTCCAGCGCGCGTCTGGGCAAGTCTCAGGCGCACGGCCTTCGCAGCCGGGTCCCAGCCTCAAGCCACCACGGCCTCGGACCGCCTCCCGAATCTTCCGACGGCCCTTGGGATCATCGGCCAATTCTCCCCGCCGCTTGGGATCACCAGCCCGAATCGCCACGGCCTCCTCCGCGGCCCCATCCCCTGCTTTTTCCCATTCGACGTCGCTCTGGGCCGACGTAGTAAACGGCGAGGATAAGCGCAACCCACTGCAAAATCCCATGGAGGGGGAGATACAGCGGCATGACGTAGGGCCAGACGAAGACGAGCAGGCTTGCCCCCAGCGCGACGAGCCAGAATTTCTTCGGGCGGGTCGCCGTGAAGTCCGCGGCGGGGCGCGCCAGGCACATGAGGAGCACGCAGGCGAGGAATGCGATGATGACGAGCCACACGGTCTGCCGGATCTCGTATCCAATGCTCCTGAGCGAAAAGGCCAGCACATCGGGGCCGTCGGCAGACAGCCGTTGCGCGAGGGTTGTGGGCGCATCGTCCGGCAGACTCGTCGCCAGTGCATTTTCCAGCAGACTCATAGTGGCTCCATGTTCCTTCTCGTGCGGCCCGGCTCGGCTTCCGACGCCGTGCGGGCCGGAGCAGCCTCAGATTCGACCCGATGGCGCTCGGCGCCCGATTCCGCCGGGCGCGCCTCGGCTCCCTTCTTTGCCCGCCGGAACTCTGCCCCCGGGCGTTCTGCGGGAGACGCGCTCGACTTGCCCTCGGGATCGACTATCAGCGTCTGCCCGGCGCGGAAATGCCCGACGTCGAGCACAGCCTCGGGATCGAGTGCACGCCTGACGAGGGCCAAGGCGACTGGGCCGTCCTCTGGGTGTCGAACGGCGCTGGTGACCACGCCGACTTTCCGCCCGCCGCTTGTCACGGGGTCCCCCGTCCTGGGAAGCTCGTCGACCGGCCCTTCGAGGAACAGTTCGACGAGCCTGCGCGGAGGCCTGCCGAGGTTCACCAGCTTTGCAACCGTCTCCTGGCCGCGGTAACACCCCTTGTTCAAATGGACGGCTGTGCGCAGCCAGTCGAGTTCATGCGGCAGGGCCCGCTCGTCCACCTCGAAGGCGACGCGGGGCCTCCATCCTGCGACCCGCGCGGCCTCCCAGGCCAGCATTCCGGCGGGCGCCGCGCCGGCGCGTTCCAGCGCGGCCAGCAGCTTCCCGCCCTTGTCGGCTTCGACGACGCCGATCACCCGACGCCAGTTGCGAGCCGGGTGCTCGATGCCGCGCAGGGTGTAGGTCGCTCCCCCCTCGCTCACGCCGGGCCACGGATCGCGCCACACGAAAAGGGCCGTTTCTTCGAGCGCAGCCGCAGCGGATCCGCCCAACGGCAAGCCAATGCCTTCCGGCCCGGAATTGGCGCCGTCCAACCCCAGGCTAGAACTTTCCGACGGCGAGCCGGCGCCGCCCGCCCCGGGGCCGACCCCAGCCGAAGGCGAGACAGTCCCATCCGCCCCCGGGCCGGCCCTATCCGCCCCCGAGCCAGCGCCCTCCGACGGCGACTCAGCCGCCTCCGCTCGCCGAGACGCGCCAACGGGAACGAAGGCTCCGATCGTCAGCAGATCCTCACGCAGATTCACTTCCACGCGCATCGTAAAGACCATGGAGTTCAGGAAGTCCGCCCATCGCCGACCGTCGCCCCGGTCGCATAAAAGCCAGGCGACGTCGCCGTCGTCGTAGACAAACGCGCCGTTCTCGATGTGCCCGGACGGGCTGAAGAGAAGAGCCTCGGTCGAGGCGCCGGGAGCGATGTCCGCGAGCGCCTGGCTCAGCAGCGAGTGCAGCCAGCGGCGCCTGTCCGCTCCGCGCACGGCGACGACGTCAAGCCCCACAACCGTGAATCCGCGCCCTTCTTCCAGCGCGCGCCACTCCCCCGCGGGGTCGCCGTAGTGGGCGGGCACGTGTGCGTCGACGCTCGCAACGGCCTCGTTTGCAACGACGTCGTCTGCAGCGCCGGCCGGAACGCCACGGCCGTCCACAACGCCGTCGCCTAAAACGCCGTCGGCGCCGCCCTCCGCGCTTTCGCCGCTAGCTGCTCCGCCGCCCGAAGAATTGTCGATGTCTCCGGGGAAGACGGCGCCTTCGAGGGCCCCGAGGGGCGCGCCTTCAAAATTCGCGAAGAAGGCCTTTTCGAACTCGCCCATCAGCCCTCGTCCCGAGAGAGCCGGCCGGCCATATACGTTCGCATCTCGTGCCCGAAGGCAGCGATGTCGTAGGCGTAGAACAGGTCAGATTGCACGAGGCCCGCGACGATCTTCGCGCCCTCGAAAGCCGCGGCCGTGGGAACTGAGGCTATCGCGTCCGCCGCGAACTGGAGGCGCGGACCGTCGATGAGGCCCGCCCATGTGATCGCGTGCCCGGCGGGGTTGGCGCTCACGGCTTCGAGAACCGTCGCGCCGTCGTGCTTTTCCGTTCCCGGAGCCGCGCGCACGAACCCGGACGAGCGCGTCCACAGCGAATCTTTTGTGAGGCGGGAGTACGCGGACAGCCCCGGTTCCTCCCTGTCGACCGCGCCGGCTTCTTCTTGTGCAAGCCACACCTGGGATTCGATGCGCAGGCAAGGGCCGCCGTCGTCGTTGTCGACCGTCAGCTCGTGGAGGTAGGCCGAAGCCTCGACGCCTTCGTACTCGAGGACGCCCGCGCCCTTCCATGAGCCGACGATCCAGGCCATGGGATACGTTTCGGGCGCGAGGCCCTCCGGGATGCTGAACACCATGGTTCCAGGTTAGGAGACGGCGAAGCTGAGGGCATAAACGATGACGCCAAGAGCGCAATGGGGGACGACGGCGAGGGCGGCGGCGCCCGCCTTCGTCGGTGCGACACGGCTTCGGGCCGCGCCGTCGGCCAATCCGGAGGTCGCGCCGAAGGCGAGAGCCATCGCTGCCAGCCAGGCAAAGGACCGGGTTTCAAAGCCGAGGCCCGTCACGTACAGGTAGATCGCTCCGCCCGCGAAAGAGTAGAAGAAACTGCGGGCAATAAGCCTGGCGGGACTGCTCGACGCGTCGGAGGCGGAGGCGTATCGGCCGAGCCCGCCGATCAGCAGGCACATGCCCGCAAGGACCACCGCCCCTGCTTCGTAATTGCGCAGCAGCAGGGGCCAAAAGCCCGAGGCGACGATCAGGATCGACCCGAGGAAAGTCGCCGAAACGCTACCCAACAGATTCTCGCGACCGTCCTTTCGAAGCATTTCCGCCATGAAACAGAGGAAAATGGAGCCGGCGGCGACGAAGGCGAGGCTCTCATACCCGGCCGACGCCGCGAGCGCGGAGGCTGCGGCGACGAGCGAAAGGACTCCGCGGGCGAGCCTCGGGTTGCGAATCCGGGCCGCTTCAGGCCATCCGCCGACGACGACGGCCGCCAACCCCAGCATGACGACGATGCCCGGGATCGACGACGGCGCCACGAGAGCGTCGCCGTTGCACACGTCGAGGTCCACCGTCCCGCAGTTCCCATCGGGGCATTGGGCGGCGCACGGGCCTTTCTCGTAGACGACGGCGGCGATTATCCCCGCGGCGCCCAGCGCCACGGCCGCGCAAAATGACGTCACAAGCGCCGCCGCCTTGGGCGTGAAGGAAATCGACGGGCGCTTCGACGATGCGCCGCCCTCGCCCTCCCGGGAAACGGCCGACGCGCCGTCCCCCGCGATCCGAGCCTTCTTGGCGCGTTCAGCCGCGGCATAGGGGCTCGACGTTACAGTCGGTTCGTCGGGATTGCTCGAATCGCTCATACTTCGAATTCTTGCACGTTAAGGCGCGCAACGTGGAACCGCGCACGCCCTGCCGCCGAAACCACAACCCGGGCGGCGCGCGGGAGTCCGGGAGGCCCGATCACGTCCCGGCCCAACCGCCGAAAGCACGCGGGCAACGCGCGTCCAATCCGGACGCGCAAGAACGTGACACACCCTACATGACCGTGTTATGCTCGTTTCAGACATCGGATCGCGAAAGCCCCGGGCTCCAACTATTGCCGCTGCGAGCGGCCTTCGCGCCGACTGGCGCTCTCAGGTCCGGTGTCCTTCATGGAGAGGGCCGCTTCTATGCGGCCCTCTCTTAATTGGCTCTTTCTGCAATTGACGACGGAGGCATCCGAGACGATGCAGCCATCCCATTGTCGGCGCAGGCGCCCGCTTGCCGGTGTATGTTCCCGCTCGACGAGGCAACATCCGCGGGCTCGGGACTCCCAGGATTCGCCGTCGGGCCTCTCCGCGTCGCGACGCGCAGGCCACAGGCTCCGCACATAGAGTTTTTCCGACATGCCAAGCCTAAAACTCTCAAACACCCCAGCCCTTCCCACCGCATTGTCCGGTCGCATTAGTCAGCAGTCCCCAATGTGTCTTATTCTGAACATTGGACCGCGTCCATACGAATGCGGCACAGGAGAATTCAGGAGATCCCAGTGTCCCCAAAGTTCAAGAAGACCGACACGCTGTTTCAGCTGCTCGCAACTCAAGCTTCCTTCCTTGTGACGGCCGCCGACAGGCTCTCGGACGTCATCAACGCCTCTCCGGCGGACCGGTCGACGTTGCAGCAGAAGCTGCACGAAGCCGAGCAAGGCGCCGACGAAGCGTGCCATTCGGTCTTAAAGCTCGTCAACCAATCGTTTGTCCTCCCTTTTGACAGGGAGGATTTGTATTCGCTCGCAGACGATCTGGACGACGTCGTCGACCTCATTGACGAAGCCGGAGACAACATCGTCCTCTACAAGCCGCTGACGCTTCCCGACGGCGCGAAGACGCAGATTGAACTGTTGCAAAGATGCGCACAGCTGACCCAGAGCCACATCGGCAACCTCGCCTCGATCAACGAGAACATCCGCGAATACTGGGTGACTCTCAACGAAATCGAGAACCAGGGCGACAAGCTCTACCGGTCAATGATCGCCGAGCTTTTCAACGGCGGGACCGACGCCCTCGAAGTGCTCAAAATCAAGGCCGTTCTCGACGCCCTCGAGGGCGCCTTGGACGCCTTCGAAGACCTCTCATCGACGGTGGAGTCGATCGCCATAAAGGAGTCCTGACGCATGGAGGGCACCCTCGCTTTAGTTTCAATCATCGTTGTGGTCGCCCTGATCTTCGACTTCACCAACGGCTTCCACGACGCCGCCAACGCAATAGCCACCGCCGTCGCCACCCGTGCCCTGACTCCTAGGCGAGCCCTCGAAATGGCCGCGGTCATGAACTTCGTCGGATCGCTTCTGGGTCAAGAAGTGGCGAAGACGATCGGGGACGGAATCGTCGAGATTTCGCCCGACGCCGGAAAGGTCGGTCTCGTCCTGGTGTTGGGCTCCCTCATAGGCGCCATCGCATGGAACCTCGTCACGTGGTGGTTCGGCTTGCCGTCGTCGTCCTCCCACGCGCTCATCGGATCCCTCGCCGGGGCGGGCTTGGCCGTGTCTTTCGCGGTTCACTGGGGCGTCATCTTCGACAAGGTCATCGTCCCGATGATCGTCTCCCCCCTTGTCGGCTTCACGATCGCCTACGTGCTGATGAAGCTGTTGCTGATGGCGATGGCCAAGGCCGCCTACCGGAAGACCATGCGCGGGTTCCGCTACGCCCAACGCCTTTCCTCGGCGGCCATCGCGCTGGGCCACGGCCTCCAGGACGCGCAGAAGACGATGGGCGTCATCGTCATTGCGCTGACCGCGGGCGGCTACCACACGTCCACCAACGCGGACATTCCCCTGTGGGTCATTCTTTCAGCGGCGGCCGCGATCTCGCTCGGCACGTACTCGGGGGGAATGCGCATCATGAAGACTCTGGGGTCGAAGATCATCGACCTCGACCCAGCGCGAGGATTCGTCGCAGAGTCGGTTTCCGCCAGCGTTCTCTACACCACAGCGTTTCTCTGGCATGCACCCATCTCGACGACGCACACCGTCACCGCCTCGATCATGGGCGTGGGCGCGACGAAGCGGCGCTCGGCCGTGCGCTGGGGCATAGCCGGCAACATCGTCACCGCCTGGGTGCTGACCTTCCCCGCTGCGGGCTTGGTCGGCTTCGTGGCGACGTGGCTAATCCAGGCTGTGGCAGTTTAGCTCTGGCCCTGACCGGCCATTGCTGCCTCAACCCGACTGTTGCCGCCCTGGTCGGCTCTGATCTGCTGCGGCTGACTCTCCGCCGCTCTGACGTGCCGCTGCCGGCTCCGGCTCGACGCTGCTCGCACTGACTCGCAGTCGCTGGCATTGGCCGCTCTCGCTAACTCTGACTTACTACTGTCGCCAGGGCAGGCCGCCATCTCTTCGTCGGCCCCAGCCCCCACTGTTGACTCCCGCTCAACACCGCTCTGACGCTGGCCGACCACTGCTGGCTCTGCGGCCAGCGTTGGGGGCTTTACCCTGTTTTGGATCGGTGCTCCGACGAGCAAGCCCTTGGCGTTAGTCTGGTGTTTGTGCTGGCCGCTTGCAGGCTTGCCCGTGGATTTGGAACGCCTATCCTTTCTGGAGTTGAGGAGATTGAATATGGCCATCCTCAGAAGACGCTTTTCCCGTCTCGTCGTCTGCTTGGCTAGCATCGTCACTTTGCTTCTGACTGGATGCAAGATCGACGGAACGGTCGAATTCCAAGCCGACGGGAGAACGAAGATCGACCTGACCTTCGAGGACTCCGACGGCAAAATGACCAAAATCCATCAAACGTGCAAAAACTTTCGTGTCATGTTCCTAGGACAGGTTAAGTTTATAAGAAATCCAAAGGTAGAAGATGTCACGCCTCCAGGGGGATACACGACTTGCAGGGTGACTTCAAACGAACCCTTTGACGGAACGATACGTTTCACTGAAAATAAAGACACGTACTCCTTTGTCGTCCCAGACATGCATAACGACAATTACAGTAAATTTCAGACGCGGATTGTGGTGACGATGCCAGGGAAGGTCATCAAAGCCAGCAAGGGCAAGATCAGCGGCAATAAGGTCATCGTCAACAGCTTCGAATTCTTTGGTCGGGGCATTTCTATTACGGCACGAAAAGGACGAGGCGCTTCTGCTGACAAGTCTGCCGGTTCTTCGGGTGGGAGGTCTGGCGTGTCGTCGTCTTCGGTCTCTGGCGGGTTTCCTGTGTGGGGGTGGGTCGGCGTCGGCACAGGAGCCGTGGCCGTTGTCGTAGTTGTCGCTTCCATAGCCGGCCGCAAGAGACGCGCAGTGAGCGGGATTTCTGGGCGGGCCGCTGTCCCGCACCAGTAGGAGACACAACTGCACAGACCGCATAAGGAGACCCGCTGAGCTCTGTTTCTGTTGCTCGGCCGCGATTGCGGTCCCCCTTTTCCTGGATTCGAGAATGCTGCGTTTCGTCAAGGGCTTTATGTCTCGTCGCGGATACGTGCCTGGCAACCGAATCCACTTACAGGCAGGGGTCTCGCCCCGTGCTGTGGACACCGGCCCGACGACCCTGTCCCGCAGGACCTAGCCAACGCCTTTCCCCCCCCCGTGTTGTGGACACGAGGGGAGTACTAGGCTGCTTGATTTAGCAGTAGTTCTTTTCTCCTAGATTGTCAGGGGTCGCGGTCGCAGAATAAGTAGCGTGTGGATAGTGTGGCGGGCGATCCAGACAACGCGTGCCGCGGCAGGCTGGTGCGGGAGTGTCCCGTGTGGCTTTGTCGGGGCGAGGTTTCGCCGTGTCAGGGCAGCGCGGAATCGGCTCGGCCAGAGCATTGTCGACAGAGGATGAAAGGATTCCCATGGAATGAAACGGCCCCGAGAATTTTGCACAAGTCGACACACCTGGCGGAATGCGTAGACTGATCGGGACTTCGCCCTCATTTTTGGACGGTTCCTTCGCCAAGCGGTTCTAGGCGTTAGGGTGGTGTTTGCACGGTCGGCTTGCAGGCTTGCCCGTGGATTTGGAACGCCTGTTCTTTCTGGAGTTGAGGAGATTCTATATGGCCGTCCTCAGAAGACGCTTTTCCCGTCTCGTCGTCTGCTTAATCGGCGTCGTCGCTTTCCTTTTGACCGGATGCAAGATCGACGGAACGGTCGAATTCCAGGCCGACGGAAGCACGAAGATCGACCTGACCTTCGAAGACTCCGACGATACTTTGACCAACGCAGATAGCACATGTGAGGGTCTTAAAGTATCTTTCGAGACAAAAGTTAGAGTCATCAAAAATCCCAAGGTTGAGAACGTTACGGAACCTGGAGGCCACCTTAAATGCAGGGTAACGTCAAACGAACCCTTTGATGGAAAGATACGTTTTACAGAGAATAAAGACACTTACTCTTTTGTTGTTCCAGACATGCATGATAGCGATGATTACAGTGACTTTCAGACGCGGATTGTGGTGACGATGCCGGGGAAGGTCATCAAGGCCAGCAAGGGCAGGATCAGCGGGAACAAGGTCATCGTCGACAGCTTCGAATTCTTTGGTCGGGGCATTTCTATTACGGCGCGAAAAGGGCAAGGCACTTCTGTTGACAAGTCTGCCGGTTCTTCGGGTCGGAGGTCTGGTGTGTCGTCTTCAGTCTCTGGCGGGTTTCCCGTGTGGGGGTGGATCGGCGTCGGCACCGGAGCCGCGGTCGTTGTCGTAGTTGTTGCTTTCATAGCCGGACGCAAAAGACGCGCAGCAGCCGGGGCGGGGCCTGCGGTCCAGCAGGGGCTTCCCCTGCGGGGTCAGGGGCCGCGACCGCACTGACAACGGCACGGCCCGATCAACGCGGAACGGGTGGGTGTGGGCACCAGTTGGCTCCCACACCCGCCTGTTTGTTGTGTTGTTTGTGCCTTATCGGGGTTGGGCGTCGTTGTTTTCTTCGCGGTGTCCGGCTTCGAGGAAGGTCACGGTCTTGTCGTCCTCGTAGGGCGAGACCGATGGGGGTGCTTCACCGTCCCGGCGGCGTGCGTTCTTTTTGTCGGGTCTGCCGGTCAGGCTCGACAGGGCCCGCGAGGACGATCCGCTGCGAGCCTGGCGGGGGCCTGAACGCGGGGCATTGCCGGCCTCGGTCTGGCGGGGGCCGGACTGGGACAACCTGCCGGACGAGTTTTGCCCTCTGGAGGGGGCAGCGGTTCGTGTTGCGCCGCCACGGCCTGTTTGCCCAGTTGGCGTGCGTTCGACCGATGAGGCGCTGCGGGCGGCCAGTCCCCCACGCGAAGAAGAGCCCGCACCTCGCGAGGCGCCTGCCCCGCGAGACGAGTCGGCTCTTTGGGAGGAGCCAGTCCCGTTGGCGGTTGGGGTACGCCCGCCGGTCAGCACACGGGCCCCCGAGCCCCGGGCCGGGGCTCGCCCGCCGGACTGCCCGGCCGAGGCAGGCGAGGTCGTCTGGGTTCGTACGGCGGTGGTCGCACCGCGAACAATACTGGCCGAGCGGCCGGAGGCTGCCGGGGTGCGCACAGCTGTGGTCGCTCCACGAACGATCCCGGCGGAACGGCCAGAGGCTGTCGAGGCGGGGCGGGCGATCCCGGTGGCACCGCCCCGCACCGCACCGGCCGGGCGACCCGCCGACCCCGTTGGGGTGCGCACAGCCGTGGTTGCGCCGCGAATGATCCCCCGTGTCGACAGGGACGAAGAGGCCGAAGGAGCGGCTCCCGCCGCCCGGACGACAGAGGCACGCGCGGCGGGCGTCTGCACAGCGCGGGCCGCGCGTGCGGCTTGGTAAGCCTTGTAGCCGGCCACTCCCGCCCCTCCCGTGATCGCCACGGCCGAGGCCAGCGGGTTGTGCACCGCAGGCGAATGCCCAACCACGCCGGTGGGCGAACCCGACGAGCCCGACGACGCGATCGCACCGGAGGACGGCGGCGCGTAGTGCGAGGCCTGCAACGAGGCGCCCCCGCCACCCGGGCCGCTCGCAGAGCCACTGCCGCCTGAGGCACCGACACCTAGGGAGTCGTGGTGCCCAGCATGACGTCCGGGGCCGCCGAGGGAAGTGTCCACCGACGCTCCCCAAGCCGCAGCCGACCGCGTCGGCAACCCTGCCTTTGACCCCGCCGCAAGGTTGCGGCCGGCCTGCCCGCCGGCCGAAGAACGGCCGACATGGTCGACAGAGGCCTGGTCGTGCAGCGGAAGCCCGTCGATGGCAGCCAGGGTCCGCTCGTTGAGCTTGGACAACGACGTCTTCGCCAACGAATCAATCTTCGCATGCGCCGCCTGACGCTGAGCTCGAAGCCTTTCAGTCGCAACAGCGGCTTCGGGTGCAGGCATCGCGTTGGCGAACTTTTCCGCTCGATCAATCGTTTTGTTGAGCTTACTGAGTTTGGCTTGGATTTCGACGCTTTCGTTTCTGGCGTCGATTCCTGCGTTGAGGACGTCGGTGGAGGATTTGACGATCTGTTTGAGCGCATCGGCTTGGGTGAGCATCCGCCCGGCCAGCCGGTCAAGACTGGCGCAGGCCGCCCGCGCGGTGGCGCATTCGAGTCCAAGGTCGGCGGCGACCTCGCGGTTGCCCGTGGCGATCTGGGTCAAGGACTGGCTGACGGACGCCAAATGCCGGTGGGAATCCTCCAGGGCGCTCGTGCGCCAGGACTCCATCTTGTACAGCCGGTCGGCGTGCGGCGTGCCCATCACTTGCCTCCCCACTGCGAAAAGACGTCGACAAGGTTGCGGGCTTGCGCATAGGCCTCAACGAACTCCTGCATCTCCTGGGGGCGTCGGTAGGTGAACTTGCCGTCCAATGCCGCCAGACGCTCCAGGTACTTGGCCCGCTCGGCCTCGTTCACGCCCTCGAAGGAGGCGACCGCCTCCCGCAGCTGGCCGATGCAGTGCTTTTGCCCGCGCGAGACCGCCTGCAGCTCGCGCTCGGAGGCAAAGAGCGTCGTGTGCAGCGGAGCGTAGAACTGGTCAAGCTCGCCGACGCCGGCGCTGTTCTGCCCGCCGGGGGCCGGGGCCGAAGCCATTGCTCCTGTGGCCGCCTGAGCCCCCAGAGCAAACTCGTTCTGGGCCTTGTCGAATGCTTCGCCGTCCTTTTCCAGACGGCTGAGCCGCTGATCGAACTTGTCCCGATCAAGACGGAATTGAGACACGCATACCACCCTTCCCGTCAGACGAACGTCGTCTATCGAAGAACACGCCGACCGCCACCCATGCGGACGACGCCGACGGCCCGCAAGCCTCGGCCCTCGGGCCAACACGACCGGGCATGCACACCCAACCCGTCGCCTCCGCCAAGACCTACAACACCGTTAAGTCCTAACGTTAGCACCCCCGCCCGCCTTGCGCACCCCTTTTTCCACAACCCACCTTCGCGCATGTATGCCACAATGACATTTCGAGCGCGTAACCCCACAGAAAACGCCGTCATGGCCGACCCAAAACTCACACCCTCGCGACCAACCAAACATGACCACGCCCACCATGCCAAACATACGCAAACAGAGATAAAAGCGTCCACCAGCGATACAATTCTTAAAGTTCACATGAAACATACATCCAACGTCGATCGACAAGAATCAAAATTAAACCATTCTTTCCGAGATGTTTTGACGATATCAACAATGAATCGGGATCATCTTCCGCACCCTACGGAAGCCGCCGCAGGCAACCGCGCCTAGGAAGCATACGCCCGCCCGACAATGTCAGCACTCCACCGGCCAACTCCCGCGGGACCGAAGCATGGCAGCCGATTTGCAAGCCCAGGTTCACCGCGCCCCGCACGCCCAGTACGGCGCACATTGCGGTCAGCATTTCGACGCACACCCGAGCAGCACAATCTTTGCACCCGGGCGGCGCAATCTTCGTACCCAGTCAGTGCAACCTTTCGGACAGACCGTCGCTTCGGACAGACGGCCGTTTCGGCCGGACCGCCGTTTTAGAACAGCCCAGCGCATCCAGCGGCGTGCCATTTCGAACAACCCGCCGCTTCGAGCGGCTTGCCGCGGCAGGCCGCTCGGACAGATCGTCGTTTTCTGGCAGCCCGCCGTTTCGGCCGGCGCACCGCGCACTGCCTAGGCAAACACGCATCCGCCAGACGGCTACTCCAAGCGCCCCTCCCGGACCAGGCCGGCGGCGGCCTCGAACTCCCGGGCCGTGGAGGCGAAGGCGTCGCGCCGCCTCGTCACCTCGGTGGCGAGAGGGTCGGAGTCCTCCGCTATCCAAACGGACTCAACACCGCCGAGAGTCGCGGCGAAGCGGGCCGAACGGTCAAGCAACACGGCGAAATCGCCCTCGTAGGAGCCCGCAAGAACAAGGTCCCATTCTTGACGCAAAGCGCCCGGCTTGGGCAGGTCCGCCTCGGCGCCCTCCGCGGCGGCGGCTTTCGCAATCTCGTAGCGCCTGGCGACGTCGTCCTTGTCCCGGCGAATCCACTCGCGCAGAAGGTAACCGCGCCAGAGGATCCCCGGCAGGCTGTTTTCGGGCGAGCGGACCCAGGTTTCGGCGACCACGTCGACGCCTTCCTCGTCCACCAAGTCGAGGACGCGGGCGACGAGGGCCCGATCTCTCTCTCGGAAATGCGTCCCCATGGGCATGAGCGCCTGCGCCGAGGTATGCGCAAGCTCGGAGTTGTAGGCGACGTCGGCGTCGCCCTCGATCGCTTCTATCTGAGCGTCTTCCAATTGAGCAGGACGTCGCGGCTGTTTGTTCATCGATTTCCTCCTTCAAGGTGACACCTCTATTGTGACGTAAATTGCATCTCAAAGGGAACTCCCTTCGCCGCTTGATCGGTCGACATTTGCGTTCCCCGACAGCGACGGCATGCGACCGGCCCTTCCGCATCGGGCCGCTGCGTGGTAAGTTCATCGGGTACATTCCATCGAACACGGGGATTCAACATGACTTTCCTCCACATGCACCGCACGTACGCGACGAACCATTCCGCGCACGCCATGTGCTGTTCGATGCGTTCGCGAATGTGTTGATTTAGGCCGTTTGGATCCGGCTCGTCGGATCCGGCTCGCCGCGTTGACTCCGGCCTTGGTCTGCTGCTGCGCGCTTTGCCTCAACAGCATTCGTATGCGATGCAGCAACGCCGGAAGCTTCCCGCAGAGACCGTCGGCACCATTCGTTGAGATTCGGCGCTGCTCGTTGAGATCCGACACCAATCATTGAGATTCGGCACAGTCATTTCGATCTGGCACCTCTAGTCGATTCTGGGACCCCTGATTGAAATTTGAGACCCTCATTGACACTTGAGGCTCCTCGCTGATCTCAAAGGCATTCCATTGGAATCCGAGATCCTTCGACGAAATCCGAGACCGCCCCTCGAAATCTGGAACCGCCCATCGAGATCCGGAGCCGCTCACCGAGAGCCAAAGCAGCCCGCCGAGATTTGAAACCGCTCGCATGCATCTTGGCACTTTCGCGCCCGCATCCGCAGGCGTTTCAAACACAGCAATTTCAATCGCAACAAAAAGGAACACCATGTTATTGACCGGTTTTGCCCTCGGCATCGTCCTGGGCTTCGTCTTCCAACGCGGCCGTTTTTGCGTCACGGGCGCCTTCCGCGACGTGTGGCTGAGCAAGTCCACCAGATGGCTCACCGCGTTCCTCGTCGCCATCGCCGTCCAAGCGGTGCTCGTCCAGCTCATAACGTCCTTCGGGTGGATCGCCCCGAAGCCGGACCAGCTCGCGATCTGGGCGGTCACAAGCGGCTCGTTCGTTTTCGGGCTCGGCATCGTGCTCGCGGGCGGCTGCGCGACGGGAACGTACTACCGAAGCGGCGAAGGCCTCATCGGCTCATGGATTGCGCTGGGTTTGTACGCTTTCACGTCGGCGGCCATGAAGCGCGGCGTCGGGAAGGGAGTCACCGACACCCTCAAAGGCGCCACGCAAGAGGCCACCACGATCCACGAGACTTTCCACGTTTCCCCATGGGTCCCCACGGCGGCGCTCGCTCTGCTCGTCGGTTGGCTCGTCGTTCGCCAGACTCAGAACGCGCAGGCGCCTATCGCCGCTCTGCCTCCGCGAAAGACGGGAATCGCCCACGTGCTCTTCGAGAAGAGATGGAATCCCAATGCGACTGCGCTCGCAGTGGGCGTGCTCGCAGCGGTCGCCTACCCGCTTTCGGCGGCGACGGGGCGCAACGCCGGGCTCGGAATCACGACGCCGTCGGCAAACGTCGTTTCCTTCCTTGCGACCGGCGATTCGTCCTTCGCGGACTGGGGCGTGTGGTTCGTCCTCGGCATCATTCCCGGCTCATTCATCGCGGCAAAGGGCTCGGGCGAATTCCGGCTGAGGGCGCCCGACGCGAGAACCGCCGTCAGAGCCGTGTGGGGCGGAATCTTCATGGGGATCGGCGCCTCGATCGCCGGCGGCTGCACGATCGGCAACTCGCTGGTCCAGTCGGCGCTGTTCTCATGGCAAGGCTGGCTCGCGTTCCTCTTCACCTTCCTCGGCGTCGGCGCGGGCGCCAAGGCATTCGTGCAATCCCATCTGAGGGCCGACGCCGTCGCGAGGGAGGTCGCGCCGGTCCCCACCCGCTAGGCAGCGCCCCAAAGTGCGCATCTGAAGGGCGACGCCGGATCACGATCGACGCGCCGTCGCAGCCGGCGCTGCGCCCCATCGAAAATGTCCGTCACATCAGACACTCCATCATTAGCGAAAGGAAGAAAATGAACTTCATCAAGATCAAGAGCAGGCGCCCCGCGGCAGTCCCCGCAACGGCCAGCCAAAGCGGCGAAGGTCGCAGCGGGGAAGAGCGCGAGGAAGGAGATTCGAAGAAGTACGTGCTCGATACGATCGGTCAGGTGTGCCCGTTCCCGCTCGTAGAGGCCAAGCGCGCCATCGGCGGGCTCCGCTCGGGCGACGAACTGCAGATCGACTTCGACTGCACCCAGGCGACGGATTCGATACCCGCGTGGGCGTCCGCTGCGGGGCACGCGGTGACCGACTTCCGGCAGATCGACAAAGCCATTTGGACGATCACGCTTCGCAAGGCTTGACCGCCGGCACGCCCGCGGGTTGGCGGCTTGACGGGTTCGACGTCGGCCGCCTCAGGCTGTAGACTACTCGCGGGCCTGTAGCTCAATGGTAGAGCCGCGGACTTTTAATCCGTTTGTTGTGGGTTCGAGTCCCACCGGGCCTACTCGCGGGGCGGGGCCGATCGGCCCCGCCCCTTTCATTCGCGGGCTTGCGTCTGCCGGTTTGCGTGCCCTCGCTTTTCGCCCCTCGTTCTTCGCCCCTCGCCTTTCGCCCCTCGCTTTTCGAGTCTCCGTTTTTCGCTCCCCGCTTTTCGAACCGCCTTTGGATCCCTCGCCCCAGTCCGACCGCCGGACGAGGATTCCTTCGCCATGGTTTGTTAAGTAGAATTGCCAGCATGTTCACGTACCAGTCCCTGGTTTTCAAAGTTCACGGGGCGTCCCACGATCTGCTCAACGCGCGCGCAACGGTGGAAAACACGCTCAGATCGATAGCCAGGCAGGCTGGTCTTCACGTCGTCGACTCGGTCACCCATCTGTTCTCCCCTCAAGGCATAAGCGCCGCGCTGCTCCTGTCCGAATCCCACGTTGCCATGCACACATGGCCGGAAGAGGGCGGCGGCTACATCACCCTCACCACATGCAAACCTGTGGACGAGCAGAACGTCGAACGAATAGAAGAAGCGATTCGGACGGCGTTTCACGCAATGAAAGTCACTAGGAAAACGGTGGATGTCTAATGTCGAAGAAAAGAGTGCGGCTGAGCCTCAATGAGAAACTGACTGGTTCACAGGGCACTTACACGGTAAGAGGAAACCTGAGTCTGAGAACGTGGGATCGCGAGGACAATCGCTACTACGACTGGGAAGAGTGGGAACTGATCTCTTTCAACAAGGGCAACGTCTGGCTCGAATGCGACCACTACAATCGCGAGGTCTCCCTTTACGAGCCCATCGGCATGCCCGAGGAGCTCCCCAATCCCGAGACGCTCACCGTCGGCGAGCGGATTCGCATCACTCTCCCCGACGGTTCCAGCGTTCGGGCGAAGGTCGAAGAGGCGGCCGTCGGCGAAATCACCGCTTCGGAAGGGACGACGCGCTACGACGCCCACGCGGGTGACAAGATCGCTTACGCGGTGCTCAGATACCACGACGACGACGGCGTCATGAGGCAACTGAACATTGAAACGTACAACGGCGCCGAGCTTGCCTGCTACACGAAAACCATCCTGAGCGAGGAGAGCCAAACTCTCCTTTTCGGCAAGAGGCTCCTTCCGCGCTCGGGCAAGTACCCCGGCATGCTTGGCGTCGTCGCTATGATCCTCGCGGTCATAGCCGTCGTCGTCATCGTCAGCTTCATCGCATCGAAGGCGACCGAGGACGAAACTGAAGGCACTTACGACAACCCTGAGACCGGCACCGAGAACACCTACGACCCAGACGGCGGCTACTATCCCTATCATCGTCCTGTCTACAGGCCAAGGTACAGCAACGGCGGCGGATACCGCCCTGTCTACAGGCCCAGGTACGGCAACGACGGCGGCGGATACCGCCCGCGCAGCGTCTACGGCGGGGGCGGAGGCGGCATAGGGAAATAATTCGCCGGCCTCTTTTCACACCCGATCCTTAACATCCGTCTGCAGCCTCTTTTACGCACCCGCAGCCTATCGCACACGAAAGGAAAACCATGTTCTCATCCACGATCCTCGCAGACGCCGTGGTGCACGACGTCGATACCTTCGGATTCGGCTGGGCCTCGATACTGAGCACGATCCTCTACGCCGTTCTCGGCTTCGCGCTGCTCATTCTCTTCGCGGTCGTCACCAATTTGCTGTTCAAACTCGACATTCGCAAGGAGCTCGTCAAGGACGACAACGTGGGAATGGGAGTGGCGATCGCGGGGCTGGCCATAGCCACTGCGATCATCATCGCGGGGACGATCAGCAGCTGATGCCCAACTCGAAGACGTCCCGCGCGGAGAACACCACCCTCTTCGCGGCCGCGTTGCTCGTCGCCATAGGCGGTTTGGTATACGAGCTGATCCTCGGGACGACGGCGTCGTACCTCATCGGCGACTCGATCACCAGCTTCAGCCTCGCGACGGGCATCACCCTCTTCGGGATGGGCATCGGCTCGCTGCTGGTCAAATACATCCACTGGCGGCCCTCCACCAGTTTCGCGGTCAACGAGATCGCCCTGGGTTTCATCGGCGGAAATTCGGTCCTCATCCTCCACCTGGCTTTCACGTTCACCAAGCTGCACTGGGTCGCCTTTTCCGCCATAAGCCTGGTGATCGGCGTCCTCATCGGCCTGGAAATCCCCCTGTTGGTGAAGATGTTCGCCGCCTTCGGCCGAAAGTCGTCGGTTGAACTGCTGAGCAAGGTGCTGGCCATCGACTACTTCGGAGCTCTTGTGGCTTCGCTCGTCTTTCCCCTGCTTTTGCTTCCCCAGCTGGGGCTCATGCGCAGCGCTTACCTCGTGGCCGCCCTCAACATCGCCGTCGCCGTCGCCATCCTTTTCAGGCTGAAGAGCTCAAAGAGGCTTCTCGCCTCGAGCATCGCCGTCGCCGTCGCGCTTCTGGGGATGTTCGCCGGCGCAAGCTACTTCGAGAAGGCGATCGACGCCGAGGCCTACCGCGACCCCGTCCTCGTTTACGAACAGTCTCCCTACCAGAAGATCGTTGTCACGAAATACGGCGAGGACCTGCGCCTCTACCTCAATCGCCAGCTGCAGTTTTCCAGCCTCGACGAGGTCCGCTACCACGAGACCTTGGCAGCCAGCGCCCTGACATCCGTCAAGGACCCGCGCAACGTCCTCGTGCTCGGCGGGGGCGACGGGCTTTTGGCTCGCGAGCTTCTCAAATACCCCGGCGTCAGGCGGGTGACCGTCGTCGACATCGACGCGAAAGTGACGGACCTTGCGAGAAACAATCGTCTGCTCAAGGAAGTCAACAAAGGGTCGCTGAGCGATCCGCGCGTCAAGGTGGTCAACGCCGACGCCTTTCGCTTCGTCGACGACGCGAAAGGCACGTACGACGCCATTCTCATCGACCTCGTCGACCCCTCGAACGAGCGGATGGCCAAGCTTTACTCGAAGCAGTTTTACCGAAACGTCTCCGAAAGGCTGAGTCCAAAGGGGGTCATGGTCACCCAGGCGACGTCGTCCTTCTTCAGCCCGCACGCATTCCACATCGTGGCCAACACGGTCCGCGCGGGCCAATCCGGATACGCCGTCTTCCCCTTCTCGCACAACATCCCCTCTTTCGGCGAATGGGGATTCGTCCTCTCGACGAAGAATCCGAGCGCGCTCCTCAAGCAGCCGCTGGCTCCGGGCACGTCCTATCAGAACAAGGAACTGCTTGCCTTCATGATCCGCACGCAGCCGCCGAAAGTACCGCACACCGAAGTTTCGACTCTGCTCGAACCGCGGATCATCGACGCCTACGAGTCCGACATGCGGCAATGGCGCTACTACTGACCTTCGGGTTGGGAAGCTTCTCTAAGACCCGTTCGGCTAGACTTTTGTCGAAAGCGGCGACGACGGCGCTCCTCCAGAGAGGCCGCGTCCGAGATCGCAGCTGCGCGACGGCTATCGGGTCTGCGGCGATTCCCCAATGCAAGCGACGCGGCAGGCCGCCGGCACACTAGCGCCGTCGCGCCTAAACGCACTCAAGCGCTGCAGCGTCTAAACGACAGGAGAAACATGGACATCGCGGTCATCGGCTCGAACAACGTCGATCTCATCACCTACATCAACCGAATGCCTCGCGAGGGCGAGACCCTCGAAGCGCCGAAGTTCCAGATGGGATGCGGAGGGAAAGGCGCAAACCAGGCGATCGCGGCCGCACGGCTCGGTTCGCGCGTGCTCATGCTCACCAGAGTCGGCAACGACGTGTTCGCGGAGAACACCGTCGCGAACTTCGCCGCAAACGGCGTGGACACCGCGCACGTGCTGAGAACCGAAGCGTCCTCCGGCGTCGCGCCGATCTTCGTGGACCCCGAAGGGCGCAACTCGATCCTCATCGTCAAGGGTGCCAACGGCCTCCTTTCGCCCGAGGACGTCGCCGACGCCGCCGAGGATCTCGCCAAAACCAAGCTCATCGTGCTCCAGCTCGAAATTCCGCTCGAAACGGTCTACGCGGCGATCGAATTCGGCAACGCCCGGGGGATACCGGTTCTCCTCAACCCCGCCCCAGCGCATCCCGAGCTGGACCTCGACCGCATCAAGGGGTGCGACTACTTCATGCCGAACGAGTCGGAGCTGGCGCTGCTGACCGGCATGCCGGTGGAAAACCCCGAACAGGCGGAGGAGGCGGCGCGCAGCCTGCTCGACGCCGGAATCCGCAACATCGTGGTCACGCTGGGCTCGCGCGGAGCCCTGTGGATTAACAAATCGCAGACGAAACGCATTCCCGCCGCCCCCGTCGCCGCCGTCGACACCACGGGCGCCGGCGACGCTTTCATCGGCTGCTTCAGCCACTGCCTCGTCACCGGCGACGATCTCAGCGGGGGTTCGGCAATCTTCGACCGCGATCTGGAGGCCCCCGGCGACGTCGAATCGGCCCTGAACGCCGCGTGCCGTTACGCGGCCGACTCCGTGACGAGGCTGGGAACCCAAACCTCGTATGCCACCCGCGAAGAATTCACGGCAAAAGCTCACTGACCGGCGTTGAGGCGCGATCACGTTAAACGAGTGCGCGCACAAACCGAAACGCACGTTAAACGCACGCATTGAAAGGCCGGGGGCGAGGTGCCCCCGGCCTTGCGGATCCTCCGGCGAGAACCGACGCCTCGCCGAACGAAAGAGCGCAAACAGTGCGATTGTGCGCCCCGGTCTCTGCGTCCTAGCGGACTTTGCGCCGTCGCGGAACTGCCTCGCCGATCGCAGCGCGTCAGCCGGTCCGCCCCACGGCAGTTCAGCCGTTGGCGGCGGCCGACCTCAGCATCCAGGCCTGCTTCTCCAGCCCCGTGGCGATGCCGATGAGCATATCGTTGCTCAGGTGGTCGACGTCGTCGACCGGGTCCAAAGTGGCCTTGATTCGGTCGGAAACCGTCATGAGCAGTTCCTCGAACTGCGAGTAGACCTCGTCCACGCTGAGATAGCTGGCGTCGAACTGCTTGAGGCCCGAGGCGGCGGCGACGGTCGCGGCGCGGGCGTCGGGAACTCCGCCGAGGGCGGCAAGGCGCTCGGCGACGTCGTCGGAAGCCACACGGACTTCGTCGACGATCTCGTCAAGCTGCAAGTGCAGCGCGCGAAAACGCGAGCCCTTGATGTTCCAGTGCGCCTGCTTGCCCAGCAGGCTGAGGTCGGTCAAATCGACGAGGGCCTGCTGAAGCGCCTTCTCGACGACGGGAGAAAGCTGCTGGTTAGTCATATTCGCTCCTCTTTCCGCGAGCGCAGGGGTCGCGCCCGCTTCTCAAACTTGAATAGTTCTAGTTTATTCTTGTTCGGTGGTTGAGTCCACCACGACACCAGGCTATCGCGTCACACCGACGCCATTTGGAGGCCGGGGCGCTCCCGCATCAGGCCGCATTCCTGCCGCGCCTCTGCACCTCGGCGGCGTTCGCCTGCCGCGTTGGCCCGCCGCATTTCAGCAACCTTCGCCCGCCGGCGGAGAACCGGCCTACAGATCCGCGATCTCCGCCGAGACGAACCAAGCGGCCTGGTACGGCGCAAAATCAATGCGCGGAAGCCGCAGATCCCAGGAATACCCGCCCAGGAGCTCTCGGGCGTCGAAGCCCAGCCGCCGGGCGAGGACGTCGTGGCGCAGCGCCACAGTCTCGCCTGTGAAGTTGTAGACCTGAACCATCGTCCCCAAGGGGTGGTCCCTTTCGAGGACCAGGAGGCGATGCTCCGGGCTTTCCACCGGGATCGAGGGAACCGAGGCGTGCAGCTGAGTGGTGGCCGCACGCACAGCCAAGATGTGGCGCAACGCGGCGTTGACGCGCCCCGCCGGGCTCTCGACGTCGGTTTCCACTCGCTTGGCGAGATCCCAATCCATGAACGGCCGGTGCGCCCACCTGTTGTCTTCGGCGTGCGCTGGGTCATCGACGTAGGACATGTCGTTGAACAGGCCCAGTTCGTCGCCCATATACAGCAGAGGGACGCCGCCGTATCCGCACACCGCGGCGTACATCAGCGCGATCCGTTTGACTGCCAGGTCGATCGCCTCGGCGTCGTTCTCCTCGACGGCTTTCTCCAGCCCGGCCAGGCTCGCGCACGAACCCGAGATACGGCGATCGCCCGTCACCGGGTTTTCTTGGAACACCAGCCCCCGGGAGAAGGATCCCGGATATCGCCCGGAATAGAAGTCCGAGAGGTAGGCACGGTGGCCGAATCCCGTCACGCCGACCATCTCGGCGTCGTGGTCGGAGATCGCCCACCCGATGTCGTCGTGGCACCTGACGTAGGTGGCCCACGTCGCCGTCGTCGGCTTGTTCGGCATCTCGGAGAGGGCCACCTGGGCCATCTCCGCCCCGCCCGTGGCAATCGAGTTCCACAGCTGGACCATGAGCTCATTGTGATAAGCCATGTCCGAGACCAAACCGTGGTGCTGACGCACGCCGAGGTAGGGCATGAGATCCTCGGGCGCGACGATGGCCTCGGCCTTGAACGCCACGGCCGGGGCGGCCACACGCAGGCACCCTCGAAGCACCTGCGTCACATCGTGGACTTCCGGCTGATTTTGACAGTTGGTTCCGAGCCTCTTCCAGATGAACGCGATCGCGTCCAGGCGGAAGACGTCCACCCCCTTGTTCGCCAGCCAGCAGATGAGCTCGACGAACTCGTAGAGCACCTCGGGGTTGGCCCAGTTGAGGTCCCACTGGTACTCGTTGAAGGTGGTCCACACCCACGCGTTCGCCGCGTCGTTCCAGGTGAAGTTGCCGGGGGCAAAATCCGGGAAGATCTCCGGGAGCGTCTTCTCGAACTCGTCGGGCATCTTCCGATCGGGGAACAGGAGGAAGTAGTCCCGATACTTCGGATCCCCCTCCCTGGCCTTTTCCGCCCATTCGTGTTCCTTGGCGACGTGGTTGAGAACGAGGTCCATCTCGAGGGAGATCCCGTTCTCCCTCAGGGTGGCCGTGAGGGCTTCCAGGTCGTCCATCGTCCCCAGATCGGGTCTGACTTGGCGGTAGTCCTGGACCGCGTACCCGCCGTCGTTCGCGCCTTCCCGGGGCTTGAGGAACGGCATGACGTGGAGGTAAGTCACCCCCAGCCCTTTGAGGTAGTCGACGTGCTCCGCAATGCCTCGAAGGCTCCCCGCGAACCGGTCCGCGTAGGCGACGTAGCCGATCATCTCAGGCTGTTGCAGCCAGTCGGGGCGCAGGATGCGCTCCTCGTCCAGCTCCCGGAGCTCAGCCGGGCGCTCCGCCATCGCGTCCTTTATGATCTTGGCCAGCCTGGTCTCGACCTCCGTCTCCCGCCCCGGATACACCTTGGCCAAAGCGGTGCGGATCTGCGGCGCGTAGCGCTTCCATCGTAGATTGAAGTCGCGCTCCGTTTCCGCGTCGAGAGGCATGTCAGACCTCCCCGGCGGCTTCCGCAGCCGGCTTCCCGGCCGCTTCTGCCGCAGCCTCCTCGTCTCCTTCTTCGGGCGGGCGGACGATGAGCACGTCCCTGTGAGCCCGCCGGACGACGTCGGAGGCCACGTTGCCCAGCAGCCGCCCGACGATCGACGTATCACGAATGGCGCCGAGAACAAGCGCATCGACTCGGTACTGCTTAGCCGCCTCGAGGAGGGCCTCGGCCGGTTCGCCGTCGACTAAGAGCGCGGCGGCGACGCGGACTCCCGTCCCTTCGGCGACGTCGACGGCCCGCTCCAGAGCGTCGGTCGCCGCGGCCACGCCGGGCACCTGGCCCATGGTCGCGTACTTCGTGGCCGCTATCTCGGGAGCCGACGCCGCATCGCGGTCGCTGATGGCCGTGTAGGCGCAGACGATCACGACGTCGGCCTCATTGGAGGCCGCGATGGAGACGGCCCGCCGAACGGTCGGCCCGGCCAGCGGACTGCCGTCGGTTCCCACAAGGATTCGGCTGTACTTCGGCATGTTTTCGGTCATTTCGCTCACTTGCTTTCCTTGAAGTCTCCGGCCACCTTCGGCGGGGCGGAAACGTCGTCCATGTCTCGGATGGTCGGGGGCTCGTTGATCCACGTCATGGCGATCGCTGCCAAGCCCATGAGAACGCCCGTGAAGGTGATCGCGTTCGTCGGATCCTTGCCCAAGAAGGTGTCATAGACGAATCCGAAGGTCACGGTCTCCAACAGCTGCGGCAGCACGATCATCATATTGAGGATGCCCATGTACACGCCGTACCTGTTCGAGGGAACCATGCGGACCGCCATGATGTACGGCACGCCCAAAAGCGACGCCCACGAGATGCCGAAGCCGATCATCGGCAAGAAAACGAGGAACTTGTTGGTGACGTGCGGAAGGATGAGAAGCGATACGAGAGCGCATATGAGGCTCGCCGTGTGGACCCACTTGGCGCCGTGCTTCTTCGCAAGAGACACGAGGCCGAAGGCCACCATGAAGGTGACGACGTTGTACGAGCCGTTCACAAGACCGGTCCACGTAGTCGCTTCCCTATACGCCTGGGACTGCGCATCGGTTGTGTTGAACACCGATTTGGCGATGGACAGAGAGATGAACTGCCAGTAGACGAACATCGCGTACCACTGGAACAGGTACACGAGCCCCAGCTTGCGCAGCTCCTTCGGCATCTCGACAATCGCGTTGCCAATATCCTTGAGCGCACCGAAACGCTCGCGGTCCTTCTTCAAGCGAAGCTGCGCAAGTTCCTCCGGCGACGGCGGAATCTCGTCCGTGGACAAAACGGAGACAAGGACGGTGGCGATGGAGCACACCGACCCCAGCATGAAGGCGCCGAAGACGTAGTAAGGCAAGCCCGAGCCGGCCACCCCGTCCCATATATGTTCGAAAAGGAACATCGAGGCATTGGCGAGGGTGATTCCCAGGCCCGCGAAGAAGGACTGGGCGAGGAAGCCCTTGGCAGTCTGACTGGGCGGGAGCCTATCGGCGATGAAGGCGCGGTACGGCTCCATTGCGGTGTTGTTCGAGGCGTCCAGCAGCCACAAAAGCAGGACGGCCATCCACAGGGCCGAGACAAATGGGAAGAGGAAGAGGCATACGGAGCAGCCGATGGCGCCGACGACGAAGAACGGCTTTCGCCTCCCCCATTTCTCGCTCCACGTCCTGTCCGACATGGCGCCGATAAGCGGCTGAATGAGAAGGCCCGTGATGGGGCCGGCCATATTGAGGATCGGCAGCTCCGACTCGTCGGCGCCCAGCATCTTGTAGATCGGGTTGATCGCGGTCTGCTGCATTCCGAAGGAATACTGAATGCCGAAGAAGCCGAGATTCATGAGGAGAATCTGCCTCATGCTCATCATCGGCTTGTGCCGAATGACCGTGGTATTTTTCTGCGTCATGGAATTCCGTTCTATGAGGCGGCGCCAGTGCCGTCGATGTATGCCTGAAGCCTGTCGAGAATGGACTCCCAAACCTTGGCGTAGTCGACCGCGGCTTGGGACTCATAGGGGCCCTGGACGACCCTCAGGAGGGTCTTGCCCTGGCCCTGCCTCGAAAACTCGACCCGCAGCTCAACGGGCCTGGAGGGATCGATCCCCTCAATTCCGGTGATCCTCTGCTGGCTCACAAGGACATCGGGGTAGAAGACCTCGGTGTATATGCCGTCGATAACCCACGTCCTTGCGGGGTCGTCGTCACGGACTTTCGTATGACGGAGGCGACCACCGAGTCGCGGATCAAGCTCGACCGACTCGGGCACAACGTGCCATCCGTCGGGCGCGAACCATTGCGCGAGCACCTTCGGCTCGGTGAAAGCCCTGAACAAAACGTTGCGCGGCTCCTCGAAGATCCGCTCAACCTCAAGGACTGTATCGGGTTCCATATCGATTCCTCTGTTGCAATCGGAGGGACATCATCATAGGTGTCCACAATGAACGCCTTCTGCACGGTCGGAGGATCGACTCCTCAGCGAGAGTAATGGATCTGACAATCGTGCGGCGGCGTCAGCCTATCAACGGCCATCCGACCACTTCCCCACCCGTCTCACATACAGGACAGCGCCCCTTCCCCCAGATCGCGCCGAATTCGACCAAATCCCGGAAAAATCGGCTAAAAACACGTCATGTGCGTTGCCTCACAACCGGCGATTGTCGGGGACTTTTGTCCCCGCGTTTTGCTAGGCCAAGCTTCACATTTCGTCGGCGGGGGCGTCGGATCGATTGCGGGGACGACGCCGGAAACCCTAGAGCCGTCAATCGACGCGACGCCCCGAGAGCCGGTCAATCGACGTCGACGGCGAGCATGCGATGATCCGAAACGGCCAGGCGCCGCGTCGTCGCTTCTCCCGCCGCCCGGAAGCCTACCCCGAGGATGTGGTCGATCTGAGAGCTGGGCTCGTCGTCGGGATAGGTCAGCGCCTGCGCGAGGACCTCGTACTCGGTCTGCTTCTGAATGTCTTCGAGGCGCGTGTTGAGGTCGCCGAGGACGATTCGGGGAGCGTCGGGGATGCCGCGGCGTCGGGCGACCCTCGCCATAAAGTCTTCGAGGCGGCGCAGCTGCTTGCGATTGTCCGGCTGTTTCGTGGTCAAGTGCGTGGCGCCGACGACGACGGGCTTCGGGGTCAGGAGCACGGCGACTATCGCCATCCTCTGCTCCTCGAGGCGGAAACGCCAGCCGAGGCGCCGGTCGGACGCCCTGCGCATCGGATTCCTCCACGAAGGCAGCCTGAGAGCCCTGATGTAATCGATGGGGTACGTCGTGGCGAAGGCGATCCCGTATCCGCGCCGCGAGCGCCGAAACATCCTAGCGATGAAGTTACTCGGCGCCCGGCGGCACGCCGCGAAGCGCCGATGCTCCATTCCCGCGCTCTCGGCGAACGCCGAGAGGATCGATCGGCCGCGATCCTCCCTGACTTCTTGCAGAGCCAGCACATCGGGTTTGAGCTGCGCGATTTCCGCAGCTGCCTCGCGAACCGCCGCGTCGTTCATGGCGTCGTCGCCCAGTACGGCGCCGCCCCAGGATTGGTTGGCCCGCCCGCTCTGGACGTTGAAGCTCACAAGGCGCATGGGGATCACTCCGCGGGCTCGAAGGACAGGCTGACCGAGTTCATGCAGTAGCGCTGCCCTGTCGGGGTCTGCGGCGCATCCGGGAACACGTGGCCGAGATGCGAGTCGCAAGAGGCGCAGCGAACCTCAGTCCGGGGATAGCCCAGCTTGTAGTCGACGTCGGTGACCACGGAATCCATCGACGAAGGATCGTAGAAGCTCGGCCAGCCGCAGCCCGAATCGAACTTCGTCTCGGAGCGGAAAAGCTCGGCCCCGCACCCGCGGCAGCGGTAGACGCCTTCGCGCCCTTCGCCCAGAAGCTCGCCGCTGAAGGGAGCTTCCGTTCCGGCCTCGCGCAGCACGTGATACTCGGCGGGAGCGAGAACTGCGCGCCATTCCTCGTCCGTTTGCGGCACAAGAGGTTTCGTCATACCACTATGCTGACTTTCGTCGCGTGACGTGTCCATCGCTCTCACTCTGAGCAGAATGGGCACGGCTGGCCACCGAGCGCAGCCGCGCGCCAGCGGCCTAGCCGCGCCAGTGACCCCGGACTCGCGTTGCGGCCAAGTTGTTTTCTTCCTTCGTTCCAGCATCGCCCCAGCGGCCGCGGGCGCACGTTACGGCGCTCATGCGCGAAGGGCGAGGCGCTGCGAAGAAGCCGCCCCACAACGCCTGACTGCAGCCGCCTATGCTTTGGCGCCGGCCTCGCTCTTGGCACCCGCGCGAATCTCCGTGGCGGGGCCTTCGCCGCCTTCCTGCGCCCCTTCACCGTCGACATCGCCTTCCGCGGGGCCCTGCGTCCCTTCCTTCTTGCGGGCGGCTTCCTCCCGCTCGCGCATGGCGTCTTCGCCGGGCCCGGCGAAGTCCTTGCCGCGCTTCTCCGCCCCTGCGGATCCGGTGAAGATCGAGGCTTCGTACCCGGTTTCCGTCAGCGGCGAGGGCGCCGTCTGGGGGGTCGGTTCGCGGTCGGCGAGAGGAACGCGCACCACCGGCGGGGACGCGGGGAACACCCTGGTACCCGTCGGGCCGAGGTCGCCGTGGCGCCGTTTGCCGTGCGGACCGGACGGGCCGCCCTGGGGGCTGGCCGAACGGAACGTCGGGCGGCTCTGGTCTTTGCCGTCGGATACTCTGACGACGTCGGGCCTGCCGGAGTTCGGAGCGTCGGGCCGGCCCGCGGGAAGAAGGGCGTCCGCCGCAGGAATTTCCTCGAGCAGCGGATCGGGCGGGTTGACGAAGCTGCGCCCGTGAGGGACCGCGTCGGGCGCGTTCGCCTGTATCCAGCGAACGAGCCGCTCGCGCACGAAGAACTTGAGATCGATGAGGTTCGAAGGCGTCACGGCGGAAACAAGCGCCGAGACTTGAATCGACGTGCTCTCGGCGGCGCGAACCTGGATGATTCCGGTGTTGCCGTCCCACAGCGTGGTTTCCTTGAGGATCCTGTCGAGTTCGGCGCGCAGAGCTGGAATCGGAACGCTCCAGTCGAGCAGCAGGTCGACGTATCCGAGCATTTCAGGCGCCCGTCGCGTCCAGTTCTCGAAGGTCTTGGTGGTCAGTTCCTTGGACGGCACGATGAGCCTTCGTCCGTCCCACACTTTGAGGACGACGTAGCTGAGGGTGATGTCCTCGACCTTCGCGTACTGGTCGTTGTTCCATATGACGATGTCGCCCATGCGGATCGAGTCGGAGAAGGCCAGTTGCAGGCCCGCGAACAGGTTGCCCAAGGTCGACTGCGCCGCAAGGCCGGCGACCACGGAGATGACTCCTGCCGAGGCAAAGACCGAGGTGCCGAACGCCCTTGCCAGCGGGAAGGTCATGAGGATGGCGGCGGCGCCCAAGATCCAGATCGAGATTCCGACCACCCTGTTGAGTACGCGGACCTGCGTCTGCACCTTCCAGTAACGCGACTGCCCGCTCGCCTTCACGCGGTTGAGGATGAGGTCTTGCACGCCCGTCGCAACCGACGAGACGAACCAGGTCAAAGCCGCGATCGTTGCGATGAGGAACGCGTGGTCGGCCCACATGCTCCAGCCGACGTCCCCGCCGTTCGTGGCCATCGGCAGCGCGACGGAGAATCCGATCCACGCCCCGATGACGGCGAAGGAGACGCCCATGGGCCTGACGACAGGATGCGAAGCCTGCCTGAGAAAAACGTGGCGCCGCAAGATGAAGCGCATAAACATCTGGATCCCGATCGAAACCAGCATGCCCACAAAAAATCCGGTGCCTATGCCCAACAGAATCGTCAGCGCGTCCACCGCAACAGAACCCGCCGTCTCCTTCGCCGGAGGCTCCGCGCGCACAGCCGCTGCCGGCGCGAACGCGGGGACGTGTGCGAGCGTGAGGGGCTGCGCGATCGCAGCCGAATGCGCCGACGTCGTAGCAGAACCCATCGACGCCGCCGCGGAAACAACTTCGTAACCGTTTGCCAAGAATACTCCCATGCCCTCAAGGCTAAGCGATGCCGTCTGAAAGTACGCCATATTCCCGCGGAATATGGCCAAGGTTATGCGTTCGGAGTTTCGCGGTGCGTGCGCTTTCGGCCTCGCAGGGCAGCACACGCCTGCGGCCTGACGGACCATGCGATTGCAGCCTGACGGACCATGCGTACCCGGCGTCGCAAGCCGGGCGCCCGCGCCATTTCACACCCGCGCCTTCGCGGCGTCGCGAACCGCCCGAACGCATCCTCCGCCGCCTGGGCGCACCTGCAGCGCCTCTTGACCGTCAGGTCAGTCGCCCCAGCCACAGGAGTATCGGCCCGGCAAACGCCGAGCGGCGGCTTTGCCTTCCAGCTGCGCAGGCCCCTCGAGGGCCGCAAGCGCACCTCGGAACAACATGCGCTCCGGGAGCCTTGGGTCAGTGAGCAAAGCCACAGCTTATCCGGTTTTGCAATGACCCTCCCCTTTCCTCTAAGCTAATCGAGTTCCACCAGCCGGCAACGGTGAGGAACGGACAAACAGACAATCGGTCCGCCCCTATCGTCTAGTGGCCTAGGACGGCGCCCTTTCACGGCGCTAACACCGGTTCGAATCCGGTTGGGGGTGCGAGAAGGTCAATGAATCTTCATTGGCCCCGTAGCGCAGTTGGTTAGCGCGCCGCCCTGTCACGGCGGAGGTCGCGGGTTCAAGTCCCGTCGGGGTCGCGGACAATCGCCCGGGAGGCCGGGCTTTCGTCTATCAGGCTCTGTAGCTCAGTTGGTAGAGCGTTCGACTGAAAATCGAAAGGTCACCGGATCGACGCCGGTCGGAGCCACTGCCTCGAATCCAGGACATGCGTACGTCCCTCCCCGCCTCCCTTTAGCTTCTCCCATGTGCGATCTCACGCGCTTCAACACGTACAAACTTACGCATGCGCTTCAACGCGTACAAACTTACGCGTGCGCTTCCCGCATACGAACTTTCGCGCTTCTACGCGCGCAGACCCTTGTTCTTCTCGCACCGCACGACTCCTAGTGCGCGAATTCTTGGTCCCTCTAAAGCAGGGGCTCAAATCCGTCGCCCCGGCAATCCTCGGCCGAGCGACGGACTAGAGACGCCTACGACGCCCCGGCTTTTTTGGCACGTTTTGGCACTTCCAACACGCGTCTCGGCCTTTCGGGGCGTGCCGAGTTCTTGTTGGCACATGTAAAGAATTTTTACACATCCCAAAAACGTGTAAAAAATTTGGCGATTCTTTTACACGTCAAGAATTCCGTGTCTAGAATTTTTCCATGTGGAAACCCGATCTTCCCTACAATGAACTCCCGTTCCCTCCCGTCGACGAACTGGAGACTCGCTCGATTCTTCGGGCGGCGGCGAACGCGCGGGCGGCGCTCGCCGGACTGGATCAGGCAGTCAAACAGATTCCCAACCCAGAGATCCTCATCTCTCCTCTCTCGCTCCTCGAAGCGCAGGCAAGCTCGGAAATCGAAAACATCGTGACCACAACCGACGACCTCTTCCGAGACGAAAACCTCAGGAGCGCCGCACCGGACCCAGCGGTAAAGGAGACTTTGCGCTACCGGGAGGCTCTGTTCGCTGGGCTCAAGGAGGTTCGCCGTCGTCCCCTCAACACGAATATCGCCCTCGAAGTAAGCTCCCACATAAGCGGCTACAACATGGAGCCGAGGTCCCTGCCCGGCACTTTCATCGGAAACCCCACGACCTTGGAAGCCCGGTACACGCCCCCCGAAGGCAAAGAGCTCATCGCCCGCAAGCTCGGGGATTGGGAGAAGATCGTCCACATCGGAGACAAACTCGACCCATTGGTCGCAATGGCGGTTGCACACTACCAGTTTGAGGCAATCCACCCTTTCACGGACAGCAACGGGCGCACGGGAAGGATCCTCAACATCCTCATGCTCATCGAAAGGAGGCTTTTGAGCGAACCGGTTCTCTACCTTTCCCGTTACATCATCGAAAACAAAAACGAGTACTACGACCGCCTCCTGGCCGTGACGCGAGACGGCGCCTGGCATGAGTGGCTTTCCTTCATGCTGAGCGCCGTGCATTCGACCTCCGAGGAGACGCTCGCAACCATCGACAGAATCCAAGGGCTTCGCCGCACGATTCGCGAGCAAATGCGCTCGAATCGGGGAAGTTCGAACGCCGACCTTCTGGACCTGCTCCTCGAACGGCCATACTGCCGAATCGCCGACGTCGAAAACGCCTGCAACGTCACGCGCCCAACGGCGACCAAACGTCTGGAAGAGCTGGTCGCCGCGGGCGTGCTGGACGACAGAAGAGTCGGCAGAGACAGACTTTTCGTCAATGTGCCGCTGATGAAGATCCTCCGCAGCCCTGGATCCGCCGCGCAGGCACGCTGAGGCTGCGAGATTGGCGCTTGCCGGGCAAGGTCCTTCTGTGGCCACGCCGCCGCGGAATGCGTTGAGCCCCTCGGATTTAAGATCGTCCGGCAGAATAGTTGCTGGCCAGGCGCCTAAAGCACCTCGACCAGCCGAATCAGGTATCCGTCGGGGTCTTGGACGACGAACTCCTTCTGCCCTTCCAAACCGGCGCCTTGGGTACCCGTTTCATACCAAATCTGCCGCAGATCCCGAAACGGCCGGACGCCCAGTGCGGCCAGCCTCGAACGTGCGGCGCCGACGTCGGAAATTTCGATTTGGAGGCCCATCCCCCGCCCCCTCGGCGCACGGACGCGGCCGGCGAACCAAGCCTCCGAATGGTCTTCTTCGAGCATGAGTTGGGCGCCGTTGAGTTCGAGGCATGCGAACAAGGGATCCTCCCTGGAAAAGAGAATCCGGAAACCGACTCCTTTGACGTAAAAGTCGAGACTCACGAAGATGTCGCCGACGGACAACTCGGGAACGAGCGGATTCCAACGCATAGCCCGATCATGGCATACGTTCTGCCCACCAATTCGTCGGACTCCGTATACTCAAGTGTGGAACCACGTACATTTCGTGGAAAACCCTCGTTAAATCGCTCGCATTCGCATAGACTTCGCGTCAAGTAGCCTCGCGGCAGAGCCCTGAAAGGAGGGACTTCCTCCATGAGTCCAAAGACGGCCCATGTCCAAGTCCTTGCCCCGTTGACCGGCGTTATGGTGCCGATCGAAAGCGTTCCCGATCCCGTCTTCGCCCAGAAGATGGTCGGCGATGGATTCTCCATCGACCCTTTCGACGGCACGGTTTTCGCTCCGGTTTCGGGAGAGATCGCCGATCTCCAAAACGCCCATCACGCCCTCACGATACGCACGCCGGAGGGGATCGAGATCCTCATCCACATCGGCCTTGAAACCGTCAGCCTGGAAGGACGCGGGTTCACGCCCCACGTCGCCAGGGGCGACAAGGTCGCCGCCGGCGACAAGCTCATAACCTTCGACGTCGACCGGGTTGCCCGCGAGGCGAAAAGCCTTCTCACCCAAGTGGTCGTCGCCAATATGGACGCGATTGCCTCGATCCGGCCCGAGACCGGAATGGTTGTCGGCGGACGGTCCTTGGCCGCCACCATCGAACTCGCCGCACCGAAGGCCCGCGCATCGGCCGGCGGCGGGGGCGAGGCCTTCGTCGGCACGGTTGTCATCCCCAACCCGACGGGCTTGCACGCGCGGCCCGCCGCAACCCTCGTCGCCCTGGCCAAGAGCTTCGAGAGCGACATTAAGCTGGCTTCCCAGGGAAACACCGCCAACGCGAAATCGATCGTCGCCATCATGGGCCTGGGCCTCGCCCACGGCCAGGAGGTCGAAGTCAGCGCCACAGGGCCCGACGCCGAGCGCGCACTCGCCGAAGTCATTGAGGCGATCAACGGCGGCCTCGGGGAAGAGCCCGTGCCCGCGGGCTCGCCGGGCTCGGCACAGGCCGCACCCGCGCAAGCCGCCCCCGCGCAAGAGCCGCCGGCCCGCCGCTCGGAGGACCCCGACGTCTACCTGGGCATTCCCGCTTCGCCGGGCCTGGCCGTTGGCGCGCTCGTCCAGCTGCGCACGCAGGAGTTCGCCATCGTCGAGGCGGGGCTCAACCCGGCCGACGAGCGGCGCACCCTGCGCGACGGGCTCAACCGCGCGCTGTGGTCTTTGGGGGAGCTGGCCGACGGTTTGCGCAAGCAAGGCGACGAGGAACGCGCCGCCATCTTCTCCGCGCACGAAGAGCTGCTGCAGGATCCGGAGCTTCTCCATCTGGCGAATGTCGCAGTAAACGAAGGAAAAAGCGCCGCTTTCGCCTGGCGCAACGCCTACACGACGTTCGCCGACCAGCTCGAGTCGCTGGGCAACGAGGTGCTTGCCGGGCGCGCCACGGACGTGCGCGACGCCGGCGTCCGCGTGCTCCAGGAGATCACCGGGCAAAAGCTCGAACGCCCGGAGCTTCCCGAAAACACGATCCTCGTGGCCGAGGAGCTGACGCCTTCGGACACTGCTCAGCTCGACCGTTCGAAGGTCGTCGGATTTGCGACCGTCACCGGCGGCGCCTCCTCCCACGTCGCGATCATCGCGCGCTCGCTCGACATTCCCGCGATCGCCGGAATTGAAGACGCCGTACTCAACCTTGAAGACGGCACTCGGGCGGTTCTCGACGGGACCTCCGGCGAGCTGCGGACGAATCTTTCCGAGGCCGACCTTTCCGCGGTTCGCAAGCGCCAGAAGCGCATCGAGGCCCGCAAGGCCGCCGAATACGCGAAGAAGGACGAGCCCGCAGTCACCTCCGACGGACGACGGGTCCAGGTGGTCGCCAACATCGGCGGGGTCGACGACGCAAAGGAGTCTCAGACGAAGGGCGCCGAAGGCGTCGGCCTTCTGCGCAGCGAATTCATCTTCCTTGGACGCGCCGACGCCCCCAGCGAGGACGAGCAGGTCGCGATCTACGCCGATTGCGCGCGCGCTTTGGCGCCCGGTCAGCCGCTCGTCATTCGCACGCTCGACGTCGGCGGAGACAAGCCGCTCGCGTACCTCCCCCTCGGAGAGGAGGACAACCCGTTCCTCGGCCTGCGCGGAGTGCGGGTGGGCTTGGACCGCCCCGACACTCTGCGCCCGCAGATCCGCGCGATCCTTCGGGCCGCGGATGAAGGGGCCAAGCTCCACGTCATGTTCCCGATGGTCGCTACGATCAGCGACTGGCGCCGCGCGAAGGCGATGTGGGACGAAGAGGCCGAGGACCTCGGGTACCGGGGCAAGGTGAGTCTGGGCATCATGATGGAGGTTCCTTCCGTCGGCGTGATGGCCAAGCAGTTCGCCGCAGAGGAGGGCCTTGACTTCTTCAGCGTCGGCTCGAACGACCTGACGAGCTACACCCTGGCCATGGACCGGGGAAACGCCAAAGTCGCCGCGCAGGTGGACGCATGCGACCCCTCGATTTTGGCTCTCATCGGCCAGGCGGCCGAGGCCCTGCACGAGAAGGGCAAGTGGATCGGGGTGTGCGGCGGCGTCGCCTCAGACCCGCAGGCGGTTCCGATCCTCGTAGGCTTGGGCGTGGACGAGCTGAGCTGCTCGATCCCGGCCATCCCTTCGATCAAAGCGAAAGTCAGGGCGTATTCTTACAGAGAGTGCAAGTCGCTCGCCGATGCGGCGCTGACGTCCGCGACCCCCGAAGAAGTCCGCGCCCTCGTCCCTCTCGACGAGGTATGAGGAGGTAACCATGAGTACCGCTTCCGAGATCGTCGCCGCCGTCGGCGGCCCTGAAAATATCTCCAGCCTCACCCATTGCGCTACTCGCCTGCGTTTCCAGCTAGTCGACGCTTCGAAAGTCGACGGCAACGTGATCGATGCGATCGACGGCGTCATGGGTTCCGTCCCCCAGTCCGGGGAACGCTATCAGATCATCATCGGCGGCGCCGTGCAGACGGTGTACAACGCCATCAACGCCCTGCCCGAGATGCAGGGCAACCGCCAGCCGACCGACGCCGAAATCAAGGCCGCGGCCCGATCCGGCGGGCCCCGGGGCAAGTCCGCGTGGCTCGACACGTTTTTCGAGTTCCTGTCGGATTCGTTCCGCCCCGTGCTCGGCGCGCTGCTCGGCGCTTCGCTCATCATCACCTTCATGTCGATCATGGCGACGCTCAAGGTTGTCGGGAATTGGTCCGACCCGAAGGTGACCCTTTCGCCCTCGTGGACGTTCGTCAACCTCATGTGGCAGTCGGTGTTCACCTTCCTGCCCCTGATGGTGGCGTACAACGCCTCGAAGAAGGCGGGCGCCGATCCGTGGGTCGGCTTCGCGATCATGGCCTTCGTCATGCTTCCGGGCTTCACGTCTTTGGGCGAGCATCCCACGCAGACCATCAAGCTCGCGGGAGGGAACAAGATTCCTATCGTGGAAGTCTTCGGCTTGCCGCTGACGGTTCCGAGCTACGGCTCGCAGGTGTTCCCGCCGCTGTTTATGGCCGTGGTCCTGGGGCTTTTGTACAAGCTGCTCAAGAGGATCGTTCCCGAGAACGTGCAGCTGGTGTTCGTGCCTTTCTTGGCCTTCGTCATCATGATCCCGCTGACGGCCTTCCTCATTGGGCCCGCTGGAATCTACGTCGGCGGCTGGATCGGCAACTCGCTCGGCGCGATCAACAGCTTCTCGCCGTTCATTTTCGCGATCATCGTTCCTCTCGCCTACCCGTTCATGGTGCCGGTCGGTCTGCACTGGCCGATCAATGCGATCATGCTCGCCAACATCGCCTCGCTGGGCCACGACTACATCCAGGGCCCGATGGGCGCATGGAACTTCGCCTGCTTCGGTGCGACGGCGGGCGTTCTGTTCCTCGCTTTCCGCGACCGCGACACACAGATGCGTCAGACGGCTACCGGCGCTTTGGCCGCCGGCCTCCTCGGAGGCATCTCCGAGCCGTCCCTTTACGGCATCCATCTGCGGTTCAAGAAGATCTACTCGCGAATGCTGCCCGGCTGCCTTGTGGGCGGGTTGATCATCGGCATCGGCGGCGGCGTGAACATCAAGGCCTTCGTCTTCACTTCGCTGTTGACGATCCCCGCCTTCGACAACATCCCGCTCTACGCGATCGCCGTGTTCGCGGCCTTCATCACGTCCTTGCTGCTGGTCGTTTTCCTCGATTACCGCACGCCTGAGGACAAGGCCGCCGCGCACGCTAAGGCTTCTGCCGATGCGGACGCCGCGACGGTGGAGGGCCCTGCCGGGGCCGACGCCGCATCCGCCGGAGCTGCGGCGGCCGGCGCCTCGCCCGCCGGGGACGCGATCGAGCAAAGTCGTGTCGAGGCCCTTTTCGCGGGTCTCGGCGGCCGCGACAACGTGGCGAAGCTCGAGAACGTCGCTTCGACGCGCCTGCGCGTCGAAGTCCGCGATTCTTCGCTGGTCGATCTCGACGTTCTCAACTCCGCCGGCATTGCGGGCGCCGCCGAGGTTGTCCCGGGGGTCTGGCATGTGATCCTCGGGCAAGAAGCGTCTGCTTTCGCAAAGGCCGCAAGCCTCGCGGAGGCACCCGCCAAGTAGCTCAACGGCCCGCTGCCGCAACAACACCCCCGGTTTGCCGCACAGTTCGCGCTGTGCGGCAAACCGTTTTCGGAGGCTTCCAAAGCCGAGGATTCGGCACTGACGCGTCCCAAGATCCGAGAACAGACGGGCTGCCCCGAAGGCGCAAGGACAGACTGCACCTCTCCGAAAGCGCACGACCGGCAGACAGGTCCCTCCTCAGGGCACGACGGCGGTCCTTCCTCAGGGAACGACGGCGGGCGAGTCCGTCATCGCTAGCTCCCCTTCGCCCTAATGCCGATCTCCGTTAGACCGTCTGAACCGAATAGTGAAAATCTGGCGCGGTACCGTATTCACTCGTCAGTTCACAAGGACGGACTCCGCCTCGACGAGGCGAAAAAGGGGTGCCTACGTCGTCGACGTAGCCGCTCCCTCAACGGGATGCGCAGCGCCAGCAACAGTAAACGAGGCTCGTTAAGCGACGGTCGACGCCTCCATTCGCCGAAGGGCAAAGGCCCGCGAAGCACAATCCCGGACAATCGCCCCCCCCGACGTTCCCAATCAAGGCATCCCCGTCGAGACACAAAGGGAGAATCGCATGAGCGACCCTCGAATCGTTTGGACACGCGTACCGAGCATCTCCGGGGTCTTTCCTGAGAAAAACTAGGCGCGTGCGACGACGAACGCCTCTGCCCCCAAGAGACAATCCTCGCCCCGAAGGCAATCTGCCGGGAAGAAGCACTCCGCTCCACACCTGCCCTCCCGCCCGCCCCAAAAATCTCGCCCCCAAAGCTCCGCTTCACCGAACCTCTCCGTCTCCGAGCCAATCCACTGCCTCAGCAATCCCCTCCGAACCAACCCGCCGTCCCAACAGCCTCGCCGCCCCAACAGCCTCGCCGCCCCAACAACTCCGCCGCCCCAACAGCCCGCCGCCAAAACGGCATCCCTCCCCGAAAGCTTCGGGAAACCAATTCCCACAACCACGTTTGCGATACTACGTCTGACGTACTACGCTTATCGAAGCATGGTCGATCGAGCCTCATGGAAGCAGGGCTGGTCGAGCCTCAAAAGCCAGCGACTTCAGGTTTGATCGCGTCCCAGCATCAGTACCTGACATACCTGCACACAACCCCGGACGAAAGGAATCCCATGATCGGCGGCGACGCCATCCGCGGATACATCGACCTCATGGTCCTTTCGATTCTGCGGGAACACGCCTCCTACCCCTACGAACTCGTCAAGACCATCACCGAAATCTCGGGCGGCGCCTACGCCATCAAGCAGACCACGCTTTACAGCGCGGTCAAGCGCCTCGAAGCCACAGGCCTCGTCGCCTCGTTTCCCGACGTCTCCGAGTCGGGAAAACCACGAACCTACTACCGAATGACCGACGAAGGGCGAGCATCCCTGCGCTCCAAAATCGCCGAGTGGAAAGCCACACGAGCCGTCGTCGATCGATTTGTGAAAGGAAGTCACTAATGGACGTCGTCTACGCCTATCTCGACACCATGTTCTCTCCCTACGCTTCCAGCCCCCGACTCGACTCGGCGAAAGAGGAACTGCGAGGGATGATGGAGGACGCCTACTCTGCCAGGGTCGCGCAAGGAAATTCGCACAACGAGGCCGTCGGGGCGGTCATCGCCGAGTTCGGCAATCTCGACGAACTCGCCGAAGTGCTCGGCATTTCAACCGAACTCAATCGCGCGAGCAGCGCACACGCCGACGACGCCGCCCGCGACGCGACATCCCCCGGCTCGGCGACGCGCGGTTCCGACGACGCCGCAGCGCGAGGCGCCAACCCCGCGGGCGCCCACGCCGCGCATGCCGCCCCCTCAGGCGCCCGCCCCCGCGCCTCCGCCGCAGACGGCTCTGCCGCAGCCCCGCCAGCCGAGGGACCGAGGGCCGGCTCATTCACGGCCGACTCATTCACGGCCGGCTCAACGAGGACCGGCTCCGCAGCCTCCGGTTTCGCGGAGACCCGCTTCATCGACCCCGACTCGGAGGCACGCCAAGCGCACAGACCGTCCGACAACAGGGACCAGTGGTGGGACTACGGGCGGAAGTGGGCAAACCGGGACGATGAGCCGGGCACTCGAGTCGACATCTTCGCCGCCGTCTTCTGGCCCGTCATCACCTCCATCTACCTTTTGTGGAGCTTCATCTGGAAAGCTTGGGCCGTCTCGTGGCTTATTTGGCCCATCGCCGGAGTCCTCTTCGGGCCTGCGGTGATCATCGCTTCGGCTTGGTCAAACCGCCGAGGCAGGCGCAAGAACGACCTAATGCCCTGAATGCCCGCAGTCCAATAACAAACAAACCGATGCTAAATCTTCACGTTCGTAAAACTTTACTCCAGTAGACTTCCAGAAAAGCTCCAGTAAATCTCCGGTCCAGGCTTTCACACTTGAAGCATGGACGACAAGACAACGCCTTTTAACAGCAACGCCACCGAGAACGGACGGGAGCGCAAAAAGGCGGCCTCCACACCGCCGCCCCCCCGCAAACGGGAGCAAACATCTCGCAAACGCCCACGAACGGCTTGCCGGCGACCAGCCCGTCGGCGGCCAGCTGACCGCCGAACGCGTGCAGCCCAGCGGCAGTTGGCCGCCGGTCGAATGCAGGCTGCCCGCAAAGGACCAGTCCGCAAGCAGCGATCCCGTCGACGGCCAGCCCGCGGGCGACGAGCCGGCCGAGGATCAGTCGGCAAGCGACCTTTCAGCAAGCGACCTTCCCGCAGAAAGGCTTTCGCGCCGGAAGCGGCGGAAGGCCGCCAAGGCGGCCAAGCGCGCGGCCAACCCCCGCAAGTACAAGCGGCGGCGGCGCATCGTCGCAGCGAGTTCGCTCTCCGTCGCGCTCGCCGTCGGAACGGGAACCGCTTGGGCGCTCAACCGCTACGTCATCGACCATGTCGAAATCTCGAACGTCAAGGAGTACGAGGCCAAGCAGCAGGCGTCCGCGTCGAACGCCGCGAAGGACTATTCGAGCAGCAATGTCAAAACGACCGTGACGGACAGCTCGTACACGGGAGCGAACGGCACGGTCAAGGTCGAACAGATTGCCACCGGCTCCGGGAACAACACTGTCACCTATTACGTCGCCACCGTGAAGCTCACGGACGCGACCGCCCTGAAGTCCGCCTTCGCCAACAACCAGTTCGGCCGCAACATCACCCAGAAGACCTCGACCATCGCCTCGAACAACAACGCGATCTTCGCGATCAACGGCGACTACTACGGCTTCAGAAGCAGCGGAATCGTCATCCGCAACGGGGTCGTCTACCGTGACGACGGCGCCCGCGCCGGCCTCGCCTTCTACCGCGACGGGTCGGTGAAGATCTACGACGAAACCAGCACGAACGGCCAGAAACTCGTCAAGGAAGGCGTGTGGAACACCCTGTCCTTCGGCCCGTCGCTCGTCAAGAACGGAAAGATCGTGGAAGGGATCGACGACGTCGAGATCGACACGAACTTCGGCAACCACTCAATCCAGGGCAACCAGCCGCGCACCCTGGTCGGCGCGAAGAAGGACGGCACGCTGGTCTTCGTCGTCGTCGATGGAAGGGACGCCGGATACTCGCGCGGCGTCACGATGACCGAAGCCGCCAAGATCATGCTCGAGCAGGGCTGCGTCACCGCCTACAACCTCGACGGCGGCGGCTCCTCGACCATGTACTTCAACGGCGAGGTCATCAACGAGCCCTCCAACGGCGGTGAGCGCGGAACGTCGGACATCCTCTACGTGGAGAAGCTGTCATGATCGTCGTCATTCCCTCGCTCGAACCCGATCGCAGGCTCCCCGACCTCGTCTGCGACATCCGCAGGGAGCTCCCGGACGCGCAAATCCTCGTGGTCGATGACGGGTCCGGCCCCGGCTATTGCCCCATCTTCCAGGAGGCGCGGGACAACGGCGCGCGGGTCATCGGATACTACAGAAACCGCGGGAAGGGCTACGCGCTGCGAACAGCCTTCCGGTGGTGCCTCGAAAACGCGCCCGGCCAGGAGGTCGTCTGCGCCGATTCGGACGGCCAGCACAGACCCGCCGACATCGCCGCGGTCGCCCGGGAGGCGCGCAGCGATCCGCAGGCGTTGGTGCTGGGAGTGCGGGCCTTCGCGGGCGACGTGCCGGCCAGGTCTCGTTTCGGCAACGCGATGAGCGCGCAGTTCTTCAGGCTGGCGTCGGGAGTGAAGGTCTCCGACACCCAGACGGGGCTCCGCGGATACGGACCCGACCAGCTCAAAGACCTGCTCGACGTTCCCGGGGACCGTTTCGAGTGGGAGCTCAACGCCTTGCTGGCGGCTGCGGACGCCAAGCGGCGAATCGTGCAGACGCCAATCGAAACCGTGTACATCGACGCGAACTCGGGTTCGCATTTCCGTCCGCTGCGGGATTCGTGGCGTGTGTTCCGCCCCCTGCTCGCCTTTGCGGGCGCGGGAGTGTTTTGCTGGGCCCTCGAGCTCGCCCTTTTCCTGGCCCTGGCGGGCCATTTCAACCTTCTGGCTGCCGTCGTCGGCTCGCGGCTGACGTCCGGCGTCGTCAACTTCGCCCTCAACAAGCTGGGAGTGTTCCGCGACCATTCGACCGACAGGACATGGAGTCAGGTCAGGCAGTACACCCTGCTGGCGCTCGTTCTCATGGCCGTGACGTACGCCGGCGTCGAGGCGCTCGGCCTGTTGCACGTGCCGCTGTGGCTGGCGAAGATCGCCACGGACGTTCTTGGGTTCGCCGTGAGCTTCGCGGTGCAGCGCCGCTTCATCTTTCGCACGCGCCCGCACGGGCGGGCGCTGAAGGAAGGTTCGGGAAGGGCTCGTCAGAGCACCGCTACGGCGGCATCGTAGTCGGGCGCGTCGGCGATGTCGGAAACGAGTTCCCGGTGGAGGACGGTTCCCTCGGCGTCGAGGACGACGACGGCGCGGGCGAGAAGCCCGGCCAGCGGAGTGTCGAGGAGGGTGACCCCGTAGTCCTTGCCGAAACTCGACCGGAACGAGGAACCGACGAGGACGTGGTCGATGCCCTCGGCCGCGCAGAAACGGCTGGCGGCAAACGGAAGGTCAGCCGAGACGCAGACCACCGCCGTGTTGTCCAAAGACGCCGCCCGCTTGTTGAACTCGCGGACCGACGCGGCGCACACGCCGGTGTCGATGCTCGGGAAGATGTTGAGGACGACGCGCTTGCCCGCGAGGGACTCGCTCGTCAGGTCGGAAAGGTCGGCGGCCGTGAGGGCAAAGGCAGGCGCGGCGGAGCCGACGGCCGGCAGTTCGCCGACGGTGTTGGCGGGTTCTCCATGGAAACGAATGGTAGACATAAGTCAATTTTCGACGCGTCGAACGCAATCGCGCAAGATGCAAAAGTATCGCTGATAACGAACCGAGGGCTGCGGGCGGGGAGGAAAACGGTGAGTGGGCTTCGCCTTTTTCGCCCTCGTGGGTGAGAATAGTTGTGCATTGTCGACCGCCGCGATACGAAGGGGAATGAGGGTGGACAATTCTAATGCGCAAGAAGAGGCGCTGCGAGCTCGCGCGCAAGCAGAGTATGCGAAGCTTCGGGAGCAGATGCGTCGGCAGGACGGAGAGTCCCTGAAGGGAGCCTCGGAGGCCGCACGCACGGCCGCTCCAGCCGCTTCGGGAGCTACCTCGGCCGCTTCCCGCCCTTCCGGCGTCGGCGGCGAGCCCGGAGGCACGACGACGCACCCTGGAGGCACGACGACGCAGCCCGGCGCCGCGGCCGCGCAACCTTCGGGCGCGGACAAGCCCACCATCGGCTCCCTCGTCGCAGACCTTTCCTCGCAGGCCTCAACCCTGGTGCGCGGGGAGCTGGAGTACGCTCAGGCGAACCTCAAGGCCAAGGTCAAGAACCTGGGGATGGGCGGAGTCCATCTGGGCATCGCCGCATTCATCGGCCTGTATGCGACGGGGATGCTTCTCGTGACTTTCGCCCTCGTCCTTGCAATATGGCTTCCCGTGTGGGCGGGCTTCCTCATCGTGACGACCGCGCTGCTTCTGCTCGCGGGAGCCTTCGCGCTTCTCGGGGCGAAGAAGCTAAAGGCGTCGCAGGCCTACAAGGTGTCCCCCGGCGACGGATTCGGCAAAGACGTCGCTGCCTTCAAGAACGGATTGAAAAAGTGAGCAACAAACCCAACGACGACGACAAAGACATCGAGCAGATCGAGGCCAATCTCGCTGCGACCCGCGAATCGATGACCGCCACGGTCAATGAGCTGGCTGCGCGGCTCAACCCCTCGACTCTGGCGGAGGACGCCAAGAAACAGGTCAAGGCCAAGGCCTCTCATGCCGCTGAGACGGTCAAGGGGGTCGTGTCCGACGCCAAGCGGGGAGACCGGCGCGCCTTGGCGATCGTCGGCGGCGCCGCGGCGGCAGTCGTCGGCGTCCTCGCCCTGAAGTTCGCGCGCCGTCGGCGGGCCAAAAAACGCGTTTGAGGGCAATCGCACGCGTTCGACGTGGCGCTGACGCACCCATGCGCGCTAAGCTATAGAACGCGAACGGATGAGTAAACCATTGGGGCGCCATCGAGCTTGCCCCGCGATGAGACGAAGGGGGTCGAGCCATGGGGCGCGGCCGTCAAAAGGCTAAGCAACGCAAAGTAGCTAGAGATCTCAAGTATTTCACCCCGGATACCGATTATGAAGCCTTGGAGCGCGAGCTCAAAGCGTCTTCAAAGAGCGACGACGAGCAGGACGACTACGACAAGTACGACGTCCCGCCCGCCACGGACGAGTGGGACGAAGACGACTGGAAGCCATCGCGCTGACGACGTCTGGCGAGGGCGGTGCGAACGGGTTCGCTCCCGTTCGCACCGCCCTCGCCAACCTCACTTGGCCGACGAATCGAGATTTCGCTTAATGGCGCTCTTTTAACGGCAGGCTCCGCAAACTCAACGGTTCGCAGATTCAACGATAGGCCCCAAAAACCCGGACGGTTCCGCCGTGCACGCCCTTCGTTCCGCCGACGACTCGCTCTGAGGCGGCGCGTGAAGCGTCCGAGCCAGCGGCCCTGCTGGCGCCCGCGTCCGAAGCTGCCCCTTGGCCCGCATCGACGTCCTCGGACACGACTCCGATCGGCCAGGCAGCGCAGCCGCGGGCCGCACTGGAGGCGACGACGGCGTCGACCTCTTCCTCCGCGAGCACGGCGACCATTCCGACTCCCATGTTGAGCGTGTCTTCAAGGTCTTCCCAAGCGACCCTGCCAAGCTCGCGCACAATCGAAAAAACCGGTGGGACTTCGATGGACGAGCGGTCGATCGAGGCACGCATCCCGGCGGGCACGACCCGCGCCAGATTGGCCGCCAGCCCGCCGCCCGTCACATGCGAGAAAGCGTGGACCCTCCCCGAAACCTCCAGGCACAGCGGAGAGTAGAGCCGCGTGGGCTCCAAGAGCTCCTCCCCCAGCGTCCGCCCGAACTCGGGCACATCGCGGTCCAAAGGCCAGCCCGATTCGGCGACGATTCGGCGCACGAGCGAGTACCCGTTGGAATGCAACCCGCTGGAGGCGATGGCGAGGACGACGTCGCCCGCTTCGACGCGCTCGGGGCCGAGGGCCTCGTCGGCCTCCACCACGCCGGTGGCCGCGCCGGCGACGTCGTAGTCGTCAGGCGCCATGAGGCCGGGGTGCTCTGCCGTTTCCCCGCCCAGAAGAGGGACGCCCACGAACTCGCACGCCCGCGCGACGCCGCGCACGACGTCGGCGATCCGCTCGGGGTCGACGCGCCCGCAGGCGATGTAGTCCGTCATGAGGAGCGGGCGCGCGCCGACCACCGCGATGTCGTCGACGACCATGCCGACGAGGTCCTGGCCGATCGTGTCGTGCACGTCGAGGGCACGGGCTATGGCGATCTTCGTTCCGACGCCGTCGGTCGACGTCGCCAGAAGGGGCCTTTGAAACTCTCTCAGGGCGGAGACGTCTACCATTCCGGCGAAGCCCCCCACTCCGCCGACGACGTCGGCGCCGAGCGTGCGCCCGACGGCGGCTTTCATGAGCTCGACGGCGCGGTCCCCGGCCTCCGTGTCGACCCCGGCCGCCGCGTAGGCGGACACCCGTTCTTTCACCGTTCCTCCAATGGTCGTTTCACTGTCTTTCCGACGGATCGCACGTGCCCGCGGGCCCGCCGAGGAGGTCGGACCCCGAAGAGGCCGCAACGCTCGCGACGTCCACGGGATAGCCTCCCGTGAAGCAAGCCGTGCACAGATCCTTCCGGGCTTGCTCGGTCGCCCGCACCATGCCGTCGAGGGATATGTACCCGAGGGTGTCGGCGCCGACGTCGTCGCAGATTTCCTCGACGCCCATCGAATTGGCGATGAGCTCGCTTCGGGTGGGGAAGTCGATCCCGAAGAAGCAGGGCCAGGTCACCGGCGGCGAGGAGATGCGGATGTGCACCTCCGCGGCCCCGGCCTCCCGCAGCATGGCGACGAGGGCGCGCTGGGTGTTGCCGCGGACGATCGAATCGTCGACGACGACGAGCCGCTTGCCCTCGATCACTTCCTTCATGGGATTGAGCTTGAGGCGGATGCCTCGCTGGCGTTGCAGCTGCGTGGGGGCGATGAAGGTTCGTCCGACGTAGGCGTTCTTCACCAGTCCTTGGCCGTAGGGGATGCCCGACCCCTGCGCGTATCCGATGGCGGCGGGCGTGCCCGAAGACGGCGTGGCGATGACGAGGTCGGCCTCGACCGGGTGCTCTTCGGCGAGGATGCGGCCCATCTCCAGGCGCGCCGAGTTGACGGACCGCCCTGCGATGGCCGTGTCCGGGCGCGCGAGGTAGACGTATTCGAAGACGCATCCCGCCTTCTTCGGCTCGGCCCACATGTGGGACTCGACGTCGTCTTCGCCGATGGCGAGGAACTCGCCGGGGCTGACCTCCCGCTCGAATTCGGCGCCGACGATGTCCAGTGCCGCGGTTTCCGACGCCACGACCCATCCGCCGTCGAGCCTACCGAGCACGAGGGGGCGGAAACCGTGCCGGTCGCGCGCGGCATAGAGGTGGGTTTCGTCCATGAAAGCAAGGGAGAAAGCCCCCTCCAGGCGCGGAAGGACGCTCAGGGCCGCATCGGCGAGGCTCTGCGCGTCGACGCAGCCGAACAGCGCGGTGAGAACCGCCGTGTCCGTGGAGGAGCCGCGGCCGAGCTCGCCCGTGAGGTCCTCGCCCGAGCGCGCACGGACCTCTTCCATCAGCTCCGCGGTGTTCGTGAGATTCCCGTTGTGGGCCAGCGCGACGGTTCCCGAATGCGCGTCGCCCGGCGCCGGGCCTGCGGACGGCGATGAAAAACGGGTGGGGCCCAGGGTCGGCTGGGCGTTCTCCCAGGCGGAGGCGCCGGTGGTCGCGTAGCGAACGTGGCCGACGCCCATGTGCCCGTTCAACGTGGACAGCGATTTTTCGTCGAACACCTGCGAGACGAGGCCCATGTCCTTGTACACGAGAATCGTCTGGCCGTTCGACACGGCGATTCCCGCCGATTCCTGCCCGCGATGCTGCAAAGCGTAGAGCCCGTAGTACGCCAGCTGAGCCACCGGCTGACCGGGTGCGTACACTCCGAAGACGCCGCATTCTTCCTGCGGTTTTTCGCCGGGGAAGAGCTCGGCGGTCAAGCGCCCATCAGCCACCACGGACCAATTGTCTCACAATGCGGGTCACTTTCATCCGTCGTTTCTCGGATGTCGGATGAGTTCGCGGCGAGCGGCCCGCCTGCGCCCTGTCGGATCAGGATCGACGACGAGGGCAGCTGGGGATTCTACGGCGGGCCCGCCTGCGCCCTGTCGGATCAGAAGCCTGCGGCGTTCGGCGCCTTTCGGGACGGCGGCGCCGCTCCCTCGTCGGATGAGGGGCCTGGGCCCCCTAAGAGACGGAATTCGACGGTCGACGTCGCAACATCGGCCTTGTGCAAAACAGCGGACACCCTCTCCCCGCGAACGAGCGGATCGCCGACGATCGTCGCCTGGACCGCGGGCTCGCGGATCATCACTTTGCCGACGCCGCGCGCATCCTCCCCGGCGGCCGGCTTGCCGCGCCGGCGAAGCACGTCGACGACGACGCCGTCGAACGCCTCCCCCTCGCGCCCGGCGAGCACGAGCGCCTCGACGGCGTCCAGGGCGCCGCGTTCGTACTGGCCGGCGATCTTGGCGGAAGCGGCCATCTCCTCGGGAAGCTTGCCGAGGCCCTCGCGAACCCACGCCGGCAGATCGTCGCCCGTGCAGATGCAGCGGCAGGTTTCGAGCGCATACCTGTCGGCGAGCCGGCGAAGCGGCGCCGTCACATGCGCGTACCTCGTCGCGAGGGCGGCGTGGTCGAGCACCGTCTCCCCGCGATGCCTGGCCTCTCCGCGGTTCTCGCCTCCGCCGCCGCCGGCGGGCAGAGCCCGGTACCCGGCTCCGCGAAACAGGCTCACGGCCTCGTTGAGGAAGGCCGCGCCGGCCGAGCTGTGCGCGCTGATCCCGCGGACGAAGTACGGGTAGCTCACGCCTTCCGGCCAGGTCAGGCCGAGAGCCCGGGCAACCGAGCGCAGACGCTCGACGTCGCGCCGCTCGGCGGGCGGCATCGTTCTGAGAATGCCGACGTTCGCGTCTCCCATGAGCCGGGCGGCGGCAATGCCCGTCACGAGGGACAGTTGCGCGTTCCATTCCTCGACGCGCGTCATCGTGCGGTAGGAGAGCCGGTACCCGCCGTTGTCGGGCTCGACCGCCTGGGCGGGCAGCGCCAGGGAGATTCCCCCGCGGGAAGCCTCGAGGATTTGGCGCTTCAAGCCGACTTCGGCGAGGAGCGCAACCTGGTCTTCCTTCACCTCCGGGGGAAGCGGAGGGCCGCCGTCGAGGGCGGATTGAACCTGGTCGTAGCTGAGCTTGGCCACTGAGCGGACGGCGGCCAGCTCGACCCACGTCCACGTGAGCTCGCCGGCGGCGTCGAGGTGGTGGTACCAGAGGTAGGCGGGGCGCCCTTCGCCGGGAAGCAGAGACGCGGCGCCGTGCGAAAGGACCTCGGGGTGGAGCGGAATCGAACCGTCGGGTCCGTAAAAGGTCTGCCCGCGGCGGTGGGTTTCCCCGTCCAGCGGCCCGCCCGGTTCGATGAACGTTCCGACGGCGGAGACTGCGTATCGAAGGAGATAGCCGTCGCCTTCGCGCTCGATGAAGAACGCCTGGTCGAGGTCAAGCGAGCCGGCCGGATCGACCGTGACGAAGGGGATGTCGCACCGATCGACGAAGCGCGCCCGGAAATCGGGGTCGCCTTTCCAGCGCGCGGCGGCGCGCTCGGCGTCGGCTGCGGCCTCCGCGGGGAAGTCGGCTGCAATTCCGAGCTTTTCCCTCAGCGCGGCGAGGGCCCCGGCGACCGCGCGGGATCCGGCGACGTTCGTTTTGATGAGACGTTGTGGCACTGACTCAGCCTATCGGCGCCAAAGGAGGCTGTCACTCCGCCCAGCGGCCTAGCGTCGCGTCGGTGAACAGCGGAAAGCACGGGCCGAGGTCCGCCCGGGCGCCCGACGCCGTGGCCTTCCCTGACCTTTCGGCATCGTTCCAGGTCATCGAGCCGACGACGAGGCCGAGGAAGACGCCGACCTCCATCTCGACGACGTTGGGCGGAGTGCCGCGCCTGTGGGCTGGCCCTCGGCCAATCTGGACCGCCCCGGCGAAGGGGACTCGCACCTCGACGCTGTGCCCCGGGCAGCGCTGCGCAAGCTCACGGAGGGCGAAGCGGGCGGCGGTGCGGGCCTGGCCCGACTCCAGGGTCTCTCCGGCCGCTGCCCTGGATAAAAGCGGCATGGCCTCATGCGGTTCGATCGTTCCCGGCATGCTCCCAAGGTTATACCCGCGCGAGGGCGATCCGGCCGCTCACCCGCCCCGCGCTCTCACATGCCGTGTATTCACCACGCAAATAAGCGCGAACAGGCGTAAACTGATAGGTAGGCGGGCGATTAGGCCGCCATCGCCGATTCGGGCGGGCATACGGGGGGCGCGCCCGGCGAGGACGTGGCGACGTGCGCCAGGGGACGTCGGCGGGCCGACGCCGAAGCGTTCCCCTCGCCGCCGTCCGCGCCAATGAGGCCCGCGCGCTGCAGCTCGTCCGCCTCGTCTGCCGCATATGCCCTCTGAAGTTCGATAAAGGTTCCGCCAGATGATCGTCACCCTCACTCCAAACCCGTCTCTCGATCGCACCGTCACACTGCCGGGCCCGCTGCTGCGCGGGGCCGTCAACCGTTTGGGCTCCGTCACGGTCGAGCCCGGCGGGAAGGGCGTCAACGTCGCCCGCGTGCTGGCCTCCTCCGGCCAGGAGGCCACGGCCCTCGTCCCCGCCGCGTCGGACGACCCGCTTCTCAGGGCGATCGATTCCCTCGGCCTGCCGGGCCTGGCCTGCCGGGCCGTTCCCGTGGCCGGGGCGGCCCGAATCAACACCGCCGTCACCGAGCCCGACGGAACGACGACGAAGCTCAACGAGTCCGGCGCGGGCCTGAGCGAGGCCGAGGTCGCAGCCGTTGAAGCCGCGCTGTCCGAGGAGCTGCGCCCCGCCTCCGACGGGCGCAGCTGGGCGGTGCTCTCCGGGTCGCTTCCGCCGGGAGCCCCAGTCGACTGGTATGTCCGCCTCGTCGGCCTGCTCCGGCCTCTGGGCGTGCGCATCGCCGTCGACACCTCGGACGCCCCCCTTGCGGCCCTGGCGGCCGGCCTTCCGGACTGCGCGCCGGACCTGATCAAGCCCAACGGGCAGGAGCTCGCCCAGCTGGCCGGCCGAGGCGCGACGGACTTGGAGGACGCCGCCGTCGCCGGCGACTTCGGCCCGGTGGCCGAGGCAGCGCGCATCCTCGTCGAGCTCGGGATCGGCGCCGTTTTGGCGACTCTGGGACCTGCGGGAGGCGTTCTGGCCACCGGCGAGGGCGCCTGGCATGCCACCGCACCCTCCGTTCCGGTCGTCTCCACCGTAGGCGCGGGAGACTCGTCCATCGCGGGATTCATCCTGGCCGATGTCCGCGGCGGCGGGCAGGCCGAGTGCCTGCGCACCGCCATGGCATACGGCTCGGCCGCGGCAAGCCTTCCCGGCACCGCCCTGCCCACGCCGCGCGACCTGCCCGCGCAGGCCTCTGAGATCGTCCGACTCAACTGAACCCGTCTATCGCGCGTCGAGGTCCCTCTGCGCTCCGTCCGGCGTCGCCAAGCACAATTCCCACTCCGGAAACAAACACATAACCCAACCCGAAAAATATAAAACAAGTCAACTTCAATTAAACACCATAACTGCATATAAAAGCACAATTTAATATAAAAAATCAACCACATGCAGATCCCATAGGACCTGCATGAAAACCTATATCCGTTCCCTAAAATCCTTTGTTCAATCCACAAACTAACCAACGTCCACCCTCAAAACAACCCCACATTTTACCCGCAAAACCAGCGAACCAACCACAGACAAGAAAACAAGCAACAAAGGAGAAACCATGGCCGAACAACAACCCAGCGAGCAGACGCCGCTCATCACTCCCGAACTCGTCGCCTTGGACGCGTCGCCAGGGTCGCACCGGAGAGACGTCATCAAATTCCTCGCGCGCAAGATCGGGGACTCCGGGCGCGCCGACGACGCCAACGGCTTGGCCGGAGACGCCCTCGCGCGCGAGGCGACCGCGCCCACCGGCATTCCCGGCGGCATGGCGATCCCGCACTGCCGCAGCGCCCACGTGCTCACCGCGAGCCTTGGCTTCGCCCGGCTGGCCGAGCCGGTGGACTTCGGGGCGGACGACGACCGGCCGGCCGACATAGTCTTCATGATCGCGGCCCCCGACGGCGCGAACGACGTCCACCTCCAGCTTCTGGCCAAACTGGCGCGCGGGCTTATGGACGACGCGTTCACAGGCGCGCTGCGCGCGGCGAAGACCCCCGAGGAGGTCGCCCGCATCGTCACCGGACAGGTTCAGCCCGAGCTGCTCGAAGCGGCTACGGAGCCGGCCGAAAGCCCGGCCGCAGGCTCGTCCGTGGGGAAGACAAGGGGCGCGGCCTCGACGTCCTCGAAGGGCGCCGCAGCCTCGACGGCGACCCCGGCCGGCGAGGCCTCCGCGTCAAAGTCCGAGGCCGCCGCGCCCTCCGCAGAGCCGGGAAAACGGGAAAAGCCAGCCGGCGGCGGGCAAGCCTCTCGGTCCGAGAAGGAGCAAGCCTCTCGGTCTGAAAAGAAGGTGATCGTCGGCGTCACATCCTGCCCCACCGGCATCGCGCACACGTTCATGGCCGCAGAGGCCCTGGAGCGCGCGGGGAGCGAGCGCGGCGTCACCGTCGCGGTCGAGGGCCAGGGGTCGGGGAAGATCGAGGCCCTCGACCCCGAGCTCGTCAAGCGGGCCGACGCGGTGGTCTTCGCCCACTCCCTTCCGATCAAAGGGATCGAGCGCTTCGCTGGAAAGCCCGTCGTCGACGTGGATGTCAAGGCCGCCGTCGACGACGCCGGAGCGCTCGTCGATCAGGCGCTGGCCGCCGCCGAAGACCCGCACGCCAAGCGAGTCCAGGCGGGCGCGCAGGCCGCGCAGGAAGCGACCGAGGAGGAGAACGTCCACTGGGCGCGCAGGCTCCAGCAAGCCGTGATGACGGGCGTGTCCTACATGATCCCCTTCGTCGCCGCCGGCGGTCTGCTCATCGCCTTGGGCTATCTCTTCGGCGGATACGACATCGGCGGCTTCGAGCACAACGGCGCCAAGGTCGAGGTGGCCAAGAACATCGTCTCCCACTCGTCTCTGTGGAACCTGCCCGACATCGCCCGGACCGTGGGCGGGAAGGCCAACACGATGTGGGCGCCCCACGCCCTGTTCGGCTCCCCCTTCTTCGCGTACCTTGGGGCCGTCTTCTACATGATCGGCACGGCCGCTATGGGCTTCCTCGTGCCCGCCCTGGCCGGTTACATCTCCTTCGGCCTGGCCGGACGCCCGGGCATCGCCCCCGGATTCGCCATGGGCGCGGTGGCCGTCGCCGTCGACTCGGGATTCATCGGCGGCCTCATCGGCGGAATACTCGCCGGATACGTCGCCTCGTGGTTCACCGGGCTGAGCACTCCGCGTTGGCTGCGCGGGCTCATGCCGGTGGTCGTGATCCCTCTGGCGACGACGCTGCTGGTCGGCTCCGTCATGTACATGCTGTTGGGACGGCCTCTGGAAGCGCTCATGCACAACCTCGAACAAGGCCTGAAGTCGATGAGCGAGGGCGGCGGCTCCGTCTTCCTGGGGATCATCCTTGGCCTCATGATGTGCTTCGACTTGGGCGGCCCGATCAACAAGTCCGCCTACCTCTTTGCCACCGCCGGCCTGGCGGCGGAGACCACCGCTTCCTACGAGATCATGGCGGCGGTCATGGCCTCGGGCATGGTTCCCCCGCTCGCCCTCGCATTGGCCACCGCGGTTCGCCCGCGCCTCTTCACGAGCGGGGAGCAGGAGAACGGCAGGGCAGCGTGGCTTCTGGGCGCCTCGTTCATCTCCGAGGGGGCGATTCCCTTCGCCGCGGCCGCACCGCTGCGGATCATCCCCGCGACCATGGTCGGCGGCGCCGTCACCGGCGCGTTGACGATGCTGATGCACGTTGGATCCCGCGCCCCGCACGGCGGGATCTTCGTCGCCTTCGCGATCGACGGATTTGCCGGATTCGCCCTGGCGATCCTGGCAGGCATGGCCGTCACGGCGGCCCTCGTCATCCTCTTGAAGAGCCTGAACAGGGAAAAGAGCCCCGGCAAGGTTCAGGCGGCCGCCTGAATCCGGCGGGCGCCTTCAACAGTTTGCGGGCGGCCGCTTCCCCGGCCGCCCGCAGACAAATTGGATCAGACAATCAGACGATGCCGTGGGCGATCATAACGTCGGCCACCCTCGTGAAACCTGCCGCGTTCGCGCCCAGCACGTAGTCTCCGGGCTTGCCGTAGAACTCGGCCGTCTCGACGCAGGCGCTGTGGATGTCCTCCATTATCCCCGCAAGCTTCTTCTCGGCGGTGGCAAAATCCCAACGCGTGCGCCCGGCGTTCTGCTCCATTTCCAGCGCGGAGGTCGCCACGCCGCCGGCGTTGGCCGCCTTTGCGGGGCCGTACAGGATTCCCGCGGCTTGGAATGCCTCGACGGCCTTCGGGGTGGACGGCATGTTCGCCCCCTCGGAGACGGCCACACAGCCGTTCTTCAACAGCGTAGCCGCGTCCTTGTCGTCAAGCTCGTTCTGGGTGGCGCAGGGGAGGGCGACGTCGACCGGAACGTCCCACACGCTTCCGTCGGCCACGAGCTTGGCGCCCGGGCGGCGGGCGACGTAGTCGGCCACGCGTCCGCGCTCGACTTCCTTGACCTGTTTGAGCAGGTCAAGGTCGATGCCGGCCTCGTCGACCACATAACCCGAGGAATCCGAGATCGTCACGGCCTTGCCCCCGAGGGCCTGGAGCTTCTCGACGGCGTAGATCGCGACGTTGCCCGAGCCGGAGACGGCGACCGTTTTGCCCTCGAGCGAGTCGCCCTTCGTGCCGAGCATCGACTGGGCGAAAAGGACCGTCCCGTAGCCCGTGGCCTCGGTGCGCGCGAGCGAGCCGCCGAATCCGAGGCCCTTGCCGGTGAGGACGCCGGCGTCGTAGCGGTTGCGAAGCCGCTTGTACTGGCCGAAAAGGTAGCCGATCTCGCGGCCGCCGACGCCGATGTCGCCGGCGGGGACGTCGGTGTTCGGGCCGATGTGCCGGGAAAGCTCGGTCATGAAGGACTGGCAGAACCGCATGACCTCGGCGTCGGACTTGCCGTGCGGATCGAAGTCCGACCCTCCCTTGGCGCCGCCGATGCCTTGGCCGGTCAGAGCGTTCTTGAAGATCTGCTCGAAGCCGAGGAACTTGATGATTCCGATGTTGACCGACGGATGGAAGCGCAGGCCGCCCTTGTAGGGGCCGAGCGCCGAGTTGAACTCGATGCGGAAGCCGCGGTTGACCTGGACGTTTCCGGCGTCGTCGATCCACGGCACGCGGAAGACGATCTGCCGTTCGGGCTCGACCAAGCGCTCCAGAAGTCCGTTCTCGGCGTACTGCGGCTGCTTCTCGATCACCGGCACGAGTGAGTCGAGCACCTCGCGCACGGCCTGGTGGAATTCGAGGTCGCCGCGGTTGCGCGCGACAACCTGCTCGTAGACTTTCTCAACCTGCGCATTCATTGTGGCTCCTATCTGCCGGGCGGCAACGTGAACCGCGCGCCCGCCCCTGGTCGGTTTTACTTCGTCCATAATTATGCGCGGGTGTTTCGTTACCAAGTAAAGAAATTTCACTATTTGAGCGGGAAAACTACGTGTTTTTGGTCACGGCTCCTTGAAAAGCCAGGAAAACAGCCGAAAAAGGGCCAGCCGCTCGCGTGAATGAGCGGCTGGCCCAGGATCCGGATTGGCCCGCGTCCGGTGCAACGGCGCCGGGCCCGACTCCGGCCCCGCCTAAGCCGCGGGCTTCGCTCCCGACCGTGAAGCATACGGCCTCGCTTCCGACGCCGCGGCGCGCAACCTCACTTTCGATGCCGCAGCGCAGTCGTCACCGCGAACAGGCCGACCACGCCCCACGCGGCGAGGACGACCCACGAGCGCCCGGGAACCGAGAAGTCCTCGGAGGCGATGCCGCCCCGCATGATCTGCGCCATCGGCTCGAAGGGGAGCCACTGATGCGCCGTTTGGAGCCATTGCGGCAGCCTTTCGACGGGGAAGGTGATGGGGGCGAAGATCATCGAGACGAAGATGCACAGCTGGCCGACGAGCATTGCGACCTGCGCCTTGAGCAAAACGGCCGCTGTGTACCCGACGGAGGCCGCGATGAGTGAGACCAGCATGGCGCCGGGAACCGCCCACCACGTGATCGACAGGTCGACGTCGAAGCGGAGCGCGCCCATGCCCGCCCCGATCACGAGCCCGGGCAGCACGACAAGGCCCCACACCAAAAGGTCGCCGAGGACGAATGCGAGCCGGCCCAGGGGCAGAGTGAGCATCCAGTCGAAGCTCCCCTCGGTTCGATACGCCCCGACGGCCTGCGTGGTCAGCGCGAAACCGAGCGTGAGGATGGACAGCGTGGGACCCGCCGTCAGAAGGTACAGGCTCTCCTGACGCCCGATGTCGCCGATGATGTAGCTGTATCCGAACACCACGGTGACGGCGATGAACAGCTGCAAAACGATGATTACCGGGATCGTGACTGATTGGCGCCTGAACTGCCACTGCATAAACAGGCCGATCTGGCCTAAAGGCCCCACCGTGCGGTTCGGCGATGCGCCGGGCGCAATGGGCTTGCCCGCTGCGGTTTTCGAGGGCCCTCCCGCGTTCGGACCGCCCGTGGAAATCGCGTTGCCCGCGGCAGCGCCGCCTTTTTCGATCATTTTGCTTCCTCCGGTCATGCCGCCTTCTCCTCTGCGTTCGCCGCGCCGCCGGTCGTCAGCGCCACGTATGCCTCTTCCAGCGAGACCGGTCCGATCTCGTACCTGGAAATCTCCCCCGCTTCGTGGGCTCTGACGGCCCAACCGGCGGCGTCGGCCACCTCGCTCTCATGGACTTTGACGCGTATGTGCGTCGGATCGACTTTCTCGACGGGCCAAGCCGAGGGAACGGCCGGTTCGCGCCCGCGCTCGACGTCGATGTCTACGTACACTCCGTCGCCGAACTGGGAGACGACCGAGGCGGGCGTTCCCGAGGCGAGAATCTTTCCGTGGTTGAGGAGCACGAGGCTATCGACGGCCCGCTCGGCCTCTCTGACGTTGTGCGTGACGAGCAGAACGGCCGCCCCGCGTTCGGCAACCCGGCGAACCTCGTCCCACAGCAGGCGCCGCCGCACAGGATCGACGTCGTTGGTCGGTTCGTCGAGGACGACGAGATCCCCCGGCTGGGCCACCGCCATGGCGAAGGCGGTCAGGCGGGCGACGCCGCCGGAGACCTTCTCCGCGAGCTTGTCCGCCCACTCCCCCATGTCGAGGACGTCGATCAGTTCGCTGGCCCGGGCGCGCATCGCCCGGCGTCGGCCCCCTCGAATCCTTCCCGTCAGCTCGATGGCTTTGCGCGGGCTGATGCCGGTGATCGGCACGTTTGCCTGCGCCTGGACGCTTACGAGCCGCCTGGCGAGCTCCGGCTCGGCCACGACGTCGACGCCGCCGACGGTGATCGAACCCGAGTGCGGTTTGTACAGCCCGACGATCTGATTGACGAGCGTCGTCTTGCCGGCGCCGTTGTGGCCGAGGACTCCGACCACCTCGCCGGCTTTTACGTCCATCGTGATTCCGTCGTTCGCCCGAACCAGGCGCGAGCCGGAGCCAAAGCGCTTGTGCAGGTCCTGGACGGCGAGAACCTCTTCCATCGCGTTTCCCTTCCTTTCGCTTCATGTCTTGCAAAGCGAATACCGTTCGGTATATGCCAAACAGATTATCACGGAATTGCCCCAACGCAAGCGAGGCGACGTCGCGGAGGCGCAGATCACGGTCCAAATGCGCCAAAATCGGGAGGTTTCGCGATTTTGACGGCGAACCGAAGGCAGGCAAGATTCGATTCCGAACGGTATGCTTTTGATCGACGAGATTGGGTGCCTCCCCAGCCGAAGCGCAGGAGAATTTCCTCCACGCGAAAGACCCATGCAGAAGGCAAGCAGTCTAGAGGGAAGCGCCGAGGGCGAGGACGGCAGGGCCTTCACAACGGTGAACAACGCCGGCGGCCTTCTCACACCCCGCGGCTGGCCAGAAGCGAGGTCACTCGCGCGGTGCGCTCGGCTGCGGCGTCGGGGCTGTAGCGGCCGAGGGCGACGTCGTCGGTTATCTTCCCGTCCACAAGCACAAGGACCCTGTCCGCCCGTACCGCGACCGTCGGGTCGTGCGTGACGAGGACAACCGTCGTGCCTCGGGCGCGGATCTCCCCCATGATATCGAGCACCTGCGCCGCCGAGGCGGAGTTGAGCGCGCCGGTCGGCTCGTCGCCGATGACTATCTCCGGGTCGTTGATGAGGGCGCGGCAGATGCTCGCCCGCTGGAGCTGGCCGCCCGAGACCTCGGCGACGTCGCTCGATTCGAGCTCCGATATTCCCATGCTCGCCATCAGCCCGCGAGCGCGGGCCACGATCTCTTCGCGGGGCTCGTCCCCGGCCAGGAATCCCGGCAGCGCGATGTTGTCGAGCAGGCAGAGCGTGCGCAGGAGGTGCGGGTTTTGGAAGACGAACCCGAGGCGGCGCAGGCGCAGCGCCGCGAGGTCCTTCTCCTTCATCCCGGTCAGTTCCTCGCCGCTCGCCTTGACGGTCCCGCCGGTGGGGCGGTCGAGGCCGGAGAGTATGTGAAGGAAGGTCGTCTTTCCCGAGCCCGAGGGGCCCATGATCGCGACGAACGATCCCGCCTCTATCGCCACGTTCAGCCCGTGGAGCACGCGCGAGTCATAGTCCTTCGTTATGTCAATGGCTTCCAAGATCGGCATCGCCGTCTCCTTTCGCAAGTCTTTCGCGTGATTGTTCGCGATCTGTTTTGTCGAGTCGTTCGAATTGGTTGAGTTGCTCGAGCTCGCCGCGTCGTCCGAGCGTGATTGGGCGGTCATTCGGCGTCCGCCATTTCTGCGGTCCGCATGCGGCGCAGGGCCAGGAGAACCGCGCCGGCCACCGTCAGGGCGAGGACGCCGGGGAGGGCGATCCATACGAGCCACGGATTGGCCACGAGGCTCAGGTTCGGGGCGCCGAGCATCCCGAGGACCGCGCCGACGGCCGCCTCGCCGAGCGTGAGCACCGCCAACGCCCCCACGGCGATTCCCATGAGGAGCACTGTGCCGAAGCGGATGAGATACTGGCCGCGCAGGCCGCGCCTGCTCGCGCCGATCGCCAGCTGGGCGGCGATCTGAGGCGTCTCGCGCTTGACGACGAGCACGGCGAAGAGCGCCGAGACGAGGAAGGCGAGAGCGGCCGAAACGACGCCCGCGAATACAGACACCGTGCGCATCTGCGAGATGGTGGCGCCCAGCGTTTGCGAGATGTAGTCCTGAATCTGCACGACGGCGACCCCGGGAAGCTTCGCGCGCAGGCCCGCCACGGCCTCGGCGGGATCGGCGGTTTCCTTGAGGTCGGCGTAGATCACCCGCTGGGCAGGCTCGCTCGTGTCGCCCGCGACGGTCTCCATCGGCGTTTTGGCCGTTTTGCCGCCGTTGGTGATGTCCTGATAGACGCCGGTCACCCGCAGTTTCCGCGAGTCGAGGCTCTGCCCGGCAGCAGGGGACGATGGCCCGTCGCCCGCCCTTCCCCGGGGAACTGTGAGCGTCACGGCGTCTCCGACGTCGGCCTTGGCCTCTTTTGCCTGGTTCGCGGAAAGGGCGATCTCATTCGGGGCGGCCGGGGCCTTCCCTCTCATGTAGTTCATCTGGAACGCCGTGTGATCGCCGCTTTCGACCAGCACCACGGTTTTCTTTCCTCCGGCGGAGGTCATGTCGTACCGATGGACGGTCATCTTGACTGCACGGGAGACGCCGGGGTCGGCTTTGACCCGAGCGAAGGCCTCGTCAAGGCCGTCGGCGCCGCCCCGCGAGGAGCCGATCTCCTTCACGTCCATGCGCACGTCGGCCCCGCCGATTCCCAGGTATGCGGCGAAGCCGGGGTTGTCCATCGTGGTGACGACGCACACCGGCAGGACCATGACGATCGTGCACACGCTGAGCACGCCGAACAAAAGCGCGTAGGCGGGCCGGAAGGCCTCGCGCACGCCCATCCACAGATGCACGGGAACGCGCCTGAAAGACGTCAGCTTCAGGCGGTGGCGCTTGGGTCGGATCTTTCCGCTGACGCCGGTGCGCAGCGCCTGGACGGCCGAAAGCTTGTCGATGCGGCGCAGAATCAGGCAGCAGAACCCGACCATCGCGAGCCCGAGCGCAATCGCCGCGGCGAGCGGAACGGCGACGTCCCACGCCCCTGCGGCGGGCTCTCCGAGGTAGAGAAGCACGGCCTTGTCGAGGGGCGCCGCCAGCGGGAAGGACAGGAGGCAGCCGACCGCCGTCCCCAGCGCCGTCAAAACGAAGTACTTGACCAGGTAAAGGCGCTTGATCCCGCGCGGCGGCGCGCCGACCGCCTTGAGCACGCTGATCTGCGGAAGGTCGTCCTCCATCGCCGCGAGGAACGTGTACCTGAGGATGAGCGATGCGACGACCACCAGCAAAACCGCGACGAGCAGCGCCACGGCTGCGATCGGAACCGTCGTCACGCCGTTCATCAGCTTGAGAATGGACGTGTCGATCGTGATTCCCTTGCTCGAAAGCCCGCTCGCCTCGAAATCGGAGATGAAAGACGAGGTCGGAGTCCCGGAGGCCAAACGGAATTCCATGAGGTACTCGGGTTCGAGATGCTTGTCGAATTCGGCGAAGTCGCTGGAATGGACGACGAGGCGCTTGGACGTGACCATCGAGGGATTCATCTGCGGGTCGCGGACGAAATCGACCACCTTGAGCTCGCGGCTCCGCGAGCCGCTTTGGACGCGGACGACGTCGCCGACCTTGGCCATGCCCTCGGCCTTGTAATGGACGGGAAGCGCTATCTCCCCCGGCCCCGGGCGCACCGGCTTTCCATTCTGGCCAAGCAGAAGGTCGAAGCGTTCGGGGGCGGTGACGAAGGCCGGCTCCAGCACCGAATCGGCCTGGCTCTTGCCCGCGATCGTCAGCTGCCGCACGGGCACGGGCAGGGAGCGCATGAGGTGATAGTCCTTGACGTCCGAACGCCCGCCGACCCATTTTGCGACGCCCTTCGCGTCGGGCGTCCCGGCGTACATGTGCACGACGTCGGGCGGCACTGCCTCCCTCCACAGGGAGTTGACCGCGGAGCCGGCGCGTATTCCGAGTGCCGCGCTCATGGCGACGAGGGCGACGGCCAGGGACATCAGAACCGTCAGGGCGGCGGATTGCGCGACGCCGCGGCGCAGGTCTGCGCGGAGCATGCGGAGCAGCATCAGTGATCGCCCGCCTTTCCATGAGCGGAGAAATCCTCGGTTCCCCTGACTATGTCCGCACGCTTGGCGTGCACCGCGGCGGCGACGCCGACGAGGGCGATCCCCATGGCCGTCACCAACAGAGCGGTTCCGCGCCCCTGCCCGGTTCCGAACACCGTGCCGACCGATCCCGCCAGGGGTCCGTCGGTGCGCAGCAGGGGTTCGAAAACCTTGTCCGCCAGCGGACCGGCGAGAACGAAGGCCGCGACGTACCCGAGCTGGGAGACCATGCCGATCGTCCCCCACGCCCGAGCCTGCTGCTCGTTGGGGATGGACGAGCGGATGATCACCTCGGCCCCCGCGTTGCACAGGGCGAGCGAAGCGAAAAGGACGAAGCCGGCGGCAGCGGCCCACCAGGCGACGGGACGAATCGGCAAAAGCGTCATGGCTGCCCCCGCGCCGAGCATGCCCGCGGCAAGCAGGGCCGCCGGCCGCGCATTCTTCGCCATGCCGACGACCGCGGCGCCCGCGAACATCCCCACGGAGGCGATCGTTTCGACCGTGCCCTCCGTTGTCGTTCCCACGTACGGCAGGAGAATCGGCTTAAGGAGAGTTTGAAGGAAGCCGATGACGAAGACCGCCATCGTCATGAGGCCGAGCACGATGCGCACGTTTCTCCGCGAAGCCACCGCGCGCCAGCCGGCCAGCAGCTGGGACATAAATCCCTCTTCCTCAGCACCCCCACTCGTGCTTCCGGCAGCTTTGCGGACGACGAGGCTGCAGCCAACCGTGACCAAGCAGGTGCTCGCGTCAACTAGGAGCAGCGCCCGAAGCCCGACCGCGGGAAGCAGGAATCCGGCCAACAGCGGCGAGATGAGGTACTTCGACGAGGCGGCGAGCTGGAGCATCCCGGACGCCCGCACGTATCCGTCCGGCCCCACGAAGTCGCTGACGCTCGCGCGCAGCGCGGGCTCGGTGAGGGCGGCAAAGCACGAGGAGGCGACGATGCCGAGGCAGATGAGCTTGATGTCGGGGCGATCGGAGGAAACCGCGGCGATGACGATGAGCAGGCCGCCCACGGAGCCGCCGTCGCCGAGGATCATCATGATCCGCCGGTCGAAGCGGTCCGCCAGAACGCCCGCAATCGGGGCGAACAGAACGATCGGGGCGAAAGAGCACAGCTCGACGAGCATCACCGAGGAGGCCGTACCGTAGGTTTGGAACATGTAGATCGCCAAAGCGAATGCGCTCAGACCCGTGCCGACGGAGTTGACGAACGCCCCCGCAAAAAGAATCGAGAAGTACTTCACCGCTCTCGCTCCTCGCTGCTTTGCCCCTTGCCGTCTTGCCTCTTGCCGCTTTGCCCTCCGCCGAGGGCGCTCAAAGCGCCTTCGGGGCAGCCGAGCAGGATTTCCGCCGCGCGCATGACCGCCTCGGCGCGCCGGCCAACCTCCGCCGCGTCGCCGCCGAATACTCCGACGTCGAGCAGGAACCCGCCTGCAGTCAGCAGAACCTCGACGGTTCCGAGGGGGTCGTCGGTGGCAAAGACCCCCTCCTCCACGCCTTCGGAGACGACGTCGACGAGGACCGGGGTCAGCCCCTTGACCATCTCCACAATCGACAGGAGATGGAACTCAGAGTTGTCCTGGGCGTGGAATTCCTCGACGAGCTCGGCGGACTGGCCCTCCACCTGAGCCGAAGCCGCGACGGCGCCGAGCTTCTCGAGGGCGGACAGATCGCTTGCGGCCATCGCCCTCGCGCGTTCGACCGCCTGATCGACCGTGCGCCTGACCAAGCCCCTGAGGACCTCCTCCTTTCCGGAAAAATGATGGTAAAGGGTTCCCTTGGCGATGCCCACCGCCTTCAAGATGTCCTCGATCGTCGTCGCCTGATACCCCTTCGTGACGAACAGGGTCTGCGCGGCGTCGAGGATCTCGCCTTTGCGCTGAGCCGCGGGCTTGCTTACGCGAACCATGTCTCTTCCTCGCTTTCTATGCGAACTTTTCTCGCTTCGATCAACCGACCGACTGTCGGTCTAATCATAGGCTTACGAGGTTTCCTTCTGTCAAGCGCTCACGTGGGGAATCCGCACAGGGATCTGGGAATCCGCACGAGATCTGGGGAATTCGCATGGGACGTCACGCCTTTGCCCAAGGATCTGCCCGGCCGTTGCGGTACTGTGGATCCATGGCCACGGAGAAGGACAATTCGGACGAAGAGCAGCACGACCTCGCCTCGGCGACGAGGGCGCTCACCGCAGCCCTGAGCAATCTCACCCGCGCAGTGACGAAGGAGACGGGCAAGAACCTCTCGGGCACGCTGCGCAAGACGTCCGAGCAGCTCTCCTCGGCCGCGGCGAAGATCGAGTCGACCGCAGAAAGCATCCGCGACCGCGGCAAACAAGGCCAAACCAAGGCCGAGCGCACCCGCGCGGAGATCATTGGCGCGGCGCGGCGCGTCTTCGCCAAGAAGGGGTACGAGGGCGCCGCCGTGGCGGACATAGCCGCCGAAGCCGGATTCACAAAGGGCGCCCTCTATGCCAACTTCCCTTCGAAGGCGGCGCTTTTCCTCACGGTTCTGCGCGATCTTGAAAGGCAGCAGGACGAGCTCATGGATGAGTATCGGCAGGCCAACCGGATGCCCGACTTCCTTTGCGCCGGCGACTATTCCGAGTCGGAGAGGGAGATCCTCCTTATCAATATGGAGTCGTGGATCTACGCCGTCCGCCACCCCGAGTCCCGCGAGGAGCTGGGGGCGATGCTGTCCAAGACAAAGGACGGGGTGGCCGAGCTCATCGCCCGCAGCAAAGGCAGAAGCCAGGCCACGGAGGAAGACGGCGACGCCGCCTACGCGGCCCTCTCCATCAACGTGCTTTCGAGCGTTGCGGGCACGATGCTCGGCTCCGAAGAGGTGCGCGCCACCGCCAGCAGGCTGTTTTCGCAGATACTCGGAGACGCAGGCGAGGCTCCCCGCGAGGGCGGCAGCTCGGCTGCCGACGCCGGAAAACCGCACAACGGCACCGAAGGGCCGACGGAGGAAGCATAACCGAAGGGCCTGCGGACGAAGCGTAACTGAGACGCCGCCTCCACACCAGCCAAAACACGGCCCGCCTCAAGGGGCGCTGCAGCGCGCCGAACGGTTCGCGCCCCGCTGCCCCGCCGGGCGAATCACACCCGCCAGTCGCCCAGCGCGCCTTCGAGGGCACCGAGCGCGGCGTCGATCAGGGCGTAGCGGTCCGCCTCCGGGCAGCCGTCGCGCACCCAGGCCAAGCAGGCGCCGTCGAGGAAACCGAAGTACCCGGAAACCGCGTAGACGTGCCGTTTCCAGCCGGAGACGCCAAGAGTCTGCGACAGGGCCTCGACGTAGGATTCGCGCGCTCGCGCGCGAACTTCGATCGCCTCGGGCGGCTCGCGCCCGCCCAGGAGCGGCGCGGCCCACGCCTCCGGATGGGTGCGGATGTGTTCGAGGTAGACCTCCAAGCCGGCGCGGACCTTGTCCCTCACGCTGACCGACGGGCCGAGCAGCTCTACCGCCTCCGTCTGAGCGCGGCCGAGCCTGTCGATCGCCTCGCCGACGACGGCGGCGTACAACCCCGCCTTCGAGCCGAAATAGTGGAAAATCAACCCCTCGGAGGCCTCGCAGCACTCGGCGAGGCCCGCCGTCGTCACCTCCGAGTAGGGCGCGGCGGCGAAGGCCCGGCTTGCCCCGGCGAGCATCGCCTTCCGGCGTTCCTGCGTGGACATCCGGCGGCGTCGGGGAGACTGTGCTTGCGTCACACGCCCATCGTATCGCCGTCGACGGGCACGACGACGACCTCCGCACCCCCGGACCGCAGCATGTCCACATGCTCGCCCCTCGTCCGTCCGTCGACGAGGATGGTGTCGAACGCCTTCAGAGGAGCCGTTTTCTGCCAGGCCCGCCGCTCGAACTTCGTGCTGTCGACCAGGAGGACACGGCGCGAGGACTGCCTGAGCATCGCGCGTTTGAGTTCGACGACGACGTCCACCGGGTTGTACACGCCGTCGCCCCACACGGCGGCGTCGGACATGACGCACAGGTCGGCGCGAACTCCCTCGACGAACGAGGTGGCCAAGCTCCCGTAGAACGCGTCCGCCCACGGAAGGTAGCGCCCGCCGATCAGGACGAGCTCAGCCGTCTTGGACTCGGCGAGCACCCGGCCGACGACCATCGAATTCGTGACGACGGTCAGCGGGCAGACCGACTCCAGCTCCGCGACCATGGGAAGAGCCGTGGACGAATCGTCGATCATGAGGACGTCCCCGGGCGAGACGAGGCTCGCCGCCGCCCGGCTCAGGGCCGCTTTTTCGCGAGGCGACTTCGTTCTGCGAATCCCCGGGGGAAGTTCGGCCGTGGAGGAGGCCCTGGGGCGCAGAACCCCCTTCGACCGCTCGATCAGGCCCGCCCCTTCGAGGATCTGAACGTCGCGATAGACCGTCACGACGGAGACCCCCAAGTTTTCCGCGACCTCCTCGATTCGCACCTCCTCGCCGGCGAGGACCTCGTCGACGATGAGCGAGCGACGCCTGTCAGGGGCCACCCTCCTGCGCGGAGTCCCTTCGCCCGCGCGGTTCCCGGCACGGCTTTCGGCTTGCTCCTCGGCATGGCTTTCGGCTTGTTCCTCGGCACGGTTTTCGGCTTGCTTCTCGGCACGGTTTTCGGCTTCCACGTCCGCCTCGCACCTCGCTTTGTCCGTCTGATGTACGCCTCGTCGGCTCGATGAAAACTTTTCATATTCTACGCAATTTTCAAAAAGAATTCTCAGAAATATTGACAGATTCGTCGGCCGCAGATACGTTGTAGACGTCACGCACAGGCTTCGGTCATTTGCGCTCCAAGGAGGGATGCGCGAAAAGCGGGAGCCGCACGATTCACAGCTTCGGCGCCCGTCGCGGAAACGACGTAGGCGGGCGCCGCCACACAGTTCTCAACGAGGAGAAGTCAATGAACGACGTCGTCATAGGTGTCGACGGCGGAACGACGGCCGTCAAGGCCGTCGCCTTCGACCTGAACGGGCAGATCAAAGCCTCCCATCACGAATCCGTCCCGGTTCGCTACGGCGCAAACGGCGAAAGCGAGCAGGACATGGCGCTGCTGTGGGAGGCGGTCGCCTCCTGCCTGCGCAGCGTCGCCGAACAGGTGCGGGGATCGCGGATCGTCGGCGTCGGGCTGACCGGGCAAGGCGACGGCGTCTGGCTCGTCGATGCCGACGGCGAGCCCGTGCGCCCCGCAGCCAATTGGATGGACGGCAGGGCTGCCGACCGGGTCGACGATTGGAACCTCGACGGCCGCGGCCGCGCGGTGCTCGACGTCACCGGCACAACCGTTTTCGGCGGGCTTTTCCCGGTTCTCTACGAGGAACTTGCCGCCGCCGAACCGGAGGCCGTCGCCCGGGCGACGAGCCACCTCAACTGCAAAGACTGGATTCGCTTCAAGCTCACGGGCGTTCGCGCCACGGATTTCACCGAGGCGTCCCGAACCTTCCTCGACGTCGCCACGACCTCGGGATACAACGAACCTCTGGCCGAAAAACTCGGTCTGAGCGAGGCGCTCAAACTCCTTCCGGAGATCCGGCGCCCGGCGGGCAAAGCGTCGCCCGTCACGGAAGAGGCCGCCGAGGCCACCGGGATTCCGGCGGGAACGCCCGTCGGGGTGGGGATGATCGACGTCGCCGTGACCGGAATGGGCCTGGGAAGGATCGCCGACGGCGACTCCTGGCTCATCCTCGGAACCACCGGCTTCGTCGGCACGCTCCTCCCGAGCGTCGCCGAGCGCAGATCCGACCTGTCGATGGTCCTGGCGACGGGCGAGGGAACCCAGGTCCTCGAATTCATGGCGCCGATGACCGGCACCCCCAACCTCGACTGGATCCGCTCGACCCTCGGCCTCGAGGCGCAGTCGTGGAGCGAGATCGAGAAAATGGCCAGAACGGCGGGGCCCGGCTCGCACGGGGTCGTCTACCTCCCCTACGCCTCGCCCGGCGGCGAGCGGGCACCCTTCCTCGACACGAACGCATCCGCGTCATGGCAGGGAATGAGCCTGACGAGCACCCGCGCCGACATTCTGCGCGCGGTCTACGAAGGCGTGGTCTTCTCACTCGCCGAATGCCTCAACGCGCTGCGCATCACGGGCCCCATCGTCGTCTCCGGAGGCGGATTCCGCTCCGACCTCCTGTGCGAGATCCTCGCAGACGTCACCGCGCAGCGGGTCCTGCGACAAGACGCGCCCGAAGCGGGCGCCCGCGGCGCTGCGGTCCTCGCCCTCGTCTCGGCCGGAGCGTTCCCGGATGTGTTCTCGGCTTCCTCGGCTCTCGGCGCGGCCCTCGAAACCTTCGACCCGAATCCGGACAACATCCACATCTACTCGCAGGCGCGGGTGGCATTTTACGACGCCCGCGAGGGGGCCCGGCGCTGCTGGCGCACGCTCCGAAAGCTCCGCTCGTCCACGGGAAAGGCGGGGTCAGAGAACGCCGAGGCAGAAGAGACCGGGTCAGAGAACGCCGAAGCGGAAGAGACCGGGTCAGAGAACGTCAAGCCGCGAAAGGCTGAATCGTGAAAGTCCTCCTCGCCTCCGACGGCTTCGTGACCGACGCCGTCCTGCGCACCGCCCTCGCCCGCGCTCTTCCCGACGTCGAAACGGCCTCAATCTCCTCGACGTGGCCCGTCCCTCCCTTCAGGGACATCGGCGACGTCCGCGAGGCGGCCGGCGACGAGGACGAGCTGATCGAAGCCCTCGACGGCTGCGACGTCGCCTTCTCCCACACCTTCCCCTTCACGGAAAAGGTCGTCGCGGCCTCGCCCTCGCTCAAGCTCGTCACCGTCTGCCGGGGCGGCCCCGTCAACGTCAACATCGAGGCCGCGACTCGGGCCGGGGTGCTCGTCTCCTACACTCCGGGCCGCAACGCGACGGCGACGGCCGAACACACCGTGGGGATGATCCTCGCCAGCCTCAGGCAGATTCCCCAGCGCCACCGGGAGGTCATCGACGGCCAGTGGCGCTCGGACTATTACATCTTCGACAACGTCGGCGCGGAGATCGGCTCCTCGACCGTCGGCGTCGTCGGATACGGCGCGGTCGGGCGGAGGGTGGCCGCCGTCATGGCCGCCTTCGGGGCGCGCGTGCTCGTCTACGACCCGTGGGCGGACGAGCCGGCCGAGGGGATGACCCGCGTCGATTCCCTCGGCGAGCTGCTCGCCGGCAGCGACGTCGTCACGATCCACGCGCGAGTCACAGCCGAAAACCGCGGGATGATCGACGCCGACGCGCTCGCGCTCATGCCGGAGGGCTCCGTGCTCGTCAACTGCGCGCGCGGCGAACTCGTCGACTACGACGCGGTGTGCGACGCCCTCGACTCCGGCCACCTTTTCGCGGCGGGATTCGACGTGCTGCCTCAGGAGCCGCTGCCGCCGGGCCACAGGCTCCTGAGGACGCCGCGGGTCACGATCACCCCGCATCTGGCGGGCGCGTCGAAGGAGGCCGCGCGCATCGCCGCCCGAATCGGGGCCGAGGACATCGCGGCCTTCGCCGTCGGCCGCCGGCCCCTCCACCTCGCCAATCCGGAGGCGCTCGGGGCCCGAGCACGCCTGTTCCAAGCCGGCGGGGCGCCGTCTGGAACCGGCACTGCGCCGTCCGAAACCGACGGGAAGACGCCAAAGGTCGGCGCAGCTGGGCCGGAGGCAGGCGAGGCATCGTCTGGAACCGGCGCGGCTGCTCCGGAAGCCGACCCCAAAACGTCCGAAGACAATGACCAAGCATTCGGAAAGTAGGCCATCATGCTTTTAGAGAAAGAACGCCGCGACGTCGTCGAGACCTGCCTGTTCATGCAGAGCAACGGATTGATCGTCGGCACCGCCGGAAACGTCTCGATCCGCGTCGATGACAAGATCGCGATCTCGCCGTCGGGCGTGCCCTACGAAACGATGACGGCCGAGGATGTCGTCGTCTTTTCGATGGACGGGGAACGCGTGGACGGTGTCCTCGAGCCGTCCTCCGAGCTTCCCCTCCATCTGAGCGTCTATCGCGAAACGGCCGCGAAGGCGATCACGCACAATCACGCGCCGGCCTCGACGGCTCTCGGGCTGGTGGTCGACGAGATCCCGCCGTCCCACTACTATTCGGCGATGCTCGGCGGGATCATCCGGGTCGCCCCGTACGCGGAGTTCGGCACGGACGAGCTCGCGCGAAACGTGACCGACGCTCTGAAGGGCCGCAGCGGGGCGCTGATGAAGAACCACGGCGCCATCACGATCGGGCCTACCGTGAAGAAGGCGGCGGGCCTCCTTCCGATCCTGGAGTACGTCTGCGAAATCCACCTCCGGGCCATGGCGACGGGCGCCCCCGTCGCGCTGCTTTCGCCCGAGCAGATGGCCGACGCCAAGGCCGCCATCGCCGACTACGGCAGGCAGCCGAACAAGGAGTGACCGGGCCGGCCTAGGCGCCCGCAGCGGGCGCGCCGATCCGACGCTCTGCGGCCGAGCCCATGCTTCCCGGGCTCGGCCGTTTTTGCCTCCGCGGCGGGTTCGCTTCCATTCGCCGCCGTTGAGGCATATACTCAATTTCGTTATTGAGCGTCACTCAACAAGGGGCTCGGCGGAGCAGTCCGTTCGTCCGAAGCCACGATGCCGTGAAAGGAATTCGAATGTCTTTGCTCGACGACGCCATCTGGTGGCACGTCTACCCCCTCGGAGCCGCGGGCGCTCCGATCCGCGGCGATCAGGCGCGAGAGGCGGCCGATCCGGGCGAGCATCGGCTCCTGAGGCTGGTCCCCTGGCTCGACTACGCGGTGGAGCTCGGATGCTCCGGCGTTCTCCTGGGCCCGATCTTCGAATCGGCCTCCCACGGCTACGACACCCTCGACCACATGGCGATCGACCGACGCCTGGGCTCCGAGGAGGATTTCGAGGCTTTCATGGCGGCGTGCCGCGAACGCGGACTCAACGTCATGCTCGACGGCGTTTTCAACCACGTCGCGGCCACTCACCCGCGCGCCGAGGAGCTTGCGCTTCGCCTGCCCGACGGCGGCCTGGCGTGCTGGGAGGGGCACAGCGAGCTTCTCACGCTCGACCATTCCAAACCCGCCGTCGTCGATTTCGTCGCTGACATCATGCTTCACTGGCTGCGCAAGGGGATCGCCGGGTGGCGCCTCGACGTCGCCTACGCCGTGCCTCCGCGCTTCTGGGCCGAGACGATCGGCCGCGTGCGCGGCGAGTTCCCGAACGCGCTTTTCTTAGGGGAGGTGATCCACGGGGACTACGCGCAGATCGTCGCCGACGGCCGCCTGGACACGGTCACGCAGTACGAGCTGTGGAAGGCGATCTGGAGTTCGATCAAGGACGTCAATTTCTGGGAGCTGGCCTGGGCCCTCGATCGGCAGGCCGAGCTTTGCAGGGGCTTCGTTCCTCAGACCTTCGTCGGGAATCACGACGTTACGCGCATAGCCTCGCAGGTAGGCGAAGCGGGGGCGGCGCTGGCGGCCGCCATGCTTTTCACCCTGCCCGGGATGCCCTCGATTTACTACGGCGACGAACGCGGCGTGCGCGGCGACAAGGGCGAGGGGGCCACGGCCGACGACGAACTCCGGCCTGCCCTGCCTCCCGAGCCGGGCGAGGGCGACAGGCCGTGGATGTACCGCCTTTACCAGGATCTCATCGGCTTGCGGCGGCGTCACCCGTGGATCGCCCGCGGCGAGGCCGCCGTGCTGGCCAAGGACAACTCCTGGATCGAATACGAGGTGCGGCCGAGCGGCGAGGGCGGGCGCGAGGGCCAGACGGACCGGGGCCGGGACGGCGCGGGCCGAGCGAACGGCGGCCACGCGAACGGCGTCCTAACAAACAGCGGCCACGCGAACGCGGGCGACGCGCTGCGGGTGCGAATCGAGCTTGCTCCTCGCGCCGCCGTGCGGATCACGGATGCGGCGGGCAACGAGCTGTTCGCCTGGCGCGGGCCCGAGGGCGGGCTTTCGGCCGACGCGCCCTGATCAAAACGGCGAGTGGGAGCGCTAATCCGCGTGGCGACGCGTCGCGACCCGAGAGAAAATACGGCAGCCCGCCTTGCCCGATCCCGCGGGCTCGGGGCTCGAACCGTTGGTCCGCCGCTCACCGCGCAGCGAAGCCGTGCCTCTCGTAGATTCTGCGCGCAGCGGCGTTCTCGCTCTCCACGCGCAGGCCGACTTCGCGGCCGCCGACCGCGGCCAGCGCAGCGCCGACGAGCGCGTCTCCGATCCCCCGTCCGCGCTTGTCGGGGGCAACGAAGAGATCGACGACGAAGGTCAGACCTTCGACGTCGTCCCACGGCGGCTTGTCGGTCACCAGGATGGCGCCGACCGGCTCCCCGCCCTCCTCTGCGACCAGGCACGCATCGGGGACCCACGCGCCGTACTCGCCGGCGCTCGCAGCTTCGATGTCGGCGACGGCCTCTTCGCACGTCCCGACCTCGCCGTCGGGATATGAGCGAAAGTACAGGCGCCCAATCCTCTCGATCGATTCGGAATCTCGCGAAATCGGGCGGATGTCGACGCCTTCGGCGCGCTCCGGCGGTTCGGCGCGCAGACGGTCTTCTTCCGGCACGCCGGTGCGCCCACCGAGACTTGCCGGGCGGAGGCGGAGTCCCGCCGGGCGGACGAGGGTAAGCTGCATAGCACTCCTTTCCGAGGCGTTTGTTCTCCAGATTTTAGCCGGCAGGCCGAGGCCGCAAGCTCTAAACGGCTCCGCCTAAACAACATATCTTTTTACATTCAACCATTGACCCCCTAGGGAGCTCTGACTTAAACCCACAGTATCAATGAGGTCACGCACGGGGACGGCAAATGTCTCTGCCCGATCGCCTTTCCACGGCTAACAAGAATCCAGATCGCCGCGAGGAGTACGAGCAGAATCGTCGCGGCGGCGAGGAAGAAGTCGGCGGCCGCACCGCTGTTTCTGTTTACGGGAGCTTCGGCTGCCACGCTCTTCTCAATTCCCGCGGCCGCCGCGGTCCTTTCAAACGTTCCGAGCGTATCGTCCTCGTACACGGTAAAGTTCACGGCTCTCGTGCTGGATGGCGGGATCTCGGGAGACGTTTTCGTATTGCTCTCAAGCCCACCCCAATGCATCAGCGGTCAGGTCGCCGAGCTTTTCGTCATATTCATAACCGGCTGGGCGCTGCTGGCTTTGATTCCCTGCGCGTACGCCACGGCGACCGCCGCGCTTGCCCGCCAGACCGCCGTCGCATCCTCGATCGCGTCCGTGACAGTCAACGCGTTGGCACTTGCCTGTACGCTTCCCACTGCCTTCGTTGTGCTCTCGCGGTACGGAGCCGACGCATTCGCTGTCGCATTCCCTGTGCCCGTCTCTTTCGCGACAGCTCTGGTCGGCGCAGGCGCAGACTTGAGGAAGAAGATCAAGGCCATTTGAACGCAAACAGCGGCTGAAAGCCGATAGGCTGGGCGTGGACCCGGCGACGCACACCATATGAGTCGCATTTCAAGCGCACACAGGCAAAAACACCGAAGGAGCAGCCCGATGACCGGTGAACCGGATGTCTTCGATTACTACAGCGACTCAAAGCTGAAGTCTTCATCGAAAATCAAAGTCAAGCCAGCATTGCTTGTGCTCATTCTCCTGACCTTGGCCACCGCAGCCGTGTTGATTCAAGCCCACTGGCTCGACAACCACACCTCCTACCGTCCCGCCGAAGCCGATATCGAAGGCTATCTTCTGTCGCTCACCGAACGGCCGTTGTGCATACTGATTCCTTGCGCATACATCCTCGCAATCGCGACTTTGGCGGATCGAACCACCATCGCGTGCTCAATCCTGTCGGTAGTCGCCAATGCCTTGGCCCTTGCCGCCACGGTTCCTCTAGCAATCTACGTATCGAGGTGGAACGACTGGACCGTGAAGCTTCCACTTTCTCCCGCCCTTTTTGCATTGTCCGTGGCTGCAGCGAGCGCCGACCTACGGGACAAAATCAAGTCCGTCCATGAACGGCTTTGAAGCGCGAACGATCTCGGGACCGGGGCGGGCTCTGCATCGTGCAGCAAGGTGCTTGTCGTTGGCGAGCCGCGCGATCGGGCCGAATCCACGCGGAACCGATCCGAAGTAGGACGGCTCAATCGAAGAGACTGCGCAGCACGGCGTCGGACGCGGCAGCCACTTCGGCGACGTCGAACACCAGGACCTCGTCGGAGCTTCCCGCCGGACCGCCGGTCTCCGGCCCGAGCTGCGAGTCAGCGACGCGTGACGCCACAGCCCCGCCAGCGGCGTCTGCCTTGGCAGGCGCATCGACAGAAGCTTCAGCAGACCATTCGGCCCCGTCGGCTGCGGCCCACCGCTCGGCGGCAAGCTGGATCGCAAGCAGCTCCCCGCCCGTCGTCCCCAAACGCACGGCCGCGACGCCTTCGGCCTCGGCCGCGCGCAGCACGAGGTCGAGGTAGCCTTCGGGGACGGCGAGCACCGCGCGGGCCTGCGTCTCCGAGAAAAGCGCGGTGAAATTGTCGATTCCTTCGCGGGAGGCCAGATCCGTCAGATCGACAGACGCGCCGACCCCCGCCCGCACGGACATGTCCGCGAGCGCCTGGACGAGGCCCCCGTTGGAAACGTCGTGCGCCGCGGCCAAGATGGGGCCGAGGTCGCCGGTGTCGGCGTCGTGCAATGCGAGGAGCACGCGCCCTAACGCCATTTCCGCCTGAAGGTCCGCCTTCGGCGGCCGCCCGCCGAGATGCCCGTGGATCGCGCGCGCCCAGGCGGAGCCGTCGAGCTCGTCGCGGGTGCGGCCGAGCAGCACGACGACGAGGCCGTCCTCCCGCCAGCCGGACGGCACGGCGGTGCGCACGTCGTCCATGACTCCGAGGACGCCGACGACGGGCGTCGGGTTGATCGACGAATCGACGCGGCCTTTCTCCTTGCCGTGCGAATTGTAGAGCGAGACGTTTCCGCCGGTCACGGGCACGCCCATCTCCCTGCAGGCATCCGCGAGCCCGGTGATCGCCTGGACGAGCTGCCACATGGCGTCCGGGTCCTCCGGCGATCCGAAGTTCAGGCAGTCGGTGACCGCCAGAGGCTTCGCGCCCACGGTGCAGACGTTGCGGTACGCCTCGGCCAGCGCCTGGCGGGCGCCCTCGTACGGGTCGAGCTTCGTGTAGCGCCCGTTGGCGTCGGCAGAAATCGCGATGCCCCGCCCGGTCTCCTCGTCGACGCGGATCACTCCGGCGTCGTCAGGCTGGGAAAGGGCCGTGTTTCCGCGGACGAACCTGTCATACTGATCGGTCACCCAGCCCGCGCCCGCCTGATTCGGATCGGTGAGCACGCGCAGGATGTGCTCGCGCAGCTCGGCCGGCGAACCGGGGCGGGAGAGCCCGTCCGCGCCGTCGGCGTTGAGCGCGTCCTGCCACTGCGGGCGGGCGTACGGCCGCTCGTATGCAGGGCCTTCGTGGGCGACGGACCTCGGGTCGACGTCGACGATCCTGTGCCCGTGGTGGTCGATCGTCAGCCGTCCCGAGGCGTTGACGGTCCCGATGACGGCGGCCTCGACCTCCCACTTGCCGACGACGTCCATGAACGCGTCGAGCCTGTCCGGGGCGACGACGGCCATCATCCGCTCCTGCGATTCGCTCATGAGGATTTCCCCGGCGGTGAGCGTGGGGTCGCGCAGAAGAACGTTTTCGAGGTCCACGTGCATGCCGCCGTCGCCGTTGGAGGCGAGCTCGCTCGTGGCGCAGGAAATTCCGGCCGCGCCGAGGTCTTGGATTCCCAAGACGAGGCCCCCGGCGAAGAGCTCGAGGCAGCATTCGATGAGGACCTTTTCCATGAACGGGTCGCCCACCTGCACCGAGGGCCGTTTGGCGGGCATGCCGTCCTCGAAGGCCTCGGAGGCCAGGATCGACGCGCCGCCGATGCCGTCGCCGCCGGTGCGCGCCCCGAAGAGCACCACCTTGTTGCCTTCGCCCGAAGCGTTGGCGAGGTGGACGTCGCCGTGGCGCAGCACGCCTGCGCACAGGGCGTTGACGAGCGGATTCTCCTGGTAGGACGCGTCGAATTCTGTCTCCCCGCCGATGTTCGGCAGCCCGAGGCAGTTGCCGTATCCGCCGACGCCGGCGACGACGCCGTGCACCACGCGGGCCGTGTCCGCGTGGCCGACGTCGCCGAAGCGCAGCTGGTCCATGACCGCTACGGGCCGGGCTCCCATGGAGACAATGTCTCGCACGATGCCGCCCACGCCGGTGGCCGCCCCCTGATACGGCTCGACGAAGCTCGGGTGATTGTGCGACTCCACTTTGAACGTCACGGCCCAGCCGTCGCCGATGTCCACGACTCCGGCGTTCTCGCCCATGCCGACGAGCAGGTGCTCGCGCATCTCGGGCGTGAGCTTGCTGCCGAATTGCTTGAGGTGGATCTTCGAGGATTTGTACGAGCAGTGCTCTGACCACATCACCGAGTACATGGCGAGCTCGGCGGCCGTGGGACGCCTGCCGAGGATCTGCCTGATGCTCGCGTATTCGTCCTCTTTGAGGCCGAGTTCGGCCCAGGGCATGGGCTGCTCGGAGGTCGCCGCGGCTTTCTCGACGGTGTCATAGCTTTCGTTGCGGTGCTCGGCCGAAGCCATGGATTCTCCTGTTCCGAGGGGAGCGTCGCATCCCTTGGGCGGGGCGGCGTCCCGAAATGTGAGCGCTGGATTCGCGGCCCTTCGCGCCGCTATGCGAGAACCGATTCGAGGGCGGATGTGAAAAAGGTCAGCCCGTCGGTTCCCGAACGGAGCCCGTCGGCGCCGCCCGGGCCGAAACCCGATTCGACGGCGTGCTCCGGGTGAGGCATGAGCCCGACGACGTTCCCCGACTCGGAGACGACGCCCGCGATGTCGTCGACCGACCCGTTGGGGTTGACTCCAACGTATCGGAAGGCCACGCGCCCCTCGCCTTCAAGGCGAGCGACGGTTTCGGCGTCGGCCTGGAAGCACCCTTCGCCGTTCTTCAAGGGAATCGTGATGACCTGCCCCCTCGTGAAACCGGAGGTCCACGGCGTGTCCGCGTTCTCGACCGCAAGCTTTTGCTCGCGGCAGACGAAACGCTGCCCCTCGTTGCGGACCAGCGCCCCGGGCAGCAGGTGCGCCTCGCACAGAATCTGGAATCCGTTGCAGATCCCCAGCACGGGAACGCCCTTGCCCGCCGCCTCGACGACGGCCGACATGACGGGGGTCAGCGCGGCTATGGCCCCGCATCTGAGGTAGTCGCCGTAGGAAAAGCCCCCGGGCAGCACGATCGCATCGACTTCCCCGACGTCGTCCGAGGCGTACCACAGAGCGACGGGCTCGCCTCCGGCCAATCGAACGGCGCGCGCGGCGTCGCCGTCGTCCAACGTTCCGGGGAACGTGACCACGCCGATCTTCACCGCTCGTCCTCCGCAGCGTAGACGGCAACGACGTCCTCGATGATCGGGTTGGAAAGGCTCGTCGCAGCGAGTTCGCGTGCGGACTCCAGATGCCCCTCAGTCACCGCCCCCTTCACGGAAAGCTGGAAACGCTTGCCCTGCCGCACGTCCGTGAAGACGTCCACTCCGTGCCGAAGGAAGGCTCCGCGCACGGCCTTGCCCTGCGGGTCGAGAATTTCAGGCTTCGGCATGACTTCGACGATGATCCGCCCCAAGGGCTTCCTCCTGTCTCACAAATCGGACGCCATGCGGCGCCTCATGTCCATGATATGGGCACGAGGCGCTTTCGCGCATGATTTTCCGAAATCCGAGCGGCGGGTTCGCCTGGCCGTTCTCCGACCTCGCCCCGTCACGACCAGCGGCTGCCGGTCAGATGCTCGTAGATCTGCACATAACGCTCGTGGGTCTTGTCAACCACCTCGTCGGGCAACGCAGGCGGATGCGTGCCGGAACTCACGTCCCACCCCGATTCCTCCGAGCTCAGCCAGTCGCGGACGAATTGCTTGTCGAGCGAGTGCTGGGACCTTCCCGGCTCGTAGACATTCGCGATCCAGAACCGCGAAGAGTCCGGGGTGAGCACTTCGTCGCCGAGGATGATCTCCTCCGAGCCGGCGTCGGGGGAAACGCCGAACTCGAACTTCGTGTCGGCAATGATGATGCCCCGCTCCGCGGCGATCTCGCGAGCCCTCGCGTACGTCGCAATCGACTTCGCCCGAAGCTCGCGGGCCACGCCCTCTCCCACCCGCGCGGCGGTGTCGGCAAAGGTGATGCTTTGGTCGTGGTCGCCGAGCCTGGCCTTCGTCGTCGGCGTGAAGATCGGCCGGTCGAGGCGCTCCGCCTCCCTGATGCCCGGAGGGAGGGCGACGCCGCACACGGTTCCGCGGCGCTTGTATTCGGCCATGCCGGATCCCGTCAGGTAGCCGCGCACTACGCATTCGACGGGGAAAATCTTGAGGCGGCGGGTGATCATTGCACGCCCTTCGACGGCCGCAGGGACGTTCGTCGATATGACGTGGTTGGGGGTGAGATCGGAGAGCTGCTCGAACCACCACAGCGACAGCTGGGTGAGTATTCTCCCCTTGTCCGGAATCTCGGTGGGAAGAACATAGTCGTAGGCGCTGATCCGATCAGAGGCGACGATTAGGTAAGCATCCTCGCCGTTGTGTGCGTCCACGCCCGACGGAACGTAGACATCGCGAACTTTGCCCGAGTACACGTGCGTCCACCCGGGCAGGTTTCTTGCACCGATTCCAATCATCTGTGTTCTCACTCCCTCGTGTACCACAGTAGTTCTTTCCACGTATTGGATCACGGCTACCTGCCTCTTGTCCATAGGTTGAGATAACCGTTTTTGCCCGCGACGACGACGTCGAACCACGCTTACGCGTCAAACCGGCGCAAAGTCCCAATCAGTCGATTTCGCACCCTCGTGTGCCAATGACCGTAAGGGGCATTGAACACACCGCCGGAAGCGCGAAGTCCAACCCGGGTCGACGCCGAGCCCATCGCCACGTTGCGAATGCAATTTCAACAATACACCCACAGTTTAGCCGTTATCCAGTGATTTTGCCCGATGTTTTCGACGTCGAAGCGGAGGGGCTGATTCGCGGGCGCACGACGGTCACATTCCCGCGGCGACGTCGGTGCGGAAATGCGCCCCTTTCAGCCGGATCTCCGAGATAGCTGCGTAGGCCGCGGCGCGCGCGGCGGCCACGTCCTTTCCCATTCCGACGCACGCCAACACTCGGCCTCCGGCGGACACAACGGCTCCGTCCGATTCCTTCGTTCCCGCGTGGACGACGTGCGCGCCGGGCACGCTTTCAGCCGCGCCCAAGCCCTCGACGGGGTCGCCCGCATGCACCGGCCCGGGATAGCCGGGCGCCGCCAAGACCACGGTGACTGCGGCGTCGGGAAGCCATTCGAGGCGGCGAAGTCCATGCCTGCTGCCGGGCTTCTCTTCGCCCTCCGCCGCCGCTTCCCGTTCGTCTCCATTCAGCTCCGAGCCGCCTCGACTCGGCTGTCCTCCCTTTTCCTCTCGCGGCTCGCCCCGGCCTGCCGCAGACTCGCCCCCGGCCCTTTCAGGCTCTCCGAGAACCGGCCCCAGCTCGCCCCTCGCCGCATCCCGCAAAAGGCCGGCGAGGGGGGTGACCAGCCGCGCCAGCACCGACTGCGTCTCGGGGTCGCCGAAACGCACGTTGAACTCCACCACTTTCACGCCCTCGGAGGTCAACGCCAAGCCGCAGTAGAGCACGCCGACGAAGGGCGTTCCGCGCCGCGCCATTTCGTCTACGACCGGCTGGGCGACCTCGGCGACGACGGCGTCGGCCAGCCCCGGGTCGGCCCACGGGAGCGGCGAGTAGGATCCCATGCCGCCGGTATTGGGCCCCTTGCCGCCGTCGTACGCCCGCTTATAGTCCTGCGCGGGCTCCAGAGGAAGGGCGACGCGTCCGTCGCACAGACAGAAAAGGGAGACCTCGGGCCCGTCGAGGAACTCCTCGATCAGCGCCTTCCCCTCGGGCTTGGCCAGGCACCCCTGGGCGTGGGCGAGGGCGGCGTCTCTGTCATCCGTCACGACGACTCCCTTGCCCGCGGCCAACCCGTCGTCTTTGACCACGTGGGGCGCGCCGAAAGCGTCAAGGGCCGCTTCCACTTCTCCAAGGCTCGTGCACAGCCGCGATCGCGCCGTCTGCACGCCCGCGCTGGCCATGACCTCCTTGGCGAACGCCTTCGAGCCTTCCAGGCGTGCGGCTTCCCGCGAGGGGCCGAAAATGTCGATGCCCGCCTCGCGCACGGCGTCGGCCACGCCAGCGACCAACGGAGCCTCCGGACCGACGACGACGAGGTCGATCCCCTTGCTGCGAGCGAATGCGGCCACGGCCGCCCCGTCGAGGATGTCGAGGTCGACGAGCGTTCCCAATGGGGCCATCCCGGGGTTCCCCGGGGCGATGTAGAGGACGTCGTCGTCGCTGCGAAGAGAACGGGCGATGGCGTGCTCGCGGCCTCCCGACCCGAGTATGAGTATGTTCACGGAACAACCCTAAGCCAGGTTGCGCAACAACGACGATTTGACGCCGGACGTGTCACATTCTGAACGATGCCTCTCCTCCGAACGGCGAATCCCTCCTGAACGACGCCCCTCCCCCGAACGGCGAATCCCTCCTGAACATCGGGTTTTTCCCAAACGACGACGCCTTCCCGAAAGACGAACCGTTTCCAGACGACAAGCCTTTCCAGACGACAAGCCCTCCGCCGGCGTTCCCCGGAAACTCGCCGTCCTCGCCCTTCATCCCAGATCAATCCAACAAATCGCCTCCGCGAAAAGAAAAAGGAGGTTCATGGAAGAGAAAGGATGTTTATAGAAGAAAAGAGACAGTTTGAAGATGGTACGATCGCGAAACGCCAATCAGACTATCGTCTGATTACAGAGCACATTCCACGTCGTTAAACTCCCCAACGGAGGCGTGTCTACCGAACTCCATGCTCACTTTCACATCACGAGTTCAGGAAATGAATATGAAAAAGATACCTTCGCGGCGTCCCGTCTCGAAGGTCAAGGCGATGCTCCTCGCTTTCGTCGTGTCCTTCATCGCAACCGTCGCTTTCGCACCGCGCGCCGCGCAGGCCGCTGAAATCCCAAACGACGGCATCTACGGAATCAAACAGGTGACGCCCGAAGCGACCGCCTGGGGGCAGTGGGACTCAGTCCGGCTCAACTTCACCTGGGCGGTGCCGAACGGCACCAGCCGGGGCGACACGATCGCCGTCGAGCTCCCCGACGTGATCGATGCGGGTTCCGCCCCCGGCTTTGCGGTCCTGTCGCCCTCGGGCGAAGAGATCGGCCGGGCCGCGTTCGATTCGGGCACAAATAGAATGGTCATCACCTTCACCACTGACTACGTGGAAACACACCAGAACGTAAACGGAACAGCATACTTCAACGCCACGCTCAATCAAAGGGCGCTCGTATTCGATTCGACGACGAACGCCATGGACGTCGACATCTTTGGCACGCAGGTGAGGATCAACAAGCTCGTCGGATTCAACGGCCCCGAAGAGGAATCCAAGAAGGGCTGGTGGATACCGAACCAGGCTGAGGCCACGGCCACTGACGAATCCGGCGTTCTCATCAACAGGGACGAATCGGCCATCAGCTACGGAATCGTCTTGGACAATCTCCAATGGACCACCGCCTCGATCGACGACAAGGCCGACGCCGACCTCGTCTACTGCGTCAACGGCCAGGCGGCCGAGGGCGCTTACGCCTTCCTCCAAACGCGCGACGTTGCGAACGGGGTGTTCGAGGCCGGCTCGACGCCCGCCGGGGTTTACATCGAGGCGTCGTGCGACGGGATCGCGAGCGGCGCTCCCAAGATCACCGTGACGAAACCCGCCGGCCTGACGTCCAAGCAGTTGCAGGTGATCTACGGAATGAAACTCCGCACCAACGCCAAGGGACAGCCCGTTCACGGCGCCAAAGACGCCGTCGGGATCAAGAAGACCCTCTCAAACACGGCCAACATCTCCTATGACACCGGCAAGAAGACCCTCGGGCTGGCCAAGTACCTCAAGTTCGAGGGAGGCGGCGGCGAGGGATCCGGCATCACCGTTCCCGCCATCGACATTGAGAAGTACGACGGTGACTGGGAGGGCATCCAGTGGGACGGCTCCGGCGAGCCGGACGTCTCCGGCGATCCGGACTTCGAGCCGAGCAACCTTCCCGCCGGCGACCGCAATTCCGCCCCTGGCCTTTCCCTTGCAGCCGATCAGGGCGCAACGGTCAAATTCACAGTGACCAACGTCGGCATCGAAGATCTGACAAACGTGACAGTCACCGACACAACGGCCGACGGTCCGGCGCTGAAGGACGTCCAGTGCGTCGTCGACGGAACGCCCCGCAAGGCGGACGCGCAGGGCCGGATCGATTTGGGGGCATGGGTCTTCCCGCGGAAGGCGTCCTTCGAATGCCAGGGAACGCTCGACCCGATGGGAGCGAATAAGACGCACGCTGACAACGCGAAGGTCGCTGCCGTTTCAGTTGCCTCGCAAACCCCCGTCGAGGACTCCGACCCCTGGCACGCCGCGTCGGGTCCGGCTCCGAAGGTCTCGGTCGGCGACTTCGTTTGGTTCGACGAGAACAAGAACGGCTTGCAAGACGACGGCGAGCCCGGCATCGAGGGCGTGACCCTCACATTGGTCGGGCCCGACGGCAAAGAGGTCTCCGACGTCGACGGGGCGCCCGTCTCCCCCGTCAAGACTGACAAGAAGGGGGCGTACACATTCGCCAACCTTCCCGTTCTTCCAGCGGGCAAGCACTACACCGTCAAAGTCACCGACCCCGAAGGATACACGCCCACAAAGGCCGGCCAGGGAAGCGATCGGGCAAAGGATTCTTCGACCGGCCAGGCCGAATCCGGGGACCTGACTGCGGACGGTCAGCGCGACGCGACGCTCGACTTCGGCTACGTCAAGCGAGAATCACCTGCGACGCCCACTCCGACGCCGTCCGAGACTCCAACAACGCCTCCCACGGGTCCTTCGACGCCAACGACCGAACCGTCTTCGACGCCGACAACCGGGCCCTCAACACCGCCGACTCCCGTGACACCGCCCACCGGGCCGTCGACGCCGCCGGCGCCTCCCGGGACTCCTTCCATGCCGCCGTCCCTTCCCTCGGCGATACCTCCGACGCCTGCGCAACCGCCTTCGGTTTCCCGCAAGCCAACGCCGAATCCTTCGCAGCCGGCTCCGGCTAAGCCGACTCGCGACGCTCCAAAGAAAACCCTCGCTTTCACGGGCTTGGACAGCACCGCGATGGGGCTCGGCGCGCTTGTTCTGACTGCGGCAGGCGGAACGCTGATCGCGATTCGCAGGCGCAGGAATGCGCTGTGAGGTTGGGCCGTTGGGTTCGCGCAGCAGGCTGCAATAGCTAGCGCGCTGGACACTGCGGCCGAAGCCCTGCAACGCTTCATCAAACAGGGGCGGACCCGATTGATTCGGGTCCGCCCCTCGTTCGTCCGCTCTGAGCTCAGCGCCCACCTGCTGGCTGTACAAGCGTCTGCTCGCCGCTCACGAGGCAGATGAACAAACAACTACTCGCGACGCCCGCCAAGCGTCTGCGCTTCCGTTTGCGCGTCACGAAGCAGGCGGGCAGCGCCCTCTCGCCGGCCGTCAGCCGATCATCAGGCAGCGCCTTTCAGCGCGGCCCCAATCAGGCCTTCGCCGCGGCGATGCGCTCACGGAACTTCGCAAGCTGCTCGGTGATCTTGGCGGGAAGCTTGTCGCCGAACTGCTTGAAGTACTCCTCGGTCTCGTCCATCTCGGCAGCCCAAGCATCGGGGTCGATCTCAAACAGGGCATCCCACGTGGCCTTGTCGACGTCGATCCCATCAAGGTTGAAGTCCTCGAACTTCGGGTAGCGACCGGTCACGCCGTCAATGGCATCGACTTGCCCGCCGACTCGGCGGACGATCCAGTCGAGAACTCGCGAGTTCTCGCCGTATCCCGGCCACATGAACTTGCCGTCGGGGCCCTTGCGGAACCAGTTGACCTGGAAGACCTTCGGGAACTTGTCACCGAGCTTTTCCTGGAGCTCCAGCCAATGGCCCCAGTAATCCGCCATGTGGTATCCGCAGAAAGGCAGCATGGCGAAGGGATCGTGGCGCAGCGAGCCGGCCTTGACGTCCGTCGCGGCGGCGGTCACCTCGGAGGCGACCGACGCTCCGATGAACACGCCGTGGGCATTCTCGTACTGCTCGGCGACGAGCGGCACGTTGCTGGCGCGGCGGCCTCCGAAGAGAATTGCATCGACCGGCACGCCCTGCGGGGCCTCCCAATCCTTACAGATGATCGGACACTGCGAGGCGGGAACCGTGAAGCGGCTGTTCGGGTGGGCGGCCTTCTTGCCCTCGGCGGCGTCGGCGGGGGTGTAGTCCTTGCCGGTCCAGTCGATGAGGTGGTCCGGAAGCGGGGCGTCGATGCCCTCCCACCACACGTCGCCGTCGTCGGTCAGGGCTACGTTCGTGAAGATCGAGTTGCCGCGCATGGTGTCCATCGCCATGGGGTTCGTGTCGTACGAGGTTCCGGGGGCGACGCCGAAGAAGCCGGCCTCGGGGTTGATTGCGTACAGGCGCCCGTCGGGACCGGGGCGCATCCACGCGATGTCGTCGCCGATTGTCTCGACCTTGTAACCGGGAATGGTCGGCTGGAGCATGGCGAGGTTGGTCTTGCCGCAAGCCGAGGGGAAGGCGGCCGTCACGTGGTACTGCTTGCCGGTCTTCTCGTCGGTCAGGCGAAGGATGAGCATATGCTCGGCCATCCACCCCTGGCGGCGGGCCATCGTCGAGGCGATGCGCAGCGCATAGCACTTCTTGCCCAGCAACGCGTTGCCGCCGTAGCCGGAGCCATAGGACCAGATCTCGTTCGTCTCCGGGAAGTGCGTAATGTACTTTTCATCGTTGCAAGGCCAAGCGGTGTCCTCACGGACGGTCCCATCGGCGTCGCGCAGGGGGTATCCGACAGAGTGGACCGCGGGAACCCATTCGCCGCCTTCGCCGATGAGCTTGAGAGCTTTGGATCCCATTCGGGTCATGATGCGCATGTTCGTGACCACGTAGGGAGAGTCGGTCAGCTCGATGCCGAGCTTGGAGATCGGTCCGCCGAGCGGGCCCATCGAGAAGGGAACGACGTACATCGTGCGGCCGCGCATGGCGCCGTCGAACTTCTCGTGGAGGATCTTCTTCATCTCGACCGGGTCGTACCAGTGGTTGGTCGGGCCGGCGTCTTCTTCCTTCTCGGAGCAGATAAACGTCCGGGACTCCACGCGGGCGACGTCGGAGGGAAGCGAGCGCGCAAGGAAGGAGTTGGGGCGCTTCTCGGGATTGAGGCGCGTGAAAACTCCAGCCTCGACCATCTCGGTGGTGAGGCGATCCCATTCTTCGTCCGAGCCATCAGCCCAGTAAATGGAGTCGGGCTTGGCGAGATTGGCCGTCTTCGCAACGAACTCAATCAACTCTTCAGGGGCCTCGGCGGGCGCTCCGGCCCGAACCTCTTCGACGGTGTAGGTCTTATCCGTCATCGCGTTTCCTTCCTGAGTCTGCGATGTGCTGCCGCAGCCCTGCCGCCACGGCGCGAACGACATCTATTGTTGCGGAAAAAGCTGGGGATTTCCCGTGCGTTTCGTCCCAGAATGGCATGGGTGCGGCGGGTGCGATCTTTCACACATCGGCGTCGTCGAAGCCGCCCAAGAGAACCGGGCGGGAGCTTTCGCCGCGCCTCGGCAAACCGCCCGGCGGAGCGCGACGCCGACAAGTGCCTGCAGAGCTTTCCCACGCCCGCTGAAACCTCGCCAAGGGTCCGACGTCGAAGGCGAGGGAAGCGATGCGCGCGCCGAAAGCAAAAGGACAGGCGTGCCCAAAGCAAGAGAAACAGAGAACCAGAACAAGAAGATGCCTCGGCCCAAACACGAGAAACGGGCAGGCCAAGGAACGAGAGGTCCCCACCTGGCAACGTGTGCCGTTTTCTCCCACCAACTATGCTGTTCCCTGTACGGCGCGACAAGCGCGCTTCAAACTAAGGATTCAACAATGAGCGTTCTTCCACGCACAACCGTGAGGAAGCGGTCCCGGTTGCTCGCGGCAGCCTTGCTTCCCTTCATGCTCCTGATCGCCGCGTGCAAGATGGACATGACCGTAGAGTACAAGGACGACGGCACGGCCGTTTCGAGCGTCGTCTTTGAAGACGACGAGGGCAAGTTGAGCGGCCAGAACCTGACGTGCGAATCATTGATGTCTCGGATGAAACAGTCTTTCCAGGGAAGAAGCAGCGCCGGCCTCAATCTGGACAAGTTCAGGATGGAGGACCTTTCCAACGGAGGGAATCTCAAATGCAAGCTGACTCAAAAACAAGCCAGGCAAGAGTCCGGACTCACGAAGACTTCTAGCGGCTACGTCCTCAAACTGGCCGGCAATCCGAGGTTCAACTCTTCAAGCTTCAGGGGGCAGATCCAGGCCACGCTCAAGATTGTCATGCCCGGAAAGATCACCGAAGCGTCCGGAAACGGCAAGATCAGCGGCAACACGGTGAAGTACGAGGGACTCGACGTCATCGCCCAAGGAGCGCAAATCAAGGCCGAAAAGGACGGCGGCTCCAGCGAGGAACCCTCTGCGAACGACGAAGAAACCACAGCGAAGAACGACGACGGGGCGGCAAACAAGCCCGCAGCCTCGTCTAAGAAAGACTCCGACGGCGGATTCCCAATGTGGGCGTGGTTCGCCATCGGAGGCGGCGCCGTCGTCCTCTTGGGCGTCATAATCTTCCTCGCGACGCGAAAGGGGAAGGGATCTGGCCCCGGGCAGGCAGCCTACGCAGCCCCGTTCGGACAGCCGCAGGCCCCGCAGCAGTTCGGCGGGCCCCAGGCACCGCAGCAGTTCGGCGGACCCCAGGCTCCACAACAGTTCGGCGGACCACAGGCCCCGCAGGGCCACTCCCAGTACCCGCCGCAGCAAGGCGGAGGCTACCCACAGAATCCTCCACAGCAGGGCGGCTACTGACAGCTCCTCGGGCACCGTACAGGCCCTCGGTCCGCTCCGGACGCATGGTTCCGGAGCGGACGGACCGAGGAGGCGCTCGGCACAACCGAACACAACGCTCGCACTTCAGCCACCGGCCTTGAACGTAAGTCACGAAGTCTGCGAGGCCCTTCGTTCACCAGAGCACATTCACCGCGTGCTCCTGTCGCTCGCTCAGAACGACCAAGGTTTTCAATTTGCCGAGACTCTCCCGCCCGATCAAAAGAGGGAGCTTGCGAGGATTTTACAACTTGCCGAAGAGTTCGCATCGCGGCCGCGCGCAAGGCGATGAACTATAGGTAAAGCAAGGAACAAAGACGGTCGCTTTCGCCTCAACCGATTGTGCGCAGAGCGCCCAAGTCGCTACCTTTGTTCTTGAACATGACGGACACGCTTATCAGATAGGGACAAGCACATGACTACCATCGCCAAGAAGGGACGTCGCCGGTCCCTTCTTCTCTTTCTGCCATTCCTGCTGATCCTTTCAGCGTGTCGAGTCGATACAAACATCACAGTCGGCGAAGACGGAGGCACCGCCTTAAGCGTAGCGTTCGACACCGAGGACCCCTCGACAAAGGTCGGAGACTGCCAGGTTCTGTCCTCGCAAATGGAGTCCCTAAAATCGACCTATGGCACCCCCGTCATCGAATCGGTTCCCGGTGCGAAGGGCATGGGCTGCAAGCTCACGTTCAAAGACGGTCCCTTCCTGAAGACCCTGGCCGAAAAGGACGACGAGGGGCACGTAACCGTCACCGTTCCCCGAGCATTCTGGCAGGCAATGGACGGCCAGCTCAAGGGCTCGGTGCGTTCGAGAATGAGCGACCTCAAGTTCAAGATGGGCATCACCCTCCCCTCCGAGGTCACGGACGTGAGCAAAGGCGGAAAAATCAATGGAAACACGGCGGAGTGGGATAACTACGACATCGTGAAGAGAGGCGTAAGCGCCACTGCCGGAGGCGAGTTGGGATACATAGGCACCACGGACGACGAGTCGGAAAGCCCCTCCGAGTCGCCCACGACCGCCAAGTCAACCTCGCCTGAAACGACCCCGGACGATACGCCGACGCCATGGGCATCGCCCAAGAAAGACGAAGGCATGCCGATGTGGGCGTGGTTCGCCATCGGCGGCGGCGTTCTTGTAGCCATCGTCGCAATCGTCCTCCTCGTCACCCGCAGGAAGTCCGACGGCGGCTTCCCAGGTTCAGGCGGCTACCCCGGCCCCGGCGGGGGATTCCCCGGCCCCGGGGGCGGATACCCGGGTCCAGGCGGCTACCCCGGCCCCGGCGGCGGAAACTACCCCGGCACGGGCAGCTACCCCGGCTCTGGAGGAGAATACCCGGGTCCAGGCGGATACCCGGGTCCAGGCGGCTACCCCGGCCCCGGCGGCGGAAACTACCCTGGCACGGGCAGCTACCCCGGCCCCGGCGGGCCCACCGGATTAGACGGCGGGCAGCCGCACCAAGGCCAGTATTCAGGCGAAGCTTTCCCAGGCCCGCAGTCGGCGCAATCGGCAGGCCAGGTGGAGGCAGGGAACGCTTTGCAGGCTTCGGCGGGCGCGAGCCGGACGTCGTCGACCGCCGCAAGCCCGATTCCGTCGAGTGAAAGTGCGTCGGCCATGGCCTCTCCAAGCGCTCAGACCACGCCCCTGCCGAACACTCCCGGTGCCGAAACCACGCCCCTGCCGAGCACTCCCGGCGCCGAAACCACGCCCTTGTCGTACTCTCCCTCCGATTTCCCCTCGCCAGGCGCGCGGGATGGACTTACGGTCCCCCTGAGCGTCCCGCCGACCAAGGTTCTCTAGGCCTCGACGCTCTATGAGGCCCCGACTCGAAAGGGCGTTCACCTGATCAGGCGAACGCCCTTTTCGTCGCCATGGCCTCCTTGACGGCGGCCCTCCCAATGAGCCCTTTGAAGCCCTCCAAAAGACCTCTATGGAAGCAGGCTCCGGCGAACGATCGTTTGGTCGCGTCCGGGCCCCACTCCGATGAGCGAGATCGGGCAGCCCGACAGGCCCTCGAGGGTCGAAACGTAGTCCTGGGCTTCAACGGGCAGATCTCGGAAGCCGCGGCAGGAGGAGACGTCCTCGTCCCATCCGGGAAATAGCTCGTAGACCGGCTTGGCTCGCGCAAATTCGGCTTGAGTGACGGGGACCTCGTCGACGCGCACGCCATCGATCTCGTAGGCGACGCATACGGGGATCTCCGCGAAGCCGCCCAAAACGTCGAGCTTCGTCAAGACCAGGTCCGTCAGCCCGTTGACTCTCGTCGCGTAACGGGCCACCGGAACGTCGAACCATCCGCAACGGCGCGGACGCCCCGTCGTCGTTCCGAACTCGCCTCCGTTGCATCGAAGCCGCTCGCCCGCCTCGTCGAGGAGCTCCGTCGGGAAAGGGCCCTCGCCCACGCGGGTGACATACGCCTTGGCGATCCCCACAACACGGTCGATGCGCGCGGGCCCCACACCGGTCCCCGTACAGGCCCCGCCGGCCGTCGCGTTCGACGACGTCACGAACGGGTAAGTGCCGTGGTCGATGTCGAGCATCGTCGATTGCCCGCCCTCGAAAACCACCGTCTCCCCGGCGTCGAGGGCGGCATTGACCTCGCGTCCGACGTCGGCGACCATCGGGCGCAGCCGTTCGGCGTAGCCGGAAAGCTCGGCGACGACGGCTTCGACGTCGACCTCTTCCCCCGCGCTTTCCAGCAGGGCCCGCTTCTGTTCGACGGCGGCGCTCACACGTTCGCGCAAAAGCTCGCGGTCGAAAACGTCTTGGATGCGAATGCCCAAACGCGACGCCTTGTCCGAGTATGCCGGGCCGATCCCCCTCCCCGTCGTGCCTATCTTGCGCGGCCCCAGACTTCGCTCGCTGAGCGCGTCGAGGACCTTGCAAAAGGGTGTGATGACATGCGCATTGGCTGAAATCCGCAGCCTAGCGGCGTCGATCCCCCGCGATTCAAGCTCGGCGATCTCCTGGAAGAGGACTCCGAGATCCACCACCACCCCGTTGCCGATGACAGGAACGCATCCCGGCGAAAGAATCCCCGAGGGCAGCAGATGCAGCGCGAACTTCTCCCCATCGACCACCACCGTGTGGCCGGCGTTGTTGCCCCCGTTGAACTTGACCACGCACCGCGCGGCCGTTCCGAGCTGATCGGTTGCCTTCCCCTTGCCCTCGTCGCCCCATTGCGCTCCGAGAATGACGATTGCGGGCATACTTCCTCCGTTTGCCTCAAACCATGTAAAGGGATACCCGCTTTACGCCCCAAGCATAGGCAATGACCGCCCGCCGTGCACGGTCCGCCCCGGCGCAATCGTCGCATTTGCCACAAAAGTGGGCGAGCATTCTCCGCCCGACACCCTGTAGTCTTGATGTGACGTGCATGACGCGACGACGCCTGCCCGGTGTCACCGCCATTGCTCGGCGCCAGCCATCGGCCGGGGTTCACAGCGTCCTTTAAGTTCGCAAGGAGAATCATGTCGACCGACCTGACGCAGCCATTGGCCGCATTCGTCCGCGCCGCCTCCGGCAAAACCACCCGAAACTCGACCGAGATGGAGTTCTGGACGGGCCTTTCGAGCCTCGTCGTTGAACGCATCGCGGACGCCTGGCACGCAACTTACCGCGCCTACGAGCCCGGCCGGCAAGCGGCCTACTTTTCCGCGGAGTTCCTCGAGGGCCGCGCGTTGCTCAACAACCTCGTCAATCTGGGCATGCTCGACGACGCCCGCGCTGCCCTCGAAGCCCTCGGCCAGAGCCTCAGCGACATCCTCGAGGCAGAATCCGACGCCGCCCTGGGCAATGGAGGCCTGGGCCGCCTGGCCGCATGCTTCCTGGATTCCTGCGCAACGATGGACCTTCCGGTGACGGGCTACGGAATCCTCTACCGCTACGGGCTCTTCAAGCAGACGATCGACGACGGCTTCCAAAACGAGCATCCCGACCCCTGGATGGAGGAGGGTTACCCCTTCGTCATCCGCCACGAAGAGGCCTCCAAGTACGTCCATTTCGCCGACATGCATGTGCGCGCGGTGCCCTACGACATGCCTATCACCGGCTATGGGACGAAGAACGTCAATACGCTTCGCCTGTGGAAGTCCGAGCCCATCGAGGAGTTCGACTACGACGCCTTCAACTCCCAGCGTTTCACCGACGCGATCATCGAGCGGGAGCGCGTAGCCGACCTGTGCCGCGTCCTTTACCCGAACGACACGACCTACGAGGGCAAGGTCCTGCGCGTGCGCCAGCAGTACTTCTTCGTTTCGGCGTCGTTGCAGACGATGATCGACACCTACATCCGAAACCACGGAGAGGACCTGCGCGACTTCGGCAAGTACAACTCGATCCAGCTCAACGACACGCATCCGGTGCTGGCCATCCCCGAGCTCATGCGCCTGCTCCTGGACGAACACGGCATGTCCTGGGAAGACGCGTGGAAGGTCGTGCAAAGCACCTTCGCCTACACCAACCACACGGTTCTCGCCGAGGCCCTGGAAACGTGGGAGACCTCGATTTTCCAGCAGATCTTCCCGCGCATCATGGAGATCATCGCCGAAATCGACCGTCGATTCCGCATCGAGCTCGCCGAAAAGGGCTGCGATCAAGGGAAGATCGACTACATGGCGCCGCTCTCCGGAGGGCGCGTGCACATGGCGTGGATCGCCTGCTATGCGTCGTATTCGATCAACGGCGTCGCGGCAATCCACACCGACATCCTCAAGCGCGACACCCTCCACGACTGGCACGACATCTGGCCTGAGAAGTTCAACAACAAGACGAACGGCGTGACGCAACGCCGCTGGCTCAACGCCTGCAACCCGGGCTTGGCCGCGCTGCTGACCGAAAAGCTCGGCTCCGACGCCTGGGTTCGCGACCTCTCAAAGCTTCTCGACCTCGAGGCCAAGGGCGACGACGCGCTGTATGAGCGCCTCAACGAGATCAAGCGCAAGAACAAGGTGCGTTTCGCCGAGTGGCTGGAAAAGCGACAGGGCGACTCGATTCCGATCGACGCCGTCTACGACGTGCAGATCAAGCGCCTGCACGAGTACAAGCGCCAGCTTCTCAACGCCATGTACATCCTCGATCTGTACTACCGGATCAAGGCCGACCCCGGCATGGACGTCGTCCCGCGCGTCTTCGTCTTCGGCGCCAAGGCCGCCCCCGGATACAAGCGGGCGAAGGCCATTATCAAGTTCATCAACGAAGTCGGCCGCGTCGTCAACAACGACCCCGACACGAAGGACCTCATCCGCGTCGTGTTCGTCGAGAACTACAACGTGACGCCCGCCGAATACATCATCCCAGCCGCCGACGTCTCCGAGCAGATCTCGATGGCTGGAAAGGAGGCCTCGGGAACGTCGAACATGAAGTTCATGATGAACGGCGCCCTTACGCTCGGCACGCTCGACGGCGCCAACGTGGAGATCGTTGAGGCCGTCGGCGAGGACAACGCCTACATCTTCGGAGCTCGCGAGGAGGAGCTCCCCGAGCTTCGCCGCAACTACGACCCCCGCCACCACTACGAGACGGTCCCGGGGCTCAAGCGCGTCATGGACGCCTTCGTCGACGGAACCCTCAATGACGGCGGGTCGGGCGACTTCCACGATCTGCGGGCCTCGCTGATCGACGGCTCATCGTGGGACAAACCCGACACCTACTACCTGCTGGGCGACTTTGCGTCCTATCGCGAAGCGCGCGACCGCATGGCCGAGGATTACCGCGACCGCAAAGAGTGGGCGCGCAAGTGCTGGGTCAACATCTGCCGTTCGGGCATCTTCAGCTCCGACAGAACGATCGGCGACTACGCCCGCGAGGTCTGGAAGATCGAACCGAAGTCCATCTGATCGTTCCCGAGCCAGACGGCCCCAGCGGCGTCCTTCTGACGCGTACGTGATCTCATGATGAGCACTGGAGGCGACTCATGAGATCACGTACCTTTTTGCGATCTCTGCTGCGTCTTACGCGATCTCGACTGGCGTCTTCGCACCTTTTCCCTAAAAGGAGAACCTCGTTTCTGTAACGTTTGTGCAACAGTTTTCATAACCGCCTCCACTTGTGATAGAAAATGGGTAGCTCGGCTCTCACCGAGCAACGCACACCCCGACGGCGGGACTGTCTCGCCGGTTTGTCCAAAGGAGGGCATTCATGCGTCGCACCACAAGCATCGTGGCCGCCGTGGCGGCGGCCGCGGTATCTCTCGGAGGCCTCGCGGCCTGCTCGAGCAGCTCTGACAAGAAAGACGACGGCAAAGCCTCCGTCTATTACCTCAACTTCAAACCCGAAGCCGAGAAGGCCTGGAAGAAAGTCGCGGCAGAATACAAGAAGAAGACGGGCGTCGAGGTCAAGATCCGCACCGCGGCGGCCGGAAACTACGAGCAGACGCTCAAGACGGAAATCAACAAGTCTGACGCGCCGACCCTCTTCAACGTCAATGGCCCCATCGGCCTGAAGAACTGGGAGAAGTACGTTTCGGACCTGAGCGACGAGAAGTTCACCAAGCATCTGACGAAGAAAGATTTGGCGCTCAAGGGCGAAGACGGCAAGATCTACGGCGTGCCCTTCACCACTGAGGGCTATGGAATCGTCTACAACGACGCCATCATGAAGAAGTACTTCGCACTGCCCGATGCCAAGGCGAAGTCGATCGACGAGATCAAGGGCTTCGACAAGCTCAAGGAAGTCGCCGAGGACATGCAGGCCAAGAAGGATCAGCTCGGCATCAAGGGCGCGTTCGCTTCGACGTCGCTCGCTTCCGGGGAGGACTGGCGCTGGCATACCCACCTGGCCAACTATCCCCTCCATTACGAGTTGAAGGACGCCAAGGTCAAGGACACCGACACCCTCAAGGGAACCTACCTCGACAACTACAAGAAGATCTTCGACCTGTACCTGAAGAACTCGACGGTTTCTCCTTCGGAGGCAAGCAACAAGTCCGTTTCCGACTCGATGTCCGAGTTTGCCCGCGGCCAGGCTGCCATGGTCCAGAACGGCAACTGGGCCTGGGAGCAGATCAAGGGCGACAAAGGCAACGTCGTCAAGCCTGAGGACGTTCATTTCCTTCCGATCTACACGGGAGTCAAGGGCGAGGAGAAGAACGGCATCGCGATCGGAACGGAGAACTACCTCGCCCTCAACAACAAGGCGTCCGAAGCCGACAAGAAAGCCTCGATCGACTTCGTCAATTGGCTCTACACCACCAAGGAAGGCGCCAAGCTGGTCTCCGAGGATCTCGGTTTCATCGCGCCTTTTGACACCTTCGCCTCTCAGAGCCCGTCCGATCCGCTCGGCAAGGAAGTGGTCAAGTACATCAACAACAAGGACCTCGATCCCGTGACCTGGGACTTCACGGTCTTCCCCTCGGAAGACTACAAGAAGCAGCTCGGCTCGCACCTCCAGCAGTACGCCGCCGGCAAGGAAGAGTGGTCTGACGTCGCCAAGTACTTCACTTCCGAATGGAAGAAGGGCAAGGAGCAGAACAAGGACAGCTAGCGCACAGGCGGGCCGACGCCTCCCCGGCGCGGCCCGCCTCACCGCGGCGCAAGGCCAGCGCCGGGAGAGCCCGCGCAAAGAGAAACGCGGCGATGTAGGCACTTAGACGCTGCGACGGCGCCGCAGGCGGGCGCGTGGCCGTCTCACCACGCCCACCTGCGGAGCCGCAGTCCCACAATCTCTGTAAAGTAAAAGAACGCCCAATCCCTGCAAGGCAAGGGCACGCCGCCGGCTCGTCGCAGCACTTCCTTTTGGAGACCGACCATGACCAGATCCTTGAAGAAATACTTCCCGGTCTTCACCGGGCCCACACTCATCGCTTTTACCATCGCCTTCCTCATTCCCTTCGTGGTGGGCGTCTACCTTTCCTTCAACAAGTTCACGGCCATCGACGACGCCGAATGGGTGGGTCTGAAGAACTACGCCACCGCGTTCTCCGAAAGGTCGCACTTCGTTGAAGCCTTGACCTTCACGGCCATGGTCACGGCGGTGGCCATCGTCACCGTCAACATCGGCGCATTCGCGCTCGCTTACATGCTCACCCGCAAGCTCCGCGGAACCAACGTCTTTCGAACCGTCTTCTTCCTGCCGAACCTCATCGGCGGCTTGGTGCTCGGCTATACGTGGCAGACAATGCTCAACGCCATCATCAACCGCTTCGCCGAAGGGTCGATCCAAGACGATTGGAGGTATGGGTTCGCGGGCCTGGTCATGCTGACCAGCTGGCAGATGATGGGATACATGATGATCATCTACATCGCGGGCCTGCAGAACGTTCCACCCGAGCTCATTGAGGCCGCGCAGATTGACGGCGCTTCCAAATGGCAGACGATGAGGTCCGTGACCCTGCCGATCATGATGCCTTCGATCACCATCTGCACATTCCTGACGCTTGCCAACACGTTCAAGATGTACGACCAAAACCTTGCTCTGACGGACGGCAAGCCCTACAAGGAGACCCAGATGGCGGCCCTCAACATCTTCAAGAGGATGTTCGACATTCGAAACGGCGAGGGCACAGCGCAGGCCATGGCCGTTATCTTCTTCATCGTCGTCGCCGTCATCGCCTTCATTCAGTTGCGCGTCACCCGTTCGAAGGAGGTCGACCAGTGAGCGCCACCAACAACGACGCCGCGCGTTCGGCGTCGGGCACCGCAAACATTCCGTCCGATGCCGCCGCGAAAGCGCCGATGCCCGCTGTCTCCCGTCCGCGTTTCTCCCCGGGCAGGGCGGTGCTCACGCTTTTTCTGACGCTGCTTTCGCTTCTGTGGCTCGTTCCGCTCGCGTTCATCTTGATCAACTCGTTCAAGGGCAAGCTGTTCATCTCGGAAAGCCCTTTCGCGCTTCCGAACGGGGAGTCGAGCGTGGGTCTGAACAATTACACAAAGACCCTCGGGGACGAGAATTTCGGCCAGGCGATCTTGTGGTCGCTGTTCATCACGGTGGCCTCGGTGGCCGTGATCGTCTTCTTCTGCGCGATGACGGCCTACTACATCACCCGCGTGAAGACGTGGTGGACGTCGGTGATCTACTACCTCTTCGCCTTCTCGATGATCGTGCCGTTTCAGATGGTCATGTTTCCGACGTCGAGCATCGCCGACAGGCTAGGGCTGGCGACTCCCTGGGGAATGGTCTTGCTCTATCTCGGATTCGGCGGGGGCCTTTCGGTGTTCCTCTTCTCCGGCTTCGTCAAGTCGATCCCGCTGGAGATCGAGGAGGCCAGCTACATCGACGGCTGTTCGCCGCTGCAGAACTACTTCCGCGTGGTCATGCCGCTGCTCAAACCGACGGCAGTCACCGTGGCCATTCTCAACACGATGTGGGTGTGGAACGACTTCCTCCTCCCCTACCTCGTCATCGGCAGCGATGAACGTTACAAGACGATTCCGATCGTCATCCAAGGAATGATCGGAACGAACGGGAACAAGGACCTCGGGGCGCAGATGGCGGTGCTGGTCATGGCCGTCATCCCGATCGTCGTCTTCTACCTGGCTTGCCAGAAGTACATCGTCGAAGGCGTGGCCGCAGGCGCGGTCAAGGGCTGAGCCGCGCGGTCGCATGGGCGTCCTGTCTCCCGACTCGAAGTTCTATCGAGGTCTGTCGACGGCGACCGATCTGGTCATCGTCAATCTGCTGACGCTCGCCGCCTCCATTCCCGTGGTGACGGCGGGCGCGGCGCTCACGGCATGCGCCCGTGTCTGCGGCGAGACGGTCCGCGAGGAGGACGGCTACCTCGTGCGCACATGGTGGGCGGCCTTCCGCAAGAATCTGGCTCAGTCAATGGGCTGGTGGATTCCGTGCGCGTTCCTCCTCGGGGCGGGCGCGGCCGAGAGCTGGTTCCTTTCGGGCATTGACGATTCTCGCCTGGCCGGCGGCCTGAACGGCCTGCTCATCGTGGGGCTCACCGCCGTGCTGGGCGTGCTCAGCTGGATAGCGCCGCTCCAGGCATTCTTCGAGAACACGGCAATCGGCCACGTGGGAAACGCCGCGGTGCTTGCCGGGGGCTACCTGTGGCGCACACTGGCCAATGTCGCAGTGGCTCTCGCTCCGCTGGCCGTCTTCGTCGCGGTTCCCAGGGCGCGCATGGCCGCGGTCTGGTTCGTTGCGATCATCGGCGTCGCGTTCACGGCATACATGCAAGCCATCGTCGAGAAGGCCGCGCTGGACAAGCTGCTCGAGGCGGCCCGCAACTAGGAGTTTCCGGTTCTGGGGCCGAAGCAGTCTCCAGCCGCCGAGGGCGGGGAACCATCGTCAGAGAGCGAATCGGCGCCGACCGTCAGGTTAGCCGGCCGCCGAGGGCGGGGAACCATCGGCCCGCCGCAGCAAAAGCAAGCCGGCTGGAACAGAACGATACGGCGTCAGAGCAACATGGCGAAAACAGGGCGACGCAGCAGCGGCAGAACAACGCAGCGGCAGCGAAGCGAGGTCAAAGCACAACGGCGAGGTCAGCCCGGCGCAGGAGCGGCGATCGGAGCATAAAGGCGGGCGCGGCGTCAGAGATAGGTGCGGCGTCAGGGAATAGGAATGCGGCGGGGGCATGAAAGGTGCTTTCCCGCATGGGCATAGGCCATTCAGCGGAAAGCGCCGTCGTCGGCGAAAGCTCGCCGACGACGGCGCAACGTCGCGTTCGGTGGAATCTGGGCCGCCTAGCCGGATCGCCGTTGACCCAGTCGAACCGAACCGATCGTCAAGAAGCTCTGGCCTCAGTTCATCTTGGTTCCGACCGAGCCGAGGCGGTCACAGGCTTCGAGCACGCGGGCGGCCATGCCGGCCTCGGCCAGCTTGCCCCACGAGCGCGGGTCGTAATCCTTCTTGTTGCCGACTTCGCCGTCGATCTTGAGGACGCCGTCGTACTTGCGGAACATGTGCTCGGCGACCGGGCGGGTGAAGGCGTACTGGGTGTCGGTGTCGACGTTCATCTTGATGACGCCGTTTGCGACGGCGAGGGCGATCTCGTCTGCGGTGGAGCCGGAGCCGCCGTGCATGACGAGGTCGAAGGGGCGGTTGTTCTTCCAGCCGACCTTCGCCGCGACCTCTTCCTGGATGGTGCCCAGGATCTCGGGGCGCAGCTTGACGTGGCCGGGCTTGTAGACGCCGTGGACGTTGCCGAAGGTCAGAGCCGTCAGGTAACGGCCGTTCTCACCGAGGCCGAGGGCTTCGACCGTGGCAAGCGCGTCTTCGGTGGTGGTGTACAGCTTCTCGTTGATTTTGCCGACCACGCCGTCTTCTTCGCCGCCGACGACGCCGATCTCGATCTCGAGGATGGTGTTGGCGGCCTGCGACAGGGCGAGGAGCTCCTTGGCGATCTCGAGGTTCTCAGCCAACGGAACGGCCGAGCCGTCCCACATATGCGACTGGAAGAAGGGAAGGCGGCCGGCCTTGACTTCCTCGGCCTCGAGCTCGAGCAGAGGGCGTACCCACGAATCGATATTCTGCTTGGCACAGTGGTCGGTGTGGAGCGCGACGGTCACGGGGTAGTTCTTGGCGACCTCGCGCGCATACGCGGCGAGGGCGAGCGAACCGGCGACTCGGTCCTTGACAGTGGAGCCCGAGGCGTACTCGGCGCCACCGACGGATATCTGGATGATGCCGTCGGACTGAGCCTCGGTGAATCCCTGCAGGGCCGCTGTGAGGGTCTGCGATGACGTCACGTTGATTGCCGGGTAGGCGAACTTGCCTTCCTTGGCGCGGTTGAGCATCTCTGCATAGACTTCAGGGGTTGCGATAGCCACGAATAATCTCCTTCGTGTTGTTGCTGACTACCCTCTTATTCTCTCACTTGACGGCAGGTACACAACACGCGAACGTCCCAAGATTCCTGCCCGCGATTGAGGCCACCGTCACGCTGAGGCGACGGTCACTGCTTCGGCAAGGCTCCGGTGCCGACTTTCCGAGGCGACGGTCACAGCGCCCTCCCCTCACCGATGCTGCACGGACCACCAGTGCATGGCGATGGCGGCGGCGGCCGCCACGTTCATCGAGCGAGTGGAACCGTACTGCTCGATGCGCACGGCGAAGTCGCAGGCGGCGAGCAGCTCGGGCGAGATGCCGGAGGATTCCTGTCCGAACACGAGCAGGCACCGCTCGGGAAGCCGGGTCTCTTCGAGCGCGGCCGACCCCGGCGGATTGTCAACGGCAACCATCGCGTAGTCGTTTGCCCTGGCCCATTCGACGACGTCGCGCACCTCCGGCCGATGGAAGACGTCCACGTACCTGTCGGTGACGAGCGCGCCCTTGCGGTTCCATCGCTTGCGGCCTACGACGTGCACGCCGGAGACGTTGAAGGCGTTGCCGGTGCGCACGATCGAGCCGATGTTGAGGTCGTGCGCCAGGTTCTCGATGGCGATCTGGAGGGCCGCCCGGCTGGGAGCGAGGTCGGCCCGGATCGCCTCGACGCTCCAATAGCGGTACTTGTCGATCACGTTGCGCCGGTCGCCGCTTTCCAGCAGGGCCGGGTCGAGGCGCGGATCGTCCGGCCATGGGCGAGGATGCGGCCCGACGCCGACGTCGCGCCGCGCATTGCCCAGCGAGGGGTCCTCGGGCGGCCCGGAAAGCTGCGCGGGCTCGAAGGAACCTGCGGGGTTGCTCGCCTCCGCGGGTTCGTCAGTCACGCCGACCTTCCCGTCACGCCGCAAGACCGATCCGCTGCCTTGTCGCTGGACCTTTCCTTCGCAGCGGAAGCCGCCGCAGCAGCCGAAGCCGCGCTCATCGCCTCACGTCCGGGCTTCCGCCTCATGCCCCGGCTTCCAGGCCAAGTCATGCCTGGGCTTCCAAGCCGAGGTCTTCCAGTCCGAGCGCGGCCAGGTACGGAACGCCGCAGGCTTCGATCTTTTCCTTAGCGCCGGTGGCCCGGTCGACGACCACCGCCACCGCCAGTGCGTTCGCCCCGGCCTCGCGCGCGGCTTCGAGGGCTTGGATAGGCGAACCGCCGGTCGTCGACGTGTCCTCCAAGATCACGACGTTGCGCCCTTCGATGGACGGGCCCTCGATTCTCCGCTTTGTGCCGTGGTCTTTGGCCTCCTTCCGCACGACGAAGGCGTCGACGTCGAGCCCGCGGGAAGCCGCGGCGTGCATGATGGCGGTGGCCACGGGGTCGGCTCCCATCGTCAGTCCGCCGACGGCGTCGGCCACGCCCGCGCCGAAGCCCGCCTCCTCGAGCATGTCGAGCATGACATGCCCGACGAGCGGGCCCGCCTCGTGATGAAGCGTGGCGCGGCGCATGTCCACGTAGTACGAGGACTTCTTGCCGGAGGCCAGCGTAAAGTCCCCGCGTTGGACGGCCAAAGAGCCGACCAGTTCAATGAGTCGCCTGCGAAGAGAATCGTTCACAGGTCCAAGTGTAGTGGGCAAGTGCAGTAATTACTTGCCACCCAACGAACTCCGCCGTTCCACAATTCACTTGAATTTGATTGGAATAGATTCGTAGTTACAAGCCTCAGCGCCAGTCATTTCTTTCGCTGCCACGGATCACTTGCGGATGCTTGCGTTTCATATTCTGCCATTTTACTGTCCATTTCCTTAGCCGATTGGTAATCAATGTCTTCATAAGAATCAAGAACCACATTTAAAGTATGGGCACCTAGCTCAATATCTTCGGCAAGATCTCGAATCAAACCAATCAGTCTGTCGTTTATCGCATAAAAATCTGACATAGGACCACTATCGCCATAACCGACACCATCTGCGCGTCGAATAGGCACCTTAAAACCACCGACAATCTCAGCCAGTGCATTCATCATTGAGGCGACTGACGGAAAAGTCCTGTCAGCAATTTCCCGCACTGCAGAAATCTCTCCAATCCTAAGCTCAGTGTTACGCGAGTTTGTAGCCCCCCTCCTATCTGTTTGATCCACATCTTCGTGGTGAACAATCGGATAATCTAAATCAAAGTTCTGTTTATTAGTACTCATCTTTAAATCGTTTGTCGCAAGGTTATAATGTATAGTCTCTTCAATTCCCTTTAGTTGCTTATTTGCCTCTTTTAAAGCCATCTCCATGTTGGTCATCACAGCGCTGAAGCCTTCCGGGGCAGGTTCAACCTTTACTTCCATCGCATCCGCAATCGCTCCTGCCGCCAAAGCAACAAGCCCAGCCCCCACCACCCAAGCCGTTCCGCCAGAAGCGATAGTGCCAATTGCTGCAGCTCCCGCAACAACAATGCGAATGTTGGCGGGGGTAAGTTCCTCATGCGGTTGACTGGCTGCCGCTGCAAAAGACTCCCTAGCTTGCGTTGCAATCTCAAGAATGGCCTCGCGCGCGCTCTTGATCGCTCCCTGTTCAACCACAAGCGCAGTTTCAACGACGCGTGAAACACCGCAAAGGTTATTCATTATGTCTTGCATGCGAAAAAGAAAGTTGTTCTTAAAACTATACATCCCACTCCCGGACAACTGTGTTTCCGCAATATTGTTTGCCTTCTGTAGCTGGGCGGAAATTTTCCCCTCAACTACGGGGGTTTTTCCCTGCTCTTCGGTGTCGCCCAGAATAATCTGGTTTGCTAGATAACCATAAACCTCACCGCAGAGTCGTTTCGCATTATCAAGATCTGTAGGTTCGGGAAGTGAGCGCCATCTTCCCAATACATCATCAACGTGAGCCATGATTTGTTTCGACTTTTCTATGAACTCGAGGTAGTGCAAGTGATCATCGGGGCCTATGATTTCAAACCCTCCCTCACCTTGTTCATTGGGAGCAGTAAGGCCTCTTTCATCACCAAACTCATCCCAATTATATCCATATATATATTTATTGTCTTTCACGCGCCAATACTCGAAGCTGGCGAAATAAGCATCAACAGCCGATCTTTTTACCCTGCCAATGAGAGCGTCGAGAGCCGGGAAGGTCATCTTTTATCCTTTCTATAAGAGTCTTTGTTCTCGCACTTGAAGCTTTCTTCAAAATATATTCTAACAAAGAAAAAGAACCTCTAATGCGTAGAAAAGGAATAAAGGTCCCCAAAGAACTAACTATTTATCAAACCATATAGATTGCCGTTAACTTTCGTCATGATAGGAATCCATTCGTTTCCGCTAGAATAAATCTAGAACCTATTCTAGACAAAGTTAAAACACTTCGAAGTGCAAAAGTGACTACATTCTACATAAATTCCTCTAAGGTAACCGATCTGCGTCAGATAATATAAGACTTAATTATTTTAAGTGCGGAGAGCGGCGTCCAGGTTAGACACCGCCTCCGGGCTGGCCGCCGAAGCCGGGCTGCATTCCGCCATTCTGGGATCCGTACCCGGGCTGGCCGCCGAAGCCGGCAGCGGGCGGCGTGTTGAAACCGCCGAAGCTGACCTGGGGCAGCTGTCTGTCGGCGCTGTCGATCTCGAAGTATTCGGCCTTCTGCAGGTTCATCATCGACGCCACGATCGAAGAAGGGAACTTCTCCGCTTTCGTGTTGAGGTCGCGCACGTTCGAGTTGTAGAAACGGCGGCCTGCGGCGATGCGATCCTCGGTGTTGGTCAACTCCTGTTGGAGATTGAGGAAGCTCGTGTCGGCGCGCAGCGTCGGGTAGTTCTCGGCAACGGCGAAGAGCCGCGAGAGCGCGTCCGACAGGGCCGATTCGCTCTGCGACCTCTGAGCGAGCGAAGCCGCCGGGGCTTCCGCCATGCGACGCGCCTCGACCACGGCCTGCAGCGTCATCTGCTCGTGGGCCATGTACCCGCGGACCGTCTCGACAAGGTTGGGAATGAGATCCCGGCGCCTCTTGAGTTCGACGTCGATCTGTCGCCACGACTCCTGGACGAAGTTCCGCAGCTTGACGAATCCGTTGTACGTGGCGATGTACCACAGAATCAGCAGGAGCAAGATCGCTGCGACGGCGATGATGGCAGCCTTCATCGTTCCCTTCCTTCCGGTTCCGCAGCGTGCCCTGGACGGGCCCCTGCGACGCCTGTTCGCATGCGACGCGGAACCGCATCTGGGGCCGCGCGCCGCGGGTTTCAGTTTACCGAGCCCCGCCGACGCCCGAGGCCTTCGCCTCGAAAGTCGTCAGGGCCAGACAGACCGGCAGGCCGGCCTTGCGCGAACAGGCTAACCCGAAAAGCAAGGCGAATTCGCGCCAGATTGCGGGGAGAGGTACAAGCGTCCGCAATGCGATGGCACCGTGGCCTTGGACTACCCGGCAGAGAACGGCAAGACGGCACAAAACGACGAGACGGCGCAAAACGACGCGTCACGAAAGCCGGGGGCGGAAATTTCCAAAATGCAGGAGGCGGCATAGGCGGAGCGCGGAGGCTAAGCCGCTGCGGAGAGCCAGGCTGAGACAGGGTTAGGCCCGGAGCAGGAGCACGGACGACGCTGGACTCAAGCAGAGCAGGCTCAGCCGCGGCGGCCGGAACGCTCCGGACCCGCGACAGCGCGCACGAGGCTTCGGGGCGCGACCTTGAGGGCGCCCGCGAGCGCGCGGTACCTTCGCGACGGCGTGACGACCACTTTGCCGCGGCGCACGCCCTCAATGGCCTCGGCGGCCACCCTCTCGGCCGGGATGAAGGCGGATTCGGGCCACTGCCCGGGATCGACGTCGACCTTTTCGTGGAACTCTGTATGAACCAGGCCGGGGCAGACGACCGTCGCGTTGACGCCCGTGCCCTTCAAGCTTGCCGCCAAGCCCTCGGTGAAGGTGCGCACCCAGGCCTTGTGCGCGGAGTAGGTTCCCTGCGCCGTCAGCGCGGCCATCGAGGCGATGTTGAGGATGCCTCCGCCGCCGCGGGCGACCATGCCGGGGATCGCCGCGTGGCACGTCATGAGGACGGCGCGCACCATGACGTTGAGCGCGTTGAGCTCGCGTTCGATGTCGCCGCCGACGAAGTCCTGGCCGAGCCCGAATCCCGCGTTGTTGACGAGCAGGCCCACGGGGCGCTCGTCGTCGATGAGGCGCTCGCACACGCGCAGGGTGCCCTCGGCCTGCGAGAGGTCGGCCGGCAGGACCTCTACCTCTACGTCGGCGACCTGCCCGATATGTTCGGCCACCTCTTCGAGTCGATCCGCACTTCTCGCCACGAGGATGAGGTTCATGCGCTCAGCCGCCAACTGCCACGCGATTTCACGACCAATTCCGGATGTCGCCCCGGTTATTAAAGCGGTAGCCATGCATTCAGCCTATCCCGAAGCTCAAGGCATGAGGCGGAACATCACGCGGCGCGCCTAGCAGGCATCGCGAGGCGGGACGTCGCGCGGCGGGACTAGTCGGCCTCGTCTTTTCTCACGCCGAGGGGCGACGGCGGCCGTCAGCTTCTCGAAAAGTGTCGGAGGCGAATGAGATGCTTAGTGGCATGGACGTTCTTTCGACTCGCGATTCGCTCATCGTGGCGGCGGCCGCACTGGCGGCCGAGCATGCTGACGCGCTCACTCCCGAGGAATCGCGAATCGTCGACGCATGCAACGCGCCGAGGCCTTCGCGTTCCGACCTGGCCGAAATCCGGGATCTCATCCGAGCCGGCCGCGATCCCCTGGGAACGGCCTATTGCCGCGTCCACTCGGCGGAACTGCGGCGCCCGCTGGGGCAAACCTACACGTCGCAAGAGATCGTCGAAGCGATGACCGCTTGGGCTGCAGCCAACGGCTCGCCGACGCGGGTCATCGACCCCGGCGCCGGCTCCGGCCGCTATCTTCTGGCCGCGGCCAAGAGCTTTCCCGAGGCCCGCCTGTTCGGCGTCGACGTCGATCCCCTCGCGGCGCTGATGTTGCGGGCAAACCTTGCGGCGTGCGGCCTTGCGGATCGCGCTGAGGTCCGTGTGAGCGACTTTCGCACGCTCAGCCTCCCCCCGGCAGACGGTTCCACGCTTTTCCTGGGCAATCCGCCCTACGTGCGTCACCACTCGATATCGCCCGAATGGAAGGAATGGTTCGCGGCCACGGCGAAACGGCACGGTTTGAAGGCCAGCAAACTCGCCGGGTTGCACGTCCATTTCTTCTTGGCGACCGCCGAGCATGCCCGCCCCGGGGATTACGGCGCCTTCATCACATCCTCGGAATGGCTCGACGTCAACTACGGCAAGCTCGTTCGCGACCTTCTTTTGGACGGCCTGGGCGGCCAATCGCTCCATCTCATCGACGCCAGCGTCTTGCCGTTCGACGACGTCGCCACAACAGGCATGATCACATGCTTCAAGATCGGGGACTCACCGGCAGCCGTCAAACTCCGCCGCGTGAGGTCCGTCGGGCAGCTTGGCCGGCTCGAAGGCGGACGCGGCGTCTCCCGCAAACGGCTCGCCGTCTCCGACAAATGGTCCGTTCTGACGCGCCCATCCCCCAGACTGCCGGAAGGGTACGTCGAACTTGGCGAGCTGTGCCGCGTTCACCGGGGCGCGGTCACCGGGGCAAACAGAGTGTGGGTAAGGCGGGGCGCCGCTTCCGACCTCCCCGAGCGAGTCCTTTTCCCAAGCGTGACGAAGGCCCGCGAACTGTTCGCGGCGGGAAAACGGCTGACTTCCGGGGAAGGATTGCGCAATGTCATCGACCTTCCGTGGGACCTTGACGTCTTCAACGCCGAGGAACGCCGGCAAATAGACAAATTTCTGCGCGAGGCACAACTGAAAGGCGTGGACAAGGGATACATCGCAGCCAATCGCAAGGCGTGGTGGAGCGTGGGACTGCGCGACGCCGCGCCAATCCTCGCGACGTACATGGCCCGGCGCCCCCCGGCCTTCGTGCGCAACGACATTGATGCCCGGCACATCAACATCGCGCACGGCGTCTATCCGCGAACACCGATGAGCCCCGCGCTCCTCGACCGCCTAGCAGACGCTCTGCGCGCAAGCGTCAATCTGTCCCAAGGCAGAACGTACGCCGGCGGGCTTGTGAAATTCGAGCCCAGGGAGATGGAGCGCATTCCCGTTCCAAACCTCGACCGGCTGGCGGAAGGGACCGAGCCGTGAACCCGCAAGCACAGCCGCCGCTTTGGTCCGAAGAGGAGCTTTCTGCCGACTCGGCGAAGGCGATTTCGCGTTTTCGCGAGACACGCGTCCAGGAGCCCTTGGAGCTGTATCTCGACCATTTCGACGCGCATCGCCGAAATATTGAAGACATCTTCGAAAAGACCTGCTGTCTCACACGGCTTCGCGACCAAGCCCACGAGCTGCTGACCAGGCACGGCTACCTCACCGAGATCCGCTACCTGACCTCGCCCTCGGTCAGCGAAGACGATCTGAAAGTCCTGACCGACGCCAAGCTCAGCCATTCGTATTTAGAGAAGAACCCCGGGGCCGCGCAGAGCATCATCGACGTCGTCTTGTTGGGACTTGACCGAGAACGTTTTCCGTGGCTCGGCGAGAATCGCATGCCCACAGCCGAAGAGAACACGGCCGCCATAGTTTCGACCGCCGCCCTCATCGCCAATCAGAAAGTTCAGACGGCGCGCCGCAGCGCGGCCAAGAACCTGCAAGAAGACGAGGTCGCGAAGGCCCTTCTTGCGAGTGGATACGTCGAAGTCGAACGCCGCAGCGTCGACAATTTCTCGCGGATTCCCGGCCCCGGAGAGTTCTGCAAGGAATCTCTGTTCGGCGGAAGGAAGGCGGATCTCGTCATCGGCCTTTGGGACGGCCGGGCGATGCCAACCGAATGCAAAGTCAGCAACTCTTCGACCAATTCGGTCAAACGGCTCAACAACGACGCGGCGGTCAAGGCAAAGGTCTGGCTGCGAGAATTCGGCACCGCCTCCTGCATACCGGCGGCGGTGCTCTCGGGAGTGTTCAAGGTTCACAATCTGCTGAGCGCCCAAAAGAACGACCTGACGATCTTTTGGTCGCACGAACTGGAAACAATGATCTCCTTCATCGAAAGCACGAAAAACTAGGCACATGTAGGCTTGGGGCATGCGCATCGCCACGTGGAACATCAACTCAATTCGGGCGCGGCATGAAAGGGCGCTCGCCGTCCTCGAGCGCTGGGACCTCGACGTCCTCCTGCTGCAGGAGACGAAGTGCCGCCCCGACCAGTTCCCCGCCGCCGAGTTCGAAGCCGCCGGATACGAAGTCGCCGCCCACGGGCTCGACCAATGGAACGGCGTGGCGATTCTTTCGCGCGTGGGAATCGAGGAGGTGACCGTCGGCTTCGAGGGCCAGCCCGCCTTCGGCAAAGAAGGCGCCGAGCCGAAAGTCGAGGCACGGGCGATCGGCGCGCGGTGCGGCGGCGTCGGCGTGTGGAGCCTTTACGTGCCCAACGGCCGGGCGCTCGACGACCCGCATTATCCCTACAAGCTAGAGTTCCTCGCCGCATTGAGGCGGGCCGCGGGCGCACAGCTCGCCGAGGACTCCTCGGCCCAGCTCCTCTTGGCGGGAGACTGGAACGTCGTCCCGAGCGACGCCGACGTGTGGGACCCCGAGCTCTTCCGAGGCGAGCTCTACGCGAGCGACCCCGAGCGCGAAGCTTTCCACGCCTTCGCCGACGCCGGATTCGCGGAAGTCACGCGCGGCGCGACCGAAGCCCCCTACACCTTCTGGGACTACCAGCGCCTGCGCTTTCCGAAGAACGAAGGCATGCGGATCGACTTCGCGTGGGCAAGCCCGGCTTTGGCCGGGCGGGTCGCCGCGGCGCACATCGACCGCAATGAGCGCAAGGGCAAAGGGGCCTCGGACCACGTGCCCGTCGTCGTCGAACTCGCGTAAGAGAGCCGCTGCACCCGACGCGTAAAAGGGACGGACGCTCGACGCTCGTCCGCGACTTCGAGGTCCCGCGCTGCACCAGCCGCGTAAAAGGGACGGACAGAAGGCTGCGGCATAGGCGCATAGCCGCAGGCGCGGCCTTGCCCGAAGCGCGTGCCAGGCGCGAGCGCCGCACATAAGCCAACGTCGCCTGTAGGCCAATGTCGCCTATAAGGCAATATCACCTACAAGCCAATGTCGCCTAAAAGCGAATGTCTCCCGCTAGCGAAAACCGGTTGAAGACGGGCGCTTGAAAGTAGGCGACAGTTGAAGGCGAGCGCTCAAGCGCCGATTTTACGCAACATGCTTTCGTTGAAGAGCAACAAGCTTTCGTTGAAGACGGGTGCCGCCTGGAAGCGTATGGAGATTAGAATACGGTTATGAACGAGGACGTTTTCACGCAACTGTCGGCAGGCGAGATGGCCGAAGGAGTGCGGTCGGGGCGTTGGACCGCGCGCGAGCTCGTAGCAGCGTCTTTGGAACGCATCGGCCGCCTCGATCCAGAGCTCAACGCCTTCACCGTTGTACGAACCAAGGAGGCCCTTGCCGAGGCCGACCGGCTCGACGCCGAACTGGCCGGCGAAGCCAAGGGACGGAAGGCCTCCGGTGCGGACTCCCGTCCAACCGCCGACACGGGAAGGCTCCTGACGGGCGTGCCCATCGCTGTGAAGGAAGAGTTCGACGTCGCCGGTCTGCCGACCACCCTCGGCGGCAGCGGAAACCCGTCGCCGGCCGCAGCCGACAGCGAAGTGATCCGCCGCGTGCGCGCCGCAGGCGCGATCGTCGTCGGCAAAACGACGATGCCGGAGTTCGGCCGTTGCTCCGAAACGATCTCGGACCGCTACGGCGCCACCCTCAATCCGTGGCGGCGCGACTTCTCCCCCGGGGGCTCGTCGGGCGGTTCGGCTGTGGCCGTGGCTGCGGGAATGACCCCAATCGCCCTCGGCGCCGACGGCGGCGGCTCCATTCGCCTGCCCGCCGCGTGCTGCGGAATCCTGGGGCTCAAGCCGGAGCGCGGCCGTGTGACGATGGCGCCGCTCTCGCAGCATTGGCACGCGCTCGTAACCTTCGGCGGGCTGAGCCGCACGGCGGCGGACTCGGCGCTGCTCTACGACGCCATCGCCGGCAGCCTGCCTTCGGACCGGTGGCAGGCCGAGCCCCTGAGCGAGCCGTATCGCGACGTCGTCGCACGCGGAACCGGACCGCTGCGGATCGCCTGGACCGGGCGTTCCCCGATGCCGGGGCTAAAGAACGACCCCGAGGTCGATCGCGCGCTGACCGCACTGATCCAGAGGCTCGCGCGCCTGGGCCACGACGTTCGCGAGACGCACGCAGCGTGGCCCGTGCCCACCGACGCCTTCATTTTGCAGTTCCTCTCCGGCATGGCAACGGAGGCCGACTCGGTTGAGGCGCCCGAGAAGCTGGAGAGGCACACCCGCCGCATCGCCGCCGTCGGCCGTCTGATTCCGACGCGCCTGGCAAGATTCGCCGAACGCCGCGGCGAGAAGATCGCCCGGGCCTTCAACGAGCGCTTCCTCCCCACCGCCGACGTCTTGGCGATGCCCACCATTCCGGTGCTTCCGCGGCCTTTGGGCTGGCTGGAGAGCCGAAGCACGTTCGCCTCGATCTTCCGGGGCACGCCAATGGTCGCCAACACGTCGATCTTCAACGTGACGGGCCATCCCGCGCTGTCGATTCCCGGCGGAGTGAGCGCGGAAGGCTTGCCGATCGGCATGCAGCTCGTGACTCGGCCCGGCCGCGAAGGCCTGCTTCTCGCCCTCGCCGCCCAGCTCGAGAAGGACGAGCCTTGGCCGACGCCGCCGGGCTTCTGACCCCGCCTTCCCCGGGGGGGGATCTTCTCGCTTCTCAGCCTCCCGTGGCCTTACGGAAAAACTGCGTTCCGAAGCGTCGGGAGATATCGAACGCCAGCGCCGCCGCGATTGCCAACACCTGCCAGTCGCGGGAGACGCCTGGAGCGAAATTCAGCGTGTACTCTACACCGCCGGTCAGCCGATAACTTCCCTGAACGACAGACGCTTTGGAGTCCATGGATTTTATGTCGAATCGATGGCGAAAGTTTTCGGCGTGGAACTCCATCGGCAAACCGTCAGCCGGTTCAATGAAAATGACGGTTGCCGGGGAATTTGCGCACACGATCGCCGCAAGAGGGGAACCGTCCTGCCGCGTAAGGGCATAGCCTCCTCGGGCGCCGGGAACTCGCACCTTGCTGACATAAGCAAGGACGTCGGCAGATGCGTCAACAATCTCGAACTCGCGAAATCTCCCGAAAGGCCGGGGCTTTCGGCTGTCTTTACCGACGATTTGACCAACGACGGCCCCGTCTTTGCCTTCGATGGAGAAATCGCTGGACGATGAAAAACTGCGCCGCCGCATGATGAGCCTGTCGCCTTCCAGAGCAACGGATTCGTTATTCATGTTTATGTAATGCTCTAACATTCTTCGACGGTACGTGACTTTAAATCTAAAATCACCACTTATGACGATTCCTATTTAATTCACAAGAACTGCCCCGTGAATGCGACGCCTTCCGCCAGCGAAGTTACATGCTTCCCGTCATCCCAGACGGCCGCCAGAGAGCATGAACTTCTGTGAGATGAACCGCCATCGCGACCTGATACGCGCGAAGACGCGCGAATCGTTCGCTCGCATCGGACGAACGCCCTGTCCACGGGCGGAACATGACGCTAATGTGTGAACTATGGAAGCACAGCAGAACATTGCCGAACGCGATCTTCTCGTCATGCAGCAGATCAGGCCCTCCATATCCGATGAATTCACCATTGAAGACGCCGATGGAAATATTGTTGGAAATATCATATCAACCGATTCCACGCAACCTCGTTCCTCAAAGTCGCCTTGCAAGTTCGACGTCGTCGATGCGGACGGCTCCGTCGTCATCCACGTGAGCGCCATGCAGAACTTCGGCAGGGACGCCTACTCCGTGAACCACCCCGACGGCGCGCTTCTGGCCGGCGTCAAGGAAAGGTACGCGTGCTTCGTCCGCGAGATGTCGATCGAACCGGTCGACGAGGCTCCGATGACGCTGCACGGCAGTTTCCTCGACCGCCAGTTCAAGGTCAAGTCCGCCGACGGCGACGCCCTGGTCGCAAGCTCCGCGCGCGGAAGGCCGAGCCTCGCCATTGGCCCGGCTGGCAGCGGCCGCTACGCCCTCGCCTTCGAGACAAGCGCCTCTGAGATTCAGCGGCTGGCGGTGCTCGGCGGGATGGTCGCACTGGACCTCATGGATCAAAAGGCCGCTGCGTCAGCAAACTCTTGGGCATGATCGGAGCGCCGCACACGGACGGGCCCGAACCGCTCCGAACTGATCGGCTCCCGCCATCGCGCTCGTGGGCGGCGGCTCCGGCAAATGGAACGAACGCATTGCCTTATGACAGGAGTCGCTTCATGCCCGAATGCGCCCTCCCGAGTTTGACGGTTTCCCATTGCGATTCGCGTAAGCCACCTTCCCGGACCGGAGCGCGCAGCAGACCCCGGGCGGCTTGACGCAAACCGCCGGCCCGGACCAAAGCGAGCCGCGGGCAGCGCCCCGACGCGAAGCTTCGGCTCACCCCAAGGAGAGAAAATCGCGAAGCCACATATCGACCTCCGCCATCGTCCGCGCATCCACGACTCCGGCGACGTCGACGATCCTTTCGCGCGATATGGTCCGCGGCTGCTCGGTCATGGCGTACGTCGGACGACGCAGAACAAGCTCAGGCCCCCGCAACAGAACGTGATTCGGCCAACCGCGGCGGATCGTCGTTGTAGGGACGACGATTGCAAGCGTATCGGCCTGCTCGAGATAGAGGTCCCCGGCGACGACGAGGGCCGGGCGGCGCCCCGCCTGCTCGCGGCCGTGCGTCGGGTCCGACTCGGCCCACACGACCGCGCCTCTGCAAAGGCCGCCAACCATGTCACGCGTCGCTCGAGGCGACGTCCCAGGCCCGAAACTCGTCCCAGTAGGCCGCGTCCGCCTCGCGAATCGCGCTTCCGAACGCCTCCATCCTCTGACGCCGCTCGTATCCGTCAAGCAGCCGCTCGATGAAGCTCGCAGCGCTCAACCCCTGCTCTCGCGCGCCCTTGTTGATGCGGTCGCGAAGCTCCGAGGGGACCTTGATTGTTGTAACCATCAGAAAACTCTAGCAATAGGTATACCGTTTTGGATACCTCGTTTCGAGCATCCGCGCTTCCGGTGAAAGCCCTCTCCGGACAAGATCTCCCCCTTCCGGCCAAAGCTTCCGCCCCCAGTCAAAGCCTCCCCCTTCCCAGTCAAGCCCTCCGCCTCCCCGGTCAAAGCCTCCGCCCGGACGGCTTCGCACAGGCGCCGCCGCGCCAATGCGTCGGAAAACGGATGCCCCTGCAGGCGCCGCCGCGCGACGTCGATTTATGACACAAAACCCTCACGTTTATGGTTTTTGAGCGAAATGTCGCCAAATAACTCCAATAGCACACCCCTTTAGCGGACCGATTCGGTCCGAATTGGGACCAAAGGTTGCGGGGCTTCCCCGGCCTCGGTGTTAGCGTGATCAAGCAGGGATTATTCCGCGGCATTCGGCCAAAGACGGGCGATTCGCCGGGCGAACGCAGCCAATCGGGCGCCGTCGGTCGGGACGGACGCCGCGGAATAGAGGTTCACCGGCAACGCAGCCGTGCGTGCTCAGCGACGAGCCGCGCACGTCTGGCTGAGCCCTCCGGCAGAAAGCGCAAGCCGCCCGCCGGGCGATCCGACGCCCTAAAAACTTCCATACGCATACAAACTAAATCAGGAAGGAGCCGCGCGAGGCGTCACGACGCCGTTCACCGCACGGACGGAGCCGGCAGACGCTCATTGGCGACACATCCGCGCGCGGATCCGAAAGGAGACCTCGGAATGTCAAAGAAGCTGCTCGAAGGCGTCAAAGTCATCGAACTGGCGAACTTCATCGCGGCCGCCACGGCCGGCCGTTTCCTGGCCGACCAGGGTGCAACGGTCATCAAGGTCGAGTCTGCCAAGGGCGACCCCTTGCGATTCACGGCCCCCTCGGAAGGCCGGCCCCTCGATTGGCACGAGAACACCACGTGGGAGTTGGAGAACGCCAACAAGCTCAACATCTCCATCAACACGAAATCCGAGGAAGGGCGCGACGCCCTCTTCGCACTGCTCGAAGACGCCGACGTCCTCATCACAAACTGGCGCCAAGGCCCGCTCGAGCGCCAGGGCCTTGACTACGAGAGCCTGAAAAAGCGTTTCCCCAAGCTCGTCTACGCGATCTGCACGGGATACGGCGAGAACGGGCCGGACAAGAACCTGCCCGGATTCGACTTCACCGCCTTCTTCGCCCGCGGCGGCTACCTGGAGACGCTTCGCCAAAAGAGCGGCCTGCCCATGAACGTCGTCCCGGGAACCGGCGACCACAACGTCGGAATGAACCTGGCCGCCGGCATCCTCGCGGCGCTCTACCATGCGCGGGAGACCGGGCAGGGCGAGAAGGTCGAGTCCTCGCTCTTCGAAACCGCCGTCTTCAACCTCGGCATGGCCATTCAGGCGGCGCAATACAAGGACATCGGCAAGGCTTTCCCCATCGACTCCAGCGACTACGACAACCCGCTGCTGTCCTCGTGGCCCACGAAGGAAGGGCGCTACATCCAGACCTGCATGCCGAACTACAACCAGTACTTCAAGGTCTTCATCGCCACGATCGGCCACCCGGAGCTCGCCGACGACGAACGCTACTTCCCCATCCAGAACCTGCAGGCGAACGGCCTGGGGCCCGAGCTGCACAAGCTCATCTCCGAGACGTTCAAGACGAGGACGGTCGAGGAATGGCGCACCCCGCTGGTGGAGGCAGACATCCCCTTCTCCCTGGCGCAGTCGCTCACCGACATCCTCGACGACCCGCAGGCCTGGGACAACGACTGCTTCACCGCCTTCGAATACGAGAACGGCAACACGCGCACCCTGGTGCACCAGCCCGTCCGCTTCGCCGAGCAGGGCAAGCCCGTCTACACCCGCGGGCGCTTCCCCGGCGAGGACGGCCCCGAGATTCTGCGCCAGCACGGCTACTCGCAGGAGCGCATCGACAAGATGCTCGCCGACGGCTCCCTCTACGTGTGGAGCGAGTGAGGGCCGACGCGCAGGGAATGAGAGGAAGCATGAGCAAGAGCTATTTGGGCGTCGACGTCGGCTCGACCACTTCGAAATGCGTCGTCATCGACGACGATCGGGCCATTCTCGGCATGTCCCTGGTGACCGAGGGAATCGGCACCGAGGGCTCGACCAAGGCCGTCTCCGAGGTCCTCGAACAGGTCGGCGTGCGGCGCGAAGACATTTCCAAGACGGTGGCCACCGGCTACGGGCGGAAGATCTTCCCCGATTCGGACAGGAAGGTCTCCGAACTGTCGTGCCACGTCAAAGGCGTCTTCTCCCAGGTGCCTGAAGCGCGAACGCTCATCGACATCGGCGGCCAAGACGCCAAGGTCATGTCCATCACCGAATCCGGGATCATGACCAACTTCCAAATGAACGACAAATGCGCGGCCGGCACCGGCCGCTTTCTCGACGTCATGGCGAGGATTCTCCAGCTCGACGTCGCCCAGCTCGAAGGAGAGTACTTCAAGGCGGCCAAGCCCTCGAAGATCTCCTCGACCTGCACCGTTTTCTCCGAGTCCGAGGTCATCTCCCAGTTGGCCTCGGGCGAGAAGCGGGAAGACGTCGTCGCCGGAATCTGCCAATCGGTCGCAACCCGCTTCGCCTCGCTCGTCATGCGCGTGGGGATCACGCCCACCCTGTGCATGAGCGGCGGCGTCGCCAAGAACGGCGGCGTGCGGGACGCGCTGGAAAAAGAACTGGGACTTCAGATCGTCTGCCCTCCCAACGCGCAGTACATGGGGGCGCTCGGCGCCGCTCTGTACGCGTGGGAGACGGAACACGGAATCATTCGTTTGTAAGGAGAAGTGCGATGGCACAACAAACAACGGCGGCGCAGCAGCCCTCCAAGGCGGCGGGCCAAGCGCCCGATCAGACCTCCGCGCAGGCGCCGGACCAAGCGCAAGCCAAGGCGCCAGAGCAGGCGCCGGCCCGCCCGCGCAAGAAACTCGACCCGAATTCGGCGAAATACAAGCTCAACGCGATCGTCGCCGAGCATTACAAGTCGGCTTTGGAGGCGAAGGAGCGGGGTGAGAAAGTCGGCTGGTGCGCCTCGAACTTCCCGCAGGAGATTTTCGAGACGCTCGGCGTGAAGGTCTGCTACCCCGAGAACCACGCGGCCGCCACGGCGGCCCGGGGCGGCGGCGAACGCATGTGCAACATCGCCGAGGCGGCGGGCTATTCGAACGACCTGTGCGCGTACGCCCGCGTCAACCTGGGCGTCGCCATGACCGGCAAAGCCGAAGAGCAGCCCATCCCCATGCCGGATTTCATGCTGTGCTGCAACAACATCTGCAACACCATGACGAAGTGGTACGAGGAGCTCGCCAAGATGCTCCACATACCGATGATCATGATCGACGTCCCGTTCAACCCGGACTACGACGTCTCGCCCGCCCAGATCGAGTACGTCAAGGGGCAGTTCATGGACGCGATCCGCCAGCTGGAGGAGATCACCGGGAAAACTTGGTCGGAAGAGCGCTTCGCCGAGGTCATGGCAATCTCCAACCGCACGTCGCGCGCCTGGCTCAAGGCAGCCAGCCTGCTCAAGCACACCCCGGCGCCCTACAACGGCTTCGACCTCATGAACCACATGGCCGTCGCCGTATGCGCACGCGGAAAAGTCGAGGCGGCAGAGGCCTTCGAAACCCTGTGCAAGGAGATCGAGGCCGCGGTCGCCGAAGGCAAGACGACGTTCCGCGGCGAAGAAAAGCACCGGATCATGTTCGAGGGCATCGCCTGTTGGCCCCACCTGAGGGTCACGAACACGGCCCTGCGCGATCTGGGGATGAACACCGTGGCGACGATCTACGCCGTCGCCTTCGGCATGCTGTACGAGGACTTCGACGGGCTCATCCGCGCCTACTGCTCGGTGCCCAACTCGGTGAACCTCGAAAAGGCCCGCGACCAGCGCATCGAGCTGGTCAAGAGCCAAAACGTCCAGGGAATGCTGGTGCACACGAACCGCTCGTGCAAGCTGTGGTCGGGATTCATGTCCGAGGCATCGCGCCAGGTGTGCGCCGAGTGCTCCATTCCCCTGGCCTCGTTCGACGGCGACCAGGCCGACCCCCGCAATTTCTCCGAGGCCCAGTACGAGACTCGCGTGCAGGGCCTGGCCGAAGTCATGGAAGAGATGGGATTCTAATCATGTCGAGATTCGAAGAGCTGGCCGAGGAATTCGCGAGGATCGCCAACGACCCGCGCGGCCAATTCCAGGGTTTCCTCGATTCGGGGAAGAAAGTGGTGGGCTGCGTCCCCGAGTTCACGCCCGAAGAGCTGGTCCATGCGATGGGCATGGCGCCCTTTGGCATGTGGGGCGCCGACGCGAAGGTCACGCGCGCCCGCACGTATTTCCCCACCTTCTATTGCGGGATCGTGCAGACGGTCCTCGACCTCGCGCTCATGAAGAAGTACGAGGGAATGTCCGCCGTCATCATCCCCACTCTGTGCGACACCCTCAAGGCGCTCACGCAGAACTGGCAGCACGGGGTGGACGGCGTGCCGTACATCCCGATGACCTACCCGCAGAACCGCAAGCCCGCCTACGGCCAGCAATTCACCAAGGAGGGCTACGAGCGCGTCATCCGCGATCTGGAGCGTTGCACCGGGGCCGAATTCTCCGACGAGGCCCTCGGCAAGACAATCGAGGTCTACAACGAGCATTCGCACCTCATGCGGCAGTTCTCGGTCGCTGCGGCGTCGCACGACTGCGTCACCCCGACCATCCGCCGCAACGTCTTCAAGAGCGCGTGGTTCATGCTCAAGGAAGACCACTCGAAGCTCGTGCGGGAAATGGTCCGGGAACTCTCCGCGATGGAGGTCGAGACGAAGAAGACGCGAATCGTCACTTCGGGCATCCTCGTCGACAACCTCAACCTTCTCAAGATCCTGGAGGAGAATTCGATGACGATCGTCGGGGACGACGTCGTCGCCGAATCCGGCCAGTATCGGACCGACGCGCCGGCCTCCGGGCCCAGCAACCTCGACAGGCTCGTCGCGAAGTTCACGAACACCGGCGACGTCTCGATGCTGCTCGACCCCGAGCGCCACCGCGAGGTCGCGCTCGTAGACCTGGCCAAGGAGCGGCGGGCCGACGGCGTGCTCATCGTGCTGACGAAGTTCTGCGACCCGGAGGAGTTCGACCTGCCGCGCCTGCGCAAGGCCGTGATGGACGCCGGGCTCAAGGAAGTGACGATTGAGGTCGACCGCCAGATGGACCGCTTCGACCAGGCGCAGACCGCGCTCGAGACCTTCCACGACGTCCTCGCCTACGCGTAGGCGAAAGGCCGAGGTTTCGACTCCGCCCAAGGGCCGTCCGGATTGTCTGGCATGCGCGCAGGCGGAGGGCCGAGCCCGACGAGGCGCGGCTTGACCCGAGGCATCGCCGGCCCGCGCATCGACGCCGCAGAGCGTCCGCTGCGCGGGCCGCGTTAGTTGCAAAGGGCTGGACGGGGCGAAGGGCAAGCCGTCGCAAAGGGCGGGCCAGGCGGCGTCCGCCGCAATGGGATGTCTGCCCCGGGTCCAGAGCGGGCCGCACCTCCCCGGCCGGCGGGTAGGCTTAAACAAAGGGCATCGACCTCAAAGGAGAAACAGATGAAGAACATCCCCCTCGGCTCGACGGGCGTCTCGATCTCGCCGATCACGCTCGGCGGCAACACCTTCGGCTGGACCTCGACGCGCGAGGAGTCTTTCGAGGTGCTCGACGCGTACCTCGCGGGCGGCGGAACGACGATCGACACGGCAGACGCCTACTCCGCCTGGGCGCCAGGCAACCGGGGCGGCGAGTCGGAGGAGACGATCGGCCAATGGCTCGCGGCCCGCGGATACTCGAAGGGCAGCGGGCGCGAGGGCGTCGTCGTCGCCACAAAAGTTGCCAGGCACCCGCAATTCGAGGGGCTCTCGCCCAAAAACGTCGCGGCGGCCTGCAACGCTTCGCTCGAGCGGCTCGGCGTCGATTTCGTCGACGTCTACTTCGCCCACTTCGACGACGACGCCGTTGCGATTCCCGACATGGCCGAAGCGTTCTCCGCGCTGGTCGACGCCGGAAAGGCACGAGCCGTCGGCCTGTCGAACTTCACGCCCGAGCGGATGGAGGAATGGCTGCGCTGCGCCGAAGAGAACGGCCTGCACAAGCCGACGATCCTGCAGCAGCACTACAACCTGGTCAAGCGGCGGCGCTTCGAGGCCTCCTACCTGCCGCTCGCGCGTAAACACGGCATGGCCGCGCAGAGCTACTTCGCCCTGGCCTCCGGGTTCTTGACGGGCAAGTACCGCAGCGAAGACGGTGCCAAGACGAATGCGGCGCGCGGAGGGGCGGCGGCGCGATATCTGACGGAAGAGGGGCTCGCCGTGCTCGCGGCTCTGGACGACGTCGCGGCCCAGCTCGGCGCTAGTCCGGCGAGCGTCGCCTTGGCGTGGCAGCACGCCAAGGGAGTGGATTCCCCGGTGGCCTCTGCCCGGACAGTCGGCCAGCTGCCCGATCTTCTGACCGCCCTCGACCTGAAGCTGACCGCCGAGCAGGCAGCGATCCTTGACGCGGCGTCCGCACCAATGGCGTGAAGCCGCGCCCCGCGGGAATGATCTACCGAGGTCCCTCCACAGGCGAGGCACGAAGCCGCGCCCGCGGGGGACGCGGGTACCCGAACGACTACAACGCCAACCCGGAGGGCACGAAGCCGCGCCCGCGGGGGACGCGGGGACTGAGGTTAGAGGTTCCTGTCCCCGCCTCAGAATGCGCGCATCCCGCGAGCCCCGGTCTATAGTGGCTGAGCGTGCGGTCCTGGCGTGTGCGGGTCCGGGACCGCATACGCCCAGCGCGGTCCGTCGCCGGGGCGGGGCGGGCAGTCGCGCGGGAGGCCGAGCGGACCGGTTGGTTTTCGGGGGCCCGGACTTCCGGCGGGCAATCGAGGCGGCCCGCGACGACGGCGCATCCCTCACGTGGGTCGCCGCAGCGCCGATCAGCGTCGGGGCGCTCGGCCTTTGGCTGACTCTGGGAGCAGCGCGACGGCGGCCAAGGCCGCGACCCAGTGCGAGCAGATCTGGCTGCGGGGCGCTGCCAACGGCGTCGTCCGAGAAAGCGGCCGCTAGACGCCCCTGCGAAACGCGGACTGGCAAACCGAACGAGAAATCGCCTCCGTGCGCTCGGGCACGCGGTGACTTTGCGGATACGCCGTTCGGCCGCGACTTTCCCGGCGGGGCGCGGCCGAACGGCGGATCCTGCGGAGCTTCCCGCTGCGCTGCGGCACTGGCGCCGCGGTTATTGCTGCGCCGCGGCTCGGCGTTCGAGCCTTGCAGCCACAACCTGGTAGGCGATGGCCGCGCACAGGCCGACCGCCGCCGCGACGATGGCGATGACGAGCGCCTGCGAGTAGTCGCCGCCGTTGCTCTTGCCGATCTTGGCCCCCAGATTGGGTGCGAAGATTGCGGAGACCGCGAAGGCGCTGAAGGCGACTCCGTAGTTGATCCCCTGGTTCTTCGGGCCGAACTGGCTCATGACGAGGGCAGGCATGGTGCCCATGATGCCGCCGTACCCCATGCCGACGGCGAAGATGCCGAGAACGAGGGGCAGCACGTTGTGGTCGCCCTTGCCGACGATCAGCGAGATCAGGCCGAGGGCTGCGAGGATGAAGATAATCTGCACGGTGCGCACCCGGCCGATCTTGTCGGAGACGGTTCCAAAGCAGATCCGGCCCGCCAGGGAGGCGAAGGCGTAGACGGAGACGATGAAGGCCGCCTCGGACTTCGAATAGCCGAACATCCCCTGCGCGAGCGGGGAGGCGTTGGCGACGATGAGCAGGCCGGAGAAGGCGCCGCAGACGAAGATGACGAAGATGAGCCAGAACATGGGAGTCATGCACATCTGCCGCCAGTTGAAGTTCTTCGCCTCGGCCGCCGGGCCTCCGGACGCCGGGGCCGGAGGAGTCCAGCCCTCGGGCGCGTAGTTCGCGGGAGCCTGGCGCAGCGTGAGGGCGACGAGGACGGCGACCGCGAGGAAGGCGACGCCGAAGGCACTCATCGTGGTGACGATCCCCTGGTCGTCGAGAATCCAGCGGGCCAGGGGCGCCATGACGATCGCGGCGCCGCCGTTGGCGCCGGTTATGAGGCCCGCAGCCATTCCGCGGCGATCCGGGAAGAAGCGCATCGTGTTGTTGAGGGCGGCGGTGTAGGCGAATCCCTGGCCGAGGCCGCCGATCACGCCGAAGCAGAGGATGAACATGGAGCCCGAGCCGGACAGCCCGCCGAGCAGCCATCCCAGCCCCCACAGGGTGCCTCCGGCCAGCGCGACGAGCTGGGTCTTGCCGCGGTCCACGAAGTAGCCTCCGAGGATCATCGGGATCGGCGAGATGGCGTTGAGCACGGAATAGGCCATGACGGCGTCGTCCGAGCCGAATTCCTTTTCCAGAGCCGTTTTAAGCACCGAGAATATGTAGGTGCACCCGGTGGCGAAAACCAGCAGGCACGACGCCGCCAGAATCAACCACCGGTTGTATCGAACTTTTTCTGACATTGAATAACCTTTCGAGTGGAAGCCGCCGTCATGCGGCCTTCTCATCCATCACGCTCACGAGCCCGCCCCGGGTTTCGGCACATGCCCCCGGACCCGTCTCTTTGAGATCGTCGTCGATCTCCGGCGTGAATTCTATCTGGTCAAGGGCGTCCGGCCGCAGACCGACGCCCGGCGCGACCTCGCGCTGGGTCAGGCGCTCGCCGTCGAGCGTGAAGACCGCGCGTTCAGCGACACGAAGGACGCGCCGGCCAAATTTCGAGGCGGCCGACCCCCAAAAGCTCGCCTGCTCGACGTCCCTGACTAATTTCTTTGCCCTGCCCTCGTTCGCAACGACCGCCCTGCCGTTGCCCTCCTTCAGCCGTCCCGCGGCGAACGCGCCGGCGAATACGAGCGTTTTGGCCGATTGGGAGGCGCCGACGAAGCCGCCCGAGCCCGCCGCCTTGCCGGAGGGCTTCGAGACGCCGCCGCGCGCGCAGGCCCTCGCGAGTTCGAGGGCTTCCCCGTTCAAGCGCGGCAGGGCGAAGGGCGTCGCCCCTCCGGCTGCGCCGGAGGCCGGATGCGCGGCCTCCTCGGCCGAAACGACGGCTGACATGGCCCTACTTCGTGTGCTCTTTGACGATCTGGCGGCCGACGACGTGCACCATGATCTCGTCGGTGCCGCCCCCGAAGCGGTGCCCGCGGGCGTCGCGCCACAGCCGCTCGATCCGCACGCCCTCGGTCACGCCAATGCCGCCGTGGATCTGGAGGGCGTCGTCGCACACCTCGAAGGCGGCCATCGAGCAGTAGCGCTTGCACATAGCGGCCTGCTTGCGGTCGAGCGTGCCGTTGTCCACCATCGAGGCCGAGTGGTAGATGAAGTTCTTCATGTTCTCGATCTTGATGGCCATGTCCGTCAGCTTTTCCTGCACCAGCTGGAACGAGCCGATCGGCTTGCCGAATTGCACGCGGGTCGCTGCGTACTCCGCGGCGTCCTTGAAGGCCGCCTCGGCCAGGCCGAGGGACTGGGTCGCCGTCATGATCCGCTCCAGCTCGAAGTTCTTCATGAGCTGCTTGAAGCCCTCGCCTTTGACGCCTACGAGGCAGGATTCGTCGACCTCGACGTCGTTGTAGTAGATCTCCGACGAGTCCGCGGTGTGCCAGCACATCTTGGAGATCGGGGAGATCTCGATGCCGGGGGCGTCGGTGGGAACGAGGTACATCGAGATGGCGCGGCGCGGATCCTCGGCGTCGGGGTTGACGGCCATGGTCAGGAGGTACTTCGTGTCGACGGCGTTTGTGATGAGGGTCTTCGTTCCGTTGAAGCGCACCTTTCCGTCCCGATGCTCGGCGGTCGTCTTCATGGCCGAGGAATCCGATCCCGCCTGCGGCTCGGTGAAGGCGAGGGCGAAGGGGACGCCGCCGTCCTGCAAAATGCCCAGGACCGACTCGCGCTGCTCGGGCGAGCCGAACTCGAGGATGTCGAGGACCTGGAGGATCTCAGTGGCGTATCCGAGGTTGAGGCCGCGTGAGGCCACCCTTTCCCCGATGAGGCACATTGTCACCATGTCCACCGGCGTGCCGCCGTATTCCTCGGGAATTCCGAGGGAGAGGAAGCCCGCCTCCTGCATGGCCCGCTTGAACTCGACGGGCTGGCGATGCTCGCGATCCGTCTCGGCCACGTACGCCGGGGACGCGTACTGGTCGAGGATTTCGTCAAGGCTTTCCAGCAGAAGCTGCTGTTCTTCGCTGAGGCTGAAGTCCATTCTTCATTGAACCTTTCTCTGTTTGGGGCTCCGCGGCGACGCATTCGTTCGGGCTCCGCGGCGCACCGAGTTTCGGCGACGTCGGAAAACTCGCGAGCGCGTGCCGCGTTTCACATGACAAGCCTAAGAATCTCGCGGACCGAGGATATAGGACCAAAGTAGTCCGATTTGCGGGAGTATGCTCGATAGTGTTCTCTCGCACGGGCAGACAATGCCCGCCGCACCGCGGATCACGCAATCGCCACGCGGATCCGGGCCGCTGCGCGCTCAACGCCGAACGACCAAAGGAGCGACGATGACCAAGGCAATCAGCGCGGCGCAGGCCGCCGCGCTCATCAAGGACGGCGACACGGTCGCGTTCTCCGGCTTCGGTTTAGCCTGCGTCAACCAGGAAGTCATCGCCGCCCTCGAGGAGCGATGGTTGGCCGGGCAGGGCCCTCGCGGCCTGACGATCGTCAACTCCTCCGCCGTCGGCGCGCGCGGCAAGCGCGAAGGCCTGGGCAAGCTCTCCTACGAGGGGCTGGTCAAGCGGTGGATCGGCGGAATCATGTCCGCCTCCCCCGCGCTGGGCCAGCTCGCCGCCGACAACAAGCTCGAATGCTACAACCTGCCGCAGGGCGTCATGACGGCCCTCTACCGCGAGATCGCCGCGCATCGGCCCGGCGTCGTCACCAAGGTGGGGCTGGGCACCTTCGTCGATCCTCGCATCGAGGGCGCCAAGGTCAACGACGTCACCACGGAGGACCTCGTCTCGCTCATCGAGCTGGACGGCGAAGAGTACCTGTACTACCGCGGGTTTCCGATCGACGTCGGGCTCATCCGCGGCACGTACGCCGACGAGATGGGCAACCTGACGATGGAGCACGAGGGTCTGAAGATGGAGATCCTCCCCATCGCGCAGGCCGTCCACAATTCGGGCGGGATCGTCGTCGCCCAGGCGAAGGCGGTGGTCGCGACGGGCACTCTCGACCCGAACCTCGTGCGCGTCCCCGGGAACCTCGTCGACTACATCGTGGTCTCCGAGCCGGACAACCACATGCAGACCGAGTACACCCAGTACAATCCCGCTTTCTCGGGGCAAATCAAGGTCCCCGCCTCGAACGTCGAGCCTCTGCCGCTGACCATTCGCAAGGTCATGGCGCGCCGCGCCGCCATGGAGATCCGGCCGGGCCAGACCATGAACCTCGGGGTGGGGGTGCCGGCCGACGTCGGGATCGTGCTCGCCGAGGAAGGCGTCTCCGACTACGCGCTGCTGACCACCGAGGCCGGCGCCGTCGGCGGGACCCCCGCAGACGACAAGAACTTCGGCCACGCCTACAACGTGCTCGCCCAGGTCGGCATGCACGAGCAATTCGACTATTACGACGGCGGAGGCCTCGACCTGACGATCCTCGGCACGGCGCAGACGGACGCCCGCGGGGACGTCAACGTCTCGAAGTTCAACGGCCGCGTGGCGGGCTGCGGCGGCTTCATCAACATCACGGCCACCGCCAAGCACGTGGTGTTCGCGGGCTCCTTCACGGCGGGAGGCCTCGACGTCCAGTTTGCAGACGGGGGCTGCAGGATCGCGGCCGAAGGCAAGGTGCGCAAGTTCGTCCGCGACGTCGAGCAGATCACTTTCTCCGGCGAGCAGGCATCCCTCGCGGGCCAGTCGGTGCTTTACGTGACCGAGCGCGCGGTCTTCGAGCTGCGCGAGGGCCGCCTGACGCTCATCGAGAAGGCGCCGTGGGCGGACTTGCAGCGCGACATCCTCGACCAAATGGACTTCGAGCCGGCGATCGCGGACGACCCGAGGGACATGGACCCGGGCATTTTCCGCGAGAAGTGGGGCGGGCTCAAGGCGCACATCGACGCGGCGGCCGCAGAGCGCACGGCCGCGAATTCGACGGCCCCTCAGGCCTCTACCCCTTCGAGTCACAAGTGAACGGCACAGGGCGAGAATCGGGCCCAGGCGAGCTTGTCTCGCCGATCCTGCAGTTCGACGCCCTCGCCCGCTCCGAGCCGTCGAAGACGTGCATCGTGGTCGACTCCTTCAGCTACACCCGGGCGCAGATCCTCGAGGCGGCGGACGCGCTGGCGGCCGGGCTCGCCGCCTACGGCGTCGGGCAGGGCGACAGGATCGCCATCATCCGGAGAAACGCCCCGATCCACATGATCGCCTTGCTGGCGGCCAGCAGAATCGGCGCCGTGCTGCTACCGCTCAATTTCCGTCTGTCCTCGGTCGAGTGCCAGGCGATCATCGACGACGCCGGGTGCGCGGCCGTGCTGTGCGGGCCGCGTTTCGCGCGGCAGTTCGACGAAGAGCTCGACCTTTCGCCCGAGATCCTCTGGATCGTCGACGACATCGACCCCTCGATCGAGCCCCCGGAGGACGATTCTCTCCACTTCATCTGGCAGAGGCTCTCGGAGCTCTACCGCGCAGGCGAGGGCATGGTCCCCGACGCCGTCCCAATCCGGGCCGACGCCCTCGCGCTTTTGCTCTACACGTCCGGCTCGACGGGCAAGGCCAAGGGCGTCAAGCTCACCTACGGCAACGTCTTCGCCTCGTGGGCGGCTTTCTCCGAGGTGCTCGGCACGGGGCCGGACGACGTCGCCCTTGCGATCGCGTCCTTCGGGCACGTCGGGGGCCTCAACACCTTCACCTTCGCCACGCTTCTGGCCGGCGGCCTCGTGGTGGTTCAGCGCAAATGGGACGTCGGCGACGCTCTGGCCAAGATCGAACGCTATCGGGTGACCCGCACCTTCGGCGTCCCGACGATGTACGACGCCATGGCCCGGCATCCGGACTTCGGCTCGCGCGACCTTTCGAGCCTGAAAACGGCGATCGTCGGCGGCGCCTGCTGCCCCAAGGACTTGTGCGACGTTTTCACCGCGCGAGGCGTGCCTTTGGCGAACTCGTGGGGCATGACCGAAACCGCGGGCGGCGGCACGCTCACGCCGCCGAAGGACATGGCCAGGCATTGCGCCCAGGTGGGCAAGGCCGCACCCGGGATGAAGATGCGGGTGGCGCGCGAGGACGGATCCGAGGCTTCGGTCGGCGAGGTCGGCGAACTGTGGGTGTCCGGACCGTCCGTCTCCCCCGGATACTGGGGAAAACCGGAAGGCCAGGGCTGCGGTTTCTCAGACGACGGATGGTTCCACACGGGAGACCTCGTCTCCGTAGACGCCGAAGGCTTTTACACCATCGAGGGGCGTGCCAAGGATCTCATCATCTCCGGCGGGGAGAACATCTATCCCGCCGAGATCGAGACGGTGCTGCGCAACCACCCCGCCGTCGCCGAGGCAGTTGTGGTGGGCATGCCGGACAATCGCTGGGGCGAGCTGCCGGCGGCCTTCGTCGTCGCCGACGACGGCGCCGATCTGGACCTCGACGAAGTGCGCGCCTTCGCCGCGACCCGGCTGGCGAAATACAAGGTGCCGCGCACGATGGCGGAGCTTGACGCCATCCCCCTGGGTTCGACAGGCAAGCCGGATCGCGGCGCGTTGGCCCGCATCGCCGCGCACCATCACGACCCGGGGCCGCGCTGGTACGCGCAGAGGTGAGAGCGCCGACGGCGCCGACACGGGCGATCTGCGCGAGCGGGCAGCTCTAGCACGGGCAGAGGCGAAAACTCTTCGACGGTGACGCCGCGTCGCCGCCGCTTCAGTCGGCGGCCTAGCACCGTCGCCTTCCGCCTCACAAACCGACTTTTCCGACTTCCGCGTTTCACATTTCGAACACCCTTGTATAGTGAACATAATATTTATAGGATTACACTATACGAGAGGAGAACGATGACCGGAATACTGAGCGCGAAAAACGACGAGCTGCGCCAGCTCGCCTCCAGACTGCAGGCGAGCTCCGCCACCCTCGAAGACGCGGCGGTCAAACAGAGCCTGAACTCGGATTTCGCGGGATTCGTCGAGCTGTCCCAAGCGTGCGGAGAGTTCGTTTCGAACGCGGCCAAACGCGTGCAAGGCGGGCAAGAGTGGTTCGACAAGGTGATCGACGGCGTCGAGTTCACGGCTCAGCACATCGGGCAGACCGACGCCCAAATCGCCCAAAGCATAATCAAGACAAGCAGAAGTTTCTCCGACGTCGTCTTCTCTCTGGAGCCGCTTCTGTGGAGCGGCAAATTCGGCTGGGACGGCGACGCCTATCAAGAGAACGGATGACCGACGATGCACGTGCCGGTATTCACGCTGTTCGCCCGAGATATCCCGGGAAGCCCCGATGGCATCTTTGCTTTCGCCACGGTTTTGCGAGAGAAAGCGAAGGCTGGCGAGGCGGTGTTCGTCGCTGTGCGGCAGTCCGACGGGCTCGCTCCGTCTTGGCGCGGCACTTCCGCCGACGAGTACATAAAGTCGAAGGACGCGGCAGCCGACGATTTCATGAACCTGACCGACGGTCTGTACAAGGCAGCCGAAACCCTCGACGGCTATGCGTGGAGCCTCAGAGCGCACCAAAGCACAGCCGCCGAGTACAAAGCCACTCTGGAAAACTACGACCGTCAGCTCGAACAGGCCCCAATCAGTCAGAAGGGGCAAGTTTACAATTCGTTGCTCTCCGCGGCGGAGGAAGTCCGGAACAGCTTCACGACGCTTGTCGAAGAAACCGAAGCCGATATGCGCGTATGCGCCGCTGAGCTGCGGAACTATCTGCACATTGAAGCGTTGAACTACGACAAGCACGGAAACAACCACGGACACCAGCACAAACTCAGCGACGCCGACATCGCGAGGATCAACGGCCAGCTCGACCGCCTCGACCCGAGCACTGTCGGACAAGGCAAGATCGGCGACTGCTACTACCTGGCCGCGCTGGGGGCCCTGATGTCCACCGAGAAGGGGCGGAGACACGTACGCTCATGCATTCGGGCGCATTACGACGAATCAGGGAAGCAGGACGGCTATCTGGTGACGGTCTACGACAACCCGCTCCACCCCAAAACCTCGCGCTCGCAGACGGTGTTCGTCGCCGACGTCTACGAGCACGGCGCCGTCGGCGACGGCTCCAGGCCCAGCGTGGCTTCGCTTTTCGAGGCGGCTTACGGCCAGGTCCATCCCGGCGGCACCCGCAGCTCCGTCGGCAAACGGCCGGGCATCGACGGCGGCGTGGCCCCGAAGGGTTTTCGCCATATCACCGGCGGAAGCGCCCACGACGTCCACCCGCAGAAGGGGCCTTGCGGCGAGTTCCATTATGACGACCACAAGCGCCAGCAAATCATCGAGGCCGCCAAAACCAAGGCCGTCGTCGCCAACACGGACAAGGGGATGCCCGGTTACAACAGCAAGGGCGAGGGTCACACCGTCGTCGAGATCGACGGCAAGAAGCAGGACATGAAGATGTCGCCCGGGCACGTCTACACTCTCACGCGCGCCGACGCGAGCGGCGTGACGCTGCGCAACCCGTGGGGGCACAACGATCTAGCAAGCGGCGGACACGCCGGGGCGGAGTTCAAGATGTCCTGGAAGCAATTCGAAACGTACTGCAACAGCGCGACGATCGGGGAGATTCCGTGACGTGCGCGCGATCCATTGGAAGACCGGCTGCCTGGGCGGCCGGGGCGGCGCTGGCCATGTCAGCGGGGGCGTGCGCCCTTGACGCCTCCCTGTGGGACCCCTATCTGGAGCCCTGCTACGGATATTCGATCACGATCCAAGAGAACACCGTTCTTCGTCTTGGCGTCGACGAAGATATCCGCACGTACACCGTCGGCGGGGCCAGGGTGACGGGCGGAAAGAAGAGAGCCATCCTAACCGGAAGCGTGCGGGAAGGCCAGAGGGGAGGCATTCGCTCAACAACGCTGTATATCGGCGACTCCGTCACCGACGATGTGACAGGCAAGTTCACCCTGGAAGACGTCACCGAACCCTCCACCGTCAACGAGGAGCGATTCAGCTCGCACCCCGTCGCCTACTTCTGCTACGAGCCCAACCCCTCCTTCAGGCTCAACCCCGAGGAGTTCCCAAACCAGCCGTCGAAATAGGCGCATATTGGAAAAGGCACGCAGCGGGTTTTGCCGCTTAACGGCAGACTTATAACATCAATCGGCGCGACTGAAGGAGACAGGACCGTGGCGCGGGCTGACCTGCTTCTGGATCTCGTGGAAGCCGAAGGGCGAGGCGATCGCGAGCGCTTCAAAGTCGAGGAACAGCAACGCCCCGATCTGCTGCGCAGCCACCGCATCGAGCCTCGCGACCGGTCGCTTCTGTCAGGGCCTCCCGGCAACGGGAAGACCAGCGTTGCCGAGGCGATAGCCTCGGAGCTCACGCTCCCCTTCCACGTCATCCGGTACGAGGGAGTGATGTCGAGTTTCCTTGGGGAAACGGCCGCCTGGCTCGACAGCGCCTTCGAATTTGCCCGCACCCACACAGTTTCCTTCAGAGTTGTCGCGACTTCTAACCCGTATCTTCCTTCGGCGAACGTCGCCTCCTTTGGGCGGCGCCTCCGCGAGGAGGCCCGCCGGGGTCGGTCACTTCCGCGTCGACCATTAGATCTGTATCGGCCTTAGGAAGCTTTGCCGGGTTTCCGGCCATGCCGCCCGCAGCTTTAAGACTCCCCATCGGCATTCGCGGCGCTCCTGTCAGTGCCCGGAGTCTCCTCGCCGGCGCTTTGGGAGGCTTCTTCGGCGTCGTCGTGCAGCGTGTCATCGCACACGCCGCCGCTGCACGCGTGATCGCCGCCCGCGCTGTCGCGGCGATGAACGTTGCCGCTCTGCACATCGTTTTGCAAGCCGTCGCCCTGTGCGTCGTCGATGCCCTGCGCGTCGTCCTCCCACGCGTCGTCGCCCTTCACCTGGGCGATGAGCGGCAAAAGGACGTGGGATCGCTCCGACCCGTTTTCGCGCAGATCCACGAGGGCCTGCTCGGTGACCCACGGCCCCATGACGCCCGCCACCAGCTCGTTGGCGAACCTCCGGACCTTTTTTCGCCCGACGGACAGCAGGTGGTGCGGCGTCGCCATGACGTGCATGGCCATCCCCCCTTCGAGGGCGTCGCCGAGCTGCACACGCTGGGTTTCCGGCCGCAAATCGCCGGTTCGCATGGCGTCGCGGATGATGTTCCTGGTGTGGATCACGGACTTGCCCACCGAGTTCTGCCATATCGTGCCGAGCTCCTCGTTGTCCGTGTGATTTTCGAGGATCAGGCGGATCACTGCGAGCCCCGTGGGCGTGTAGTAGCGCGTGAGCCTGTCCTCGACGAGCATCTGGACGTACTCGAGAAACGGGACGTCGGGCCTTTCGTAGTCACGGTATTCGAAGAAGACGTCCGACGCCGTGAAAGCGTCGGCCAACATCGCCTCTTTGGTGGGCCAGCGCAGGTAGAGCGCCGATTTGCCCATGTGGGCCTGCTTGGCAACCTTCCCGAGCGTGAAACCGGACCAACCCACTTCCATGTAAACCTCGAGCGCGGCGACCAAGGCGCGCTCCTCGATGCCGGGGTCGCGCGGGCGGCCGACCCCGGCATCGACCGCCCCCGAGTCCACGACGCTTGACAGCGCTGGAAGAAGTTCTCCCATCGAAGGCTCACCCGCGCCGTGCCGGCGCGCTCTTCTCCACGCATTCGACGACGTCGGCGATGCTCGTGTGGACGAACTGCGGACGGAAGGCGAATTCGGGGATGTTCTCGCGGGTTGTAGACCCGGTCAGGACGAGGTGGGTCTGCAGGCCCGCTTCCATGCCGGCAAGGATGTCGGTGTCCATGCGATCGCCGACCAGCGCGGTCTGCTCCGAGTGGGCGTCGATGCGGTTGAGGCCCATGCGCAGCATGACGGGGTTGGGCTTGCCCACATAATACGGGGTCTTGCCGGTGGCGGCGGTTATCATCGCGGCGACGGCGCCTGTGGCCGGGATGGGCCCGTCCAGGGAAGGCCCCGTGACGTCCGGGTTGGTGGCGATGAAGCGGGCGCCTTTGCAGATGAGGCGAATGGCCTGCGTGAGGGCCTCGATGCTGTATGTGCGAGTTTCGCCGAGAACCACGAAATCCGGATTGTCGTTGGTCATGACGAAGCCGTTCTCATACAGGGCGGTGGTGAGCCCCGCCTCTCCCACCACGTAGGCGCGGCGCGAGTCGGATTGCGTGGCGAGGAAGGTGGCCGTGGCGGTGGCGGAAGTCCAGATGTTCTCCTCGGGAACGTCGAGGCCGGACGAGGCCAGCCGCGCGGAGAGGTCGCGGCGGGTGAAGATCGAGTTGTTCGTCAAAACGAGGAAGGGGACCTCGCGCTCGCGCAAAGCGCTGAGAAACTCGGACGCCCCTGGCAGAGCGTGCTCTTCGTGAATGAGCACGCCGTCCATGTCGGTCAACCAGTTCGCAATGTCAGCCATGCTTCAAGTCTAGGCCGCCGAGCGGCCAGCCGTGGCCCTTACCAGGCGCAGTTCACACCGAACGTTCAGGATTCGAACGGTCCTGAAGACGCGTGTCCCTAAAAGCGTCGGGCGCCGGAAAACTGCGCTGCCGCTGCCGGGCGCGGGGCGCCCTTCGTCCAACCCGCGGAGCCCTTAGGGCCGGGCCAGCAGTTGCGACGCTCTCTGGTGGGATATGCCCATGACGGTCCCCACGTCCCGCAACGCCAGCCCCGCCTCGCGCAACGCCCGGGCAGCCATCCGCGATTCTGCTGCCGCTCGCTCCCTGGCTCGAGCTTCTTTTTCGCGTTCCTCCTTCGCTCGCGCAGCGTGTTCCCGATACGCCTGGGGAAGAACGGGGACGACGTCAATGGCGACGTCGTCCTCCGGCAATCCCGCAAGGTAGGCGACGGCCTCGCGGATGTCGTCGCTTGCTTGGTCGAGTCGGCGAACCTGAGAGACCGCGCCGACCTCGGCGCATTCGGTGACCCACCACCCTGTGCGCCCGCGTTCGGCTGTGACAGTGAATTGGCGGCTCATCGCCACCACCCCTTTCCCAACTCGTCGGAGAATTGGTCGAAGAATTTGCGGGCGGTCAGGTCGTCAATTTCAGCGTGACGTCCAAGCGTGCGCGAAGTTGTTCGGCCTGGCGTGCCCGAGCGGCCGGGGGTTATGGCCAAGCGTGCGCGAAGTTGTTCCGACGGTGACCGCAGTATGATTCGTCAGCTCCGTGGTCGAGAAGTCAAGGTCGCGAGCTTTTGCTTCTTGCTTGAGCTTCTTAAGCAGAGCGTTGCGTTTCCCTCGCAAGTCTACCCTGGACTAGACTTATCGTGCAGCCCCGGTCTAGGGAATCGTCCGCATACCGTCGCACAGACAGCAAGCTATAAGTCGCGCAGACAGCAAGCTGTAAATTTTAGGGTCGTCTCGGTCACCTTTGCAGCCGCGGCAACTAGATCTATAGCTGGCACCCATCCTCCCGTGGCAACCGAGGGCTGCCCGTGGCAAACTGGCCGAGTGACTTCCTTCGACGCCGCCGCGCGGGCCGCAGCCGCGCATTTCGACTTTCCGTGTGCTTTCGGTGTGACGGACCTTGCGGGGCCGATCGCGTGTTCGGGCGACGTCGACGCGGCATTCCCTTTCGCCTCGGTGACGAAGCCGCTGGCTGGATACGCCGCCCTCGTGGCGGTCGATCGGAAACTGCTGCGTTTGGATGACCCCGCAGGGCCCGAGGGGTCGACTGTGCGCCATCTTCTGGCGCATGCCTCCGGTTTGCCGTTCGAGGAGGGGGCGGTTCTGGGCGCGCCGGGAAAGCGGCGTGTTTACTCGAATCGGGGCTTCGACGTGCTGGGCGGCGTCGTCGAGGAGGCGACCGGCACGCCCTTTCCCGAGTGGCTGGAGGAAACCGTGCTCATTCCGCTGGGCATGAGCGCAACCGAATGCGAGGGGTCGCCGGCCTACTCGGGCCGCGGCTCGGTGGCCGACCTTCTGGCATTCGGCCGGGAAATGCTCTCCCCCACGCTCGTCTCGTCCGAGCTGTGGCGCGAGGCGATTACGCCGCAGTTCCCCGGGATCTCGGGAGTGCTGCCCGGGTATGGGCGGCAGGCCGACAACGCGTGGGGCTTGGGCGTGGAGATCCGCGACTCGAAGGCACCGCATTGGACGGACGCCTCGTTTCCGCCGTCGGCCTACGGGCACTTCGGCCAATCGGGGTCGTTCCTGTGGGTCGATCCGACGGTCGGGCGCGCCGGGGCTTTCCTCGGCTCCCGCCCCTTTGGCGCGCCTCACAGGGAGGCGTGGCCGGCGCTGACGAAGGCCATGCGCGAGGCATGATTCGGCGGTCTCGACAAGGCTCCGCCTGAAGCCCCAGATCGTCAAGCTCGGCGCGGCACGCTGCCAGTTCCGGCGCGGCACACCGCCAAGCCCAGCGATGCGCACCGTCGAGCCCAACGCAGCACACCGCCGCACCCAACGATGTGCACTGAGCACTTGAGCCCCGCCCTAGGGACTTGAGCTCCGTCCTAAGCACTTGAACCCCATCCTGAGAACTGGAACACCGTCCTGAGAACTGGAGCGCCGCACCGTGAGCCAAAACACCGCACCGTGAGCATTCATTGCGTGCCAGTCAAAGACTGTGTTCGAGGGGCGGCACTAACCGTGGGCATGAAGCATTCACCCGATTCCAGTCGATGGCGAGGCCGCCGGCGTCGGCGACCCGGGTTCCGGAGGATCCGCGGCGGTCCTGGGCTTGCGCCCGGGCGGCGCGGGGCGGCAGCCGGTCGAATAGCGCATGCCAAAGTAGTTTTCCCGTGTCAAAGACGCGTCTACATACCCGCCATCCTGGGTGTTGTGGATGTAGGCCCCATGGTCACGACCATCTGAGACGTCGATGACCTCCGTGAAACCGAAAGGAGCGACCTCCTCCTTGACGATGGCAAGCAAGCGCGGCCACGCATCCTTGGAGAAACCGGGGGCGATCCCTTGTCGAGAATGGTCGAGGTAACCGCCCTCGTGGAGGTCGTCGCACGGGTCGTAAAGCTTGTTCGGGTCCTCGTCTAGCCAGGTCCACTGCCTGGCGCCGAACTCGGCGTCGACCCTGGAGCGCACCCTGGCCAACGCCCCCATAAGCTGACTGCGGGCGGTTATCACGTCCACCCGCTCGCCGAAAGGCTTACGCCCTTCGTAATCCGAAGACGGTGTCTGCTCCACCGAGCTCTCCCCCTTTCCCGACGACGTCGGCGAATTCGAGCCGGGCCCAACAGGCCCGCAGGCGCATAGGGCGCAGCATGCAGCTGCCGCGGCAACCGCCCGTGCGACCGCACCCATGTCAATGAGCCTTTCCAACAGCAACATGAAGCATTCACCCGATTCCAGTCGATGGCGAGGCCGACGGCGTCGGCGACCCGGGCTCCGGAGAATCCGCGGCGGTCCTGGGCTTGCGCCCGGGCGGCGCGGGGCGGCAGCCGGTCATGTAATCCATCCCGAAGGAGTCGTTGTCTTCGACCGAAGCACCGACATAACCGCCGTCCTGGGTGTTGTAGATGTAGACTGCACGACTATTATCGTTGGATACGTCGATGAACTCCGTGAAACCGAAAGGAGCGACCTCCTCCTTGACAATGGCAAGCAAGCGCGGCCACGCATCATTCGAAAAACCAAAGGCGATCCCCTGCCGAACACGATCAAGATAACCGCCCTCGTGTATATCGTCGCACGGGTCGTAAAGCTTGTTCGGGTCCTCGTCTAGCCAGGTCCACTGCCTGGCGCCGAACTCGGCGTCGACCCTGGAGCGCACCCTGGCCAACGCCCCCATAAGCTGACTGCGGGCGGTTATCACGTCCACCCGCTCGCCGAAAGGCTTACGCCCTTCGTAATCCGAAGACGGTGTCTGCTCCACCGAGCTCTCCCCCTTTCCCGACGACGTCGGCGAATTCGAGCCGGGCCCAACAGGCCCGCAGGCGCATAAGGCCCAGCATGCAGCTGCCGCGGCAACCGCCCGTGCAACCGCGCCCATGTCAATGAGCCTTTCCAACAACAATCGATGCCAACTGCCACTGTGCATGGCTTTTGCTGACGAGATACCCGGAATGGCCGGTTGTCTTGGTGTCGGGCCCCTCCGGATTCAGCTTCTTGAAACTCGAATCATCGTAAGGGTCCATGCCCAGACTTCCGTTGTGATTGTGGGCAAAACCAGCGCCGACATTGGCGGTTCTGATCGGATCGTCCTTGAAAAGGGAGACGAATCTGTGCCCCTGAGGAACGTTCATATCCCACGATCCGTTCTTCACCCCAGGCGAACCAAACACGCCGAAGTCGTCGATCACCCCGGGCCGAGCCTGCGCGGCGGCGTAGCTGGCCGTCGTCGATCCGTACGAGTGGCCAAGGAGCGACTGGTGGACGTCCGACGTTCCCGAAATCGCCGCGTTGCGCGAATCCCTGATCCCCTCCAGGAACCTCGCCCCGCCGTCGCCGCCCATCCGGGCATCGCGGGTGCCGAGAACGGAAAAGTCCCACTGCTTTATACTCTTGCCCGGATTGCTTTCCCACGGCGCCGGCGGAGCGTCGTACCCAACCCAGCCGATCGCCGCCACAGATTCACCCTGCGACTGTCTTTCCGCTTCCGTCTTAAGATTCGCCACGTCCCGCGTGACTCGGTCCATGTTCTTGGAAACGTCGGTGCCCATGCCGGGCATGAAGGTGGTGACGTGTTTTGCGGTGTCCACATCGCCCACGGCTATTGCCGCATGGGCGTGTTTCGCCCCGGTTTCGTCGCCGCCGTGCTGGAAGATGAGCAGCTGGGTGTTTCCGTCATTCTGCGTCAGAGCCTTTTCCACGTTCTTCGCCTCCCGATAGTACTTGAGCTGCAAGAGCTCATCACGGCTCAGAAGCTGGGACTCGCTCTTGCCCGGATTCGCCCTCTTGAGCTGCTCCAGACGGTCGGCTACGGGTTTGTACTGTTGGAGATCCTTGTTCAACAGTTTGCGATTGGCGATGTTTCTGTACTTCGCCTCCACGCCGTCCAGGTTGCCGACCATTTCAGGGGACTCTTCAGCCAAAGCCTGTTTTTCGGCGTCGGTATGGGCGGCCCACCATGCGGCGACCTCCTCCGTATTGTTCGAGGGCGGCTGCTTTGGCAAGCCAGGATTCGGATCCTCCAACCTGCCCGAAGACTTCACCTTTCCGCCAGCGATCCGCAAAAGGGCAGCCTCGTAGGCCCTGTCTACCTCGTCGGCTTTCTTGCGCGCATTGCGGACATGGACCTTGCACTCCTCGAGGTGTTCCTCGCGTTCCTTTTTGTCTTCCTCATGGTCGGTGTCCCATGGGCTGATCAAGTCGCCGAAGCTCTTTTTGATTGGATTCGGATCGGTCACAGTGGTTCCGTCGGCGGAGATCTTGAAGCCGAAATGGCTGGCGCGAGACTCGGCTTCCACAACCATGGTCGAAACCTCGCCAAGGCCTTCCTGAGCCTCAGCAGTGGCCTTTATTAGCTCACCGATGTTTTTCAGCAGCAGGACGGTCTTTCGGTCTAAACGATCGCGCCTCTGCTGAGCCGCCGCGGCCCCCTCGCCTTCCCATCCTGTGGAGAGATCCATGGTCTCTATATGGTCGCCCCCGCCCACAGCCTTCTTTCTAGAATTGACAAGCAGGTCAATAAAGGAGTCCAGGCCCTCGGGCTTCCAACGTTTGAGCTCATCCCACGTGACCATCATTTGCCTCGCAGACGGCTGTCAAGGTTGGAAAAATCGACGCTCGAAGAATGGTCGGCGGCGTTGTAGTCTTCGCGCGCCTTGTCGAGCGCCCCAGCGAGGGCTTCCAGGGAGTCTTTCATGCCTTTGGCTATCTTGTCGCCGAAGTCTGCGGCACGGACGACGGCTCCTCCCGATCGGCTTCCCGGCATTGCCTCTGCAACACTAGGCGTTCCTTCTAGCATTTTTACGGAACCAATCGCTTGACCGGCTTGGTCTGCCTCCGAGGCAGCCTTTTTCAGCAGCTGCGGAGAAACTTTCACTTTTGACATTGTTCACCCTTTCACGCACCCACAATGACGCCACGCATGCGCATTTATTTAGCGTGAGTCACTGTTGGAAGTTGCGACCATTACAGCACAACACCCTATCACTTGGTAAACCCAATTGGCGGTCCGCATCGCGGAACCGCCTTCCAAAGCTACGCAATGGTGTCGAATGATGCCGCTATGTAATTGTGATACACAACACATTCTTGTGGAACTTCATTGTCTTCGTTTTCAATCGCGATCCGCTGCGAACAAAGCCAGCCCGCACCCCGAAACAGACCGCGATCGCGAGGAAATCAAAGGCCTTCGGCAAGGTCGAACATGCGGCCCATGGGCGGCGCGACGAGCTTGGCCGAAGTCCGGCTTCAGCTCAGACTTCTGATTTCGGCCAGGCCGTCCGCCGCCCAGATCTCAGTGCTCGCCTCTTCAGTTTTCCAATCTATTTCAAGCCAAGCACGCTAGCACGTCCACGCGATTATCGCCGCTCCTCCGCTCGGAACATGGACGGTTTCACCCGCTTCGACCGGCCTGCCGTCGGGAATTTCGACGGGCACGGCCGCGGCGGTGTGCACGACCTCGATCGTTCTCACCGCCTCGGCCGCCCGCGAAGATTCGCTCGTCTTCACTGGCACGCTCACGTCCTCGCGGCCGTGATTGGTGGCCACGAGGATCCCGCCGCGCGGGCCGCGCAGGACGCCTCGCGCGAGCTGCGGGGAATCGAGGTCGACCGGCGGCTCAATCCCGGCGAGGTCGCGCACCAGCCTGTAGACGCGCCACAGGCCGTCGGCGTCGCCGTGGGCGTCGGCGATCTCGGCGGCGAGAAGCTCGATCGGATAGGCGCATACGACGACGGCCCCCCGGCCGCGCCGCGCCACGGTCAGCGCGGGCAGGCCGGCGGCGTCGGTTGCCACCGTTCTCGCGTCGACCACGTCCAGCTCCACGCCCCGCAGATGCAGATTGTTGGCCGCCCCGCCCACCCTCGCGGCGGCCGGCAGCTCGACCGAGACGACGTCGCCCGCTTCCAGGCCCGCGAAAGGCTCGACGGCGGTCAGCTCGAGACGGTCCGTTGCGACGGCCCGGTCGGCTATTCGCACGCCCGCGAACTCCGCGAGCTCGGGGATCGCCGTTTCCGCGGAGCACGAAAGATAGAGGACGCCGCCGGCTTCGACGTAGTCGAGCGCGCCCTGCCAGAACGATGTGCGCATGTGCAGGAGGGACGACGTCGTCGAGGTAAGCGGCGCGGGAAGCAGCGCGATGGGCGTCGCGGGCCACGAATCGTCAAGCTTTTCGCGGGGAAACTGGCAGGGCAGCCCGGCGCGGGAGGCGAAGACGTAGGAGTTGAGCCACCCGCGCACCAGCGGCTTGACGTCGCGGGCGGGCTCCCACGCCTTTTCGGCCGGGACGTATGGCCCCGAGGGCGCGTCGTCCAAACCGTAGGAGGCGCGGTCGTAGGGCTTGACGTACTCGTGCGGCACGGGAATCGACGCGGGCGTCCAGGGACCGTCGCCCGCCAGGCCCTCGAGGTCGAGGGCCCCGGTCACCCGCGCGAGCTCGCTCTGGACGCTGGCGCGGGGGCGTGCTTTGCCTTCGGCGTCGAGCAGCCCGAATTGCGTCTCGTGGGGCATGCGCACGTACGGTGCGCGGCGGTAGGCGGCGGGTTCGGCGTCGATCCAACACCACGCGTAGAAGCCGATCGCCCCGGCCCCCAGGGAGGACCAGCACACGAGCCTGTCGTAGTCGGCGATCGCCTCTGGCGCGAACTGGGTGCTGGAAGCCCCGAATTCGTGGACCATAACCGATTTTCCGGCGCCGCGGGCCAGGGCGGTCTCGAACGCCCCCGCCATGCTCATCCGCCGCGAGCCCAGGCGGTCGGCGTACAGCTCCGGCGAGTAGATCGGGTAGGGATGCACGCACGCGAAGTCGAGGGCGTCGGCGACGACGTCGGCCCGGAACGGCCCGCCGTCAACCTCCTGGGAGGCCGTGCCGATGGTCACGAGGCAGCCGGGGTGGTTCGCGCGGATCGCCTGAGTCAGGGCCGCTGTCCATTCGACGGCGTGTTCGTCGTCGGTGGTTTCGCCGTAGATCCAGAACGGCGGCTCGTCGGTGAGGTCCCACGCGATCAGCTCGGGGCGGCTCGCCCACCTGCGGGCCAACTGCGCGGCGTGGGCGGCCTGGAGTTTGACGAGTTCGGGGTCGGTATGCGGGTTGACGCCGCTCGCCCACGGAAGGTCCCAGTAGGCGTCGCCGACCTCGCCGCCCACGAAAAGGGCCGGGTGAAGCGTGATTCCATGGGCCCTCGCCGCATCGAAGACTCGGTCGAGGACGGCCAGGTGCGCCTCGTCGAGGCGGCCGCGTTCGGGTTCGACGGCCGCCCACAGCAGATCGATGCGGGCGCTCGTCAAACCGTGCTCGGCCATCTGGGCGAAGGCCCGGTCGAATGCTTCGGGGCCTTCGCGCCACGGCCAGTCCGGCCCTGACGGCGGCACGACGTGCGCGCCCACCGGGATATGCGGCTTTCCGCAGGCGTACATGAAGTGCCTGCCCATGGAGAAAGCCGAGGCCCCTGAAGACGCCTCCGCGACTGAATCCGGTTTGATTCTCGGCGCGGGCACGTCCCCTTTGATTCCCGGCGCGGGCGGTTCCTTTCCCTCCGGTTCCTTTCCCGCCCCCGGCGCGGCCGTATCGGGCTCGACTACCCGCTCGGCCGTATCCGGCTCGAGTCGGGGTCCGCGTCCTCCCGGCGAAGCGCTCTGTGGCGCCTCGCCTCGATGTCCGCCTCGGGTCATTCGCATGTCGTCACCTTCGCTCCGACGTTGAACACTCCCGGCGTGGCCGAGTTCTGCGAGGCCTTCGCCCAAGCCGCCAGCAACAGCGGGATTGCCGCGCAGCCGGCGTCGAGCAGCGGCGCCGTGCTGGAAAACAGGTAGTCGACGGGCAGGCCGGAAGCGGCGACGACGTCGGTTCCCACAACCGTCACCGACGCGCCTTTCGCTTCAAGTTCGCCGCGCAGGCGCGCGTCCAAAGCCGCCTGCGTCGGTTCGAGGCTGACGAGCACGACGCCGAGGCCGGGCGCGGCCAGCTCGAGGGGGCCGTGTCGGAATTCTGCGGCGTCCATCGAATGGGCGGGGACGTGCGCGGATTCCTTGAGAACGAGCGCGTTGAGCTCGGCGGTTGCGATGGCGACGCCGCGGCCGAGCACCATGAGTGCCTGCTGGGATTCGTCGATCGCTGCCGCGAGCCTCCGCCCGATCGCCTCGGCGCCGTCGGCCCACTCGCGAAGGCCCGCCGCGGCCTTTTCGGCGAGCGCCTGCGCGGAGGAGAGAATCGAGGCGACGGGCTCGCCGCCGGTCAAAACTTCGGCGAGGACGTGCATGGCGAGCATCGTTGAGACGTACGTCTTGCTGGAGGGCCCGCGCTCGTCGCCCGCGCCGAGGTCGATGGACACCGCGGCCTCTTCGGCGAGAGGGCTTTGCGGCCCGTTCGTGACGGCGACCAGCGGAACGCCCTCTTTCTTGCGGAGCTCCGCCGCCATGCGCACCGCCTCGATGCTTTCGCCCGACTGGCTCACCGCCACAACCGCCGAATCCGGGGCCAAGGCGTTCATCCGGTAGTGCAAAAGTTCGGCCGTGTGGATAGTGTTGGCCTCCACGCCGCGGCGCCCGAGGACGCTGGCCAGCGCGGTCACGGCGTCGGCCGAGCTGCCCATTCCCGTGAGGACCAAGCGGCGCCCGCCGAGCAGGGTGCGCACCCGCTCGAACTTGTCCGTCTGCTCGCCCAAGGTGCGCGCCGTGCCCAGCAGCGCGCTCGGGCTCTCGCAGATTTCCGTGAGAAAGAGATCCCTTCCGGCGGGTGCTCCGAAGGTCGCGGAATCGCGCTCGGCCGTGCCGGAAGAATCGTGTGTGGTAGCCATGTTTATCCTTTTGTTGAGCCGGCCGTCAGGCCGTCGATGAATTTCCGTTGCGCCACGATGAAAATGACGATCATTGGAACGGCAGTGACGACGGCGCCCGCCATTGTTCCCGGCCAGTCCACTGTGTTCTTGCGGGCAAGAAGGGCCAGGCCGACGGGCAGCGTGCGCGTCGATTCGGAGTTCGAGACGAGGAGCGGCCACAGGAAGTCGTTCCATGCCCCGAGGAATGTGAAGACTGTCAAGGTCGCGATTCCCGGCGCCGCAAGCGGCAGCACGATGCGCCGCAGGATCTGGAACTCCGACGCCCCGTCCAAGCGCGCCGCCTCCAGAATCGAGTCGGGTATGGAAGCGAAGAACTGCCGCATGAGGAAGATGCCGAAGACCTGGACGGCGCCCGGCGCGATTATTCCCGAAAGCGTGTCGAGGCCTAGGAAGGGAGCCCAATCGTGGAGCCAGACCATCATCCTGTAGAGAGGGATGAGGTTGACCTGCATGGGGATCATCATCGTCACCATGAGCAGGCCGAACAGGAACGACCGCCCCGGGAAGGGAAGTTTCGCGAAGGCGTAGGCAGCCAGCGAATCGAAGACGACGTTGAGAATCACCACCACGACGGCGACGATCACCGAGTTGAGGAAGTACCGGAAGAACGGCTGGTCCGTGAAAATCCGCTCGTAGGCCTTGGTCGACGCCGGGTCGGGCACGAGTCCCGTGCCCGGGGCGAACACGTCCCGGCTCCGCTTGAAGGACGTTGAAAGCGTCCACAGCCAGGGGATCGTCATGAGCACGCTGAAAACCGTGAGGCAGGCGTACGTCAGGACGCGCCGCTTCGTCGTCGGCCGAAGACGTTTGGCCCACGACGTCGCGCGTTTCTTTTCCGCGGGCCTCTTGTCGGAGCGTTTCTTTTCCTCGGGCTTCCTTGCGGAGACGCCCGCCGTGTTCTTTGCTGAAGCCCCTTTTGCGGAGCTTTCCGCCGCGGCCCCTTTTGCCGCAGCGCCTTTCTCAGCGGAGTCTCGCGCGTCGGGCGTGTCAGCGCCCTTCGCCACGGCTTTGCCCGTCATGAGGGCCTCCTTTCAAGCCTCATCTGAAGCGCAGACGCGGCGGCCAGGAAAATCACCAGGAGATACGCGGCCGCGGACGCATGGCCCAAGTCCAGCCGATGGAATTTCTCGACGAGGTAGTAGACCACGGTCATCGTCGAGTCGGCGGGCCCGCCTCTGGTCATGACATAAACCTGGTCGTACACCTGGAACGCGCCGATGATTCCGACAACGTAGACGAACAGGAGCGCAGGCCGCAACGCGGGCAAAGTAACGGCCCGGAAGGTTCGCCACGGCCCGGCGCCGTCGACGGCGGCCGCCTCGTACCTCTCGCGGGGGATTCCCTGCAGCGCAGCGAGGAGGATGACCGTCTCGAAGCCGAACCCCTGCCAGATGCTCGCGGCGCACACGGCCAGCAAGGCCGTGTCCGGGTCGGAGAGCCACTGGCGCCCCTCTCCCCCGAAGAACTCAATGGCGCGGTTGATCAGTCCGTCGTCGTTCAGGAGCATCTTCCACATCGTCGAAACGACCACCAGGGACATCGTCACGGGGAGGAAGAATGCGGCGCGGAAGAGTGCTTGGCCGACGCGCGCTCGATTGAGCAGGAGCGCCGAAACCAGCCCGAGGAGCGGACCGATGGTCATCGTCACGAGGGCGAAGATCGCCGTGTTTCCCGCGGCGGTCCGGAACTGGTCGTCGGCGAAGAGGTCGGAGTAGTTGTCGAGGCCGACGAACTTCGGATCGGTCACGCCGTTGTACTTTGTGAAGCTCCACCACAGCGAGAAAGCCATGGGGAGGAAGAAGAAAACGGCGGTGAAGATCATGGCCGGGGCCACGAAGACGTACCCCGCCCGGCGCTGCCGCCTTTCCATGGGCGATTTCTTTGTGGACGATCGGCGTTTGGAGGTCGCCTTGCGGCTTCGGGCGTTCGCGCCGCTTTCGGCGTTCACGGCCTCGTTCTTGACGGCCGCGTCGGCTGCGTCAACCATTTTGTCACCCCTTTCGCTTCGGGTTCCGCCTTGAGGGAGTCCCAGTGCGCGGATGCACGACGTCGCCCGCGTTTCGCCGGCGGCGGCGCGATCGTAGCCGTGCGTGATTGCTGCGCCGCGCCGCCTGCCGCGTCATTGGCGAAGAGCTTCATCGGTTTTCTTCGCTGCATCTTCTAGCGCCCCCTTGGGGGTTTTCCGGCCTCTGATCGCAGAGGCGACTGCTTTGGTGATCTCCTGGTCGATGTCCGGCCACCCGGCCACGTATGGGAATGGCGTCGCCGTGGCCATGGCCTTTTCGAACACCTCGAAGGGCTTTTGCCCGCCGAAGAAGGGATCGGGCTGGGAGAGCTTGGGCGATTTGAGCGCGGCCTTCGTGGCGGGAGCCGCCCCCGCCTTCGTGTAAACGAGCTCCTGCTGCTCGGGTGTGAGCATGAATTGCATGAGGCTCCATGCCTTCTTCGGATTTTTCGCGCTGGCCGGAATCACCAGGCCTGTGCCGCCGAGGTACGAGCCGGGCTTCTTGGCAAACGGCGCCTGCGCCACGGCCCACTTTCCGGCTTGACCGGGGACGCCGTCCTTGAGCACGCCCATCATGTAGGGGCCGTTGAGGAACATGCCGATGCGTTCGTCCGAGATTCCCGGCAGGCCCGTGGAGTCGCCTTGCGAGTCGTCCCACAGCAGGCCGCCGCTATCGAGCAGCTTCTTCATGTACTCCATCGCCTGGACGCCTTCGGGAGACGTGAACGCCGCCTTCTTTCCGGACTTGTCGACGATCGACCCGCCGTTTTGGAAGAGGAACTGGGAGTACTGGAACGTGTCCGGGCGCACCTGCATCTGGTACTTGTCGGGTTTGCCGTCGCCGTTCGAGTCTTCGGCCATGGCCTTGGAGACCTCGACGAGCTCGTCCCACGTGGTGGGAACCTTGAGCCCCTTGGCTTCCAGGATGTCCTTCCTGTAGTAGAGGGCGTAGGCGTCGAAGTCGTATGCCAGGGCGATCTTGTGGCCCTTGTAGGTCATGGCGTCGACGGAGCCCTTGGTGTATTGGGAGTCGATGGACGCGCCGTTGAGTTTCTCGCCCGAGATTTCGGACAGGTCGGACAGAAGGTCTTGGGAGGCGTAGGTCGGCACCCATGTCATGTCGATCGTGGCCAGATCGGGCGCCGAGTTCGACGAGAACGCGGTCGACAGCTTCTCCTGGAAGGTGTCGTAGTCATAGACCTGGTAATCGACTTTGATTCCCGGGTGCTTCTTCTTGTACGCCTCGATGGCGGGTTTCACCGGCGTCGCCGAGCCGTAGTAGTCCCAGACGACGATCGTGTTCGCGTCGGCGTCGTCGCTCGAACAGGCGGCGAGGCTTGTGCCCGCCATTGCACATGCGGCGATCATCGCCGTTGCGATCGCCCGTTTGCTGTGTCTCCTCATGTTCGCTCCAGCTGGTTGAGGTGATTGGGAGGAAGGGCATGGTCAGGCGCTGGGCGCGGGAGGCTCGCTCGAACGCCGCATCGACGGTTCGTGGACGACGATGCAGGCGCAGTGCGGAGTTCCCTTTTCATACGCTTCGCGGCCTGGCGACGTCGATGTGGTATTTCGCCCGACTGCCCTTCACAACTGTGCGACAGTATTCGATCGGACGCCCATCGGCGTTGCGTGAGATGAGTCTGATCAGGAGCACAGGTTCGCTGCGCTCCTGCTTGAGCAACGCAGCCTCCCTGGCGCTCGGCAGGGCGGGCTGGATCGTTTGATGCCCGCTGACGAGGTCGACGCCAAAGCGCTGGGAAAGGTGCGTGTAGAGGGATGAGGACCCGAGATCCAAGGAAAGGAGCCCGGGGAAGAGATATTCGGGAAGGAAGACGTGTTCGAGGAGCAACGGCTCGTCGCCGGCGATGCGCAAGCGCTCGATCGAGTAGACCGGAAGCCCCGAGGCAATGCCGAGCCGGTCCGCCGTCGACGGCGTCGATTCGGTGACTTCCTGGGTCAAGACGACCGTGCGCGGCTCCAGGCCGCGGACGGCCATCTCCGCCGTGAAGCTCGTCAGCTCGGCGAGCTGGCGCTCCACCGGGCTTTCGCTGACGAATGTCCCGCGCCCGCGGACGCGGTAGATCTGGCCTTCGCGGACGAGCTCGTCCAGAGCGCGCCGCACCGTGACGAGGCTGCACCCGTAGAACTTTCCGAGTTCGCGCTCCGTCGGGAGGCGATCCCCTGATTTCCACCGCCCGGCGTCGATTTCCCGGCGCAGAGCGCTGTATACCTGGTGGTAAAGGGGAACCGGACCCCTGACGAGGGCGGCGCCGGGCGCGTTCGAGGGCTCGTCCGTGCCGACGCGCGCATCGGATTCACCCACGCGGGCATCGGCTTCAGCCGCATGCACATCGGCTTCGCCGTCAGGCACGCGGGAGTCGATCGTCTCCTGCGCCATAGCGTCACCTCTCAGGTTTTCCGCGATTCATTATAATGTTATACTTAAGTATGGTCGCGCAAGGAGAACCTGTCAACACGTTCGGACAATCCGCCGGGCAACCCGCTGAGGCTCAAAGGTCTGACGCCTCGAAATCCGCGGGGCAATCAGCTGAGCTGCCCGCCGCTGCCCCCTCGTCGCCGCTGACAAGCGCAACGGACGCCGACGCCTCCGGCTGCGTCGGAACCCTCGACATCGGCGGGACGTGGATCCGCGCCGCCGTCGTCACGCCCGCCGGGGAGATCCTCGTCAGAAGCCGGCGGCCCTTGCCGACGTCGGAAGGCGGGCGGGCCGTCGTCGACACGTGCCTCGACGCCCTCGGCGAGGCACGAATGCGAATCGGATGTCACACCCTCGAAAGGATCGGGGTGAGCGTGACCGGGCCGGTCGACCCGCGCACGGGCAAGCTTTTCACGCCGCCGAACACCGGGCCTGTCCTCGCCGGGCTAGAGCTGGGCGAGGCGCTCTCGCGGGCCGCCTGCCTCGAGGTGCGCGTGGACCGCGACACGAACGCGGCGGCACTCGGCGAGCACCGCTGCGGCAGCGCGCGCGGCACAGCGAACTTCGTCTTCATCACGGTTTCCACCGGCGTGGGCGGTGCCGTCATGCTTGACGGCCGCCTGATTCGCGGGGCCGACGGCGTCGCCGGGGAGATCGGGCACATCTGCGTGGAGCGCGGCGGCCCTCGGTGCGGCTGCGGCCGCCGCGGCTGCGTCGAGGCCATTGCGTCCGGCCCCTCGATCGCCCGCCGAGCCGAGGCGGAGCTCCGTGCCGCTGAGGGTGCCGAATTGCGTGCTGCTGAGGGTTTCGCGCAAACCCGCGCCGTCACGAAATCCGTCGAGGGCTCCACTGCTGCTGCCAGCGTCGCCGCCCGAGCCGGTGAAGCTGTCGCCGCACCGATCTCTTCGCAAACATCGTCGTTTTCGTCGCAAGCATCATCGTTCTCTTCGCAAACGTCCTCGCCCCTCGCCGAGCGCCTTCGAAGCGGCCGCCCGCTCACTGGCAAGGACGTGGACGAGTGCGCCGCCGCGGGCGACCCTCACGCGATCCGGGCGCTCGACGCAGCGGCCGCCGCGGTTGCGGGCATGTGCGTCGACATGGCCAACGTCTTCAACCCCGAACGCATCGTGGTGGGCGGAAGCGTGGCCATCACCCACCCCGACTGGATCGCACGGGCATCCGAGCTCGTCGCCCGCGAGGCCCTCGTTCCCGCCAACCGCGAAGGAATCGTCGTCCCCGCGGAACTGGGCGACGACGTGAGCCTGGTCGGCGCGGCGTTCCTGTAAATCGGCGCAGCGTTTTTAAGAATGCAACTGTTTCGAGTTTAAGAATGCGACTGTTTCGAGCCTTCGTCACCATTCCATCGGAGGGACGGCCTGGTTCGCCAAAACGACCCTTAAGTCCAATCCCAACTCCTGCCCTACAGGGACGATGGACTCCGGACCGGAGACGATGACGGAATCGCCGTAGGGCGGCGCTGCAAGGCGAACTTCCTCGCCGAACTGGACGACGCCGGGAAGCGCCCGGCCTCGCCACAGGTCCGCGAAACGCGCAAGATCGATCAACGTGCTTGCCCTCGGAATAGACAGGCAATCGGCCGCTTCCAAAAGCTCCTCGTCCGCTTGGTCTGCCGACAGAACTTCGGCTTTGTCCGTCAACCAGACTCCCGCTTCATCTGCCGACCAGGTTCCTGCTTCGTCCGCAAACCGGACACCAGCGTCATAGGTCAACCGCGCTAAGGAACTTTCAATCATTTCGGGGAAGGGAGTGAATGTCCATCCCTGATCGCTTCCCGCCACGGTGGCAAGGAGGTCGGCGACGCGTGCGATTGTCTCATCATCGGCATGCCCATTCGACGGACGCCAACGAACAGAGAAATCACCTGCCCCGCTTCCCCAATCAAGGTATTCCATAGACGAGACGGACCCGCTCAGCGCCGCCTGAGACCACCCTTCAAGGGCAGACCACGCAAGGCAATCGTCGGATCCCTCATCCACCAAGGGCAGGAACACTCGCGCAATTCGAGGCGCACCCTCGAGCGCGTAATCGCCAAAACACCGCTTCTCGTCCATAATTGAAACCTTACTTACAGCCCAACTGGGGTTCCTGCTTTGACGGGAGAGAGCAAATATTTGTTTTGCAAGGCCGCAATGGAAAACTCACAACGGACCTTTGAGCGGCCTACTGAAGGGATCCTTGGATGTTCCATCGAGCCTGGCAAGCAGACGTGGCAGGCGAACCCTCTTTCCAGCAATCGCATGGGAATGAATTATTCCGGCAAGTTCAGACGACAAAGTAAATCTTGCCTGGGTGGTATCCCACGCAAAGACGATACCAATTGGCAACGCAAGAAGTCTGGCTCCTGTGGCATGGCGTTCGGATGATGGGATGTGTGGCGGGTGGCGTTGGGTGGCCGTTAAGATCGGCCCATGGATTTTGGCGTGATTGTCGGTGGCTTGTCTGAGTTTTTCGACGGTTTAGGAATCGTCAACACAGCCTTCACCACGGCCGAGCGGCTCGGGAAATTGTCGAAGAGTCAGACGGTGCGAGCCAAGAAAATCGGGGCAAGACTGAAGAAAGCCTCGAAGAAAGAACTCACGCGGTCAAGCCCCCCGGAGGAAAGAAAAGCTGCCCAACAGGCCGTGAAAGCGGCCCTCGAGACTCTCGACGAGGCCCGTAAAGACACGGAAGCCCTCGTCCAGGCCAGACGCGGCCGCGACGCCTTCCTCGCCTACGTCAACGAGCACGGCGGCACGCAGCGGCGCGAGGCACTTGACGAAGACGTGCGGGGCCTGTTCGATGAATTGCTGGTCATTGTCGCCGACGGGGTCTACGACTTAGCCGAGACCGACTCAGGCCTTGTCCCCCAAGCCCTGACGGACCTTCTCAACGACACCCAAATACTCCTCGGAACACTGAAGACAATCGAGACAACCGCCGAAAAGACACTGGAGGCAGTCAACGTAGGCAACGCCGCTGCCGACGAGCGCTACATCGAGACAACAGGCAAGCTTGACAACATAAGCGGCCTCATCAATAAGCATCTTGCTGGGAGGAATGCCGATCGCGGGCGGAAGGTTCGGTTTGGCTCTCCCCCTGGCCGGGCGGCCGGCTTCGTTGACAGGCGGGAGCAGGCCGACCTCTACGAGGCGCTGGCCAGGCCTGAACCGGTGGACTCAATGGGGAAGAGGGAAACGTCCCAACTGGCCCTCGACGATCCGCAAGCCCGCGGCTCGAATGCCGACAACAACGCGGATCATTCAACGGACGGCGTCGGTGGAGGCTCGCCGGCCTGGCGATGTCGTGGGTTCTTCGTCCGACGGCGCGGGTCGTCTGGCCGACGGTTCGGGATCTTCAACCAATGGTGTGGGTTCTTCGGCTGTGGGTGGGCCGGTTGTTGTGTGTGGGATGCGGGGTGTGGGCAAGTCTCAGTTGGCCGCCGCTTATGCCCGCGAATGTGAAAAGGCCGGGTGGTCTTTGGTGGCGTGGATGGACGCTTCGAGCCGTGAGGCGCTCGTGGCTGGTTTGGCGGGACTGGCCGTCGAGATGGGAATCGACGACGGCAAGGGCGACCCTGACGCTGCCGCCTGCCGGTGCGTGAACCGGCTCAACTCCGGTGAGGGTGACCGGCTGATCGTCTTTGACAACGTCGAGGACTTTGACGACCTGACCGGGCTGGTCCCCCACGGCCAGGGCTTGCGCGTCCTTGTCACGACAACGGTTGCCAGCCCGGGCGACAGTGCCGGGCGCCTCATTGCGGTGGGGGCGTTCACGCGGCCCCAATCGGTAGATTTCATCAGGGAACGAACCGGGTTAGACGACGACGCCGGAGCGGCCCGTTTGGCCGAGGCTCTTGGGGATCTGCCTGTGGCCTTGGCCCAGGCCGCGGCGACCATCAAGCTCAATGGGTACGCGACGATAGACGAGTACTTGGCCGACCTGCGCGAGTACCGGCTTGACGAGGTCGTCGACCGCCTGCCCGGCGATGATTACCCCGATCTGGTGCACGCGGCCCTACGCAAAGCCTACGAATCGGCGCTGGACATGCTGGCCGACAAGGACCGCTCCAGCGGCGAGGAGGACCTGCCCAGAGTCGGAGCGGCGTCGGTGCAGTTGGCAGCCCTGGCCCTTCTTGCCCCTTCGGGCGTGCCCCGCCCTTGGTTGCATCGAATCGGCACGAGAATGCCGTTTGCCCGGCAATCCTTGGGGGCGCTTGTAGCCCACTCCATCTGCACCCCGTCCCAGGACGGGCGCTATGTCCGCATCCACGGCCTCCAAGGGCGCGTCCTACGCGAAGACTACAACAAACAACCCGAGGTTTTCGCCAGTCTGGAGAAAGCGGTCGTCACCCTGTTGGAGAGCATCGACATGGACGAGGCCTCAAAGAACGACACCCAGCGCGCCGACGCCCTCGACATGGCCGACCACCTCCGAGCCATCTCAGAACAACAACAAGGACAAGCACACTATTCCCCCCACGAGGTCCGCATCAACCCGTCGAGCGTCAGCAAAATCATAAACTACACAGTTCATCGCCTCACCGATATGGGACGTCCGCAAACCGCCCTGACCCTCCAAGAAGCCGTCGACATGCTCACGAACGCCCTCGGCCCCGACCACCCTGACACACTCACTGCGCGAAACAACCTCGCCAGAGCCCACCGGCAGGCGGGAACACCTCCACAGCCATCGACATATACGAAGCCGTCTTGGCCGACCGCACCCGCATCCTCGACCCCGACCACATCGACACACTCGCCACGCGCAACGACCTCGCCGGCGCGCATCAGGATGCGGGAGACCTCCTGATGGCTATCGACATGTACGAAACCCTCCTGGACGACTGCATAAGTGTCCTCGACCCCGACCACCCCCACACACTCACCACACGAAGCAACCTCGCCGCCGCCTACCTTGAGGCGGGGCACGTCTCCACGGCCATCGCCATGCACGAGGACCTCCTGGACGACCTCACCGGTGTCCTCGGCCCCGACCACCCCCACACACTCACCACACGCAACAACCTCGCTGCCGCGAGAAAAAAGGCACAGCAAGCATCGTCGCCTCATACGGACGGCGAGGCAGAGTCCCCGCCTCCTCCCGAGAGTTAGCAAGGATCGCGGAGCAAGAGTTAGCGAGAATCGCAGAGCGAAAGTAAAAGCGAAAGTAGTACAGAGCTGGGGGGTGCGCTTTTAGGTGCGCCCCCTGCAGCCATCAGCCACAGCGGCACTCATGTACCGCTAAGTTGCCACTAGGCTTCAGACCAGGCACCAGCTGGGGGCAATCCCGCCACAAGAGCGGGTTTGGGTTCAACCGCCAGAATATAGACGGGGGGCGCGCCTTTAGGCACGCCCCCACACCAGCCACCAGCCGCAGCGCTACTCCCGCACGGTCAGCTTGAGGCCCGGCGTCGAGTCGGACGGGTCGGTGTCCACCGTGACCGTCGCGCCGTCGGTCGCCTCGCCCGAGAGCAGCATCCGCGCCAGCTTGTCGCCAATCTCGCGCTGAATGAGCCGCCGCAGCGGGCGCGCGCCATAGGCAGGGTCGTACCCGTCCATCGCGAGGAACTCCCTGGCCGCATCGGTCACGTCCAGCGTTATCCGCCGCGACTTCAGGCGCCGCGCCACCTGCTCCACCTGCAGATCCACGATCTTGCCCAGCTCCTCCAGGCTCAGCGGGTCGAACACGATGACGTCGTCGAGCCTGTTGATGAACTCCGGCTTGAACGCCTTCCGCACGGACGCCATAACCGCCTCGCGCTTCTGGCTTTCGTCGAGCGTCGGATCCATGAGCGCCTGCGAGCCCAGGTTCGAGGTCAGAATCAAGATCGTGTTCTTGAAATCCACCGTGCGCCCCTGGCCGTCGGTCAGGCGGCCGTCGTCGAGCACCTGCAGCAGAATGTCGAAAACGTCCGGATTCGCCTTCTCGACCTCGTCCAGCAGAATCACCGAATACGGGCGGCGCCGCACGGCCTCCGTCAGCTGGCCGCCCTCCTCGTAGCCCACGTATCCGGGAGGGGCGCCCACCAGGCGCGAGACGGAATGCTTCTCCGAATACTCCGACATGTCGATGCGCACGATCGCGCGATCATCGTCGAACATGAACTCCGCCAGCGACTTCGCCAGTTCCGTCTTGCCCACGCCCGTGGGCCCCAGGAACAGGAACGAGCCGAGCGGCCGGTTCGGGTCGGCGACGCCGGCGCGCGAGCGGCGCACAGCGTCCGAAACGCTCGCCACCGCATTCTTCTGGCCGATGAGCCGCTTGCCCAGGACGTCTTCCATAGACAGCAGCTTCTCCGTCTCCCCCTGCAGCAGCTTGCCGACGGGCACGCCCGTCCACGCGGAGATCACCTCGGCGATCTCGTCGGCGTCCACACGCTCGGCGATCATCGGTTCGATGTCGGCGTCGGCCTCGGCGAGCTCCTGCGCCTCGGCCTCCGCAATCTCGGCCTCGATCGCCGGAATGTCGCCGTTTTGGAGGCGTCCGGCGTCCTCGTAGCGGCCCTCGCGGACGGCGCGTTCAAGCTCCGTGCGCAGCTCGTCGAGCTTCACCCTCAGCTCGCCGACGCGGTTGCGCCCGGCCTTCTCGGACTCCCACCGCGCGTTGAGGGCGGCGAGCTCCTCGGACTTGTCCGCAAGCTCGGCCCGCAGCTTCTCCAGCCGGTCGGCGGCCGCGGCGTCGTCCTTCGTCTCCGTCTCAACCAGGTAGGCCTCCTCCATCTTGAGGCGGTCCACCTGCCGCTGAAGGGCGTCGATCTCCTCGGGCGAGGAATCGAGCTCCATGCGCAGGCGCGAGGCGGCCTCGTCTACGAGGTCGATGGCCTTGTCCGGAAGCTGGCGCCCCGGAATGTAGCGGTTCGAAAGCGTCGCGGCGGCGACGAGCGCGCCGTCGGAGATCGTCACCTTGTGGTGCGCCTCGTACTTCGGCGCGATTCCGCGCAGGATCGCCACCGTGTCCTCCACCGAGGGCTCGCCCACGTACACCTGCTGGAAGCGCCGCTCGAGGGCCGGGTCCTTCTCGATGCCCTCGCGGTACTCGTCCAGCGTGGTGGCGCCGATGAGCCGCAGCTCGCCGCGCGCGAGCATCGGCTTGAGCATGTTGCCCGCGTCCATCGCGCCCTCGGAGCCGCCGCCCGCGCCGACGATCGTGTGGATCTCGTCAATGAACGTCACGATCTCACCGGCAGAATCCTTGATCTCCTGAAGAACCGCCTTGAAACGCTCCTCGAACTCGCCGCGGTACTTCGCGCCCGCCACCATCGAGGCGACGTCGAGCTGGATGAGCCGCTTGCCGCGCAGGGACTCCGGCACGTCGCCGTCGACAATGCGCTGGGCAAGGCCCTCCACCACGGCCGTCTTGCCGACGCCGGGTTCGCCGATGAGCACCGGATTGTTCTTCGTGCGCCGCGAGAGCACCTGGACGACGCGGCGAATCTCCGAGTCGCGGCCGATCACCGGGTCCATCTTGCCCTCGCGGGCCGCCGCCGTCAGATCCGCCCCGTACTTTTCGAGAGCCTGGAACGTGCCCTCGGGGTCGGGACTGGTCACCTTGGCGCTGCCGCGCACATTCGGCAGCACCGCCGCGAGCTGCTCTCGGCCCGCGCCCGCCGACTGCAAGATCTCCCCCGCCTGGCTCTGCGAGGCCGCGACGGCAATGAGCAGGTGCTCGGTCGAAATGTAGGCGTCGCCCAGGGCGGTCGCCTCCTTGCCGGCGTCGCTGATGACGCGGGAGAGCGTGCGGGAGGCCCCCGGCTGCTGCACGGAGGAGCCCTCGGACGCCGGCAGCGCCGCGAGCGCGGCGTTCACGCGGGATTCGACCTCCCCGCGGTTGACGCCGACGGCGTCGAGAAGCGCCACGGCCACCCCGCCCTGCTGGGCGAGGAGCGCGGCGAGCAGGTGGAGGGGCTCGACCTGCGGGTTGCCCGCGTCGGTCGCAAGCCGAATGGCCTCGGCGAGCGCCTCCTGCGATTTGGTCGTCAGTTTGTCCATAAGCCTTTCACTTTCCTTTGCGTCCTTGAGGGACGGCATTGATGTCTATAGAAGACTGTGTCTATGAAGGACAACGCCACTGAGATTGAGTCTATTCCACTCAAGTTTATTTGCACAAGGACGGCTCACGGACACGGCCGATTCGTCGGCGTCTCCGGCCGGGAGTCCAATGCGCGCCGGCTGCCGATCCGGCGTCGGACGTCCGCGAAGCGGCCCTCCGGCCGGTCGTCGGACACTCCGCCGGGGAACTCGCGGCGGAGCAGCCTCACTCGCGGCGCCCCCTCAGTTCACAATCCCGCCCGGGACGTCGCCGTCGACCGAAAGGCCGCTCTTCTCGATGATCTTCGTCAGCTCGGACTCCGAGTACGCAGAGGCGGGGCACGTGTAGCTCACCAGCACATACACCGCGGGCGTCGACGTCGAAAACGCGCGGAGCCAGTGCCATCCGCGGTAGTTCTTGCCTCCGGCGTCGGCATACGTCACGACGTTGGCGACGCCGTCGACCTCCGCGCCGTTCGCGCCGCGCAATTTCGTCCTGCCGGAAGGCTCGGCGTGGAAATTCGATTTGCCCTGCTGCAACTCGGCCAGATGGCGATTGACAGCGTCCTCCGTCATCTTGCGCTCGCCGCCCTGGGCCCCTTCGGCCTGTTGCCGCCCGGCGGAGAGGAAGCAGCCTTTCTTGCTTTTTGAAAGGATCTTGCCGCTGTTCGCCTGGCCGGCCTTCCACCCCTTCATCTTCGTGGGAGAGTTCAACGACGGCGCGCCTGTGCCGGCCGCCTTGCCGCCTCCGGGCGTCGAACCGCCTCCCGTCGAAGAGCCCGACGGCGTCGCCGACGCTCCTCCGGACGATCCGTCCGAGGCCGTTGTTCCGTCGCCTGTGCCGGCGCTCTGCTCGCCGTTCGAGGCGGCCCCGCCCGGCGGCGATTCGTTTTCAGCCGAGGAATCGCCGCCCTCCGACTGCCCCTTTCCCGGCTGTCGTCCCTTCCCGGCGTGCGAGGCCTTGCTTTCCGAGGCCTTGGAAGAGTCGCCGTCCGAGCACGCCTCCAGAGCCGCAAGTGGAAGGCCGAAGGCGAGAATCAGAGCGGCGCCGCGGCTCGCGAGACGGCGTCGGCCCGCGAAACGATGTGTCTTCACGATCTTCTCTCCTATTGCGTGATTGCCCGCCGCAACCCGTTCGCAGCGGCTTATACGGACTCTACCTACCCACAGCGGACCATGCTCGTTCGGACACAATGTGGAAGTATTAGTCTGGCGCGCATTGTGGGAAAGCGCCGGATGACGCGAATCGGCGTCTCCTCGGCGATCGCGGGTAGGATGATCGCCGACGTCGAAATCCACAGTTTCCTGTGCCTGAGGCGGCTGAGCCGCGTCTGTGGGAGGCGCGACCTTGCGGAGCGCGACCGGCGGAGCAGCTGAGCACGGAGCCGCTGCCGCCGAAATCGGCGGGGTCCCGCGCGCGCACGCCGGGATAGACGCTGCGAACAACGAGACGCGCGCACGCCGGGGACGCGCCCGCGAACGGCACGAAGCACACGCCGAGACGTGCACGAACAGCAAGAAAGGGAGGCCATGCCGGAAGGTCAAGCAATTCACCGCATCGCGCGCCTGATAAACGAGAGGTTCGAGGGCGCCGACGTCGTCGCCTCCTCCCCGCAAGGGCGCTTTTCCGACGGCGCACGCCGCCTGGACGGGCTCACGGCCGGACGGGCCGAAGCCTGGGGCAAGCACTTTTTCATGCCGTTCGCCGACGGCGGCTCCTTCGCGCGCGCCGACAACGGGCCTTCGAGCGGCATGCCCGCGGGCAGCGCCCTCCAGAGCGAGGAAGAGTCAAGCAGCGGGCGTTTGAACGCGAAGAACGCGATCGCCCCGGGCGCGGAGCACCTCGCCGAGACTCCTCTGGGCGGCACGTCCCTGGGCGACGACGGGCCCCTGTGGCTTCACATTCATCTGGGTCTGTACGGCAGGTGGCACTTCACGGGCGAGGGCTCGGACGCGATCGTCGGCGCCGGCGTCCGCAGCGGCAATCACAACGCGGTCAACGTCGGCGCGGGCAGCACGGTGCGGCTGCGGCTCGCCGCCAACGGGTTTACGGCCGATCTCACGGGACCCTCCCGATGCGAGATCCTGGACGGGCCAGGAGTGCGGGCCGCCGTCTCCAAGCTCGGCCCCGATCCCGTTCGCAACGAGCCCGGAGACCGCGAGCGCTTCGTCGAGGCGGTTCGGCGGAGGCGGTCGCCGGTGGGCCAGCTGGTTCTCGACCAGTCGATCGCCGCGGGGCCGGGAAACATCTACCGCGCAGACTGCCTTTTCCGCGTCGGAATCTCGCCTCTGCGGCCCGGCAACAAGGTTTCGGCCGAACGCCTGAAGGCCCTGTGGGACGACCTCGTTGAGACGATGCAGGCCGACGTTCCCGACGGCGTCATACGCACGGTCCCGGAAAGCCTGAGGCCAGAACCGGCCAAGGCTTCTGGCGCGAAGAATCCAGACGCCGAAAGCGCCGACGGCGACGACCCGGAGGCCCAGCGTTTCGCGGTCTACCACCGCACGGGAAGGCCGTGCCTGAGATGCGGCACGCCTGTGGCGGAGAAAGAAATGGCCGGACGCCGCCTCTTCTGGTGCCCGAGCTGCCAGCGATGAAGCGGTGACGGGCCTTGCGCTCGCTGCGTCCGATCGTCGGGCTCTTCAATGGAAAGAGGCCGTCTTTTCAGCCCGAAGAGGCTTTTAACCGAAAGAGGCGTCCTCTAGTCGAAGGAGACGGCCGAGTCGAGCCACGCCACCTGGATCAGCTCGCGATTGACTTCGCGCGAACGGAACTGGCCGCGGCCGGGCATGCCCTCCTGGGGCCGGATCCGGCCGAGGACGGTGCCCTCCTCCGGGTTGCCGGGCAGGAGCATGGCAGGCGAGGCGAGATCGTTCATCGCCTGAATGACGGGAGAGCCGTACATGGCCCTGCTCGCGCCTCCCATGCGGCGGGCGACGATGATGTGCAAGCCGACGTCGCGCGCCTGCGCCATCATCGGGACGAGGGCCCTGACCGGATTGCCCTGGGAATTGTCGACGAGGTCGTAATCGTCGACGACGACCCACGCCTCAGGCCCCTTCCACCAGCTGCGCTCGCGCAGCTGTTTGGCGGTGACGTCCGAGCCGGGAACGCGCGTTGCGAGGAACTGCGCCAGGCCGTTGAGCTGCTCTGTCGCCTCGGCCGCGTTGCGCAGGTGGCGGCCGACGTAGCCTTCGGGCAGCTCGCCGAGGAGCGAGCCTCGGTAGTCCACCGCGAAGATCTGCGCCTGCTGCGGCGTGTACAAACGGGCGATTTCCGAGCAAATGAGCCGCAAAGTCGCGGTTTTCCCGGACTTCTGGTCTCCGAAGAAGAAGAAGTGGGAATTCGCGTCGAAGTCGATTCCGAAGGGCTCCAGGCGGGATTCGCCGAGCCCCAGAAGGACCCTGCGATCGTCCTTGCTGACCCTGCGGCGGACCTGCTCGATGGAAACCTTGTCCGGCAGCACGCGCAGCTTCGGACCCCGCGGGCCGGTCCACAGTTTGTTGACGTTTTCGACGAGGTCGGTGACGCCTTCGGAGAGACTCTCGGGGTTGTGATCGGCGTCCACTCGGGGAAGCGCGCCCAGAATATGGTGTTTGGACGGCTCAAGGCCGCGCCCGGGGGCGCCGGTGGGCACGTTCCGCGAGAGTTTCCTGTCGATCTCCGAATCGAGGGCGTCACCCAAACGCAGCTCGATTCGCGAGCCGAACATGTCTTTGACGGCCGTGCGGAAGTTCATCCACCGCAGCGCCGTGGCGATGACGTGCATTCCGAAGTTCAGGCCGCGGGGGATGAGGTCCTGCAGACGCATCTCGAGCTCGTCGAAATCGGACCGCAGCGCCTGCCAGCCGTCGACCACCAGGAAGATGTCGCCGTATCCGTCGTCGGCCTTCCCTTCGGCGCGCATGCGCCTGTAAGCCGCCATCGATTCGATTCCCTGGGCGGCAAAGTACCGCTCGCGGTCATCGACGATCGACTTGATCTCCGCGAACATGCGGCGCACGCGGGTCTCGTCGCTTCGCAGGGCGACGCCGGACATATGGGCGAGGTCCCTCATTCCGGCGAACGTTCCGCCGCCGAAGTCCATTGCGTAGACCTGGATCTCTATCGGCGTATGGGTCAGCGCCAGCGCGCCGACGACGGTCCGCGCGAAGGTCGACTTTCCGGACTGTGGGCCTCCGATGATCGCAAGGTGGCCTCCCGCGCCGGAGAGGTCGAGGGTGAGGATGTCCCTGCGTTGTTCGAGCGGGCGGTCGACGTCGCCCACGGGGATCGTGAACTGGCCGGCGCCGCGCCACTTCGGCGAATGCAGGCCGAGGACGGGCGAGACGCGGAGATCCGGCATGAGGCTGTCGAGCGTGGCCGGGACGTTGAGCGGCGGCAGCCACACCTGATGGGCGTCCGGCCCCTTGCCTGCCATCCGGGCGACGGCGATGTCGAAGGTGGTGTTCGGCACCCCGGGGATGCCGGAGTCGCCGAGCTCGTCCTCTTCCGAGCCCGAATCCTCTTCGACTTCCTCGACCTGCTCCGTTTCAAGACGCAGAGGCTTGGCGGTGAAGTCGAGGATCTCCACCTCTTGGGCCTCGCCGGATCCGAGGGCGGCGCTCAGCTCCGTTCGCCTGGGCGGGGGCCCGGAAACATAGGAAGATCGGAATCTGATGAGCCCGCTGCTGGCGTCGGGCTTGAGGTATCCGACGCCGGGGATGGCGGGGAGCTCGTAGGCCTCGGAGCCGCCGATGACGCCGCGCGACTCCTGCGCGGAGAATGTGCGCAGGCCGATGCGGTAGGACAGGTGCTCTTGCAGTCCGCGCAAACGGCCCTCTTCGAGTCTCTGCGAAGAAAGCAGGAGGTGGACGCCCAGGGATCGGCCGAGGCGGCCGATCTGATTGAACATGTCGACGAAGTCCGGCTTTTCTGCCAGGAGCTCGGAGAACTCGTCGGCCACCACGAGGAGCGCGGGAAGCGGGACGAGCTCGGTGCGGCCGTTCTTGCGGGCGCGCTCGTAATCGTGGATGTTCTTGAAATTTCCGGCTGCGCGCAGGAGCTCCTGGCGCCGATTCATCTCGCCGCGCAGGGCGTCCTCCATGCGGTCGACCAGCGTGAGGTCCTCACCGAGGTTGGTGATGATAGCCGAGACGTGGGGCATCTTCGCCATGCCCGCGAAGGTCGCGCCGCCTTTGAAGTCGATGAGCACGAAGTTGAGCTCTTCGGAGGAATGGGCCATGGCCAGCGCCAGAACGAGGGTTCGCAGCACCTCGGACTTTCCGGAGCCCGTCGCGCCGATGATGAGGCCGTGTGGGCCCATTCCGTTGAGCGCCGACTCCTTGATGTCCAGGTAGACCGTTTTGTGCTCGGGGGTCAGGCCGATGGGCACGCGCAGGCGGTCGCGCTCCAGGCGGGGCCTCCAGGCGATGTCGGTGTCGAGGTCGCGGACGTCGCCCAGTCCCAGGAGGTCCACAAGCTCCGCGGAAGCCTCCCCGGGGGCGTCGACGGCGGAGCCCGACGCTGCGGCGTCGGTCTGTATGAGCGCCTGCGTGGCCAGGCGCCTGGCGGCGGCCTCGGCCTGGACCACGGAAAGTCCGTGCGACCGGCCGCTGACCGGCTCGAAGCCGATCTGCAAAAGCTCGAGGTTATCGCCCTCCCCCAGCTGGACGCGCACTGTGTTCGCGTCCGTCAGCGACTCCCAGTTGGCGGGAATCTCCACAACGGTCACGCCCAAAACTCCGTCTTCGGTGATGATGGGATGGTCGGGCGGGATGCTGACGCCGTCGTTGACGATCACGAGGTGGGGAAGCTCGGTTCCGTTCTGATCGGAGACGAAGCGGGGGCGGTCGGCGATGCCGTCGGGCAGAAGGTCCATGATGTTGGTCGGATCGACGTCGATCATGCGGGCCGGGCCGATGGAGTCGAAGATCCTGTCGGAGCCGGCGTGGGGAAGCCATTTGATCCAGTCCCACTCGTCCCAGTGGTCCGTGCTGGTGAGCACGGCGATGCGGACGTCGGAGGCCTTGGTGAAGGTTGCGATCTGAACGAGCACCGAACGCGCCACGGCCCGGGCCTTGGCCGGCGAGTTGCCGATGATCTGCAGACGGGCGATCGTCGAGAGGTTGACGCCCAGCGGCAGTTCGTCGAGCCCCTTGTAAAGCCCCTCGAACTGGACCAGGGCGGACTCGGCGACGGGGTCGGCCTCGGCCACGGCCGACGCCTCGGCCTTCGTGTAATCCAAAGTGAAGGGCTGGTTCGCCGCTCCGACTCGCGACAGGAGGAACTCCTCGTCGGCCGGCTCGCGCTCGCCCACTCGCGTGCCCTCCTCGAGGATCACGGGAAGGTCGCCCGGGTGAGGCAAAAACCACTGGGCGAACTCTCTCTGCATGTCCTCGGCCTTGCGGGCGTTCTGCCTCGTCTTGGCCAGGTAGGCGAGGTACTCGCGCCGGCTTCCCGTGACGGAGTTCCTGAACTGGACGCGGTTGCGGTAGATGTTCAGAAAGGCCACACAGAGCATCGCCACGACGAAGAGGCCGGACATCAGGATCATCCTCGGCGAGCGGTTGCCGGACATCGCCATGACCACCATCATGCCCATCGACCCGAACATGGGAAGGATCATGGCCAAAGCGCCGGTCAAGCCTTCCGACCGCTGAATCTCAGGCGGAGCCTTGAGCTCGACGACCTCCTGCGGCGGCGCTTTCGGCGCTTGACGTTTCGTCGTTGCCACGTGCTGTCCTCCAGATTCGTTCTCTTCCCGCGTGGATATGCGAAGCGGGCCGACCTGCGGATCGTGTCTGCGGATCGCGGCGCCGGCCCCTCTATGGATCATACTGAGCAAAACGAATTCGCTCGAGCGTGTTCATCCTCGCTTTCCTCGGAATCTACACCTCTATTTACCGAAACCGCGCCGGTTAGTGAGATTTGCTGTAAGTTTACGGGGAGTACTCCACCAAGCGCGGGCCTACGCGGCGCGCTATTGTGGACGAGAACGTACACACGCAGCTTTCGACCAAGGGGAAGCATGGCCGCCACTTCAGCGTCTGTTTCATACCTCACCCTCGTGGTGCAGGGGGAGAGCCACGACGTCGTCGCGCCGGCGGGCTTGACGCTCGCGCAGGTCCTCAAGATCCGCAGGGTGCCGCCGGACCTCGTGCCATGCACCGTCGCCGGCGACAAGCTTCCCGGCGCCTTGGTGGTGGGCCGAGAGATCCGCAACGGGGCCCTCGTCGTGCTCCAACCGCCCGGGCCCGACTTCCAAGTGACCCTCGAGGATTACAAGCCGAACGCCGCATCGCCCGAGGCAGCCTTTTCCCCCGCCGTCTCGATTGTGGGAATGCTCATCTCCGTGGTCCTGTCGCTCCTCGTCTTCCTCAGGAGCCCGCTCGTCCCGGAATGGCAGGCGCTGACGGCGGCCGGAACGATGCTTCTCCTCGGCCTGCTCTACTCGCTGCGCCCCAACATGGGGCATCCCGTCTCCGAGACCCTCGCGGCCGTCACCTGCGGCATGACGGCGGGTTTCCTGGCGACGGCGTCCAATCCCGACGACGCCAAGTACCAGGCGCTCGTCAGCGCCTTCGCGGCCGCCGGAATCCTCGCCGCGATGCGGTGGGCGTGGCGCGGACGCAACGACGTCGCAACCGCCCGGGTGGCGGGAGACTGCGCGGCGCTCGGCCTCATAGTCTCCGTGGGCGGCCTCGCGTTCCTCATCCTCGGCGTCAAGATCGAACTGCTGCTCGCCGGTTTGTTCGGCCTGTCCGCGCCGCTCATACAGGCGCTTCCCGGGTTCTCGATAAGCATTCCCGCCGAAAGGCTCATCGACGAGGCGACCATCGTGCGCGAGGCCCGTTCCGTCAGGCACGCCGAGCCAAAGAAACTCGACATGATCACGCCGCAGGAGACCGCCGACCTCATCGCGGCCGGCACGGCTCGCAATCGCCTGTGGACCGCCATTCTCTGCTCGACCGCCCTCGTCATGCTGCCGACGATGACCCGCGCCGCCCTCCGCGGAGGATGGCAGGGCGCTGTGGCGGGGGCCTCGATCGGTTTCGTCGCTCTGGCCTTCCTCCTCGTGCCGCGGGCAGCAGCCGCGATATACGTTCGCGTCATCCCGAGGGCAACAGTCGCGGCGATGGCCCTCTGCGGCGCAGCGTTCACCGGCGCTCGGGGGCTCATCAAAGAGCCGGTGCCCCCCGTCGTCGTCCTCACGTGCGTCGCCTTCACGATTCTCCTTGTGAGCATTCCCATTTCCCGCGGCTGGAGGCCCCTTTCCTTCACCCGCATAGCCGATATCGTCCAAAGCCTCGCCTGCGCCTGGGCCCTTCCCCTGGCCCTCGCGGGAACGGGACTCATCACCCTTGTTCGAACAGGGGGAACTTCATGATCCACCCATCCGCCGTCACGAATCGAGTGAGCGATGCCTGAGAGAAAAGAAAACTTCATCCGAGCGACCCTCATACACGAGGAGAAGCGGGCGGACATCCTTTTGCCCTCCAACATGCCGGTGGTCGAGCTCATCCCGAGCGTCGTGCGTCGCTTCGTCTCGGTGACTCCCCGAATGGTCTCGCGAGGGTTCATCCTCACCACCCCCAACGGGCAGGTCGTGGATCAGTCCCTCACGTTGAAGGCCCAGGGCATCAACGACGGCACGCTCCTCATGCTCTCGCCCAGGGTGAAGGAGATCGAGAAGAAGTACGACGATCCGATTGAGGCGGTCGCCGACGTCGTCAACGAAACCAACAGGCCGTGGACGGACGCCGACGCCGCCGGGGTCGCGACCGGAGCGGCCATAACGCTTCTTGTCGCCTCGGCGATCCTCCTGTGCATGGCGCGGCCCCTGGCGGGAATCTCCATACCGATCATCCTGGGCGGCATGGCGGTCCTGCTGATCGGCGTCATCTGGGCGCTTCAGCGCGGCGAGCGGCATACCCACGCCGCGGCGCTCGCCCTCGTCTCCTCGGTGATCGTCGGGGCGTGCGGCTTCAGCGTGCCCAATCCACCCGTCACTTTCGGCCTCGACATGGCGCTGGGCGGATTCTGCTGCTCGATCGCCGCCATGCTGACGATGCCGCTGCTGAGCGAATGGAAGGAGATCATGTTCGCCCCCGCGGTCGCGGGCATCTCGCTGGGCACCGTCGGCGCGGTCAACATGGCGCTCACCGATTCGCATGAGCGCGTCGCCGTCGTCGCCACGAGCCTCCTGGGCATCTTCCTGCTCGTTCTTCCCGGGTTGTCGATGCGCCTGAGCAGGCTCGACCAGGCTGACCCGCTTCTGGCTTCGGGCGGCGGAGGCCCGGCTGCCAATCCGGGCGCCAGGCGCGAAGCCAGGCCGATCAACCCGCGCGTGATCAAAGACCGCTACCTCCGCGGCCGCCGGGCGATGTTCGCGGCGCGATGCGGAGCGGGCTTCGCTCTGGCCGTCCTCACCCCGTTCACGGTCGCCAGCGGCAAATGGGGCGTCGTCGTCATCGCCGGAATCCTGATCATCCTGACGGTCGGATCGCGAGTGCAGTACGCGAAGATGGACGTCATGTCCGAGTACGTCATCGCCGTCCTCGTCTTCGCCATCGGATGCTCCTCGGTGATGATGCTCCACTCGCAGTGGTGGCTCGGCCTCGTGATCGTCCTGGCCGTCGTGGCTTCCATTCTCATCGCCTACGGCCTGGTCATAGGAAAAACCCCGCAGTGGCTGCGCCAGACGGCCGACATGTCCGAGACGATTGCGGGAATCGTCCTCATTCCCGCCGCAGTTCTAGCTCTAAGGTTGTGGTGACGTGGCATCGACGAAAGACATCCTCGACGGACAGCGTTTCAACCGTCAGCGCTTGGTGACGGCCTTCACCTCCGGGATGCCCGGAGGCCGCGAGCTTACGCCCATCCACCCGTGGAAGGGCATCATCGCGAGCCTCGTGATCACAGCCCTGGTAGTCGGCGGGGCGTGGATATCGAAGCTGTTCGCCCCGTCCCTCCCCGACGGCTGGAAGAACGGCAACCTCGTCATCAACTCGTCGAACGGCTCTCGGTACGTCTCCATCGAAGGAAAGCTCTACCCCGTTCTCAACGCTTTCTCGGCCCACCTTCTCTTCCCCAACCTCAAAACGATCACCGCGAACGACGACGCGCTGGCGACAGCCCCGCTCGGCCCCGTCGTCGGCATTCCCGGCGCCCCGGACAAGGTTCCCGCCGCCGACAAGGTCAGAAACGCGGACATCACCGCCTGCATCTCCAGCAACGACTTCCTGTGGAAGGGCGTGAACATGAAGGAAAAGGTCACCTCAGCGAACGGGGCCGCGCTTTTCGTCGAGAGCAACCACGTGAAGTACCTCATCGCGGGCGAGTATCGCTATCCCTTCAGGGAGGGCGAGGGCGAGAACCCGAAGGCCGAGCGCATCCTCGAAAGCTTCGACATCGACGACGCCAAGCCGATCCAGGTCAAGGCCGCGTGGCTCAACCTCTTCAAGGAGGGCGAGCCCCTCACTCCCCTCCAGATCGACGAAGGCAGGGGCAATGTGAGAGTCGAAGGGATCGATCGGGAGTACCCCGTCGGAACGATTCTCAGAGAGGCCGACGAAGAGAAGGGCACAAAGTACTATCTGGTTCGCAAGGACGGAAAGCTGCAGCGCATGTCGACGACGGCCTTCCACATGTACACGCTCTCATCCTCGGGCCGCGACGCCACGCCATCGAAGATCTCCTCCTACGACAGGGGTCGGGCAACCTTCAACGATGAGAAGCTCATGCCCACGTGGCCCGAAGACATCCCGTCCCTCGTGAACAACTCGACGTCGAGGCCGTGCGCACACGTCGCCACGGGGCAGAGCACGAGGCTCATGGTGAGCAACAGCATTCCCCGCCTCACCTCCGATCGCGTGGAGGTCGCCTCCCAGACGGGGGCCATCGTCACCCAGCCGGGCAACAAGGTAAAGCGCTACCACCTGATCGACGAGGACGGCCTCGCCTACGAGATGGACAACTTTGAGAAAACCGGCGAATCGCTGGGGTATAAGAATGTGACTCCGCTGGAGGCCCCGCCCGAGTGGATGGATCTGTTCAGCTCTGGGAAAGAGAAGACTCCGACGCTTTCCGTCGAGGCGGCATGGTCCACCGTCCCAGCCGACGCCCGCAAGGCGGCGAACAAGTGAGATCGAAGGAGGCGAGCGCAGGGAGCATGGACCGGAGAAAGCGAAAAGCCTGGCGCTGGGCGGCGGCCTCGTCGGCCATCGTCCTCGGCTTCAGCGGGATCGGGGCAACGGCCTCCGCGCAGGTCGGGGCTTCCGCACAGGCCAAGGGACCCGCTCCGATGTGGTTTGACCGGCAGAACTGCGAGAAGGATTCGGCCAAGAGCTACAACCCCAAGGACGAAGAAAGAAACACGATCGGCACCTACGCGCTCGATCTGACCGAGACTCACAAGTTGACGAAGGGCAAGAAGGCGACGATCGCCCTCATCGACACGGGAATCGCGACGAACAACAACAACCTCAACCCCGCGTTGACCGGTGCAAGCTTCGGCGCGGGGGTAGACCTCACGGGGGGCAACAACTTCAGGGTCGACAATGACGGCCACGGAACTGCCGATGCCTCCATCATCGCCGCCCAGCCGGGCAAAACGAGGTCCTTCAGCGGCGTCGCCCCCGAGGCGACGATCGTCCCCGTCAAGGTGGCCAACGAAGAGCCGCAGGAAAACGCCGACGCAGCAGCCATAAGGGCCTACAAGCAGAGTTTGGCCGCCAACCTCGTCAAGGGGATCAGCTGGGCGGCCAACAACCCGTCCGTCGACGTCATCGCCATACCCATAGCCGGGGATTCAAGCGCGAGCAACGACGCCCTCAAGAAGGCCACAGAAGACGCGATATCCAAGGGCAAAGTGGTCGTCGCCGCCGCGGGGAACTCGGAGAACCGGCGCGGCGGGTCTTCTTCGCCGTCGGCCACTTCGACGTCCTCGGCAAGCTCCTCCGAGAATATGCGCTACCCCGCCGGATACGAGGGCGTCATCGGAGTGACCGCGGCAGATTCGCAGGGAAACGTCAACGAGTCCGTCGTCCATTCGGACGCCGTCAAGCTGGTGGCGCCAGGCCAGAACATGATCGTGGCCAACGGGGCGACGGGCATCTGCCTGACCTCCACGCAAGCCCCGAGCACCAGTTACGCCACCGCCTACGTCGCCGGCGTCGCGGCTCTCGTCAAAGCCCGCCACCCGAGGGAAAGCGGCAGGATGATCACGTACCGTCTGCTGTCTTCGGCCAACCGTGCGAGCGCCGCCAGTTCGAACAAGGAACGCGGCTGGGGGTTCGTCAATCCCTACGGCGCGGTCACGATGGTCGACGACGGGCAGATTCCAGGGCCGACGTCGCCCGTCATTCAACGGCTCAAGCCGGTTCCCACCGTGGGCTCCAAGGTTCCGCCCGAGCCGCACGATCCGCAAGGCAACGGCCGCAAAGTGGGAATCATCTGGGCCGGCGCCGGCGTGGGACTGACCGTGGTGCTGCTCATCTTGGCGGCGGGGCGCAGCAGAATGGCGCTCAGGCCGCGTGAGGCCGACGACGACGCGGACAACGCCAAGGGCTAGCCGACGCCAACGCGAGGGTTAGTCGTCGCCGATGTGAAAGACTGGCTGCGCGAAGGCAAAGAGGGCTCCAAAGGGCTTGTCGCGCAAAATTTTCCGTCCAAAGGGCGGCCGCCCGGGGACACTTTGATTGCCAAGACGCGGGGAGGAACTGGCCACAGGTCTGCTGTTGTTTTGGTTGTGGGTTTGTGTTTAGGTTCTGGTAGGTTTGGTCGACGGTTGGCTTGTATGGCGTTGTGCCGTGCTGGAAGGATGGCCGTCGTGGTCAGGGAGCATTCCGAACAGTTTGGGCGGGATGCGGTGGCGCTGGTCGAGTCTGCGAGTTTCCCCAACGGGCAGGTTGTCGCCGATCTGGAAATCTTCCGCTCGAGTCTGCAAGTGTGGCTGCGGGAAGGGCCGGCTTGCCTCGCGCGGCCTGTCGCACTGGCCTGCTCACACGCGATCGCGCCGCCATGGGCACCGCCAAGGCCCGACGGCCGACGCCCCGCCCGGTCGGGAAAAGTCTACATGCGCGCGTCAAAGACCTATGAAGCGGCAGAACAGCCGGCCACAGCATCGGCCGGCCGGCGGCTTCAGGCTTGTCAGCCAACGCGCTGTCGACAGCCCGCCCGGCTGGGGCATCGACTGGCGCAATCATTCACTTGCGATCGCGGATCCCAGTCCCGCACGGCGGCTTTCACGGCTATGATCACAACCCACGAACCCGGCCTCTTCCACGGAAGCCGTCGGAGACGGCGCCCCGGGCGCAGCCACGGAAACCCTTCGTTCTGCCCGCGCCTTGAACTCATCCGAGCATTTCTGCTGACCGGACTCGATCCTATCGACTTACACAACATACCTCCTAAGTCCCACAAACACCGCACCCTCCAGGGAGCCCGGGTGAGCTTATCGAGTTTTCGTGTGAAAGCTGCTTGCGTCAGCCACCGACAGAGGCGAGAGCCCCCTGGCACAGCAGACGAACTTGTCTGGAGACAGCTCCCCTCTTGTGACTGATCATGTGCTGAAGTGCTTAGTTGAACACTTGATTCAAACACTTTGCCCGCAAACACAAGAAAAACTCAAGATCGCACAAGCATGAAGAACCAGATGAGCGCATATGCGACCCTTCTGAGCGCACTCTTCGACCAGTAGCGTTCAATTGAGTTCCGCACCTCGCGTTGTTAGCATTGCGGACACAAGCCGATTGATCACGGTAAAATTACATAAAGTTATTGAGCAAGATCGTGATGATTGGACCACGAAACAGCCCTATAGGGGCACCTAGGTTAAGGAGCACGCATAATGGAAAACGGCGACAACTTCGAAGCCGAACTTACACGAAAAGTCGGCGCGCTAAAACGAGCGGCAATCGACGCAGCCATAGCAGGAGGAGCATTCAATCGGTTCACAGTTGGCAAGGACTCTTATGAGATGACCGCTATGATGAGCGGAACGACCAAACTCCTCTACAAAGTAACTCGACCTGATGAGAATGGTTCCGGCGGAGGCGAGATGACTATAACGGAGGATCCCGGCGGCAATCGCCCGGCGTATGACGCTATGGCGAGAAGCCAGAGTGAAAAGATCAAAGCGCGTTTCGATTCCATACGTAAGGAGATCGACGACATCATCAAACCATGGAAAACTTTACCCGATCCTTCGGCCATCGCCAACGACTGTGACGCTTACGCCGCAAGCGTGACGGCGCAACTTGCCTTATCCGCTGAGCAGATCAAGATTCCGGACACGAAGACACTGCCAGAACCGGATCCAGCTACATCTTCTGTCGACACTTCTTCGGCTACGTACAGGCGACCCGGCCCAATGGGGACACGCCTTTCGATAAGCAGGCCAATGAATGAATTAAAAGGTTCAGCAATGGACACTTTTAGTAAGACTTTTCAAGATAAGCTGCCTTTAATTGTCAAAGACTTGTGCTACGTTTCGAGCATCCACTGTTGCACGCTCGCCGCAGAGTACGGTTTTTTCAAGAAAGCTAGAGAGAAAGTGATCGAGATGGTTACAAGCGCTACCGACACTTTTAATAAGATAGCAAAAACAAAAGGTTCAGTCGATAGCACGATGTTGTTGAATGTCATCGGCTGGGGCCTTAGCATTTTAGCTCTCCCATGGGGAGGAGGAACGTCATTGGCTGCAGCGACGGGTCTATTGACGTTGACGATAGTCAAGGATACTACTAGTGCGCCGCCGAACCGAAAGGCTTCCGTTTCTTCATACGAGGATATGAAGAAAGAACTTGAGGAAAGTTTTAAAGCGTTGAAAGAAGAGCTGAAGAAGGGAGAAAAAGCGGTGAGTTCAACTTTAAAGGAGAATCACACAAGGGCTCGTGATGACAAGAAAGCAGATTTTGAGAGCGCTTCACTTCATCTGGTTCCGTCCCCGATTGTCAGCGGGGCAAATGAGCTGCAGATGGACGATGATAATGTTAATAAAGTATCGACCCAACTTCTCAGCGTTGCCGACCTGCTGGAGGAGGCGGCTGCAGGCATAGGAAAGATTCCGATGCGAGTTCATCGCGACGGCTTTATAGGCTTAGGCGAAAACGGACCAAGCTCGGAGTACGACTCGTTTGGACAAATGCTTCACGAGTTGCTTCTCGATTTGAAATGGCAGATAGAAGAAGGCGTTATAAACCTCAAACTCGCCCTGAACGATTTCAAAGAACAAGATGAAAGCTCTCGTGCCGCCCTCGAAGATAATGCATCGGCTATAAAAGCAGGTAGCGGCGTTGATCCTTGGGACGATAAGAGGCAAACGGAAAAAGACATGCACAGGGATCCCTATTTTGCGGACCGTGACGACCATGATCCTCATACCCCGACTCAAGACCCCTCTAGACAGGAACTTGGTGAAGAGATGAAACGACGCAAGGATGAGGGCCGCCCCAGTAAGCCCAAGGTGATTAACAACTGCTAAACTCACGGCTTAGAATCCCCCAGCCTCTACAACGCAAGTACAAAACACGGTTGGGCGGTCTGAAAGGCAAAACAAAGCTAGCACAAGGCACAAAAGCGAAGTGCAAACAGGGTCGGGCATAAAAAGCGGCGGTGGAACGGAGAAGTCCGTTCCACCGCCGCTTTGACTTATAACGTCTCACTTTCTTGGCTTTATCCGCCAGCATCCTTCATTCACATCTATTCCCAAGGAATCTACTACACCCCCGTTGCATCTCAATGTCTCCCATTTGGGCAAGCCCCTTCAGCAAGCGTCTTCATCAGTGCGTGAAGCGCCTCGAGCGACCCGGTGTCCAAACAAGCTGAGCTGACTGCTTCCTTGCTCTTTCGAGTCCTCCTTGCGTGACTCCAAGAAGGCAGTCGCTCGGCCGACGCCATAGGCAGTGGATTCTTTCTCGAAGGGAAGAAGGCCTTCAATCCCACTGCTTTGCGTTGCTTGCGCACTGTCGTTCTCGCGGTATCCCATAACTCGACGCAGAATGCCCGAAGATTCTGGAGGGGGAGCGGCGCCAATCATCGAAGCCACGTCAATGATCATTATCTTCCCTCCGACGGTGGCTCCCCCCCGTTTGATTCCTTCTCTGCGCTTCCGTTTCGAGGTCTTAGCCCGCGGAGCGGTGGTGGCCCCCCTCATGATCCCAGACGTCTGCGAGGAAGAGGAGCCGCTGGTCGGTCGGGCCGCGCCGCTGGCGCCGCCAAGGCCGCGGGACGCCGTCGCAGAGGCCTCCGCGCGCGCCGCCGTCGTCGTCCCCCTCAAGATTCCCGATCCGCTCCCGGGCGATTGAACCCGCATCGTCGCCCCGGAGCGCAAAGCCGACGAAGCCGACTGCGGAGCGGAGGCGACCTGAGCCGCCTTCGCCGCCTGGTAAAGCTTGTAACTCGCGGCGGCGGCTCCGCCCGTAGCGGCGGCAGCAGCGGTGGACATCGGGTTGAACACGGCGGGCGAATGCAGCATCGAAGGCTGAGAAACGGCGTGCCCGGCCTGCACGCTGGGCATCGAGTAGTGCGAGGACTGCAGGGAGAGCCCGCCGCCGTCCATGCGCGGCCCGGAATGCCACTCGGTGGCAGACCTCGTGGGCGCGGTGGCGGCCGTGGGCTCCGAACTCGCCGGAGGCATGAAGAAGGACCTCACCTGATCGAACAGCTTGACCGCCTGGTCGAACTTTTGAAAGGCGTCCTGCACCTCCTGCACCGAGGGCAGCTTGACCTTCAACTTCGACTCGACCTCCTGCTTGAGGCCTTCGAGCTGGGCGAACGGGGGAAGCTTTCCCATGGCGTCGAACGTGTTCACGTCCAACCCCTTGAGCACGGCGAGGGCCTGAACGTCAAGGACGCCCATGGCGGCCTGGTGCACCGCGTTCGCGTGCGCCACAATCATGGGCGCCGCGACGGGCCCGGCTGCCGGGGCCAACGCCACCGCGCTGTCGCGGGCGGCGTTCGCGGCATCTACGTTCCTCCTGATCTCGCCGTACTGAAACTGCGCTTGACGCCCGACCTCGACCACCTGGCGGCGCGCCGTGGAGACCCGCTTGATTCCGTCCGAATGGTCAACGACCCTCGCTTGAAGCTTGTCGAGGTTCTCCCGCGTGGTGTCGGCCATCTGCCCCTCGAAACCGAGCTCGCCGGCGATCGATCGCGTTCGCATGGCGACGGTTTCAAGGTGCTGCGCAACTCGGTCCAAACCGTCGGAAATGGCGTCGTGCGCGGCAGGGGCCCACGGCCCGATCAATCCGAGCTTTTCAACGTGCGGCGTAGTCATCCGACATCACCCTTTCTTTTGGCCGGCGTCGCCGGATTCCTGCGATGCGCCGTCGGAGCCGAGCGTTGCGCCTCCGTCCGCGCTCAACGAGCCTTCGCCAGACAAGGAGACCTCGCCAGACATGGAAAACCCGCCGCCGGACGTCGTGAACTCCCCCGACATAGAAAACCCGGCGGGCATCGAGTTCCCTCCCGACGTCGAACTTCCGGCCGACGCCGACCCCTGCCCGCTCGCAGAGTTCTGCGAGCTTCCCGAGCCTTGGGCGTCGCTCGAGCCCTCCTCGCCCAAGAGCGACTGCCCGAGGTGCACGGCCTCCTTGATTCGCGACAGGAACTCGGGGGTCCTGTAGGCGAAGTTGGCCGAAGCCTGCCCCAGCGTGTCGAGAAGATGCACATACTTTCCCTGGTGGGTCTCGTCCGCCCCTAGGGACTTTTCCAGCGCTATCCGGAGGTTGGCGATCACTTCCGTATATTGCTGGGATATGTTCGTCAGTTCGCCGTCGATCACTTTCATGGTCGCCCCGAGCGGGACGGAAAACTTGTTGACCTCGCTCAGAGCCGTCCACATCTCCGAAATGTCCAGATTCCCGAAGGCGACCTTGGCCTTCGCGAAGTCGTCAGACGTGCTTTTCAGATCGTTGATCCTCTGCGAGAAGATGCTCTCGTCAAGTTTGAACATGGTCATTGTTTCTCCCTTCTTTCAATTTCCATTTCAATCGGCATCCCGGTCACGTCCGCATTCCAAGCCGCGCATCGCCACGCATTTCCCCACCGCGGCTGGACGAGCGCCGTCGACACAGCGCCACACCGACAAAGCGCTGTAACTCGATGTGCATCGGACGCGCTCCCACACATGTGCATGCCCCGCATATGCGCACACGGGGCGCCAACCGCATATTCCTTCCCGCATTACAAACAGAGACATGAACGACAACAGAACCCGAACGAGACTCTTATCATCTTACTTCGGATAAACCTGTATTTCCAGATTTTTCGGAGGTCATTTCTCCCCAATTTCACTCCCGCAACATTTTCGCCTTTTAACGGATGAAAGACTCTCGAAAATCCGCCCTTAATCCCCCTTGTGACACTGGCGAGACCCCGTCTACCGCATAGAAATGCCGCATTCGGCGCATACGTTTTCCCCCAGGCTCTTGCATCGAGGCTTTTCGGCGAGTATAAGCGGAAAACTCGGCATTCATGCACCTGTAAGACACAGTCGGCCCTGCCGTCCGAGGTTCGAGGCTGCCGTCCGAGATTCGAGACTGCCGGGCGAGAAACGCATATGCGGGCGTTGGCCGCGCCTTTCAGCAAGGACCGTCGCACAGTGCCTCGACGTCGGCTAAGCTCCGCCTGAGCGTCGATACGTTAAGATTGGACTGCCTCTCAGCGGGTCAAACGCTCGCATAAGACGGCCAAACGCCCGCATAAAACGAACGGAGTACACAATGGGCATTTTCGACAAGGCCAAGGATGCTCTCCACAGCGAGGGCATCGAAGAGAAGTCGGACGCCGTTCTCGACAAGGTTGAGGACTTCGCGTCGAAGAAGCTTGGAGAGGACAAGGCCGAGAAGGTCTCGAAGGTGCGCGACGCCATCGACTGCCAGATCGGCGACGAGTGACGCGGCAGCTATGACGGGCGTCGAGGCGCGGGGCGAATCGGTCGGCTGCGGCCGTTTCGCCCCCTCGCCCACGGGAGATCTTCACCTCGGCAACCTCCGCACGGCGCTGCTAGCGTGGAGCATGGCCAGGCAAAGCGGGAGAGCCTTCCTCATGAGGATGGAGGATCTTGACGCCCGCTCACGGCCCGAGTTCGTTTCACGCCAGCTGGCGGACCTCGAGGCCGTCGGCGTGGAATGGGACGGTCCCGTCCTCTTCCAATCTGCGAGATTGCAGCACTATCGCGACGTCGTCGCCGATCTCTCATCGCGAGGCATGCTGTACGAGTGCTACTGCACCCGACGCGACTTGGCCGAGGCGCCGTCGGCGCCGCACGGCCCTCCAGGCGCATATCCGGGCACGTGTCGCGGCCTGAGCGAGCGCGAGAGAAGCGAACGGCGCGCGGCGCTGACCAATCGGGGCCCCGCCCTTCGGCTGGCCGCCCGGGCAGGCAGCGTCGCCGTCGTCGACGCGGTGTTTGGCCCGTACAGGGGAACGACGGACGATCTGGTCATTCTGCGCGGCGACGGCGTCTTCAGCTATAACTTCGCCTCGGTGCTCGACGACGCCGCAACGGGCGTGACGCAGGTTGTTCGCGGCGACGACCTGCTGCCGTCGACTCCGCGCCAGGCGCATCTGTACGAGCTCCTCGGCTTCCCCCTGCCCGAATACGCCCACGTGCCGCTGGTCGAGAACGCCGGGGGCGCGAGGCTGGCCAAGCGCGACGGCGCGGTGACGATGGAGACGTTGAAAGGGTTCGGGTGGACGCCGGCCGACGTCGTCGAACTGTTGGGGGCGAGCCTCGGCATGGGCCATCCGCGCACCGCGGCCGAGTTTGCCGACCTGCTGCGCGTCTCAGACCTTCGGCGCCCCGCCTGGCGCATCGATCCCGCGATCCTGGAGAGCGGCCCGACGCCGGAGACGTTCGAGAGACTCGCCGCCGCGGGGCCAGCGCAGACCGACAAGCCAGTACAGACCGACAAGCCAGCGCAAGCGGCCAGGCCCCTCCAGTCGCCCGCGTAAGGCGGCCACCTCAGCGCCGTCCATACGCGGACGCCTCCGCGCAGCTCGCCCTCCGCCTTCCGCAATCCTTCTCTCGCACGCGTCACCTGCGGATGGCGGCGACGGCGTCGCGGCGATCCCCGTTCCAGTCGCCCGCGACGATCGAATCGCTTGCGCGGCCGAATGAGAACGCCGTCTCGGCGGGCCCTCCCTTCGTCGCATTCGTCGCGAAGAGGATGTGCCCGCGCCTGACCGACACCGTGTCGCGGCCGTCGCCGTCCCAATCGCCGACGAGGGGAACGTCGCCCGTGCGGCCGTAGCGGTAGGCAACGTCGGCCTCGCCGCCTCCGAGCGCATTCCTCAGGTAGACGCCGTTGCCGCGCCGCACGCCGGGAGTGGCTTTGCCGTCGCCGTCCCAATCGCCCACGAGCCCGACGTCGCCCTCCCTCCCGTAGGCAAAGGAGACGCCCGCCGGCCCCGAACGGGTCAGGTCCGTTTTGGCGGCGAACAGATGCCCCTTGTGGAGAACGAGGTCGTCCTTTCCGTCGCCGTCGACGTCGCCGACGAGAATCTCGCCGGAGTCCGCCCCCTCGAAGGTCACCGTAGAGGTTGCGCCTCCGCTGCGATTGACGCCGTAGAGGGTGAAGGCCGCGCCGTTGCGCACGCCGAGGGTCGCGATCCCGTCGCCGTCCCAGTCTCCGGCGATCGCCTCGCCCGGCTGGGCGAGGACCATGCCCAGCTTCGCCCGGTGCGTGGCCAGATCGTCGACGAAATAGGCCGTGCACGTCCCCGACTCAATGCAGGGGTCGGCGATCGGCTTGGCGGCGTCCGGATCGGAGGGGCGCGGGCGAGGTGGCTGAGGCGCCTTCCCCACGTTGACTCCGACCTTGACCGGGTCGTGGTCGGAGGAGCGGAAGGGGCCGCCGTCCCACAGCTGCTTGACGTTGTAGTTGTTCCGCGAATACTCGAAGGCCGGCGATTCCATCGCGTTGACGCTCCACACGTCAGCGCCGGCCACCATGCGGCGGGCGGCGTCGTTCGCCAAAACGTGGTCGAGAGAGCCGACGGCGCCGCCGAACTGATACGAATGGTCTGCGCGCCCAATCGAATCGCGGACCTTGGAGTAGCCCGCGTCGCGCAGCGCGAGAATCGGGTCCTCCGCCGAATACGAGTTGAAATCGCCCACCAGGAACGTCGGGCGGTTTCCGTACTGCTCCTTCGCCCACTGCGCCAGCGCCTTCGCCTGGGCCGTGCGCAGACGGTTGTTGTTGCCCTGATAGGGATCGCTGTCGTTCGGGTAGGCGCTCGCGAGGGACCCTTTCGACTTGAAGTGGTTCGCCACAACCGCGAAGACCTCGCCGCGAGGCGCGCCGGCGGCGTCGAGCGCGCGCCACTCTTGGCCCAGCGGTTCGCGGGCATATCCGGTGAATTCCTTGTTTCCCGTCAGAATGCGGGATTCGCCCACCGGCTCGACTTTGCCTTTCTGGTAAACGAAGGCGAGGCGTATGACGTCTTCGGAGGCGGGAACCTTCGACGGCGAAGGAACATACGCCCACTGCTCGCGGCCCGCACGCTCGTTCAGCGCCTTGACCAGGGCTGCGAGCGAGGCGTCGCGATCGTGGCCGAATTTAGAGGAGGTCTCGATCTCCTCAAGCGAGACGACGGAGGCGTCGAGGCCTGCTATGGCCGAGACGATCTTCTGCTGCTGCTTTTCGAACGCCGCCTTGCTGTATGCTCCCCGCACGTCGCATCGATTGGCGGTGACGGGGTTGCCCTCGCGGTCGTCGTAGGACTTGCACCCGGCCTCCGATTCGCCGAGGTCGGTGAAATAGTTGAGGACGTTGAATGAGGAGACGGTGACGTCGCCCCCCACGTTCTCGGGCGCGGCCCTGCGCGTGTTTTCCACCTCGACGTACTCGGAGGACCTGTCCCCCGCCTCCTCGCTCGTCACAGGGGAGACGGGCTGAAGGTTCCATTGCTTGCGAAAGTCGAGGACGGCGGGCTTCTTCAGCGAGATCGCCGATCCGACGCGCGCGGGGCTCTGCTGCGACAGATACGGCAGCGGGACTTCGGGATGCGCGTTCTTCGCCCCCGTGTAGGCCCACGAAAGGCCGTCGTCGAGGGTGAGCGAGCGTGCGGCGTTAGCAGCCGAGAGCTTCTCGATCTGCTCGCGGTCGGCCGTGGGGTTGAAGACGTCGGAGGGCTGGCGCAGCGGCTCCTCGCCGAAGGCCACGCCCAGCTGGCCGTAACGGTTGGTTTCGTAGTTGTTCGAGATCGTCATGCGGGCGCGAACGTCCACGAGCATGCCTTCGAGGGCTTCCTTGCCGACGTCGTCGGGGACCGCCGTCAAAGGGACGGGGACCGGCGGGGCGGCCTTCTCGTCCAGCTTGGAGAAACTGGACGCGTTGATTTCGGTAAGGCTGTGGAACTCGGTCACTTTGCCCTTGACCTCGACGTACTCGCCGATCTTCGCCGAGGAAGCAAGCTGGCGCGAATGGACGAACAGGCCGTCGGAGGCGCCGCGGCGGCCCGCTCCCCCGCTCCCGGGCGTTTGAATGTAAGCGCCGTCGAAGCCCCCGGTCGGATACACGGCGGTCACCACGCCCCGGGTCGTCACCGTCTGCCCCGCGAGCGGGCTCGCCTGGCCGGTCCCTTGAATTTCAGATATGGCGATTGCGCCGTTTGCCGGGGCCGTCGCCCCTTCGGCGGCCGACGTTCCCGCCAGCCCCAGCGCCCAAGCGAGCGCGAGCGCACCAGCCGTGCGCGCCGCCGCACGTCCCGTCATCGCGACGTCCATCTATTGTTCCCTTCTTTCCGCGCCTCCCGCGAGGCGGCGTGACCCGATTGCGACCAGGTTGCCACCAGATCGTTACAAGACTACTCCCGACATCACGGGAAAGCCGCGTCATCGCGGGCATTGTCGCAAACCGACCCGGCCGTGGGGATCCGCGTCGGCGCGCAAACCGAGCTCGCCGCTCGAAACCGTACTTGCGCAAACGCCTCCTCGCCCTCCCGCCCCGATCGGACGGCGTGGACGACCGTGTCCGCGGCTTTGCCGATGACGAAGGCGCCCGCTATGCCCGCCAAAGCCACCGCGACCGACGACAAAGCCACCGCGACCGAAAACACCGCGACGATCGCGTAGTACGGCGCGAGATTTCTCGTGAAGCGCAGAAGGCGCGCGAGACTGCCTATAGTTCCCTCCCAGGCTCCGCCTAGGCCGACATTGCGGCTTCGGCGAGATACCCTTTGCCCATGCGCTGCCGTTACCTGGAGTCCGACCTGTGCCATTCGTGCACCCGGGCGAACGTCGCCTACGCCGAACAGCTTGCCGCGAAAGACGCCTCCGTCCGCGCACTCCTAGAGCGGTCCGCCCGCGCGAACGGCGCCGCGGCCCCCGACGTCGAATGGAATCCTCCCTTCGCCTCTGCCGAGAAGGGCTTTCGCAACAAGGCCAAGCTTGCCGTCGGCGGCACGCTTTCAAACCCCACCCTTGGAATTCTCGGATCGGACAAGCGCGGCATCGACATCGCCGGCTGCCCCCTGTACGAGCCGGCCGTCGCCTCCGGCATCGAGCCTTTGCGGGAATTCATCGGCTTGGCCGGGCTGACGCCCTTCGACGTTCCAAGCGGCCGCGGCGAACTCAAAAGCGTCATCCTCACGGGCTCGCCCGACGGCGAGCTCATGGTCCGCTTCGTTCTGCGCTCCACCGAATCCCTCGTCCGCATCCGAAAGCACATGAGCCTGCTGCGTCAGTGGCTTCCCCGCATCGCCGTCGTCTCCGTCAACCTCCTGCCTGAACGGAAGGCGGTGCTCGAAGGGGAGAAGGAAATCCTCCTCGGCCCCGAGCAATCTCTGCGCATGGACTTGGGCGACGTCGCCCTTCGCCTTCGCCCTCAGTCCTTCTTTCAGACGAATACGCGCGTGGCCGTCGGGCTCTATCGCCAGGCGCGGGAGTGGGTCGGCCTCCTGTGCGACGCCGCAGGCGGGGGATCGGACGATTTGGAGGCGAAAGGCGCGGAGCCGGCGGATTCGGAGGCGAAGGGTGCGAAACCGGCGAGTTCGGCCTCAGCCGGCGGGCGGCCGATCGAACTGTGGGACCTCTACTGCGGGGTCGGCGGATTCGCCTTGCATTGCGCGGGGCCGGGCCGCCGCGTGACCGGAGTGGAGCTTTCCGCCCAGGCCGTCGAGAGCGCGAGGGCGTCGGCCGCAGCCGCAGGAATCGACGCCGACTTCATCGTCGGGGATTCTCTGTCTGCCGCGCGCGAGCTGGGCACTGCCGACGTCGTCGTGGTCAACCCACCGCGTCGAGGAATCGGCGGTCTCGCCTCGTGGATCGACGCCTCGCAGATTCGATTCGTTCTCTATTCAAGCTGCAATCCCGCGAGTCTGGCGGCCGACGTCGCCAGCATGCCGAGTTTCAGGCCCGTCCGCGCCCGGGTCTTCGACATGTTTCCTCACACCGGCCACACGGAGACCCTCGTGCTGCTCGCTCGCACGCCGAGGCCGGAGCCTCGGCGTCTCCCGCACCACTCGAGGCGCAGTTCTTGAAACTTTCCTACCTCGGCAGATTGCCTTGAAATGACGGGACTTCTTCGCGCGCGACACTGTGTCGCCCGAAGATCCACCCGTAGGTGGAGGGATGGCCGGGCGAGCGGCTCGTAGGCTTATTACCAGAACCGGAGATACAGCGGTTAATCCGCTGGCCCACACGCTCACCTCGGTCTCAACTCGATATATGTTTAAGTGTTCCGGTTGAGAGATACGCACTCACCGCGTAACGGGGTGGGGCCGTGTGAACGCAAGTTCACACGGCCCCACCCCGTCATTACACCTCAGTGGGTTTTGCCTGGTTCAGACAGCGTCGTCAAGCCCGGTTTCGCGCGCATCCGAAACAAACTCGGCTCCGCGCGCATTCCGCTCGGGCCTCCACACCACGATTTCCCCGCTCCGCCGGGGTTTCGCATCCGGCAGCTGAGAGCGGATGCTCTCGCGTGCGACGACGAACACGCTCCCGTCGCCGCCGACGGCGAAGACCCTGCTTTCGCGGCCCCGCTGGCCTTCCAACTCTTTCTTCTGCTCGGCCACCACTTTTTCCAGCTGGCGGATGTGTTGGCGCAGTTTCTGCTCGCGGTCACGGGCCAGCATGAGCTTCGCGATTCCGGCGAGGTTGACGCCTTCGTCTTGGGAGAGACGCTGGATTTCGAGGAGGCGGTCGACGTCGTTCAACGAATACCGCCGCCCGCCCCCTCGAGTCCGCTTGGCCTGGACGAGGCCGAGCCTGTCGTACTGGCGCACCGTTTGAGCGTGCATGCCGGCCAATTGTGCCGCCACGGACACGGTGAGAACCGCCGCATCGCGCCCAGCCATCGTCAACTCCTAGCCAAAGTGGCGAACTCTGCGCGAGGGTCGGCGTCGCTCGTGGCGTCCGCGAACTCCTCGACGGCCCTGCGGGCGTCCTCGGAGAGCTTTTTGGGGACGACGACCTTCAAACGGGCATACATGTCCCCGCCCTTGAGACCCTTGCCGCGGACCCTCAAAAGCTTGTCGGTCGAGGAGCCTTCGGGGATTTTGACGGACACGGTCTTCCCGTCGAGCGTGGGGATCTTCACGGTTGCGCCGAGGGCTGCCTCCGAAAAGGAGATCGGCACATTGACGTACACGTCTTTGCCTTTGAGCTCGTAGACCGGATGCTTCTCGACGTTGACGGTCACGAGGATGTCTCCGTCGGGCCCGCCGTTGACGCCGGCTCCGCCTTTGCCCGGCACACGGATCTTCTGTCCGTCCGTCACGCCCGCCGGGATCTTGGCCGTGACGGAACGCCCGCTCGCCGTAGTGATTTTCACTGCGGTCCCCGATGCGGCCTGCCGCAAGGGAATCGACACGCTGGTGACCAGATCCTCGCCCCGCGAGGCCCGGCGAGACGAACCGAAGCTGAAGCGTGATCCGCCGCCGCCCGAGCCGCCGAACATGTTGAAGATGTCTTCGAACCCGCCGGAGGAGGCGTTCGCCCCTTGCGCATGCCTGCGGAAGGAACCTCCCGAACCGCCGAACATCGAGGAAAACATGTCCTCGAATCCTGCGTCGCCTCCCCCGCCGGCGGTGAAGCGGGCACCGCCTGCGCCGAAGGCGCGGATTGCGTCGTACTGCTTGCGGTCCTCCTCGTTGGAGAGGACTTGGTAGGCCTCGCCTACCTCCTTGAACCGTTCTTCTGCAGCCGAGTCTCCCGGATTCTTGTCGGGATGGTACTTGCGGGCAAGTTTGCGGTAGGCCTTCTTGATGTCCTCTGCAGAAGCGTCTTTCGACACCCCCAGAGCCGAATAGAAATCCTTGCCGATCCAATCCTGGTTAGCCATCGCCCTTCACCTCCTTCGTTGTGTGCAACGCGATGTTCACTCGGGGGACACCACTGCGACGCGCGCCGGGCGCAGGACCTTCTCGCCGATCCGGTACCCGGGCTGAATGAGTGTTTCTATCGTTTCCGCCTCCGCTTCGGCCGACGTCGAATGCATGAGCGCCTCGTGCAGGAGCGGGTCGAAAGCGTCTCCGACCTTTCCGTAGCGCTCGACCCCAAAGGAGGAGGCGAGCGTCGACTCGAACTTCTCCGCGATCGCGCCGAACGGGCCGGTCAGATCGCCGTGCTGCCGGGCGAGCTCGACGTCGTCCAGAACCGGGAGCAGCGCCTCGACGACGGAGGCGACTCCCTCCTCGCGGCGCACCGCGCCCTCCGCCTTGGAGCGGCGGACGTAGTTCTTGTACTCCTGCTCGAGGTTGTAGAGGTCGGCTCCGCGCCTGGCCACCTGGTCCTCCAGCGAGGAGATCGTCGCCATCGCCTCAGCGAGCGGATCGGTCAGATCGGCCGGATCGGTCGAGTCAGCCGAGGACGTCGGCGCCGCCGGGTCGGCCTGCGCCTCTTCCGCCGAGGAGGCTCCGTCCGGGCCTCCGTCCTCAGCGGCGGTCGCCTCCGGGCCCGTCTGTCCAACGTCGGGCCCGGCCGGGCACTCGTCTTGCGGCCCCGGGGCCGGGGCGGACTCGAACTCCGCCCCGGCCTCGTCGAACTCTTGGTTCGTCACTTCTTCTCCTCATCGTCGACGATCTCGGCGTCCACGACCTCTTCGTCACCCGCCTGGGCGCCCGCCGAGGACGCGTCGGCGGAGGCCCCGGCGTCGGCCTGCTGCGAGGCGTACATGGCCTTGCCAATCTCTTGGGACTTCTCGTTGAGCTCGGAGAGAGCCGACGAAACGGCGTCGAGGTCCTCGCCCTTGAGGGCTTCGCGGACCTTCTCGACCGCCCCGCGCACATCGCTGGCGACGTTGTCCGGGACCTTGTCGGCGTTGTCCTTGAGCAACTGCTCGATCGAGTAGACCGTTTGCTCGGCCTGGTTGCGGACCTCGGCCTCCTCGCGGCGCTTGGCGTCCTCGGCCGCATGCTCCTCGGCTTCCTTGACCATACGCTCGATCTCTTCCTTGGGAAGGGCCGAGCCGCCGGTGATCGTCATCGACTGCTCCTTGCCCGTCGCTTTGTCCCGAGCCGAGACGTGGACGATGCCGTTGGCATCGATGTCGAAGGTGACCTCGATTTGCGGAACGCCCCGGGGCGCCGGCGCGATGCCGGTCAGGTCGAAGGTTCCGAGCAGCTTGTTGTCGCGGGTGAACTCACGCTCGCCCTGGAACACCTGAATCGTCACGGACGGCTGGTTGTCCGTCGCGGTGGAGAAGGTCTCGCTGCGCTTGGTCGGGATCGCCGTGTTGCGCTCAATGAGCTTCGTCATGATTCCGCTGGTCCCGCCCAGGCTCGTCTCGATGCCGAGGGAAAGCGGGGTGACGTCAATGAGCAGCACGTCCTTGCGGTCGCCGGAGATGACGCCCGCCTGGAGCGCGGCGCCGACGGCCACGACCTCGTCGGGATTGACGCCCTTGTTGGGCTCCTTGCCGCCGGTCAGCTCCTTGACGACGTTCGTCACGGCCGGCATACGGGTCGATCCGCCGACCAGCACGACGTGGTCGATGTCGGAGACCTTGATTCCCGCGTCGCGCACGACGTTGTGGAACGGCTCCTTCGTGCGTTCGAGGAGGTCCTTCGTCATCTCCTCGAACTTCGCCCTGGTCAGCGTCTCATCGACGTGGATGGGGCCCGATTCCGACATCGAAATGTAGGGCAGCGAGACGTTGGTCGACGTCGTCGAGGACAGCTCCTTCTTGGCCTTCTCGGCGGCTTCCTTCAAACGCTGAAGCGCGATCTTGTCCTTGGAAAGGTCGGCGCCGGACGCTGCCTTGACCTGCTCGACGAGCCAGTTGACAATCCGCTCGTCCCAGTCGTCGCCGCCGAGCTTGTTGTCGCCGGAGGTGGCGCGCACCTGGATGGTGGAGAATCCGTCGTCGTCCTTGCCCACCTCGAGGAGGGAGACGTCGAAGGTTCCGCCGCCGAGATCGAAGACGAGGATCAGCTCGTCCTCCTTGCCCTTTTCAAGACCGTAGGCGAGGGCCGCGGCGGTGGGCTCGTTGACGATGCGCTGAACGTTGAGCCCGGCGATCTGGCCCGCGTCCTTCGTGGCCTGGCGCTGGGCGTCATTGAAGTAAGCCGGAACGGTGATGACGGCGTCGGTCACGGGTTCGCCGAGGTATGCCTCGGCGTCCTTCTTCAGCTTCTGCAGGATGAAGGCCGAGATCTGCTGCGGCGTGTAGACGGTGCCGTCGATGTCGACCTTCCAGTCCGTGCCCATGTGGCGCTTGACGGACGAGATCGTGCGGTCGACGTTCGTGACGGCCTGCCGCTTCGCGACCTCTCCGACGAGGACCTCGCCGTTCTTCGAAAAGCCGACGACCGAGGGGGTCGTGCGCGATCCCTCGGAGTTGGCGATGACGGTCGGTTCCCCGCCCTCGAGGACGGAGACGCAAGAATTCGTTGTGCCGAGGTCGATGCCTAGTGCACGTGCCATGTGTTTTCTCCTTTTCTGCGAGCCTGGCGGCTCGAAACTCTATGAGCCTGTCGGCTCTAAGCCTCATGCACCCCAAGTCTGGCTCGCCGGCCGGGTTATGTCCAGTCGACTCTCCATTTCTTGAGTCCAATTAACTCAACTTTCACCGCGGGCGGATTATTCCCGCATTCGACGAGGAGTTTTCTTCCCGCGTCGTTTTGAAGCCCTTCGACGTGGATTCAGAGCATTTCGGACACCCCGAAGCGTCGGACATCGAGGCGTCCGGAGCCGGCCCTTCCGGCTCGCCGCGCTCGGCGTCCTGAAGGGGATAAAGGAACACCCCCAGTTCCGAGCACCGAGGGCGGGAACAAACATACTGATAGTTCGCATCAAGCGACGCTATCGTCGCACGCACAAGAACGCCCCGGCACTCCGGCCGGCCCTCAAAGAGGAGAAAAGACACATCATGCACATCGTTAAAGAAACAGACGCCGAGCAGCGCCGAAGTCGGCGCAAAAGCACGCGTGCGCCCATCGCGGCGTCGTCAATCGCTGCGCTCGGCGCATGCTCAGGCGTTTCAACCAAGAACGACCCGGAGGCCGAGCGCATCGTCAAGAGAGCCATGCAAGAGGAGAAGGACCCGACCGAGCTTCCTTTTGGCGCGAAGGACATATCCGGCGGCGAAGACACGACTGTCGTAGCCAAAGTACAAATTAGCATCTCAGGTTTCGACGACCGTCGAAAGGCTGCATTCGACGCGGCCTGGCGGACGGATGCCGACAAGAAGCTCGGAGTTTTCACTTACAAGGCGGATAGAGGGAACGGAAGAACCTTTGACCTGAGTCTGCACGTGCAGCAGACAAACGGCGTTTACGTCGTCTATCGTCAACTTGACGGTAAGTGGGTTCGAAAGTCATGCCGGCGAAAAGAGCTTATCGACGCATTGGAAGATAAGACCATGTCACCACATACTGCAAACCTCCTGAAGAACGTAAAAGGACTGACTCACGCAAAATCAGGAAACACTCACGTCATAAAGAGAATTCTCGACGCAGACCTTTCTGAACGTAAAAGAGATTACAATATTGCGTTAAAGCGAATAAAAAGTACTCAAGATTTACAATGAAGGCAAATCGAAAAAATTATGCCATACACGCATTCAAAGGGAACGTGATAGGGACCGTAAGTGAGGGAGCAGTCAGAGGAAAGATGGAGATAGACATCGACATAAAGGCAGACAAAACCGCCCCCGTCCGTCTGTCGCTCCCCGAAGAAGCCAAAGACGCCCCGGAGGGAGACCCTTTCGATGACTCCAAACCACAGACGAACCTTCCGACCACGAGCCCGACACGACGGACGAACCCTCCGACTACGAACCAGAGACCACAGAAGACCCCGCCGACGGCGGATCAGAACCCGCCGAAGATCCTGTCGATGGCGCGGAGGCCGCATGAGACAACGCGGAACGGGAATGGGAACAGGGCTTCCGAGATGCGACAAGCGACACATTTGAGGGAAAAGGCCGCTTCGCGCGGCCACCGTGCGCCGAGATCCGACAGTTCAGGAAGCGGCACGCGGCGGCTCGCCGACGTCGAAGAGGCCGTCTTTGCCCAGGAATTCCATACCGCCATTGGCGAAAACGACCGCGCGGCCGCCCGCGCGCCGACGCGCCTGCGCAACTCGGCTGTTCCGCGCCAAGCGGCAAATGCGCCCCAATAGAAACTTCGGCAGAAAAAGCGCTCGGGGTAGGACTCACCACGCAGGCGGTGGCGACATTCGCCCGTCTTCCGTTAGGGTCGAACAAAACCCGCACGATAAGGAGTGAAAATGTCCCGCAAAGCGATCGCAGTCGCAGCCGTCGCCGCCGTGTTGACGGTTTCCGCCTGCTCCAGTGAAAAGACCGCTGACATCGACGGCGCAACCCTGATGTCGAAAGTCAGTTCAAAGCTCTCTTCAAACACACAAAAAGGCGACAAGATCTTCACGAAGGACGGCGTCCTCACCGCTTCCATCGACTTCGAGGCCAAGGCGCCCTCGTCCAGTGGGATTAAAGAGGGCAAGGCGAAAGGCGACCTGGAGATGAAGGTCGATTCCGAGAAGCACGGAATCGCGATCAAGGCCAAGGGAGATTTCAAGGGCAAGGCCTTCAAGGACGTTTCCAAGGGGATGTCCGACAAGGGCTCCGGCTCGATTGAGGCTTACGGCGAGAAGACCAACGACGGCGGATACAGAGTGTACTTCAACGCAAACGACAAGCAGTGGAAGTACACCTCTGTGGGGAAGTCGGATTACCAGTCTTTCCTGAACGAGGTGCAAAAGTCCGCGAAGCAGCAGAGCGGCAACCTCAAAGGCAAGATTGACAAATTCATGAACGACGCGAAGCAATATGTCGACATTGACGTCAAAGAGAACGGAGACGATTACATCGCAACCGTCACGCCTAAGGATGTCGTTATCAACCAGCTGGTTTCCCAGGCTGGTAAAGAAGGCGTCAAGATCAATAAGAACGACGTCAAGGTCAAGCTTGTCGTGACCACCAAAAAGTCGGACTACTCCCTCAAAGAGCTGAAGGCCGACGTGGACATCAAATCCACGGACGACAAGTTCTCCCTCAAAGGCAACGCCAACATGAAGATCGAGGAGAAGGACGTTTCGATCGACGTTCCCAAGAGCGCCAAGAACGGCACGTCCGTTCCTCTTCAGGAATTGCTCGGCTCCTCATCCTCGAAGGCATTCTCACAGGACTGAGGCACTCCCAACCAAAAGCGCCAGCCTTGGGGTCGGATTCTCCGGCCTCGGGAGCGTGAATCCCGGAAACCCGAGCTGTCACTATGCCCTCGAAGCCCGACCGAGGCCAGTATCACGCATGGTTTCGGTCGGGGGCGGGCCGGCTGCACGCAAGCCGGCCCGCCCTTCTGTCTTTGCCCGGACCAAGCGCGCCGTCTCAGATTGAGGGCGATGAGAGCAGCCCGGCGCCTATACGGTAGAATGCCTTTCGGCATCCCCCACGCAGGAGCGCAGTATGACCTTTCGCCACTCTCTTTCTCGAGCCCTATGCGCATCTTTGACGCTTCTCGCCTTGGCCTCATGCTCAGACGGCGGAGCTTCCCCGAGTCACGAAAGCACCGCCGACCCCAGGGACGTTCTCGACGCCGCCGTCGCGGACACAAGCCGGAGCAAAAGCGATCCTTTCGGCATTGGCAAGCACGATAAAACAATTAGCGAGACCGAGGCCGTCTCCTATGAGGCGTCAACAGAAAAGCGGGAGAGGAAGACTTCGAAGAATATCATCATACGAATCGACGCCGATTCTCGCGTCGCAGAAGCCAGAGGGACGCTCAAGGCCACTGACGCAGCGGGACGGCCCAAGGAGCGCAGCCAGGAGCGACTCAGCTACTACGACGGCTCCGCCAAAACACCGACCGCTTATTACAACGACGAGGGATGGCACAAGACGTCTCGCACACCGGATGGGAACGCGCCTTTCGACGTCGTCCCTGTCGACATGCCGTCCTTCAAACGACTCAAGGACCTCACAATCACGGAGGTCGGTCAAACTTACGTCATCACGGGAAAGCCGCATTCGGACGACGGCGGAAACGGTTCGCACACGGCGGGCGTCGTTGATCCGTCCAAAAGCATGGTCTCGGTGACCATCGACAGGAAGACGAAGAGAATCGGCTCGATCGAAAGCCGCATCGTCGTCATGCGCGACGGCAAACGCGCCTTCGAGGCGAAAAAGTCTCTGAAATACGACTGGAGCCCAGTCGACGTCGTCGTGCCGCCGGAGGCCAAATCGGCTCCGAGCGCCACACCGACCACAACTCCGACTGCCGCCGCTACGCCCACGGGCCTCGCACCGAGCAGCAAGGCCGCGTCCGCAAACGGCTAATCGGCCGACGGCCGCCTCTCCCCCGCCCTGATCGGCGCCTGGATGCCATTGCCGACCGGCGGCATTGGGCATGTGCCAAACGGTGTGAACGCCGCAGGAAAGTTGGCCGCCCGATTGAAGTCAATTTTCACGGGGCCGGCGCCGCCCCCCTCTGGGGCATCGAAGGAGACATATCGCCAGTCCGCCGTTTCCACGCCGTTCGTCCCGTCATAGAAGACCGCCGTCAACGTGGACGAATCTCCTTGAACCACGAGCTTCGCCGAGGCTCCCGCGTAGACGAACTCAACGACGCCGACGATGTGGGCCACGCCGGGCACCGCGGGATTCGCGGTGGTGATTGGGATGTCCCGAGGCTCGTCAAAAGGCTCGAACGTCCCCTTCACGACAGCCGACGGATCGTAGCCGTACACAGGCACGCCCTTGAACCTCTGCCGCGTGGGAGCGAGGGAATCGCGGACCCGAACGGCGTATCGCCCCCCTCTTTTCGCGACCTCCGCGACCTTCGTTCCGTGCTTCAGGGAGGTTTCGGAGTCTCCGTCGTCGAGTTGGAAGACGACCTCCCCCTCAACCGGCACACCGTTTTGTGTGACGCCGTCGGCGGCGGTGAACGCCGCATAGACCCCCTCTCCGTCGACCGCCCGCCACGTGCCGAGAAACCCCTCCACGGGCCCGGCGGCGGCGGGGATCCACGTCAGGGAGGTCAAGCTCAGCCATCCGTGTTCGGAGGCCAAGGCCTCGTTTCGCTCATTGCGCCATTGATTCCATGCTTTTTCGGCGTCCGCCGTCTTCTGCGCGTCGGCTGCTTCGTCGGCGTGCGCTGCTATTTCGGCGTCCGTTCCAACCACTTCGGGGTCCATAAGCTGATTGTACGCACGTGGGAGGCCGTTTGGCTCGGTGGCGAGAGAAACCACATTGTGACTGGAACCATGCATTGCCGCTTTGCCCTTGCAAGAGGCGGGAGGTAAGCTAAGTAAGTCTTAGTTGACACGCGCTCATAGCTCAATGGATAGAGCATCTGACTACGGATCAGAAGGTTGGGGGTTCGAGTCCCTTTGAGCGCGCCGAGGCTCCGCACTGGTCGACGCGATCCCGGTGCGGAGTTTTCGCTGCCTTGAGTTTTAAGACTATTGTTGAAACTCGAACGGCCCGACATACGCGACATCGGCGGAGACGACGTTGACTTCACGATCACAGACATCGCCGAACACTGAGCTTCTCGATCCTCTGCGCATTCAGTCCGCCCGAATGCGCAGAGGACTCAGTCAGGCGGAGCTCGCACGCCGGCTGGGGCTGACCGATCGAACCGTCCACAGGTATGAAACCATCGGCGCTCCCACCCGTATGGGACCCAAGCTGTCGGAAACTCTTGGGTTCCCCGACCGTTTTTCGAGCGCCGTCCATGCGTCGAATTCGATGCGAAAGCCATCAGTTTTCGTGCGAGGCGAACAACAACGAAGCGGCAGCGCGCGGCCGCTATATCGGCGGGCAGCTTCGGCATTGAGGTAGACCTGTGGATTTCCCAACGCTTTGGCCTGCCCGACGTCGCTGTGCCCGACATGACGGGTGAATTACTTTAGGCTTTAGGACCTCGATCGCATGGATTCAGCGTGTGACGCGCGGCGAGGGATCCTCGGGGATCTTCGGATGATTCGGATCCGGATTGTCGCGCGTGAACGTCGACCAGTTGGGCGTCGGCAGGGATATCGACGGCGTCGGAACGGATATACGGGAAGGCGAGGGGATCGAGGGCATTGGCACGGGGCTCGGGGCGCAGCGCGGCAGGCCGCTTCCCGGGCGCGTCGAGCAGGCCGACGGCGCCCTCGTGCCTCCTTCCGACGGCGCCGTGGCGGCCGTCGTCGACGGACTGGGGCTCGGTTCCTCAGAACCGCAGGAGGCAAGGCCGCCCATCCCGATCGCTCCAGCGACGAACACGACGCAGAGAATAGCCGGAGAGGCGACATAACGGGTTTCGCGCATATGCATATAGGCAATGTACCCGAGAGAGGCGGAAACAGAAACCAAACACGTAACAGGCGCATCGGCAGAACCAAGGGTTTGCAGGCGCCTCGGCCGAGGCTTTCCAACCCGCGTTTTCCGGCATTCTGGCAGGTGCGCCTCCGTCGTCAGCCGCCCGCACCCGCGTTCGCAAAAGCTCAGGCCGCGGCGCGCCTGCTCTTGAGGAAGCCCCGCAGCCCGCGCGGCGAGGCGAGCCACACCGCGAAGAAGAGAAAGCCGCCGGTCGCCACGACGGTCGCCCCCGAAGCCGTGTCGAACCAGTAGGAGACGTAGACGCCCACAATGGTCGATGTCACAGAAAGCGCTGGGGCGATGAGCAACATCTTCGAGAATCTCTGGGTGATGAGCAGCGCAGTCGCCCCGGGCGTAATCAAAAGCGTCACGATGAGAACCGCGCCGACCGCCTGCATCGCCGTCACGACGGTCATCGCCAGGCATACGAGCAGCAGCGCGCCCATGCGCCACGCCGGGAGGCCGATGGCTTGCAGGTGGACCGGGTCGAAGGCGTAGGCCGTGAGGTCCTTGCGCTTGAGCAGCAAGACGGCCCCCGCCAGCGGCCCAAGGATGAGCACCTGCCACATGTCCGCCTGCGTGATCCCCAGCAGATCGCCGAAGAGCACGTGGGAAAGATTGATGTTCGAGGGATTCTTCGACACGAGCACGAGGCCTATGGCGAAGAGCGTCGTGAAGACGATGCCCATGCTCGCGTCCGACTTGAGGTGGGACGTTTGCCGCACCGCGAAGATGAGGCCGACGACGAGGAGCGCGGCCGCGAGCGCGCCGACGGAATACGGGATCCCGAGCATGTGGGCGATGACGACTCCTGGCAGAACCGCGTGCGAGAGCGCGTCGCCCATAAGGGACCAGCCGACGAGGACGATCCAGCAGCTGATGATCGCGCATACGGCTCCGGCTATCGCTGTGACGACGATTCCGCGGACCATGAACTCGTAGGTCCACATCCTCCCGAAAGTCTCCCACAGATCAGGCATCGCCCTTCTCCTTTCCGTGCGGGGCGTTGGCCGAAGCGTCCGGACCCGCCACGCCGTCGGTTTGAGCTGCGCCGCGCTCGCGGGCCTGAGCGCCGGTCACGCCGAAGGCGCGGCCGAGATTTTCCGGGCGCAGAGCGTCCTCGACGTCGCCCTGGAAGACGACCTCGCGCAGGAGCAGGAGCGCCTCGTCGCACAGCTCGGACATCCCGTCGAGGTCGTGCGTGGCGACCAGCACCGCTGCGCCGCCGGCGGCAAGGTTGCGCACGAGCGAGACGATCGCCCCCTCGCTCGGCTTGTCGACGCCGGCGAAGGGCTCGTCCATGAGCAGCAGCCTCGCGCCCTGGGCGATGGCACGGGCGATGAAGACCCTTTTGCGCTGGCCTCCCGACAGCGCGCCGATCTGCCGATCGCGCAGCTCCGGCACGCCGACCATGTCGAGGGCCCGGTCGACCGCTTCGACGTCGTCGGGGCGAGGGCGCCTCGTCCATCCCATTCGCCCGTAGCGGCCCATCATGACGACGTCGGCCACGCTCAGCGGGAAGTCCCAGTCGACTCCCTCGTTCTGGGGGACGTAGCCGACCAAGCCGTCCTTGCGGGCCGAACGCGCGGACTCCCCGTACACGGAGACGTCCCCGGTCGAGCGGACCGTGCCGACGACCGCTTTGATGAGCGTCGATTTCCCGGAGCCGTTCATTCCGACGACGCCGCACACGCGTCCGGGCCTGAGCGAGAAGGTCACGCCCGTCAAAGCCTTGACGGGCCCGTACGAAACGCGCAGGCCTTCGACCGACAGCGCGGCCTCCGTTCGCCGTCGCGGTTCGATTTCGCTGCGTCGCCTCATGATGCCCCGCCGGCCAGCCCGGAGGCGATCGTCTTCGTGTCGTACTCGAGGAGTTTCAGATACGTGGGAGCCGGGCCTTTCGCGTCCGTGAGCGAGTCGACATACAGCGTTCCGCCGTATTTTGCGCCGGTCGCCTGGACGACGGCATCCATCTTGCCCTCGACAGTCGATTCGCAGAAAACTGCGGGAATGCGGTTTTTCTTCACGCTGTCTTGAACGGCCGCAACACGTTTGGGCGTCATCGCGCCCTCGGCGTTGACGCCCCAGAGGTAGTGCTCGGCGAGCCCGTAGTCCCTGGTCAGGTAGCTGAACGCCCCCTCGCACGTCACGAGCGCCCGCTGCTCCTGCGGGACCGCAGCGAGCTTTTTCTGCATGTCGTTTGCGATCGCGTCGAGCCTGGCCTTGTACGCCTTTCCGTTGGCCTTGAACTCCTTCGCATGCGACGGGTCGAGCTTGGAAAAGGCCGCGACCATGTTGTCGACGTAGATCTTTGCGTTTTTCGGGCTCATCCACGCGTGGGGATTGGGCTCGCCCTTGTGATCGCCTTCGGCTATGGGGATGGGCGTCACCCCTTTGGAGGCGACGACGGTCTCGGCTCCGGATTGCGAGGTGAATTTCTCAAACCAGCGCTCCAAGCCCAGCCCGTTTTGGATGACGAGGTCGGCGTCGGCGCCGCGCCTGATGTCCTCCGGGCTCGGTTGGTAATCGTGTATTTCCTCGCCGGGCGAGGTGATGGACTCGACGCGCAGTCGATCGCCGGCGATCGACTTAGCCATGTCCTTCATGACGGTGAATGTGGTGAGCACCAGAGGGCGGGAATCGGAAGAAGGCCGCGCACTGCACGCGGCCAAGGCGAGCGCCGCAGCCAGGACGGCGGCTGCGCCCGCGAGTCGATGGGCGGGTTTTCTGAACCCGCTGTACTTCGTCATGAATCTCATGATATTTCGGTAGACCGAAAACTAGTGGGCCACAGGTCCTATTGAGAATCGATCTCAAGTTGTTTGCGAGGGGTGAAAAGGGCGGCGGCCTCGGCGCTCCGCAAACGGAGCTCTTGGACGAAATGCCGGCGAAAGCCGCGTTCAGACTGAACTCGGGGACGGTGGAGGACCCGAGGCGCTTGGCGTCGGAGTCGGCATCGTCGCAGTCGGCGAACTCGTCGGGCTTGGGCTCGGTGCCGGGCTCGTGAGAGTCGCCGTCGGGCTTGTCGAAGTCGGCTCCGGGCTCGCGGGCGCGGGCGACGTCGGCTCGGCGCTCGGCGAGGGGCTCGGCGAGAGCGTCGGCTTAGGAGCGGGCTTGACGGTCACCGTTGCGGAGGCCGCGTCGTCTTCGGAGGCGACGCCGTTGCCGGGAGTCGAATCGACGTCCTTCTGATCCGCGGCTGCGATCTCCGCCTCGTTGACGAGGCCGCCCCCTCCTGTGGCGCGCGCGACAATGGAAATTTCGGCGGACTTCCCGGGCGCCAAGGTTCCGACGTCCCACACGCCCGTGGCAGAGTCATAGGGGCGGTCTGCGGATACGAAGGTCAGACCCTTGGGAAGGCGGTCTTCCACCTTCACGCCGGTCGCGGTCCCGGACGGAACGCGGTTGAAGGAGTAGGAGCCGTCGGCACCCGTCGTCGCCGTCGCCACGACTGCCCCGTCGTGGTCGCGAAGCTCAACCTTCGTCCCCTCGGCTCCCGCTTCGCCGCCGCCCCTGGCGCCATCGCGATCGGAATCGCGGTAGACGCTGCCGGACACCGACTGGAGGACGTCCAGCGAGGCCTTCGAGCTGTTGTTGGCCGCATTGTCGTCCTTTTGGTCAAGGGACTCGAGCGACGCGGCGTTCGTCACCTTCTTTCCGGCTGCGGCAGATGCGATCTTCACGCGGACGACGAGGGTCGCAGAGGCTCCAGCGGGCAGCGAACGCGCGGCCTGTCCGTCGGGGAAGAGGGTCCACAGGCCGGTCGCCGCGTCATAGGACCCGACCGCGGCGCCCGATTCGCGAACTCTGCGCGGACGGCGCGCACGTCGCCGAACGACGCCGGCGAGTCGGTCCAGTCGTCGACGCACCCGGCCGGCCCGGCGGCCCTCGCGGCGCCCTGCGCGGTCGCCTCGCCGCGGCATGCGTTCTCCGAAGTCGAATACTGAATTTTCACCTTGTCCCGCGGGACGTCGGAGTCGGCCACGGCAACGGGCCCGGCCAGCCGCGGCTGCCACTGTGAGCCTCGGGCGTTCGAGGCGGCCGGCCCCACTCCGCGGTCGCCGAGGTGGGGAAGGACGTCGTAGAGGACGACGTCGTCGGCGTTGACGTGCCCGACGGCGGGAACGCCCGTGTACTTTCCGGTCGCGTCCATAGCGGCGGCGTAGGAGGCGCGAAGAGTGTAAATGACCTCGACCCCCTTGACGGGAGGGACGATGTGCCCGGATTTGAGTATGGACAGGTCGGCCGAGCCGTCGACCGTCGTGGACGCCTTCGCGCTCGCCTGCGTCGCGGAGCTTGCGGCAAAGGAGGCCTCGGGGGCGATCGTCGGAGGGGCGACGACTCCCGTCGTGTTGGTGGCGGCCGCAAGGACAGGCGCGACCTCGGAGTTCACCGCCCCGTCCGGGTTGGCGAAGCGCGGGACGTCGACCGTCAAAACCGCGTCGTCGCAGTTGGCGTCGGTCGATGCGCAGGAGAACTCGACCGTGTAGACGACGTTGTGCCGGTCTCGACCGTCCGCGCATTCGGTGTGAGGGTCACGCGCAAGGTCGGGGCGCCGCCCTCGGCGAAGCTCGCCGACCCCAATCCGAAAATGAGAAGCGCGGATACTAAGAAACTAAAATCCTTCGGCGTCTCCTCGATTGGGCGCGGGGCGAGACGGTGATCGACATGAAAATCCCTTCCGGCGTCATAGGTGAGAAGCGCGCAGATGCACCTCAACCCTACCGTCTGCAACAAGCGGTAGTCACTAGCCCGCTATAAGCCTCAGGGATGATAAAACAGAGCGATTCGCACTAAATCGATTCGATTTTGGCTGACAACGCCTCTAAATTCTCGAAACAATGCCCGAGGAAACCCAATTTCTTTGCGGCCTCGACGTTCTTCGGGGAGTCATCGACGAACAGCACGTCCTCGGGGGCCAGTTTCCGCCCGGCGGACTGCGACAGCCGCGCGAGGGCGACGGCGAAGACCTCTTCGTCGGGCTTGGCCAAACGCAGGCGGCACGAGAAGAGGACCGGGTCGAAGAGCTCGTCGATCCAGGGGTTGTGCCACCTCGTCCACCCGACGAAATCACAGGGTATGTTCGAGAGCATCCCCATCGTCAAGCCGGAGCGGTTGAGGCCGCGCGCGAAGGAGACCATCGCCTCGTCTTTGACGCCCAGCGCCGCAAGGTCGGCCGCGAGGGCCGCCTGCCAATCGATGTCGACGCCGGTCTCGGCGGAAATCCTCGCCCAGTATTCGCGCGAGCCAATGGCCCCCGCGTCGTATTCGACGCGATTTTCCCCGCGGTAGGCGGGAAGGAGGACGTCAGGTTCAACCCCCACCGTTCTCGCCAGCGTTTCAAATGATGTGCGTGATTGTTCGGATATGAATAATCCGAAAAGATCGAACAGAAGCGCGTGCATGTACCCAGATTAATTGACATACAGTTTATTTGCATTAGCCGTCCAAGCAGTGCACACAACTTCACTTCTTAGCCGCTCGCCCCAAGGCGGCGACGGATTCGCCGAGCGCCCCGGCGACGTCGGTCAGATCCTCGCCCGCTTCGACCTGCGCGAAGGCCTCCAACAGGAGCATGCGGGTGAAGCCCGTCCACATGCGCGGATTCTCCACTCCCAGCTCTTCCCATTGTTCGCGGAGAAAATCGTCGGCCATCGCGTGAATGTCGGCGACGTCCTCGGCGACGGCGGCGCGCTCGCCGCTTGCCCCGTCGGATCGGGCGGGGCGCCCGCGAGCGTGCATGAGGCTCATGAGCCAGCCGTGGGAAGACTCGTTCGACTGCCTGAGGCTGGCGACCGCAAACTGCCGAAGACGGACGACGGGCGGCGCCTCGGCGTCGATCTGCGAGAAGATAGCTTCGCGCCAGCGAGGAATGTAGCGGGCGAGCGTGAGCAGGCGCAGGTCGTCCACCGAATCGACGTACCGGTATATCGAATTGCGGGCGATGCCGACCTCCGCAGCCACGGCCGCGGCCGAAAGGGCGTCGGGGCCCGACTCGCGCAAAAGCCGTTCGGCAGCGTCGACGAGCTTCGTTTTGACGATCTCCCTGTGTTGGCGCACGGTGGGCGCGCTGATCTTCGGCACTGCCATCCCCCTTGGATCACTGCTTCGAGCATAGTCGCCGCCCGCCCCAATCGCACGCTGCGGCCCCGCCGCAGAGACGACGAGGGCCCGGGAGGTCACGCATCCCTCCCGGGCCTCGCGGTGCACGCAAACGCGCACGCGTCAGACTTCACGCACATCGGAGGGGAAGGAGACGTTCCCGACCCGAATGCCTGACGCACGCATCCTGTCTCCCGAGTCTGCGGTGCCGACTGCGCAGCAGCGCAGGCCGACAATTGAATTATACCTGAAATACCTACGTTTTCGAAGGTACTACTTGCCACAGATTAGGGTCATTCTATCCGTCGTTCTCCTTTTCCCACAGCGACGAAGGAAGGTCAGCGCCTCACCTGCCTGCCTTCGCATGTCTCACCGTGTTGAGCAACATGTTGACGGTCGCGGCCGACCGTTTCTCGCCCTCGACCATCACGTTGAGGTACGTTCCGTTGAACTCAACCACGTAAAGATAACGGAAGTCTCCCGATTCGGTTATATGCCTGGCCGCAACGGCGGGGAGCCCGGCGATCGTCGTCTGCCCGAGGTACTCCCCCGAGGCGTCGTCGTCCTCCTTCGACGCCCATTCGTCGGCGAGGTCCTCACCCGAATGGTACTCTTCCTCGTCGCCGACTTCGAAAAGCAGCGACGCCCCGTTCGCCTCTATGCCGATGGCGTCTTCGTCGTCCTCGTCCCGCTCGGTCAGCGTCATCTTGCCCGGCATCGGGAAGGAAATGACGCCGGACGGCGTCTGGAGGTTGTACTGGCCCCCTTTGACGCCCCCTCTGAGTTTTCCGTCGCGGCTGAGAACAGAGAGCTTCTCCTCCTGGGGGTCGCCTCCGGGCTGCGAATCCGAGCGCCCGTCGCCCCCCACGCCGGCGACCATGTCCGAGCCGCCTGAGCCTTGGGGCCCCGCGAAGTTAAACGTCTCCGCCGCCTTGAGCAGCACGTTGAGCTCCTTTTGAGTGGGCGCCACCACCGTGAGATTCCATACTCCGTCTTCGATCCTCAGGAGGTACACCCTGCTGAGATGGCCGACCCTCGTCTTCGCGTCGACGGCCACCGCTTTGACGTTGCCGAGGGACGCCGTCTGGACCGGCCTGACCGACGTCGAACCGCGCGACTGGACGATCTTGGTCAGCTGCTCGGCCGTCGTGTTGGAAACGGCCGTCTCCGTCGGGAAAAGCGAAAGCTTGACGTTCGGGTTCGACGAGCTCTCCACGCCGGCCACCCCCGTTTCCGCGTACGTTCGCTCGAAGACGCGCATCGACGGGCCGACGTTCATCGTCACCCTTCCCGATCCGGTGCCGACCGTGAGCACGCCGTTTGTGACGCTGGCCGAACCGAGGGGAAGGCCCTGCCCCTGGGGCTGGGCCTTCTTCGTCGCAGTCGCGGTGGGAACGGGCGTCGGAGAGGGCGTGGGCGACGCCGTCCGCGTCGGCGCAGCGCTCACCCCGAAGGACATTTCCTTTTTGGGCTCGGAAGCGCACGCGGTCAGGCACATCGCCGCCGCGAACACAACAATCACGAGCCTAGGAAGTCGCATCCTCGACCACCTGGAGAAGAGCCGGAACCTCGGTCTCCGCCTTGCCCGAGTTGACGACCAGCTGGATCATCACCCCGTTGACGTTGACGATGTATATGCGCGAAATCGTGCCGTTGGTGGATTTGACCAGAATGGCGCCGGCGGGATACCCCGCCACCTTCTGGACCTCGGGCACCGTCTTCATATGCTCGATGTCCTTCATCCCGCCGTTCTCGCGCATTTTCGCCAGGATCTGCGTGGGATCCGTCGTGAACCCCTTCCTGTCGATGTAGAAGGAGACGTTGCGCCCGGAATTCTGCTGATCCTCAAAGCCGAGCAGGCCTTCGGCGCTGGGTTTGGAGGGGACGAACCCGTCGGGCATCCTCATGACGATCTTCGCTCCGTTGACGTCCACCGTGTACGTCCGCCCGGACACGGAGGCCTTCAGAGGGTCGACGTGGCGCGAGGCGGCCGTGCTGGGCGAAGTTCTCGATCCCGCATTGACCGGCTTGAGCGCGCGGACGGTTTTGAGGAGCTCGTCGGCGGTGGCGGCGTCGGGGGCGTTGATCGTCGCCGACCACAGGTAACCTTCGAAATCGGCGACGACGACGATCGCCACATACCCGGTTTGGATTGTCGCCTGGGCCGCGACGGCCTTGAAATCCCCCAGATTCTGGATGTCGTAGCGGGCCTCGATGTTTGTGAACTGCTTCGTCCTAAGCGTTGCGGCGACGCTGTCGGCCGAAGGCAGCGACGTCGCGGAGGACAAATGGGAAAACATGAGATTCGTCTTCGAATCGGAGGAAGACGTCAACCCTACGAGCTTGACGTCTTCCTGTTTGGCCCTGCTCACTGCGTAGCCGTTGGGAGCCGTGAAGCCGACCCAGACTTTGCCCGTAAACAGGCGGAATTCCGAACCTTGGATTTCCGCCTCCCCCAAGGTCGCCTTGGGGTCCGTTCCGACCGTCGGGCCATTGCCTTTGGTCGAGTGCGGCGAAGTGGATGAGGGGGTGGGGCCAGCGGAAGTTGAAAGCGAACATGCTGGAAGGGCGATAAGCACAACAACGGCGAAGAAGATTCGCAGTCCTCTCATATGCCCTCCTGGAGACATTCAACTTTACGGCACGATAATAGGCGACCCCACGCCGAAAATCGGCCCTCGGCAAGGGGTAACCCTGCCCATCGCTCCGTTCCTCGGAGCTGGGCGCGCGCTCCGACGACGACGCGATTGGGTGCGACAAGGGGTCAAGGGCCTGGAATGCCACGGCTGCCAGGGGGAAGGCCCCTCGTCGATCGGACAGAATACACATTACCCCGCACTCGCGGTTATTTCAGGGGCGTTCATCCATTGACATTCCACGCTCCAAGTGCTCCTCCCGACGGCGACGGAGCCGCAAATCGAGTCGGCCGGAAGGAGGCGTCAGTGGACCGCCGCGGGCGAACCGCTCGGCGAATCCGTGCCTCCGTGGACCCAGATGTCGGTCGGAAGCTCGCCGGGCATCGAGGGGTTCCCCGTGGCAACGAACGGCCTTTCGCGGTTTCGCAGATAGTCTTGGAGCGCCCCGAAAGCCCATTTACCGAGCATGACGATGGACACAATGTTGATGAGCGCCATTCCCGTCATCGTCAGATCGGCGAAGTTCCAAACGAGTTTGAGCTCGGCGACGGACCCAAGGACGATCGAGACGATGACGATTGCCTTGAGAAGCTTGTCGCCCCACGCTTTGCCCTTCGTGAGAAAGTCCATATTGACCTCAGCGTAGGCAAAGTTGCCGATAACCGAAGAGCCGGCGAAGACGCAGATGAGAACGACCATGACCGGTCCCGCCCACGCCCCCAGCGTGGATTTGAGCGCGGCGATCGTCATGTCGGCGCCGGCGGGGTCGGGAGAGGTCCAGTAGGGCTTGAGCGCCTCGGGGTCGGCGTTGAAGAGGATGAACGCGGTCGCCGAACACACAAGGATTGTGTCGACGAAGACGCCCGCAGACTGGATGAGGCCCTGCTTGGCCGGGTGGGTGACGTGCGCGGTCGACGCCGCATTCGGCGCCGAGCCCTCGCCCGCCTCGTTCGAGAACAGGCCGCGCCTGACTCCGTTCATCATCGCCGCTGTCATCGATCCGGCCAAGCCCCCGAGCGTTTCCCGCAGTCCGAAGGCGTTTTCGACGATCAGGCTGAAGGTCGGGCCGACCTTGTCCAAGTTCATGACCACGACTGCGGCGGCAAGGCCGATGTACACGATCGCCATGAGCGGGGCGACGATCTCCGAGGCCTTTGCCACGGCCTTGAGGCCTCTGTAGACGATCGGCCCGCACAGGACCAGGAGGATTGCGGCCGTGACCCAGGGGTTCACCTCGAACTGGGTCTTGAGCGTGTCGGCGATCGTGTTCGCCTGGACCATCTCGAAGGAGACTCCGAACGAGCAGATGAGGAACAGCGCGAAAACGACCCCCCATTTGCGCGAGCCGAGCCCCCTCTGGATATAGAAGGCCGGGCCTCCGCGGAAGGTGCCGTCGTGCCACCTGATTTTGAACAGCTGGGCGAGAGTGGCCTCGATGAAGGCGGTGGCCATCCCCAAGAAGGCAACGAGCCACATCCAGAAGACCGCGCCGGGCCCGCCCAAAGTGACGGCGATTGCGACGCCGGCGATGTTGCCCGTTCCGACCCGCGAGGCGATGCCGATCGCGAAAGCCTGGAAAGAAGAGATTCCATCGCCGTCGACGTCGCGGGAGTCGAAGACCTGCTTGACCATCTGGCCGAACAGGCGAATCTGCACGAAGCCGGTGCGAATCGTGAAGTAGATTCCCGCTCCGATGAGCATGACGATGAGGATGTGGGTTGTGATCCAGTTATTCGTCGTGGATATGAGCTCGGTCAGCTTGTCCATGCCGCCCTCCTAAAGACCGCCTGCGACGAGGAACGGTCGGCTCGCGCGATTTGAAAACTCAAGAGATATTACTAGAACATTACGCGATTTGAAGAATCCGTTACTAAAAACGACGCAAATCCGCACCGACGGCGACCTTCCCAACCGCCGAACAAGAGAACGCTCGATTCCCTCGTCGAGAAGCCGACTCTTTGGCCGCGTAATTTTATCAAAGAATGAAGCGTCCCGCCTCGACTCCCCCCATGGGTATCATTGCCCATGCGACTACGGTCGTACGACGCGGTACTATAGATGACGTAGTCAGCCACGGTTGATTGCGCGTGTGTGATAAGCCCACGTCAGCCTCCAATTACGACGTGGGCGACGAGGTCGCCGGTCGCCCAGCCGGGACCTCTGCCTCTTGGGTCTGCGCCTCCAATGGACCCGGAGATGAAGTGAGGCCCACCATGGCGGTGGGCCTCACTTTTTTGCTTTTATCCGCGTCTGCGGGACCTGCGGGAGCCTTCGGCAGCCTTTTGCCGCTGATTCGTCTGGAACTCCTCGTCGAGAAGCGTGAGGTCGTCGGCGGTGACGAGCTGGCTCGCCACGGCGTACTCCACGAGCCTCGCACGGCGATAGGTCGCGTGAACGCCCTTCCCCCCGCGCAGTCCGCGCACGCCGAGCCTGTCCAGCTTCTCGCAGACGTTGTCGAGCTTGCGGTTGAAGCGGGTCTGCGTCCATCCGAGACGCTGGGCGGCCTCCTCCGAACGGGGAATGTCGGAGGGGCCGGTCCCCACCCGCCGCAGCCAGTTTTCGGCCAGAGCGAGGATGAGAAGGCGCTGGCTGGGCGTGAGCGTCACCTGCCCCATGGTCGTCTCGCCGACGTCCTCGCGCCCCGTGGACGAGACCTCGTACATCGTGTCGGGAACCGTCATGTCTATCTCATACGTGGTGGGGCCCGCGGTGAAGACGAGGCTCATGTTGGGCACGACGAGCGGAATCTGGCTTCCCGGGCCTATCCAGGATTGGAGCATCCCCGTGGTCTCGGCAACCGTCACGGCGATGCGCGAACCGACGTTGCTGACCCACCACAGGCCGTTGTGCGACTCAATGACGAGGAAGTTTCGGTGGAGAAACGGATTGTCCTCGATCGCCAGGGTGCCGACGCGGCCGATAGTGAACGTGTCTCCCGGATCGATCTTGTAGACCTCGCCGCAGAACTCAATCTCGAGCGCCACGCGCGCCTTCTGTGCGGGTTGGGCGACCGCAACCGAGACCGCCTCGCTTTTAGCATGTTGAGCCATCGATCCTCCTCCGTCTCCGGCATGACCCCAATATGGACCATTGTGTCAGGTATTGCTGTTAAACGGGAACAGAGCCGTCAATGAGAGGTCGGTTATAGTGAGAGATAGGTTACTGTCCCGATGTCACAACGCATGCACTGACCGCCTTTGATTCGTTGGAAACCCCCACCCGCCTGACCTGAACCGTGATGCACGTCTCGACAGGCCTGGCCGCCACGGTCACGCTCGTCTTCTCCGTGGCTTCGACTTTCCCCTCCCCCGCGACGAACGGGGCCTTGTAGAGGTACATGTCGCCGTCGTGCGGGTCGGGATTCTCCCATGTGAACGTCACGCGCCCGTTGCTCACCGTCCCCTTGAGCTTCGTCACGCCCTGAGGCTGCTCCGCTCCCGGATCCATCTTCGTGGTTTCCGAGGCCGAGGGAGAAGGCTTGATGGTTTCGCCCTTGCCGCGGTTCATGAAATAGACCACGCTCAGCGTCACGATGAGGACGACGACGGCCGCGATGGAGAAGCGCGCGACCGGCTTGCGGAGAAAGGCCGCGAACGTCCGTTTGGCGCCGGAGGCCTCGGGCGGCGGGGCGTCCTCAAGTTCGTCGTCGCCGATGGGCGCCCCGTAATACGAGTGGCGGCGGCCCGCGGAGGCGACGTCGGCGCTGTCGACGGCGAAAACGACCCCCGCACCGCGATCGACCTCGATCGAATGCCGACCGACCCGTCGAGGCACGTCGCGCGTGTTCTCGTCGTCGATCGGGGAGATGGTCCGCACCGCCTGGCGTGTGGCGTCCTCGTCGACCGTCGAGGACTCCTGCCATTCCTCCCCCTCGCCCTGAACGTTCATGTCGGTTGGGCGCTGATGGAGCTGCTCGGCCTGAATGAACTGAAGGGCCGTCGCAAACTCCCGCACCGACTGGTAGCGCTGCTTGGGGTCCTTGGCCATGGCCGTGGCCAGGACCCTCTCGAGCTCGTCGGGGGCGTCGGTGCGCCCGGTCTTCGGCAGGGGGGAGCGCAGAACCCGATTGATGACGGCGATCTCCGAATTGTCGCCGTCGACGATTTCGAAGGGCGCGCGCCCGGCGACGAGAGTGTAGATCGTCGCCGCCAGCGAGTAGACGTCGACGGCGGGCGCGGCCTCGCCCTCGCCCGTCGCCTGCTCCGGCGGGGCCCACGGAACGGAGAAGCCCTCGGCCTGAGTCGTATCGCCCATCCGGGTTGCGATTCCGAAGTCCGTGAGCACCGGATGCTGATACGGAGTCATGAGGATGTTCGACGGTTTGATGTCGCGATGGACGATTCCCGCCCTGTGCAAAGTCTCGACCGCGCCTGCGATCTGTATGCCCACTTCGAGGGCGAAGGTCACCGGCAGCGGGCGCATGCGTAAAAGCTTGCCCAGATGCGGCGGAGGGCAATACTCCATGATGAGGTACATGCGGCCGTCTTCGGTCTCCCCGGCGCCGTGCACGGAGACGACTGAGGGATGCGAGCTCATGCGCGCCATGAGGTTGGCTTCCGCGCGGAAAGCCAGCTTCTGCTGCTCGGTCACGCCCCGCCGAAGCACCTTGATGGCGACTTCGCGGTGCGGAACCTGCTGATCGTACAGGTACACGTCGGCGAAGCCGCCGGACCCCAGATAGGACAGGTACCTGGCATTGGGAATCTTCGGCGGTGTGGCGGGGCGTCGGCCGGCCGACATTAGACTCCCGACCTCGGACCGAGCATCTGGATGGTCACACCCTCGCCGATGTCGATGACGTCGCTGACCCTGAGGAAGAATGGCTCGGTCGGGCTGATGCGAATCGGCCGCTCATTCGGACGCAGGACGTAGGTCCCGTTGTTCGAGTTCCTATCGACAAGCCGAACGTCCCAGTTATCGACGCGAATCTCGCAGTGGGTCCGCGAGATCTGCTGATCGGGGCTCGGAACGGGGACGAGGTGGGCGCGCGGGCGCCCGGGCTCCGGGGCGGAAGCCGGCTTGCGGCCGATGATGATGTCGGCGTCCAAGGGCACGTTGAGCCCCGTGGACACCCAGATCTCCCCGAGGGACGGACGAGGGTACCAATTCGGTTCGCCTCCGAGCGGGCCGCTGCATATCCTGCACACCTTCCCGTGGGGCGGGTTGAGATGGCCGTTTTGGCACAGCACGGCCAGGACCATCGCCTGAGGCGACTCCGCCTGGACCCGCTCCTGCTCCTGCGCGCTCTGCTCGCCGACGACGGTCTCCGCATCGTAATCCTCGGCGGAAGCCCCTGCCGCAGCCGCATCCGCGGCGACACTGGGGAAGGAAGGCTCCGGCCGAGCCCCCTGCGCCCCCTCGTTGTCTCGGGGGGCCTCTTCCCGCGGCTGGCCGTCCCAGCCTGCCGGGCCCTCGACGGGCGCTTCCGGTTCTTCGGCGGCGTCGACGGCGTCGCCCGCCGGCTCGGGCGCGGTCGGCTCCTCGGCCGAGGGGGCCTCGTCGGCGACCTCCCAGGGGCGGGGGGTGCGGCGGGCGGGCTCCTCAGCAGGCTCGGCGGATTCTTCCGCCGCATCCGTCGGTTCCTGTTCCGGGCCTTCGGCCGCCTGGACGGGAGAGAACGCGGCCTGGGCCGCGTCTTCGGACTCGTCCAATTGGTCGGCCATGGGGAAGCGGCTTTCGATCGGGAACCGCGGCTGCTCCTCGGGGACGTCCTCCTCGGGCGCCTGATCGCCGACCTCGCCCGCCGACGAGAGGTTCGCGGCGATCTCTTCGAGCTCTTCGGCGGGAATCGCCTCCTCTTCTTCGGTGGCGCCGTCTTCAGCGGCCGGAGTTTGAGCCGCGGGGCCCTCCGCCTCCACGGGGGCGGGCGCCTCGGCCTCAACAGGAGCGGCGTCCTGCCACTCGGTTTTCTCTTCCTCGGCCTGAGGAGTGTGGAAGTCTCCGGGAACAGAGTCGATGAAGAATGGCGCCTCCGCGGACGGCTCGTCCGCTTTCTCCGGAGATCCGGCCGAGGCGACGTCGTCGGCTCCATTGACGGCGTCGAGCGTGGGCTCGTCGAGCGGCATGCGCGTCTTTTCGAGGGCGTCGATCGGGTTGGCGGGAAGGGGGCCCTCCTCCTTGGCCTCGGCCTCGGCGGGCTCCTTCGAAACGTCGGCGGCTTCCTGCACGGCTTGCGGCGCCGGAGCGGCCTCGGCTCCCTGATCGGCAGCCCCGTAGCCGCCGGGGGCCGGCGAAGAGCCCGCGGCGCCGTATGCGGCCGCCTCCTTGGCGCGGGAATCCGCGGCGGCTCCGCGAATCTCGGGGTGCCCGGGCACGAATGCGAGAAGAAGGGCGGAGGTCGCCGCGATGCCGTCGGCGAAGGGCAGCCCCTCCGGTCGGCCGACGCCGGCGCCGGGCCCGGCGTCGAGAACGAGGTCGGCCATTCGGTCAATGAAGGCCTCGTTCCAGGTCGGGGTCTCCATTCCGGTGCCCAGGACGTTTCCGTCTCTGTCGCAGGCGCGGAAGGCCCCGCGAAGCGCGACTCGAAGGTGCTCGCCTTCGGACACCGCGATGGCGAAAGCCGGGATCTGGCGCGACGGGCGCACGCCGAAACCGAGGGCCTCTACAAGCTGCTGGAAGGTCGATCCTGAACGAATGGCCTCCCACAGCCACTCTGCCTGGCTTGGGGTGGCACCCTGAACCATCATGGCTCCGTGAGGCGCGACGACGGCCAGAACGTCGCCGGATTTTGCCTGCGCACGTGTGATGTACATTCCTAACCCCTCCGGGGAACGGTGTCGTCGCCGACTATGCGGCGAGCGGCAGTAACGGTCTCTTCCTCAATATTGCCGCTTGGCAACTGCGGACCACAATCCACGATGTCGACGACGACCACCGTGACGTTGTCCGAGCCGCCGGCGCCCAAGGCTTTCTGGACCAGCGTTTGCGCGGTCTCCTGCGGATCTTCCATGTATCGTGCCACCTCGCTGATCCTCTCGTTCGACACGACGGAGCTCAGGCCGTCCGAGCACAAAACGAAACGGTCTCCCATCGAAAGGGGCACAAGGAAGACGTCCGCCCCCACGTCGCTTCCCGAATGTCCGCCGAGCGCGCGCGTGATGACGTTCCTGCGGCCCCAGTTGTTCCCGTCGGCCACTCCGGCGTCGATGAGCTCCTGGACCTCCGAATGGTCTTTCGTCACCTGGATGAACGCCATTCCCGACAGGTGATAGGTGCGGGAGTCTCCGATGTTGAAGACGCGGGCGTAAGGGAATCCGCCTTCGATGCCGAGGACGAGGCCCGTAAGGGTTGTCCCGGGGATCCCCGTCTCGCTGGCGAGGCCGCGCACCGTCCTCGCTGCCAGGGCGATTCGCTCCTCGAGCTCGCCGGCGCTTACGAAGTCTCTGCCGTCGAGCGAGGCGAATGCGTCCACTGCCGTGCGGGAGGCGACTTCTCCGGCGCTGTGCCCGCCCATCCCGTCGGCCACCACGAACACAGGCGAGGACGCGAAGAGGGAGTCCTCGTTCAGTTCCCGCATTCCTATGTCCGTCGCAAATCCGCAGCGGGCATACGCGTAAGGGATCACTGGAACGTCACCCTCACGCGGCGCCCGCCGAAGACCACGCTCGCGCCGTCGGTGGCGAGCACGGGGTGGTTCGGCTGCACGGGAACCGGCTGGCCGTCCGGCGAGACGACGATGGTTCCGTTGGTCGACCTGAGATCGTCGACCCTGACGCCACCCGGCATGAGGGTGAGCGCAACATGGGTCTTGGAAACCGATTTCTGCAGGTCGGCCACGGGCATCGGCACGGCCGAGGGCCACGACGGGTCGACGACGGGGTTCCTTCCGAGCACCACGGTTCCCCTGAGGACGTGGGTCACGCCGTCGTCGAACATGAGGCGCACGGTGGCGGGCTCGCGGCTGCCGGAAACTCTCTCGATGATTCGGGTTTCGTCGAGGCTTCCCGGTCCGGCCGACGCCGGAGCCTCGGCGGCGCTGCCGGCGGCGGGCGGGGAAACCGCGTGGCGAGGCGAGCGCGTCGAACGCGACTGGCGCGGAGAAGAGTCCGCGACGGGCGGAGAAGCCTCAGCTGCAGGAGAGACCCCGTACTCGTCGAGCTGCTCGGCGATCCGAGCCTGGGCTTGCGCCCGGTTGCTCCTGGCGCGTCTGGACATCCTGCCCTCCTCGGAATCGGGCGGCTGGCTCTGAGGCGCGAATTGGGACGTTTCCGGCGCCGGATAGCCGGGAGCCGAGTATTCGGCGCCGGCGCCCGAAGGAGCATTCTGAGCCGGGGCCTCGTACCGCGGATCGTACGCCGGTTCCGGCGCACTGTAAGCGGACTGCCCGTAGGCCGGTTCCGGCGCACTGTAAGCCGACTGCCCATAGGCCGGCTCCGGCGCACTGTAAGCGGACTGCCCATACGCCGGCGACGGAGCCTGCCGCTGGTCGACGACCCTGGAGAAGCCGGGGCCGACCAACCCGGGCGCCTGCGCGTAGGGATCGGCCGACGGCTCGGCAGCCGACATTCCCGACGGAGCCCCCTGCAAAGGGGCGGCCATCGGCGATCCGGCCGACTGCGCCAGCTGGGCGCTTGCGGCGGAGGGGACGTCGAACTCGTCGTCGTCCTCGATGGGGCGACGCGTGTCGACGTAGATGATGTCTCCGATCCTGTCGAACCACGTGCGCCCGAAGCGGTCGCTCGTGAAGTGAAGGATGAACGGGAGGCCGACGACGAGGGTCGCCAAAGTCACGGCGGCCTCGACGGCATACTTCTGTATTGCGAACGCTCCGGCGTTGCCGCCGTCCCTCATTCGGACGGCCACCACGCCAAGGGACGTCAGCCCTGGAAGAGTCCCTCTCTTGGCGACGTAGTAGCAGTTGCCCGCGATGAAAACGACGATCAGCCCCACGCACGCGACGTAGGGCATCGGCTTTTCGCCAGGCGGTGGGAAATCCGCGTCCACTATCGGTAGAGCCGAGGCTCCTAGCTCGGCCACAACGATGAGAAGGCTGAGGATCCGCGACGTGGTGCGACGCCGCTTGCCCGCTGGCTGATAGAACACCCTCTCATTACTCATGAGTTCCCTCTTTTTCATTAGGTCTCTTGGGAGGATATACCGACCCGGCGGATCCGCGCTCACCCTGTTCATGGGGACCGCTAGCCTTGAACGTCTTCGCCTGCTTCCAGCGACGGCCCCCGCCGGCCCGCGGAGGCTTCGACTTGCGGCGCGCGCCAAAGGATTTCAAGGAAAAACGCGACCTTCTGGTCGAGGCTCGACGGATGACAGACTTCGCCTCCTCAGCGCTTCGCCACGTCGCCGTCAAAGAAGTATCGCCAATATCACCGCTTCCGAAAACTGAGGCGTCGGCCCTGCGGGCCGTTTCTACGATGGGCGCCGAATCGACCTCCGCTTTCCCTGCGGGCGCCTTTTTCCCTGCGGCCCCCTTTTTCCCTGCGGCCCCCTTTTTCCCTGCGGGTGCCTTTTTCCCGGAAAGGGCCTTTGCGACGGCGTCCGTCACGGCGGACGCCTGCTCGCTGCGGGTCATCCGGGCATCGACCGACACCCGCCCGTCGCGAGCGACGTCGAGCACGTCCTCCCACGCTCCGGCGGCCCTCTCGTCGGGACGGCCTTTCGTCCGCCGCCTGCGAGTCCGCAGCGCCTTCGCGGCGAGGACTGCGACGAAGGGGCCGACGATGAGCAGCGTGATTCCCAGCCCCGTCGCGATGTAGAAGAGCCAGCGGGAGACCCCTGCATCCTCGTCTTTCTTGCGGTCGTCGTCGTTTTGGTTGGTGGGGGTCAGCTCGACCGGCTGATCGAGAGGATCGGGCGGCTGGATCACGATGGGCCGGGGGTTCGGCTTCGGTTTGGGCTCTTGAGTCTGCAGCTTCTTGTCTCGAGGCGGAGTCGGGTCGAACATTACCCATCCGTATCCGTCGAAGTTGATCTCGACCCACACGTGGGCGTCGCGGCCCTTGATGTTGATCGTTCCGTCCTTGTGAGAGTCGGGATAGAAGCCCATGACGACGCGGGCGGGCATTCCCGCCGACCTCGCCATGAGAGCCATGGCGACGGCGTACTGTTCGTCGTCGCCCTGCATGTACTCGGCCTCCAGAAAGGCCTGGATCCTCTGATTCCTGTGCCCCGGGCGCGAGGGAGACTGCTCGCCGCCCGCGTAGAACCCGTTGTTCTTCAGGTGCTGCTCGATTGCGCGGGCCTGCTGAATCGGGCTCATCGTCCCCTTGAGGATCTTCTGGGTCTTCGCGGCGACGGCGTTGGGCACGTTCGTATTCTCCTCCATCGGCACCGCCCCGAAGGCGTGGCCTTCGAGCTGCCTGTCCGACGGGGCGGGCCGGACGAGGTCGACGATCCGGTACGAGTCCCCGTCCCTCAGAGGAGTGACGGTCAAGGCCGTCTGCTCGGACGGCGAGTAGTAGAGGTCGTCTTGGAGCTTCTTAGCCCGATCGCCCGCGAATTTCAGGTGCGTGAGAAGGCCTCCTCCCGGAACCCATACGCCCGAGTATTTGCCCACCGAAATCGAAAGCTTGCTGGGACGGGACTTGGCGGGCGGGTTCTCCAGAGAGACGTCCGGACCGATGCGCCGGAAGCCCTTCTTCGGGTCCGTCGAGACGTTGTAGACGATCCCGTCGTAGACGTCGAGTGTGGCCAGGCGCACTCGCTCGTCCTTCTTCAGCCCGCTGACGGAGAAAAGGGTCTCGCTCGCATGCTGGTCGTTGTACGAGCGGAAATCAGACAGAGGCGACGGATACTCGCGCACGTTGAGCGGCGGGACGACGTGGTCGCGCACGGCGTACCGCGCCTGAGAGTCCGTGAGCGCGGGGGCGAACACGAGCGCCGCCACGGCGCCCGCCCCCGCGAGCGCAAAGGCCCCGTTCCGGCGACGTCGGCTCGCCTTCTCCCCCGCCTCCGCGGCGGAGACCGCCACAACTCTGCGCCTTTCGATGACGCGCGAACACCAGACGAGGCCGATCAGGCCTACGGTCACCCCAATCCACCGGGCCAGAGGCGCCTGCCTCGAGCCGAAGAGGATTCCCAGGATCACGACCAGCCCGACGGGAATGACGCCCCATTCGGGCCGCGAAGCGCGCAGCGCCAGCGAGCCGCATATGAGCGCCGCAACGAGGCACGCGAGGTAGGGCAGGACGGTCGGCCCCACGAAGGCCGCCGCGGGCGGAGTGAGCGTGAGGAGGTCCTTCCACCCCTTGATGGTCTGCACCATGAGCATCTGCAGGACCTCGGAATTCGGCAGCCAGCCCGCGGCGGCCACGGGCCGCAAAGCGATCGCCCCGCCGAACAGCAGGTAGCACGCGACGCCGAAAACGGCCGTGAGCCACGGCGTGAGCCGGGCCGCGTAGCCGGCCCAGGCGACGGCCACGCCCACGGCGATGCCGCCGACGGCGGCGACGTATCCGCTGAGGTCGCCGAAAACCGGCCCCCACGTCATGCTCGCGGCGACGAGCATGACGACGAGGACGCCGAGGTCCATGTAGCGCAGACGGTTTGCGGGCATCAGGTCACCGCCTTGCGCAGCGCCAGGGGCAGATCGTCCAGCCGGGGGACGGTCACCAGCGGCAGGCCCGCGATGAGCGAGCGCGCCGTTTTGCCCAGCTCGTCTGCCCGCAGCGCGAATGTGCGGGCGTTGACGGGGAGGATCGCATAGCCGCTGTGGATTTCGGCGACGTCGACGAGGGAACCCGTGACCAATGCGATGACGCTGGCGTTGGGGGTCTTGTCCATTGCGACTCGGGCAAGGTCGCGCAGTCGGACGACGCCGGGGCGGGCGTCCAGAAGGGTCAGACCGTCGAGGAAGGGCCTGGGAGAACTGGTCGGAAGCGGGCCGAGCTGGCTGACGAAGCTCAGCTCCCTGCGCTCGCGCAGGACCGCCGCCCCGATCGAGGCGGCCACGCTGACGCCGAGTTCGTACTCGCTTTCCGAGGCCCAGGATCTGGCGTCGTCGTCGAAGACGATGAGCAGGTGGGCCCTCCGGGTCTCCTCGAATTGGCGGACCATGAGCTTGCCGATGCGCGCAGTCGTCTTCCAGTGGACGTTGCGCCGATCGTCGCCCGGAATGTAGTCGCGCAGGGCGTGGAAGGCGACGTCGTTGGAGGAAAGGTCGTGGGTCGCGGCGCCCTCGATGTCGCGGATGAACCCTATGGAAGACGAGCCCACGTTGACGGTTTTGGGGTGGACGTAGAGGTCTTGGCGTTCCACCCACACCTGTTCGCGGCGCAGCAGGCCGAGCCCGTCGCCGCGCACGGATCTGACCGGCCCGACCGGGATCACCCCCCGCCGATGCGTCGGAATCGTGAAGATCTCGTTGAACGCGCGGTCTCCCGAGAGGATCGGGACCCCGAATTGCGCGACAGTGGCGCCCACGGGCACCTCGACGACCGACGACGGACAGGGCCTGGCCGCCGTGTTGGCGACCGTCAGCTCTCCGACGGCGGTTTCACCCGAGACGACGCGGCTGGAGGCGAGCGTCAGATCGACCTTGTAGGAGACCTTTCCTATCGTCCACGCCACGGCGACTATCCACGCGACGCCCAAGAGCACGGCCAGGCAGACGAGCTCCATCCAGTGGCGCTGGCGGCCGTAGTGCCAGGCGAGAATCGCCAAGACGAGCACGGCCCAGCCGAAACCGGTGACGACCCTGAGCACGGGGATCGCGCGGCGGACTCCGGGCAGCCCGGATGCCCGCTCGCCCAGCCGGCGCAGCGCGTCCGCGGCGGACGCGGCGGCGCGCCGCAGGCGGGAAGCTCCCGCTCGGAGGGGACGGCGAGCCCCCGATTCCTTCACATGCAGAAAGGCCATTCTATTTGCGCAACGTCGGCGCGGGCACCTCTTCCAGGGCGCGCTCGACGACCGCCTCTCTGGTCGCTCCCGCGAACTCGGCGTCGGGATCGAGGACGAGCCTGTGATCCCACACGACGTGTGCGAGGGCCTTGACGTCGTCGGGAAGAACGTAGTTCCGGCCCTGCGAGAGGGCCCACACGCGGGCGGCGCGAACCATCGAGATCGCGCCGCGCGTGGAGACTCCGACCCGCACGTCCTTCGACGCGCGGGTGGCCTCGACGAGATTCTGGACGTAACCGAGCACCGCTTCGCTGGCGAAGTTGTTCGCAGCCCTGCGGGACATCTCATCGACCGCGCTGGTCGAAATCACCGGAGGGAGGTCCTTCGAACGGTCCGGCGAGGCCGCGCCCTTGAGGATCTCCACTCCCGCCGCGCTCTGGGGGTATCCGACGGAGGTCTTGACGAGGAAGCGATCGAGCTGCGCCTCGGGCAGCGGGTAGGTTCCGGCCTGCTCCACGGGATTCTGCGTGGCGATAACCATGAAGGGGCGGCCGGTCTCGTGGGCCACGCCGTCGACCGTCACGCGGGACTCTTCCATGACCTCCAAGAGGGCGGACTGGGTTTTGGGCGAGGCGCGGTTGATCTCGTCGGCGAGCACGATCGAGGCGAAGATCGGCCCCTTGTGGAAGTTCCATTCGCCGGTTTTCTGGTCGTAGATCGTCACGCCCGTGATGTCGGACGGAAGAAGGTCCGGGGTGAATTGGATGCGCGAGTGCGTGCCTTGCACAGTGGCCGCGATCGACCTGGCGAGAGCCGTTTTACCGGTCCCCGGAGCGTCTTCGAGAAGCAGGTGGCCCCCCGCGAACATCGTTGTGAGGGCGAGGCGAATGACGTCGTCCTTGCCCAGAAGCGCGCGGCCGACGTTGCTGACGATCCTCCCGAACGTCTCCGCGAACCACGCGGCGTTCTGCTCGGTCACCTGTTCTTGTTGTTGAGTCATGTTCTTCCTGTCGATCTTTCTCGCGCTTTCTCACGCCCGCGGCGTTCGGAACGCGACGGCCTCGGGCGGCAGAGCGAGGGCCTCCCGGGGGAGGCGCCCGCCCAGCGCGCCTCCCGGATCGGAGCGCCAGGCGACGGAGTACATGCCCACGCGCTCGCCCGGCATGAGGTCGTTGCAGCGCTCGTCGCTGTCGATCTCCTGCGGGGAGGACTGGCTGACCCTGATGCAGTACCTGACCGGCCTCATCCCGACGTCGTCGATCTTCACCGAGTTCTTCGAGAAATCGACGGACTTCGACTTCTTGATGCCGCTTCCCGTTATGGTGTATTCGCCGGAGGACCCGTTGTGCGAGCCTCCGCTCCACGTGCAGACGACGTCGTCGTCGCCGGGCTCCTCCCAACCGCAGGAGAACGCGTCCGGCGGCGTCGGCCTGCCGTAGGGCACGACGGCGTTGGACGAGGAGACGAGGCTCGTGCGGTTCTCCGAGACGGTGCGGGCACGGAACTGAAGCTTGACGCTTTGTCCGTTGGGCAGCCCGCGAACGATCTGGCCCCCGCCGTTGATCCGGTTCCAGGAGCCTCCGCCGTTGGTCGAATACTCGTAGACGAGCTCGGATTCGCGCCAGCCGTTGGTCGCCGATCCGCGGGGCGCATTCGTGATGCTCACCTCGCCCGAGGTTCCCGTCGCCTCGATGCGGCCTCCCGCAGGGGCGCTGAGCGACCCCAGGATCCGAACGGACCCGGCGCTTGCCGCCGTGGACGAGTTCGGGTTCTTGCTGTTGTAGGCCGTGACGGTGAAGCTCACGGGCTGGCTCGAGTAGCCGATGTCCATGACCACGGAATTCTTGTTGCCCGCGACTGTCACGCTCTCGCCCGTGCTGGCCTGCACGGTGTAGGACTCGATCGGCCTGCCGTTGCTCGGCGCGCTCGTCCAGCGAACGGTCGCCTGGCCCCTGCCGTCACTGCCTGACTTGTTGACCGACGTGTTCTCGACGCTCGCCGAGAAGGCGCCTGGGCGGCCGAAGGGCGTGACGGGCGCCGAGGGCGCGGACGGCTCGGATTGCCCCTGCCTGTTCGTCGCCACAAGGGTCGCTTGAACCGACGTCCCGTTGGGGACGCGGACGGTCGCCGACGTCGCGCCCGGAGCAAGCTGCACGGACTGCCCGGGGGCGACGTTGAGCGTGAGGGCCGTCACCGGGCTGCCGTCGGAAGACACGCGGTTCCACGAGAAAGTCACGCTGCCGTCGCCGGGAGTCGCCGTCAGGCCCGCCGGCCGGTTCGGCACGATGTCCATGAGCACGGGCGCAGACCGCGTAGGCGTCGAAGCGCCGACCGCGTTGTAGGCCGTGACCTCGAATACGTGGTCGATGCCGAGAGTCCGCCCGTCCAGCTGGCATTGGGTGACCGCGCCGCAGTGCTTCTCATCGCCCTGCGTGACGTCGCGGACCACGACGTCGGTCACGGGCGAGCCGTTGAAGTCGATGACCTTCCACATGACCGTCGCGGAGTTCTTGTTCGTCACACGTGCGCCGAGGATCTGCACCGGAGACGGCTTGCCCAAGACCGAGAGCTTGAACTGGCCGCGCACCGACCTTTCGGGCAGCCCCGTGGCGTCCATAAGCTGGTAGGAGACGTAGATCTCCCCCGTCACGTCGTGCGGAATCGACACGGAGACGACGGTTCCCGACGAGGAGGCCTTGACTCCCCCGACCTTGCTCGAAACCGTCGGTTGGCCGGCTATCGACAGGGGCTTGTCCGGGAAGGGGTTGACGGCGAACTTGGACACGTCGACCTTCGCCGTGGTCCCCGCCTTCACGGTCTCTTCGTAGGAGGCGACCTGGATGAGCGGTCTGTCCGTCTTGACGATCGTCACGGGAACCTGGCCCTTGACCGAATTGTGCCCGTCGTCGATGGACACCTCCACGGCCCCGGCCGAGCCCGGCTGCGACTCGGCGTCGGCCTTGACCGAGAGCACGGACCCGGAGACCTTGGCGTCGATCCCCTTCGGAGCCTTGACCACCTTGTACGTGAAGTCCTTCGGATCGTCGCCTCGGTCCTGGTCGGTCGTCATCGCCGCCAGGTTCGCCGAAACGGGCTTCGTCGATCCGGCCTCCACCTGCACGGGCGTAGGCGTGAACTCCGGCGGACGGTTGCCGGACGGCTTGACCTCGACCGGAAGCTGCAGGGTCCTCACCAGGCCGCTGCCGTCGTTGCGGTCCTTTCCGTCCGTGACCTCGAGGGTGATCATCGTCGGGCCGGAGAAGTCCGACTGCGATGTGAAGGTGATCGTCCGCTCGTCCGTGTAGAGGGGGTCGCCGTTCCATCCGACCGAGGCGGCCACCTTGCTGGGGTCGGTCATGATGACGGACCTGCCCGAGCGCGTGAGGATGTAATCGTTGATTTTGATCTTCTTCGGCTTTCCGGCCTCGGCGACGATCGTCTTCGACGTGTCGACGACGGGCTCGGTCTGCCTGGCCGGGGGCACGCGCACGACGGCGGCCGATTCCATCCCCGTCGAATCCTTGACCTTGTAGAGGACGATCCGCGCCTTGTCGGAGGTCTTGATGGTCAGGGACTTGTCGGAATTGACGGTCACGCCCTCGTCGTCGGATTCGACCTTCTCGTCGTAGACGTCGCCGTCGGGGTCGGTGTCGTTGGCGAGCACGTCGACCCTCACCTTGTCCTTGCCGAAGGCCTTGTCCCGACTCACCGAGTCATCGCGGGCGATGGGCGCCAGCGCGGGGGCGTCGGGCGAGACGTTGACCGTCAGCAGGCCCTCCGCGAATCCGCCCCTGCCGTCGGTTATCCGGTAGGAGACGGGATAGGAACCCGCCGTTTTGGGCGTTTTGACGATGACCTCGTTGCGGCGCTCGGAGACTTTGAGGCCCTTGGCCCTGCTCTTGGCCGAACCGGCCACGAGCTTCGGCGTGTCGCCGCTGTCGGGGTCCGAGTCGTTCTGCGTCACGGGCACCGACACCTTCGTCCCGGGCCGCACCCGAACCTGGTCGGCAACCGCGTTGGGCGGTTGGTTGGTCTTGGGCGCCGGAACCACGCCCACGCGCACCCTGGCCGTCGCCGTCTTGCCGTACGTGTCGCGCACGATGTACTGGAAGCTGTCGGTTCCGGGCTTGCCCGCCGTGTACTTCAGAGAGTCGCCGCCGACCTCCGCCAGGCCGAGCTTCGGCGATTCGCCCGGGCCGACCAGCTCGACCGAATCGCCCTCGGGGTCGATCCCGTCGAGCGGGACCGTTATGTTCAGCTTCTCGCCGACGACGGCGCGGGCCGTGATGTTCTTCGGTATGGGCGGGCTGTCCTTCTCGGCGTCGGCGGCCGTGACGGTGATGTTGACGGTGGCCGACTCCGTGTGGCCCAGAGAGTCTTGGACCGTGTACACGACCTTCACCGAGCCGGGCTTCTTCCCCGCCCTGAAGCGAACGACGTTGTCGGAGAGGAAGACCTCCCCCTGATCCTTCTGGGCGTTCGACTGCAGGTTCGGCAGCACGGTCATCTTGAGGTTGCCGGGGGACCTGTCGTTCGCCAGCACGCGCACCGATCCGACGTCTCCGGCCCGGACGACGAGCTGGTCGTCGGCGAGCACGGGCGGCGCCTGTGCGTCCGCGGCGGGCACGGGAATGACCTTGACCCGGCCGGTCGCCGTCTGGCTTCCGTTGGAGACGGTGTAGGTGAAGGTTTCGGGGGCGTCCAGCCCGGCCGGCGCGCTGACCCTCGCATGTTCGTGGTTGTACGGAGAGACGACGAGCTTGGACCCCGGCTCAGTCTGGACGGACTGGAGCGTGAGGACGCCGCCGCCGGGATCCGAGTCGTTGCTCAGCACGTCGACGAGGCTCTGGCCTCCGGCGGGCAGCATCGCAATGTCGTTCTCGGCGATCGGCGTCGAGTTGGCGTCGCGCTCGACAGCTTCGACGCGGATGATCCCCATCGACGACGTCGGCCCGTCAGAGACGAAGTACGTCTGGTAGTAGGTGCCCGGCTTGGACGCGGAGACCGTCACGGTGCTCTGATCCGAGGAGGCCTTGGCGGTCAGGCCTTGGGGGCTCGGGCCGAGGCTCACGAGCTTGAGCGAGTCGCCGTTGGCGTCCGTGTCGTTGGCCAGCGGGTCCACCGTGGTCGATTCGCCGGCCACGACGCGCACGAGGTCGCCGTTGGCCCTGGGAGGCTGATTGACGCCGTCGGTCACTTCGACGACGACGGAGCCGTTTGTGTCCGCCTGTCCGTCCGAGACGACGAGGTTGACGTTGCGCACGCCCGCGCCCTGGCCGAGGTCGGAGATGGAGACGGAGCCGGTCTCCCGGAACGAGGCGTTCAGCCCTTTCGTTCCGGCGGCGCTCTTGAGGTAGATCTGGTCGCCGTCGGGATCGATCCAATCCCCGAGCACCTGGAGGGTCGTCGTGCCGCCGGAGGAGAGCTTGGCGCTCGTATTGATCCTTTGCACGGGCGGGGCGTTCTGACTGAACGGGTGGACGGAGACGTTCACCGTCGCGGTCGCCTTGCCGCCGCGCCCGTCGTCGGCCTCGTACGTGAAGGACGTCGATCCGGTCGCCCCTTCGGGCACGTCGATCTGCAAAGCCTGCCCGTTGCGCCCCGGCCGGACCGTGCCGAAGGACGGCTGGCTGAGGGCTTTGACCGTCAGGATGTCCCCGTCCTCGTCGTTGTCGTTGAAGGTCACGGGCAGCGTCGTTGAGCGCCCGGGCCGCACGCCGAAGGAGTCGTTCTCCGCCTTCGGCGGGTGGTTCTCGTCCGTCCTGTTGGGGTCTTGCTGCTGGGTGTTGAGGTCGGAGCTGTCTTCCTTCTTGTCGTCGTCGACGTCTTCGCTTTGGTTGATATTGTTCCAGTCGTTGACCAGAACCATGTCTTTGTCGGGGAGCCACACGTTGCCGTTGGCCACGTCGTTGAGGACGATGATTTTCCTGTTTGTGCGGAAGCGCACGCTCTTGCTCGCCTCGAGTTTCTCGGCGGGGCGCGAGACGTCGTCGGCGTTGCCGTCGCAGTCTCGCACAAAACGGCCGGTGTTGGCCCACGCCGCGTAGGCGCACCCCTGGTGGAGCACCGGAGGGGCCGCGCTTCCCCGCGCGTTCGGGTTGTCCGGGTCGGCGGCCTTCTGCGTGACGGCGCCGTCGTCGAGGGAAACGCGATACAGCGACGTCGATGAGGCAACGAGCACGTCCGAGGAGTTCGGCCCGGGCTCTTGCAGGCGCAGACCGTTGCTGTCGCCGAGCGAGACGAGCTTGCCGTCGGGAAGCAGGAGCTTGCCCGAGTCGGGGTCGAGCACCACGGGCTTGTCCCCGACCGAGCTGATCTGAAGCCCCTTGACCGAGGCGAGCTCGTCCGGGAACTTGTGCTCGATCCGCGTGAAAGCCGAGCCCTCGGCCTGCATCGTGCGCAGAACCTTCTCCTTGGCCGAGACGACGTGGACGGACCCGTCCTTGCCTACGGCCATCGTTCCGTCCTCGACGCCTTCGGTCGTCGGCTCCGCGGCCTCGGGTGAGAAGCCGGGAAGCGACTTGAAGCCCGTCGTCCAGACCTTTCCGGCCTTGGAGTCGATGAGCCCGATCGTGCCGCCGCCCAGCCCGACGCCGTCGACCGTTCCGAGTTGCTGCTCTGTGCCGATGAGGGACTTGGCCGGATCGACCGCCGCAAGCGTCCCGGCTTCCATGTTGCGATAGAGAACCGTGTCCTCTTCTTGGAGCACGTCGAATTTGTCGGTTTTCGTCCTGTCGGAGGCGTCGATCGATTGTGAGGGGTAATTCACATGGCCTAGCGTGCGTGAGCTCTGGTTCGTGACCCACACGCCGCCGTCGTTCAAGGAGAGCTCGGCTCTGTCGATGCCCTGGGACGCGGCGATGGCCGCTCCGTAGGCGAGAAGGATTGCAGCAGTCGCCCCGGTTGAGACCAGACGCTGGGTACGTTTCGAAAGCCCGCGACGGCGGGGCCTCGGGGCATCGCGTGTCAGATCGCGCGTCAGGTCGCGTGAACGCGGCAAAGACATCCTTTTACCTCCTATTGGATGTTCCGCACGTGGGTGGCGTGTGGGAGGAACCCGCGCACGGCTGAGGCACTCCGCCCTCTTCGATTATTCGAACAGCGCGAAGGACCCCACTGTTCAAAATATATTGCCTTTTGCCCTAGCTTCCAAGACGCCTTCCCCTGCTTTCGCGAGCGCAGCGCTCGCAGCCCCGATCGAGCATCGCATCACGCCGCCGTCCTCAACCGAATGCGTCCGCACCGCCCCGTCCCACTGCCTTCGCAACTCCGCGCTGCCGTCGCCACCCCGTCCCCGCAACTCCGCGCTGCCTTCGCCTCCCCGTCCCCGCAACTCCGCGCTGCCTTCGCCTCCCCGCACCGCCCTCGACGCCCCATCCTCCGTCAGCCGGCCAACCGCAGCGGACGCGCGTGCAGCCGCTGTGAGGCTTCGCGCGCTTGCGCACCAAAACGATTTCAATGTGGAATGATTCGGCCTAAATACAAGGAAATGCGACCTCCGACTCGACCTCCGCCCCACTCAATCCGGCCTCTTTCCCCGATCGCGCGGAACGAACAGGTGGGCTTTTGCCGCCATTTCGGGAGAGAATGACCGCATGGGTTTCATCGATTGGGCATTCGACGTCGCGGCGGCGCACCCCGACTTGACGGGCGCGCTCATCGACGTCGACGGCGAATGGCTTGACATCCTACTGCCCGACGGCCGCACGTTCCGCTTTCGCCCCGGCCAAATGATCGACAAATCGAAGCCCGAACCCGTCCGTCGCAAGCTCCTCGACCGCCTCATCTCCATCGGCGTCGCCCGCGCCGAGTCCGCCCCGTCAGAGTCCGGCCCCTCCGCGTCTGCGCGCTTTGAATCCGACGCGTCCGACGCGAGCGTTGAATCCGACGCGAGCGCGCCCGAGGCCGGCGCAGCTTTCGATCGGTCCTCGGGCTCCGAGTTTTTCGACGAGGCCCCGCCGGAGGACGAGCCCTCCGCCGTCGCAGCCGAACGCCTTGGACCGTTGGACGCAAGCAGCGGAGAGTCCGTGCTTGCCCACATCATGCCTATCGTGCGCAGCGCCGACTACTTCGTCGCCTCCCACGACCACGCGCGCGACGACTCGATGATTTACGTGCCTCTCACTCCTTTCGTGGGTGCAGGCATCGCGATCGACGGCCGCGACCTCATCACGCCCATGTACTTCTCCGACGCCGAACGGCTGGGCCTTCCCACCGACATCGTCGGTTTCTTTCAGCAGGCGCTCATGCACCTGCGTACCTCCGATTTGACCAACGGCCAGCCTTCCGTGCAGGTCCAGCCGGGAACTCTCGCGGGAGCGCAGATCTTTGAGTTCGCCGGCCCTCCCAGCTATCAAAGCTCGTGGTTCATGGACGTCGAAATGGCGCTCACTGTGGCCGAGTCGCTCAGTTCCGTCCACGACGACGGCCTCGCCTTGTTCGTTCCCGCCTCGCGCGACCTGGCGTTTGTGGTGATGGCCGACGATCCGCATCTCGCCCCGCTGTTTCAGTATCTTTCGCAGGCCGCGGCCGACGCGGAATCGATCTATCCCCTTCCGCACGTGGTGACCGGCGACGGGTGGAGCGAGTGGATTCCGATGAACGACCACCCCGCCGCCCGCATCCTTTCCAAGATCCGCGCGCGCTCGCGGGCTGCGATCTACAGCGTGCAGGAGCGCGAGATGCGCACGTGGCCGAACGATTTCGGAAGGCTGGCGCCCTTCGAGGTGATTCGCGACGGCGCTCTTACCTCTTCCGCGACGCGTTGGACGTCCCTCGACGGCTTCGGATCCGTTCCCGACGCCGAGTACATCGATTTCGTGCGTCAAAAGTCTCCCCACCCGTGGGACGCCGAGGCGTCCGACCGCGTGCGGCTCCGAACCCAGGTGGCACGCGACGTCTGGCACGAGGGATTGTCTCCCATGCACAACGTGTGGCCCCCGCGCTGGAACGTCGCCGGCTTTCCCGACGACGCCCAGATGGCCGCCCTTAAGGAAGCCTCAACCCGCGAGTTCTGAGCGGGGCGTATGGCTCCGCGGCCCGCTAGTCACTGCTTCTCCCCCGCACTTCTCCCCCATTTCCCCGCGTAGAACCGGCCAAGGGTCTCCTCCTTGAAGTCCGCATAGTCGCCCGTCTCGATTGCCGCGCGGATCCCGTCGACGAGCCGCACGGTGAAGTGCTCGTTGTGGATCGTCGCGAGCGTGGAAAAGAGCATCTCTTTGGCTTTGTACAGATGGTGAAGGTAGGCGCGTGAGTAGTGCGTGCACGTGTAACAGTCGCATCCGGGCACGAGCGGGTTGAAATCGCGTCTGAACTGGGCGCGCGTGAGATTGAACCTCCCGTCGGGCGAGTAGATCGCGGCGTTGCGGGCGACGCGGGAAGGGTTGACGCAGTCGAACGTGTCGGCCCCGGCTTCCACCGCCGCGAAGAAATCGTCCGGCTCGGAGATCCCGAGGAGGTGGCGCGCCCGATCTTCAGGCAGTTCCTGCGAAGCCCACCCGACAATCGTCCCCAGATTTTCCTTCTCCAGCGCCCCTCCGATGCCGAAGCCGTCGAATCGCTGCCCGTCCGCTTCCATCGCGCCGAGGTCGCGGGCGGCCTTTCGCCGCAGATCCTCGTACTGGGCGCCTTGAACAACCCCGAAGAGCTGCTGGTATGGCTTGCCTTCGCGCTCGGCCGTGAGTGCGCGATGGGCCGCCAGACACCGCAGCGCCCATCGCCTCGTGCGTTCGAGGGCCTCCTCTTGGTAGGCGCGGGAGTTGAGCAGCGTCGTCAGCTCGTCGAAGGCGAAGATCACGTCCGCTCCAAGCTCATGCTGGATGCGCATTGAGACTTCGGGCGTGAATCGGTGTCGACTTCCGTCGAGGTGGGAGCGAAACCACACGCCGTCGTCGTCGACGTCGGCCAGGCGTTCCTTCCACGGCGCCACCGTCCCGTCAGCGTGCGGGGAGCCCGAGAACTCCTCGGAAAGCACCTTTTTGAAGCCCGACCCTAAAGACAGGACTTGAAACCCACCCGAGTCGGTGAACGTCGGGCCGGGCCAGTTCATGAATTTTCCGAGCCCGCCGGCTTCGTCGACGATGTCGGACCCCGGCTGCAGGTACAGGTGATAGGCGTTGGCGAGCACGGCCTGCGCGCCGACGTCGGCGATCGCCTCGGGCGCCACCGCCTTGACAGTGGCTTTGGTTCCGACCGGAACGAAAGCGGGCGTGGCAATCTCGCCGTGCGGGGTGGCCAACACTCCGGTGCGGGCAAGCGGGTGGGCGTCTAAACGGGCTCGAATCTCAAACGTCATTTCGCGATCTCCTTGCCGTCGGACTCCGAGACCCGCTCTCCGCACGAAGCCTGCTCTTCAGCGGAAGATTCCGCGTACGCGGGGTCCGTCTTCTTGACGAATCCGATGACAGCGTAGGTCAGCGGCAGGAAAACGGCTTCGACGCCGACTTTGTAGGCAAAACCGACGAGCATGAGGTTGAAGATCGTGGCCCACCCCGCGTTCCCGGTCCACGCGATGAGACAGAAGACGGCGGTGTCGGCGGCCTCTCCCACCACGGTCGATCCGAGCAAGCGCACCCATAGGCGTTTCTCTCCGAACGCCTTTTTGATCTTGACGAGGACAAGGGAGTTGAGGAGCTGGCCCGCGAGATATCCCAGCAGCGAGGCGGCGACGAAGCGCGGCACCTGGCCCAAAACCGCCTCGAAGGCAGCCTGGTTCTTGTAGTCGGGGTCGGCCGGCGCGATTTGAACAAGCCAGAAAGTCAAAGACGCCAGAATCTGAACGACGAATCCGGTGACGATGACTCTGCGCGCCCGTCGAAAACCGTAGACTTCGGAGAGGACGTCGCCGAGTATGTATGTCAGCGGGAAGAGAATGGCTCCGCCGTCGAACACCAGGTGCCACGAAAAGCCTCCGACGGCTATGTCTACGCCGATGAGCTTCGTGGCGGCGATGTTGGACAGCAGAAGGAATGCGACGAAGCATACTGCGACGATGTCGAAGTATCCTCGGCGGACGTGACGGTGGCTCACGGAGAACTCCTTTAGAACAGGGACTTCAGTGCGGGATGCGGGGTTCGCCCCGCGCTGCCACCACGGGGGCCGGTTTGAAACCGAGACGTCGAATCGCTCCGTCGTCCTCGTAGAGTGTAGCGCCGCACGCACCCGACGCGAAGCCTGAACTCGCGATCGCCGTGCGTTCAATCGTCTTTCGCGTCCCATCTTCACACCCCGTGCCTTCGCGTTCCAATGATTGTTCCATCTGGCCGGGTGAAGACGAATCCGCCGTCGTGGTGGGCGATGGTCGTCATCTCGCGGTGGACGAGGGCATGGTGATGCCAGCACAGCAGGACGGCGTTGGCCAAGTCAGTCGCGCCTCCCCTTTTCCAGGGCAAGGCGTGGTGGATCTGGCCGTGGGGGATCGTCTCCGTGCACCCCGGGTACCGGCAGGTTCGATCTCTGGCGATTACAGCGCGAGTCTGCCCAGGTGTGAACAAACGCTTGCTTCGCCCTGCGTCGAGAACTTCCCCGGTCGCGGAAAACACGATGCGGCCAACCGAAGAGTCGCAGGCCAGCCGGGCAAGCTGAGTCATCGACAGTGCGGTTCCATCGTCAAAAGCGGCCGGCTCCGCTCCGGCCAAAGCCTTCAGATCGATTGCCGAGGGAATGACCGCCAAGAGGGGGCCGAGCTTCTTCCGTTGCCGGCGAACCTTTTCCAGGCACGCGCCGGCCCGCCCCTGCCCGCCCGTCTCGACGCACCGCCTCGAAGCATCGCGGTTCACACCGTCATTGGCCCCACCTGCTTCGGCGGCGCCGACGCCGCGCGCGTCGACGCTTCCGGTTGCTGCGACGCCGCTTTTGAACATTGAGAGCGAGCCTTCGGAAGAATCGTTTGCGTCGAGGGCGGGACAGCCGCCGGCAGCGTTTTCCAAGCGCGTGAGAGTCGCCAAGGGAACATGAACCGACAAATGCGGGCGGATGCGAGCCCCGGCCGCCAGAGTTCCCTCATCAAGGCGGACGCTGGCAAGCTCGACAAGGGCTCCGGCGCGCCGTTCCGGCAGAGTCCGCGCGTCGTCGGCGCCTTTTCTCCCCATGAGCGCGCTCAACGCCGTGTCCACGAGCGCCGAAGTCTCGCTGGAAAGCCAACCGCTGACGCGCATTCCCCACCCCGATGGGGAAAAGACAACCTTCTCCCGCGCAGCTTCGTCTTTCTCCGCCGCCACTCCCATGGCCGGGTCCTCCCGCAGGGCGCGCGCTCTAAGCCGCCGCTCGAATTCACGCGGAGCAGACCGACGCGCCCACCGAACTATTTCTTCTTGAACCCCCTCGCGGCGAAGCGACTCTCGCAGAGCGGGCGTGGAAAACACTCGTCGAACGCCGTCGACATGCTCGGCGAACACCTCTCCCGACTCCAGCGCGGCGGCCATGACCGGCAACTCCTCGCCCAAAGATTGAGCGCGTGCGATTTCACGGGCGGCTGCAGCAGGCGACTGCCCCGAGGCCTTCTCGTTCCAGCGGACCAGCGTTCGCTCGCCCGAAGCGCGCCAGCTGCCCCTTTCGCCAATCGCAACGAGCCAGCGACCTCGCACCGCCCCCAAGCGAGAGGCCAGTCCTGCCAGCGCCTCGGCACCGGCAAGAAGCTCCTCGTCAGAAACCTTCGACACGTCCAGACCGGCCAAAATCGAAATATCGGCCTTCAATCCGTTCACAGACTCACCCACACCGGATTTTCGACCCCGATCGGACGCTCTTCCGCCGCCTCCCGCATAGGCAAAGCCTTGAGAAAGCGCCACCCCAGCTGGGCAAAGAACGCCCGCCACATCGACGTCGTCGAGAGCCATTGTGCCCGCCTCCTTCCGCAAGATCCCCGGCGTCACCCTCTTCTCCCATCATACACGAATCTTGATATGGTTTCAATTTTTTGTTCGATATTTTCTATCGTTTATTCGTGAAGCCAACCTTTGCAAAACGTCCGACGACGCCGCCTCCACACCGGCCGCGTAACCTCCGCCCACGACCTCCACCTGCAACCTCCGCCCGCACCAGCCACGCATCACACGCTGCGCAGCCGCCACCCCCACCCCAACCGCGCAACGCCCACGCGCACGTCGCCGCCGCCGCACACAGAAGACGGCGATTCCCGCCAAACCAGACCGCTCCGCCCGATCGTCGTCGGACACTCGACGACAGGCGGAAACGACGGCAGGCGGAAACGACGGCTCCCCCACCGCCAGCCCCGCACGGAGGCCACCCGCGCACAGAGGCCAAAGGCTCGAACCGCCCTGGAACGAATCCTAGAACCCGATGTGCAAAACCGCCGCGCGGTCGGCCGGGCTCACGGCCTGCGAAACCGCCAGATCCTTGCCGTCGCGATACCCGATGCTCTGCCCGGGAAGCAGGAAGGCGTCGGCAGAAAGCAGGTAGTCGACCACGTTTGACAGCATCGCATATACCTCTTCCTCGCTGTGCAAAGACCCGACCACCTCAAGGTCGAGATGCCCGAACAACGGCAGTCCCAGCGTCCGGCCGTAGACGAGGTCCGGCTTGGACACGCGGATTCCCACCCACAGCGGAATCGGGGCCTGCCCCTTGCTCAAGAGATCCGCGAGTTCAACCGTCATCCGCGGAGGCTGCACGACGCCGAGTTCCGGCCGGAAGAGCCCCACCGCCGACTTCTCGCGCATGAGCGCATCGGCCACCTCCGTGAGAACGACGTGTGCGGTCAGCGCGCGCCGCCGCAGTCCAATCTCGCGAGGAAGCCCCTCCAGTTCCGCTATCTCTTCGCCGGTGAAACCCGGAATCCCCGAACCGCCCGCCTCCACGGCCCGATCGCCGAATTCGCCTCCTGAACCGCCGTTTTCTCGCCGAAAGCCGTCCGCTCCAGGCCCGAAGCCTCCCACTCCAGCCCCGAAGCCGCCAACGTCCTGCATCGGTGCGAAGCAGGTCAAGGCGACATGAAAACCGTGTGCTGGAAGCCGACCCCTTTCCGGCACGGCCTCCCCCGGAACCGGGCTTAGCAGCACGACGACGTCGCGCAGCGCAAACCTCAGAATGCTGCCGCCTTCCTCCCATTCGGAGGCAATGCTCTCACTCCACAGCGTCCCCACGCGCGCCGCAGCCGCCTCGAGGTCGATGGGAGCGGTGAATAGAGCCGTCGCGGAGAGCATCTCCGGGGCATCGGGATGGATCATCGAAACGGGAAACTCGGTCATGCCGCTCTCCTATGCCGAAACAAGTCAAAACCGCGAAACAAGTCAAAACCGCGAAACAAGTCGAAACCGCTGAAATGAGATGGAGCTCGTCCGTCGAAGCCGCCGACACGTCGACAAGCCACCGCTTCGACAGCCCACCAACGCCACTTCGACAAGCCGCCGCTTCGACAGACCGCCACCGCTTCACAAGCCAACGCTTCGACAGCCCGCCAACGCCGCTTCGACAAGCCGCCGGCTTCGGCGGCTTCCAGGTGCGTCGAACAACGAAAATGCCGAAAAGGGCGTGGACAAAACAAAAGGCGTGGACAAAACAAAGGCAAAGACATAGATAAGGCTGGGTGGTTCGAATCGACAGCAGCGGAAACGAACCACCCAGCCAATTGGCAAGGAATCCGGGATTCCCACACGCTCACCTCATTTGGGACGGATGCATCTTGCCATTGCGCGCACCCGACGGGGGCGCAAGCTCTATGAAGTTTTGCTGCTCTAATGGTATACCGCAGACCTGCGATCCGCAGCAACCGTAGGTCTAAAAGTTTAGGCACTTTCGACCGGCATCACAAATCGACTTAGCCGACAGTGAAATTCATCAGAGGTCTGCCAGACGCGTGTAGGTCTCAACGAAGACTTCCTCCGGAGTTCCGGGGTTGTCGACGACGAAGCCGAGCTCGTCGTCCTCGAGCCTTTCCAAAGTGGCGTACTGGTTGGACAGCAGCGAAGGGTTCATAAAGTGCCCGCGCCTCTTTTCCATTCTCTCCGCGTTGAGGTCCTTGGGCGGCGCAACGTGCGCGAAGACGGTTCGAGCGCCGTTTTCCCGCAAGGTGTCGCGATACTTGCGCTTGAGGGCGGAACAGGAGACGACGGTCGAATGGCCGACGGCGTTTTCCGCGCGCATCCAGTCGCGAATCGCCTCGAGCCATGGCTGGCGGTCGGCGTCGTCGAGGGGAAGGCCGGACGCCTGCTTGTCGCGGTTCGCCTGCGTATGAAACTCGTCGCCCTCGGCGTAAACGTAGCCGAGTTTGCCCGCGAGCATCATGCCGATCGTTGTCTTTCCAGACCCCGCAACGCCCATGACAACGATGTTGACGGGCCCTTTCGCCCGCGGCGGCGCTGGCAAGTGTGGGATGTCGGATTCACTCATCGCTTCCTCGCTTTCGCTTTCCCGGCGGAGTCGGCGCCCGCCGCATTGCTTGTACCGTGTCTACGGTATCCCATTGCGAAGGCCGCGGGCATATGGGCTTGTCAACTTTTTGACGCAATGCACGTCCCGGTTCAGCCCGCACCCTTCCCGGGTCCGCCGCCGTTGCCGTCCATCTTCATGAAGTGCGGTCCGCGCGCCGCGAGTTCGACGGCGTACATCGGCCCCCAATGCCTCCAGGGTTCCTTCGACAGGTAGTCGTTGGTGAAGCGCATGTCGTCGGAGACTTCCGTGACGCAGAACTCGGGGATTTTCAGGTCGACGACGGGCGCGAGCCTCTCGCATTCGGCCACGATGAGCCCCTCGTTCTGGCCGGCGAACACGTCGAATTCCCAGCCGTCCTCGTCATACCAGAGCGAATAGCGATTCTTCAAGATGACGGTGGGGCAGCGCCGAATGATCTGGGTTGCCACGGCGAGGTCCAAGCTGGATTCCATCTCGTAGCGCTCCCCTTGGACCGCCGGCGACTTCACCGCCATCGAGGCGGAGGCCTCGTCTTCGGCGTCGGCCAGAAGTCCGGTGAGAAGCCGGCGTTCGTAAGCGCCCAAGTAGTCCGTCGCCTCGTCGAAGGCCGGGCACTCGACGGACCTTCCAGGGAAGGAGATCCTCACGCGCACGGCGTACCCGTCCACGGCGAATACGTACGCCTGAACGATCACCTGCTTCGAGCCGTGCCGAACCACGTCTCCGGGCAGCGCGCGCACCAAGAACTTGCGCTCGAACTCGAATTGAAGGTCGACGTCGTCGGAATCGCTCATGCCTCAAGGATACGGAAATCGGGCGAAGGTCTCACGGACAATCCACGCTCCGACGGCGCCGCCCGGCGAAACCGCCCGCCCGCAGTCCACGAAGGATTTCGACAAGATGCCGAAGGTCGTTGCGCCGCAGGTCCCGCGGAGTCGCCGTACGCCCACAGGCATCCGCGGACGACGGCGAACTCCGTTCGAGACCGGGCACTTGCCCTACTCTGAGTCCCGTTTGAAAGCTCCGCCGAGCGCATACACACCGAGCGAAACGGCGTAGGCAACGACGGTGAACACTGCGACTCCGCTGTATCCGGTGAACCTGGACAGCAGATAGCCCCCAATGGCCCCGCCGATGGTGGCGCCCGCATACATGGCAGCGCTGGCTAGCGACGACACGGTGCCCCGGGCCAGATCGGTGTGACTCTGAAGCTCGCTCATCAGCACGGGGAACAGAAAACCGCCGACGAGCATCGCCACGGCCAGGACGATTACGGCCACCCACATATTGGACACGAAAGCAGTGCCGAGGTAAATGGCGCCAAGGGCGATGATCCCGAACAAAAGCGAACGCCTTTCCCCGAGACGTGCAACGAGCCGCGACCCCGTCAAGGAGCCGACGGCGTTGCCGAGGCCGATGATGATCATCGCCGTGCCGATCGCGTTCTGATCGGCGCCAAAGTCTTTTGCCAGCCACGATCCAATGAAAGACAGGGCGGTGAAGTTACCGGTCTGGAAGAGCAAGTATGCAATCAGCGACATCAGGAGAGGGCGCGAACGGGCGACGTGTGCGTAAGGCGCGAAGAGTCTGCCGCCGGAGGCCGCGGGCGCCACATTCGGGAAACCCTTATAAAGAATTGTCCACAGCACGGCGCTGGACGCGGCAATCACGAAGAATGGAATGCGCCATCCCATTGAGGACAAGAAGGAAGCGATCGGGATGCCTACCACTTGGGCGATCGCAAGCCCCGCCGTTGCGTACCCCATGGTTTTGACAATTGCTTTTGGCGGCACAGTCACCGGGATCGACGCCCAGATCTGCGGTGCGACGAAGGCGGCGGCAACGCCCGCAAGCGAGCGTGTGGCGAAAAGCGACCAGAAGCCCCACGTGCAACCGCAAGCCGCAGTGAAAACGCCGAATCCGACCAGCCCGGCAAGCAGAACCTTGCGGCGGTCAAGCCGATCGGAGATGGGACCCGCAATGAGAGCAAATAAAGCGTAACCGAGAGCATAGGCTGAAACGAGCCAGCCGGAACGAGACACGCTCACCCCGAACTCCCGTTGAAGCAGGGGAAGCAGCGGAGCCGTGAGGAACGTATCCGTGCCGATGACGAATAAGGTGGAGAAGGAGAGCAGGCGCATCGTGGGTTCGGATGCGTGCGTGAACTGCGAAGGGACAGTCATAATTGCACCTTTCAAGCTGCCCCACAGGCCGTGACTGGACGGCTGGACGCATTCCAAAGGGCGAGCCAAACTTGCGGATCGGGAGCTCGGAGTCGCCAACGCGCGCCGACGACGCCCCCAACCCTCATTTCGAAATTTCTCGAAATAATGATCCATCCGCGCTTTCGCAGCTGTCAAGGGCTAACTCACGTCGGTCGTCCTTGACAGGCCCGCCCGTCATTGAGGGAAGGCCGCCCCGTCGGGGCGTTCACGTCGATGCGCTCAGTCAGGCCGGCCCCTCATTGAGGGAAGGAGCACCGCATCTGCGACGGTAGACTCGAGTCGAAGTCGACGAAAGGTCCAACAGTGGGAAAAGAGAAGCTGCATCATCCGGCTCAGGACGCCATCAAGCTTGACGGCGTCCTGAGCGCGCTGTCCGACCCGATCCGCCGCGACATCCTTCGGAAGATCGCATCCAACGGCCCTCAGGTTTGTGGCGATTTCGACTACGACGTCGCACCGTCGACCATGTCCTACCACTGCAAAGTGCTCCGAGAGTCGGGGCTCGTGCACACCGAGGCGATCGGCAAGCACCGTCAACTCACACGCCGCGACGAGGCCATCGAAGCCCTCTTCCCCGGCCTCCTCGAGTCCGTGGGGCTGCCTCCCGGCAAGGGGCGGTGGCCAGAGCACACAGAGCACCACGAGGACGCTGAGCCCCAAAAGCGCCCATAGCGCCCAGGACGCGCTGAGCCACAAGAGTCCAATGGACGATGTCCGCCCCTCCTCCCGAAAACACAAATCCACCCGCCTCGCGCGAGAATGCTCAGATCGGCAGATCGACAGCAGGCAAAGGGACCGAAAGAATCAGGCGGACCGAAGAGGTTCGGAAAGCTCCAGGTAGCGGCGGAAAGCCGGGATCCTCCGCGGACGAATCCACACCGGGGCGTCAGGGGTGGCAAAATTGCCCCTATGGACAATCAGCTTCCCACCGGAGTCGACGTGGTGGTCGCCGCCCAGACCCTCGGTTCGACGATTCGCCGCACTCCGCTCGACATGTCGCTTCGCCTTTCGGGCATTCGCAATCAGGACATTCTGCTCAAACGCGAGGACATCCAGGTGGGCCGCTCCTACAAGGCCCGCGGCGCGTACAACTTCATCTCAAGCCTGAGCGCGGAAGAGCGCGAAGCGGGCGTTGTGTGCGCATCGGCCGGAAACCACGCCCAGGGCGTAGCCTTCGCGTGCAGGCAGTTGAAAATCCATGCCAAGGTCTTCCTGCCGTCCACGACCCCGCGGCAGAAGCGGGCTCGCATCGCGGACATCGGGGGGCGTTGGATCGAACAGGTCATCGTGGGCGCCACCTTCGACGAAGCATCCGCGGCGGCGCAAGAGTATGCGCGCGAGCATGGCGCGACCTACGTTCACCCCTTTGACGACCCGCGCACGATCGCCGGCCAGGGAACCGTGGTCAAGGAGATTTTCGAGCAGGCGTCCGCGCCTCCGGCTGCCGTGGTCGTTCCCGTGGGCGGCGGCGGCCTCCTGGCAGGAACCGCGATATGGCTGCACACGTTCCACCCCGAAGTGAAGGTCATCGGCGTCGAGCCGGAGGGTGCGCCTTCGATGCGCGCAGCCCTCGACGCAGGGCATCCGGTCACCCTGCCCCACATCGACGGCTTCGCCGACGGCACGGCGGTGGCTCGGGCCGGAGACATCACCTTCGAGATCGCGCGCCAGTTCGTCGACGAGATCGTCGTCGTCCCAGAAGGCGCCCTGTGCACGGAGATGCTCGAGCTCTACCAGGTCGAGGGCATCATCGCCGAGCCGTCCGGAGCGTTGGCAAGCGCCGCCGTCGCCCGTTTCCTCCCCGACCTTCCCGACGGCCCGGTCGCCTGCGTTGTCTCGGGCGGAAACAACGACGTCTCGCGCTATGCCGACATTGTGGAACGCTCGAGCGTCTACGAGGGGCTGCGCCATTATTTCCTCGTCACCTTCCCTCAGAAGCCCGGGGCGCTCCGTCATTTCCTCGACGGCGTGCTGACCGACGGCGAGGACATCGTGCTTTTCGAGTTCACGAAGAAGAACAACCGCGAGACTGCGCCCGCCCTCGTCGGCATTGAAATCCAGGAGCCGGAGCGGATCGGCGAACTCTTGGCCCGCATGGAGGAATCCCCTCTGAGCATCGAAAAGCTCGAGCCGGACTCCCCGGTATTCTCGTTCCTCCTCTAGTGCGCTCTCGCTTCCCATAGTGCGCCCTTGCTTTCTCCCCTAATGCGCTCTCGCTTTCTCCCTAGCGCGTCCTCGCCTCCTCCAATGCGTCCTCGCCTCCCATAGTGCGCCCCGCGCCGGCCGAGTCACCTTCGACGCAATGGGAACCTGCGGCAGCGAACAAAGTGGGTCCTGCACCGGCCGAATCGCGCCAAGGCGTCCGGTCGCGCCAACGCCCGGCCGGCTTGGCCGCCGTTCGATCGGAACATGCGCTCGCCTCGGCGTCGTCCGCCCAGTCCCGCCCGGTCGCCGCCGCTTGGCTTTTCCGAAGGCGGCGCGCCGCTCTAAAACGACGTAAACTACGACGAGAAGGACAAAGGAAGGACTCCCATGGGCCTGAAAAAATTCGTCGCCAAAACGTACATGCGCTTCTCGCGTTGGACGTGCGTCACCGATCCGCTTCCGGAAAAGGTTGTTCTCATCGGCGCTCCGCACACGTCGAATTGGGACGGATTTTTCATGGTCATGGCATTCTGGTCGATCGACCGGGACTACAAGTTTCTGGTCAAAGAATCGCTCGTGAAAAATCCTCTCACGCGCCCCTTGATCAGGCTTGCACACGGAATAGCGGTCAATCGGTCCTCAAGCAACGGAATCGTCGGCTCGATCGTCGAAGAAGCGAAAAACAGCGACGAATTCGCCCTCGTCATCGCCCCGAAGGGAACGCGCGCCAATCGCGAGTATTGGAGGTCAGGCTTTTACCGCATCTGCCTTGAAACGGGACTTCCACTTCAGCTGGGCTTCGTGGACAGGCAACGGAGAGAATACGGCTGGCGTCACAGCATCGTTTTGACGGGCGACGTCGAAGCCGACATGGAGAAAATTCGGTCCTTCTACGAGGGAAAACTCGGCAAGCGGCCGCAGTACAGCAACGTTCCCAGGCTCCGGGCCGAGGACGACGTCGAAGCGCGCGAACGCCTGCTGGGCGGGATCTAGGGGCCGTTCAAAGAAAAGGGCTCGGACACCGCGCTTAACTGCCAGTTTCGCGCAGTGCCAAGCCCCAATCCTTGCCACCGGCCCGCGATTGCCGCGTCGCCGTTGACTCACTCCGAGACGTCTAGAAAACCGGACATCCCACGTCTATTATCTGATACGCGCGGGCGATGCACAAGACTTCGCGAGCGCGCACATTGAGCATCGCGCCACGCCCGCGCGAACACTCTTCGTTTCTGCGTCGCGCTTCTCCTTCGCTGCACATCGCGCCACGCCCGCGCGAACACTCTTCGTTTCGACGGTTTGCCATACCCGCTCGGGAACATCGCCCGGCACGCGGCCTGCTCCTCGCTTGCCGATTTAGGTTAAAACAATTAACCTATTGCCATGGAGACATCAACATCGATGCATTCGCAGGCCGCGTCGGCGAAACAGGCGAGGTTCGCGGAACCGAGCGCGCGGCCGAAACGCGGCAAGGCATCCGGCGACAAGCGGCGGACGGACACCCGAGCCCGCCTGGCGGCGGCGACGGTTGACATCATCGACGCCTCGGGCTGGCCCTCGGTGACCCTGGGGGCCGTGGCAAAGGCGTGCTCGATCTCGACTCCCGCGATGTACAAGCATTTTCCGGACAAGGCGGCTCTTTTCGAGGCCGCGCAGGAGGAGATGTCCGGCAGGCTCGGCGCGCTCGCGGATGCGGCGGCCCACGAAAGCCCCGTCGATTCGATCTTCGACGTCGGCGAACGCCTCATCGCGTATTCCGAAGAGCACCCCAACCTCCTCGAATTCGCGTTCTTCGGCCCCTCGAGCAACAACACGTCGGCCGTCGACGCCGGGGCGGGGGCCCGCTGGGAGCTGCTTGCCTTCGTCCACCGCGAGATCGGGCGGCTCGTCGAGTCCCAGCCTCTGCCGCCCTGGCGCAGCGCCGACGAAGCCGGGCGCGACCTGTTTGTTAGCCTATGGTCTTTCATTCAGGGCTACTCGAAGCTCGTGACGTCCGGAACCGTTCGCCATCGGAGCGCTTTTCTCAAAGCGGCGTTGAGGTCCGTGCTGTCGATTGCGACGGCGCAAACCTCGGACGAAGAGCCCCCGAGCCCGGCGGAAGAGGCGCAGGCAGCCCAGGCAAAAGGGGGAGATTGCGCCGACAAGAAATGAGCAAACGCAGAAAGCACCCGAATCGACCCGGCAACCGAATGCCAACCGACAACCGAATGCCAACCGGCAGCTGAATGCCAACCCGGCAACCGAATCCGACGCGGAAGGCCGGCGCGCAACACACACGGAGCGATGCGCCGCAAGCCGTTCCGCACTGAGACAAAGAAAGGAAGAACAATGTCTCACACCCTCGTCGTTTACGGCCACCCGTACGATAAATCCTTCAATCACGCGATCCTCGAGGCGGTCACGGCCGGCCTCGGCAAGGCGGGCAAGAAGTACAAGGTGATCGACTTGCACGTCGACGGCTTCGATCCAAACTACTCGACCGAGGAGCTGTCCCTTTACAAGGACGGCGGGACGGCCGATCCGCTTGTCACCGAGTACCAGAAACTGGTCGACGAGGCGGACTCCCTCATCGTCCTGTCCCCGATTTGGTGGTCTTATTTGATGCCCAATGTCAAAGGGTTCTTCGACAAGGTCATGAAAAAGCCGTGGGCCTACATCGACACCAAGACCGGGCTAAAGGGCAAACTCCAGCACATCAGCAAATCGTGGGTCATCACCACCGCCATCGCGCCGAAGTGGTATCTGCGGCTGTTCGCGGGCAACCCGATCAAGGGAACGTTTATTTCCACGGTCATGAAGTCCCTCGGATTGCGCAACGTCCGTTGGACCCACTTCGGCCAGATCAACAAGCAGGGCGGCGGCCGCCACGAGAAGTTTCTGCGCGAGATCCGGGAACAAGCCGAGAAATTCGGCGGTTGAGGCTCAGCGCGCCGACCGGACAACCGCTTGGGCGAGGAGGTCGAGGCCTCGCTCCGCCTGAGCGGTTCCGGGAGAGAGGTTGACGAGCATGACCTCGTCGGCGCCCGTCGTCGCCTCGAATCCGTCAAGGAACCGCTTGGCGTCCTCGCCCGTGCCGACGGCCGTATACTTCAGCATCCCGACGATCTGGTCGGCTTTGCCGGACGCGATGTAGGCGTCTAGATCGGCGTCGGAAATCTCCTCGGCGCCCTTGGCGAACATTCTCACGCGACGCCGAAGGACCTCGGCGTGCTGAACTTTCGCGGCCTCCTCCTCGTCCGCCACAATGAAATTCGCGGCGGCGATCACGTAGGGTTGCGCGCACTGCTCGCTGGGGCGGAAACGGGCGCGGTAGACGTTGATCGCCTGCTCCAGCATCTCCGGGGCGAAATGGGACGCGAAGGCATATGGCAAGCCGAGCGCGGCGGCCAGCTGCGCGCCGAAAAGCGAGGATCCGAGGATGTAGAGCGGCACCTTGGACCCCCGCCCAGGGTTGGCGTTTACGCCCGGTATGACGGTCGCGTCGGCGAGGTAGCCGCGCAGCTCTGCGACGTCGTCGGGGAAGTTCTCGGCTGCATTCGGATCCCTCCTCAAAGCGCGGAGCGTTCGCGGGTCGGTGCCCGGCGCTCTTCCCAGGCCCAGGCCGATGCGGCCGGGATAGAGGGCTTCGAGGGTGCCGAATTGCTCGGCGACGATGAGCGGGGCGTGATTGGGGAGCATCACGCCGCCCGCGCCAAGCTTGATCTTCGAGGTTCTCGCGGCCACGTGGGAAATGAGCACGGCCGGCGCGGAGGACGCGATAGTCGGCATGTTGTGATGCTCGGCGTACCAGATGCGTTCGAAGCCCAGGCGCTCTGCCCGCTGCGCCAAGAGAACGGACCGGGTGAAAGCGTCCGAAGGGGTTTCGCGCGGCCCGACGAAGGCCAGATCGAGGAGGGAGTAGACGGTCATCGCGGTCCTTACGTCGCAGTGTCGTTGGAGATCATTGTGTCTGCGTTTCATTCTATTCGCGGGCCCGTTCGCCGGTAAGGACGGTTCGCTCTCCGCTTCGGCCACGCGCCCGAATTCTTTCGTTGACCCAGGAGATGAGAACCGCGGCCAGGTAGAGCGCGATGAGGACGAAGGCCTGGACCGTCATCGGCCACGGGCTGGGCAGGGGGTTGGCGATCGCCGCGAAGACGAAGGCGAGGACAACCGCCCAGCGCCACGCGCCGAGCATGCGCCGCGCGCTGAGAAGTCCGAGAAAGTTCAGCGCCGTCAACACTTCGGGAACGAGGAAAGAAATCCCAAAAGCGAGGACGAGCCGAGTGTAGAACGTGACGTAGGAGCCGGCTTCGAGCAGCGAATAGCTCCCGTCGGGGACGAAGCTCTGGAGAATTCTGACGGCGTGGGGCGCCATCCGGACGGCGCTGAAAGCCCCCGCGGTGAAGAGCGCGACGCCCACGCAGCCGAAAGCCGCGCCGTAGGCCTTTTCGTTGCGCTTGAGGCCGGGGCCGATGTATGCGCCGATCTGATAGATCCACCAGGGGCTCGAAACGATCGCGCCAATCCACAAAGACACGCGCATTTTCAGGTCGAATCCGGCTCCGATCGTCTGGAAGTTGATCTGCGTGCGGGAATCCTCGAGCTCGGTCAGCGGCTCGAGGATGAAATCGAGCACCGGTTCATAGAGGAACCAGCCGACGACGGCGCCGACGCACACCCCTGCCAACGATCGGATGAAGCGTGAGCGAAGCTCGCTCAGGTGGCTGGCGAGGCTCATCCTGCCCTCGGGGTTGCGGCGTCGGCCTCCCAGAAAGCGCAGCCGGCCGAGGATGCCCCGCCGGCCGCTCGCGCCAAACCGCCGTGCCCTTGTTGCGCGCGGCCTTTTTGCGCGCGGGCTTTCCGAGCCCGGCTTTTTCGCGCGGGCTTCGTCTGCCGTCACGTCGCGCTTCCTGCCACGCGGCTTCGATCTGCTTTCACGTTGCGTTTCCTGCCGTGCTTATGCACAAGGAATCTTGGTCAGGCTCGCCCGGCGTCGGACGACGGCCCGCTCCCTTCCAGCGGCTTTTTCTCGCCCGCAGGCACCTGCCCCTCCTGCGCAGAGGAGCCGGACGGCTTGGCAGCGGGGGCCGAATCCTCATCGTGGAATTCCCGCATCTCCTTCCGGAGCACCTTAAGCGACTGCCCAAAGTATTTGGCAACGTCGGGCAGCTTCGAAGCTCCGAAGACCACCACAAGAACGATGACCAGAACAACGATGTGCGAGGGTTTCACAGTTTGTCTCCTTCAATCGAGTCCCGCGCGGCGGAAGGCTCGCCCGTGGACTTTTCGTTTGGCTTGGGTTCGGCTTGGGCGGACGGCTTGTGCGGGCCTTGGGCGGCCGGTTCTTGCGGGACGTGCGCGGCCGGCTTGTGCGGGCCTTGCGCATCCAGACCTTGCGTGGCTTGCGCGTCCGGAGCTTGCGTGGCTTGTGCGCCTTTCGTCGCCGCTGCATCGGCGCCCTTGGGGTCCGCGCGCTTCGAACTGGTGCGCCTTGAGTTCGCGCGCTCGAAATCGGTGCGAGCGAAGGCCGCGGCGCTGTAGGCTGTCCTTTCAGCTGTTCTAGCCGCCCTGTTCGTCCCGTCTCCGGCCGGGTCGGCGCCTCTCTCCGAACTCAAGGTTCCCGCGCCGCCCGCGTCCGCCATCGCCATCCACGCCTCCATCTCTTCGCGCACGGCTTCGCGCACGATCCTGCGAGGGTCAAGCTGGCGGAAGTCCAAGTTTGCGAGCGCTGCGACCTCCTTTTCCGCGACGCCCAATTCGCCGCCGGCCTCTGCGCGCATGCCGGCGCTCCACTGCCGCAAGGCCTCAATTCCTTTGCGCATTGCGCGCAGGGCTTCGGCTATGTTCTTAGGGCCGAGAACAAGCGCACCGACAACGAGGAGCACCAAGAACTCCCCGCCGCTGATTCCGAGCATGTCGGCCGCCCTTCGTCGCTTTCGGCGGCCACCGGCAGATAACCGCCTCCCGACAGCCAGCCGCAACCGGTCGTCTTCCGACGGCCAGCGGCAACCAGCTTCTGTCCTTCGCCGTCCCCGACGGCTTCGAATGTGCGGGAAGACTCCGTCATCCGATCGCGTCGCAAACGATCCGCACACGATGCTACACGCGTGACCGCTTCGAGCACGACGATGCGCCCACAGAATAGTCAGAAGCAAGGGCGACGGCGACGCCGCATTGTGCGGACTGCAGCGGCGAGCCGGCCCCGCCGCGCGCCGATCCCCGCTTCAGTACGCTGGCCAAGCAGCAATGCACCGCACCGGTCAAGCAGTAGTGCGCCAGCCAAGCAGTAAGTGCGCCAACCCAAGCAGCAGCGCGTCGGCCAAGCGGCAGTGCGCCAGCCAAGCGGCAGTGCGCCAGCCAAAGGGCCAACGGCGATACGACGACGAAAGCTTCTCATGAAACATAAAGTGAAAGCTCCTGTATTTTTCACACTAGAAAACAGCTCTATGCGCTTTGCCAACCATTATCGATAACCAAACAACTGCTGATACGTAGGCGATTCTTCACCGATGGCTGTCCTCCATCGGGACATGTTTCAAGGAGTTTTCTGCGCGATCACTGACATTGATTGCACTATCGCATGCGGTTTTCCAATTTGGGGTAGACAACCGGCTAAATCCCTGTAGGCTATATGTGTGGCAACACTGTAGGTCTCAGATGCGCCACACGCCTCCCGAGGTGAGCGACCATATCCATGGTTGCTCGCCAACCCGGTATGCGGCTGTCAAGGCCGCATACCGGCTTTATGTCCGTATCCGTTTGCCTACCTATTTTTCTTTACTGTTGCATTTTTGCAGCTTCAGCGCCCATAGCAGCGTGGAAGGGAGTTTGGCCGTGTCCGTATTTCGCTTGGATCGCGATAAGTTTGATCAGCGGCTGGGTCAGTTGGAGAGTGCCGGCCAGAAGTTTGACAGCGCCCAGCATCAGTTTGCGGTGGCTGCTCAGGCCATTGCCGGGGCGACGACGGGCGCCGGGTCCTCCGGGCGATTGAGCCCGCCTCCGTCTGGCTCCGGCTCGTCGGGATCTTCGTCCGGCTCTAGTTCGTCGGGGTCGGGTTGGTCTGGCGGGGAGCATTGGTCGGGCATCGGAGAGCTCGACCAGTTCCATTCCCCGCTGCACTCCTCGGTGATCGTGCTGGACGGCAAGCTCTCGTCCATCTCGCGCAACCAGAAGGCCGCCATTGAGCGCATGCGCCAGGCCTTGCACAGCTTCCTCGAATTGAACGAGTCCGAGAAGAGCGCGTACTTGGGGCGGTTGCAGGCCCTGGATACGAAGTTCACCTACCGACGCCCCGAGGAGATGGCCGACATCATCAAGAGCTACAACCAGGCTCGATCCGCCTTTGAGGCGCTTTCCAAGATCGTCTGACAGACGCGCGGCCTGACAGACAAGTCCACATTCACACATCTACGTATTCACCAACACCTACGCTCATCTATTGCGGGAAGGAGCTTGTTATGGCCACGCCGAATGCGGACCGGCTGCATGGGATTGAGGATTGGCGCACGAGCGCGATCGAGGATTCGTTTGGCTTGTTTTCCTCGGTCAAGGACTCTTTGACCGAGATCGCCGCCATCAATCGCGCGGTCGCCTCGGATCTGGGTTTGGAGGGAGGCACGGCCAACGCCGCTTGCAAGATCCTCGATGGGATCGCCACGGGCTTGTACGAGGACGCCGACAATCTCCAAAAGATCATCGACGTATCCAAAGACGCCCTGGCAGGCGGCATCCAAGCCAAACATGAAAGTGCCCAAATCCAATCTGACTTAGCAGCAATCAACAGCACCTTTGGCAAGGCTGATAACCCCGGAACCAGTGGCACCGGTGCTGCGTATACCCCTGAGCTGGCCGCTCGTCTTAAAGCGGAGCGCGATGCTGCGCATGCTGAGATTGAGAAGCGGGCGACGAAGACGCTGTCGACGTTGAACGGGAGGACGTTGACGGCTATTGGCGGGCTTCCGTTTCAGGATCAGATTCGGGCGATTTTGGGCAAGGACAATCCCGAGCTCGTTGGGCGGCTGACACGGCATATGGATTCCGGCCGGCAAGTCGAGCCGGGCAACGCGTCGCCAAGGGCCGGGTTGGCGCCCACGCGTTCGGCCACGGATTGGCGGGCCAGCCCAGACCTCTCGGTGGGCTCTCCGGGCAGCCACACGGGCCACGTCCCAATCACAAGCGGCGGGGGTTCTGCCGGCGGTGTGTCGTTGCAGAGGTCGCATTACTCGCCGGCGCCTTCGGGGGTGTTCGTTCCCGGCTCGCCGACACCTCATGCCGCGCCGATCGGCGGAACAGGGGCACACCATGACCCTCTCGCGGTAGGGGGCGGGGCTGTTCTCGGAGGTGTAGCCGGGTTCAGGGCCTACCAGGCTGCACGCGCCGCACGAGCGGCTGAGGCACCGGCCTCCCGGGCCGGGTCGCTGCGCTCGGGCGCGGCGCTGCGCACAGCGCCGTCTTCGTCTGGCTCGATCCTGCGCGGAGCGACAACAGCGGCGCGAACCCCCGCGTCCTCGTCGTCCGCTTCGCGTGGGATTGTGCGGGGCGGGGCCTCTGGCATCGCACGGCCCACCTCGTCCTCTGGAGGGCGCGGAATCCTGCGCGGGGCCACAACAGCGGCCCGCACTCCGACCAGCTCAACGTCAACCTCGCGTGGGATTGTGCGCGGGGCGACCACGGCCGTGCGCAAAACCACCGGCTCGTCTTCCCCGGTCGGCAAGCCTGGCAGCGCCCGAACAGAATCAACAGCTTCCCGCACGGCGGGAACGTCCTCGCGCAGCGCCTCGCCGACCCGCGCAACACGACCAGACGCGAAAGGAAACGGCCGCGGAGCAGGAGCCTCAAAGGCAGGAATCGGCCGCGGGGTTGGGACAAACGGGAAGACGACGGCCGCCCGTGGGGCGAAAACTGCGGGTTCGACGACGCGAAGCGGGGCTTCGACAGCACGGGCCGGGTCTCGTGGAACGGGGGCGTCCTCCTTGACGGCACGCTCACAGACGGGCAAAGCCCCACAGGCTCGAGCCGGTTCGCCGTCCCGCGCGATGTCCTCCCTGACCGGACGTCCCGCACGCAACGCAGACAAGAAGAAACGCAACCGCGATCAGACGGGCACGGACGTGACGGCCTACGAGACCGACAAGACTGTCACCTTCCTCGAAGCCGGACGCCGCACAACTGACAACGAGGGCACCGCCCGCTAAACCCCAACCGCAACATACACGCGGGGGCCGGCGTGCCAAGCGGTGTGCCGGCCCCCGCGTCTCGCTTCGGAACAAGTCCCTCTCAGGCGCCGCAGTTACAGCGCATCGAGGATCCACATACACGCCTTTCAAGAACGTCCCTGAAACTACTGAGGCAGACACTTGAAGGGCCGTCTGTGCCCAAAGAGAAGCCTGGCACGGCGAGTTGTTTCGCTCCGGCAACACGGCCCACGCTCCGGCGTGGCCAACGTCAAGCGCGCCCGGCTAAGGACGGAATCGCCGATCCTGCCCGGGCCCGTCCCTGAAAGTCTGCTGGTGAGGCGAGGTTCCCCCGCCAGACGGCGGCACATAGCCGTTTCCGGCGGGCATCCCATCCTGCCGACGACGAGCGGCAGCCTTAGCCGCGCCTTGACGCCTGCCCGCGACGAACGCAAAACCGGCAATCACGACCAGCGCGCCTGCGCCGACGGCGGCCCACGCCCAGGCCGGAAATCCACCAGCCGACGAGGACGCGTCAGCTTTCTTCCCCGACGCCCCAGACGAAGAAGCCGACCCCGCGGCCTCCTTCTCGGCCGTGATCTCCACACCATAAGTGAGAAAGTCAAGGTCTTCAAGAATCACTTTATTCCCCTGGATCTTCCCAAGACTGGACCGCGTCACCTTCCCCGGCATACTCACCACAATCCTCGTCTTAAGCCTACTCAAGTCCGTGTCGTCATCATCGTGCGCGCCATAATACTTGAAATGATACTTCCCGTCCCGCTCGGTCAGCTTCATGTTCCCTTTGAAAGGCTTGTCCGAAGTCACCCTGCACGTCAGATGCCCGCCAGCAGGAGTCACATCCTCAACCTTAGGGGAGTCAACAAACCTAATCTTCGCCAGAAAAATAGTCTCAACACTTTCACATGTTCGATTGATTTTAGCCATTGTGTCTCGTGAATCTTCGAAGGTGAAGTCAAACTTCATGTCACCGTTGGCTTGAAACTCAACCGTTCCGTCGATCTTACACCCGGCAAGGACAAACAAGACAAGAGTCAGCACAATCCCCATAAGACGCGAACGCCTCTTGACAAGGACGGACATTCCAGCCTCCAAACACTCCCGGCAAAAGCTGCCAGGCACCACGCTAAACCGTACAGACCCCAGCGTAGCGCCTCCACGGGTCCAACGCACTAACCGAAGAAACAATGAGAAATTCAACCATCAAGGCCTCCTCGGCGTCTCACGCTCAGAGACAATCTACTTTGGTTCGACGTTCCTACTCAGAGGACGCGGGCCCTGATGCAAGGTCGAGAGAAACGAGGTTTTAGCGAGTCGATGCACGAACCGTGGCCAAATCACAGACCAAGAACATCAGGAGGACTCGAAACGGGGACTATCCTCCGCCTCCACTTGCGGCCCCGACCTACATACGAGCCGAAAGGACGAGACGGGCCTTCGTCTGAAAACACCTCAGCGCGCCCGACGCCTGCCCACGACGAACGCAAAACCTGCAATCACGACCAGCACGCCCGCGCCGACGGTAGCCCACGCCCAGGCAGGAAATCCACCAGCCGACGAGGACGCGTGGGCTTTCTTCCCCGGCAACGGCGATGAAGCCGACCCTGCGGCTTCCTTCTCGGCCGTGATCTCCACACCATAAGTGAGAAAGTCTAAACTGGTAATAGTGACTTTATTTCCATTTACTTTCCCCCTATTCACTTTAACTACTTTAGCCGGCATACTAATAGTTATATTCGTTATAAAATCTCTATAGTCATCATTGTCTTTGTCATGCGCGCCTGGATACTTAAAATAGTACTTTCCGTCATTTTTAGTGAACTTTACGTGACCCCCGAAAGGTTCGTTCGACGTTAAACGGCACTTAAGATGACCTCCTGGTGGAGTTATATCTTCAACCTTCGGGTTCTTAACGAATGTCAGCTCCGCCTCAAAGGTGAGGCGGACTCCCTCGCATGTTTGCTTGATTTTAGCCATCATCCCGTCAGCGTCTTCGAAGATTAGAACGATCTTTGTTCGACCATCGCTTTGAAAGTCAATCGTTCCATCGATCTTACAACCAGCAAGGACGAACAAAACAAGAGTCAACACGACCCCCATCAGATGCGATCGCTTCTTGACACGGACGGACATATCCAGCCTCCAGACACTCCCGGCAAAGGCTGCCGGGCACCACGCTAAACCGTACAAACCCCAGCGTAGCGCCTCGGATCCTTCCGATGGATCAGCAGGAAGGAAAAGAAGCGGTAAGCGCCTGCTACCCCTGCACTGGAACCTTAGAACCTCAATCGGCTAGCGACCAACTTCTGATGGAGGCAATCCACCATCCGCCCCCTACTTGAGGCACCTATTGAACCTTCTCTCGATGACAAACCGCAGTCTCCACATCAAAAGAACGAAGCCCTCTACACGGAGCGGGATCGTCCCTGCGGATCCTGCCCAGACCCACCTCCAGAGTCCTGTTGTTGAGGCGAGGCCAAGGTTCCAGCACCAGAAAACGGTTCGTAGCTGCCCCCGCCAGGTATCCCATCCTGCCGACGAACGGCAATTTTAACCGTGCCTCGACGTCTGCCTGCGATGAACGCAAGACCAGCGATCGCAACCAGCGCGCCGGCGCCGACAGCGACCCATGCCCAGGCCGGAAATCCGTTGGCCGACGATGAGGCCGCGTCGGCTTTCTTCCCCGGCAGCCCAGACGAAGCCGACCCAGCGGATTCCTTCTCGGCCGTGATTTCCACCCCATAGGTGAGGAAGTCAAGGTCTTCAAGAATCACCTTGTTTCCTTGAACCTTCCCCAGACTGGACCGCGTCACCTTCCCGGGCATATTCACCACAACTTTTCCTTCGAAACCACTCAATTTTGTATCATCATGTGCACCATAAGATTTGAAATGGTACTTCCCGTCTCGCTCGGTTAACTTCATGTTCCCTTTGAAAGGTTTGTCCGAGGTCAATCTGCACGTGAGATGGCCACCGGGCGGCGTTACATCCTCAACCTTGGGGGAGTCAATAAACGTCGCCTCTCCCTCAACTATAAGTCGGACCCCCTCGCATGTTTGATTAATTTTAGCCATGGAATCTCTCGAATCCTCGAAAGTGAAGTCAAGCTTCATGTCGCCGTTGGCTTGAAACTCAACCGCCCCATTAATCTTGCATCCCGCAACTACAAACGAGACAAGGGCCAGCACAACCCCCACAAGACGCGATCGTCTTTTCACGCAAGCCAGCATGCCAGGCCATGCCCAGCCCTTCTTCAAATCGGCATTCATGTTTAACCGCTCCTTCACATCGAACACCTTACCTTGCCTTTTCCAGAGATAGGACAAAGCAGACAGGGACACACCTCTTCACAGGGCGTCTCCCTTTTCTAGACGCAGCCCTAAAGGAAGCAGAGCCTCCGATTTCTGCGCGAGCGCACGATAACGCTCCAAACGCTCGGGGGCCGGTTCGCCGGCGTCGATGGGCTGCTTCACTGCGCAGCCGGACTCGCTCGCGTGGGTGCAGTCGGGAAACCAGCGTTCCTGAGCAAGTTCGCCGACGCCTTCGAGGGTTCGGCCGACGACGTCGTCGCAGTTTTCCGGATAGCCAAGGCCGACCCTACGGGGCACCCCATCAAAGCCCCAGCACCTCGATCGCGCCGCGGCGAACGGCGCTGACGCGAGCGGGCAGGAGTTCGCTCTCTTCGAGCTCGACGGCCAAAGGCGGGCGTTCCTCCAATAAGGTGCGAATCCGAGCATCTCGGAAAGCTCCGCTTGTGACTCCTTACCGCAGAGGCTTCTGTCCATCCCAAGTTTGTCGGCCTCGGGCCTTGGCTCGCTGCTCCTCTGCCCTCAATCGCAACCTTCGGTCCCCGCTCGCTCTGCCGCGACTCACGACTCGCGACGCCGTGGCTCCGGCTCGCTATCTGCTTTGCACCGTTCTTCGATCCGTCTTGCCATCGGGGATGCCCCAGGCTCACAGGTGTTCAGGCCTGGATCGTTCCGGGCTTAGGCTCGTCGTTGAACGGCTCGCTCTTCGCCTTGTCGTTTGACGATCCGACACCGATCGAAGGTCCACCGTCACCCAAAGAGCTGTCGCCGCTCAACGATTTGCTCTCTCCCGAAGACCCGTTGTCGCTCGAAGGCTCTTTGTCGCTCGAAGGTTTGGGCTTGGGAACCGACAAGAAGACGACGGCAAAGACGATCAGCGAGGAAACGATCAGCACGCTGCGCTCCAGGCGCGCCTCATGGCAAAGCCGTTGGATATCCCTCCTTATTCTCTCGTTCGCCTCCATCTTGTAGGCAATGGCGCCGTCGAGATATTTCTGGACCTTGCTCGGACTCTCGACGTCAAAAGAGTCATTGACCAACGGGTCCAGGTCGTCGGAAAAGTTCCAGCCAACAGGATGACAAGACGAGTAAGTGTTTCCGCTCCCAGACTCAATCGAAGGCGGAACGAGAAACAGCCAGAAGAACACAGCGAACGCCGCCAAAGCAACAACGCTCCGCGTAATCAGATAGGCCTTCTTAGACAATTGTGTTTCCTTTCACTCGTTGCGGAGCAGGCTTCGATTCCGCCCAAGGGTCACCTGGATTGCCTTTAATGTAATCCACAGTCTCCTGGAGTCGGCTCCGCGCCTGTGCGTCCTCGCTGACGATCGCTTCGACAGCCAGGTCGAAATTCTTCGCCTCGTTCTCAATGTCATCGGCCAGATTCGCCAACAGCTTCTCTATGCGCACATTCAGGTCGGAGAACGCGTGTGCCGGACCATAGGAACCAATGCCGATGACTCCGCTTCTCAGAAGACACGTAAACATCGAAACGCGAGGCAGACTGTCCTTAGCTTCGATTACGCTTGTGCGCACATCTCCGAATTTGCGGCAAACGCCTTTTGCCTTTCCGTGGTCCACGTTCAGCTCAGGAGCCGGTTCTATTGCACTCGAATCGATAGGGTCCATCGTCACGTCATAATATTTTCTATGGTCACTCTGCGACATCGAATCCAGGTTGCCGATCAGCATACTCTCTACCCCCTTTTCGGCCTTTGTCACGCTCTTATTTATTGCTTCGAAAGCACTGTCGAGCTGGCTTATCGCCGAATCATAGCTATCCACTTTTTCATCGTCAACCATCGCATCTTGAGACGATTTAAGAGTTTGAAGCGCTCTTGATGAAGTTTGAAGAAGCTTTCTCTCTATCACAACCTCTGGTGCTGTGAATATAAATGCTGCATCAATTGTGGCCGAAACGATCTCGAGAACCATTTTGAATCCTTCCCGCTCACTCAACGCCACGGCATCAAAGACCTTGATCCCCTGTTGGAGAGCCTTAACCACGGAAGTGCGCGTTTCTTCGAACATCTTCATTTCGGAGTTCAGCGCTCCGCCAAGCACCATTGTCTTGTCATGAAGACCACCGGTGACGCTGGCAAGTTTAGCCACAAAAGCCTCAACTTTATGGATAACTTCGCCACTCATGTTCCCTAGAGCTTTTCCAGCCTGGTCAAGGTTGGTAAAGATCGTTCCCCCGCCGGTGGACTTGTTACCGACTGTCTTCGGCTCTTTCGCAAGAGGGCTTACGGCGGTTATCCACTTCTCGATCTCGTTGTCGACATTCTTAGGATCAGGAAGCTGTTTCCATGGCTCAACGATCTTGTCTATAGACCAACGAATCTTGTCGAACTCGGACGTGCAATCCGCGCCGCCTCCCCCACTGCCGGAGTCGAGAGCTTCTCCGCCTCCCTGACCGTCCATTCCCGGTCTTGCGATATCCCTGTCGCTAGAACCTACAAGAGGTATCGGAAAAGACACCACGTACCTATCGTCCATAATGGTGCAGTGGGATGTGATTCCGGAGTTTTCAGATATCATGTAGGCGTCAATGGCTGATCGCTTCAGATAGCCGACCAGCTCCGGAACGTCTTTATAATCGTATTCTTTCTTTGGATCGTAAGCCATGATGGCGACCCTTCCATGGTTGTTGTTTGTTTACGTGATCCATATCGATATGCGTGACCCAACTTTTCGTTGGATAAGAACAACCTACCACTCACCCCAACGGCAATCAATGCCTTTTTTGAAAGACTTTTGTTTAGCAAAGTTTCGCCAACCTGCGGGACTAACTTAAACAAGATTGCTACAATATAACATTCTTCAAATAACGCCTACGTATTCATTGGAGTAGTCTCGTTTAAGCGTCCTTTCCATCTATGAGAATCATGCCTTCGGAAGCCGCTCCACCGCGAGCCCTCTCACCATTTGGACACGGACGCCCCTGGGCGATCGGCAACGCACTAAGCTAGGGAGACATCCACTGTTTTCCCTTGCCGGCACTTCGCGGACGCGCCGATTCATCAGACATGAAGCCACGACCGTCCCACGTTCACTGCCGCGGGCGGGACTGCCGGCAAACAGCTGAGGCGCGCTATCCGCAGCCGCACTGTCAGACTGCGAGCGTCAGCGCCCCTGCTTGAACAAGTCAGCAAGTTGCGCCGTCGGGATCTGGTTATCCTGCGGCCGTTGCAGCCGGAAGTCAGTAGCGCGGCATCGACGGATCGACGTAAAGCCACCACTGTTTCAGGCCTCCCGCAACGTTGATCACCTCAACGCCCTCGGCGGCGAGGGCCTTCGCCGCCTGCATCGAGCGGACCCCGCCCAAACAGTAGACGTAGACGGGCCCCTCGGGAAGCCTCTTCGCCGCAGCAGACGGGTCGGCCAAGACGTCGGCGAGCGGAATGTGCGTCGACGGCCGGATCGCGCAAATCGCGCGCTCGTGGGATTCGCGCACATCAAGCATCTTCGCCCCCTGCGCGAGCCTGACCGCCACCTCCCTCACGTTCGCCTCCGGCACATCCACATCATGCCCATTGGGCCGAGCCGCATCCGGCTTTGGCGTGACCGTGCCCGGCCCAGGTTGAGCCACACCTGATTCAGGTTGAGCTACACCTGATTCAGGTTGAGCTGCACGTGGCCTCAGCCTAGTCACGCCTGGTTCAGCCTGAGCCGCACCCGGTTTCGTTTGAAGCGCATCTGCTTCGGGCACGGCCGCACTCGGCTTAGATTGAGCCGTCCCCGGCTTAGACTCGGCCGCACCCTGCCTAGATCGAGCCGCATCCGATTCGGACCGAATCGCACCTCGGGATTGGGCCCTCCTAGACCTGGATTGGGCCGCACCCGGTTCAGAAGCACGCGCCTCCGACGCGTTCGTCTCAGGCGCAGGCATCCTCGACGCACTTGGCCCAGGCACGCTCGGCTCCGAGACGCGCACCTGAGGCGAGCTCGAATCGACGTCGCCCGGTTCATGCGCGCGGGATCCCGTCGCGCCTGACTCGACTGGACGCGATTCGGTCGAGCCCAATTCGGCCGAACCCGATTTAGCCGGGCCCGATTCGGACGCAGCCGCCTTTGCCGCGTCGCCCTGCTCCGAAACTCGCGCCTCCGGTGCATTCGTTTCGAAGACAAACGCCCCCGTTTCACCCGCCTGGGGAATCAACCCTTCAGAAGCGTCGAGCTCAGGCTTAGGCGCCTTTGACGCACCCGCTCCAGGCACCAGCGTCTCGGAGGGGTCAACCCCCGGCAGACCGGCCCCCTGCATGCTCGCTCCGGGAACCCACGTTTCGGAGGGATCAAATTCAGGCTCACGCACCCTCGGCGCACCAGCGCCCGGAACCCACGTCTCAGACGGATCAAATTCGGGCTCAGGCTCCCTCGACGCGTTCGCCCAGGCCATGTCCGCTCCCGGCAACAGCGTTTCGGAAGGATCAAACTCGGGCTCACGCACCTTCGGCATGCTCGCTCCGGGCATGCCCGGCACCAAGGTTTCAGACGCGTCCAACTCTGACCCTCGCGGCCACTGCGCGCCAGGTTCGGCCAGGTGCGATCCAGGCGCATTTGATCCAAGCCCATTTGACCCAAATGCATCTGACCCGAGCCCGCCTCGTTCCGAGCGGCTCGGAACGCCGCATGCATTCATCAAGCGTTCTCCTTTCAGAGGCTCCGGCCTGTCAGGCCTGCCAACCAGGGAAATCGTCTCATATCGGTTGTTCAGGGCGTCTAGCGCCAGCACGGTTCCCAGAAGAGGTTTGCCGACGCCGGTGATGAGCTTGACGGCCTCGCCCGCCATGATCGAGCCGACCTGGCCGCACAAACTTCCAATCACGCCGGCCTCTCCGCAGCTCGACGTCGCCCCGGGGGGCGGCGGGCTCGGAAAGAGGTCGCGCAGGCACACGCCGGGCTCCTTGACGCCGAATTGCCGCGCGCGCCCGCCCGTCCAAAACACCGAAATCTGCGCCGAGTATCGAAGGATCGACCCCCACACTTCGGGAATCGACAATTCGGAGCATGCGGCGTCCACCGCGTAGCGGGTGAAGAAGTTGTCGCTTCCGTCCAATACCACGTCGTAGCCGAACATCAGCTGGGCGGCATTTTCCTCCGTGAGCCGCTCGGGGTACACGATCACGTCGACGTCGGGGTTGAGCGCCTCAATTTTCATTGCGGCGGAAACTGCTTTGGGCATTGCGATCGCAGTCGAATCGTGGATCACCTGCCGATGAAGGTTAGACAGGTCGACGACGTCGTCGTCGACGATCCCGATCGTCCCCACACCGGCGGCGGCGAGGTACATAAGCGCGGGAGACCCCAGCCCGCCCGCGCCGACGACCAGCACGCGCGCCGCGGCCAAACGGGCCTGGCCGTCCTCACCGTGGAGGAGAATTTGGCGCGAGTACCGCGTGCGCTGGCGATTGTCGAGCACACTTTCAGGCTCGACTGCGGGGCGAAGACTCATACCGCCATGGTACCGCCGAGCGTCGCAGCACGCCGATATTCGCAGCACGCGGAGCCTCTGCCGGCGAGCCGACCCTGTGACACGGCGAGCCGACCTTGCGGCACGCCAAGTCAGCGTTGCGGCACGCCGATGCCGATCGGGCATCGCCTTGCGCAAAGTAATGAAGAAGAGCGGCGCGTCGCGCCGAAGGGCGTCGCAGAGGACGCGAGCAAGCACAGCCCACATCCGCGATGCGAAGCGGAATGCACGCATCGATTAAACTCGTGGCACATGAGGATCGCCGTCATAACAGTCTCCGACCGCACGTTTTCCGGGCAACGCAAGGACGTTTCCGGCCCGCTCGCCGTCCGGCTTCTCGCCGACTTCGGCGAAGTCGAGGGGCCCGCGGTGGTGCGCGACGGCGTCGAATCGGTGCAGGCGGCGATCCGCAAGGCGGTTGACTCGGGGGCGGACGCCATCCTCACCGTGGGCGGCACGGGAATCACCAGCCGCGATCTCACGCCGGAGGCGACCGAGCCGCTGCTCGCGCGCAGGCTCATCGGCGTCGAAGACCTTCTGCGGGACAATCCCCGAGTTCCCACCGCCGCCCTCTCCCGCGGGGTGGCTGGCGTCATCGAGGGGGACGGGCACAGGGTTTTCATCCTCAACGCGCCCGGATCGACGGGCGGCGTGCGCGACGCCGTCTCCGCCGTCGGCCCCCTTCTGGGGCACATCGTCGACCAGCTGGCGGACGGCGACCATCCCGCGCCGCACAAGGCCGCCACAATAGCCATTCAGAATCGAGGCCGCAGCGACGGCTCCGACGCCGAGGCGATCGTCGCCGGCGTCACCGCCGAGCCCATCGACATGGAGGCCCTCGCCGCCGCCGTGGACGATCCAAGCGCGGGCGCAATCGTCACGTTCTGCGGGCAGGTGCGCAATCACGACGACGCCCGGCCGGTGGTGTCCATCGATTACGAGGCGCACCCCGAAGCCGGAAACGTCGTTCGAAAGATCGCCGCCGACGTCGCCGCCGGAAGCGGGGCGTGCAAGATCGCGGTGCTCCACCGCACAGGAGGTCTGCGCGTGGGCGAGATCGCGCTGGGCGCAGCGGTTTCAGCCTCCCACCGGAAAGAGGCGCTGCGCGTCCTCGAGGCCGTCATCGAGCGGGTCAAGCTCCGCCTGCCCATATGGAAACGGCAGGAATTCGCCGACGGCTCGGCGGAGTGGACCGGCCAGGCTTAATCCGCGGCTCGGCGGAACGGTCCGGCCAAGCCTAGTCGACGGCGCGGCGGGATCGACCATGGGCCACGTAGACGGGGCGCGGCGGGATCGACCGGTATTCCTCGCCGTTGAGCACGTAGCAGGACGACTGGAACCCCCGGCGCAGCGGGATCGACCCCGCCGAACAGTTTGCGAAATTCCGTGAGCGCGCCAGGCAGACGGCTCGGCTCATCCGCCGGCGAACGGCGGGAGGACGTCCGCCCTGACGGCGCCGGAAGGCAAAAGCGCGGCGTCGTCGGCGTGGGCGCCGTCGATCAGAAGCGCGCTGACGGCGAGCTGCCTGGCGAAGCCGGCCCCCCGAGCGGCGATCAGGGCCGCACGCAGATCCCCGACGGTTGCGCCCGCGGGCAGGCTGACGCTTTCCTCGGTCACGCCGGCAGCCTCTGCCACAGCGGCGAAGTATCGCAAGTTGACTGTCATTTCATCCTCCGATCGCGCTCATCGTGCGCGAAGGCTGCAAAAAACTCGGATCGTCCACGCCGTGTCCGGGCTGCTTGCCCCACATGGCCGCACGCCAAGCATCGGCGATTGTATCGTCATCGGCGCCCGCGCGCAGAAGCGAACGAAGGTCCGTTTCCTCCCGAGCGAAAAGGCAGGAGCGAACCTGGCCGTCCGCGGTCAGCCTCGTGCGGTCGCAGTCCCCGCAAAACGGGCGGGTGATCGACGCGATGACGCCCACCGTCCCGCCGGGGTGCTCGACGCCGTCGACCTTGCCGGGTGCGACGTCCCACAGTTCGGCGGGCGAGCTCCCCCTTTCCGTCCCCGGCCGCGCCACAAGCTCGAAAGCGCCTTCCAACCTGCTCAGGATCTCCTCGGCCGCAACCATCCCGGAACGCGTCCACTGCCCGCTGGGCCCAAGCGGCATCTGTTCGATGAAACGCAGTTCGTAGCCGCTTGCGAGCGCTTCCGCCACCAGCCTGACGGCCTGCGCGTCGTTGACTCCCCTGACGAGCACCGCGTTGACCTTCACGGGGAGCAGGCCCGCCTCCGCCGCGGCACGGGCGCCGGCGACGGCGTCGTCGAAGCGGTCTCTGCGTGTGAGGGCGGCGTAAGTCTCCCGATCCGCGGAATCCATGGAAACGTTGACCCTCGTCAAGCCCGCCTCTTTCAGCCCGCGCGCGCGGTGGCGCAGGCCGAGGGCGTTCGTCGTCAGCGAGGTTTCAACGGGCGTCCCGACGTCGGTGCAAAGGGACGACGTCGCCGCCACAATCTCCTCCAGCCCCTTTCGCAGCAGAGGTTCGCCGCCGGTGAACCTCACCTCGCGCACACCGAGCCTCTCGACGGCGATGCGCACGAGCCGCACCACCTCGGCGTCGGTCAGAATGCGCTCGCCGGGAGCGGGCTGCACCCCCTCGGGGGGCATGCAGTACGTACAGCGAAGATTGCATTTGTCGGTGAGCGAGACCCGCAGATCGCGCGCGACGCGTCCGAAACGATCGATGAGCTCCGGCACGCGCGGGCGGTCCGCTGGGGCCGCACCGCTCGCCCTCAGTCTGGGCAAGCCGAGATGCACCACCGGATTCGCCCGTACGGGCGTCGGGACAGACGTGGTGTTCATGTATTCCTTTATGCCTTCGTGCGTCAGACGTGAACGCACCGCAATCCTACACGGACATTGCGGCAGCTTCGTTCCTGCCACATCCAGTTGCCGCCAAATTCAGGCATCACTACATTCATTTATCTAGTGAAGACCTTGCGCTCACGACATCAAAAACCGTATATACACTTTTTTGTTCGGCAGTCCATAACTCTTTTCAGACGTTAACGCAAGACCTCTAAAAAGAAAGGTCGAGATTTTTGATCAGTTTTAAGCACTTAAGCACAGTTCGTCACATCTTCAGACCCGAAACACAAACAGTCACGGAACGAGTAAAACGCTCAGAGGCGGCTTCGTCAGAAGCACGCACGCCATTACGCGACCGTAAAATAGCAAATAACAAGAATGAACTTCTCTAAGTTGACCGCAAGATTCAAGTGAAAAAGAGACCCTGGTGAACGGATCTACACTCATGTAAGCTCCAGATGCGAAGAGTATCGCAACCGACATTCTTGTCACCGCTCTCGCACACTTAAAACAACCGAATAACCGAAGGAACATCAATGCACAACAATCGCGTTCCTCGGCGGACTCGTCGCTCGCTCGCCACCGCAACAGTTCTCACCGCGGCCGCCGCACTGGCCGCCGCGCCCCTGTTCAGCGCGTCGGCCTTCGCGGCTCACGAGTCTGCGCCGGGAAGCATCTCGCGACTCGAGCCAGCCAAGCCCGCCCAGCTCACAGGTTCGGCGGAATGGGGCCTGCGTCAGAGTTTCCGCAGCTACATCAAGACCGGTCCGGCACACGGAAGCTGGGAGCTTCTCGACGGCGCGACCGGGGAATTCAACTTCCCGGTGGACGACGGACAGTCGATCACCGCCGAAACCCCCGGAACGATCACATTCAAGGGCGGTGTGCACTTCACCGGGCACGACGGCCAGCTCGACATCACGATCGCCAACCCGGTCGTGAAATTCACCGGCCCGGACACCGCCGATTTGCTCCTCAACGTCAAGAGCAAGGCGATGGGCGCTGCCGACGTCACCGACTACGGTCAGATCGAGTTCGCCAAGCTGAGCAACATCACGATTCAGCACGACGGCGAAAAGAAACTCACCGTGAAGGCTCCCAAGGTCGTCTTGACCGCGAAGGGCGCCCAGGGCTTTGCGAACTTCTACAAGGAGGGAACGGAGCTCGACCCCTTCAATTTCGAAATCAACGAAACGGCCGCCCCTTCGCCTACGCCTACGCCGACGCCGAGCCCCACGGACCCAGCGCCCAGCCCGACCGACCCGTCGCCCTCGCCGACACCGACACCGGACCCCTCGCCCAGCGACCCGGCACCCAGCCCGACGGACCCGGCGCCCAGCCCGACCGACCCGTCGCCCTCGCCGACACCGACACCGGACCCCTCGCCCAGCGACCCGGCACCCAGCCCGACCGACCCGTCGCCCTCGCCGACACCGACACCGGACCCCTCGCCAAGCCCCACCAAGCCAACGCCGAGCCCAACCGACCCGGCGCCCAGCCCCACCAATCCGTCGCCCTCGCCGACACCGAGCCCGACCGACCCGGCCCCTTCGCCGACTCCGACACCGGATCCCTCGCCCAAGCCTCCGGCTGACAACAGCCAGAAGCCGATCGCGGATCTCTGCTTGGCCGATGATGCCTGCAACCTCTACTTCGCAGATCAGTTCCCGGCCTCCATCGCGAAGCTCGGCATGAAGATCCCTGCGGGCGGCGAGGTCATCGCGGGTGACTGGGACGGCGACGGCGTTTCGACCGTCGCGATCCGCAACGGCGAGAACTACACCTTCTACGATTCCAACCGGTCTGACGCGAAGACCACCACTGCGACCTTCCCCGGAACGGGATCGGGTCAGGTGCTCGTGGCCGACTTCAACGGCGACAAGAAGGACGACATCGCCGTCAAGAACGGCAACGTCTTCTCGATCAAGTACAACGCCACCGCCTCGGGCGCGGCCGACGCCGCCGTTCCCTACGGCAAGGCTGAGGATTACGGCCTCGCGGGCGACTGGGACGGCGACGGCAAGGCCACCCTCGGCGTCCGCCGCGGGTACACCAACCTCCTTCGAGACACCCTGACGGGCGGCGAGGCCGATCGCACCTTCGCCTACGGGCGCAACGACGACGTCGCATACGTCGGCGACTGGAACGGCGACGGCAAGGACACCGTGGCCGTCCGACGCGGTGCGACCCTGTTCGTGAAGAACGCCCTCTCCGGAGGCGACGCAGACACGTCCTTCACCTACGGGCGGGCCAGTGACAAGCTCGTCGTGGGCGACTGGACCGGCACGGGCAAGGACACCGTGGCCGTCGTACGCGAGCAAGCAAAGGGCGGCCTTGGCTGAGTGCTGCTGAGCAACGCCTCGTTGCGGGGCGGGTGCGGCGTCGCCTGACGGCACGCTGCGCTTGCCCCGCGGCATGTCGGACGCTGCCCGACGGCGGGCCGGCCTAGGGCGCGGACGGCCTCAAACATGTGTCGTCCGCGCCAGACGCGTGCAGGCCTGTCCCTCGCACGGGCGCGTCCGCCTAGGCGAAAAGCGAGGCCAGCGGCGGCGGTTGAGTCGCGAACTCATCCGCCGCCGCTGGCCTTTTGGTTCTCTTCAGTTCTATCGGCTGTCGTTGTCTCCAGTCGCGCCCTTATCTGCGCTCGCAGGCGACGCCGTCGTTGTCCCTATCCAAACCCGGCCGATACCCGGGTTGGCCTCTGTAAAGGGGCGCCGCCCCCGCGGCCCGCGCCGCTGCGCAGTTCGGGTAATACGCCGACCCGCCCGACGAGCGGCCCGTCCCGTACCCGGATCCGCCAGACGAATCGGAGCCGCCGGACGCACCCGAGGCGCCCGATGCTCCCGCGCCGCCGCTCGAGGCCCCAGAATCGCCTGCCGTCCCCGAACCGCCGAGAGTCTGCGTCACCGCGGACGACCGCTGGGAATTCTGGGACGCCTGCTTCGCATTGTCCAACTGAGACTTGCAAGAGTCCCGCTCGCTCGTCAGGGTCGAAATCTGCGTCGAGAGCTCGGAAATGCGCTTCGAGTCGGATTTCTGCGCCTCAACCTCCTGCTCCAACGTCGATTTTTCATTGCGAAGATCTTTCAACTCTTGCCGGGCCGAGTTCAGATCCTTCTCAACGGCCGCCGAACGGGTTTGGAGCTGCCGGAACTGCGGCGAATCGGTGACGTCGCCCTGGGAATGAATTCCATACCCGAATAGCAATCCCAACGCCACGAGTCCGCCGCGCGCGGCCCAGCGCTTCGCCGTCTGGCGGGACCCCGAATCCGCAGCTCCGAGCTCTTGCGGGGGAATGCCTGCTTGGTTGAACTCGCCGGTTTGCCCCGGTGCCGGGGCTTGCCTGAACGCGCCGGCGCCGCCCACCGCCGGAAAGCCTCCGGCAGCCTCCCAGGCACCGTAGGGGGAAGAATTGTATTGACCTTCGGTCATGATGCTGCCTCCATCGTCTTAAGTCGCTTCAACGCCGTAGCGACCACCACGCATTGCGATCCGTGGTAAGCCGGATCGCAGAGGAATTCTACCAGCTCGAAAGCTATTGACCTGTGGGAAACGCCCTGGTTCCGACTGAAACGATACGCGCACCCAACTCGGGGCGATCCGCCTGACGGTGGCAGCCGCTCGCCTTGCCTCTGTCTCTTGAGCGCCGCTTGTCGGTAGAATCAAAAGCAGACACCGTCCTCCACCCGGCGAAAGGAGCAACAGCATGATCAACGACGAGCTCGCAGTCCTTGCCCTCGCGTATGGAATCACAGGTTTGACTCCAGCCAAAATTCGCGCCGCACTCGACAACGCCGACGACGCCTTGTCGGCCCTCAAAGATGCCTTGTCGGGGATAGGAGCAACGGCCCCCGGCGAAGTCGAAACTGAGTTGGCAGCCGCTGAGAAACGCGCGGCGAAATGGGAGTCGTTGGACATGCAGGTTCTCACCTGCCTCTCATCGAACTATCCCGTCCAGCTACTTGACGTCTACGATTACCCTCCCGTTATTTTTACTCAAGGAACCCTTCCCGCGTTCGGGAAAGAATCTGGCTTCGCAGTCGTCGGCTCGCGCGCGGCGTCGCTGCAAGAGCTCGCCCAGGCTCGGGACATCGCTTTCGCTGTGGTCCAATCCGGCTACAGCGTTATTTCCGGTTTGGCCGCGGGAATTGACACAGCCGCCCACCAGGCTGCCCTCGAGTGTGGAGGCAGAACAGTCGCCGTTGTCGGGACGGGTCTCGAACAAGCTTATCCGCGCCACAATGCTGATCTTCATCGCGATATCGTTGCTTCTGGCGGCTTGGTCCTCTCACAATTCGCACCGGGAACACCGATCAAGCGCCACTCTTTTCCCATGCGTAACGCGACGATGTCCGCCTATGCCCTTGGCACGATCGTCGTTTCAGCCGGTGAGAAATCAGGAACTCGGCACCAAGTCCAAGCCGCCCTGAAACATGGACGGCCAGTTGTTCTTTGCCCTCAAGTCGTCGAGTCGACCACGTGGGGGCGAGCCTTAGCTGCTGATCCTCTCGCGAGCGTGAGCGTTGCGCACACTCCCGACGACGTCATAGATTGCCTCAACACCGCGCTGACATTGCCATCTGAATTTTTCCACGATGTCCAGCTCGCGCTTATCTGACGTCAAGCAAGGCCTTCTTCGGCGCATCGCATTTACAACGCGCAATGTCCGCAAGGATATCGAGGAAGGAACCCTCGTCTCAATGGTTCATCTGTGCGGGTTGTGCTCGGCCCCAGTAGATTCGAAATACTCTTACTGTTTTCGCTGTAAACAGGCCACCACATACAGATCTATCGTCGAAGGGGTTGTTCCACTCGCATTCGCACCGAAAGACGAACAATTTTACCGAGATCTCGTCAGTTACAAAAGGCAACCTACAAAACAGACACAAGCTTTCCAACGTCTGGCGATCCTTACATTCTTCGGCTCACGTCACATTCCCTGCCTCGAGTACGTCTATGGTCCGATCGACGCGCTGGGAATAATTCCTTCCACCCAGGGACGGTCAAAAGAGCTACTGCGGATGCTCGCAAGCACTTTCCATCGCGGGCTCCCTCAACTCGACATTCAGTACGTCGGATCCGGTACCGGGAAGAGAAGACAACCTGCAATCGGAGACTTTCAAGTGCGGTCGGACATCCAGGGGCAGAGAATTCTTCTTTTCGACGACTCATGGGTCACCGGTGCCGCAGTCTTCTCTGCCGCAAGTGACCTTCATGCCGCAGGGGCTGCATACGTGGTCGCCGTCGTCTTAGGGAGAGTCCTAGACCCCGCGTGGGGACCAAACCAGATCTATTTTAAGGAATGGCAGAAATTGGGCATCTCGCACACTTTCGACCCAAACGTTTGTCCGGTGACGAAGCGTCCGATATGCCCAGTTGGACGGCTTTAACGAGCTGGTTGGCTTTAAATGACCACGCAGCACTTGCGAAGTCAGAGTTCCAATCCGGCCAAGGGTGAGAATCTTGGAGTTTTGACACGCAATAGATCTGCATCTTAAGACGCCGGAATTTCACCTGTCCATGAATCAGGTGTCCCATCCGGCCATACCCATGTGACGGTCAAGCTCCGATCAGCGCTGGCTGCGCTGCGGGTGTATATAAAAGACTTCTGAGAAGATCCATCAATCGGTGTTGGGAATTCCGATGCCGTGAGATCGTCCTTCTGTTTCATGCTGATGTCCACACTATCCATCCGCTCTCCCGACAAGTTCTTAAGGGCGTACCTAGATCCGCTTTGATACTCGATACGCCAAGGCGGCTCCTTTTTCGTTTTCCTCTCCTCATCTCGCTGCGCAAGCTCGGCGATCTTCTCAGTCGCATCGGCTGAACGCGTCGCCGCCAATGACGCATTTTCGGCAGCTTCTAAAGCTCGATTTTCAGACTCCTTTGCCTCTTTTCGCGCCTTTCGAGCTTCCCACGCTTGCCAAGCACTAGCGGCAGCAGCGACTAACGCTATTACTGTTCCAATCCATGTTCCTATGCTCATAGGTTATGATTGTAGTCGCTTTGAAAACATATTGCAATAAAGAAATGTTAAAACACAGAAGATAGCATTATTATATATAATAACCATTTTTGGAATTAATGATGTGCAACAATAGCTATTTGCCAGTTTTACACGTAAAGATAGTTTTCTTGCCGAAAAATAGTGCGCAGGTGTCTTTCTTGGCAGGCTCCGCAGCCGCGCAGGCAATCCCCGCAGAATCGCCGCCGTCGCCGAACTGGCTGGCGGACTCTGAGCCCCTTACCCCCGCACCGCCTCGATGAGCTTGAGGATCATCTGCGGGCCGCCCGAGTGGAGGCCGTCGTGGTGGAACGTGTCGGAAACCAGCGTGCGGAAGCCGGCAAGGCGCGCCGTCTCCATCGAGATCGAGTAGGGCACGAACATGTCCCGTTTGTATACCCAGGCAGCCGCGGGAACCCTTCTCGCAGCGGTTGCGTCGCGTCCCACGGCGGCCTCGTGCGCCGCAGAGCCCCCGCGCCCGGCTCGAACCCCGCGCTCCGCGGCGGCCCCGTTCGCCGCGAGAGCCTCGGTGTCGTAGAGTCGACGCAGCGAGGGGTCGGCGGCCAGGGCGTCGGCCGCGTCGGCGATGGGCGCGAGCGCCGGATCCTCGCGCATCTGCCAGGGATACATGTGCTCGCCGGTGAAGCGGAAGCCGCGGCCCTCGGCCTCTAGCTCCGATTCGGCTGCGGCCCCGGCGGCGACGTCGGGCAGGCGAAATTGCGGGAACTCGCCGCGGATGCGGTCGGCGCTCCAAGCCGTGGCGCCGGTGGAGGCCTGGGCGTAGATCGCCTCGTGCATCACGCCGTACAGCGGCGCGGGCGCGAGCGAGACCTGCGCCCCTATCCGATCGAGAAACTGTGGGCGCAGCCGGCGCGCTCCCCGCACGGTCCAAAACGGGTCCTCGAGCAGGAAATGCAGCTGCTCCAGCCCGTAGGAGCGGCCGAGGCAGATGCCAATCTGGCGGAATCGGCCGGGCGTGAGCCGCTCGCCGGTCGGCAGGCGCTCCTCGACGTCGGCCAGGTGCTTGGCCACGCTCCACGCGACCGACTCGTCGCCGGGATAGCGGGCGAAAAACTCGCGGTTGCGCACGTCGGTTTGGGCGTAGGTCAGCCGGTAGACGTCGTCGGCGCACCCTTCGACCGATGGAAGCCCGGCGGTGATGAAAGCTTCGGACAGGCCTTGCGGCGCTTGGGAAAGGCAGGCGGTGACGACGAAGCCTCCGAAGCTCTGGCCGAGCACCGACCAAGGGTCGCCCCCGAAGGCGAGGCGGAGGTCCTCGGCGTCGGCGGCTATGGAATCCTGGCGGAAACAGGAAATGAAGGCGGCTTGCACGGGGGTCGGCCCGACGGCGGAAACGGCCTGCGCCTCGATGGGATGCGAGCGGCCGGTGCCTCGCTCGTCGAGAAGGACCACGCGGTAGTGGTTGAGCGCGGTGTCGAGCCACGAACCGATCGGCGCCATTCTGGGGCCGCCGAATCCCGGCCCTCCCTGAAAATAGACGAGCCGCGGCAGTTTCTCGTTGCCGTGCCTCACGTATTCGCGTGCGAAAAGCTCGATCTTCTCCGGGATTGCCGCCGCTTCGTCCGCGGCAAAACGGGACAAGGCCCCGAAGCGATCGAGCGGAACCGAAAGCGAGTGCTCGATCATTGTGTGCCCCGGCAGGCTGAACATCGCGTCGTACATGGCCCGAGTCTAATCCGCTCGCCTGTGAACATCGCGTCATTTCGTCTGAAAACGGACGGCTTAAACGGCAATCGTTTTCGGGCGAAGAGGGCCGAACGTGTCGATGTGACAACACTGGAACACCAGGATCGTTGAAAAGCTGAGCATGCCGCACGGCAAAGGTTTGCGCACCGGCGATCATCGAAGACGACGCAGGCAGCCACCGGGCGATATCGGCAACCGACGGGCGACACCGGCAACCGACGGGGCGAACATGGACCGCAGCCGGAAAGGCTGGGAGCGTGATCGCGACGCCGACGACCACCGGGGCGACGCCGACGACCACCGAAGCTAGACAGGCAACCGCCAAGGCAACACCGGCAACCACCGGGGCGAAGAGCCTCGCGGTGCGGTTTGCCGCACAAGGCATTATCATAGAGGCGTTTGTTTTCCGACGTCGCAGTGCGGGTTGTCCCAAGGAAGCGCGGGGGTGCCAAAGAGCGGTGCAGGCGTCCTGAATGAAGGCGGTTCCTATGGCAATGCCGAGTCCCAGCTACACCGTTACCCTTCGCGTGAGCGTTCCCGCCCACCCGCGGGCGACGCAACACCTCGTCGAGGCGGTCGCGGACGCCGGAGGCCTCGTGACCGGAATCGACACGGTCGAGTCGCTGGAGAAGCATCTGATCGTCTCGGTCACCTGCGACTGCGTCAACACCGCCCACGTCCAGGAGGTTCGGGGCAACATCGAGATGATGGTCGGAACCGTCGTCGAAGAGGTCTCCGACGCCACAATGCAGGCGCACATCGACGGCAAGATCTCGGTGGAGCTGAAGAATCCCCTTCGCACCCGGCAGGACCTCGCCCGCGTCTATACGCCCGGCGTCGCGCGCGTGTGCAAGGCGATCCACAAGAACACCGCCGAGGCGCGGCGCCTGACTGTCAAGGGCAACGCCGTCGCGGTGGTCACCGACGGAACCGCCGTCCTCGGCCTCGGCGACATCGGCCCCGAGGCGGCCCTGCCCGTCATGGAGGGCAAGGCGGCCCTGTTCAAGCGATTCGGCGACGTCGACGCATGGCCCGTGTGCCTCGACACCAAGGACACCGAGGAGATCATCTCCATCGTCAAGGCCATCGCCCCGGTCTACGGCGGGATCAACCTGGAAGACATCTCGGCGCCCCGGTGTTTCGAAATCGAGGAGCGCCTGCGCGAAGAGCTCGACATCCCGGTGTTCCACGACGATCAGCACGGAACCGCAATCGTCACCCTCTCGGCGCTCATCAACGCCCTCAAGCTCGTCGGCAAGCGCATCGAAGACGCACGGATCGTCGTCTCCGGCGTGGGCGCCGCCGGCTCGGCGATCATCCGCCTCCTCATGCTCCACGGGGCGACCGACGTCATCGGCTGCGGCCGCAACGGAGCCCTCGGCCCCTTCCGCGAAGAGACCAACCCCCACCGCAATTGGCTGGCGCAGAACACCAACCCCCGCGGCTTCCAAGGATCGCTCAAGGAGGCGCTCGCCGGCGCGGACGTGCTCATCGGCGTCTCTTCCGGCAACATTCTCACCGGGGACGACATCGCCACGATGGCCGACGACGCGATCGTCTTCGCCATGGCCAACCCGACGCCGGAAGTCGACCCCATCGCCGCGGGCCGCCACGCCGCCATCGTCGCCACCGGCCGCTCCGACTTTCCCAATCAGATCAACAACGTCCTCGTCTTCCCCGGCCTCTTCCGGGGAATGCTCGACGCCGGCGCATCGAAGATCGACGACGAGATGCTGCGCCAGGCCGCCATCGCCGTGGCAGACGTCGTCAGCGACGAGGAACGCAACGCCAACTACATCATCCCCGGCGTGTTCGACCCGCGCGTCGTCGACAAGGTCGCCGACGCCGTGATCCGGTACGTCACGGGCAAGGAGCCGCGCCACAAGAAGAAGTCCAAGCGGGACAAGGCGAGCAACGCCAAGTAGCGGCCTGCCTTCGGCCCCGGCGGGGCCGTTGCGGCGAATTCGCCGAGGCCCGTCTCGCCGCCCGGGCGCCAGGCGCGGCCGACGCCGAGCGTTTCCACACAGTGGGTGCTTCAGCACATGGGCCACGCACCCCTTTCCCTCGTGAGTAAGGTACTGCTACCCTGACTTTACCTATCTTTCATCGCGCCGGAAACGGCACTCGGCATCACAGGGAGAGAAGTATGACATCTCGCCTCTCGCGCGTTCTTGCAGCGCTTCTTCTCACGCTGACGACGTTCTTGTCAGCGTGCTCCTCGGACTCGAAAGACGCGACGTCGTCGGACGGGGCATCGAACTCCTCGGGAGCGGAATCGGGGACCTGGCCTCGGAAAATCAAGCACGAAAAAGGAGAGCTGACGCTCAAAAGCAAACCGAAGAGAATCGTGTCGACGTCGGTGACCCTCACGGGGACCCTTCTGGCGATCGACGCTCCGGTCAAGGCCTCGGCCGCCACGACCCCGTCGAACATAACCGACGACAAAGGCTTCTTCTCCCAGTGGTCCTCCATCGCCAAGAAAAAAGGCGTCGACGTCCTCTACCCCAATCTCAAATTCGACAAGGAGGCGCTCATTGCGGCCAATCCCGACCTCGTGGTCATCGCGAGCTCGGGAGCGGACAGCGCCATCGACCATTACAAGGAGATAGCCGCCCAGTACCCGACGATCGTCGTCGACTATTCGAAGCAAACGTGGCAAGAGCTGTCGAAGCAACTCGGGGAGGCCACCGGCCAGGAGGCCAACGCCAAGAAAGCGACCGCGGACTTCGACAAGTACGTCGCCGACGCCGCCAAAAAGATCAAGGCGCCCGAGGGCAACGCCGCTGTCGTTTCCTACAACGGGCCGGGCAAGGAGCAGGGCGTGGCCAAGAAGAGCGGGCCGCAAAGCAGGCTTTTGGAAAAGCTCGGCTTCAGGATCGTCGAGGCGCCCGCCGACCTCGAAGCGAGGAAGGACAAGCGCGGCGACTTTTCCTTTGTCACTCATGAGAACCTGACGAAAGCCGTCAATCCCCAGACCGTCTTCCTTTTGACGGGAGACCAGAAGACCGAGTCCTCCTTCCTGGCCGACCCGGTGGTCGCCAACATGCCGGCGGTCAAATCAAAGCAGGTCTACGGGCTCGGCCCCACGTCGTTCAGGATCGACTATTACTCCGGCAAGCAAATGATCGACGCCGTCGTCAAGCGACTCGGTGGCTGACGGGCGCGCTGTGGCCGAGGCCTTCGGGGCCGGCGGAGAAGGCAAATCCGCCGTCGGCCCCGAAGGCGGGCCGAACCCGCCGGGCGCACGCGAATCCGACGGCCTCCGCGTAGGCAGGCCCCGAGGCGTTCGAGCCTTCGGCCTGCTGCCTTGGGCGGCGCTGTCGACCGGCCTGCTCGTCGCGCTTGCGGCCGCGAGCATCGCGACAGGCTCGCGGCTCGTGCCGCTGCACGAGGTCTGGGACGCGCTTTTCGACTTCGATCCGAAGAACGACGCCCACTTGGTGGTGCGCGAACTGAGGCTTCCGCGCACATTCACGGCAATCATGGCCGGCGCATGCCTGGGCCTGGCCGGGGCGCTCGCGCAATCGCTGACGCGCAACCCTCTGGCCGAGCCGGGAACGCTCGGCATCAGCCAGGGCGCGGCCTCCGGGGTGATCGTCGGCCTGTTCTTCACGAGCGCTTCGCACGTGGCCGTCTACGTCTGGTTCGCTTTCATCGGCGCCGCGCTGACCGGGGCCCTGGTTCACAGGCTGGGGCGCGCCGAGACGGCCGGAACCAACCCGACGCGCCTCATCCTCGCGGGCGCCGCCCTGTCGATCGTGCTGTGGGCGCTCAACACGATTCTGCTCCTGGCCCAGCCTGCCTGGGTGCAGCAGATCTACAGGAATTGGGCGCTCGGATCGCTGGCGGGACGCGGCTGGGACAACCTCCCCGTCCTCATCGCCTGCCTGGCCGCGGGGGCGGCAGCTTCCTTCGCGCTGGCGCCCTCGCTCAATGCGGCGACGCTGGGCGCGGACATGTCGAAGGCGCTGGGCGTCAAGCCCCGCACCACGTCGGCTTTGACGAACCTCGCGATCATCGTGCTCGCGGGAGGCGCGACGGCAGCTGCGGGCCCCGTCGTCTTCGTCGGGATGGCCTGCCCGCATGCGGCGCGGGCGCTGGCGGGAACGGACCACCGGCGCCTTCTCCCTTTCTCGGCGCTTCTCGGCGCAACGGCGACGCTGGCCTCGGACACGCTGGGGCGGATCGTCGTCTATCCAGGGGAAGTCGGGGTGGGTGCGATGACGAGCATCATCGGAGCGCCCTTCTTCGTCTGGCTCGTTCGGCGCGGCAAGGTGTTGGGCCTGTGAGCGGGAAAGGGGCGGACGTGAACGGAGAAGGGGCGGATGTGAGCGGAAAAGGAACGGACCTGATCGGGAAGGAGGCGGACGTGAGCGGGAAAGTCAGGCACGCGCCTATTCCGCGCGGAGGAAGGAAAGCCCGGGGCAAAATCAGGATCGCGGCGGGCCCCGTTCGCCTGGAGGCGACGAGGAGTGCCCTCGTCGTCGGCGCGGCGGCCGCGGCGCTTCTCGCGGCCGTCGGCCTCGTGCACATCGGCACGGGCAGCACGCCCATCGGGGTCGAGGAAATCGTCAAGGCCCTTCTCGGACACTCCGGCGACGAACAGACTGTGCGCATCGTCGAGACCGTCCGCCTCCCCAGATTCGTCGCCGCCTTGGCAGTAGGAGCCGCACTCGGGGCGGCCGGCGCGGTTTTCCAATCGGTCTCTCGCAACCCTTTGGGCTCACCCGACGTCATCGGCTTCACCACGGGGGCCGCAACGGGAGGCATCGTCAGCGTGGCGGTGCTCGCAGGCGAAGCCCGAGAAACGGCGTTTGCGGCGACTTGCGGCGGAATGGCGACCGCGACGGCCGTTTACCTGCTCGCGCGGCGCGCCGGGCACAGCACCGGATACCAACTGGTTCTCGTGGGCATCGGCGTCAGTTCTTTCTTGACGGCCGTCAACTCGCTCCTGCTCGCCTACGGCGACGCCGAGCAAACCGCCCTCGCGTCGATGTGGCTGTCCGGCTCGCTCAACGCACGCACATGGGAGCAGGCGCTTGTCGTAGCCGTCGCCGTCGTCCTCCTTGTGCCTGCGCTGTGCGGAATGTCGCGGCGCCTCGACATATTGGAGATGGGCGACGACCAGGCGACGCAGGCGGGGATCCGGCCCGAGCGCCTGAGGGTCGCCGCAATGCTCGCCGCGGTTGCCCTGACGTCGACCGCGGTGGCGGCCACCGGCCCCATCGCCTTCGTCGCTCTGGCCGCGCCGCAGGCCGTGGCAAGGCTGACCCGCAGCGGGCGCCTCCACATTTTCACGTCGGCGCTCATGGGCTCAACGATGCTCACGGCCGCCGACGTCGCCTCGATGCGCGTGCCCGTGGGCGTCGACGTGCCCGTCGGCCTGGCGACCGCGCTGATCGGCGGCGTGTATTTGCTGTGGCTCATCGCCCGGTCGCCGACGGTGTAGGCGGCAAAGGCAAGGACTGATCCAATCAGACCGACTCGACCAGACTGAGCCGAAGGCTTTCGCGGCTCTCGATCCGAAAGAGGAGAATGGACGGCGTCAAAAGAACGAAAGGCGGCGCGGGCAACCCGCTCGTCGGCCGCGGCCTGCACCTGGCCTACGGGAACACGACGGTCAGCAAAGAGCTCGACGTCGAAGTGCCCGCCCAGTCCTTTACGGCCGTCATCGGGCCGAATGCGTGCGGAAAATCGACCCTTTTGCGCGCTCTGTCGCGCCTCCTCGAACCGCGCGAGGGCACGGTGCTGCTCGACGGAAGGGAGATCGCCTCCTACCCGGCGAAGAAGGTCGCGCGCAGGCTCGGCCTCCTTCCTCAAAGCTCAAACGCGCCCCACGGCATCACGGTGCGCGACCTCGTCGCCCGCGGGCGGTTTCCCCACCAGTCGTTCTTCAGGCAGTGGTCGGCGAAGGACGACGCCGCCGTCGACGCCGCATTGGCCGCGACTCGGACGCTCGAGCTGGCCGACCGCGCGGTCGACAGCCTTTCCGGAGGCCAACGCCAACGCGCCTGGATCGCGCTCGTGCTGGCGCAGGAGACCCCTCTTCTCCTTCTCGACGAACCGACCACGTACCTGGACATCGCCCACCAGCTCGAGGTGCTCGACCTTTGCCGCAGCCTTCACGAATCCGGCGATTTTACGCTGGTTACGGTGCTCCACGACCTCAATCTCGCATTCCGCTACGCCACCCATCTCATCGTCATGAAGGAAGGGCGCATCGCAGCCACCGGCGCACCGGCTGAAATCGTCACGGCGGAGCTCATCGACGAAATCTACGGAATCTCCTGCATGTGCATTCCCGACCCTCACACGGGGCTCCCGCTCGTCGTGCCGCTTGACGCCCGGCAAACCTGACCGCCGGCCGGCGGTCAGGCGCGCGAGCCCGGCTACGCAAACCGTCCGCAGCGCAAACCATTCGCCGCCCGATCCCTCCGCCGCGCAGACCATCCACCGTACAGACCATCGGCCGCGCAGCCCATCCTCCACGCACCATCCACCGCGCAGCCTATCGGCCGCGCAGACCAAACAAAGCAGACAATTCAAAGAAAGGTCAGAAGTGCCTGACGCAAAACGAAATGCCGACCATAACGACAACGACGCGCATGCTGGCAGCGACCCCCACAAACCGCGCGAAGGCCGCGAGCGCCACGAGAAGCATGAACGCCACGAGAGGCATGAACACCATGAGCACTCCATAGACACGGAGGGGCTGCCCGCCGCCATCGTCGTGGAAAAGGTCAGCGACGTCACCCGCTCGATGCGGAGAATACGTTTCGCGGGCCCGGCCGTGGCGGGCTATCTCAGCCGCCCCAGGGTCCCGAACGTCAAGTTGTTTTTCCCCGACGGGCCCGTGCTCGACCTCCCGAAGTTCGGCGAACGCGGGCGGTACGCCTATGCGCCGGGCCAGCGCGAAAGGGTCAGAACGTACACGGTCCGCGCCTACAGCGTGGAGGAATCCTGGATGGACGTGGACTTCGTGCGGCACGGCGCGGGCTTGGCCTCCTCCTGGGCAGAGTCCGCCCGTCCGGGAGACGTCGTCGGCGCCGTCGGCGGGGGCGGCAGGCTCCCTCGGGCCTGCGACTGGATTCTCCTCATGGCCGACGACACGGGAGTTCCAGCACTTGCCGCGATCCTGGAGACTCTGCCCGAGGAGCAGCGGGGCGTTGCGCTCATCGAGGTCGACGCCGAGGCCGACGAGCAGCCGCTCGCGTGCCCGCCCGGCGTGGCCGTGCGGTGGCTGCACCGGCAAGGTGCGGATCCGGCGGCGTCGCCCCTGCTGACGGAGGCCGGGAAGGCTCTCGAGCTCCCGCCGGACCTCAACGGCGTTTTCGCCTGGGTTTCGGCCGAGTCCCACGTGGTCCGCGACATGCGCAAAGACCTGCGCGATCGGGGAGTGCCGCGGCAAAACCAGCTCATCATAGGGTATTGGCACGCGGGCAGGGCGGAATCGGAGTATTCGGCGGAGTCGAACCATGATCGGGTGACCGACGAGTCGATGATCGCCATACCGGAAGCCTCGGCGCTGACCGCCGACTCCCTCGGCCGCGCAATGCGCGGCGCAGACTGAAAGCACGGCGCGGATTGGATCGATAGAAACGCAAATCGCAGTCCACGAAGACGCCGTTCAATCCCGCTCGCTCCCAGCAAATCGCCTGTTCAATAAAAGCTCGCGGCAGACAATGAACGGAAATGCAATGGGCATTATTTCCCATGCTCACACGTAAGAAGCATGATAGAGTCTATGGCATTCCGGTTACGCACCAGAAAGGATTGGGCGATGGTCACGTTTCAGGACGTTTTGACATGGAAGAGCGGCGGTTTGCGGGCCTTTCGCTCGGTGCTTGCAAAAGACGCCCGCGATCTCGAGCAGGTCCATGACGAGTCACAGCGTTTGTTCACCGACAAGTTCCTCGGCGCATGCGCAGAAGCGGAAGCCAGAACGCGCCGGGCCCTGGTCGACGACGTCGGCGACGTATACAAACAACTCGAGAGGGCCGCTCACGATTTCCTGGCAGCGGCCGAAGCGGTCGACGAAGTGGCCGGGAAGGCCAAGGACCTCAAACGGCGCGCAGATGCTGATGGCTGCAACATCAGCGACGAAGGAAGGGTCTTCATTCCCGACGACCGAGTTCCAGAAGAGAAAGTCAACGAGACGCTTGAGGGGGAACTGATCATGCGCGAGGCCGACGCGATCCTCAACGCGTTGGGCTTGGCGTACAAGGTCGTCGAAGACCTATTGGAGAGGGCAAAGGAGGCGAGCAAGGCGATTCTTTCGCACGGCGTGGCCAAGCCAGATCCGTCGTGGAATGTCGAGGAGGTCAACGACTGGTGGACCTCCCTCTCGCCCGAGGAGCAGCAGCAAATCGAGGTCATGCACCCCGATTGGGTCGGCAACCTCGGCGGCGTGCCCTTCGCCGTGCGCGACCGAGCCAACCGCCGCCGCATCGACCCCATGCTCTCCGAACTGAATGCTCGTATAGCGAAGGCACAGAGCAATCTAGCCTACATGGAGGAACACGGCAGTTCTTCGATCGAGGGAACCAGCTGGGACGAAGAGAAACAAAAACTTAGGATCCTCAAAGAGAAGCACCGCGACTTGCTGTCAGTCAAACGTAAGTTCGGCGGAGCGCCGGATGGGACGCATTCTTTGGTCAGCCTGGACGCATTCAAGGGCGACCACCTGTGGGCGGCTGTCGGCTCGGGCGACATCGACAATGCCGACCACGTCGCGGTCCACACACCGGGAATGACGGCCACCGTCGAATCCCACCTCATGGGCAAGGGCAAAGGGTGGGGATCGGGCGTCTCCGGCGTCGACAACGTTCTTGCGCAAGGGGAAGACATACTAGATCGAAAAGGACGGAACGAGCAGGTCGCCGGCATCACCGTCCTCAATTACGACGCTCCGCGCTGGGGCGAGATCGGGACGCCGAATCACTCGGTTGCCGGCAACCATCAGGTCGAGGTCGGCGGAAAGTCGGGGGCGGACATGCTTTACGCGGTCCAGGCCACCCATTCGGGCGACCCCCATCTGGTCGCCTCGGGCCATTCCTACGGGTCGTCGGCGACCGGCTGGGCGCTGCAGCACTCGACGGTCGCAGACGACGCCATGTTCTCCGGCTCTCCGGGGGTGACGACGATGAACAACAGGGACCTCAACATGCTTCCCGACCACACGGGCCTCGGCGAAGCCGCATGGGACGGAGTCGCCGATCTAGGCAGATTCGGCGGCGATCCGTCTTACAGCAAAGAATTCACCCACTGGAGCTGCGACGACTGGACTGCTCCGGACGGCACAGAATACAAGTACTCGGAAGGCCATTCCGAGTACATGAACAAGGGATACACATCCACCTACAACCAGGCAAGCATCCTCATCGGTGACGGCGTGGCCGTCAAAGACGATTGAGGCGCCGACGGGCATAACCGAGGAAGCGCCAATGTCAAAGAAACCACGCAAGATTTCATCCCTTCTGACAATTTTAGGAGTCATCATGACAGCATGCGGGGCAACGCCCGAACCAGGCCACGGCGAGGGCGAAGAGACCGTTTCGCCCACCCGGGCCATCCCCCTCGTCGATGCACGACGCAACGCAATCCAACTCGAGCTCAGGATCCAGAACCTTCTCACGCGAGAATACGGAGTCGGCGTTTGGCAACCTATCGACAAGCGTCCCCAGGTTAGAACTTCATCCACGGTCACGTGCCTTGATGACCAAGTCACCGAAACATGGCGTTTTGCAACCGCCGGCCCAATTAAAGATTCCCAGTGGAGGCAGGCCGTCGAGCGCGTCTACAAGATCCTCAAACCCCTCGGATACGACAAGCCCGGGGTCAGGCAAATCCGCAACTCCCGCAGTAACGACCACGTCGCCGTCTTCAACCACCCCGGCACCGGCGGGCGCGTGGAGATCGGATACGACAAGGCCACCCTCGTCTCGGTCAACACCGGCTGCGCCAAAGGCGAGACCTGGGAAGGCTGGCCCGACGGCACAGAGGTCCTCCCCGAGCACCTGCGCACAACAGGCCGCGCCCCCATCCACCTCGAACACGAAGTGTGGCCGGCAGGGACGCCCAGCGACAGTTCCACAACGCCACTGTCACCCACAAGCAGCGGCCAAACAGCACCGTTCGGCGAACACGCCACGTCATCGGGCAATCTCTCGCCAACCGACAACAATGATACAGAGAAGAGCGCGGCAACCGGCGGTTCTGACTCAATCCATAATCGCCTGGCCTCCTCGCGCTTCCCTTACATTCCCTAAGCGGCTTTTCCCAACTATCCAATCAACGCACGCATCAGCATTTATCAAAACATGCATATTTCCCACAAAGGAGCACTGACTATGAAGGAAACCGCCATCAATCCGACGGCCGTCAAACAGGCAGGAGCGAAGGTGACCGACATGTCCGCGCGCATCCGCGCCATGTCGGGCGAAGCCCAAGCGCGAGCATCCAACGATCAGCTTACGGGGACCAACCTGGGCGCAGCCGCCGAACGTGCCGCCAATGCCCTGGCCAAGACGCGCACGATTCTCACCAATCGCTTCGACCAGCATGCCCAGGCGCTGACCGAAGCGGCAAAAGCGCTCGAGGAGCAGGACGCCAACGCGGCTCAACACTTCCGCAAAGCGAAAGTCGGCCGCTACGGCCCCACCATCAAATAGGAGACTGAAAAGGCGGCCAACAGCGCCCGGCCTAGCCCGTCGTTCGACGAACCGCAAGAACGCGGAACCGGCGGGCATTCGCCGAACGGCCAGGCTTTGCACGAAGGCGTCCTGCCCGGCCCTGAAACCCCTGGGACATTCGCCGAACGGCCGGGCTCCGCCAAAGAAGCCAGGCTCGGCCGAACCGCCGCCACTTCCGTCGAGGCCGAAAAGCCAAGAGAATAGAGACATGAGCATTCGAAACATCACCCTCAACAGCGGCCACACGATCCCCCAACTCGGCTTCGGCACATATAAGATCACGGGGGAGGACACGCAAAGGACGGTCGAGCACGCCCTCTCGATCGGCTACCGGCACATCGACACTGCGCAGATGTACGGAAACGAGGCGGAGGTCGGGGCGGCGATAGCGGCGTCGCCCGTCCCCCGCGAGGAATTGTTCGTCACAACGAAACTCGACAACGGCAACCACGCCCCGGATCGCGCGCGCGAATCTTTCGCGGAATCCCTGACGAAGCTCGGCCTCGACTACGTCGACCTGTTCCTCATCCACTGGCCGCTGCCCAACCTCTACGGGACCGGGTATCTCGCCGCGTGGAAGACCATGGAGGAGTTCGTCGAGGACGGCCGCGCGCGCTCGATCGGCGTCTCGAACTTTGAGCGCGACCATCTGCAGCTGCTCATCGACGAGTCGGGCACGGTTCCCGCGGTCAACCAGATCGAGCTGCATCCGCTGTTCCAAAACCGCGAGGTGGCGCAGTTCTGCCGCGACAACGGAATCGCCGTCGAAGCGTGGGCGCCCCTCGTGCGCGGCGCGATAGCGGACAACCCGGTCGTCGCGAACATCGCCTCCGCACGCGGCTGCACGCCCGCTCAGGCGATTCTCGCCTGGCATTTCGCCAAGGGGCACATCGTTTTCCCCAAGTCCGTCACGCCTGCCCGGATAGCCGAGAACTTCGCTTCCGCCGACGTCGCCCTAACCCCCGGCGACATCGAAGCGATCGACTCGCTTGACCGCGGCGAGGCCGGGCGCACCGGGTACCACCCCGAGACGATGGAGAGAGCCGCACGGTAATCTGCTAACAATAATCTGCTGACGGCGATAATCTATAGCCAAGGCATCGGTCGCCGCAAAGCGCGGTGTCGCGGGCATGTTCGCCTTGCGCACACCACATACACGCTTCTTAACGAAGGAATATCAATGTCCATTGTTTCTGCCGACCCCTCAGAGCTGGAAACGTTAAGGTCCCGCCTCATTGCGGACTCGAATAGTCTGTCCAAGATCGGCCTTCCCGACAGCCCGGACGCATCCTCGACAGGATCGGACGATCTGGCCTCGGCATGCGAAGATTTTCTGAGTAACGCGAAAAAACGAATCGCAGGGAGTCGTTCCTGGTGTGAAAAGACAGCCGAAGGCATCGACTTCACATCGCAACATATCGGCGAGACCGACGCCGACGCCGCCCACGATTTCTGCGATAAGTTCGGACCGGTAATGGGCCCTGTACTGCAATTAACCTTCAATTGGAGCTACGTATTCAACTGGGACCCCGACAAGTTTTAAGGATTCCATGGATATGAAATCAACTAGGTTGCACTCCGGCGGCAGGCCGTGCTTTGCGATTGACTGAGCTAATTCACGTTTCCCGTCCAATCCCGCCCAATACGACACACACGGTTCAAAGGAGGAAACATGCCCATCCCCTACTTTTCCCTTTTCATCGGCGAACTCCCGGGAAAGCCAGACCGTCTGTTTGCCACGGCGGCGAGACTTCGATCCAATGCCGGCGAAGCGGCAGACATACATTCTGACGTCCGCCGCTCCGACGGGTTCGCGCCCAATTGGAAAGGAAAATCTGCCGCCGCGTTCAACGTGTCCAAGAACGTGCAATCCGAAGATCTCGCCGTCCTGAGCGGCGGCCTGTCCGACGGCGCAGAGTCCCTCGAAGCTTTTGCCTGGATTTTAAGCGAACGGAAGAAAGCGGTCGCCGAACAGCGGGCCATCCTGAAGGACTACGACAGGCAGGTCAACGAGGCGCCTGACGCAGACAAAAAGAAGGTCTATGACGATTTGAAAGATTCCGCCAGCAGGATTCGCGCCGAATATCACAACACATTCAAGCAGACGGAGGAGGACGCGACCGTATGCGCGGCGGAAATGCGAAAGCACCTGCACATCGAACCGCTCAATCGAAACAACGGCACGTCGATTGGACGACGCACCGACCTGTCGGACGACGACATCAAAAGGATCAACGGGCAACTGGAAAACCCCGACCCGAACCTCGTCAATCAGGGAAGCATCGGAGACTGCTATTATCTCGCCTCCTTGGCCGCGATTATGCAGACAGACAAGGGCGACGAGTGGCTGCGCTCCTGCGTGAAGCCTCATTACGACGAAGCCGGCAGGCAAGACGGCTACCTTGTGACCGTCTACGACGATCCTCTTCACCCCGATTCGTCTGCTTCGCAAACAGTCCTGGTCACCGACGTCTACCAGAATGGAGTAAAGGGAAAAGACGGCGAGCCCAGCCTCGCTTCCATATTCGAGTCCGCGTACGGCCAGATCCACCCGGGCGGAACCGCCGGTTCCACTCCAAACGGACAGGGAATAGGCAGCGGACGGTCGACGGACGCCATGAAGGACATCACCGGAGAGGAAGCTAAGAGGATAGACCGGAACGAGGGTTTCATAGGCCTGTTTTCAGGTTACAGCGAGGAGCAACGCACGGAAATCGGAAACGCCGCGAAAGATCACCCGGTGGTGGCCGATACAAACGCTTCGCTTCCCGGTTTCGATAAGGACGGCAACGGGAAGGCAACCGTAACAATCAACGGCCAGCCGCAGACCATTAGCATAGTCTCCAACCATTCTTACACTGTGGTATCCTCCGACAGCAATGGCGTCACCATGCGCAATCCCTGGGGATTGAACCAGACCGACGGAGAAGATGCTCCCGCTGAGTTCACGATGTCTTGGGAGGATTTCGAAAAGTACTACGGCGACGTCGCAATTGGAAACTACCCATCATGATCTCTCAACGACTGAAAGCGATTGCCGTCATTTGCTTGGCGGCGACAAGCTGCGCGCTCAATCCGGAGACAACTGGCCCCTCGACAAACCTCAAGAGCTCGTCGGCAGCTCCGACGCAACTCCCGACTCCTACACAACCTTCGACATCAACACAATCGTCGACTTCGTTACAACCGTCGACTTCCACGCAACCCTCGACAGGAGGCACCACAATGGCCTGCAACGGTTACATCATCAGCATTCAGGAATCAGCCCTTTTCCGGCCCGGCAAAAAGATGTCGCCGTCGTTTTCTGTGAACGGAGTGAGAGTCGATGACGACGGCGAAAAAGTCGCCACGATCAACGGCACCAATTTGCCGGCCAGCAAGCTGAGAGTCGGGGAATCTGTCACACAAAAGGACGCAGGGCGATTCACCCTCACGGGCATCACACCGGCCTCGGGCGAAGCCAAGTTTGGAGGCGGCGGCATCGCGCACTTCTGCTACGAGCCCGCCCCGGGTTTCGAACTCAGCCCGGGTGTGGCCGACGGAAACTAGGGAAGGCGACAGGCGAACCGTGAGAAGCGCCAACGACAGCGCCCCGCCTAACGTACTAGTATCGTACCGACGTCGCGGCAGATTGCCGCACACCCGCTTTCGCGGGCCGCTAACTAAGGAGCATTATGGTCACGTACGCCTATGTCATTGCCGGGTCCGAAGCGACCGGCGGCGCCGGAATCCAGGTCGATCTCAAAACTTTCCACCAGCTGGGCGTCTATGGCATGGGAACCCTGACGTGCATCGTCTCCGTCGATCCGAAGAACGACTTCAACCATCGTTTCGTCCCGATCGCCCCCGAGCTCATACACGACCAGATCGAGGCCGCCCTCGGCATTCGGGACATCGACACGGTGAAGATCGGCATGCTCGGAACGCCGGAGACGATCGACGTCGTCGAGGAAGGGCTCAAAAGCCAGGAGTGGAAGAACGTGGTCCTCGACCCTGTGCTCATCTGCAAGGGCGGGGAGCTCGGCGCGTCCACCGACGAGGCCCTGAAAGCCAAGATCCTCCCGCTCGCCACGGTGGCCACGCCGAACTATTTCGAGGCGTGCACGCTGGCGGGGATGGAAAAGCTCGAGACGATTGAGGACATGACTGAGGCCGCACGCAGGATCAGCGCCCTCGGCCCGAAGCACGTGGTCGTCAAGGGCGGCGTGGACTTCCCCGGGCCAGACGCCGTCGACCTGCTCTGGGACGGCGAGAGGGCAACCGTGTTCGCCGAGCCGAAGATCGGCGAGTACAAGGTCTCCGGCGCGGGCTGCACGCTGGCGGCGGCCGTCACCGCCGAGCTCGCCAAGGGCGCCGCGATCGAGGACGCCGTCCGCGTCGCCAAGGACATGGTGACAGCGGCCATCAAGGGCCGGGTTCCCGCTCGCACGACCTACGACTGGGCGTGGCAGGGGGCCTACCGAGGCTGATTGACGCGCTGCTTCGGCGACGCGGCTGAATCCGTGCCGCCGCCCGCCCCGGCGGCCCCGGCTGGACGGACCCGTCGGGCGGCTATGTTCGACGGGGCGCGAGGAGTCGACCAAGCGCGAGGAGTCGACCGATTGCGGCGCTCCGCCGCGGCCCGGCGACGCCGACGTCGTCCTTCCGCCGTCAGTCGGCGATCTCCGCGAAACGCGAGAAATGCCCCTGGAACGCCAGTTCCACGATCCCCGTCGGGCCCGAGCGCTGCTTGCCGATGATGATGTCGGCCATGCCCTGCTTTTCCGTGTTCTCGTTGAACATGTCCTCGCGGTGGATGAGAAGCACGACGTCGGCGTCCTGCTCCAACGAACCCGACTCGCGAAGGTCCGCAACCTGCGGGCGCTTGTCGTTGCGCTTTTCCGAATCTCGATTGAGCTGGGCGACGGCGACGATCGGTATCTCAAGCTCCTTGGCCAAAAGCTTGATCGAACGGGAGAACTCGGAAACCTCCTGCTGGCGAGACTCCACCGACTTTCCGCCCGACGTCAGCAGCTGCAAATAGTCGATGACGATGAGCTGGATGTCGAACTGCTGCTTCATCCGGCGCGACTTGGCGCGAATCTCCCCCATTGTCATGTTCGGCGAATCGTCTACGATGAGGGGGGCCTGCGAGATCTTGTCGAGGGTTCGGGCGATCTCCTGCCAGTCTCGGCTCTCCAGCTCGCCCTTGATCATCCGGTCGAGGAACACGCGGGATTCGGCCGCGAGCAGCCGCATCGAGAGCTCAGTCCGGTTCATCTCCAACGAAAAGTAGGCGGCGGCCTTGTTGTTGTGGACGGCGCACGAGCGGCAGATGTCCATAGCCAAGGTCGATTTGCCGCCGCCCGGGCGCGCCGCGATGATGATCATCTGGCCCGCGCGCAGCCCGTTGAGCTTCGCGTCGAGCTCAGCAAAGCCCGTGGGCACGCCGTCCAGCCCGCCGTCGCGGTTCGCGTTGCGCTCCAGCTCCTCGTACAGGTCGGGAACCACCTGTTCGAGGGTGACGTAATTCGTCGAATTGCGTTGCTCCGAAACCGCGAAAACCTCGGACTGCGCCAGATTGACAAGGCCCTCGACGTCTGCGCCGTCCGTCGTGTATCCGAGTTGGACGATTCGCGTCCCCACCTCCACAAGGGAGCGCAGCTGCGCCTGCTCGCGCACGATGCCCGCGTAGTATGCCGCGTTGGCGGCCGTCGGGACCGTCGCCACGAGCGTATGAAGATAGGGAAGGCCTCCGATGCGCTCCAGTTCGCCCTTCCTCTTCAGCTCGGCGCCGACGGTCACGGCGTCGGCGGGGTCGCCGCGTCCGAACAGCTCGACGACGACGTCGTACACGGAAGCGTGCGCCGGCCTGTAAAAGTCCGTGGCGCGGAGAATCTCGATGACGTCGGCGATGGCGTCCTTCGACAGCATCATGCCCCCCAAAACGGACATCTCCGCATCGATGTTCTGCGGCGGGACCCGCTCGAAAGACGAACCGCCCTGAGCCCCTTCGCTCACAATGCTCACATTGGCCTCGCTTATCGGTGATCTACACGGTGGACAGCCAGCGACGACGCGGGAATTAGCCGGTGATGGAATTGAGCTCGACAGCTCATGCCCGCCCTCGCTTTCGGCCATCCAAGGGTATCGCCCAGACGTCCATCCACAAACTCGTATCACCCCCAGTTGTGGATAACTTGTGGAGACACGCCGCCGACTCTGTGGGCGGCGTGTGGACTCCGTGTGGATACCGCACGTCGAAAATCCACAGACTGCGGTGTTTCTGTCCACATCTGTGGACAACGTGGGTGAGAAGCCCTCGATTCCGTCCCCAAGTCTGTCCACAGGAGTGGATAGCGGCGACGACCGTCGGCGAGATATCCACGATGGTGAGACACGCCCTTACCTCAAGCTGCACTTGAAGTTACTGGCCTGCCTACCTCCGTGGGGTTAGTCTAGCCGGGTGACCTCACCCGACCGTGGACGGATCCTCGACCGCCAAATTCGTGCATACGCACTGCCTTCGCTCGCCACGCTGCTGGCCGAGCCTCTGCTGCTCGCCTCGGACACCGCGATGGTCGGGCACCTCGGCACGCTCCCGCTTGCGGGGCTGTCGCTTTCCTCGACGATCATGTCGACGATCGTGGGCCTGTGCATATTCCTCGCGTACGCGACGACGTCGGCCGCCGGAAAGCTCGTGGGAGCGGGCAGGCGCGGCGAGGCGGCACGGCAGGGAATCGAGGGAATGTGGCTCGCCCTGGGCATCGGCTTGGGGTTGGCCCTCGTCCTCCTCGCCTTCGGAGAGCCGATCTTGAGGCTCTTCGGCCCGGACGCAGCGACCCTCGCGCAAGCCGAACGCTATCTTCGCGCATCCTCGCCCGGCCTTCCGGGAATGCTCCTCGTTCTCGCCGCGACGGGCACGCTTCGCGGTTTCGGAGACACGAAGCGGCCGATGTACGCCGCGACGGCCGGCGCTTTGGCGAACATCCCCGTCAACTACGCCCTCATCTATCCGCTCGGCTGGGGCGTCGCCGGCGCCGGCGCGGGAACAGCGATCGTCCAGACCGGAATGGGCCTGTGGATGGCCTGGCAGATATCGAGAATCGCCCGCAAAGAGGGTGCGTCGCTCATGCCCACCCGCGGCGGGATCGTTTCGGCGCTGGGCCAGGCAGGCCCGCTCATCGTCCGGACCCTGTGCCTGCGCGCGGTCATGCTGGCCGAGATCGCCGTGGCCACAGATCTGGGAGCCGAGTCTCTCGCGGCAAATCAGATCACGATGACGGTCTGGCACTTCGCCGCCTACGGGCTCGACTCTCTGGCGACCGCCGCGCAGATCCTCATCGCCACCGCCATGGGGGCGCCCGAAGGCCGCGCGGACGCCGTGCGCGAAGTCCTCAATCGCTGCCTGCGCTTCGGCGTCGTCACTGGGGCGGTTCTCGGCGCTGCGCTCGCCGCGGCGAGCTTTGCACTTCCATCGGCGATGGGCGCGGAAGCCGGAGTCGGCCGTTTGGCGACGCTCTCGCTCATCGTCGCCGCATGCTGCCTGCCCGTCGCCTCCGTCGCCTACATCCTCGACGGCGTCCTCATCGGCGCCCTCGACACACGGAGGCTCGCCTGGTTCATGCTTGCCTCGCTTGCGATCTTCGCCCCGGTCGCGTGGGCCCTCGGGCGGGCGCACGCCGCGTGGCCCGGAGTGCCGACGTCGCTCCTGTTCGCCGCCCTGTGGACGGCCTACGCGGGCCTTTTCATGGCGACCCGCGCGGTCACAATGCTGATCCGGGCGCGCAGCGGCAGGCCTTTCGAAAGGCCTTGACCGACCGGCCCGACGGCGGCCGCATGCGCGCCCACGACCCCCGCAGCCGGACCAAGGGCCGCGGCCGGCCTCGGCCCTCCACGTCCTGAGCGACGGCACGCTCAGACTGTCGCGCAAACCGGCTTTCGCCTCAGCCCTCCGAGTCCGGGGCGAGAACGCGGATGACCGTCGAATCGTCCATGGCCCCCTGGCCGCGCACGTACCCCATGAGGTAAAGCTGCTCGGCCGCCGCCGCCACGGGAACGGCCATGCCCACGTCCTTTGCCGCGGACGTCACGATTCCCATGTCTTTGACGAAGATGTCCAAGCGCGAGGCGACGTCGGGGTCGCCTCCCTCGTAGGCCTCGATGGCGCGAGGCCCGCGATGGCCCAGCATGAACGACTCTGCGGCCCCGGACATCAGCGCTTCGAGCGCGGTGCGCTGATCGAGCCCAAGCTTGCCCGCGAGCGCGAGGGCCTCGCCCGCGGCCGCGATGTGCACGCCGCACAAGAGCTGGTTGACCGTCTTGAGCGCCTGGCCTTTGCCCGGCTCGTCGCCGACGAGAACCAGTTTGCCGGCCATCGCTTCGAGAACCTCGCGGGCCTTCTCGAAATCGCGCGGGAGGGCTCCGCATGCCACGAGGAGGTCTCCTTCGCCTGCGCGAGTCGGCCCGCCGGAGACGGGGGCGTCCACCAGCCCTATCCCGTCCTTTTCCAGCCGGACGGCGACTGATTCGGCCGCCGCGATTCCCACCGTGGAGGTCAAAATGACGACGGCGCCCTTGGGAAGCGCCGCCACGATTCCCCCTGGGCCGTAGAGCAGGGCCTCGAGTTGGGCGGCGTTTCGCACGGCGACGAGGGCGACGTCGGCTCCTTCAACCGCCTTCGGCGTGTCGGCCGCGACCTTCAACCCGGCCTTTTCAGCCAGCTTGCGCCGTTCGTCCGAGACGTCGTAGGCGAGGACGTCGAAGTCGTTTGCGAGCCGCGTCGCCATGGGAAGCCCCATCGCCCCCAGGCCGAGCACCGCGATTTTGGTCATGTTCTCTCCTTTCGCATCCGCCGTTCGGGCGGATCCGCCGCATACTTGCGTCCTGTTCGATTTGTTGCGCGGGCCCGCCGGCCCGCTGCGCGAGTCGTGCTCGCAGCAAGGGCTTTGCCTGCCTGCTAAGCGAGCTCGTCGGCCGGCTGCGCGAGTTGGCCCTCCCGCCAAGCGAGTTTGTCGACGACGTCGGCTAGCGAGGATGCCGTGCCGACGTTGCCTGCGAAGACGATGTACGGGATTCCCGCGGCCGGGCCGTCCTGACCGGACCACAGCGAGACGATTCCCGGGAGCATCGGGCCCACGACCGTCGCGCGCCGAATGCCGAGGCCCTTGGACGCGACGTCGGAAGACGTGATGCCGCCCTTGGCGACGACGAAGCGGGGCGTCGCCCGCGCGAGGACGCCCTTGACCGTCTCGACGACCGCCGCCGAGACCTTCCGCGAAATCGCGAGCGAATCGTCCGCGTCTGCGCCAGTGACGAGGGTCCGCGAGGTGCGCACTGCCACGTCGCCCTTTTTCAGGCCGGCCGCCGCGGCGTCGATCAGCTCGGCAAGGTGCGGGCCGCGGGAGGAGGGATTGACGGCCTTCGCCACGTCGATCTCCAACTCGAGGGGGCGGCGGCGCGCCCTCAGCTCGGCCAGCTGGCGGGTGGTGAGGTCCACGTGCGAGCCGACGACGACGAGGCCGCCGACGGCGACCTCCCGGCCGGCCCGCGAGGCCTCGATCTCCTCGGGCGTGAGAGGGGCGTGAACCGCCTGCCCGACCCTCGCGCGGACGAAGGGCGGCCCCACCCTGTAAATGAAGCGCGAGCCGGCCCGCTCCGCTCGGATGAGCGCCAGGGCGAGCTGGCGCAGGTCTTCCTCCTCGACGGCGTCCACGACGATCGGCCGGGCGTCGCATGCCGAGGTCAGCAGAGCGACCGCGCCGTCAAGGTCGGTGCGCAGGGTCTCAATGTCGAGCACAAGCACATCGGAGGCGGGCACGGCCCCGCCCGTTTTCTCCTCGACCCATTCGGCCAGGTTCGACGCCGCGTATCCGAAGGTCGCGTCGCGCGCGAACTCGGTCTCGCCCACGGGCAGGTAGCCTTCCCGCGGATCTCCGGCGTAGTGCGTGCCGTGGACGGTGATCCGCCCGGCGTCGCCGAAGGCGGGAACCACAACTATGCCGTCTGCGCGGGCGCCCGTCGCGGATCTCAGGCATTCGGCGATCGTGTTCGGCTCCAGCGGGAAATGTCCGCGCAAAGTCGAGTCTGAACGGGAGACGAAGGCGACGTCGGCGCCGCCCGCCTCAGCAGCTTCGAGAGCCGCGGCCACGGCCTCCCGATTGACGCGTTCGGCGTCCTCGGGGGCGAGCGAGCGCGAATTGACCATGACGTACACGGCCGGGGCGCCCGTTTCGAAGGCCCAGGCGAAATCGCCGACCTCCCAAGACGTCAAAACGGGAAGGCCCGCCACCGACTGGGTCCCGGTGGGGTCGTCGTCGAGGACCACGTACACGGGCCGCATTCCGCTCGCTTCTTGAGCCCGGACGACGTCACCCGCCGAAACCGGGGGAACGGGCGGGAGGCTGCCGAGCAGCAGATCGCGTGATACGCGGGGCATCGTCACTCCTTCGTGTCGCATCGCCCTCCTGCGAGGGCTTCAGGTTAGCTTATCCCCCAATCGAGGCGGGCCGCAAAACACTTCGGCTTCATCCCGCGCCTTTGGACGCTCTGGGATCGGCTCAAACGGGGGCGCCCGGCCGCCATTTTCATGGTTTCAACTCGGTACCACAGTTACGATATCAGCTCTCCTCAGCAAGAAATCTGAGACTCACACTCGTTTCGATCGCCTTTGCGTCTATCGGAGCATTCCGGGATTGGACGCTTTGGGGACAAATTTACCATAGCTTTTTAGCCCGACATTTTGTGGCTTGTCAGCAGCCGGACCACAAGGGTAACTTGTAAAGACATAGTCAAACGGAGTCGGCGACGTCGGATCCGGACTTGCTTTTTCACAACACGGGTTGGCCTCGGCCGGTTCCAGCGACCCACGCCGACGTCGATCGCCCTCGAATAGACAGGCGTTCACGCAACGCCAGAGCTATGCAAACAGTTTCATTGTACGCACACGCGCCCGAGCGGCACCCGCCGCTCTCGGGGTGAAAGTAGGTTATTTTGAGTAAACGACGCATACTCACACGCACCGCGGCCGCAGTTGCGTTCGTCATGACGATTCCCGTTGCGGCCTCGCACGCCGACAACGGCTCGAAAGGCGATTCCGCTGCGGACTCGTCGGCGGAGTCCAGCACCGTCAGCGTGACGGCCCCCATCGCCAAGGCCGACGGAACGAAGGTTGTGACCGCCCACACGGCATCGCTTCAGGTTCGCAAGTCGACCCTCGCGAAGAGCAACACTCCAGCCAAGAGCATAAAGCAGCAACGATCCCAAGCCTACAAAACCGTTGAGGAGTATTGGACCCCCGAGCGAATGGCCAAGGCCAAGCCTGCGCCCGTTCTGGGCTCCGATTCCGCCAAGGCATCGGCCGAGAAGAACGTCGCCAAAGCCGAGCAGGCCCTCAAGAAAAGCGACAAGCTCGCCAATGACAAGCTTTCACGCGCCAACGGCAGAATCTTCTTTCGCGCAGACAACGGCGCTGACTACGCATGCACCGGTTCGGCGGTCAGCAGCCCGACGAAGAGAATCGTCGTCACTGCCGGGCACTGCGTCCACGGCGGCAAAGGCCGCAAGTGGCACACGAACTGGGTGTTCGTTCCCAGCTACGACAACAAGAACAGACCGTACGGCACCTTCCACGCCCAGTACATGCACACTCTTCGCGATTGGGCGAACAACGGAGACGACCAGACCAACACGGCTAACAAGTTCAAGGGGTACGCCTCCGACGTCGCTTTTGTGACAGTGAAGGACAATGAACAGGGCAGGCACCTCACGGACGTCGTCGGCGGGCACAAACTCGTGACTGGCGAAACCTCGAAGTTCAATGCCACCGTGTTCGGCTACCCCAGCAACTTGAACAACGGCGAAAGCCTGCAAATCTGCAATGGGAACACTTTCGCGTTGCGACACGGCGACAAGCTGAACGTCAACGGCATCAAAGACTGCAACTTCGGCCCCGGGTCCTCCGGCGGCCCGTGGCTGCAGAACTACAACGGCGTGACTGGAACCGGCGAGGTTCGCTCGGTCACCTCGTTCGTGGAGACCGAGGCGTCGGATCCGACGAAGTACATTGACAACGGCGGCCCGCACTTCGACAAGCGCGTCAAGGGCCTGTTCGACCTTGCCAACAACGACAAGTGACATGCACCCATGACAGGCGCAGTTCACCGGCTTCGTAAATGGGCGATTCTGCCGATCATCGCATTGCTTGCGGCATCGGGATGTTCGAAGGACCCTTCCTCAGGCCCATCGGCCACGACGGGCCAGCCGTCCTCAACGGACCCGAGTTCGCCTCGGCCTTCCGGTTCGGCTCCCAGCGAGCCGGGTTCCGAAGGAACAGGAGGCGAAGGCCGGTCTGCCGACGCGTCGGGCTCCAGTTCGAGCTCGTCCGCGGATGGCTCTGAGTCGCCTGCGAACGGCTCAGAGCCATCCGCAGGCACTGACGACAAGTCTCGCAACGATCTGGCGGGCGAGCAGATCGCCCCGTGGTCAAGGTTCGAGCAGATCGCCCCCAACCGGTTGAGGTTCTACTTCGACTCGGGCACGGAAAGATGCTACGGGACTCGCGTCGCCGTCAAAGAAACAGACACAAGCGTGGAGGTCGCCACCATCGTCGGCAGGCTTCCCAACGCCCCGGGGGAATGCACTTTGGAGTTGCGCAAGGCCTCGGTGACGGTCAAGACCGACAAACCCATCGGCGAACGCAAAGTCAGCCACCTCGAGGGCATTCAACTCCATTGATCGACCGGGGCGGCGCCAAACGCGGAGCACGCCGAGAGCATTCGTTGGGACGCCGCCCCGCCAGACTTCCTCGCCGAGGAGGAACTCGGGCACAGTGCCACAGGATCTACGGCGTGCTCGCAGCAGACTTCCTCGCCGAAGAGGAATTCGGGTCGGGTCACGCGGCGCCCCGAAGGCACAATGCCCGTCGGCCTGACGGCACAATGGCCCGCTGGCCCGACGTCGAGCGGCCCAATCAGAAGGCATCTGGAAAGATTTCAGCCAGTCTCGGCGTTGAGTTCTGAGCGCACCGGCGCCTTGGCGGCGATTTCGGGGATAATCGCAGGCAATCGCCCACGGCTTCGCTTTTGAAAATTGCATTAATCGCATACAACACGACGCTACACGGGATCCGTTCTGTTCACGGGGGAAAGCGGTTGTTTCACAAGAAACGCCAAAGGCTTGCGAACGGCTGAAAACGAGCCTTGTGCGTCCGGGGATTCGATGAGGCAGGCGCCGGGCGGTGCAGTTCATCGAATCGCCCGGCGCGGCCTGTTGCAGGGAACAGTTACATCTTTCAGGGCGGCGCTTCGGGGCCTTCGGCGTTCGCCGTCGCGACAAGCATCCGTTTACTCGAAACGCACGCTCCCTTCGCCTGTGACCCTGAACGCCGCCTTCACCGTCGCGGCCGTCGAGCAGGCCGCCAACGCGAGGCAGAGGGCAAGAACCGCATAGAATCCGAGGGAGGGCAATCCCACGGTTCGCCTCCCCTCCGATGCGGCGAAGACGACCGCCCAGGCGGTGAAGGCGCCGGCCGCGAGGCACGCGAGGAAGACTCCGGCCACTGGGACGACCGCCTCGATCGAGACGACCTTTCGCAAAACCGCTCGGGGCATCCCGGTCAGGCGCATGAGGCCGAAGGCCCGCCGCCGCTGGATGACGGAGGAGATCGCAGAAACCGTGAGGGAGACGGCCGAGAGCAAGGCGGCAATCACAATTCCAACGTAGGCGATTGCAGCGAACTGGTTTTCAGGCGCCAGGGCGCCCTCAGCGGCAAGGTCGGCCCTGCTTGCCGGAGACGCGCTCAATGGGATTCCGCTGGCCATTGCGCGCGTGCGCACGCGTTCGATCGTCGCCGGCCTGCCGTCGGTGCGGACCAGAATCGCGCGGACGTCCGAATGGGTTTGCACGTCACCCGGCGCTTCTTCGACGTCGAGCGGATCGTCGAGAAACACGGCGCCGATGTTCAACGCGACATACTCGGACCTTTGCGGGCCCGCCACGCCCAAGGCACGGGCCTGCGCCGACGGGAGAATCATCTTCTGATCGGCGGCCGTCGAGCGATCGTCCAAAGCGCCGACCTTGCCTGCCCCGCCGAGTCGCCCGACGGCCACGGCCCGCACACCCGGCGCGTTCACAAGATCTTCGCGCAGCGTCTCGACTGCTCGATCCTCGGTTTTCCCGGCGAATACTGCGACGACCGACATCGGGAGGCGATCGGGGCCGTCGGGAGCGGTTCGCACCCCGGCGGCCGCGGTGACGCCGACGGCGAAGACGGTCACCGTGTAAGCTGCCACCGCCATTCCCGAGACAGTGCGGAAAGAGGCTTTGGGGAAACGGGCGATTCTGTTGAAGGCAATGACCGTCGAGGCGTTGCCCGCCCGGCGCATTCCAACGCGGGCCAGCTGCCGCGTGACGAAGGGACCCGCCACGATCAGGCCGAGGGCGGTGAGAAGGAAGCCAATGACGAGAAGTGGCGTGGAAGGGCGCGCCCCGCCGCGGGCCGAGGCGGCGACGCAGCCCAGGCACCCGAGGCCGAAGGCGAGAGGGAAAAGAGCAGCCGCCCGAGGCGGGCGTTCGGCACGCTCGCGAGATTGACCGAGCGGACCGACGTCGGCGCGAAGCGTGCGCCGCCACGCGACGGCGGCGGCGAGCATGACCGTCACGACCGCGATTCCAGCGATCCAACCTGGAGAAACAAGAAGGTCGTCGTTGTAAAAGCGGCCCGCCCCGACCTTTATCCGGGCGGCCAAAGGGATGGCGGCGAAATACAGGGCGATTCCCGCCAACGCGCCGACTCCCGCAACCGCGCCGGTTTCCCAAGCGGCCACAGCCGCAACCCTCCGCGGGGTCGCCCCTATGAGGCGCAACGCGGCGAAGCGTTCGGCTCGCTGGGACGCGCCTAGGTCCGTGACGATGGCGATGAGGAGCAGCACCGGGATGAGCGTGGCGACTGCCCCTATGAGCGCTATCGCCTTGTACGGGCGGCCGGCGTAATCGACCCCGGCGAAGTCCTCGACGATCTTCGCGTCCAGTCCCGAAGCGGCGAGCTTCGGAACGGTCGTTCCGACGACGGCCATGATCGCCTCCGGGCTTTCAAGCCCTTCTTTCGAAATCGTCCCGATTACTCGTCCGTAGCGTCCGCCGAGCTCGTCGGGCGAAGCGTCGATCATCTGCTTCAGGCGCGGGGAAACCACGGCCTGCCCAGGTCCGGGAAGCGCGCTCACTCCGGGAACCGCGAGCCCCGACTCGGCGACGCCCGCAACATACAGAATCGAATAGTGGCTTCCTCGCCAATGGTCGCTCATGACCGCGGCGGCCGCCCGCCCCGGGCCGAGCGCGCTGTCGTCCTCCAGCTCGACGTTCGACTTGACGACCGAACCCGTCGCAGCCCTTTCGCTGCGCGGCCCGAATCCGCTGTACGCCCCCACAAGCATGAGTAAAAGCGCGACGCCCACCGCGATTCCGGCGGCGATTCCAAGCAACCGGCGTCGGCCCGGACGATTGCCTGCGGCGACAAGCCGGGCAAGTGCGACGTCGCCCCTCTTTTTCGCCGCCTTCTTCGCGGGCCAGGCCATGTCCTTTGGATTCTCGGCCTTCGCTCGGGGCATCCGATGCGTGCGGCCCTCGCTATCCGACATTTCCGACGCCTTCCGCATTTCCGACGCCGCCCCCGAAACTGACCGCCCCGTCGCGGACGATCGCCTCGCGGTCGGCATACGACGCGATTCGCGGGTCGTGGGTGACGATCACCATCGTCGTCCCCCTCGACCGCACGAGGTCGAGGAGCGAATCCATCGTCTTCTCCGCGGCAAGGGTGTCAAGGGATCCCGTCGGCTCATCGGCGAAAAGGGCCGCGGGTTCGGTTACAAGGGCGCGGGCGACGGCGACGCGCTGGGCCTGGCCGCCGGAGAGCTCGCCCGGTCTCTTGTCTCGATGGTCCGCCACATCGAGCTCCTCCAGGGCGTCGCGTGCCTTGACGAGGGCGCTTTTGCGCCGCCATCCGGCCAAGAGCAGAGGAATCGTCACGTTGTCAATGGCCGAAAGGTCGGAAAGGAGCTGACCGAATTGGAAGACGAAGCCAAAGGACCGCAGCCGAAGATCCGACCTCTCCGCTTCGTCCAACCCCGTGATGTCGGCGCCCTCGTACTCGATGCTCCCCTCGTCCGGCGGAAACACTCCGGCCATCACGTGAAGAAGCGTCGATTTGCCCGAGCCCGAGGGCCCCGTGACGGCAAGGACCTCTCCGCGGCCGACGTCAAGGTCGATGCCGCGCAAAGCCTCCGTTTGACCGAAGGAATGCCTCACGCCGCGCACCCGGAATGCGAGCGCCGCATGGTCGTCCGTTTGCCCGCTCACGATCGCACGTCCTCGCGCAGCTCGTTCAGCCGCGAGGCCGTCAGATCGATCCACCGCAGATCGGCTTCGATGTGGAAGAGTGCGTGATCGGCCAGAAGGACCTCGGCGAGGCCGCCTTCCTTCTTGACTTTTCGCAGTTTCCTCATGCGGTCCGTGTGCTCCGCCCTCTGGATGTCGAGAAGCCTTTCTGCGTCGTCGTCGAGCATCAAAGCGATGATCGTCTTGGCGAAGAGGTTCGACCGCAGCGGGCCCACAGGGGCGTCAGGCGTCGCAAGCCATTGGGAAATCCGGTCGCGCCCTTCGGGCGTGATTTCATAGCGTTTGCGCTCCGGCCCGGAACCCGTTTCCGCGCCGACGACGGCGATCAGGCCGTCTCGCACGAGTCGGGCGAGCGTGGCGTAGACCTGGCCGAAAGCCAGAGGCTTGCTCGCGCCGAACCATCTGTCATAGCTGTGCTTGAGGTCGTACCCGTACCCCGAGTCGACTCCCAGCAAACCGAGCAGCGTCAAGGAAGTGTCCATGGCTCAACTATACACCGAATGTATACTTCGAATGCATATTCGTCTCGCACGCCTCGAGGAGGAGCCCGGGATGCAGAGAGCCTAAGGCTGCGAGCGACAACGCGTGACCCCAGAAAGTCCATGCCGGTCGCCCCGCGGGGCGTCCTGCAAGCCGTCTGATGTTGGCCGTGTTGAATTGCGAAGGCATCGGCCGCGAAGGCGGCTCCAGTTGAGGCATCGTTTCACGTTTCGACGAAGCAGCTTCTTTTCCAGAGGCGGCTCGGTGAGCCGATGAAGCACCCTCTCGATCCAGCCGATTCCCGTCATGCTCCGATCGTTCCAATCGAGCGCGGATCTTCGACTCGTTGCTTTCACAAGAATTCCGGGGCGGCGACAGACAGCAGCGCCAACAGGAGGACGGCGGCAAGCGCCAGCGGGTCTCCATCGCGCGGGCCTTCCTCAAGGACGCGCCCATCCTCCTGCTTGACGAGATCACCTCGGCCCTCGACGGCGAGAACGAGGCGGCCATCACCGAGGTCATGCGCGAGCTGGCGCGCGGCAGAACCGTCGTGGTCGTGGCCCACCGGCTGTCGACGATTCGCGACGCCGATCACGTCGCCTTCCTCGAGCCGTCCGACAACGGCGGCCCGGCCCGCATCGTGCAATTCGGCTCCCCGGAGGAGCTGGCCTCCCGAGAGGGGCCGTTCAAGGAGTTCCTGCGGGCCAGCATGCAGGCGTGAGGCAGCCGACGAAGCTTTCGCCCCTTTAAGATTGACGCATGGACGACTCTCAAGCATCTTCAACAAACCGCGATTACACGATCGCTGAGCTTTCTGCACTCGTGACATCAGGCAGACTGCGGCTGCCGCAGTTCCAGCGTTCGTTTCGCTGGGATGCTCAAGACGTTCTCAATCTCTTCGATTCCATACTCCGCGGGTATCCTTTCGGAAGCCTTCTTCTATGGCAACGCGAGGCCGGGGCCGATGATCTGAGGATCGGGGCGCTCGAAGTTCAAGCCGGAGCACGCCAAGACGCCCTGTGGGTGGTCGACGGCCAACAGCGCATCACAAGCCTTGTCAACGCCGTCGACCCAAGAGGAATGGCGGACCCTCGGTTCGCGCTCGGCTACTCGCTGAGAGCGAAGAAGGTCGTTCTGTTGAATCGGAATGAAGGCTCGTCCGTGATCCCGCTTCCTGACCTCTTCGATTTCGCACGGGCACTCGAATGGTTGAGGAACAACCCCGACGTATCGAATGCAGCTGAGAACATCCAGGAGGTCGCGGCCAGACTCAACAGACTTTCCATTCCCGCCATAATCATGGAAGAAGCGAATGAAGGGACTCTACGAGAAATCTTCGACAGGATAAACTACCGTGGCAAGCGGCTCAATCCCGCGGAGATCTTTGACGCCATCCACGGCGGACCCGACCGTGGGCTCACTACCTCAGGGATCGCCACGCACGTAAACGAGCAGACTCGTTTCGGCAGGCTAGACGACACGGTTGTGGTGCAGGCCCTGCTCGTTCGCAGGCACCCAGATATCACCCGCGATCTGCGCAACGAATTCTTTCTTTCGCGTCGAAATATCAGCGCCTTCCCGCAAGAAGACGAGGAAGAAGCTTACAAAGAAACCGAACGCGCTCTGGTGTCGGCGATTCGATTCCTCCAACGGACCGTTGGCGTTCCCCATATGGCTCTCTTGCCCTTCCGATTCCAGCTTCTCGTTCTCACCAGGTTCTTCGCGTTGTTTCCCGAGCCGCACGATCGCAATCTCGAGCTCATCAGCAGATGGTTCTGGCGAACGAGCGTGGGAGCCGAAACACTAGGCATCAGCGGCTCACAAAGAGATTTGCGCTACATGGCCAAGCTCATCGCGCCGGGCAAGGAGTCCAGCTCAGTTCAGCAGCTCATCAAAGCCGCCAAACTGACAATGAAACCGGAAAGCGACTTCACCAACCTCCTCGATCTGACAACGTTCCGCACGGATCGGGCGAATTCAAAAGTCGTCCTCGCAGCCTTGTGGAACAAGCATCCAGTGGACGTTCGAACGAACTCTGCCATGACGCCGGACCAGCTTGCCGATCAGCTCGAAAACGACTCCACGCCGCAAGCCGTGACGATCAAGCTTGCGCCAGATTCCGCAGAAAGCGCGGGATTCGCCGCGAACCGGCTCATTTCCTTCGTCGACCGCCAAGAATTCATCGGGCGTGCAAGTGCGGAAACCAACCTTGACTCGCTTCTTCTCGACGAAAAGATGCTGAGCGCCCTTCAAGAGAACCGCCACGAAGACTTCCTCAGAATGAGATCCGGGGTTCTTCGGCGTTACCTCAATGACTTCCTCGACGCGCGCACCGCCTACGGGCAAGAGGATCGGCCTCCTTTGGAGGACTTCATCTTCGAGGACGGCGACCCGGACGGTGACCCGGGGGCGCCGGCATGAACAGCGAATCCTCGGCCTATACGGTATTCCTCCACGGCGAACACGTGGGGATCCTTCAGTATCGTGGTCGATACACCAAGTTCGTCTTCGACGAAGATTACTGGAATCGCTCAAAGCGGCCAGTCCTTGGACAGTGGTTCGAAAATCATCCTCGCAGACAGCCGAGCGCAACAAACCAAGTGCCGCAGTGGTTCTCGAACCTTCTGCCAGAGGGGCGTTTACGGGAACTCGTTGCTCGCGAGCAGGGGGTAAGCATCTATAACGAGATGGCCTTGCTCGGTCGAATCGGGCGAGACCTTCCCGGTGCCGTCGAGGTAGTCCCAGATCCGGATATCACTGCGAACATCGACGTCGCCGACGTCATTCACATTCCGGATCCTCTGGAATCCACGCCGCGTTTCCCCGTACGCGCCTCGCTGGCCGGTATGACGATGAAATTTTCCGTCTGTCGACAAGGGGACAGGCTCGTCCTGCCAGCTCACGGAGAATCAGGGGACGTCATACTGAAGACGCCTGACGGGCACTATCCGAATCTTCCCGTCAACGAGTTCGCCGTTATGAAACTGGCCGGAAGCATCGGCATTGAAGTGCCCGATGTGAAGCTATATCGCCGTGATCAGATCGACGACCTCGGAGACGGCGCTTGGGTCTCTGATGAGGAGGTTGCCTACACCATTATGCGATTTGACCGTACCGACAACGGTCGAGTTCACATTGAGGATTTTGCTCAGGTTCTGGGACGTTTTGGAATGGGCGAAAGCAAGTACAAATCGAATGTCGAAACCGTCGCAGGCCTTGCTTTTCGAGGATACGACCATGATTCTCTCCAGGAGACGATCCGTCGGATCGTTTTCAATCTCCTCGTCGGCAACGGTGACGCACATTTGAAGAACTGGTCGTTGATCTATCCCGATCGGAAGACGGCAAAACTCTCTCCCGCCTATGATCTTGTCTCCACCGCAACTTACCCCAATCACGCCGAACTTGGCCTTCCCTTCTTCGGCGACGAACGCCTAGAACAGATTTCTCGAAGCCATTTCAAGCGACTCCAAGAAAAACTGCAAGTCGGATCCGCGGACATTCTCGATATTCTGGATGTCACGCTCGAGAACTTCTTCGACGTTTGGCCCAGCATGCGCGAGGAAATGCCAGCCGACGTCGCCCGTTGGATCGACGGCCATGCGTCCCATACTCGCACTCAGCTGACCGGCTGACCTATCGGCGCTGCCATGAAGAATCTGCGTCGCCCTTTCGAAGGAAAGTCGAACGAGAAAGCGCCCAGCCGTCGCAAACCGCCGAAGCGGCTGCGGCGAGCGGGGCGCTTTCCCGGCGCAGTTACTTCTTTTTCTTCTTCTCAGCCACGACCTCGATCGAGATGGTGGCAACGACGTCGTCGTGAAGCTTTGCCGCGGCCTTGTAGGAACCGGTCGACTTGATCGGCGAGACGAGGGTGATCGTGCGGCGATCGACCTTCTTGCCGGTGGCGGCCAAGGCGGCCTCGGCGATCTCGGCGTTGGTGACGGAGCCGAAAAGGCGGCCGTTCTCTCCGGCCGGCTTCACGATCTTCAGAACGTTCGCCTGGAGCGCCTCCTGGATCGCGTTCGCCTCGTCAAGCGATTGGATCGCGCGGCGGCGGCGGGCCTCGGCGATCTGGTCGATCTGCTTCTGACCGCCCTTCGTCCAGCGCACCGCATAGCCGCGGGGGATCAGGTAGTTGCGGCCGTAGCCGTCTTTGACAGTGACGACGTCACCGGCGACGCCAAGCCGGTCGACGTCGTGGGTAAGGATGATCTTCATGCAGAATCCCTCCCTCAGCGAGCCGAGCTCGAGTAGGGAAGCAGTGCCATTTCGCGCGCATTCTTGACGGCGCGGGCGATCTTGCGCTGCTCCTGAACGGTGACACCGGTGACGCGGCGAGCGCGGATCTTGCCGCGGTCCGAGATGAACTTGCGCAGCGTGGCGGTGTCCTTGTAATCGATGTTCTCGATCTTGGCCGACTTCAGAGGGTTGGCCTTCTTCTTGGGCTTGCGAAGAACTGGCTTCGCCATAGTTTTGCTCCTTCAGTTGCGGCGGCCCGCCGGCCGCCAGGCGGCTCGAGCCGCCGAGAAAGTCGAATTGCGAAATCAGAACGGGGGGTTGTCGTCGAACGCAGAACCGCCCTGGGGGGCGCTGCTCCACGGATCGTGGGCCGAGCCGCCCTGGGGGGCGTCGTACGAGGCACGGCCGCCGCCGTAACCTCCGCCGCCCTGGTAGCTGTTGCCGCCACCGAAGTTTCCGCCTCCCGAACCGCCGCCCGCAACCTTCGTGACCTGGGCGCGCGCGTACCGCAAAGACGGGCCGATCTCATCGACCTGCATCTCGAGGCTCGTGCGCTGCTGGCCGTTGTACTCGTAGCTGCGGACGGTCAACCGCCCGGTCACGAGCACCCGCATGCCCTTGCTGAGCGATTCGGCGACGTTCTCGCCGTGCTCGCGCCACACGGAGCAGCGAATGAACATCGCCTCCCCGTCTTCCCATTGCTGGGTTTGACGATTGAGCGTGCGCGGGGTCGACGCGACGGTGAAAGACGCGACGGGCGTGCCCGAACTCACGTAGCGGAGTTCCGGATCGCCGGTCAGATTTCCGACGACGGTAATGATCGGTTCGCCTGCCATGTTTCTCCTTCGGTGTACTGGCCTCAGGCCTCTGCGCGCAGCAGCTTCGTGCGAAGAATGGCCTCGTTCAGGCCAAGCTGACGATCGAGCTCCTGAGCGGTTTCCGGCGTCGCCTTCATGTCGACGACCACGTAGATGCCCTCGGAGCGCTTGTTGATGTCGTAGGCAAGGCGGCGCTTGCCCCAGATATCGACCTTCTCCAGCGTGCCGCCCTCGTTGGGGACGACTTGAAGCAGTTTATCGACGAAGTTTGTGATATTGCGCTCGTCGACGGTCGGATCGATGATGATCATCATCTCGTAATCACGCATGCTGTTCCCACCTCCTCTGGTCTATGCGGTCATGGTCTTTCCATGACAGGAGGGACAATGCGTTTCGGGGCCTTCCCGCCGGGAAAAGACACCGAATTACAAGTTTACTAGGATCGCAGGCTTCGCGCCATCGAACCCACATGGGCAGGAAGGCCCGCGGACCGCAGTCGCAAGGCTAACCTCCTGCGGCGCCGTAGCCCCCGTAACCTCCATAGCCTCCGTACCCGCCTTGTCCGCCGTTGCCGCGTTGCTGGCCGCCGTAGCCGTTTCTGCCTCCATTCCTGTTGGCGGGCCCGTTGGAAGGAACCTCGGTAGACGGCATAGGCGGCTGCGTCGGATACGTCGGCGGATCTGGTTCGTCTTGATCCGAAGGATCAGGCGACGGATGCTTGTGATCATCGTCGTCGTCCGTCGAACTCGTCGTCGGCTCGGGTGTGTCCGTTGTCACGCGCGGGGTCGGCGTCGCGGTGGGAGCCGTCGTGCGGGCGGGCGTCGGCGTCGCGGTCTTCTTCTTCGTCGGGGCGCGGCCGTCGCCGTCGGCCCTCTTCGGCACGTACGAAGGCTTCGCGAACTTCTCAACCTCCATGCCCGCGGTGGCCTTCTTCATGTATCGAAGCCATATCTCGGCGGGAAACGATCCTCCTCCGATTCCGTAGTAGTATTTGCCGAAGGGAGTGAGAACTTCCTCCTTGCCGTCCGCGCCGATCTGGTACATGTCCACGACCGTGACCATTTGCGGGATATAGCCGATGAACCATGCGGACCACGGCCCCGACGACGTTCCAGTCTTGCCGGCGACCGGTCGGCCGAGGGTGCCCGCAGTCGAGCCCGTTCCGTCGCTCTCGGTCACCGACTGCAAAGCGTAGTTGAGCTGGTTCATCGTCTCTTTTTCAAACGTCCGCTTTCCAGCCGTCGGACCCTTGTACTTGGACTGGCCTTTTCTGTCCTCGACCGCGCGCACAATGTGCGGCGTGGCAGTCACCCCTTGATTGGCAAAGGTCGAATAGCTTTTGGCCATGTCGATCGGGCGGGGCGAGGCCGAACCGAGGATGTTCGTCAGGTTGTTGTCCAATCCCGGCGTCGAATCGGGAATCCCCGACTCGACAGCCACCTTCCTGGTGTTCGCCGGCCCCACGCTGTCGTTGAGCTGAGCGAAGACGGTGTTGACCGAATGCTTCGTCGCCGTGACGAGGTCGATCCGGCCGCGGTCCTTTCCGTCGAAGTTCTGAACGGTCACGGAGCCGTTGTAGAACGTTCTGGGGGTCTTCGAGTCGTATGTCTTCGAGAGCGAATAGTCCTTCTGGAGCGCGGCGAGCAAACCGAAAGGCTTGAAAGTGGAACCCGCCTGCGCGCGGTCCTGCGTCACCGAGTTGCGCTGGCGCTTGAGGTAGTCGGCGCCGCCGTACATCGCATAGATCTCGCCGTTCCGGGGGTCGACCGAGACAAGGCCCACGTAGTTGTTCTTCGGCCGATCCTTGGGCAGCCCGTTGACGGCCGCCACCGCGGCGTCCTGCTTGTCTTTGTCGATCGACGTCACGATCTTCAGACCGCCCTGATTGAGGTCGTCGAGGGTGAACTTGCCGCTCGCGAGAAGCTCGTTGCTCACCGCGGAAAGAAGATATCCGTTGGGACCCTTGAAGGCCGTGGCCTGTTTGCGCTCAATCGTCTCGGGGAACTTCTGGGCCCGCCTGTCCGCCTTGCTCAAGTATCCCTCGCCGACCATTCGGTCGAGGACGCGATCCCACTTTTCTTTCGCCTTCTGAGGATTGACGGCGGGATCGTAAATCGTCGGGCCGGGGATGATGCCGACGAGCAGTGCCGCCTGCGAAACGGAGAGTTTGCTCGCTGGAATGCCAAAGTACTTCTGGGAAGCCACTTCGATTCCGTAGGCGCCGCGACCAAAGTAGATGGTGTTGAGATAGTTTTCGAGGATTTGGTCCTTGGACTGCTGCTTGTCGATTTTTATGGCCAGGATGGCCTCTTTGACCTTGCCCAAATACCCTTTCGTGCTGCCGAGGTAGTAACGCTCGACGTACTGCTGGGTCAGGGTGGAGCCGCCCTGTCTCGGGCCGCCCTTGATGTTGTTGACAAACGCGCGGAAGATGCCCTTAGGGGAGACGCCGTTGTTCGTGTAGAAGCTCGAGTCCTCGGAGGCCACGAGGGCGTTCGAAAGATGCTTCGGCAACGTCTTCAATTTGACGGGTTCGCGTTCGTAGTCCGCGAATGTCCCCATCTTCGTCACGCCGTCGGAATAGTAGACGGTGGTGGTCTGCGCCAAGGCGAAGTCGTCCGGTTCGGGAATCTCCGTGGTGGCGTAGAGCGCGACGAAGGACCCGACGAGCAAGGCGAACATCGAGACGAAAGACGCGAGGACGACCCGCCAACTGGGAATCCACCGATGAATCGGCCCGTATCCCCTTCTGGGATAATTCCAGCCGCGCTTGCGTTTGGGCTTCCCTTTGCGCCCATCGGCGTGCTCGGTCGCCTCTGCGGAACGCTCCTTCGTCAACTTGTGCGAAGTTGCCTGTGTGTCCTTGTCTCCCCGCACGTTTCCGGTAGTGGTAGGCATCGGACCTCCCGTGTTCTCTCTCGGAATCGAAACGGTTCCGTGAGGCACCTAGTATATAGAGGACTGTTTGGCTTGTTTCTTAGATTATCTTGAATGCTCATCCTGCGCAGCCTTGGCTGAAGACGACGCAGAGCTTCTTGAGCCTCCCGAATCTCCGCCTTCAGGGGCCGACTTGTGCCCCAATCTCACTTTGGAACGGCGCAATCCGGTTTTGGGACGCTCGGATTGCGAGTGTTCGTCGAGCTCCGCGGACATAAAATCGACGAAGTCGTCGTCGGTGGGGTTCTCGACGTCGTAAAAGCCGCTGTCATAACGTTTTTTAGCTTCGGACTCGGGGATGATGAACACTTCGAGCCATCTGGTCTGAACGCTCGAGTCAATGAGGAGCGCCTTCGCGAAAAGCGTAAGCGGGACGGCCAGAATGGCGCCCAGGGGGCCGATGACGACGGTCCAGAAAAGAAGCGAAAGGAAAGTGACGGTTGTCGACAGGCCGACGGCGTCGCCCGTGATCTTCGGCTGGAAGATCCCCTGGATCACGGAGTTGATGACGCTGTAGGCGATCACCACCCACAGGGCCGTGAGCCAGCCGGAATCGAGCAGCCCCATGAGCGCGGGCGGCACGAGGCCGATGACGAAGCCGATGTTCGGTATGTAGTTCGTGACGAAGCTGAATATCGCCCACGCCGCCGGCATGGGGACGTGGAGGAAGGCCAGGACGATCCCGTTGACGACCGCGACGATCGCGCCGAAAATCGAGGAGACGATCCAGTACTGGCGGACCCGCCCTTCGAAGCCTTCGAGGGCGTCGTGGAAGTGCGAATCGTGTTCGTAGACGATCTTCGAACGGAACTTCATCGTCATCGTGTCGACGGTGATGAAAAGCATCGACAGCGAGATCATTCCGAGCAGGCTTCCCGCAGAAGTCAAGTATTCGAGAACGGTGGTGACCGCGGTGACGATCTTGTCGAAATCGAGGTTGTCGAGCAGGTCTTTGGAGAGCTTGCCCGAGGAGAGATTGTATTTTTCGGCCAGATCGACGACGTTCTGGACGAGGCCTTTGAAGCTTCCCGAATAGCTCTTGAGGGTATCGGGAAGGTCGATGAGGGACCACACGGTCAGGCCCACCATTCCCAGCAGGAAGCCGAAAAGCGCGGTCATCGTGAAGATGGCCGAGAGCCACGGCGGCAGGCCCTTGCGTATGAGCCACCTGTGGATGGGGCGCACGGTGAGGACGAGTGTGAGCGCAAAGAAGGCCGGGCCGAACAAGTTGCTGACCTCGTGCAGCCCGATGCAGCCGAATGTCGCAAGGGAGAAGACGATGAGCGCCTTCATTCCCGCAGGAAGGGTTCGCCCCTGGTCTTGTGCAGAGTGCTCCGCCAGGACCTTGCGCGCTGTCGACTCGACGTTTCCGCCCGACCCGCCGTCCGCTTCAGCCGACTTCGACGGTTCCTGCTCCGGTGAGGCCGTCTGGGAGCCGGGCAAAGGCTCTTCATCCTGCGAGGCCATCTAGGCTCTACCCTCCTCGATCGTGTACATCTAATCTAGTCTGCCCTATAGACAGCGCGCCATGGCCGCCAATGCGGGAAAACAAGCGCGTGTCACACTTCTTCGGCCGTCTGGGGATTTGCCTTCCCCGCCCGGGGACATGCCTTCCCCTTCTCAAGCTCCGAGCCCGTCGCCCGGGTACTTGTTTCACCCGCAGGAGGGACTGGTTTCCCCGCGGCGGGGCCCGCGTCCCTCGGACTCCCACCGAGCCGCGCCATGGCCCAGAAAAAGAGGAAAGCCAGGACCCAGACGAGCGCGAACAGCGCCGTTTGAACGTCGCGCGACCATCCGACGTCGGGAAGCGCGGCAAGGCCGACCCCCGCCGCCGCGCACACGCCCAGGTTGAACAGGACGTCGTACAGGGCGAAGGCTCGTCCGCGATAGGCGTCGGAGGCGTCGGACTGCACGATGGTGTCGACGGCGATCTTCGCTCCCTGCACCCCAAGTCCGACGAGGAACGCCCCGACCGCCAGCGTGCCCGTCCTCGGGGCGAGGACGAAGGTCGCCTGACCCGCGGATCCCCCGATGAGGCACGTGACGACCCATTGCCAGGGGGCGATCTTCTCGTGCGCGATTGGCGTCAGGACGACGGCGACGAACTGCCCGGCGACCATCGCTCCGCCGAGCGTGCCGAAGTAGGCGAGGCCGGCGTCGGCGTCGGACGGATCGGCGAGGAGGTTCCTTGAGACGAGGATGATCATGATGAATTCCATCTCGTATACGAATCGATGGAGAGACATCGTCGCAAGGGCCAACGCCGGGGTCCGCCTGCGGGTCAGGTAGGCGGCGGCGTCGACGAGGTCGCGAACCGTCGAACGAAAGGAGGGCGAGGCCGGCTGCGATTCGAGCTCTTCGCGCTTCGGGCCCAGCTGGTCGGGACGCAGAAGGCTCGCCAGGCCGGAGGCGGCGAGATAGAGAAGCGCCGCGACGAACAGCGAGGCGACGTCCCGCGAGGAGCCTTCCGGCAGAAAAACGCGGATGAGAAAACCGGCGACGGCGCCGATCCCCATCGCGAGCCCGCCGAGCGTGGGGACCACGGAATTGGCGGTCAGAAGCTCGCGTTCGCCGACGACCGACGGCAGCCCGGCCGAAAGGCAGGAAAGGAGGAAACGGCTCAGGCCCAACGCGCAGAGCGTCAGCGTGTAGACGATCCCGATCCCGGCCGATCCCCACGTGGCCGCGGCGACGCACAGCGCGAAGAGGCAGCGCACGGCGTTTCCGAACAGGAGGATTTGGCGACGTCGCCACCTGTCGAGAAGCGGGCCGAAGAAAGGGCCGACGAGGCTGTACGGGCCGAACATCACCACGATGGCCGCGGCGACCCCGGCCGCGGACGTCATGGACTGCGGGCTGAAGAAGAACAGGGAGGCCAGTCCGGCCTGGAACATGCCGTCTCCGACCTGGGAGACGAGCCGCACGCCCAAGAGCTTGCGAAAGCCGACGGATTTCGCAAGCGTCGACAGATCAGCGAGGACGCTCACGGCTCGCCCGGAGCGGAGCCGGCGGCCGGAACGGAGTCTTTCACGCCGGAGCTCCGCTCGGACCACCAGGCCAGCAGGCGGCGTTCGGCTTCTTCCTCGCCGAGAGGGCCCTCGTCGAGGCGGAGCTCGAGAAGATAGTTGCGGGCGGCGCCTACTTCGGGTCCGGGCTTGAGGCCGAGAATCTCCATGATGCGGGCGCCGTCCAGGTCAGGCCGGATGGCGTCGAGCGCCTCTTGCTCGGCCAGGTCGCGGATGCGCGCCGCGAGCTCGTCGTTGCCCGCCTGGAGCCTGCCGACCTTGCGGCGGTTCTGAGACGTCACGTCCGCGCGAATCAGGCGCATGAGGCGCGGAAGCAGGTCCCCGGCGTCGCGCACGAAACGGCGCACGGCCGAATCGGTCCACCCGGCCTCCGAGAACCCGAAGGCGCGCAGATGGAGCTCGACGAGCCTCGCCACGTCCTTCTCCGTCTGCTTGTCGAAGCGCAGCGCCGCCATCCGCTTGGCCGCCATGCGCGCGCCGACGACGTCGTGCGCCCGGAATGTGACCGATCCGTTCTTTTCGAAACGCCTCGTGCGCGGCTTGCCGACGTCGTGGAAGAGGGCGGCCAGCCGCAGCGTGAGGTCGGGGCCCTCAAGCTCGCCTCCCAGGAGGTAGGCTTCGTACTCCTTCCTGGACGCGGGGTCCTCCAGTGCGATCGCCTGGTCGACGACGGTGAGCGTGTGCTCGTATACGTCCTTGTGGCGCTTGTGCTCGTCCACCGTGTCGCGCAGCTGGGCGATCTCGGGAAGGACGACGTCGGCCACGCCCGTATAGACGAGCAGTTCGATTCCCCGGCGCGGCGCGGGCGAGAGCATGAGCCTTTCGAGCTCGGCCCGGATCCGCTCGGCGGAGACGATTGCGAGGCGCTCGGCCATCTCCGCCATGGCGGACATGACGTCCTCGCCGACGTCGAATCCCAGCTGCGCGGCGAAGCGGGCCGCGCGCATGATCCGCAGGGGGTCGTCGTCGAAGGATTGAACCGCGGTTACGGGGGTTCTCAAAACCCCGCCGACGAGGTCGTCGAGGCCGCCGCACGGGTCGACCAGCTCGAGCTCGGGGAGCCGAACGGCCATGGCGTTGACGGTGAAGTCGCGCCGGGAGAGGTCGCCCTCGAGGGTGCGGCCGAAGTCGACCTTCGGCTTGCGCGAGCCGACCTCGTAGGAGTCGGACCGATACGTGGTCACCTCCGCAGTCACGCCGTCGCGGACGGATCCAATCGTGCCGAATTCTCGGCCGACGTCCCAGGTGGCGGCGCCCCATGACGAAAGGAGCCTCTCAGTGATTTCGGGGGGCGCCGACGTCGTCAAATCGAAGTCGTGAATGGGCAATCCGAGAAAGGCATCGCGGACCGGCCCTCCCACGAGTGACACTTCGTGCCCTGCATCTGCGAAAATGGATCCCAGTTCATCGATGGCCGGAGGGAGGGACCCAAGGGTCTTATGCCCCTGAGCAAGGAGCAGAGCCCGGCGGTTGACTCCGGTCGTCGCCGCATTGTGTATCGGTTCGTAGGAGGGATTCACGCGTTGCACCTTATAAGGGTGCCATGTTCGATCGTCTCTGCATACTTCCGGTGCGCCATAACCTACGTGAGAAACATGTCGACATCAGCACCGCGGCCTTCGCCGACGGGACGGCACCGGCGCAAGCGCACGCCCCGGGCCGTTTCCGCCATCCACCATCCTTATCCCGTGGTGAACGAGACAAGCGCGGGCGGCGTGGTCCTGTCTGTCAAGGACGGATGGGCTTACGTCGCCGTCATTGCACGCCGCAACAGGGGAGGCCGCCTCGAATGGTGCCTTCCCAAGGGCCATCTGGAAGGAACCGAGACCCCGGAGGAAGCCGCCGTGCGGGAAGTTTCGGAGGAGACCGGCATATTCGGAAGGGTCCTCACCCACCTGGCGAGCATCGACTACTGGTTCTCGGGCGCCGACCGCCGCGTCCACAAAGTGGTCCACCACTTCCTCCTCGAGGCGCTGTCGGGCTTCCTCACAACGGAAAACGACCCCGATCAGGAGGCGGAGAAGGTCGAATGGGTCCGCATCGACAAGGTCGGCTCGCGCCTCGCCTACCCGAACGAGCGCCGAATCGTAGCCGCCGCGCGCGCCATCCTTTCGGGGCGTGATTGACGTGAAGGACACGAGCAGGAAGACGGGCGCTGGCGACTCGAAAGCTGCGGACAAGGCGAAAGCTGCGGACAACGCGAAGGGCGGGCGGCGCGGGGGACGATGGGTTTCGGCCCTTCTGGCCGCGCTCGTCTGCCTCTCCGGCGCCTTCGCCGCTCCGGCCTCCGGCGCTTTCGCCGCTCCGCGCGCACATCCGGCCTCGAGTCCGCGCCCAGCGTCGATCGCACACGCCGCGCCGAGCGCACACGGCGCTTCAGGCGAGCGCCTCTCGAATGCGGGCGCATCTTCGGGCCGCTCCGCAACCTCGAACGCCCACTCGGAGTCGGCTCCGGCGCGAATCGGCAGACCCGCCTCGACCGTCCCGGCGGAGAGGAAGGCGCAGCCGACCGTTCGAATAACCTCGGTGGGCTCTCCGATTCTCCAGCCCAACGAAAATCTCAGCGTTTCGGCCGAGGTGAAGAATCCGGGCTCGACGCCGATCACAGTCTCTTCCTCGAAGCTCACCGCTCAGAAGAACGTCCCCGGATCGCGTTCGCAGGTGCTCGCATTCCTCCATGGGTCCGGGTCCGCCCGAGGCTCGGCGGGCATGGAGACGCTCGTCGAGCGCAAGGACTCCGTCGTCGTCCCCGCGGGATCGACGGCGACGCTGACCTTCACCGTTCGGCGCTTCATGCTGCCGTGGGGAGCAACGGACGAGGATTGGGGGCCGCGAGGAGTCGAAGTCTCTGCGACGATCGGCGAGAGACAGGCCAAAGACCGGTCGATCGTCGTCATGGCGCCCACGGTCCCGGTGACGCCGATGCCGGCGGCCGCGCTCGTTCCGCTCACGTCTGCCCCTGCCGAGATCGCCTCGAATCCTTCCGTGAAGTCGCAGGCCGAGCATCGCACGCCGACGATCCCAGAAAGAATCCCCCGGGCGGTCAAGGAGCTTTCGGCGCCCGGAGTGACGCTCGCACTCGACCCGCTCATCGCCGACGTCGCCGGCGCCGACCTGACCAAGGCGCTCGCCTCCTTTTCCCGCGAGCGCGCCACTCAGCTCATTCTCACGGCGCCGGGGGATTCCGACGTCGCCGCGAGGATGCACGGCTGCGACGACGCCGGCGAGCTCGACTCGTGCGCCAAAGCCTACCTCGATGCGGAAAGGGCCCTCGCGACGAGGGTATCCGACGACATCTCCGCGAGGCTGAACATTGACGCTCCGCGCACGGACATCGCCCTTTTGCCGCCGCAGACCGATTCGCTAACGGCCACCGGGCTTGCCAGCGCGGGCGGCGGCCCTGCGGTGCTCTCGGGCAATCAGACTCCGATCAAGGGCAAGGGAACCACCCCGTCGGCGCGCATGCGGCTTCCGGGCACATCGACCGCCGCCCTGGCATCGGACACCGCCATGAGCGCCGCATTCTCCGGAACTCTTCCCGAAAACGCCGACGCCGACTCGACCCCGTCGGGATCGGAGACCCTCGACGCTTTAGACGCCCGCCAACTCGTGCTCGGCCTGTCGGCGGCCACCTACAGGGAGCGGCCGAGCACGTCGCGCGTCACTTTGATAGAAGGGGATCGTGCGGGCATGCCCTACCTCGGGCAGGCAGATCCGGCGAAGGCCTCGACGGACAGCGCCCTCAGCCCCGAGAACATGGGCGAAACGGTCCGGGCCTTGATGTCGGCGCCGTGGGTGGCGCCGACCACCGTGAGCGGCGCTTTTGACCAAAGCCCGTCGACGGTCGCTCGAAGCTCGCTTCCGGAGTATCGCTCGCCGACGGGGATGCTCACCCGCAAGGAACTCGAGCGCATCGACTCGGCGCGGAAGAACTTCGACGCGATCGTCGAGATCTCTGGGAACAAGGCGCTGCTCAACCAGACGGTCACGGCCCGCGCCTATTCGCTGACCGGCGTCGCCTGGCGAGCTTCGAGGGACTCTCGAACGGAAGTCCTCAAGGCCTACGAAGCGGACGGACGAATTTTCCTCAGGAGCATCGCGGCCGAGCGGTCCTCGACGATCAACATCATCTCCACAAAATCGGAGATCCCGATTCACGTGGGCAACTCGCTTCCGGTGTCGGTCACCGTCTGGGTCGAATTGCACTCGCGCGATCCGCGTTTGAAAGCCGGCAAGAAGGTGAAGGCGACTTTGGCGCCCAGCTCCTCGACCAAGGTCCTGATTCCCGTCAAGGCCTTCGGTTCAGGAAACGTAACCGCCGATGTCAGGATCCTCAACGAGGCGGGGGCCTCCGTGGGTGTGACGAAGTCGCTACAGACACGTGTGCGTTCCGACTGGGAAAACATCGGAACCGGCGTTTTCTTGGCTTTCTTTCTCACGCTCCTCATCGTCGGCACCGTCAAATCGCTCCGCAAGGGACGCCGTTCGCGCTCATTCAGTCCCGAAGAGGTTCGTAAGGCACGTAGGGAAGCCGCTGCAAGGGCAGCCGCCGCAAAGGAGGCAACGTGAAGGGAATTCCCCTCAAATCCTCTGGCAAGGCGAGCCTGACCCTATCAAGTTTGCCCGGTAATATGGACGGCGTCGCACACGTGGTTAGGAGTTCTCGCGCGTGTCCACGAAGGGAGTGTCATGAATAGCTTCGCCCAGGCCGGTCAGGTGATCGCCGGCCGCTACAGGCTCACCGAGCCCTTCCCCGAGCAGCCGCCGTATCCCGGCGTTCGAGCATGGAACGCGGTCGACACGCTGCTCGGGACCTCGCTGCGCATCCTCGCGTTGGACCCCAGCAACCCGAATGCGAGCGAGGTGCTCGACGCGGCGAGGCGCAGCTCGCTCATCGACGACCCGCACGTCGTGCGCATCATCTCCGTCGGCGAGGACCCCGCCGCCCACTACGTGGCCACCGAGATCCCCCTCGGGACGCCGCTGTCCGCCTATCTCCACGGCGTCCCCTTCAGCCCCGACCAGGCGCAGGCGCTCACGGGCGAAGTCGCGAGCGCGCTCAATTCCGCGCGGGCCAGAGGAGTCCGCCATCTTCAGCTCACGCCCCAGCACATCCGGGTAGGCGTGCTGGGCGAAGTCTTCATCGACGGGCTGGGCGTCGAGGCGGCGTTGGCCAACCTTCGCGCGGATTCGATGTCCAGTTCTCAGGCAGACCGCATGGAGTCTCGGGGAATCACGGTCCTCTTGGCCCGGCTCCTCACCGGAGACGGGAAATCCAAGGCCGACGCCGTCCTGCGGTCCGCCGCCGAAAACGGCTCCCTGCCCGGGGCGCTGCGCAGCACGTGCACGCGAGAGCTCCGAGGACTGGGCGCACTGTCTCCGGCCGACCTCGTTCGCGAGCTCGCCCCCTGGGGCGCCGTCGAGCCCTCGGAGTTCCCTTCGGCGAGCGCATCGAGCAAGACGGCCTCGCCGGCGGCCGAGCCTGTCGCGGCGGAAGGCTCTTCCGACCGCGCACCGGCGGAGGCAGACGCGGACCGGGGCGATCGGGAGGGAGAACCGTCCGTCGCCGGTCCGGCGGCCTCGGACGAAACCGGCTCTGCGCAGGGCGACATCGACCCTCTTTCCGACGAATCCGTAAAGTCAAGCGGCATGAAGCCGAAATGGTCGAGTCTGGGCGCTTTCGCGGAGGAGCACCCCGAGGCGGTCGATCCCTCGGCCACCGCCATCTTCCGTCCCGAAGACTTCGGCGACGCCCCCGAGGGGGACTACGTGAGCATCGCGGACGGCCCCGAAGACAAGGTCTCTGAAGACAAGACGATTGAAACCGCGACAGCGCGGGACAAGGAGACCGCAGAAGGCAAGAAAGCGCCGCAGGGCAAAAAGGCATCACAAGGCAAGAAGAAGACTCAAGGCGGCAAGAAGAAGTCCGCGCAGGGGAAGAAGAAGGCAGGCGCCGGTAGCGCCGCCGCAGCGCAGCAAGTCGAGCTTCCTCAGACTCAAGTCGAGCTTCCTCAGACTCAAGCCGAGCTTCCGCAGACGGCGGTGTCTTTGCAGGCAACCGAACCTTCCGAATCTCAGCAGGCGGCCGGCGCCCCCGATCCCGCTGCCGATGCAGCCCAGGCTCCGGGAAAGCCTTCCGGCTCTTCCGCCGACGACGGGGCCGCCTTTGCACAGGAGGCGAAACGGAAGGCAGACGCGGGGAACGGCGACGCAACGCTCGCGGGCCAGGTGGCGGAGAAGCACGCCAACGACCACGCCGCAGCGGAGGCAAACCGCGCCGAGGTTGTCAAAGGCGAATCCTCGGCGGGGGAAACGGAAGACGCCTCCGAAATGCCGCCGTCGTTCCTGCCTCATTCGGGCAATGCGGCGGGGGCGGCCACGGTTCGCATGCCCGTCTCCTCGGGCGGCCAATCGTCTGCGTCGGCCCGCACGCCTCCGGGCCAGGCGCCTTCGCAGAATCACGCTGCTCCGGCGGGTCAAACGGCTCCGGCAGCTCAGGAAGAGCCCTGGCTTCTCGGCGCCCAGCCGGAAGAGCCGCTTCCTTCGGGAAACCTGGCCGGGGAGGAAATCGACAGGCCGCTCTACAATCCCTCGAAGGTCGTTGTGGCGCTCGCTCTCGTACTCATCCTCGTCGTCGGGGCATGGGCGGTTTTCAAGTTCTTCTCGCCGACGAGCGTCTCCACGACCAAGCCCACGGCCACGAAGTCGCTCGAGCCGACCAAAGCTCCAAGCGGCGCCAAAAAGCCGACCGAGAGCCCGACGAAGAGGGAGGATCCGGACAAGCTTCCCGAGCCGAAAGTCTCGAGCGTCTCCCTCCTCAACCCCTACGGCGCCCAGATGGAGCCGTCCACGGTCAACGAGCAGGACAATCCCTCTCAAATCCGGTATCTGACGGATCGAAAGCCTTCGACCTCGTGGCAGTCCTGGTGGTACGGGGACGCCTCCTACAACGGGAACAAAGAAGGGATAGGCTTGGCCATCAAGCTTTCGGGCAAGTCGAAAGTGTCCTCGATCAAGATCGAATCCAAGCTTTCGGGCGGGAAGGTCGAGTGGCGCAACTCCTCGGAGTCTTCGCCTAACAGCGGCGACGTCGTCGCCGAAGGCGGGCTCAAGCCGGGGCTGACCCTTTCAGCTTCGGAACCGGTGGCCACCGACACCGTCGTCCTCTGGTTCCCCGAGCTGTCGAAGGAGAGCGCCAAGAAGTACAGGCTCGACATTTCGGAGATCACCGTCGAGTGACGAAAGGCGCGCCCCTGCTGCATGCGGAAGCCGGACCGGGACGTCGGGAATAGCGGAGCCCCTTGCGCGCGTTCACCTCTCGACACCTACGAAAGGCAGACATGACTGAGAAAGTTCACGACGTCGTCATCGTCGGATCCGGCCCTGCCGGCTGGACGGCCGCCATATACACGGCGCGCGCGGGATTCGAGCCGCTGGTCGTGGCCGGCGCCCTCGAAGCGGGCGGAGCGCTCATGAACACCACCGAAGTCGAGAACTTCCCGGGCTGGCCCGATGGGATCATGGGCCCCGACCTCATGGACAAGTTCCAGGCCCAGGCGCAGAAGTTCGGCGCCTCGGTCGAGTACGAAGACGCAACAGAGCTCCGGCTCGAAGGCGACGTCAAGACTGTCGTCACAGATTCCTCGACGTACAAGGCAAAAGCGGTGATCCTCGCGCTCGGCTCGGCTTACAGGAAGCTCGGCCTCGAGGGCGAACGGCTCTACTCCGGCAAGGGCGTGTCATATTGCGCAACGTGCGACGGTTTCTTCTTCAAAGACAAGGAGATCGCCGTCGTCGGAGGCGGCGACTCGGCGCTGACTGAGGCGCTTTTCCTCACGCGTTTCGGCTCGAAGGTCCACCTGATTCACCGCCGCGACCAGTTCCGCGCGTCGAAGGTGCTGGCAGACCGCGTCGCGGCCGACCCCAAGATCGAAATTCACTGGAACAAGACTGTCTCCGAGCTTTCCGGCGGCGAGACCCTAGAGTCCGCCACGCTCGCCGACACCGTCACGGGCGAGACCTCGGTGCTCCCCGTCGCGGGACTCTTTGTCGCGATTGGCCATGACCCGCGCACGGCGCTCGTTCGCGACGAAGTCGCCTTGGACGGCGCCGGGTACATCTTGGTCGAGGAGCCCTCCACTCGCACGAACGTCCCCGGAGTCTTCGCGGCCGGCGACGCCGTCGACCACACGTACCGCCAAGCCATCACGGCGGCGGGTTCCGGAGCTCGCGCCGCCCTGGACGCCCAAGCTTACCTCGAAGATCTGCACGACTGACCGGAGACTTCGGCGTCGAATGCCAAGGCGTCGCGTCCCCTGAATTCTGTCGGAGGCGCGTAGCATCGTATGAGTATGTCCGAGTCTTCCGCTTCCGACGCCCGCAAAGCCCGCGGAGCCTTCTTCACTCCCGCTCCGATCGCACGGTTCATCGTCGATTGGGCGGTGCGCAGGGCGGGCGACAGCGTCCTCGATCCCTCGTGCGGCGACGCCGCCTTTCTTGCGCCGGCCGCGACGAAGCTTCTCGAGCTTTCCTCGGTGAGGCAGGTCGCGGCCTGCGTTCGAAAGCCCGCGACTGGCGAAGGGTGCGCCCGCAAGGAGAAGGAAATCCGCGGGGAGGGGCCTGTCGGCGAAAAGTCCGCGGGACGCGAGGCAGAAGTCTCCGAAGCCGTGCCCCGTGAGATCCGGGTCGACGGAGTGGACGTCGACCCTCCGAGCGCGGCGGCTGCCCGCGAACGCGTCGTCGCGCTCGGTGCGCACGCACATGTCCAGGTCGCCGATTTCTTTGCAATTCCGGCCGAAGCCCGCTACGACGCCGTCGTAGGCAATCCTCCCTACGTCAGGTATCAGGGGTTTGCGGGCGCCTCGCGGACCGCCGGCAGAGAGGCGGCCCTGCGAGCGGGGGTGTCCTTGACGGCGCTCGCCTCGAGCTGGGCGCCCTTCGTTGTCCACGCCTGCCAGTTTCTTGTGCGAGGTGGCAGGCTCGGCTTCGTTCTTCCCGCCGAATTGCTCAGCGTCAACTACGCAGCCCCCGTTCGCCGTTTTCTTTTCGACAGTTTTTCGGGCATCGAACTGGTCCTTTTCGAAAGCCGGGTGTTCGACGAGGCCCAGGCCGACGTCGTCCTCCTGCTGGCCGAAGGATACGGAGGCTCGACGTCGCACGCCGCAGTCCGCCAAGTCCGCGACGAACGCGATCTGGCCGCCGCATCTCCGCGTCCGCGCGCGGCCCGCCACGACGGAATGTGGGCGCCCGCCTCCCCTGAAGCCAAATGGACCGAGTTGCTCGCACCCGCCACCGCCCTTGCCAACCTCGACGAACTGCGCGATTCTTCGGCATTGACGCCGCTCTCCGAGTGGGGCGCGGTCAAACTCGGAGCGGTCACCGGCAACAACGGTTACTTCACGCTTTCACCCTCTCGCGCCCGCGAACTTGGATTGGACCGCCGCGACCTGCTCAGGATCAGCCCGGCGGGAAGCTCCCATTTGCGCGGGATGTCTCTCACCTCAAAGGCGTTGGCGATTCTGGGAGAAGAAGGCCGAGGAACGCTGCTTTTCAGGCCGCGAACCCCCCTGTCCGCCGCCGCACGGCGCTACATTCGCACGGGCAGCGAAACCGGCGTCGACCTCGCATACAAATGCAGAGTGCGGGATCCGTGGTACATCGTTCCGCTCCCGGCCGTACCAGACCTTTTCCTGACGGCAATGAACGCCGAAACGCCGCGTCTCGTGGCCAACAGCGCCCGCGTGCACCACCTCAATTCCGTTCACGGCGTCTGTCTGGCGGAGGAACTCCGCCGCTTGGGAACAGAGCTGCTTCCCCTGGCCAGTCTCAATTCTGCGAGCAGACTCAGCGCCGAGCTCTCCGGCCGCAGCTACGGAGGCGGCATTCTCAAACTGGAGCCCGGCGAAGCCCGCAGATGGCTCGTCCCTTCGCCCACGCTCGTAAGCGAACGGCTCGAAGAACTGCGGTCGATCAAAGCCTCGGTCGCGCGGGTTCTGCGGCGAGGCGAGCTGTCCCGCGCAACCGAAATGGTCGACGCCGCCCTCGGACTGGCGAGCGCAAAGCCGGGCTCGGCCGAACCCGGCGGCCTTTTCGCGGCTGCCGCGGCTCTGTCGCGTCGGCGCATGCACAGAGGGAGGAAGCTTGGCCGATAAAGCCGAAGAAGCCAGAGCCGAGGAAGCTGGAACCGAGGCAGAAGGCCAACCGCGTTACGCGCTCGTTTTCGCAACGGCGCGCTGGTGTGAGCCCGCCGTTCCCATGCGCGCCATCTTCGACGAACTGGTCCGCGACCTCGAACGCAGAGTCGTCGAGGCCCGTCGCAGCGTCGCTTCGCTCACCAACGGAAACCTGCCCGTCAGTAACGCCTCGCCGCCTGCCGGGTCCAACTCGCTTCTCACTTCGGCCTTTTCGCGCATCGCAGGCGTGCGCGCCGTCGTCCTCGACGTCGACGAAGTCGACGCGGTCTTTGCCTCGAGGGCCGACGACGCCGCATCCGGCCGTCCCCCCGATCCCGCTTTTGAGCTCGACCCGCTCATTTCCCCCGCTTTCGCCGAAACGATCGACTTTGTCCCCATGATCGTCCTCATGCGGGAAGGGAACCGGTCCACAGAGGACCGGAACCGGGCAACGGAAGGCCGGAACGGCCTGACAGATAACCAGAACCGCTTGACAAATAGCCAAAACCGGCCGACAGAAGAACGGCATCCTCTGCAAAAGGAACCGAACAGCGGGGTGAATCGGCGCGAAGCAGAGGGCGGGGAACTGGTGCGCTTCGCCGGTCAGCTGCCAAAGCTTCACATTCGCGACCGGATTCTCGAAGCGCTCGGCAACGACCTTCTTTCTCCGGCTGCGTGAGTTTAGCCGATCCGTGGCAAACTTAGAAGGGTCGCACTTCCGGCGGGAACGCGTCCGGAAACCGGGGTGCGCATAGTCGACCGAGGAGACGCCATGAGCGACAAGCAGAGGAACGCCGACCGGGCGAGCGCCAATCGCGCGGCCGTTGCCACCGGCACACGCCTGGACCCCTGGTACAACACCTACGCCGATCGCGCGCTCGGAATGAGGCAGTCCGAGGTTCGTTCGCTCTTCGCGGTGGCAAACCGCCCCGAAGTCGTCTCGCTCGCCGGGGGCATGCCCAACATCGAAGGCCTGCCCCTCGAGTTTCTCGCGGAGATGAGCAGCCGCCTTCTGCGCGATCGCGGCGCGTCGATCCTCCAATACGGTTCAGGCCAAGGATCCGATGAACTGCGCGAGATGATCGTCGAGGTCATGCGCCCCGACGGCATTCGCGGCCATGCGGACGACGTCGTCGTCACCACCGGCTCCCAGCAGGCTCTTGACCTCATCTCCCAAATCTTCATCAACCCGGGCGACGTCGTCCTTGCGGAAGCCCCCTCGTATGTCGGGGCCCTCGGAACTTTTCGGGCCTATCAGGCGAACGTCGTGCACGTTCCTATGGACGCCGAGGGCCTCGTTCCCGAAGAGCTCGTACGCGTCATTGACGAGCTTGAGGCCGAGGGCAAACCGATTAAGTTTCTCTACACGATTCCCAATTTCCACAACCCGGGCGGGGTGTGCCTTTCGGCCGAGCGCCGCCCGCGCATCGCCGAAATCTGTCAACGCCGCCACATTCTCGTGGTCGAAGACAATCCCTACGGCTTGCTGGGTTTTGACGGAGACCCGATCCCGGCCATTCAGTCGATCAACCCTGACGGCGTCGTCTATCTTGGCTCCTTTTCGAAGACGTTCGCGCCCGGCTACCGCGTTGGTTGGGCGCTGGCGCCCACGGCCGTCGCCGCACGGCTCACCCTCGCCAACGAGAACGCGCTTCTGTGCCCATCTACCTTCGCGCAGCTTTCGATCAACGAATACCTGCGCACCTACGACTGGTATCAACAGGTCAAGGAATATCGCGAGATGTACCACGAACGCGGGCGCGCCATGCAGGAGGCGCTCGAAGAGTACATGCCCATGTGTTCCTGGAACAGCCCTGAGGGCGGCTTTTACACCTGGGTCAAGCTGCCGGAGGGCCTCGACGCACAGGCCATGTTGCCGCGCGCCGTCACCAACCTGGTGGCTTATGTTTCGGGAACGGCCTTTTATGCCGACGGCCAGGGGCGAGATCATATGCGCTTGTCCTTCTGTTACCCGACGCCGGAGCGAATTCGCGAGGGCGTACAGCGCCTGGCCGCGGTGGTTCGCGCCGAGGCCGAGCTCGTCGACATGTTCGGCCTGCGCGGCGGCGACGGCGCCAAACCTTCGCCTGGGGAGTTCGCATGGCCGCGAGTGTAAGGCGGGCGCAAAGACTCTGAACGCCGCACAGCGGCCGCGCGTCGCAGACGATCGAACCAGGCCAATCTTCAGCCCAATCCGACCGACCCCAATCCCGCCCGACCGACCTCAGTTCAATCGATCTCAGCCCAATCCGACCGACTTCAGTCCGATCAATTTCAATCCAATCCGATCACCCACAGCACAACCGGCAATCCCGATCCAGACAACAAACGGGTCAAACAACAAACAGGTCACCCCGACCAAAGGAGAAATAATGTCCGGACCTCTCACGGTGGCGATTCTTGCAGGAGGACTCACGCATGAGCGCGAAGTGTCCCTTCACTCGGGACGACGCCTCGCAGCGGTCCTTTCCGAGGCGGGCATGCACGTCAAAGTGCTTGACGTCGACGCCAATCTTCTGCAATCCCTCAAATCTATGCAGCCCGACGTCGTTTGGCCGCTCATTCACGGAAGCACCGGGGAAGACGGGTCGCTTCAGAGCCTGTTGGAACTCGTCGGTGTGCCTTACGTCGGCACGCCCCCTGCCGCATGCAGGATCGCCTCGGACAAGGCGGTGGCAGGCGCGGTTCTCTCAACCGCCGGCCTGAACGTTCCCGATTCGGTGACGATTCCGCAGAAGCTGTTCCGCGAGGTCGGGGTGGGCCAAGTCCTTGACCTCATCAAGGCACGCTTCGATTTTCCTCTGGTTGTCAAACCAGCCCAGGGTGGCTCGGCGCTCGGCGTGACCATCGTGGCCTCGGCGGCCGGTTTGCCTCGCGCCATGGTGGATTGTTTTGCCTACGACGAGCGCGCCCGCGTCGAGCAGTATATCGAAGGCGCCGAGGTGGCGGTGTCCGTCGTCCAAACGGGAAGCGAACCCCGCGCTCTTCCTCCGGTCGAGATCGCGGCTGACGGACCCTACGATTACGATGCGCGCTACTTCGCCGGCCGCGCCGAATACTTCGTTCCCGCTCGCCTTTCCGAGGAGGACACCGCCGCCGTCAAAGAGGCCGCGGAGCGCGCCCATTTGGTTCTTGGGCTCAGATATCTTTCGCGCACGGACATCATTCTCGACGACGCCGGTCGCGCGTGGATCCTTGACGTCAACGTCGCCCCCGGCATGACGGAGACTTCGCTGTTCCCTCAAGCTGCAACAGCAGATGCTTTAGAAAGCGATACAACCGTCGACGATCTCTACGTGGAGATCCTAAACGCGGCTCTAACCGACCGACAGTGAGTTAAGACCGTGTCCTGCGCCACACGCGCGTGCAAGTCTTCGTCACCACTGCACGCGCGTTCCCGCCGCGCCTAGTCCTCGCCGTCATATGTGTTCCCACCCCACCCAGGTGAGAAACATACGCACGGAGTTCTCAAGCGTCTTGCGCACGGTCTTCCCGCTCCACCAGGTGAGATGCAAACTGGCAAACGACCTTAATCGTCATGAACCGTGATACAGTATCGGACGTTGACTCAGCTTCTCCGTCGGCGTTTGCTTAGCGTTTCTGCTCCGTGATATCAACGCCTGTCTCGCCGGGGCTGAGCACGCCCAGGATGCGATTGAGGTCGTCGATTGACGCGAAGTCGATCTTAATAGACCCTTTCTTTGCTCCCATTTCGACTTTGACGCGGGTGTCGAACCGATCGGCCAGCCGGCTCGACAATTCACCGAGCTCGGGGCCATATCTTCTGGCTCGTCTACGTCCGCTAGCGGGCGAGGCAGTCGGTTCGTCGCCAAGGGCCACGATCTCTTCAACTTGTCGTACAGAAAGACCCTCGGAGACGATCTTCTGAGCAAGCCTCTCCATTGCGCCAGGGTCAGACAAACCGAGCAGTGCACGCGCATGACCGGAAGACAAAACCCCGGCAGCCACTCGCCGCTGGACCAAAGGAGGTAATTTGAGCAATCGTAGCGTGTTGGAGATCTGCGGACGAGACCTCACGATCCGACGTGACAATTCCTCTTGGGTGCACTGAAAGTCTTCTAGCAGCTGTTGGTAGGCAGCCGCTTCTTCCAACGGATTGAGTTCCGCTCGATGCAAGTTCTCAAGGAGAGCGTCTCGAAGCAGATCCTCATCTTGCGTATGCCGAATAATGGCGGGAACGGTCTCAATGCCTGCCAGCTCCGAGGCACGCCAACGGCGCTCGCCCATGATGAGTTCGTAGCGAGCTTTTGATTGCCCGGGAATCGGCGCCGCCAACGGCCGAACAATAACGGGCTGAAGAACTCCGACTTCGCGAATCGAAGCTGCCAGTTCCTCAAGCTCTTCCTCGTCGAATACGTTTCGCGGCTGTCTCGTATTCGGGATTATCTGGTCGAGGGGGAGCTCCGCGTAAGTGGCGCCGGGAACCTCAACGAGCCCTTCGTCTGCCTCACCCTGCTCATTTTGTGCGTGGCCGGCACCTCCCGTTTTACCCGCGTCGCTCTCAACAGGCTCGTTGCCTCCGCCAAGCTCGGACTTGTCGTTCCCATCCTCATCGACCGCACGGTTTTCAACGTCAACCGCACCGTCGACGTCATCGCGGGCCTCCGAGACCTCAGCTCGACTTGAATGTCCGTCTTCACCGGAGGAATCAACCCGGCTCGAAGCATCTGCGCTCGCAGCAACGGGTCGAGTTGCAGAATCAGCTGTCTCTTGCTCGCCTTGAGTGGTTCCGGACGTCGAACTGTCGCGAGACGCGGAGCTCTTCGAATCTTTTGTCCTGTTTTGCCTCACGTCCACGGACGGGACTTCTTCGGAAAACTCGACGGCGCCCGCTTGGTCGAAGGCTCGAACGCTCGTCTTATGCTCAACAGCAGAGGTCGAATGCATTCCTTCGCTCCCTCTCGAATCGGCAGGGGATGTCTGTACTTCGCCATCGAATGACGCAACCGGACTTTGATTCAGCCCTTCTCGCGTTCCGTCTCCCGTTGAATCCTCTCCGCTTCCTGCCAAACCCTTGCTTTTGGGCTCTATGGGCTCGGACTCCACGGGCTCTACGACGACAGCCCCCATAGGCTCAGATTCTGCGGGTTTTGCCCCTGCGCGCTCTACGACAGTCCCCACAGGCTCAGATTCCGCGGGTTTCGCCTCTGCGCGCTTTACGACGGTTTCCGGCGTTGCAGTCGCTTCCGCGAACTCGTCAGTCGCCCCGGACGCAACGTTTGTGGTTGCGCTCATCCGTTTTGTTCTCTGTGTTACAGGATGATCGACGTCCTGCGACGCTGCCTTCCCGACCACTTTATTTTCAGAGGCCTCTTCGAAATCACCGGAGACTTTCGCGCCGACGTTCACAGCTTTTTCACCGGCGTCTGCACGATTGTCGCCGGCGGGGTCTTCGATGGCTGCCGTGCCAACGACAACTGTTTCCCGACTGGGTGATCGGCCCTTGTCGGTGTCTTTCTTCCCAGCGGGGTTTTCCTTCCCACCGGCATCTCCCTTCCTGCCGATGTCTCTCTTCCTGCCGGTGTCTTTCTTCCCAGCGGTGACTTCCTTCCTGCCGGTGTCTCCCTTTCCGCCGGTGCCTTCTTCCTTCCTGCCGGTGCCTTCTTCCTTCCTGCCGGTGTCTTTCCCGGCGTCCTTCCCCTTGCCGGTTTCTTCGCTCCCTTCCCTCAGGGGAGACGAGCTGCTTGTCTTCGACGAATCATCGCCGCTAGAAGGACGGCGCCTTTTACCAGACGACTTCTTCGCGGCTCCCTCTACTTTGACGGGAGCCTCGACAGCTGTCTCGACATTAGAATCATCAACGGTCTTAGGGGCAGCAGATTTCTTCGCTTTTTCCTGCTTCGTCGACGATGGACTTTTGCCGCTCTCGCGACCCGTCGATGTCACACCGCTGCCAAAGAACACGTCAATGGGACGGTCTTTAGACTCCCTTTGCGCGGAAGGAATGAGGGCACCAATTCCTCTTCCGAGACCGCGTCTGCGTTCGGCCATTCCTGCTCCTTACTCGGCTCGATTAGCTAATTCGTGCGCCGCGGCCAGATATGCGATAGCGCCACTGGAGCGGGGTGCAAATGTGATGACGGTCTCGCCGTACGAAGGAGATTCAGCAATGCGAACTGACCGCGGAATCTCTGTTTCAAGCGTCTGTTCGGGAAAGTAGTCCCTCACATTCTCCGCGACTTCTGCGGAAAGATTGGTGTTCTTTGACGACATGGTCAGAAGAATAGTGCTGACTCGAAGCTCAGGATTATGAGAAGCACTTGCACCTTCAATTGTATGTAGAAGCTGTGTAAGACCCTCCAGAGCGTAGTATTCCGTCTGAACGGGAATGAGCACCTCTTTGGCGGCGATCAACGCATTGATAGGCAAAAGAGACATACTCGGCGGGCAGTCGATGAATACATAGTCAAATGGCGCTCCCTCGGCAGCGGTTGCTGCAAGCCCTTCACGCAGAGTGTCTCGAAGTCTGGTCATACGGTCGTCTTGGTCGGCAAGTTCAACGTCGACCAGCGATAGATTGATCGATGAAGGAACCACAAAGAGATTTTCCAGTTTCTCCGTCGGCTGCATAGCGTCGCGCATAGTCACGTTTCCAACCAGCACGTCATACAGAGTCGCAACGTTTTCGTCTCTCCTTGCACCCAAGGCTGTGGACGCATTGCCTTGAGGATCGTCATCGACCACAAGAACGTTAAGACCGCCCTGTGCCAGGGCAGCCGCAATGTTGACAGCCGTGGTGGTCTTCCCGACGCCACCTTTTTGATTGGCAATTGCGATGATCCTCGTCGACGCCGGAACTCTGAACTTCGACCCTCCGATCGCATCAAGTCTCTTCATGTCCTCAGCGAGGCTATTGGCAAGAGGAGAGCCTTCACCTCGCAGACGATCCCACGGGCTTTCCTCCTCGGTAACCCGCGCGGCCGCCCTTCGTGCCTTCCTTATGGGATCACTCACGTATCCGCTCCTCTCGTCTCATCACATTCTACGCAAAACGGAGATTGAAGACGTCCTATCCACACCGCATTTCGCGTCCGACTTTTCCACAGGTTGACTACGGCATCTCCCAAACGTTCATTGCAAAGCAACCTCACATTTGCCTGGCGTTCTCAGTCCGCGCTTCTATATATTGGATTGTATTTTGCACTCGAGGAGTGCGTGAACGGGACCTAGCGTCATTATCGTTTTTACTTCATTCACAGTATTTTTACGTGCGTCACGCTAGGCAACGGTCGGCATCTTTGTGCGCAGTCTAAGATCCCACCTTTCACGGTCTAAGATCTGTCTAAACTAAAACCTGGTCGTTCGCAGTCTAGCTACCGAGAGGATCGTTGTCTCCTATTTTTCCTCTAAATTCAAACACCGAGACATACTTCGCTATTATATTGAACCAAATCTCTCGTTTTCTTTTCACTCCCCAGGGATTGCGTTGCGTTCTTTCCCAGTGCCATCAGGTCTTCATGTCTTTCTAAACAAAAGACAAGTGACTATTCTGCTTGACCTCTCCAACGGACTGGAGCGACCGTGTCAGGCGACGACGTCACATGATCACGGCGTGAAGAGTCCTAATACTAAATAGCAGCACGAGGTCCTAATTTAATAGGGACACGAGCACTCATGGAAACCGGATAGCAGAATACACTTATGCCGTCCACGCAGACACTTGAACTGTTTAGGAGTCACTCCAGTCCCAGTTCGGCTTCTCAGCAAGCAGAGCATTAGAGTCAGAGATACAAACTACGCACATGAAGCAGACGCGACTAATCAGATATGCGGATGCTGCTCTATTTTCAAACGTGCCATTATTTGAGCAGCACCAGAAGACGCTTTGAACTCGCAGAGTCATCGAAGTGCGCCTTACCACCCGCCACCAAAGAGGAATCGTGTCGAGGCAGTGTACTAAGACGAACTGGAGACAATTGACCGCTCTTATGTCATTGGCTTTGAAGCAACATAGTTTTTGCTATGCATCAACGAGACTAGACTGTCGGCCCTCTCGTTACAAAGCAGTTCTCATTTCAAAGCAGTGACGTTTCACGTGAAACGCCAAGTAGCGCCGATCGGCAAATGAGATAGACGTTCAGGGTTTGAATGATCATACAGGGCAGGCGGATATAGGGGTATAGATCTAACGAATGAGCTATTGCTTCAACCATCAGAGTTTGACCCAAGACACCTACCTACATGGGAAAGGAAGGGGCTTCAACCACAAACACGGATACAGGGTCGGAAATTTCGGCATCTATTCCGTGACCATCTTCATTCCGCTGGAGCGCCACGTTTCCAGTCGCATGTCCACGACGTCGGTCGCAATGCAGTTGCTTACAGCTTCGCATTACCTTAGGTACAGAACAGCTTTAAGTCTCAAGTCGTCAGATACTCACAAGCAGTTCTATGGCGGCGTCTCCGGAGAAATCTATGGGTCACAAGTGTCTGTATTGACGCCTCCGATCTGGCTGACATCGAATAGACACAAACCGATATCGCGTAACAAAATCAAATTTTGATTAGTTCAGCGTTTTGAGCCGACGTCGCGTTGAGCTCACTAGCCACCTTCATATACTTACTTCAGTGTTGAGCGTGCAATCTTGACTCGGGATGCTTTTACATACCAGAAACAGTAGCTTCATCCCGATAGGAACTCGCCGACTTGTAGCTGGTAGAAAATTGTTTTTGCAGCACGATACTTCACTTCGATGCGTTAAGCGGAATTGCCGTTCAGTTGGAGCCGCACCGTAAACCAAGCCTAAGTGCGTTTTGTCTACACCACGTAACGCCAGAGTTCAGGTTCCGGATTTGGCATAGCTTGTAAGGCCTCGATTCAGCGAAGACAACCTGCGTTTATCAGCACCAGCCTTACTTAGCGGCACCAGCCTCGTTTATCGACACCAGTTATGTTTAGCGACACCGGCCTTCAGCAACGTTCCCACTCGGCGAGCGATCTATTGGTTTCAGTTAATCAAGTCATTTGGCAGCGTACTATTTTTCGTAGTTGACGCACCTAGCAACATCCACACACCCTTCGGAAACGCTAGATATGACATTTTCATTTTCGGTAGTCGCCAACGAACGCCGCCCGTAGACAATGTTTCACGTGAAACGCAATCAGACTCTAGATCCTTCGAACTTTGGTGAACAGATCAACAAGACCAACGCCCTACTCCGAATGCTCAACCAGCATTTACACAACACGAGGGCTTCAGCCGTCCACTTACCTGTAGCGATAGGCGCTCTTTGAACTTCTACTTAGAGCATCGACCTGTTCCGCGACGACCAACTGGTTCGCTTACTGCGTGTCAGGTCGTGACCTCGGAAAGCAAGCCGGCGGTCGCTATCGGGAAGGCTGAGGTGACTAGCTCCAGCCAGATTTACATTTGACGGTCTATTCGATATCCAACAGAAGCATTTGTATCCCTTCTAAGACTGGCAAACTTGCCAGCTTGCCGTTTCACGTGAAACGTCGAATCGTTGACTTATGCAAGTGCCGTATCATTTGGCACCTTCCTTGAGAACGACAACTACTTCTGCTTCTGAGCAACGAGCCACCAACCGTTAGTCGCAGTCAATGCGGGGTCTAATGACTATTTTGCGCCAGCCCTAGAACCTGATCTAGATACCCACCGAGCGTAACAACCAGGATATTCACTAGGAGGACTTGCTGCGTCGACGATTCCATCACCACTTCGAAACTTACACCGAGGATCAACATGCTTCCTTGCAGAACCGGGGAGTTAACAGTCTCGCTAGTGGATCATGACTATAAAGCGTACCCCACCCAGTAACTAAAAGTCGGCCACTACTAGGGAACTGGGTTGCGCCCTTAGACTTCGTAGCTGCAGTCCTACCCGCCGAACTCGTAACAATGTAAAACATAACCATGGCGCGTTGCCACGGAATTCTCCTTTCCGTAGTCAAGTCACCCAGAATTGGGCCGCATAGCCGGATGACAATCAATGCCGCCATCGTGAACTGGTTCCTTCAGCGAAGTTGAGAAGCTTAACTGCTACCTCCTTCCGCCATCTGTGAAACATAGACAGTCAGTACCTCCTATTACGTGTAACGATGCAATAGCCACGAAATCATTCGGCTACTTAGCGGCTGTCCCAGACCGGTGGTCGTTTCACGTGAAACGTCAGATGCGCGCCTTTACGATTCGACACGATACTTCCGCTTTCGAACTTCGTAACTCAGTCGGGATCTAGCGTAGCCATTATTTTGAACGGTATCCGAGATAATCAGATACCTGCCAAACACGCTGCGCCATGGGCTATGAGCACCCTGCTTACAAACTCCGCGGGTCGCCGGCACGTCAAACCCGATGGCCGACGACGCCTCTTGCCAGCTTCGCTGACGTTGGACATAAGTATCGGCTCGTGGGTTTAGTGGGCTAGTACCCTCTTGCCTCTTACGCCTTCAAAGCTTCGCAACATGACGGGAGGTCGGGCTAATGGAATGCGGCTATTCGAAGACGTCTGGGGACGTGTCGCCGTGATTACGAAAGTCCTAACGAGTTCCGAGCGTTCGTACCAAATGGCAAATGGACGCAGCTATGCGGCCTGGTTCGAAGCTACGAAACCAATGGAGTAGTTGTTACCTCAGTTATGCACACTGACAGCTACTATGCGCGTTGCCAGCTACTTCTAGAAGCCACCGCCACTAAAGCTTTACGGCCTTACAGGCTCAAGAATCCAATAGGGCTCAACCGCGGCTCTCATTTCCTCGATACCGCACGAGCACGCGCGTAGCCGTGCCAGCGGAGCCCGCGCGGTCGACATGTCGGTGTAAAGATCCCATCCCGTCTCAAGCAAGCCAGATGAGCCTCAATCTTGCTCGGTTTCACGTGAAACGGTAGCAATTCTGCGGAACGTTAAGGTATTGCATGAGCAGTGCTGAGCAGTGCCCGTCGTTCGCGCGCCACAGCCGATTTCGCGTGCCATAACCGACTGCTACTTGCAGCCAGCTTCATTACGTGAATCAGCGCAAGTAGATTCAAGCTCCGCCTTGATTAACTGCAGATTCGGATCCTTATGGAAACTTTTGGGCGTCTCCAATCGATGTAAGCGGTACGTAACCAAGCAGCTTGTACACAGCCACTTCATGCCGATGGCCGTAAGTAAAGCGCCCAACCAACACAGAGCGAGTTTGGGAACAGTTACCACGACCAGTTGGATAGTGCATCAGCGCGTTTCATGTGAAACCAGAAGTAAATGCTTCTATACGCTCAATCCGTTTTCCGAGCAACGGATTTGTATCGTCTCGTCTTGCCCGGAGCGCAGACCATTTACCCATTTGAGGCGGAGAGATCTTGTTGAAGGTACGGAACTTCGAAGTAATCTTCTGATCCCGTTTTTCAGATATCGACCCAAACTAGCAGTGTCCTGTAGTCAGCCCGGCCGATTCGACAGCTCACCATCGCGTCGCTACTCAATCCACTAGTTGCCAGTCAGTTCCAGTAACAACCGTTAAGCTCCAAAACGTCTGAGCTTCACAGACCTTCGATCTCCAGTAGTGCGCTCTCAACAGTCTAAGTAAGCTGTCGTATCGGCAATGCATCTAGATAAGCTCAATTATGGCAGCCATACTTGCTCCGTTTGTCAGCTAATCAGCTACGCAACTTATGTGTTCTTATGCAGTCTACATACTGCTTCTCCGCGAAAACAGGCGCTTTTGGATTTAACTCAAGGGGCGAACCGGCTTAAGACCGATGGCACTACCGTCGCTGATTCCGTCGTCCACTTCTGTGCAACAGACATAGGTGCATGTTCATCGACGGGCGTCTTAACCTCAACGCAATCTTGAACCCATGCGACTGACGCATGTTTTAACTGAGTTAACAATTACTGGTTACTCTAATTGTGATAGGAGTACTTAGCTCAGGTGGAGGGTATAGCACATAACTATTATGTTGCTCGTGATAACCACGCAATCGCCGTTAATGACATCGAACCACTTTCGCCACACTGTTCCACGTGAAACGTCGACGGCATAGTTAAATGCCGCAACAGGCACTGAGTAGCAGTCATCAACTAGTTAGATTAACCAAAGATTCTCGTCGGATGGTGATTTTACAAGGTACCTAGATCGTGACCGCATACAGCTGAAATGTGTTGGTACGTCACGGACTGTATGCATAAAACTCAACACCCACGGTAGTACAAGCTTGTCCAGTTTACCGCAGGGATGCGAAGCATAAGCAGCTTCCAGTATTAACCGTTTATCTGTTCATCGCTACAACCGCATTCATAACCCCGTACGAAAGCGGGAATCATCATCAGATTCCATCCATATCGTTCCTATAAATGGAAGCGCACTTACTTGAGCTTAGCTAGTACTAATCCTGCCGATGCCCTCGGTAGACGCGTTTCGAAAGCACGAGCGCTAATTAGTTCACTTGTTCTGATTCGAAAAGCTGGTCAACTCGTTAATGACATTACTTGACGCATATGCCTTAGGCTGTGACCACGGGCTAATGGCGACCGGCACCGTGGCGGCAACACGATCGCTCAATCGGCTCCTAGATATCATTTTGCAAACTTGAGCCATACAGGCACGCTTAGTCACGTTACTCGCCGCCCGACGTTTGGAGTAACGACAGAATATTGCGAGTGCTTTAAATCGTTTCACATGAAACCGGCAAGATAGAAGATACACCGTGATTCTTCGTACAGCACTATTTGCTCACCGAAGCTCAAATCGTCGGGTACTAGTCCGCTCGCAGACATGGTTGCGAATAGTTCGAAGTTAAGTAAGCGAGTATGAAGAGTCGAAGAGTCACGGCGTAGGGCACCCAACAAGCGACTGTCGAAACTGAGTGAACAGCTGAAATATTGGACTAACCCAACTGACCTAGCCAGCGCTGTCCGAGATCATTCTGGTACGAGATACTCTGGTCCGCGATCGCTCTGTCCAATTGTCAAAAGCATGAAGGCTCATCAAAAGACTCCGTTCACTTGAGCGCCGTAGTCAAGCATCGATCAAAGGTTAGTCTCATCGCCTCTCTGCCTGTAAACAGGTAGGCGAACCACGATCTATCAAACCAACACACTGAGTCGGCGAGTGAGCTGACTTAGGGACGGCAAAATCAGCGGCATCCCGTACACGGTAAACGTCTACTTTGTTCAGGCGTGGTATGTAACCGACCGTTAATGATCCAATCCCTTTGCCGACACAGGCACCAGACAATTAGAGTCCACCTGGTCGATTCTGTCGGCTGCGTTTAGATAGAGGAAAATGGACTGCGTATCGAACTTGAGACATATCGGCCTCAATCGATCCTCTTCGATCAAGATGGAATACAACGAGAACCTCTGAAACGAAGCTCCTACGCAAAGAAATCACCTCAGTCCTACGACCAACTACAAGGTCTTGAAAACGGCAAAATGACAAGTCTTCTGAACGGACCTAAGACCACGATGCTCCGCGTCCAGGCCACGAAGCTCATCATTTGAATCATCAAATTGTCTCTAAAATGTAGGTAGCTTGAGCCTGAACGAACTGCAGATAACTGCTATCTCACAGATAAAGTAGAACCCCAAAAACAGATCGATCCAACTGGCTTGGGGCGTCACCGCCGTATAAACCCATCAGTCGAGCATCACTCAACCCGCGCACTAATCCGATCACAATACCGACAAGTACAAAGTCGCTTGAAACTTAACACTAACCACAACCGAAGTGGAGAATGGCAACTGCAGGCAAGGTCATCGAAGTGACCGTTATCAGTATCATTCAAATCGGCCTCTCCGTCCACGGCACCAGCTGTCCATATCTACCATTGCAATCAGGATCACTGCGATGGGAGCTAAGTAGCCACTTTCCTTATGGCCTATGATCCCACTTTAAACGACTTTTGGCGGTCTGCAGGCACAAAATTCGAGGCCTTTAGTCTTCTAGCATCCACGAACTTCCCGACACGAAGTGTAAAACAGGAGCAATCATCGCCGTAAAATAGCTAAATGCCCCGATAGAGATACGCGTTGCCAAGTATGTGAAAATAGAAATGAGTCTCGCCTTCAGCCACATTACTAGCTGTAACAGACGAGATGATTCGCAGTCCGTCGCAGTTTCTGAGCTTTGGAGCATTCAAAACAAGATGATCGTCGATCAATTGAACCGCTGAAACGTTAAAGTCGGTTGCTGCATTGCTAACGCTTACTAGCGTCAAAACAACTCATAATGTATAGACCGATATTTTAATAGGGTAAATAAAATATAGAATCATAAATAAGAAATATGCACATTACCTATGTTTAAGGCAAGGATAACTAGGAAGCAAACTTGATGGTATAGCTCTTCGACACAGACACAGACACAGACACAGACACAGACACAGACAGATAATTTCAGATATGGTCATCGTTGAAAACTTACTTTACCCATCAACCTCGTAAACCATAACTGATAAAATTAATCAGTTAAACTGAATAAAATGCCTTCAAGGAGCGTTATAACGGCAAAGGTTCGATAACGGTACGACACTAACTCCGAATAGATTTGCTCTACGAGCAAAAGATGCCCCTCGCCGATGGCGCTGATTGCGATAGACATAGAACGTTGTTGGACCAGCGATTCGTCTTTGACATTCTGTTTCAATCATCCGTAGCTCAAATAGCTCGCCAATCGGCAGAATGGACCACTAGATAAGAACGTAAGTAAAAATTTACAGCAGCGTGAATAGAAATATCAGAACCGAATACGTAAACAGTAAACGCATCAAAATCATAACTAGAAAATCTTTAGCGTAGGAGCATACACCATTTAAATCACTAAACCATAGGATAAACAAAATGGCAGATCATAAGCAGTCAACGTGTATTTGCGTTGAGATTTCTATGTAAAAATAGTTCTATAATCTGAGTATATACGTCATAATATAATCAATCATCGACAACACAATATACTATCCATATAGTGTCATAGCAACTTACATAGACCGTAAACGTATAAAACATAAGGTTTGGCGGCGACACGTCGAAAGAGTATATGACACGTAGAACATACTCACCTATGTCTATTCGTTTGCTTCTTCCTAACTTCCAGTACGCGAGTCTCTTCCGTCGTTCCAAACGGAATCACCACATGGACGTCGGCCCATTTCGCGCGATACTTTCGCAGAAGGTGAATTGCATCATCAATCTCCTCATCAACTCGGGCTCCTTTGAGCGCCAACAACGAGCCGCCGCCTTTGAGTAGCGGCATTGTCCATGGGAGCAGCTTTCTCAGCGCCGCCACCGCCCTCGCCGTGACAGTATCCGCGTCTACCTTGCCGACAAGGTCTTCGGATCGTGCATGGACAACTTCAACGTTCGGCAGAGAGAGATCCTTGACAACGTCGTTCAACCAGCGTGCTCGCCGCTCCATCGAATCGACAAGGACAAGGCGAAGATCCTTGCGAACTATCGCGGCGACGACACCCGGAAAGCCAGCGCCGGAGCCGACGTCGACGACCTTCGCTTTAAACGGGATGAAATCGAGGATTGCCATGGAATTGAGGAGATGCCTAGTCCATAGGCGCTTGAGTTCACGAGGCCCAAGCAATCCGCGCAGCTCGCCTTCCCTTTCGAGCATTCCTGCATAGTCCACCAGCTGTTGCCACGTATCCTGCCCAAAGTGGGAGGCCCCTCCCGAGGGAGGGGCCTCCGCGAGCACACCGTTGTCGTCCACGCTCAAGTTCACTTTGTAGCCGACGACGCCGAGCTCTTGCCGGCATTCTCGCCGTCGATTGGATCTGTCGATTCACCCGCGACGTCAACGGAAGCATCATCAGCCACACCAACAGGCACAACGTCAACGGAAGCATCATCAGCCACACCAGCAGACACGACATCATCGGACCCAGAGGGGGCAGAATCGGAAACTGCCCCTTCTTCCGGGGATTCGCCTTCTTCCAAGGATTCATCGGCGGCAGCAGCCTCACTGACAATCACATGGCGCGCATTTCCGAGTCCCTCGGAGTCGGAGGCTAGGCCGGCGGCAGCGGCGACGTCGTGAACGACCTTTCGTTCAAACGGATTCATCGGCGCCAGGGAGACAGGCTCCCCGTTGGCCAAAACGGAGGCAACCGCTTCGCGAGCGATTGCTGCGACCTCCTGACGATGTGATTCTCTGTAATCGGCGATGTCAAGCATGAGACGGCTACGCTCGCCGGTCTTCGCTTGAACGGCCAGACGAGTAAGCTCCTGGAGGGCATCAAGGACCTCGCCTCCCTGACCGATGAGACGTTTGAGCCTGCGGTCGGCGACGCCCTCCGTCACGACCGCAACAGACGCGCGATCGGCTTCGACGCCAATTTCGATGTCTCCGTCTAAGTCGGCTATGTTGAGAAGCTCCTCAATGTAATCGGCTCCAAAATCGCCTTCGTCGTTTAACTTCTTGACGAGTTCGGCCCTGTCAGCCATCGGATCGTCCTTTCTTCGGCAAGCACCGCTGCAGTGCGTAAAAGTAGTTGTAGTTGTGGGGATTGGTAGTTGCGAACTTGGGAATTCCTCCGACGTGGAAGCGTATAAACCTCCGGCCGGGAAGCTTTCGAAGCTCGGGTGAAGCCATGGCTCAAGGAGAATCGTTGGTTAGGGAAGGACTCATTGATGCATAGAAACTCATAGCTGGAGTAAGGCGAGCAAAGGATCAGAAGTTTCGCTTCTTCTGGTTCTGTTGGACGCGTTTCTTTCGATTGGCGGCCTTGTTCTTCGCGCGCGCTCGTTCCGCTTGGCGCCGCTCGTAGCGACGTCGAGCCCGCTCGGCCTCGGTCAAACCGTCTTTGCCGCGAACCTCTTCAGGTTTGTCGGAGTCGGCTTCATCGACATCAGAGTCGTCGGCGTCATTGTGAAGCGCTCGATTGGCTGCCTTCGCCGCAGCCTTCTTCGACCTTTCCTTGCCGAGAGGCTGAACCCGACCTCCCGCGCGAGCGGCGTCCTCGGACTCAAGCTTCTCGATCTCCTCCTTGCTCAGGCCTTTGCGTTCGCGCTTTTCCCGAAGGCGCTTCTGGCGTTCCTTGTAGGCTTGCGATCCGGGCGTCGGATTGTTGCGAATGAACCAAGCCTGCTGGCACAGATTCCAGATGTTGCCCGCGACCCAGTAAACCAGAACCGCGACTTGAAGGACTCCACCCATGAAGATGTACATGATCGGCATGCCGTACATCATGATCTGCTGTGTGCGGTACATCGGGTTGCTCTTGTCCAAAGCGGACTCGGGCATGTTTTTGCGCATGAGCTGATGCTGCGTGTAGAACATCGTGGCGCTCATGATGAGGACCAGCACTCCAATGACAATCTGGCTGTTGGTCGACGCCGCAGTTCTGAAGTTCGTAGCGAGCGGCGCTCCGAAAACCGTGGACTTCTCGAAGTCCGTCGCAAGCTCTTTGGTGATAGGGCCCAATGCCTCGCGTCGCCCGCTGGAAATGCCCGGGAATGCGGAGATAACCCTGTAAAGCGCGAAAAGAATGGGCATCTGGACCAGCATCGGCAGACACGTGGCAAAAGGAGAGGTTCCATGTTTGCGGTAAACCGCCTGCATCTCCTCCTGCATTCGGCGCCGGGAAACCATGTCCTTCTTGCCCTTGTACTTCTTCTGGATCTTCTGGACCTCAGGTTGGATGACTTGGGCCTGGCGCGAGGATCGAATCTGTTTGTTGTAAAGAGGAAGCACCAGAAGACGGACGACGACGGTGAGGCCGATGATCGACAAAACCCACGCCGCGCCCGCGCCGTCCGGAAGGCCGAACGCCACAAAGACCCGACGCAGGATCTCCATGATCCATGCGATCACCCACATGAGTGGGAAAAGGATTGTATCCACGCTACTTCTTTCGTATTCGGCGGTTACCCGCTCTTGCTGTCAAGCTTGCGAGGCCGAGCAGACCTCGCCGCCGCGGCGATCGCCCACTAGAGCCGCTTCCGCGTCCTCCCGCTCGTAGAGAGCGTGAAGCTCGTCCACATCCAGGGGTTTCGAGGGCCACCGTCCTTTGGGGGGAACCCTGTCCACTCCGCCTTTGCTCCATGGGTTGCACCGCAGAACTCGCCATACTCCTAGTAGTGTACCTTTCAAGACTCCGTGAATTCGCAGAGATTCCAACGCGTATTGCGAACATGTCGGCGCGTAGCGGCATCTTGCCGGAAAGCCTGGAGAAAGCCACCGCTGATAGGCCCGAATGGGCCAGGAAAGAAATCTGGTGAGAAAACTCATCGCTCGCCGCTCTCGCTGGAATTTCCCGTATCGGTGGGAGCGCTGACCGGCAAAACCTCGTTGCGGCCTTTGCCGCCAATCGACCCCTCCATACTCTCGTCAAGCGGCTCCCTGCGACCTTCGCGAAGCGACTCCTTGTGGCGAACCGAAGCGATGCAGCGGTCAAGGTCGGCGGCCAGATCTTGGGAACTGGCGCCTTTGGCCGGCGGAAAGACACGGACGGAAACGAGCTCACCCGGGCGAAGAATTTGAACGCGCGTCCTCATGAGATGGCGAAGCTGCCGACAGAGACGGTGCCTGACGACCGAGTTTCCGACAGATCTGGGTATGACAAAACCGACCTTCGGCGGAAGGTCGGTGACGCTGCTTATAGAATCTGCGCCGGACCGGTCGAAGCCGGAAGGATCTGCGCCGATTGCTACGAGAAGCCTGGCAGATCCGCCTCGAACGCCTCGGAAGGCTTGGGCGAACTCCGCCGAGCGCCGCATGCGGTTCTCGGCAGCAAGCACGTCAGGCAGAGAGCGAACGGCGACCCTTGCGACGGCGAGCAGCGAGAATCGCTCGGCCGGCGCGGGTCGACATGCGCTTGCGGAAGCCGTGCACCTTGGCCCGGCGGCGGTTGTTGGGCTGGAAAGTCCGCTTGGTCACGGTTGTTCTCCCTAAGACGGCGCGAGGAAGTCTCGCGAAGACTGCTCGTGTGCGAGGCACACATGACTAAACAACTTTACGCGAGGGTCCGCTCAGGGGTCAACGCAGCGTCCCCTCTGGTGAGTGGAATCTCAAGGAGGTCCCGCTATCGACAAACTACACGTTTGTTATTCACATCTGTGTCCACACCTGTGGATAAAAATCGATCTTCGAATGTCCGGCGTCAAAACGGACAAATCTCCTTGTGAACAACATCGATGTAATTTCCACAGTTGTGGACAAGGCTGTGGATAAACCTGTTGCATTGTCCCCAAGGCTGTGTTCAAATTGGTCAGGTCCCACGCAGGAGGCAATGCGCGGTGGGTTCTCACACGTCCAAGGAGTTCCAATGAGTGACGGTAATCCGGCCAAAGACGCGTGGAATGCGGCAACCGAATTACTGCGCGCAGACGGCTCGCTCTCGGATTCCCAGGCCGCTTTTGTGCGTATGGCCCATCCTTTGGCCTGGGTGGACGAGATCTTCATGATCGCCGTGGGGTCCGAGTTTGTGAAAACCTGGATCGAGGAGCACGTCTCCGAAACGATGACCTCGATGCTCTCGAACATACTCGGACGCTCCGTGCGCATCGTCATCTCCGTCGATCCGAGTGTGAACGAGTCCCAGCCCGTCGGGACAATGGCGTCGAGCATTGCACCCAGCGCAGTCGCTCCCAGCGTCCTCGCGGCCTCGGAAGATCCTTTGCCTGCGTCCTCGCTGACCATGCCGTCGTTGGCCCCGTCGTCGTTGGCGTCGTCGGGCGTCGAAGCGGAAGAGGGTGACGCTTCGGATTCTGCGACGTCGGACTATTCGCAGCCTCGCTATCCTGGAATGTCCAGATCCTCCGAGCATTCTTTTTCAGAAACCGCGAAGTACAGGGAAAGCTCAACGGACGTCGAAGCCGGCTATGCAAGGCCTCGACCCAGGCACCTGGACACCTCCGGGTCTGGCGACGAGCCGCTGCTCCCGAGCAAGCCGGACGAATCGCACGAGTCCTTCACACAGGGGATTCGCTACGTCGATCAGACGACGATCGCGGAGGAGGCGCTTGCCAAACGCCCCGACACCGCGGCACGATCGCAGAAGGCGCGCATCAATCCGCGCTACACCTTCGACAATTTCGTCATTGGAGACAACAACCGCTTTGCCACGGCGACGTCGCTGGCCGTGGCCGAATCGCCCGGGACGACATACAATCCCCTCTTCCTCTACTCAGATTCCGGGATGGGCAAGACCCATCTCATGCATGCCATCGGAAACTACGCTCTCAACCTCTTCCCCTCGATCAAAGTCCGCTATGTGAGCGCCGAGGAGTTCACGAACGCCTTCATCAACTCCGTGCGCGACGGACACCAGGCCGAGTTCAAGAACCAGTTCCGCACGGTGGACATCCTGCTCATCGACGACATTCAATTCATCGGCGGACGGGACTCGACGGTCGAGGAGTTCTTTCACACCTTCAACGCGCTGACGAACTCCAACAAGCAAATCGTCATTACGTCGGACGTGTCTCCCAACCTCCTCAACGGATTCGAGGAGCGCATGCTCTCTCGCTTCAATTCGGGCGTGACGGCAAACATCGACCGTCCCAATCTCGAAACTCGGATCGCTATCTTGGAGAAGAAGGCCCACTCGGACGGCTTCACGGTTCCCCGAGAGGTCAACGAGTACATCGCGACCCACATGCTGACGAACGTGCGCGAGATGGAAGGCGCCCTTCGACGAGTCACAGCCTTCGCCGATCTGTCGAAGCAGACGATCAGCCTCGGATTGGCGGAAATGATACTCAAGGACCTCATAGCCAATCCCGACGCCATCGAGATCACCGCGACTCTCATCATGAGCCAAACGGCTGGGTACTTCGACATTTCCATTGAGGAGATGATATCGACCGATCGAAGCAGGGTCCTCGTCTCGGCTCGCCAAGTGGCCATGTACCTGTGCAGAGAAATGACGGAGCTGTCGCTTCCGAAGATCGGCCACCTTTTCGGCAAGCGCGATCACACCACTGTGATGCACGCGTGCAGAAAGATCGACAAGCAGATGGCGGAGCGGCAAACCACGTACAACCAGGTTTCCGAGCTGACGAGCCGGATCAAACAAGCCGCGCAGCAGGCCTCTTTGTAGCCCGCGTGCCCGGGCTTCGCCGCAGCTTGCGCGCCGGGCTTCGCCGCAGCTTGCATGCATGGCTTTTCGCTGTCGGGCGCATGGCCAGGATTCGCGCAGTTCGCCGTGTGCCGGGCTCCTGTGGAATCCACATGCACTGTGCATGAGGCTGTGGCATATCCTTGATTCTTTGTGGACAAAGGCTGTTCGTCTGTGGATCTTTTAAGGTCGAAAGTGTCTCATCCACTGATTCCTATGTTTTGCACCCAGGTTCTGCACAGATCCATCCACAGCAAAATCCTTTGAAAACATTGACAAAAGTTCGGTTATCCACCGATTCCACAGGTGCTACAACTACTACTGAGAACTTATCTAGTACAGGGAACGATCGGTCTTGGACTGCGCAACGAGGCGGATATGGACGACGGCCAAGCCGTTCTCGCGTAAAGTGGAGTTAGGTATGTCCTTTAAGGATTCAAAGAAAGAAGGTCTGTAGTGAAGCTTAGGGTTGAACACGACGTCTTCGCCGACGCCGTTTCGTGGGTTGCCCGCACGATCCCCTCGCGCCCTTCTCTTCCCGTTCTCGCGGGAATGAAGATCGAAGCGGACAAGGACGGCTCCGTCGCCCTATCCTCCTACGACCCGGACATCTCCTCGCACGCCGTCATAGAGGCAGCCGTCGACGAGCCCGGAACGACGCTGGTCCACGGCCGGCTTCTCTCGGATTTCGCCAGGGCCCTCCCCAACAAGCCGATTGACATGGAGTTGAAGGGCGCCAAACTCGAAGTGGTGTGCGGGTCGTCGCACATTTCTATGCAGTCGATGCCCCTCGAGGACTACCCGTCGGCGCCGCCGATGCCCGAGGTCTCCGGCGTCGTCGACGGGGCGCTTTGGCAAGAGACCGTCGCGCAGGTGGTGACGGCCGCCTCCTCCGACGACACGCTTCCGCTTCTCGTCTCGGTGTGCATCGAGATCGAGGGAAAGACGATGTCGCTCATGGCCACGGACCGTTACCGGCTCGCGGTGCGCGACCTGACGTGGGAGCCTGCTAACGAGGACGCCTCGCACAGGATCCTCGTGCGGGCCTCGCGGCTGTCGGATATCGCAAAGGCGCTGGGATCCGTAGGCAAGGTCGAACTCGCGATAGACAACTCGGGCCGGACGGGCATGATCGGCTTTTCGGCGGCCGGCCGCCACAATGTCGCCCGACTCATCGACGGCGAGTACCCGCAGGTCCGCAATCTCTTCCCCTCGGAGGCGACGGGCTACGCCGTCATTGGGCGCCAGGAGATGCTCGATGCGATCAAGCGCGCGAGGCTCGTCGTCGAAAAGAACTCCGCCGTCAGGCTTTCCTTCAGCGAAGGCCAGGTGATCCTCGAAGCGGGCCAGGGGGACAACGCCCAGACGAGCGAGGCGCTCGAGGCGACGCTTCACGGCGAGGACATCGTCATGGCCTTCAACCCGAGTTTTCTCCAGGAGGGGCTCGGGGCGACGTCGGCCCCCTACGTCCGGCTGTCGTTTACGAGCGCTTCGAAACCGGCCGTCCTTACCGCGCAGCCCGAGATCGACGGCGAGGACGATCAGGAATTCCGCCTTTTGCTCATGCCGATCCGCACCTACGGCGGATGAAGCGCAAGGCGGGCGGGCGACGGAGAGAGCGTGTATCTTAGCGATCTCGCGCTGACGGATTTCCGCTCCTACGAGCGGGCGATCGTCGCCCTAAAGCCGGGGGTGACGGTTCTCGTCGGCGAGAACGGGCAGGGGAAGACGAATCTCATCGAGGCCGTCGGATACCTGTCGACCCTCTCGTCCCACAGGGTTTCGGGCGACGCCGCATTGGTCCGCCAAGGGGCGACGGCCGCGGTGGTGCAAGCGCGCGTCGTCCGCTCTTCCGCGCCGACGACGGTCGAGGTGGAAATCTACTCCGGCCGGGCCAACCGCGCGAGGATCAACCGCGGACTCGTGCGTCCGCCCGAAATCGTCGGCACGGTGCGCAGCGTCCTTTTCGCACCCGAGGACTTGGAATTGGTCTCCGGCGATCCCGCGGCGCGGCGGTCCTTCCTCGACAGAATCATGGTTCAGCTTCGACCGCGGATGGTCGCGGTCAAATCCGAGTACGACAGGGCGGCGCGACAGCGTGCGGCTCTGTTGAAATCGGCCGGTGCGGCGCGCAGGGGCGGCGGATCGGCGGACGCGGCCGCGCTGGACGTCTGGGACGTGCAATTGGCCAAGCTTGGAGCGAGGATAACTGCCGCCCGCGCGGAGATCGTCGCCAGGCTGCGGCCCCGTGTCGACGAGTTCTACGCGAAGGTCTCGGGTGGGCGCGGCCCTGCTGAAATCGCCTACCGCGCAAGCGCCGGACGGCTTACGGAGCGGGCGAACGGCGCCGGCGGTGGGCCCGACTTCGACGAAGGCACGCAGGAAGAGCTTCGCGACGTCGAGCTCAACGAAATCCGGCTCATCAGCGCCATGGCCGAGCGGCGCGAGGAGGAGATCAGACGCGGCGTGAACCTCGTCGGCCCGCACCGAGACGAACTTGAACTCGCCCTTGGGACGCTGCCCGCCCGAGGATACGCCTCCCACGGCGAATCATGGAGCTATGCACTTGCTCTCAAGCTCGCCTCTTGGCGGGTTCTGTGCGGCGACGAATCGGGCGAATGGGCGGAGGGCGGCGAGCCCGTCCTCATCCTCGACGACGTCTTCGCCGAGCTCGACGCGCGACGCAGAGACCGTCTGGCGCGAATCGTCGAAGAGGCCGAGCAGGCGATTGTCACAGCGGCCGTCGGAAGCGAGCTTCCGGCAGAACTGGGTGGGCGCCGCCTGACGGTGACGCTGGGGAACGTCTCGGAGGAGCCCGAGAGCGTTTCGGAGAAAATGACAAGCGTCGTCAAGGAATCTGGCAATGTCGCCGAGGAAACACGAAGCGATGGCGAGGAAGACGGCGGAAATGCGCCGGTCGCGGGGAACGGCCGCGCCGCGGAGGGCGGCGGCGATGGCTGACGGTGCAATCGATGCGGCGAAGAGGGCCGCGATCGAGCGAAACGGCGACGTGCTCGCGCTTCGCGCTCTGGATCGGGCTCGGGAGGCCTCGTACGCCCGCGGCGACGTGCGTACGAGGCGCCCGTCGGCAGCGCGGACTTTCGAGGAGGCCCGCAGCCGAGAGACGCACGATGCGGACGAGCCTCTCGGCGACGAGGTCCAGAGCCCCGGCCCGGGATGGGGCGACGTCGGAAGCGGCCCGCGGCCTTCGCACCGGGACCCCCACCCGATCGGCCAGATCCTCGCCCGCTATGTTCGGGACAAAGGGTGGCGCGAGAGGCTCGAGGTCGCATCCGTGGCCAGCAGATGGCCCGAGATTGTGGGCCCGACGGTGGCCAAGCATTGCACCGTCGAAGACTTCTCCGACGGCGGGCGGCTCACGCTGCGCACGTCGTCGACGTCGTGGGAAACCCAGATCCGCGCCCTTCAAGCGACCCTCGAGGCGACCCTCGCCAAAGAGGTGGGCGAAGGAGTGGTCAAGGAGATCGTGGTCAAGGGGCCGTCGCAGCCGAGCTGGAAACACGGCCGCTTCTCGGTTCGAGGGCGGGGCCCGCGCGACACGTACGGATGATGCGAGCGAAAACCCTGAGGAAACGTGCACTAGCACACGTACGGTCAGATTGGTCCATTCATTCCGTGAAGCGCGGTAGAATTGCTTAGGCCCCTTTGTTGGTGGGGGCCTACCGCAGCGGGGGCAGCGCTTCACACAGACGTCGTGATGGGCTCCGCATGCTTAGGCGAAGGAGAAACTCAAGCGTGACGACAGACGAAACATCCGCAGATAACGCGGCCCCCGAAGAGGAAAGCGTCGTCAAAGTCTCAAAAGGCCAGGCCTACGACGCCTCGTCGATCACTGTTCTCGAGGGTCTCGAAGCCGTCCGCAAACGCCCGGGCATGTACATTGGCTCCACAGGCGAGCGCGGACTCCACCACTGCGTGTACGAAGTGGTCGACAATTCGGTCGATGAGGCGCTGGCCGGGATCTGCGACCACATCGAGGTGACGATTTTGGCCGACGGGGGCCTGCGTGTGCGTGACAACGGCCGCGGCATCCCGGTCAACGAGCACCCAACGGAGCACAAGCCAGCCGTCGAAGTGGTCATGACGATCTTGCACGCCGGAGGCAAGTTCGGAAACGGAGGATATGCGGTTTCCGGAGGACTGCACGGCGTCGGCGTCTCCGTCGTCAACGCCCTTTCGACTCGAATGGAGACGGAAGTGCGCCGCGACGGGTACGTCTGGCGCATCTCCTTTGAAAACGGCGTCCCGACGGGCCCCCTCGAGCGCGGCGAGCAAACCGACGAGCACGGAACGACGCAGACGTTCTGGGCGAATCCCGACATCTTCGAAACGACGCACTACGATTTCGAAACCCTGCGGCGCCGCTTCCAGCAGATGGCCTTCCTCAACAAAGACCTGCGCATCACGCTCACCGACGAACGGCCGACGGCCACCCCCGAAGGCGACGAGGTCGTCGGCGAGACGGGAGAAGGCTCTCCGACGCCGGGGTACCGCAGCGTCTCGTACATGTATTCGGGAGGGCTCCTCGACTACGTCAAGCATCTCAACACGACGAAGAAGGTCGAGGTCGTCCACCCGGACGTCGTCTACTTCGAAGCGGAGGACCGCGAGAGGCAGATCCAATGCGAGGTCGCGATGCAGTGGACGTCCGCCTACTCGGAGACCCTCAACACCTTCGCCAACACGATCAACACCACCGAGGGCGGCACCCACGAGGAGGGCTTCCGCTCCGCGCTGACCTCCGTGATCAACAAGTACGCCCGTGACAAGGGGCTGCTCAAGGACAAGGACCCCAACCTTTCGGGCGACGACATCCGCGAGGGTCTGACGGCCATCATCTCGGTCAAACTCGGCAATCCGCAGTTCGAAGGCCAGACGAAGACGAAGCTCGGGAACACCGAGGCACGGACATTTGTTCAACAGCAGGTCTACTCGCATCTGACGGACTGGCTCGACATGCATCCGAACGAGGCAAAGGACATCATCCGCAAGGCCCTTCAGGCTTTCGCCGCCAGGGCCGCGGCGCGCAAGGCCCGCGAGGCGACGCGTCGCAAAAGCGTGCTCGAATCGGCGTCGATGCCCGGCAAGCTCAAGGATTGCACGTCGCGCAACCCGGAAGAGTGCGAGATCTTCATCGTCGAGGGGGATTCTGCGGGAGGCTCGGCCGTCAACGGGCGCGATCCCGAGCACCAGGCGATCATGCCGATTCGCGGGAAGATCCTCAACGTCGAGAAGGCGCGATTGGACCGCGCGCTTTCCTCGGACACGATCCAGGGGCTCATCACGGCCTTCGGCACGGGCATCGGCGACGAGTTCGACATGGCCAAGCTCCGCTATCACAAGATCGTGTTCATGGCAGACGCCGACGTCGATGGATCCCACATCGCAACCTTGTTGCTGACCCTCGTCTACAGGTATATGCGCCCCCTCATCGAGGGCGGGCATGTGTACCTGGCGATGCCGCCGCTCTACCGCATCAAGTGGACGAACGCCGTTCACGATTACGTCTTCTCCGATCGTGAGCGCGACGAGAAGCTCGTCGAAGGCAAGGACAAGGGCTTTCGCCTTCCCCGGGAGGAAAGCCAGCGCATCCAGCGATACAAAGGCTTGGGCGAGATGAACGCCGAAGAGTTGTGGGACACCACGATGAATCCCGAGGCCCGCACCCTCAAACAGGTTTCGATCGACGACGCCGCGGCGACCGACGAGACTTTCTCCATCCTCATGGGCGAGGACGTCGAGTCCCGCCGAGGCTTCATTCAGCGCAACGCGCACGACGTGCGATTCCTCGACATCTAAGGCAAGGAACCAGTGAGCGAAGACACCGTTTACAATCACGGCCTCATCAAAGGGGTCGACCTCCAGCGCGAGATGGAGAAGTCGTACCTCGACTACGCAATGTCGGTCATTGTGGGCCGCGCCTTGCCCGATGTGCGCGACGGCCTCAAGCCCGTGCACAGACGCGTCATCTATGCGATGTACGACGGCGGCTACAGGCCCGACAACTCGTTTTCGAAGTCGGCGAAGGTGGTCGGCGACGTCATGGGCCACTACCATCCGCACGGCGACGTCGCCATTTACGACACCGTCGTGCGGCTGGTCCAGCCGTGGTCGATGCGTTATCCGCTCGTTGCGGGCCAAGGCAACTTCGGCACGCCCGGAGACCTCGGCGCGGCCGCGCCGAGGTACACCGAAGTGCGGATGGCGCCCCTCGCCATGGAAATGGTGCGCGACATCAAGGAACAGACGGTCGACTTCGAACCGAACTACGACGGCTCGCTTCTGGAGCCGACCGTTCTCACATCGCGCTTCCCGAATCTGCTCGTCAACGGATCCGAAGGCATCGCCGTCGGCATGGCGACGCGGATTCCGCCGCACAACCTGCGGGAGGTCGCGGCCGGCGTCCAGTGGTATCTGGAGAACCCCGACGCGACGAAAGAAGAGCTGCTCGCGGCCCTCATACAGCGGATCAAGGGGCCTGATTTTCCGACTGGCGCCCTCATCCTCGGGACCCGCGGCATCGAGGACATGTATCGCACCGGCCACGGCTCGATCACCCAGCGGGCGGTCGTCGAAGTGGACGAGATCCACGGCAGGCAGTGCCTTGTCGTCACCGACCTCCCCTATCAGGTCAACCCCGACCGCCTGCTCGACAAGATGGTCGAAGGCATCAAGGACGGCCGCCTTCCCGGCATCGCCGACATCCGTGACGAGACTTCGGGGCGCGCCGGCCAGCGCATCGTCGTCGTTCTGAAGAAAGACGCCGTGGCCAAGGTCGTGCTCAACAACCTGTACAAACACACCCAGCTTCAGAACAACTTCCCGGCCAACATGCTGGCGCTCGTCGACGGCGTTCCCCGCACGCTCTCTCTCGACGGCTTCGTTCGCCACTGGGTGGCATTCCAAATGGAGGTCATCCTCCGCCGCACGGAATACCGGCTCGGCGAGGCCCTCAAGCGCCTTCACATCCTCGAGGGCTATCTCAAGGCGCTCGACCAGCTGGACGCCGTCATTGCGCTCATCCGCAGCTCGCAGACGGTCGACCTCGCCCGCACGGGCCTCATGGACCTGCTGGAGATCGACGAAGACCAGGCCAATGCGATCCTCGAGATGCAGCTGCGTCGCCTGGCCGCCCTAGAGCGCCAGAAGATCATCGACGAGTACGAGGAGAAGGCCGCCCTCGTCGCGGACTACAAGGACATCATCGCCAAGCCGGAGCGCCAACGCGCCATCATCGGCGAGGAGCTCGGCGCCATCGTCGACAAGTACGGAGACGACAGGCGCACGACGATTCTTCCCTTCGACGGCGAGATGTCGGTCGAGGATCTCATTCCCGAGGAAGACGTCGTCGTCACCATCACCCGCGGGGGTTTCATCAAACGCACCAAAACCTCCGAGTATCGGGCTCAACACCGCGGCGGCAAGGGAATCAAGGGCGCCTCGCTCCGCGGAGACGACGTCGTCGAGCACTTCGACGTCGGCTCGACCCACGAATGGCACCTCTTCTTCACAAATCTGGGCAGGGTCTATCGAATCAAGGGGTACGAAATCCCCGAGGCGGGGCGCGACGCGAAGGGCCAGCACATCGCGAACCTACTCGCCTTCCAACCGGGCGAGACGATCGCCTCGACGATCACGCTCAAGGGCTACGATCAAGCGCAGTATCTCGTGCTTGCCACGGCGGACGGCCTCGTGAAGAAGACGCGGTTGAGCGACTACGATTCGCCGCGCACCGGCGGTCTCATCGCGATCAAGCTCCGTGAGAACGGCAACGGGACGGATCATGTGGTGGCTGCCTGTCTGGTCGACGAGGACGACGACCTCCTCCTCGTTTCCCGCAAGGGAATGTCCCTTCGCTTCAAGGCGACCGACGAAGCGCTGAGGCCCATGGGGCGCCCCTCCTCGGGTGTGACGGGAATGAAGTTCCGCGAGGGCGATTCGCTGCTGACGATGAGGGTGGTCAGGGACAACGCGGAAGTCTTCGTCGTCACAGAGGGCGGTTTCGCCAAGCGGACGTCGGTCGACGAGTACCGGATCCAAGGCCGTGCCGGCTTGGGAATCAAGGTTGCGAAACTGACCGAGGAACGGGGAGACCTCGTCGGCGCCCTTATCACCGAAGGCGAAGACGTCATGGTCATCATGGAGTCGGGCAAAGTGATGCGGGCCTCTGCCGCCGAGGTTTCGAAGACCGGACGCAACACCCAAGGCGTCACTTTCGCCCGTCCCGACGGCGGTGACAGGATCATCGCAATCGCTCGAAACATTGAAACGACGATCGAAGCGGAGGTCGGGCAGTCCGACGGCGAAGGCGAAAACGCCGCGGACACGGTAGCCTCTGTGGTGGAGGTTTCTACGGAGACCGCCACAGATCACGCCAACCAGGCTGGAGCAACGGAGTAATCGATGAGTGAGAAACCGAAGACGGAGGCCACGCGCCCTACGAGTGGGCAGACCGAGGCCGCCGATACCCGCAATACAGGTTTCAAAGCGGCAGCGGCAAAGGGGAAGGCCGCATTGGGGGCCAAGTTCGCAGCCGACCCCCAACCGAAGCAGTCAGTGGGCATTCGACGGGTGAAGATGACGATCTCGAAGGTCGACCCCCTGTCAGCCCTCAAGATTGGCTTCATCACATCAGTCGCGATAGGCATCATGATCGTCGTCGCGATGATGATCCTATGGTTCGTTCTGAACAACATGAAGGTTTTCAGCCAGATCGACGACCTGCTTCAGACGCTCAACCAGCCCGACCTGCTCAGACTCGGCGAGTACCTCGAGTTCGGGCGGTGGATGAGCTTCGCCGTCATCATCGCCATCATCGACGTCGTGCTTCTGACGGCGATGGCGGCCGTCGGGGCGCTGCTGTACAACCTCATAGCATCTCTCGTCGGAGGCCAACGCATAACCGTCACCGACGAGTAGCGGTCGGATCCCCGGAGTTGCGCCCGCTTCCGTGGGCTTCGACGCCGTCGATCGCGTCGGCGTCGTCCTCGCGGACTCAATGGCCTGAGGTTTGAGGCACCGCACACATCCCTCGATTCAGGTTTGGAAATCGGCGAAACACTGGGGTAATCTAGACCGGCACCCAGAAGTGCGAGGGCCTATAGCTCAGTCGGTTAGAGCGCTTCCCTGATAAGGAAGAGGTCGCTGGTTCGAGTCCAGCTAGGCCCACGCAAGAACACGGAGGGAATGAATCATGAAGAAGATCGCAGTCACGGCCCTCGCATTCGTTATCGGATATGTCGGATGGGTTGGCGTCCAAAAGAAGCTTCAGGATCGGGCAGTCTGGTACGAGGTTTCCGATCCCGTCGAATAGTCCGGAAAGCACCTTCCTGCAACTGCTGCCGGCTCGGGGCTATGGCGCAATTGGTAGCGCACCTGCTTTGCAAGCAGGGGGTTACGGGTTCGAGTCCCGTTAGCTCCACTCATCCCCAGTTCGACCTCCCTCGGACTGGGGATGCTTGTGTTCGAGTTTCAACTGTCCGTTCAAAGGCTCCGTCATTGACGGCGGACGTCAATCGCCTTGATCGCTTTGATCAACACGACTCCCCCGACGACGCAGGCAATATTGCGTCCTACAGCCAGGATCTCCTCTCGTGACGTTTTGAATGAACATTCCACCTTCGGCGGCCACAATGCGACGTTGCATACGAGTTCCATGCCCATCAGCCTACGTCGAATCGGCCGCCGAAGGAAATGGCGGGAGGCAGGCGATTGAGTAGGAGGCAGGCGATTGAGCGCGAGACTCGAGATCTTAAGCTCGAGACTCGAGATCAACGATGTAGGCGTTGTAGGGATTGCCTTCTACGGGCGCGAAGCCGCACTGCTTATAGAGGTTGACGGCGCCGTTTCCCTCCTCGACGCTAAGGGACACTCTCTCGACGCGGCGATTCTGTGCCTCGCCGAGGAGAGCGCGTAGAAGCGACCGGCCGACGCCGCGGCGTCGGTAGCCGTCCCACACGGAAATGCTCAATTCGGGAACGCCGTCCGCTATATAGCCGAAGCCCGGATCCGTCGCATCGAAGAACGTCAGCCACGCCAGGCCGACGAGCCGGCCGTTTGATTCGGCGGCGAGCCCGAAATCGCCCGACGACTCGTCGAATCGGAAGTAATGGCTGAACTCCGGCGTCGAATCGATGTCGGCGTAGGTGAATCTGCGTGAGCCGGTCCAGTTCATGTTCGCGAGCGTCGCCGCTCGCATGAGCTCGCGGTCCGAAGACGACAGAGGTCTAAAGGTCAGGTCTGAGGCTTTCACCTGTCCAAACTATCAGGACTGACGCGATCGAGCCGCGGACCGCCTCTGTTTGCCCTTGCCGCGTCGCTCGGAGCCCTTGACTACAAAATCGAAGAGGGCGTGCGGGAGGCGATTCAGAGTATAAGCCGCTCCTTCGATGAAGGAATGCCAATCATCTCGGCGTTCCGTTTTCAACTGAAAAGATGGGTATTGAAATCCATCGACGCGGGCGTCGGAACGATATATGATCAAAACGTTCTAAAGCGGTAGGGATGCCGCTTCGCTCACCACCACGTTCCTCGCCGTCTGCCTCTAATATGGAGGGAAAATGTGTAATTGAAAAAGAACTCCGAGTTCTTCGCGGCGACGGCCGCCCACGTGAGGCCCGCGACGCGATATCTCGCGCGAAATCGGACTCTTTGTCACGCCGCGTGCATTGACTGACGCAGCGGTGGTTCGAACTAAAGTCTAAATTGCCTCGCAACATGGCGGAGACGCCACTGCATTCCCTATGCGCGCTCATTGCACGCCTTCATTGTCACCATGGAGGAGATCATGTCCACCTCTTTTAAAAGATTCTCTTATACCGCGGCTTTCGCCGTTATCGCCGTGGCCACGTCCGCGTTGGCGCCGGCGGCTGCAGCCACGCAGGGCGCCGACGCCCCGAAGGCCGCGACCGTTCTAGGCACTCGTCTCCCTGCAGACAGGACCGACGACCCGAACGGCCAGAAGAACAGCCCGAACGGCCAAAACGACCCCGACGACGCTTCGCCTCAGTCAGGCTCCCCGTCGGAAGAGTCCGAGGCCCCCTCGCAAAATCCTTCAAACAACACCGAAAACAAAGCATCTCCGGGATCCTCCGGCGCGACTCCGGCGGACGCCCCGAGCGCAAGCGCGGCGCCCGCTGACACGCCTTCCACGCCGACCGGAGATTTTGACATTGACGGCAACGGGAAGCTCGTGCGATACAAGGGTTCGGCCACGGACGTGACGATCCCCGACTCTGTCAAAGTCATCGGCGAGTACGCCTTCAAGCAAACCGGCGTCGTGAAGGCGAAGATCCCCGCCACCGTCGTCGAGATCGAAAAGGGGGCCTTCTTCGGATGCAGCGCCCTGACGACGGTCGAATTCGAAGACACCGACGCCAAACCGAGCCAACTGACCAAGATCGGCGAGCTCGCCTTTTACAGGACGGGGGCCTTCAAGGAGACGGCCCTCCCTCGTTCGGTGACGTCCCTCGGACGATCGGTTTTCAGCAAGAGCGGGATTCAGAAGATTTCGCTGCCCGCAGGGGTCACGGAGATTCCCGACGAGGCCTTCTTCCGTGCAAGCCACCTCAGCGACGTCGCCGTCTCGGACAACGTTGAGAAAATCGGATACAGGGCGTTCGGCAGAACAGGCAGTCTCAAGGCTCTCAAGGTCGTTGGGGCGAACGGACAGGTATCGACGGGTTTTCCGTCAAAACTCAAGGCTATCGGCAAGTACGCTTTCTGGTACTCGCCGATCACAGAAGTGACTTTCCCCGCGGGAATGGAGTCGATCGGCGACGACGCATTCGACCGCTCGAACTTGACCAAAGTGACCTTCAACAAAGGTTTGAAGTCCATTGGCGATGGGGCTTTCGCAGGCACAGACATCACCGATCTGACGATTCCCGATTCGGTCGTCGAAGCCAAAGGCGCGATGAGGGCCATGAGAAAACTCGTGACCCTTCACATCGGCAAGGGCGTAGGGCCCGATCAGCTTGACGGTTCGTTCTTCGGAACCAAATCTCTTAAGACGATCACCGTTTCCCAGGAAAACCCAAACTACAAGACAATCGCCAATGTGCTGTTCAACGGGGAAGGAACCAAGCTCATTGCGATTCCCCTAGGCCGCACTTTCGACAACGACACGGTGAAAAAATACAGAGTGCCGGCCGGCGTGAGAGAAATCGCCAGCAGTGCGTTCTCGGGCTCCGATTTCAAGGAGATCGATTTCCCAAGCAGCGTTCGAACCATCGGCGACTTCGCTTTCAGCCATTCGGCGCTCAAGCGGCTGGAGCTTCCCTCTAGCGTCGAGAGCATCGGAGAGAACGCCTTTTCGGAGTGCACCAGTTTGGAAAGCGCCGACGTCGGAGGCGCCGTCAAGATCGGCGCGTCCGCCTTTTCGAACGATTCGGCGCTTAAGAGCGTTAACTTGCATCCCGAGCTAAACAGGCTCAAGGAGATCGGTGCCTTTGCCTTCTTCTATTCAGGATTGGAAAAAGTGAAAACGCCGGATTCTCTGGCGACGATTGGCGAGCGCGCCTTCTGCGCCAACCAGAGCCTTCTCGAGATTCGCTTCGGTTCTGGACTGGCGACTATAGGGGAAATGGCTCTCGCAGACACACCGAAGCTTCGCTCGATAGAGGTGGCCGAAGGCAACCCCGTCTTTAGCGACGATTCGCGCAAGATGCTCTACGCCAAGCGCGAGAACGGCTTGCACCTCGTTGCGTGTGCCGGGGGTTCCGTGGGCTCAGACGTTCGAGTCAAGGACGGCACCGTGGCGATTGAAGACTCTGCATTCTTCGGCGTTGCGTCTATGCGCTCACTCCACCTGCCGGAGGGCCTCAAGACTTTGGGAAGCCGTTCTTTCGAGGACGCAACAAACCTGAGCAACGTTGATTTCCCCGACAGTTTGGAGGTCGTCGGCGGCTTCAACAACACCGTGTCCCTTCACAAGGTCGATTTCGGCACTCAAATCACGTCAATCGACAGAGCCTTCACCGGAAGGACTCCCGAGCGGATCATCGTGCGCGGAGGCAAGAACGGAAAGTACGATCAGACCTATGGGAACTCGAATGAAACCGTGTCGGCATACTTTGGCGAGGGGATGACGGACATTCGCTACACGGACGGCCGCTTGCCGAAGGTCCTCGTCCTGCCGAGGAGCTTGAAGGACTTTGAGCTAGGCGGCGACACGTCGGGCAACGAGGCGCGGAGGGCTTCGGCGGTGTTCTACGTGGCTGCCGAACCCGGTTCGTCTGCGTGGAAGCTGGTTCGGGAGAAGATGTCGAACGCAGGCATGGATCCGAACAAGCAGCTCAAACGGTACGCGCCGATGAGCGTGACCACACAGTCCCGAACCTCTCAGGGGAAGGTCACCGTTACGGTCAATGTCCGCGGCGGCGTGGCCGAGGGTTCCCACCAGGCGCGCATCCTCACCGTCGGTTCCGGTTCGACGAAGGCCTCGGACTGGGTTGAAGCGAAATCCGTGGGCGACGGCTACCAGGCGACTTTGACGTATGACGTCCCCGCCTCGGGTCAGAAGGTCAAGGTCGAGGTCCGCGACCACACGGAGTTGACAGTTCAGAAGGACGTCACTGCGGGCAACGACCCGGGGCCGAGCCCGACGCCGACGGCCTCGCCGAGCTCTTCTCCGTCGATCAGCCCCACCGTTTCGCCCACGGCGTCGCCGAGCGCAACGTCGTCGCCGAGCGCTTCTGACGGGCCGACGGCCTCTCCGACCGCTTCGCCCACGGCAAGCCCGACTTCTACATCCAGCCCGACTGCCACGGCGTCGCCGACCGCCCAGCCCGGTGCGCCGTCGGCCGAGAATGCGTTCGTCATCGGCGGCAAGGAAGTGCTCTTCGGCCGCGCAGGCGACACGCCTTTGGTGGGCGACTGGGACGGCGACGGAATCGCCACCCCGGGAGTCAAGCGCGGAAACACCTACTATTTGGTCAATTCGATTCGGGGAGGGAAGGCCGACGTCGTCTTCTCCTACGGCCGTGCAGGCGATACGCCTTTGGTGGGCGACTGGGACGGCGACGGAAGCCAGACGATCTCGGTGCGCCGCGGGCACACCTTCTACCTCAACACAGGGCTCGAAGGCGGCAGCGCCGAAGCGACGTTCATGTTTGGGCGCGACGGCGACACCCCGGTCGTCGGCGACTGGAACGGGGACGGCAAAGACACTCTAGCCGTCAGGCGTGGATCCGTCTTCTACTTCACCGATCGGCTGGCGGGCGGCAAGGCGACGAGCGAGTTCACCGCAGGCGACGGCAAGGAGGTCGCGTTGGCCGGACGCTGGATCTCGGGTCAGAAGACCGACACCATCGGCTTGGTCTCCGACGGAACCTTCCAAATCCTCGATCAGAAGGGCGCGGGAGGATACTTGTCGCAGGTGGCGCGTGCTCCCCGATACCTTTCCGGGGTGTTCGCTGACGAGGAGCCTGACACCCTTGCACTGCATGGGTGACAATGGCGAGCGCGTCGGCGCCGGATAACTGACGCAACGCGCGCAGGCGACTTGGGGCCGGGGCGACGAGTCGCCCCGGCCCCAAGTCGTCAAAGAGCAGACAAGCGGCAAAAGGCGGGCAAGCGGTCGAAAGTAGGCGAGGCGCCAGAAGGCAGGCGGACTGTCAAGGGCGGCAGAGCGCCAGAAGGAAGGCGGACTGTCAAGGGCGGCAGAGCGCCAGAAGGCAGGCGAGCCGCCTAAGGGTAGCCAGAGGACTGGCAAGCGTCAGCGGATGCGTTCGCGGCTACTCGGCCGCGGCTCGCAGCATCTTGCTGGACACCCAGGGTCCGCTCCACCAGGCCTGCCACCCGAGGCTCTTGGGCCCCTCGATTTTCAGGCCGAGCTTCGACAGCTCGTCGGCATACTCATCCATTGCTTTAAGATCGGCGATGACGATCCTTCCGCCCGGTTTGAGCACGCGAACCGCTTCTCGGATCGCTCGGGCGCGCCTTTCGGCTTTCGGTATGTTGTGAATGGACATGCTCGCGGTGATGAGGTCGAAGGAGCCGTCTTCGAAGGGAAGCTTGGTCATGTCGCCCGTGACGAAATCGATGCGCGAATCGACTCCGTTGGCTTTCGCGTTGGCGGTGGCCGCCTCTTCTCCGTTGCCGGACTGGTCGGATTTGCGCCACAGGTCTATGCCGGTCAGCTTCGCCTCGGGGAAGCGCTGAGCCGCCATGACGATCACTGCTCCGCGTCCGCAGCCCAAGTCGAGGATTCGTTCGACGTCGGCGTCGTCGGTCTCGCTCAGGATCCTGCGCCAAACGGCGAACTTCCCACGAAGCGTGGTGTGCAGGTAGATTGCCGTCCCCCCAAGGAACTGGATCGTCAGCAATCCGTAGACGATTGGCTGCCACGCGCTGCCGCCAAGCGCCCCGAGTGTCGCGGACGCGAACATGACTCCGGGTATGAACCACAGGATCGGCACGTAGGCGGCGTCGATCCCATACGATCCACGCGGTTTCACTTTCATAGACTTCCCTGGAGTATCAGTGGTTTACAACAACTGTGAGGATACTCTGCGAAGCGGACGCGTGTCGACGGCGGACCCAGAGTCGAGAGGCTGTCTTCAATGTTGCGTTGTGGAAACGGCCTGCCCGCGACGTCGGCTTTTCATTGTGGAAACGGCCTGCCCGCGACGTCGGCTTTTCATTGTGGAAAGGGACGGCGTCAATCTCTGCGCCGACGCAAGTGCCGGTTCGAGCGTCGACGCTCTCAAGCGCCGACCTCAAGTTGCAGGCCTCGAGTGCGGGCCGCTTCTACGGCGCTAGGGCCCTGGGGCGGCATTGGGACTCTGCGGCGTTGGAATCATGCGACGGCGTCGAACGCCACGCGGACCGCCCACGCGCTGGCGGCGAGGTCGACTAGGAGCCATGTGAGGATCCACATCCAAGACGGCATGCGCGTGAGCGCGGCCAGCGTGAAGTGGTCCTGCTCGCGGTCGCGCGTGCGGGCGACGTCCTGCAGCGACGTCCAAGCGCCGATGAGGAGTATGAGACCGATGCCCGCCACAACTCCCGCTTGGGCCAGCGCGCCGACCTGGATGCGGTCTCCGAGCTGCCACAGCGCGGCGAAGACGAGCGCCGATCCGAGGATGACCAGCACCGTTCGGACGGATCGCGACATGACAAGCAGGCCGATGAGCGCCACGATCGTGACGATGACGATTGCCTTGGACCACCCGTTCAAGGCGCCGACGACGAGGAAAGCGCCAAGGAGCGCCGGGGCCGGATAACCCGCCCACGTCGTGAGAATGCGGCCGGGGCCCGTCGGTTTGCCCTTTGTGACGGCGTGCCCGGACATGTCGCGTTGGACGACGAAGCCCTGGAAGCGCCGTCCGCAGGCGATGCCGACGACGGCGTGCCCAGCCTCATGGACCACGGTTACCAGCGTGCGTCCTCCGCGCTTGACGGCCGGGACAGCGAGCGTGAGCGCAAAGATGCAGGCCCCGATGAGCAAAACGGCGATATTTCGGTCGTCTGTAAACAAGCGAGGCTCGGCCCAGTCTAGCCAGGAAGCGGCGATGGTCGTCATGAGTATCAGTGTTGCACGTGAAACCTGGAAAACGGCTACAAGACGGAACGAGCGGCATTCTGGTTGTCACTTGTGCTTGGATCTCACTTTTCTTCGTTTGGTCCGATCGTCTTGCCGAACGCGAAACCAAGTGAAATCACGGCTCCAATGGCAAAGGACACGACTGGGAGCCAAGTGGATGTCTCAAGAACCCGTGAATATGCAGTTCGATAAGGACCGGGGGAAAGCACTGCTGAAGCTTTAGCTTGTCCTCCTCCTGAACCAAGTGACGCTAGCTGCATTTCGATGATGGCTCCCATTGCAGCCATGCCTATCACCCCGCCGACGATTCTCATGGTGTTGAAGATGCCGGACGCTGCGCCATGGTCCGTCGGAGCAACACGTCGCAAAGAATAAGTCGCAAGCGGAGGCCAGACGAAGGCAATGCCGACGCCAAAAACAGCGTATCCTGCAGTTACAAGAAGAGTGCTCCGACCAGGGTTCATGGCGTATTGCAAGATCAACGAACCTGTGGTTGCGAGAAGAAAAGCGGGGGTGAGAATTGCGGCGGGATGGAGCCTTGCAATCGTTTTTCCGACGAATCGCGCCAGCACAACAGTTGCAACTGGCATTGAAATTGCAGTAAGAGCTGCAAGCAAGGCCGACATTCCCATAACGCGCTGTAGATAGTACATAACGGGAATCAACTGAGCATTGACTGCTAAAGATGACAAGACGAGCGCAGCAATCGACAGACTGAAGTCTCGGTTCCTAAATAAACGCAAAGGAATTAGAACTTCGTTCTGCCTGAGTTGGGAAAGAACGAAGCATGTAAGCAGAGCGAATGCGCCAACCAGAAGCGCCCAAAAAGCGGGAGCCTTCAGACTGGTTCCTTCTTGAATCGTGAGAATGAGGGCAGTCAGCCCCGTAAACGAAAGGACAATGCCAGGAAGGTCGAAACGATGCGAATGGCCGGCGAAATGTGGAATGAAGCGCAGGGCACAGAAAACGGCGATCAGACCTATAGGGATATTGACGAAGAAGATCCAACGCCAATTCAAGAAAGAGACGAAGAAGCCGCCGAGGATAGGACCAAGCAACGTAGCCGAGCCTTGGACGGCTGACCACGCCGACATGGCGTATCCTCGAGACTTGCCTGTAAAGAGCCTGTTGACGACCGCCAGGGTTTGAGGGCCCATCAACGCCGCACCGAGGCCTTGCACGATACGCGCTGCGATTAGCATACTGATACTAGTGGAGAACCCACACCATGCTGAAGCGACGGTGAACACGATAAGGCCGCTGACGTATATGATTCGGGGCCCATACTGGTCGCCTAGCCGTCCTGTGAAGAGCATGGGAACTGCATAAGCCACCATGTACGCTGTACTTGCCCAAATCACTAAGCTAAGTGACGTGTGTAGATTTGCTTGTAGTTGAGGCTGCGCAATCGCGACTATCGTCGTGTCAAGCATGATCATGAAGAACCCCGCGGATACGGCCCATAGGGCGGCCCACGGACGCACTTCATTGTGATTAATACGAGATTCCTTTGAATTTGATGATCTTCTTGCATTAGAAGTTGTGTGTAAATTCTTATAATTATTTTTCATTTATAAATCGCCTCTTTCGCGCCAAACCTACACCTGTTATTAGAACTACCATGATGTAGGTATCGGCTATAAAGGAAATACGGATTATCTATCCGCTGATAACTTCTGGTTGGTTATCAATGACGAATGGTCAGAACAGAGCGTCTAATCCAGGAGCCGACTTGTGTTTACAAGGCTAGCCTTTGCTCACCTTCAAGAGCTTTCTTGAAGAATAGCGGCAAGCAATCCTGGAAACCTCTGTTCCATTTCGTCTCGTCGTACGCTAATGAAACGTGCTCGCCCCTGAACTGTTGTATGTGTAAGTCCTGCTTCACGCAGAATTCGCCAATGGTGAGACACAGTAGCCGGACTTACGTCGATGTTCCGTGCAATCACGGCACACTCAACTGGCTCCGTATGGCTGTATGTCAGACGAAGCAACTCTCGACGAGTTGGATCGGCAAGCGCACTGAGAATCGTCGTGAGATCGAACGAATCCATGGAAGGTTGGGGGATCGACCTCATCATACTTCACCCTTCATCCAGGATCGCCGATGAAGTGATGTTACCAGACTAGAACGCATAAGTGTCACCACCTTTCGTGAGTCGATAGCTGTCTGCTTCTGCAGGTCTCTTATGCGGCATTGCTTCAGTTCCAGCTTTTGTCCGGTTAAAGTTTGGATAGAGGGAGGTGACGAGTTCTTTCCAATTGCGTTTAATGAAGTTGCGGGCTAGTTTTCCACCACCTGATAAGTGAGGAAGCTCAGGAACAACGTAAATAATGTTCGGAGCTGGCTTGCTGCGCAATCGACGTGTGATGATTTCATGAATCGCTGTAAGATTGACTGCCTTTTCCGTCCTTGAATCGTTTAGGACTAACAACGCCAGAAGCGACGGCCTTCCATTGACCTCAGCTACAAAGACTGCGGCTTCAGAGACTTCGTCAAGAGCGACAAACTCGGACTCTACCTCAGCCGGGTAGACAGACTCTCCCTCAAGCGTTTCAATGTCTTCGAATCTCCCAAGGACAGTGACAGTTCCATCCTCATCGATTCGTGCAGCGTCGCCCATGGCATACCATTCATTGATAATCCGCTGCGGCGTTGTTTGGCTTGTAAGCCAGTTAATGATTTTCATTAGTTGATTATTGTTTTTCAAGTTCGGTTGTTGCGTCGAGAAGCTGTCTGTTCGTAATGAATGCGTTTTCACTCTATTTCCTTTCTTCTCCGCTTCTGTCCGCCAAACGGTGGTGGGCAGAATATAAACCGCTCGGTTGAAATTCTTGCCGTGGTTGCGGTTGGGTTTGACCGCCAAAACAACACCTTTCTTAACTTCACGGTGAATTCATATTTGCTCTAACAGTACTATGAATTGATAACTATCGAAATAAAATAGTTCAGAATGTGATTGTTGTCTCTGACGGAAGTTTCTCCAGATGTGACCTAAGCATTAAGAACTTTCGTGAAGCTTAGTTCGAGGTTTGGATTCTTGGCAATGGTCGTCCGTTAAAGTATGAATGCGAAAACTGGAAGTCGATAAGGGGTTGAAGGTTGTCAGAGCTTTTGATCCGATTGCCTGCGTGTGTGGTTGTTAGGCAAACCAAACTGCGGTTCAGATAGTTAAACACCCTCGTTCGTTAAAGGGGCGTTGTATTCGCACGTCGGCTTCTCTTAGATCAACGGCGGGAACTCGTCGAGGCTGAAGACCGATTCCACCGGGACGCCGAACCATCGGGCGATCCTCAAGGCCAGATGCAGGGAGGGCGCGTACTCGCCGCGCTCGAGATAGCCCATCGTCTGATAGTGGATTCCGAGCTCCTCGGCGAGCTTGCGGCGCGTTACCCCGCGAGCTGCCCGCAGCACCGCCAGGCGATTGTGCACGCGTTCGTCTCTGCTGCGCGCGTCGTCGTCTTTGGTGCGTGCGCTCTTGTCCTTGCTGCGCGTGCCGCCGTCGTTGGCGCCCACAGCGTCGTCCTTACCGGGCGCACCGCCCTCTTTCCCGCTTGGATCCGGGTTCTTTTGTTGTTTCGTCCTGCTCACGCGTAACCCCTCGAAACGATCTTCTCCCGTGCTGCCGCGACCGATCCCATTGTCTCGCGACGTATGCTGCGTCGGAGAATGCGGGGTGCGGCGATGTATCCGGCCACGGCCCATGCGGTTAGGACCACGAAGGCGATCAGGGGTTGGAACGATCCGGATATCTCCACCGATCCGAGTTCGGGTGGGAGCACGGCGCTGCGGGCGGCGTGTGCGCCCCAGTAGATCGGAGTCGAGGCCGTGACCCACTGGAGGGGCTTCGGAAAGACGCTGATGGGAGACACAGTGCCTGCGCCGAAGAAGAGCATGCATAGGAGGCACAAGCAGACCAAAAGACTCAGGGTGGAGTGCACGAGCGATCCCAATGCCACTCCGATGGGGAAGAGGACGACGAGGGAAAGAACGAGGCTGGCCGCCAGGACGAGGAAGTCGGCGAGGGAAGCCGGCCGCAGATCGGGGAAAAGGAGCAGTCCCACAGACATAACGACTACTAGAATGAACCCGTTTACGACGGAAAAAGACAGAACCTTCCCGAACATCCACGATTCCGTTCCGCGCGGCAAAATGCGCATGCGCAAAAAGGAGCCGTCATTGTGTTCGCGGAACATCTCGCCCATGATTTCAGCGGCGCCGAGCAGGCCGATCGATCCGAGCGCGCTCACAAGGGCGAAAGCGCTGTTTGGGACCAGCTCTGAATCCAAACCGTTCCATTCGTTGAGAGCCAAAAACAGGAGGAACAATGGGCCCAGGCATAGCAGACCGATAGAATTCCGCGTAAGAAAAGCTATGCGCAGTTCGGCGCGGGCCTGCAGACAGCCCGCTCGGGCTGCAGTTCGCATTGAGTGGATCATTGGTCGCCCTCCTTCGGCGAGTTTCTTGTGGTCGGCGGTTCGGGCGTCGGTTCCGACATTCTGGTCAAGGCGGAGTTCTGGGCCCCCTCGACTAGGCCCAGGTAGGCGTCTTCGAGGGACGTCCTGCGAACTTCGAGGTCGCTCACGGACGGATCCTGCATCAGCTCTCGCAGAAATGGCTCTGGCTCCGGCGTCGCGTGCACGTAACGGCTTCCATTCGAAGCCCACATGACTTCGGCCTGCGTCTCGACACGGAGCCGCAAAGACTCGGGCGACCCCTCCGCAGCGACTCGTCCCTCGTTGAGGATGAGAATCGCATCGGCGAGGCGGTCGGCCTCCGACAGGTCGTGGGTCGTCAGAAGCAGTGCCATTCCGGCGTCGACTTCGTCGGCGACGATGTCGTGAACCGCTCTTTTCGCCGTCGGATCGAGCCCGGACGTGGGTTCGTCGAGAATGAGGAGATCCGGGCTGGTGGCGAGTGCGGCAGCGAGGTCGAGGCGCCTGCGCAGCCCCCCGGAGAGGGTCGAGATCGTCTTGTACGCATGCTTGCCCAGGTCGAAGGAGTCGATCAGCTCCGAGACGTCGCGGCAGTCGCGGATTCCTTCGTATGAGGCGCGTATCCAGTTTAGGAACTCCATGACGCGCCATTTCGCGTGGTCTCGTTGAGCTTGGAGCGTCATGCCTATCCTGGCCTGCCAAAGCGGATTGGAGTTATTGGTCGGATTTTCGCCGAAGACTTCGACGGAGCCTGCATTTCGAGGAACCAGGCCTCTGATGATCTCGACGGTCGTTGTTTTTCCGGCGCCGTTGGGCCCGAGCAAGGCAACCGTCTTCCCCCGCTCGACGCGCAAGTTCAGACCGTCGAGAACTGTGACGTCCCCGTACTTCTTCGTCAGATTGACGACGTTGACGACTGCATCGGCTTTCATCTCGCCCTCCTTACTGTAATGATACTTCAGAATGTAGCAGTAGTGCTATCAACTATGCAAGCAATGCGACATTCTGGTTGTCGCTTTCCAGCATTTCGAACCGTTTGCGTGCGCGCCTTTCCCTCGCCTGAGCAAGCGCCTGTGTGTAGCATCGAGTGTGAGCTTGAACCGTTCCAGTGAATCCAGGCGCCCTTTCAGCGGCGAATTCGCGGATGCGCGCAGACGGCTGCAGACGTTTGCCCTTCCGTTTCCGGCCTTCCCGATTCCTTGAGTGAAAGGCGACAAATGCGAGGTTTGACCCCCTACGACGCCGTGCTGCTGCTGTCCTACGGCGGACCGAACGGGCCCGAAGACGTTCTTCCCTTCTTGCGCAATGCGACGCGAGGACGCGGAATTCCCGAGGAAAGGCTCCTCGCCGTCGGCCGACACTACGAGAGATTCAAGGGGGTTTCGCCGATCAACGCATGGAACCGCAGGCTCCTTGCCGACCTTCGCAGGGAGCTGCGCCGCCGCGGGCACGAAATCCCCGTCGGTTGGGGAAATCGGAACTGGCATCCGTTCGTCGACGAAGGTTTGGCGGAACTGGCCGACGCCGGGGCCCGTCGCATCCTCGTTCTGCCAACCTCTGCTTACGCTTCGTACTCCGGTTGCCGCCAGTATCGAGAGGACCTTGACAGTGCTTTGGCCTCTTTCGAAGGGCGCTACGGGCACGCGGCGCTAGGCGCGGAGTCAAGTGCGGACAACGCCGAAGGCGCCTCGTTGATCGTCGACAAAGTCCGTCCCTTTTACAACACGCCGGGAATGGTCGGCGCGCAGGCGAAAGCGATCGCTGCGGCCTATCGGAGGCTCGCGGACGATGGGATTGATGTGGAAAACGTTCGCCTCGTCTTGGTCACGCACTCGATACCGGTCGCAATGGAAGAAGGCTCGGCGCCCACCGAGGCGGAACGATCGTCGATCGCTCCCGATCTCTCGACGGAGATCAGTTACGTCGCCCAACACCGGGCGTTGATACGGGCGTTGCTTCCTCTCGTGCGCGGCAGCTTGGGGCTGAGCCGGATCGAATGGGATTTGGCGTTCTGTTCGCGTTCCGGGCCGGCATGGTCGCGGTGGCTCGAACCGGACGTCAACGATCTTCTCGAGGAGCTGGCAGACGGGGGCGCGGGGGACGAAAGGCGAGAATTGGAGCGGAAGGCAGACGGGGGGCCGACGCACGGGCGGCCTGCGCGCAAGGGGCCGACCGGCAGGCCCCCGGTGAGCGGGGTTGTCGTCGCACCCATCGGTTTCATCTACGACCACATGGAAGTGGTCTACGACCTCGACGTCGAAGCGCGGGGAACCGCGGCCAAGGTTGGCTTGCCCTACGAGCGGGCCGCGACGGTTTCCACGGACGGGGATTTCATCGCGAGCCTTGTCGACGTGCTCGAGGAGCGAGCCGCCCAAGCGCGAGGCGAAGACGTCCAGCCCGTCACCTTGACGGGCGCCGGACCGTTCCACACCGTTTGTCCGGAGCAGTGTTGCCGCTCGGGGCGGCCCGGCGTTCGTCAGCAAGGCGAATCCGATGCGGCACGAGCCGGGCTCCGCCTCGAACGGTGAGGTCCCGAAGGGCGCAAGGCGCGGGCCGTGGGCGCAGGCAGCCTATAAGCGACGTCCAAGCCGAGCACGTTGGGCTCGCCCAAGCGGTGCGCCGGCAGCCCGCGGCACGGAAGGCTTCTAAGCTGCGACAAAGGCATAGACTGGGGGAAGCAGAAGAAACCGCCAATCGCCCACGCCAACCCGAAGGAGACCCTTATGGATGAGCATATGCAGCGCGTGCCCGATCCTCGTGACGCGCAGAACGTCGACCTCGACGCAATCAACAACGCTTTCCACTACGCGTTGTACGCGGTATTCCGTTTGGCCGATCCTTTGCCCGCCGACGCCGACGCGCGGCGCCTGCTCATAGCCGAGAGCGCGGAGTGCGCCGATGGCGCGGCCGTCACAACGCGCGGTTGGTATGACACGGCGGGCTTTCGCGCCGACGCCGATTTGATGGTGTGGTGGATCGACGACGACCCCGAGCGACTCCAAGACGCCTATCACAGGTTGCGCGCCAGTGCCCTCGGCCGCTGTTTAGAGCCCGTTTGGACGTGTATGGGGCTTCACACTCCTGCGGAGTTCAACCGTCGCCACGTGCCCGCATGCCTCAGCGGCGTGGCGCCGCGCGATTGGCTGATGGTCTACCCGTTCGTCCGATCTTACGATTGGTACCTTCTCAAGGCAGAGGAGCGTTCGCGCATCATGGCCGAACACGGGCGCAACGGCTTCAGCCAGTACCCGGACGTCAAGGGTTCGACACTGGCGACGTTCGGGTTGAGCGATTACGAGTGGATCCTGGGCTTCGAGGCGGACAGCCTCGATCGCCTCGAAGGCGTCCTCCACGCGCAGCGTTACACGGAGGCGCGCCTCTATGTGCGCGAGGACACACCTTTCTTTACGGGCCGACGCGTGGATCCCATTGCGTGGGGAGAACGCCAGCCGCGAGCTTGAGGCGGTGCGAGAGGCCCGGTGCGCCGAAGGAGCAGCGCAGCGCGAAACCTCCGACAACCAGTCCTTTCAATCGAGGAAATCAGCCTCTCAGCCATACGACGGCGATTGGGGTCCGTCACGGCGATTGAGGCCTGTCACGGCGATTGGGGCGCGTCCTCCTCAGATATCCGAACGACGACGCGGCCGCGGACCCCTTCCTCGACGATCTGGAAAAGCGACGATTCGAGCTCGTCGAAGGCGATCTCCGAGGTGATCGCGCGCAGAGCTTCGGCCTTGAGGGAATCGGTCAAAATCTGCCACGTGCGTTTCCGCACGTCGTCCGAGGGGAAGGTGACGGTGACCCCGAGCAGGTTGACCCCTCGGAGGATAAAGGGGAGCACTGTGGCATTCAAAGCGTTTCCGCCGGCGTTGCCGAAGGCCGCGATCGACGCCCCCGGCGCCGCCGTTCGCGTGAGCCAGGCGAGGGTGTCGCCGCCGACGGCGTCGATGGCCCCCGCCCACAGGCCCTTTTCGAGCGGCCGCTTGCCAGACGTGTCCGGCCGCGGCTCGACGCGCGCGGCGCCGAGCGAAACAAGGTAGTCTTCGGCGTCCCGCCGGCCGGTGAAGGCCGTGACCTCGTAGCCGCGGGCGGCCAGCAGGGCTGTTGCAATCGAACCGGCGCCGCCGCTGGCCCCGGTCACCGCAACAGGCCCGGCGCCGGGGGCGAGGCCGGCGTCCTCGAGCTTGAGCACCGCCATTGCGGCCGTGACGCCGGCCGTTCCGATGGCCGCCGCCTCAAGGAGCGAAAACCGCGACGGCACAGGGGTGAGCCAGGCGGAGGGAACCCGCAGATACTCGCAGTATCCGCCGCTGTGCCGTTCGGAAAGGGTGGCGCCCACGATCGAGACGGGAGCTCCGACGGCGAGGCCGGATTCTCCGGGTTCGACGACGACGCCGACGGCGCAGCAGCCCCCGACCATCGGGAGCGATCGCGCGATGGGGGCCCGGCCCGTCGCGGCCAGTCCGTCTTTGTAATTGACGGAGGAATGCGTCACCCGGACGAGGGCGTCCCCCTCCCCGAGCTCGGAGAGGGGCACGCGCACGTATCGCCCGCGGACTCCTTCAGGCGTCTCAAACAGTTGGTATGCTGCGGCGTCGTTCGTCATCATTTGTCCAACTCTCGATGCGCAGGCCGGGAAGCCTGCGGCGGAAAGGTTTATCGGGTTCTCGGCTTGCGGCCCTGGGCTTGTGCATCGGGGCTGAACGTTGCGTCAAACCTCGGGCGCTGCCTCAACTGCCCCAAAACCCTGGGCGTTGCGTCAAACCCTGGGCGTCCGCCGTGTTCAGGCCTTGTGCTTGCCGGATTCGGCCTCGTCGGAATCCTCGGTGGGAACCTCGACGTCCTCCCAGTACGACTCGGCCCAGGGGTCCTCGACGGGCTGGCTTCGCTTCCACAGGAGGACGGCCGCGCCTGCTGCGCCGCCGAGGATGGCCAGAGTCCCCGTCAACTTGAGGAACCGGCGCTTCTTCTTGGGCTTGGGGTCGGCGAGGGCTGCTGTCGCGGACGCCTGAACGGCCTGGGCCTTGGTCTTGAGATCGCCCTCGGTCGTGCGGGCGGCGTCGACGGCTGCTCGGGCGACGCGCTTGGCCTTGGGGATGTAGTCGGTGACGGCCTTGTCTTTCGCCTCAGCTGCGAGCTGGGCAGCTTGGGCGGCCTTGGGGGCGACCCACTCCTTGCCCTGATGGGCGAGCTCTTGGGCTTGTGTTGCCAAGTGGGCGGCGACCGGACGGATCTTCTCGGCGGCCTGGCTCGCGACGGCCCCGGCCTGGGCCATGAGGTCCTGAGCCTGGGCGGCCTTCTTCTTAGCCTTCTTTTTCTTGGAACGGCAGCAGAACACTGCGAACCTCCTTCGGTTGTCCGGCGTCGACCGGAAATGACTGTACTCTCCCATTTTGCCGGGTTTGCCGCGAAATGTCAGCCCGAACGCGCTTTGCGCCCGGTGTCTGCCCATTCGTTTTCGCCCGCAGCGCATTAGTTTGCTGTGAATCGACCTGCCGCCCATCCCGCCGCGGCACTGTGGGAAGATGTACACATGGAAGCAACACTTCACACCAATCACGGCGACATCGTCGTGGAGCTGTATCCCAACCACGCGCCCAAAACAGTCGCGAACTTCGTCGAGTTGGCGACGGGCAAGCGCGAGTGGACCAACCCCGCTACGGGAGAGAAGACCACTGAGCCGCTCTATAACGGCACGATCTTCCACCGCGTGATCGACGGCTTCATGATCCAGGGAGGCGACCCTCTGGGTCGCGGAACCGGAGGCCCCGGCTACCAGTTCGAGGACGAGATCCACCCCGAGCTGAACTTCAACGACCCTTACGTGCTCGCCATGGCGAACGCCGGGCCGGGGACCAACGGATCGCAGTTCTTCATCACCGTGGCCCCGACGACCTGGCTTTACGGCAAGCACACGGTTTTCGGCAAGGTGGTCGACGACGCGTCGAAGGCCGTCGTCGACGAGATCGCCAAAGTGTCCACCGACATGCGCGACAAGCCCGCCGAGGACGTCGTCATCGAATCCGTCGACGTCGCTGAATGACATTCCGCAGGCCGCGATGAGTGCATTTGCCTCCGAACGAGACGACCCTGGGTTTTCGCCGTCAGGCGATCTGCCGAGCTCTGAAGAGCCGCGGAATTCCGTGGATGTTCCCGGCGTCGGCGAAACGCGCGATTCGGGCGGAGGCTCCGCGGGCGGCGCTCGCAGACGGCTGACCGTCTTCAGCGAGCATTGGCCCAGAGCGGCCGTGACAATGGTGCTCATCGCGGCTTGCGTAGGAGTCGACCTCGTCACCCGGGTTGAGGGATCGATCGGCTCCTATCTCGTGTTCATGCCGAAGCTCTCGGAGCAGGAACCCTATCGTTTTCTTGCTTCGGCGTTCGTACATGCCAACTTCTGGCACCTGCTGCTCAACATGTACGTGCTGTGGGTGTTCGGATCCGTTCTGGAACCCGTCATCGGGCACGCCAGGTACCTGGGGATCTACCTTCTCTCTGCCGTCGCCGGGAATGCCGCGGTCATCCTCACGGCCGACCCTCTGGGCAACTCGTGGTTCACCGCCACGGTCGGCGCGTCGGGCGCGGTCTTCGGGCTGCTGGGCGCCCAGCTCGTCGTCGCCCGGGTGTCCGGGGCGGACCTGACGGGTTTCCTGGTCTTCATCGCGCTCAATGCCGTCATCTCCCTGAGCCCCGACTCGGGGATCTCGTGGCAGTCCCACGCGGGCGGATTCGTCGCGGGGGTGGTGGCCATGTATGCCTTTTCGCGGGCGCGCGTCCTTTCGCCGGAAAAGAGGCGGATCGTCGACGTCGTCGCCTTCGCGGCGCTCAGCGAAACGCTGGTCGTCGTCGTCGCCGTATGGGGCTATTCCTGAACGCGCCTTCCTCGGCTTCGTCGGCAGTGGCGCTTCTTTCAGGCCAAGCTCTCGACTATGCGAGGCAGCAGCGACCGTTCACGCCGGGCCGGAAGGGCGCCGACCCGGCGGGCGTCACTTCCACCCCATCGTCATGAGGAACCCCGTGAGCATGAAGCCGAAGCCGATGAACAGGTTGCCGTTGCCCAGACCCTTGATCGGGAAGTTGCCGCCGAAGATGTAGGCGGTGACAACGATGACAAGGCCGACGATCATGAGGGTGACGAGCAGGGGCGCCCACCACTTCGGCGATTGAAGCCCCTTGACCCTGGCCGGCTTGCGCTCCTTCGACGAGGCCTTCTTTTCCGCGGCCTTCTTCTCTGTGGAGCGTTTCGTTCCCTTTTCGGGGTTTCCAGAGCTCTTCTTCGAGCCCTTCTTCGAGGATTCGGCGGAAGACTCCTTCTGCTTGCGGCGCGCCTTCGAGCCCTTCTCCGTCGTTTCCTTCTCAGAGGAACCGTCCTTTTTGGACGAGCCTTTTGCGGCGTCCTTCTTCGATGCGCGCTTCTTGCCCCTTTTGCCCTTTGCCGGGGCCTCCTCGGGCTCCCCGTCCTCGCCGGAGCCCTTCGCCGCGACGTCCTTGACGTCCTCCTCGGTGCGCTTCGCGGAAGCACCGTCTACTTCGGCGAGGTCTGCCTCAGCGGCATCCGTTCCGCCTTCGGCGGCGTGGCTCACGACGTCGGCGCCTTCCGCCGTCTCAGCCTGTTTCGCCGTGTCGAGATCGTCGACCTCGCCCAGCTCGTCGGAATCGAGCTTGTCAGAATCAGCCATGGTCATCCTTCCGGGTACGCGTACTCAGCCAAGAGTAGTCAAAAGGCAGGAGTGAGCGCATCTGCCCATCGAAAACTGTACACATTCGCGGCTGCGAAATCGCTGTAGACGAGCTCGGAAATCGGAAAAGCGGACACTCTCGGAACGGCGGGCCTGCAAGACTCCGCACCCAGCGGGCGCCGCGGCTCTGGCGCAAGTCTGGGACGAGCCGTGCGGCGTGATCTTGTACCCATTTGGGGCTCGGGGGCACGCATTGGCGTGGTTTCGCGGCGTCAGACGTGGAAGAGAGGGCCGCATCCCCGTAATCTATAAAGTTGCGGGCGCAAGCCGCCGCTTCACGAGCGTGCGGCAACCTACAGCGGAAGAAAGGACGTTGATCGTGGGACGTCACACATTGGGAGCGGACGGGCCGTTCACGCAACCCGACGCCGACGGCGTCGAGCAGCGGCCGGCCGCCCCATCTCCGTCGGGCGCTCCGGCATCCTCAGACGGGCTCGACTGGCTCCCCGGATGGGAGCGGGATTCTGGGGAAAGGGCCGAAGCCGCAGCGGTTGCCGCGCCTAAGGCTCGACGTCGCCCCAGCGTCTTCCAGATGCTTCTCGGTTTCATCGGCGAGCTGCTCATCACCGCAGGTGTGGTTATCGGCCTGTTCATCGTCTGGCAGGTCTGGTGGACCGACATCATCGCCGGCCAGGAACAGGAAGAGAGAATCGCGCGCGTCAAGGACCAATGGGGCAGCCAGAACGAGACGAAGATCGGCAGGGCCCGCACCGATCCGCCGCCGGCGGTCGACCACGTCACCGGAATCGGCGACGTCGAAGGGATCATGTACATCCCCAAGTTCGGCAAAGACTACGAGCACTCCATAGAGTACGGGACGTCGCTCAGCAAGGTCCTCGACAAGGGCGCCTTCGGCCACTACAAGGACACCGCCTACGTGGGAGAGGTCGGCAACTATTCGTTGGCCGCCCACCGTCAGACTTACGGCGCGCCGATGCGCAACGTCGACAAGCTCAAGGCCGGCGACCCCATCATCGTGGGCACGAAAGACGCCTACTTCGTCTACTACGTCAACTCTTCGTACGTGGTTCCGCCCAGCGACGTCGACGTCGTGGCACCCGTTCCAAAACAACCTGAGACAAAGCCCACTGAACGACTCATGACCATCACCACCTGCCATCCGCCTTTCGTCTCCGACAAGCGATGGATCATCCACGCGAAGTACGACCATTGGGTCGCGCGAAGCGACGGAATACCCGCGGAAATGAAGTAGAGAGGAAACCGACGTGTATTCATGGATCTGGCGCCACTTGCCCGGGCCCGCATGGCTGCGGTTCTTTGAGGCTCTCGCCCTCCTGTTCGCGGCGGTCGCGGTTCTGTTCACCTGGGTCTATCCCTGGGTCGCCGACACCTTCCCCGCCTTCGACAACACGGTGGGCTGATGGCGAAGCTTCTGGTCATCGACAACTACGACAGCTTCGTCTACACGCTCGTCGACTATCTGCGTCTGCTGGGCGCGAGCGCCACGGTGGTCCGCAACGACGTCGTGGATCTGGCTTCCGTCTCCTCCTACGACGGCGTGCTTGCCTCGCCCGGCCCGGGAACCCCGGCCAAGGCCGGGGCGACCGTCGCCGCCATCGAACAATGCGCCCAGACCAAGACCCCCATGCTGGGCGTGTGCCTCGGGCATCAGGCGCTGGCCGAAGTCTTCGGCGGGGTCGTCTCGCACGCGCCGACTCTGGTGCACGGGAAGACGTCCGTCATCCGCCACAACGGCAGAGGGCTCTTCGAGGGGCTTCCCTCGCCGCTTACGGTCGGAAGGTACCATTCGCTGGCGGCCGAGCCGGACACGGTCAGGGAGCTTGTCATCACCGCCCGCACCGACGACGGGATCGTCATGGGCGTCGAGCACGCCGAACTTCCCCTGTGGGGCGTGCAGTTCCACCCCGAATCGGTGCTGACCCAGGGCGGGCATCGGATGCTCGCCAACTGGCTGGCGGTGTGCGGCCAGCCTGAGGCCCTCGAAGCGGCGCGCGGAAAGGCGCCTCTTATACGGTTCGACGAGCAGGCCTCCTAGAGCCATTGAACTGGCCCGCGGAAGCCCTCCTAGTTTTCTAGCGAAAGCTTCTCGGCGCCGAAATCGATGCGACGACGGCGCGCGCTTGAGCAATGAAGGCGGGGCCGAACCAAACTGGTTCGGCCCCGCCTTCATTCACAGCCCGTGTGTTCCGACCGGACCCGCATTTCGGCCCGACCCGCGTGAGCCGGCCCGCCTTGCATCCAGCCCTGGCGCGAGTCGCTTTCGCAGCTCGCCTCTCTGGCCCCCGCGCCTCCCGACGGCAAGCGGCGCGGGCGTCCTTTAACCCGTTGGTGTAGGCGCGGGCGTCGGCACCTCAGTTGGGGGCGCCGTCGTCGGGTTGTTGTGAGTGGGACTCTCCGTCGGCACAGGTGTCGTCGGGTTGTTGCGAGTGGGACTCTCCGTCGGCTGTTGGATATTCGTCGTGTACTTCCCGACTTGAAGGGTGACGTTGCCTGCGCCGTCGACCTTTTTGCCGATGACCTTCCCGTCTTCGGCTTCTGAGTAGACCGGAACGTAGGTCACGTTGACCTTGTATCCTGCGTTCTCGAGCTTCTTCTGCGCATCCTCGGCCGAAAGATTCGAGACGTTGGGAACGTCGGAGTCGCTGCCGCCGGAGACCTTGATGTCCACAGCCGACCCCTCTTCGACGGACTCGCCCGCCTCGGGCGACGTCGAAACGACGGTGCCGCTCGTGGCCGAGTTGCCGCTCGAATTGGTGACTCTACCCACCTTCAGACCGGCTTTGTCAAGCTTCCTCTTCGCCTGGTCGAGGCTCACTCCGGTCACGTCGGGGACGGTGATTTCGGAGTTGCCGGAGGAGAAGTGGACGGTGACCTTCTGCCCCTTGCTCACCGTCGATCCGGGGGAAGGCGACGAGGTGACGAACTGGCCGGCTTTGACCGTGTCCGAGGCTTGGTCGCTGCCCTTGACGAAGACGAGCCCTTCGTCCTCGAGCGCCTTCCTGACCTGCTTTTCGGTCATGCCGGTGAGCTTGGGAACGGTGACCTTGTCGGTGCTGTCGGCGGACGCGCTGTTCGTCGGCTTCGGGTCGGGGCTGTCGCCCGAGAACAGCGCGTAGAGTCCGATGATGGCGGCCATGGCGAGAAGGACCCCGGCGATCCACATCATCTGACGGTTTCGCCTGCTGTTGTTCGTCCCGCCGGAGCCGACGGTCGGTTGAACGCCCGTTTGCGTCGGGGAGATGACGGGGGCCGACGTCGCGGTCCGCGGAAGCGCCGTCGTCGCCTGAGTGGCGGGTGTCGGCGGGTTCACCGGCATTGGCACGGTCTTCATGGCCGCCGTGACCGCGGGAGCGTTGACCCCTTCGCCGCGGGCAGCCGAGAGAAGGTCGCTCCTGAACTCTGCGGCGCTCTGGTAGCGCTCATCGCGATTCTTGGCCAGGGACTTCATGACGACCCGGTCGATAGTATCCGGGATGTCGGGGAACATCTCCGACGCCGGCTTGGGCGCTTCAGAGACGTGCTGGTAAGCGACCGCCACCGCTGAGTCGCCGGTGAAGGGGGGCTTCCCGGTCAGAAGCTCGTAGAGAAGGCAGCCGGTCGAATAGAGGTCGGACCGGGCGTCGACGACCTCGCCGCGAGCCTGTTCGGGCGACAGGTACTGCGCGGTTCCCACAACCGAGTTCGTCTGGGTCATCGTGGCCGCGGAGTCGGCGATGGCTCGCGCGATGCCGAAATCCATGACCTTGACCTTGCCGTCCGGCGTGAGCATCACGTTGCCGGGCTTGATGTCCCTGTGAATGATGCCTTCGTGGTGCGAGTACTCGAGTGCCGAAAGGACGCCCGTGACCACTTGCACCGCCTCTGCGATCGGAACGGGCTCCCCGGTCGTCAAAAGGGAGGCGACGGTGCGTCCCTTGACGTATTCCATGACGATGTAGGGCAGCGAGATCTCGTGCCCGGTGGCAGTTGTGACCGGGGATTCGCCGGTGTCGTAGACGGCCACGATCGACGGATGGTTGAGCGCGGCGGCGGATTGGGCCTCGCGCCTGAAGCGCGCAAGGAACAGGGGGTCCGCGGCCAGGTCCGTGCGCAGGATTTTGATGGCAACCGTTCGTGACAACCGGGTGTCGTAGCCCAGGTGGACCTGGGCCATGCCTCCGCGTCCGATGAGATCGCCGATCTCATAGCGGCTGCCCAAGATGCGGGGGATGTCAGTCACGCCGTCACCTTTCTCTCGCAGTGATTGTGGATTGGGGACGCCGTCATCATGAGGACCCCAAGTACGCTTGTATGACTTTCTTTGCGATGGGCGCGGCCACCGAGCCGCCGTCGCCGTTCCATCCGGCGTTGCCCGAGTTCTCGACCACCACGGCGACGGCGATCTTCGGATCGTCGGCGGGTGCGAAGCTCACGAACCACACGTGCGGCGGCGTCGAGGCGTTGATCTCCGCAGTGCCGGTCTTCCCGGCGACCTTCACGCCCGAGATCGCGGCTCTGTGGCCCGTTCCCGATTCGACGTCGGCGACCATCATCTCCTGTATGTGCTTCGCCGTCGTCTTCGACATTGCACGCCCGAATTCCTTCGGCTTGGTGGTCGAGATGACGTCGAGGTCCGATGTGAGGGTCTGCTTGACGATGTGCGGTTCCATGACGACGCCGTCGTTGGCGATCGCGGCGCCGATGAGGGCCATCTGCATCGGGGTGACCCGGATGTCTTGCTGGCCGATGCTGTCCATTGCCAGCGCAGATTTGCTGGAGGGCTCCGGGAACCGCGAGGAGCTGACTGTCTGCGGCGTCTCAAACGTCGTCCCAAAGCCGAACTTCTTGGCTTGTGCCAGCATCTTCTCCCCGCCTACGTTGACGCCTCCCATCGCGAAAGGAGTGTTGCACGACTGGATGAAGGCCTGGCGCAGGGAGACGCGCCCGGATCCGTCCCCGCAGGAGAGCTCGCCGGGGTTGTCGATCTTGTGGGTCGTCCCGGGAGGGGTCCAGGTGTCGGGCGCGTCGACGATCGAGTCGGGCGTGAGGTCCGAGTTCTCGAGCATCGCGGTGGCCGTGAGCATCTTGAACGTCGAGCCGGGGGCGTACTGGTCGCCTCCGAGGGCGCGGTTGACGAGCGGGCGGGTTTTGTCCGTGCTCAGCTGGCTGTAAGCGGCCCTTGCGGCCTTTGAGTCGTGGGTCGCCAGCTGGTTGGGATCGTAGGAGGGCGTGGAAACCTGGGCGAGGATCGCGCCGGTCTTGGGATTGATGGCGACGACGGCGCCGCGCTGGTTTCCAAGGGCCTCGGTGGCGGCCTTTTGCGCCGCGGGGTTGAGTGTGAGGGAAACTGCGCCGCCCTTGCGGTGCGAGCCCGATATCATCTCCTGGATTCGCTGGGTGGTCAGTGCGGAGTCGGACCCGCCGAGCACTCCGTTTTCTGCCCGCTCGATTCCCGTCATCGAATTGTGGGCGGTTGAAAAGTAGCCCGTGATATGCGCGTAGGAGCTTCCCGCCTTGTACTCGCGTTGATACTTGTACGGGTCGTCGACGGCAGTCGAGACCACGATGGATTCGCCGTCGACGATGATCGGGCCGCGTTCGGTTCCGTATTCTCGGTAGAGGGTCCGAGCGTTGCGCGCATCCGAATTTAGCTTCGGTGCCTGGACGTACTGCACGTAAGTGGCCATAGTCATGAGCGCCAAGAACATGGCGAAGACAAGGGAGGCCATTCTGCGGATTGGGCGATTCACAGTTTCACCACCTGCGTCTCAAGGGCGTCGTTCTTGTTCGAGGAGCTGTCTTTCTCCAGTTCGGGTATGGTCTTGAGGAAATCGTCCGAAGGCAGCGGGTCGGCGGTGGCCGGGCGCCTGGCCGAGTCGGATATGCGCAAAAGCAGGCCGATGATGATCCAATTCGTCATAAGGGCCGAGCCTCCGTGTGCAAGGAAAGGCATCGCGAGTCCCGTGAGCGGGATGAGGCGAGTGACGCCTCCCACGACGACGAAGCACTGGATGGCCACGGTGAAGGCGATTCCCGTCACCAGGAGCTTGCCAAAGCCGTCGCGGAGGACGACCGCCGTGCGCAGGCCGCGGACGACGATGATGAGGTAGATGCAAAGAAGCGCCAAAAGCCCGATCAAACCGATTTCCTCCGCGAAGGAGGCGATGATGAAGTCGGAGCTGGCCGCATAAACCTTGTTGGGGTAGCCCTGGCCCAGACCGGTGCCGAACAATCCGCCCGAAGCCATGCCGAAGAGCCCCTGCACCAGCTGGAAGGATCCGTGGGCGGAGTCGTAGACGTCCGGGTCCAAGGCGTGCAGCCACACGGTGAAACGGGCCTGAACGTGGGAGACCTGGCTGACGATGACGGCGACGCCGAGGGCGGCGAGAAGGCCGCCGATGGCTATCCAGGAAACCCGCTCGGTCGCCACATACAGCATGCCAACGAACAAGCCGAAGAAAAGGATCGCGGTTCCGAAGTCCTTTTCCATCACGAGGACGGCCATGCACGCCGCCCAGGCTGCGAGTATCGGAATGAAATGGCGGGCTTTCGGCCAACGAATGCCCAAGAACTTCGGACCCGCCAACGAAAGGTTGTCCCGTTCGGTGACGAGGTATCCCGCGAAAAACACGGCAAAGCAGATCTTGGCCAGCTCCGCCGGCTGGAAGGACATTCCGATGTTGATCCAGATGCGCGCGCCGTTGATCGTCCGTCCGAGCCCGGGAACCATCGGCAGCAACAGGAGGACGATGCCCGCAATGAGGCTGGTCCACGTGAAGCGGCGCAAGGTGCGATGGTTGCGCAAAACGATGACCGTGCCCACCATGAGCGCTATGGCGACGAAGGACAGCAGGAGCTGATTCGAAGCGTGGTCGGTCTCCTCGGCGATGTCGACCCGGTAGATCATGGCGAGCCCCAGCCCGTTGAGGGCGAGGGCGGCAGGGAAGAAAACCGGATCCGCGTAGGGCGCAAAGCGCCGGACGGCGATGTGCGCGCCTGCGGTGGTCAGAACGGTGACGAGGAAGATCTGGGGGAAGGAGGGCGGGAGGCCCGACTCTCCGACGCCCAAATGGACGAGGCAGTACGCGGAAAGCCCTGAGAAGAGGGCCAAGCCCAAGAGGACCGCCTCGGGAAGGCGTCCGCTTCGCGGGGAGGTTTGGGTGACGACACTCATGGATTGGCCCCCGGCGTCGGATTGGAAGTTTGGCTGGGCTGGCCGGGTTGCGCGGGCTGGTTCGACTGACCCGGTTGAACCGGCTGGCCGGGTTGCCCGGGTTGTTCCTGCCCGGGCGCGGTGGGCGTGGGCGAAGTCGTGGAAGGACTTGGCGAGGGAGACGGGCTCGGGGTGCTGCGCTGGGCCCTGAGATTGGAAACCACGGCACGGGCCTCGCCCAGCGAGCTGCGAGTGATCGGCGACGACAGCCGCTCGCGGGCCACCGACGGAAGCTGCGAGACGGGGATGTTCGTCCGCTCGTAGACCGAGGAGAACGAGATCGGGCCGATGGATTCGGGTATCCCCCGGTAGATCGTCACCTTGCCGCCGTCGACCGCGACGTAGTACTGCCCCTGGGTCCAGCGATAGGCCGCAAACAGGCCTCCGAACACGATGGCCAGAACGGCGAAGACGACGGCGAGCCTCGCGGCGGCGCGGGAACGAGGCGGCTCTTCGGGCACGGCCTCCGATTCGCTTTCCGCCGCGTTTTTGACGGCCCTCTTCGAGGTCAAGGCGGCGGCCTTGGCGGCTGCCGATGTGCCGCCGCGGGTCGGCTTGCGGTAGTCGACCGCGGCCGAGCCCACGACGATGGGATATTGGCTGCGGGGCACCTCGTGGGTGCTCTTGTCGTCGACGACTTCTGCAAGCACCACGGTGACGTTGTCCGGGGCTCCGCCCGCCAAGGCCAGCTCAATGAGGCGCTCGCCGGCGTGGACGATGTCCATGCCCGCCAGAGTCGACTCAATCGTGTCGTGGGCAACCACGCCGAACAGTCCGTCCGAGCAAAGCAGCCAGCGGTCGCCCGGAACGGCTTCTCGAATTGACTCGTCGATCTCGACGTCGCCGGGGGTGTCGCCGAGCGCTCGCATGATGACATTGCGCTTCGGGTGGTTCTCCGCCTCTTCGGGTGTGATCTGGCCGTGGTCGACGAGGAACTGGACGAGGGTGTGGTCATGCGTGACCTGGGTGAGAACGCCGTCGCGCAGGAGGTAAGCCCGAGAATCCCCGATGTGGACCATTCCGAGCTTGTTGCTGGAACGCAAGAGCGCAATGCATGTCGTACCCATCCCGCTGAGCTCGGGGTCGGCTTTGGCGCGGTCGACGAGGTCCGTGTGCGCCTCGTTGACGGCCGTGCGCAGAAGCGGAATGAGGTCGTCTGCGCCGTAGACGTCGTCGTCGAGCGAGGCAAGATGCCCCACGGCGACGGAAGAGGCGACGTCCCCGGCGGCGGCTCCGCCCATCCCGTCGGCCAAGACGAGCAGATTGGGCGAGGCGTATCCGGCGTCCTGATTGTTGGATCGAACCAGGCCGACGTCGGAGAACGCGGCGAATCGAAGTTGAATGCCCATTAACGCAACTCCATGGTGGTGCGCCCGATGACGACGGGAACCCCCGGCCCCACAGGCGTAGGCGTGGTTATGCGGTTTCCTCCGATGTATGTGCCGTTGGTCGAATCGAGGTCTTCCACCCACCATTGGCCGCCTTCTTGGTAGAAGCGGGCGTGCCTGGAGGATGAGTAGGAATCGTCAAGCACGAGGGCGGAATCGGGTGAGCGTCCGACGATGATCTGAGAGGTTCCAAGCGGAAGCGACGTGCCGGTCAACGGCCCCGCGGTCACGGTGAGTGCGGAGACGGTTGCCGGGGCTTGCCTCGCGGGCGCCTGTTGAGGTTCGCGGCCTGACGACGCTTGTTTCTGCAGCTGCTGCGCGGCCTTCGAAGCCTTCGCGCGCCGCCCCTTGACGAGTGCGCGGCGATCGCGCACCTGGGTTCCGTAGACGTCGCGGCGCAGCGTGAAGACTACGGAGAAGACGAAGATCCACAGCAGGGCGAGGAAGCCCAGGCGAAGAAGTGTGAGGACTAGTGCGCTCATGCTGTTCCCGGTGAGTTCCAGAACATTATGTTTGTGCGTCCGATCGTGATCGTGTTGCCGTCCACAAGAGTGGCGGCCGTGATCTTGTGGCCCTCGACGAAGCTGCCGTTCGTGGAGCCGAGGTCAGTTGCGATGACGCCGTTGGGCGTCGTCTTGAGTTCGAGATGACGGCGGGAGATCCCCGTGTCATCGACGGTGATGTCGCATTCGGACCCTCTTCCGATCACGGTGACCGCGCCGGTCAGGAGATAGCGGTCGGGGCCGATGGCGATGATCGGGTGGCCCGATTGGACCGACGACGTCGCCGGGGCGACCGCGCCTCGTTTGATCAGGGCCTCGACCTGAAGGCTGCCGGCTTTGAGGGCCTCGTCCGTGTCGAAGGCGATTCGAACCGGACCGAGGAGGGTGTAGTCCTGCTCTGTGGCGTAGGAGGTGACCGCCAAGGTGATCTCTTCGATCAGGGCGTCCTCGCTCCACTGAGCCATCGTCTCCCGGTCTTTCGCCGAAAGCCGGATGACGAAGTCATTCGGGCTGATGATGCGGTCGCGGCTCATCGTGGCAGAGTTCGTATCCATCGCCTTCTTGACTGCAGACGTGATCTCCACCGGTTTGAGCTCCGACTGGAAGGCGCGCGAGAAGACGGATGCCACCGCGCTCTCCACGCCCCTTTCGAACTTTTCGAATGCGCCCACAAGACACCTCCTATCAACGCAACATCAGTCTTAACGATACGGCGAAATCCCCCGCAAGGCATCATCGTACGGGCCTTCTCCCCAAAGGTTTGACGGCGAACACACTGGATTTGCGGCGCTTGACCGCGTTCGGGGCACCGAGTAAGCCGATAACGTAACTGCGGACCGACGTCAATCTGTGGAATGAAACACTCTTTAACACGACGGTAGCTGAATATGAAATGAGATGTTCAAGGCCAATCGACTCGACGTCGGAGTGCCCGTCAAGGCCGTCTCGCATGCATTGATCGGCGTAGATGCGGACGCTGGCCCGTCGGATCTGTTTGATGCCCATCTGTTCGAAAACCGAGGCGACCCTGCGTCCTCGGCGTGAAAGGAACCTGCATCGTCGGCGTGAAAGGAAACCGTGCCCAAGGCAATCTATTCTGCGCTCGCGAGAGCCCTCGCGGCAGCGTTATCGCGGCCGGCGCCGCCGCGATCGTGGGAGGCAAGATCGCCCACTCGACGGTCTCGGAGCAACTCGCCCAGGAGAGGATCGATGTGCCCCCTGTCAGGGCGGCGTCGAGGCGCCCAAAGACAAGGAGTCGCAGGAGGCGCTTCGTCCCTGCGTCGGGCAGAGGCTCACAACCGGCCCCGAGCGAAGGCCTTTGCCGACCATTGCATCCGCCAGCACATGCTCGAGGCCTCCGGCGGAGCGGCTCCGGCGGAGGCGGATAAGGCCGGCCGAGTCCGACGGCGCGGAGTGTCGCAAGGATCATCGCCGTCGGACTTGGAAAACCCGGCGGCGGCCTATATGCTGTAGGTCGCCGCGCAAGCGGCCAAGCTCAAGTGGCGGAATAGGCAGACGCGCACGGTTCAGGTCCGTGTGCCCGAAAGGGCGTGGGGGTTCAACTCCCCCCTTGAGCACAGACATGCGCATACACAACACTGCCTGACGATCCATTTTCCCCCCGCAACACGCGAAAATTAGAAAGCTGCAATACGCGAAGATTGGAAAATGGATGCCGACACGGGGCTACATGCCCGAGCATAGACACGCATGCAAAGCTGCCTCTCCTCATCAGGGACCCTTGTCTTTGACTTTCAGGCCTTCCGCGCTTAAATCCAGGAGGTTTCGAATTGTCTTGTACACACTCAAGCAGATCCTTGTACGAAACCTCAAACTTCTCTATATGAAACATTCGGATGCGTAAGATGAATCTTGGCGTTTGGCTCGCGTCTCCAAAGACGGACAATGCGTATTTTGTATTGGCAAAGCAAGGAATGAAATTCATTTATGAATGGCAATGAGATACTCACAATATATTGACCCATATTCGTCGTCTCGAATGTTATACGCGTCATTTGAAGGGAACGCGGGTGAAATTCGTGCGCTCGCTGATAGAGCTGACAGTCCGCCCTCTTTTCATACGCCTCATTGACCCTCGAATTCGATTGGAAGCGATGGACAAGAAGGTTTCATTAGCGGGACTAAACGTGTTTGTCAATGGTGTGAGTAAACCCTTAGTCATGCTTGTGCCGATCGATACTCGCTAGTAGTCTTCAAGCTAAGCGAAGTAAATACGACTAAAGAACACAGCTGACGGTGCCCTGGTACAGCATCGGGTTGAGTCACGATTCGACAGAAGAGAATCGATGCTTCGTAAGCCTTCACCTCTCAAGCGGATCGGTTGGCTATCGCAGCCGGCAAAGCTTGACAACAACCAAATAGAAGACCCGTCACGACTGAGACTGACATTTTCTCTGCTCAGGGGCTTCTATTAGGACGTTTCCATTTTGGCGGCGTTCTTTCCGTCAACCTGTCGCGCACACCCCTGTGCGCGTCGTCAAATGCATCGTTCTTCAATTTCCCCTTGCCACTCCGACCTCGTCAACTCTTCCTTAAGCGCTCGCCGCCCTAAACGCGGAGCGCGTTTCCCAGGCTTGGTTTCCCATTCGGGGGCCGTCAAAGACCAACTCGTTGCTGCCAGTCGTGGCGCCCGCGGCGTGACGGGTATGGAAGCCGCTGTCACATTGCTCTGCCGAACAGAGGAATCGTTCGTCGAAGCACGTGGAACGGCTTAAGTCACAAACAACAAACAAAGGAGGTGGCCTCAATGGCTACGTACGTTTCTCCCATGATCGAAGAGATCGCCGATTACACCGACACCACTCGGGGGTACTACCTCGGTTGGGCCGACGCCTTCGGCGGCGGTTTCGGAGGCGGCCGTTGGTACCCCTTGCCCTGGTGGTGAGTCCGTCGCGCTCCTGAGCGCAGCGAAACCCAGCCAAGGCGGGATTGGACGGCGAGAGCGGTCCGCCGCGGAAGCTCGGCCGTGAGAAGGCTGCGGCCGGGTGCCGCGTCGCCGGACGCCCACGCCGTTCTGATCCTTTCCTGAACGGCACATCCCTGGGTGTGGGCCAGCGTTCTGGCCCACACCCAGGTTTCAACTAGGAGCGAAGACGGATGCAGACATTGCTGGAAACTTTTCGACCCGACGAGCGCCGCCTGGTTTCGGTGCAGCTTTCGCCATATCTCGAGTGGTGGGTCGCCGACGGCCGCCGACGCGAACGGCTGAGCCGCTCCGACGTCGGTTTCGACGCCCCGGAGTCTATGCGCGAGGCGATTCTCGGACTGCCGCACCGTGCGACCATTCGCCGGGCGGCCGAGGAGCTCGTGCATACCGACAGCCCGGGCGTCGCCGTTCTCTTCGACGGCATGGAGGTGATCGCCTTGGTTCCGGCGTGGTCGGGCGAAAGCCTGTACTGGGCGGCCAAAGACGGCGTTCTTCTTCTGTCGACGTCGGCGCGCTCGATCGCCAAGGAGATAGGGGCCGACGTCAACCGCGCGTTCCTCGCCTCATTCTTGGTGGACGGCCTTCCCCTGGGAGTGATGTCCAGAATCTCTCCGTGGGACGGCGTCCAGGCGCTCGCACCCTTCGAAATGCTCCGGGCAGACAGAGATTTGAGAGATTCGAGCGTCAACGCCCGGCCCGTTCAGGTCCCTCCCCGCATCGAGCCGACGGGCGAGGAAGAGGGGGACGTCGACGACGGCGTGACGGCTTTGCGCCAAGCGCTTGTGGAGGCGGCGTATCGGCGGTGCGCCGGGCATGAAGGCGTGATTTCCTGCGACATTTCCGGCGGCGTCGACTCGGCTGCGAACGCCTATCTTCTGCGGGCGCTCCACGTGGACTTCGACGCGACGCACGCCTCGTCGAGCTCTCAGTACAACCTCGACGACATGTGGGCCAAACGCATCGTCAACGACGTCGGCGCGTCAGCCGCGTTCTACCCGGCGCTCGGATCGACAGGGCTCACCTTCGACGCCGGGGCGGCCTTCCCCAACGGCTACATTCCCGAGACGCCCGTCATGTGGTGCGACACCGAAGGATACGCCAAGGCGCTGGCGGACCGGATGGCGCCTGCCCGAAGGCGGCCGATCCGGCGGGGGAGGCACCACGCCGAGCGTTTCGACCCGCCGCCGGCCGCTCGCCTGCAGCTTATGGGGCTCGGCGGCGACGAGCTGTTTGCCCCATTGCCTGCGATAGCGTGGTCTTTGGCGCACCAGGCGCCTTTGCGGGCGCCCCGCCTGGCTATCGGCTACTGCAGAAACAACCGCATACCCCTGCGGCGCGGCATCCCGAGCATTGCCAGCAAAGTCAGGTACGGGCGGTGGGTTAGCCGCTCGATGCGCGAGCTCGCATCCAAAGGCTCGACGCCGAACGACGATCTGTCGTGGTCGGGTGGATTCTCCTTCCCCTCCTATATGCTCAACGACGCAAAGGAGCTCGTGCGCGCGCCGTTCGACGCCGGAAGGCTGGAGCCTTTGAACGAGGACCGCACCGTCAACCAGGCCTTGGAGTCTCTGTTGGGGCAGGCGGCAATCATCCGCCAGGTCAACGACATGCTCGGCCAGGGCGGCATAACGTGGACGTCGATCTTCGTCGATCCCGGCGTCGTGCGCGCGGCCCTCGCGCTCCCCCTGAAGATGCGCCTGCATCCCTATATCAATAAGCCTTCCCTCTACCGCGCCATGCGCGGGCTCATGCCGCGCGAAATCTTCGCGCGGGCGACGAAGGGCGAATACACGAAGGACTCGTACGAGACGTTCTTTGCTCGCCGGGAGTTCCTCGTGGACGAGCTCGCGCACGGATACGTGGGGCAGCTGGGCTTGATCGATCGCAGCGCCCTCAAAGCAAAACTGTCGATGCAGGCGGTCTCCAGCGAGTTCCTCTTCGAATTGAAAAGGCTGGTCGCCGCTGAAAGGTGGATCCGAAGTGTTCGGTAAAAAAGACGGAAAGAAGAACGCGGCGATCGACGGGCTGTCGCTGGCCCCGGGCGTCTCGGTTCTCGAGACGGAGAAGGGCACGGTCCTTTTCGACGGCAGGCAGGGCCGGTATTTCCAGCTCAACGAGCTCGGGCTGATCGTCGTGCGCTCTCTCGAAGAGGGAAAGGACGCTGACGCGATCGTCCGCCGCGTCGTCGAGGCCTACGACGTCGACGCGAAGACGGCCGACGCCGACGTGAGAGCCTTCCTCGCCCAGATCAAAGAACTCGGAGTCGCGGTGTGACAGGCCGACTCGCCTTGTGAACGCTCTCCGCCCCGCACGGTCAAGGGCGGGCGTGGGCGGCTGGTTGAGCATGCGATCGCGAAATGCCGTGAAACCGCGGAGCCTGCGGCGGGCTTCGGCGGGCGGCTCGCAACCCGTGGTCTGTGACGATTGCGGACCTGTCTGCTGACCCGCTGCATAACACCGCGGCCCGCGGACGGGACAATCTCGGGGTCGCGCGGTGGGCAGGCCTCGGCGGTTGACCACTTCGATTGCTCGTGAAATATTCAGGAATTCGAGTTCAGGGCTTTGTGCGGCGCTGCCAAAAGAACTAATCGATGTAATTTTTAAATATACACGTGGTTAAAAACTTAGTTAAATATGTAAGTAATCATTTATAATGATATTAGATTATTAGACGCTAGTCAATAGTCAGTTTGTCACCTTTTGCGCTCTTGAGTCGAGCCCACTTCGGAAGTAAGCTTTTAGTCAAGAAAGGAAACAAGGGTAAACACAATGAATCTGATGTGTTTGTCAAACTGAAGTTCGAGCTGCGGTTCTTTACAAAGGAGCCGAAGCCCCGCGGGATTTGAACCCCGAGACGACTTGATCGGCAATCCCGATCGAGCACGTCAAAAATTTGAAATAATCCATTTTTAAAGTTAAAGGGAAGAGATCCGTGTTCAGAAAGTCTCTCGCAATGATGTCGTTTCCGACGGACTGCAGCTCTACACAATGTATTTAGGTGCGCATCTCCTTTAGGCGTGGTTCTTCTTTAGGACGTGCAGTCGCTTTAAGCACACGCCGCTTAGGCGTACGCGTCGCCGGGCGCACGCCCGTCGGCCCCGATTGAATCGCTCTGACTCACCTCTCTCATTTTCCCGGATTCTCGGGTCTCACTAGCTTGGCTTCCCGTTTTTGGGAGGCCGTCATGGACCAACCCGTCACCGTCCATTCGTCTGTGGCGTGACGGGATGGAGGCCGCGTCGTTCCATGTCGCTCGTTTGAGCGTGCGAAGCGGCTTGACTGTATACAACAACGAATAGGAGGCAGCCTCATGGCTACTTACGTTTCCCCCGCGATTGAGCAGATCGCCGACTACACCGTTGCGACCCAGGGATTCATTCCCGGCCCATTCCGTGACATCTTCGGCGGCCGCGGCAACATCATCTTCTCAAACGGGAACCTCTCCAGCTGAGTCTCGTTAGGGCAGGCAATGTCCTAACGAACTAGCTGAGGCTGGGGGATGCGTCGACGCGTCAGACAGTGAGGGAACCTTACGCGTCGGCGCATCCAGACCGCACCGAAGGAAGCGTTTCGTGCTTCACGAAGTCTCTTGCCGAAAAACGGCATATTCTCGAAGCAATAATCTTGCAGTTTCTTGAAAATTACAAGACTATTAACAGACCAAATCCTTAATTTAAAGGGGGAAAAGTATAAATCAATGACTTCTATGTCACTATTTTAGTTCTTGAAACGACCTGTACTGAATAGTAGTCTTATAACTAAACAAACGGAACGAGGTTAATCAATGCAACTACGGTGCTCTGGTAAAGCAGCGAGTTGAAACTCGATCCATCACAAATGAATAGGATCTAAAATTACCCGTTAGTCTCAAATGGATTGGCTAATGCCAATGATCGCTCATGTCCGGTCCTAGGGCATCCGAGTTTTCGAATCCTTCGTCGAAAGCGCTTCTCGGGTTCGCAAAGATCTGCTGACATGCGTCGATCCCGACGGTGAAGAATCGTCGGCCTCGCGCTAGAGCGCTTTTCGAGAGCTCCTGGCGCTTTGTCATTTCTCTTATTCCCTCATACTTCTTGATCGGCGATTTAGTTCCGTCGGATCAAACAAGGGCATATGGCCTTTGCCGACGGCGACTGCCGCAGGCTTGGCTTTCCCAGGAAAGTCTTTAGACCAACCCGTCGATGCCTATCGAGGCGCCCGTGCAGTCGAAGTGCCCGCGGCGTGACGGGATGGAAGCCGCGTCGTTCCATGTCGTTCGTTTGAGCGTGCGAAGCGGCTTGACTGTATACAACAACGAATAGGAGGCAGCCTCATGGCTACTTACGTTTCCCCCGCGATTGAGCAGATCGCCGACTACACCGACACGACCCGCGGTTGGTTCCATGGATCTTGGAGGGACATTTATGGTGGTCGGGCTTTTGTTAGGGTTGAAAGGCCCTGGTAAGAATTGCGGCGAACCGTTTTTGAGAAGTCTGCGGCGCGGGTGTCACGACTAATCATTTCGGCTACGAGCCTGCAACAGTCTTGATCGGCAGCTGAAAGAGGAGCGGCATCAGTGCGCAGACAGGTTGTGGATGTCCGCAACTTAATTCTCCATGGCGGGGGCTGAGGACTAGATTTTCGGCTCCCGCCGACGGGCCTGACGGCAAATGATCGTCAAGTTCAACAATCAAAACGAATAGGAGGCAGCCTCATGGCTACTTACGTTTCCCCCGCGATCGAGCAGATCGCCGACTACGCCGAAGCGACCCGCGGCTGGTTCTACGGACCGCTGCGTGACTTTATCGGCGGGCGAGGACGCATCGTCCTCTGACCGGGCCGGCGTTGAGGTCGAACTGCGCGAAAAGCAGTGCCTTTGAGGATGTTTAGCGCATCATCGACTCAATGGCTTACAGAGAACACACCCGTCGCGAGCTTTCAAGCGTTGCGTTTGAATGCTGGGCGTCACTTTGCCGGATGCGGGCCGACGCCCTTGGTCCGCATCCGGTTCAAAACAATGCGTCGCCCGGTTCAAAACAATGCGAAGCCCGGCGGCGCCTCTGACGAATCAGGCGACGCGCCTGCGCAAGTCACCAGTAACTTCCGTATTTGGATTGAAAACCGACACAGACATCCCGGTTGAGACACCAACCCAAAGGTCCCGATAGGGACATCGACCCAGACGTTCCGATAGAAAAACTCACACACCCTGCCGGGAAACAGGAGGCAAGATTGACAGAGACACTAATAGAAGGAAGGCGTTCGGAGAGCTCCGGCCCTTCCTCGACACGGGTTCCGCCAGGCCTCGAATGGCGGGTGCTTGACGAAGGCAGGCGTGAGCGGACGGTCCGTTTCGGCGTGGCCTTCGACGTCCCGCAAGCCATGCGCGATGCGGTCGCAGCGCTGCCCGACGAGGTCACGGCGCGGCGTGCGGCGGAAGAGCTCGCAAACACAGACGGTTCGGGGGTCGCCGTTCTTTTCGACGGGGCGCAGACGATCGCTCTGGTTCCAGCGTGGTCCGGGCAAGCCCTCTATTGGGCCGTGAAAGACGGCGTTCTTCTTCTGTCGACGTCGGCGCGCTCAATCGCCAAGGAAATCGGAACGGCGGTGAGCCGGAACTTCCTCGCCTCTTTCCTGGTGGACGGCCTTCCCCTCGGCGTGGCGTCCAGGATCGCTCCCTGGGACGGTGTCCAGGCGCTCGCACCCTTCGAAGCGCTCCGCGTGGATCGCAATCTGACGGGGCGGGACTTCAAAGCCCGCCCGATCCAGATTCCGCCCGTCTTCGAACGGCCGGGAGAAAGCGAGGAAGACGTCGACAACGCGGTCGCGGCTCTGCGCCAAGCGCTGTTTGAGGCGACTTTCCGTTGGTGCGAGCGGGGCGGCCCGATCTCCTGCGACGTTTCGGGCGGGGTCGACTCGGCTGCGAACGCCTATCTTCTGCGCGCGCTCCATGTGCACTTCGACGCGACGCATGCTTCGTCGAGCTCTCAGTACAACCTCGACGACATGTGGGCCAAGCGCATCGTCAACGACGTCGGCGCACCCGCCGCGTTCTACCCGGCGATCGGGTCGACCGGGCTCACCTACGACGCCAGCGTGCCCTTCCCCAACGGCTACATCCCCGAAACGCCGCCCATGTGGTGCGACAGCGAAGGGTACGCCCAAGCGCTCGCGGACCGGCCCCGCCCGGCCGGCGTGCAATTCACGGGGCTGGGCGGCGACGAGCTGTTTGCCCCGCTGCCGGCCATGGAATGGTCTCTGGCGCACCAAGCCCCCTTGCGGGCGCCGTGCCTGGCCGTCCGCTACTGCCTCAACCGCCGCCTGCCCCTGCGGCGCGGCATCCCGAGCATAGCGAGCAAGATCGAGTACGGGCGCTGGATCGACCGCTCGATGCGCGAGCTTGCCTCCAAAGGTTCGACGTCGAAGGACGATCTGTCATGGTCCGGCGAGTTTGCCTACCCCTCGTACCTCTCGGGCGAGGCAAAAGAGCTCCTTCACGCCCCCTTCGACGCCGGGTCTCTCCAGCCGATGAACCGGGACCGGACCGTCCACCAGGTCTTGGAGTCTCTGTTGGGGCAGGCCGCGATCATTCGCCAGGTCAACGACATGCTCGGCCGGGGCCGAACAACGTGGGCCTCGATTTTCGTCGACCCCGGCGTCGTGCGCGCGGCCCTCGCGCTGCCTCTGAAAATGCGCAGACATCCCTTTCTGAACAAGCCGATGCTGTATCGCGCCATGCGCGGGCTCATGCCCCGCGAAATCTTCGCGAGGGCGACGAAGGGCGAGTATTCTCAGGATTCATACGAGACGCTGTACGCGCGCCGCAAGCACCTCGTCGGCGACCTTGCCGACGGCGCCGTCGCGGACCTGGGCCTCATCGACCGCGAGGCCCTCAAAACGAAATTGTCGATGCAGGCGCTCTCCAGCGAGTTCCTCTTCGAATTGAAAAGGCTAGTCGCCGCTGAAAGGTGGATCCGCAGTGTTCGCTAAGAAGAAAAAGGAAACGACGAACGAGGGCCTGTCGCTGGCGCCCGGCGTGTCCGTCCTTGAAACGGAGAAGGGCACGGTCCTTTTCGACGGCAGGCAGGGCCGGTATTTCCAGCTCAACGAGCTCGGGCTGATCGTCGTGAAGTCGCTAGGGGAGGCGATGGGCGTCGACGCAATCGTCCGCCGCGTCGTCGAGGCTTACGACGTCGACGCGAAGACGGCCGACGCCGACGTGAGAGCCTTCCTAGCCCAGATCAAGGAACTTGGAGTGGCGGCATGACGATTCAACTTTTCTCCGAAGAGACCACGCAAACCCGCTGGCGCGATCGGATGCGCGCGCGCCGGGCCATTCTCGCTTCGTCCCGGCTGGCCAAGGCGAAACCCGAACGCATCGAGCGCGTCATCGGCAAGTGGGCCTCGAAATACCCCGTGACGGACATGGAGACGGCCCGCACGGACAGGGCAGCCGTATGCTCCGTGAGCGAGCGGGCCAGGAGCCAGGAGGGATGCCTCCTGCGCTCGATCGCCGTGGCGAGGGCGGCCAAGTATCGCCGACGGTCGATCACGTGGTGCTCGGGCTTCGCCCTCGAGCCGTTCCGCGGGCACGCCTGGGTCGAGGTCGGAGGAGTTCCGGTCAGCGAAAACGTCGAAATAGCGGACTACACAAAGAGCTTGGAGGTTCGGGCGCGCGGCGACGCCGACGTTTCGGCGGCTTCCGGCGAATCCGCGGGCGCAGGCCTCCTCGAACCCGACAGGATGATGGAGCCGCCGCCTGCCGCGCCCGTGCGGCCGCGCGACCTGTTCGGGCTCGCCAAGGACAAGCGGCTTCTCGTCGTCGCCGCCCTCATGGCCCTCGTTGGCTCGGGGCTCACCCTTCTGATTCCGGGGTTCATCGCGAAGTTCTTCAGCGACGGCTCGTTCTCGCTGCCGAGCCTCGGGTGGATCGGGGTGTTTCTGGGGGTGCTGCTTGCCTCCGGCGTGGCGATGGTCTTCCAGTACTACTACCTGCAGAAGGTCGGCGAAACGATCGTCCGCGATGCCAGGGGCAAACTGAGCAACCACCTCCTACGCCTCCAGATCAAGGAGTACGACGAGCGAAGCGCGGGCGACCTCGTCAGCAGGGTCGCGGCGGACACGTCCAGCCTGCGAACCGGATTCCTTCAGATCTTCGTCGCGTGCACCACGGGATTTCCGCTCGTCATCGGGACGTGCGCGCTCATGCTCTTCCTCGATCCGTTCCTCATGGGGACGGCGCTCGCCCTCATCGTCGGCCTCGGCTTCGTCCTCTTCGCGGTGAGCCGTTTGATCCAAGGCGCCAGCCTTGTCGCTCAGCAAAAGCTCGGCAGCCTCACCTCGCAGGTTCAACGGGACATGGGCGGAATACGGACCATTCGCGCGACGAACGCCACCGACTCCGAGGCCTCGATGCTCGAAGGCCGGGTGGAGGACGCCTGGCAAGCCGGGCTGAAAATGGCCAAGGTCCAGTCGATCGTCAGCCCTATCGCCAACATCGGCTTCCAGCTTTCGGCGATCGTCGTCATCCTGGTGGGGGCTTACCGCACGAGCATCGGGGCGATGTCGATATCCGAGCTCGTCCAATTCGCGGCCCTGCTCTTCATTCTCGTCTCTCCGCTGGGCCAGATGGCTTCGGCGCTCTCGCAGCTGCACTCTTCCCTCGGATCTTTGCAGCGAATCAACGAAATCCTGGACCTGCCGCGAGAAGACGAGCTGGACATGGCGAACCTCCTTTCGCCCGAGCTTCTGAAGACCCTCGAGGCGTCTGCCAAACCCAACGCCCCTGCCATCGAATTCGACGACGTCGTCTTCACCTACGGCACCCGCGAATTCGGGCAGGAAATGGACGACGCCGACTCCCTTGTGCTCCACAAACTCAACCTGCAGGTCCCCGAGGGCAAGCGGGTGGCGATCGTCGGCCCCTCCGGCGCAGGCAAGAGCACCGTGCTCCAACTGATCGAGAGGTTCTACGACGTCAACCGCGGGGCCGTACGCGTATTCGGCAAAGACATACGCGACTATTCGCGCAGCGACCTTCGCGACGTGCTCGGATACGTCGAACAGGACGCGCCCGTGCTCTCGGGAAGCCTGCGGGAGAACCTCACGCTCGGCCTGGGCGACGTCGGGGACGACAGATGCATGGAGGCCCTGGAAAGGGTCAACCTCGGCTACCTCGCAACCCGCTCGGAGCAGGGGCTCGACGGGCCGGTCGGGGAATCGGGCGCCTCGCTGTCCGGCGGCGAGAGGCAGCGCCTGGCCATTGCCCGCGCCTTGCTTTCGAACAAGCGGATCCTCCTCTTCGACGAGGCCACCGCCAACCTCGATTCCCACAACGAGCGCCAGATCGGCGACGTGCTGAGGAACATGGCCGGCAACAGAACGGTTCTGGTGGTGGCTCACCGGCTGTCTACCATAATGGACGCCGATCTCATCCACGTCCTAGAGCACGGCAGGCTCGTGGCCTCGGGCACCCACTCCGAGCTCGTCGTCAAGTCGCAGATCTACAGAAACTTGGCAAGCGAACAACACCTGGTATAAGCTGCTCTTGTATATCGTATAATGAAACAGGGCGGGCATATGACCGACATAGAGACAAACGTCAACAGCATCTCCATAAGCGAGCTGCGAAAGAGCCATCGGGGCGTCGAGATTCTTCACGGCGTGGGCTTCACGGCCGCCCCCGGCGAGGTGACCGCGTTCCTGGGGCCCAACGGGGCCGGCAAGAGCTCGACCCTCAGGATTCTTCTGGGCCTCGACAGGGCCGACAGCGGCTCAGCTCTGTTCGGGGGCAAGCGCTACCGCGACATTGACCGGCCGCTCACCCGCGTGGGCGCGCTTTTCGACGGGCTGGCGGGAAACAAGATGCGTTCCGTGGCGTCCCATCTCGCAATCGTCGCCGAAAGCAACGGCATCCCTCACGCGCGAGTCTCGCAGACACTGGAGCAGACCGGACTCTCCGCCAAGCGAAAGTCGCGTCTTGGCACGCTTTCCCTCGGCGAGGGGCAGCGCCTCGGGTTGGCGGTCGCCCTCTTGGGCGAGCCCCAGTTCCTTGTGCTCGACGAGCCGACCAACGGCCTCGATCCCGCCGGAATTCGCTGGTTCAGGAACTTCGTCAGAGAGCAGGCGGCGCTGGGGCGCACGGTCCTGCTGTCGAGCCACGCGCTTTCCGAGGTGCAGGCGGTGGCCGATCGCGCGGTGGTCATCTCCAAGGGCAATATTCTGCTCGACTCCCCCCTCGCGGAGGCCACGGAAAAGATCTCCTCGCTCGAAGACCTCTTCTTCGAACTGACGGAGGGGGTTGCATGAGCGCCTTCTTCAGGAGCGTTTGGCTCGAGTTTCGGAAGATGGGGGCGGGCAGGGGCCTCGTCGTCTTCTTGTCCCTCCTGTTCCTTGTGCAGCCTCTGCTCTCCTACATCGAAGGCAGGCAGCTTCTCGCGATTGGCCTGGACGCGACGCCGCAGACCCATCTCCAGCTGGCCGAGCCCGTGGGAGATCCGCGGTACCTCGGTTTCGACGTTCTATCCGTGGGCGAGCTCGCCGTCCTCATCTACGCGGCCGTCCTCGGAGCGGCGGACTATCGAACGAGGGAAGTGCGGACCACCCTTCTCGCGGTCAACCGAAGGTCTCGCGTTCTCGGGGCCAAGTTCCTCGGCCTGGGTTCCTTCCTCTTCCTCGTCGGCTTTGCGTCCGCGTATCTGACGGTCGCAGCCCAGCAGCTTGCGGTGCACAGTCAAAGCGGAGTGGACCCGGCAACCCTCACCTCGGACGTCTGGCGGCTCATTGCCTGGAACGCGGTGCACTGGACTGCGCTCGGCCTCATGTCATACGCGATTTCGCTCCTGTGCCGCAACTGGCTGCCAGCCGCCGCCGTGCTGGCCCCGCTGACCATTGGAATAGGCAACGCACTTGTGAGCCGGTGGAGCGGAAGCGCCTACCTGCCCTCGGTGGCCGGAAGCTGCCTTTCCGCAATTCCGGACAAGTCGTGCCACGTCAGCCAAAATGCGAGTTTCGCGGCCCTCGTCGCATGGCTCGCGCTGTTCGTCGCCGCCGGATGGGCGGTGTTTTTAAGGCGAGACGTGGGGGCGCGATAGCCGTGGGGCTCTACGCGTCCGAACTGCGCAAGTCCATAACCCACCCGTTTGGCGCCCTCGGGGTCGCAGCCCCGCTGGCATGCGTGCCCGTCGTCGCGATTGCGGCGGCTGGCAACGCAGTCGGGGAAACCGAAAGCCTGCTTCGGTCCCTCCAGCTGTCCCAGCTTTTCACGGCGGTCCTCGCGATGGGGGTTTTGGGGCAGGAGTACGAGAGCTCGAGCCTTCGCGGGGCGCTTCTGGCGACGCCGCGGCGATTGCGCCTTTTGGCGGCCAAGCTGGCCGTTCTGACGACGCTCACGCTCGCCGCCTTGGCGGGAGGCGTTCTCGCGGGTTGGCTGAGCCTGTCGATGTCCGCCGGGGGCGTCGCTCTTCCCGGGGCGGGCAAGGCTGCCATGATCGCGCTTTCCTGGGTGGGAATGGCCTTCGTGGCCGCGGGCCTCGCCGTCGTCTGGCGGTCCGCCGTCGTCCCCGGGGCGGTTCTCATTCCCCTCTTCCTTGGGCTCTCCCAGCTGCTGTCGGGAATAGTCTCGGCAGCCCGCTTCCTTCCCGACCGTTCGACTTTCGCCGTTTTCACGCGGGCCGGGGGAGACGCCCTAGATCCGGGCCCCGGGATGCTCGTTCTCCTCGTGTGGGTCGTGTGCCTCACGGCGATCGCGGCATGGCTGTTCGAACGCAGGGACGTTCGTTAGCTTTGCGGTCGGTCGGCCTTGCAAAGTCGGCCCTGCAAAAGGAGAGAGGCAAGGCTGACTAGGCCTTCCGTTTGCGGATAAGATGACAGGCACCGACCCGGTTAGGAGGTGCAGCAGTGATCACCAGGGTCGACGTCGCCCCCGAGGTGCTCTGCTGGGCACGTCCGAGCCCTTCCGGGACGGCGGGGCGCTTGCATCGGCGGCCCCGCCGTCCGGTTTCTGCTACGCGCTCAAAGCGCCTTGAAGATGCCCGTGAAGGGGACTGAGACCGTCGGGGCAGTCTTGTCCTCAGCCGGGCGGAAGTTCACGAATCCTCCCAGCGGAGCGGTCTTGGAGCCGCCGCGAAGCACGTACTCGTAGAGGCTGTAGCTCGGATCGCTGATGGAAACGGTCACGGTCCGCTCGCCGTGCGCGGGCACCCTCACGCCGTAAATCGCTCTTCCGTCCACGCTGAAGGACGTCCTGAGGCGGGGGTTCGCCCACTTTCCTCCCTCGCCGCCGAGCTTCAGGAGGGTGAACCCGCTGAAGCCGAGGTACTGCGAACGGCTCCCGACGTTGTGCAGACGGACCGTGAATTTCCAGTAGCCGTCGGCAAACTCCGCCCGCGCTGCGAGATTCGAGGGGTCTGAGGCGCCGTCGACAGTCGCGTAAAGCTTAGTCTTGGCGGCGGCGTCGGCGTCAGTCTTGCCGTAGCCCTGCACTTGCGGGGCGACGAGGGCAAGGGAGCGCCCGTCGTTCGTCCGGGCAGGCGCCGACGTCCCCTGGAGAAGCAGGCGCACGAGGTTCTCTTTCTCCTGCGCGGAGCGCGAGGCGAAAGCGGGGTCGGATTGCACGCGTTGGCGCACGCGGGCGACGTCGGCGGCCGAAGGGGAGAAGGGCACGTTTTCAGCCGACGTCGGAGCGGCTTGCGCTGCGGACGCCGCCGCCTGCGCCGCCGGGGACGGCGTCGACGCATCGTCGGCCAAAGACGCCGACATCGGCAAGAAAGCCGAGACGGCAACCGCCGCAAAGGCGACGAAACGTCGGGGGGTTCGGATTGTTGACATGCATGCCTCGCATTCATCGTGAGCGCAGCGGCGCTCGGTTTCGGAGCCACGAGCTTTCAGGGAAAGTGACCCTCCACTTGATGGTAACAATTTCAACTACCGAATGGAAATAAAGAATTAAAGTAAATTTTGCGAAGCTTCTTTCGCGGGGCGTCGGACGTTTTCGGGCCGAGGACGCGCCTTAGGTGCGGACGTGCCTTCCGGATGGGACGCGTTGCGGGCTCGGACGTGCCTTCCGGATGGGACGCGCCGCGGGCGCGGACGCGCCCTCTCGGGAGTTGAAAGCCGTTGGCAGCGCGGGCGCCGTTCCTGAAGGCGAGGCCGCCGCCTCGTTTCCCGAGAAGAGTGGAAATTTCCGCAGAAAAGCGGAGAGCGTCCCCGGATGGGCAAGAAGCTTGCCCAACGGTGTGCGAATCGGCGAATTCCTGTGGTAATGTCTCAGGCTATGAATAACTTTCGTTGATTAGCTGCGCCGCGACGTCCATTCCGCGGCGACATGACCTCACCCCAGTCAGAGCTATACGCGGGGCGCTCAGTCCTGCCTACGAAAGACAACAATGGCATCCCATTCTCATCGCATATACATCGCCCCCATGCCCAGGCGCTTGCCGCGCTTCATGAGGGAAGACACCTCGGAGCCAGACCGCGTCCCGGCAACGCCGTCGGGCATCATGCGCAAGGCGTTCCGAGACACATGGAAAATCAACCTCGTCTATACGGCGATGGTCTGCATCGCCTCGGTCTGCGCCGCCCTCATTCCCTGGGCGCTCGGCAAAGTGCTCGATTCGGGGCTGGAAAACGGGTTGACCCCGGAGATCCTTCCCGGCGTCGGCCTGTTCGTCGGCCTCGTCCTCCTCAACTCCGTCACAAGCGTGTCCGAAGTGATGGAAATCGTCATTGCCATGCGGGCGGCGTGGAACCCCGCGCGGCGACTCATGCGCGTCGTATTCGGCCGGCGAACCGACGTCGGCCGCGACATGGCCTCCGGCGACATCGTCACGGCGATGACGGTGGACGCCGAGAGAGTCGGTTCGTTCACCGCTTATCTGCCGTCCGTCGTCGGATCGTTCCTCGGCTTCGCCGCGGTCGTGGCCCTCATGATCGGCATATCCGTGCCTTTGGGGCTCTTCGTCGCCGTCGGGATGCCGATTCTCATGGCCGTCACCAGCTGGATGGTCAAGCCATTCGAGGCGCGGGTGGCCGAGCAGCGGGAGGAATCGGGGATTCTCACCTCGATCGCCTCCGACGGAATCGCCGGATTGCGCGTCATGCGCGGCGTGGGAGGCGCCGACCTTTACAACGAGACCTACGCGGCGCAGTCCGCTCGGGTGCGCGACGCCGGCATCCGCGCCTCGAAGTACCGAGCGCGTCTGCGTGTGGTTTCGGAGGCCGGCCCGGCCTTCTTTACGGCGGTGGTGATCGGCCAAGGACTGTGGATGACGTACGACGGCGCAATCAGCCCCGGAGCGCTCGTGGCCTTCTACGGCTTCACCGCGTACTTGTCCATTCCCATTGAGGCCCTCATCGAAACGACGTACGTGGCCACTCGGGCATGGACGGGGGCGAAGAAGATGTCGCGCATCCTCGCGGCCAAGCGCCTCGCTTCCGACGCCCAGGCCGATCCCGGCCTCGCCGCGCCCGACTGGACGCGCGCGGCCTTGACCGACGCTGCGTCGGGGGTGCGGATCGGCCCGGGGAAGACGGTCGCCCTCGTATCGGGCTCTCCCGAGGATTCCGCCGCCCTCGCCGCGCGCCTGGCCCGAACCGACGACGCCGACGAAGTGTATGCCGACGGCGTCGATCTGCGCCGTCTCCGGCTGGCCGAGGTCAGGAAGAACATCGCCTACTCCGGCCCGATAGCCGAGCTGTACATGGGCACGCTCCGCTCGAATCTGCTCGGTCCGGACGCCGAGCCGATCGAGCCGCGCGCAGTGGCGGCGCAGGTTGCCGACGTCCTCGAGCCGGGCGGCGAGATTCGCCCGGTTCTCAGCGAGGAGCCGGGGGAGCGGCCGGTCGATGCCGGCCTGCTGCGCGCCCTCAACGCAGCCGACGGCGCCGACGTCCTCTCCTCGACTGAGGGAGGGCTTGACGGCCAGGTCGCCGAACGCGGCAGATCGATGTCCGGAGGCCAGCGCCAGCGAGCGGCGCTCGCTCGCGCGCTCGCGTTGGACGCGCCCGTCACGATCCTCGTCGAGCCGACCAGCGCCGTCGACTCGCACACGGAATCCCGGATCGCCGAGCGGCTGGCCGACTGCCGCGCTGGAAAGACGACAATCGTCGCCACCGTTTCGCCCCTTGTGCTCGGCCGATGCGACGAGGTCGTCTTCCTCGTCGACGGGAAAGAGGCCCTGCGTGGGACCCACCACGAGCTTTCGTCCCACCCGGAGTACCGGGCCGTGGTCCACCGCGGCGAAAGCGATGAGAGTGACAAAGGGCCAACCGCGCCGGACGCAAGATGCGAAGGCACAAGGGACGTCGGAGACGAGAAGGGCGGCGTTGACGGGAAGGTCGGCGTCGGCCTCGGCGAAGCCGACGCCGACCGCGAGAAGGGAGGTGCGAAATGAGGCTCCCGGTGGCCGGCACGCGCACCGCCATGCGCAAACTCCTCGGCCTCATCGCTGATCGCAAGGCCGAATTCGCGGTCGTTTTCGCGCTCCAGACTGCGCTCGCCGTCGTCGGCGTTGTCACGCCGATGGTCGTCGGCCGCGCCGTCGACGCCGTCGCCGCGGGAACGACGTCCTCCTACATCCGCAACGCGATCGTGTTCATCGCCGTCGTCGTGGTGGTTCAGGCCATTCTGGGGTACGCGGCAAGCCTGCGCGCCTACGTCTTCTCACAGAAGATTCTGGCCGTGCTGCGTGAGCGGGTCGTGAGGGCCGTGACCTCCCTTCCCCTCGGGACCGTCGAGGCCGCCGGCTCGGGCGATATGATCGGCCGCACCACGTATGACGTCGAGAGGGTCAGCTTCTTCATCGAAGGCGCTGTGAGTCGGCTGTTCATGACGGTCCTGACGATTGCCGCGACCCTTGTTGCGATCTTTGTGGCGGATCCTTTGCTCGGTGGGGTCGTGGTGCTGACCGCTGCGCCGATCTATTTCACGGTTCGCTTCTACGTCCGGCGCGGCATTCCGGCGTATCTTGCGGCTTCGGCCATCAGCGCGGGAATGTCCGGCGTTGCGTCGGAGACCGTGGAGCAGTCGACCACCGCCGACGCCATGCGGCTGGGGCGGGTGCGCGCCGAACGGATGGACACGCTCATTTACGAATACTGGCGCAACGAGGTCTACACCGGCTGGGTTCGGATGCTGTTCATCGTCATGAATCAGCTTGTCACCTATCTTCCCGTGGTCACCGGCCTTGCACTCGGCGGGTACATGATCGGAATCGGCCAAACGACGTACGGGACAGTCACAGCGATCGTCCTGTACGCGTCCCAGCTGCGCTATCCTCTGTGGACGTTCAGCTGGTGGGCCGACGAGTTCCAGTTCGCGATGGCCGCCTTTGCGAGGATCTTCGGCGTCGAAGAGGCGAGCGAAGCGGACGCCGGCGAAGAGTATGGTGAGAGCGGCACCGGCGAAGAGGCGGGCAAAGCGGGCGCCGGCGCAAGCAGCGCGCACGACACGGGCGAAAGCGGGGGCGGTGCAAGCAGCGCGCGTGACACGGGCGAAAGCGGGGGCGGTGCAAGCAGCGCGCGTGACACGGGCGAAAGCGGCCGTGAAGTCCGTGAAGAGCCAAACGCCGCCCGAGTCTCCGGTCCTGCCACGGGGGCGGAGGCGGCGGGACCGGATTCCTCCGGCGGGTTCGACGCCGCCTTGCACATCGAAGGCGTGCATTTTGCCTACCGCGACGGCCAGGAAGTGTTGCACGGCGTGACGCTGGACGTCGACGGCGGGGAGACCGTCGCGATCGTCGGTCCCTCCGGCGCCGGAAAATCGACGTTGGGGCGCTTGATCGCGGGAATCAACGCACCCGCGGCGGGGTCGGTGCGCATCGGACGGGCCGAAGTGTCCTCGATGCCGGAATCCGCCCTGCACACCGCCGTGGCCATGGTCACCCAGGAGCACCACGTGTTCCTCGGCAGCCTCGCCTACAACATGCGTTTGGCCAAGCGCGATGCGACGGACGAAGAGATTCGAAGCGCGCTGGAGGCGGTTGAGGCGACATGGGTGGACGATCTGGAAGACGGCCTCGAGACGAAGATCGGGTCGGGAGGGCTCGCCCTGACGCCGCCGCAGGCCCAGCAACTGGCCCTCGCCCGCATCGTTCTGCTCGATCCGGCGGTGCTGGTGCTCGACGAGGCGACCTCCCAGCTCAATCCGACGGAGGCTCGCTCGCTTGAGCGCGCGCTCGGCAGGGTCCTCAAGGGGCGCACCGTCGTCTCGATCGCGCACAGGCTGTACACCGCCCACGACGCCGACAGGGTCGCCGTCATGATCGACGGTCGCGTCGCCGAATACGGCAGCCACGACGAGCTGACGGCCCGCGGCGGCGAGTACGCAGCGCTGTGGAACGCCTGGCAGAGCGACTGAAAGGACGTCAAAGGACGTCGCAGCGACTGAACAGTGCGGGCGAAAATCTAGTCGGCGAAACTGAAGGGCCCTCTGTCGAGGGCCCTTCACCCTGCCGTTGGCTTATTGTTTGCCTGCAGGGGCTGTTTCAACGCTTGCCGTCACTGTTCCCTTGCCTGCAGCTCAATCGTGTTCTCGATGACCTGCGTGGGGGCGACTCCGGGAAGATAAGCGTCGCCGACCATGATTGCGGGGGTGCCGCTGAGTCCCAGGCCCTGGGCGAGCTGCTGCTCAGCAGAGGCTTCTTGTGCGACTTCGGGCGAGGCGTAGTCGGCCTTGAACTTGGCCATGTCCAGCCCGACCTTCTCCGCCACGGTCCGGACCGATGCGTCGGTGTATCGGGCGTGGTCCTGAGGGGAGGCCAGGTCTTTGTAGGCCGCGTCGGCGAACTCGAACAGCTTTCCCTGTTTCGCCGCGGCCAGCGCGGCGCGAGCCGGTTTGTCGGAACCGTACTGCTCGAAAATCACGAAGTTGTGCCACACCAGTTGGACTTTCCCGGATTTGGCCAGTTCTTCGAGCCTTTCCATGGATTGGGCGTGAAACTTCGCGCACATCGGACAAGAGAAATCCGTGAAAAGGTGGATCTTGACTTTTGCGTCGGCGGGGCCAAGCGTGCGGCCGGTGTTAGCGTAGGTCGGGATCTTGGATATGAGCTTTCGGCTCTCCTCGGAGACCGAGGGGATGTAGTCGTCCGTCGTCAGTCCTTTGGCCTTCGCGGCGGCCCTTTCTTTCTGCTGGAAGCTGTCGGGCAGAGAATGGCTCGACGACGCCTTGGCGCTGGCCTGCGAACTGTCGGTGTCCGCCGTTGCGTCGCTCTTCCCCTTGAGCACCACGAACGAAGCCACGAGGGCGACGGCCGCCAGCAAAGCGGTGACGACGACCGCCCATCCCGGCACCCCCTTGCTCGTTTTGACCGCAGAAAGGGAGTTCGCCGAGTTCAGTGCATTCAGGTCGACGCCTGGAATCTCGCGACTCGGCGGCGAGCCGAATCCGCCAGTGCTTCGGAATCCGCTTGGGTCCGGGGGATTGAGCGGACTCGAGGAGCCGGAGGGACGCGAATCGTCCGCTGCGTTGTTCTGGGGAGTGTCGGACCGGTCCATCGTCAGTCCTCCACCCAGCTTTCGAGGGCCTGCATGTACCCCTCGGCGTCGGCGTCCTCGAATATGTTGAAGACGACGAGCTCGATCACGTCCGTGCCGTGGTACTGGAGCCACTGGTTGACGGTGTCGAGGGCGATGTGGGTCGCCTCCTCGAAGGGGAAGTTGTTGCGGCCCGTCGAAAGCGCGCAGAAACTGACGTTGTGGATGTCGCCCTTTTCCAGGGCGAGGTCGAGGCACGAGGTGTAGCAGGCGGCGAGCTTTTCGCGATCTTCGTCCGTGATCTCGCCCCCGTTGAGGTGGGGGCCGAGTGTATGGAGGACGTATCGGGCGGGAAGGCGGTACCCGCGGGTGAGGACGGCGTCGCCGACCTCCTGATCTTTCCCCTGAATCTCGCGGATGACCGAGCAGTCGTTGCGAATCCAGGGGCCGCCCTGCCCTTGGATGTAGTTGTCGATGCACGGATGCAGGGGGTCTTTGCATCCCAGCAGATTCGGCATGGCGGCGTTGACGACGGCGTCGGCGGCCAACTCGCGGACGTCTCCTCGCCACATTGCCACGTTGCGAGCCGAACCGTAGTCGGACGCGGGCATCATGTCGGAAATGCGCATGAGATTTTCCGCCGTCGTGCGGCCCATGTGCGCCGAATGGCGGTAAAGGAGAAGGTTGATCGCGTCGGTGACTTCGTCGTCGATCGGCTCCGGGCCTCGAAGAACCAGCTCGTGGCGCAAAGCGAAGGCCAGCTCTTTCTGGGGGAAAATCGAAAGGTCGGGATCGATGCCCGGATAACGGCGGTTCTTCAGGCCTCCCAAGGCTACTCGCAGAAGGTCCAGATTGGAGCGGGGGTCGTCCACGGGTGTGGGAAAAGGTTCGTCTAGCCGAATCGCCTCGCGATATGCGGACAGGGGCAGCATGTTTCTCCTTCGCTGATCGCCAACGCAATCAATTTACCGTTCGGAGCTGGGAAAAGCACGAGGGCGACGGGCGAGTGCGCCTTTGTGCCTCGCCGCGGGCTATGCGTTCGCGCCGGCCAGGGCCCGGGTACCCTATTGGCATGGCCGAATGGATGACGATCGGCGAGCTCGCCGAGGAATGCCGCGCAGACGTCTACGCTCTGCGCGAAGCGCTGGAGCTGCTTGGACTTTTCGACGTCGGAGAGCCCACTCCGCTTGCGGTCAGGCATTCGCTCGCCACGCCCGAGGTCGACGACGGCGGCCGGGCGATCTCGCTCTGGCACGCAGACGCGGTCACTCTGGCCAGAGCCGTCCTTTCCGGGGGGCAGTTCGGCGATGCGTCGGCGTCGTACGGCCCGTCCGCCTCCGAAGACGCCGAGCCTGAATACGTGCAGGGCGATCTCTTCGACGTCGAAGCAGAAATCGAAACCGTCGGAGAAGGAGACGCGGGCGGGCCGGCTGCCGGTGGGGCGGGTGGAACGTCTGCGCGGAAGGAAGCCGCGGGAAACGTGGGCGCGGGCCCGATCGGAAGAATCGTCGAAGGTTTCGATGCGATCGTCGCCACAGACGGGGCCTGTTCCGGCAATCCCGGGCCGGGCGGATGGGCATGGGTCGAGCAGGTGACCGGCGAGCGCGACTGCGGAGGGGCTGCGCATACGACCAATAACGCAATGGAACTGACGGCGCTCGTGCGCGCGCTCGAGCATGTGGGGCCCCAACCGGACTTGCTCATGCGCATCGATTCGCAGTACGCCATCAAGGCCATGACGGTGTGGGCGAAGGCGTGGAGGCGGAAGGGCTGGCGCAAGTCCGACGGCGCGCCCGTCGCCAATCGGGACCTTGTGGAGCGGCTTTTGGAGCTTTACGAGGGCAGGCAGGGCCGGACCGAGGTCGAATGGGTGAAGGGGCATTCGGGCGACGCCGCGAACGAGCTCGTCGATTCCATGGCCGCCGCGCAGGCGGCGAGGCACCGGCGCTGAACGTCCCGCGCCATTGTGGGCGCGTCGGACATCGCCGAGGGAGCCGGGCAACGGGCGACGCCGCGGGCCAGCGTCTCACAAAGAAGACGGGCGCCTCACAAAGAAAAGCGCCTGGCTTGCGGCGGGTGTTCGCTGTCGCTGAGTGCCGCGGCCGCTTCAAGCATCGCTTCGGCGAAGACTTCTGGCGACTGGGCTCCGACGAGCATCGCGCGTGCGCCGACGACTGTGAGGGGAAGCCCGCGGATCCGCAGCCGTTTGGCGTCCGCAACGTCCCGATCGACGGCGGCCTCCCACTCGCCGATTTCCAAACGCCTCTCGAGAGTCGACAGGTCCGACGTCGCGAGTCCCGCGATCCGGCCAATCGTTCTCGGAGAGGGCTCAATTGCGTCCCCTTCTAAGGGGGTTTGATCGGCGTCTAAGGCGCCTTGATGGGCCTGGCCGCGGCCCCTTGGGGGAGCGTCCTCGGAGTGGACGAGACTGCCGGGTTGCACGCCCTTTTGAAGCCGGAGTTCACTGCCGGTCTGAACGGCGGCTTGGGTGAGACTGCCGGCTGGAGCCCCGGAGCCCGAGACTTTGTCGACGCCTAGGAACCAGTCGTCTAGGCGGATCACTGCTTCGAGGGCGCGGCGAGCGCCGTCGGCCGGGTCTTTCGCGTTTTCACGAACGGCGTGGACGATGCGATGCGTCAGGCGGCGCAAGGGTTTTGTGGGCGGGCGGCGAAGCCTTTCCTTCGCGATGGGGATTCCCTCGCTCGCGGCGATGGCCGCAATGGCCTCTGCGCTCGTCTCGGGCAAGGGATCGCCTGGAGAAAGAAACGAGTGGACGTCGACGACGACTTCGGGGAGAGCGGCGCCGGAGGCGGAGCTGCGAGCCTCGTCGTGTCCTGCGCTTGCGAAGTCGCGTCCCGCACGGAAGTCGCGTCCCGCACGTGAGAGGTTGCGCTGTGCGCGCGCGAGGTCGATTCCCCGCAAGAGGCGACCGAGCCCGATTCTGCTCCATGGGTCGGCGATGTCGTGCCAGATGTCGATCAGCAGGCGGGCGCTCATGGCGAAGGTGTGTTGACGGCGTGTCGGCGCAGATTGGCCAGGGCGCCGCCAATCGATCCGGGGTTGTCAGATTGTTCAAAGTTCAAGTCTGGTCAGAGCTCCCGTCTCGCGAAAGACTTCGCCCCTAAAACAACGACGAGGACCATGAGTGCGAGGCTCGTAGCGAAGGGAACGGCGATCGCCGCGGCTCCCACGGTCTTCCCCTCGGCAAATGACGAAGGCAGGGTCAAAAGGCCGGCAGGCGAGTTCTCCGCGATGGGCTCAAATGCGGAACCGATCATTGTGAGCAGCAGGGAGCCGACTCCGATTCCGGCGGCCGCGAGGGTCGAGCCTGTCAGAGACGACATGGCCACTGTCACGGCGAGGAAGAAGCATGCGCATGCGAACCATGTCGCGGTCGCCTCCGCGAGAGGGGCGACGGGGGCTTTTCTGTAGAAGCCGAACGTCGCTGCCCACACAACCGCCATTCCTGCGACAGACGCGGATGCGAGCACGGCGATTCTGGCCACGAGGGCTGCAAGGGGCTGTGAAGCGCGCGAAACTGGACGCACAGCCAACAATTGGGCGCGGCCGCTGGAGACGAGGGAGGATGTGGCCCCCGCCCCGGTGAAAATGACGACGAACATGACCGTTTGCGCCAGGTTCTTGGTCCACTGATTGTAAGCTTCGTGCCAATTCGGCTCGGGCATCGCTTTGCGAACGGCGTCGCCCATCATCGATCCGACGATGTCCGGGGCGAACCTCGAAAGGACTACGGATGTCACGCCAAAGAGACAAAGAACGGTCGGCAGGACGTAGCGGTGCCACGTTCTCCAAACCGCGTAGAGCTCGTGTTTGCACAGAATCGAGAAGCCAGTCATTTTCCCTCCGTCAAAGCTGTGAATACGTCTTCGAGGCTCGGTTCCAGCGGCGTGAGCGCAGAGAGGTCCCATCCTCCGCGGGCCATCAGCGCGGGAAGGGAGCGGGCGGCCGCCGAAGCGTCGGAAACGACCACGATGAAGTCGGCGCCCTCTCGGCGGACCCCGGCGCACCAAGGTTCTGCTTTGAGGGCCTGGGCCAGCCGGTCGCCCCCCGTGGAGACGAGGAGCAGGGAATGGTCTCCCGCGCGCTCGCGCAACTGCGAAATTGTGGATGCGGCGACCGCTTTTCCTTCACGCAGGACGACGGCGTGAGTGCATACCCGCTGCACCTCTTCCAGATTGTGCGACGACAAGATGATCGTCGCATGCTCGGCCAGCTGTGCGATGAGCCGGAGAACGGCCCGCCGTCCCGCGGGATCCAGGGCCGACGTCGGCTCGTCGAGGACGATGAGGTCGGGATTGCCGACCAGCGCTTGGGCGAGGCCGAGACGCTGCCGCATGCCGCGCGAGTAGCCTCCGATGCGCTGGCTCACCCCCGCCAGCTCGGCCAGTTCGAGCAAGGACGCAATCCGACTGCGCCGTTCGACCGCCGGCACCCCGGCCAAATCCGCGCTGGCCTCCAGGTATTCGCGGGCGCTCATCCACGCGGGATAGGCGGGGACGTCGGGAAGGTATCCGAGTCGGCGCCGCACAGCCAGGCTCCCCGCTGGATCGCCGAGAATGCGGACGTCGCCGGCATCCGCGCGAGCGAGTCCCAGGAGAATGCGGATGGCTGTCGTCTTCCCGGCTCCATTGGGACCCAAAAGCGCGCAAACGGACCCCGCGGGGATTTGAAAGCTCACATCGTCCAAAGCCAGTTTGTCCCCGAAGGCCCTTGAAACGTTGCGGAACTCGACTGCGTTGCCGGCCGGCGCCCCGGTTTTTACGTTCGCCGGCCTGAATTCCCACGCGGAAGGGCCGCTGCCGCCCGCCGGAAAGGCTCCGGCTCCATCGGTGTTTCCGCCGCCTTTGGGGCTTTCGTCGTCCCCAATCCGCCACTCGTCGTCTTGTTTGGCCTGGGCGGCCCACGCTCGTTCGCGTTTCTGCCAGGTCGCGCTTTGGCGGCGGGCGATGAAAAAGGCGATCGGCCCGGCAGTCGAGACGAAGAGGCAAATGAGAAGCCAGGCGATCTTTCCCGGCTGCGGCATCGACTCCGCATCCGTGCGGCTCCAGACCGCCAAGGCCGCCGCCATAAGAAGGAAATTGAGAACTATGAGCGCGATGATGAGTTTTTGCACTCCCGGGGACAATTCGCCCCAGGAGGTCGAGGCTCCGATTGCTGCGATCTTACCCATCCTGCTTCTCCTCGAACTGTTCGTGGACCCGTCCGTGAACTCGGGCCAGGCCGGCCCGAGTGGCGAAGAGCAGGGTTCCTCCTTCGACTGCGAGGAGGAAGCCGATGCTCAACGGAAAATAGAGGGGGTGGATGCGCCCCTTCTTCAGGGCGAACGAAGATCCGGCTGTGAGGAGAAAGGCGGTGTTCGCGGCCAAGGCTTGGGAGCTCTGCACGAGCAGGTTCGCGCGATTCGACGTGGGGGCGACTAGAGAAAGAAGGCTCACCAAGGAGCTGAGGCCGGTTATCGCGAGGCCGCCCGCCTTCGACGGCCAGGTTTTCTTCACCTTTCCGCTGAAGCCAATCCTTGTAGGTATGCGCAAACGCCGTCGGTGGACGAGCATGCCGACGGCGGCGGTCGCTGCCGTCAGGGCAAACGGCCCCCAGCGCAGAGCGCCGATGACGCGTTGCGGAATCGCGTCGAGCACCGCGGGATCGACGTCGTCCTCGCGGAGCAATCCCAGTTTGACGGCGATCGCTCCCAAATTGAGGTCCGTGGAATTCAGTTGCAAGATCGAACACCGCGAGGACCTTTGCTTGCCGGCGAAGAGCTTCGGAATGTCGGGGCTCCATATCGTCGCGCGCTGCGCATCCTCCGATCCGGCGAGAGCGTCGGAGATCTCCCGTGCGAGGGAGGTCGGCGAGCCGAAGGATTCGGGCCGAATTCCCTCCGACATCAATTCGTCGAGCTCGGTGAGCATCGTCTCCCGGCGTTTGACGGGAATGTTCGCTTCGGCGAGTTCGTGCGCCAGCTCTTCAAGGAACTTTTCTTCGAGCGGCGTGTCACTGTGAGTCATCAGCGTCTCCTAGTATCGAGTTCATGGCCGTGGCCAAAGTTCGCCACGCTGCGGTTTGTGCGACGAGGGCTTTCCGCCCTTTTGCCGTGATGCTGTAGTACTTGCGCGGAGGGCCTCCGCGCACGGAGGGCTCCCACGCAGCCGCGACTCGGCCCGTGCGGGCCAGCCGCGTCAGCATGGGGTAGACAGTTCCCGAATTTGCGGCCAACCCTTCGATCTCAGCAAGCGCCGAAATGATTTGGGCGCCGTACATGGGCGCAGGCGCGAGCATCGCCAGAGCTGCCAGTTCCAGGACGCCTTTGCGCAGCTGGGTCGCCTCATCGGCCATCGTTCCGTTCCTCCTTTGCGGGCATTGCCAGTATATAGGCATAACCGACTAGTTTGCAATGCCGAGTAGATGCGGGTCTGGCTGACCGGCCCGTGCTTATCGCCGTGCGGCCTGCATGCGGGCGGCTGTCGATGGCGGTGCGGGGTCGAGGGGACGAATCTGCCTTGCGGCCTGCATGCGGGCGGCCTCCTCGGACGGCCGCCTCGAATGTGGACAGTCGCCCCCGTCCGGGCTCGCTCGGGTAGGCTAGAGCCCATGCCAGCACCGATCGCCAAGAAGATTCCGACGTCGCGGACGTTCCACGGAGATTCCTACGTCGACAACTACGAATGGCTGCGCGACAAGAAGAGCTACGACGTGCTCGGCCTCCTGGAAGCGGAGAACGAGTGGACGGCCGAACGCACCGCTCACCTTGAGCCGTTGCAGGAGGAGATCGTCCGCGAGATCGCTTCGCGAACGAAGGAGGACGACACTTCGATTCCCGTGAGGCGAGGCCGGTGGTGGTACGTCACGCGCACATGGGAGGGCAAGCAGTACCCCGCCACCTACAGGCTCCCCGTCGATCCGGAGGATCCGGCTCGCCGTCCGGCCTTCGACGGGCGGGAGCGCCTCGTCTGGGACGGCAACAGCCTTGCCGAGGGGGAGGAGTTTTTCGGCGTGTCGGGTTTCGTCCCGTCTCCCGACGGGCGTTTGGGCGCCTTGGGCGTCGATTTCACCGGAGACGAACACTTTCGGCTGCGCGTCTTCGACGTCGAGACGGGCGCGGTGGTCGACGACGCCGTCGACGGCCTCGGATACGGCCTGGCATGGACGGCCGACTCAAAGGCGATCGTCTACTCGCGCGTCGACGACTCGTGGCGCCAATGGCAGATCTGGCTCCACAGAATCGGCTCCCCGACGTGGGAGGATCGGCTGCTCTTCCAGGAAAACGACGGGCGTTTCAACGTCGGCCACTGGGCTTCCCGCGACGGGCGATGGATCGTCGTCCACTCGTCGTCGTCTTCGACCGCCGAGGCCCTTCTCTACGACGTCGCCGACATCGACGCTCCGCCGATCGTCGTGTGCCCGCGGCGTCAGGGGCTCGACTACTCCGTGGAGCCCGCCGAAGACCTGCTCCTGATCGTCCACAACGCCAATGTCGCCGACTTCGAGGTCGCGTACGCCCCGATCGGTCAGTCGGGGCCGGAAGAATGGACTCCCGTTCTCACGCCCGAGGCCGGCGAACGGATTCTCGGAGTCGATGCTTTTCGCGACTTCGCAGTGATTTCCATGCGTTCAGGGGGCCAGCCCCAGCTGCGGTCTATGCTGAGAACGGGGGCGCATGGGTCCTCCGGCGCAGTCGGTCAGTCGCCGGAGTGGGCCGGCCAGTCGCCGGAGTCGGCCGGTCAGTCGCCGGATCCGCTTGACGGCCGGGAGGGGCTCGAATCGGCCCGAACGGCGGAGGGAGAAGCGGGGCCTCGCGGGAAAAAGCGGGGAGAAGCGGAAACTTCGCCGTGGTCTGCCCCGGTCGTCGTCCCGTCGGAGGATCTCGCCTCCATCGAGGTGGACGAGAACTACGTGTGGGAGGCGAGCGACGTGGTGTATTCCCTCCAATCCGTCCTGACGCCGCCGACCCAATTTGCTTACTCCCCGGCGACGGGCGAGACGAAACTTCTCAAAGAGCTCGAGGTTCCGAACTACGACCGTTCGGCCTACGCCCAGGAAGGGGTGTGGGTCGAGACCGACGACGGCGCACTCGTGCCGATGACGGTGGTCCACCGAGTCGACGTCGCCCCGGACGGCAAGAATCCCGGATACATCTACGGCTACGGCTCATATGAGGTCTCGCTGGACCCGGTGTTCAGGGCCTCGTACATCTCAATTCTGCAGCGAGGAGTGGCAGTCGCCTTCGCCCACCCGCGCGGAGGCGGCGAGATGGGGCGGGAGTGGTATGAGAACGGACGCCTGCTCAAGAAGCGCAACACGTTCACCGATTTCATCGCGTGCGCCCGCTGGCTGCGCACGTCCGGCTGGGTGGCCGAGGGGTGTTTGGCCGCCGAAGGACGGTCCGCCGGCGGGCTGCTCATGGGGGCCGTCGCAAATCTGGCGCCGAGCGAGTTCAGGGCGATCCACGCCGGAGTGCCTTTCGTCGACACCCTCACCACCATCCTCAAGCCGGAACTGCCGCTGACGGTGGGGGAATGGGAAGAGTGGGGCAACCCGATCGAATCGCAGGAAGTCTACAGGTACATGCAGTCGTACTCGCCAACCGAGAACGTCGGCAGACGCAAGTATCCGGCCATTCTTGCCACCACCTCGCTCAACGACGTCCGCGTCTTCTACGTCGAGCCGACAAAGTGGGTCCAAATTCTGCGCGAGCGGGCCACGAACGACCCGATGGCGCGCCCGATTCTCGAGAAGATCGAGATGGTTGCCGGCCACGGAGGCAAATCCGGGCGTTACGACGCCTGGCGTGAGCGCGCCTTCGAAATCGCCTGGATGCTCGATCAGATCGACGCAGGATGACCACACGGCGATCTCGCATCGACGTCGCAGGACTCTCGCCGGGCCAAACCTTCGCGTTGCCCGAGTTGCCGTTTGACTGCCGCCCCAACGGCCGGCAGTCAGCTTCCGATTGGCCCGTGCGTCGCCCGGGTGCGGATCGCCGTCCATTGCCACGCTCGGCCCGCCCGTTGTACGTTCGGCGGCTGTCGAATTGCCGTCGATTGCAGCCGTTGCCGTGGTCGCTGCCCGCCTGCGATCACTCCCTGGCCGTCATGATCGCGGCTCGCCACGTGTTGAAACGCTGACGAATCGCGGCGGAGGACGGGCGGCCGGGAACCTGGCCCTTCCCGCCGTCGGAAGACCACACGCCGTACGCGGCGACGGACGGGCTCAGCCCGTTGGTCTCAGCCCACAGCAGGAAGTCGCGCAGCGCCTGCAGGTACTCCTGCTCGGTGAACTTGACGGTTCCACGCTGGCGGCCGGACTTGACCTGGATGCCGAGGCTGGCCAACGCGTCGTTCCAATAGCCGTTCGACCGCTTGGAAACCGTCTGCGACGTCGGAGGCCACGCGATCTGCCCGCGGTCGGACGTCAGGCCGAGGGTCGTGACGTAGTTGCTGCGTTCGGCGTCGTACTTCTTCGCCGTCAGGGTAATGCTCGGGTCCGTGCGAACCGCCGTGATCGCGGCGGCGACGTGCCCCAATGCCTCGGCGACGGCCACGGCGTTGCCCGAGAGCTGGGAGCGCACGGCGGTCGCGATGTCATCGGGGATGACCGAAATGTCCTCGGCCGGTTCGAGCTTCAACGTCCTGGCGAGGATGAGCAGCAGGGCGCCGTCGATGGCCGCCTTGCTGAACAGCGGCGATCGGCCCTTCGTGTGCTGGTTGAAGTAGCCGGAGAGCATGACCGCCGTTGCCACGGCGCTGACTGCGGCGGCCTCCTCGATCGCCACGTGATAATCCTGATCGGCAGCCGGCCCGCACAGGTCGGAGACGCAGCGAAGCGACACGAACGGAATTCCCCACGTCGTGCAAATCTGCGCCGCCGCCGTAGACTCCATGTCGGTTGAGATGGCGTTGGGGAACGCCGCGCGCACGGCTTCCACCTTGTCGGACGTGACAAAAGAGTCGCTCGTGAGCACCTGGCCCGAACGAGAAGCCGAGCCGGAGTGGAAGAGCAGCTCCTCGTCGCCGGCGAACATATCCGGCTGGCCGGGAATCTGCCCCAGCTTGTAGCCGAAGGCGGTCGCATCGGCCGAACCGTAGGCGTAGGTCGATCCGACGACGAGGTCAAGCACGTTGACATCGGTCGCCAACCCGCCGGCGGAGCCGATGGACACGACGCATCTGGGGCTGTACTCCGAGAGGATCCACCCCAAGGCGCTCGCGGTGGCGACCGTTCCTACGCCCGTGCGCATGACGACGATTCGCCCGCTTGACGTCTGCGCATACCACGCCTGCCCTGTCGGAATGGGGATCTGAGTGATTCTAGATGCGGCGCCGAGCAGGGAGCGGCCGATGCCCGGGCGCTTTTCAGCGAGCTCGCGTGCGCGAGAGGGCGCCTTGGTGAGGATGTCGAGGAAGGGCTGTACCTCGACATCCTGTGCAGCCAGCACAATGGCGTTTACGGTGGTCACGCCTCAATATCCTTCCATACCTCGCGCTGCTTCAACATAGAGCGGACGGCATGTTGTGCCGCCTCAAGTGAGTGATGTACGCCCCATCCGCATTGAACCTCGTTCGCGGCCGGGACTTCCGTTGCTCGCAGTATATCTTGAAAAGTGGCGGAAATGAGTGAAATTGCCCCGTCAATGTCAGGCTCGGAAGCGAGAATGAGGTAGAAGCCAGTTTGGCATCCCATCGGAGAGAAGTCCACCACAACGTCACTGTGATTACGCGCATACTCCGCGAAGGAATGCTCAATCGAGTGCACTGCCGGCATCTCTAGATGCTCCACGTTGGGTTGACAAAAGCGCACGTCGTACTTGGTGAGCACGTCGCCATGCGGCAGTCGTTTGACGTCAGCGACTCTGACAAAGGGGGCGTGAACTGCGCGATGGTCTAGATTGAAGGACTCTACGTTCATTCGTTCTCGTTGATCGGACATCGGATTCTCCTCTGGACAGGCAAGCGTTGAAAATGCCGACGCTTCTCGCGGCCAGCGTCTACCATTATGTTACATACGACATCGTATATGGTGGAAGGCATTGAAAAAACTGGTCGGTGTTTCTCATTCTGTGAGACGGTGTGTTGGTGTGAAAGTTGAATTGTTGAGGGATGCGTCGGATTCTTTCGGATGTGGCCGACTCTTGTCGGGCGCGGTCGTCAATTTTAGAAACAATTGTACCCCGGATTTTTTCAGGGTCGCCTCATGGTTGGCTCAGAAAGGCCGAGCAAGATGGAAGCACGGGCGGACGCCCCGGGATATCGTGGACTCGGGCCCGCCGCCGAGGCGAAGGACATGCGCCTCGTACAAGAGAATAGCTTCGGTTTTCTCGGCATGGCGAGAATCCCTTCAGGCCGAAGCATTGGCGGGCGGCGATGCGTGGATCGCCGCCCGCTTGCTCTGCGCGAAGGCAGATTTGCGAATTTGCTATTTCCTTCGCTTTGCCTGGCAATCCGGGCAGTAGCCGTGATAAATGACCTCCGCCTCGTTGATCGTGTATCCGTGAGTGTGCGAAGCGTGAAGGCAGGGCTTCTCTCCTTTTGCGCAGGGAACGTCTTCAATCCTCCCGCACGACCGGCAGATGGCGTGATGGTGATTGTCGTTCCGGTTGATCTCGTAATAGGTGACGGTTCCCGCCGAACGAACCTCGCGCAGCAAGCCCGCCGTCGTCAGAGCGTGGACGATGTCGTAGACGGCCTGGACGGAAACCGAGCCGATCTGGTCGATGACCCCCTGCCGCAGGGCCTCGACGCTGGAATGCCCGCCCTCTTGCGCCGTGCGCAGAAGGGCCAAGCGCGGTTCCGTGACGCGCAGCCCCGCATCGCGCAGCGTGCTCGAATAGTCTCTCATCGCTCCTGCGGCTCTCTCTCGATTGTTTGCACTGTGCAGTGAAGTGGAAGCTCCCGGTGGGGACGTGGAGTTCCGGTGGGGATGCGAAGGCCCGTCCCGGTAGCATTGTAGTTGCTTGCGTCAGCCCTTGGGTACTCGTCGGCGCCGGTTCCGCCGGTCGGCCCACGGGCATGACACGTCCGCACCGCAGCGGCGTGTCGCACGTCGATTGGAAGGAATGCAATGGCTCCGCTTCACGGTCTGCCCGACGGCCCCGCCGCGGTCGTCTCAGGCCAGATCTCCGCAGAAGAGGCTTCGCGCCCCCTGTCCGTCCGGGACATCTTTCGCGTGGGAATCGGCCCTTCCTCCTCTCACACGGTCGGCCCTATGAGGGCGGGCCTGCACTTCGCCGAACATCTGAGAATCCCGGCGCGGGCGAAGCTCGGGCGCATCGTCGTCGAGCTCATGGGCTCCCTGGGCGCCACGGGGAAGGGCCATTCGACGGACAGGGCCGTCATGCTCGGCCTCGCCGGCCACTCTCCCGAGAACGTGCCGATTGACGTCGTCGACGCCATCATGGGCGACGTCGAACGCACCGGCGTCCTGAGCGTGGCGGGAGCGGGGGAAGTCGGATTCGCAGCCGAACGCGACATTCTCTTCCTCCCGGGAAAGATCCTTCCATTCCACGTCAACTCTCTCACTGTCCGCGCCCTCGCCGAAGACGGGGCGGTCCTCGGCGAGCGCACATACTATTCGGTGGGCGGAGGATTCGTGATGGAAGAGTGCGGCGACGCCGAAAGGGCCTCTGAGACGCGCCCGCTCGCGGCAGCCTGGGACTGCCCGGCGGCCTCCCCGCCCCCGTATCCGTATTCGAGCGCGGCCCAGCTGCTCGGCCACTGCGAGCGCGAGGGCCTGAGGATCTCCGACGTCGTCAAAGCCAACGAGCTTGCGCTCATGGGCGAAGAGGAGCTGCTGGCGGCCCTCGACGGGATCGTCGCCGCGATGCGCGAGAGCATCGAAGCCGGTTGCACGACGACGGGGCTGCTGCCTGGAATCCTCAAAGTGCGCAGGCGCGCCCCTCGGCTTCTGGCCGACCTGCGCGCCCGGCAGGCCTCGGACGACGGCGACGAGTTGGCCGGAATGGACTGGATCAACCTTTACGCGCTCGCGGTCAACGAAGAGAACGCCGCGGGCCACCGCGTGGTGACCGCGCCGACCAACGGCGCAGCCGGCGTGATTCCGGCGGTGTTGGCGTACTACATACGCCGCAAGGGCGGCTCTGCCGAATGCGTGCGCCGGTTCTTGTTGACGGCGTCGGCCGTCGGCGGCCTCATCAAGACGAACGCTTCGATCGCGGGCGCGGAGGTCGGATGCCAGGGCGAAATCGGATCGGCCTGCGCGATGGCGGCGGCCGGCCTCGCCGAGGCTCTGGGCGGCCAGCCGCAGCAGGTGGAGAACGCCGCGGAGATCGCCATGGAGCACTGCCTGGGGCTGACGTGCGACCCGGTGGGCGGGCTCGTCCAAATCCCCTGCATCGAGCGAAACGCCATCGCCGCGGTCAAGGCGATCAACGCCGCGCGGATGGCGCTGTGGGGCGACGGGCGGCACGCGGTCTCCTTTGACGCCGTCATCGAGACCATGCGTCAAACGGGGGAGGACATGCTCTCTAAGTACAAGGAGACCAGCCGCGGCGGTTTGGCCGTCAACGTCGTCGAATGCTGACCTCGAGCGCTCCGAGCAGGTCGTCGACGAGGTCCCGCCAATGCTCCAGGCCGACGCTCAGGCGGAGCAGGTCGTCTGTCAGCCCGTAGCCCATTCGCCTCTCCCGCGGGACGTCTGCGTGCGTCTGGACGGCTGGGCATGTGATGAGCGATTCGACGCCGCCGAGGGATTCGGCGAAGGTGAAGAGGCGAACCGATTCGAGGACTTTCGGCATGTCCACGGACTCGTTCGGGACGAAGCTCAGCATTCCGCCCCTGCCGGTGTAGTGCACGCGGTCGATGAGGGGGCTCTCTTCGAGGGCGGCCGCGACCTTTCGCGCGTTGTCTTGGTGGCGCTCCATGCGCAGGGCCAGCGTCTTCATTCCGCGCATGAGCAGCCAGCTGTCGAAGGGTCCGAGGGTCGCGCCCGTCATGTTGAGGCGAACGGCCAGTTTCTCGGCGAGGTCCTCTCGGGAGACGATCACGGCGCCCGCCAAGACGTCGTTGTGCCCGCCCAGGTACTTCGTGGCGGAGTGGAGGACGACGTCGGCGCCCGATTCCAAAGGCCTCTGGAAGATCGGCGTGTAGAAGGTGTTGTCTACGGCCACGATCGCGCCTGCCCGCCGACCCATATCGACGATTCGCTCAATGTCGATCTCGACCATCATCGGGTTGGTCGGCGTCTCGATGAAGACGAGGTCTGCCGGCTTGGACAGGGCGGCGCACAGGCCTTGTTCGCCTATGGCGAAATCCACGTCGTAGACGCCGGTCTTGGCGAGCTCGTCGAAGTAGCGGTACGTCCCGCCGTAGATGTCTTCGGCGGCGACGATCCGCGAGCCGGGGGCCGCCAGGGAGACGACGAGTTCGGCCGCCGCCATTCCCGACGACGTCGCGAATCCCGCCGTGCCGCCTTCGATCTGCGCGAGCGCGCTTTGCAGGACGTCGCGGGTCGGGTTGGCCGTGCGGGTGTAGTCGTATCCCGTCGAGGCGCCCAGTCCCGGGTGGGCGTAGGCAGTGGAAAGGTAGATGGGCGCGGTCAGCGCGCCGGTGCCCGGGTCGCTCGACGTGCCGATGTGCGCCAGAACCGTTTCGGCGCGACGGGGGGCCTTTTCGCGGCGGGAGGGTTCGGCGTGGGCGCTCACGAATCCCTCTCCGCCCGCTCGGCGTCCTCGTCCTGCCGGGTCTGCGAGGCTTCCTGAGGATCGCCCGGGGCCTCAGCGTCGGTTGGCGATGCCGAGTCGGCCGTGGCCCCGGAATCGTCCGGCGCTTCAGAACCGGCTGACGCTTCAGAATCGATCGACGCCGTTTCGAATGCGGCGGTTTCGAATGTGGCGGTCGCGGGAGCGGAAGTGGGCTCGTCGGACACCGATTGCGCCTCGACGGCGCGCCTGAGCCGATCGACCGCCTCCTTCAGCGTGCTCCGCGGGCAGGCGATGTTGATGCGGGTGTACCCGAGGCCTTCGTCCCCGAAGATCGCGCCGTCGTCGAGCCAAAGGTCCGCTTCGTTGACCATGAACTCGTCAAGCTCGCCGGCCTCGATCCCGAGATTGTGGATCAGCTTGCGGCAGTCGAGCCAGGGAAGGTACGTGCCCTCGGGTTTGACGAGCTCGATCCCGTCGATTCCCTCGAGCGCCGCCGCCAGAAACTCCAGGTTTTCCGCCATGTGCTCTCGGAAGGCGTCGAGCCATTCCTCGCCCTCGTTGTAGGCGGCGCGGCAGGCGGCGAGGCCGAGGGCGTTCGGTTCGCTGTAGCCCGCGGCGTTCGACTCGCGGATGAAATCCTGCCGCCGCTTCCGGTCGGGGACGACGATGTTGGCGAGCTGGAGCCCGGCGAGGTTGAAGGACTTCGACGGCGACGTGAAGGTCACCGTTCGATTCGACATTCCCGGCAGGGAGGAGAACGGCGTTGTGCGGATGCCCGGATAGGTCAGATCGGCGTGGATCTCGTCCGCGAGGACGAGGACGTCGAGCTTCGCGGCGAGGTCGGCGAGTCCGAGCAGCTCCTCGCGGGTCCACACCCGGCCGACCGGGTTGTGGGGGTTGCACAGGATCATCGTCCGCGCGCCCGAAGCGACGAACGTGGCCTCGAGGACGGCGAGATCGCGAATGTATCGCCCCTGCCCATTGCGCACGAGAGGCGCGTTGACCGCGGTGCGGCCGTTGTTTTCGACGATCGACCGGAAGGGGTAGTAGACGGGCTCCTCGATGACGACGCCGTCGCCGGGCTCCGTGAAAGCCCTGACGGCGTGAGTCAGAGCCGGGATCACGCCTCCGGCGGCGACGATCGACATCGGGTCGACCTCCCACCCGAAACGGCGGGACTGCCAGGAGGCGACGGCCTCGAAATAGGATGCGTCCGGACTCGTGTACCCGAAGATTCCGTGGGCGACGCGTTCGTGAAGCGCCCGGACGACGGCGGGGGCCGTCCGATGGTCCATGTCCGCAACCCACATGGGCAGGACAGTCTCGGGGTACCCGCGGCGCTCACGGGCGTCCCATTTCAACGACTCCGTGTTCTCGCGGTCAATGAACGAATCGAAATCGAACTCTTTGGTCACCTGCACGCCTTTCTCCCGGTCGTCGAAGCATCGGTGCGGTTTCAGGCGCCTGCGGCGAACGCAATGCGCGGCCCGGAACGCCGTTCCGGTCGGCTTCGACAGCCGCCCATCGACCGCGAATCTAGATTACCAAGAACCCAGATTGCCAAGAACTCGGGCTGTCAAAACTCGGATTGCCATGAACTCGGGCGATTAAAGGACCGCGGAGAGGGCGCGAGCATGTTCGTGACCGCTCCGAGGCTCAGAAGGCTGAACGTCAGCGACGCCGTCGCAAAGGGTTTTCTCGGGACGGTCGGCTGGGGGCCTCCGCGAACCGGTGTCTGAGGGGCTTGGCCTTGAGGAAACTCGTCCTGCTCGGCAACGGAGGTTGGCTGGTCGACGGCCGAGGCTGCCTGCTCAGCGGCAGAATCGGGGCATAAGACGATTGGGCGGGGTTTCCGGCCTAGAGGCCGTCGTGGGGCGCCGCCTCTGTCGGAGGCGTGCCCGTGCGAGAGTAATAAACGGCGTGAGGATGATCCCTGGTCGCCCGAATGCCAAGCCAGCGCAGGCCAGACCCTTTCCCGGCTTGCCGGTTCTCCGGACGGAGTGCAACGTGCAGTGACCGAAGCGGCGCCGTTGCCCTCCTCTTTGTTCGAAGGAAAGGCTCCGATGTTTGTGTTTTCTTTCGCACTCAATTCGTTTGGATCTAACGTGTTGAAAACCTTATTTTCGATTTCTTAATCTTAGTTCTACACATATTTGTGCTCTTTGAATTCTGACATTCGTGCAGCGACGTCGTAAACGGCCACCGTGACGTCGTCTTCGTCCAACCGGCCGTCCGCTTTGCCTTGGCTCGCCGCCCTTGGCCGGCTTGTTGGCGAGCACGGGGATTTCGCCGGCCGCCGCTGCGCCGCTTGATTCCCCTGCAAGCGCCCCGTCCTTGCTGTGCGGAAATGTTCGTCGACGCCGCAATGCGATGCGGGGCCCAGAATGTCGTTCTGAGCCCCGCACAGATTGCGAATCTTGATTGCCCGGACGCGGCGGCGCGAAGCCCGCCGAACTGGACTGCCATGGGCGCGCCGGGCGGTTCGCACGTCCGACGTCGCGTGGGCTTCATCCGAGTATGTCCGCGGTTCCTTTTAAAATCGTGATTACAAGCACGGCGAGAATGGCCGCAATGTAGCCGATGATCGTGCCGGCAATGGCTTCGGGCTTGCCCCCTTTGCCCGTCTTTCGGATGTCGTTGAGAGCGACGTGCCCGAGGATGACGCCCACTATGGGCAGGAGGAGAGCCAAGGAAGCGATTCCGAGCAAGGCGGTCACGATGCCCAGAAGGCTGCACGCCAGCGATGCGATTGCCAGAGGGTTCATCCCGCTGGCGACCGGCTGGCGGCCTCCGTAGGCCGCCGGGGGCGGCACCTGTCCTTGGGGGAAGGGCCCCTGGTTTTGTGGGAAATTGGGCGTCTGCGGTTGTGGAAGGCCTTGGCTGTCCGCCTGATGGTTTTCGTTTGGCGATGATACTTGCTGCGAGTTTTCGTTTGGCAATGATCCTTGCTGTTGGTTTTCGTTTGGCAATGACATCGCTCCCCTTTCTCTCGATGTTTCAGGTCTCGCGGCGATCCGGATCGCACCTGATGCCCGCCGGCGTGAACGACCTCGGAGTGCCAACTCATAGTAGCGTGAAGGCGTACAAAGGCAAAGTTGAGATACCATTCTGCCCCATCCGCGTCCGTGCGCAACGCTCTTGCGTCCGCCGGCTCCAGCGACCTTGCATCTTCGGCCCGCTCGAAGCTCGGATGGTCCAGCGAGTCAAGCCGCCGGCGACAGCCGTGTCGCAAATCGGCGACATTCGTTTTTCGCTCATGTCGAAATCAACGCCTAAATTGTCGAAATATCAATGAATATTTGCCGTCAGGAAAGAACCGCGATTCGCTGGCGCAAATTGAGTGTGTCGCAGACACTAGAAAACGAAGTCGATCTCTGGCACGCTGTTTTTAGTTGGATTGAAGCGATCCACACTTCTACAACTCAAATAAATTCATCGCATTGCGATCATGCCGGATCCGAGGCGTGCGGCTTTCGTTCCCACCTTCAGCGGTCGCCCCAACGTCAACCGTCTCTGCGCGCACCCGTCACGAGTTCGGAAAGGGTCAGGCAACGAGAGCCTGAGCCGTTCGACGACGGCGTCGGGCGTTGCGACAAACCGCAGAAGAAACCACGCAGCTTTCTGGGTCCGGTCTCCGCCCCGCGAGGGGCGGCGATGAAAGACCACGACAGGAGATATCCATGAACTATCCCCTCTTCGCCGTCGACCTCACAGCGATCGGGGCGCTGGCGTTCGCGCTGTACTATCCACGACATCGACGCAAAGACCTTGCCGTCGCCCTCCTGGGCGTCAACATCGGAGTTTTTGCCGTGACCACGGCTTTGTCCACGGCGACTGTGGGCGCCGGGCTGGGGCTCGGCCTGTTCGGCGTGCTCTCGATCATCCGTCTGCGCTCGACCGAGCTGAGCCAGGTCGAGGTGGCCTATTACTTCGCCGCGCTCGCCATCGGGCTCATCGGCGGAATGGGCGAGGGCATGTCCCTCGGCATCGCAGCGCTGCTCATCGCCGCGATTATCCTCGCCCTCGCGGTGGCCGATTCGAAGCTGGTGATGACGGGTTCGAGCCACATGACGCTGGTTGTGGACAGGGCCCTTTCCAATCCGGAAGAGCTTGCGCGATACATCGAGCGTCGCACCGACATGAAAGTGCGCGAGGTGAGCATCGTCAGGCTCGATTACGTCAACGACTCCACCATGGTCGACGTCCGCTGCTCGAAGGGGCGGGCCCAGATCCGGGAGACGAAGTCGTTGAGGGCCGCCTGATGGCCGTGATGTCTATGGCGGGCGAAGCTGAGGTGAAATCGAGTTCGAAGAGAGACGGATTCGAGCTGCTCGGCTTGCCGGAGATCTCTCTGCGTGAGCTGTCTGCGCGGGCCGAGCTGCTCAAGCGGACCGACCGCAAGTACCTCGTTCCGGACAGGACGGTCGTCGAGATGGTCGGCTTTCTCTGCGACATCGGGGCCTGCGCCTTGACGATCGACGGGCTTCAGACCTTCGGCTATCTCTCGGATTACTACGACACATTGGACTTCGCCCTCTACCGCGCGGCCGCCACAAAGCGCCGTCGGCGTTTCAAACTCCGCTCCCGGGTCTACCTCGATTCGGGGCTGCACTTCATGGAGCTCAAGACCCGGTCCGGGCGAGGGCAAAACGTCAAAGACCGCCTGCGGCTGGAGGACGTCCGCTCGAAGGACTACTTCTACCGCGGCGACCCCGCCGAACCGCTCAAGCGTTCGGAGGTGCTCCGTTGGGCGGCGAAGCTGCTCGTTCGCCGCGGCGTGACGGCGACTCACAGGGAGGGTTTCAGAACCCTGGCGAGCCTTGTGCCGTCAAGCCGCTCGTACTACCGGCGTTCGACGCTTTGCCTCCCTGACGATTCCAGGTTGACGATCGACCAGGGCCTCGTGCTCGCGGGCCCCGGAGAGGTCTCCGGGTTCGAGTTTCCCGAAGTGGTCGTCGAAACCAAGTCGAGCGGGCGCACGTCCGACGTCGACCGGTGGCTGTGGTCCCGCGGCATACGGCCGTCCCGAGTGTCCAAATACGCCATTGGCACGGCAATAGTCCATCCCGAATTGCCGGCCAACCGCTGGCATTCGACAATGACCAAACTAGGACTAAGGAGATAGCTATCCGATGACTGGGAAAATCCAAAGACACGCGGCGGCGGTCCTCGCCGTTGCGGGCCTCGCCCTGGCCGGCTGCGGCGACGGAAAATCGAACCCGAGCGGATCGAAGTCGACGTCCAAGGGATCGTCGATTGTGGGCTCCGGTGAGACCGACGGGTTGAAGATCCTCGATTCGCTGCGCAGCGTCTCCGGAAAGAAAGTCCCCACGGGAGGCGACATTTACGCGTCGTCCGTCAAGCCGAACGGGGCCACTCCCGAGGCGGTCATGGCGGAGAACCAAAAGCCGCACGCCGATTCCAACGACGCCGATTACAAGGAGTCGTCCGCGACGACGATCCAGCTCGACGGCACGCCGAAGGTTTCGGGCAATGGCGCGAGCGCGACGCAGGACGCCGTGACCATCAAGCAGGACGGCGTCTACGTGCTCTCAGGCTCCTTCAACGGGACGGTCACGGTCGAGGCGCCGGACACGGCGAAGGTGAAAATCGTCCTCAAGAACGCCAACATCTCCTCGTCCAAGGACTCGGCCATTCGGGTGAAGACGGCCGACGAGGCGGTCGTCATCGCCGCAGAAGGCACCTCCAACAGCCTGTCCGACACCTCGAGCTACGCCGGCAATGCGAAGGGGCCGTCAGCCGCCCTTGCGTCGTCCGCGGACCTCACCGTGGGCGGCAAGGGCGAGCTCAAGGTCACCGGCAACGCCAACGACGGCATCTCCAGCTCCGACGGCCTCGTCGTGACCGGCGGGAAGATCAGCGTCAGCGCCCCCGACGACGCCGTGCGCGGCCAGGACTACGTGGTCATAGCCGGCGGCACGCTCGACCTCAACGGCAAGGGCAACGGCATCAAGTCCGAAAACGAGACCAAGTCGGGCCGCGGATATGTGCTCGTCACGGGCGGCGACCTGACGATCAACGGCGGTTCGTCCAACGCCGTGAACGCGAAAACCGAGATCGTCATCGCAGGCGGCAACATCAAGATTGCGGGCTCCAAGGAGGGCATCGAAGCGGCGCACGTCCTCCTTGCGGGGGGCAAGGCCGACGTCAAAACGACCGACGACGGCATCAACGCCACCGGCGTCAGGCCTTGGCTCTCCGTCTCCGGGGGCGAGTGGCGCCTGGACACCGGAGGCGACGGCTTCGACTCCAACGGCGCCGCCTACATCGGCGGGGGAAAGATGACGATCTACGGCCCCACCGACACGCGTGCGGCCTCGCTCGACGCCGAGACCGGCCTTGAAATCGACGGCGGCACCCTGTTCGCCGCGGGCCCCTCGGGCATGGACGAAACGCCGTCGTCGGGCTCCTCTCAGACGGCGATCAAGGTCGACGCCGCGGTCAAGGCGCAGACCGCCGTGACCGTCGTCGAATCGGGGGGCAAGGAACTGGCCAAGCACACCCCCACGAAGGACGTGAGTTCGATCTTCTTCTCCTCCGCCGACATTGCGAAGGGCAAGGAATACAAAATCGTCGTCGACGGCCACGAGATCGCCAAGGCCAAAGCCGGCGAGTTCAAGTAGGGCGAAACTGCGCGGGCCCGGCCCGCCGCCTGCCCTCCAGACGCGAATCCCGCGGAACATTTCCAGGCGTTCCGCGGGATTCGCCTGTCTAGAGCGGAGTCCGCTTTCCTAGAACGAGAAAAGCCCGCCTAAAGCGGGATTCGCCGCCTGGACGCATTCGCCGCCGGGCGCCGTCGATCGCAAGCGCCTCCGGCGCTGCCGGGTTGAATCGCGTCAGAATCGCGTTGCTCAACGTAAAACAAAGTTCGAGAGTATTCCCAGAAAAGCTTCGGATAAAACATTGGGAAAATCGAGCTGCGTTTCGCATTCTTGACGGGTCGGCGAAGCAATGCCCGCGGCTCGGAACGTCCGGGTGCGTGGGGCTCGCAAGAAGGAGGCAGTATGGACGTCCGACTCTTTGCCCTTGACATAGCGGCGATATGCGCGCTCGCGTTCGCGCTGTACTATCCGCGCCATCGGCGCAAGGACCTTGCGGTCGCACTCGTGGGCGTCAACATCGGGGTGCTGGCAGTGACAACGGCTCTGGCCACGGCGACCGTGGGCGCGGGGCTGGGGCTCGGCCTGTTCGGCGTGCTCTCGATCATCCGTCTGCGCTCGAGCGAGCTGAGCCAGGTCGAGGTGGCCTACTACTTCGCCGCCCTTGCCATCGGGCTCATCGGCGGCCTCGGATCGGGAATGCCGTTCGCGGCGGCGTCCGCCCTCATCGGCGGCATCGTTTTCGCGCTCGCCGTCGTCGATTCCAGGCGCGTCATGTCCGGCTCCCGGCACATGGCGATGGTGGTCGACCGTGCGATCGGCGACGCCGACGAGCTCGCCCGGTTCATTGAGGCGCGCACGGGCATGGCCGTGCGCGAAGTGAGCGTCGTCAGGCTCGATTACGTCAACGATTCCACGACGGTGGACGTGCGATGCGGCGGGAAAGCAGCCGTCGAGAGCGCTCGGCCCCGAAACCTGAGGGCCGCCTGATGGCGGTTCCCGACATGCGAACCGCCGACGTCGTCGGCGAATCTTTCGCGCGGCTGCCGGAGATCTCCCTCGACGAGCTCGCCGCCAGCGCCTCGCTTCTCACGAGAATCGATCGCAAGTACCTTCTTCAGGCCGACGTCGCGGCGGACCTCGTCGCCTCGCTGGCGGCGAGCGGGGCGCGCGCGTTGACCATCGACGGGCAGTCGGCCTTCGGCTACCTGTCCGACTACGACGACACGCCTGATTTCTCTCTCTATCGCGCGGCCGCCACGAAACGCCGTCGGCGTTTCAAGCTCCGCTCCCGCGTCTACCTCGATTCGGGGATGCACTTCCTCGAATTGAAGACTCGTTCGGGGCGCGGGCACAACGTCAAAGACAGGCTCCGTTTGGAGGACGTCCCGGTGGGCGTCTGCGCGGCCATACGCCTCGGGCGCAGCGTGAAACGCCCCGATCTGCTCGTTCGGCCCGAAGTGCGCGAATGGCTGGCCGAACGCCTGGCGGACAGGGAGATCGCCGGAACCCGCCGCGAGGCGCTGAGGGTCGCGGCCAGCCTGACCCCGGCGGCCCGATCGGTCTATACGCGTTCGACCCTTTGCCTGCCCGAAGGCTCTCGGCTGACGGCCGATCGCGCCCTCGTCCTCTGCGCGCCCTCGGGCGACGCCCGCGTCGAGGTTCCAGGCGTCGTCGTCGAAACGAAGTCCGCCGGGCGCGCCTCCGCCGCCGACAGGTGGCTTTGGAGCAACGGACATCGCCCGCTGAGGATCTCGAAGTACGCGCTCGGCGTCGCGTCGATCCATCCCGAATTGCCCTCCAACCGTTGGAATAGGGCGATGAAAAGACTAGGAGACGAAAGAACATGAAGAAGAACCTGAGAAAGAAATTCGCGGCCGTCGCGCTCACAGCGGGAGTGGCTCTGGGCGGCTGCAAAGTCGGCTCCTCGCAGGCCTCCGAGGTCGGCGCGGCCTCGAATTCCATCGCCTCGGGCTCGTCGGCGGGCTCCGCAAAATTCGCCGCGACGGACGGCGATGGTTTGAAGACGCTCGACTCCCTGCGCAGCGCGTCCGAGAAGTCCGTTCCCTCCGGCGACGTGTATTCGACGACGGTGACGGCCGCCAAAGCGACCGTCGAGAGCGTCATGGCGGAGAATCAGAAGCCGCACGCCGATTCGAACGACGCGCAGTACGACGCCGCCTCGGCAACCAAGATCTCGCTGAACGGCGCGTCCGCTTCGGTCGAGGGCTCCGGCGCCGCGGCAAGCGAGGGCAAAGTGACGATCTCCTCGGCTGGAACCTACGTGCTTTCGGGCAAATTCACCGGCCAGATCCTGGTGACGGCCGCGGATTCCGACAAGGTGAAAATCGTGCTTGACGGCGCCGAGATCTCGTCTTCGACCGACGCCGCGATTCGCGTGAAGAGCGCCGACGAAGCGGTGGTCATCGCCGCCGAGGGCACCGTCAACTCGGTGTCCGACACCTCAAAGTACGCCGATTCCAGCGGCCCCACGGCTGCAATCGCCTCTTCGGCGGACCTGACGCTCGGCGGCGCCGGGACGCTCAACGTGACCGGCAACGGCAACGACGGCGTCTCCAGCTCGGACGGGCTCGTCATTCTGGGCGGCAAGATCAACGTCAAGGCCGCCGACGACGCCGTGCGCGGCCAGGACTACGTCGTCATAGCCGGGGGGACCCTCTCCCTTCAGGCCAAGGGTGACGCGGTCAAGGCCGACAACGAGACCGCCTCGGGCCGCGGATACGTGCTTATGACGGGCGGAAACGTCACGGCGTCGGCGGGCTCCGACGCGATCGACGCGACGTCGGACGTGGTTCTCGCCGGAGGCTCGACGAAGGTGGCGAAATCGCAGGAGGGCGTCGAGGGCGCCACAATCCTCCTGGCCGGAGGCTCGGCGGCCATAACTTCCAGCGACGACGGGTTGAACGCCACCGGCGGCGACTCTCCGTGGCTGTCCGTGACCGGCGGCGACTGGACGGTCAACGCCCAAGGCGACGGATTCGACTCGAACGGCGCAGGCTACATGGGCGGCGGAAAGATGACAGTCTGGGGGCCCACGAACGGCGGAAACGGCGCCATCGACGCCGAAAGCGGCCTGACGATGGCCGGGGGCGCCCTTTTCGCCGCGGGATCCCAGGGCATGGACCAGGCGCCCGCGACGTCCTCCGCGCAGGCCTCGATCAAGGTCACCGGTCAGGCGAGCAAAGGCTCGACCTTCGCTGTGTTCGATTCGAACGGCAAGCAGATCGCCTCTTACACGCTCGTGAAGAACGCGGGTTCCTTCGTGTTCTCCTCGCCCGACATCGTCAAGGGAAAGAAGTACACGATCAAGGTCGACGGCGAGCAAGTCGTGACCGCGACGGCCGGAGACTACGACGAAAACCGCATGAGCATGCCGGGAGGCCGGAGGTGACCGGAGGCGGAAGACAAAGGGGAGGCAGCCGATGACGGGAGGCGGCGGACAAAGGGGGAGACGGCTGATGGCGGGAGGGGCCAGGCAACAAGGCGAGGCTGTCGGCGACGAGAGGCCGCCGGCGATCGCGCTCTAAACGCGACACGCCAGAGCCAGACACGCCGATCCGGGAGAAGATGCCCATCGGGGAGGCGGGGAATCTTTTCCACAGCTTGTGGACAGTTCGGTGGAGTTTTCCACACATGTGGACTCGTTTCGTCCACATGTGTGGAAAACTCCGTTTCTCCGGTGCTGCGAAAGGCAGCAGTCAGGCTTCGCTTCGGCGGACCGCTTCGCCTCGTTGGATCGTTTGCCTCGACGGGCCGCCGTCTTTCGGCGAAGGCGAAAAGGCCTTCGTGGGCGCTGCGTGCCTCTGCGGCACCGAGTCCGCAACGGCCGCACTCGCGTCGGTTTTCGCGAAGAGGCTTCTACGGGGCTCTTGCGGAACCGAATTTGTGTCGGAGGCGCAGGGGAGAATCGTTTCAGCCGCCCGCCGGGCGGCCCGAAACACCCGGTTTGGTGTGGAAAGGAGGAGGATAAGTCGGCCGGTCGGCGTGTCTGTGTGCACAGCTTCTCCACCAGAAAGGAGAGGCAGTCCACAGGGCGAATGACAAGGGTGTCACTTGTCACCCGGACACAAGCCCTTGTGGTCTAACCGAAAACCGACCACAAGGTGTAGTGTCTTCGCGTGTGCCGCTCAGGCGGCGCGACTTGGATTTGATGCGTACCCCGGGTTGGTCGGAGACGACCCGCTCAAGGGATCGGAAGGAGCGGCTCTTATGAGCGTCACTGTTTACACCAAGCCTTCGTGCGTTCAGTGCAACGCGACGAAGCGGGCGCTGGCGAAGGCCGGGCTCGCCTACCGCGAGGTGGACCTGACTCAGGATGCCGAGGCGCTGGAGACGGTCAAGGCGATGGGTTACCAATCCGCGCCCGTGGTTTTCGCCGAGGGCGACCACTGGTCGGGCTTTCGCCCTGACAAGATCAAGGCGCTGACGGCGGCCGCTCGAGAGTCGGCGGCTGTCACAGCGTGACGGTGAACGGGGCCGGGCGGCGCCTGCGGCATCGCCCGGCCCCGTCCGGAGCCCTTCATAGATCGGCAGGCCTCGGATGGCAAAGCTCGTCTACTTTTCATCGGCGACGAACAACACCGAAAGATTCGTCAAGAAGCTGGGCATGCCCGCGTGCCGCATTCCGCTGCGCCCGAAGGAAGGGCCGCTCCGCGTAGACGAGGAGTACGTCCTCGTCGTCCCCACATACGGAGGGGGCAACGCCAAGGGCGCTGTTCCCAAACAGGTCATCAAGTTCCTCAACGACGAACACAACCGCTCCCTCATCCGCGGCGTGATCTCGGGGGGGAATATGAATTTCGGCGCGGCCTACGGCTTGGCCGGCGACATCGTCGCCGCCAAATGCCACGTGCCGCACATGTACAGATTCGAATTGCTCGGGACGCCCTTGGACGTGGCCCGGGTTCGCGAAGGTTTGGAGAAGTTTTGGCAGCAAGCACGTTGACGGACACGGGCGAGGAGAGCTACGAGGACCCGAATCTCGACTACCACGCCCTGAACGCCAAGCTCAACCTCTACGACGCCAATGGCCTCATCCAGTTCGACGCCGACAGGGCCGCGGCGCGCCAGTACTTCCTCCAGCACGTCAACAAGAACACCGTCTACTTCCACGACCTCGAAGAGAAGATGGAGTACCTCGTCAAGGAGGGGTATTACGAGAAAGAGGTGCTCGACCAGTACCCCTTCGACTTCGTCAAGTCGCTCTACAAGGCGGCCTACGCCAAGAAGTTCCGCTTCCCGACTTTCCTGGGCGCCTTCAAGTACTACACGTCCTACACGCTCAAGACCTTCGACGGCACCCGCTACCTCGAGCGCTATGAGGACCGCGTGTGCATGGTGGCTCTCACGCTCGCCCGCGGCGACCAAGATCTCGCCGTCGACCTCATGGAAGAGATCATCTCGGGGCGCTTCCAGCCCGCGACCCCCACATTTCTCAATGCGGGCAAGGCCGCCCGCGGCGAGCTCGTCTCCTGCTTCCTCCTGCGCATCGAGGACAACATGGAGTCGATCGCCCGCGGCATCAACTCCGCGCTCCAGCTGTCCAAGCGCGGCGGCGGCGTCGCCCTCAACCTGTCGAACCTGCGCGAGCTCGGCGCCCCGATCAAGAGAATCCAGAACCAGTCCTCGGGCGTCAACCCCGTCATGAAGCTCCTCGAGGACTCCTTCTCCTACGCCAACCAACTGGGCGCGCGCCAGGGCGCCGGAGCCGTCTACCTCCACGCCCACCACCCGGACATCCTGCGCTTCCTCGACACCAAGCGAGAGAACGCGGATGAGAAGATCCGCATCAAGACCCTCTCCCTCGGCGTCGTCATCCCGGACGTCACGTTCGAGCTGGCGAAGAACAACGAGGACATGTACCTCTTCAGCCCCTACGACGTCGAACGGGTCTACGGCGTGCCCTTCACGGAGATCTCCGTGAGCGAGAAGTACCGCGAGATGGTCGATGACAAGCGCATCCGCAAATCGAAGATCAACGCCCGCGCGTTCTTCCAGACCCTCTCGGAGATCCAATTCGAATCCGGGTACCCGTACATCGTCTTCGAGGACACAGTGAACGCGGCGAACCCGATAAAGGGCAAGGTCACGATGTCGAACCTGTGCTCGGAGATCCTCCAGGTTTCCGAGGCTTCCGAGTACAACCCGGACCTTTCGTACGCGCACGTGGGCAAGGACATCTCGTGCAACCTGGGGTCGATGAACATCGCCAAGGCCATGGACTCGCCCGACCTCGGCAAGACGGTCGAGACCGCCGTGCGCGCCCTCACCGCCGTTTCGGACATGACGGACATCCGCTCGGTTCCCTCCATCGAACGCGGGAACGCCATGAGCCACTCCATCGGCCTGGGCCAGATGAATCTGCACGGCTACCTCGGCCGCGAGCGAGTCTTCTACGGCTCCGAGGAAGGCCTCGATTTCACGAACATGTACTTCTACACGGTGCTGTTCCACGCGATCCGCGCCTCGATGGAGATCGCGCGCGAGCGCGGAGAGCGCTTCGCCGGATTCGAGGATTCGACGTACGCCACGGGCGAGTTCTTTGACAAGTACGTCGAGGGCGCGTGGGAGCCGACGACGCCGAAGGTGCGCGAGCTGTTCGCAAACGTCCACATCCCGACCAGCGAGGACTGGGCGGCGCTGCGCGAGGACGTCCGGCGGTACGGCATGTACAACCAGAACCTTCAGGCGGTTCCGCCGACGGGATCGATCTCTTACATCAACCATTCGACGTCGTCGATCCATCCCATCGTCTCCAAGATCGAAATCCGCAAGGAAGGAAAGATCGGGAGGGTCTACTATCCGGCGCCCTACATGACGAACGACAACCTGGAGTACTACCAGGACGCCTACGAAATCGGCCCCGAAAAGATCATCGACACCTATGCGGCAGCGACCCAGCACGTGGATCAGGGGCTCTCGCTCACGCTGTTCTACCCGGACACCGTGACCACGCGCGACGTCAACCGCAACTACATCTACGCCTGGCGCAAGGGCATCAAGACGCTCTACTACATGCGAATCCGCCAGCAGGCGCTCGAGGGCACGGAGGTCGCCGGCTGCGTCTCGTGCATGCTGTGACCGTCGCGGCACGGAGGTCGCCGGCTGCGTCTCGTGCATGCTGGACGTGCGCCGACGCCCCCGCCTGGGGGCCGCTCTAGTTTCTGCCTCTGCCCCGTATGGGCGGCTCGCCGCGGTCGTCTCGCCAGGAGATTCCCAGGGCTATGTCTCCGTTTCGTGTGGACGGCTCGCCGACTCTGCTAAGACCGCGCGAGCCTTCCTCTCTGCCGTCGAGCGTTTCGGTTGGAGTGCGCGAAGGCGGTGTTGGCGGCTTCTTGTGCTGTCAATCGGCGCGGAGAACACAGGTAATTGGCGTAGAGACCACAGGATGAGCGGCTGGTTAGCGGGGTCTGGCAGCACGAAAGACGGCCTCCAAGCAAAGGAGGCCGTCAGAACATTGATTGCGGCTTTCAGAACATTGATTGCGGCTTAATTGCTGGATTCAGCGCGTTTCCCAGTCTCCGACGACGGAGGAACGCTGCTGCTTGCTGTCTTCTTGGCTCTGCGGCTCCGTGCCTCTGCAAGCTGCTCGCGTGCGGATTTGGTCGCTGGGACGACAGGGACAAGCCGCAGAGTAGAACTTCCAAAGCTGGTAGGTATAAGTTCAAATGCTGGCGCGGTTGACATAATTCGCTCCTTATTTTAAACGCGCAATCTAGCTCGCCAATCGTCGAGAAGACTGCCGAATTCGCTTCGCCGAGTTATTGCTCTGCGCAGTTACAAGTATGCCATTTTGAAGGAGTGAACAAGGAGCACCCCATTCTCTTCGTTTCTGCTGCGAAAGTGGATTGAATCGCCGATGTGTTAGTCGGTAGCTTGAACAATATGTCATAAATCCAAAGTTATAAATGTGGTATAGTTGTATCCGTCATCTAAATCAAAACTAGGAGAGAGTCTGAATGGGTGCCGGCTTTCTGCATCCCTTTCCTGACGAAAGTTACGGGGCGGACCATTACTACATGGCTGCTGTCGTCGTTGACGATCTGGAATATAGAAAGTTGTACGATAGACTGGATCGAGTGGCTTCGACGGCGCATGAGCAGTTCAACCTCGATCTTGACGTTGAGTTCCACGCTCACGACATAATGCAAGGACGCAAATCGTGGGGGTGTTTTCGCGGGCAGGTCCATGAAGCCGTTGTTTTATATCGGGCTGCTGCCCGCGCCGTACGTGAGTCCGGGGCACTGTTGACAATCGAAGGGTCCATGAACCTGAACCGTCGCGTTCGGGGCGTGCAGATCGAGCTGCTCGGACAATTCTTCGCGAATTCGGTTCGCTCCAAGATCGGAAATGGTTGCCCTAAACAAGCTCGGGGCCTTGCAGGCCCCCGGCAGTCAACGCCCCGACCTGCGGTTCGTCGTGCTTCTAGTTTAGTGCGTCCCTTCATTCTCATGTAGGAAACATGTCTCTTGTCATAAGACAAACGTTGCCCACCGACTGACAGCATCCTGCCGCGCGGACGGCTCAAATGGCGAGCCGGGCGATGGCGCGGCGATGCGCGTCGAGCAAACTTGCTCAATGGGTCGCCGCAGCAGTTCGTGAAAACCCGGCTCATGAAAACTCGGCTCTTGAGAACCCGTCGATTTCACCGACAGGCCAGGGCAGCCTCTTTTGCGAGCAGACCCAACGCCGATATGCTGAACACGTGATCGAATTCGAGTCCGTCGGAAAGACGTATCCCGGCGGCGCGGTTGCCGTGGAGAGCTTCACGTACACGGTGCCGAAACATCGAACCGTCGTGCTCGTCGGCTCGTCCGGCTCAGGCAAGACAACGCTGCTGCGCATGGTCAACCGCATGGTCGACCCGACGTCGGGAAGGGTGCTCATCGACGGCGTCGACGTGCGCGAAGCCGATCCCGTCAAACTCCGCCGATCCATCGGATACGTGCTTCAAGACGGCGGGCTCCTTCCGCATCGCACCGTCGCGGACAATGTCGCCACCGTGCCGATCCTCAACGGCACGCCAAGGCGCGAGGCCCGATCCGCGGCGCTGGAGCTTCTCGAACGGGTGGGGCTCGACCCGGAGCTCGGCGCCCGCTACCCGGCTCAGCTTTCCGGGGGCCAACGCCAGCGTGTGGGCGTGGCGCGGGCTCTGGCCGCCGAGCCCGAGATCCTGCTCATGGACGAGCCCTTCGGCGCCGTCGACCCCATCGTTCGCCGCGAGCTTCAAGACGAGCTCGTGCGTCTGCAAGGGGAGATCGGCAAAACGGTCGTCTTCGTGACGCACGACGTCGAAGAGGCGTTCCGCCTGTGCGACGAAGTCGTCGTGCTCGGCGAGGGCGGAAAAATCGCGCAGAGCGGCACGCCGGAAGAGATTCTGGCCGCTCCGGCAAACGACTTCGTGCGCACCTTCGTCGGCGGGACGAAGTCCAACCAAACGCTGCGCGTGCGCCAGGTCGCCGGGCGCAGCGTCGCCGTCGGCGAGGACGGACGCCAGGTGGGGGTCATTGAAGGGCTTGAAGGGCTTGTCAGCGGCGTGAAAGGCGCGGGGGACGACGCCCGGGAGCAGAGCTCCCGAGGACGGGAGGCTCAGCCCCGCCTGCCGCATGCCCTGGACGCCGCTCGGAGTTCTCTGCGCAAGGCGAAGGCGCGGTGGAGGCTCGGAGGCAAATCCGGCGACTCAGCTGAAGGCGGCCCGGTGTGAGCTGGCTGAGCGAGAACTGGCGGTGGGTCGGCGAACTTCTGCGGGCGCACCTGTTCATCGCGCTTCCGGCGACGGCCCTGGCCGTCTTGGTGTCTGTTCCGATCGGCCGCTTCGCGCATCGCTTCCCCAAGGTCGGCGGCGTCATCCTCTCCGGCGCCACGCTGACGTACGCGATCCCGTCGCTGCCGCTGCTCGTGGCCGTGCCGCTCGTCATCGGAACGCCCCTGCGTTCGCCGCTGACCATCATCGCGGCTCTCGGCCTGTACGGCATGGCCCTTCTTGTGAGGACGGCCAGCGACGCCTTCTCCTCGGTGGACCAGACCGTGATCGACGGCGCGACGGCGGTGGGGCATTCGCGCAGGACGCTCCTGTGGACGGTTGAGCTTCCGCTCGCGGTGCCCGTGCTCGTCTCTGGAATCAGGGTCGTCGCCGTCTCGACGGTGGGGCTTGTGACGATCGGGGCGCTCGTGGGAATTCCCAGCGTCGGCACGCTCCTGACCGACGGTTTTCAGCGGGGGATAACGGCCGAGGTCGTGACGGGGGTCGTCGCGACGGTCGCTCTGGCGCTCGCGGTCGACGGGCTCGTCGTCCTGCTCGGCAGGCTTCTCACGCCGTGGACGAGGGCCGGCAAGGCCCCCGGCGCGAAGGGGGAGCAGGCGTGAACTATTTCCTCTCGGCCCTCAAGTGGCTTACAGACTCTGCCAACTGGCGGGGCCCGTCAGGCATCGGCGCGAGGCTCCTCGAGCACGTGATCCTCACTCTCGGCGTCGTCGGGATCGCCGCCGCGATCGCCCTGCCGATCGGGATCGTCGTCGGCCACACGAGGCGAGGCGCGGGCTTCGTCGGCGCCGTCGTCGGCTCTGCGCGGTCGATCCCGACCCTCGGCCTGTTGACAATTTTCGGTTTGATCTTCGGGATCGGGCTCGACGCGCCGATCATCGCGCTCGTCATCCTGGCGATTCCCTCGCTTCTGGCGGGCGCCTACTCGGGGATCCAAGCCATCGACCCCGCCGTGCCCGCAGCTGCGACGGCGATAGGGATGAGCCCCGCCCAAGTGGTCTTCCGCGTGGAGCTGCCGCTGGCTCTGCCCGTCATCGTGGGCGGACTGCGCGCGACAGTGCTCCAGGTGGTGTCCACGGCGACGCTCGCCGCATACGTCGCGGACTGGGGCCTCGGCCGCTTCCTCTTCGCCGGCCTGCGGTCCCACAATTACCCGTTGATGCTCGGCGGATCGCTCGCAGTCATCGCCCTCGCGATCGTGTGCGAATTGCTCCTGTCCGCTCTGCAGCGGGCAACCGTGCGCCGCGCCGCGCCCGCCCACACCGCTTCTAAGGAGTGACATTGTCTTTCATCGCACGCATTCTCCAAAGGGTCGCCGCGAAGAACGGCCTCAGGGGCCTCCGCCCGGAAGAAAGCCGCTTCGCGGGCGCCGCGCAAGCCGCGTCCGCCGAACGGCCTCAAGCTGCGCCCGCGCCGGGGGACCAAGCTGCGCACGCACGTCGGACGAGCGCCGGATCGCGCGTCGCGTCGTGCACCGCGTCCGCGAGGGCGCCGCGCTTCGCCAAGGCGGTCGCGATGCTCGGCGCCGTCGCCCTCGCCGTCGGCTGCTCCAACGCCGATCCCCTGCGCAGGTCCGACGGGAAGGACCGGGCAGGCGAAACGATCGTCGTCGGCTCGCAGGATTATTACTCCAACGAGATTATTGCGGAGATATACGCGCAGGCGCTCGAGGCGAAGGGCTACAAAATCGAGCGGCAGATGAAAATCGGCCAGCGCGAGGTCTACATGCCCGAGGTCCGCTCCGGCTCAATCGACGTCTTTCCGGAATACACGGGCAATCTTCTTCAGTACATCGACTCCAAGGCGAGTGTGACGGCCCCCGAGCCCGTATATCGCGCACTGGAGAAGAAGCTTCCGCGCGAGCTCACTGTGCTCAATCAGGCGCCGGCCGCGGACCAGGACTCCTACGTAGTCACCGCGAAGTTCGCCTCGGAGAACGGAATTCGCACCATAGGCGACCTCGCCAAGGTCAAGGGGCGGCTGGTGCTTGGCGGAAACTCGGAGCTCGAATCGCGCCCGTACGGTCCGAAAGGCCTGAAATCGGCATACGGTGTGGACGTCTCTTTCACGCCCATTGAAGACTCGGGTGGCCCGCTGACGATCAAATCGCTGCGCGAAGGGCGCGCACAGGTCGTCGATCTGTACTCCGGAAACCCGGAGCTCTCCACGGGGGAGTTCGTGGTGCTCCAGGATCCGAAGAACCTCTTCCTCTCCTCGCACGTCGTTCCCCTCGTCTCCTCGAAGCTTCCCGTTCGCGCCGCCAGAATCCTCGACCGCGTCTCCGCCAAGCTCACATCCGAAGACCTGCGCGCGATGGGCGCCCGTTCAGTCAAATCCGGCCAGCCCGCTTCGAAGATCGCCAAGGATTGGCTCAAGGGCAAGGGGTTGGGCTGACTGGTTGGGCTAAGCAGCCGGGTCGATCAGCCCGGCCGGTCAAGGGGCGACGGCTTTTCTGCTTGAATTATTTACAGAATAATTAAAGGGTACTTCTCCCCAAACGATATAGATTCCTTGATCTTTAACTAAGTGTTTGAAAGGTTGGATATATAAATTGAATTATTTGTGTCAGGCCACCTAAAAACATGTAAAAGGAAGGTGATTGCTTGTGGGAACACAATTTGCTTTGACACTCGGAGCCCAGACGGAAGCCGCACGCTCGGTCAATGAGTCCGCAAATGACTTCGCTGACTTGCTGAAGCAATTTGGCGAGAAACTCGAAGGAGAGGTGTCTCCTTTGGCCTTTTCGGCAATCGAGACATTCGGGGAGGGAGTCGGCAAGTGGTTTGAAGCGGCCAAACCTTTCCCGGAAGGACTGGTCAACTATTCCAAGGCGCTGGCGGCAGTCGATTCGACGACGGCGGAGACGGACAAAAAGTCGACTGAGGAGTTTTCCGCCGTCTTTGAGGAAATAGCCGCATTGATGGGAGGCGACGAATGAGCGAGAGAACCTTCAAATACAACGAGGCCTCACTGGCCAACCTGACAACTTTGGTTGAAAACATGAGCGCGAATGTGGAAGATCTCATTTCCACTGCGCGAAAGAAGACCGACGGCCAAATCGGAGCGTGGAGCCGGGAGTCTTCCTCTCGGCAGGCTCAGATCGCTTTCGATCAGCGGCTGGGGAATCGCACGGAAAGTTTGACGCAGGCGCTGGATGAAGCGGCCAACGCTCTGGGCGACATCAAAGACCTGGCCCACAACACAGAAGTTCGCAACGTCGCCGTCATGGACTAAGGGGCGAGAATCATGCCCAGTTATGATTTCGAAGTGGACCTCGAGTCCCTCATAAACGCTTCGACGAAGGCCAGCGAGGCCGTCAAGCAAAAGAAAGAGCAGGACGTAGAGGACGTCGTTCCCACGGAGAGCGACGTCGGAAGCGACACCGTTTGGAAGGCTCTCGACGATTTCCAGGATCGCTGGGAACGCGGAATCAACGACATGACCGATGACATCGAAGAGGTCGCCGGACGCCTGGGACAAGTCGCCACGAACTACGTCGACTTCGACAACAAGGCGAAAGAGCGCATGCAAAAGTTCGCCGAGAAGACCGACGGCCTTGAAACGACGGAATTGATAGGAGAGCAAGATGGGAATTGAGCATACCGGCGCGCCGACCTTCTCCATCTCCGGAAGCCCCTCGGCGATACGCGAGAAGGCGACGACGATGCGTTCGCGCGCCAACCAGTACCAAATTCTGTCCCAGTCGTTGTCGTCTCTGTCCACAGACGGATGGACCGGACGGGCAGCCGACCGATTTCGTGAAAAGTTTTCCGTGGAGCCTGGAAGGTGGCAGCAGGCCGCCACGGGTTTCACGAACGCGGCAGACGCGCTTGATCTGTATGCGACGTCGTTGGAAAACGCCCAAACAACCGCCTCTGACTGCAAGACCAACTACGACGAGGCGAATCGGATCACCAAAGAGGCTCGCGAGGAATACGATGCCGACGTCGAACGCGGAAAGCAGGAGAAGCGCGAATGGGAGCAGGTGAACGGTCCGGGGACGTACAATCTGACGATCGAGCCCTTCTCCGACCCCGGTGAATCCATGCGAAACCAGGCCGTCTCCGATTTCGATTCGGCGGTCAGCACGTTGGAGACCGAAGCAGAGACTTGCGCGAGTACGATACGAGCCTCGTGCGAGGGCGCCCCTGAAAAACGCAACTGGTTGGAGACCGGGGTGGCCGCCGTCGGAGAGGTCCTTTACGGTGCCTTCGAGGCATGCCTAGACGTGGGCAAGCTCCTGCTGGATTTAAATGGGATCAGCCTGCTCTTCGATGATTTGATCCCCTTCCTCACGGGAGAGCTCACTGCCGAGGAACTTGCGATGAAATTCCAGCTGCGGGGCGAATCTGTGGTCGCCTTCGGGAAAGCCCTGTGGGAAAACCCCCTCGAGGTGGGAAAAGAGATCGCAAAGGGGGTGCTCGATTGGGACACGTGGGCGGACAATCCCGCTCGCGCCGTCGGCCACCTGGTTCCCGACATCGTTGTGGCGGTTGCGACGGCAGGCGGCGGCACGGCGGCCACAAAATCGTCGTCGCTGCTGGCGAGGCTGGGCGCCCACGCGGACGACGTCGGCGACGTCGCAGGCGCGGCCCGCCGTGTGGACAGGGCCGCCGACGCCGCCGAGACTTCCCGGAAGCTCGACAAGCTGGATTTCACGGACGTCGGCAAGCCGCCAAAGGACTTCTCGCCGAAACCCGGCCTGACCAAAGAGGGGTGGGAGCACAGCGTCGACGAATGGACCGGGAAGGTCTCGGAGGCCAACCCCGGCCTAGACCAGGACTCCGTCAGAGGCCTTCACCGCTACACGGTCAATGAGGGTTACACTAACATGAACGGCGCCCTGCGCAGCGGGGGCGGATCGCCGGAGACCCATAAGCTGATTGAGGATGCGACGAGGGCCCTCGATCGGCTGCCGACCCCCGAACCGGGAGATTTGCACAGGGGGACGGCGTTGCCCAAGGGCGTGGTCGACAAGATGCTCGACGAGGGCGTTTTCTCTGACCCCGCATTCCTCTCCACGTCGCGAGATTCCTCGGTTGCCGCACAATTTGCGGAGACGGCCGCCAAAAATTCTCCCGACAACATCCCGGTCGAGTTCAGGATCAAGAACGGCACGGCGCCCGACATCCAGTCATTCTCGGCCTACGCAAATGAGGCAGAGCACCTTTACAAGCCCGGGGCCAAGTTCGACGTCGTCGAAATGGTGGAAAAGCAGTTCGGATCCAAGCAAGGTTGGAAGGTCGTCATGAAGGAACAGTAGTGCTCGATTCTCCATTCCGAACGCACTTCACCCTCAATGAGCCAATGAAAGAGGCGAAGCAATGACAAGCGACGATTTGAACCTCGATGCCTTCCTCAAGGCGCTTCTCAGCCTTCCTCCCGCTCCGGGCGTGAGCTTCCGCGGGTGGGTCCATCCGGCCGACCTCGGGACGGTCGACGTGGCGACGAAGCTCCTGACTGCGGCGTCGGTCGACATAGCGGTTGCCACCGCGGGTTTCACGACGTCGGAGCTGGGAATCGTCGTCGGGCGCACGGGCCGCGATCTCGGAGCCTTTTCGGCGATGCCCGAAGCGGAGGAAATCACGTACGCACCGGGCAGGATATTCCGAGGTTATCCCGTCGAGACGGTCGACGATCTCAGCGTGCGAGTCTACGAGGAGTGGGTGATCGGCGACGGCGGGCAGCCGGTCTCGATGGGAATCGACCCGAGCGAAGTGGTCGCCATGGTCTCCGCGACGATCCCGAAGGCCAGAGGCAAGGAACTCGCCGTTCCGCGAGAATACTGCAAACGCTTCACGTCCCCGCTCGAGTGACGCGTGCGCGGTCTGCCTATGCGGCGCCCGGAGGGGCGAGATCTGTCAGCGGCGGGAGAGGCCAACGCGATCGCTCCCTGAGGGGGCGCGCGAGCGGCTTCTGAAAAGACAAGCGGGGCCGGGGCTGGAAGGGCCGTATGCGAGCCCCACATGAAAGATTCGGAGAAGGAGAAGTGCACAGATGTCTGATTCCAAGGCAAAGCCAGAGGGGGCTGAGGACGCAGTCGCCGTCAACGGCGTCGTCGATGGGCGGCGGATATGGATCGAAGAGGAGCCCTGGTATCTTTTCGACGGAGCCTTTCCGGTGCGCTTCGAGGACGGGGCTCTCGACTGGAGGCGGCTTAGCGAGTCCGAACGCGAAGAGGTGGTGCGAGTAGACGCCCACATGCGCGGCTTGTACGGAATCGCGGACCCGGCTCCGCGGGTGCCCGCTCCCGCGCCCGACGTCCCGTGCGACCTGGGCTGGTTCATGCCGATTTCCACGCGCAGAGCCCTGATGGACAGGCAGGGGCGCGTGTGTGAAGGCCGGCTTAAGGGATATCACGAGGTCGCGGGGGAGGGGCGCTTCGCCCTTGAGTTCGCTCTCGACGGCGAAAGCTGGTTTCTCCTCAGAGCTGACGGGCTGCCGTGGGCCGCTTCGAGGCATGCCCGCTACTCACGCGTGCCGTCGGTTTGGGTCGATGTGGACATGTGGCGATACGAAGGCGGCGATTTCCTGGAGATCGGAATCGACGTGGAGCGCCCCGAGAAAACGGACCGCGGACGGTTGAGGACGGTCTACATCGAGCGGTGGCCCGACGACGAAGCCAGGTACGGCACGTGCCCGGGTGCGGGCGAGCCTCGCGAAGTTCTGACGCCGATACGCTGGGACGGGCGCGTATGGTGGCGAAATCCCCGATGGTGGGAAGGCATGTTTCCGTCAAATGAGAGCGGACGCGGGATCGACTACAGGGGCCTTGCTCCGACGCAAAAGAAGACGGAGGGGGCCGTTTCGGCCTATTGCAGTGCAATAAGGCTGTGGGACGAACCCATCGTCCACTACACCCGAGAGCGCCAGGCCCGATGGACCGAGCCGATCGGCCCGGGCGTGACGCTCGAGGATCTGCGCAGGCACTACGAGTCGATGGGCTTGGAGTCGCCCTACTGAGTGCCTGAAGCACTCTGCCAAGAGCATGCGGGCGTCCTGGCGCGGATTCAGGCCCTCCGCGCCCGACGATCTGAAAGGCGCCCCGCGGCCGACGATCTGAAAGGCGCCCCGCGGCCGACGGCGGACTCAGGCGCCGGCAGACTCTTCTTTCTCGTCGTCGCCGGGCTTTTGCTCCGCGCCCGACTTCAGACCTTTGCGCGGCGTCCTTCCCTTGCGATCAGGCTTTCCGGCCGGCTCGACGCAGCGTTCGGCAAGGTCCGCCTCGATCAGGAGCCTGCGGGCACGGGCCAGCCTGCGTTGCGCCGCGAACAGCCTCACGAGCGCCACGGTGAGGAAGACAGACGCGACGGCCGCCGTCGCGAAGAACAGCGGCGAGGCGATGAGCTGCAAGACGCTCACAAAGTTGTTGAAGAACACTGAGGGCTCCAGACGGTCGGTGCGTTGCTGCGGTGTGACAACAGCCAAACATATTTTGCACGTTCATTTCGGCCAGGGAAAACCGCCGCTCCGAAGACGCACCGGCCAAGGGGCGCATGGGCACGCGGCCAAAAGGAGGGCACGCGGTCAAAAGGAGAGCACGCGGCCAAAAGGAGGGCGCGCAGGCCAAAAGGAGACACGCAATTCTGAGGCAGAGGCGTCGGCGGGCCGAGAGGAGGCACTAGAATGGATCGCTGGGAAGGCATCGCCGCACGACGCCGCGAGTTCGCTTTGCGAAGCCGACGCGCCGCCGGGGAATTCCTCGGGCATGCGCGACGTTGAAGCCAGCGGCGTCCAAACAGGAGGGCAGATGGCGAGAATCACAGGGTGCAGGCGGATCGTGCTCGCCGTGGTGTGCGCGTGCCTCATGCTGGCGGGCTGTTCCCGGCCCATTCTCAAGCCGCCTGTGCCTCGTCCGCTTTCGGAAGGCGGGCGGGTCGCCCTCGACTCCCGCGCCAAGCGCCACGTGGGCGGCAACGGCTTCTGGACCAGGGACAGGCTCGCCCGGGCAGTCAGGGGCGGCGGCCCGGACCAGCAGAAGCAGCCGTCGGCCCAGGCAACCCAGCTGCCCGCTTCGGCCCTGAACGACCCCAAACTTTCGAACGTCCAACTCGGCGAGGGGACGGTGGGCGTCGGCGAGAACTTCATCGGACTGCCGCAGACGGGAACCTTCTTCTACCGCACGGGGCCGCGCTCGACCGCCGAGTACCACACATGCTCCGGCTCCGTCGTCAATTCGGCTTCGGGGACGATCGTCGTCTCCGCGGCGCACTGCTGGTACAACGTCAACGCCCAGTCGGTCGTGTTCATCCCCCAATTCTCGTGGGTGAACGGCCGGGCTCGAACGCCGTACGGAGTCTGGGAGATGTCCGGTTCCACCATCCACATCGACCCCCGTTACGAGAGCGAGGGCGACGACGGCGTCGCCTACGACGTCGCCGTCCTCAGCGTCGCCCCGAACGTCGCCAACCAAACGATCCAAGAGGTGACGGGCGGGTTCGACATCTCCCTCGACGCGCAGATCGCCCAGCCGAAGGTGGAGATCGTCGGCTACCCGGCCGACGACTCCAGCAATTCGACGTACACCGCCGCCTACCCCCGCCACTGCCTCAACTCGACCTCCGAGTACCAGGAAGCGGGCACGTCTTTCTTCAACATCAAATGCTCCGGAATGGCCAGCGGCGTCTCCGGCGGGCCGTGGCTCGTTCCGAAGACGGTCAACGGCGTGACCAAGTGGTGCATGGTCGCCGTCACGGGCGGCGGCCAGGACGGCGGCGGATACACCGACGACGAATCCGTGGGCGTGCGCATGTCCGGATTCGTCACCGAGCTCATCGCGAAGGCCGAGGCCTTCGACATGTCGAAAGCCGGCGACTGGAGCGGCGCGCGGCTCATGGCGGCCGGCAACTTCGGCGCCGTGGACGGCGCCGACGACCTCGTCGTCTCCTGGCGCAACGGGACGATGGACGTCTTCCTTGGCTCGGGCAGCCTCACGTTCCCGTTCATGGCCTCCCGGAGGGTCTCGCGCGGGTCGTCGTCGAACCTGCCGCCGCGGATGCTCACGACCGCGGACCTCGACGGCTCGGGCCAGGACGACCTCGTCGCCCTTGGGCAGGACGGGAAAGTCATGATGCTCCAGGACCCGGGCTCGAGAGGGCCCCGCCGGCTGATGCATCTCAACCCCCACGATCCGCTCGAATGGGTTCAGGCACGCCAGATCATCGGCGGCGACTTCAGCCCGGACGGCGACCACAAGAGGGACGACCTCCTCGTTGTGTGGGCCGACGGCACGACGAGCGTCTATCTTCACGTGTCCAAACACGGGCTGGCCCGGGACAAGCCGTGGCCCGTCCGCGGCCTCAAGGGCCTGGTCGGCGACGAAGGCGGCGCGAACGGCCCGCTGGCGAGCGGGATCGACGGCGTCGTCGCAGCGGGGGACTTCGGCGGCGGCCGCCTCACGGACGTCATGGTGGTAGGCAAGGACCGCAGCGGAAGGTTCGCCGCGTGGCTCATCACCGACGACGAGCCGAAGGGCGGCCTCCCGGTTTATCGTATCGCGCCCTATGACATTCGGGCCGCGGGAATCGATCCGAGCCAGGTCAAGGCGCTCGCGGCGGGGGATTTCGACGCCGAGGGAACGGGTTCCGACGTCGTCATCGACATGCGGGGATCGCGGGTGCTCATGCTCGCCAACGTGAAGGCTGGCAAGAATCCGACGCCCTCCGACGTGACGGCGGTCGTCAGCCGGTGACCGCGTCGGCGGCCGTGCAGGCATCGGCAGGCCGGCGGACGAATGCCGTCGACGGGCTTGGTTTCCGGCTCGCATGCCCAGGATTCGCGTGCCGCCTAGGGAGCCGCGCATCACTTTTGGGGACCCGTCGCCAGAGATTCGGTTCGCAATTTGTTGCAGACCGTGAAACAGTAGGGAGGTCGGCTCGCAAGGTCCTCCCGGAAGGAGAATGAGAATGACCCGTAGGCCGTTCGCGCGCACATCGGCCGCGTTCGCGGGTCTTCTCATGGCCCTCGGGGCCTGCGGCCAAACGCCGAAGCCGACGTCGCCGTCCGGCGCGGGAGCGTCCACGACGGAGACCGCCCCCGCGCCCACCCTTGCCGCCCTCAAATACGCACCGAAAATTCCGGGAACGGCCGCTCTCCTCGAACGCAAGGAGAGCGGCCCCGGCGAACTCGCGGGCGTCGTCGTCAGCGGAAAAACGGTGGTCTCTGTGCACCACGACTTCAAGGCGAAGAGCTCGGAGCTGGCCGGATACGTGCCGGGCGAGGCGAAGGCCTCGTGGAAGAAGACCGCAGACGGATGGGTCGACTGCGTCGGAGACTCGCCCACCGTGTGCCTGGCCTCGAACTACGAGGACGGCGAATGGTCGGTGAGCGATCCGCGCATCCTCAATCCGGCCAGCGGGCGGTTCAAAGACCTCAGCGTCGGCCCCGCCGGCACCTTCCAGTTCGTCGGCGTGCGCGAAGGGGTCGCCTACTTCCTCACCTGGGACGGAACGAAAGACGTCCACGTGACGGGGTTCGACGCCGACGGCGCCCCCGTCGCGGACAAGAACTTGAGAATCGCCGCCCCAAAGGTCGCCGCGCCAGAGACTGAGGGGGCCGAAAGGAAGCCCTCGGCGTCGGCGGGCGAAAAGGCTTCGCCGACCCATGGAAAAGCATCCTCCTCCGCGGCCGCCAAGCGGCCGAAGACGCCGCGGGCTTCGAGCGCTTCGCCTTCGAGCGGCAACTCGCCGTCGCGCGCCGGTTCGTCCGGCTCTCCCTCCGACGCCGCTTCGCCTTCGAACGGCCCGTCGTCGAACGGCGTTCCCTCCGGCACGCCGCCGCAAAAGAAATCCGCGCACAGGCCGGCGGCCAGGCCTCCGGTCTCCCAAGCCACGGGAATTCGCGCGCAGATGACCGGTTCTTACCTCGTCGTGCGGACGGACTCTATGTCAGGCGTCTACTTCACCCGCGGAAATCGCTTTGTCAGGAAGGATTTCGACGGCGCCTGCGCGGCGCTCAAGGACGGAGTGGTCTGCGAAACCGAATCGGGCCTGGTCGGAATCGGCGCCGGGGCGGACGACGCGTGGGAACTCGAAGCCGACGTGACCGTGCTGAGCTCGGCAGTCGAGTCCGACTCCAGCCTTGCGGACGCCGAAGCGGACATGCGCTCGCGGCTTGGCCGGGCCAGTGGCGCGGGCGACGCGGCGCCTGGCGAGGACGCCGAGGCTTCGGCGTCGCCGACGCAGTCACACGAGGCCGGCGGCGACGCGGCGGGCGAAGGCACGGCGGGCGAGGGCTCCTCCACCAGTTCGAGCGACGCGGCGCACCCCCTTCCCCCGGGCAAGCGGTACTTGGCCTCGGGGCCGAAGGCGCCGGTGCTCCTTTCCGCCGGCGACGGGAAGCTCTCGATCGACGGCAAGCGCAGCACAGTCATCGGCGAGGCGAAGGTCAAGGGCGTGGACCTCAGCCACGACATCGCCGTCGTCAACGTCGAAACCCACGGCAAGTCTGCGGGCGAGTCCAAGGCGCCCGCCATCGTTTCGTCGATCCTCGTCGACGGCGACGGCGCGACGGTCGCCGGAATCGACAAGACGCGCGCCGACCAGCTGCTCGCAGAGGCGAACGGAGGCGACGCGCTGCGGCCTTACGGCTTTGCCTGGCAGGGGAGCCGTTTGGTCTACACGGACCTGACCGAGGCGGTCATAGGCGTGTATCGAACCGCGGAGAAGGGCAAATGACGGCGCGGCGAGACGACGGGCGAGGGCCCGGCACGAGCGGCGGCGAACAGACGAAAGTCCGCGTGGACGTTTGGCTGTGGAGCGTGCGCCAATGCAAGACCCGCTCGCTGGCGACCTCGGAGTGCAAAGCCGGACACGTCAGGGTGAACGGCGAGACGGCCAAGCCCTCGACTCCCGTCCGAGTCGGCGACGAAGTGCGTTATCGGTACGAGGGATTCGATCGGATTCTCAAGGTCACGGGCGTCATTTCGAAGCGCACGAGCGCGCCCTTGGCGCAGGCGTGCTACGAGAATCTCACGCCGGAGCGCCCGCGCGTGCGCATTCCCGTGATGAGGCGCGAGCCCGGAACCGGCAGGCCGACGAAGAAGGAACGGCGCGAGCTCGACAGGCTGTTTGGCCGGGACTCCAACTTCGGCCGCCTCGGCTGACGTCGCTGGCCGAGAATGCTGCGCCAATCAAAGGGCGGCGCGGGGAGAAGGATCTGGCGGTCCGGGAGAAAGATTTAGGACTCCGCTCTGGCTGGGGAAACCGTGTCTGGCGAACCCGTGCCCTCAGCCCCGCTCGGCGGCGCGATTCGCTCCGCCGAGAGCAGGCCCGCGACGTAGTAGGAGAAGCGCCACATCGCCCACTCCAAGGGCCCGCGTCTGTAGAAGAGGCGCCACAGGCCGCATACGATCAGGGCGCCGACGGACATCCACAGCACGGCCTCCCAGCTGTTGTTCGCAAGGTCCGGCATCGTTCCGAGGATTACGAGATGGGTTGCGTAGACAGTCAGCGACATGGAGCCGACTGCGGCAAGCGGCCGAAGCACGTTGCGGGAAGCCCGGCCGATGAGCAGGCACAGCCCGGTCAGCGCGATCGCGAAGCCTCCCGATCCGACCACTTCGAACACCGTGTTGGCGTGAGGGTTGGCCGTAACCAGCTGCGAGGCTGGGTCGAAGGCGACCGGCGCCCAGTCGAAGGCATGCTCGCGCTGATCGCTGTCGGGGTCGGCCGGAGGCGGATCCGCCTGGCCGTCCGACGACGAATCGGGGGAGACGTGGCTCCCTCCGCTTTCCTCCGTCACAACGGCCCCGCGCACCTGCAGAGTGTCTCTGGAGTCGAACAAAGTGTGCGTGAGGACGTAGCTCCCCCCGTACCCGAGGACCATCAAAGCCGCTCCCAAGGCGACGAGCTTCGCCTGGTGCCTCGCCTCGGCGATGCATGACTTGCCGATCGCCATTCCCGCGAAGATGAAAGCCATGTAGACCAGCCCCGGGTAGTTCCCCGCGATGAGCATCGTCCATAGGAACGGGTCGTTCTCCTGAGCGACAAGCCCGAGCGAGGCCGTCACCCATACGATTGCCACAGAGAGAATCGGGCCGACGACGGCCGTTGCAGCCGCAGCCGTCCACAGCTTGCGCACGCTCCACGATGTGAAGGGCAGGGCCAAGACGAACCAAACGGCGTAATAGCTGAGGACGACGATGACGGGCAGATTGAGCAGAGACGTCAACATCGAGAGGAAGACGAGCATGAAGGCTCGTCCGACGATGCGCTTGCGCGCAGTCGCCATCCGCTCGCCGGTGTAGGGCGCGTCCCTGCCCGTGAGGAGGGACAGCGATATACCTGCGACCAGGGCAAAGAGGATGACGGAGCGCCCGTTGGGAATGTCCGACAGGATTGAGTGGGCCGAGGACCACCTGTCGTCGCCGTCGCCGATCGGCGCGAAGTTCACGTAGATCATTCCCAAGACAGCCAGGCCTCGCGCGACGTCCAAACCGCCGATTCGCCCGAGCCGTCGGGTGGTTTCCCCGCCCGTGGACGCGGAACTGCCGCCCGGGCCGTCCGCCGCCGAATCTTGCGGGTCGAGAGCGTCCGGCTCCTCCGGCAGGGAGGCCTGCGTCTGAGCGGCGGCGTCGGAGTCTCCGGCGTCGTCGCTTGGGGAAAACGAAGCGGGCTCGGTGATGCTCATGGCACAAGTCTAAGGGAGCAAAAGGGGTGAGGGCTAAGGCTTGCGTGCGGAGGCCTGCCGGGCGGGGTCCGCCGGGCTGGCGCGTCCGTTCCATTGCGCGCCGCGACGTGGAAGAATGTCGGGGTACAAGCGGGCAACCCTGAACGAGGAGAATCATGACGCCGCCGAAGATCAAGCTGGTCGATTCCGTCAAGGCGATCAACTGGAACCGAATCGAGGACGAAAAGGACCTGGAGGTCTGGGATCGCCTCACCGGCAACTTCTGGCTCCCTGAAAAGATTCCGCTCTCGAACGACATTCCTTCGTGGAGCACCCTCAAGCCCCACGAACAGCAGATGACCACCCGCGTGTTCACCGGGCTGACGCTGCTCGACACCGTGCAAGGAACCGTGGGGGCCGTTTCGCTCATTCCCGACGCCGTCACCCCGCACGAGGAAGCGGTTCTCACGAACATCGCCTTTATGGAATCAGTTCACGCCAAATCGTATTCGTCGATATTTTCCACCCTTATATCCACTGAAGAGATCGACGAGACTTTCAGGTGGTCGGAAGAGAACGAGTATCTTCAAAAGAAAGCCAAGATTATCCTCGACTACTACCGAGGTGAGGACGCCGAAAAGCGCAAGGTGGCCTCGACGATGCTCGAATCTTTCCTCTTCTATTCGGGCTTCTACGCTCCGATGTACTGGTCCGCGCACGCCAAGCTGACGAACACGGCCGACCTCATCCGCCTCATCATTCGCGACGAAGCCGTCCACGGCTACTACATCGGCTACAAGTACCAGAAGGCACTGGTCAAGGCCTCGCAGGAGCGGCGCGACGAGCTGCAGGAGTATGCCTACAGCCTGGTGATGGACCTCTACGACAACGAGGAGCTTTACACCGAGTCTCTCTACGACGAGATGGGGCTGACCGAGGACGTCAAGATGTTCCTGCGCCACAACGCGAACAAGGCCCTGAACAACCTCGGGTACGAGGCGCTGTTCGGACCGGACCAGACCGCCGTCAACCCGTCCATTCTCGCGGCCCTCTCGCCCAACGCAGACGAAAACCACGATTTCTTCTCCGGGTCGGGCTCCTCCTACGTGATCGGCACAGCCGAGGCCACGACCGACGACGACTGGGACTTCTGAGGGGGCGAAGCTCCCGGCCCCGCGGGTGGCGATTGTCACTGCCGCCGCGGGGCTTGATTTTTTCTTCGAGCACTCCGACGCCGCCGCCCGAGGTTGACGACTAATTCAAACAAAACCCCTGTTTTTCTTCTGGGCGTTTTCGAGGCGTCCACCCAAAGTGGCTGGCCGGCTCGGCTTGTGGGAGGACGAGCGAAACCTTTGTTTTCCTTACTCTTGACGTAGTCGCTCCGGTTCACGCACTTGGAGCGGCCTTCCGCGGCCCGTGTGGGGATGCGGGCCGCGGGGCGGTGCAATTCGACGTCGCCCCGCGCGGCCTAGGAGGGTTTCTCCGTAGATCGTTCGGAATTCTCGCAGGCGCCTTGTGACTGACTTTACATACGGGCAGAGTTCCCCATAGCCTCGGCGGGGCTGAAAAAGACCGTTTAATCTACGATTGTCCTATGCCATGGGAACCATTCCCCACACGTGTCGACATTTGAATAACGCCCATGGCTTAACACGCAAGGACAACTTCATGACAACTTCCTCACCAATTGGGGTCCGCCGGAAAACGCCGGGGATCTTCACGCTCATTTGCACGCTCGCGCTGAGCCTCGGTGCGCTTCTTTCCATGCCCACCGCGGCGAGTGCGAATGAAGTCAAGGTTGTAACCGGCATCACGGTCGAGAACACGTCGCGCGACAGCCAGTCGACGCCTTACCACGTGTGGGACATCACCAAGGTGAAGTTCACCGTGGACACGACCGGATCCGGTGCAAAAGCCGGCGACACCTTCACCATCGGCCTGCCCGACTCGATGCGCACCCAGATCACGTCGTTCCCGATGTACGCGAACGACGGCAAGACCGAGGTCGCCAAGTGCACGGTTCCCGGCGGCGCCGGCCAAACGCTGACCTGCACGTTCACGGACTACGTCAATTCCCACCCCGACATGCAGGGCGGAGGCTGGGTTCGGACCCAGATCTCCAAGTCCGAAGGGGTCGGCAACTTCACGTTCAAGGTTCCCGGAAACCCGATCGTCGTCGGGATTCCAGGCGGAATGATCAAGCCCGGCGACCTGCGCGGACTCCCCGAGAAGGCCTATAAGCAGGGGTGGGTCGAGGGCGAAGTCAGCCCCAACCTCTTCTACTGGAGGATCTGGGTCAACGCCGGAGCCTACGCCAACAGCGGGCAGATCACGGTCAACGACACCTTCAGCGCCGACCACGGCGGGTACAAGCTTTCGGACGAGTCCGGACGGCAACCCGTTCTGCGCGTGTGGAAGGATTCGAAGAAGTTCGAATCCGGGGCCGACGCCGACGAGACGATCAAGGTCGGCCAGAGCGTCGGCGGCGGAACCTTCCAGTTCCAGCCCAACGAGAAGGGCTTCGCGGCGAGCTGGCCCCGCCAGGACGGCTACGTCTACGAGCTCGGCTACTACACGGTCCTCAAGGACCCCTCGCAGGTCAAAGTCGGTGACGCCATACAGAACCACGCGAACGTCAACGGTTCGGACGTCAAGAGCGACGCTGCGATCGCGACCCTCGGCGCCGGGAGGCTTGACGGGGCCGGCTTCGGCTCCATCAGCGTGACCAAGGCGCCGCTCACGGGCGACGCGGCCTCGCAGGTCGACGCCGCGAAGGAGTACACCGTCAAGGCCAGCTACACGGTCGGCGGCAAGGAGAAGTCTGACACTCTCAGCCTCAAGGCCGGCGGCCCCGCCAAGACGATCGGCTCCCTCCCCAAGGGCACGAAGGTCACCCTCTCCGAGATCAAGCCGACCGACGACGGAGTGACCTGGGGAGACCCCGTCTTCTCCTCGAAGGATTCGAACGTCAAGGTGGCCGACGGCGGCAAAAGCGCCGTCGTCACCGTCGGCGACAGGACGCTCACGTCCGTCGTCGTGACGAACAAGGCGAACCGGGTCGCCACGCCTCCGGCGCAGACTACGCCTCCGACGCCGATCGCGCCGCCGACGACGCCGGGCGCCCCCGTGCCCCCGGTTCCCTCAACCCCCTCGGTGACGCCTTCGACTCCGACCGCGACGCCTTCGACTCCCGCAGCGACGCCTTCGACTCCCGCAGCGACGCCTTCGACTCCGACGGCGGCGCCTTCCAAGCCCTCGCTTCCCGATACGGGTGCGGCGGTGCTCTGGCTGGGAGTCATCGGCTTGCTCGCCGTGGTTGTGGGCGGAACCCTCATGTTCCTCCGCAAAAGGGACAAGGGCTGAGGCAAAAGTGCCAAGGTTGAGGCCGAACTAAGGGCCGACGCCGAAACTGCAAAGGCTCGGGCGGGCATCGCACGCACTTCGGAACCGCTCTGAATCGGAAGGCGCCGAGACGCTCCGAGCCAGGCGACGAAAGTCCGATGCAATTCGGGCCGACCGGCGGGCTCCCCGCAAGCGCATCACGCGCTTGCGGGGAGCCCGCCGAATAGTCGGTTCCCGGAAGCGGGGGCGCATTTTGCAACTCTTTGGCGCTGGTAGGGCAGGCCGTCGCGAACAGCATTAAGTCGGGGGCCGCGGGCGCCGTCTTTCGGCTCGGTTTCGCGCTGTGCCGGCGACGGCGAAACTCCCGTGGGAGAGGGAGAAAGCGGCCAACCGGACGGCCCAGAGTTCGGGAGGGCCGCGACGCTGCCGATATCATTGGCCCATGCCTACGAAGATTCAGCGCCAGCTTGCCGCCAACCCGCAGATTCTCGTCGTGTGCACGGGAAACATCTGCCGCTCGCCGATCGGCGAGGTCGTGCTGCGCAACAGGATCGAAGGAGCGGGTCTGGCCTACGGCGTCGCCAGCTGCGGGGTCTCGGACGAGGAGCGCGGCAATCCGATCTATCCTCCCGCCGCCAGGGTTCTCCGCGAAGCCGGGTATGCCGTCCCCGTGCGCAGCGCCCACCGGGCGACGCGGCGCGAACTGGCCGAATCTGGGCTCATTCTGGCGATGACGACGGGGCACGCGCGGGCCCTGCGGAGGATGTGCGCCGACGCCGGGGTCGACGGCGCCCGAATTCACCTGTGGCGAGAGTTCGACGGGGCCGGCCCGGGAGTCGCGCCCGACGGCTGCTTCGGTCCGGGCGGCGCGCTCGCGGACGGGAAAGAGACCCGGGGCCGCTCCGAGTTCTACTACTCCAGCGGCCGGTGGGACGTGGCCGATCCGTGGGGCGGCGGGCCCGAGGAGTATGACCGCACGTTGGCGCAGGTCGAGGCGGGCGCCGACGGGCTGATCGCCGAGCTCACGCGGGGCTGACCTGACTGAGGCGGGGACCGCCAGCCGGGCCTCGCGCGCCCGCTCATTTCATTTCCTTGTTGCCTGCCTCCTGGGCCTTCTTCAGCCCCTCGGGGACCGGATAGGATCCGAGGAAGGTGTCGAGCAGCAAGGGAGTGTAGGCCTTGGTCCCCGCATTGACGGACGGGCCGACGGGCGGCTTCGTCGTCGTTCCCCTCGACGCCTCGACGAACGCCGAAACGTCCACGTTCCTCTTCCTCCAATAGTCGACGAAGGCCGACTGCGCGGCCACGGCCCCCGGGAAGGAGACGCCGCGTTCGGCAAGGGGCAGCTGGCCTTCGGCTGAGCCCAACCATTTGAGGACCTTTGCCGTGGCCGCCTTGTGCTTCGTTTTTGCGTTGCCGACGGCGGCGACCCCGTGAACGGTGGATATGCGGCCCTTCGGCCCGGCCACCATGGGGGCGATGCCCCACTTGAAGCCCTTGGCGTTGTCGGCAACCTCCTTGAGGTTGTACGGGCCGGATTGGAAGAGGGCGAGCTTTCCCTTGACGAACAGGTCTCGGGTGGAATCCCCATTCGTGTTGGTGTCTGCGGCGGGCGGCGCCACGCGGTGCGCATTGATCATCGCCACGAGGTAGGAAAACGCGTTGTTGCCTCGAGGCGAGGCGAAGGCGAATGTGCCGTCGGAGGCCTGGTATGTCCCGCCGGCCTCGGCCAGGAAGGGGAGGTAGACGGCCTGCATGTCGGCCTGCGCGTTGAACCCGTAGGTTGCGATGTTCTTTGCGTCGAAGCCGTCCTCGCCCGGATGCCTGCCGCTCTTGTCGACGGTGAGTTTGCGCGCGGCCCCCAGGAGGGTGTCGCCTTCGCCCGCGTCCGGCGCCCACGTGAGATCCGAGGCGTCGACGCCCGCGGCCTCGACCGCGTCCTTGTTGTAATACAAGGCGATGGAATCCCACAGCTGCGGAACGCCCCACAGCTTTCCTTTGCGCGTGTAAAGATCGACGACGGGCTTCTGCCACTCCTCGTGGTCCGAGCCCACGGCGTCCTCGACGTCCATGAGGTTGCCGTTGTCGGCATACTGCGCGTAATTCGAGGAGTTGACCCAGTAGACGTCGGCCATGTCGCCCGAGGAGATGTCGAGCGGCAGGCGGTCCCAGTAGCGGTTCCAGGAAACCACCTCGACTTTGACGTCGATTTCGGGGTTCTTCTTGCGGAACTCCTTGAACGACTCCCTGTAGGCGGCCGCTGCCTCCTGATCCCACACGCGGAAGGTCACCCGCGTTCCGTCCGAGGAGTCCGAGGAGGAATCGGTCGGGGAGCATGCGGCGAGGGCGAGCGTCGCCGCCGCAGCCAGCGCGGCGAGCTTCCTCTTTTTGCGTGTGAAGAGTCCATGGGGCATCATGGGTGTCCCTTTCGTGACTCGCTCGAAAATGCGGTGTTCGAGGAGGTTGAATGCGGTGATCTTGTGTCTTTTATCCTATAGAACACATTGGGCAGTTGTTGTATTCCATCCAGCGCGCCGCAGTGATTACTGATACGTATGCGATGTTTGTTTCTTTTCGGTGGCCCGTGTGTTCATTGCATGCCGGGCTCGCACTGCGGACCACGTCCGCTCCGGTCGGCAGGGCCGCGGCGCGAATCGCGCGAGCCCGGCGCCCGGCGGTTCAGTGAAGCCCCGAGATCCCCAGGGATCTGACAATCTGGCGATGGAAGACGACGTAGAGGACGATGAGGGGCGCAAGCGCCAGGACGGTCGCGGCCATGACAAGCGTCCACTCGTCGGAATGCTCTTGCTGCAGCGCCTGCGTGGCCACCGTGAACACGTGCCACGTCGGTTCCGGGGCGATGATCGACGGCCACATGAAGGAGTTCCACTGCGAGACGACGGTGATGAGCAGGAGTGTGGCCAGAATCGGGCGATTCATGGGAAGCATGATCGACCAGAGGGTGCGCCAGTGGCCTGCGCCGTCGAGCTTGGCGGCGTCGAGCACGTCGCTCGGAACCCCCTGGAAGTTCTGCCGAAGGAGGAAGATCGCGTAAGGGGAGCCCAGAAGGAAGGGGACGACGAGTCCCGCGAAAGTGTTCTTCAGCCCGGCGTGGGTGAGCGCGGCAAACAGCGGGATCATCGTGACCACCGCCGGAACCATGAGGGTTGCGACGTAGGTCCAGAAGATGAACTCCCTGCCGGGAAATCTCAGGCGCGCGAAAGCGTAGGCGGCTAGCACGGAGCAGACCATTTGGCCGACGGTCAAGACCGCGACCGCCTGGACCGTCACGGCCAGCGGAACCACGAAGTTCGCACGGTCCCCGAACAGCGACGTGTAATTCTCGACAGTCGGGGAGGACGGCGGCGAAAGCGGGTCGCCGCCGGCGAACTCCTCCGGGCTTTTCAGGCTGGTGAAGACGGAGAAGACGAAAGGTGCGACCGTCAGGATCGCCCCGGCGGCGAGAAACGCGTAGGTCGCCAACGTCGCCGCCCACCAGCTTGCCCGTTTGCGCGTCCGCCTGGCCGGCGATTTCGGCTCGGCGGAGATCTGCGCGCCGCGTGCGCGCCCGGCGGCGCCTCGCATGTTCTCACTCACGTTCGTACACCGTCCGTTTCGAGAAATGGCGCTGCTGAATGAGGGTCGCCGCCACGACGAAGACGAGGAGGACCACCGCCATGGCGCTCGCGCGCCCGATCCGGTTGGGGGCGCCGAAGGCCGTCCGATAGATCTGCGCGGCGACGACGTCCGTGGTCCCGCCCGGATAGCCCGGGTTTCCCCCGGTCAGCCCGTAGACGAGGTCGAAGGCTTGAAAGGAGGAAATAAAAGACGTGACGAGCACGAAGAACGTGGTGGGGCGCAGCATCGGCAGGCGTATGCGCGTCAGGAGCCTGACCGGCCCGGCGCCGTCGAGCTTCGCCGCCTCGACGACGGACTGGGGAATCGCCTGCAGGCCGGCGAGGAAGAACAGCGAGATGTAGCCGACGTTTTGCCACACGTAGACGAAGGCGACGGTCGGCAGGGCGAGGGAGGCGTCGCTCATCCATTCGACTCTGTCGCCGACAAGTGCGTTGACGAGCCCGTTCGAGGGGTCGAGAAGCCATTTCCACACGATTCCCAGCGTGAGGGGAGCGCAGACCCACGGCAGGACGTAGAGCACTTGGAAAACGCCGGATCCGGGGAGCTTGCGGTTGAGGGCGACGGCGATGAGGAGGCCCGCCGTGACCGCCGCAGGGATCGCCATGAGGGAAAAAGCCGCGGTGACGAGGATCGAACGCCGGAATCCGGGGTCGCCGAGGATGTGCGCGTAGTTGTCCAGGCCGACGAAGCGCGGCGGCGATATGAGGTTCCAGTCCGTCAGCGAGGCGAGGAGGATGAAGAAAATCGGCGCGACGAGGAAGAGCCCCACGCCCACGAGAGAGGGGGAGAGCATGGCGAAGGCGGTCAGCCTCTCGCCGCGGGCCCGAGCCACTAAGCGGTCACCGTGAAGATCGTTCCCAATGCGACCGTGATGCCGAGCAAACACGTCGATGCGAGCATTCCCCCGGCCCACCCCGGCTTCGGCGAAAGCGGGCTGCGGCGCATGGGCAGGATGGGCGCGTCCGATTTGAGCTTGCGCGGCTGCTTTTTGAGCTGGGCCATGAGCTCCTTTTGGCGCGCGGAAGGCTCGTCGACGGCGGCGAGCTCGCCCTTGCCGGGCTCGACCTGCTGGAGCGCCAGAAGGGTCCCGACCTCGGGGTCCTTGGCGTGCTTCTTGCGCATCCCGCCGAGGGTGACGATCGATCGAAAAGGCTTCGCGCCGTCGACCGGCTGGACGACGACGGGGACCCTCAGGCCGCGCCTGGTGAGCCTCGACTCCACGGACTCCGAGGTGGCGAGGGTCCGCGCGACGACGGGGGCTCCCAGGCCGTCTTTCGGCCGCACGATCCAAGGGGCGAGGAAGAGGAAGGAAAGCCCGAACAGGAGAAGGCCCACGTACAGGACGTTGCCGCTCGTCAGGCGGTCGCCGTAGGCGAGGACGGCCACAACCGTTCCGATGCAGTTGCCGACGAACAAGCCGGTTCCGGCGCGCCGCAGATTGTCGATGGGGCGGCTCGCGGGAATGACGGCGGAACTCAGGACGTCCCGGACGGGGTGTTGTGTAGACATGCGGCTCCTCGATCGAAGGGGTGGCTCCAGTCTATGCCCTGCCCGCCGCTCGATTTCGCGCGGCGCAGCCTTCGCGCGTTCCCGGAAGCCGCCGCCGCACCGCTCGCGCTCGTGCGGTCGCGCGCGGGCTGCCCTTGCTTAGACCGAGCCTTGTTCTGGCTGCGCCGCCCGGACTGAGCCTTGCTTGGGCTGCGCCGACCGAAACGAGCGCTACTCGGGCTGCGACTCGGCCGTGCGCCGCCTGGCGAGAATCTCTTCGAGGGGCCGGTAATGGGCGCGAACGGCCTTTCTGTACCCCTTGAGGTCGCCGGCCTCGGCCGCGTCGAGGATCGCGCGGTGCGCCCGGGCGGTGGCTTCCAGCCCGGCCTCGATGTGCTCGGCGAGGTCGGGGATCACCGCCATGTGCACGAGCCACAGCGCCGAGACCATCTGCTTGGCGATGGAGTTCCCTACGGCGTCCAGGATCCCCGAGTGGAAGGTTGCGTCCTCTTCGAGATACCGTTCGCCGGCGGCGGCCTTCTCATCCATGGCGGACACGGCCGCGTGGAGCACGGGGTTCTCCGTCCCCTTGAGCGCCGCGACGACGTCGGCCGAGATTCCCAGGTCGAGGTACTTCCGCAGGGCGACGACGTCGGCCAGGGAATCCGCCCCGGAGCCCGAGGTGAGCGAGGAGCGGAGAATCAGCGTGTCGACGAGGGGGCGCAGGGACATGTCGCCGACGAACGTGCCGCGCCCCTGATGGACGCGGACGATGTCGAGGGCTTCGAGCTTTCGCAGGGCCTCTCTCACGGACGAGCGCGAGACTCCGAGCTCGGCGCAGAGGACCGCCTCGGTGGGCAGCGGGGAGCCGGGCTGGAGGTCGTGGGAGAGGATGTAGGCGCGCACCGCCTGCATCGTTGCAGTGGAGCGGTTGACGAAGGGCGTCGCCGCGGCGGATTCGCCCCGCGGATCTTGGAATATGTCAGACGACTCGGCGATGATCTGTTGCAAGAATTTGTCAGACATCATATGCTGAGTATACGCGATACCCTTAGGGGGCGCACCGCTCACTACACTCAATGGAGAGGAATACCCATGAATCGCAAGAGGTTTGGCGCGAGGGCACTGGCCGTGGCGGCCGCGTGCACGCTCGCGCTGAGCGCCTGTGGAGGCAGTGGAGGCGCCTCCTCGACGTCGAAGTCTCCGGCTCCGACGGCCGCTCCCTCGCCTACCGACAAGCTCCTGACGGGCGGCGACATCAAAGCCGCGGTCGCCTACGAGACGAACAACTACCATCCGTCGTCGACGTCTTCGGCGTTGGCGCAGGGCGCGAATTGGCACGTCGTCGAGGGGCTCTACGAACTCGACATGCACACGTACAAGCCGTACAAGGCCCTCGCTGCCACAGACGACCCGGTCAAGGTCAGCGACACCCAGTACGAGGTCAAGCTCCGCGACGGAGCGAAGTTCTCCGACGGAAAGCCCGTCACGGCCGACGACGTCGTGGCCTCCTTCCAGCGTTCGATGAAGGAAGGAAACATCTATCTGCCGATGCTCTCCTTCATCAAGGACGTGCAGAAGAAGGACGACACGACCGTCTCAATCAACCTCAACTACCCCTTCTCGCTGGTCAAGGCCCGCCTCTCGCTCGTCAAAATCGTTCCGGCCGCGGCCTCCGACGAGGCCCTGACCTCCAAGCCGATCGGCACGGGCCCGTGGGCGTACGAGGCGATCGATTCGACGCACATCGCCTTCGCCCCCAACCCGAATTACAACGGCTCCAAGCCCGCCAAGGCCAAGCACATGGAGTGGAAGATCCTCAAGGACGACACCGCCCGGGTGACCGCGATGCAGCAGAAGACCGTCTCCGTCATGGAGTCGGTGCCCGCCGAGTCCGCCGACCTCCTGAAGTCCGCCGGCGCCGAGATCACCGAGGTCCAGGGCTTCAACCTGCCCTTCCTCATGTTCAACACGAAGAAGGCGCCCTTCGACAACCCGAAGGTTCGGCAGGCCCTCTTCTACGCCGTCAACACCGAGAAGCTCATTGACCTCGGCACGTCCGGCACGGCGACGGCGGCGTCGTCCTTCCTCCCCGAAACCCACCCGAACTACCACAAGGCTTCGACCGTCTACAAGTACGACCCGGAGAAGGCCAAGAAGCTCCTCAAGGAGGCCGGAGTCAAGAACCTGCACTTGACGCTCCTGACCACCGACCACACGTGGATCACCAAGCTTTCGCCGCAGATCGTCGAAGACCTCAAGGCGGTGGGCGTGACGGTCGAGCTGAAGGCGCTCGCCTCCAGCTCCCTTTACAAGGACTACACCGACGTCGACAATCCGAATTTCGACATGGTTCTGGCCCCCGGCGACCCGTCGGTTTTCGGCAACGACCCCGACCTTCTCATGAACTGGTGGTACGGCGACAACAGCTGGACCCAAAAGCGCACCCAGTGGAAGGATTCCGAGGGATACAAGAAGCTTCACGCAGCGCTTGACAAGGCCGTCCGCGCGACGGGCGACGAGCAGCAGAAGGCGTGGAACGAGGCCTACGACATCGTGGCCAAGGACGTCCCCCTCTACCCGCTGTTCCACCGCAAGGTCGTGACCGCCTACTACCCGAAGAAGGTCTCGGCATACGCGCCGATCAGCACCACCGGCATCGACTTCGTCGGCGCCGGTGCTGGCAGCGAAAGCGGAGCCAAGTGATCTGCAGGGGCGGCGGGCAGCCGCTCGCCGCCCCTGTCCTTGGCGCGCCTCTGCCTGTGCCCGCCGCCCGGCTCGCCCGCCGCCGGGCCAGGCCCGGCGTTTCCCGGCCCCTCGCTTTACCAGACCAACCATCACATCGTCATGACGCGTGCGGCCCGCAGCGGCCGGACGCTCGCAACCACCGTGCGTCAGGCGGGCTTTGCCGGCCGGTGCGCAACACCAGGAGATCCTCGTGAACAATCTCGTGAGACTCATCGGACGGCGCCTCGTCGCGCTGCCGATCATGGTTCTCGGCGTGACGTTCCTCGTGTTCTTCCTCATGTCCTTCTCGAAGATCGATGAGGCTTATACGGCCCTCGGCGAAGGAGCGTCTCAGAAGGCGCTGGAGGAATACCGCGAAAGCCACGGCCTCAACGATCCGTTCTTCGTTCGCTACGGTTCCTTTCTCTGGAACTTCTTCACCAAGGGCGACCTCGGCAGCTACGGCGCCAATCGCGCCCCCGTGAGCGACAGAGTCGCAGAAGCCTTTCCGGTGACGCTTCAGCTCACCTTCCTCGGCCTGCTGATCGCCGTCGTCATCTCTGTGTTCTTTGGCGTCGTCGCGGCCCTCTACCGAGACCGGTGGCCGGACAAGGCGATTCGCGTCTTCTCCATCGCGGCCATCGCGACGCCGTCGTTCTGGCTGGGCGTCCTCCTCATTTTGGCCTTCGCCATCAACAGCCCGATCTTCGACGTTTCGGGCGAGCTCGTCCCCTTCAGTGAGGATCCCGGCGCGTGGCTCAACCGAATGCTGCTGCCGGCGTTCGCATTGGGCGTGCCCGTGGCGGGGTCGCTCACCCGGGTGATCCGCACAGCCGTCGTCGAAGAGCTCGACAAAGACTACGTGCGCACGGCCATCGGGGCGGGAATCCCCAAACGCGTCGTCGTCTCGCGCAACGTGCTGCGCAACGCCCTCATCACGCCGATCACGGTCCTGGGCCTGCGCATCGGATACCTCATGGGAGGCGCGGTCGTCATCGAGATCATCTTCAATCTCAACGGCATGGGACGGGCGATCCTCGAGGGCGTCAAAGAGAACTACCCGGCCCTCGTGCAGGGAGTGACCCTCATCGTGGCCCTGTCGTTCATCGTCGTCAACATCCTGGTCGACATGCTCTACGTCCTCGTCAACCCGCGAATCAGGGAGGTCTGAGATGCGCCGCAAGCTCACCGAAAAGATGGAGGGGCGCGTTCGCCTCCGCCGCTGGAGGGCGATGAATGCCGGAGCGAAGATCTCGCTCGTCTTCCTCGGATTCATGGCCCTTCTCGCCGTTCTCGCGCCGATCGCGGCGCCGCACGATCCGTACGCGACGTTCGGCAAGAACCTCGAGCCCGGCACGCACGAGGTGTGGGTCGGCGCGGCCAAGGAACACCTGACGTTCCTCTTCGGAACGGACGGAAGCGGCCGCGACATCCTTTCGCGCATGCTCTACGGCGCCCGGTACTCGCTCGTCATCGGATTGGCCGCCACTGCCTTTGCGCTGCTGTGCGGCGCCGTGATCGGCTCGGTGGCAGCCGTTTCCCGCAAGTGGATCTCCGAAGTGATCATGCGGATCATGGACATCGTCATGTCCTTCCCGGGCATCGCGCTCGCAGCCGTGTTCATCTCCGTGTTCGGCACAACCCTCCCGGTCATCATCCTCGCCATCGGATTTCTTTACATCCCGCAGATCACCCGCGTGGTCCGCGCAAACGTCATAGCCGAATACGGCGAGGACTACGTCAACGCCGTGGTCGTCTCCGGCGCCCGCGCCCCCTGGATCCTCGTCAAGCACGTGGCGCGCAACAGCGTCGCCCCGATCATGGTCTTCGCAACCGTCCTCGTGGCGGACGCCATCGTCTTCGAGGCGTCGCTCTCCTTCATCCAGGCCGGCATCCAGGAGCCGACGCCGACGTGGGGCAATCTCTTGGCAAACGCCCGCGCCGGCGTCATCTACAACTACTGGTGGGCCGCCCTCTTCCCGGGCTTGGCCATCATGCTCACGGTCCTGTGCCTCAACGTGCTCTCGGAGGGGATGACCGACGCCATAGTCGCCGCGCCGAAGGGCCCGGTCGACGTTCCCGAGACCTCCTCCGACGCCGAACGCGAAGCCGACAAGATGCTCGTGGACCCCGTGGCCGCGCACAGGCTCCAAGCCGAGGCGCTGAGCAACCGGCTCGACGCCCTCAAGGAAATGGAGACCCTGAGGAAAGACCGCCACATTCCCGTTTCCGAGGAGCCGCCGCTTCTTCAGGTCAAGGACCTTTGCATCAGGTTCCCGCGCCACGGCGACGTCAACGTGGTGGACCACGTCAGCTTCTCGGTGCGGCCGGGCGAGACGATGGGCCTAGTAGGCGAATCGGGCTGCGGAAAATCCATCACATCCCTTGCAATCATGGGCCTGCTCGATCCCCGGGCCGAAATCTCCGGCGAGATCCTCTACGACGGCAAGAACCTCCTGGAGCTCTCGCCCTTAGAGCGCAACGCGCTGCGCGGGCACGAGCTCGCGATGGTCTACCAGGACGCGCTGTCCTCCCTCAACCCGTCGATGCTCATCAAATCCCAGATGAAACAGCTGACCAAACGCGGGGGAACGCGGTCGATGGAGGATCTGCTGGAGCTCGTCGGGCTAGACCCCCACCGAACCCTCAACTCCTATCCGCACGAGCTCTCGGGAGGCCAGCGCCAGCGCGTCCTCATCGCCATGGCGCTGACCCGCGACCCCAAGCTCGTCATCGCCGACGAGCCCACCACCGCCCTCGACGTCACCGTGCAAAAGCAGGTCATCGAACTGCTCAACAAGCTGCGCGACGAACTCGGCTTTGCGATGGTGTTCGTCTCCCACGACCTCGCCCTCGTGGCCGAGGCAGCCCACTCCATCACGGTGATGTACGCGGGCCAGGTGGTCGAGCAGGCCTCGACCGTCGAGCTGATGACCGACCCTCGCCACGAATACACCCGCGGGCTTCTCGGCTCGGTCCTCTCGATCGAGGCGGCCTTCGGGCGGCTCCACCAGGTTCCTGGCACGGTCCCGTCCCCGAAGGACTTCCCCTCCGGCGACCGCTTCGCCCCGCGCTCGAGCCACCCCGGCGTGGGCGGCGACGTACGGCCCGTCATGCGCCGAGTCGAGGGCAGCTGGCACTTCTACGCCGACCATCCCGAAGGGTACGCGGCGATCGCGGCAGCGGCCGTGTCCGCTGCGATCGCGATCCCTTCGGCTGCCAGCCCGGATCGCGCGCCGAATGCGAGCCCCGCATCCGCGCCGGGCCTCGGCCTTGCGCGCGACGAAGGCGCCGCAAACGGCGTCGGCCGTGTGCGCGACGAGAGCGCCGCGCCCGAAGACGGGCGCCCCACACTAAAAACGGAGGAGGAAAAATGAGCGCCGAAACCCTTCTGGCGAGGACGGCCGGGGGCTCGGTCGCCGGTTCCGCTCCCGCAGACGTCGCGCATCCCGTTGAGAGCGGCTCGGCAGAGTCGCCCCGCGGGCGCGGCGGCGGGTCCGGGCCGATCATCGAGCTCGACGACGTCCACGTGACGTTTAGAACGCGGACCGCAGGAAAGTCCATCAGGGCCGTGCGCGGGGTGAGCCTCAAGCTCATGCCGGGCGAGACGATCGGCATCGTCGGCGAGTCCGGCTGCGGCAAGTCGACCACGGCCAACGTCATGTGCGGGCTGCAAAAGCCCACCGCCGGCCGCGTCTATTTCCAGGGCCGCGAGGTCACCAAGCGAACGGTCGAGGACAGGCGCGCCATCGGGCGGGTCATATCGGTCGTCTTCCAGGACCCGGCCACCGCCCTCAACGCGAGGATGGCCGTTCGCGACCAGCTGGCCGACCCCCTCCACGTGCACAAGGTCGGGACGAAGCGGGAGCGCGAGGCGCGGGTGCGCGAGCTCGTCTCGCTGGTGGGACTGCCGACGTCGGCCCTCGACGCCCTCCCGGGCCAGCTTTCCGGCGGTCAGCGCCAGAGGGTCGCCATCGCACGCGCGCTCGCGATCAAGCCCGCGGCGATCATCGCCGACGAGCCGACGTCGGCCCTCGACGTCTCGGTCCGCGCGCAAATCCTCAACCTCCTGACCGACCTGAAGGACGAGCTCGGGCTGGCGATGGTGTTCATCAGCCACGACATCCAGACCGTGCGCTACGTTTCCGACAGGATCGTTGTGATGAACGGCGGCCAGATCGTCGAGGAGGGGCCGGCGGCGACGCTGCTGGCCGACCCGCAGGATCCCTACACACGCAAGCTCCTGAGTGCGGCGCCTTCGCTTTTGCACCCGAGCATTCCAGACGACCTCGCATCCGCGGATGAAGAATCGCGCGGTACAGCAAAGGAAGAGAGCACATGGCAGCCCACGCCGACTTCAGCGGAGTGATCCCGCCCGTCGTCACGCCGCTCACCGCCGATCGCGAACTCGACCGCGCAAGCTTGAAGCGGTCGATCGATCGAATGATCGACCGCGGGGTGCACGGCCTTTTCCTTCTCGGATCCTCGAGCGAGGTCGTGTTTTGCACCGACTCGCGCCGCAGGGAGATCGTCGAGACGGGCATCGAGGCCGCCGCGGGCCGGGTTCCGGTGCTCGTGGGCGTCATCGACGCTCAGACGGAGAGAATGGTCGAACACGCCCGCGCAGCGCGCGAGCTCGGGGCCGACGCCGTCGTCGCGACCGCCCCCTTCTACGCGCTCGGCGGCCCCGACGAGATCGAGGCCAACTTCCGCGCCATTCGCGAAGAGGTCGACCTTCCGCTGTTCGCCTACGACCTGCCGGTGTGCGTCCACAAGAAGCTGGACGCGGACATGCTCGTCGGGCTCGGAAGCGAGGGGGTCCTCGCGGGTGTCAAGGATTCCTCGGGCGACGACGTCAACTTCCGCTTCCTCGTCCAAAAGAATCGGGCGGCCGGAAGCCCGCTCAAGCTGTTCACGGGCCACGAGGTCGTCGTCGACGGCGCATTCCTTTCCGGGGCCGACGGCGTCGTTCCCGGACTGGGCAACGTCGATCCGTACGGGTACGTCCAGCAGTACAAGGCCTACCGCGAAGGCGACTGGGACGCTGTCGCCCAAATCCAGGACAGGCTGGCGCTGCTCATGACGATCACCTCGGTGACGGAGGGCGCCGTGGGCTTCGGCGCCGGCGTCGGGGCGTTCAAGACGGCGCTTCAGCTTTTGGGCGTGTTCGAGACCAACCAGATGCCGCGCCCCGTGCGCGCGCTCGAGGGCGGGAACGTCGAAGCCGTCCGGAACGTGCTCGTCGCCGCGGGGATGCTTGCGCGATGAGCGGCGCGGCGGAGCCTTCGCCCGAGGGGGAGGCGGAGGGACGGCGCCTCGTCCTCGACATCGGAGGCACGAAGATAGCGGCGGGAGTCTGCACTCCAGGTCAGCCTTCCGTGCGCCATCGGGCGACCCGACCCACCCGGCCGCGCCGCGGGGGCGCGGCGGTTGTGGAGACGGCGCTCGAGCTGGCCCGCGAGGTCGCCCGGAAGGCGGGCGGCCCGCTGGCCGGCGTCGCAGCGGCCAGCGCCGGAGTCATCGACCGTGCGACGGGCACGGTCGTCTCCGCCACCGACCTCATGCCCGGCTGGGCCGGGACGGCTCTCGGCCCGGCCCTCGCCGAAGCCCTCGGAGTTCCCGCGTTCGTGCTCAACGACGTCCACGCCCACGCGCTCGGGGAAATGCGGTTCGGGGCGGGCGCAGGCCTGCGCAACGCGCTGGTGGCGGCGGTCGGAACGGGAATCGGCGGGGCGATCGTCGCCGAGGGAAAAGTCCTGTTCGGCCCGCGGAACCTCGCCGGGCACGTCGGCCACGTCGGCCACCGGCTCGGCGAGGGCTTCGCATGCTCGTGCGGGCGCGACGGCCACATCGAGCCCGTCGCCTCCGGAACCGGCGTCGTCCGCCTTTATCGTTCTCGCGGCGGATCCCCGGACGTGAACGACGGCGCAGAGCTTCGCCGCCTGGCGGACCGGGGCGACGTCGAAGCGCAAAGGGCTTTCTCCGACGCCGGCGCCGCCCTCGGAGAGGCTCTCGGGTCGCTCGCCAATTGCCTCGACCCGGAGGCAATCGTGCTGTCCGGTTCCCTCAGCGGCGTCGGAGAATACTGGTGGGCGCCCCTGCGAGCCGGGTATCGCCGGCAGGCAATGGATCCCGTACGCGGCGTCCCGCTCGTGCGAGGAACGCTTGGCGGGGACGCCCCCTTGCTGGGCGCGCTCGCCTACGCCGCTGAGTTTCAGGAGGAAGAATGCACCCGTTGATCGCCTCGCTTCGAGGCCGCCTCATCGTTTCCTGCCAGGCCTATCCCGGCGAGCCCATGCGCTGCCCGGAGACGATGGCACAGATTGCGCTCGCCGCCGAGCGCGGAGGGGCCGCCGCGATCCGGTGTCAGGGACTGGCGGACATCGCAGCCGTCAAGGGCCGGGTCGAAGTGCCCGTCATCGGCCTGTGGAAAGAGGGACGCGAGGGCGTCTACATCACGCCCACGCTGCGCCACGCCAGAGCGTGCTCGAACGCCGGGGCCGACGTCGTCGCCGTCGACGCGACGGGGCGCCCGCGGCCCGATGGCCTGACTTTCGCCGAAACCGTGAGGGCGTTGAAATCCGAGGGCGTCCTGGTCATGGCGGACTGCGGCTCCATCGACGACGCAGGGCGGGCCGCCGCAGCGGGATGCGCGATCCTGTCGACGACGCTTGCGGGCTACACGGGCCAGCGCCCTCGCACCGACGGGCCCGACGTCGAACTGCTCGAGCTCATGGTCGCCGAGTTCCCAGAATTTCCGGTCATATGCGAGGGCCGAATCCACACCCCCGAACACGCCGAGGCCGTGATGGCAGCGGGCGCGTGGGCGGCGGTGGTCGGAACGGCCGTCACGCATCCGACGACGATAACCGGATGGTTCGATGACTCCGTGCGGCGAGGGGGCGAACGCGCGAAGCGATGAGGCCCGCAGCGTTCTGAGCCGTTCGCGTTCCTCGCCGGCGGGGAGCGTTGCCCATGTACTTTCCCGCGGGACTGCCGTAGCGTAATGGAAATTGTCGGTTGCCCGCCGCCCATATGCGAACTGCAAAGGAAAACGATGCCGCTACCGCGTTCTTCCGTCGAAGGTGAGTCCGAGCTCAGCGAGTCCTTCCACGATTCAGGCGGACGGGAGAAGCCCTCTGCGAACCGCGGGCAGGCACTGGCGGTGGCGATCGCGTTCGCTTTCGGGTCGGTTGTAATGCTCGGCTGGCTGGTGTCCGACCGCGGCGAGGATCCAGCGGACGGGGCGACGCCGGCGGGTGCGTCCGAGACCCGGTCGGCTGCTTCCTCGGCGGACGGCGCGGGCGGCGACGGCGGAATCCCTACGGACGCTGCGACCGTGGAAGTCGCCGGCCTCAAGGGCAAGAGCGCCTCACGAATCCTGGCCAAGGCGACGTCCTCGAAAATCGATGCGGCCCTCTCCGACGGGAAGGGCTGGACGGGCGGCCCGCTCAGGGTCGAGGCCGAGTCGTTCTCCCGCGTCGTCGTTGGAAAAGTCGATCGAAACAAGGGCGAGACGGCGCCCTCGGAAAAAGATGCAGAGTACTTCGTTGAGGCCTCGCTCAAAGTCAGGAACGCGGGCTCGGGCGACGTTCCCTTCTACGACGTCGATTTCGTCCTCGTCGATTCCGAGCGCGGCCTTGTCAGCTCGTCGAAGGGCGACGAGGGCCTGGACGAGGGCATAACGCTCAAGGGGGGCGAGGAAACCACCGTCAAGCTGCGCTTCAAAGTGAACAAGGACCTGCAGGAGGCCAAGTTTTTCTTCGGAACGTCGGACAGCTCGGGCATGGTTTTCTACGAAGTCAGCGAACCTGTGACGCTCAGATGATCCGGCTGGGTTTGAGGGCCTTTTTAGGAGACGCTTCGGCCCGATGGGAGTAAAGTTGGCAGCGCACCGCCACCGACGTCGGCGTCACGCAACATAACTAGAAAGTTTAACTTTTAATGCAACTAAATATCTGATCGCGCTTTTAAATGTGATTAAAAGCCTCATATTTTTATACGATCTACTTAATAGTTGTTTTAAATCAGATCGTATTGATTAATTGCTTTTATTTTGTTAAGGTGATCTTATGGAAATGGCGAAAGCGGCGTCCATGGCGCGAGAGCTGATGGACGGACACGGGTTGCACGGGTGGCGGCTCGATTTCGATCGGGCCCGGCGCCGTGCTGGTGTGACGAGATATGCTGAACGCACGATCTCCCTGTCTTCGCTCATCGTTCCGCTGTGCACGGTCGATCAGGTGCGGGACACGGTCCTCCACGAGATCGCCCATGCTCTCGTGGGGCCCGAGCACGGACACGACCCCGTGTGGAAAAAGATGGCCGTAAAACTCGGGGCTTTGCCGCGGGCGTCGGCGCGCGGCCTGCCGATGCCCCCCGCGCCGTGGATCGGACGGTGCCCGGAAGGGCATACGGTCGAGCGTTTCCGTCGGCCGAGGTCCCCGGTGTCGTGCGCCAGGTGTTCCCCCCGTTTCGACAAGCGCTTCCAGCTGCGCTGGGTGCGGCGGTAAGGGGAGCGCACCTCCGAACGCACATTGTGGAGGCGCTTTTCACACTGGTAGGATACGGTGCTAGCATGATAGCGTCGATTTGCAAGAGTGCATCGGGTCGATTGCCTGGGCGAGACACGACGATGGGAATGACATGACAGATTTTTCATACGGATCCGGGGGACGGCAGGAACCCGGAAGAGACGGATACGCCGCTGGGACCGGACCTTGGAGTTCTGAGCAAGGGCCTCAATCAGGCGCGCCCTACAACCAGCAGCCCCTCGGCTACGAGGGAGCCTTTGCCTCCAACAGCCCCAACGCGCCGAGCCAGGCCTCCGCCCCCGATGCGGCGGCCTGGGAGTACGACTACGCGCCGAGCGTCACGCCCGGGTCTTCCCGCCCGTTCTCCCAGCCGCCGGCCGGGGGCCCTCCGTTCGGCGACCCGCGACAGGCGATGGGCTACGGCGGCGCCGGATACCCGCCCGGAGCCGCCTTCCAGCAGCCGAGGAGGAGAGTCTCGCCCGCGATAGTCGTAGTGGCGGTCATAGCGGTCGTCGGCGTCGTGGTCGGAGCGCTCTGGGCGACCGGCGTGTTCGGAAAGAGCAAGCCCGAGGCCGATCCGACCCCCAGCGTCACGACGACGGATCCGACCGACGACGATACGACGGACCCGACCGACGACGATACGACGGATCCGTCCGACGACGACACGACGGACCCGACCGACGACGACACGACGCAAAGCAACGATCCTCAAGACCCGTTGGGGCAGATCGGCTACCAGATAAAGCCGGTGACGAAACAGGGCGACACCTACACGCTCCAGGACACCACTGTTCAGGTTCTCGAATACAAAGCCGACGCCCGGGAACAAGTGAAGGTTGCCAACAGTCGAGACTACAAAGACGATGAGGCCTACGTCGGCGTCAAGATTCGGTTGACCAACAATGGGTCGCAACGCACATACCCCTTTGATTACAGGTTCTACGTCGGCGATCCGTCGTCCAACAACCTCATGTTCGAAGTTGAAGACAGTTCTCAAGGAGCGTTGACGTCGTCGAAATACGTGGAAGTAGGAAAGCCGATCGAGGGGTGGGTGTACTTCAGCGCACTGGATCCCCCGAACGCCGGGAAGATGAAGCTGTACGTCCGCACTCCCGGCGATCATTACCCGAAGAAGGTCGCCTACCGATGCGAGGAGCCGATAGGTTAAGGTCAAGTCCGCGCGAGGACCTTGGCGATGCGCTTGGCCGAAACCTTGCCGTTCGTCCCGAGCTGCTGGGCGAAAAGGGAGACCCGCAGCTCTTCGACCATCCAGCGGGCCTCGTCCAAGGCCGCCGCGGCGCTCGGGTCGTAGGCACGTGAAGCGGCGGCGGCTCGAGCGGCTTCGACCTTGTCGTTCACGTCTTGAATCTGCCAGGCCAGCGCGTCGTCCCCGGAGGGATTCGTGGCGGCCTTCTGGATGCGGATATACGCAGCTCGAAGGTAGCGTTCGATGTGCGGCAGCCTGGCAGCGGGTGTGCGGGAGACGAAACCCGACGGAACCAGGTTCGCCACCTGCTCCTTGACGTCGGCGAGGGTGGCCAGCAGCGCGGGCGAACGGCTCTCGGTTATCCACTTGTCGACCTCGGCCCGCCGCGCGCAAATCTCGGCGACGTCGAGGCTGATTCGGTAAACCTCGTCCTCGTGGCGCTGCTTGGCCCAGGCGCGCAGCTCGTCCCACTGGCTGCGCGTGCGGACGTCGGCGACGTCGAGGCCGTTCTCGGCCGCCCACTTCGCGGCGAGATTGCGGGCCGACGCCAACTGGATGTCCGCGACCAGGGCGGACGTGTCAGGGTACGGGCTCCCCGCGAGCGCCAACGCTTGAGCTCCCGGCCAGCGGCTCGTGATCCGAGCCTCGGGCAGGGCGATCGCCGCTGCCAGCAAAGCTGCAAGCCCGCGGCGGTGTTCCCGGGCTTGGAGCGCCGGATCGGCCAAGACGTCAAGCCTGACTTTGCCGTCGGCCCCCGCTGCGAGCGCCGGGTAGCCGCGCACCGTCATTCCGTGGGCGCCAGTCGTCTCGACCGACGTCGGAATGACGCCCCCGGACGCGTCCGGCCAGCCTCCGAGGCTCTCGCCGAGCGGCAACGCGGCGCCCTCTGCGGCGCCGCCCGCAAGTCGGAAGTGCGCCTCGTCCAAAGCCTGCGCGACGGCGCCTTTGACCACGGATTCGACCGCCGAGCGGGTGCGCGGCGCGAGTTCCAGCTTGAGCCTTTCGAGGCTCGTCGATTCGTCGAGCACGGCGCCGCGTTCGGACCTCACGCGGAAGAGGACGGAGAGATGCTCGGGCAGCCGGGCTTCCTCCCATGCCGCGTCGTCGATCCAGAAGCCGCGAAGCCGAAAGACGGCTTCGGCGAAGGCCCGGCGGAAGCTTGGCGCGCCCTCCTGTCCGTGGGCGACGTCCTCCCAGCGAGGCAGAAGCGGGAGGATCTGCCGGGCGACGTCGGGCGCGGGGACGAGTTGGCGGCGCACGCGTTTGGGCAGCGCGCGGATCGTCCCCGTCACGAGGTCTTCGCGCATTCCTGGAACGAGCCAGTCGAACCCTTCGGGGCGCACCTGCGGCAGAAGCGTGACGGGAATGGTGACGGTGACGCCGTCGGCGTAGGCGCCGGGGGAGAAGGAGTATTCGATCGGCAGGCGGATCTCGCCCTGCCGCCATTCGGCGGGGTAGTCGTTTTCGTCGGCCTCGGCCTCGCCCACCAGGAGCTCTTGGGTGAAGTCGAGCAGGTGGGGATCGTCGCGTTTGGCCTTTTTCCACCAGGAGTCGAAGTGCCGGCCGGAGACCACGAAGTCTGGGATGCGCTCGTCGTAAAAGGCGGCGAGGGCTTCGGGCCCGGCGACGAGGCCGCGGCGGCGCATTTTCTCTTCGAGCTCCCGCGCCTCTTCGAGGGCCCGCTCGTTGTCCTTGAGAAACGCGTGGTGCGTTCGCCAGTCGCCTTCGACCAGCCCGTGGAGAATGAACATCTCGCGGGCTTCCTCGCGGGCAGACTCCGAGCCGGTCGATGCCAGGAGCACGGGCCTGTCCGCAGCGAGCGTCATCCCGTACAGCGTGACCTTTTCCTTGCACATGGCGGCGCCGTTCCGCGAGCTCCAGAAGGGCTCCGAATACGTTCGCTTTACAAGATTCTTGGCCAAGGGCTCGATCCACTGCGGCTCGATCGCGGCCACCGTGCGGGCGAAGAGCCTGGACGTCTCGACCAGCTCGGCCGCCATGACCCACGCGGGGGTGCGCTTGCTCAGCCCCGAGCCCGGCCAGATCACGAAGTGGGCGCCGCGGGCGCCTTCGTAATCGCGCGAGCGCTGTGAATAGTTGCCGAGGTTGGACAGGAGGCCGACGAGCATGGAGCGATGGATCGCGCCCGCTTCGGGAGTGTCCGCTCCCCGCCCGAAATCCCGGCACGCCGCGGCTGCGGCGCCTGAATTGGGCGCGCCTCCGAGCGCGGGGGCGCCGTTCTCCCCGGCCTGCCTTATCTGCGCGCGGCCGGGCAGGCCGATGGACGCCGCGTCAATGCCGAGGGGTTTGGCGAGTTGGCGCAGCTGCGCGACGACGTCGGCCCATTCGCGAAAGCGCAGATAGTTGAGGAACTCGGTGCGGCACATTCGACGAAACGCCGAGCCGGAGAGCTCGCGACGCTGGGTGTTGAGGTAGCGCCACAGGGTGAGGTACGCGAGGAAATCGGAGGAGCGCGCCGTGAAGCGGGCGTGCAGCTGGTCGGCCTGCGGGCGCTTTTCGGCTGGGCGCTCGCGCACGTCTTGGACGGATAGAGCGGCGACCAGCACGAGCACTTCCGAGGCGCAGCCGTTTTTGTCCGCTTCGAGGAGCATGCGCCCTAGCCGGGGGTCGATGGGGAGCCTCGCCAGCCGCCGGCCGACGGGTGTGAGCCGGGCGCCGTCTATCGCCCCGATTTCGGTCAGAAGCTGGGCGCCCGCGCGCACGGCCCGCTCCTCGGGAGGGTCGATGAACGGAAAGTCCGCGACGTTCCCCAATCCCAGTGCAAGCATTTGGAGGATGACCGACGCGAGGGAGGTTCGCTGGATCTCAGGCTGAGTGAACTTCTCGCGCCCGTCGAAGTCTTCCTGCGAATACAGCCGGATGCAGATGCCGTCCGCCACGCGTCCGCTGCGGCCCGCGCGCTGGTTCGCGCTCGCCTGCGAGATCGGCTCGATCGGAAGGCGCTGCACCTTGGTTCGCGCGGAATAGCGCGAAATTCGAGCGGTTCCCGGGTCGACGACGTAGCGGATGCCCGGAACGGTCAGCGAGGTCTCGGCGATATTCGTGGCGAGGATGATGCGGCGATGGGGGCGCCGTTCGAAAATGCGATGCTGCTCGGCCGCCGACAGGCGCGAATACAGGGGGAGCACCTCGACGGCGTCGGGAACCGAGGACCGCCCGCCCGGCTCGATGTGCCTGCGTCCGAGTTCGTCGGCGAAGGCGGCCTGCGCGTCGCGAATCTCGCCCTCGCCCGAGAGGAAGACGAGGATGTCGCCTGGCCCCTCGGCCATGAGCTCCTCGCAGGCCTCGACGATCCCGGTTACTTGGTCGGTCGCTTCGCCGCCGTCGTCCCCGACAAGCGGACGGTAGCGGATTTCGACGGGGTACGTGCGCCCGGAGACTTCGACGACGGGTGCGTTGAAATGCTTGGCGAAGCGCTGCGTGTCGATCGTGGCGGAGGTGATGATGACCTTGAGGTCGGGCCGCCGCGGCAGGAGGCGGGCCAGGTATCCCAGCAGGAAGTCGATGTTGAGGGAGCGCTCGTGGGCTTCGTCGATGATGATCGTGTCGTACCGGGCAAGTTCCGGGTCGGACTGGATTTCGGCGAGCAGGATGCCGTCGGTCATGAGCTTGACGAGGGTGCCGGGGGAGACTTCCTCCGTGAAGCGCACCTGGTAGCCGACCTGCGCGCCGAGGTCGACGCCGAGCTCGTGGGCGAGCCGGTCTGCCACCGCGCGGGCCGCGATGCGCCTGGGCTGCGTGTGGCCGATCATGGCGCTCGTTCCGCGGCCCAGCTCCAGGCAAATTTTCGGCAGCTGGGTGGTTTTTCCCGACCCGGTCTCTCCCGCGACGACGACGACCTGGTTGTCGCGAATTGCCCGCGCGATCTCGTCTCGGCGGGCGGAAACGGGCAGATCGGGGTAGGCGATTTTCGGCACGGATCTCTTGCGCGCCTCCACCTGCTCGGCGGTGAGCGGCGCCTGCCGCTTGTCGCGGCCCTGCTCGCGGCCTGCGCCGTCGCTCTTGTCGCGCTTATGATTGGGTCGCTTATCCGAGCGCTTTCTTCCGGGGTTTCCGGCGCCTTTGGGGTCTCCCGCTTGCCCGCTGGGACGGGCGGAACTGGCGGAGCCCTCTGTGTCTGACGGCGTGGGGCGGGGATCGGCGGAGGAATTGTCTCGAAGCATACGGGCCAATTCTCCCACGTGCCCCCGGGTCACTCGAATTGCGCGGCGAGCTGGGCCAGGCAGGCCTTCCAGAACTCCTTGGTCTCGGCGACATAGGCGGCGTCGTGCAAGCCCGAATGCTCCACGGAGATCTGAGTGCGGCTCTCGCCGGAGGACGTCGGCTCGAGCTCGTGCACGCCCACCGTGATGAGCGAGCCGTCGGCGGCCTCGAGCCGAAGCGACCTGCCGGGGGTCCGCCCGCGCACCCCGAACTCGCAGTCGAGCCAGTCGCGGCGAAGGTCGTCGTCGTCGAGGAACGGCCACACGGCCTCTGCCGGGTGCCGAATCGTCTTCCACGCGCCCGTGCGCAGGGGGCCCTTGCGCGTCCTGCCCTGGTGCCGGGCGCGTTCGTAGTCGATCGTGAGCGACTGGGCCCACCAGGCGTCGACCTCGTGCTTGACACCCAGCCAGCGCGCGATGCGCCTTCGGTCCCAGCTCTCGGCTCCGGCCTTGTCGAGAAGCGCGAACCATCGCTGGCGCGACCGCCCGGTGGCGGCTTTCAGGCGATCGTCGCTGATCGCGGGACTGTGTGCCGACGTCGTTGTTCCGCTCATCATTCCTCCTGGCAGTAGTCTAGCCATAAGGTGTGGCTTCGGTCATATTTGACGGGGGCGCGGCCCTTCTGAGCTTTGATCGGCATCGACGGATAAAATCGATGCTGAACCGACACGCACAGTTAGGAGTGATTATGGGAGTGAAGTCTCTGGCACTTGGATTGGCCGCCGGATACGTTCTGGGGGCCCGCGCCGGGCGCCAGCGCTACGAGCAGATCGCCAAGGTCAGCTCGAAGGTCTGGAACTCGAAGCCCGTTCAGGCCGGGGTCGGCAAGGCACGCGACGCCGCAGGGGCCGGCTATTCTTCGGCGAAGGCCAAATTCTCGCCAAAGGACGACGACGAAATCGAGGCGGCCGCCGTCGAATTCTGAGTCTCTAGGGCGGGCCTGACGTGAGTGTCGCGCAGATCTTCACACACGCTTTTACTTTCTTCGACGTCTTCGGAGTGGTCTTGGCCGGAGTACTCGGCGGAATGGTCGCGCGCGAAGAGCGTTTCGACCTCGTCGGCTTCGTGGCGCTCGCCGTCATGGTGGCTTTGGGCGGGGGGATGCTGCGAGACGCCCTGCTGCAAAAGGGCCCGCCCGTCGCGCTGACAAACCCGTTCTACATCGGCGGGGCGTTCCTGGGCGCCCTCATCGCCTTCGCCATGCGTATGACGGGCAAATGGTGGAATCGCTTTTTCATCGTCGCCGACGCCTTCGTCGTGAGCACGTGGGCCGCCACCGGCGCGATCAAGACGCTCGAGGCCGGCTACGGGGTGGGCCCGGCGATGCTTCTGGGCGTCATCACGGGTGTCGGGGGCGGCATGTTCCGCGACATTGCGGTGGGGAGGACCCCGGCGATCTTCGGCGGAAACACGCTGTACGCGACGGGTGCGCTCGTGGCGACGTGGCCCGCGATCGTCCTTTGGAGCCTGCATAAGCCCTTCCTCGCCCTCGTCTCCGGCATGGCCGTCGGCGGGCTGCTGTGCGTCGCGGCCCGCCGGTTCAAATGGAAGCTGCCCGTCAACAACGACTATTCGCTCACTCAGCGCGTCCGGGTGAGCTTCGAGGAATACGCGCGGGCCAAGGCCGTCGAGCGGACGATGCGCCTCGACAAGGCCCAGCGCGAGAAGGTCCGCCTCGACAAACGCAGGGGCGAGAAATGGCGGCGCGAAAAGACGATGACGAGCCGACGCCGCCGCCTGCGCCGCCGCAGAATCCTGGACGAGTGAACGGCCTGCACGCCCGTCGTCGACCGCTGCCCCTTTGCCGAATAGAAGTCCGCAGAGCGGAATAGAGAGTCCGCAAAGCGGAAAAGAGGGTGTCGGTATGCGGATCTTTGTTATAGAATCACAGTGTGACTGCAGGCGCCTCATCGAAGAGGAGCCGCCACGCCCCAGAATCAAGCACTAAGGAGATTTCCATGAAGATCGGTTTCATCGGCCTCGGCATCATGGGCCGCCCGATGGCCAAGAACCTCGTCAAGGCGGGGCATGAGCTCTACGTCAACGACTTCCACAAGGAAGCGGTCGATGACCTCGTGGCCCAGGGGGCCACCGCCGTCGCGAACGCCAAAGAAGCTGCCCTCGCCTCGGAGCTCGTCATCACGATGCTTCCCAACTCGCCGCACGTCAAGACGGTCGCCCTCGGCGAAAACGGGATCGTCGAAGGCGCGCACGAAGGCCTCGTCTACGTCGACATGTCCTCTATCGCGCCACTCGTTTCGCGCGAGGTTCACGACGAACTGGCCAAAGTCGGCATCCCCATGCTCGACGCGCCGGTCTCGGGCGGCGAGCCCAAGGCGATCGACGGCACCCTGGCCGTCATGGTCGGCGGCGACAAGGCGGTGTTCGAGCAGGTCGCGCCCGTCCTCGACGTCATGGCCGGATCGGTCACCTACGTCGGCGCCATCGGGGCCGGCAACATCGCGAAGCTCGCCAACCAGACGATCGTCGCGGTCAACATCGCGGCGTGCGCGGAGGCGTTTGTGCTGGCTCAGAAGGCCGGCGTGGACCCCGAGGCCGTCTTCCAGGCGATCCGCGGCGGCCTTGCCGGGTCGACCGTCATGGACGCCAAGGTTCCGATGATGCTCGCCCGGAATTTCGCCCCGGGCTTCCGCATCAACCTGCATATCAAGGACCTCAACAACGTCCTCGACACCGGCCACGGCGTGAACTCGCCGCTGCCGCTGACCGCAGCGGTTCGCGACATGATGAGCGTGCTCCAGGGCGACGGCTTCGACACCGACGACCATTCCGGCCTGCTCAAGTACTACGAGAAGCTCTCCGACATCGAGCTTCGCCCCGGCGAGCCCGAGGAGTGAGCGCCTGCTGAACGCGACGGCCTCGGCGCCCGTGCGTCCACGCCGAGGCCCCGCGGCTAGCGCTTTCGGTTTTCGTTGCCGCGCTGCCAGTTTCGTTGCGGCGCGGCTCAGGAGGTTCAATTGAAGATCGTATGCGCGCCTGACAGTTTCAAGGAGTCGATGAGCGCCGCGGAGGCGGCGGCGGCTCTGGCCGAGGGCGTGCGCCGGGTCGCACCCGACGCCGAGTGCGCGGAGATTCCCATGGCCGACGGCGGCGAAGGCTTCACCGAGTCCCTCGCCGACGCGCTCGGCCTTTCCGCCGTCGAAGCGCCGGTGCTCGACGCCTACGGGCGCCCCGCACTCGCCCGTTTCGCCCTCGCCGAAGGGCTGGCCGTCATGGAGTGCGCCCAGGCCATCGGGCTCGGAATGGTTCCCCCCGAGCGGCGCCGCATCCGCGAGGCCAGCACGTTCGGCGTCGGCCAGATGATCCTCGCCGCGCTCGACGGCGGGGCGCGCGAGTTCCTTTTCGGCATCGGCGGCTCGGCCACGAACGACGGCGGGGCCGGGATGCTGCGCGCCCTCGGAGTGCGCTTCCTCGACGCCGAGGGCCGCGAGCTCGACGGCTCCCCCGCCTCCCTCGCGAGGCTCGACTCGATCGACGCCTCCGGGCTTGATCCCCGTGCCGCGGCGGCGACCTTCAAGATCGCCTGCGACGTCGACAACCCCCTGCTCGGCCCGCGCGGATCTTCCGCCGTTTACGGGCCGCAAAAGGGCGCGTCCCCGGAAGACGTCGCCTTCCTGGACGGAACCCTGGAGCGCCTGGCGAGGACCGCCGGGCACCTTGACTCCTTCGCCGCGGCCCCGGGGGCGGGCGCAGCCGGGGGGCTGGGCTACGCCTTCTCCGCATTTCTCGGCGGCGAGCTGCAGTCCGGGGCGGACCTCGTCGTGGAGGCCGTCGGATTGGCGGAAGCCGTCAAGGGGGCCGACTTCGTCTTCACCGGAGAAGGGGCGATGGACAGGCAGACGCTCATGGGCAAAACCCTGTCGGGGGTCGCGCGGGCGGCCGCGGGCGTGCCGATCGTCGCCTTCGCCGGGAGCCTCGGCGAAGGCGTGGAGGAGCTCTACAGCCACGGCTTCGTCGGCCTCGTGCCGATCGTCGCGGGCGTGACCACTCTGGAGGAGGCTCTCGCGGGCGGACGCGAGGCTCTGGCCGACGCCGCCGAAAGGACGGTGAGGCTCCTGCTGGCGGGGGCGGCTCGGAGCGCCGATCTGCTGTGAAAAGGACTTTCTTGCATTAAAGCGGCCAAAACTTGGAACTTATAATGCATCGTCGTGCTTCGCGCAGCTCCCGGCCCGTCGAAGCCGACGGTGACGCCTCTGCGCCGCGGGCGCCTCCCTCGGCCGCAAGCTCCGCAAACATTCAGCAGGTGACGCCGCTGCTGCTGCCCTTTGCCACGTCGCTGCTGCAGCTCTTTCCGCCGACTTCCACGCGCGCCTTGTGCCGTGCGGCTGAGCATTGACCCCTCGGAGCAGGAAGTGTAACCTGGATCTCGTTAGGTTGCCCTTACCGGCGAGGGGTTCGCATGAGTGAAAATCGCGAGGCAAAGGCGCGAAAGAGCCTCGAAAAGGCGAGGGCGGGGCAGGCCGCCGTCAAGCGGCTTTCTCGCCCGGTCAGGGGATGGATCGGCGTCGCGCAGCTCCTCACGGTCGCATCGGCCGCGCTCGGCGTCGTGCCCTACATCGCCCTCGTCCGCCTGGGGGACCTTCTGCTGAGCGCCTACCGAAGGGATTCGCCGGTCGACGCGGATCGGGCCCGCGGAGTCCTCATGCTCCTTCTGGCCGCCTACGGCGCCCGGCTCGGCCTCTACTTCGTCGCGCTCCTCCTCACACACGTGGCAGACCTCAAAATGCGCGACGGCCTGCGCCGCTCGATCGTGGAACGGCTTTCGCGCGCGCCTCTCGCGTGGTTCTCCGACAAGGGATCCGGCGCGGTGCGCAAGGCGGTCCAGGACGACGCGTCGATGGTCCACACGGTCATCGCCCACGGCCCCGTCGACAAGACGAACGCCCTCGTTTCGCCGCTCGCCCTGCTCGTATACGTCTTCACGCTCGACTGGCGCCTGGGCCTGCTGTCCGTCTGCACCGTGCCGATGTACGGGCTCACCTACAGCCTGACATTGAGGGGCATGGCGGAGAAGACGGCGGAAATGGACGAGAAACTCGAAAGGGTCTCCTCCACGATGGTCGAATTCATCGCCGGAATCGCGGTGGTCAAGGCCTTCGGCAGGGTCGGCCATGCGCACGCGAACTACATAGAGCAGGCTGAGAAATTCGGAAAGTTCTACAGGGCCTGGGCGATGCCGCTCGTGACGACCGCGGCCCTGTCCCAGATGTGGATTTCGATTCCGGTGCTGCTGTTCGTCAATCTGGGAGGCGGAGCTTTGCTTATCGACGCAGGCGTCGTCGACGTTCCCAGCGGATATGACACCGTCATCGGCGGCGACACGGCCCTTTCCGGAGGGCAGGAGCAGCGGATCGCCATCGCGCGGGCCGTGCTGCTCGATACGCCGGTCCTCATTCTCGACGAGGCGACGGCGATGGCCGACCCGGAGTCGGAAGCCGAGATCCAGCAAGCCTTGACCGCGCTGGCGAAGGGGAAAACGGTTCTCGTGATCGCCCACAGGCCGGGGTCGATACGCGGGGCCGATCAGATCGTCGTCCTCGAAGGCGGCCGGGTGCGCGCCGCAGAAGGGAAGGAAGGAAAATGAACCGTCCCCGGGCGCTTTTCTCCAGTTTCAGACGGCTGATGGACAGCGAGTCCTGGGCGATGGTGGCCCGCGCCCTCGTCTTGGCCGCCGCGAGCGGGGCGCTGACCGGATTGGCGCTGCTCGCACTTCTTCCGGCGTCGGCGGCCCTCGCCTCGGGCGGCGCGGGCAGGTGGCTCGTCGTCCTCGCCTGCGTCGGCGCGGCCGCGGCGATCCTCGAGTTCATGCAGATCCGCACGGGGTACCGGGGCGCCCTCGGATTCATGCGCACCCTTCACCACGCCGTGGGCGACAAGATCGCGACCTTGCCCTTGGGGTGGTTCAAGGCGGACACGGCGGGGAGGCTCTCGCGCCTGTCCTCCCAGGAGCTCGTCAACCTCGCGGAGGCGACGGGCCATTTTCTGTACTCTATGGTCTCCAACGCTGCCTCCGTCGTCGTCATCTGGATCGGCGCATGGTTCTGGGATTGGCGCCTGGGCCTGCTCATGACTTTCGCCGCGCCGATGCTCGCGTTGTTCATGAACGCAGCCAGGCGGCTGACCGCGCGGGGGCACGCCTTGACCGAGCCTACCGAGGAGGAGCTCGCTTCCCGCATCGTCGAGTTCTCCCGTTGCCAGGGCGCTTTGAGGTCATGCAACGCCGCGTCCGCCGGACTGGAAAATGCATTTTCAACGAATGCCAAAGCGGGGCGCTCGGCAATGCTGTGGTCGTCGCTGGGGCTGCTGATGTCCGGGACGCTCACGCAGATCATCGTCACGTCGATGGTTTACCTCGTCGGCCTGTTGGCCGTCGGAGGCGAGTTCCAGCCGCTGGAGGCTATCGCGGCCATCGGCATGTGCCTGCGTTTCACGACGATGCTCGACGCCGTCTCCAACGGCCTTTTCGGCCTGGAGGAGCGCCGCCAAAGCCTGATCGGCATTGACGAGGTCATGGACGCCCCGTCGCAGGCCGTCCCCGAGGTTTCCAAGAAGCAGACGGACCCCGGCGCGGTTGCCCTTCGCGACGTCGATTTCGCCTATGAAAGCGAGCACCCGGTGCTGCGCGGGGTGAGCTTCGAGGTTCCCGCTCGGTCAATGTGCGCGATCGTGGGGCCGTCGGGGTCGGGCAAAACGACCATCGCCCGTCTTATCTCCCGTTTTTACGACGTCGACACGGGCTCCGTGGCGGTCGGCGGCGCGGACGTCAGGGAACTGACGACCGAGGATCTCATGGCCCAGCTTTCGATGGTTTTCCAGGACGTTTACCTTTTCGACGACACGTTGGAGGCGAACATCCGCATCGGCTCTCCCGGGGCCGACGACGCCGAGCTGCGCCGCGCGGCCGATCTGGCCGGGGTGACCGAGATCGTTCGGCGCCTCCCGGAGGGGTGGAGCTCGCGGGTCGGCGAGGGCGGGCGCAGCCTTTCCGGCGGCGAGCGCCAGCGCGTGTCGGTTGCCCGGGCGTTGCTCAAGCGGGCGCCCATCGTCCTCTTCGACGAGGCGACGAGCGCCCTCGACGCCGAGAACGAGGCGCACATCGTCGAGGCGATGGAGGAGCTGCGGCGCCACTCGACCCTCCTCGTCATTGCGCACAAGCTCGAAACGATCCTCGCCGCGGACAAGGTGATCGTGCTCAATTCCCGCGGCGAGGTTGCGCAGGAGGGCACGCACGAGCAGCTGATCGCCGTTCCCGGCACGTACGCGGATTTTTGGGCGCAGCGCGAATCCGCTGCGGGGTGGCGCTTGGTGCGTCACACGCCCGCCCGCCAGCGGGCGAGGAGTTCGTACCCGTCGCGGCCGTAGACGGTGGGCACGTGGCGGCTGGCGCGGCCGGCGAGTTTGCCTTCGCGGTTTCCCGGCATCCCGTGGGTGAGCACCTGTTCGACCGCGTCGAGTTGGCGCAGCGCGATGAATTCGACGCGGGAGGGGTGCTCGCGCGCCAGATCCGCGTAGATGAGCGGGTCGTGCTGCCCGTCGTCGCCCACGAGGATCCATTTGATGTGCGGAAACATGATGAGGAGGTTGCGCAGCTGCGTCATTTTGTGCTCCTTGCCGGAGCGGAAGAGGCCGGTTGGCGTGGGGCCCCAGTCGGTGAGAAGCAGCGGGCCGTCGGGAAGGCCGTGTTCGAGGATGAACTGGCTGAGGGTGGGCGCCGTGTTCCATGCGCCCGTCGACAGGTAGAAGACGGGGGAGCCGGGCTCGATGATCGCCTTGTAGAACTCGGAGATTCCAGGCACGGCCTTTCGGGCGTTGGTGTGCAGCACGAACGAGTTCCAGAGTGCGAGCATCGGGCGGGGGAGCCAGGTGATCATGATCGTGTCGTCGACGTCGGAGATGATTCCCGTGCTCACGCCGGGGTCGACGACGATGACCGGCGCCTGCACCGGGTCGCCCGCGGCGGGGGTGATCGTCACGCGGTGGCGTCCGGGTTCGAGTCCGTGGTCCTCGATGAGGAGGTCGATGTAGCCCGACTCCGATGTAAAGGTCTCGACGTCGCGTCCGTTGACGGTGACGGTGACGGGGAGGTACCCGACCTGGGTGGTGAAGAACTGGCGCCACCCCCGTTTGGCCTGCTGCGCGAAGGCCATCTGCCAGTCTGTTGCGTTTGGGTTCGCCATGAGCGCCCGGGCCATGACGCGGACGGCCGACGTCGAACCGTACCCCGTGTACGGGTACAACCGCGGAAGCCACCCTTTTTTGCGGCGGGAGACGATCCCGCGGCGGTTGTTCTCACGTTCGATCTGACGGACGATGTCTGCGAGACCCATAGCAACAAGCCTAGACTAAAGCATCCGGGCACTGCTCACACGCCTCCTTCGCGCGCCCCTTCATGCCTTCGTATGCCGATGACCGACCCGTCCGCTCTCGTGAAGATGAACCCCCCGTCGTGGTGGCGTATGGAGATCATGTCGCGATGGACGAGGGCATGGTGGTGCCAGCATAGAAGGATCGCGTTTGCCAGGTTCGTTTTTCCTCCGGATTGCCACGGCAATGCGTGGTGAATCTGCCCGTGGGCGAGGGTGTCCGAGCATCCCGGGTATCGACAGGTGCGGTCCCTCGCGACGACCGCCCGGGTTTGAGCGGGGGTGAAAAGGCGTTTTTCTCGTCCGACGTCGAGAACCTCTCCGGTCGCCGATAGAACGACGCGGGCGATTGACGAGTCGCATAACAATCGCGCCAGCTGACTCATCGACAAGGCCGATCCGTCATCCAGTTTGGCGGCTTCAAGCCCGTTGAGCGCCTTGACGTCCAGGGAGGCCGGGATCGCCCCGAGCAAGCTGCCGAGTTGCTCCGCCTGGCTGTCGAGGAAAGCCAGGCATTGGCCCAACCTCCCCTGCCCGCGTCCGGTTTCGGTGCAAGATCCGCGCTCGCCGTTTCCGCCGTGCCGGCTCTCGCCGCCGCAGTTTCCTTCCTCTTTTTCGGCGTCGGACGCAAGAATCGAGCACCCGTGGACCGGAGGAGCCGCCTGCGCTTTGGCCGCGCCGTACAAAGAGCCGGCCGCGCCGCTCAGGGACTTTTCCACGCCCACGAGGGTCGATAAGGGCACATGCACCGAAATGTGCGGCCGGATGCGGGCGCCCGTGGAGAGGGCTCCGGCGTTGAGCTGCGCGGTCGCCAGCTCGACGAAGGCGCAGGCTCGCCGCTCAGGCAACGTCCGGACGTCGTCGGCGCTTTTTCGCCCCATGATCGCGCTCAGCGCCGTATCGACGACGGCCGCCGCCTCGTCCGAGAACCACCCCGTGACCCGCATGCCCGAGCCTTCGCGGGTGAAGGCAAGGGATTCGCGCGAGGCGTCTTTCTTCTCCGCCTCCACGCCCGACGCGGCGTCGTGGGCGAAGGCGCGGGCTTTGATTCGCCGTTCGAATTCGCGCGGGGCGCACTTCTGGGCGTGGGAGATCAGCTCGTCCTGAACGCCGTCCTCAGTCAGTTTCTCTTTCAGGGCGGGGGTGGAAAACACTCGGCGGACGGCGTCGACGTGTTCCGGGAAGATCTCGCCGTCCGTCAAAGCCGCCGACAGCTTCCACAAGTCGGATTCGAGGGCTTGGGCCCGCTTGATCTCTCGCGAAGCCGCGGCTGGAGACTGGCCGGAGGCCTTCTCGTTCCACTGCGTCAGCGTCCGAGTTCCCGAGGAACGCCAACTCCTCTTTTTGTCGATTGCCAGGAGCATCCGTCCGCGGATCGCGCCGAGGCGGGAAATCAGCTTGGCCAGCGCCTCGGCGTCGGCGAGAAGCTCGTCCCCGGAAAGCCCAGACAGGTCTTCTTCGCTCACCCGCGATATGAGCTCCCCGATCGCGTCGAGACAGCCCGCCACGCGACTTTCGCCGGTCTTTGACGGCCAGTCGCCGGGAACGCCCTCGCGTGCGCCGATCGACGGCGCGCGGCCTTCGCCTGCACGAGATCCGGGGCGCTGCGGCCGAAGCCCACGCCCATCGAGAATCGCAGGGCGGGCAGGGCGGCCGACAAGGCTCCCAGAGGCCGCCGTCGGGCTCGCAGCAACGGAGTTCATTTGGCCGCCTAACTCGCTTTGGTTTCTTCCGTCCCTTCGATTCCCTTCACCGTCATCCTAACGCTAAAAGAAGGAATTGTCAATTTTTTGTTCGATAGAGACAGCCCTGCACGATGCCGGTCGCTGACGGATACCGGTCGAGGACGGACGCTGATCGAGGACGGACGCCGTTTGCGGAGCGACGCCGGTCGCGAACAACTTGAACAAAACTTCAGCTGCCCGGCGGTGAGCATCGACCCCCAGGCTCTCGATGCAGACGCGCCTCCACACTCGCGGAGGCTGACCCGGTTTGACGATTCGAAGTCGCTCCGCGGCCCGTGCGCTTTCGCGTTCGCGGGGGCTAACCGTCAGCAACTCCGGCCGGGCGCGTCTGCGCTTCCGCGTTCGCGGGGGCTAACCGTCAGCAACTCCGGCCGGGCGCGTCTGCGCCTCCGCGCTCGCAGGGGCTAACCTGGCCCTATGTTGCTTGCATTCTCCATTGCGCCGATGACGTCCGATCGGCCCGACGGCTCCGTGTCCCAAGCGGTCGCGGCCGCGGTCGAGGCCGTCCGCGAGTCTGGTTTGCCGCACGAAACCACGTCCATGTTCACCACCATCGAAGGCGAATGGGACGAGGTCATGTCGGTGGTCAAGCGATGCGTCGACGTCGTCGCCAAGCGCTCTCCTCGAATCTCGCTTGTCATGAAGGCAGACATACGCCCGGGCTACACCAGGCAGATCACCGCGAAGGTCGAGCGGGTCAACGAAATCCTCGAAAACGGGTGAGCCGCCGCGGCCGGGGGACATGCCGACGCCGTTGCCGCGCCGCAAGGCCGGTTCCGCGAGGCGGGCGCCGCCGAGTCTCCCCAGCCGGATGCGACGTCGCTGCTGTATGCGTCTGCGGCGAACGCCCCGACGCCGGCGAACGCCCCGACGCCGGCGACGCCGGCGACGCCTCACATCTTCTGCACGGCCCCGACCAGCGCGACGGCGGCCTGGGCGATCCGGGTGATCCCGGCCCAATCCTGGGCCTTGACGAGCCTGTGAGGCACCACCCATGAGGTCCCCACCGCGGCGACGGAGGGGATGGCCAGGTATTCGGCCGCGTTGCCCGCGGAGATGCCGCCCGTGGGAACGAAGCGCACGTCGCCGAAAGGCGCGGAAAGCGCGCGTATCGCGGCCGAGCCGCCCGACGCGGCCGCGGGAAACACGTTGACGTCGGTCGCTCCGGCGTCGACCGCGGCCATGAGGTCGGTTGCGCTGGAGACGCCCGGCAGCGGCAGCATGCCCATGCCGAGGGTGTGCTGAACCACCCGCCGTGAAAAACCGGGGGAGACGACGAAGTCCGCGCCCGCGTGGAAGGCCGTCTCCACCTGCGGGACCTTGATGACTGTTCCTGCCCCCACGATCATGCCGGCCTTGGCGAGCTCCTCGTCGTCCCGGATCGATGCGATTGCCTTGGCTGCCGCCGCGGTGCGCAGAGGCACCTCGAGCACGGGAAGCCCGCCGGCGACGAGGGCGCGGGCCAGGGGCACGGCCGCCTCGGCGACGTCGATGGCCGCGACCGGGATGATGCGGTGGGCTGTGAGCTGTTCAAAGGTGATCGGCATGAGAGTCCTCGTCGTTGTGGGGTGTATTCGATGAGTGCGCTCTTTTTGGGTGCGCACTCCCTGTGGGACGCCGTCGCCCGCGCGGGCCGACGTCGGCGGAGTGAAAGCCGCCGACGTCGATCAGGGCGGACGGCCGCACCGGCGATTGCCCGAATCGGCGGGCGCTCGAACCGCGTGGCGACCAGCCATGGCCGACGGCGAATCTGGGCCGACGGGCGGCAGATTCGGCCGGCAGCCAAGCCCTGTCGACAACCGGTCCGAGGGCTGCGGCGGTTGAGCACGCGAGTCCGGCTCGCCTGCCTCCCGATCGGGCGTCAAACAGCGGCGCAACGGCATCCGCTACGATCTTACGGGCTGTGGCCGAGGGCCGACAGCGGCTCGCCGACCTCCGCCGACAGCGGCTCGCCGACCTCCGCCGGCACCGGCCCCCGTCGGCGCGGATCAGCCTTGCGTTGCGGCACTGTGCCGTCAAATCGAGGCCGCCTGCCCTGCTCAGCCTCGCATGTCCACGAGCACCTTTCCCGAGGCGTCGGAGTCCTTCGCCGTCGTGAACGCCTCCACCGCGGAATCCGCCGAATCGCCTTTGAAAACGTGGGTGACGACGACGTCGGCGATCTCCGGGCGGGCGGCCAGAAGCTCGATCGCCTCGTCGATCTCCGTGTTGAAACGGAAACACCCGCGAAGCTGAATTTCCTTGGCGATGAGCGTCGCGAGCGCGATCGGCTGCGGCCCGGCGCCCATCATTCCGATCTGGGCGTGGACGCCCGCCGGCCGGACGGCCTCGATGGTGGCCGACACGGCTGCGGGTATTCCCGAGCATTCGAGGGCGACGTCGAAGTGTCCGCGGGGAAGCTCTTCGCCGCCCGCGGTTCCTGCGCCGCCCGCACCGTCCGAGGCGTCCACGTCGGCGCAGCCCGCCCCGCCGACTCTCACCGGGCGCGCCCCCAGCCGCCGCGCCCGGTCCAGCGGCCCCGCCAAGACGTCGGTGGAGACGACCTCGGCCGCGCCTTTCGCCACGGCCGCGGCGGCCGCGAGCAGGCCGATGGGCCCGGAGCCCGAGACCACTACACGCTTGCCCTCGACGCCGCCGGCCACGTTGATCCCGTGCAAAGCCACGCCCAGGGGCTCGGCGAGCGCGGCCACGTGAAGGTCCATGCCTGCGGGCAGCGGGCGCACCATGAAATCCTTGACGATGAGAAACTCGCTCATCCCTCCCTGCGTGTGAGGGTGGGTGGAGGCCGAGCCGAGGTAGCTGCCTCCTGGGAAAAGGTGGCGCTTGTCCTTGATTCCGGGGATTGGCTCGCCGAACGTCGCCGGATGGACCGTCACGGGCGTGCCGGAGGCCAGCTTTCCCGAGGGGTCGAGGTCGACGACGCCGGAAACTTCGTGCCCGGGTGCCATCGGCTCTTCGACGACGAAGGCGCCGTTGGCCCCGTTGAAGTAATAGTGCAGGTCGGATCCGCAGACGCCGACGTAGGCAATGCGCAGGCGGACTTCGCCGGGGCCCGGCTCGGGCGTGGGAACGTCCTCGAGGCGGATGTCCTCGCGGCCGTGGATGAAGAGGGTTTTCACTTTCGCTCCTCGCTGTTCTTTTTGGTCAGGTTGTTTCTCAGCGGCTGGGTCCGGCTGCGGGTTTCCCCTTTCCGCGCCGGACCCCGCCATGTCTGCGTCGGGCCGCTCCGCCCAGCGCGGAGCGGCGGTCTGGCCGCGTCCGGCTACGCCACGACGAACAACAGGGCGGACAGAGCGAACACCATGAGGGATTCAAGCATCTGCTGAACCGTCCATGTGCGCAGGGTCGTGGCCGTGTCCATGCCGAGGAGGCGGCCCACCAGCCAGAAGCCGGAGTCGTTGACGTGCGAGGCGAAAACGGAACCCGCGGCGGTGGCCAGGGTGATGGCGACGATTTGGAGCTCGTTGTAGCCCCCGCCGAGGACGCCCGCGGACATGAGGCCGGCCGCCGTCGTCAGGGCAACCGTCGCCGAGCCTTGTGCCAGGCGCAGAGCCACCGCGATGATGTAGGCGGCGACGATGATGGGGACGCCGATGTTGTCGAGCATGTACTTGAGGGCGTCGCCGATGCCGGAGGCGCGGAGCACTCCGCCGAACATTCCGCCCGCGCCGGTGATGAAGACGACCGAGGCGATGGGCGCAAGAGCCGAGTCGAGGAGTTTCTCCAGAGCCGATCTGTGCACTCCCTTGGACGTTCCAAGCACGGGGATCGCTGTGAGGACGGCGATGAGCAGTGCGACGCCGGGCTTTCCGAGCAGGCTGAAAACTTGTGCCCACAGCGGCAGGCTGACGTGGGAAAGCTTGGGGTCGGCGTTGTACTCGCCGAACGTTCCCGCCTTCGTCATGAAATCGACGGACGTGTTGAGGAGGATGAGGAACATCGGCAGGAGAAGGATGCCCACGACGGTGGCGACCCTCGGCGGATTCTCAACGGGTTCGGTCCTCGCGCCGAAGATCGTCTTGGAGATGTCGATGTTCGGGAACTTTTTGGCGCAGCGGCGCCCCCACAGCACGCCGGTGACGTAGAAGGTGGGGATCGCGAAAATGATGCCGACCACCATGAGGTAGCCGAGGTTGACGCCGTAGAAGGTGGATGTGGAGACCGGGCCGGGGTGCGGCGGCACGAAGACGTGCATCACGGAGAAGGCGACGGCCGTGGGGAAGGCGTAGAGCAGGATGGGCCCGCCCAGCCGCTTGGCGACGGCGAAGACGATGGGCAGCATGACCACGAGGCCGGCGTCGAAGAACATGGGGAAGCCCAGCAGAAGGGAGGCGAAGCCGAGCGCCATGGGGGCGCGCTTCTCACCGAATTTTCCGATCATGTAGTCGGCGAGCACCTGGGCGCCGCCGGAATGTTCGACCAGCACGCCCAGCATTGCGCCGAGGCCCACCAGTATTCCGACGCTGCCCAGCGTTGAATTGAACCCTTCCATGACGGTGTCGTAAAGCTTGTCGAGCGGGATTCCCGCGGCGACGGCGGTCACGATCGAGACGACGACGAGCGTGATGAAGGCGTGAAACTTAAGTGCGATGACGAGGAAAAGGATGACAGCGATCGCTGCGGCCGCGATCGCGAGCAAGGCTGCAGGCGGGATGCTGCCGACCCAGGCGCCGCTTTTGTCGATGAATACCCGTTTGTCATCGGCCAGTATGGCTGTTGTTGGTTCCATGTGTGTCTCCGTTGAGCGGTGAGCCGGGACGAACTCGGCTCGAGTGTTTGGAGTGAGCCGGGGCGAGCTCGGCTCGAATGCGTCTGCCGCGGGGGCTGCCTTGCCCCATGCGACTGTGATCGCCATAATAGTAGTATCATTGACGCTTTGCCAGACGAGTGACGAAATCGCGAGATTCCGCCGTTTGCCGAGGCGAGGGTCTTCGATATGGCGACGTCGAAGCGTCTGGTTCGACGTCGGAACATTGGTTGGACGTCGAAACGTTTAATCAAGCATCGAAACTTTAGGTTTGACGCCGATTCACGTCGGTTCGTCGGTGCTCGTCCCGGCGAGACCGCGACTCCTAGCGAGGTGACCATGGCCCCGAACGACGACGGCGCAGGCGCGCAAGGCGCAGGCGCGGCCCGTGCTGGGCAGCCCGTGCCCGAGCGGAGCCTCGACTCGCCTCACGCGGGGAGAAAGGCGTGGGCGCTCCCTCCCGCGCGCAAAGCCGACGTCGAGGGTTCGCGAGCCGGCGGATCCGAGGGACGCGCGTTTGAGCGTGCCTCTGGCCCCGCTTCGGCGCGTGCCTCTGGCCCCGCTGCTCCGGAGGGGGCGACCGATTACGAGGCTCTGCTCGGCGAGCTCGGCAGGCAGATCGCGACCGGGAGCCGGCCTGCTGGAACCGTCATGACGCTCGCCGATCTCGAAGCCGAGTTCGGCGTTTCGCGCACGCTGGTCCGCGACGTCGTCAAGGTCCTCGAAGGCCTGGGAATGGTCACGTCCCGCCGTCGCGTGGGAGTGACCGTTGAACCGCGCGGAAGCTGGCAGCTTCTCGATCCGCACGTCATCGCCTGGCGGATGTACGACGCCGACGAGCGCCGCCACCACATCCTGGAAATCAGCGAATTGCGGCGCGGCATCGAACCCGAGGCCGCGCGGCTGGCGGCGTCGCGCGGGCTGCCCGGCGCCCAGCGACTCGTCGAACTGGCCGAACGCATGCGCGATCTTGGGGTCGAAGGGCGCGGGGCCGATCCGGAATTCCTCGCGGCGGACATTGAGTTTCACGAGCTCGTCTCCTCCCTTTCCGGCAACGAGATCTTCGCGCGGTTGGGGGCGATGGTCGGCTCGCTGCTGGTCGAGCGCACCCACTGGGACCTTCAGCCCGCACACCCTGACGCCGACGCCGTGCGCTGCCACATCCGCCTCGCCCGCGCGATTCGGGACGGCGACCCGGAGACGGCGGCAGAATCGGCCTCTTTCATCGTCACTCAGGCCGCCGATGAGGTGGGCGGGGCCAAAACCGAGCAAACCAGCGGTGCCAAAGGCCGGCCAAGCGGCGACGAAACCCACACGAATTCGGCCAACTAAGTTGGCGCAGTCAAAGGAGACAGTCCATGAAACTCGATCGGAAGCACCTTCCCCTCGACCGGAGAATCGGCGCAAGCGCGCCGGCAGAAACCGGGATCGTGCACATCGGCATCGCGCAGTTCCACCGTGCGCACGCCGCGGTGGCAACCGCCCAGGCTCTCGCGGCCGAGCCGGGGGAGTGGGGGATCGTCGGCGTGGCCAGCCACAACCCCGCCGTCGTCAATGCGCTGCGCGAGCAGGACGGGGTCTATTCGATCCTTGAGCTGACGCCGGAGGGCGAGTCGGTGTCCGTCGTCGACGTCCATCGCGATTTCGCCGTCGCGGCCGAGGAAACCGAGCGGGTCCTCGACCTTCTCGCCGAGCCGCGGCACAAGATCATCACGTTGACTGTCTCCGAGAACGGGTATCGCCGCGATTCCCGCACGGGGGGCCTCGACCGCTCCGACCCGGCCGTCCTCGCCGACTTCGCGGGCGGGGCGCAAACCACCGTGGGGCTCGTCGCGCGCGGGCTCGTGCGGCGCTTCGAGCGCGGCGGCGCGCCTGTCACGGTCCTTTCCTGCGACAACATGGTCTCGGCGGGCGACGTCACCCGTTCCCTCGTCGTCGAATTCCTCGAAGAGATAGGCGCGGGGCCGGAGTTCTTCGCCTGGCTGGAGGCCAATGTGACCTTCCCCAACGCGATGGTCGACCGGATCGTCCCCGCCACGACGGACGCCGTGCGCGAGGCGGTCCGCCGGATTGCGGGCTTCGACGACGCCGTTCCCGTTCCCGCCGAGGGATTCACAATGTGGGTCATGGAGGACAAGTTCGCGGCCGGCCGGCCCGCCTGGGAGCACGCCGACGGCGTCGCCTTCACCGACGAGGTCGGCAAGTACGAGCTGGTCAAGCTGCGCCTGCTCAACGGATCGCATTCGCTCATTTCGTACCTGGGCGCGCTTGACGGGCGCGAGACGATTCCGGACTCGCGCACCCAGCCCTTCGTCGAAGAATGCGTGCGCGCCGCCCTTTACGACGAGTATCTGCCCTCGATCGACCTTCCCTCGGGCTTCGATCCGGATGCCTACATCGCCCGGCTGTTCGTGCGGTGGACGAACTTCGCGCTGGGCGACAAGACGGCCCGGGTGGGATCCGACGGGTCGGCGAAGCTCCTTCAGCGCATACCCGCCCCGGCCATACGACTGCTCGAAAAGGGGAGCGTGCCGCAGCAAATGGCGCTGACGGCGGCGGCCTGGATCGCCTGCGTCTGCCCTCCGCAAGGCTTCGACCCAGGCCCGATTGCGCGTGAAATGGTCGAGCCGAAGCGGGAGGCGCTCGCCGCGGCGACGGCCGGCGCCTCAAACGTGCGCGAACACGTCGATGCCGTCATGAGAGGCGGCTTCCTTCCCGACGAACTCGTCGCCTACGAGGCCTTCACACGCAGGGTGGCCGAGCTCGTGGAGGCCATCGTGCGCGACGGCGTGCGCGCGGCCGCGGCGGACGCCTTGGCGAAGCGGCCATTGGAGGATCGCGAAGGATAGGGGGAGCTCTCGCCGAAGCTTGAGGCGACTTTTGAGCGGCTTGCACGATAGCGTAGGGCCATGACGAAGTACAACGAGCAACCGGCGGGGCTGCGCATCCCTTCTGTTGGGGATCCCGATCTGGAGCAAGAGCTCAGGGACCGCTGCTGGACGTCGATCGTGCTGGGGCGCCCTTACGCAGACATATGGAACGACCTGTCCGCCGATCTGGCTGACCTGGATCCTATGCCCGTGCAGCGCCCTTCTGCCGAGCGGGCTTCCGATCCTTCGTCTGTGCGGAGCTCCGACCCTTCGACGGTGCAGGGCTCTGGTCCTTTGGACGGACCAGGCGCTGCCATTTCGCGGGGGCGGACGTCCGGCGCGCTTGACACCGACGTCGTCGCCCAAAAGATCGTCAAGGGCCTCTTCGAAGCCCGGCGTTCCCAGCAAAGGGAATTTGGCCCCGTGAAGACGAACCTGTCTGCGGCCTTCGCCGCCCTCAACGACTACGGCGTGGTGGCGCGGCAGAACTTCATGTGCTGCATGTCCTGCGGGCTTGACGCGATCAGCGGCGAGGTCGAATCTTCGGCGGAGTGGGACGGCTATGCGTTCTACCACTCGCAGGACGCCGAGAGGCTCGTCGAGACGGGGTCGACCTATGTCGCCTTCGGGGTGTTCTTGCGCAGGTACCTCCCGATCGACGAGATTAAGGCGATGTCGCCTGCCGAGAGGGACGCGTTCGCGGACGAAAAGGCGGAAGCTCTGGCCAGATCCGTGATTGTTCCGACGTTCGAGATGTATGGGATCGACGTCGAATGGGACGGCTCGGCTGGGTCGCGGATGGCTCTGCACGACGTCGATTACTACGTCCCTTTGAACGAGGGCAGGTTGAAGGATGAACGCGCGGTCGGCGGATGATGCGAGGGCGCCGGTGGAAGCGGTGAATGAGCGCGAGAATTGGCGGATGCGGCAGGTTAGGCGGACGGGCGCGAGGCTGTGAGATCGGCGGGCAGACGGAGGCACATGGCAGGCGCAGGGTTGACGAAGGTCGAGGGCAAAGGACGAGCGCGGAGTTGGCGGACAGATTGGGGGCTGCGGGTGCGCGTGGTGTTGCGGATCAGGGGTGGCGATGTGAGTGTCGGGCTGGCGACGTGATGTTAGAGGGTGCGTGTGCCGTTGCGGTGGATGACTGGTGCGGCGGACAATCGCGGGGTCGATGGATGCGAGATCAGCGGACAGGACGATGAACGTGGGATCAATGTGCGGGCAAGAGACGGGTCGGGGATAGAGGGCAGTAGGTTTGACGGATGAAGCGAAGCAAGAGGACGGACGCGAGGAATGGCGGATGAAGCGAGTTTGACGAGGGGTCGTTGGCCGGAAATTGGCGGAGCGAAAGAGGGTGAAAGGCAGGGCTGACAGGCAGGAGGCGACGGAAGACAGAGTTGAGAGGCATGCAGAGTTGAAGGGCCAGAGTTGAGAGATTCGAGAACAGACAACATGGCGAATGGGGTGGGAGCCTAGCGGTTCCCACCCCATTCTTAGCTTTGCAACGAGGCCCTCTCTTAGCTTTGCAACGAGGCCCTCGTTGCCTTGTGTCAACCTCGGCCATCCCTTCACGTGCGCGCAGTCGCCCTGCGTCGAGTACATGCTTTGCGGGGATGCCCCACAATGGGGCATCCCCGCAAAGCGATTGTGAGCGCTCGGCTTCCTCCCGTCAGGCAGGAACGCCGTCGCTTGGCGTCTCCTCGCGCCGCCCGGCTTCCAAGAACGTGATCGTCTTGTCGTCTTCGTACAGGGAAACCTGCGTTTCCTCGATTGGATGCGAGCGGGAGTCTTCTCTCTTGTCCTTGCCTCGACGTCCCCCGGTCAAACCAGCGATAGCTCGCGAGGACGCGGAACGCCCGGTGGATCCCGAGCCTCCGGTGCGCCCGGCTGCGCCCATTCCCGCGGAGCGCGCGCCGCCGAATGATCCTGCCGATCTCCCGGCGGCCGAGCCGCCGGCCCGTCCGGCTGCGCCCGAAGCGGTGGCTCCGCGGGCTGAACCGGTGGTGCGCGCAGCGGTCGAGCTCGTCGAGCGAGCGGCCAGTCCGCCTCGCGCTGCGCCGCCCGCGCGGTTTGCAGTTCCACCGGAACCCTCGTTGACCGATCCGGCCTTGCCGACCGACGTCGCCGACGAGGTAGCACGGACCGCGGTGGTCGCGCCACGTGTGATCCCCGACCCGCGAGCGGAGCTCGTTGGGCTGGCGGTGCGGGCGGCGGTGGTCGCGCCCTTGAGGATCCCTGAACGCCCGGTAGAGGTCGATCCGGCGGACGTGGGACGCGCTATCCCGGTGGCCCCGCCTCGTGCGGGAACGGCCTTGCCGACCGACGTCGCCGATGAGGCAGCACGGACCGCGGTGGTCGCGCCGCGCGTGATCCCCGACCCGGAGGGAGACGTGGCGCGCACCGCCGCGCCCGACCGCATGGAGCTGGCCTTCGAGGTCGGCGCGGCCTTCGCCGCAAGCGCCGCACGCGCTGCCTGGTAGGCCTTGTATCCGGCCACTGCCGCGCCGCCGCCGACTGCGGCGCTTGTGGCCAGGGGGTTGAAAACGGCCGAGGAATGCGACGACGAACCCGAACTGTGAAAAGCGGCCGTTCCCGATCCCGGAACGAGCGCGCTCGATTGCGGCGTCGTGTAATGCGAGTGTTGCAGCGACATGCCGCCCGCAGACGAGCTGGCGCTGTGGCTTCCGGCGTCGCTATAGCTGCCGGCCGTGCCCGCAGAAGCGGGAGGAGCGGAAACTCGCCAATCCGTGGCAGATCGCGACGGAGCCGACGAATGCCCGGAAGATCTGCGATCCGATGAGCCTTGCCGCTCGGGCTTGTTAGGCGCCCACTTCTCTCTCTGATACGCCGAGCGCGCCGCTTTCTTGATACGAGAGATTGCAAACCGCTTCGGAAGCGCACCGATGGCAGCGGCTGTGCGAGCGTCCAGCGTTGCCAGGACTTCTTTCGCGTGGGTGTCGATTTTCGCGTGTGCGTTGTCGCGTATTTGCTCGACTTGTCCGGAAATGGCCTGCTCGATCAAGGGGCCTAGTAACGGCGTGTTTCTGGCTTCGCTCTTGCTCTTGTCGATTTGGCTGTTCACCGAGTCGAGGTTCGCCTGAATTGCCCTGCTTTCGTCTTGAGCTTGGCGGCCGCCTTCGACGAAGTCGTTTTGGACCTCGACAAGTTTGTCGACGCCCGTGGACGTTCTACGCAAGCTCGAGGCCAGCTCGTCAAGGCGGGCCGAGGCCGATTTAGCGGCTTCGCCTTCGATGCCCAAGTCGGCTGCGACCCTCCGGTTGACTTCGGCGATTGTCTGCAATCGGCCGCTTATCTTGCCGAGGGTTTGATTCGTGTGCTCGATCAGGTCGGGATTCCAATCGTTGATGGCCCTGAGGCGATCGGCGTTAGGAGTTGCCATGGTTGCCCCCCGAATTGTTCCTATTGGTCTTTACACGAGACGGGCTCGTCCGCTGCTGTTTAACTATTGAGGGCATCGTGAATCTTGCTCATTCCCTTTGGGCTGGTGTAAGAAAACTTCTCGCTGAGCCCGTCAAGCGTACTCAGAATGTCCTGGCGTTCCGCCTCGTCTTCAAACTCGAACGAGTCGACAGACCATCGCAGATCCTCGATCGTCTCTTCCTGGTCAAGGGACAGATTCGCCATTTCCTCGTCAAGGGTCACCAGCGAGACGTGAGCCGGCCTCCCGAACTGCTGGAGCTCCTTGAGGGCTGAATACTGGGACGAAGCCCCTTGCGTGTTGTTGATGCCTAGAGCGGCTTGGTCCACGGCTACGCTGAGCTCTTGCTTTGCGGCCTCGTACTCGTCGCCGGCCTGCTTCAGTTCGTTCAACTGGCGCAGGAACTGGTCCTTGTCCAACCGGAATATCGCCACGCGATCATCCCCACTTACTTCCTGGGCGCAAGCTGCGCCTTCCCGACATAATGGCGGCAGGATCGCGAAAAACCCCTGTCGTCACAGCTTTAGGATACGCGTCCCGAGGCCCCGCAAACTAACCCGTTTGGGGGCACTGGCATGCCACGATAAATGAAAAGTCAATGAATGCAAAGAAGAGCCGCGGAAAGGAAGCTGAGGGGACTCGTTCCCTTTGGAGTAGCACGCTTTCCCCTTGGAGTGGCACGCTTTCCCCTTGGAGTGGCACGCTTTCCCCTTGGAGTGGCACGCTTTCCCCTTGGAGTGGCACGCTTTCCTGTGGAGTGCCACGCCGGCCTGGGATTGCCTGCTCTTTCCCTGCTCATCGTTCGCCGAGAAGGGGTGTGGGTGAGAAGCGCGGAGGAAAGGGGTACTATCCTGAATGGCACAGTTTCCTGCAATTCTGAGTGCAGAAGGAAAACAAAAATGAACGACCACCACCACTTCATAGGTCTATCACACGCAGTGAAAGGTTCCTCATTCGCGCTGAAGCTAACGATGGTCTGCCTGGCCTTTTTGTTGAGCGCCTGCAGAATTGACGGGACTCTCGAGTTTCAAGCCAACGGTTCAATGCACTTAGAGATAGTATTTGAAGACACCAAGGGTTTGATGGCGAAAATTGGGAAGAATTGTTCCAATCTAAAGAACTATATTAGTTCTCTTCGCCCTTTTTTCGCCAAGGCCACTTATGAAGAAATAATATCAGATGAAGGTGTGCGTAAGTGCAAAGTGGTGTCTGATGAACCATTGGATAATGTTGAGACAAGAAAAGAGGGTGATAATAACCTACTGATAATAGGTAAACAGGGTGTCATTAGAGAAGAGAATGAACTGGATGTAACGATGCGTATCGGAGTGCCAGGAAAAATTATAAAAACGACGAATGGGGTCATTGAGGGCAACAAGGTAGTCATAAGGGGCGTTAATCGCACAGCTCGAGGTGTCACGATCACCTGGACAAGCGACGCGAACGCGCCACGTAGCTCTTCGTCGTCAGATTCATCAAGCAGCTCGGCGGGCGGAAAGACAGCTGCCGGTTCGTCAGCGGATGACAGTGGTTTTCCTGCGTGGGCGTGGATCGGCTCCGGCGTGGGCGTCCTTGCTCTTGCCTTGATTCTTGGCGTTCTCATTGGGCGACGTAAGAGGCGTGCCGCCGCACCGCCTTCGCTCAATCTCGGCCAGAGGTAATTGGCGGCGGCCCTGCCACCGCCGCGGCGGAGCCCGAGCTCGCGCACGGCGACGCCGCAGAAGGGGTCTTAGTCGACTCAGCGTTGAACGAAGCGTGAGTGAGAATCGCTTCTCGCCCGCGCCTCGTCAAGTTTCCGCCTGTGCGGGAGCTAATCGCGGTCATTTTCGCGACGGCCAGCTTCCAGGAAGGTGATCGTTCTGTCGTCTTCATACAGACGGACTTCTGCAGACGCGATTGGTTCGTCGCTGCGAGACCTGCGCTCGTTCTTCTTGCGGCCTTGGCTTCGGCCCGTCAGACTCGACAAGGCTCGCGAGGTTTCGCCACGGGAGGCAGTGTTCGCTCGGTTTACCGCACGGCCGGCGGAAGCGCGTCTCGCAACGGCCCCGCCCCGTTCCGAAGAAGCTGTCGCTTTGCCGCCTGTCGCCGCCGAGCGGCCTGCGGCGGTCCTGGAAATCGAACTGCTCGTCCGGCTTGCTGCTCCGGCTCCGCGTGTGGAAGCCGCTTCGCGCGTTGCGGAGGTTTGGCTCCGAGCGCCGGGGACCTTGCCAGCCTCTCCCGCGGACGAGGATGAGGCAGGTTTGCGGACCGCCGTGGTTGCGCCCCGCACGATTCCGTTGCCTCGAGCCGACGGCGAGGGCGCCGGAGCCCGGCTCGCCGTCGTCGCTCCCCGGAGGATGCCGCCCGATCGCGCTGAAGCAGAGGAAGAAATCGGCCGAGCAACCCCGGAAGCGCCGCCACGCGGCGTCGCTCCGCGCGCGCCGGCAGACGGAGTTGTGGACCTGACCGCCGTGGTTGCGCCTCGCACGATGCTCGCCGACGAGGGCGGCGTCGATCGAATCGTCGCTCCGGACCGCATCGAGGAGGGCTCCGATCGGGGAGAGGACGCCTGTGCGGCACGAGCGGCCCGCATGGCTTGATATGCCTTGTATCCGGCTACCGCGGTTCCGCCGCCGATGGTTGCGGCGGCCAACGGATTGAAGAGCGCGGAAGGGCGCGCGGGCAAATGCGTTGAATTTGAGGGGCCAAACCCTCCCAACTGTGAAGGCGCGTAGTGCGAGGCCTGCAAAGCCGGTCCGTCTGATGGCGTGCCGTTTGGGCTGAGATGCCCGCTCGTGTAACTGCCCGAGCCGCCAATCGAAGGGGTACTGTTCGGGGTGTGCCAGGCTGTCGCCGACCGAGTGGGGCCCGCCTGGGTGCCGCTTGCGGGCCCGCTGTCTGAACCGTTGGCGCCGCCGTTGCCCTTGCCGGCTGAGTCCGGTGGAGCCGAGACGTGCCTTGACGCGGGCTCGTTGTCCTGAAAAGGAAAATCGCGAGCCAAAGCTTCTGTGCTTTCGCGCAAAACGCGCAGCACATCCTTGGCTTGGCGATCCACCTCTGCGCGGGCGGAATCGTCCTCTGCTTTAGCGATGCTCTGTAAGGAGCGATCTTTTTTCGCGCTTGGAAACGAAACGCTAGCTCCATTGTAAGTATTGTAAGCACTGTTGATATTTTTGAGTAACTTTTGAATCTCCTCGTTGTCGCTTTGCGCCTTCTTTCCCAGGCCGAGGGCTTTGTGCTGCACTTCGGCAAGCTGTTTCACTTTCTGAGAGCCGTCCAGCAAGCGGGTGGCGAGCTTGTCCAGGCGAGAGGAGGCTGAACGGGCAGTCGTCCCTTCGAGGCCGAGGTCGGCTGCCACACGCCGGTTGATCGTGGCGATGTCGGCGAGGTTGGAGCTGACTTTTTCCAGGTGTTTGTTTGCCTGCTCGATCGGGTCCGTTCTCCAGGTTTTGATGACGTTAAGGTGGTCGGCGTGAGGAGTGGCCATCATTTGCCTCCTGCACTTTTCTGCCCTTGCCCTGAACCTTTCGGCCCTTGCGCTGAGCTGGAGCTGTGTATGCCGTCTATAAGCGAATCGAAACCCGGGGTTTTGGAAAGGACGTTGCCTATGAGGTTCATTCCTTCGGGGGACACATAGGTGAATTTCCGATCGAGTTTGTCCAAGATCTTGACGAACTCGTTGCGTTCGGCGTCGTCCCGAAACTCGAATGAGCTCAGCGAGGCCCTCAAGTCCGCAATCACCTTGTGCTGCTGCTCGGAGACGTGCTTCAGCTCTTTGTCTACGGCCACCAGGGACGTGTGGACCGGCGTGCGGAGATGCCGGAGCTCATCCAGGTTCGACCACCGGTCGTCGTCGCTGGAGGGCGCGCAAACTCCGTTGCTTTGAAGGTCCTTGCAGCTCTGACCCACGGCAAAGCTGAGCTCGTTCTGCGCGTCCTCGTATTTGTCGCCCGCCTTTACCAGTTCGGCGACTTGTCGCCTGAACTGATCCTTGTCCAATCGAAACACTGCCACGTGGCAACCCTCCTTGGTGGTTGTGTATACAAGTTTCTAGTATGCGTAATGCTGTTGTGGAAGAGAACCAGCTTCTTCCTATGAATGCAGCATACTGTCAGAGGGGGCTGTTACCTAGCCCCGACCGAGAGGCAACCATGTTACTTTGACAGTAAAGTAAAGGAACTCTGGGAAAAGTTGCCGCAAATTGCTCTTGCGAGGTCGATCCTCCGCCCGCGTGTCGCGAGAGCCCCGGACGTTGCCGGTCGCTCGAAACCCGCCCGCTTCCGTGGGTAGAGGCTTCGGGAGACCTCGATTTTGAAAAGGCAGAGCCAGGCCCTCTGCGCATGGAAGCCCGTCTGGATGGCGTCGCACCGGCTGCCTGCGGTCGCCTCGGCGTATGCGCGAGCGTCGCGAATCTCCTCCGCCTGAAGTTCTTGCCCGCCGATCGCCTCGGCCCTGCGGGGGCGTTGCTGCGCTGGGCGAGGCGGGACCAGTCGAGGGGCTATCGCCTCTGCCCCTGCGGGGGCGCGGCGACCGCGCGTTTCGGCGTTGAGCCGTCGGCACTGGTTTTTCGGCGTTGCGCTGGCACGCCCTCCCGGCGTCGTCCTAAGCGCCGTCCCCGGTGCCTTCGGCGTCGGCGTGCGTTTCGCTCTCCGCGCCGTCACGCGCCGCGTTCTCGGCAACGGAACCGAGTTCGTCGAGGATCGCGGACAGATGCGCGATGCGTTCGGAGTTCCACACGACGTCGGGGTCCGGCTCGAAGTAGGAGAAGATCAGGCCCACCAGGTGGTACGCGGGATGCGTCCATTCTTCGACGGCGGTGGAGCCCCAGGCGGCGATGCGGAAGGTGCGCGTGGCGAAGTCGGGGTCGTTGAAGGCGGTTATGGCAAGCCCGTAACCCATCGCCCCCGAAGCCTCGGCGAGAAGCTCGAAGCCGCCTTCGGGGTCGATGCCCGGAATGAGCCTGTAGCCGAGCATGCTCGGCAAGCCCCTGAAGACGTTCGCACGACGGCTGACGAGTGCGACGGACGCCGACCGGAGGGCGTTCTGCGCGTTCTCTCGCACTGCGTCGTCGCGCAAGCCGCGGCAGGTGGCCGTCAGGCCGTAGTAGAGGTCCGTGTCGGGGGAGGCGAGTATGCGTTCGAAGTCGGCCTGGGTCACCATCCTCAAGCCGGTCACCGTGGCGTTGCGGCGCTGCTGCGGGTCCTCCCACGTTTCGATTCCGGAGTCCAGGAGCGGGCGGAGGAGGCGTATGTCCTCGAGCCCGTCCGTTGTGAACTCCACGCGCTGCACCGCAGCGGAGACGACGTCGGCCAGGAATGCTTGGCGGGACGGCCATTTGCGATAGGCGGTGGCGCGGCTGACCCCCGCCTCCTTGATGATGTCCTCGAAACTGATGCGGTCGATCGTCACCGAGAGGCCGCGTTCGTGGATCTGGGCCAGGGCGCAGTCGAGCATGCGAGCGCCGGCGGCGTCCGTGGCCTTTATTTTCCGATACTGCGTGAGAGGTTCGGTTCGTTGTGGCGCTGCGTTGGGCGTCATCCTCATGGCACCATTCTTGCAGAGATCGAAGTTTTCAGTTCCCGTGGAATTCACATGGTTCTCCTTGGTAAGACTTGGATTCCAAGGCGACGAGACCGTCGGAAAACGCGTGTCGCGCGGCAGCAATGCAGAGCCTGTGGATCTTCCCTTTCGCTTGAGGCTGGGAGCGGGTAGCCTGAACGGACGGGTCCGCCGCACTCGGACGGACGCCTGACGTACACCCCAAAGAAAAGGAAGAGCAATGCGCGGAGCAGTCATTTACGGCAAGGGCGACGTTCGATTCGAGGAGCGCGAGGATCCCCGCATCCTCAATCCTTCCGACGCCGTGGTTCGCACCGTCGCCACGTGCGTGTGCGGCTCGGATCTGTGGCGTTATCGCGGAATCAACGAAGTTCCCGAGCCGACGCCGATAGGCCACGAGTACGTCGGGGTGGTCGAGGAGGTCGGCGACGCGGTGAGGGGCGTCAAACCGGGAGAGTTCGTCGTCGGCGGATTTAGGACGAGCGACAACACTTGCCCCGTCTGCCGCAAGGGCGCTCACGCAAACTGCCAGAACGGAACGGGCTACGACGGCTGCCAGGCAGAAAAGATCCGCGTGCCCAACGCCGACGGCACCCTCGTTGCGGTTCCCGGGGAGGTCGACCGCGACCTCGTTCCCAGCCTTCTGACGCTTTCAGACGTGGCGTGCACGGGATGGCACGGCGCGGTTTCGGCGCTTGCGGGACCGGGCAGGAGCATCGCCGTCGTCGGCGACGGCGCGGTGGGGCTGTGCGCGGTGCTTGCGGCCAAGCAATTGGGGTCTGAGCAGGTGATCGCCATGAGCGGCCACGCTGACAGGCAGGAGATCGCCCGCGAGTTAGGAGCGGACATCATCGTCTCCGAGCGCGGCGAGGAGGGGTCTGCGCTAGTGCGGGAGCTGACCGAGGGGATCGGCGCCGACGGCGTCGTCGAAGCGGTTGGAACCGCGAGCGCGCGCGACCAAGCGGCGCTTTGCGTGCGCCCCGGCGGGATGATCGGCGTGGTCGGGGTGCCTCACGGCGGCCTGAAAGATGACGGGCTCTTCTTCCGAAACGTCGGAGTATGGGGCGGGATCGCGCCCGTTCGCCGCTACCTGGATCAGCTCGTCCAGTTGGTGGTGGACCGCAAGATCAATCCGGGCAGGGTTTTCGACCTGCAGCTTCCTCTCGCCGACGTCGCCGAAGCCTATGCGGCCATGGACGAGCGCCGGGCCACGAAGGTGCTTTTGTGGCCGTGAAGCAGCCGGCTCCCGCGCCATTGAACCGAATCGACGTTCTGCTCCTCGGGGTGGGCCTCGCCGTGGGGGCCTTTGCCGCCGCCTGCGGCGTTTACGCTGTGTTCCACGGCGGGGAACGCGTCGGGCGGGACGGCGCGACGAATGCCTTCGCGGCGATCGCCTGCGCGGGGCTGGGGCTTGCGGCGTGCGGAGCGATGCGGCGCAGGCGCGTCGCCTCCGGCCTCGGCCTCATTTTCACCGCCCTTGCACCGGCGGGGCTCGCCTGGCTTGCGGGGATGCTTTCCGCGTTGATCGGCGTCGTCCTGATTGTGCGTGCCTCGAGCTTCGCCGATTTGCTCTTCGATCGCGAGCGGCTCAACGAGGAGGCCGGCGAAGACGCGGGCAATGCCGACCAGGGAGGGCTAAGGAACAGCCGACGAAAAACTAGTACAAATTACTAAAAAACAAATGAAGACCCCTTGCCTCATTCGATGTGTCCTAAGTAATATAAAATTATAAGCACATCCATAAAGCCACACATTTAACTTGACAATGGTGGCTTATACCGTTTTGGAGGTAAAACTCATGAAAACCACAAAGTTCGCGCTAATAGCCGCATTGACGATTTCGGGCATTCTTGCACCGCAAACCGCCTCTGCCTCGGACCGGGTTTCTCCTTCCGGCGCTGTTTCCGCTGCTACTGCCCACCCTTCTGACGATCCCGCGAAAGCAGGTACATCTGATGCAACGGTGAGAGGTGGCTCTGAGTCGGCAAACAGACCGCAGGAGGTGTTCATTGGCCTGGTTGAAGCGCACGACGCGCATCTATCCGGGGGTGACGTGTCTGGCCACGTCACGTGGAAACTCCTCAGCGGCACATCTAGGAAGCTACAAGTAAAAGCAACCCTTAGAGCTCAGACATCATGGTTTTCCTATTCCACGATGGCGTCTTCTCGTCGCAAAAGTGTTTGGCCTGGCGGTGGACGTGGCAAAGCTGCGGTGGCTCGCTACAAGTGCAACGGCAAAGAAGACACTAAATGGTACACGCTCGGAGAAATCTATGCTCCGGGGGAGCAGAAATCTTATGGCCGTGCTGTCAGCAAAATTATTTCCAGGGAGTGCGGCGTTTGAGAAGCACTAATGACGCCCATGTCCGCAGATCCATTGTGCTCATCATGCGTGGGCATGTTTTGGAACATATCCGTGAGGCTCCTGCGGATGTCGTGGAGCTAGACTTCGCTGACGTCTTCTTTCAAATGAGCCATGCCCTTGGAATCGAGGGCGAACGCGACAGTTTGATCGGCCAGTGGGAGACGGTTTTCCTCTACGATGACGAGTCGTTGATGGAGGGGGACTATCTTGCCTCCGGCTTGCGGGGCGAGATCACCTATCCGGTCGATGCCGACATCCCTGTCGCGCTGTTCCTCCAAGTCGCCCAGCTGGTCTTAGAAGTTTATGCTCGTTTCGTTTTGAGCGAGGTTAGAGTCATCTTTCCGTCCAGGAGAGGGATTATCAATTGCCAGACAGATCTCTTTAGACGGTTACGAGATCAAGACCGAAAGGTGCGCGAGCCTTTCCCTGAGCCGTCGAAGGGAGAGGCTCGTGACTTTTCTCTGTTGATTCGCACTATCGATTCGGACCAAGTCAAAGAGCCGAAGGAAGAGCTTGTTCTTTTTGATAAGCCCATGCCGCGCTCGGAATGGAGTTTGAGGGCGATCGGCAGCCTGTGTTCGAGCATGATCGATGACTACCTTCCGTACATCTATGGAGGAAAGAATGTTGAATTCCTCTTTCGCAAGGAAAATCAGTAGTGTATCGATTGCGGCGATGATCTTCGTGTCAGCATGCGGAGAACGTGACTCGGGTCCGCAAGCCAGTACTGCCCATTCGCCTTCGGCCGCTGAACGATCTGTCGCTCAGCGGCCGCTCGTGCTGCATGTGCAATCCGCCGTCGGCCGATCGTCTTTCTCTGCCGACTCGCGCATCAATTCGCGACTGAACACCCCCATGTCCGATGAGATGCCAGCGCCAAAAAGATGGCATCTCTATTCTCACTCCGGGCATGACATACGCCTGACCGTTGAGAATTGCGATTCGATCGATGTGCTCGAGTTCGTCGCTTATCCTCAGGGTCTCAACGATCAGGGGATTCCGAAAAGTCATAGATACGGGCTCGTATGCGGTCCCGAGGAAGGGCGCCCCGCTTGTAAAGGCCAAGCGGCGGGATCTGAGACAAAAAGAAACAATCAGTTGGATATCGCATCAACGACGGTCCAAGACGCCGTCGGCGACAGCACGCACTTCGCAATAGCTGGGATATGCATCCAACACGATTCGGGCGAGGATCTCGGCTTTATTTTCTTCTTCCGCAAGGCCGCATGACTGTATGCCTCCGCGTCCGCCGATCGGACGACGCGGGCCTGGCCAGTTTGCCGGCGCGAGCGCCCTTTCCCGGTTCCTAGCCTTGTTTTGCGGCCGAAATTGCGGCCGCGGCAGGATGCCCGAAGGCTGGACGCGAAGTCCCGGTCGGACCGACGAATGCTCAGCCGGGGCGTAAGGGAAAGGAAGTCCATGCTGAACAAGGGCGAACGGCGGTCTGGAACGGTGCTTGCCGGACTGATCGTAGCCGTCTCGATGACGACTATCGATCAGACGATTGTTTCCGTCTCCTCCCAAACGATCGCGTCAGGTTTGGGGTTGGATTCTTCAGGAATCGAATGGGTGGTCAACGCCTACCTGCTAGCTGCGGCAGCCGCCTTCCCTCTGGGCGGGAAGATGGCCGATGCCTGGGGGTACAGGCGAGTCATGCTCGCGGGAATAGTGTTGTTTTCCACGGGGAGCGCGCTGTGCGGGGCCACGCCGGCCGCCCTGGCGCAATCGTGGATAGTTGCGGCACGGGTCGTGCAGGGGATCGGCGCAGCGCTCATGTTCCCAGCTGCAGTGGGAATCCTCATCGGCGCTTCGAGCGCGCGAGATCGGGCGAAGTCAATGGCCACGTTCTTCGCCATAACCGGGGCCATGACGGCCATTGGGCCTGTCGCGGGCACGTGGCTTGTTCAGTATTCATGGCGGTACATTTTCTTCGTCAACCTTCCTTTGGCTTTGATTGCCTTCGGCCTCGTTCTTGTCGGCTTCGTCGGCGCAAAAGACATCGACGGCGGGGCAAACGTCGCTGGTGCGGCAAACGTCGGCGGCGCTGGAAAAGCAGACGCCGTCGATCTTCGAGACGCAAAGTCCTCTGATCGGACAATCGATTGGACGGGCGCCGCCATTGCCGCAGTCGCTATGGTTCTTCTTATTTTGCCGCTGAAGAAAGGCAGCGACGTCGGCTGGTCCGATCCGCGAATCCTCGCCAGCTTTGGCGGCTCGCTCGTTCTTTTTCTGTGTTTCTTTCTGTTGGAGCGCCGCATCGCTCGGCCGGTCGTTGACGTCAGGGCCTTCGCAAACAGGGCCTTCACCCTCTCGACGCTCGCCACACTCGTCGCCTCGGCCGTTTTCGTCCCGCTCATGTACTTTGTGAGCGTATACGGCCAGCTCTCACTCGGCTTGAACGTCGGGCAGGCGAGCGGGCTTATCCTCGCGTTTTTCGTCGGCTTCCTTGTAGCGTCGCAGTTTGGCGCAAGGCTTTTCGACAAGCGGGGGATTGCCGTCGTCGTGCTCATCGGCGGGGCAGTGGCGGCAATCGGCTTTATCTTGCTGTGGCGGCGTGCGGGAGGATTGGCATCCGGTCTGCCCGCGGCCGGCGACCTCACCTGGCAGCTCGGATGCGCAGGCGCAGGAATAGGATTCATGTTCAGCCCCGCTGCGACCGACATGGTCAATCGGGCCGCCGAATCGGCGTACGGAGAGACGACGTCGATCTCCCAAAGCATGAAAAACCTCGGGGGAGCGCTCGGGATGGCGGTTTTCGCGTCGGTCAGCGTCTCGAAGTTCGCCGACGCCGTCTACCGAGGGCTCGGCAGCTTTGGAATCACGCGAGAGCGCGCCTCGGAGCTGGCGGCAAAGATAACGTCTGGCCACGCGCAGTCCGGGCGGCTGCCCGGCGGAGGCGGCGCCAAGCGAGCTGCTATAGACGCCGTTCGCAAGGCATACGCAGAGGCAGCCGGCAGCGTATTCTTGGCAATGGCCATCGCCTGCGCGCTGCTGATCGTCATAGCCCTCCTGTATCCTCGGTCTGCGTCGTCGACGCGGCAGGCGAAGAGTCAGGAGACGCAGATGCAATGAAACGAGAGAAAATGATGCAATGAAACGAGAATGGACGCTGTACTTTGCCGCGTCGACGGTGCTCCTGGCGCTGTACATCGCGTCGAGGTTCGCTTTGGATCGCGGGGCGGCCGGGGAGGGCGCGCGGGTAAATCTCCTCGCGGTTGTCGCCGCCTGCACGCTCGTCTCCGTTCCGACTCTCCTTTTCGCGACTTTGGCGAGCCGAAGCTGGAGATACGGCCCCGTGGTCGGCTCGCGAGGCGGATGGGCGTTTGCGGCAGTTACGGTTGTAAGCGTTTGGGGGGCGGCTCTCGCCGATCGGAACGCCCTCCTCGCTCAGATTTACGCGATTCCGGAGCTCTTCATCGCCCTCGCCTACCGCAGGGCGCTTGCAGCCGCTGCCGTCATGAACTTCGGCCTCGTCGCGGTGCAGGCGCTCGGCGGGGAGCCCACTCCCGACAACCTCTCGAAGTGGGCTGTGGCGGCCGTCGCCACGGTGGTTCTGACCGGGCTTTTCGGCAAACCCATCGACCTGCTTGCCGAAACGAACATGAGGAATCAGGAGCTTGTCGAGCAGCTTCAAGCTCGCAACGCGCAGATTGCCCGCCTGTCGCACCTCGAGGGGACGGCGCGCGAAAGGGAGAGGATCGCACGGGAAATGCACGACACGATCGCTCAAGGCCTCGCGTCGATTCTGGCACTGGCGCGGGCGGCGGCAGCCGAAGTCGCACAGGCGGGCGGCGCCGGAGCAAATCGCCAAGCGTCGCGGCATTTGGCCATGATCGTTGAACTTGCCCAGGAAGGCCTGGACGACACTCGCCGGATGATCGCCGACGCAAGCCCGCGGGCGCTGGACGGGCGCGGATTGGCGGAGGCTGTGGGCAGGGCGGCGGACCGGCTCGAACGTGAGGGAATCGCGGTGGCACGCTCGCTCGATTCCACGCTTCCGCCTTTGCCGCAGCCTGCGAGGGTCGCCATCCTTCGCATCGCGCAGGAGGCGATTGCCAACGTCGCCCGGCACTCCCGGGCTGCCAATGTTGCGGTTTCGCTTCGGTCCGTCGCGGGAGTGGCGGTTTTGGAGGTTCGCGACGACGGCGTCGGTTTTGACCCCGCAACGGCGGGCGCCGTCGATGCGGAAGGCGGCAGCTCCTCGAATCAAGCGACTTTGCGGAGCCGACCGGAGTCCGCGGACGAGGGACGAGCTGGCCTTGCGCGCGTGCGGCGCGTGTGGCAACGAGGCCGCCTGGGGCGTGCGCCGGAAGGAGACGATTCGGGTTTCGGGATCCCCGACATGCGCGGCAGGGCGGCGGACCTGGGCGGCAGCGTGAGCATCGACAGTTCGCCCGGACGCGGAACCCGCGTCCTCGCGCGGATTCCGGTTGAAGCTCCCGCCGTGGAGGATGCGGCGTCGGCTGAAGGCCCGACGTCGCGAGAAACGGCGAGCCAGGCGTTGCAAGAACCCGCGGACTCGGCGTCGCAAGAGGCCGCGGACTCGGCGTTGCAAGGAAAGGAAAAGGAATGATCTCGATCGTCATGGCCGACGACCATCCGATGATTCGCGAGGGCATCAAGAGCATGATCGAAAAGTACGCGAATCTCAAGGTGCTCGGCGAGGCGTCGGGAGGCGCGCGTGCGCTCGAATTGGTTGAAAAGCTGCGCCCGGACGTTCTGCTTCTCGATCTGCGGATGCCCGACATGAGCGGCTCGGACGTGGCCCGCAAGACGCTTCAAATCTCTCCCGACACGAAGATCCTCATTCTGACGATGTACGACACCGATCGCGACATCCTGGCCGCCATTGAAGCGGGCGCCAGCGGCTACGTGCTCAAGGACATCGAGCCCTTCCGCCTGGCGGAGGCGATTCGAGCGACTGCCTCGGGACGCACCGTGCTGGACGAAAGGGCGGCGAGAGCCGTGACGCAGAGCGTGAGAGGCGGTTCTTCGACCGACGGCGGAGTCGAAGAGCTGTCCGAACAAGAAAAGCGGGTCCTGGCGCTCGCGGCGGAAGGGATGACGAATCGTCAGATCGCGACGGCCTTGGGCGTGGGCGCGGCCACGGTCAAGACATACTTTTCCCGGGCTTTCGCCAAGCTCGACGTCGTCGATCGGACGTCCGCCGTGGTCGAGGCGATGAGGCGCGGCGAAATCGACGCGTGATGCGCGGCAAGTTGAATGCGGATTGGCCATTCGATGAAGAAGACGCAAGACAATCGCGGTGGCAACGGTTTTCGACGTAGGCGTTTACGAGGATTCCCGAACGCAGGCCCTTTGTAGCCGCCGTCGTCCGCGGGTTCTGAATCGGCCGCGGAGAGAAGATGCTCCCTTCGTCGCGCGGTTTGCGGCGTCCCTGCGAGAGCGTTTGCACGTCCCTCTGGTTCCTCAGGTCCACATGTGGACCGGCCGTACGAGGGCCGAATTCCGGCGTAGAATGAGGCAATGCTCAGGATGAAGGCCTTGCGATCGGCGGGGCCCGCGGGACAAGGAGGAGCTTATGACCGATGATTCTTTGACCGGGGAGGAAGTGCGGGGCTTCGCCGCTGCCTTTTCCGCCGACCGCACCGCCCGGATCGTCCAGAACGCCGTCGCCGAGACGCCCATCGACAAGGTGGCGATGGATCGGGAGATCGTCACGTCGATCGACCCGTCCGTCTCCGTCAAAGTCGACACGTGGCCGATCACGAACCAGAAGAAGTCCGGCCGCTGCTGGCTGTTCTCCGGCCTCAACTCGCTCAAGTCGGCCGTCTACGAGCACACCGGCGTCGAGGAATTCGAGTTCTCCCAGAACTACCAGCATTTTTGGGACAAGCTCGAAAAGGCGAACTACTTCCTGACGTCGATGATCGAGCTCGCCGACCGCGACGTCGACGACCGCACCGTCCGCTACCTGTTGTCGAACCCGATCGACGACGGCGGCCAGTGGAACATGTTCGTCGCGCTCGTCGAGAAATACGGAGTCGTGCCGAAATATGCGATGCCGGAGACGGAATCTTCGTCCAACACCCGCGCGATGAACCAAACGCTCCAAAAGCTGCTGCGCAGGGGCACCCGCGACGTTCGCCGGGCGTTCGCCGAAGGGGCCGACCCGCGGGCGGTCAAAGCCGCCGTGCTGGAACAGGTTTACAGGGTCCTCGCCATTCACCTGGGAACGCCGCCGCAGCGCTTCGTCTGGCAGTGGCGCAACAAAGACGGCGAATTCGGACGCGAAGGCGAGATGACTCCCCTCGAGTTCGCGGCAAGGTACCTGCCCGATTTGAGCGAGTACGTGTGCCTCGTCAACGATCCGCGCCCGACGTCGCCCTACAACGCCCTGTTCACCGTGGACAGGCTCGGCAACGTCGTGGGCGCCAAGCCGGTCGTCTACCTCAACGTGCCGATCGAGGTGATCCGCAGGGCGACGTCGGAAACCCTCGAATCGGGCAAGCCCGTGTGGATGGGATGCGACACAGCCAAACAATGCGACTCGAAGCTCGGCATCTGGGACGGGCGCCTCTTCGACTACGAAGGCACGTACGGCATCGACCTGGAGATGACGAAGGCCGAGGAGCTCCAGTACGGCGAGGCTCAGATGACGCACGCCATGGTTTTCACCGGGGTCGACATCCTTGACGGGAAGACCCGCCGCTGGCGGATCGAGAACTCCTGGGGCGACGAGATCGCCGACAAAGGCTTCTTCACGATGAACGACTCGTGGTTCGACCAGCACGTATTCGAGGTGGCCGTCCACCGCGACCGCCTCTCCGCCGATCTGCTGCCGGCGCTCGACTCCGAGCCGATCGTGCTGCCCGCGTGGGATCCGATGGGCTCGCTCGCCTGAGGGGAGGCATTCGCAGATGCCGAGGACGTGGACGCCCGTGAAACTGCGGATTGTGAGGGCGGCGGTGCGCACGGTTTTCGCCGTCGTCGCGCTGTCTGTGATCGGCTGGCTGTACCTAGGGCCCGTCACTCTTCAAGCTCCAGACGATGGTGAGCCGTTGAAGTGCGAACCGTTGGGAAAGTCCGATTTGGATAGCTACTATATGGCTAACTTCTCTGATTACGATACAGGGAAGCGGATACTCTATTACATGGACAATGAAATAATGGATCCAAAGAAAAGATTCGACACCGATACAAAGAAAAGCCTTGAACAAGGTTGGGAGCGAGGCTGTCAACTGGCCAGAGAAGGGCGCAGGGATCTTCTTATGATCGTTTTGGTCTTGTCGGCAACCGTCTTCCTTGCTTTGGGTTCTCCGCGCCCGTTCCCCAAGCTGTTCAAGTCGGCGTCGCGCGATTCCTCGCCGTCAGATGAAACTGCTGAGGCCGATGCCGCTGCGCCAACGGAGTCCAAATAGGTGACGCGCCGTCTCGAGCCGATTCGTTTCGAGACGGCGCGCCTCCAAGCAAAGAATGACACGTCAAGCGGCATGAAGGCGTCGGCGGCAGGTTCGACTTGTTAGTCAGCCGGCTTGGTCGGCTCGGTCTGCCTGGTCGGTTCGGCAGGCCCGAACCGTTCGACCATGCAAGAACAGGACCTAGATGCATGATCAGGACCGAAATGTGGTCCTTTTCTTACACCCAGGTCCTGTTCATCGGGGTCAGTCAGGCTCACCGGGAGTCGACCAGCGCCTGCGAACTTGCGAGCGCCGCAACAGCGCACTAGCCCCGCTACGACAGCTGACCAGCAGCTGCGACAGCTCCCCGGCCCCGCTACGGCGGATCACCGGCCGCCGCGCCCAGCCAACGAGGCGGACGCTGGTCGGCTTGGGCCGGCCCCTACTCCTCGATCTCGCTGCGGTCGCCGCTCCACAACGTGTGGAACGTGCCCTCGCGATCAACGCGCTTGTACGTGTGAGCGCCGAAGAAATCGCGCTGCCCCTGGATGAGGTTCGCGGGAAGCTCGGCCGCGCGGACGCCGTCGTAGTAGGCGAGCGACGAAGCGAAAGCCGGGATCGGAACGCCGGTGAGCGCGCTGAAGCTCACGATGCGCCGCCAGGACTCCACGGACTTGCCGATCTCGCCGGAGAAATAAGGGTCGGCCAAAAGCAGCGGGAGCTTCGGGTCCCGCTCGTAGGCCTCGGTGATGCGGTTGAGGAAGACGGCGCGGATGATGCAGCCGCCGCGCCAGATGCGAGCCATCGCCCCCAGGTCAACGTTCCAGCCGTTCTCCTCGGAAGCCTTGCGTATGAGCTCGAATCCCTGGGAGTAGGCGACCATCTTCGAGGCGTAGAGCGCCCGTCGGACGTCCTCGATGAAAGCCGCAGGGTCGGCGACGGAAACGTCCTCGGTCCCCGCGGGAAGCCCCCGGCCCGCCTGCCGCTCCGGCACCGAGCCGGAAAGGGAGCGCGCGAAGGTCGCCTCGGCGATGCCGGTGGTGGGAACGCCGACCTCGGCCGCATTCTGAACCGTCCACGCGCCGGTTCCCTTCTGGGAGGCACGGTCAAGGACGACGTCGACGAAGGCCTTGCCCGTCTTTGGATCGACGTGCTGGAGCACGTCGGCGGTGATCTCGATGAGGTAGGAATCCAGCTCGCCCCTGTTCCACTCTTCGAACACCTTGCCGATCTCGGCTGCGGACATCCCGAGGGCCTTGCGCATGAGATCGTAGGCTTCGGCGATGAGCTGCATGTCGGCGTACTCGATGCCGTTGTGGACCATCTTCACGAAGTGGCCGGCGCCGTCGGGGCCGACGTGCGTGCAGCAGGGAACGCCGTCGACGTGGGCGGAGATCTTCTCGAACATCGGGCCGAGCCGGCGGTACGACTCCGGCGTGCCGCCGGGCATGATGGACGGCCCGTTGAGGGCGCCCTCCTCGCCGCCGGAAACGCCCGAGCCCACGAAGTGCAGCCCGCGCTCGCGAATGGCGGCCTCGCGGCGCACGGTGTCGCGCCAATTGGAGTTGCCGCAATCGACGATGATGTCGCCGGGATCCATGAGAGACGCCAGCTCGTCGATGACGGCGTCGGTGGCGGGCCCGGCCTTGACCATGATGATCGCAACGCGCGGGGCAGACAGCGCGTTCACGAAATCGGCCATGGATTCGGCGGGGAAGAACTCGCCCTCGTCTCCGTGCTCCTTGACGACCTTCTCCGTTTTGGCCGCGCTGCGATTGTGAATGGCCACCTTGAATCCGTTGCGGGCCAGGTTGCGCGCCAGGTTCGAACCCATCACCGCCATGCCGGTGACGCCGATGTCCGCCACCGCCTTGGCCGGGGTTGGAATCGCCATGTTTGCTCCTTCGTGTGTCACGGCCGACGTCGCCGCTCGCTGCGCTTTCCCGTCGAAAGCCGCGATCGGGGCTGAAAGCCTTGTTCTGCGGATTGAGGTTTCGATCCGCGGGCGTCCGCTTCCCGCCCGTGAAATCGTCCACCCATAAAAATACGCCAGGCGCGCCCCGAGTGGAACTCGGAGCGCGCCGCAGCGGCCGATTTATGCGCCGAGCGCAGCCGAGACGACCGCCTTGGCCGCCTCCTGGACCTCGGCCAGATGCTCGGCCCCCTTGAAGGACTCGGCGTAGATCTTGTACACGTCTTCGGTTCCCGACGGGCGGGCCGCGAACCACGAGCTTTCGGTCGTCACCTTGAGGCCGCCGATCGGGGCGTCGTTTCCGGGCGCCCGCACGAGTTTGGCCGTGATCGGCTCGCCGGCCAGCTCGGAAGCGGCGACGTCCTCGGGGGAAAGCGCTGCCAAACGGGCCTTCTGCGCTTTGGTCGCGGGCGCGTCCACGCGCGCGTACGCCGAGTCGCCGTAGCGCTCGGCCTGCTCGGCATGCAGCTGCGACGGCGACTTCCCGGTCACGGCGATGATCTCCGAGGCGAGCAGGTCCATGATCAGCCCGTCCTTGTCCGTCGTCCACACCGTGCCGTCCGTGCGCAGGAAAGAGCCGCCCGCGCTCTCCTCTCCGCCGAATCCGACGTCGCCCGTCAACAGGCCGGGAACGAACCACTTGAAGCCGACAGGGACCTCGATGAGCTTCTTCCCGATTCCCGCGACGACCCGGTCGATGAGCGAGCTGGAGACGAGCGTCTTGCCCACAGCCGTGCCCTCGCGCCAGCCGGAGCGATGCGTGAAGAGATACTCGATGGCCACGGCCAGATAGTGGTTGGGGTTCATGAGGCCGCCGTCGGGGGTGACGATTCCATGGCGGTCCGAGTCGGCGTCGTTGCCCGTGGCGACGTCGAAAGGCGTCTTGCCGTCCGGGCCCGGCGTCATCCTCGCCCGCAGGGAGGCCATGGCGTTGGGGGAGGAGCAGTCCATGCGGATCTTTCCGTCCCAGTCGAGCGTCATGAACGACCACTTCGGGTCGACGACGGGGTTGACCACGGTCAGGTCGAGGCCGTAGCGCTCGCCGATCGCCCCCCAGTACTCGGCCGAGGCCCCTCCCATGGGGTCGGCCCCGATGCGCACGCCCGCCTTGCGAATCGCGGCGAAGTCGATCATCGCGGCGAGGGCGTCGATGTACTGGTCGAGGTATTCATATCCGCGCACGCTGCCCTTGGCCCGCTCGTAGGGGACCCGGGCAATGTTCTTCCAGCCCTCGCGCAGAAGCTCATTGGCCCGCGCCGCGATGACCTTCGTCGCGTCGGTGTCCGCGGGGCCGCCGGTGGGCGGGTTGTACTTGAAGCCGCCGTCGCGCGGGGGATTGTGGGAAGGCGTGATGACGATTCCGTCGGCCAGGCCCGATCCGGTCTGGCGCACGCCCGCGGCAGTCCCCGCACCGTTCGCGCGCAAAATGGCGAGCGACACGGACGGCGTGGGCGTCCACGATCCCCGGGAGTCGACGCGGACGTCGACGTCGTTGGCGACGAGCACTTCGATGGCGGTGCGCTCCGCGGGGGCAGACAGGCCGTGGGTGTCGCGGCCGATGAAAAGGGGGCCGTCATAGCCTTGGGCTTTGCGGTATTCGACGATCGCCTGCGTCGTTGCGGCAATGTGGGCTTCGTTGAAGGCTCCGTCGAAGCTCGAGCCTCTGTGGCCGGAGGTTCCGAAGACGACTGCCTGGAGGGGATCGGCGGGATCTGGTTCGATGTCGTAATAGGCGGAGATCAGGGCATCGACGTCGATGAGGTCCTGATCGCGGGCCGGAGTACCTGCGCGTTCGTTCATGGCCCAATTGAACCACGGAGCTCTCTTTAAGGCTAGGGAGGTCCGTCCCAGGAACCGCCTGCGTCTCAAAATGCGGACCTTCGACGTCGGACGCTCGATTCGGGGGCGTGCCCCCGGTCTGGTCCGCGGACGGGGGCTTGGAGCGCGGACGCTCTGCTTCTTTCGCGGACGCAGCGGTCGGCTCGCGAGCCTTCGCCTTGAGCTTCAGAAGGTCGAGGCGAACGCCGTTCAGAAGATCGAGGCAAACGCCGTTCCGCCCAGAAAAGCGAGCAGGCTCGAGCCCGCAGTTCCGAGAACCAACCCCGCGGATGCGAGCCTCCTCCCTGCGCGGGCAAGTTCGACGGCGTCGAGCATAGCCGTGGAAAAAGTTGTGAATCCGCCGAAAAATCCGGTTGTGACCATCCGCAGGGCTCTCGGGTCCATCGCGGAGAAGGCCGACGTCGCCGCGCCCAAGAGGAAACAGCCGAGGACGTTGACGGCGAAGGTTCCCCACGGAAATTCCGGATGCCGCCTGCGGACCAGGCCGTCGAGGCCGGCGCGGCATACCGCGCCGAGGCCTCCTGCCAGAGCGACCGCAATCATGCGCTCGCCTCCGGCTCCGACTCGTCTGCCAGTTGGTCGCGCCGCCCGGCGCTCCTTTGCCTTGCGTTTCCTCGCCCGGCGCGCGTTCCGAGGGACAGCCCGCCCCATGCGCACAGCAGGCCGCAGGCGATCGATCCCGCCGCGTAGGCCGCTGCCTGCGCCGTCGTCGCTGCCTCGACCTCGGCTGCGAACGTGCCGTAGGTCGTGAACGATCCCAGGAAGCCTGTGCCCAGAAGCAGGCGCACCCGAGGGTCTGCGCGCCGGAAACGGCGTGCGAGAAGGCCCGCGAGGAGCCCGAGCAAGAATGCGCCGGCGAGGTTCACGGCGAGAGTCGCCCATGGAATCGCACACGCCCATGCCTGCGCCCCGCCGGGAAGGAGCTCGCCTATCCAGGCGCGCAGCGCGGTTCCGGCGCAGCCTCCCGCGAAGACGGCGGCGTACGGCCCGGTCAGCCGCCGCGCAAGCTGGCCGGCGCGGTTTCGCTCACGCACAGGCAGCCCTTGCCGTCATTGCCGCACGGCCACCTGATAATTCAGGCGGGAGTAGACGAGCTTCCACCTGCCGCCGAACTTTTGCTCCGCCCAGACGTCGGCGGGCAGCCCCCCGGTGGAATTCGACGGCGCGAAGATGACGGCGTCGATCTTCGCCTTGCCGTACGTGCCCTCCCAATAGACGCGGTTGCCCGGCACGTTGTAGGCCAGCATGGGCAGGTTGGCGACGACGTTGTGCCCCGTGCCAAGCGCCTCGACGGCGTCCCTTCCGGCCTGGGCCTGCTCTTCCGTGACGGAAAAAGGCGTGCGGCCGTCGACGAGCTGCCCGATCGGGCCGAACCACGCGACGCCGACGTTCGATACGAGCGCGACGCAGGCCGCCGCCAAGCGCGCCCTGTACGTGCCGCGCCACCGCGAGCATGCGTCGATCAGGGCGATCGCGGCGATCGGCACGAGGATGGCCGAGTAGTGCCAGTGCCAGCCCCAGTAGTGCTCGACGTTTCCTGCGAAGCGCCAAAAGAGCGTGGGCAGCATGATCCAGACGTATGGGCTGACGAGTCCGACGAGCCCCGTCGCAAGGGCAAGAAGCAGGAGCGTCGCATATTTCGTCGCCGGAAGGAAGAAGCGAAGGAGGAAATTCGATGCGACGGCGTCGTTTTGCGCGAGCCTGTTCGTATACTCCCATCCGCCCTCGGGGTTGAAGATCGGGAGGATGACGAGTATCGCCAGAAGAGTCCACGCGAGGCCCCACGCGGCGAGGCGGGCGCCGGCCTTGCCTTGGGGGGAGGACAGCGCCTTCTTCAAGGATGCGCGCGAACGAATCGCGAACCTGTCGTCGGTGCGGGCCGCGGCTCCCCACGCCTGCCACAGAAAGACGAGGCCGACGGCGCAGACTGTCAGGCCGAGGTCCTCCTTGACGAAGACGAGGAGGCCGACGGCGACGAGCGCCGATCGCGAGTTGCCCTTCGTGTCGAGCCATCGGGCGAGCCCGTAGGCAAGCAGCGGGACCGCGAAGGCTATCTCGTGGAACTGCGATTCGACCGCGCTCCACAGGCCCCAGCTCATCGCGTAGCCGATTCCGACGACCGCCCCGAGGCTCTTTCCCAGCCGTTTGACCGCCAGAAGCGTTATCGGGACCGAGCCGAGGGCGAACAGCAGGTCTTGGAGGACGAGCAGGGTCAGCCCCGAGGGAAACAGTTTGTATACGGGGCCCAGCAGGACGAGCAGCGGGTGGAAGTGGTCTCCGAGCAGATTGAATTCGGGCCCCTTGATGTCCACCGTCGGCGCGTCGAATTGGGAGTACTGCTTGGCGAGCTCGGTGAAGATTCCCAGATCCCACGACGGCGTCGCGAAAGTCCTCCATTGCAACTGCGAGTAGAGAACGTAGGCGAAGGCCGAGAGCGCGGCTATCGACCAGGCGAGAATATGGGCCACTGCCCTCGAGGGGGCGACCGCTGCGACGGGAGCTCCGTCCTTTGAAGGCCCGGCCGATTGCTGCGGAACCCGCGATTCGGGCCCGGCGCACGATTCTGCGTCCGGCTCCGCCTCCGGATCGGGATGCGACTCGAGATTGGGCTCGGCGGCTGGATCGGAGCCGGTTTGGCGGGCGGGCTCCGTTTCTCGGTCGGAGCCGGTTTGGAGGTTGGACTCAGGTTCGGCGCCTGGCACTGCCTCCGGACTGGGCCCCGCGATCGGATCCAGCGATTCGGGTGAGGTTTCTTCTGAGCTGGTCACAACGGAAGTCTAACCATTGGCCGCGCTGTTTCGTCGCCTTGCAGCTCACGCGAGCGTGTTTCCTGCGGGGGATGGTGCGGGAGTTGGGAAGCGCATGTGGGCACAGCGAGCGCATGCGCGAGTGCGGAAAAGACTCGGACGAACGTCGGGCGCCCGGCGAGTCACAGAGCCCTCTGACAAACCAAAGTCCTCTGACAAACTAGAGCGGTTGGGGCGAAACTCGGTTCGCCCCAACCGCTCTAGTTTGTTGAGAAGGATGATCCAGCCAAAGCCGAATCACCGAATCAGTGGGTCAGTAGGCCCTGCGACGGCGTGCAACGAGAACTCCGCCGGTTCCGGCTGCGGCGACCGCGACGGCGGCGAGGGTCGTGACCGAAGCGCCCGTGCGCGGAAGCTGAGTGCCAGAGACGCTGCCCTTCTGGCCCGAGCCCGCGCGAGGCGACGGGACGACGGGAACCGATGCTCCGGGATCCTGCTGGTTGGGCGCCACGCCGTGATCGCCGCCGTTCTCGGCGCCGGTCTTCTGCGGGGTGCCGGTGTTGAGCCCGGGAACCTTGTTGTCACTCGGGCTGCTCGTGCCCGACTGAGAGGGGTCGCCCGGACTCTTCGGGTCCTGCGCCGAGGGGCTGCCCGACGAGGGCTGGCCGGAGGGAGTGGACGGGCTCGGCGTGCCGTTGTCGCCCTGGCCGTTGTCGCCGGCCTGGCCGCCGCCGTTGCCATCGTTGCCGTTGTCGCCGGCCTGGCCGCCGCCGTTGCCATCGTTGCCGTTGTCGCCGGCTTGGCCGCCGCCGCCTTGGCCGTTGTTGTCCTGGCCGCCATTGCCGCCTTGGCCGTTCTCACCCCCGTTGTCGCCGGCTTGGCCGCCGTTGCCGTTCTCGTTGCCGCCTTTGTCGGCTTCGCCGTCGCCCGGGGGCGTCCTCTTATCTTCTCCGTCGCGCGGAGTGCCGTCGTCGGCCTGCGGCAGATTTGCCAGCGGGGTCTTGGCCAGAGCCTCTTTTACGGCGGCCCCGGCGGTACCGTGCGCGTCGGGAGCCTGGGGTGTTTCTCCAGCGAAGCTCGGCGCGGCCATGCCGGCCACGCTGGCTCCGGAGATGGCGAGAGTGGCGATGATGTGGCGGGGAAGTACCCGCTTTGAGCGCGAATGCGATTGTGTCACGAGCTTTCCTTTGTTTCGTCCGTTTTGTCGTTGCGCCCAGGTTCTCGCATGGGTGAGAGGCAGCCGACAACTCGGCGGACCGCTACCTGATAGCCTGCAACGATTCTTTTGTTTCACGATAACACTTCGGAAGTGTAAGAACCTAGGAATGTGGCGGGTACTTCTACCACAAACAGCTTCCGTTTCTCGTCGAGATTCCCGCAAAACGGCTAAATCAAGGGAAAAACTCGTATATGTGCGGCTTGCCTCAGCGTGGGCGACCGCACTCTAGATGACCTCGCGTTTGGTGATCATCCGCAGCGCGAGCCACCCCAGCGGCACGCGTCCCCAGAAGGTGAGGAGACGGTAGAGCACCGCGGTGGAGACGGCGATCGACGTCGGGACTCCGGCCACGGTCAGGCCCGTCGTCAGCGCGGTTTCGACGGGGCCGATGCCGCCGGGGGACGGGACGACGGAGCCCAGGGAGTTCGACAGGAGGTAGGCCAGGGCCAAGGTGACGATCGGAAGGTTGTATCCGAAGGCGGCGAGCGAGCCGCCGAAGCAGGCGACGAAGGCGATCGTCTGGACGGTGGACCCCGCGAATCCGTAGGCGATCCTGCTGGGGTGGGTCGCGAGCCACACGAGGCGAGGCCATACCTGGTCGATCGTCGGGCGGACCTTCTTTGCTGCCCACCTGCGCAGGGGCTTGACGAGGAATAGGGCGGCGACCGCAAGCACGCCGATGGCGATCGCAACGATGACCGCGCCGGAGGGCATGGACAGGGAGCCGATCTTGCCGGTGGCGAGGCTGATCCCGATGAGCAGGATGATCGTGGTGACAAACTGCGCGAGCTGAACGAGGGTGACCGTCGCGAGGGCCACTGGCGTGGAGACCCTGCGTTTTTGGAGGAAGCGCAGATTGAGGGCGGCCGGGCCGATGCCGGCCGGGGCGACGAGGGTCACGAGCGATGCGGCCACCTGCACCATGACGGTGTCCTTGGCGTTCAAGGGCTCGGATGTGTACGCGCGCAAGGTCATCGCCGCCCCGATATAGGTGAACAGGCCGGCGACGAAGGCGAAGAGCATCCACAGGGGGTTGGCGCTGGCGAGGGTCGAGCGAAGCTCGTTGAAGTTAACCGACACGACCAGGATGTAGACCGCCGCGAGGCCGAGGGAAACGGTGACGACGGTCTTCACGGAGAACCGGTAGAGCTGGGTGGGCGTCACTTCCGCGACCTCGGGGACCTGCTCGGTGAGGCGGTCGCGCAGCCGCTCCAGCTGCTTCTTCTCGGTGAACTTCGCCATCGTCTCGGAGGGGACGATGGCCTTTTGCAGGATCGGAGCAAGCGAGACAATCTGGTCGCGCGGCAGGCATCGGCTTGCCGAGGCGATGGCGCGTTCGACGCCGACGATCCCCGCCATCATGGCCATCGCCTGCGCCATGTCGATGCGGCGCTCCATCTCGGAGGCCGCAAGGCGGCCGTTCTCCCAGTGCAGCAGCCGGGCGCGCCCGCCCTTGAGCGCCGTGACGCCCGCCCGCACGTCTCCGTGGGAGAAGCCGCGGCGATGGGCGTCTTGGAGGATGTCCCACACGTCGTCAAGCGCCTCGTCGGGAATCTCATTCGGTTCGATGTCGCTCAGGGCCGTGGAGCCATCGACTTCGAGGATGACGACCTTCGAGCTGTCTGAACCCGCCACGGCCAGGCCGCGGTCGGGGGCGAGTCCGGCGGAGGCGCTCGCCAATTCCATAAGCGCAAAGCGGTCCATCGCCCCGTCGATCGTCTTCTCTGCCTGGCGGGCCGTAGTGGTCAGCACGAGCCGCTGCCACGAGGACTGCAGCACTCCGACGATCTGCTGGTCGGCGTCGAAGAAGGAGGCGTGGTGCGGATTCCCAGAGGAATCGACGACGATGTAGTTGCGGGAGGCCTCCCCGCTCAGCGGCGGGTGATAGGAGGCCAGGAGCTCGTTTCGCAGGGCGAGGGGGTCGACGTCGTCGGCGGGCCTGAGGCGCTGCGAGGCGGCCTTCGCCGAGCGACTGATAGGGCCGAAGCCCGGCGCGGGCTCCGGAGTCTGGTGGTTCTCTTCGGATTCAAGCCGATCGTCGGCCCGCCGCGGACCGTCTGCGCGCCGGGGATCGTCGGCCTGCTGCTCGGACTCCGGCGAGGCGGCCTTGGCCCCTTTGGGCTTCGGCGGGGCGCCCTCGAAGGATTCTCCCGCCTTCTGCAGGATGCGGTGGATCTGGTCGATGCCGTACCGGTCGATGTGGCCGAGGTCGCCGTGTGCGGGGGCGAGCCATGCGGTGAGGGCGGCGTCGTCGGGGAGCCTGTCGATGCGGACCACCAGTTGGGCGTCCACGCCGGCGCGCCTGACGAGCTTGACCAGGTCGGCCCCCGTCGCGCGGTCGGGGACGTCGCCGGCGATATAGCGCCACATGAGTCCGCACAGCACGCCGAGAAGCGCCGTGATGAGGGCTCCGGGAAGGGTCTGATTGCCCTGGAGCACCGAGAGGACGAGAACGAGGGAGAGCAGCGGCCAGCCCCACCTCGTCGTCTTCGCACGTTTGCCGGACCCGGCCACCGTGAGTATCGCCGACACGACGGCGACGTACGGGATGAGCTTGAAATAGGTCTGTTCGACGAGGGAGTCGGAAAGCTGACCGGTGATGGGCGAGAGCGGGAAGTAGCGGCTGAACAGCCACAGAAGGCCGTAGGTGAAGGCAGCTGCGCTGGCCACCGCCAAGGCGCCCGTTGCGAGTGTGCGCCATCGGCGGTGCCAGGCCATGTCGATGATCAATGCGGCCGGCAGGAAGAAGCCGATGAGGCCCTCCAGGGCGTTGACGGGCATGAACAGGATCGACGTGATGATGCCGCTCGTGGCTGTGCGGACGTCGCGTATGACGGCCAGGGCCGTCGAGGAACCGTAGACTGTGACGACCATTACGCCGACGATCGCCAGCAGCGTGATGACTGCAGACACCAGATCTCGCGGACGCCTCAGCCACCGTGTTTCTTCGTCAACGAGCAACACCGGCCGCCGCGGGGTCGTATTCGTCAGATTATCGTCCACATGTGAATTCTAAGGCAATGGATTGAGAGTTAGGCCAATTGGCGAAGCTCGCCCGGGGTTCTTGCTCCCCGCCCTTCGAGGCGGGCCGCCCGCTTCTCGTCGGCCTTGCGGGAGAAACACTCGCGCTGCTGCCCGCCGCGAATCGGCCCCGCGGCCGACGTCGCCTCTCGTCGTCCTTCGTTCGTCGTGCGACGAGCGGCGGGTTTGGATGAAAACGAGCCCCTCTCGCGGCAAAGCGGACCCCCGAGGGACCCGCCCCGTCACGAGAGGGGCGACCGCTTTGGTGCGTGCAACTTTAGTCACGCTTGCCAACCCGCCCCGTCACGAGAGAGGCAACCGGCGTGGGCTCCCGTGGACCCCGCTCGGTCACGATGCGGCGGCTTGGAGCGGGGGCGTGTCCGTCAGGTCCGTTCCCTCACGAGAAGTAGCGGCGGATGACGAGGCCCGTTCCCACCAGGCTCAGAGAGACGGAGAAGACGACGCCCGTTCCCATGTCCAGACCGGTTTTGATGAGGGGCCGTTCCTCTGCGGCGCGCGCCATGGTGGGCAGGGCGACCGGAGTGCCGACGATCGGTGAGTTGATGCTCGAGCCCGGACGTCTGACGCGGGGCTTCCCCTTGCCGGAAGGCTGGCCGCCGTTGGGGTTGGCCGCTCCCGGATCGCCGCTCGGGGATTGGGAATCCGTCGGGCTCGGCGTCGCTGCGGGCGCCGAGGGCGAGATGGGCGGCACGACGACGCTCGGAGAGGACGGCGCAGCGCTCGGGGAGGCCTTCGCGCTGGGGGTGTCCGTCGGCGAAGGCTCGGTGCTTTCGGAGGGGCTCGGGCTCTCCGAGGGGCTGGCCGTCGGGCTCTCGCTGGGAGTCGGCGAGGGTTCCTCCGTGGGGGAGGCCGTCGTCGGCGAGGGGCTCGGTTCCGCGGTGCCGGTCGGCTCGCTCGACGGTTTGGGCGTTTCGACCGGTTTCGAGGGCATGGTTTCCGTCGGAGACGGAGCGGGGTGAGACGAAGGCGCTGTGGGCGTGGGCTCGGGCGGCGTCGTCGGGTCGGAGGCCAGCGAAGTTGCGCTCGGGCTCGGCGTGGGAGTGCTCGGGCTTGGTTCCGGCGCGGAGGCGCTGGGATTAGGCGTGGGCGAGCTTGGGTTCGGCTCCGGCGCGGAGGCGCTCGGGCTCGGCGCAGGGGTGCTCGGGCTCGGCTTAGGCGTGGGCTTCACATCCGAAGGCGGGCTGAGAACCTCCGTCGATACGGCGACGCCGTGGACCGTGTTCGCCTTGACGACGAAGGAGTTCCCCTTGTCGCCGTCGACGGTGTAGGAGGGGTCGCCCCACCGCACTCCCTCGGGCGCGCCGAGGGCGGCGGAGGAATCCTGCGTGACCGTGATCTTGGTTCCCGCGGGGAACTTCGATCCGGCGTCGACCTTCTGGCCGATGCCGGCGGCCAGCGAAAACGTTCCGGAGCGCTTGTCGGCAGCCAGGGTCCCCGGCGGATTCCAGCTCGGATAGTCGGAGGCCGTGGTTCCCGCGGGAAGCTCGTAGCGAGCCGTCACCGGGAAGGCGACGCGCCGCGGAATCGCCTCGGCGTGGGGGCCCGTTGCGCGCGACGTGACGGTGAACGACCCGTGCTGCGCGTCCACGAGCCCGCTGGAGGCGAAGGGGTCGGTGTACTTCGCGGCGGCGGCCTTGACGATCTTGGTCTTGCCGAGCCCGGCGGTGTTGACGTAGGCGAAGTTCGGCGTGATCCTCCCCTTGTCGGGCACGGTGGGATAGGCGATGCCGTAGTTGGTCTGCCCGCGCCACGGGCCGGTTATGGAAACCGTGGCGGTGGAGCCGTTGATCGAGACGGACATGTCGAAGTCGCCGTAGGCGGTGGTGTAGTCCGTTCCCGCGCCTCCGGTGACCCGGACGTCCCGAACTTCCTTGTCTCCCGCAGATCCGCGGTGGTAGAGGGCCCACTTCGAGGGGTCGGCGAACTTCTGGCCGGGCCCGATCGTGTCCGTGATCGTCACCGTCGAACGGGTGGCCCCGTCCGGCCGCATGTGCTGCCCGGTTTCCCTCAGCCGCTCGGCGACGTAGTCGGCCCCGAAGCTCACGGTCCAGAACACCGATCTGCTCTCGGACGTCAACGCGGGGGTGACTTTCGCGAACGTGTGCGGGTTGTAGCCCTTGGAGCGCTCGCGCACAGAACCGCCGGGAATGGCCAGCTTGTACTGGCCCCCGTTGATCGTGAAAGCGACCGGCGACGCCGTGGGGGCGAGAGCTGTCAGGCGCAGGCTGACCTTGCCCTTGGGCGCGGCGTATCCCCGGGCTTTCAAGGAGTCGACCGTTTTGTCGAAGGCGCAGTCGACCTCGTTGCGGCCGAGTTTGCACTGGCCGATCGCGGTCTGCTTTCCGGCGGCGTCGATCGTGAGGTCGGCTTGGGATCCGGGCTCCAGCGTGCGGAAGGAGGCCGGGATGCCGATCTTCATGGATTGTCCGGGAGCGATGTTCGCTTTGGCGGCGTCCCAGGCGAAAGAGAGCGATGCGTGGTCGCCGACGAGCATGGGATGCGACGCTTCGGCGGCGGTGAGCGGATCGCCGTTGGCATCTGTGCGGGTGAGCGTTGGTGAGGATATGGCAATGGCCGCGTTGACGTCTGCGTTCGATGGCGTGATGAACGCGGTCAGCGCGGTGACGAGGATGATGATCACCCCCGCTATCAAGGTCCGTGTGCCCATCGGTTTGCGTGATGAATGGGCCATAATGACTCCTTCGGTCGAAGCCATACTTAGTCCGTTAGGTAAGCGCGTGGTTAGTAGGTGGCATGTTTAATTAGAAACTAACTTATCAATGCATGTTTCCCTAGGGATCCCCCCAGGGGGGGAGGTCGCATGGGCAACACTCCCCATGTTACTACTTTTCGTTGATATTTAGCGATTTCTGGAAAGGAGCTCCGCAGGTGAGATTTAGGAGACCTTTCCCCTGGTTCTTTCTATCTTGGGAGCAAAATAAGCGGGCCCCGCTCTCGCGTGTCGGGAGAGCGGGGCAAGAATGCCCGGTAAACCGGGGAATCTAGGCTCGTCGCAGCCGCAGAGAGTTCGCCACCACGATGACGGACGAGCTCGCCATCGCCGCCGCCGCGATGCCGGGTACGATGAAACCGGCGACCGCCACGGGGATTGCCACGACGTTGTACCCGAAGGCCCAGGCCAAGTTTTCCTTGATAATTCGCAGGGTCTGCGCCGAGATGCGGATGGCCGCCCCGACGGAGCGGATGTCCGAACTCACGACTGTGATATCGGCCGCTTCCTTAGCGACGTCGGCGCCGGACCCCATGGCTATGGACAGATCTGCGCCGGCCAGGGCGGCGGCGTCGTTCACCCCGTCGCCGACCATGGCGACTTTCTGCCCGGCTGCCCGCAGCTCTTCGACGATCCCGACCTTGCCTTCAGGAAGGATCCCCGCGCGCACGTCGTCGATGCCGACCTCAGCGGCCACGGCCGACGCCGCAGCTTCGTTGTCGCCGGTCGCGAGGACCGGGTGCAGCCCGAGGGACTTCAGCTCGGCGACGGCGGCGGCGCTTTCCGGGCGAACGGCGTCGCGAATGTCAAACGCACCCAGCAGCGATCCTTCGAGCGCTACGCCGACGACGGACGCGCCCGGCTCGCCGCCGAGGCCCGACGCGCCTTCCACGCCTTCCTCGGCGAGCCAACGCGCCGTTCCGGCGGCGATTCTGCGGCCGTCAAGGATCCCCTCCACGCCGTTTCCGGCTCGAGCCGCAACCGATTCGACGGCTTTCGGCTCGATTCCGCGTTCGTGCGCCAGCGCGACGATTGCCTTGGCAATCGGATGCTCGGACCCGCGCTCGACGCCGGCCGCCGCCGCCAAGAGCTCGCGTTCGCCGACGCCCTCGGCGGGCCGGACGGCCGAAACGGCCATCGTGCCGGTGGTCAGCGTCCCGGTCTTGTCGAGGACGATCGTCTGGACGCCATGGGCCGATTCGAGGGTTTCCGGGCCCTTGATGAGGATGCCGAGGCGTGAGGCCCGGCCCGAGCCGACGAGCAGGGCCGTGGGAGTCGCCAGGCCCAGGGCGCACGGGCAGGCGACGACCAACACGGTGATCGCACTCGCCAGCGCCATTTCGAGCGGGTTGCCCAGAGCGAGCCTCGTTGCGAAGGCGATGGCGGCGATCGCGATGACGGCAGGGACGAAGACGGCCGAGACCTTGTCGGCCAGACGCTGGACCGGCGCCTTCCCCGTCTGTGCCTCGGTGAGGAGCCTGCCCATTCTGGCCAGGGTCGTCTCCTCGCCGACCCGCACAGCCCGCACGGTCAGGGCTCCAAAGGTGTTGACGGCGCCGCCTGTCAGCTTGCTGCCGGGGCCGACGTCTACGGGAATCGACTCGCCCGTCAGGAGGGAGGCGTCGACGGCCGACTCGCCTTCCACGACCAATCCGTCGGTGGCCACCGTCTCTCCGGGGCGAACGAGGAACTCGTCGCCGACTTCCAACTCCGCGGCGTCGATCGTCTCCTCGACGACGCCGCCGCCTTCCCGGCGCACCCGAGTGGCCGTAGTCGGCGCGAGGTCGAGCAGAGAGCGCAGGGCGTCGCCCGCGCTTCGGCGCGAGCGCGACTCCAGCCAGCGGCCGAGGAGGAGGAACGTCACGATGAAGGCCGCCGACTCGAAGTACAGATGCGGCGTTCCCGAGTGGCCGAGTCCGTGGATGCCGGTCATGCCCATGGTGTAGCCGATCCTTCCGGCGCCGCCCCACAGGAGGGCCCACGCGCTCCACCCCATCGACGCGAGGATGCCCAGGGCGACAAGCGTGTCCATCGTCGTCGAGCCGTGCCGCCCGGCCCGCCAGGCCGCCTTCAGGAAAGGCCAGCCGCACCAGAAGGCGACGGGGAGGGAAAGCGCGCCGACGGCCCATTGCCAGCCCGGGAACTGCCAGGCAGGGGCCATCGACACCGCGACGATCGGCGTCGAGAGGACGAGGGCCGCCCAGAATCGACGTCGAAGGTCCGCCACGCGAGCCGAGGCCGCGCGGGCCGCGGCCTCCTCGGCCCCTCGGGCCGCCTCGCTTGCCTGGACGGTGCGTTCTCCGGCGTCGTCCGTTGTGATTCTCCGCAGAACCGTGGCGCCGTATCCGGCTTTCTCAACTGTGCCGACGAGGTCGGCGTCGGAAGGCCCGGCCGCGTCCGCCCACTCGACGTGCGCCTTCTCGGTGGCGAGGTTGACGATCGCCGTGACTCCGGGGATCTTGTTGAGTTTCTTCTCCACGCGGGCCACGCACGAGGCGCAGGTCATCCCGGTGACGGCCAGCTCGACCTCGGTCTGCGGCCGCGCCGGATCCGCGCTGGATCGCGCCGGATCTGCGCCGGGTTGCATTGGATCCGCGCCGGATTGGGTCGGATCCGCGTGTCGGAGCCGCGCTCGATCGACGGTCTGCGGTTGAGCCCTGTCGGCGCGATCGGACGGTTGCCCAGGGGCGTTCCGAGATCGTCGCCTATCGGCCTCCTCGGACTGTGCTCGATTTGCGGTTGACGTCATAGCGTCGGCGCTCCTCTCCCGCGCGTGCATTGTTTCAGGACTGTCAGCGAACGATCGACTCGACCTCGTATCCGCCGGCCTCGTCAATCGCCTCCTTGAGGGTGGCGTCGGGGATGTCGGCGTTCGTGTACACGAGAACCTTGGACGTTCCGCCTTTTGCGAGGGTCACCGAAACGTTGACGACGTCGGGAAGGGCCTTGAGCTCCTCGGTCACATGTGAAACGCAATGCTCGCAAGTCATACCGGTGACGCCAAGCTCGATGGTTCGGTCGAATGTCATGTCTGTTCACTCCTTTGCTCGCGGCGCTCCATGCGCCGACACATGCTTCAACGCACGTGCCCCTCCCGGTATTTCAGAGACGGTGTTTCACAGGCCGCCGTCGTCGCCGGGATCAGTGAGCCGCGACGCCCATTCGGGCGGGTTCGGGCGCGGGAACGCCTCCATCTCGGCCGCCCAGGCCTGAGGGGTGATGGATTCGACGAGCGGAGGCGTCTCCTCGTATGTGACGTTGAGCTTCGTCTCGCCGGATGCGCTTGCCTGCAAGGTGAAGGCCAGCGGCGCGCCGCGTTCCGGGGTGGCCGCGAGCTTCTTGATCTGCCCCAGGTATTCGAGGACGGCGCTGGGAAGCAGGGAGATCTCTTCGACGACGCCGCCGTAGACGGGGCGGCGAGGCCTGCCGCTGCGCGCTCGCCGGCTTCCCGGCCCCCGGTGGGCGCCGTCGTCGGCGCTCGCGCTCCGATCCTCGGACGAGGAGGCTTCGGAACCGGCCCCGGAAGGCGGAGCGGCTTGCGAGGGCGAGCCGCCTCCGGAAGGCGGAGCGGCCTCGAAGGGGTCGGCAGAAGCCGGGATGAAGAAATTGCCTCCGTAGCGAAACTGCCCGCCGACTATCTGAACGATGAGAGTGCACGTGCGCCATCCTTCGGGCGCGACGTTCTCGATGAGTGCGTGGATGTCCTTGAGGAGGGAATCGACGTCGTAGTTCGACCGCTCCCGAAGCGACAGCGTCGTGACCGCGGGGAACGTCGAAACGTCCCAGGTTTCGGGCCGGCCTTCTCTCGCGACGGCCTTCTCCATCTCGTCCATCGGCATGACGCAGAAAAACGCACCGGGGCAGATGCGGAGCACCCTGTTGCCGATCGCGTAGGGCGCGTCGACGAGGAGGGCGAATCCGAGGGCCTCCATTCCGTTGGGGGAGTTCGCGAGGCGGGTCACCCGAACGGGCACCCCGCGGGCCAGGGCCGACAGGTAGTTTTCGTAGACGTTCAGGCCGTCGCGGTACTCGATGCGCTTGGCCCACAGGCCCGTCGACAACCTCTCGAATCCGCTTTCGGGCGGCTTTTGGGGGCTGACGAGGGTGACGGCGGTCGGCTTTCCTCCGTCGGTTTCGACGTCGACGGCGGCGGTTCCCCATTCGCGCTTGACCACGGGCCCCATGAGCTTGCTCGGTTTGGCCGCGACGAACTCTCCCGTCCGGGCGTTCTCCCACCCCCAGGCGACGCCGTGGTAGACGGCCGCAAGCTCCGGGTTCGGGTCTCCGGGGCGGAAGCGCCACAGTTCGGAGCCGCGGGTCAGGCGCCCCGGCTCTATCCACAGAAGTTCCGCCGTCGCGCCGCCCGCGCTGACGACGCCGGACGGATCGTATGGGGCGTCTTCCGTGACGCCGCCCAAAAAGGCGTCCGGGTGCAGCGGGCCGACCGCGCGCCGGGTGTGGACGAACGGGTCGATGGGCGCTTTCAGGATGTGCAGCGGCTCGTCGGCCGGGAAGTTCGCCTCGTTCACTTTGCACAGGAGAAGCTCGCGCAGGCAGCCGGCGTCGCGCACGTCCTCGACGCTTGCCGCGTCGACGGCGAATCCGCAGAAATCCTCCGCCCCCTCGGAAAGATACCTGTTGGCCTGCCAGGGGGTGACGGCCAGCTGGTAAACGACGCTCATTGGGCTCCTTCGCTCGTCGGGTTGGTGTTCTTGATCTTCACGGTTTCGCCTGCCTTATCGAGGTTCGCCGTTCGGCGCCCTCGATTGAGAGGCTCGGTTCGGCCCGTCCGATCTTCATCGGTCCATGAGGCGCCGAGCCCATTCGGGCTCTTCGTCGCGGGGGAAATATTCGAGTTCCTCCTGCCAGTCTTCGGGCGCGATGTGCTCGAGCATGGGAGGGTATTCGTCTGGGAAGGGGATCATCTCGGTGTTTTCGAGGTCTCCTCGGAAGACGCTGAGGGCGTAGGCGAGCGGGGCGCCTTGTCCTTGCAGGGCGTGGAGCACTTTGATCTGCGCGAGGTACTTGAGGATCGCGACGGGGAGCGCGTCAGGGTGGAGGGCTCCCGCTGCGCGAGACGCTTGCACGAACGGATTGGCGGGCACTTCGAGTACGTGCATCGGCTCGGAAGCAGAGAACTGCGCGGGCGCTATGGCTCCGCAGAACAGGTCGATGAAGTCGCCCACCTCAGTCACGCCGCTCACCTGGGCGGCGTCGATCGCGAAACCGCAGAAGTCCTCTTTGCCGCCCTCGATGTAGGACCGCGCGCGCCAGGGGGCTATCGCCATTCGGTAGCCGACGTCGATCCGATAGTCTTCGTAGTTTTCGTCCACGGAAGCAGCCTCCGTCCGATTGACGTCTTCACTCTATCGGGAGCGGAGCAACCCGCGCGCCGAGCGTCCAGGCTTTGGGCGGGTTGAGATGCCCTGTCGGCGTGCGTTTCGGCGGCGCCGCCTCTCAGTTTTCGGCGGGCACGGCCTCGCGCTTGCGCCTGTTGGAGCGGATGCGCAGCGCAACCCACAGGGCGCCGCCGAGCAGGCAGACGACTATCGTGACCTTCGTCAGTATCCCGACGTAGCCTTCCACCTTCGTCCAATTCGAGCCGAGGGCGTGGCCGGCCCAGATGAGGATCGTGTTCCACACCGCGGACCCCGCCGTCGTCAGGGCGGTGAACTTCCAGAAGCCCATGCGCGTCACGCCCGCCGGAATCGAGATGAGGGAGCGGAAGATCGGTATCATTCGGCCGAAAAAGACCGTCCAGGTTCCCCTCCGGTCGAAGAACGCCTCGGTTTTTTCGATGTCCGAGGTCTTGACCAGCGGGAGTTTGCCCATGAGCTTGCGCGTCCGCTCCCTGCCGAGCAGAGCGCCGACGCCGTAGAGCGCCCACGCGCCGACCACCGATCCCGCGGTGCACCACAGAATCGCCCCGAGCAGCGTGAAGTTGGCGCTTCCGGTGCCCGCCGTGAAGCCCGCCAGCGGAAGGATCACTTCCGAGGGGAGCGGCGGGAACAGATTCTCCAGCGCGATGAGGGACGCGGCGCCGAGTCCGCCGAGGTCGTTCATAATGTCGACCGCCCATCCGGCGATGCCTGAGAGCGCCTGAGGATCGGCCGACGACGACGCGGCGGCAAGGAATCGATGCACGAGGTCTCCTTGTTCTCTCTACGTTTCTTTCCACTCTATCGACCCAGCACGCTTCGCCGACGCGATTGCACGCTGGCTCGATCGACGGTTGTGCAGTACCCGTTCGATACGTTCGGCCTCGCTCGCATCACTCGCCGCATGAGCCGCTCGAGAAGTGAAAGGCCTCCAATAGTTTGACAGCCGAGTCTGGGAAGCGGCTGCAGTTTGCATGTGATCTGACTCCCGTCTTGACGGAGGCCCTCGACCGCCGGAGACCTTGACCGTCAGAGACCTCGATCCGTCCCGAAGCGAAGATGGCTCCGGTCTGGAGGAAGCGTTTCGTCGCGCCGGAAATCGCCTGCCATTGTCAGCGGCGCCCCGCATTGGCGGCGACTGACTGGACCGCCTGGCGTGACTGGATCGTCTGGCGTTTCCCGGACCGCCTGGTGCTGCCTGGACCGTCTGGCGTTGGCGGCGTCTGGCGTGCCTGGACCGCCTGGCGTCGGAGGAACTGCCGCGTTTTGACCGGAACATCGCTGCTCTGGCGGGGCTGACCCCTCGAGCTGACACCCCGATGGGACGGAAAGCAGGGGGAAGCGCAGCGTGCTTTTCTCTGTCCTATAGGCGGCCGTCGGGGTCTTATAGGTGACTGTCGGGCTCGGATGCCTCCTCGCGCTCGGCTGGCGCCGCGTGCCCGGCTTGGCCGGTGGCCGCCTCCTCGCTGGGCTGTGCGGCGCCGTCGGGGTGAGCGGCGTCGCCGGGATGCGGCTGCGTGGCGCCGGTGAAATGCCCCGCGCCGCTGAAGTGCGTGGCGCCGTCGAGGAATCCGACCAGCCGAGCGGCCAGCCCGGTGTAGCTCGCAGGTGTCAGCGCCGTCAGGCGCGCTGCGACGTCGTCGGGCATGCCCAACGAAGCGATCGCTTCGCGCATGTCCTCGGCCGTGACCTTGCGCCCCCGCGTCAGCTCCTTCAGACGTTCGTAGGGGTTGCCCATTCCGGTGGCGCCGCCGAGCCCGGCTGCGCGCATGGCCTGCTGGATCGGCTCGCCCAGAACCTCCCACGAGGCGTCGAGGTCCTCGGCGAGCCTTTGCGGGTTGGGGTCCACGCCGGCGAGCCCGCGCACGAGGTTGTCGAGAGCCAGCAGCGAGTGTCCGAAGGCGACGCCGATGTTGCGCTGCGTCGTCGAATCTGTCAGGTCGCGCTGAAGCCGTGAGGTGACGAGCGTTTCGGCGAGCGTCTCGAACAGCGCCGAGGAGACCTCGAGGTTCGCCTCGGCGTTTTCGAAGCGGATGGGATTGACCTTGTGCGGCATCGTCGAGGAGCCGGTTGTGCCCTGGGCTGCCAGGTTTTGGTGGAAGTAGTCGAGCGAGATGTACGTCCACATGTCGGTGGCGAGGTTGTGGGCGATGCGGTTCGCGTGGACGACGTCGGAGAAGAGGTCCGCCTGCCAGTCGTGCGGCTCGATCTGGGTGGTCAGCGGGTTCCACACGAGGCCGAGGCCTTCGACGAAGGCTCGCGAGAGGGCGGGCCAGTCGACGTCGGGCAGGGCGGCGACGTGCGCGCCGAAGGTCCCGGTGGCGCCGTTGATCTTGCCCAGGTAGTCGGCGCTGGCGATCCTGCGGAGCTGGCGGCTCAGGCGGTGGGCGAAGACGGCCATTTCCTTGCCGACGGTGGTGGGTGTGGCCGTCTGCCCGTGCGTGCGCGAAAGCATGGCCAGATCCGCGTGCGCGTGCGCGAGTTCGGCGAGGGCGTCGTGGAGTTTGAGCGCAGCGGGGAACCACACGTCGGTCACCGCGCCCTTGATGCACAGGGCGTAGGCGAGGTTGTTGACGTCCTCGGAGGTGCACAGAGCATGGACCATTTCGGTCAGGCTGGGAAGGGCGGTGTTCGGCCCGACGACGTCGGGCGCCGCCTCCATCCGGCGTTTGATGAGATACTCCACGGCCTTGACGTCGTGCTTCGTCTCGGCCTCGATGGCGGCGTGCTCGGCTATCTCCGCTTCGCCGAACTTTTGGGGGATCGCCCGCAGGTAGGCGACGTCGGCCTCGGAGACGACGGGGGCTCCCGGGAACACCTCGTTTTGCGAAAGGAAGATGAGCCATTCCACCTCGACGGCGATTCTGGCGCGATTGAGCGCGGCCTCGGAAAGGAAGGCGGTGAGCGGGGCAACGGTTTCGCGGTAACGGCCGTCCAAGGGCCCGAGCGTAATCATGGCGTCATTCTCCCACGGACGGCGGGGCGGCGTGCGGACGGCGGGCGGTTGCCCGTGTGGACAACGAGTCGGCGTGCCGCATTCGTTTGCGCAGCCGGGCGCGGGGCGGCGCTCAGATGTATCGCCGGGCTTCGTCGACGGTTTGCCGCCCGTAGCCGCCGCCGAACAGCGCGGCGTGGACGATGAGAATGTGGAGCCGATGCAGGCCCACGCGCTCGCGCCATCCGTCGGCAAGGGGCGAGGCCTCGTTGTAGGCCGAGTAGATGCGGTCGACGAAGGGCGCGCCGAACACCGTCAGCTGTGCGAGGTCGGATTCGGCGTGCCCGCCGTGGCAGGCCGGGTCGATGAGGACGCCGACGACGTCGTCCCGGCGGTTTCTCGCGCTGCCCGTCTTTTCCGCGACGCCAAGGCCTTCGGCGGCTTCTTCCGCTGCGGCGAGCCCTTCGGCCGCGATTTCCGCCGATTCGCGCGAGGCCCACATGACGTTTCCCGCCCACAGGTCGCCGTGGAGGAGGGCTGCGTCCGTGCTGACGGACGCGGGCTGCGGCGCGTCGAATTCGCCGTCGTTCAGGCGTTCCGCCAAACGTTCGAGGACGGCCGTGCCTTCGGCGCCGATGGATCCGTTTCGTCGGGCGTCGACGAGGTAGGGCAGGAGCCTGTCTTGCGCATAGAACTCGCCGAAGCGGCGGGAGAGGCCGGGGCCGACGAGGGGGAGCGCGGCTGCGCCCATGACGCCGTCGCTCGCGGCGCCGTCGGCGTTGACGAGGCCGGCGGGCGCCTGGCCGAACACCCTCGAACCCTCGGGGCAGAAGGCGTGGGTGGCGGCGAGCCGGCGGCCGAACTCCTCCGCCGCTGCGGGGGAGGCTGTGACGGCGGAAAGCCTTGCCGTGTCGAGGCTCGTGGCTGTTGCTCGGAGGAGACGCACGACCGGTGCACCGCCGGCTCGCGCGGCGCGCGCCAGATCGGCCAAACCGGCTGCCTCCGCGGCCGTCGCCTGCTTGCTCGCGCGTTTGGTGAAGCTCGCATTCATAACCTAGCAATGTTACTCGACCACTCGGCAATTCTGTCAATGGGCAACGCTTCCGTAGGATTAGACTGCGCTACGTCGCTCGTAGTGCAACAATAGTCCGTAGGTTTCACAAGGCGCCCTCGAAGAATCTGTTGGGCGCTCGGTGAACCCAATAAGCACGCGGCATCAAGGAGAGATAGCGGCTGAGGCCTTCGTGGATCTGGCGAGTCTGGAGGCTGCTGCTCAGCATTCCAAGGAGGCGTCGGGTTCCGGAGCTCTCGGGAAGGACCCGATGGACGCTGATTCGGGGTTCCAGCAGGTTACGCCGGAGGACTCCAAAACGAGGGTCACAGGGTATTCTGGCTATCTCGTCGACGGGAGCAAGGCGCAGGAACAGATTGCGAAGGTCATAGTCGCCAAGGGGTGGACGCTGTGAAGGCGGGGCGTCGTATTCGTTTCGCTCTCCTGGCTGTTGTCCTCGGCCTCGCAGGATGTTCATCGGATGCTACGCCTTCGACGGAGCCGACAGCGGGGAAGAAGGCGGACCCCTTCGATTTCAATAGCCGCCCATACTACTACGGAAAGAAGCCCTTTAAAGATCGAGTCGATATCCGAACGGCAGATGCTGATCTGCGGGCTGCGCTAGGTCGCGTGCGCGGTCGAATTGACGCGGAGTTTGGCAAACAGGACTGGACCTGGATAAAGGAACCAGTCAATGTCTTTTACGGATGCGCTGACGGCAAGAATGAGGGAGGAGAATATAACAACGCTCAAGGTAAAACGTACGGTATTCCAATGGACAAGTTCTCTCGTATTCATAAGATCTTCAAGGAGGAGGTTGAACCTCTTGGTTTCACCACTGTCGTCGAGATTTCTGACAAAGGGGACAAGAGCTTCGACTATTACAACGAGGGCGACGGTGGCTACATCAATATGGGCATGACCCGCGAGGAAGTCTTCGGTATGTGGTACACGACCGGATGTCGGCCGGCTCCCGCGGGATCGACGCCTGATCCCGATAGGCGTTTGGATACCCCGACTCCAAGCGAGTCTGCTACAGCATCGCCCTGAACCGACAGAGTCCGTTGGTTCGATCACCCAAACCTGTCGTGCGTCTTATAGGGCTCACTTGAAGGTGCGAATTCTGCGGCGTGCGCTTGCGCGTGTGGGCTGTACGGATTGGGCTCGTGATCGGCGGTTCTTAGCGGATCGGCATGCCTGCTTGCGTGGGGCTGCACGCTGCCTTAGCCCAGCCTCCTCTGACGTCGTCATCATGCTTGCCTGTATTTGCGGATGTCCGCACGCGAGGCTGAAAGCGTGCTTGAGCCCAGGAAACAGTATTGGCGGGAGGCGCTCCATGCCAACGCCTCCCGCCAAATGCCACCGTCGAAGTGTCAAGCGGCGAAGGGAACGAACCGCTTGAGCCGGGCGGCGATGCTTGCCTGTCTGTGCATGCCACCACCTTTCTTCGTCGGCTCACTGCACACAACACATTCATCGCATCTGCTGAACTGACAAGCGCTGACCGTTAGGATCGCTTGCTCGTCCTGCTGACATCATCTATACAACCCTCCTATCCTTAGGCGGTCATGAGTTAATCCTGGGAAACCCCGGGGAAGCCTATGGCGCGGGTGGCGTCTTAGAGTGCCTGTGCTGCACCCCTCGGCGTGCTCAGCAGGGCTTCCTAGGGCGTTCGTTGCGGCATCCGCGCGAGCGACAATGGCGTCAACCTGCCCGGGGCCTCGTTTGCATTGCGGTTCGCGGCGGGTCCGGGGCAGTGCCAAGGCGTGGCTTGCCGACTGATCGGGGGTCGGCACTCGGGTGCGCGTATCGGCTTCCAGAACGCTCGAGACGTCCCTCGGTGCGCTCGAGTCGACATTGAGACCGCGCCTTCTCCGTGCGCTACACCACCGGATGCCGCCCGTTTCCCAAGGACGCCTCCGCTGCGAACGTCGGCCGCGCCGAAGCCGAGGCGTCCGGTGCGCGTGGAAGCGTTGGGGCCGATGCGGACGGCGTCGACGCCCTCAATTCGGGGCGGGCGGGAGGCACGGATTGGCGGCTTGGGAACGCCGAGTCGTTCGGACCGAGCATTGGGGAGCCGAAGGTTGGACGGCACAGCGAGGCTGCCTCGCCGGACGGGAAACCCACGTCCACGTCGAACGCTCCCAATGCGACTGAGCAGGAACGGGATGCGGGGGACGGTTGGACCTCGCGCTGGCCGATGGCCGACGATTGATGCGGTTGGCAGGGGCTCTCTTGTGGGAGCCCCTGCCAACTGCGTCAGAAGCCAACCGCATCAGAATAGGTGGCCGCTGTGTGCGAAACTCGTGTGGCCGCCTTGTGCAAAGCTTGAGTCGCCTTGCGTAAAGCCTGAGTGGCCTTGCGCAAAGCTTAAGCGGACGCCGCATGAGGGAGGCGACCCGGATTTGAAGCTGCGAGGGGCTTTGCCCCCGGGCGGCTTCCGTCTGTGGGAGACCGTCCGCCTATCGGATACCGTCCGCTTGCGGAAAACCGCCCCGCTTGGCGAGACGATCCGGCTTGGCGTCGGCCGATTGCAGATCGGCCGACGCCAAGCGGCGGGAGGGCACCGTCGGCAGGGTCACTGCCACGTCGCCGTCGTCGGGTCGACGCCGTTTGCCCTCGCATTCTCGTCGATGATCGACTTCAGCCAGTCGGTGAGGCCGGGCTCGATCTCGTCGTAGTACTGGCGGAACCGGTCGTCCGTGACGTACCCGCGCGCGATGAGCACGTGCTTGGAATGCGTCACGTCGAACCACGTGCCGAGCGAAGCGCGGTGGGCCTCGGCGAGCTCATTCGCCCGATCCGAGCCGGGCTTGACGCCGTCGCGCTTGGCCTGCCCCAAGGACTGCTCGAGTGCTTGGGTGTCTCTGCCGACTCTGAACCAGTCCTGTGGCGTCATCTTCGCCTTGACGGCCTCGGACTGGCGCCATTCCGGGGTGTCGCCCCACTTGGCCTGAGCTTCCTCTTGCCACGCGGGATCCCAGCCGCCGAAGTGTTCTGCCTTCTGAGCGGGGTCGAGATTCGTTCCCATCTTCATTGTCTCCATAATCTGGTCTACTGCGGAGACTTTCTGCCGCAGATGGGAGATGCGTTCGAGGAGCAGTTCGCGTTGCCTGGCCAGATGCGCGAGCTCGTCCAGGCCCGGCTCGTCGAGCAGCTCGGCGATCCGCGCCAGGGCCATGCCGGTTTCCCGGTACAGGCACACGCGCTGGACGCGCTCCACGTCTTCCCGGGTGTACAGCCTGTAGCCGGACCACGAACGCAAGCTCGGTGTCACCAAGCCGATTTCGTCCCAGTGGTGAAGCGTGCGAACGCTGATGCCCACGAGGTCGGCGACCTGGCCCACGGTCAGCTCCTGCATGTTCTCTCCCATGGCTCTAGCTTCCAACCTCACGTCGCGTGAGGGTCAAACGCGGCGCAAAAACGGCGAAAGGGGCGTCTCGGTTTGGGGTTGCAGCGGCCGCGGGAAGGGCGCGGCCCCGCGGATGACGGAGCATGACCGCGAGAAACCGGAAGTTGCGACGGACTGCGACCTGACCGGGTGCGGCCGCGAGAGGCCGAAAGCGACGCCCAGAAGGCACGCGCCGGAGGCCTAGCGTCGCCGGTACTCCTCCGGGAGTAGCGCGTCGGTGAAGGTGTTGAACAAGGACAGGAGGATTCCTCCCATAATCGCCGCCACCCAGGTGGTCACGGTCACGCCTATGTCGAACCCGGCGGTGAGAGTCGCGGTGAGCTTGAGCATTGCGGCGTTGACTATCAAGAAGAACAGGCCCAACGTCAGAATGTACAGCGGTATCGACAAGATCACCAGAATCGGGCGGACCAGGCAGTTGACGACGCCGAGGACCGCTCCCCCCGCCAAGAGGTAGAGGGCGATGTCCCGATTGGTGCCCAAGCCGTGCAGGCTGATGCCCGGTACGAAAAGCACACATAGCCACAGGCCGAGGGCGTTGATTGCTGCGCGAACTAGGTATCTCATGCAGCAATCCTAAGGCTGAGCGCTGGAATTTGCCTGGGTCGTCGGTTTGATTGCGCCCTCCGCTGGCCCCGTCGAAGGGCAGTTCACGTTGCTGCCGTTGGAGGGTCCTGCTTGCGTTGCCTCGTCGAAGGGCAGTTCGCGTTGTCGCCGTTGAAGGGCCGCTCGCTTTCCCTTGTCGAAGAGCCGCTCGCATTGCGCCGCCCGCGCGGGGCACACTAGATACATGAGCAAGCAGCAGTGGTTCCGCCCTGAGATCCTCGGCCTTCCCGCCTACGTGCCCGGCAAGAAGGGCGCGAACACCGACGTCGTCAAACTCTCCTCCAACGAGAACCCTTTCCCTGCCCTTCCTGCCGTCCAGGCCGCGGTCTCAGCCGCCGTCGGCGATCTCAACAGGTATCCGGACATGTTCGCCACCGGGCTGATCCACGACATTTCGTGGTTTCACAAGTGGGTCGACGACGGCGTCGTCGTGGGCAACGGGTCGACCTCTCTCATCGAGAAGATCCTTCAGGCGGTCGTGACGCCGGGCGGCGAGGTCGTGCTTCCCTGGCGCTCCTTCGAGGCGTATCCGATCGCCGTTCAGGCTGCCGGGGGAGCAGCCGTCAAGGTGCCGCTCAACGCCGACGGATCGCACAATCTTCCGGGCCTGCTCTCCGCCGTCACCGAGCGCACCCGCGCGCTTTTGCTGTGCAGCCCCAACAACCCGACCGGCGTCGCCCTCAAACACACCGATCTGGCGGCATTCCTCGCAAAGGTCCCCGAGCGCGTGCCCGTGCTGCTCGACGAGGCGTACATCGACTTTGTGGACATGGACGACGCCGTCCGCTCCGACGAGCTGCTGCGCGAGCATCCGAACCTCATCGTGCTGCGGACCTTCTCCAAAGCCTACGGGCTGGCCGGGATCCGCGTCGGCTACGGGCTGGGGCACCCGGAGATGATCGCCGGGCTGAGGGCGATCGGCACGCCTTTCGGCGTCAACGCCCTCGCCCAGATCGCCGCGAGTGCCGCCTTGCACTCTCAGGAGGAGGTGCGGGCAAGGTGCGGCGTGATCATTCAGGAACGCAAAAACCTCGTGGCGGCCCTCGCCGCGCACGACATCGCCGTACCAGCCTCCCAGGCGAACTTCGTCTGGCTCGCCGGATTCGGCGAGGCCCTCGAAAACGCGTGCCTCGACGAAGGCGTGACCGTGCGTCGTTTCGGCCAGGAAGGCGTGCGCGTCAGCGTGGGCGAGACCGAGGGCTCGCTGCGCCTGCTCAGAGCCGTCGCGTCGATTCTTTGAGCGCGGCGGACGGGCGGCGTGCGGGAACAAGCGCTTACTAAGACGTTGGAGCGAGCGTTCTCAAAAACGGAGGGTGCCAAGCATCGATCGAACATTGGGGAAACGGCGGGCACGGAGAGCAGCTGGCGTCCAGCGCCAAAAGAGACCGAAGCGCTTAAAAGACGGTGAGCACGAAGGCCAGCGAGGTGAAGACTTCGCCGAAGCCGATGGCTTTGACGCTCACGGGCCTGCCCGCGCGTGCGAGGAGCGGCACGACGACGGCGCGGATCGCGATGGCGAGCCACACGGCTGCGTGAATCCAACCGACCTCCCCGCGCCATGCGAGAACGAACGCAGCCGCCGCCCACGAGGCGTGCCAGAGGACGGACGCGGCGAGGTAGACGTTCGAGTCGCGCTCGCGGATGTTCGTTTTGACATAGAAAAGCGTTCCGGCGAAATACCCGAAGAAGAGGGCGGTCAACAGCCAGGCTCGGGGCGAGGCGGCGAACCCGGGGGCGCCGTCGCCCGCAATGTCGAACATCACAGGGATCATGAGGCAGGCGGCAGCGATGGTGTCGAGGCCCGAAATCAGCGAACGCTCGTCGCGTTTCCACGCCTCCCACGCCGCAATGGCCACCAGCGGTGAAAAGACGAGCGCCCACCGCCACAAATAGGGTGCGCCGACGAGCGAGGCCAAGCCCAAAGCCGCAACGATCAGCCCGTAGAGCCGCACCGGCGGGAAGTAGCGTTTCTTGCACCTGGATTTGAGCCACACCGTGGCGCTGTAAAAAAGGAAGTATCCGACGAACCACAGCGCGAAGACCACGATCTCGACAGGCCGAAAGCCGCCCTCGACGACGCCGACCAAAGGGGGAATCGTCACCATCGCCCACGCGCCATGGTATTGCGGAATCCACAGCCTCGCGTTACGCCGCTTCCTGCGCTTATTGCGCGAAGCCCCGGGCGAGGACTTGCCGATGGTTGTGGAAGTCATGGTCCAAGTCTACCGTCCGAGACACAAAGAAGGTAAGGGGAGCCTAATTCTCCGAGTTCGGGAGGGTGGTCGCCCGGCTCGTAAGGGCGGCTGCGACACTGCAATAAGGTTGACGGGCCGTACGCGGTTTCCCGGCTCGCAAGGGCGGCTAGGAACAGGAAGAGCCGGTCAGAAGTCCGGACACGGGGTGGAAGAGCCGGTCAGAAGGCTAAACGTGGCGGAAGGGCCGATCGGATAACCCCTCAGAAAAGCCGGGCCGCGGCTCGCTTGAGCTGGAATCCTTTGCCGGAGAGCTCGCTGGTGCAGGTGATCCCCTGCTCCTGGGAAATGGAACACCAAATTCCATTGTGGGAGACGGTTGAGCCGTAGGCGACCTGGATGGAGGAGTTGAGCGCCGAATTGCAGTCGGCCGTCGCCTCCTTTGCCTGGCTCAAATGGTATGTGGCCGTTTTGTTCTCGCAGCCGTCGGGAGAGGGGTAGTCGTAGATGTAGATTGAGCAGGAGACGCTCTCATCGTCGTCGTCGAACTTGCAGCGGATGTTGTGCTTTCCGGTGGTGAACTCGGTTACGTCTTTGGCGCCGCTGGGGGCGGGGCTCGCGAGGTGCCACCACGAGCGGTCCGAGACGAGGTCGGAGACTTCAGATGTGCTCTTCTTCATCTGCTTCGTCAGGTCGACCGTGTACTCGGCGCCGCAGTTCTTCGACAGCGCAGCCAGCGTGGACGTGGCGAGCTTCCGTTCCTTGTTGAGCTTGTCTTCCTTCTTCGCCGCCTGGATGAAGACGGTCAGGCTCTTGGCGTCGTCTTTGGCCGTGCACGAGCTCTTTTCCTTGAGCTGCGAGACGGCCTCGCGGGCCTCCTCCAGCGAGCCGTTGGCGTTGAGCGTGGTCGTCTTCGCGGTCGACGGTGCGTCTGCGGTCGTCGACGTCGCCTTCGGATCTTTGTCGGGGTCGGCGGCGTCGCGCCCGTCGCGTATGACCTTGATGTAAAAGACGGCCATCAATGTGAGGAGCAATACTCCTGCTGCGAAAACGAGGAAGTAAAGGGGGCGGCGGGACTCGGGGGGCTGCTCCGGCCATTGCGAAGAGCCTTGATCGAGCCACGGATTGTCAGGCGCAGAGCTCATTTGCCTGATCACCGTCCTTTCAGATCGCCTGCCTAACATTCCAAAAGTAACCTACCGAGCGCCCTTCTTGCTAGTTCTGTCCACTGTGAGACGCGGCTTCCGTTTTCGGACGCCGTTTCTCACGAGGAGGTTAGATCTGAAAGAATCTCCCGGGGCGGACTGCGGCTCCTGAGCCTTCTGCCCAGGGCCCCCGCCCCTGTCGGCGGTCGCTGCTATTGTAGAGTGTGCGTGCGCCAGGTTAGAGTGTGCAGGCGCCCAATTGACGAGTCTGGAAGGCATGGCAATGAAAGAAATGGCGTCCGGCGACATCAGCGCCGCGGACTTGGCGCGCAGCGCCGATTTGCTTGAGAGGATCCACGGGACCTTCAGGGGCCGCGTCGTGGGGCAGGACGCGCTGTACACGGCCCTCGTCACGTCCCTGCTCGCCAGGGGGCACGTGTTGCTTGAGTCTGTGCCGGGCTTGGCCAAGACCACTGCCGCCACGACGATCGCCTCCGCGATGTCGGGGACCTTCTCGCGAATCCAGTGCACGCCGGACCTTATGCCCAACGACATCGTCGGCACGCAGATGTACTCATATGAGACCGGCACCTTCACGACGCAGCTCGGGCCGGTGCACGCCAACGTCGTCCTCCTCGACGAAATCAATCGCTCCTCCGCGAAAACGCAGTCCGCGATGCTCGAAGCGATGCAAGAAGGCCAAACGTCTATCGGAGGGGCCGTTTACGAGCTCCCGCGCCCCTTCACCGTCATGGCCACGCAGAACCCAATCGAAGAGGAAGGCACGTACGTCCTCCCCGAAGCCCAAATGGACAGGTTCCTCATGAAGGAGGTCTTGACCTATCCGAAGCCCGCCGAAGAGGTCGAGATTCTGACGAGGACGGCGACGGGCACGTTCAACCGAAGAAGGGGCGAGAATCCGGTCACTACGGAGGACGTTCTGTTCCTTCAGAACACGGTCCAGCGGGTCTACGTCGACGACGCCATCAAGAAGTACGTCGTCGCGATCGTCAACACCACCCGCGGCGGCGGGCCGAGGCCGATCCAGGGGCTCATGGAGAACATCCGGGTGGGAGCCTCCCCGCGCGGCGGCCTCTCGCTCATGCAGGTGGGCCAGGCCCTGGCGCTTCAGGCGGGGCGCAACTACGTCATTCCCGACGACGTCAAACAGCTGCGGCACGCCGTGCTGCGCCACCGCCTGGTTCGGACGTTCGACGCGCTGGCCAACGACGTCACGCCTGAGGCGCTCATCGACATGGTCTTCAACGCGGTGCCGACGCCATGACGCGCACGACAGCAGGCCAGAGGATGGCGCTCATACGCGCCCGCCTGTCGCTTCCGCAGGTCAGGCGGGCGGCCGGCCTCTTCGAGGGCTCGCACACCTCGATCCTCACAGGCAAGGGAAACGACTTCGAGGACCTCACCGACTACCAGCCGGGGGACGAGGTCCGGGACATCGACTGGAAGGTCTCCGCGCGCGCCGGAAAGCCCATCATTCGGCGGTTTGAGCGCGACACCGACGTCTTCACCCAGCTGCTCATGGACACGAGCCTCGAAATGCGGGCGCTGGCGCCGTCGGGCGAGGAGAAATCGGCGATCGCCCTCGCGACGGCGGAGACCCTGGCCTATCTCGCCTCGTACCGCGGCGACAGAGTGGGCCTCGTCTACGGCAACTCCGCGGGGGCGATGCGCCTACCTGCCCGCCACGGTTTGAGCCATCTCGATTTCCTGCTCGATCGCACCGAGCACGCCTTCGAGCAGGCGCAGGCGGAGACGAATGTCACCGCCGTCGTCGATTACCTGTTGAAGACGACGAGGGAGCGCTCGCTCGTCATTCTCGTCACCGACCAGTTCTGGCCGGCTCCCGCGGAGGAATTCACCCTTCGCCGGATCCGCGAACGCCACGAGCTCATGGTGGTCCGCATCGAGGACATGCCCCTGACCGCCGAGGGCATCGCCGCAATGGCCGACATAGAGGAAAACCTCTTCCTTCCCGAGTACGTGCGGGAGGACGTCGAATTGCAGCGCGAGGTCCAGGCGGAGCGCGCGATGCGCGAGTGGGGCGCGTCCGAGCTGCTCGCCCGCTACGGCGTGCTCAATGCGTCGTTGGCTTCGTCTGCGGATATTCTGCCCGTCGTCGTCGGCCTGCTGAAGAGGCAACATCATGCAAAGTAACGAGTTGTTTCGGCCGGAGCCGGGCGCCGGGGTCGTCACGTTGACGGCCGGCCTCGTCGTGCTCGCAGCGATCTTGTGGTTTGTGGGCTGGCATTACGCCTACGCCAAGCGGCGCGGGCTGCAGATCGAGCTTGCCCCGGTCGTTCAAACACAGCGCGAACGTTGGATTTCCACGCTCCAATCGATTCGAGCGGAGGACTTGCGCGAGCTTCATCAGCTTCTTTCGCGGACCATGCGTGAGATTCTCGGCGAAAGGGCGGGGCGGGATCTGAGCACGTGGACCGTCGCCGATCTCAGGGCGAGCGGAAAGTTCACTTCGGTGTGCGGGCTGCTCGAGTCGTGGGAACAGCCGGCTTTCGGCCCCGTGAGCCAGGCCGACGCCGAAGAGTCCGTCCGGCGCGCAGTTGAGGAGGTTTCATCGTGGTAGTGCCCTGGGCGATTCCCCTGATCTGCTTTGCTGCCGCGGCCATAGGGCTCGCCGCGTGGTTCCTCGGCAAGGACCGGCGCGCCTGGAGCGTCTCCTATGTTGCGCACACCCGCTTCCTGCGCCGGGGCGCGAGGTATCGCAGCCGCATGACGAGGCTGCGGCTGGCGGCTGCGGTTCTGGTCGCCGCCATGGGGGCGGCTGTCGTTTCCTCGGCGGTCATCGCGGCGCGGCCGTCCGAGTTGAGGACCCATTCATCCAAATTGGCTTCGCGCGACCTTATCCTCTGCCTTGACGTCTCGGGGTCCGTCGAGGCGTTCGACGCTCAGGTCCTCAAGACGTTCGCGGAGATGGTCGATCAGTTCCACGGCGAGCGGGTCGCCCTCGTCGTGTGGAACCGGTCCTCGACGGTCGTGTTCCCCCTTTCCGACGATTACGCGATGGTTAAGGAAGAGCTGGGCCGCGTCAGGAAGGTCCTCCAGGGAGGCCGAGACGTCGACGACCTGTACACGAGGACTTCCGCGGGAGACCGGTTCACAGGCGCCTCGCTCATCGGCGACGGGCTGGTCAGCTGCACGCAGAGCTTCGACTACGCAGACAAGGACCGCTCCCGCACGATTCTCTTCGCCACAGACAACTGGCTTGAAGGCAGCCCGGCCTTCGAGCTGAAGGAGGCCGCGAGCATAGCCCAGAAGCGCAAGATTCGCGTTCTGGGGCTGCTCATCAGCGGATACCCGCAGGGCCGAGACGAGTTCCGTTCGACGATTCAGGGGATAGGCGGGAAGGTGTACGACGCTCGAGGCGCCCGGGCTGGCGATCAGATCGTCAAGGAAGTTCAAGCCCAAGACAAGAAGGAGCTGGCCGGCGCCGCGGATGTCAGCGTCGTGGACACGCCGGGCCGTTGGCCCGCGCTTGCGGGAATCGCCGTCGTTCTAATCATCGGATTGGCGTGGAGGTACCGGCTGTGATGATGTGGATATGGCCCGTCTGGCTCGTCGCCCTTTTTCTCCTTCTCGGGCTGGGTGCGTGCTTCTTTTGCTGGAACCGCGAAAAAGCCTCGCGCAAGGGCGCTTGGAAGGATTGGACGAGGCGGGGTCTCATGGTTGTGGCGGTCGCCTCCATCGGCGCGGCCCCGAGCGTGGCGCTCCCCCGGGAAAAGACGGTGCGAGGGGCGAATGTCTTCTTCGTCGTCGACACAACCGGCTCGATGAACGCGGAGGACTACGACGGCAAGAAGCCCCGCCTGGAAGGCGTGAGGGCGGACATTCGCCAGATAGTCTCCCGGATCCCCAACGCCAGGTACTCGATCATCTCGTTCAACTCCGGGGCCACCAGAGAGCTTCCGATCACCACCGACGTCGCCGCCGTCGAATCCTGGGTCCAAACGGTCAAACCCGAGCAGTCGGGTTATTCGAACGGGTCCTCGGTGTACCGCCCGGTCAAGGTCCTCAAGCGCGAGCTCGAGCGTTCCCGCCGCAGCCACCCCCAGTCGGTGCAGCTCGTCTATGTATTCAGCGACGGCGAGCCGCGCGGCGACAAAGGGCAGCAGAAAACTTACGACCAGATTCGCAACCTCATCGACGACGGAGGCGTCCTCGGATACGGAACGGCGGCCGGCGGCCCGATGAAGGAAACCACCTTCTCCGGGACGGGCTCTGGGACGGGCAGTTACATTGAGGACCCGCAAACCCGGCAAACGGCCATTTCGAAAATTGATGAGAAGGAACTCAAAGCAGCGGCGGGCCAGCTGAAGGTCAATTACATGCATCGCACGGCGCCGGGCCAGACGATCGACGTGCCCGATGTGTCCAAAGTGGAGCAGCGCACCAGCGACGGCCGTGAGGAACGCAGCCCGGTGCTATGGCCCGCCGGCATCGCGCTTGCGGTGCTCGCGGCTTGGGAGATCGCCGTGACGATGCCGCGCATCCGATTGAGAGTGGGGCGAAAGTGAGCGAGAACGAGACGGCGGCGTACGAAGGCTGGCCCGGCCAGGGCCAGGCGGGGCCGAGCGCGGGCGAGAACCCGCTTGCTGCCGGCGGCGACGGGTCGGCGACGGACGACGTCGGCCTGATGCTGAGCGAAGGCGTCAACCTGGCGGAAGGCGACATCGCGCCCACAACCCTGCGCAGAATGAGAGCGTGGAAGTGGGGCGGCGGCGCGGTGGTCATTCTGCTGACGCTGTGGTGCACGGCCATGTTCCTGCTCCCGCGCTGGGCCCGTATGGCCTATGACTCCGATCCTGAGGCGTCCGCGGGGCGCTACCGCTTGGCGATGAACATCACGCCGAGCTTCCTGCAGGGCTGGGAGACGCGTTTCAATCTTGGCACCGCCTTGGCCAAGGGCAAGAAATACTCGGAAGCCATCGGCAGCCTCTCGATCGCTTTGGACAGGGCGCCGAAGTCCAAGAGGTCCGGCAACCAAATCGCCGAGACAGACGGGCCCGAATGCAAAGTCAGGCGAAATCTCTCTCTCGCCTACGAAAAACGCGGAGACCAGTCCAAGTCCGCCGGCCGCAAGGGGGCCGCAAAAAAGGACTTCGCGCAGGCCTCCTCGACGATGGCCCCTTGCTCAAAGAACAACAAGAACAAACAGTCCAAGGACCGCCAGGACAAGAAGGCGAACCCGCCCTCGCCGAGTCCTACTCAGAATCCGAGCCAGAATCCGAGTCAAAACCCGAGCCAGAATCCCAATCAAGGCCCCAGTCAGAATCCGAGCCAGAATCCCAATCAAAGCCCCAGTCAAAATCCGAGCCAGAATCCGAGTCAGGATCCCAATCAAAGCCCGAGTCAGAATCCGAGCCAGAGCCCGTCGCAATCGCCGGGTTCCGATCCGAGTGACCCGGGCCAGGATCCCAAGCCCGGGGGCGCTTCCCCCACGCCCGCACCGCCGTCGAACGATCCGAAGACGGACGAAAAGGAGAACAAGCTCAAAGAGAGGAACCGTGAAGGCGACGAGGAGGCGCGCAGAAAGAGAAACGGCGGAGGCTACAAAGTCAACTGGTAAACGCTGCAAGAGGCCGGAGCGTGAACGGAAGGTCGCCGTCCGCCATCGGACCGAAAGCGGCTCGCGCCTGAGGCTGTCGGGCTCAGGGCGGGGCGAGACGCATCAGGGGCTGAGCGAGGCGAGGTCGTCCGGCACGGAGGCTCCGACCGAACGCAGCACGAAGCGATCGGTCGCGTCGAGGAAAGCGGAGCGAGCGGGCTCGTCCTCGGGTACACGGCGGCCAGTCAGCGCCCCTTGGAGGAGCTGGACGGTGACGTCGAGGTTCTGATCGGGGATGGCGCCCGCTTCGATGCATTCGTCGAGTATTCGGCGAAACAGCCTTCCCGTGACGGAAGCGTGCTCGCGCAAAGCCACGGCGGTCTCCTTCGAGACGACGTCGCGCAGAGGAGCCCCCGGCGAAAAGAAATAGCCGCGCTTGGCCAGCATCTGTTCGCGCGCATAGACACGCAACCTGTTCAGGGGTGAGTCTGTCCGCGCCAGCTTGGAGTTGATGCGATCCATGTAGGCGTTCACTTCGAACTCAATGTAAGCCAGAAGCAGCTCTTCTTTGTCGGAAAAATGGTTGTATATCGCCGTTCTGCCGATGCCGGACTCGTTTGCCAAATCGCTCATGCTTATCGCGTCGAAGCCCTTTGCGGCCATGAGGCCGGAAAGGGCGGCAAAGAGCGCTTCGCGTGTGCGCTCGCGATGTTCGGAAAGGTTCTTCCCCGATATTTTCGGCATGGCGAAAGGATACGTCAGCGGTCTGGTGACTTTATGCCAATTTGCTGTGCCCGCGGGTTTGCCCTCGGTTGCTCGCTTTGCCTGTTCACTGTGCCCGTCAGTTTGCTGTGCCCGTCAGTTTGCTGTGTGCGTCAGTTTGCTGTGTGCGTCTGCTCGCGGTGTGTGCTTCTGGGGCGCCCGCCGCCGTGCGTCACGGCCGCCCGAGTGAGCGCATGAGCCGGGCAAGCGGCGAAAGAATCTGCAGATCGCCCTCGAGCCAAGGGACCGATTCCAGGTCGCTTTCGCCGAGCCACCGCAGCGCCGTATGGCTCTGGCCAAGGCGCGGCTCGCCTTTCGCATACGCCGCCCACAGCCGCATTCGGCGTTCGCCGGGAAGGGTCCAGTCGCCGTCGGGCCCCGCGACGACGCCGACGCCGGCCGCGATAGACACCTCGATCCCGAGCTCCTCGCGCAATTCGCGGCGCAGAGCGCTTTCGGGATCCTCTCCGGGCTCGACTTTGCCGCCGGGAAACTCCCACAAGCCGGCGAGCTCTTGCGGATACGAGCGTTGGGCGGCCAAAACGCGAAGCCCGCGCGGAGAGTGCGCGAAGATCGCTGCGGCGACGATGAGTGCTGACATCCCGTTTACGATGTCAGAGGAGAGGTCGCCGTGCACGACGCCGCGCCGCCGAGGATTGTCAGGAGGCACGATGCCGGGGACTGACAAGGGACGCACGATGCCCGAGCCCTGGCTGGACGGGCATGAGCCGCCAGCCTGCGGCCGAGCGGTCAGAGCCCCGACCGGTTGCTCCGGCCGGGCGCCGAACAGCCCGCCCGAGCGAATAAGGCGGCTGACGGGGCCGCCCCATGGAACAACTGCGGCTGTCTTGTGAAACACTGGAGTGCATGTTGTACGAGCACGGACTTCGCCAGATCAACTGGGTGGCACAGCACGCGTGCCTGTGGACGTGGACGGTGCAGGAGCGGTTTTTCCGATGGTTGAAGGAAAATTACGGGGAAAACTACAGGATGGGACTCGATCGGAAGACGAACCGGGTGACCGTCGAGTCTTCCCGCGGATTGCTCGTGATGCGCGGCGCCATAGTCGCGTCGGTCGCGTCCCTGCCGACCACGCTGATGTGGGGATGGTGCCCCCGGTTCAACGAGGAGACGGTCGCTCATCCGATCGCCCTCGCCATGAAGGAATACGGCGAGAAGCAGGGGTTCAGCGAGTTTGCGACGGAGGAGGTCGAGTACCGATCCGACTCCGGCCCGTTCGGCGTCGTCTCAAAGTTGGCGGAAGACGTGGCGTGCTGCGTGAGCGACCTCTTCGGGCCCGACTATCGGTTTTACATGCCTTCGATGAATGTGTTCGGAAATCGGGTGACGATCGCGATATGGGACATTCCGCGCGAGGCGCTGTTCGTGGATTTCCTCGAAGCTGTGGGCTACTTACCCAACATCATTCCCCGCGTCGACGATCCCGCGTGGTCTCTCGATGGTTTTGCTCGGCTAATGGGGGCACAGCTCACGGAGGTGGGCCTAGATTGGTGGCGTTTGACCAAACAGGGCCAATCCGTTGAGATCGCTTTGAAGCGAGACGGAGAAGGCAACCTTCGCGACGTCGAAATGCGCAAGCTTTCGGGCGACGCCTTGCCGAGTAAACGAGGAGCCGACTCCTACGAAATGCCTTGGTAAACACCTCTATCGCCAGAGTTTGAGTGTGCGAAAGCCCGAATGTGTGAGGTGACCCTGTGTAGACTCACATATGGTTGAGATGGTGGGCGGCTTCGCCCTGTATGAACGAATTCCGGCGCCATTCAGGCTCGCATGCCGATAGAGCCTGAATGGCGCCGGAAACTCGCGAGCGCAAGTCGCGCTCGCATTCGAGTGATTTCCCGCGTCACGTGATGGGAAACTTCGAGCGGCGTACCGTGCTTAGGCGATGCCGGGTATCACGCTTAGGCGATGCCGGAGGCGAGGCGTTCGACAAGTTCCGCGACGGTGGGAATGTCTTGGATGACTCCGATCCCAGAGTTAACCGTGACGACTCCCTCGTCGAAATCGCCGACGAGCATTCCCGGCCGTAGGCCGCCCTTTTTCATGAGATCCTGCTCGATCGGGGCGCCGTCGTGGCTCGCCGCGTATTCCGCTGCGTACCTGAGGGCGGCGGGGGTGGGCAGCGAGCGTTGAGTTTCGGAAACCTCCACGAGATCCTCGCCGGAGGAGTCGAGAATGAGGTCTTTGACAGCTTGCGCAGCGGGGGATTCTTTCGTCGCGAGAAAACGAGATCCGACGTAGACCCCTTGCGCACCCAAGGCGAAAGCGGCGGTGACGCTCCTGGCGTCGTTGATGCCGCCAGCCGCGAAAACGGGGATTGAGACGGCGTCGACCATGGCTGGAACAGCGGTGAAAGTACCCATTGGCCCATCGGGAAGCAAGCCGCCTTCTTCCCGCCCCGTTGCTACCAGGATGTCCGCTCCCAATGCTTCGGCCTGGCGGGCGGCTGCTGCCGTCGGAGTGAGAGGGCGAAAAACGATGGTGCCGCCGTGCTTCTTGATCGCGTCGAAAACGTGGGGATTGGGGGAGCCGACTACCGCATACGCGTTGATGCCCGTATCGAAACATGCCGCAAGCCACGGCCCCAAGAAAGGATCGCCGTCGATCGTCGCGTTTGGATCGCGAACGACGACGTTCACCGCGAGATTCCCAGGAACGGATGGAGCCGCGTCTAAGATCTCTTGAGCCTTAAGGATCTCGTGTCGCAGGCGATCCGCGGTTTGGACGGGATCGCTCGTCAGGGACGTTTGCCCCGCGTTCGGCCCCAGCGTTCCAAGAGCGCCGCTCAAAGCCACGGAGGCGACGAACTCTGCGTTCGTCATCTAGTTCATGGGAGCCTGAATGAGCGGGTATCGCGTGTGAAGTAGTTGAACTGTCATCTTTCTTTTTTACGCGCATTCCAGAAAACCGTCAAGAGCGATCGCCCTATTTGGGCTTTTGGTGTTTTTGAATGACAGAGGATTGCGCTTCGGCTCCGATGGAGCGGGCGACGGGAGTCGAACCCGCCTCTGAAGCTTGGGAAGCTTCCATTCTACCGATGAACTACGCCCGCATGACGCAGATGAAATTCTATCAGATGAAACCGATTGACGCGGCATCCGGCTGAGCACGTAGCCGGCGCGGCATCCGGCTGAGCACGTGGAACAAAACAAATAGGTGATGCTCGAAGATAACCTTTGCTTGCTTCGTTCGAGAGGGCTGCTGGCTGTGTCACTCGCCTGCAAAATTAGGCGCGCCAACGGATGAAGTTCCGTGAGCCAGCTCGTTAGATACCCTTGAATCGTGCTTCTATCCGATCGTGACATCCTCTCCTACGTCGACTCGGGTCGAGTCCGCCTGGAGCCGTGGGACCGGCAGATGATCCAGCCTTCGAGCGTCGATGTTCATCTTGACCGCTTTTTTCGGCTGTTCAACAACCATCGCTATCCCGTCATCGATCCCGCTGCCGACCAGTCTGAGCTCACTCGCCTCGTTGACGTTCCGGCCCAGGGTTCTTTCGTTTTGCATCCGGGAGAGTTTGTTCTGGGATCGACTTACGAGACGGTTACTTTGGCCGACGACGTCGCCGCGCGCCTCGAAGGAAAATCGAGCCTGGGCAGGCTAGGGCTGCTCACCCATTCGACGGCGGGATTCATCGACCCGGGTTTCTCCGGCCACGTGACCCTTGAGCTTTCCAATACGGCCACGCTGCCCATCATTTTGTATCCGGGCATGAAGGTGGGGCAGCTGTGCTTCTTCCAGCTTTCTTCCGCGGCGGACAAGCCCTACGGGTCGGGTGCGAGCGGTTCGCGATATCAGGGCCAGCGTGGCCCTACCGCATCGCGATCTCATCTCAACTTCCACAGAATCGACGTCGGCGACGCTCCCATCAAATAGCGAGTGCGACGGGCACGGATCGCAATTGCGCAGCGGACCATAGCGAATGATGTGGATGGCAAGTGGACGCTGTGGATGGAAAGTCGCGTGACATCCTCGATCACGCGATAATATGACCAGCGACGACAAGAAGGGAGTCCCCTATGGACATTGGATGGAAGCTCGTCAGTGCGGGCGCGGGCATCGTCTCGGGAATCATCGCGAACAAGGCCGTGGACGTGGTGTGGAAGTCGGTCTCCGGCCGCGCTCGGCCGGAGGAGAACGATTTCTCCGAACCTCTTCGCACCGCGCTGGTCTTTTCAGTCGTATCGGCCACCGTGGGCGCTGTGGTCAACGAATTGGTTCTGCGCCGGGCGGCGCGCTGGTATGGGCTGAGCGATGCGCTCGCTGCCGGTTTGAAAGATTCCTCGAAATCAAAAGGCTCTTCGAAATCGAAGTGACGTCTGAGGCCGAAGGCGCTCACCCGTGCGTTTGGCCGACTTTTGAACGCTAGAAGCCTTTGCTTGTAGCATTGTCCGTGCGACAGGGGAGCGCCACAAGGGCGCTGAGAGTGCGAAAGCAGACCCTCGAACCTGATCCGGTTAGCACCGGCGAAGGGAGTCGAGCTCTCCCCGCCGAAGGCGGCGGGCCCTCCTGAAATGGAGGAAGCAATGATACGCAAGAGACTTCGCTCCGCCGCCTGCCTAGTTGCGGCACTCGCGATGGTGGGTTGCTCGGGTGAATCGACTGAGGCAAAAAAAGCCGACTCTAAAACCGTCACCGTGCTCACGCACGATTCGTTCAATCTTCCCAAGGAACTCGTTAAGGAGTTCGAGTCGAAGACGGGATACAAGCTCGTTACGACCCCCGCGGGCGACGCCGGCGTCGCCAATCAACTGGTCCTCACGAAGAAATCGCCGAAGTACGACGCCGTCTACGGAATCGACAGCTACACGGCCGGGATTCCCGCCGGCGAGGGACTGCTCGTCGACTATGCCTCGCCGGCTCTGCCGCAATCGGCCAAGGAGTATGAGATCAAGGGGGTCAAAGGGCTGACGCCCGTCGACCGCGGCGACGTGTGCATCAACGTGGACCACAAATGGTTCAAAGAGAAAGGAGTCAAAGAGCCGACGGGCGTGGACGATCTCGCGAAGCCCGAGTACTCCAAGCTCCTCTCGATCATCGATCCGAACGCTTCGACCACCGGTTTCGCCTACCTTGCGGGTGTGAGAACTGTGAAGGGCGAGGACGCGAAGGGGTACCTGAGCCGGATGGCGGCGGGCGGCGTCCACGTCGCATCCGACTGGACGAACGCCTACAACGTCGATTTTTCGGCTGGAGAGGGCAAAGGCAACTATCCTCTCGTCCTGTCCTACGCCTCGTCGCCCGCGTTCGCGAAGGACACCGGCGTGATCGAGTCGACGTGCGTGCGCCAGATCGAGTACGCCGGAGTGGTCAAGGGAACCGACAACGAGAAGGGCGCGAAGGCCTTCGTCGATTTCATGGTTTCGAAGAAGGTTCAAAGCGCGATTCCGACGTCGATGTACATGTATCCGGTGGATTCCAGCGTGCAGCTGCCCGCCGAATGGGCCGCCAAAGCCAAGCTGGCGAAGAATCCGATCGTGCCCGATCCGGGCAAGGCGGCGGCAAGCCGCGACAAATGGCTCGAGGATTGGGCGGCGATCGCGAAATGACGGATCGTAGAAGGACGCTGCCATTCTGAGGGCGAGAGCCGCCGCGGCCCGTCCCCGGGGCGCCCGTCCTCGCGCCCCGGGGACGGGCATCGCCACAGCGGCCTCCGTGGGGTTTCCAATGGCGCTCCTGGCGGTCTTCTTCGCATGGCCGGTCGGGGCGATGCTGGCCCGTGGCGTCGCGCCTCGCGCCCTCGAAACGCTCGGTTCGCCGCGCACGTGGGATCTCGTTGCGACGACGTTGCGGATGGCCGCCGCCGGAACGCTCGGCTCCGTGATCCTCGGGATCCCCGGGGCCTACGCCCTTTATGTGTGCCGCTTTCCCGGGCAGCGGGCCCTGCGCGCTGTGGCGAGCGTGCCTTTCGTCCTCCCAACCGTCGTCGTCGGCGTGGCTTTCCGCTCCCTGCTCGGCAAGGACGGCGCATACTCCTTCCTGGAGCTCGACGGGACCGAAACGGCCGTGGTCGCCGCGATGGCGTTCTTCAACTTTTCCGTGGTCGTGCGAACGGTCGGCACGATGTGGGCGGGCCTCGATCCGCGCTCGGCGGACGCCGCGCGGATGCTGGGCGCCGGGCCCGTCCGAGTCTTCCGCACGGTGACGCTGCCCGCCATCGCGCCCGCGATCGCGGGCGCGGCCAGCCTCGTCTTTCTCTTCTGCTCCACCGCCTACGGAATAGTGATGACTCTGGGCGGGGTGTCCACTTTGGAGTCGGAGATATGGGCGCGCACCAATCGGCTCAACTTCGACGTCGCAGCCGGCCTCTCGCTCGTGCAGTTTGTCATCGTGGCGCTCGCCCTCGTCGTCTCGTCGCGGTTCTCCCGCTCTGCGGCCCTGCGCATGGCGCGCCGCAAGAGAAGGCTGCGCCTGGCGGATGCGCCCGCCGTCGCGCTCACCGCCGTCGTGATTCTGGCGCTGATTCTCGCCCCCATAGCCTCGCTCATCGCCCGTTCGCTTGTTCACGCGGATGCGTGGAGTCTCGAAAACTACCGGCAGTTGGCGACGTCCGGATCGGGCTTCACCGGCGGTGTGACCGTGATCGAGGCCCTTGGCAACTCGTTGCGCGCCGCCGCGTACGCGACGCTTGTAGCCTTGGCCGTCGGCGTCCCGTTGGCTTTCGCGCTTTCGCGGCCTGCCAGAACCAGGCGGGCGCGCATCGGCCAGTCCCTCGCGGAGGCTTTCGCCATGGCGCCGCTGGGAGTCTCGTCTGTGACGGTCGGATTCGGCTTTCTCATTGCGCTTCGAGGCCCGCCGCTGGAACTGGGAAGCGAGGCCGTGCCCTTCGCTCAAGCGATCGTGGCCGTGCCGATGGCGCTGCGCGCCCTCCTGCCGGTGCTGCGTGCGATCGATCCGCGCCTGCGCGAAGCCGCCGCGACGCTCGGCGCGGGTCCCGCGCGCATTCTGCGGACCGTCGATCTTCCCCTCGCCGCCAAGGGCTTGATGCTCGCCGCAGGCTTCGCCCTTGCGATCAGCCTGGGTGAGTTCGGCGCCTCGAGCTTCCTGGTCAGCGGCGAGAACGACACCCTTCCCGTTCTCATCTCGCGTCTGCTCAACCGGCCGGGCGCCGCCAACTATGGGATGGCGCTCGCTGCCAGTGTGATTCTGGGGCTTCTGACAGCGCTCGTCATGTTCCTCTGCGAGCTGCCGGCAGGGCCCGATGCGAGGATGCCCGGAGCCGAAAAGGCTGCAGAGGCCGCGTCGACAGAGAAGAGATCAGCCGAATCAAGGGTCGAGGAATCGAAGACAATGGCAAGAATCGAGGAATTGAAGTGAGCGAGGCCAATGCGCCGCTTCTGCAGGTCGCCGATTTCAGCGTCGTCTATCCCGACGGGCACGTCGCCGTCGACGGCGTCGACCTGACCGTGGCCGAAGGCGAGATCGTCGCCTTGCTCGGTGCGTCGGGCTCGGGAAAATCCAGCCTTTTGCGTGGAATTGCGGGGCTGGAGTCCGCTAGCGGCGAGGTGCGCATCCGTGGGGTCGACGTCTCGCGGCTGCCTCCGCACAGGCGGGACTGTGGAATGGTCTTCCAGGACGGTTTGCTCTTCCCGTATAGGAACGTGGCCAGAAACGTCGCCTATGGAATCGAGAGCCGTAGGCGCGTCCGGCGGATTGACGGCCGCGGGCGTGCCCTGCCAATCGAGGGCTTCGGCCTGCGCACCGTCCGGGAGCGCAGGCGCGCCAGACGCCAAAAGGTTGCCGAGCTCCTCGAACTGGTTGGGCTTCCCGGATATGAAAAGCGCGAAGTCACAACGCTTTCGGGAGGTCAGGCGCAGCGGGTCGCTCTGGCGAGGTCTCTTGCGCGATCGCCTGCGCTCATGCTTCTGGACGAGCCCCTTTCGGCCTTGGACCGCGACCTTCGCGAGGCGCTCTCGCTTGAGCTGCGGAGGATTCTGACCGGAACCGGAGCTCTGACGGGGGCGGACGCCTTGACGGGGGCGGGCGTTTCGGCCGGGGCGGACTCCTTGACGGAGACGGACGCTTTGGCCGGGGCGGGCAATTCGACGGGAATCGGCGCCTTGTACGTGACGCACGACCACGAGGAGGCCCGGCGGGTCGCCGACCGCGTCGTCGTCATGAAAGACGGGCGCTTCGTGTCGAAATGACCGCGCTCGTGTCGAAATGACCGCGCTGGTATCGGAATGACCGATCGTGCGGGCGGTTCGCGGACGGCCAAGGAAAGGACGACGAAGCAACGGCGGTCGAAGATGGGGCCGCCCGACGATGCAGCCGGCAGACGCTGGGAAAAGATGAGTCTTACCCGCCCCATTCGCACATGCTCCCACAATCGACGAGGATATAGGTCCCACGTCCTAGCGGCAATAGAATTGGCGGTATGCGCATCGCCGAGATTGCCCCCGCCGACGTGGGGTCGTGGTTGCCGCGCGCAGTCGAGCACATGGCTCGGGTGCGCGTGGCTAGCGGCGCGCTGCGCGAAGGGCATCTCGCCGAGTACAAAATGAGGAAGGCGGCTATGTTTCGCGTCGGGGTGCCGCGCGATTCCCGCATTTTCACCTCGGAGGCGGGCGAATGGATGTGGCTGCGCCTGGGCGACGAACCGGAGGTTGTGGCCTCGCGCATAACCGGCGACCCAGCCCCATGGGTGCGCAAGATCTTTGCGACGTGTGACGACAGGCCGGTGGCGATGAAGGTCTTCCCGGGGGAGCGCGGCCTCGCCGAGCTTCCCTCGCGTGAGATATCGGAGAGGCTTGCCGTGCCCATCTCCGACGTCCACCTGACCAGCACGTACGACGACATCCACGTCCGATCGATGACGGCGGCCGAGCTCGACACGTTCCTGGAGCGAACCATGCGTTCGGCGGACCGTCATCTCGCTCTGGCGTCCGGCTCGTGCCCGATGCGCGGCTCGTGGGACGTTTTGATGAAAGCAAGGGAGCGGCTTTCCGACGGTGTGGCCACCCCAGGGCACGCCCTCATGGCGATCTGCGTCGACTCGACGACGATAGGCGGAATGTGGGTGGAAATCGACGGCAAGGACGCTCGCATCTGGGACCTTCACGTCTACGAGGGATACCGCGGGCACGGCCACTCGAAAGCCGCATTGCTCGCGATGGCAGAGGGGCTCAAACGCGAGGGCGTCCACTACCTCAATGTCACGGTCATAGCCCCGAACACCGGCGCAATCGACATCTACGAATCCGTCGGTTTTCGAGTGACGGCGCGGCACGTCGTGCTGGAGCTGCCCACATTGGCGGGCCTCATCGAGCTGTAGCCGGCGGCCCTGGCTTAGGCTGTGGTTGCGCCCTGTCGCCTGGGCTTGCGCCCTTGCGGCCTGGTTGAGCCGCGCACCTAGGCCCTGGACTGAGCTGCGGCCTCGATTTCGCGCCGAGTGCGACGACGCGGCGGGCCGACGTCGGACCTCGCCCGTGGGGAAGGGTCCACGCCAAGCGGGCTGAATCTTGCACTGCGGTCCACATACACTTGCGACTGTCAGCCGGCGCTCGCATACGCGGGCCTCATGAACGAATGTCTTGCCATGGTCCCGCGGTTCTTCTTCAGGGGGCCGGCGCGCTGATTCATCGGACCGCAGTCAGAGGTTAGGAAATGATGAGTTTCAATGTGCTTGCGAGCATTGCCGCGAACGACGCCGCCAGCAACGCGTCGTCGTCCGGCACCCCGATCGGGGTCAAGATCCTGATAGGAGCCTTCGTCGTCGTAATAATGCTCGTGGGAGCGTGGCTTGCAGTTCTGCAGCAGATGCGGCGCCAAAAGTGGGCCGAATCCCACGGATTCCGCTACATCAAGGCGGACGCGAACTTGGGGAAGGCCACTCGCCACGTCTTCGGGCTCGCCGGGAGGAGGCACGTCGCCCGCGACGTCGTCGTCATCCCCGCGGCGGCTGGAACCGCCCTCTATTACGAAGTCACATGGGTTGAAAGGCACGGCGAGGACGAGGAAAAGAAAAGGTGCACGTTCTTGCGTTACTCTCTGCCTGGGCCGCTGCCGCGCATGCACATCAAGCCGGAGGGGTTCTTCGGCTTAGCGAACAACGACATCAACACGGAGTGGCAGGCGTTCAACAAGGAGTTCGACGTCAAATCCGAGGATGAGCAGGCTACCCACGCGTTGTTGACCGGGCCGATGCAGGAGTTCCTCATGGCTCGGATGCGGAAGATGCACATGGAGATCGCGGGAGGGGAAGCTTTTCTTCGCCTTTCCAACTACAAATCAGAGGATTCCATTGCGTACGCAAGCCTCATGGACGAATGGCTCGCGAGGGTTCCCGGGTTCTTCTTCGGCCGGAGGTAGAGGCGCCTAGGCGCTTTTCGCCGGTCCGACGAGCCGCCGCCCGGCTCATTGCCGCGCATACGCATCAAAAGCCGGCGCCCGCTGCGCTGATCTCGACCGCACGCCAATGTGCAAGGGGAGATCTCCACGCTCGGAGGTCTGGTGTGGCTGCCGGCGCCTGCCTAGAATCGGAATCAGTGACTTTCGCGCGGTCGGCGTCGAACCCTCCGGGCCTGCGGGTGGAAGGGCTTGCGGTCGAATCACTGCACTGACACTTGCTGCGTTATATCTCGACCGCTTCGAACGCGAACAGACTGCGCTTGGGCGGCCCCGTAGTTAGGGACAAAATGACTGCTGCAATCACCGAAGTTGACGATCCAGTGAACAAAACGCTGGCCATTGGACTGTTCACGTTTATATTCGTTTCTGTAGGCCTGTATGCCGTCTATTTCTTTATCATCTCGCGTTATCTGAGAGGAAGATGGGCGCGCAACAACGGAGTGCAGCTCATCAAGTCCGACAGGGACTTGGGAAGGCAGACCCGGGATGTGTTCGACCTCGCCGGCTGGGATCATTGTGCTTACGACGTTCTAATCATTCCGACGAACGCAGGGAATGCGAAATACTACGAGGTAAGATGGTTTACCAGGGACTCGCAGGGTTCATTGGGAAGTTCAGAAGGAAGGAAAGTGCAGCATTCAAAGGCTTACTTTTACTATCCGCTTCCTGGCTTTCTGCCTTATATCACGATCGAGCCTGAACGGCGGTTCGGACGTGCCAACGACGACATCAACACGGAGTGGCAGGCGTTCAACAAGGCCTTCGACGTCAGGTCGAGCGACGAACAGACGGCGCACGCTCTTCTAGCAGGCCCCGTCCAAGAGTTCCTCATGGATCGCATGCGCGACTATCGCTTGACGTTTACGGATGACGAGCTCTATCTTTCAGTCGGTCGCTACAAGGCCAAGCGCTCTCTTGCCTACGGTCCGGTCCTGGACGAGTTCGTGTCCCGAGTGCCCGCATTCGTCTTCAGCCAAGAATAGGAGTCCGATTAAGAAGGGAGCGGACCAAGAGGAGCAGTTCGACGAAGGCGAGGAGGACTGACGTTTACAAGCGGTCCGACGCACTCCGGATTGTGTGTTACGTTCATTCTAGAGTGAAAGTAGTCTGGAGGCGGGGTTTGAAATAAACCGCGACAGAGTGGCGTTTACGTGCGAGCGAGGGCTTGTTCGTTCGCGAGCGCGCCTCTTCTTTTAGAAAATGACGACAGGGGAGATGTATTGTGACTCTCGCATCCAAACGTGAAATGAGTGAGACCATGCCCGTTGTGATCATGGTGATCGTCGTGGCCATATTCGTCGGGATCCTCGGATTCGCATATGAACGGCAAAAAAGCGACGAGCGGCGGCAGTGGGCGGAAAACCGGGGATTCGATTTCACGGAATCCGACAGGGACCTGGGCCGGCAGACGGGTCGGCTGTTCAGGATCGGCGGGGCGACGGCTCGCGATGTTCTGCGCATCCCGACGCGTGCGGGCGAGGCGCTCTACTAAGAGCTCGTGTGGACGGAGAGCTACGGCGACGACCGTCGGACGGAAGCGTGCGCCATTCTGCGCTATCCGCTTCCCGGGCCGCTTCCTCTCATGCGCATCAAGCCTGAGGGCGTCTTCGGTTTGGCCAACAACGACCTCACCACCGAATGGCAGGAATTTAACAGAGAGTTTGACGTCAAAACGGACGACGAACGCGTGGGCCAGGCCGTTTTGACCAGGCCCGTGCAGGAGTTCTTTATGGATCGTCTGCGCGGCGAGCGCTTGGCATTCGACGGCGACGGCGTCTTCCTTTGGATTGATCGGTACGACGTTGAAGACGCGGATCGGTGCGTCAAACTCATGGAGGAACTGACGGCTCTCATTCCCGCGGCCGCCTACGAATGAGGCCCGACGCGCTGGCAAAAGACTTGTTCTCTCTCGGCAGCGCAGGCGAATGCCCGGCGGCGTGAGCGAAAGCTCGACGTCACAAACTGAGTTCGCCGCCGTCGGCGTCGGATGTCTCCGCTGGCGGCGCGGGCCTTATCGGTGGCGCAGGTCGCCGCCGACGATGCAGGCTTCTATCGGTGGCGCAGGTAAGGGTTGTACTTGAGCGAGTTGACGCGGCAGGAGCATTCGGTGGCGATGCTGATGCCCGAAGCGAGCTTGCCCTCGGCGCGCAGATCGAGCAGTCGGGGCACCACCTTGTCTCTGAGCGTCCAAGGATCGACGGTGTTGACGTAGATCTTCGTGCTGCCCTCGAAGCCCGCGAGTGTGGAGACCCGCCACTTGAGGAGGATGCGCCAAGGCATCGCCACGTCGGTGTCGATGGGAGCGCAGTACCATTCTTCGTTTGTGGGGATTCCACCGCCTGTTGCGGCGTGCATCGCGTGAACTAGATCGGACATGTGGCGCACTTCGCCGGGAGTGTGCTCCCAGGGTTGGATCGCCGAAGACCGGCTCCACACTTCGAGCGTGGGGTAGCGGTGGCCGAAGCCGACGATCGCGACGGCGCCGTCGTTCTCAGCGATGACGAGGTTGTGCTTGGCGGCGTAATCCACCCCGGACTCATTGTAGAGGTTGGGGTTCGCGCGCACGCGTTCGATCTCCACGGTCTGATTGACCGTTCGCTCGTCGATGGAGACGAGCTGCTTGTGAAGATGGTCGAAGGACGCGCCCGCGGGTTTGAGCCAGTTCTGAAAGACCTGCACGTACGCAACGTAGCGGTTCTGCTGGTAAAGGTCTTGCATGGCGTCGATCGTGAGCGTCCAATAGCGGGAATGCTCCTCGGGAGTGAGCGAGCCTGCCCAGGCCAGCTGGGACTTGTCGGTGGCGCCGTCGAGATAGTGGCGCCGCCCGAGGATGAGGTCGTGCCCCCCTCCGAAGAAAGCGGGGGCGCGCTCGGCCATGGCATCTTCGTTCATGCCCGACCCTCGGAGAACCGCTTGGATATGGGCGCGCCCGGCCGGGTCCGCCATGTAGCGCTCCATGCGCTCGCGGGCCGGCCCCGGCATCTGATAGTCGTAATTCTTCTCCCAGTAGGCGTAGGAGACGATCTCGAAAAGGTTGGGGACCCTGCGGAACTCCCAAGGGTCCGCCAAGCCGTCGACCGGCATCCCTCTGACGATCTCCCCGCTGGAAAGGATGCGCGACTTCTCCGGCGGGGTTTCGAGGACGCGGGACTCACAGAAGGTGCATGTGTATCCGAAGTCGGTTATCGGCCCGGAGTCGGGGGCGGAGGAGGGCAGCGGCCGGTTTCCGCGTCCGGGCACCGTCCAGACGACCGTGCCGGTGAATGGGTTGCGCTGCTTGAGAGTTCCGTCTGCCATCCGGGTGAGGATGTCTGCCATTTAGCGCCTCGCTAGGTCTGCGGCACCGATGATGCCGGCGTTGTTTCCGAGTGTGGCGATCTTGACGAGGGGAGCGGGACGGAATTCCTTCGCGGTCAGGGACTTTTCGAAGGAGGCGCGCGCGGGAACGGCGAGAAGGTCCCCCGATTCGCTGACGCCGCCAGCGAGGACGAAGACGTCCGGGTCGATCGCCGCGCTGAGGGTGGCCATTCCGATTCCGATCCACTCGGCTATTTCGGCGAAGCACTCCAGCGCCGCCGGGTCGTCTGCCTGTGCCGCGCGAGTGACGTCCAGCCCCGTGATCTCGCGGTCGCCCGCCAGTTTGAGCATGCGCGCGCCGTATACGGGCGAATCCGCGGCCAACTGGCGCGCTATGCGAACCAGCGCCGTGCCGGAGGCCTGCGCCTCCCAACATCCCAGAACGCCGCAGCCGCACCGCTGGCCTCCCGGATTGACCACGATATGCCCGATTTCTCCCGCGAATCCTCCGGCCCCGCGCAGGAGGGCGCCGTCGACGATTATCCCGCCGCCGATCCCCGTCCCCACGGTGACGACCACGGCCGAGGAGTGCTCGCTTGCCGCGCCGTACTTGAACTCTCCCCATGCTGCTGCGTTCGCGTCGTTCTCGACGACGACGCGGTGCCCGGTGGCCTGCGAGACCTTCTCGGCCAGCGGCTCGTTGCGCCACGCCAGATTCGGAGCGAAAACCACGGTTGTGCGCTCGCGGTCGACAAAGCCGGCGGCCCCGATGCCTATGGCTTCGACGTCGTACGACCCGGCCAATTCCTTCACGCACTCGCCGATTGTGTCCGCCACTGCATCCGAGCTCGACGCAGGCGTCGGCTTCCGCACGAGGGCAAGTATCTCTCCATTGTCGTCAACGGCTCCCGCGGCAATCTTCGTGCCGCCGACGTCCACGCCGATGTTCACACGCATGACTTTAGTTTAGCCGATTCTGGGGCCTCGGCAACGCCGCGATACGGTTGAAATTCCAACGACTTCCCCAGGTCGATTCCTGTCTTAGACCGACGGCTGCTCGAGCTGATGGCTGCCTCAGCTCGCCGGCTGAATGCGGAACCTGGCCACGCGCCGGATCGGTATCCGGAGGCCGCCGACGCATCTGTCCATCCCGTGACGGGACCGATGTGCTGCGATGCGCCCGGGCCTGCAATGTGAACGGCACTCGCTGTAGACGAGCGGGTTTCCTGCTTGTCTACGGACGATTCGGTTCGCCCTCAAACCTTCATTGATTCTTTAAAGTCATTAACTCCTGAAAAGTCAATGGGCACCATTGCCCATAGTGTCGGTTTCGTAGGCGGAGTAGTTTCTTCAGCAATTCGGAGTCCAGCGAATCTTCGCGGTTCGGCGGGCGGCCACCGAGTCTATCGTGAAAGGGAGTGCATCATGGTGGCGAAGGACTTTTCGTCGTTGGCGGCGGCGTTGGCGACGGTTGACGGGCAGGTGGCCCAAGCTCAGAGGGATTTGACGCGGGCGCGCGCCCTGCGGGGCGCCGTGGAACGTTTGCGCGGGTACGGCAAGAGCGCTGGCGGCGAGGTGACGGCGACGGTCAATCAAGCGGGGGCGTTGACGGCGATTCAGTTCTCGACCGGGGCCTCCGGCGTGTCATTGGACAGGTTGGCCGAGCTGGTCGTGGAGGCGTCGCGTCAGGCCCATCGGGATGCGGCGAATCGATACGCGCGCTTGATGCATGAGACTTTCGGGGCAGATTCGGCCACGGCTGCGGCGGCGTTGGCCGAGGCGGGTCGCCTGCTCAATGCCGGTCGAGGTTCAAGCGAAGCGCTCGGGGTCTCTGCCCTCCAGTCGGGTGTGTGGCATCCGGGTGCTCCGAACGAGCCGACGGAAAGGTCTGCCGACGCCGAGCCCCGGGCGGCTGGCGCCAAGGAATCGAGGAAGCCGAGGCATTTGGGGCAACCGGGCGGCGGACTGGCGGGCCTGACCGGACGGTCGGGGAGCGCCGGCGGGCGGGCCTTCCGCCGCAGCAAAGAGGACGATGACGAGGGCGGTCAGTCGTGAAGAATCTCAATGTCAACCCGCAGGGGCTGCGTGATCATTCGCGGGCGGTGGACGACGTCGTCGGCGGGGTGTCTAGCGCCCGCAAGGCCTCGGGAGCCACTTTGTCTTCCGGAGCTTTTGGGATCATGTGTCAGTTCTTCGTCCCTCCATTGACGATTGTGAAGACCGTGGCCGACGCGGCGATCGAGGCTGTGGGCGAGTCTCTGGAGGAGACGGCGGCCGGGCTGCGGGCCGCAGCCGACGATTTCGAGTCTTCCGACGCCGAGCAGGCCGCCCATATACGCACCGTCGAGACGGGGCTGGCGTGAAGGGGGCGTCGTTCGCCGAATGCCGGCCGTTACTGGCCGACGCGAGCAAGAAGTTCTTATAGGAGGCAAGGCAATCATGGCTGTTTATGCGAAGGCTGCTCGGGGCGAGGACGAGCCGTCGGCCCTGGCGGGGCTGGGGCTGATCGAGGACGGGGAAGGCCTGACCCAGGCGTTGCAGGCGAAGTCCTGGCTCGCAGGCTCTCTCGCCGGGTTGGGCGGAGCGCTCGACATGGCCGACCTCGCCCGCGACCCTTTCGGCAAGCTGTTGTCGTGGGGGTTGGCGTGGGTGATCGAGCATTTCTCGCCTTTGAAGGACTGGCTCAACGATCTGACGGGCAATCCCGGCGAGGTCCGCGCCTTTTCCCAGACGTGGTCCTCGATCGGGGGCAGCCTGAATGAGAACTCGGCCGTCCTCGCCCGCGCCGTCAACGAGGACATGGACGGCGCCGAGGGCGTCACGATCGCCGCCTACAGGTCTCATCAAACGGACATGTCCCGGCATATCGGCATGGTCGGAGGCTTGTCCGAGGGCATGGCGACGTCGTTGTTGGGGGTCTCGGTGGCGGTGCAGGTCGTCCACGACCTCGTGCGCGACCGCATCAGCGACACGGTCTCCTCCCTGGCGAAGTACACAGTCATGGAATTCCTGTCCCTCGGTGCCCTGACGCCGTTTATCATCGAGGACGTCGCGAGCCAGGTTCTCCATTCGGCCACTGTGCTGCGCGGGCACATCAAGGATCTGTTCCATTCCGGCCACGCCCTCGGGCAGCTGGCCGACGGGGCGAAGAACGTGCTCACCAAGTTCAAGAACGCTTTGGCCAACCACTCGGGCGCAGGCGTGCGCAAGGCCGCGGGGCAGGCCGACGACGCAGCCCCCGCCCTCGCCAACGCCCTCGGCCGAGGCAAATCTTTCAACCCGCCGCCGCCCAAGCCGCTGGTTCCCGGCGGCAGCGTCGAACGCCGAGCTCTTCACAACGGAGGCAGGCGCGGCAACGGCGCGTATGCGGATTATCATTTTGACAGGAAAGGCAACTTCTTGGGCGTGGAGACGGTTCACAGCGGCCGAAACGTCGCCCGCCGCCGCCTGGGAGGAAGCGCCGACGTCGCCGAGCGCAAACTCTATCGGGACATGAACAAGGGCTCTGTCAGTCCGCTCAAAGATCCCGTCACCGGCCAAATTTATCACTACCAGGCAGGCCACAGGGTCAACTCTCACCTGATCGATCCCGCCCGCCACCGGATCCTCAACAGCGAGTATGACCCGGCGACCGTCTTTGGCGGCAAGCACGCCGACGCCGCCCCGCACGTCGAACAGATGCGTCAATCCATCGCCGACCCATCCAACCCGGCCCACGACTGGGAAAGCGCATACAAACAACTCGATCCAGACGGAAGGGAGATTGTGAGCAAGTTGGAGATGAAGGAGACGAACCTCAATCTCACCAGCCACGAGAAACACATGAATCATCCGGACCTTTATCAAAAGTACGAGCGTTCAATCACCCGCGACCTGCCCGAAGACTCTTGGGTCCACACCTACATGCAAGAAACCGGCTCCATACATGGACGGCCTGAAACCATCGTGACTCACGTTGATTCGATTGTCTCCGAAGGGCTGGAAGAACTCTGTTCCTCGCGCTCCTTTTCCAACGTGGAGCGTGGTTTGGAAGCCATGCAATAGCGTTGCTTTCCCATGCTTTTGTGGGAGAATAATGCTTGTTATCATAAATGAAAACTCCTAAAGCGAAGGAAGATTAATCATGACAATCAATAAGCTACCTCCGTCCCATGAGATCGATACTCGTTACATGGGTCATGTTTTCCAGATCATGGAGGACTGTGCGGATGAACGAGCCGAAGGGTGGACTAAACTTGGTCTGTTGGTGAATCAGTCTCCAGATAATCCAAGCGTGCTCACTTATATCGCTGTAGTCTGGAAGGGGAAAAAGTACGATAAATGGTTTCCTGAGCTTGCTTTAAAAGCATTAGCCGACATTTTCTATGATTGGCAGCAAGAATTGATTGTTGGAGATTTTCCAAAATGGACAGCGATGTTTTTTGGTGCGGTTTTGCAGTCCGATGGTAACGTTCGCACTCTCTGGCTCCCAGAGTATGCAGCCGACTATGGGGCGTGGCGAATAACGCGAGATGCTCCCAATTGGCCGAGGGTCGAGGCCGAGCTCGATAAGCTTTTAGCCAGGGAGCAGGGGTAAAACCTCGAGTTTCAACTTCTCGGTTTGGTCGGGAGTGATGCGCGATCACTGGATTTCACTCTAACGAGTCTAGAGACCCTGGGTTCGAGCTAGAAGACCGCGCAGCTCTGCCAGCTGAACTGATGTGGAACTGATATGGAACCGTCGAATGAAGAATCGGCCTTGCTAACCCCGCTTCAGGAGGTTGATACCCATTACATGTCGCGAATCGTCGAGGTTCTGACTCGCAAGGCGAATGAGAACGCCAACGGTTGGACGAAGCTCGGGCTTCTCGCCAATGTCAACGAGGAGGCCGGCACCCGTCTGATGTACAACATGGTGGTCTGGAGAGGCGAGTCGTGGGACGACTGGCTGCCGGACCTCGAGATCGAGACGGTCAGCCGTGCGATCGCCCGATGGAGAGAAGGGGCGGGCAACATTAGCGAAGCCCCGCTGTGGACGTCCATGTTCCTCGGGGTGACTGCTCAAGGCCACGCCCGCTGGTCGCCGGGTTATGGTGAGGGCTTTGGACAATGGAAGATCCACACCAATCGTCCGAACAGGCCTGTGGTGGAAGAGGCGTTGCGGGGGCTTTGACCTCTGTCGTTATGGGAACATCCGCACTCTCTGGCTCCCGAATTATGCCGAAGATTACGGCAAGTGGAAGATTGCTCTCGATGCTCCAAGCTGGCCGAGGGTTGAGGTCGAGCTCAACAGGCTGGCGGCCAGAGTGCAGGTGTAAAGTCTCTGGTCCATCTGCCCGAGTTTCCCGACAGCGGGTAGGTAGATAGGTGAACACAGTGCCTTCAGTTTCGTCCGAGCACTGCGGAGGGAAGCAGCGGAGGCACTGACGCCAGCAGTGTCGCAAACAGCAAAGCCCCGGCTATAAGAAAGGCCGGGGCTCGCGTAAAGCGGTTAGGCTCTGCGGAGACGGCGGGATTTGAACCCGCGAGGGGCTTTGAACCCCTACCTTCTTAGCAGGAAGGCGCACTCGACCGGACTATGCGACGTCTCCAGTACCATCAAGGATAGCGTGTTTGTTGCACTCGATCCACCGGGTCTGTTGCCCATTGGCCTATGGACTGAGCCTGCTGAGCTTGCCCGCGCCGGTGAGCGTGAGCCTGTCCGCCGCCGACGAATGCGGCCTCGAAACTGTGCTTCGCGGTGGCGGCGTACCTGCGGGCTGGATCGGCGAGCGCCGTTTAGCGGGTGCTCTAACCCCGCGGCTCAGCGAGATTTGAGAGGAGGAAGGCGGATTCCGAGGGAAGGCGGAGCCGCCCCTCAGATTCGCGCGACCAAAGAGAAGGAAGGGGCTGGAAAGGGAAGGGGTCGGAAAGAGACGCCTGAACTCAGCTCCGCCTGGGAGGGGGCGAGGAGGACTGGCGGGACAAGGCCCGTGAGCGTTCAGCTCCGTGCGACCTGGGAGAAGGCCATGACGAGCCGGCATGAGACGGCCCGCGAGCTGTTGGGCACCTTGAGGTCGGTCGATTCGGTCGTCAGATCGAGTCGCGTGACGGCCTGCGAGGCGGGGTCGTACTCGATCGTGGCCTCGCGCACGCGGAATGTGCCGTCTTGGGCGCATGGCGCGAAGCCCGCCTGCCGCTCCTGCGCAAGCGGCGCGTTCACCCGCCCGACGGAGAAGACCGTCTTCTCGGCCTGCACAGTTTCGCGTTCCGCGTGCCGCAAGAGGTAGGCGAACTTCCCCTTCCAGAACAAATGCCCGACGTCGGCTTTGGGATCCGACGGCGAAACCGACGCCGCCTCGTTCCCGCTCCATGTCACGTCATAGACCCCGCCGAAGTCCTTATTCGTGGGGTTCGCGTTGGCGGCGTCGTTCGAGAAAACCTGCATTGTCACGCGCGCGGACGCCATCGACTTGACCGACGCCAGAACCGAGCCCTTGCTCGCCCTGCCGACGCTGCTTGCCGGCGAAGGCTTCGGGTTCCGCCGGTTGCTCGGGGAGCCGCCGTCCGAGGAGCCCGACGACGCCGAAGCGCCGCCCGCCCCCGGCGTTTTGGAGTTGACGCTCGACGTCGCGGAGTCGGCCCCCGATGAGGCTGAACCGCCGTTTGACGCGGCGGTGGCTGCGACATTGGAGGCGTCGTGCGTTGCGGGGGAGGAATCCGAGCCGCACGATGAGAGCAGGAGACAGAGGCAGGCCGCGCTCGCGGCAAAAGCCGAGTTCTTCATCGAAGCCCTTTCGAAATGGGTGAGTCACTTCGTTCAAAGTGTGGTGAGCTACTTCATCGTACACCGAGCATCCCCGCCGGCGAGGGCATTTGACCCGCCGTGTTGACTGCGGTTTCTGCAGCGCGCTTCGTATCTCCGGATTCGTTGCTCTACGCGGTTTTGCCTTCGGCATGGCGTTCTCTTCGCAAACCTCCTGCGCTGTTTTGCCTCCGGTTTTGCCTTCAATTCACCGACCTCGCCTACTTTGTCCGCCTCAGTCGGCTTGGGCGATCGTCGAACGTCCGTGCTAGAATTGACGCTTAGGGATCAAGTCTGAAAAGGACCGAACGAGGAAAGAGGAAAGCGATACCGAAGATGGAAGCAAAGCGAGTGGCGGTGAAGCGCCGCGGCATTCAAATGGTCAACGCCCTGGCAATCGTCCTTCTGGGAGTGACAGGTGTCTACGTGCAGATGTATCCGTTCAAATGGTTTCAGTTTACCTATTACACGATGATATCGAATTCTTTGGTGGTGCTTTTCTTTGGCCTGCATTTGGTTTTGCTTGCAGTCAACTGCACAGGGGTCCTCAGGTCGAAGGGGTACCTTCGCGTGAAGGCGGCGGTGACCACCGCCATTCTCATGACCTTCTTCACCTTCGGAATTCTGCTGTTGCCGAAGACCGACCCTTCCGAGGTGCTGGCCTACGACAATTTGACGGTCCACTTCATCGTCCCGATCCTCGTGGCCGCAGACTGGCTGTTCTTCGACCCGCGCGGCTCTTACCGCCGGACCGAGCCCCTGCTGTGGCCGGCCCTTCCCCTTGCCTACCTCTTCTACGCCTTGGTTCGGGGGATCGTTTTCAACGTCCCAATTCCCGAGAACGAAGACAGCCCCTTCCCGTACTTTTTCCTTAACGGACGCCAGATTGGCTGGGGTGCCGTAACCCTCTACTGTGTGGTGATGCTGGTCCTATTCGTGCTTCTCGGCTACGCAATGTACTGGGTCAAACGCGGCAAAAAGCGGGCGTAGACAGACGCCGTCAAGGCCGGTGCGGGGAGGCGGGAAAAGGTCTCTTAAGGCAGCGCGATGTAGACGGTGCAGGTGGTCTTCCCGCTCTCGATCTCGCTCAGCTCGTAATCCACGGTGAATGCGCGCTTGAGCTCGCCGGATTGCGTGTCGTTCCACACCCGCTGCCAGGCGAGCTCGGTGGCGGCTGCGACGTCGCCGTCGTCGGTCTCCCCGCGGTAGACGCGGAAACGCCCCTTCTTCGCTTCGGCCTCCAGCTGTTCGACGAAATCCTTCTTCACGGCCATGACGCTCAGGTCGTAGTTGCCGGATTCGTCGCTTTCATAATTGGAGTAACGGGAGATGATCGTCCCATTCGGGGGGAGGTCCAGATTGAACTTGCCATTCATGATGTCCGTCCACAGATTGCCTATCTGCGTCATGCCCTCCAGGGAGTTGTTGGTTCGAATGGTGACCGCTCGCAGTTGGTAGTTCATGTCTCTCCCTCGGTTGCGTGAATGTCCCTTTGTCCGCGGAAGGTAAGGGATTCGAACCCTTGGTGCGGGGTCGCCGCACAACGGTTTTCAAGACCGTCACATTCGGCCGCTCTGTCAACCTTCCATTGTTTGATAGGCACGTCGATTCTAGCGCATACCTTCCGAACGCGCACAGGGAGCGGATCCTCCTCCCCATTGACGACGTCGGACATGCGACGATAGGGGAGTGCCAGTGACTGTCACGCTTCGGTCGGTTCGTTTCCTCCGACTTCGCGTCTTCCGCCTTCCCGGTCCTTGACCGCGGCGACGGCGATGCCGGGTATGACGAGTATCGCCGCCATGCCTGGCAGGACGATGCCGGAGTCGTTGAGCCCGAAAGCGAGCGCCATGCACACGCCCAACGAGATGAGGCCAAGGCGAAGACCTTCAAACGTCCGGCCCTCCAGCGGCCGGAGAGACCAGCTCTCCTCCGCCCGGATCCTCGTCCGCCGTGCCCATTCCCGCAGGCGAAGCCAGACAAGCTCCGCCCACATGTGGCACCACGCGATCGCGCGCCGTAACTTCGACCTTCCTTCGATGGCGTCCTCTCCCAATGCCTCTTCTCCCAATGCGCCCGTTTCCGTGCGCTCTGTGCGGCCTCCCTCTTGCGCTGTTCCGGTCCATACGGGCTGGGCCGCGACGGCGGTTTCTACCCTGACGGCCGCGCCTGCGTCCGCTTCTGCGCGGTCCGTTGCGCTTGAGAGGGCGTCGCCTGCAGGAGAGGAAACGCCGCCCGCGCGAGAGGGAGCGTCGCTTACGCGGGAGAGGGCGCCGCCTGCGCGTGGGAGGGCGCCGCCTGCGCCGTCGGGATTCTTAGGGACGCGCACGAGGTGAATGAGGCAAAGGAAGAAGAGAAGCAGCGCGGCCAGCACCACCCACCGGTGCGTCGACGCTGAGAGCAGCCGAATGTTCGTGCTGAGTTTGCGGCCGACGACGGCGAGCAGGTCCCCGTCGACCACCGACTGGACGAATCGTCCAAGGTGGGTGCGCGCCTCGGCCGGGCGCATCCAATCGACGACGGCGATCGCGACGGCGGCGCCCATCGTCACCGTTCCGACCACAAGGAGCCGTCGCCACGACAGCCGCAGCTTGGCGACCATCAGGACGAGGAGGCCGAGCGCGGGGACGAAGGAAAGGACGCCGCCGAAATCGGCGCCCATGGAGGGCAGGGCGTCGATCGCGCCGATCGCGAGGCCGATGAAGAGAACGACGCCGCCCGCTGCGAACCTGCCCCACCTTCGCAGCCACACGCCCAGGAAGGCCAGCCCGATGAGGGCCCCGGATGCGAGGAGGGCATACGCTTCGTTGCCTATGCCGTAGAACCGGGCGGCGGTCAGGAGGTTGAATCCGACGGGGGAGTCGGCCATGAGCTCGGATCCGGTCGCGGCGTCGATCGCCACGAGCGCCGCCGTCGAGCAGGAGACGACCGTCAGCGGCGCGAGCGAATGCAGCCGCGCGAGGGGGAGGACGGCGGCGGCGACGGCGGCCGCCCCGATCCAGCTGCCGCCGAAAAGGGCGACGTACGGCCTGGAAGCGGACCACCAGCCGAAGTAGTTGGCGACGAGGCTCGCCAGCGGCAGCGCCGAGAGAGTCAGCCCCAGCCACTGCCACAGCTTGGCGTAGGCGCGCCTTCGCCCCAGGGTGGAGGCGTAGAAGCGCCGCGCGAAGAAGAAGAGCGACAAGAGGAAGTATCCGATGGCGGCCCAGGTCATGTATTGGATGAATTCGCCCCGGAAGGTGCGCATCTTGTTCGCGTGGAGGGATTGGTCCGCGAGCTCGTCCACGCGGTTCGTGTAGCAGGGCTGGGATTGCTCGCAGGCGTCGGCGGTTCTCGCCACCGATATGGGGGATCCGGCGATTCCCGTGCGGTCCGCGCCGGCCCATTCGAACAGCGTGGGCACGACGTCGAGCATCTGGATGAGCCCCTCGTGGCGAACCGAGTCGCTGCCGGCCAACCCGACGGGGATGATCCGGCCCTTCGTGGAGACGTCGGCCATGACGAACAGCTGCATGTAGGAGTATGTGTCGATGTCCACGGCGGACATGATGACGACCCGCGTTCCCGCCGGCACCCGTTCGAGGATCGACTCGACCCGCAGCGTGTTGATGGCCGAAAAGGCCCGGCGGTCGGGCTGGAGGGTGGAGCCGTCCACGGTGTCGGGCGGCGTGGGGTTCTCCGGGCCGATGCCGTCCGTCGGCGTCGGGGTGGGCTGTTGGTCGTTCTCCAGCTCCTTGCGCTGCTCTTGGAAGAGCTGGCGCGCCGCGTCGCGTTCCTGGTCCGAGGCGTAGCTTTCGGCGTCGGCGTCGACGATCGTGAGGTCGTACTTGGCCGCGCTCCTGGCCGTTTCTTCGCCGAGCTCTTTGACGGTGAGCGGGTTCGGCGTGTGGTTGGCGGGAACGTCTCCCGAGCCGTTTGCCAGCACGTAGGCGCCGCCGTCGCCGATGCTGTGCGTGGTGACTCCCGCTTTGTGGAGGGACTCGGCGAAGCGGCCGAGCCTGGCCTTCGGGTCGGTGGCCGCGAGCGCACGCGTGTAACGGTCCCAGTTGGGGAGGACGTCGCCGGCGGCCACGGGCGGCTGGGCGCACGTGGGGGTGGTGGATATCGCGCGTTCGGAGATCTGGCGTCCGGCGGAGAACGCGAGCCAGGTGTCGACGGGGCAGGGGGCCCCGCGAGTTGCGAGCGGGACGAGGTTGGCCATCGCGCCCGACGCCCCGAGCTGGGCCAGGTTGGGGGCCCTGGCGTGGTCGAGTTGATCCCAGCGCACGCCGCCGGTTACGACGACGACGGTGCGGCGCTTGCCACCCTTCGCCGCGGCTTGTGCCCCGGAAGCCGGCGCGGCGCCGCGCGAACCCGCTGCGGCTCGATTGGCCGACGGCGCGCCGTTTGCCGCTCCCGCAGAGCGCTCTCTCTCCGCCTGCTTTTGCGCCAGCTGACGTGAGGATGCACCAGCGGCGTTTGCGCCCTTTGCAGCCTGGGCAGAGCGGGGGGCGACGGCGAATACGGTCAGCGCAAACAGGAAGAGAACCGCCCAGGCACCGAAGCGCCGCGCATGCGCTGCCATAGAATTCCTTTCGCCGTCGGAACTATCCTATCGCCGAGCGGTCGGTTTGCGCGGCTCATTGCGAAGATAGGCGCGCGAGCCCCGGCGGCGCATCGGGAATGCAGCCGACGGGCCTGCCGACCGTTGCGGATGGCCGGCCGCTGCGGAGGACCGACCAAAGCGGTCCGCAAAGCGCCGTATGGTTGGCCGAAGCGGCGTGCAATTCGCCGTTTGGCGTGCCTCATGGTTGCAACCGCCTTCTGGCCTTTCGCGCCGGCCGCTCTTCACGGCCCCTTTGGCTCGATCGGGTTTGGTTCAGCCGCGCTTGGCTCGATTGAGGCCCTGCCCGATTGAGTCCGGTCCGTTCGAGCCTGGTCCGTTAAAGGTCCAACCCGATTGAGTCTGCTCTTCACATGCCTTTCGCTTCAGCTGCGCTTCACGGGTTCTCCGCGGTCGGGTCCGCCCCGATCGGGTCCGGCTGTATCGGGCGGCCGGCGTTGAATTCAGCAAGGGCGTGGGCCGCGACGGCCTTGAGGTCGCCGTCGGGCCCCGCGGCCGCACGCAGCCTGTCCGCTGCGGGCGAGGCGATCAGTTCGGGCACCGCGGCCAGGTCCTCCGCGCAGCCGAGGAACTCGGCTGCGGGCTCGATCCACGCGAGCAGGTCGGGAAGGGTCTCGGCGAGCGGCGCGCATTCGCCGTCGGCGGACTCGACGAGCTCGGCGTGCGCCCCGTAGCGGGCGCCCCTCCACTTGTTGGTTTCGAGGAGGTGGAAGGGCAGGGAGAGAAGCGGGCGCCCGGCGTCGAGCTCGCGCGAAGCCGTCTCGACCAGGGCGTGAACGAAGGCCGCTATGGCGCGGATTTCCGCGAGGTTCGTGGCGGAGTCGCAAGCGCGCACCTCGATCGTGCCGAAGCCGGGGGAGGGCCGGACGTCCCAGCGGATTTCGTTGTATTCGCGAATGGCGCCGACGTCGACGAGGTCCCCGGCGATCCTTTCAAGGTCGCCCCACGAGTTCAGGTGCATCGGCAGGCCGGCCGTCGGCAGCTGCTGGAACATCATCGCCCGGTTGTCGGCGTATCCGGTGTCGACGTCGTCCCAGTAGGGGGAGGCCGCCGATATTCCCAGCAGATGGCCGATTTTGGCACTGAGAAAGTTGTGGATGGGGGCGACCTTCCGGCGGTCCTCGACGCCGACGTGCACATGCGTGCCAAAGATCACCATCTGCCGCCCCCAGTAGCGAGTGCGTTCCACAAGCTCCCTGTAGCGTGCCGTCTCGGAGACCGGCTGGTCGCTCGGGTGAGCGAAGGGGTGCGAGCCTCCGCCGGAAAACCCGACGCCGAGCTCCTCGGCATAGGGCAACGCGGCGTCGATCGCCTCCTCCATGTCGGCCGCGCATTCGGCCACGCTCACACGCTTGCGGGAGACGAACTCGAGCATATTCTGGTGCATCTCGCCTTTGACGAGACTGCATCCCCGGCGGCGAACCTCCGCCAGGATCCACTTGGCGTTGTGGCCCAGTTTCAACGTTTTCGGATCGACGATCTGGACTTCCCATTCGAGCCCGACCGTCGAGCGCTCGGAGTCGCGAAAAGCAATGGACATGCGATCACCGCCTGTATCTGGCTACGAACTGTATCTGGCTACGAACTTCGTGATCAATCGGTTGGATTCGGCAACCTCGGCGGCGTCGCAACGGGCGATGACCGCCGCTCTCTCATCCGCCGGGTAGTAGGTGTCGCCGTAGGTGTTGATGCGGATGCGCATCCCTTCGCGGGTGATCTCGGGATGGAACTGGGTCCCGTAGACGTTCTCGCCCCAGCGCACCATTTGGACGCGACAATAGTCGCCCGTGGCGAGCACGACGCCGTCGCCCGGCACGTCGCCCACCGCCTCTGCGTGGCCCGTGTACCCGTAAAAGACCTGCGGCATGTCGGCGGTCAGAGGGTCGCCGGCGGCCTCCGGCGTGAGGGTCATGCGCGGGGCCTGAAGGTCCTCGCCGTATCCCTCGACGAGCTCGCCGCCGAGCGCTTTGACGATCGCCTGGAGGCCGAAACAGATCCCGAGGGTCGGGACGTCCTCTTCCACGAGACGTTTGCTGAGCGCAAGGATGCGGTGTTCCATTACCTGGTGTTCGCGGCTCTTGCGGTTCTCGTCTTGCCCGAACCCGAAGGGGGAACCGGTGATGATCACTCCGGAATACCGCGACAGATCGAGACTCGCGGGGTCGACGGCGTCTTCGTCGACGAGGGAGATCGTCTCGATGCCGCTGTTCGGGTCGAGGCGGCCCCAGTCGATGATGGTTTCAAGCTCGTCGTCCGCGATGGCGCCGGGCATTCGACAGACCGCCAGCAGGAAGGGCTGCGCGGTCTGGACGATGCTCGGCGTATTGGTCATTCCGTTAGTTTAGACGGCCGACGCCGAAACGGGGAAAAGCGTCTACCGTGAGTATGCGCCTGGCCCGCGCAAATTCACCTTCGAATTGCCATGGCCGTCACTACATTTATGCCACTCAGATTGCGCATAACGTGGATCGCGCATAAAGTGAAGATGCAGTAGACTTAGAACCTTGCGCCTTGAATACATTGCCTTTAAATCCGAAACTAGTGTGAAGTGTGGTATGTTTCCCTATTTTTAGCTTAACTGTCTTGATTGCTAAATGTGGTACTTTCCATCACAATGCCTATAAGCAGTAAAGGCATGTCGAGCATCTCTGCGTTGGGCGGTTGCCCAAGGCCGACATCCTTGACTTGGTTAAAAATATAAAGTAGAATGAAGCTGTACGCACTAACTACGCCACAAGGAGTGTTTAACGCCATGGTGAATTCTACGTCCACCCCAGACGACTTCGTCAATATTGATGAAAAAATTGCGGCTCTAAAGCTCGCCGCGATCGATGCATACATGTACTATTATTCCTGGGAACGGAAAGGTGATCATTACGAACCCTCGATGAATAACATCACTGAAATGCCCAGCATTTTTGACGTACTAGATCATCCGCCGCGAGTTACTCGTCCCGGCTCCGACGGTGAAGGTGGAGGAGACTGGAGCTGCTCCAATTGGGATATCGGAAAAAAGGTGTTCGGTGCTTGGAATGATAAAAGCTATGGTGATGCGTTTGAGCATATTCGGACTAGGATCCACGACGCAATTGCGCCATGGAAGCCAAGTTTCCCAACACATTGGTCTATACAAGCGGAAGCCGATGCAGGTTGGCAGGCTATATCTGAGATATCTACAGGAAGTGTAAAGTATAGAAAAATCGTCGATAAGGGGGGAACGGACGGGGACTCTGAGGAAACTACCTCCCCAGAGACGCCGGGGCTTGTCGAGGCATTTGACGGAGTGAAAACTGATTGCAATACGATGAAAGGTAATTTTGCCGATTCCATTAAACTTAACTTTTACGACAACTTGAGAGGTGTTACAAACAATCTGAGGGATGCTGCGATTTACTGGAACTCTTCTTTGAATGCTGAGGCTGCAATATTTAAAGAAGTGAGAAAGTCGGTGAGTAAAGTGATTGATGACGCCCGCAGCGCGTGCGAAACGCTTGCTAGTGGTGGCAATCCGCCGTCTCTGATTGCAACTTTGAAACTTGTGGATGCTGTAGCTAAAATGGCCACAGCAGCCGGACAGGAGCATCCCGACCCGGGAAGCGTCACGTCAGCTGCAACCGAGACGGCGATTGCAACCATTGAACTGAACGATTCCATGGAAGTCGATATCGAAGGAGACGGACAAGGGGCGAAAGCTGGCGATTATGACGATGTGCTCAAGTTTGTGGAATCGTCCTTGAAATCAGTAAGTGAAAAGATGCGAAGAGCGGAGTCAGCTATTGAAAAGTCCATTAATAGTAAACTTGATGAGATGTCGGGAGGGGGGAAGAGCTCTTACGATTTACAATTTGAACCCGTAACTGATTCGTCGGAATTTACAAAGGTAGATGACGCAACTTTAAAGCGTTTGAGCACGAATCGTCTTCCTACAATCTCTGGTCACCTGAGAACCTGCGCAGATAAGATAATGTCTGTTTCGATGTCAAATGTTGTTATTCGAAATGTAAATTGCGGTTATGGTGCCCACGGTCCTAGCGGGGGGTTCGAGGAAATGCGCGAAACACTCGGAAATTTGCTTCGTGACCTCGCTTGGGAAGTTGAGAATGGGGCAGCAAATATTGAAACCGGGCGGAAACTCACCGAAAGTGCGGATGAGGACAATAGAAATGCATTCGACCAAAAGCTAAGGGACATAGCCGATAAGAAAGATAAACGGTCAGATATAAAGATGGGACATGGCCACCGATGGGATCTGTCTTGATGGTTGGAGTGTAAGTATTGTTTTGAGTCCGATGGCCTTTTAAATCGGTAGTTTTGGAAGGCGTTATTTTCAGTCTTTCAGGATGAAAGTCCGGATGCTGGTGAGTCTCTACAGCAGCAGTTCAAGGACGAGGGCGAGGCCGTCGGCGTCGACGCCTGTGGTGACGGCGTCGGCGGCCTGCTTGACCGACGGGCCGGCATCGCCCATTGCCACGCCGAGGCCCGCCCAGCCGAGCATCTCGACGTCGTTGCCGCCGTCGCCTACCGCAAGCGTGGAAGATGGCGCGGCGCCGCAGCTCTGCCTGACGTCCTCCAACGCGGCAGCCTTCGAGACGCCCTCGGGGGAGACGTCAAGCCAGGCCGTCCAGCCGATCGCGTACTCGACGCCGCGCAAACCCGCCGCGTGCACCGCGTCCATGAGCTCGCCCGCGCCCATGCCCGGGTAGCGAACCGTCAAGCGGGTAGCGTCGGGGACCGCCAGTTCATCGATCGGCACGACGACGGACGGCCCCGTCAGCTCGCCGTCCGGGAAATGCGCGGTCAAGCGCCGCGGCTCGTCGAGCGACTCCACCGCGTACAACGCCTCGGGAAGCTCGGCGTGCAAAGCCGCGACCTGCCGCGAGGGATCGAAAGTATGGACGTTGAACGCCTCATCCCGCGCCAAATCCAGCGTGATCGCGCCGTTCGAACACACGGCCAGCCCGTCGGCAATGCCGACCTTGTCCAAAGCCTCGCGAGTGCCGTAGATGCCCCTGCCGGTGGCCAGGCAAATCCGCGTCCCCGCCCTCATATGCGCGGCGATCGCCTCGCCCACCCGCGGCGAAAGCGTGTTGTTGTGCCGAAGAACCGTGCCGTCGATGTCAAGGGCCACAAACAGATCCGGCCCGGCCCCGGGCAGGCCGGACTCCTCGACCGCCTCGGCCAGAGACTTCATGGCTGCAGCGGCACGCGGTTTTGCGAAACTCTCGGCCAAAGGCTTCGGAGTCGTGGGTTTGCGCGAAGCCTCAGAAACGGGGGAAGGGCCCTCGGGAACAGAGCCGCCTTCGGAACCTAAGCGCTCGTCAGGCAACGGGCTCGAAGCTCTCGCGCCCGCCAAGGTATGGCCGCAGCGCCTCGGGGATGTACAGCGAGCCGTCGGGGCGCTGATGGTTTTCGAACAGGGCGACCAGCCAACGAGTGGTCGCGAGGGTCCCGTTCAGCGTGGCCGCCGTGCGGGTCTCGCCGTCGAACCGCTCCCGGATGCCGAGCCGCCGCGCCTGGAAGGTGGTGCAATTCGACGTCGACGTGACCTCCATAAAGCGGTTCTGAGTGGGGAGCCAGGCCTCGCAGTCGAACTTCTGCGCGGCCGAGGAGCCCAGGTCGCCGGCGGCGGTGTTGATGACGCGGTAGGGCAATTCGACCTTCGCAAGCATCTCCTCCTCCCACGCGAGGAAGCGACGGTGCTCCTCCTCGGCCTCCTCGACGCGGCAGTAAGAGAACATCTCCACCTTGTTGAACTGGTGGACGCGAATGATCCCGCGCGTGTCCTTGCCGTAGGAGCCGGCCTCGCGGCGATAGCAGGAGGACCACCCGGCGTAGCGCAGCGGGCCGTTCGAAAGGTCGACGATCTCGTCCTTGTGGTATCCGGCCAGGGCCACCTCAGAGGTGCCGACCAAGTACTGGTCGTCCGCGGGAAGATAGTAGATCTCGTCCGAGTGCGCGCCCAGGAAGCCGGTTCCGGCCATGATGTCGGGGTTGACGAGGGTCGGCGTGGTCATCATCGTGAAGCCGGCGGCCTCCGCCTGATCGACGGCCATCGTCAGCAGCGCGAGCTCGAGCCGCGCGCCCACGCCCTTGAGGTAGTAGAAGCGCGAGCCGGAAACCTTCGTGCCGCGCGCCATGTCGATCGCGTCGAGCGCCTCGGCGACGTCGAGGTGGTCCTTCGGCTCGAAGTCGAAGCCGCGAGGCTCGCCCACGTGCTTGAGGACCTCGTAATCCTCCTCGCCGCCGGCCGGAACGCCCTCCAGCACGATGTTCTGGATCGCGGCATTGGCCTGAAGATATTCCTGTTCGGCTTCGTTCGCCGCGGCTTCCAGCTCCTTGACGCGCTCGGCCAGCTCCTTCGCTTCGGCGAGGACGGCAGGGCGCTCCTCGGGGCTTGCCTTTCCGATCGAACGCGAGAGCTCCTTCTGCGAGGCCCTGGCAGTCTCGAAGGCCTGAAGGGCCGACCTGCGGGCCTCGTCGGCGGCCAGCAGCGCATCCACCGAGGCCTCGTCGTTGCCGCGGCGGCGCTGGGACTCGCGCACCGCATCGGGATTCTCACGTACAAAGCGGATGTCGATCATGGGGACAATTCTACGTCGTTGCCCCCAGTGCTCGCAGATGACTCCTCCTACTCTTCGATCGCATTAACCTTGGAGCATGACATGGCATTGGTGGCTGATACTCGCGCTGGCTCTCGCGGCTCTCGGCCTCTCGCTGCACAATCGCGCCTCGATCGGAGCCCTGAGGAGCCGACTCGTCCACGCCAACGCGGCGGCGACCGGGATCCTGCCGCAGAAAACCGCTGAGACGGGCAAGAGAACAGTGGCCGTCGTCGTCAATCCCACGAAGATCGGGGACATGAGGGACCTTAGGGCGGTGGTCGAACAGGCCGCGGCCGACGCCGGATACTCCGCGACCCGCTGGTACGGCACAACCCCCGACGATCCGGGAGCGGGCCAAACCCGCGCCGCCTTGGCGGAAGGGCCCGCCGTGGTGATTGCCGCGGGCGGGGACGGGACGGTGCGCACCGTCGCCGGGCAGCTTGCCGGAACCGACGTTCCGCTCGGCATCCTTCCGCTCGGAACGGGAAATCTGCTGGCCCGCAACCTCAACCTGCCGCTCGGCTCCTCGCTGAGCAACCTCGCCATGGTGGCCTTGACCGGAAGGCCGCAGCGGATCGACGTCGGCAGAATCGGAGCCCCGGAGCCGACGGAGGGTGAACTTGCGCAGATCGCCGACATGGGGCCGGATGCGCGGCCCTTCGCCGGGCGCGAGCCGTTCCTGGTGATCGCAGGAATGGGCTTCGACGCCGATGTCATGAACGACGCCGACCACGGGCTCAAGCACGCCATGGGCTGGGGCGCCTACCTCGTCTCCGGCTTCAAATTCATGCGGCGTTCGCGCGTGAACGCGATGGTGGTGGCCGGCGACGGCTCGAACAGCTTCCGGGTCGAGGCCAGGTCGATCCTCTTCGCCAATTGCGCGCGGCTTCCCGCGGGCTTCGTGCTCGCGCCGGACGCCCGCATCGACGACGGCTGGCTCGACCTCGTGCTTGTGGACACCAAGGGCTGGATCTTCGGCTGGGGCGACGTCATGCGGCGGATGGGCCTGCAGGGAATCGGCGTGCGCCGGACGATTCTGCCCTCGGCGGGCACAATCGACCTGCGGCGCATGCGCTCGGCGACGGTCACCGCCGACCGGCCCGAGTTGGTCGAGGCCGACGGCGACGCCCTCGGATACGCCACGAAAGTCATGGCCGAAATCGACCCGTTGGCGCTCACCGTCCACGTGCTGTGAGCGCGCGGCCTTCCGGCGGCTCCGCCTTTGCCTTCGCCGCCGTTCCTCGTTTGGGTCGTGCAATCCTGCCTTTGCGGGCCGCTAAAAGGCGGCTGCGCAGGCTTGGAGGCGCCTTCTTACGCCGGAGGCGCTTTCTTACGCCGGAGGCGCCTTCTTACGCCCGCCCGGCCAGCAGCCTCTCGACGAATTCGCGCCCTGCCTGGAAGTCGGCGTCGGACGTTCCGGGGCGCGGCCTGATCCTCTCGCCGCTGGCCGAAGGGTAGGAGCCGAGGAAGACGACCTGCGGGCACACGCGGTGCAAGCCTATGAGAACGGCCTGGATGCGCTCGTCGCACAGGTGGCCCTCGGCGTCGATCGAGAAGGCGTAGCGGCCCAGCGAATCGCCGATCGGCCGCGACTCGATTCGCGAGAGGTTGATGCCGCGGGCGCTGAACTGCTCGAGCATGCTCAGCAGAGCGCCGGCCTCATCGTGCGGGAGCTGGACCAGCAGAGTGGTTTTGTCCGCGCCCGTCCTTTCGGGCTGCGGCCCGGGAAGGCCCACCATGATGAACCGGGTGACGGCGCCGGGGTTGTCGGCGACGTCGTCGGAGAGCGACTCGAGGCCCATGAGCTTGACGGTGGCGGGCGGGCACAGGGCCGCCTCGAAGCCGGGGCTGTCCGATTCGGCGAGGGTTTTCGCGCCGGCGGCGGTCGACGTCGCCGGCACGTGGACGACCGGGCCGAGGCGCTCGGCAATCCATCCGCGGCATTGCGCCCACGCGTGCGAGTGGGTCGATATGGCGCGGATGTCCTCGCGGCGCGTGCCCGGCCTGACCGCGAGCGAGAACGCGATCGGCACGAGCATCTCCGCCTTGATCTGCAGGGCGGAGCCGTCCGTCAGCGCGTCGAGGGTTGCGTTGACCCCGCCCTCGACGGAGTTTTCGATCGGGACGACGGCGTAGTCCGCCTCGCCCGAGCGCACGAGCCTGAGCGCCATCGGAACGTCGAGCGCCGGAATCTCGATCGAATCGGGCGGGGCCACCTGTTTCAACGCCGCGTACGTGAACGTTCCCGCCGGTCCCAGGAACGAAAAACGCAGGGGGGCCTGCTTTGTCGCGCTCATTGGTCTCCTTCCGCCCGCTTTCTTCTCGCTCGCGCGCCTTCTTCTCGCTCGCACACTTTACCTGCCGGTTTCCGCGCGGACGGGCCAACCCTCCGAAATGTGGGCGACGCCTTGGCCTGGCAGCGGACCGCCGCACGCGGTCTTCCCCGATTTCACGCATCCGCAGGGCGCTCTTGCATTGGCAAGGCTCTCTCGCATCCGCAGGGCGTTTTCGCGTTGGCAGGACTCTAGCGCATCCGCAGGGTGTTCTCGCATCCGCATGGCTCTTACGCATCCGCGGGACTCTCGCTCGGCAGCCTCGACGGCGTCGACGCTTGGGCGATTTCACCGCTCTGTAACACGCTCTGAGACTGAGCGCAAACCGCAGGATTCGCCGGGCGATTTCGGGGATTTGCGGGGCACGCGCGCTTGGCCGCGGTGCATGCCGCCTGCGCCCCTTCCGATAGGCTGGTCTCATGGTCCTTCGCTCTGCCCGCCAAACGATCCTCGTCGCAGTGGCATTGCTCGCGGTTCTCGCCGGGGTGTGCGCGCCAGCCCGTGCGGGGACGGGGGGAGCGGCCCGTGCGGGAAAGCCCATGGCCGAGGGCGGCGGGAAGGGGCCCGTCGTCGTCGTCGGTTTTTCGGGGGTCAGCTGGACGGACGTGACCCGGAAGGCCGCCCCTCACCTGTACGAATTCGGCGAGAAAGCGGCGGTTTCGAACATCGTGGTGCGCACGGTCCACGAGACCGCATGCCCGGTTGAAGGCTGGACGGCCCTTGGAGCCGGGCAGCGCACGATCGACGACGGCTGCCGCCTGCCGACCGTTGCGGGCAAGGCCCCGGCCCGGTGGGCCCGCCTGAAGGAGGCCAATTCCTCCAGCAGTTACAAGGCAAAGATCGGCGCGCTCGGCGAGGCTCTCCAAGGGCACAGCGCCCTCGCCGTCGGCCCGGGCGCGGCCCTCGCCCTCGCCAAGCCGAACGGCCGCCTTGTCGGCGGCTATGCCGCCCTCGCCCCGCTGCCGGTTTCGGGGGAGGACGGCGACGTCGGCGGCGCGGCGCGAGCCTACGCCAGGTCCGACGCGGACGTCACGATGATCGACCTCGGCGCCGTCCGCTATCCCGGCAGCGAACTGAGCGAGAACCACCCCGTCGAGGCCCCGGGAATCGCTCAGCGCCTGCGCGAGTACTTCACGCCCGAGGGGGCGGCGCCCGAAGCGGTGAGGCAGCAGATCTCCTACATCGACGCGCGATTCGGGCTGCTTGTCAAGCAGATTCGCAAGAAGACGCCCAACGCCACCGTTCTCGTGGCGAACGTCGCCGACGCCGAGTCCTCGCGGCCGCATTTGGGCTATTTCGCCGCCGCCGGGCCTCGCATGGGCGGGCCGGCGCTCGCGACGTCGGATTCGACGCGGCAGCCGGGGCTCGTCCAGGTCACGGACATCATGCCCACGCTGGTCGGTTGGCTCGGCGCAGGGCCGCAAGCCCGTGGCAATGCCATAGGCTCGGCGATCACGACCGCCAAGGCCTCCGACGGGGAGGCGAACATCGCCCGGCTTGACGCCGAACACACCCGCGCGCAGGTGACCCGCTCGCTTTCCGGCTCCTTCTACGTCCTGCTCGCCGCGCTGTCCGCGGCGATCCTCCTCATGTGGGCCAGGCGGAACTCGTACAGGTGGACCGAGACCAATGAGCGCTTCTTCCTGCAATTGAGCGCCCTTACGGCCGCGCTTCCCGTCTCGACGCTGCTCGTCAACCTCATCCCCTGGTGGAGGATGTCGAATCCCCTCGTGAGCCTGCTCATGGGGGTTGTGCTCATTGCGGCCGTTCTCGCTCTCATCGCTTTGCACGGGAAGTCGCCCTTCGCCCCGTTCGCCGTCATAGGCGGCGTCACCGTCGCAACCTTGGCCCTCGACGTGCTCCTTGACGGCATATGGCACGGATACCCCCTCCAGCTGGCCGCCCTTCTGGGCATGCAGCCGCTCGTCGGCTGGCGTTTCTACGGCTTCTCGAACAACGCCGTCGCCATGTTCGTCGCCGGGCTCGTGCTGGTGCTCGCCTGGCATTCTTCGCGGGCGGCGCGCAAAAAGTCCGTCGCGGTCATCCTGGGCGCGGGCGCGCTCGCCGTGCTCCTCGACGGTTCGGCGAAGTTCGGCGCAGACTTCGGCGGGCCGCCGGTCATCGTCGTCGGCCTCGGCGTCCTCGCCACGATGGTCGCCGGAAAGCGCCTCACCTGGCTTCGCTTCGGCGCCGTTCTGGCCTCCGCCGTCGCCGTTTCTTTCGTGTTCGCCCTCTTCGACTACCTTCAGCCGGCCCCCAAGCGCTCTCACCTCGGCAAGTTCGTGGGGTCCTTCTTCGACGGCGGCGGCCTCGCCATCGTCTGGCGCAAAGTCACCCAGATATTCGGCGGAAATGCGCTCTTCATCCCCGTCGCCCTGGCGATCGTCGCGGCGATCTGCGCAGTCGCTTGGCTGCTGGCCAAGCGCGGACGCTTCGCAAGGTTCCGGATCGAGGACGAAATTGTGAGGCGGTCGGTGGTTTCGCTCGTCTCGGCGCTCGTCGTCGCTGCGCTGCTCAACGACTCGGGCGTCACGATGCCTGCCGTCGGGCTGATCGTCGCGGCTCCGCTGTGGTTCGTCGCCACTCTGCGCCGCGGGGAAGGGGCGACTGCCGGTCAAGGGGACGCCGCCGTGCAGGAAGGCGCGGCCGCTGCGCAGGAAGAGGCGAGCGTTACTCAGGAATCCGCTGCTCAAGAAGCGGGGCGGACCGCGACGCCGCGGTAAACGAGGAAGGCACGGCCAGTTAGGCCCCGAGCACGGCATGCGCGGGGGCGGGTGCGCGGATCGATCTTTGCGGCGGGAAGGACCTCGATTAAACGCATACCGCTGGGTCGATGTTGAAAAGCCAGGTATATTATTCTAATGTATTCGAGTCCTTCATGGAGCTCTGCAGCGTATGTTGCTCGCCACAAAGAGTGCATATCATTCCGCGTGGCGTCGTGCCCTTCATAGCGCAGCGCCTTTCCTTTGTCCTTTTGGTCGGTGTTGTCGGGACTTCGCCCCCAATCTCGAAGCACCTGTCGCGAACTTGCAGATCTGCCTGCGGCCTTTTCGCCGTGTAAGGCCGCACGATCGATTTGCCTCGGAATGCCGCAGCTCCCTTCGGATGTGAACAGACGTGCGCGGCGTCGAAACTCCTGCCATTTCAAGGAAAAGTCGGCTTCTTCTCCTCCTTCGGCGCGCGAATCGCGCTTATTGGAGGAGATATGGTTTTCTTCTGGCCGAGCAATCCTTTAAGCTACTTTGGACCGCTTAAGAGCGGCGTCGTGCGAGGAATCCGGCCAGCCGTGCCTGTCCGAATGGCGACGTCGTATCGAACGTCTAAGAACTTGAAGGGAGTTTCGCGCATGGGACCAGGTGGGGCGGACACGCTGTCTGCGGATCCGAAGGAGCTGGCGACTGAGGCTGGCAACGCACAGGACTGCGCCGCCAAAAGCCAGCGAATGCGGACGGAAAATACAGCCGGCAGCATCTCGGGGAAGATTTCAGGAGGCAAGGCGGCATCGACCGTCAAGACGACGTCCGAGCACCTTTCGAACGAGCTCAAAGACATCGAGCATCAGCTGAGCGACTACTCAGACGATGTCGTGGCGACCATGAGGACGATCGAGCAAACCGATCAGGACGAGGCGGGGATGTATCGGGGCATGATTCCCCCTGGGGACGCCGGCGGCTTAGCCGAGGGGATAGGCGCCGGAGCAGGAGCCGGCGCCGTAGACGGCGGCGCCGCAGGCGGGAGCGGCGCTGCAATTGGCGGCGGACACTCGTACGGATCGGCCGGCGGCGCGTCTGGCGGCTCAGCTGGCGGCGGGCACTCGTACGGATCGGCCGATGGCGCGTCTGGCGGCTCAGCCGGGGGCGGCCACTCGTACGGCTCCGCCAACGGCGGCGCCGGCCAGCTTTTCGGCTCCCCCGGCGCCAGCGGCATGAGTTCGCTGCTGGACGGAGCCGGTGGCGGCTCGGTTGTAGGCGGCCACTCGTACGGTTCGACTGAGAGCGGCCAGATCGTCGGCTCGCACGGCGGGCATAACTCGACGGGCGCTCTGAGCGGTATCCACAGTTTGATGAGCGGCGATTCCGATTCCTTCTCGTCTCATGCGGGAGGATCTCACCCCGCGCCCATGCCCCGCGTCGAAGGCTCGGGCGATCCCGCGCCCATGCCGCACGCGGAGACCTCCGGAAACGCCGCGCCGATGCCGCACGTCGAAAGCCAAGATGGAAAGATCCTCCCTTCCGTCGAGCAGGGGCACAGCTACGGGTCCCAGCTTTCCGGCAGCGGGAGCTCTCACGGAGGCTCCTTGGGCCCGGCGCCCATGCCGCAGGTTGAGACTCCGGGCGATCCCGCGCCCATGCCGAATGCAGGAGGTACGGGGAATCCGGTTCCCATGCCCACATCGGAAGGCTCGGGCAACCCCGTCTTCACGTCCCACGGAAGCGTCCATTCGGCGACAAACTCCTCCGGTTCGTTTACCCCGACGCCGATGCCGCACGCGGCGCCTTCCGGCGACCCCGTCGCGATGCCCCACGTCGAAACATCGGGAAATCCGGCCCCAATGCCGCGAATCGAGCCTTCCGACCCGCCGGTCTTCACCCGCGGGGGAGGGGCGGACTACGGCCCGCGGATTCCCGGCGTCGGCGCCGACGGCGGCTCTTTTGCTCCGTCTCCCATGCCGCACGTCGAGAATCCGGGCAACGCCGTTCCGCTTCCCAGCACGCAGGGTTCGGACGTTCCGGCTCCTATGCCCCGCGTGCACGGCTCCGGCGGTTCGTCGTCGGCCGCGACCGCGTGAGGCTCGAATCACGCAATCGTGAAGTGCGCAAACCGACAGCGCATCAGAGCTCAATTGCCGACGTTTCGGCGCTAAGAAAGGACTTTCTCCATGAAATGGAGCGACATCACCGACTGGGAAGAGTCGACCCTCGAAACCGAGTATCAACAACTGTGCATTCGAGAGAAGGAGGCGGAAGACTGGGGGCGCGAGATTCTCGAGCTCAACAAGTCGACGAGCTGGCAGGGCGACGCCCGCAAAGCGGCGGACAAGAGGGTCGAAGAGATCGACCAGGACGTCGCCCAGTTCATCGTGAATCTGCGGGCGATGAAAACCGCGACGTCCACGATGCAGCAGGGCATGGGCGCCGTGCAGGGCCTCGTGAGAGACGCGAAGGCGCACGCCGAGGGCTCCGGTTTGACCATCTACTCGGACGGCACCGTGGAAGACACGAGCGGAACCGATTGGGGCGACGTGGCTCTCAGCACTGCAATGAACCCGTTGAGCTACGCGCTTCCGGGAGCGGGCACCCTCATTTCGGCGGGGACTTCCTACGAGATGAACAAAGCCGCCAGGCAAAAGGCGGTCGACGAGTGTGCAGACCGCGTCGATGAGGCCGTCAAGAAAGCCAACGAGATAGACGAGGCGTACTCGCAAGCTCTCAGCGACATCGAAGAAGGCAAGGTCAAGCCCGAAGGCTCCCTCAAGCACACCGTGGACGGGCCCCTTCCCATGCCTCAGGACACCAGCGACACCCGTGCCGTGGCCGAATGGTGGGACTCGCTGAGCCGCGAGGAGCAGGAAAGGCTCGCCGACGAAGAACCGGATCGCATCGGCAACCTCGACGGCGTCGATGCCTGGGCTCGAGACAGGGCCAATCGCCATCGGTTGGACAGGGATTACGAGGATCTGAACAGCAGGAAAGAGTCCAACGAGAAGAAAGTCGCCGACTATGAAAAGTGGAAGGCCTCTGCCGCAATAGGGGTGCCTGCGCCCTGCAGCGCCGATGAATACAACCGTGCGAAGAGCGAACTCGACAGGCAGGCGGAACTCGACAAGCTCAAGACTGCTCTTAAGCAGGGCGCCCAATACAACGGCACGTCGCAGCTCCTTCTTTACGACCCCGTCGAACCCGGCGAGAATCAAGACCAGCTCCATGCGGCTGTGACGGTAGGCGACGTCGATAAGGCAGACAACGTTGCGGTTCACGTGGGCGGGTTGACGACGAGCGTGGACAACAACGTCGTCGGGTACACCGCCGAAATGGCCAATGTGGCCGGCACGGCCGGAGGAAACACGGCCTCGGTCATGTGGTTCGGATACGATCCTCCGCAGGCGGGAGCGGGCTCGAACGGCCTCTTCACCGTGTCCGAAACCGAGCGCGCAGCCGCCGGAGGAGCGGACTTGTCCCACTTCCTCGAGGGGCTGCACGATTCGCGGCAGGGCAGCGGAGAGGGCGGCGATCCGAGAATCACCGCCCTAGGCCACTCCTACGGTTCGACGACCCTGGGATACGCCCTGACGCAGGTGCGTGACGGCGTCGTCGATGCCGGAGTCTTCTACGGGCCGCCGGGAGTCCCGGCCAAGGACGTCTCCGATTTCAACGTGCCGTCGGACAGCGTCTACGTCATGAAGAACGACCAGGACATCATCGGCGCAGTGCCGAACAAGGGACCGATGGGCATGGCTCCCGGTTCCGACATGACGCAGCTCAGCGATCCCACGGAAGTGCCCGGCATTCAACACATCGAAGGGAACCACGGGATCGACCCCGGCACGGGTTTGGTCACGGGAATCCTCGGGCCCATCGCGGGCGCTGGTTACGAGGGCTACCAAGACCACGTCAATTACTTTGACAGCACCAATTACCAGGATGCAGACACGCAGAAAGAGATCCATAAGTATCTGCGTCAACAGGGGCTGCCTGAGACCGATGAGAACGTCCGGGCCGAAACCCAGCGCCGCCAGCAAGAGAACGCGACCTCCCAGCAAAGGGAGGTGTCCAAGGTCGTCAACGGAACCAAGTAGGCGTCGGCGCGGAACCGCGTAGGCGCCGACGGCGCGGTGCGAACGGGTCGTCGAAGCGAGGCTTGCCGGGCTGGCCGTGCTTTGCGCGCCAGCCGCCGGGCGTCGAAAACGGCGGGCATTCCGGAGGAGCGATACGGCTCTTCCGGGGTGCCCGCCGTCGCGCGCTTCAAGTTGCCGATTGTGGAGAGTGAAATGCAGCCCGTTGCGGACGGCCGCCGTCAAGCCGAGGGCAAGGCCGCTGCGGACGGCCGCCGCCCGAAGGAAACGCAGCCCGCCGCGAAGGGAAAAGCGCCCTCTCGGCTGCCGCGCCGTCAGCCTTTGTAGGCGTTGTACGGCTCGTAGGGCTTGGAGGCAGAGTTCCTCTTGCCGTGCGGCACGTGGATTCGGCGCAGGCGCCGCGCCAGCACGGCCTTGGCCACGCCCTTGTACTGGTCGGCCCGGTGCAGCTGACCGGCGAAGTTGTTGCCCGACGCGCGATGTTTGAGGTCGCAGACGACTTCCTGGACGGTGAACCCCGCCACGAGCAGGTCGATCGTCATTCCGGTTTCCACGCCCCAGCCGCTCGCCAGCGGCAGCGCAGCCATGAAGGCCTCGCGCGTCATGCACCGCTGCCCGGAAATCGGTTGGCGCGGCTCCCATCCCGTTGTCCGCTTGATTGCCTTGAAGGCGGCCCCGGTGACGAGGCCGAAGCCGCCCGCCCCTTCCTGAGGAGGCAGCGCGGCGACGGTGAAATCGGCTTTGCCTTCGAGCACAGGCGCAACCAGCGGCGAGGCCTCGACGGCGGTGTCGCCGAGGTCGGCGTCGAGAAAGAGCAAAAGGCGCGGTGGGCGGCCCTCCGTGTCGCGCATGGCCGCCACCTGCGCCCCGGTCTCCATTGCGGAGGCCTTGCCGCGGTTGATCGAATGGCGCACGACGGTCGCTCCGGCGTCGCGGGCGGCCTTCTGGGTGTCGTCCTCGGAGCCGTCGTCGACCACGACGACCAGGTCGACGTGCGGGATGGCGCGGGCGGCACGGATCGTCGCGGCGATCCTGTCTTGCTCGTCCTTAGCCGGTATGACTACTGCTACGCGCTGCTCGGAGGTTGTCACACTTCTAGCCTAGCCTTCAATGTTGAGATACAAGTGCTTCGACGGTCGGATGTTCATCGCAGCGTCACTTGACGGGAAACGATACCCGCCCGCGCGCGTTTCTCTTCGGGTGTGAGCGGATCCGACGCTGCGATGGCAGCGTCGAGTTTCGGTGCGAATTCGGCCATCGGGGCGGCGAGTTCGTCGGCCTCGGCACCTTTTGGCAGTTCCCACACCGGGATGATGAGCCCTAACGCCCTGAAAGCGCCGACAAAACGGGAATCGTCGAAGGAGAAGTCGTCGGCCGCGCGAAGCCTTGCCAGCCCGTCGAGAACCGCGTCGCGGGGCTCGGGCCTGACCCACCTGACGAACTCGCGGCTCATGCGGCACCAGAATGCGCCGCGGACGCCGTCGACGGCCCTCATCGGGACAAGCTGGGATCGCGAATCCTCGAGCGCCTCCTTGTTCTCCGGTTTGGCGGCATCCTCTTCCGTCATCCAGAACGATGGAATCTCGTGCAATTCGAGTTCGCCGAAGCTCGCGACGACGTCCTGGAGGCGAGGGCCGGGCTCGGGTAGATCCGAAACCTGGAGCGCCTGGCCGTCGGGAAGCTCGATCCCGTCGATGATCCGCGCGGCGATGTCACGCGAGGCGTCCCCGGAGCTCATGACCGTCTGCGCGGCGACCAAAAGCACGCCGTCGGCCCGGCGCAGCGCGCCCGCCATCGAGGGAAGGATCGTCGTCAGGACGACGTCGGCCGAACCGTACTCCTCCGTTGTGGTTGCCGGGAGCGTTGCCAACGGCAGAATTTCGCGCATGGCGACGAGCTCGGCCTCCGCGGAAAGGCCTTCGAATGGGCGCTCGACGAAAGCCACGGCCGCTCTGGGCTTCTTCGGCGCGATCGATGGCCGAGACTGTGCGGACTGCGCCGACTGTGCGGGCTGGGCCGACCCGGCCGGGGCCGCTGCCCGCCTCTTGGACGCCGCTCGGCGGCTCTTCTTCGACATGCTGTCCTGCTTGTCCTTTCGGTCGGTGGGCGCCGCGCCCGGGGTGCGCGGCCTGGAAAACCGCGCGGGGACTCGTTCAGTCTCCGATTGTATGCGCTCGCCGCAGCTTGGGGCCGGATATGTGCCGCACGAGTCGAGTTGCGGAATTCACGCGGTGGGATGCGCGACGTCGGGAAGGCGACGGGGCGCGACGAGCGAGCGAATGGCCCGGCTCGCAAGCGCTGAGCGTCAAAGGCGCCGGGCGGCCTTATTCGTCCCAGAAATGCTCGACGTCGATGACGCCTCCGGCCTCCTCGAAGTCGCGGCGCACTGCGGCGCGGAATTCGGCGTCGTGAAGGTAGTCGAGGGCCACCGAGGCGAGGCCGTAGGCCCCGTCCGTCGCCGCGGCGTCGCCCGAGGGGGAACCGGCTGCCGCGGCCATCTCGCGCGTGTGGAGGGCGACGTCGGAATCGGCAACCTTGATGAGCGGGTGGATGCCGGGGATGCGAACCGACACGTTGCCGAAGTCGGTGCCGGCCGCGATCGTTTCTGTCACGACTCCGGCGGGCAGAGGGTCGCGCCCGCGTTCGCGCTGGGACCTGACCCAGGCGCGGGTGAGCGGGCCGTTTGTGCGGACTGGCATCTCGTTCGTGGTCTCGGAGGTGACGATTTCCAAGCCCGTCCCGGTCATGAGGGCGGCCCCGCGCAGGACGTCCTCGACTCGCGCGACCAGGTCCTTGAGCGTCTCGGGGTACTTCGACCGCGCCAACAGGCTGATTTCGGTTCTTTCCGGGACGATGTTCGGCACGTCGCCTCCGTCGACGACGATCGCGTGGAGCCTGTCCATCGGCAGTATCTGCTGGCGCAGCAGGCCGAAGCCGGTGAGCGCGAGGGTGGCGGCGTCCAGCGCGTTGCGTCCCATGAAGGGCTGGGAGGCCGCGTGGGCGGGCACGCCGGTGAAGATCGCTCGTATGCGCCGCACGCCGAGCCACGTCTGGTGCGTGAGGTCGTAGGAGTAGGAGTGGGTCTGGACGGCGGCGTCGATGCCGTCGAGCATCCCGCGAACCGCAAGGACTTCCTTGGCGGTGGAGCACTCCTCGGCGGGCGTCGTTTGGAGGACGACGCGGCCCGGAACCGACCCGGGGCGCCGGCGTTCGAGCTCGTGGAGGGCGAGGAAGGCGCCGACGGAATTGCCAGCCATGACGTTGTGCCCGCAGCCGTGGCCGATGCCTGGGAGCGCGTCGTATTCGGCGAGGATGGCGATCGCCGGGGCGGGCGAATCCGCGTTGCCTGCGCTACCGGTGCTGTTCGCGTTGCCGGCGGCGCCGGTGCTGTTCGCGTTGCCCGCGCTGTCGGCGTTGCCGGTGCTGTTCGCGTTGCCGGCGGCGCCGGTGAACTCGGCGCGCAGGGCGGTCTCCATCCCGTAAACGCCCACCTCGGGTTCGATGCCGTGGGCGCGCAGCAGGTCGGCGACGGCGGAAACGGCGAAGCGCTCCTCGTATCCGACCTCGGGGTTGTCGTGGACGGCGTGCGAAAGCGTGACGATTTCGCCCGCGAGCCCCTCGACGGCTGCGGCGAGGGCTTCTCGCAGCTCGGCGGGGGAGCCTTCGCCGTCGGCGAGCGAGGCTGCGGGTCCGGCTGCGGCCTTCCGCGCCTGCGTCTCTTCGGCGAAACGGCGTTGGATGGCATCGGATGGAACTGTGGGCTTCGACAAATCGCGCATGGTTCGATGGTACTCCGATGCGGGAGGGTCGGCGCCGCGAGCACGGCTTCGTCTCAAGCAGGGATCCGCTTCGCGCGCGGGACGCCGGTGGGGAGGCGATTCCTCCAAAGCCGCCCGCAAGGGCATCCGCTTCGCGCGCGGGACGCCGTCGACCCGGCTCCGCCCGCGGCCCTGAGGTCACAGGCCGAGCGTCTTGCGCACCCAATCGACGACGCCGCGGGTGTAGGCCTCCCGGGCCGGTTTGGCCGACAGCGCGAGATCGTGGCGGCCTCCCGGGATTTCGAGCATGTCGACGCGTTCGGACAGCAGCGGCGCCAGCCGTTTCATGTCCTCGACCCCCAGCACCGCGTCGCGCACGGCGACGTCGTCCCGTCTGGGAAAGCGAGGGCGGCGGGAGGAGGCGTCGGAATGGGCGACGAGCAGCGGGACGTCGATTTTCACGTCGCCCGCGGCGATGCGCGCCTGCGCGCGGCGGACGGTTCGGATGAATCCCATGCGCGCGACGGCCCGGCGGAGCGGTTTGTGGCGAGGGTCGAAGGAGAACTCGCCGCCGAAATCCGTGTGGAGCGCGCGGGCGTAGCGAAGGAAGAGCGGGCTGAAGACGAGCCGGGGGCGGCGGGCCCCGACGCGGTCGATGAACCGCGTGAGCGGTCCGCGCTCGAAGGCGCCGCCGTTGTGGTCGAGCCACGGCGAGTTGAGGACGACGGCGTCGACCGTCCCGGGATTGTCCGCAGCCCACAGCGCCGCCTGAAGGCCGCCTGTCGAATGCCCGATCAAGGCGATCCGCCCGGCGCCGAGGGAACGCAGGCGCCCGATTGCCAGGCCAATCTCTTCCTCCCGCACGTAAATGTCGCGCAGATCGTCGCGGGAGGCGTTTGAGCGCACGGACCTGCCGCACCGGCGCATGTCGAGGCCCGCCAGCGGGATTCCGGCCTCGCGGAAGGCGGCGGCCTGCTCGACGTGGAAAAACGAATCGAGGAAGCCTGGCAGGTACAGGGCCGCTGCGCCGGATTTTTGGGCGAGGTCGCCGGCGTCGGCCTCGTGGACGAGCACCGCGACGTCGGGGCGCCCAGGCGGGGATCCGCCGTCGTCCTCGGAAAGGGCGAAGGACGTGGCGACCCACGTCGGCCCTAGGCAATCCGTGCGAATCGAAAGGATGTCGGAAGGGGAAGGAGGCCGCACGGATGCGGGCGCGGGAGGAATCTCAGCGGCCATGTGCCGAAGGGGGCGTTGGAAGCGCGCTCACCGAAGCGAGCTCAGTCGACGATGCCGTAGAGCCGGTCGCCGGCGTCACCCAGTCCCGGGACGATGTAGCCGTTTTCGTTGAGGCGCTCGTCGAGCGCGGCCGAGACGATCGTGACGTCGGCCCGATCGCCGACGGCCTCCTCCAGGTTCCGCAGGCCCTCGGGGGCGGCCAGAAGGCACACGCAGGTGACGTCGCGCGCGCCGCGCTCCAGCAGGTAGTTGACGGCGTCGATGAGCGTGTGGCCGGTGGCGAGCATCGGGTCCACCACGTAGCACTGGCGGCCCGAAAGGTCGTCTGGCAGGCGGTTGGCGTACGTGTGCGCCTCGAGCGTGGTCTCGTCGCGTTTCATTCCGAGGAAGCCGATTTCGGCGGTCGGCAGGAGCTTCGACATTCCCTCGAGCATCCCCAGGCCCGCGCGGAGGATGGGCACGAGGATGGGGCGCGGATAGGCCAGGGACAGGCCCTTCGTCGGCGCGACGGGCGTGACGACGTCGATCTCGCGGACGGCGACGTCGCGCGTGGCCTCATACGCCAAAAGGGTGACAAGCTCGTCGACGAGCTGCCTGAAGACGGGCGAGGGCGTGTTCCGATCGCGCAGAAGGGTGAGTTTGTGAGCCACCAGAGGGTGCTCGATGATCTGAGTACGCATGCGTTGACTATATCAGCGCGGTCCGACATATTTGGGGCGCTTCGAGATCGTTGGGCCGCCTCAAAGCGTTGCCCTCGGACGCCCGCCGAACCACGCGTGCGGCGCGGGGCGGACTGCACGACGAGGCGGGTCCAAATAGAGTGCGCCGAACAGCGCGTGCGGCGCAGGGCCTGCCCGGGCACAATGGGGGCGTGCATGAAATCGAGCGGGAGTGGATCGGCCGGGCCATGGAGCTGGCCGACCGCGCGGCGCTCGCGGGCGACGTCCCCGTGGGCGCGCTTGTGGTGCGCGGGTCGGCTGCGCTCGGCGTCGGCTGGAACACGCGCGAGGCGCGCAACGATCCCGCCGGCCACGCCGAGATCGCGGCGCTGAGGGAGGCGGCGCAGGCCGTGGGGGACTGGCGGTTGGAGGGATGCGACCTGTACGTCACCCTCGAGCCGTGCACGATGTGCGCGGGGGCGATCGTCGCCTCTCGCGTGGCCAGGGTGGTGTTCGGGGCGTGGGATCCGAAGGCTGGGGCGGCCGGCAGCGTTCGCGATGTTCTGCGCGACGCGCGGCTCAACCACAGGGTCGAGGTTGTGGGCGGCGTCTGCGAAGACGAATGCTCGCGCCAGCTTCGCGCCTTCTTCGGGAGGTGACGGCGGCCGAGCCCGCATCCGCTTTCGCCGCGCCGCCTTCTTTTCCTCGCCTTCCTCATTTCCGTGCCGCCTTCACTTCTTTGCCTCCGGGTCCTCCGCGGCTGCGGCGGCGTCGATGACTCCCTGCAAAAGGTCCCCGTAGACGCGGATGGCCTGCTCGCGTGTGAGGGAAGTTGCGGGCTCGAGTTCGAGCAGATACTTGCTGGTGACGACGCCGGCGACGACGGCGATCGCCTGCGCCAGGCTTTCCTCGCGCACGATTCCATGGGGGAAGCCAAGGATGTCGGCCGCGCGGCGCCACTGCTCGACGATGACCCCGGCGTACTGGCGCGCGAGGGCGGGATTCTCCCGCGCGGACTCCACGACGAACTGCGCGACCTCCGATTCCCAGAGGTCGGTGAGGAAGGCCATGAGCCGTCGGCCGAGGCCGCGCCTGCCCGGCGTGATGACCTCGGCCAGGACTCGCTCGGGGTTGATGCCGATTCCGACAGACTGCGTGTAGAGCTGGACCTTCGAGTCGAAATAGTAGTGGACGAGGGCCGGATCGACGTTCGCCGTCCGCGCGACGGCGCGCAGCGACGCCGCCCGGAAGCCCCGTTCGTCGAAGACCTTCCGGGCGGCGTCGAGGATCTGCTCCCGCGTTGCGGGGGAGCCCCTGCGGCGTCCGCGAGTCACTCCGTCCTCCGCCTCAGGGTGAGCGAAGCCAAGCTGAGCGCGGCGGCTGCGAATGCCGCGACGATGGCCAGACTGGTCCAGTAATGGCTCGTCAGATCGGGGAACTCCGCCACCTCTTGCAACGCCTCGACCGCCCAGGTGAGCGGCATTGCGTTCGACAGGCCCTCTAGCCACCCGGCCATGTCTTCGCGAGGCCCGAGGAGCCCGCACAGAAGCACCTGCGGCACCACGACGATCGGCATGAACTGGACGGCCTGGAACTCGCTGCGGGAAACCGCCGACGCGAGCAGCCCGAGGGCGATTCCCAGCATCGCCGTCGTCAGGGAGACGAGCAGCATCCACGCGATGCCGCCCTTCAGCTGCATGTCTAGCCCCCAGTAGCAGACGGCCGTCAGCAGCGAGGACTGCCCGACGGCCAGCACGCCGTAGGCCAAGGCGTACCCTCCGATGACGTCCATTTTGCGGATCGGGGCCGCCATGAGGCGTTCAAGGGTTCCGCCGGAGCGCTCGCGCACCGTGGCCACGGCTGTGAGCAGGAACATGAGGAGCAGGGGGAACATTGCGAGCAACGTCATCTCGACTTGCGAGGAGATCGGCTCTTCGCCGTCGAAAATCTGATGGACCAGCCACGCCAGAATCGACGGGACGAAGGTGACGAGGGCGAGAGTGCGCGGGTCGTGGCGCAGCTGGCGCGCGACGCGCGCGGCGATTGCGAGAGTCATTCTGCCTGCTCCTTCGCTAGGGCGAGGAAGGCGGCGTCCATGGACGACGTCGCCGTCTCCTCAAGGATGTCGTCGGCCGTCCCCGTCGCCAGGATGCTGCCTTCGCGGATGAAGACGAGGCTGTCGCAGCGCTGGGCCTCGTCCATGACGTGCGAGGAGACGAGCACCGTTGTGCCGGCGGCCGCGCGCTTGCGGATGAGATCCCAGATTTCCTCGCGAAGCACAGGGTCGAGGCCCACTGTGGGTTCGTCGAGAAGCAGCACCGGCGGGTCGCCGACCATCGTGCACGCGAGGGACAGCCGGGAGGCTTGGCCGCCGGAGATGTCGGCGGCGAGGGCGTGTGCGCGGTCCGTCAGCCGAAGCTGCGAAATCATCTCGTCGGCCGCCGACGCCGGAGCCCGTGCTATTCGCGCCCAATGGGCGACGTTCTCGTGCACAGTGAGGTCTTTGTATGCGGCCGAGGCCTGGGTCATGTAGCCGAGCGAGGCGCGGGCGGCGAAGCTTCCCGCGGGCCTGCCGAGAACCGTGACCGTTCCCGACTCGACTTTCTGCACGCCCGCTATTGACCGAATGAGCGTGGATTTTCCTGAACCCGACGGTCCCAACAGCCCGGTGATCGAGCCTTTCTCAAGGGAAATGCTCACTCCCTTGAGAACGCGCCGCGAGCCTCGCGTCACTTTGAGATCGTCGATGACGATTGCTTCGTTCATGGTTTCAGGCTAATGAAACGCCATGCCCCGCCTCAATAGACGATGAATTAATTTGAGGCGTTGCAGGGGTAGTTGTTTTTGGCTGAAACAGGCGTATTAGGTCTGTGTGGACGACGACGTCGAAACAGAATATCTTCTAGATGATGAAATATGGCGCTCCTGGGTGGGTGTCTCTCCTGGGTGGGTGTCTCTCCTGGGTGGGTGTCTCTCTGGGTGGATGTCGCTCCTGGGCGGATGTCGCTGTCGGCCGGGAGGAGGGGGCGACGTCGGCAGACGCTTTCAGGCGCGGTCCGCGTTTCGGCAGGCGTTCGTGTCGGTCTGCTCGCGGGACGGCTCTGCGTGCGCGGGGCGCCGTTTCGCCTGAAGATGATCCAGGTCTATTCGGAGGGGACGGCTCTGCGGGGTGCCGACGGCGTGGAGAGGCCCGAAAGGCGGGTACGACGTCGGCGGCGTGCAGCGAATATGCGGCGTGACGGCTTGACGCGCGCTTCGGTCGCGCGGAACCAGGCATTGGCTCCGTAATCGACGTGCAATCCGGCGATGTGTCCCGGCCTACAGGTTGCCGAGTGGCGCTGTGGGGGTTATGCCGCTACGATAGTCGGCGGTAGCGTGTCCGAGCGGCCGAAGGTGCAGCACTCGAAATGCTGTGTGGTTAATAGCCACCGCGGGTTCAAATCCCGCCGCTACCGCCACAATCGTCTTACACGAACCCTGGTCATGGAGTGACCAGGGTTCGTTTGTTGTGGGGACAATTGGGACGGCGGGAACGCGAGGGGCTGAACATCTGCCTTTGACGCAGCTTGCTGCCTATGGCGGATCCAAGTGTCTTGCGAACTTTCGCTCTCTTCGAGGCCGAATGCCGATGTTCCGAAGCGGTCCCCTTTTCGAGAAGTCGGAAATGTAACGCAAATCCAAACGTAAGGGAAAATAGCTAAAGCAGCTCTTTAACTGCAAACAAATATTTTCTACACGCCATTGAAAACTACTATGCGGTTAGCAAGTGTGAAAGGCCACGTTCCCCCTTTGCGTCTATCCAATCCAATGTAAAGGCATACAATAGAAGGCATACAATAAAAATGCAGCCGAACCAAATATTCTACCCCAGGGAAGTGATTTCAGTGGCTGATGTTAAAGTTGACTTGGATTCTCTAGGCTATCTTTCGGGAAGCTATCGCGGGCTTTCCGATACAGTGTCGAGTGCGCAAACCTACCAGAGTACCCACATCAACCTCAATGCCAGTGGGAAGGTTTCGGGCGTGTCCACTGCGGTCTTGGATCAAGCGAAAAAGGTCGAGGACGCTCTAACCACGTGGCTAAGCGACACTGAGAAGGCAACGTCCGGATCCGCGGACTGCGTGGACGACTGTGTCCGCAGTTATCAAGAAAACGAGCGTGTTTCGGCCGAGCTTTTCGATGGACACTACACGCCAGCCGACGTTGCATCGGCTCGGTCCGGGGCCTCGTCGACGGCTTCGGGCAAGCTGACTACGCCGGCGGCCCAAAAGACTTTCGCGACGGTGTTCAACGCTATAGGCATGGTCGGAAATTCAATTTCCCCTTCGTATTGGTTAGGCACGGCGGCCGACGCCGTTCTGGACCTCATTCTGGGTCAGGGCGAGCACGATCCTTTTGCCGCCATAGGCAACACGATCGCGGGAGATTGGGAGCCGTTCTCGGTGGCATCGGACGCCTTGTCAAAGATGTCGGATTACTTCAAGGAGCTTGGCACTGAGACCAAGAACTACTGGAACAACGTGGATCCCGATTGGGATGGAGGCGCCTCTGACGCGGCTAGTGACGCTTTGGGGAAGATGGGAACATCTTTCGATGACGCCTCGGAACGTTTAACTAAGTTTTCCAGTTCGTATAACGCTGTCGCGGTTGGCGTTTACGACACCGCTGACACTTTGGCGGGACTTCTGCGAACTCTCGCGGATTGGGGGATCGCCGCCGTCGCCTCCGCCGCTGCAGGAACGGCGACGTTCGAAACGGTAGTTGGCCCCATCGTTGGGTACGTGGCGGCGGGCGCTGCGGTGCTCAAAGTGCTCAGCACGGTACGAGAAATTTTCGATGTGCTCGGGAAAGTCTGGGACTTTGTCACGCTATTTACAGGCCAGTGCTCCCTGTGGCTTGGTCTGGTCCATGGATCGGGCGACCCTTTGACCATCTACAAACCCAGTTTCTCAGAGCAGTAGGATGATGTTGCGATGACAAATCAAGACAATCCCAAACCCGTCCTACCGTCGATCCCGGCAGGATCGCCTATGGACGACGCGCTTCGCGGTTCGCTCAGGAAGATGAAGAATGACGCTGATCCGCAGATCAGAAGGCTCATCGACGACATTCTTGCCGGTAAGCGAACAATGCGCGACCTGGCGGCAACGGAGTGGTTTGGAAGGCGAGTCCGCGAGGCTCGTCCGAATCTCGAGGCGATTCGAAAAGAAGTCGAGAAACTTGAGAAGGAACCGGGCGCGGCCGACAGGATTACGGAAAAGCCCGAATGAAGGCTGAGAGCGGCGCAAGGGACGCGAGGCCTCAGGACGACGACGGCCGTGAGAGCCGCGGGGCATCCGAAACCGAGGACCCGGGAGCCGTTCCGTCATCCGGAAGAACCGGCCGTTCTCGCTTGGCCTTGTCCGTTGTCGCCGTCATAGTCGGCATTCCCGGATTCGTGGCGGCTGGTGCCGGATTCCCCAATGTCAAGACCGTTGCCTTCGGGGCGACGTCGCTCATCATCGCTTCCGTCATAGGGTGCTTTGCCCTGGTGTGGAAGGCTAATCGACGCGACGCCATCATGTCGGCAATGCTGTTGGCAGGAGCCCTCGGTCTCGCTTTCACCGCCGTTTACGCCCTCATTCACTATCGGGAGATACACGAGATCTCGATTCGCGGCGATTCGAGTCCCAGTGCCCGCAAGCAGGCTCTTGCCCTCATATGCGGCCCCGTCATGGTCGGCCTGTGGTTCCTTCTTCTCGGCTTGGGAGCTATGCGAAAGGCGCGAAAAAAGGGCGGCGGAGACAAAAGAGAGCCTGAGGCGAGAGAGCGCCAGAAGCAAGAACAGGGGACTGAGGAGAACCGCCGACAAAGCTAGGACCGTTTGGGCGGCAAACACCTGGCCTGGGCGCCGCTTTCCTCGGCCCGGCCTAGGCCCGAGGAACTCAGCTTCCCCCGGCGCGCGGTCGTCCCGTTATGCGCCTTCGTCCCGTTATGCGTCTTCGTGCCTTTGCGTGCTTTCTTGCCGTTGCGCGCGTTCTTGCCTCAGCGCCTCGCGTTCGATCCTGCGCTGCGCGGCCGCGGCATCGCGCTCGGCCTTCGGCATCCAGTAGGCAGGATGGCCGGGCGTGAACCACCACAGGAGCTCGATCGCGACGGCACCGCATCCGCCGACAGCCGCAGCAAGGGCCATGACCCCGAGATTCGACGAGTCGAGCATGAAGGTTTTCTGGAGGGCGGAAACGCTGAAAATGAGGCCATATCCAACGAGCGGCAAGACGATCAGGGCGATCTTCCACCACTCGTAGGGGCGCGCGACGATCGCCAGCACCCACGTCGAAGAGACGATCAGGGCCAAAAGCGCCGCCGTGGAGGCCTGAGCCTGCGTCGCCGAACGCAATGCGATCGTGTACGTGATAAAGGAAGGGATTGCGACCAGCGCGCCGGCGGGGAAGCCGAAGCCGAGCACTCGCCGCACAAAGCCTGGCCGAGCGCGCTCGTTGTTGGGCGGCAGGGACAGGATGAAGGCGGGGACGCCGATGGTGAACCAACCCGTGATAGTGACGTGGATCGGTTGGAAGGGGGCTTTGACGGCGAAGATCACCGTCAGCATGGCGATGATGGCCGAATAAACCGTCTTCGTCAGAAAGAGATTCGCCACGCGCTCGATGTTGCCGAGCACGCGCCGGCCCTCCCGGACGACGTAGGGGAGCGTCGCAAACTTGTCGTCGAGCAGAACGATCTTCGCGACCGAACGGGTTGCAGCGGTGCCCGATCCCATCGCCACCCCGAGGTCGGCGTCCTTAAGGGCGAGGACGTCGTTGACGCCGTCGCCCGTCATCGCCACTGTGTGTCCGGCGCTCTGAAGCGCTGAAACCATCGCACGCTTCTGCTGGGGCGTCACCCGTCCAAACACCTGGTGTTCGTTGACGACTTTGTTGAAATCGGCCTCGAGGATCGTCCGCGCGTCGACGGGCTGGCCGGAGTCCATGCCGAGAGAACGGGTGACTGCGCCCACCGAGTCGGCGTTGTCTCCGGAGATGACCTTCACCTGAACGCCCTGGCTGTGGAAAAACTCCAAGGTGTCGGCGGCGTCCGGGCGGACTTTCTGCTCGAGGACGACGAGGGCCAAGGGATCGACCTCTCCGGGGGCGTCGTGGGCCGTCACGTTCGTCTGCGCATAACCCAAAAGCAACACCCGCAGGCCGGTCGAGGCAATCTCCTGGGCGCGGGCGACGTCGGGGGCGAGAATGTCCGGCGCCCCCAGCACGACGTTGCGGGCTGCAGAGCCCTCGCCCGCGGCAAAACTGATCCCCGACCATTTCTTCGCGCTTGTGAACGGCTGGCGCTCGGAAACCTCCCAGGCGGCTTGGGGGCGGCCGACGCCCTCGATGATCGCCGTCATGGAGGAGTTGGGCGAGTCGTCCGCCGCACCGAGCTGTCGAAGGGCCTCCAAAGCCTCGTCTTGCGAATGCGAGCCGATCGTCTCGACCCTGCCGAACGACATGGCGTTCTCCGTCAGGGTGCCGGTTTTGTCCGCGCACACGACGTCGACCCTCGCCAGGCCTTCGATGGCCGGAAGCTCGTTGACCAGGCATTTGCGCATGCCCAGCCGCACGACGCCGAGGGCGAAGGCCACCGACGTCGTGAGAATGAGGCCCTCGGGAATCATGGGGACGAGAGCGCCGGTGACCTTGATGACGACCTGGCGCCAATCGTTCTGCTCGATGCGCGTTTGGCTGATGACGGTCAGAATCCCCAGAGGGACAAGGACCCACGTGATCGCCTTGAGGATCTTGTCGATGCCCGACTGCAGCTCGGAGTGCACGAGGGAAAACTTGGCCGCCTCGGCTGTGAGCTTGGCCGCGTAGGAGTCGGCGCCGACCTTCGTCGCGCGGTAGGCGCCGGTTCCCGACGCCACGAAAGAACCGGACATGATTTCGTCGCCCGGCTTCTTGGCGATGGGGTCGGATTCTCCGGTCAGCAGCGATTCGTCGACCTCCAGATAGGCTGATTCGACCACGGCGCCGTCGACCACGATCTGCTCGCCCGGGCCCACGACGACGACGTCGTCCTCCACGACCTCGTCGCGCTCAATCTGGGTCTCTTTCCCGTTTCGACGGACCGTGGGGTGGGCCTCGCCGACGACGGCGAGCGAATCGAGGGTGTGCTTGGCCCGCAGCTCCTGGACGATGCCGACGGCGGAGTTGGCGATGATGAGGAGGCCGAACGCGCCGTTCACCCACGAGCCGGTGGTCATGACCAGCACGAAGAGCACTCCCAGCAGGGCGTTGACGCGCGTGAAGACGTTGGCGCGGACGATGTCGAGGGCGGAGCGGCCCGACCGAGGGGGAAGCGTGTTGACCTTGCCCTGTTGGATGCGTTGGGCGACTTCGCTGCCGGTGAGGCCTTGCACCCTTGGGGGCTCCTTCACATCGGTGAGGCTCTGTGCACTAGTCATGGCGACAAGCCTACCAATGCGGGCCGACGGTTTATCTCCCGGGCGGATGCAGGCGGGGCGACGTCCCCTCGTTTGCCGGGGCCGAGCGCTCCGAAATGCCCGCCGTGCACGGCCCGGCGGCGAGCCGAAAGTCCGCCTGCGAGTCCGGCTCCCGGCCTGGCGGCTATCTGCGAGCGGTGTCCGTGCGCATGCGGCGAACCGAGACAATCCCGAATATGACGGTCCATGCGGCCACGCCCGCGGCCCACGTCCATTCGAACGTGCCCTGCAGCAGCGGCCACCGGGCGATCATAGTTATCCCGTACAGCGGCGTGAAGGGCGCGACGTCGCGGAAGAAAGACGGCATGGAGTCCAGGGGGATGAAGTTGTCTCCAAAGAAGGCCAAGATGGCGAAGCCTCCCAGGATCACCCCGTATGCGCCGTCGCTGCGCAGAAGGTAGCCGACCATGATGCCCATCGCGGCCGTCGAAAGCGACCCAAGCAAGGTCAGGATTGGGGAGAGCGCCCACATCCTCGTCGGGCCCTCCGCGGTGGTCGCGCACCCGACGGCCAAAACGGCCAGGATGCTGAGAAGCGCCGAGGTTATGGACAAAAGGAGCTTGTTGACGAAGTTCGTGACGGGCTCGACGGGCGTCAGGGCGAGCTGGCGCGTCCAGCCCTGGGCGCGCTCGACTCCCACCTGCGCGCCGATCGTCGCCGAGGCCATTCCGGCGCCGTAGACGCACATGCCGATCATGGCCTTGGCCGCATAGTTGCCGTCGCCGGCGGGATTGTCCGAATACTCCTGGAAGGCGCCGAACATGAAAAAGAGCATGATCGGCAGGAACATCGTGAAGACGAGGATCGGAAGGTAGAAGACGGTGGTGCTCAGCTGCCGCCTGTAAAGAGACCAAAGGGCTTTGAGTTGCATGTTCATTCTCCCGTGAGCTCCTCGAAGGCCTCTTCGAGCGAGACGTCGGTGACGGATATTCCGATGATCTCCGGAAGGTCGAGCATCGCCCGGTTGAGAGCGAGGACGTCGGGTCCGGTCACGGAGACGCTGGTCTCCTCGAGCCTGCCCCCGATTGACGCCTGAGCCGCTTTCGCCGCCTCCTTCGTCGGGAATCTGCCCGTGACGGTCTGCGCCCCGAAGCTTCCGCGTATCTCGTTGGTGGGCCCGTCGGCCACGATCTTGCCGCGGTTCATGATGACGGTCCGTTCGGCGTACATCTCGGCTTCGGCCAAGTAATGCGTGGCGAAGACGATCGTCTTGCCGCGTTCGGCCTCGGCGTGCATCGAGTCCCAGAATCGGCGTCGGGCGGTCACGTCCATTCCCGTGGTCGGCTCGTCCAGGACGATCAGGCTCGGGTCAGGCAAAAGCGCCAAGGCCATGCGCACGCGCTGCTGCTCCCCGCCCGAGCACTTGCGCACGCGCCGCTTTGCGATCTCGTTCAGATTCGTCCTGTCCATGACCTCGCGCCAGGGAAGCGGGTTGGGGAAAGTGTCGGCCACCATTCGCACAAGGTTCTCGACCGTGTGGTCGAGGAGGAGGCCGCCCGTTTGCAGCACCGCGGAGACCCTGCCCGCCTTTATTGCGCGGCGGGGCGCAGCTCCGAAAAGGGCCACGGCGCCCGACGTCGGCTTCGACAGGCCGAGGACTATGTCCAGAGTCGTCGTCTTGCCCGCCCCGTTGGGGCCGAGAAAGGCGACGACCTCGCCCGGAGATATCGAGAGGGACACGCCGCGAACGGCTTCGACGTCGCCGAAAACCTTGACGAGATTCTCGATGGACAGAGTAGGAGCGCTCACGATTTACTATATTAACCCTCGCCCGGCGGGTGCCGCAATTGGCTTTCAGGCTGAGTTTCGGGGATTTTGGCGTTCTTCAGCCGTTTGCCCGTCGGGCGGCCGCTCGTCGGCCGGCGGGCCGCCGGTGCGTCGCCTTTCGCCGTGGCCGGTTCCAATCCGCGGCCCGTTTCTCCGTCGTGGCCAGGGGCTCGGCGCGGCTCGTTTCCCCTGCGACTTGGCCCCTGATGACGGTCGCTGCGCCCCCGCGGCCGTCGCTGCGCCCCGTCTCACAGCCAGCCGTTGTCGCGGGCGATCACCACCGCCTCCGCGCGGGTGCGGGCCCCGGTTTTGTGGATCGCCGAGGAGAGGTAGTTGCGCACGGTCCCTTGCGAGAGGAAAAGCGAGCGGGAGACGTCGGCGGTGGTCCCTCCGCCGGACGTCGCCCGAAGGACGTCCTGTTCACGCTCGGTCAGCGGGTTGCTGGAGGCGGCCAGGGACTCGGCGGCGAGGTCTGGGTCGACGACGCGCTGACCCGCCATCACTTTGCGCACGGCCGACGCGAGCGAGTCGGAAGGCGCGTCCTTGACAACGAAGCCGCTGGCCCCGGCCTCCATCGCGCGGCGCAGGTAGCCGGGCCGCCCGAAGGTCGTGACCATGAGGATCTTGACGTCCGGGTGTTCCTTGCGGATGCGGGACGCTGCCGCGATCCCGTCCATGACGGGCATCTCGACGTCGGCCAGGACGACGTCGACGTCGCCGCATGCAACCGCCTCGATCGCTTCGCGCCCGTTGCCCGCCTGCGCGACGACCTCAATGTCCTCTTCGAGATCGAGCATCATGGCGATGGCGCCGCGAACCAGAGCTTGGTCGTCCGCCACGACTATCCGTATCGTCATGCCTCCAGTCTATTGGCTCGCGATCGGCTCTTCCCCCGGCCGGGTGCGTGGCAAACTCCCCGGCGTCAAGGCTCTCCGGCGGCGTCAAGGCTCCCCGGCGTCGAATCTCGCCTCCACCGCCCATCCCCGTTTGAGCCGTCCGTAGGAGAGGACGCCTCCGGCCTCCCTCACCCTCTGGTCAAGGCCTGCGAGCCCGCTTGCAGGCGCCTTCACCGCGGGTTTCGACGCGTCGTCTGGGAGGCGGACGCCGTCGTCCTCGATTCTCACCCCCGAAGCCCTCGTGGCGATGACGCACCGGGTGGCCGCCGCGTGATGGACGACGTTGGCCACCGCCTCCCGAACGACGTGGGCGAGGACGCGCTCGGCCTGCTCGCCCACCTCGATCGGCTCGCCGCGGATCACGGGCGTGATTCCCGCTGCGCAGAGAAGCTCGCGCGCCGCCAAAATCTCCTCGTCGGGGCGCAGCCTCCTCGCGTCGCGAACGACGGCCCGCACGTCGGCCAAGGCCTGATGCGCCAGGGCGGCCGCCTGCAACAGCTCGCGGCGCGTGCGCTCGCGCTGATCCGGCATGTCCAAAAGGCGCGCCGAAAGCTGCGTCTTCAACGCGATGGCCGTGAGCGTCTGCCCGAGGATGTCGTGCAGATCCGATCCGATGCGCTCGCGTTCGGCTTTCTGAGTCAGCTGCTCAATCTTCTTGTTCTTGATCTCGAGTTCCTTGTGGAAGGCGATGGTGCCTCCGACGGCGTAGAACGTGATCGTCAGAACGCACAGAAGGGCGAAGGACGTGACTCCTTCTTGCAGGCTCGTCTTGCCGAGGCGGACGAGCAAAGTCGTCTGCAACGCGGCGAAAGCGAGCAATCCCGCGAGGGACAAGGTCCTCGCCCGCCCCGACGTCGTGTAGGCGATGACGGAAGAGACGAAGATGAGCAGCTGAACGTTCCCGCCGTCGGCGAAGAAGGCCGCCATGGTCTCCAGCACGATCAAGGCCGCAATCGTGCTCAAAAGACCCGGAGAGAATCCGCGCTCCGACGTTGGAATGCTGGGATAGACCAACCACACTCGAAAATAGACGATGTCGAAGGTCACTACCAGCGTTAAGAACAGATATTTTTTGACGCCGTTTTCCGCAAGCAGCCCATGAACGATTGGAATGAGGGTGAAAAGCAGCCACACGTTCGCATACACCATCGTCAAGCCCTTCGGATGGGTTCGCGCCCAGTCCGCGAGCTTTTTCCTTGAGGCGTTCGCATCGTTCGCCGACAACGCATTGCGGGGTTCGTTCGAGCTTCGGGGTGCGTCGGCTGCCGCTTCGCCGTCGGTCGTGCGGGTGCTCGCGTCTATGCGAGTGTCGCCGATTGCATGCGCGTCGGCTTTGCGCTTGCCGTCGACCTCCTGGGCTTCCATCAGTCCCCCTTCCGGGCGTCGTTTGCGTTCTTGCCGCCGCGGCGCGACGGCGAAAGGCCCGGCCCGCCCCATGCGGGCGCCTCCGAATTCTTGCGATGCCGTTCCGCTCCGACAACACTACCCGCCGCCGGCGTGCCCCCGGGCGCAAGCCATGATCGCGTCAAGGAAACTGACGGCCGCTTTCTCCGCCGGCGTGCCCCCGGGCGCAGGGCTTCACCGAGCCCGCGGCGCCGGAGGCGATTGTCACTGCCTGACCCATCGTCGCCGTATGCGTCGAAGTGGCGCCGAGATGCGTCGAAGTGGCGCCCGAGCGGGCCGCCCGCGTCCGGGGAAAACGCCGGATTGCCCCCTATCGCGCCGTGTCCTTGCGAATCCTGCGAATCGCGATGGCCGCGAAGAACGCCGTCCACACTGCGATGTTTACGATCCACGCCCAGTTGAACGGAGCGTCCTCGAGGGGCCATTGGCTGAAATGGAAAAGACCGTACATCGGCGTGTATGGGGCGAAGTCGCGGAAGAACTCGGGCATGTTGTCGAGCGGCACCCACACGCCCGCGAGGAACGCGAAGATCGCGCTGCCGCCGCCGATGATCGCGTATGCGGCGTCGGATCGGAAAAGATAGCCAAGGGCAAGCCCCATGTTCGCCGTGACGAGGCTGCCGAAGATGATGAGGCCGGGAACCGCGACCCACATCGGGCCTTCCGCCTTCGCGCCGCAAAGGAATCCCACGGCCATCAAGCCGAGGAGCGACAGGAGAGCCGAGGCGAGCGCCAAAAGGATCTTGTTGACGAGGTAGGTGGCGGACGTCGTCGGGGTGAGCGCCAGCTGCCTGCTCCACCCCGACGCGCGCTCGATTCCGACTCCGGCGGCTATGCTGGCTGCCGCCATCGTCGCGCCATAGGCGCCCATGGAAAACATGACCTGTGCCGAGACGTTGCTGTGTCCGCGCCAGGCAGAGGAGTAGCTCTGGAAGGCCCCGAACATGAAGTACATGATGACGGGCAGCAAAAGCGCGAAGCCCAGGTTCGACGGGTAGAGGACGGTGTGCCGGAACTGGTGTCGCAGGAGCGACCAGAGGCCGTGGAGAGGGCGGCGCGACGGCGCGGGGCGGGCGGCTCGAATCGGCTGGCCCGTCGTCGTCCCCGGGCGGGCCGCGCTCGCCTCTTGGCTGGGTTTCTTTGCTGACATGTCAAGACTCCTTAGGGGAAACGGCGGCTTCGTCGCCGACGTCGGTCAGCTGCTCGAACGCTTCCTCGAGCGACTGATCGGTGATCGAAATGGACGAGATTCCGGGGAAGGCGATGACTTCCCGTACGAGGGCGACGGTGTCCGGCCCGGAAATGGAGAGGGTATCGGCCGATCGCGACACCGTTGCGCGACGGGCCATGTGGGCGCTCGCGGCGGAGAGGTTCTCCTGCGTGTCGAAGGTCAGCTTGATGTGCTGCGTTCCGAAATTGTGGCGTATCTGGGCGGTGCCGCCGTCGGCGACGATCTTTCCCCTGTTCATGATGATCGTCCGGGGGGCGAAGGCCTCGGCCTCGGCCAGGTAGTGGGTGGCGAAGATGATGGTCGTGCCGCCCTCGGCCTCGGCGTGCATCGCCTCCCAAAAGTGGCGGCGGGCGTTGACGTCCATGCCGGCGGTCGGCTCGTCGAGGATGATGAACTCGGGGTTGGAGAGCAAGGCCAGAGCGAATCGCACCCGCTGCTGCTCGCCGCCCGAGCACTTGCCGATCTGGCGTTTGGCGATTTCCGTGAGATTCGTGCGCTCCAAGATTTCGCCGATCGGGCGGCTCGCCGTCAGCATGCCGGAGACCATGGCGACGATTTCGTAAACCGTGTACTCGCGAAGGAGGCCGCCGCTTTGCAAAAGGGCTGACAGCCTACCGTCGTCTATGGCCTTGCGCGGATTCCCGCCGAAAACGGAGATCGACCCGGCGTCGGGCCGCGAGAGGTCGAGAACCATGTCGAGCGTCGTGGTCTTGCCCGCGCCGTTGGGGCCAAGGAGCGCCACGATCTCGCCGCGGCCGACGGTGAAAGACACGCCGTCGACCGCTCGGACCTTGCCGAAAGACTTGTGAACGTCCTCGACGACGAGGGCGGGTTCGACGCCGGAAGCGTGATCGCGCGACGTTCGTCGCGCGGGCGATGATGCTGTACTCATGCTTCTATTTTCGCGACGATGAAATCCGCGCGAAACCATCGGCAGTCACGAGCTGCCGATGACAAGTGTCATGGGCCACTTTTTGGCTCTGCCGGGTGTAAAAGCAAGGGCGAGGCCGGACGCGGCTGCTCGCGGCGCCCGCGGTCGATCGATGCGAGGCCGAAAGGGCTTGCCGCGCAAACGCCCGACGTAGACTTGTGTTCATGGAGAACACGGAGTTTCGCGTCGAGTTGGTGCGTTTGGTCGATGAGTCGTATCCCGTCGTCGTCGGAAGGGACCTCGAGGGGAGCGTCGCGGAATTCCTCGCGGACAAGCACCCCGACCGGCGGGCGGCGGTGATCACCGACTCGAACGTCGCATCCCTGGCCGCCGAGGGTTTGCTCTCTTCATTCGGCTCGAGGCCCGCAGACCTCGTCGTCTTCCCCGCCGGGGAGGCCTCGAAAACCCGCGAGGTCAAGGAACGCGTCGAGGACGAGCTCATCGCCAGAGGATTCGGGCGCGACACCGTGATCGTCGCCCTCGGAGGCGGCGTCGTCACCGACCTCGCCGGCTTCGTGGCCGCGACGTTCACTCGGGGAGTCCCTTACGTCAGCCTGACGACGACGCTGCTGGGCGCGGCGGACGCCGCGATCGGAGGGAAGACGGCGGTCGACACCCCCGCAGCCACCAATCTCATCGGCGCATTCCACCAGCCGGCCGCGGTGTTCATCGACCTCGACAGGTGGCTCACGCTGTCCGATCGGCAGATTCGCGAGGGGCTCGGAGAGACCGTCAAGCACGCCTGCATCGCCGACGCGGTTTTCTTCGAGGCCCTCGAGGACGCGTTCGTCGAGCGGGGGCTCAGCCCCGCCGAGTTCGTCCGCGACGACGCCTTGGCCGAGCTCACGGCAAGGCGCAACTGCGAGATCAAACGCGATTTCGTGACCTCGGACGTCCACGAGGGCAACAGGCGCATGGGATTGAACCTCGGCCACACGATCGGCCGGGCGTTGGAGACTGCCGCCGGGTACACCCTCAATCACGGCGAGTGCGTGGCGATCGGCCTGGCCCTTCAGTCTCGCCTCGGCGAGCGCCTGGGATACTGCAGCCCCTCCGACGTCGCGAGGATCGAGGCGCTCCTGAGGGCGATAGGCCTTCCCACGAAGATTCCCGAGGAAGTGCCGGTCGATCGGATCATGGAGGCCATGGCGCACGACAAGAAGGGCAAAGCCGGCGCCATCCGCTTCGTCTTCCAGGACGGCGTCGGGCGCCTTGTCGTGCACGACGGCGGATCCTATGCTCGGCCCGTCGCGGCGGAGGATGTGCACGCCTTCCTGCAGTCGCAGGTGTAAGAGCGGCAATCGCAGGAACGGCCGCTTCACCCGATCTCGACGCTGTAGGACGAGCCTTCCCCGAATTCGGGTCCGCGAGGCGCAGGGGCCGCGGCGTCGGCGGACGGGCCGTAGCCATACGCGTTCGCGGAGCCGCCGGCCTGATCGCCGCCGTCCGCTCTTCTGTCGCCCTCGTCGCCGCCGTCGAAGATCGAGCTGAAACGGGCGTAGGCGAGCGAAAGGCCGAAGCACACGAGGCCCGCCACGAGGAGGGAGACGATCCGCACGAGCGAGTTCTGGCCGGCCATGTCCGCGATCGCGAATCGCAAGACCATGACCATGATCAGCCCGAGCCCGTAGATTCGAAGGGCCTTGCCGCGCGCAATGAAGCCGATGAGCACGCACACGATTCCCGCGGTCAGGAAGGCGATCGTCCCAAACACGGAGGACCCGCCGGAGACCCCGCCGAAGAGGAAGAAGCCGCCGACGACGCCGATGGTCGTGTTCGCGGCGACGACGGCCGACCCGACGACGTTCCCCGCTGCGGGCCACGCCATCCAGGTCAGCGCCATGTTCAACGCCAGGAGCGTGGCGAGGAAGACGGCCTTCGCCGGAGGGCTCGCTGCGTCGCGGACGAGGAGGACTGCGAGGCACTCGTAGCAGAGCACGCCGAAGCAGATGCACACCGGAGTCAGGAGCAGCATCGTGGTGGGTTTGACGACGATCTTCGGGTTGCTCCGGTCGACGGTCTGCATCACGATCACGCGCGTGAAGGGCGGGCGTTCGCCCCGGCCCTTTCCGCAGAGAAGCTCCGTGGGCGTGAACTTGCTCGTCGGCAGGCCCGCGTAGATGAGAAGGGCGACGGCCAGGTTGACCAGTGCAATGTGGAGGACCAGCCGCCATTCGTCCTGCAATCCGGCGGCGGACGCCAGGCGCAGCAAATGCACGGGCACGGCGCCGACGACGGCGACTGCGAGCGCCCAGCTCGAGGCGATGAGGACCGGGCGGTTTGAGGCGCGGCTGCTGACGACGAGCACGACGCCTACGGTGATTGCAGCTGCGAGGAGCGAAAGGAACTCGCGCGCCGTCCCGCCGGGCCGCTGGATCTCGAAGAGAAGCAGAGTCGCGGGCATGATTACAGCGTGCTCTGCGGAACGGCGTCTGACGGTGGGAACGGCGCTCAGCGCCACGGCCCCGACCACGATGAGCTGAAGAGCGGGGTGCACGTCCCTTTCGAGCGAACTTCCGCGGACGATGAAAAGGTCGGCGACGCCCAAAGTGACCGCGGTTGCGCTCGCGCTCAGGCCCGCGTACGCGCTCGATCGCGCGTTCAGGGGAAGGAAGGAGACGACGAGGGTTGCGGCGACGACGGCGCCGAGCAAGGCGAGGAGCGCCCACGGCTCGTCGTCGTCGATCGGAAGGGGCGCGTTGCGCATGGCGGAGAAGACTTGCACGGCCGCGAGGCAGCCGGCGAACCACCCGGCGCACAGCGCGTCCGAATACACAGGCCACGCCGCGATCGCCCAGTGGGAGACCATGGCGTACACGCCCAGGGTCCAAGCCAGCGTGGCCAAAAGCGCGGCCGAGGAGGAGACGGGCGAAACGGTCGCGGCGACGACGTAGGGGGTGGCTGCAAGCCCCGCCGCCGTGACGGCCAGGGCGATGGCCGCGTATGCGGTTCGAAGCTTGTATGAGGCCTCTTTGCGCGCGACGAAGCCGCATACGAGCGTGAGGCTTGCGACGTAGAGGAAGATCGCCCAAGTGGCCTTCGGGGCTTGGGCGAGGTTGTCGTAGGCGAATGTCCTGGCCAAGATGACCGTCACTATTCCGCCGGCGCCGACGATGAGCGCAGCGAAGAACGTGCGCGCTTTGCCCGCGAGGAGAATGAGGACGATGGACCATGCGGTCAGCAGAAGTATGGCCGCCTCGGGCGGGATCGTGCCGCCAAGCAGCACGCCGCCGATGATCGCCACGAATCCGAGGCCGCCGCCCGTTCCCATGACCGTCGCGGCGGCCACCTTGTTGCTCCCCGGGCGCAGGGACAGCCAGGTGCCGACGCCGGTGAGCGCCGCCGCGACGACGCCGATGATGAGAATCTTCACGTAGTGCGGAACTGCGTTCCACAGCAAGGCGACGAGGCTTGCCGCCGCCATGAGGATGAGGAGCGAGGCTGCGAGGGACAGGAGGTAGCGGCCCAGTTGCTTTTCCCCGCCGATCCGCTTCCACAGGGACTGTTTGGCGGGCGGGGCTTCGAACGCCGGCCTCTCGATTGGCCCAGCGGGCGGGGCTTCGAACGCCGGCCTCTCGTTCCCGAAAGGCGGCGCTGCCGCCTCGCCCACGGACCCGCCGCGGTAGTTCGCCCACTTGTCGAATGGGCCGTCGACGCCCCACCCGGAGATCCCGCCTTCGGCCGGCTTGACGCGGCCTTCGCCCGTTTGGCCGGCGTCGATCGGCTCGCCGCCCGCAGCTTGAACGTCGACCGGCTCGCCGCCAGCCGTTTCAACGGCGGGCGCATCGTCTGGGAATTCGCAGCTCTCGTTGGCAGACGCCGCGGAAACGGCAGAGCCAGACGCAGCCGATGCCGATGCGGCAGAAGCCGCCGACGCCGCGGAGCCTTCGAGGTACGGATCGTGAGGAGTCTCCACGACGTAGCGAGCTGTGATCGCATCCGGCCTCGCATGGCTTCCGGGAACCGCCACGTAGGCCGTCGATTCGGGAAAGGAAAGCCCGCCGATCTTCGCATCCGCGGAAGTGCGGTCGCCCTCCCGATCTTTGCCGCCCGCCTGGTCGGCGTCGCCTGGCCGACTTGCGCCGTCTGGCAGCCTCGTGTCGCCCGGTCTGCCCGCGCCCTGTTCCGGGCCCGTGCGGTCCGCCGTCTCTTCGAAAGCTGCGGCCTCGGGAGGCGCTGTCTCAAGAGACGCCCGGTCATGGGATGCCGCGTCGTCCCGCGCCTCCGTCGGCCCGATGCCAACGAGAGGGGGAGCCGGCACAACGGCGTCCTCAATGCGGGCCATGCTTGAAGATATCGAGTCGAGTTTTCCGAGGAGAAGGTCGAAACGCGCGACGAGGGCCTCGATTGCGCCGTCCGCGTCTTGACCCTGCTTATGCGGTGTATCCATGCGGAGCCTTTCACTCTCAGCCTCTGAAAATGTTTAGCTATGGCACGATAGTAGTTCTAAATACGGCCCGACGCTAGGTGTTTCCAATAGGTAAAACTAGATGCAAGATAATTTAAAACATTGTGCATATCGGCGGTCTTCTGCCGTTTCACGCCATACGGACAAGCTTCATCCGGCTTCCCGTGGAGCTTTCCCTAACCGAGTTGCGCCGCCCTTTCGAACTGGACGGCAAACTTGCGCTGTCCTCTCGAGTCGGACCAAACTCATGCCGTCCTCTCGAGTCGGACCAGACTCGCGCCGCCCTCCCAAATCAACCCGTGCGGTTTGCGGTCGCCTCGATCCAAACGGGCGGTCGTCTAGAACCGGCCTACGTCAGACCTTTCGGGCCGGTCCATGCCGAACCTTCTCGGGCCGCCCCGCAGGCCGACCGGCATTTGTTCCGGTCAAGGCTACTCCGACCAAGCCGCCAGTTCGTTTCCCGCGGGGTCTTTGAAGTGGAACCTCCGGCCCCCGGGAAAACTGAAGATGTCCCGCACAATGACGCCGCCGTTTCGCTCGACTTCCTTCCGCGTGTGTTCCAGGTCGACGACGTAGACGACGGCGAGGGGCGCCGACGTCGGCTCGTCGGAAGCGAGGCCGCTGCCGACGCCGCTGTCCGCGGTGTCGATGTAGTCTTCGCCCCATTTCTGGTATTTCCATCCGAAGGTGCGGGTGTAGAACTCTTGGGCTTGGCGCAGCGCCTCGCGGTCCGGCGCGGGAAACTCGACGAAGTCAATCCGATTGTGTGCAGCCTTCGCGAGCTCCAGCGCGTCTTGGCTTTGTCCGCCCTGGCCTTGTCCGTCTTGATCCCGAGTGCGTTCGGCTTCGCTCATGCGGTTCTCCTTCCGTGCTCCTTTGAATGATAGCCCTAGCACAACAGTCCCTTAGAAAAGGGACGGCAACTAGACGCTGCCCCAGCAGGGGCGGCGAAGCGCTCGTGAGACCGGCGAAGCGCCTGTCGGGTCGGTGGCCGGTGCGCCGCCGGCGCCGTCGGACGCGACTCGTTGGCGAGCGGCCGCGTCCAACGGCGTCAGAGACTGTGCCTCCCCTTCGGGACGAAGGGTCTGCCGCCGTCGTCGTCGGGATCGAGGGTGCCTCTGTCCGTTTCGGCGTCGGGTCCTGCCTCGCTGTCGAGGCTCCCGAGGCTCTGCCTCCCGGCATCGATGCCTTCCCGCATGCTTTGTCCGCCTCCAAGGCCTCCGGACCCGCTTTCCGCGGCGTTTTCAGAGGCGCCGGAGGCACCCGCCTCTTCGGCGGCGGGCGCGTTCTCTTGCTCGGCAGACTCGCCGATACTCACGCGATCGGAGGAATGCGGCGACGAATCCGAACTCGGATCGTTGTTGTTTCCTCCGTTTACGCTCGCCATTGCGGTGTGCAGACGCTTGAAGAGGTCCTCGGTCTCCTTCGTCATTTTTGCGAGTTCCTGCGTGGAATTGAGCAGATCGTCGAGATTCCGCCGCATTTTGTTCGCCCACTCGAGTGAAAGGGAGGAGACCTCAGTGATGACCTTGGGCATTGTCGTTTGAAGCGACACCGCGAATTCGTCGGAACGGTCGACCACGGAGGAAACGATCTCGCCGATCGCTTCGCTGATCGTGTTGTGGACGGTCACGACGAGGTTTGAAGCCACGGTGAGCCCCGTCGACAGTGCGTGCGAGCAGGTTCCCGCCAAGTCTACGTGCTTTGCGACGTCGCTCTGCAGATCGGAGTAGGTAGAGACAGTCGTTCCGTCCAGGGGGGAGACGTCCGCGTGGATGGAACGAAGCAGGTCGTCGGCGTTGCTCTGAAGCGAGTCCGCCACGGAGTTCCACGCCTGCGCGAAATTCTCCGTCTGCGTCGGGTCGCTGGCGAGCTGGTCAAGCCAGTCCTTGAGCGGCGACAGGTGGTCCAAAAGCCACGAGGCTCCGAGAGAGGAGAGCAACTCGACCGGCCCCATCGAGAAGGATCCGGAACCTCCGCCGGGGCTGAGGCTGTTGAGCGAGGGGCTGACCCAGGATTGGCCCTCGATGCGCTCGGCCAGTGCCTGCCCTTCCTGGATGAGGCCCAGCCCGGAAAACGGAGTGGGGGAATCGTTGTTTGCTTCTTTAGACATTCGTGCCTCCCAGGATCTCTCCTAGCTTGCGGAAGCCTCGCGTGGATTCCGAATCCGCGGTCTCATAGGAATTCGCCGTCGTGCGCAGGTCGGAAACGGTCACATCGATGGCCGCCGCCGACGCCGTGATGACTGCGTCCGCCTCCTTTTTCGCCAATTCAAAAGGCGAAACGAGGAACGAGCACAGGTCGCCGAAGGCTTGCCCCGTCAGACTCGTGGATGTCAGAGCGGAGGTTGAGCCGCCCACGCTCGTGCTGATTTCAGCTATCTTTGCCGCATGCCCGCTCAGCGCGGAGGGATCTACTTGCATTCCGTCTTTCACCGACGCCTCCAGAGGTTGGATACTGCTTTCTTGTTGTCGTCTTCGTCGGCGACGTCGGTTGTGACGCGTCCCCACGCTTCGTCCGCTGCGGCTCTGGCGGTGGGCGAGTCTTTGCCGAATTCGTCGTTGACGATGTCCACGTAGCTCTCGGTGACCTTGCGGTGGGCCTTGTGGAAGGTCTCGAGGATGAGACCGGCAAGGTCCGAGGCCGTCATGACGGTGGCGGCGTCGGTGAGCTTGAGGTCGCTCAGACCTCCCGAGCTGTCGACCGTGACGCTGACTTCGCCGCGACGGCTGGAGGCGCTTCCCTTGAGGTTCCGCACCTTCGTTTCGAGTTCTTTGGCACGCTGGAGCTTCGCCTCGGCTGCCGCTATCTGCGCGTCGAGGTGACGCCGTGCCGAATCGGCACCGGAGAAATCTTCAAACACTATATGTATCTCCCGAAAGTCATGATTGTGTCGGGGTGAACAGCTATATCTTAACGCTACCGGAGGGTTAAAAGAAGGGGAAGATCGTCTTACTTCTCCCCGCCGCCGTGCCTGCGCTAAGAAAAACCGCGTCACGGCAGGGTTTGCATCCCTCTAGGGACTCTGTACCCATCCTCTTTCACCGACGCCTCCAGAGGTTGGATACTGCTTTCTTGTTGTCGTCTTCGTCGGCGACGTCGGTTGTGACGCGTCCCCACGCTTCGTCCGCTGCGGCTCTGGCGGTGGGCGAGTCTTTGCCGAATTCGTCGTTGACGATGTCCACGTAGCTCTCGGTGACCTTGCGGTGGGCCTTGTGGAAGGTCTCGAGGATGAGACCGGCAAGGTCCGAGGCCGTCATGGCAGTGGCGGCGTCGGTGAGCTTGAGGTCGCTCAGACCTCCCGAGCTGTCGACCGTGACGCTGACTTCGCCGCGACGGCTGGAGGCGCTTCCCTTGAGGTTCCGCACCTTCGTTTCGAGTTCTTTGGCACGCTGGAGCTTCGCCTCGGCTGCCGCTATCTGCGCGTCGAGGTGACGCCGTGCCGAATCGGCACCGTTCATGGGAGTGTCGTTGAACATCGCTTCAGTCCCCGGGGAGTGAGTGCCGTCGGTTTGCGGTGGTGCAATTTAGCATGACGTACTTCCCTCCAAAGGTACGGTAAAGCCCATTTTATACAACTTTCTACTAAAATTGCAGTGACAATGACATTCTAGTCGAGGTTACGCAAATAAAAAGCAGGTTTCTCGATTTTGAGATGCATGTCGTGAACAAGACCGCACGGAAACGGAACTCCAAAGGTGGGAGCGGTCAAGACCCGCCAAGGCGCCTGGACAAGCGGTTGTTGAATCGCGGGGATGAGCTGACCGATTGGCTGTGAAACCGGCTGGCTGTGAAACCGGCGCTAAAGAGTCGGCCTCAAAGTTCACCGTCGGGGTAGCGGGATTTGAACCCACGGCCTCTTCGTCCCGAACGAAGCGCGCTACCAAGCTGCGCCATACCCCGGTGCGGCATTTCTGCAACCCGTTAATGATAGCCGAGTCGGCAGCTCAATGTGAAACGTCGGCTTCGAGACGGCTGGCACACTTGCGGGCGCAGGCGGCCTGCGATCAGGGGAAGACGACGTCAAGCACAATCGCCTCCGGCCTGCATGCCAGGCGGACGGGAGCGAAAGGCGAGGCGCCGAGGCCCGCCGAGACGTTGACCCATGCGCCGGGGTGCGCCGCGACGGCGGCGCCGTCGCGGCGTATGACCTCGCCGGCGTCGGGCCATCTGTACAGGCCCGCCACGAGGGGCGTGGGAAGGTCGCAGTTGGTGACTAGCGCGCCCTTTCCGGGGACGCACACCTGGCCGCCGTGCGTGTGCCCCGCAAAGACGAGCGAGCATCCGTCATCGACCATGGCGTCGAGGGCGTGCGCGTAAGGGGCGTGGGCCAAGCCGATCGTGATTCGGGGTTTCGAACTGGGCGGCCGGGTGCGGACGGCGGGGAACTTGTCGAGCCCGATGTGGGGGTCATCGACCCCGACGGCGTCGACGTCGATCCCGTTGACCGTGAGGGCGGTGCGCCGATTGTTGAGGTCGATCCATCCGAAGCTCTCAAAGCCGGCTCGCATCTCCGGCCAAGGGAGCTCGCGCACTTTGCCCCCGTGGGAATGCGAGGAGGGCGCTTTGAAGTATGTGAAGGGATTCTTGGGACGTGGAGGGTAGTAGTCGTTCGAGCCGAAGACGAACAGTCCAGGCAGCCCGGCGAAGACGGAGAGCGTGCGAAGCAGCGGTGCGACAGCGGCCGAGTGGGCGATGGAGTCTCCTGTGAGGATGAGGAGGTCGGGGTCCTCTCCGGCCAGCTTCTCGATCCAGGCCAGTTTTCGCCGTTGCCAGGCGAGCAGGTGGATGTCGGACAGGTGCAGGATCCTCAGGCGCCGGGGGTCGCCGTCGCCGAGGGAAACTGCGTCCTGCGCAGGGGGAGAGAAAGGCCGGTCCGACGCGTCGCCTTGCCTGACAACGGAGGCCTTCGGCGCCGAGGCCGTTGAGCCCGCCGCGGCAGCCTGCTCGCCCAAGACGCGAGCTGAAGACGATCTCGGATCCAAAACGAGAGTGCGGCGGCGCAACGCAAACGCCTGAGCCTCGACCAGACTCCACAATCCGGCTGCAAACCCGGCGGCGGTTCCGGCTGCCGCGATTCGGGCGGCCGCCTTGCCCAAGCTCACGGCTTAAGTCCGCGTCGAAGAGGGTAGCTCAGCTTCATCGCGGCTCAGTCGTTTCCGTCGTCGCCTTCGCCGCCGCCGTTGTCGTCATCCTCGTCGTCGTTCTTGTGCTTGGACTGGTCTTCGGAGGGCGTTTGGATCGTTTCGGAGCTGCCGGAACTCTCGCTCGGGGAAACGGAAGACGGGGTGGGGCTTGCCGATTTGCTGCTTGGGCTACTCGAAGGCTGGCTGGACTGCTTGCCGTCGTTGAGGTGCTTGTTGGGCTGGCCTTCGAGGGCAGCCTTTGTGTACGTCGAGAAGATCGTCGCGGGGAAAAGGCCGCCGTAGACCTCTCCGTACCGCTTTCCCTTGATGACGGCGTTGAACATCGTCTTCGTCCCGGACATGTGGCCCTGCCACACGGCGCTGGCCAACTGGGGGGTGTAGCCCATGAACCAGGCATTCGTGTCGTCGTTCGCCGTGCCCGTCTTCCCTGCGATTTCGCGTCCGGGCACCTGGGCCTTCTCGCCCGTCGCTCCGGGCGCAACAACCTGCCTGAGAACGGAGGTCGTCTTGCGGGCGATTTCTTTGTCGAGAACCTGATCGCAATCCGGGTCCTTCGAGGCGAGGACGTTGCCGTCCGAATCGGAGACCTTCGTGAAGGATTGGGGCTTGCAGTGAAGGCCTTCAGCGCCCAAGGTCGAGACGGCGGTCGCCATCGACAGGGGGGTGACTTCGTTGGCGCCAAGGACCATCGACGGGAAGTACTTCCACTTGCCGCCGTCGCCTCGCTCGACGCCCATGTTCTTAGCCGTGTCCGCGATGTCGCACAGGTTCAGCTTGTTTGCCATGCGGACGAAGGAGCCGTTGACGGATTGGCGGGTGGACTCGAGCACCGACATCATGCCGCCGCCCACAGCTTCGAGGTTGCCGAACTTGTAGTTGTCGCGGGCTTTGGGCGCGCAGGGGATGTTCCAGGAATTGCGCGGGAGGGTCCCCCCGTTCGAATTGATGATGTCGTACTGCGAGCGGCCGCTCTTCAGCCATTCGATGAGGGTGAAGACTTTGAACGTCGAACCGGACTGGAAGCCGCTTCCTCCGCCCATGCTCCGGCTGACGTTGAGATTGACCTTGGTGGCCCGGGGGTCGGTCTCGGTGGCGTTGCCGTAGTTTGTGTTCTGTGCCATCGCGACGACGTGGCCGGTTCCCGGCTCAATGCTCGACATCGCGGTTTGAATGCCGGAGGCGTCGTCGGTCGGGATGTTGTTGACGAGGGCGTCGTGGGCTTCCTTCTGCTTCTTCGGGTCCAGCGTGGTCTGGATCGTCAGGCCGCCGTGGTAGAGCTTGGCGATCCTGTCGTTGCGATTCTTGCCCCAGCTTTCATCGTTCAGCAGATCGTTGCGAACGTACTCGCAGAAGTAGGCCGCGCTCCCCGCAGCCGCGCATCCCGTGGGCTTCTCCGAAATGTGGAGCATGTCGGCGATCGGGACGTTCTGGGAGGAGGTCATCTCCTCCTTCGTGATGTAGCCGTTGCGGTACATTTCGCGGATCACCGTGTCCCGCCTGGTCTTGGCCTCTTCGGGGTGCTTGACCGGGTTCCAGCGCGCCGGAGACTGTGTGATTCCTGCGAGCATCGCCGACTCGGGGATGTTCAAATCCTTAGCGGACTTGGAAAAGAAGTACTGGGCGGAGGCCTCGACCCCGTAGCGGTTGGGGCCGAATTGGGCGAGGTTGAGGTATCCGGCGAGGATCTCGTCCTTCGACATCTTCCGTTCGACGGCGATCGCGAGCCGCGCCTCGTTGATCTTTCTGGCGATCGTGCGCTCGGTGGCCTGCTCAATGAGGTTGTGGTCGTTGTTCACGCGCCCCTGTTCGATGAGGGCGTTTTTGACGTACTGCTGCGTGATGGACGAGCCGCCGGCGGTGTTGCCTCCCGTGAGGTTGTTGACGAACGCTCCCGCCAGGCCCTGGACGTCGATGCCGTGGTGCTCGTAAAAGCGCCTGTCCTCGATCGAGACGGCGGCGTTCTTCATATGCTTGGAGATCTTGTTCGACGCGACGACGATCCTGTTTTCGGTGTAGAAGGTCGCGATCTGGCTCCCGTCGGAGGCCAGAAGCACCGATTGCTCCGAGGGCTGGACGAATCCGAGGTCGTCGGGGCTTTCCTCGAACATGGCGGTCACCGCATTGGCTCCGGTGCCGGAGGTCGTAGCTATCGGCATGATGAGGCCTGCGAGAAGGGTCCCGCCGATGAGGCACATGCCCAAGATGGCTCCGACGAGTGTGAAGATCTGACGCATGGTTGCGCCGTCTCGGCTCGTATTCGACATAGTGCCAGGATACGTGGTGAACCTTGGGATGTCCTCCCGGCAAAGCAGATCCGGCCGTGATATGCGCCCCGTACGGGCGGAGCGATCGCCGTGGAGCCGGAGAGGGCCGGCGGCCCCGCCGTCGAATCGCTTCCGACCTGCGGGTCTTCGCCGTCGAACCGCTTCCGACCTGCGGGTCTTCGCCGTCGAACCGGCCGCTTGCCCGAGACCGTCCCAACACCGGAACCGTCCCGACACCGGAACCGTCCCGACGAGGGGCTTGCGGCTTCCGGTGGCGTGAAAACGCGACGCGCCGGGAAAGAAACTCCGAGGGGGTTAAATTCTGGAAGGGGCAAGATGCTGCGGAAAGTTGCGGAACGCGACGTTGGACGGGGATTTGGGGTCTTGTGAGGGTCCCCCTTCGTCATGTATAAGGGCTGGGTACGAAGAGTTTAAGGGAAAGCAACAACGACGACGTTGTTAGGAGGCAAATATGCCTGCAGGACCTTTGGATCCGCGATGGGCGGACAATGCGAACTGTGGGAGCTGCGACGCCGAGGCTTTGTTCTCCACTTCGTCGGAGCAAAGGGAGATGAGGGACATCTGCCGCAACTGCTCGGTTCGCCTCATGTGCCTCGCCGACGCCCTTCAATCGAATATGCGCTACGGTCTGTGGGGCGGATTGACCGAGCGCGAGCGGCGCCAGCTTCTGCGCGCCGTCCCCGAACAGGCGGATTGGTACGAGTCCATCACGTCCTCTCCCGATCCCGTTTTCGTCGCGATCCGCGAAGGCAAGCCGCTGCGCCTTTCGCGTCGGAACGCTCAAAAGAAAGAGGGGGAACGCAAGGGCGACGAGGACGACGAGTGACGCGCGCTGCGGCTGGGAGTAAGCTTGTCTCCATGCAGAAATGGGAGTACGCGACAATTCCGTTGATCATTCACAGTACAAAGGCAATACTCGACACCTGGGGCGACGACGGGTGGGAGCTCGTCGCCGTCATCCCCGGCCCCGACGGGCAAAACCTGGTGGCTTATCTCAAGCGGCCGAAGGACTGACGGATGGGCTTCTCAGATCGCCTCGCCGAGCTCGGGATTGAGCTTCCGCCGGTCGCCGCGCCCGTCGCCGCATACGTTCCGGCGACCCGCTTTGGCGACGTCATCCGCACGTCTGGCCAGCTTCCGCTCATCGACGGCGCCTTGCCCGCCAAGGGAAAAGTCGGCTCGGACGTCCCCGCCGAGGACGCGAAGGGCCTCGCCCGCGTGGCCGCCCTCAACGCGTTGGCCGCGGCTGCGGCGCTGGCGGGCGGGCTGGACGGCCTGTCTCGGGTCGTGCACGTGACCGTTTTCGTCTCTTCTGCGCCTGACTTCACGGGGCAGGCCGCAGTGGCCAACGGCGCGTCCGAAGTTCTCGGGGAAATCTTCGGCGAAGCGGGAAGGCACTCGCGCTCGGCCGTGGGCGTAGCCGTCCTTCCCTTGGACACCCCGGTCGAAGTCGAGGTCCAGTTCGCGACCGTGTGAGAGCTCCAGCTCCGCGAGGGCCGCGTGGATGGCCTAACCGTGTGAATGCCGCAACCGAGCAAGCGTCGCGAGGGTCGTGTGAAAGCTTCAACCGTGCGTACGTTGCAAGGCGCCGGCGGCCGGAAGTGGCGAAACTTCCAACCGCCGGGCGGGCCGTCAGTGAGCGCGACGCTGGAGGCGTCCGATCTCAATGAGGAGCACCGCTCTTCCCTCGAGTCGGATCCAGCCGCGCGAAACGAAGTCGGCAAGCGACTTGTTGACCGTTTCGCGGGAAGCGCCCACGAGGTGGGCAAGCTCTTCCTGGGTGAGGTCGTGGGCAACGTAGATGCCTTCGGGGGTCCGCTCTCCGAAGCGATTGGCCAGATCGATCAGTGCCTTGGCAACGCGGCCGGGGACGTCGGAAAAGACCAGATCGGCCATCTGCTCGTTCGTGTTGCGCAAACGACGGGCCAGCTCTCGAAGCATGGTTATGGCCATGTCGGGATGCTGGTTGATGAAGTTCATCATGTCTTTATGGGCCAAAGAGATCAGGCGGGTGGGCGCGATCGCGGTGACCGTCGAGGAACGGGCGCCGAGGTCGAACAGCGAGAGTTCGCCGATGATCTCACCCGGGCCGAGAACGGCGATGAGATTCTCGCGGCCGTCGTCGGACGAGTGGCTGAGCTTGACTTTGCCGTCGGTGACTATGTACAGGCGGTCGCCCTCGTCACCTTCGCGGAAAAGCGAATCGCCTCGTTTGAGAGACGTTTCGCTCATCAGCTGGCTGAGAGCCTCAAGGTCCTCCGCGTCGATGTCCTTGAAGAGCGGAACCGCCTTGAGAACGCTAATGTCCATCTGTTCCCTTTCCGTCGTTCAATCCTTTGTAGTGGATCACACTAAACTCTAACATTGCAATTTACCTCACAGTCGATCATATTTCGAGTTTTCCGAGCGAGTTACGCTTGAGGCATGCCTTCACGTGCCTCTTTGCCACAGCGTCCACGGTCCCTTTCGGCGCGCAGGGACGCAGCTTTTGAGATAAACCGCCGCCTGACGGCGCTCTATCCCGACGCCGCGTGTGCGTTGGATTACTCGAACCCCTTCGAGCTGTTGGTGGCCACCGTTCTCTCGGCGCAGACCACGGACGCGCGAGTCAACACCGTCACCCCGCGTCTTTTCGAAGCCTATCCCGGGCCGGAGGCCCTCGCCGGCGCGGACCGCCTCGAGCTCGAAGACATTCTCCATCCCCTCGGTTTCTACAGGGCCAAGGCGGCCTCCTGCATTGGCCTTGCCGCCTCTCTGTGCGCGAACCACGGCGGAGAGGTGCCGCGGACCCTGGAAGAGCTCGTCAAGCTTCCCGGCGTCGGGAGGAAGACGGCGAACGTCGTCCTCGGAAACGCCTTTGGCGTGCCCGGAATCACCGTCGACACCCACGTCGGCCGCCTCGCGCGGCGCTGGGCGTGGACCAGAAGCGAGGATCCCGTCAAGGTCGAGGCGGACATCGCGCGCCTCATTCCCGAAAGCGAGTGGACGCAGGCATGCCACCGGATTATATTTCACGGGCGTCAAGTATGCCGCGCGCGAAAGCCCGCGTGCGGGGCGTGCGCACTGGCGGACGTCTGCCCCTCCTACCCGCTTCTTTCCGGGCGGGCTTGAGCCTCAGATTTATTGTCGGGCGGGCTTGAGCCTCAGATCTGGGCCAGAAACTCCAAGACGAGGTCGGTGACGCGGCTGGGCTGCTCTTCTTGGACGAAGTGCCCGGCGTCGGGAACCTCAATGAAGCGATAGTTGCCCCTGGCGAACTCGAGGTCCTTTCGCCAGGCCCGCGCAGGCAGGAGCGGGTCGCGTTCGCCGCGCACCGCCCACACGGTCGCGTTCACGAAGCGGCGGGTGAGGGCCATGTGTTCGCGTCCGTTGATCTTCGACGTCGAAAGGTAAGACCAGCGAAGTTGTTCGAGCGAGATCGACGCGGCCTCGGGCAGCCGGAGCGCCGCGGTGTAGTTGGCGGCCTCCCCGGAGGCGCCGGCGTTCCCCGGCGCCGACCAGTCTGTCAGGAGCCTTTTGAGGACTTCCTCGTCTGTCAGGCGCTTCGCCGCGTAATGCGGGATGAGCGTTTTGAGCACCTGGCGCCAGGTCTTGAGCGTCAGGTGCGTGCCGAGCCTTTGGAGGGTGCGCGGATGTGGCGCTGAGACGGTCATGATGCCTTCGACGACGTCGGGCTCGAGGGCCGCGACCGACCATGCGAGGAAGCCTCCGCGACCCTGGCCTATGACGACGGCCCTTGACGTTCCGAGGCTGCGGACGATGGCCGCGAGGTCCTGGGTGAGAAGCATGCCGTCCGCTGAGTCCGGAGTTTTGTCTGACCCGCCTATGCCCCGCTGATCGATGGCCGCCACCTCATAGCCGGCGAGAGCGACGGCTTCGATCTGGTGGCGCCACGTCCACCAGTATTCCGGGAATCCGTGGACGAGGAGAACGAGCGGGCGATCGTTGCGGTGCTCGCCCATGTAGGCGATGTGGAATTGGCATCCGTTGGCGTTGATGAGCCGGTGCTGCCAAGGGCCGGGCAGAAAGACCGCCGAGTTGTCTGCAGGAGCGCTCATCGCCTCGTCCTAAGTGTCGTTTGTGTCTGTTGACTCCGCACGCCGAGCCCGCGATGTGGGTACGTACACGTTCTCATACTCCTGTAGCGATTCGAGTGCGAGCGTGCGGCGCGCAATGAGTACACCATACTTGTGTCCGCGGCGGCGGGCCCAATGTGAAACCGCGCCGGTGAGAATGAGCACCCCTCCGAAAACGAATATCAGGCCGGTCAGCATGTCGTACGCCAGCAGATTGGCGACGTTGCGGGTGAAGCCGTTCCCCGCGAGCCGCTGGGAGATTGGGTCGAGAATCGATCGTTCGGTCCAGCGCGGCAAAGCCACCCCTAGCGCCCCGAAAATCGCGACGATCCAGCCGGTGAAGGTCGCTCCCAAAGACGACGCCCGGGCGAGGAACCAGATGAGGGCGAGGATTGCCAGCCCTCCGACGAGTTCGCCGGCGCCCGCGAAATCGACCGACGAGCCCTTGTAGGCGGCGACGAGACGCGCGTGCGCGTCGGATAGCACGTACCAGGCCGGGGGAACGAGCAGGATCGTGGCAAAAAGCACTCCGACGTGCGCGGGCGCTCGCTTCTTCGGTGCGGCGGGAACGTCCGATTCCGGGCTGTTGTCGAGGGCCGCCCGTTGAGATTCGGCGTGTGCGGCGCGGCGACGCGAGGGCGCCGACGAGGCTTGCCTGGAGTCGGTCTCATCTGACTCTTCTGAGGCGGGGGAGGGGGATGGGTCGGGGAAAGCCTCCGATGCGAGGGCGCCGCCGGCGGCTTCCGTGTCGAAGGCCGAGTCCGTTCTGAACGTCGCGCCCTCGCCAAAGGCCGAGGGGTCCGCGAACGACGTCGCGCTTTCATATGTGCCGCCGATGTCCCGAGACGTTTCGAACGTCGTCGTGGCGACGTCGTCGCTGAAGATGCTGGAGACGCCGCCGGTCGCGGGAACCCCGTCTGCGTCGACGTCGGCGAGGGCGCGCCTGAGGCTTGTGCGGATGGGATGCCTGTTGTCCGACGGCGAGGCTGCCGAGACGACGGCAGACTGAACGGAAAGCGAATGCGCGGGCGAGCGTCGGCCCGCGGCGGAATGCCCGGGAGCTTGCGAATAAGCCGACGTTTGGGAGCGTGAGCGCCTCGCTGGCGAGGGGCGAGAGGCCGCCGGAGAGTCCGCGGACCCAGGCGGCTGGTCGGCTGCGCGGGGGCTCGAAAAGGAACCGAGGCCCGCGGCGGCGGCCAAGGACTCACGTATCGCGGCGGGAGATTCGCCGGGTTCGCTTCTTCCGGAAAAGCTCGAAGGGTCCCGCGACGCCGAATGCCCGAAGGCGGCCGGGGCCGTTTCCTCCGGGTCCTCAGGCGTGATCGACGGCGTCGGCGCGGTGGACAGGAGGCCCCCCGACGGCATGGGAGGAGTGGGCGCCGTGGCGCTTTGGCTGGGTGCGGCGCTTTCGGCGGGCGTGACGCTTGGGCTGGGGACGGTTCCCTCGGTCGAGGCACGGTAAGGCGACGCCGCCTGAGGCGGTTCGGGAGAGCTTGCGGGCGGATAGGCCGCGGCAGAGGAAGCCGCCGGTGTAGGCGAGGCCGCCGTCGAGTGAGGAATCGACGTCGTCGCCGGAGAAGCGGTCGACGCGGAGTCAGCGTTCCAAGCCGAAGGCGTCTCCGGGGCGGCGCGGAAAAGGGGCGTGGCAAGGGTGCGAGGGCGAGTGTCGTCTAGGTTGGGTTCGGACGGCACCTGCGTCGCTCGGGTGAACACGATGCCCGACGGCGCCGGGCCGCGGTTCCCGGATGCCGCGTTGCCGTCGGATCCCCTTTTCTCGTTGGACTCTTCGCTTGCCTCGGGTCGTTCATTCGCGCCCGCCCCCTCGCTCGCGTCGGCTCGTCCCTCTGCGTCGGGTTCTTGCGCGTCGGGCTCTCTTGTCGACGAATGCCCGAAATCCGCCGCTTTTGGCTTCTCTTCATAGAGAGGCTTGAGAATGTGGCCCTCGTCGAACGGTCTGCGCTGAGGCGAGTTGTAGGGGTCCGTGGGGATCGTCATGGTTCCTCCTCTTCGAAAAGCGTACGACAGGCGTGGCCGATCGGAAGGGAAGCTCGAAGTCTGGCGAGGCGGGCCTCGGCCGTTGAAGAGCGGCTTCTTTCCAAGCCAGCGGACTTCAACTCTTTGAGAGGGGGACAGATTCCGCGTCGCAATGCAACGTGGGGAACGCGGCATAGGGCGAAATGCAGCATGTGGGCGGCCTTTGGGCCGCCCACATGCCGGTGCTCACTTCAGAGCGTGAGGGATCATTTCCCCTGCATAAGTTCCTTGCGGAACTTCGTCGCGCACTCCCTCGCCGCGCTGCTGAGAGCTTCCTTGTCCTTCTGGAACTGCTTCTCCTTGCCTTGCCTGACCATTGTCTTTTCTTTGCCGTCGGCGATGGCCTTCAGGTTTTCCTCGCTCATCTTGTCGTAAATCTTGTCCGCGGTGCAGGAGGACAACTTCTCGACGACGTTCGACGGCGCTTTGCGCATGATGGGCTGGGAGGAAAGAATCTTCGTCAGGCCCTTGCTGACGTCTTCTTTCGAAGGCTTTCCGTCGTTTCCGCAAGCTGCGAGGGAAAAAGCGAGTGTGGGTATCGCGACGAAAGCTGCGATTTTCTTGCGTAGCATTGTGTTCCTTACTGTTGATGAGACTGCGCTGCGAAAGGATAGCTTTATTTCCAGGAAGCTACCGAATCGACCGGTTTTAAACCGTCCATCTGCGTCTAACTGGCCATCGGCGTGAACGATGCGTCCCGCATGGATATGGAAGCGTTAAATTCTCCACTTTTCTGAGAAGTGCCGAATCGCCGACTGGAACTCGCAAGGGCGAGGCAAGCGAGCAGGTCGAAAAGGCGGCCAAGTTTGTTCTCGGCATAGCACTCCCTTCTTGTGGACGGCAGACGTTTGACGGCATGAACCGCTCTACCGTTCAAGTTACATTACACGGGTGTGAGCCATGTAAGCGAATCGAGGGGACGGCTCCCCGCTGATGCGACTCCCGCTTGTTGACTGCAAATTGTTGCAGTTTCACGCCGAAGCAGTGCATTGCGTGACGAAAACCTTGGGCTTGGGGGAAATGACTCTGTGGGAGCATGCTCGTGCTGGGACAAGCTGGATACAAGGTAATTTGGCGTCGTTTGAAGGCATTGCACGTCGCCTGTCGGCGTGGACTGGGGCACTTGGGCAGGGCACTTAGAAAACGGGCGGGGCTGCGACGTCGTACTCCGCCCGAACGCCTCCGGTTCGTTTGAGCGCGGCTGAGAATGGGCGTGAGCGGAACTGACTGAGTTTGAGAACGGCCACAGCCTCGCCGCTCGGTCACTGATTGCCGGCGCCGCCCCCCATCTGCTGCTTGAGCTGGTTGACGCACTGCAGCGTGGAGCTTTTAATAAGGGCACTGTCGGAGCGCGAAAGGGGCGCGGTGGTCCTGCCTGTTGCGAGGCCGTTGAGGGTCACGGGCGTTGCCTTGTCGTAGATCTTGTCCACTATGCACGTGGACAGGTTCTGGAGGACCTGCTCAGGCACCTTGAGGTTCTTGAGCTGGGGCAACTCCTTGACCATCTTTGACATGCCGGCCACGGCAGCCTCCTTGGAGGGTTTCTGGGCATTGTTCCCAGACCCTTCGTTGCCCGAGTTTGAGTCGGCAGACGAGCTGTCGTCCGACTGCGATGCCGAACTCGAACCGGTCGCGGAGGACGGGTCTGCTGAAGGCCGATTTGTGGAAGCGGTGGCTGTCTTGCCTCCGCCCGACGTTTCTTTCGACTCTCCCTTCGAGTCACTCCCGCAGGAAGCCAGCGAAAGGGCCAATGCGGGAATCGACAGAAAGACGGACAATTTCTTTAGGCGCATAATACCTCCGTATGGTTAAGTTCGAGAGCGGCTGCTGCCTTGCAACCGCTCCCATCAGCCTACAAGGGTACCCTGTGTGACCTCCACTCTCTGCATTGGCCTGACTTGTCGCTGTGTTTACCCTGTTGTTAATTTGCCTGTTGCTGTGTGTGTCCTGCCGTTCTGCTCTCTTTGGAGCGTTCATCGTTGTTAAAGGGAGCATTCATTGCCGAGAGGAGTTGGAGTCTTGATTCGGGCCGTCGGTCGATGACGGGTTTGTGCTCTTGTCTGGATCGGTGCCCTTGTTCGGGCTTGTGCTCTTGTCTGGATCGGCGTTCTTGTTCGGGTCCGCGATCTGGGCGGACGCTTGGCCTGCGCATTCGGTCGCGGCCTTCTCCAGAATCTGTCGGTCCTTCACCGCGATTTGAAAGTCTTGTTTGCCGCTGGCAAGGCCGTTGAGCGTGAAGGCGGTCGCCTGATCGTAGAGCCGTCCCGTCATGCACTCTCCCATCTTTCGGTACTGATTGTCGGAAAGGTCGAGGGACTCGAAGCTCCCCGACTCCTTCAGAATCTTCGTCGTTCCCGCCTCCACGCGCCCACGCGGAGGCTTTCGCTGGAGTCTCTCGTTCGCTCCCGAAGCCCCTGTCGACGTCGATTTCGCGTCGAGGCTGCACGCGGAAAGGGCGAAGGGCAAGAAAGGGACGACGGCGAAGGCTATGAATTTAGTTGCGCGCATTTTTCCTCCGAAGTTCGCGTGGGCCGCATGCGGGTCGTGCGAGAGGCTCGTGCGAAAGGGTCGTTCGTGAAAGGAGTCTATAAGGAGACTGCCCCCAAAGAATACATGTTCAACGGCGTGCAGGCGTCGAGTTTTCGCCACATGGTCCACAAATTTTTTTGCGTATCCCCAATCCACAATTGGCATTCGGCCGGACGCCAAGCGAAAGCCAACAGAGTTTAATGCCGTTTATGATTACTAAAAATGCAGATAAGGCACGCACCCGCGTTAAGCAGAAAACAGAGGGTGCGGACGGACGGCGACAGGCCCTGGGAACGCACTCGGGCGTTCGCGGCGGAGGCTCGCGAAGACGGGCGTCGCCCGACGGGAGCCTTCCCGTGGTCGCATTGTCCAGCTCCAGCGCCGCGGTCAGATCGGAAGTCGATCGAATCGCCGCGTTGGGAGGCATCGACGTCGAGCATGTGGCGGACGGCGGCACGGGCGACGCGGCCGTCCTCAATCTGAGCGAGGTGAGGGCGTCGGCGGTGAAGGTCCGCGCGTGTTTTCATCCGGCGTACGCCCCGTACTTCGCTTGGGGGTCGCTCGAGCTCACCCTGCCCGATGAGGCTGAGGACCTCCTCGAGTTGCTTCTCGCGGCGGGGACGACCAGGCGCGGGCAGATCGTCGGCGTCGTCGGAGTTCACGGCGGCGCCGGCGCTTCAACCGTCGCCGCGTGGCTTGCGCGCACATTGGAAGGCAGGTTCCGGGTGGCCCTCGTCGACGCCGATCAGTGTTCGGCGGGGGCCGACCGACTGCTGGCCCTCGACGGGCAGGCCGGCGTCAGATGGGCTGATCTGCGGTCGGATTCGGGCGTGCTCGTCCCGGGGAGGCTGCTCAACTCGCTTCCTTCCGAGCGGGGGCTTGCGGTGCTCAGCGCCGACGATCGGGGCGCGATGCCTTCGGGCGAGGCGGGGGAGGCCGCGGTGGCGGCCTTGTCGCAGGTGCGCGACCTGTGCGTCATCGACTTGCCCGGAGAGGCTTTGATCGAAGGGAGCGCCGCCCACCGGCTGCTCGGATGGCTCGACGTCGTCGTGCTCGTGGCGCGCGGCGGGAGCGGTCCGGCGCGGCAACTCGCGCGGGCTGTGGCGAATGTGCCCGTGGGCGTGGGGATTCTGGTGGCAGCCCTCGGCGTCAGAGGCGGCGAGGCGGCCGTTTGGGAGAGGGACCTCGGCATCGATTCCGTGTACCCCGTCCGGCTCCTTTCCGGTCTGGCCGGTGACGTCGAACACGGCGTGGGCGTCGGCGAGCGAAAGAGGTCCGCGACCGCCCGCGATCTTGCGGTCCTCGCGCGGGCGTGCGGAGGTCCGCAATGACGTCGGCCTTCGAGCGCGCCGGCCGAGGAAGGGCCTCCGAGGGCGAAGGAACCGAGGCCGAGGCGATGCGGCGGGTGCGGGCCAGCCTGGCGAGGGGCGGCAGCGACGGCGGAGCGATCGCCATGCTTGACCCCGCCGCCGTCTCCGCGCGCGACGTCGTGGGGCTCGGACGGCGGCTTCGCCAGGCGATCGCCGGGGCGGGGCCCCTGCTCGACCCGCTGCTGAGCGATCGGTCGGTCACCGACGTCCTCGTCAACGGCGGACGCGGCGTGTGGGTCGATCGCGGAAACGGGATGGAACGCGACGAACGCGCCAGCCGCGGTCTGAGCGACGATTCGTCGGTGCGAGCGCTCGCGGTGCGGCTCGCGGCCGCCTGCGGCCAGAGGCTCGACGATTCGTCTCCGATCGTGGACGGAACGTTTCCCGACGGGTTGAGGCTCCATGCCGTGCTGCCGCCGCTCGCCGCCGAGGGGACCCTTATCTCCATGCGGGCGCACAGGCCCGTCTCCTTTACTTTGGCAGAGCTCGCAGAGGGCGGGATGTTCGACCGCTTCGCCCTTCGGTTGCTGCTGGCCCTCGTCGCGCATCGGGCGAACGTCATCGTCTCGGGCGCCACGGGATCTGGGAAAACGACCTTGCTCGCCGCGGTCCTGGGAGAGGTCCCGAGCGACGAGCGAATCCTCGTGATCGAAGAATCCGCGGAATTACGGCCCTCGCATCCCCATGTCGTTCATTTGCAAGTGCGAAGGGCGAATGTGCAGGGGGCAGGCGAGGTGGCCTTGAGCGAACTGGTCCGGGCCGCGATGCGGATGCGGCCGGACAGAATCGTTCTCGGCGAGTGCCGGGGCGCAGAGGTGCGGGAGGTTCTGACGGCGCTCAACACCGGACACGAGGGCGGATGGGCGACGATTCACGCCAACTCTGCCGCAGACGTTCCCGCGCGGCTCACGGCGCTTGGCGCCCTGGCGGGGATGAGCGAGGACGTGGTCGCGGCCCAGGCCGCAAGCGCGCTGGACGCCGTCGTCCACATTGAGCGCCGCGACGGGGTTCGCGTACTCACGCAGGTCGCCGTTTTGGAAAGGCGCCGCGGCGAGCTGACCGCCTCCGTTGCGTTGGAATTCGACGGAAAGGCGGTTGCTCAAGGCCCTGCCTGGCCGAGGCTGGCCGCGCGAGTGGGAATGAATGCGCGAACCGGGGCGGAGGCCTGCGCCGCGTCGGACGCCCGCATTGGAGCGGAAGTCGACGTCGGGGTGGGCGCCGGCACAGGGACTGACGTTGGAATTGGATCGGCCGCCTCCATCGGGGCGGACGCCGCCGGAGGAGTGGACGGGCGGACACGGACGGGCGTGCGAAGCGGCGTCCACTGGCGAAGCGGCGTCGGACGAAACGACATGGGCGCACGAAAACGATACGAAGGGAGTCCGATGTGAAGAAGCAGAAAAGGCGGCTGGGGCACGTCGACGTCGGGATGCTCGTCGCGGAGACCGCAACCCGCATGAGAGCCGGAGCGTCGACTGAGAAAGCCTGGGGGCAGACGTGTGCCAGGGCGGGATTCGAAGACGGAGACGCGGTTGACGACGTCGGCGTGCCTGCAGCTTTGCGGCGGATGTGGGCCTCGCGAGGGCGGAAGTCCGCCGACGACGTGCGGCTGGGCGTTCCCCCGGCGGTTGCCGTATGCAGGCTGACTCGGGCAACCGGCGCCCCCGCGGCCGACGTCCTGGATGCGTGCGCCGCCGGAATCACGGATGCCGCCGAATCGGCCGCAGCGCGCCGCGCCGCACTCGCCGGTCCCAAGGCGAGCGCGCGCATGTTGGCCTGGCTTCCGCTCCTCGGGCTGTTTCTGGGGTCGCTGATGGGAACGGACACGCTCGACTTTCTTTTGTCCGCCGGCCTGGGGCGGACGCTGTTGGCCCTCGGGCTTGCCTTTGAGGCCTTAGGCATTTTCTGGGTGCGTCGCCTCGTTCGACGCGCGGAAAGGGAGGGGTAGCGATGTGGTTTTTCGGGCTCTCCGCGGTCCTTTTCGTCGTCGCGGCAGCGTGGTCCTCGGAGTTCTTCGCCTCCGACGCTCGGGGTGGCGACGCGCTGGGTGCGCGGGCGTCTCTCCCACCGGTGGACCAGGCCATGGTCGCAGACCTGGCGGTGGCGGCAATAAGTGCCGGGTGCTCGGTGCCCGCGCTCCTAGTCGCCCTTGATTCGGCATTGGCCGAGGAAGAGGAACCGCCCGGCCTTGAGTGCGTGGCGAAGTCTTTGACGATGGGCGGGACGTGGGAGGAGGCGTGGCAGAGCGCGCCGAGTCGTTTTGATCCATTGCGCAACGCGCTCGAGCCCTCGTGGGTTGACGGCGCGGCTGCGGTCCCGCTGCTGGAAAGAACGGCTGCGAGTCTGAGAGCCGGGCGCGTGCGGCGCGCGCGGGAATCAGCGGCGCGGCTGGGCGCCAAGCTTGTTCTTCCGCTGGGTCTGTGTTTTCTCCCCGCCTTTATTCTGCTCGGCGTCGTTCCCATCGTCGTTTCGGCGGGCGTGGCGATCCTGAGGTGATCGTGCGACGCCGGTCTGAGGTGGTTGCGCGGCCTCGAAGAGCCGGAACGGGATCGAATGGCCCGGGCAACGTCGAGGGGTCCGGGCGGCTTCGACGGGACCGGCTGATGCGGCCGGTTTGCGGGTCGAGACGAGGAGACATGCGGATCTGGGCTGGGCCTGCGTCGAGGGGACCCGGTCGATGCAGATCTTGCCCGATTGGTGGAGATCTAGGCCCGGCCGGTGGAGATCTAGGCCCGGCCGGTGTGGATTTGAGCAAAGACGACGCCTGGGCCTGAACTCGTGGATCTGAGTGCAGTTGGCGCGTCGCGTCCCCGCGGTCGCGTGGCGCCCGCGGGGACGTGTCTGGTCTTCCGTCCGTGGGGCACAGGGGATGGAAGCGACCGTGGACAACTGGAAGGTGGCCTCTCCCTCTTCCGCCCGCGGGACACAGGGGATGGAAAGTTCCTAGGAACAAGAAAAGGACTGCGGCGAAGGGTGCGTTGGCGCGAAAAGTCCCTTCTTTCGCCATAAGGACAATTTTGGAACTGGTAATGCATGTATATCATTTTCATGATAATAATTTGTGTTTATATATTTTCATTGTGTTATATCTTAAATGTTGCCTTGGTCTCTGTTTAAGCTGACTATTCTATGTATTTAGAAATTGGCGTGCAATTTCGACGTCGTCTTTGCTTCGTGAGCGCGTGCGACCGGACTCGCTCGTGTTGGCGTCGACGCCGGCTGACCTCGCTCACGGGAAGAAGCCGTTCCGGGTTCGGCTTCGGCCCCGGCTGTGCCGGCCGACCACACGGGTTTATTGAGCAACGCCGAATGCATGGCGTGGCTTCTCGGCTGCGTCGGCCTACCTCGTTTGCGGGGGGAGGCGGGTGCCCGAAACGGTTGGTTTGCGTGACGAATCGGTCCGCGTGAAAAGAAGGCGGCCGCGCGCCAAGATCGTCTAGAGGGTTTCCCGAGGAATCGGTCGTGTCAGGTAGCCGATCGGTCGTGTCAAGCAGTCAATCGGTCACGTTAAGTAATCGCGGTCGGTCCACAGGGCGAAACGATGTCGTGGAGGTTCACAGCCTCGGGAATCCTTCGTCAATCGAATGCTGTGTTTTGAAAGAGTCAGTCATCGGCGACGAAACGCGTTGCCGATAGACAGGAGACGACAATGACAACGAGCAAAAGCTTCGTCGACATCGACAAGACGTCAGGCGAGGCGGGAATGGCCACGGCCGAGTACGCGATAGGAACGGTGACCGCGACGGGCGTCGCAGGCGTTCTGTGGTGGCTTGTCAATCAGGACTGGTTCCGCAACGGGATGAAGGCCCTGCTGAGCAAGATCTTCTCCGTTCCGGGAATGTGATGCGACGATCGGGCGGAGCGCGCACTCTGCCCGATCACATCGCGGCCGTCCTAAAATTCGGGCGATGCAAATTGCCATGAAACGCCCTGTTCAAGAGTCCACAAGGAAACCCAAAGCGGCGGGAGGTTGGTAAAGCGATGATTAAGCCGAAAAGCCGCGGAAAGGTTGGAAATCTATGAAATACTCAACGGCTGGAAAAAGACCTCCCGCGAATCGCCCCGGCGGGCATTCGGAATCGGGAATGGTGACGGGGGAAGTCGCCATCGGCTCTCTCGTTCTGGCGCTTGTCACGGCCTTTGCCCTTGCGCTTGGGCATATCGCCGTCGCATATCTCGAAGCCAATGACGCGGCGCGAATGGCGGCTCGCATGGCCGCGCTGGGAGAAGGGAACGGCGCGATCAAGGCCGCCGTCGAGCGTTCTCTTCCCGGTGCGTCGGTGAGCGTCGTCAGCGGCGCCGACACCGTCGAGGCCGTGGTGCACGCGCCGCGAAAGGGGTTCAGCGGAAGGCTGGGCATCGACGTTCACGCGTCCGTCACGGCAGCGGTCGAGCCTGGGGTCGGCGGTGAGGCCGAGGCGGGACGCGACGCGGGAACGGGGAGCGGCGCCAAGGCGGGCGGCGACGTCGGGACGGGCGGCGAAGCGCCGTGAACGCCTCGACAGATCCGCCTGGCGGCAGGAAGAAAGGGCGGGAGATCAGGCAGGGGCGAGGCGTCGAGCAGAGGAGACGGTCCTCTCGGCTGTGCCGGTGCTCGTGGCAGCCGGATCGGCGTTTTCGCCGACGACATCGCCGTCGGCGCCTTTATCTGCATCCAAACCTTCGCGGGCTGAACGAATCGCGTCGGGAAGCCGAGCGCGAGTCTGAACGCGGCGCGGGCACCGTTCTGACGGTCGGCTTCCTTTTCGTGATCTGTACTTTCACGGTTGTGCTGCTGATGGTCGCTTCGACGTGCGCGAGCATCGCCAAAGCCCAAAATGCCGCCGACATGGTGGCCTTGGCCTCCGCGCAGAGAAGCGCCGCGGGGCTCGGCGGGTGCCCGTCGTCGGCATACGTCGAACGCACGTACGGCGCCTCGCTTGTGGCCTGCGACGTCGACGGCGCACTCGCGAAGGTGAAGGTGTCCAAGAATCTGACTTACATGGGGGTGACGTATGTGGCCGAGGCGTGGGCCGGGCCTGCCTACTCGGCCGGCGAAACGAGGTGACGGTGGGCGAGGCGGACGAAGACGTCGAGGCGGACGAAGACGTCGGGGCGGCCGGGCTGTGGGCGGCAAGGCTCCGCGGCCGCCTCCGCAGCCAAGGGTTCAGGGAGGCGTGCCGATCAAAGCTCCGTAAAGCGCGCCGATTGGGGATTCCGTGAAGCGTGCCGATTTGGGGGCTTCGTGAAGCCCGCCGATCAGGCCTGTGCGCGGCGCAACCCGTCGGCCACGATGCGCAGGAGCTTCGTCGCTCCGCCCTTCGAAAGGGGTTCGTTGTTGTTGCCGCATTTCGGGGACTGAACGCAGCGCGGGCACCCTCCCGTGCACGGGCAGCTTTCCAAAGCGGCGAGCGTGGCCTCCATCCAGATTCGTCCGTGTTCGAAGCCGTGAAGGGAGCAGCCTGAACCGCCGGGGACGGCGTCGTGGACGATGACGGTCGTCGCTTGCGTGTCTGCGTGCCAAACGGTCGATAGGCCGCCCAGATCCCAACGGTCGCAGGTCGCTAGCAGGGGGAGGATGCCGATCGAGGTGTGCTCTGCCGCGTGGAGAGCGCCCGGAAGGTCGGACGCCGGCACGCCCGCTCGTTCCAGTGCTTTCGCGTCGAGGGTCCACCACGTTCCCGAGGTGCGCAGCTCTCGGACCGGCATGTCGAGCGGGACGCGGCCCAGGTAGAGGCCGTCCTCGCTTCTTCGGACGTCGTAACCGGTCACCTGAGACGTCACGAGAACCTCTCCGCGGGCCCAGACTCCGAAATCCGCATGCGCAAGCTCTTCGACGTCCACGATGCGCACCGACGTCGATTGTGCCGCATAGGTTCGGATTTCCTCGTCGCGATGGCGATGGACGACGGCGGAGTCTTCGTCGAGGCTCTCGACCATGTAAGGCACGCCTTGGTGAAGATAGACCGCGCCGGGAAAGACGGTTGCGTCCGCACGAGCCGAATCCACTGTTCCGAGCAGGACGCCGGATTCGCCATCGACGATGGACACCGTGCCGCCCTCGCCGCGGAGGCTGACCATGTCGTGGGCGTTTGCCCCTAGCGAAGCGTTCCAAAACCAGCCGTTTGGGCGCCTTCGCAGCAGGCCGTCGGACGCGAGGTCGTCGAAGAGGGCCGTGCTGTCAAGCCCGAAGACCTCGGCGTCGGCCTCCGTGAGGGGGAGCTCGGCCGCGGCGGCGCAAACGTGGGGGAGGAGGACGTGCGGATTGGCCGGGTCAAAGACGTTCGTCTCCGCCGGCGACTGTGTGAACGCCTCGGGATGCGAGAGGAGGTACTGGTCCAGCGGGTCGTCCCGCCCGATGAACACTGCGACGCCGGGTTTGCCCGCGCGACCCGCTCGTCCGATCTGCTGGGCGAAAGAGGCGTGCGTGCCCGGCCACCCCGTGACGACGACGGCGTCCAGCCCCGAGACGTCGATCCCGAGTTCGAGGGCGTTCGTCGTCGCCAGCGCGCGCAGCTGCCCCGACCTGAGAGAGCCTTCGAGGGCCCTTCTGTCTTCGGGAAGGTAGCCGCCGCGGTATGCCGCGATCTCGGGGTCGAAGCCCGAGGCGTGCGCCGCCGACCAGTCGCGGGCGATCTCCGCGACCCGCTCGGCTCCGGCGCGCGAACGGACGAATGTGAGTGTTTGCGCGCCCGCCGCGGCAAGCACGCCCGTGAGTTCGCCTGCCTCGGTGTTCGCAGCGCGTCGCGGCCCGCCTGGGAGGTCGGTTCCGGCGTCGTGCCCGGTTTTGGGATTGCCCTCGGTCCCAGTGCGATTTTGGACTCCGGCATGTCTCCCGGTTCCGGCGTCGCTCCGCGGCTTGAGGCCCGTGCCCTCCGCGCGCGGGACGCCTTCTCTTTTCGCGCGCTGCTCGCCTTCGACCTCGCGGCACCGCCACAGGACCAGGCGCTTCGGTCCGCGCGGCGATCCGTCGCGCTCGACGGCTTGGACCGGACCGAAGGAGTCCCCGAGGAAACGACGCGCGGTTTCGGCGGGGTCTCCGCTGGTCGCCGAGAGGAAGGCCACGGCCGGACAGGCCCCGTAGTGGCCTGCGAGGCGCAGGAGGCGGCGCACCGTCGCCGCCACGTTCGCGCCGAAAACGCCTCGGTAGGAATGGAATTCGTCCATCACCACCATCGCCAGGCCCCGCCACAGCCTGGCCCAACGCTCATGGGAGGCGAGCATGGCGTGCTGGAGGAAGTCCGGGTTCGAAAGGACGACGTCGGCGTATTCGCGGGCCCACCGCTTGACGGAGGCTTCGGCGTCGCCGTCGGCCGCCGCGACGCCGATCCGCGGATCGACCTCGCGCGCGAGTCGAGCCAAGCCGACCAATTGGTCGGCGGCCAGGGCCTTCGTCGGCGCGAGATAGAGAACGGACGGCCTGTAGCGGATGTTCGCGAGGCCGCTCCGGCCCCGCCCCCGCCGGCTCAGGAGGTCCAAGGCCGGAATCCAGGCGGCAAGCGACTTCCCCGAGCCGGTCCCGGTTGCGACGACCGTGTGCGTGCCGCCGTGCAGCAGCTCCGCCGCCTCCGCCTGGTGCGACCACAGCTCGCGGATTCCACGATTTGCGAGGGCATCCTTGACTTCGGGCGCCACCCATTCGGGCCACGGCGCCCCGGCGCTCGCACGCGCCGGCATTTCGACGACGGCGGCGACTTGGCCCGGCGTCGCATGGGCGAGAACATGCGAAAGGAAATCAGGGACGCGATCCGACACCACTTAAGTGTGCATCATCGGCTAGACGAGCGTGCGTCGTCAGTCGGACGAACGTGCGCCATCGGTCCGACGAATGTGTGCCGTCAACCGGATAAACGTGCGCCATCAGCCGGATAAATGTGCGCCGTGCGCCGTCGACCGGACGAATGTGCGTCGAACCTCGAATTTACTGCGGTTTTGGCCGGTGTGCGTCTTCGCCGCCGTGTTCGTTGCGGTCTCGGCCTGTCCGCGTCTTCGCCGCCGTGTTCGTTGCGGTCTCGGCCTGTCCGCGCCTTCGCCGCCGTGTTCGTTGCGGTCTCGGCCTGTCCGCGTCTTCGTCGCCATGTTCGTTGCGTCTTCGGCGTGGCCCGCAGCATCCTCGCCGGTCTGCGTCTTTGTCGCCGGTCGCAGCGCCCTTTTCGACCCGCGGCTTCTTCGCCGCCTCGAGGACGCGTCGCGGCGTGCCGTTTCTCGCCCTCATTCCTCGCCGATGCTCAGTTTTGCCTCGGCGCCCCGTTCCCCGCCGCCGTTTCAAGGGCGGCCCCCGCAAACATCTCACTTGAAATAATCAATATATTGTATGCTGGCGGCGTGTCACCCACTAGATGTAGTATTGAGGTAGTAACGTCGATTGCGCTTCCCGAAGGCCGGGCGCGCCAGCCGCTTCGGGGAACTCCCACGACCCAGGAGAGGAACATGGCAATCACCGAGAACCAAGCGACCGCAGAGAACCCAACGACGTCGGCGACGAAGCGCCCCAGGCGCCTCGATCGGCAGCCCGAAGCGGTGGTCCAGCCGAGCGGAGTTCCGGCCCGGCCGGGCGAGGCGACGACGTCGGCGAACGTCGGCGCAGTCTCGCAAACCCCGAATGACCCGCAAGTCCCGCATGACCCGCAGCGATCGGACTCGCGGCAGTCGGCTCAGCAGGCGCTGGCTTCGCAATCGTTGACTTCGCAGGCGCCGGCTTCGCACGTCTCGGCCAAGCCTCCGGCCTCCCAGCGCGACGGTTCTCGCCCGGCGTCGGGGCTCCCCATAATAGACGCGGTTTCCACCGTGGACGAGTACCTCGAGCGTTCGGACTGGAGGGTCAACGCCAACGCGAATCAGGGGTACTCGCTGGGCGGCCTCATCCTCAACGCGGCGGGGAAGACCATCGCGAACTACTGGCTGTCCACCGTCTACAGCGAGGAGGAGGCCCTCGCCCACCGCGAAGGCGACTACCACATCCACGACCTCGACATGCTGGCCGGCTACTGCGCGGGGTGGTCGCTGCGCCGTCTGCTCGAAGAGGGCTTCAACGGGATTCCCGGTGCGATTTCCTCGGGCCCGCCGAAGCACCTTTCCGCGGCGTGCGGGCAGGTCGTCAATTTCCTGGGGACGCTGCAGAACGAATGGGCCGGCGCCCAGGCGTTCTCCTCGTTCGACACCTACATGGCGCCGTTCGTGCGGCTCGACAAAATGACCTACGGTCAAGTTAAACAGTGCATTCAGGAGCTCATCTTCAACCTCAACGTGCCCTCGCGCTGGGGGAGTCAGTGCCCGTTCACCAACCTCACGTTCGACTGGACGTGCCCGGCCGACATCGCCGAGGACCACCCCTACGTCGGCGAGGAGGTCTGCGATTTCACGTACGGCGAGTTGCAGGCCGAGATGGACATGATCAACCGCGCCTACATCGAGGTGATGACCGAGGGCGACGCCGACGGCCGTGTCTTCACCTTCCCGATCCCGACGTACAACATGACGAAGGACTTCGACTGGGATTCGCCGAACGCCCAGCTGATGTTCGAGATGACGGCCAAATACGGCCTGCCGTATTTCCAGAACTTCATCAACTCCGAGCTGGACCCGGGCATGATCCGTTCGATGTGCTGCCGCCTCCAGCTGGATCTGCGCGAGCTGCTCGCCCGCGGCAACGGCCTCTTCGGCTCGGCCGAGCTGACCGGCTCGATCGGCGTCGTCACGATCAACCTGGCGAGGCTCGGATATGTGTACGCGGGCGACGAAGAAGGGCTTTTCGCGCGCCTGGACCACCTGGCGGACCTCGCGTCCTCGACCCTCGAAAAGAAGCGGGCGAAGGTCCAAGAGCTCATGGACGCCGGCCTGTACCCCTACAGCCTGCGCTACCTGGGCCACCTGAACAACCACTTCTCGACGATCGGCGTCAACGGGATGAACGAGATGATCCGCAACTTCACGGGCGACCGCTGCGACATCGCCGACGAGTGGGGCCACGCCTTCGCCCTGCGCGTGCTCGAGCGCGTCCGCGACCGCCTCGTCTCCTACCAGGAGGCGACGGGGAATCTGTACAACCTCGAAGCCACTCCGGCAGAGGGCACCACGTACCGCTTCGCGAAGGAAGACCGCAAGCGCTTTCCCGGCATTCTCCAGGCGGGGACGGACGCCCAGCCGTACTACACGAATTCCTCGCAGCTGCCCGTCGCCTACACGGAAGACGCCTTCGAGGCGCTTCAGATGCAGGCCGATCTTCAGTCGATGTACACGGGAGGGACGGTCCTGCACCTGTACATGAACGAGCGGATGAGCTCCGGCCAGGCGTGCAAGGAGCTCGTGCGCCGGGCGCTGACGAACTTCCACCTTCCGTACATCACGATCACCCCCACATTCTCGATCTGCCCGGTCCACGGCTACCTCGCCGGCGAGCACAAGCTCTGCGAACGCTGCGCCGCCGAAAACCCCGACGCCGAGCCGCAGGAATGCGAGGTGTGGACGCGCGTCATGGGCTACTTCCGCCCGGTGGCCTCCTTCAACATCGGGAAGAAAGGCGAGTACAACGAGCGCACGCCCTTCACCGAGAGGGCCTCGCGGCTGCCCAAGATCAGCGCCGACGTGCGCGGAAAGGTCGACGCCGAAGGCCTGATCGGCGCGGTGGGCCCGACGGTTGGCGTCGGAGCCTCGACCGACGCCGCGGCCGATGCGGAGCGCGTTGGCGGCGCTGTGGGTGCGGGGGCCTCGATCGACGCCGGCGGAGCGGCGAATGCCGCTGCGGCAGACGAGGCGAGCGCGCCCGGAGGAGCCGGGGCGCCGCGGCCGTGACTGTGGCAGAGAAGCCGGCTGCGGGGGCGTCGGCGGGGGGCGTCACACCCCCCGCCGACGCCCCGAACCACAAGCCCCCTAAAAGCGCTCGGAGGCCCGAAGCGCCGTCCGCCGCGTCAAAAACTGAGCCCTCCGCCGATTCTCTGGCGATCGCCGGGCTGGTTCCCCTCTCCACGGTGGACTGGCCCGGCAAGCTCGCCGCGGTGGTCTTCCTCCAGGGCTGCCCGCTGGCCTGCCCGTATTGCCAGAACGAGGCGATCCTCGACCCGAAAGTCCCCGGGGCCGTGCCGTGGTCCCAGGTGGAGGCGCTTCTGGCCCGACGGGCCGGGCTGCTCGACGGCGTCGTCCTGACGGGCGGCGAGGCGCTGCGCCAGGCGGGGGTCGTCGATGCGGCGAGGCGGGTGCGCGAGATGGGTTTCGGCGTCGGCCTGCACACGGCCGGGGCCTACCCGCGTGCGCTCGCGAAGATTCTGCCGCACACCGACTGGGTGGGCATCGACGTCAAGGCGATGCCGGATGACTACGCCGCGGCCACCGGTTTCGGGGCGGGGGCAAAGGCCTGGCAGTCGCTGGACGCCGTTCTCGAGGCGTCGGCCGAGCGCGCCGACGTCGGCCCTCTCGACTATGAGGTCCGTACGACCGTCTACCCCGGCGCGCCCGCCACGGAGCGCTTCGAGGAGCTGCTCGGAGAACTGCGCGCTCGCGGGGTGCGGAACTTCGCGCTGCAGGAAGCTCGAACCGACGGCACGCCCGTGGCTTTCCGCGCTCAGGCGCTCGCCTGGGATCGGCGGGCCTGGGCGAAGCGCCTCGCCGAAATGGTCGATGCGGCAAGCCGGGCGGGCTTCGAAAGCTTCGAGGCGCGTTTGGCCTGATTGGCCGGGGCATACCCGGCGATGCCGACTGTATCTCGCCGGGTGGGGCCGGCGAGTGCGTTTGACCCTGGTTGGTCGCAATTCCTTGTCTTTGCGACGACGCTTAGATGTTGCCCTTGCATGCGAAGCGCAGACCGGGGCTCGTGTCGTCGCCGCTTTCCACGACATGCAATACGTGTGGTCACCGTCACATTACATAGTGTCGGAAAAAGGTTGTGCACCCGCTCGGCCGGGAGTACTCTACTATTACGCAACCGATTCGGACGGAGGCGAAAGCCGGACGTCGGGGTGCAGTGACAACCGCATAACAATCACAACATTTCTCTACGTAAGGCACCCTCAGGAGGTTCAGCCGGTGACCGTTTTTCACCTTAACACGGACAAATTCAGTGCGCAGCTCGGGACGCTGCGTCAGGCGGGGGCGCACTTCCAGGAAGCCAAGGCCACATTTTACTCCCATGTGAAAGCCTCTATGGACGCCTGGTCCGACGTCGCCGAGCTCGGCCAATACGGACGGTTGCTGACTGGCACTCTGGCCGTGATCAGCGACGAGTTGGGCAATACCTCGGCGCGCTACACGCGCACCATCGTCAACCTCCAACAGGCCGTGGCTTCCTTCCAGTCCGTCAGCGAGGCCGACCGTCAACGATACTTGGACGTTTTGGCGGATCTGACCGACAGATTCTCCTACACCCCGCCGGCCGAGCTCGCCCAAGCCGCGGCCGCCCTCCACAACTTCGTCGACCCTGCGGGCAAGGATCCGTATGGAGGCTTGCCCGCAGGGGACGGGGTCGGCGACGCCGACAATTGCAACGGCGCCGCCACGGCCGGGGACGCCCGCGCCGACGCCGACCGGGCCCGTGCCCATGCGAATGCCGGGAGGAATCATGGCCACCCCTAATGTCGACCACCTGTTCGGCATCGAGCCGTGGGACCCGCGTGCCAACGACGCCACCACCGAGGCGGTGAAAACCATCGGGGACAAACTCCACCTGGTGGCCGACCTGACCGGGCGGGTTGCCGCAGACCTCGGCATGAACGGGGCCACGGCGGAGGCCGCCGCGGGCGAGCTCGATTCCCTGACCACCCGCGTGCGTCGTTCAGCCGAAGGGATGCACTCCATCGCCCAAAGCCGCACCACCGTCACAACCGCTGGACGCCACGCCCAAGACACCAGCAAACAACTCCAAAAACAACTCACGGAATCTAACGAGTACTATAATTTTCTCGAATCTACGGCAGGGTCCAATCCCGTAGCCACGGTTGCGCTTGCCCACGCTCGGGAAGTGCGTGACGCGAAGCATGCGGAGTTGGATGCCCACGCTTCGAAAGAGCTGGCAAATCTGGACCATGTCGCGGCCGCCGAGGGCAAGGGCCTGCCCTTCCAACCCGAAGAGCAATCCTCCGCCAGCGGGCACGGTCAAGCCTCCGAGAGCACCTCCGGCACAGGAGGAGGGGGCCGAGACCCCCGTTCTTCTCAAGGTTCTGCTTCTGGCGGAGCTGAGGGGCACGTGTCTTCAGGGCCGGGCCAGAATGCGGGCCTGCCGCGCTCGGCCACCGAGTGGAGGGCCACCGGCCTTGGTGAGACGGTCGGCTCGCCCGGACACGCCAACGAAACTTTTTTCCCGCAACGCTCGCCGAGTGCGGATGCAAGCATCGGTTTGCAAGGCTCGCATTACGCGCCACAGCATGTCGACGATCACGGCGGGGCCTTGCGCAGCGGGCCGGTGCGTCCGTCGGGCCTGGACTCGCCTGCCGTTCATAACCCTCTTGCTGTGGCGGCGACGATGACCGGCGGGGCCGTCGGCTACAAGGTCTTCCAAGCCATCCGCGCCGCAAAGGCGGCCCCTGCCGCACCGGTTTCGCCGAGAACGGCTGTTCAGTCGGGCGCCGCCACCCGCGCCGCACTCAGCCCCCGCGGGAGCGGAATTCTCCGCGGAGCGACCACCGCCGCTCGCACCCCCGTCTCGGGGACAAGCCCGTCCTCGTCTCGGGGCGGAGCCTCAGGCATTGCCCGCCCGGCCGCAGCCTCGGCCTCGGGTCGTTCATCGGGCATCCTGCGCGGGGCGACCACAGCTCCCAGAGCAACTGCCGCCTCGACAAGATCGTCTGCTTCACGCAGCGGGATTGTGCGTGGGGCGACCACCGCCTCTAGAGCCCGGACGAACGATCCCGCCGTCTCAAGAACCAACGGGACAGGCTCCTACAACCTGACAGGCTCAACCGTCTCGGCCTCCAGGAACACCGCCGGAAGTCAGACAGTGAGTCGGACCACAAGCCAACCCTCAGAAAGAACTGCGAGCAGTTCCGGATCCAAGACCCGCACCGCAGGCGGAGCCTCAGCCACCCGAGTGGGACAGAACCGGGACGCGCGGAGCACGTCCGCCGGGCGCTCTCTCGGCGCTCGGGCAGCCAGCCCGTCTCGAGGAGCGGACTCGTCAAACCAGCGCGTGGCTTCCCGTCAAGCCCTTTCCGGCCTGACAGGCAAACACGCCCGCAGGTCGGACAAAAAGAAGGCTTCTTCCGGCTCCGGCCTCCGCGAGGATAAGAACATCTCGGCCTACGAACCCGACAGGCGCATCACCTTCCTACCGGCAGGCCCGCACCCAACCGACAACAGCAGCCGGTAAACTCGAAAGCCGGGCGGGGACACGACTTGCATGTCCCCGCCCGGCTTTTTCCTTTCTGCGGTTTCGATGTCCCTATCGGTCCTGTATCCTGGCTGAAGCTGCCGGGCGGTTTACGTCCACAGGCATCTCCTCGGGTCGAAAACTCTAATACAGGTTGTTTTTGGCTTGTACAGCGCTGTGTTGTTTCCTTTTGCGTGCGGTTCGAAGGGCTGCTAGTCCTCCGAGGGTCAGTGCTGCCAGCGCTGCGCAGCCGACGCTGGTCCACACCCACAGCGATGAATCATCTCGCGCGACCCGACGTCCCGAAGATGCAGCAGTCGTTGTCGGAGTGTCGGCAGCCGGGCTGGCCGAACTGCCCTTGCGGGAAGTAATGGTAAAACCATCTGCTATGTAATCAATTCCGTTTATTTTGACTTTATTTCCAGAGACTGACCCTACATTTGCTTTTATTATTTTCCCAGGCATAATTATTGTTGTTCTAGCAGTTACTGTATCCAAATCTGGTTTTCTTACATTTGAAGCGGGAAGTGTAATTGTGTATGAATTGCTTCTTTCCTCAAACTTAACATTGTCAGGCGTTACTTTAGACGTGATTCTGCATGTCAAATTCCCATTGGGAGGCGTGATATCTTCTGTTTTCCCCTCCGCCAGAAACTTACGGGTCGCGGATGCAACAGTTCTTAGCTCATCGCAGTTTCCTTTGAGCTCCCGCATAGAACCGGTTTCGTCCTCAACGATGATCTCCGTCCTGACGCTCCCGTCGGCTTTGAACTCAAACGTCGAGTCCGTGCGACACCCGCCCAACAGCAGGGCCATGGAGGCAGCGAGAGCCGTCGCGAAACGCACGGCGACTTTACGGTGAAGGCGCATTTCCTCCGATTTTTCCCCGCAGGAACGATGGCCCGAGGCCTTCCTCGCCCCTTGCCTGCACGCGCTGGACACATCGTCATTTCTCGTGGCGCGGCCGATGCAAAATTGGTTGTCGGTCATTCCCGCCCCTTCTTGACCAGTCGGTACACCGATGCATAAGTTTCAGGTTCGTATACAGCCTAGCGCATTCGGCCCGGACGCCGACACCGAAGGGCGACCATGCCTGCCGCGCTGTGAGTCGGCCGATAATCTGGAGACGCACCCCTATATGAATCCTCCGGCCTAAAGCCGGCCACAATCGCGACCGAGCTCGTTGAGCTGCTATCGGGCGGACGACGTGTTGCCATCGCCCCTTGCTGCCTCGGGGCGGGGCTGGCGGTGATTTCGCGTATGGGGCTAAGCGCGTTTCCCGCGCGGTGCCTCTGCAAATCGGCTAAAAGAGGACAGATGGGTGGCCGTCGGCGTCGGTTGTATTGTCACCTTGACCAGTTGGGGCCGCCGGACGGTCCTGCTGAGACGGTCTCCGGCCTCGAGCTGTTTGTGGCTTGTGCAGTGCTGTGTTGTTTCTTTTTGCGTGCGGTTCGGAAGAATGTGAGTCCTCCGAGGGTCAGTGCGGCCAGCGTTGTGCAGCCGACGCCGGTCCACACCCACAGGGACGAATCACCGTGTGAGCCCTGTGTGCCGGTCGACGTGGCTGTGCTTGTCGTTGATTGGCGGGCGCTCGGCTCGGTGGCTGGGCTAGCTGAGTCGTTTTTGCGGGAGGTGATGGTGAAGCCGGTGATGGGGTAGTCATAACCGTCGATTACTACTTTGTTGCCGTGAACTTTGCCGATGCTGCTTTTAATGACTTTGCCTGGCATGGTGATCGTCGTCGTCATTGTCAGCCCATCGAGATCGGCACCGTCCGGAGGCGAGGACTTCATGGAGATCGACAACGTGTCCCCGTTGTCTTTGACCGTCACTTCGTCATGGAGAATGTTCGAGGTCGCCTTGCACCGAAGATGACCACCCGGCGCGGTGATATCTTCCATCTTCGCTGCAGCAGCGTATCTGGCAGTGGTGCCAAAGTACTCCCTCAGCTCTTCACAGTTACCTTTGAGGGTTCGCATTGAGTCCGTGGTGTCTTCGAATACGATCTCGGTGTATTGGCCCCCGTCGGCTTTGAATTCGACCTTTGCGTCGATCCGGCACCCGGTCAAACACGCCAGGCACACGCCCAACGCCACAACTGCGCCGCGCAGGCACAGCCTCTTTTTGGCGTCTGAGGCGCCACGCCGTGGTCGCCCCATGTCCGCACGCACCGACAAACTCCAACCGGGTAACTGTCTGACAACCATGCCGAGCCTCCTACCCAACAACCAACACGGCAATTCCGCGCTCTACCGCACAGCCTAGCCCGGCCTGCGCAGGCGTCGAATGCGCAGCCGCCTTCTCGCCTCAGAAATGGCCGGGCGGGTTTGCTTGGGGATTTCGAGGGTGCCTCTTTCGAGCCGCAACAACGGCAAGGCCCGCCAAGGCCAAACCTAGCCCGCTCAAACCGGCAGCCCACGCCCACGGCGGAAAGCCATGCCCATTGTCCGCGCCGGAAGGGCGCTTGCCCTTGAAGCTTCTAGATTGAGGATTGGAAGACGAGCCGCGAGATCCTTCCTTTTCTGAGGTGATCTTCAGGCCGTCGACCAGATAGTCGACCCCTGTGATCACGACCTTGTCCCCTCGAATGGCGCCGATGCTCGTCTTGACTACCTTCCCGGGCATGACAATCGTCGTCTTCGCAGTCAACCCCTCCATATCCTCTTTAGTCTCACTCGTAGGCTTAAGCGCAAGAGTGTAGGAATTGCCTTCAGTTGTGAACTTTGCTCTTTCGATTGGTGTGTTCGATGTGATTTTGCAAGTTAGGTGGCCGCCGGAAGGGGTGACGTCCTCCATTTTTCCATCAACAATGAACTGGCCCACTGGTCCGATATAGTTCTTTAACTGTTCGCAGTTTCCTTTGAGGGTTCGCATCGAGTCGGTGTCGTCTTCGAATACGATCTGCGTCCTCACACTCCCGTCGGCTTTGAACTCAAACGTCGAGTCCGTGCGACACCCGCCCAACAGCAGCGTTGATATTGCTGCGCACAGCATCGCAAGGCCCCGTTGCTTCAGAGAACGTTGAGGTCCCCGTACAGAAAAGCGCCAACAGGCACGCCGCCTTCTTTCCATCCCCTTGCCGAAAAGCTGCCCACAAACCATGCCGAGCCTCCTGCCCAACGACCGACGCGGCAGTTCCGCACTTTTACCGTCCAGTCTAGTTCAGCCGCACCCGCAGACGCAGCCTTCGAGACACCGGAAAGACGTCGAAGTCTCAGAAGAAGCCCGGCCTCCAGAGGGAAGCCCGGCCTCCAGAGGGAAACGAGCGCGCAAGACTTGGCGCAAGCAAGAACGTCCAGAGGCAAAACCAGCCCCCCACCGCAAGAAGACGTATGCCGCCGTTCGAGGTTCTCAGACCTTTCGACAGTTGAGAAGAGCGGTACAGCGTATGCCCGTGCTTTCCAGGATGGCCTTGTCTTTCTGATCGAAGCCGATGCCGGTTTTAGTCGAGGCCAGTGCGGGTTTTAATCGAAACCGGCGTCGACGCGACTGGAATCCGCGTTCTCTTTCCTCACGGAAAAGGCGCTAGCCCCAACAATTGCGGTCAGGGCTCCGGTGCCGATAAGGACCCACATCCACAAAGGCAGCCCTTTCTTCGCGCTGTCTGAGCGTGACGGCGAACTACTCGTGCCATTCGCTTCTGAGGTGATCTGAAAACCGTCTGTGAGATAGCCTGTCCCGTCGATTACTACTTTGTTGCCGTGAATTGTCCCTGTATTCGTTTTAAGAACTTTTCCTGGCATGATAATCGTTGTCTGTGCAGTCTTAATTGGAATTCTTCTTCCTGTCTTTAAAGGCTCGTATGTAAGCGAATAAGAATTTCCTAATTTTCTTAAACTAATGCCGTATATGCTGTTTATGGGTGTGTTTGACGTTGCTTTGCAAGTAAACACCCCTCCAGGTTTTGTAATATTATCGATCTTTGCCCCATCGAGGAATTCCAGGCTGACAGGTATAGCGATCTTTAAGTCGTCGCAGTTTCCTTTGAGCGTTCGCATTGAGTCGGTGTCGTCTTCGAATACGATCTCTGTTCTCACGCTTCCGTCGGTTTTGAACTCCAACGTCGAGTCCGCGCGGCATCCGCCCAGCAGCGCCGCAGACCCGGCGAGTGCGATCAGCGAACGCGCGGCCGCTTTGCGGCAGAGGCGCATCGTCTCGGTTGCTTTCCCGCTAGGACGCCGCCGCATGTCCGAGTCCCTCCCCGGCTCTTGACCGCACGCGCCGGAAACACCGTCATTTCCCGCCGCGCGGCTGACACGAAATCGGCTTTCGATCATCTCGTTCTCCTTGACCAAGTGGCTAATCGATGCATAAGTTTCATGATTGCACTCAGACTAGCGCGCAACTCGCCCGGACTCAGCCTAGCGCAGTCCGCCCAGACGCCAACGCCAAAGAGCGGCCATGCGAGCCGCGCAGCGGGTCGGCCGATAACCTGGAGTCATGACTCCACGTGAATCCGCCGGCCCGGGGCCGGCCACAATCGCGCCCGAGCTCGTTGAGCTGCTGTCGGGCAACGACGTCGTCGCGATCGCCCCCGCACTGCTCGGGGCGAGGCTGGCGGTGGCGTCGCCGGAGGGGACCGTGGCCGTGCGGCTGACGGAGGTCGAGGCGTATGCAGGCGAGATCGACCCCGGGTCGCATGCCTTCCGCGGCCGGACGGCCCGCAATTCTTCGATGTTCGAGGCGGCAGGCCGGGTGTACGTCTATTTCACGTACGGGATGCACCACTGCGTGAACGTCGTGTGCGGGGCGGAGGGCGTTTCGCGCGCGGTGCTTCTGCGCGCCGGCGAGGTTGTGGAGGGCGTCGACGTCGCACGCGGGCGGCGGCCCGCCGCTCGGAAGGACAGGGATTTGGCGCGCGGGCCGGCCAGGCTGACGTCGGCGCTGGGGTTGACGCGCGAGGACGACGGCGAACTTCTGGGCGGTGCGGGTTCGCGGATCTGCCTTGAGCTGGCCGGGCCCGCCGACGCCGTTCCGGCGGAACTGGTGCGAAGCGGGCCGCGGGTCGGCGTTGCCGGGCCCGGCGGCGACGGCGAGGCTTTCCCTTGGCGTTTCTGGATCGACGGCGATCCGACCGTTTCGCCCTACAGGGCGGCGGCCAGGCGCAAATGAGCGTCTGAGCCAAGCCGACTCGCGCACGCGCGGCAAAACTGAGGCGACGTTCGAGGCGACTCTTGCAAGTCGGCCGCCAAGTGCGAATGAGCGGCCAAGCTGATTTTGCTTACTCCTTTCTTCTTACCTTGGTGACGTCGCCATAGAGGCCGGAGACCAGATGTGGATAGGCGGCCGAATGCGGGTGGGCGGCCGGGGGCCAGATGTGGATAAGCGGCCGAATACGGATGGGTGCCCAGGCCAGCTCCGCATACTCCTTTACTCGCGCCCTGGCGATTCCTCTTTCTTTGGCGATCCTGATGCCTCGGCGATGTAACCGAGTCCGGCCTGAAGCGCCGCCGGACCATCGGTCTCAAGGGCGACGTTGAGGAAGGCAGCGATCCGATCGCCGCGCTTACTGGCCGCAAGGCGGCGTCGGACGAAGCGAATCCGTACGTCCGACGCCGCGTGGTCCTTGCGTGGCAGCCCGCAGAGCGCCATGCTCCCGGTGCCCAGCTCCATTCGACTCGTGTCGACAGTGCAGAGACCCGTCGCGCTCAAGGCCTTAATACACCTTCTAGTGCTCAGTGCTTTCCGACTGGAGATCGCAGACAACCTCGAGACTGCCGTCCGTATTCGTCTCAATGCACCTTTTGGTGCTCAGTGCTTTCCGACGTCGTGGTGCGCATGCGCAGTGACCTGAGACGGACCGAGTCTCAATGCACCTTCTGGTGCTCAGCGCTTTCCGACTCGATCTGCCCGGAAATCACGCCCTCGATTATTGCGTCTCAATGCACCTTCTGGTGCTCAGTGCTTTCCGACCCTTGTCTGAGGCCCGGGGGATCGATGGGGCTGCTATTGGTCTCAATGCACCTTCTGGTGCTCAGTGCTTTCCGACGAGAAGGAGATCAGGGGCCGGACGTTCGTCAAGTAGTCTCAATGCACCTTCTGGTGCTCAGTGCTTTCCGACAGGCAGCGCAAGTCCCCATCCTTCTGCGCCCACGTCTCAATGCACCTTCTGGTGCTCAGTGCTTTCCGACACTGAAAGGATGGGTGGGGTGATTGCTCAAGCGTCATGTCTCAATGCACCTTCTGGTGCTCAGTGCTTTCCGACGTTGGTGGAGCGTCCGTGCGAAGGCCAGGGCTTGTTGTGGTCTCAATGCACCTTCTGGTGCTCAGTGCTTTCCGACCAGTTGTCTTCCTTTGCTTGACATTTATCCCAACGTGGTCTCAATGCACCTTCTGGTGCTCAGTGCTTTCCGACTATGCTTTGTGCACCGACATTACGATTACATCGTCTAAGTCTCAATGCACCTTCTGGTGCTCAGTGCTTTCCGACTCGATCGTCAGCACCATGAGCGCTGTCAACCAGTAGTCTCAATGCACCTTCTGGTGCTCAGTGCTTTCCGACAGGGGTGGGTGTACCACTACCAGACTCCTGCTTTGACCGGTCTCAATGCACCTTCTGGTGCTCAGTGCTTTCCGACTCCGTCAAGTACTAAATAGGGCGCTCGGGCCTAGAAGGGGTCTCAATGCACCTTCTGGTGCTCAGTGCTTTCCGACTTGATCGAGTGATTGCCGGGCTGGAAAAAGTGCAGGTCTCAATGCACCTTCTGGTGCTCAGTGCTTTCCGACGCAAAATCTGCGCCAACCGTATAATTGGCCATGTCTCAATGCACCTTCTGGTGCTCAGTGCTTTCCGACGCGTTGCAACGAACTGTTCGGCACGAACATCGAGTCTCAATGCACCTTCTGGTGCTCAGTGCTTTCCGACTCCGCCCCCAGAAAACCGCGCCACAACGCCGTTTACCGGAACGAAATCGCCGCCGACCTGGAAAGCACCACATCGAATCGGCTCGCACCTGTCCAATTAAACCACACAACCGCGAAATACCGCCACAAACCATCCCAGCGCCGCCGACGCCCCCTACCAGCCAGTACGCCACCGGCTTCCAACGAACCCAAGCCAAAGAATCGCCCCCTTACGACTACGCCAGAGTTAACTTCGTCTTACTGGGCATCCAGAATCCTTTGCTGCAAAGTGATGCCTATTTTGCCAGCGGAATAACCGATACAGGTCTACACTGAAATCAAAATCACGCGAAAGCACCAGATCGAAAATCAACAACACAGGATCGGAGATTGGGTGCTCCTCTGCGTCAACGACGCGGAAACACATACCAGACTTATTAAAGGCTAGAAAGCAATGGACGCTTCACTACATTCGCAAGCGCGCGGGTCCTTCCGGCGTCGTCCGATCCTTGCTGGATCGGGCTGCTTCGGAAAGGATCGCTACCCGCTTCGCATCCTTGAAATCGCAAGAACTTCCGAACGAGCCGAAAAGCCGCCGGAACTCCGCTTGGGCGCTCCCGGCCTCGACGGCGAGGCCCGCCCGCCAACGCTAGCCGGATCTGCCTTCCGGGGCGCTGCCGGGTTCGGGAGCGTCTTTGAGCGCTTAACGTCGTTCGAAGAACTGGCTGCCGCGTGGAACGCGGTGCTGGCCGAAGACATCCTTGACCAGCAGCTTCGACGCCAAGCGAAAGAGATAGGGGCCGATCTCGCCATCTTTCTTGACAGGCTCTCCGCCGAACTCCGAACCGGGCTGTACAAGCCGGGCCCGCTCTATCCGCTCAAGCGCGAAAGGCTCGGCCCGTTGCGCGGAGGTTTAGGGGCGCCGGTCCTGTGGGTTCCCTCGCTGCGGGACGGCATAGTGGAACGCGCTGTTGCGGCTGCCGTCGGCCCGGCGGCCGAGGCACTGCAATCGTCGAGCTCTTTCGGGGCGCGCACCGGGCTCGGAATCGACGCCGTCGTCGGCCGCCTCACCCGCCTGCGAGGCGAAGGCTGCGCGAACGTCCTTCTCTTGGAGATCGAGGGGTGCGCATCCGGGGTCGACCTCGATGACGCTCTGGAAACGCTCCGCCGAGGCGTGCCTTGCGAGCGCACGCTAGACCTCCTCTGCCTGCTCGGCCTGCCGCGCTTCGAAGGCGTTCGACCGGGTGCCGAGGACAGGCTGCGAGGGGTGCTCGAAGGCTCGTCGCTTCGCCCTCTTTTGGAGAATCTCGCTTTGACCGACGTCGACGACGCGATGTGCGACGCCGGATTCGCCTATCTCCGCCACGGCTCCAAAATCGCAATGTGCGCGCCGGGGCGCTCCGAGCTCGTGGACGGGCTCGCCCTTATATCCGAACTTGTCCGCTCTCGCGGGCTGACGATCAACGAGGATGCAACTGCCATGACCAGCTTCGACGAAGGATTCTGCCATCTCGGCATCGACTATTCGCAGGACCGGCCGCTCGAGCCGTCCGCCGAGGCCGCCGCCCCCGTTCACGTCGTGTACGTCGGACGGGACGGCTCCCGCGTGCACGTGGCCAAGGAGCGGCTGATCGTGGACACGCCCGACGGGCTGCCCCAAATGTCGATCCCGCGGCGAATGGTGAGCCGCATCGTGCTCACGGGAAACGTCGGCCTTTCGGCCGGGGCGCGCTCGTGGGCGCTGTACAACGACATCGACGTGCTCTGCCTTTCGCGCCGCGGCACCTACTTGGGCCAGCTTGCCGGGCCGCGATCGACGGCAAACGCCCAGCGCCTCCTGAGGCAGGCGGAGTTCGCGGCCGATGAAGAGGCGCGGCTCCCGCTCGCCCGGAGCATCGTGCGGGCCAAGCTCCGCAACCAGCTCCACGTCCTGCACAGGCTCGCGCGCAGGGAAAGGGAGGGGAGCGCGGGCGACGTCGAAAGCGCGGGCGCGGCCATGGGCGACGGGATGGAGGTGTGCGGTAATGCGGGCGTGGCCTCCGGCGGCGGCGCAAGCGCGGCTGCGGCTGTCGGCGGTGCCTGCGTTGCTAGTGAGGCTGCCGGCGTCGTCGGGCTGGAAGCGGCGTGCCGCGACATCCGCTGCATTATGGCGGACTTGCCCGACGCCGCGAGCATCGAGGAGATCATGGGCATGGAGGGCGCAGCCTCGAACGTCTACTTCGCGTGCGTGGCGGGCTTGCTTCCGCCGGAGGTCTCTTTTCCCTGCCGCAGCAGGCGTCCGCCGAGGGACATGGCGAACGCCGCCCTTTCCTATGCCTATTCGCTGCTTTTGGGCGAATGCACCGCCGCGCTGTTCGCCGCGGGGCTTGAGCCGTCGCTCGGAGTGCTGCACGCTTCGACCGACAAACGCCCCAGCCTTTCCCTCGACCTCATGGAGGAGTTCCGCCCCCTGCTCGTGGACCGCATGGTTTTCGGGCTTCTTCGGTCCCGGCGTTTGCGCCCGGAGCATGCGGGCCCGTCTGACGACGGCGCTGGCGTCTGGCTCACCAAAGACGGGAAGAAAGCGGTGGTCGACGGGTACGAGGCCACTCTTCAGCGCAGCGTCAAGGGCGCTCTGCCGGGGTTCGCCGGCCCGTGGCGCAGGCACATTCACCACAGCGCGCAGCTGCTCGGCCGTGCTATCTTGGAGCCCGGCTACGACTGGGTGGGCGTGTCATGGCGCTGACGGTGATCGTGGCCTACGACGTCGCAAACAACCGCCGCCGCACGCGCCTGGCCAACTATCTGCAAGGGTGGGGCTACCGGATGCAGGAGTCCGTCTTCCAGCTGCGGTTGAGCAACGAGGAGCTCTCGGAGGTTTGCGCGCGCATCGACAAGCTCATCAGCGAGACCGACGACGTCGTCCACGTCTACCCGCTGTGCGCGGCCTGCTGCGGGCGCGCCGAGGTGTTCGGAACGGCGCCGGCGCTGGACGACGTCGGCCTGTACAGCGGGGTGTGGTGAGCTGTATTCTCAAGGCAATCGTTCGGCCCGGCCCGACCTTTGCTGGTTGGGCGCGGGCCGGATTTCCCTTTCGCGGGCGATGGCTTTCATAGGCAGTTTATAGTGGAAATTCTCATGGGCACGGTCCGGCTCTCATGAGTGCTATGCGGCGGTAATCCTCATAGTCAGCGAGTCTGACCTTGCTTTCGGCGGCCGCGGCGGCCGCGGCCGCGGCGGGCTTTGCTGCCGTTGCGGGTGGAATTATTATTCCTACCTTCCCTTGAGCTATTAATGTCGCTTTTGTTTCCCCCTTGTCCGTTGCGATTCTTTCGATCGTTTTTCTTGGTAACTGAGATGCTTATTGGAGCAGGCCGATATGTTTCAAAATCCGGACCGGGAGAAAAGAGATCGGTTGGAGAAACACCGCGTTCTTCGTACGATCCGTCTTCGAGACGTGCACGCTTCGGATTCCCCTTTTTGTCTGTCTGGTTGTTCGCCTTGTTCTCGTCGAGGGACATGTATCGAACCTCAACGCCATCGTCGTAACCATAGACTGCGCGCTGCATGGCTTGGACCCAGGGCTGCTCATCAAGTTTGTAATCGTCAAGAGCCGAAGAGAAGTCCGCGATGCCGGGCGACGGGCTTTCGGGCCATGTCGGCATGCAACCGAGGCATCCATCAAGCGCCTCGTATCCTTCTGCGAGGTCTTCGCCTTTGTGCGCCGTCATGCTCGTGGCTCTCGCCTCGATCGCCCCTAGTCCGAACGGCTTGCCGAGCCCCATGCGCAGGTATCCGATAGGCGGCTCGATTGCAGAGGGCTGTGCCTTGTTTCCTTCGCTTTCGGCATGAGCGTGCTTGTTGCGCTCGCTCTGCGGCACGAGGTTCTCCGGCGTGAGAACCCATAGGAGGGCTGCGAGTTCCTCCTGTGCGAGGCCTGTGAAACGGATCTGGCAACGCAGTACCGAACCTGCCCGTATGAAAGAGTCAACGGCAAGGGAAACCTTGACGTTCTCTTCAGTCTCCTTTCCATTGGCAAGGACTTGCCCGCCCGCCGAGGGAAGCTCGTTCCGCCCCAAACGGCAACGGTGCACGGGGTATGCGGCGATTCCCAAGAATTGCCCGCGTGAGAAACACTCGCTGCGCGCAATCGCCTGACGGCTCGAATTTGGAGCATTTGCCTTGGCCGAGGTACTCCCGGAGGCCGCCGCGCTTCCCGGCGTTGACGCACTGCCCGATGGCGGGGCACCCGCAGCAAGCGGTGTTTTGCCCTCTTCATCCGTGATGAGCCTCCGGGCTGACGACGGTTTGGGCTCTAGAAGCGGCGGCAGGGGATGGGGCTCGCCTAGAGTCTCTATGGCGCTCTCAGCGGGTTCCTGCGGGTTAGGTCTGGGTCCTAGGATCTTGACGGGGCTGAAGATTATGCGTCCTCGAAGCGCGGTTCCGAACGGTGCACTTTCGGGGTCAGTTTCTTCGGGATTGCCGCGTTCATTGTTCTCTTGAACTACGTAACCGAAAAGTCTGTCAGCTGCCGATGCGTCCTTGGACTTAGACAGAGGAAGAGCCCATTGGTCTTTGGCGAGTTCCCACGGGCTTTTCTTGTAGGTTTCCTTCGAGCGGCCGGCCCTGTAGGTCAAACGGGTTCGATGGTCGGTGCCTGTATCAGGAGACCGAGATCCGAATACCCGAAAACGTGAGGCCGTCAGGGTTTCGTAGGCTCGCGAGATCATGCCTTTGACCATCGTCGGGCTCATGAAAGGCAATTTCTTTTGGGACACATTCTCAATGTCCGTCGCCGAATCTCCGGAACAATCGGTTGGTGCTTGCCCGTACACTGCTGGATAAGTTGGAACCCGTATCGGGGACTTTCGCTTGTGATCGTTGCCGTTCCGACGATCCTCGTCTTTCCGATTTTTCTGGCTGCTCTGGTCCCGAGGAGCATCGTCTTCCTCATCATCGTCCTGACCGCCGTACACGAGCGGGGTGTGAACCGTCATCTCCACGTCGATCGAGCCCGACCATCTATCGGGTTTCAAGAGGTCGTGACCCTCGGCCACACCGTCGTGGAAGATGGTTTTGGCGAATGGGCCGACGGCGTTGCGGGCAACGGTTCTTTCGCGTTCGAGGCCGGTCTGCTCCCGCGTCAGCTGACCACGAGTACGATGCTTCTGCTTTAGGTTCCACACCTTGTTTCCGAGAGATTTCGCCTTCTTTCGAAGCAGCGGTATCCGATTGACGGCCGAATGGAACGGCTGGAAATCTCTCGGTGCATGGCCGGTAGCGCGAGAATCGTCGGTGTTTTTCTCACTCATAGTGGGTTCCCAGATCTGTCAGTCCGTCGAAATTCTCATTGGGGACGGACGGTATGTTTTGGTGTTCGGAGAAGAGCCGCAGAGGTCAGTGGGCGACAGGCCGCGGCCTTCCTGCGGTTCGCCGGTTTTGCTGTTCGTCTGGTTGTTCGCCTTGTTTTCGGCCAGGGACATATAGCGGACTTCGACGCCGTCGTCATAGCCGTAGGCCGCACGCTGCATCGCCTGGATCCATGGCAGGCGGTCGAGGTCCAAGCGGCGATCGGGAGCGACCTCGCGCATGAGCTTCTTCAAGGAGAACTTCGACGGCTTGCGCGTTTTCGCCCCGAACCCGAGGCATGCCTCCAGCGATTCGTAGGATTTTGCGAGGCTGCGCCCGCGCCAGGCTTTCAAGCCGCCTTCGGCTATGCGCACTTCCACGGCGCCCAAACCGAGCGGTTTGCCCAAGCCCATGCGCAGGAATCCGACGGGTTTGGTGGGTGCCTCGCCGTCCCCCTTGCCGGCTTCGCTTTTGGCCTTCTCTTCAGCGTTCTCAGTCCGATTTCGCGCCTCCAACGGGACGAGGTTTTCCGGAGTGAGCACCCACACAAGGGACGCCAGCTCAAATTTGCTGAGATTCTCAAAGCGCAACGTGCACTTGAGCGAGCTTCCGGTTTCGATCCACGTTTTGGCGGTGATCCGGACGTCGTCATTGCCCTGCTCGAGGTCGAGCTGGGGAAGCTCGGTTGCGCTTCTGAGGAAGCCGGTTTCGTCGACTTGCGGTTTGCGGTGAACGGGGTAGGCGGCTGCGCCGAGAAGCTGACCTGGCCCGAAATATTCTCTCCGGGCAAGGAGACGCCATTCTTCCTTTTCTTCTTTGACGCTGACTTCTTGTTTTCTGTCATTTGGAGCGATGCCGGCGCTCTCATTGTCTTTTTTGATCCGACGAGTGGTGCCGCCGGAGTCGGTCAGAAAGCGCCGGGCGGAAGAGACTTTTGGTTCGAGCAGCGGTGCCAGCTTCTTCTCCTTGCGGCACACTTTCACGCCGGACGAGTCGACCTGTCCAAAGGAGACGCGCCCGCGATAGGCGACGTCGCCGCCCTTGGCGTTCCCCATTGTTTCCGGCACGACGTAGCCGAAGAGCCTGTCGGCCGGAGAGGCTTCGTCGCGATTCTTCGGGGGAGTGACCAGCTGATTCTCGGCGAGCTCCCGCGGGCTTTTTTGATACGCTCGCCGTCCGACCATCGTGGGCAGAACTTCGCATACGGCGACGCTCTTGAGCATTTTGCCGTAGCAGTCGGGCACCTCGTCAGTGTCGAGGCGGACGAAGACGAGGTCGCCCTCCGCGAGAATCGTCGCCGGAGCGCTGTCGGCCAATGCGGGTGCGCTGCCGGTTGGCTCCGATGCGCTGTCGGCCGACGTCGGTGCGTTCTTGGCCAATGCAGGTGTTCCGTCAGTTGGCGTCAGCGCGTCGTCGGTCGGTTCGAATGCGCCGGCTGACGCCGGTGCGTCGTCGGCCTGTGCTGAAGCGCCGTTTGCGGCTCGATTCTCGCGCTTTTGCGACGCGCGATTGAGCAGATGAGGTTCGGGCCCCTTGTACTCGTCCGACGCTTTGCGATAGCTCTCGATAATCAGCCCGTAGTCGCGAATGTTCGTTTCAGTGAGCCGCAGAATCGTTCCCGAGATGTCTTTCCCTGAGGAATCGCTCTTGAAGAAGAACCTCTCGTACTTCTTGTTCTCGAACAGGTCGCTTGCAAACTTGCCTTCGGGTGCTGTGCGGCAGGCGTACCCCTCAACCTCAATGGGTCTGGCACTCCGATAGCCCTTTCGCGTAACACGGAAGAACTCTTCGAGTTTGCCGGTGGCCTCGCGCCGCACATGCGTAACCACAGGCGTGCCGTCTTTGAGGCGAGTCAAACCGACACGAACCGGATCCCCGTGGGGAGTTAGCGAACGAAACCTCTTGAGTACCTGCTCTGCAGGCGGAAGCAGTCCGGCTCCGGGCACTCGCGGGCGCTGAGGCGCTTTCGCGTTTGGGGCAGGCTGCGTGTGACCTTCGCGAACGACTTCGATGCCTTTGATGTTCAGGGAGTCGACCAGAAGCGCCATCTCGTTCTTTTCGCCTTTCCCGTTGAGGATTTCGACGGCGAGGTTGCCGGCCTCGTCGCGGCAGACCCTCGCGGGAAAGAGCTGATTCGCTTGCGACGGGTCCACCCGATAGGTGAGCGGATCACGGTGCTCGCCGAACACTCGGAATCGCGAGGCTGTCAAGGTTTCGTAGGCGCGCGAGACCATTCCCTTGACCATCGTCGGGCTGATGAACGGCTGTCCTAAACCATCCATCGGCACTTTGACGACGTTTCTAGAACCGGGAATCTTTTTTAGGCCGTCGGATTCCTTTAGTCGGTTGCCTTCGGCGTCCTCCCTATATTGGTCCCCGAAAACGAGCGGGGTGCGGACCGTCATCTCGAGGTCGATCGTGCCCGACCAGCCTTCGCGTTTGAGGTGGTCGTGGCCAGGAGCCCTGCCGTCGCCGAAGATGTCTTTTGGCAGCATTCCCTCGGCGACGAGGTTATGCGCCTTCCGGCGAGGAACAGGAATCCGATTGACAGCTGAATGGAATGTGCCCATGTCAGTTTTCCTTCCCTATCGCTGCGAGCTGCTGTGCGGCGGCCGACGTTCCGATCATTTTTCTGCCCACTTTCTTACGCCACCTTCCGGTCATGAGCTCGTCGGCGAACACCGTATTGCCGAACTTCGGTTCCTTGTCGCTGGACTCCGGCTCTTCATCGCCGAACTTTGACTCCTCGACAAAGACTTCTATGCTGCGCATGATGTCGGTTTCGTCAAGCTTGTGCTTGCCGGAAATATCCGCGCCGTGCTGGAGGTACTCGTTCACCCGATACCAGCACCTTTGGTGGATCGTTTTCGCCCCGTTGTCTTTGTTTCTCCCGTCATCTTTTGCTTTTTTGCACACGGTTGCCTCGTGCTCCTGGCCTTCTCGAAGCCGTTCGACGACGATCTCCGCGCAGCCGCTCCCATTGAGCCAGCGGATCTCGCGGGCGAGGACGCCGTTCGAATCGCGCCTATTGGCGCTCTTGCTCGCATCGGAATTGCTTGCTGTCTCACCCGATCCGCGATTGCTCGCAGATCCACTCGATTGGGTGTCATTCGGCACTTCACCCAACTGGGGGCATTCCGAGGAGCCTTCCAGGGCGACCACCTGCCACAGGCGGAGTTCGTACACAGTGTTGAGGGGGACGCGTTCATGCGACGAATCGACGAGCGGCGATGGGACGTTCCCGACGACGGTGGTCGCGTTGTGGCCATCAGAGGCGGTACCGGACTCAAGAGAGCTCGTGGCCTCAGGTGAGCCCACGGAGGTTCCGTCGATCCGGATGATCGCCTTCGCGCCCGACGTCGTGTAGGCGATCCCTTGGAAAATCCGGGATTGGAAGTTCTGGGATGGGCTTCCAGGTTCGTCGTCCTGCCCGGAGGCCTCCTGTACAGATGCGAGCTGCTGCGTCAGTTCCGCTGCGGCTGCTCGCGCGCGCTCCAATGCGGCGCTGAGCGTTGCGTTCGGGATGAAGACGCGATGCCACTTTGCCTCGCGGAGCGGGGTGGAAAGGTCTTTCGTGTCAGCGGATTCCGCGCACTCGTGTGACCTGCCGCTGTTCCGTTGTGTTGTGGGGTTGTTCTGACTCATCGTTATGCCTTCTTGTCTTTCTCGTTAAGAAAGTCCGTCCAATTGAGGTCCAAACCCTCAGCTGCGCCTTCTTGGAGCTTCTTGTTGACTCCTCGGAGCTGGGCGAGAAGTTTCTCCGCCATGGATTCACCGTCGTCGTCGCGAATGTCCCACTCTTGTGCAGGCGGAGGCAGGATGTCTTCAGGTCCTTTTATGGTTAAGCGGTTGACCTTCACTTCGCCCATTCCGCGGGTTCCGCGGCTGCCCAGCGGGAGCGTCCCGGTTGCGAGCTCCGCGAGGGTCAAACCTAGGAGGCAGATTGCGGCTCGTCGGCGGCCGAGGTCTATTCGCTTTCGCTGGTCGTCTGCGCTGGGAGTGCCTTGCGATCTGCTGTCGGTTTGAGGATCGCTGTCGGCTTGAGGTTCGCCTTTAACTCGCGATTCGGCGTCGGCTTTTGGCCCGGTGTCGGCTTTCGGACCGCGATCGCCTTTTAATCCGTCGTCGTCTTTCGATATGGCGTTGTTTTTTGGCCTGCCCTCGTCCTGCGAAGGGTCAACGATTCGGTCGAGGTCGACCTCAATATGAAGCGGCTCCCAATCTGGGATTGGATACTCCTCGAAGTAGAGAGCCTTGTCGGCTACTCCTCCCGTCCATCGATCGCCGGCGTTGTGGGCGACGGTGCGCAGCTTTTCGGCTTTGCTGTCTTCGCCTAGCTTGGAGAGCGTATCGAAGACGGTTACCGCCCCGCGCCGCTCCGTCGTTCCAAACAGCGCGCGGACAAGCGTCGGATCGTTGGCGAGCTGGTCGTGGACGGGCACATTGGACCAATCCCGCGTCTCGTCTTCCCGCTTCCGGTAGAGAATCGTCCGGGCGATCCTTGAAGCACGTGCGCGAAGCGCGCCCCGGACCGAGCTTCCGGGCAGCACCAGAGGGGCCTTCGGTTTGCCGTCGGCTGTTTTGTATGCCCGCAACGGGCGCGCCACGTTCCCAGGGTCCTTTTGCCCGTCGGCGTTCTCGGCTTCGCCCATTTTCGACGACTTGTCACCTTCCCGGGGCTTCTCAACTATCTGGGATTTGTCAGCTGCCGATGGCTTTGTGGCACCCTTTTGGGCGTTGAGGCTCTTCTCGCTGCTTCGAGCGTTTTGAGGCACCGCGTCTGAGCTCTTTCGATTCGCCTCTGAGCCCTTTTGATTCTCGCTCTCCTTGTTGGTTTCAGTTGCGGAATTCTCGTTATTGCCTTCCTTGCCGGCTTGCTTCTTTTCGTCAGTTTCGGCGACGAGAATCCCCGTTGGACTTTCCCAGTGGATCTTGATTGTGATTCGGTTGCCGGTGCGGAGCTTTGCCGGTTCGATGCAGTCGGTCCCACTAACGGGCTTCCCTTTCAGCCAGGCCTTGAGGCCTTCGACGTCGTTGAGGCGTGCCTTCTTCAAGGAGTAGCGAAGTTTGGGCTCGCCGTCCTTGATTTCCTCGTCGATCTTCACGCGTCCCCAGCCCGCGCCCTTGCGCTTTCCGAAGGCGACGCGGCCCGTGTTGAGGAGGCCGAGAATCACGGCGAATAGCTGCTTGACGTCTGCCTCGAGCTCCTCGATCGTGGGCTTATCTTCTTTCGCGAACCGGCGCGGGTCGACTTCGGCGGTGATCCCCAGATGGAGTTTCTGGCCTTCGGGGGCCACTTCGTGGAAGAAGAGCGCGCCGTCGCCCACCGATCCCCAGTAGCGATCGATGGCTATGCCCGGGCGGTGCATGAACGAATCCGCCTTCATGACGCCTCCGAGGGACACTGTTTCGAAGGTCAGCGCCGACGCCCAGCCGGAAGGAGCGTCGTCCCCGCCCTTGACCTCTTCCCGGCCCCACAGGTCCTTCAATCGTTGGGGATTCAGGATTTTCGGGCGTTCGACAAGATTGCGGTCGAGCGCCTCGAAGAATGCGGCCCGCAGCGCACCTTTGACCGAGCGTCCTGTCAGTACGGGCGTTCCGCTTGCGTTGCGCGCGAATAGTTGCGGAACGGCGTTTCGATCGTCGTTGCCGATCGCTTTGGGCCTTCTGTCGACTTCCTCCTCCGGCCCGCCGGAGTGGATGGGCGACGTCGTCACCAGAACGACGTCGAGCCTGTATCGCGTAGGACTCATCGGTTCTCCTCCTTGGCGGTCTCTTTGGACGGCGACGTCGGATTGGCGCTGGTTAGTGTTGTTGGGTTGGTGCCGTGCGACGTCGCCAGATTGTGGCCGATTTGCATTCTCAGATTGGCGACGCGTGACGTCGCCGGATTTGCGTTGGAACGCTGGTGAGTTAAGGTTGTAGGTTTCATTTTTCGTCCGAAAGAAAGTCGTTGCTGTGCAGGAGCTTGACGTGGAACCCCTTGCCGTCGTTGTCTCTGATGCTCAGCAGGGGATCGCCGACGACGAACCTGCCGAATCCCTGAGCTCGCAGTTCGCCGATGCCCACGGTTTCCAGCTCGCGCAAGGCGGCGAGGGCCTTTCGTCGCTGCTCGATCTTGTCTCCGAGGCAGACCTTGAGGACCGAGCCGGCCTGGACGGCGAGGCGGGTCGCGCGAGGCTGGCCCTCGGCGGCCGACCAAGAATCGACCCGGCGGTATCTCAATCCCGCTCGGTACCGATGGTCGCCTTCGCAGTCGCTGGCGTCTTGCTTGGGCAGTGTGCCGTCGTCGCATTTGGAGGACGATGTGCTGGCGTCGCGCTTGGGCGGCGTCATGCCGTTGTTGGCGCCTTGCTTGGACGCTGCGGTGCCGTCTTTTCTTGTCTTTTCTGGAGAGAAGGGTTCGATGCGCGCATCCGCGCTGTTGAAGGCGTCGGAGCGATTGAACGCATCGATGATGTCGGTTGAGCTGCCTGCCGCGCCGAGCGACGGCGAGCGCAGGAGAAGGTCGGAGGTGAACCAGATGGTTGTGGCGCCTTCGCTGTCCCATCCATCGGTGTTGCCCGTGTTTGCATTGTCGTCCAAGTTTGCACGGACGTGGACATCTGCGATTGCGCCGTTCCCCGCAGCAGCGTTGCCGCCTGCGGGTGTGCCGTTGCCGCCTACGGCGTCGCTGCGGGCTGCGGCTGCGCCGTCGGACGCGTATTTCTCCGTCGTTTTGCACTCGGCGAGGCCGAACGTTCCGGCGAGCCTGCGCGATCCGAGGCGGGCCTGCCCTTGAAGGATCTCGGGCAGCATCTCGCCGAGAGTGCGTTGGCTGACCTGCCGTGTCTCGTTTCGCGGTTCTCCTGGCTGGTGCTCGCACAGATTATTGGCGGCCGTCGGCCGGTGCTTATACAGGCTTTCGGTGATCGTGACCGTGGATTGCAGCGTGAGGCCTGCCGCGAGCGCCCGCACCAGGAAGAGCTGGCCGTCTTTCGCGGTTCCCCGAACGGCGTCGTGCGCGGTGGACTGGCGTCCGGTCACCGGAGGCGCGCCCGTGCCGTACCTCGGCTTGCCGGATTCGCCGTCCCCGAAGTCGAAGATATAGCCCGACCGGACCGGAACGTGCACATCCTCCGGTTCCTTCGAGACGAGGCGGTTCCAGAGCTCTCGCGTTGACTGGTCGGGGCGGCCGCCGGACTCGCTGGGGACGACCTTCGGATAGGAGAAGACCATGGGAACGGGCCTCCCACGAACCCCTCCGACGCACGCCGTCGCGTCCGAAACGAACAGTTCGCCGTTGACCACTGCATTGCGAATTGTCTCGTCCGCAGGGAACTTGGCGCGCAGGCGTGAATGCACCCACGCCAACACCACGGTTCCGCGCAGGAAATCGAGCGAGCGCACCTCGTTGGACATCGGCACCTCGTAGGAGACCACCGGCGTTTTCAGCTCGATGTTCAAATCAAACGAGCGGTACGACGGCGAATCGGCCCGGCCGTCCGCTTGACGGCCATCCGCTTGCTCCTTCGACTCGGCCTGCCCTTGCTGATCGGCTTGCCCTTTCGGCTCCGCTTGCTTCGACGGATCCGCCTTCTCCGCACAGCCGATGCAGGGAGATTCGCCTGATGCGCTCACCCGAACTGCGTCGGGCGCCTTGGAGGGGCTCCCCGTCTCCTCGAGCTCCTTCAGTTTCTCCTGAAGCCACTCTTTACATGCGGCGTGGGCGGCTTTGGCGTGTATTTCGACGGGACTGAGGGATCGGTCTGCGTCCTCGTCGGAGCACGCCGAATCGTCCTCGTCGGAGCACGCCGAATCGCCCTCGCCGGAGTCCGCTGAGCCACCCGCCTCAGAGTCCCCGAATTCGCCGTTCTTCACGGCCAGCGAGTCGCCGCCGTCGTCGCCCCGGGCCGAGAGGCCGACGTCGTCCAAGAAGTCGCCGACGGTGATCTCGCATCGCCCGTCGCCGTTCGTCTTCTCTGATCCGATCGCCGGCACGAGCGTCCCGGCCAGAGCCAGCACGAACTTTGCGGCATCAATCTGATTGGCGGTCTTGTCTTGACTTTCGTTCCAGATCTCTGGATCGACGAAGTCCACGCGGCCCTTGAGCACGCAGGCCGGAGCCCGTTCGATGATTCGGAAATGGTCGGGTTTTGCGGTGCCTGTCTTCTCGTCGATTGAGACGCTCACGACTTCCGTCACTTTTGCCGTATCGTCATCCCGCGAGACACCCGAGTTTTCGGCGGGGTTCCGGTTGCCGGCGACTTCGGCGTCTGCTTTGGTGTTCGCCTCGGCGCCATCGGGTGCTTTCGCTTCTTCGCAGATGTGCGCATCGGAGAAGACGATCGCCCGCGGGACCGTCTGGTCGGCGGATGTGCTTGGTTTGTCGCTTTGGCCTGTCGGATCGTCACGGTCACGATCCTCGTCGGCGTCTCCGAAGTTCGGCGCGCCCCCGAAAAGCGAGCCGATGAAATCGTGCCACCTTCCTGATCGCCCGCCGTCGAGAGCCCGAGCCACGGTGAGCGCCTGCTCGCGAATCACCCCGGTGACAGCGGTTCCGCACACCACGGGCCGGTTGTTTTCGTCGACTTCGACGACGGAGTCGACGCCGCCCGCGTAGCCGGTGCCAGTGCCCACGCCCCAGTCGGAGGTGAATCTAATGGTTACGGGGATGCTGTTCATTTCCTTGCCTCCTGGGAAGCGGCCGCGGGGCCGTTTCCGTTCGTCGAATCGCTGTTTCCTCTGTCTGCCCTGCTTGTTTGGCTGGTGATGCCTTTTTGAACTGTGTCGTTTTGTTGGTCTGTCGCGCTCTTGTGGCCTGCTGCGCCTTCTTGGCCTGTTTCTTTTCTTGCCAGTTCCTCCAGATAGCTTTGCGGCAACAGGTCGGCCAACTCGATCAGATCGAAGACGAGATCTGGCCCGCCGATCGCGTCCAGCAGATTGCTTAGCTCGCCGCTGGAGTCCTTGGCGGCTTGCCACTCGGCGTCGATTTTCTCGTCTGACTTCTGCTTCTTGGCTTGGGCCTGCTCGGCGCTTGAAGCGATCTCCTCCCTGGCCGCGTCAGACTGGAGCTTCCTGATTCGCGCCGCCCTGGTTTTCGGGAAGGCCAAGGGCTCTTCGTTTCCGTCGGCCGGCTTCAATCCTTTGAAAAGCGCGGTGCGCTCGCACATCTCTTTCCATGCGGGGTGTTCGCGCAGAGCGGGGCGTTCATGCGGGTCCTCCGCTGCTTCCTCGGATGTGTCGGATTGGCGTTTCTTCGCCCTGCCCTCGGTGTCACGTTCGGCAATCACCTTGAACGGCCGCCGAGTGAAAGACTTATAGGAGCGCAACAGCTCGTCGGGGTCCAAAACGGTTGAATCGAACAGCACGTGAAAGTTAAGAGTGGAGCATTCTTTTTCGGGCTCTTTGCCGAGGGCCTTCGCGCTCTTGATGAGCCTTTCCGCGAGGTCATAGGCGATGTGGAAAGGGAACTTCCTGGGGACGATCGCGACGCCCGCCGCGGCCGTCATTGGGCCTCCTTGCTTTTCACTCGCGCTTTCTGCATTCTTGCTTTCTCTTTCCGAGTCTTTGCCGTTGTTGCCTGCGCTTTCGCCCGCGCCGTCTGCGCTTCTGTCTTTCCCTATGCTTTTGGCGGTCCCATCTGCGCTTTCAGCTTTTTCATCTTCACCGGTGCTTTCTGTGCATCCTCCTGTGCCTTGCCTACTTTTGGGGCCCAGATACTTGAGCAGTGCATCTTTGCCGGTCTCTTCTTCGAACGCGGTGAGGAACTTTTCCGTGAAAGGCAAAGCGTAAGTCGCATCGGTGATGACGGTGGCGTCGTCTCCGCCGAGGATCACCGGCACGACGGGGATCGCCGCGATGTCTTTGACGTCTTTCTGGGCCAGGGAGGCGACCCTCGCCCAAGCGGTGAGGAAGGAAATCCGCATCGCCTTTTCAAGGCGTCTGTTGATTTCGAGGAGGAAGCGGCGGAGGGCGTCCGGGGACTTGTGCGGGTCGTCCGTTGGGCCCGCACTGGCGGATTCTCCCGCGACGCCTGAGCTGCTCTGCTCAGCAAGAACTTCTGAACGGAAGACGCCGTCGGGGATGGTCTCAAGCGACTTCTGAAGGTTGCGCATGATCTCGCCGACGCCGTTGCCGTCAATGTGAATGACCGCCACCTTCGAGAGGCGCTCGTCCTCCGTGCGATCCCTGCCGTCGACTGTCTCGGAGCTAATCGACCTTGCAAGCTTTTCTTCGAGCATAGTCGGGTCGCGGGTCAGAAGATCTTCGCGCCCCAACAGATCGTGACGCCTTCCTAGCTCTTCTAGATCCTTCTGTTCGACGGCTAGTTCGATGAAACTGAGGCGCGCAGCGATGGCGTGATGTCTGCAAACCCTGCTTGAAAGCGAAAGGGCGGTCGCCTTGTCGTCCCGCGCCTCGTCGCAGACGCCCAATCGCGACGACGCCGGAAGCGCCGAGTCTCGTCCGCGCTGAAGGAAAGGCATCTGCGAGAATCTCGCCTGCGCGGGAGGACGATTGAGCGCATACTCGACGGCTGTCTTGTGCACTTTCCTGAGATCGGAATCGCTGACGTGGGGATGTTCGACGTCGCCGGAATCGTTGAGGTCGACGAAGACCCCGGAGACGTCCAATCCTGGTGCGGCGGAAAAGGCCTTGCGGGTGACTTCGCCGATGAGCTTGCGTGCATCGTCTTCGGTCGCGACGGTCAGGATGACCTTGCCGGACGACTTCGAGACCCAGCCGAACTTGTCGATGCACTTGGCCGCTTGCTCGGTCCAGTCGGCAAGCTGTGTAATGAGGTAGGAGGCCCCTACGTTTTCGCGCAAACGCGGGGAAGAGAAGACAAACCGCTGATTTCCGTTGGTCTCCAGCATGATGAGTTTCATTCAAGCCCTCCTTTGGGCTACTGAGATGTACACGAGAAGCCTAGTACTTTTCGGCCGAGTTTTCACGACTTTTTCTTCGGAAAATTTTGAAATGGTATGGACGCTTCCGAAGCGGTAAGACTAGGCTTGTTCCGGGGGCCGGTTGCGGTCCCGTTCACTCAAAGAGGAGGCAGCGATGACGCTTATCATTCACGCAGTAGGCGACGGCGATCTGGGGATCGACGTCTTTGCCAAAGGACACAAAGAAAAAGAAGAAGTTCTTAGGCAGCGAGAAAAGCGAATATGTCATTTGTGGACGCTCATTGATTCAGATGATTGTAAAAAACTTGCTAGCGCCATTTTTGATCTGGATTATTCCCCTTTAATCGATAATATTACTAATAGATTTCCTTACGCTTCTTTGCGGCAAATGTTCAGCCATATAGGCGGCAAAATAGACCGAAATAATGGGTATAAAACTGTTCGTTTGAGAATTCTCTACACGTCTTCGGGCGAAAGATCGACTGAAACAATCTTTGAAGTGCTGCAGGCGTCTCTTGAGAAGCTAAATGACGCTGGCCTGATACGAGACGTCTTCGGATTCGACTTAGAAGTGGATTCTGCCGAAAGCAGCTTAAAAGAGTCAGAAATGCAGGAAATGAAGATTGGAGTTGAGTACGGCGATGTACTTATCGATGGAATTTCGGGATCTCATAAAGTCGTTCTTTCTTTGCTAGGCAATGCAGATGCAGAAGGATTGTCCTGGTGCGTTCTAATAGCAACCTCGAAGCACAAAGTCAGAGAAATTAGTCGAGAAGACGCCGGTATCGGCGCATTTTACTGGTTGAGAAGCGTAGGACGCATAAAAGAATGTCTTGATATTGCACCGTCCATCAACATCGAATTGTCGGAAGACGAACTTAAAGAGATGAGAAGTATAGAAGAGAGCTTGGATCGTCTTCAAAAACTAGAAGATGGCATCAGCGAAAACGATCTAGGACGAGTTGCGTTGGTCGATATGGTACGCGCTGATGTCGGCGCAGGAATACCCGTGCGCGCTTGGATACAGAAGCACTATGAGAACTTGCTTCGGGACGAGGATCCGAAGGCTAGTTCTGTCTTCTGGTTGAAGGAGGGGCATGTTGAGGAAGGCTCTCCCTACTCGATCCAGGCGGGGGACGCAGTTAAGAATGCCGAACGCCGTTGTGAAATGATGGGCAGCAAGGCATACCGGGCCGATAAGTGGTTAGCTGGTCAGACGGACGGCAGGACCAGGATCTCTTTGCTTAATAAGGCCGGGAAGGACGCCACACACGAGGCACGTGAACCCTCGTCAGAGGACATCCAAGCGGTATTCAACTCGGAACTGCGTGAGATCGTGCCTTCGTGGATGAAACGCCCTGACAAAGGAAGCGTTTTAGTCGTTTTTGCCCAAGGCAATAAGAACCGACCTCCGACGGTTGTGCAGAAGATCCTGGGTCGAGAAGCGTCGCGTGAGATTGTGACTGCCTTTCCCCGCGCGACACTACGTGACAAACCCAGCATCCCCATAGATTTTATGATTTTGCATTCCTCAAACTGTCAGTCATGTGTGGCTGCCAAGGAATGTCGCGACTCAGTCCCTCAAAACATGTGGAATCGGTGGCAGAGAAATTCATTACCGACTTTGAAAATGTACGAGGATACGTCGGATACTGAGGAAACCGCATCGAAACATGCTGCATCACTGTCGACTGCGGCAGGCGCGGCTTCGGATAGATCGGCTGATGAGGTCTTTGACCAAGTAGAGCAAATCGTTCGTGAGAATCTTGAGCGAGTTAAGCCAGCGGTTGTGATACTAGGAGCGACGGGACAGAAGGAAGCGGTCTTTGGCGCATTGCGCGCGGCCAAATCGTGGTGTGCTATGCAGGCTGCTCCGCTTTTTCTTGTGAGTTTTGTCGACGAGGAAAGCAGCGGCAATCGATCGTCTTGGCCCGACCGAAAGGAGAATCAGCGCCAACAGGAACAGCCGAGGGCTTCTCAGCATGAGATCCAGCTTCATCGTTTTGCGATGGGGCGCGAATCCGAGAAAGCCCTGTTAGAGACAGCCTCCTCTTGTCTCGATAACTTCGAGCTTCTTTCTGCCATGAGAGTTCTAGCTGCGGGCGACGCTGATATGCGTAGCCTTTCAGAAGACTGCGAGTGCCTTCGAAACGGTTATCTTAGGGCATATAACGCGAAAAACACGGAAAAGGATCTGCACATCGAGACGATTCTTGGTGTTCTCGAAATGGTTAAGGAGCTATGGAGTTCGCAATCTCTCGGTGCGGATACGAGAGTTCGTCTTGCCGTTATGGTTGGAGAGATGCTTAAGCATTCTCCAGTGTCTAAGAAGAAAGTTGATGCGATACTGAATCGCCCCCTTCTGGGTTCTCAGTCGCAACGCTTTGGAAAAAGGGCTTCGCATAAATGTCTGTCGTCTCTTGATGAGTTGACCAGTCTCGAGATCAACGGACTCCAGTGTCTGTTTCAACTGGTTAGAAACCGAGTGGCTTTTGCTCACGGTGAGTTTACAGCCGATGGTGCTGTAAAAGCGCTTATGAAAGAGCGGAGGTTGGCTCTTGATTTCGACGATTACAAAGGATTGCTCGAGAAGATGATCGAGAGCATAAAAATACGCTTGAAGGGACTGGATCCGGTCTCGGAGTCTCAGGATGAGACCACAGACGAAAGTTCGGAAACAGGTTTAGACTCGTGGAAAAGCACTTATCAAAAGACCCGACGGAAGATCCGGAACAAGCTCTCCGCGCTGTCGAGCCCTTCTAAACGCTGATGTGGCACGCGCGGGAAAGATCCGTTGAGAGTCAATAGCTAGAGGTGGATGATGCAAGCCATCAACTCGTCCGACGCCGTCGCTCCGCAGCAGGGCACCGGCTTCACTCGCTTGAAAGACCCCAGTCAGATGCGGATGGTGCTGATCGTCGAAGCTGTTGCGCGTTCTGGCTGGGAAGCGACTTTTGGTGCCGAAAACCCGCTCAACAAAGGAACGGAGGCTGTGGGCGTCTGGGAGGCAAGGCCTTTCTCCGTCAAGGTCAAGGGGTCGAACAACTATTTGTATAGACGTAGCCGAGAGATGGGTTTTCGCCCCGAGGCTGCAAAACAGATTCTGGGGGAGGGCGTGCGCCGATCGCTTCGGCTGCCGGAACTTGTTGATCACGTCTGCGACGAAACGAGCCGCACAGCTCTGCGGATAGGCGCGCTCGAAGCGTTGTGGGTACAAAATGAGTCAGACGGGCGCAACAGCAGTGGGCGCAACGGGTGCAGGTTCCTTCTGGCCGTTCACGCCGTCGCCGGAACGCCGCAAGTCGGTGCCGTTGCGAACGTTTCGGAGCGCGCCGCCGCTGCGGGCACGTTGGAAAGCGGCGTCGCTGGAACGCCGGGAAACGCTGGAACGCCGGGAAACGCTGGAACGCCGGCAGGCTGCTCGCCAGACTATCCGAGTCTCTATCGAACATTGCGGTGGCGGGAAAAATTCCCAGAATTCGCGTCCACCCTCACCCGAATCCTTGAAACCCACGGCGGATGCCCGGCGGGCAGCGTCATGTTTCCCGGCGCGAACGCCGAATGCCCGTCCGATGTCCCCTCAATCTTCACGATAACGTGGGTGCCGTGCGCGGAAACCGCCGCGTGGATCCTCGCTTCCGACGTCGGAGGCGAGGACGCGGCCGCACGGCCCGCCGCTTCCCCCGCCGTTCCGGCCGCGGCTTCCGAGCTGCTGGGCGACCCCGCCGGCGCGGCTGTCGCCCTGGGCTTTCCCGCTGATCGGCCCGCCGGAGTCGCCGGGCAGGGCGGCTGCGATGCTAGCGCTGGCCGCAGTGCGAGTGACGGCCGACATGTCGGCGGTGAGGACGGTGCCCGTGGTCCCCGTGTTGGCCGCGGCGCGAGCGTTGCGGGTGGGGACCGCAGTGTCCGCGTTGGCTCCGATGCGAGCGTGGCGGGCACGGTCGGCAATGTCGGCGGTGCTGGTGTTGCGGGCGCGGTCGGCGATGCGGGCGACGCGGGCGCGGTTGGCAACGCGGGCGACGCGGAGCCATTGTTCCTCGAGGACCTCGGGGGACTGCAGCACGGGTTGCACGTGCCGGTCGCTGAAGAGGTTCTCGAGGAAATCCGGCAAGAGACCGAAGAGGCATGTGCGTCGGGCGGTGAAACGTCGGCGGCGTCCGGACGGCGCTTGCCCGGAGGGACAGCGCACAGACGGACGACGCCCGGACGGACGGCACCCGGAGAGACGGCACCTGGAGGGATGTCGCAAAGAGTGGCGATTCGCGGAGGATCCGTGCTGAGGGCCCCGTCTGGAAAAGCGACGTCAAGGAAGGCAGGCAGTGACGCGATGCCGAGCGACGTGTCGCTCGGCCGGGCTGCGGTTGCGGCGTCGGGCTGGAAATGGGGGTATCTACCCTCGCCGGAAGGCTTCGAGCTCGGGGAAGAAATCTGGGACGAGGCCAAGCGCGCGCTGCACAGGCTTTCGCGAAGCTGGGCGGTCAGCGTGTACCGCCACGGCGCGGCCTACCTGCAGCGGCGCGAGGATGATTTCTCGCTTTATGCGCTTCAGCGAATGTGCACGCGGCACGTGGACGTCTATCTTCTGACGCTTTTCAACCGCATCAGGGTGCGGACATTCTCCGAAAAGCTCGCGGCGCTCGCGGCAGAGCTGGAGGAGACGGCCAACGGCCTCTTTGCGGACCGGGGAAATGCGGCAGAAGGAAGCGCTTATCGCGTGGCGTCGGTTGGCGTCGCCCCTGGCTCGGGAGGCGAAATACCGCGAAACTCGGCGGAAACCGAGGAGGCGCTCGAACGTCTCATCGCAAAGGCCCTTGCGCTCGACAGTGACGCGGTCGCCTTCCTCGCCGCCGAATGGTGGACGAACGTCGACGTCGGATACGGGACTCAGACGGACAAAGTGCTCGAATGGGCGCAGAAAGCCGGGCGTCTTGACAGCGCCGTCGATCGCGTGGTGGAGCAGTCCCGGATGCTGCGCGACAGCGTGCAAACCCTGCTGGACCGTCAGGAACGCCAGATCGAGAAGCAGAACCAAGAGATCGAGCGGGAGCAGCAGCGCTCGGCGCGCGTCATGGAATGGGCGGTAGGGTGCCTCGCATTCATTGGAATGCCGATGACGGCGGTGCTCGAACTTTGGATCAACTGGGATTTGGACAACTATCCCGCGACGCGGGCCTTCTGGCCGTGGTGGCCGATTTTCATCGCGGGCATGCTCGGCTCGATCGTTTTCGGGTTGCTTGCGGTGCGGCGGCTGGGCAGGCGCTCGCGGCGCTCGGGCAGGCGCTCGCGGCGATCCGGCCGGTGAAGCGGCGCTTTGCGGGCGCAAGCAGCGCCGGGAGTGGAATGCTCGGCGGCCAGAGGCTTTCGCCGCAGCAGCGGGTGCAAGCGGCGACGCGTCACGCCGTCGGCTCGACCCTGAGCACACCCATGCCGAACCCGGTGTGAGAGCCGACGTTGGTGAATCGCGCCAGAGCCATGAGGCGCGAAAACAGCCGCACCTGGGATTCGTCGGCGTCGTCGCGCGCGCGAATCCGGAGGCTCCCCTCGGAGGCTTCGATTCGTCTCGCGGACAGACGGCCGCGTCCGCCGCCGGGAGGCATGCCGAGGCCGATGCGGACGATATGGGTGCGGTCTTCGACGGCGAAGGCCTCGGCGACGGCGGCCCGGTCGACGCGGTCGGGCGCCGTCGCGCGGTCCCATGCCCACCAGCGGTTTTGAAGGCTGGTGGCCAGCGACGCCGCTGTGATCTCGGGGATGTGCCGCCCCTTCGACGTGAAGACGACCGGCGTGAGGATGCGCACGTCCCACGCTGTGGCGGCGTCGGCGGCGGCAATGTCCTCCCAATTGACGCGTTCGAGCACCTGGGCTTCGAGCGCGGCAAGCGCGGCCGTCGACTCGCCTCCGTTTCCCACGTAGAGCACGCCGCCCCAGGCGAGCCAGGCGTCGAGCGGGTCGAGCAGCCTGTCGTCCAGCAAACGCAGTTCGACGCCGAATCTTCCCGGCGCTTGTGTCATGTCGCCGAGCGAATACGGCTTTGGACCGCCGACGTCGTGCGCGGGCCGCGCGGCGAGGGCGGGAATGCGGCGTGCGCGCTCGGTCGAAATTCCGGACGGAAGGTCGAAGATACGCCCGACGGCGGCGTGCAGGCGACGCGGCGTGGCATGGACGGCCCCCGGGGAGTCGAACTGGATGAACACTGTGCTCGGCATGCTTCTGTTCTACCCGGTATGCCGGCCTATGTTCTACCCGGTCCACCGTGGCTGCGCGGGGGGCAATCGATGGTGGCCTTGACTGCGGTGTTTACCGTGGCGTAGTCGTGAGGCGTCGGTTTTTCGGCTTGAGTTCGTTGGAAGTCGGTGGCGTACTGGTGGGTAGGGGCGTCGGCGGCGCTGGGGTGGTTTATGGCGGTTTTCTGCGGTTGTGTGGTTTAATTGGATCGGTGTGAGCCGGTCGAGTGTGGTGCTTCCTAGGTCGGCGGCGATTTCGCTTCGGTAAGCGGCGTTGTGGCGCTGTTTTTTGGGGGTGGAGTCGGAAAGCACCAAGCACCAGAAGGTGCATTGAGACTGGAAAATGATCAAACTGAACGGGTTAGTTTCTTGTCGGAAAGCACCAAGCACCAGAAGGTGCATTGAGACGGAAGGCTCAGGCCACGGGCAAAACTCGTTCGATCGTGTCGGAAAGCACCAAGCACCAGAAGGTGCATTGAGACCAAAACGGAGCTTCCTCAAAACCGAGATTCCGGTCGGAAAGCACCAAGCACCAGAAGGTGCATTGAGACCTATCTCAAGCACGAAGTGCTCGCCGGCCTAGGTGTCCGCCTGTCGGAAAGCACCAAGCACCAGAAGGTGCATTGAGACTTGACGCGTTCTTGACACAGCGCGGCACCCCTTCCGTCGGAAAGCACCAAGCACCAGAAGGTGCATTGAGACCCCGAGAACGGACTTATTCGTAGGTCTACGTTTGAGTCGGAAAGCACCAAGCACCAGAAGGTGCATTGAGACCGGAACTCGGCGTCGTGCAGCCTCCGCGGATGACGGGTCGGAAAGCACCAAGCACCAGAAGGTGCATTGAGACTCGATAAGATACACGCGCTCATTAACCTGCTTGAGCGCGCCCGTCGGAAAGCACCAAGCACCAGAAGGTGCATTGAGACAAAGCGCCTCGGCGTCTTGAATGCGCTTCTCAAGTCGGAAAGCACCAAGCACCAGAAGGTGCATTGAGACTGGCGGAATTTTTGTTACTAATGAGGGTTTCGTCGTCGGAAAGCACCAAGCACCAGAAGGTGCATTGAGACTGGATCCGCGCCGACTTCTGGGAGCGCGACGCCGAGGTCGGAAAGCACCAAGCACCAGAAGGTGCATTGAGACACAAGAATCGGAGTCACACAAACACCTCACTCGGCAAGTCGGAAAGCACCAAGCACCAGAAGGTGCATTGAGACTAGCCTTTGACCCCGCTCATGCCGACCGCCTCGCGAGTCGGAAAGCACCAAGCACCAGAAGGTGCATTGAGACCCGAAAGCCACGTCCGTCCCGCAGCCGATCGGCGAGGTCGGAAAGCACCAAGCACCAGAAGGTGCATTGAGACCCGGGAAGCATCCTCCCAAACTGAGCAACCGTTCAAGTCGGAAAGCACCAAGCACCAGAAGGTGCATTGAGACATGGGGTTGAACACCACGAAGACCGCCTCGTTGACCGTCGGAAAGCACCAAGCACCAGAAGGTGCATTGAGACCGGTCGCTGGCCAGCGAGGACGAGATCTTCACGGGTCGGAAAGCACCAAGCACCAGAAGGTGCATTGAGACTCTTCAGGTCGCCGTTGAGGTCTCCCATGGAGAAGTCGGAAAGCACTCAGCACCAGAAGGTGCATTGAGACAACCACTGGAAGACGACCTCGCTCCACGCGCCGAGTCGGAAAGCACTGAGCACCAGAAGGTGCATTGAGACGAAGAGGAACGGAGCGTTCTTGAGACGCTGGATCATGCCGGTCGGAAAGCACCAAGCACCAGAAGGTGCATTGAGATACGAGAGGCTGGCCCCGTTGCTGCCAGATCATCATCGCGTCGGAAAGCACTCAGCACCAGAAGGTGCATTGAGACGCGTCAGTATCGCCAATCAGCACCCATCCCTGACCAGGTCGGAAAGCACTGAGCACCAGAAGGTGCATTAAGACATCTCGATCTGCGGGCCGCACTCCTCGCACCACCCAGTCGGAAGGCACTGAGCGCCAGAAGGTGCATTAAGACTCTTCAGGTCGAGCATCCCGTGCCCCTTGTAATGTCGGAGAGCGCTGGTGCCTGAGCGCCAGAAGGTGCGTTGAGATTGGGGCGAAACCGATTCCCTGCACACGGAGTACAATCCACGCATGCGGAACCTTGCGAAACTAATAGCGGCATTGACGGCACTGACCTTCATGAGCGCATGCGGCACGACTCGGAGCAGCGAGAGCACTGCTCCGACGTCGGCCTCCGACGGTGACGTCGCAGCCACCCAGGAAGCCGAAAACGTTCATAAAATAGGCGAAATGCACCGCTACTCCGATGGGCTTGACGTCACCGTCCAGAAAATCGAGTCATTGCCCGAGGGAAGCCTTGATTCCGATGTCAACGGCAGCCCCGTTCTCATCACGATTATTGTCCGAAATGGCACCGGCAAGACCGTGGATACCGCCTCCTTCGGCGAATGGATCACAAGTGGCGGCGTTGAAGCTACCACCTACACTGACCCGGACATCGGCGCGCAAGACCCAACCTCAGATCTTCTGCCGGGCGGCACCATCACATACAAGGTGGCTGCTATCGTGAACGATCCGCAAGCGATTCAAATAGACTGGGGCAACTCGACGTTGGATCACCCACACTCGCATTGGATCTCGACGGGCAGCGTGGAGCGACAAACGGCTCATTGAGCCTCGGTAAAGCGTCTTGAACGCTTCCCGAACAGATTGGAGAGGCGTGACTCTCGTTAGAAGGTGGAAGGGTTCTAGAAGGCAGAGGGGGGGATCCTGACCGTCGATACAGATCAGGGGCCTAACCTTTGTTGTGGGTCGGAAGGGGCTGGTCCGCGTTTTGGACGCGTTGAATCCTGCACGTCGGGGTTGGGGATGATGATGTTCATGGTGTGCGAGGTTAGTTGCCGGTTTCCGTGTGTCAGACGGCCGGGCTGGTAGTGATGACGCTGGGTGCACCGGTTTGTGCAAGAAATTCGGGGCAACTTTGATTCATGAGAGCCGCCGGCTTTAGGCCGACAACGCCGTCGGCCGAGTCGTCCGACGCCGACCTGACACGGGAAACCCGGCGTCCTTCGCCTGTGAGCCCTTGCGGTTCATGATTTGGAGCTTTGCCATTTTTGTGCGCGAGTTCTCCGTGACGACGCTGCTTAGGACGGTGCTTTGGATGTCCCCTTCGACGTGCGCTGCCGAGATCGGCCGTCGCATCAGTCGCATACGCTCCTCGCTCTGTGGCTGCCAGTTTCCTGCGAATGACGAGGGGGCGACCGCTGCTGAACTCATAGTCCAAAGCCGTCCAGCATCCATGACACACGGACAAGATCTAGGAAAGGCGGGATCGGGAAGGCGGTAGTCCGTCGTTGGGACGGTTGGGTGTCTGGCTGTTGAATGCTTGCCTTGTGGTGCTTGCTATGTGTTTCGGTGTATCGACTTTGCTTCGATGCGCGGGAATCTTGGTTGTGCGCGTTTGCTGGTTATTTGCGATGGGGCGACTGTGCACGCTCGAATGCTGGGAAAGTTCCGGCAACAGGAGGCTTGCCGGCGTGGGCCTGTGAAAAACCGGAGCGGACAACGGGGCTTGGACCGTCGGTGACGCATGGCCGTTTAGTGGCGGAATCCTGCGAGAGCATGGTCTAATAGACATAGTGTTTGCCGACGAGTCGGGGCGCGTGAATCGCCCGTGGCGATTGCCGTCGAATAAACGGCACTGTGGCGCGGCTTGCGGAGATGTTAGTCGATAATCATCCAACACCAGAAGGTGCATTGAGACACTTCGGTGCCGTGCTCGAGCCGGTCCAAATCAAGCCGTCGGAAAGCATTGAGCACCAGAAGGTGCATTGAGACCCAGTCATGGTCGGTCCATGTCAGCGTCAACGTCCAGTCGCAAAGCACTGAGCACCAGAAGGTGCATTGAGACACGTTGAGGCGGTACGCGAAAATCTCCGGGGTCTCGTTGTCGGAAAGCACTGAGCGCCAGAAGGTGCATTGAGACAAGTCTCTATCCTCGGGGTTCATGTCCGTGTTCCGGTCGGAAAGCACTGAGCGCCAGAAGGTGCATTGAGACAAGACGTTCCTCGTATGTATGTCCGAGAACGCCATCGTCGGAAAGCGCTGTGCACCAAAAGGTGCATCAAGATCTGCTTGCCAGAGGTGAGCTGAATTTGTGCGGCGGCGCAGAAAGGGCGTGTGCCTCAAACACTCGAGGCGCACGCCCTATTGAGTAATCGACCGCTGGTTCCCATGAATGACGGCGGAGTTCCCGTCGCCCGAAGGCCCAGCTTATTTCCGCGTGGACTCCAGCGCTTCGCGCACCGCCTGCTTTTGGCGGGCCGAGGTCTGCACGCTCGGGTGCCGCGCATCCCAGTAGGAAATCGCGAGGGCCACGCTGATGAACGCCGCGAGCAAGGCGCACCCGGCGACCATCGCCGTGATGTAGCTTTGCCCGGCAAGGCTGTAGAACAGGCCCGTGCACGCCGCGGTTCCGATCGCCGTGGCGATGCGCTGGCCCGTCTGCATGATTCCCGACGCCGTCCCGCCGCTTTCCACCGGCACGTCGCGCAGTGAAAGCGCCTGATTGGGCGAAGTCACCCAGCCAATGCCGAAACCGACGATCGCCGCGCCGATCGCGAACCACCACACGCTCGCCCCGCGGCTCACGAACACCGCGGCCGCCGCGATCGCCGCAAGGCCCACCACGTTCAGGAAGATGCCGACGATCACGATCCTGCGGCCCCACCGCCACACGAGCCGCCCCGCCAGAGGCGCCGAAATCACCTGCGCCGCCGCCGTCGGAAGGGCCAGCATGCCCGAAACCAAGGCGGTTTCGCCCATTCCGCGCTGCACGAAGTCGGCGAGGATCACGCTCATCGACGTCGAACCCGCGAAGAAAACCGTGATCGTGGCCGTGCCCAAGGTGAATGTGCGAATTCGCAGAAGCCGCGGGTCCACCATCGGCTCCCCGCCGCGCGCATACAGCCTGTGCTCCCACATCCACCACAGGCCCACCAAGGCGAAGCCGACCGGCAGAAGCCACCACGTCCACGGCATCGTCGCCGCCGTCACGAACGGCAGCATGATCCCCACGATCGCGACCGAGAGCAAAACCGCGCCGACCGGGTCGAGCCTGCGCCACAGACGGCCGCGGCTTGCAGCGTCGATCGGCTCGCGGGGAATCCACTTGAGTGCCAGCAGGAACACGGTCGCGGCCACCGGCACGTTGAATCCGAGGGTCGCCCGCCAGCCGATCGACGCCGGCAGCAGTTCCAGGAACACCCCGCCCACGGTTGGTCCGATCGCCACCGCGACGCCCACCGTCGCCCCGAAGATCCCAAAAGCCTTCGCCCTCTCCTTGCCGCGATAATGCTGCTGGATCAAACCCCCCGTCTGCGGCGTGTAAATTCCCGCGCCGAAGCCCATGACGGCTCGTGCGACGTCAAGCATGAGGGCGTTCACAGCCAAGGCCGCCGCCGTCGACGCGATCGTGAAAATCAGCACCCCCGCTGCGAAAAGGCGGCCGCGCCCCAGAATGTCGCCCGCGCGCCCCGCCGCGACCAGGACGACGCCGATGGCCAGCGAGTACCCCGAAAGAGCCCACTGCATCTGGCTGGGTGAGGCGTCCAGCGCCGTTTTGATGGACGGCAGGGCGACATTGATGATGCTCACCGTGATGAGCGAGAGAAACAATCCGCTGATGAGGACGAAAAGAAGGCGCGCGCGGGCACGCCCATGTAAAACAGGGGGTTCTGAAGGCATGATGTATAAGCATATGCCCGTTCGACGGCGGTGCATGCCCGTCTGCGGTGGGAACTTGGTCACCGGGGCCTGCGCGGGCCACTGCCGAATCCGCTGACTGCCGCGGCCGTTAACTGTCGAGTCCGCTAACTGCCGCGGCCGTTAACTGCCGAATCCGCTGACTGCCGCGGCCTCGTCGTCGGCGCGCCGTTTCGCGCGTTCGCGGGCGTCCGGTTCGCCCTCGCACAACTGTCGGAGGGCTCGCATACGCTTGATGCATGGATGCCGATGCCGTCGGCGCCCCCGCCTTCGACGGGGCCGCCGTGCCCTTCGAAGGGGCCGATGCCGCGCCCCTTGACGTCGCCGCGACTCTGCGGAAAGACCTGCGCGCGTACACCCTCGCGGCGGTCGAGCAGCTGCTCGGCCCCGAGGCCCTCGCCGCCGTGCGCCGCGAACAGCGCGTTCCCGCATTGGCTCGGGCGCGGGCGATTGCGGAAGGAGGGAGGCCCGCCGGCACCGGCGTCGTCGGCTTCGAAGGCCGGAAGGCTGCTGACATCGCTGGTTCTGAAGGTCTGAAGGCTGCCGACATGGCCGGTTCTGAAGGTCGGAAGGCTGTCTGCACGGCAGAGTTTGAAGGCCGGAACGCCGTCAATGCGGACGACGTCCGGCTCGCCAATCTCACCAGGCTTTTCATGCTCGGCGACCGGCTCGGCGAGGGGGAAATTGCGGCGGCCCTTCCCGCGACTTGGGCGCGCGGACGCGTGGGCGCGGTCGTCAAAGACGGGCGCGCTCTCTTTCAGATCGTTCCCGCGCCGATTCCCGGGCATCTGCAAATCTTTAGATCTGCGGCGGACTCTCGGTCGGCACCCGAATCTTCGTTCGTGCAGGAGCCAGTTTCGCCGCCTTCGCTTCATCGCGCGGCTGCTGTGGACGCTCGGCGACGCGACGACGTCCTCATCGCCTCCGACTGGGGCGAGCTGGCGGGCGCGATTCCGGGACCGGACCACGTCATGCCCGTCGGGGGAGCCACGCGGACGCTCGCGGCGCTGGCGGCCTACGGCGCGGACGAGCGGGTGCTCGACGTCGGAACCGGCTGCGGATACCACGCCATTCTCGCCGCCCTGTGCGGCGCGCGGGTGACGGCCACCGACGTTTCCGCCCGCGCGCTCGGCTACGCGCGATTCAACGCGGCCCTCGCGGGGGCGGAGATCGACTTCCGGCACGGTTCGCTGCTGGAGCCCGTGCGCGGTCCGAGGTCTGACCTTGCGGATGCCGTGGATTCCTTGGATTCTTTGGATTCCTTGAGCGCCGCGTGCGAGCGGTACGACGTCGTCGTCTCGAATCCGCCGTTCGTCATCACGCCGGAAGCCGTCCGCGCGGACGGCGTTCGCACATATCGCGACGGCGGACGCGAAGGCGACTCGCTGCTAGCGGAACTCGTCGGCGAGCTCCGCGACGTGCTGGCGCCCGGAGGCCGAGCGTGGATGCTGGGCAACTGGGAGATCAAGGCGTCCTACGCGGTTCTGGATCGGTCGCTTGGCTCTGCTTCGGAGCTGTTGTCCGACGCGGCTCCGGATCAGTCGCTTGGCTCTGCTTCGGACCTGTCGTGCGACGCGGCTCCGGATCAGTCGCTTGGCTCTGCTTCGGGCCGGTTGTCCGACGCAGCTCCGGATCGGCCGTTTGACGCCGTTCCCGATTGGGCTCGCGGCCCGGCGGCCTGGATTCCCGATGGCCTTGACGCTTGGGTGATCCAGCGCGAGGTCCTCACGCCGCCCGACTACGCGGAAATGTGGCTGCGCGACGGAGGACAGACGCCGCGCGACCGCGGCTACGAGGAGGCCTACGCCGCCTGGCTTGAAGACTTCGCGCGCAGGGGCGTGGTCGGCGTCGGCATGGGATACATTTCCGTGCGTGCGCCGGAGGGAGACGCGGGGGATTCGAACGCGGGGGATTCGAACGCGGGGGATTGGGACGCGGCTGGTTCGAACGCAGCCGGTTCGAACGCGAGGGACTGGGAGACGGCCGGTTCGAACGCGGGGGATTCGGCGAAACGCCGTCCGTGGCGGCGCTTCGAAGAGCTCTCCGGCCCCTCGCCGATCGACCTGCACGGGTACGTCGAGGGCGTCTGGGCGCACCGCGACCTGCTGCGCGCCGGCGACTCCGCGCTCCTCGCCGCCCGCCTCGCCTGCCGCGGCGTCGAACACCGCCTCCACGCCCCGGGGCAGCCCGAACCGTTCATGCTCAAACTCGCCCAAGCGGCCGGATTCGCGGCCGAGGTCCAAGTGACGAGCGCGGTTGCCGGCGTCGTCGGCGCGTGCGACGGCGAACTGACCCTCGGCGCCCTGTGCGACGCCGTCGCCCAACTCCTCGGCGAGCCCGCCGAAGACGTGCGCACCGAGGTGCTCCCCGCCGTCCGCGAGCTTGTCGGCCTCGGGATCTTGGTCTCCGGAGAGCCTTCGACGGTCGCATGATCTAGAGCCCGACGTCGCGATCCCGGAATCGCGGTCTCTACTTCGTGGCTTCTCAATTGTCACGTCTGCGGCAATTCCCCAGGGCCAGTCAAACATTTCCGCCGTCTTCCGGCGTTTAAACGGCCCTTGGCGCTCACTCGAAGCGCCGCAGCGCCCCGCGCAGCTCGGCCAGAATGGCCGCGCCGGCGTCGGCGTCGGGGCATCCGATCCGGCGGAAAGTCTGGCCCCCGGCCTTGTAGAAGGCGTCGGCGTTGAGGACGTCCATCTCGTAGATCGTCTCCAGGCAGTCGGCCATGAAGCCCGGATTGGCGACGATCACGTGGCGCACGCCCTCGCGCGGGAGGCGGGCCATCGTGTCGATAGTCGCGGGCCGCAGCCAGCGGTCGGGCCCGAACTTCGACTGAAACGTCGAGCGCCACGGGACGTTCACGCCGAGATCCGCGAGGCGCGCCGCGATCGCGCGGGCCGTGGCCTCGCATTCGGCGGCGTATCGGGCGGGCTGGTGGGGGCGCCTGTCAGGCAGCCCGTGCCAGGAGAAGACGAGCATGTCGGCGTCGCCCTCCTCCAAGGCGTTCGCTATGCGCGTGACGTGCCAGTCGACGTACCCGGGCAGCTCCGGCCACGACCTCGCCGCGCGAACCCGCGGCACGCGCCCGAAACGCTCGCGGGAAACCCTCAGCGCGGCGTCGAGCCTGTCGGCCACCGACCCCACCGTGGCCGGCGCGAACTGCGGATACGTGGGAAGCACCGTGATCTCGTCCAGGCGCGAGGCCATCTCGGCGAACGTCTCGACGAAGCTAGGACTGCCGTACTGGTATCCCACGCGCACCTCGCAATCGGGCAGAAGCTCGGCGAGCCTCGCGACCTGCCCCTCCGTGATCACGCGCAGGGGAGAGCCGTCCGCCCAGATGTCTTCGTACTGTTCCAGCACCTTGCCCGGGCGGCGTTTGAGAATCGGGCCGCGCAGCACCGGCTGCCACAGGAAGTCCGGCAGGTCCACAACGCGCTTGTCCGAAAGGAACTCGCCCAAGAACTCGGCGATCGCACGGGTGCTCGCCTCTGTGGGAGTCCCCAAGGCGACGACGATCACGCCTTCGCGTGTTACGCCGGATTTCGGCGAGTTTTCGCGCATATGAGAGAACTCTCCTCGTGTGTGTCCCAAACCGCTGCAACAGTGTATCCCGTCATTGACGGCGTGGCACAAATGGCGGGGTGTCGGCAAATGGGGTTATGGTGGCGCCAGCAACCCCTCCGTCGTCCTGAAGGAAACAGCGTGAGCAAACTTGTGATCGTGGAGTCTCCAGCGAAGGCTCGCACCATCAGCGGCTATCTCGGATCGGACTACTCCGTAGAGGCCTCCGTCGGCCATATTCGCGACCTCCCCCAGCCCTCCGAGCTGCCCGCGTCGATGAAAAAGGGCCCCTACGCGAAGTTCTCCGTGGACATCGAAGCGGGCTTCGAGCCCTACTACGTGATCGACCCCGACAAGAAGAAGAAGGTCGCCGAGCTGAAAAAGCTGCTCAAAGAGGCCGACGAACTGCTGCTCGCAACCGACGAGGACCGCGAAGGCGAGGCCATCGCCTGGCATCTGAACGAGGTGCTCAAGCCGAAGGTCCCGGTCAAGCGCATGGTGTTCCACGAGATCACGCCGGAGGCCATCGCCAGGGCGCTCGACAATCCCCGCCAGCTCGATGCGCAGCTGGTGGACGCCCAGGAATCGCGCCGCATCCTCGACCGCCTCGTGGGCTACGAGGTCTCGCCCCTCCTGTGGCGCAAGGTCTCGCCCGGGCTCTCGGCCGGGCGAGTGCAGTCGGTGGCCACGCGGCTGGTCGTCTCGCGCGAACGCGAGCGCATGGCCTTCGTCGCCGCCTCCTACTGGGACGTGACGGCGGTTTTCGCCAAGGAGAAGCAGGACTTTTCGGCCAAGCTCACAGCCCTCGACTCCGTGCGTGTCGCCGCGGGCAGGGACTTCGACGACGCCGGAAAACTCACCGCCAAGGCCGCCAAGGAAGGCGTGCGGGCCCTCGGCAAGGACGACGCCGAACAGCTCGCCGCGGCCCTCGAAGGCGCGGACGCTACGGTCGCCTCCGTCGAGACGAAGCCGTACACCCGCCGACCGGCCGCGCCTTTCACGACGTCGACCCTCCAGCAGGAGGCCTCCCGCAAGCTTCGCATGAGCTCGCGCGACGCCATGCGCACGGCCCAGTCGCTCTACGAAAACGGCTACATCACGTACATGCGAACCGACTCGACCAACCTTTCCGAGCAGGCGGTTTCGGCTGCCAGAAGCCAGATTCGGGAGATGTACGGGCAGGAGTCGCTGCCGGACAAGCCTAGGCTGTACGCGACGAAGTCCAAGGGCGCGCAGGAGGCCCACGAGGCGATCCGGCCCGCCGGCGACCATTTCCGCACGCCCGCCCAGGTCAAGGGCGATCTGACGGCCAGCCAGTTCGCGCTCTACGAGCTCATCTGGAAACGCACGGTGGCCTCGCAGATGGCCGACGCCCGCGGCCAGACCGCCTCCGTCCGCGTCAACGTCGGCGTCGCCGGGGCCGCCGGGGCGCGCGAGGCGACGTTTGCGGCGTCGGGAACGATCATCACCTTCCCCGGCTTCATGGCCGTTTACCAGGAGTCGGCCGACGCGAAGCGGTACGAGGACCGCGAGAACGCGCGCCTGCCGGAGGTCAAGGAGGGGGAGGCCCTGCGCACGCTCGAGGCGGCCGCGGACGGCCACGCGACCCTGCCTCCGCCGCGCTACACCGAGGCCTCGCTCGTCAAGCGCATGGAGGAGCTTGGGATCGGGCGCCCGTCCACATACGCCGCCACGATCTCGACCATCACCGACCGCGGGTACGTCGACCGCCGCGGCCAGGCGCTCGTGCCCACGTGGACGGCCTTTTCGGTTGTGCGCCTGCTGGAGGAGAATCTTCCCGAGCTGGTCGATTACGACTTCACGGCCGACATGGAGACCGAGCTCGACCGCATCGCATCCGGCGAAGAGCGGCGGATCGAATATCTCACGCGCTTTTGGAAGGGCCAGGAGGGGCGGCTCGGCCTCGAAGGGCAGGTCGAGAGCCTGGGGGACATCGACGCGAAGGCCATCAACTCGATCGACCTCGGCGAGGGCGTGGTTCTGCGCGTGGGCCGCTACGGGCCGTACGTCCAGGAGGAGCGCGAGGGCGCGGAAGCCCGCAACGCCTCCGTCCCCGATTCCATCGCCCCCGACGAGCTGACCCTGGCCAAGGCCCGCGAGCTGCTCGACAAAAGCAGTTTCGACGGGCGCGAATTGGGGGTGGACCCCGAAACCGGGCGCAAGGTGCTGGCCAAAGCGGGGCGTTTCGGCCCGTACGTCACCGATGTGCCGAAAGAGGGCGAAGTGGCGCTCACGCCCACCGGCCGCCCGTCGAAGAAGCCGCCCAAACCGCGCACGGCCTCCCTTTTCTCCTCGATGGCGCTCGAATCGGTCACGCTCGAGGACGCGCTCAAGCTGCTTTCGCTTCCGCGCGTCGTGGGCGACGACGGCGACGAGACGATCCTGGCCCACAACGGCCGCTACGGGCCGTACCTGACCCGCGGCAAGGATTCGCGGTCGCTGGCCAGCGAGGACGAGATCTTCACGGTCACCCTCGACCAGGCCAAAGAGCTCTTTGCCCAGCCCAAGCAGCGGCGCGGCGCCACGGCGAAGGAGCCCCTGCGCGAGCTGGGAACCGACCCCGTCGCGGGCGTCACGGTTCTGCTCAAGGACGGCCGCTTCGGCCCGTACGTCACCGACGGCACGACGAACGCCTCCCTTCGCCGCGAGGACGACCCGCTGACGATCACGCCCGAGCGCGCCTACGAGCTGCTCGCCGACCGGCGAGCCAAGGGCCCGGCGAAGAAGCCTGCCAGAAAAAAGGCCTCGGCCAAGACCTCGTCGAAAACCGCGTCAAAGTCGGCGTCGAAAACCGCGTCCGGCAAGTCGGCGTCGAAGTCCGCCTCCGGCAAGGCCTCTTCGAGCAAAGCGGCCTCCAAGGCTGCCTCGGGCACAACCGCCTCGGGCAAGGCGGCGAGCGCAGGGAAGGCTTCGACGAAGTCTGCGGGCGCGAAGGCATCCGCTTCGAAAACCGGCGCCGCGAAAACAGCCTCCTCGAAAGCCGCTGCCAAAAAATCCGCAGCCAGGTCGTCTGCGGCGGCCGCCGCCAAGGACGAGAAGTAGCCGATGTTCATCACTTTCGAGGGCGGCGACGGATCGGGCAAGACCACCCAGATGCAGTTGCTCGCCGAATGGCTGCGCGGGCGCGGCTTCGACGTCGTCACAACCAGAGACCCCGGCGGAACCGAGCTCGGGCGCCATATCCGCAAGCTGCTCCTGCACGGCGGCGACGTCTCTCCGAGGGCAGAGGCCTTGCTGTACGCGGCGGACAGGGCGCACAACGTCGCGACGGTCGTGCGCCCGGCCCTGGATCGGGGCGCGATCGTTCTCGCCGACAGGTACATCGATTCCTCCGCCGCCTACCAGGGCGCCGGGAGGACGCTCGGCGAGGACGAGGTGCGCGGCCTGTCGCTGTGGGGCACGGAAGGGCTCATGCCCGACCTGACCGTTTTCCTCGACCTTCCCGCCGAGGCGCTCGCCTCCCGTCTCGGCGGCTCGTTCGACAGGATCGAGGCGGCGGGCGCGCGGTTCCACGAGGACGTCCGCAGGGCATACCTCCGATTCGCCGCGGCCGAACCCGAACGCTGGTTCACCGTGGACGCGACGGAGCCGCGTGAGCGGATCGCCGAAACGGTCCGCGCACGCGTGGCCGAGGCGTTGGAAGCCGAAGGCCGCCGGCCCGGGGGCGGCGAGCCGTGAGCGTCTTCGACGAGCTGGTGGGGCAGCGGGCCGTGCGCGCCCAGCTTGAAAAAGCCGCCGCGGCCGCTCGCGAGCTGGCCGGGAAGACCGCCGCCGGGGCCGATTCGGCCATGGCCCAAGCCTGGCTCGTCACAGGGCCGCCGGGTTCGGGCAGGTCGGTCGCGGCCAGGGCATTTGCCGCGGCCCTCGAATGCACCGGACCGGAACCCGGGTGCGGCCAATGCCACGCCTGCCACACGGTAATGGAAGGCAAGCACCCCGACGTCGAATCGGTGGCGACCCGCGGAGTCTTCATCACCGTCGAGCGCACGCGCGAGCTTGTCGGCAGGTCGTATGTCTCCCCGGGAAGCGGTCCGTGGCGCGTCGTCGTCATCGAAGACGCCGACAGGATGCTCGAGCGCACCACGAACGTGCTGCTCAAAGCGATCGAGGAGCCTCCGCCGTTCACCGTGTGGATGCTGTGCACGCCCTCGCCCGAAGACGTCATGACGACGATCCGCTCGCGCTGCCGCGAAGTCAGCCTGGCCGTTCCAAGCCCGCAGGACGTCGCCGATCTGCTCGTTCGCCGCGACGGCGTTCCCCCGGAACGGGCGCTCGACGCTGCGCTCGCAGCTCAATCGCACGTCGGCCGCGCGAGAGCCCTCGCCACCGACGCACAGGCCGCCCGCGAACGCGCCTACATTCTCACCGAGACGCTCTCGATCCGAGGCGCGGGCGACGCCGTGCTGGCCGCTCACCGCATTCTCAACTACAGCCCAGAGGCCGCCGAGGCCCTCCTCGGCCCCGCCGCGAGCTTCGACGCGGGGCCGCGCGCCGGAGAGGCGGGGCCGCAGGCCGATCACGACGGCGAATCGGGCGGACGCGACGGAATCGGTTCGGGCAGTCGCGGCGGCGGGCGCGGCCGGAACTCCGCCTCGACCGCGAAATCGGGAAAAAAGCCCGCCAAAAAGAAGTCCGGGGCCAAAGCCGTCAGCGACGCCCTGGCCGCCCAGTTCGCCGAGGAGGAGGCCGAGCTGCGCCGATCCCTCGGCGTCGAAGAAGGGGGGCGCGTCCCTCCCGCCGTGTCCGCGCAGATAACCGCCCTGCGCGAGGACCAAAAGCGCCGCGCCACCCGCGCCCAGCGCGACAGGCTCGATCGCGCCCTCGTCGACCTTCTCTCGCTCTACAGGGACGTCCTCACGGTCCAGCTGGGGGCCGACGTCGCCCTCGTCAACCGCGACTTCGCCGACCGGATCGCCGAGGTCGCCGCGAGCACCTCGGCCGAGCAGTCGATTCGCCGGATGGACGCGATCTCGCAGGCTCGCACGCGCTTGGCGGGAAACGTCGCGCCGCTGCTCGCGCTCGAGGCGATGATGGTCGGCCTCCGCCCGCAGGGCTGACACCCGCCGATTCCCGCAGGGCTGACGGGCCGACGCCCGCGACCGCCCGCAGGGCTGACACTCGTCACGGTCTGCAGGGACGTCGACTGCCGCCGGATTCGGGACTGGCGCCCGCCTCGGCGTGAACTTCAACCCATCCGGCCGGCTTCCCGCGGCTGCGGCTGGGGTGCCATGCCCCCGCAAGCGGACTGCGTTTCGCAAGACGATCAGGTAGTTTAGGAGAATGAACCTTCGCAAGCCTATGGCGTCCTTCTTCGCCGCAGCCATGCTGCTCGCTGGCTGTTCCCTCGACCTCGGCGCCTCGAATGACAACGGCTCCGCCGGCGGCGCATCGCCGAGAGGAAACCAATCGCCGAGCGCAACCGCGTTTGACAAGCTAGGGGACTTTTACAACCAGAAGGTCGCATGGTCGAAGTGCAAGGAGCATCCGGCCAACGAATGCGCGGATGTGAAGGTTCCGCTGGATTACAAGAAGCCCGGCGGCAAGACGATCGCCATTGCCATGATGAAGGTTCCCGCCAAAAGCGGCAAGCCGATCGGGACTCTGTTCGTCAACCCCGGCGGCCCCGGAGGCTCGGGAATCGATTTGGCGGCCAACGCTTCCGAGTCCTTCAGCGCCTCCGTTCGGAGCAAATACGACATCGTTGGTTTCGATCCGCGCGGGGTCGGCTCCTCGACCGCGGTCGATTGCGTGAGCGACGCCGAGCTGGCCAAGATCGCCGACACCGACGTCGACCTCTCCACCCCGGAAGGGCGGCAGACGGACAAAGCCATCACCGAGCAGGAGGCGAAGGGATGCCAGGAGAAGTCGGGCGACTTGCTTCCGTACCTTGGCACGGAGTCGGTCGCACGGGACCTTGACGTTTTGCGCGGCCTCGTGGGCGACAAGAAACTCAATTACTTCGGCTTCTCCTATGGCACCTCCCTGGGCGGCATGTACGCCAACCTCTTCCCGAAGAAGACAGGCAGACTGGTGCTCGACGGTGCCCTCGACCCACAGCTCGGCAACGCGCGCATGGGGTACGAGCAGGTAGTCGGCTTCGAAACCGCCTTCCAACATTACGCGCAGCACTGCGTGGACACTGGCCGATGCCCGCTCGGAGGCTCTGTGGACGAGGCCAGGGCGAAGATGAAGGCGCTTTTCGACCAGGCGCTGAAGAGCCCCTTCCCGACGGCCAATCCCAAGCGACCCCTCAATAGAGCCGCGCTATACTCTACCGTAATAAGCATGATGTACCGCGAATCGTATTGGACCTACCTGGATCAGGGGCTCTCCCAGCTGGTTGAGCAGAACAACGGTTCGATCATCCTAGGGTACTACGACCTGTTTGAGGAGCGCCAAGGAAACAAGTTCAAGAACAACGGCAAGGAAGCCTTCTGGGCGATCAACTGCGCCGACTATGTGCCTTCGCCGAGCGCCGAGTATCAACAGTACGCCGATAAGCTGCGGACGGAGGCGCCCGTTTTCGGCTCGTCGATGATGGAGGAAACCGATAGATGCTCGCTCTGGCCCTACCATCCGAAGGCCAACCCCGGACCGTACGAGGCTAAGGGCTCGGCTCCGATCGTCGTGATCGGCACGAAGTACGATCCGGCGACGCCGTATCAGTGGGCGCAGACTTTGCACAAGACGCTGAGCAACTCGGTGCTGCTGACGTGGGAGGGCGACGGACACACAGCCTACGGAAAAGCGGGCTCCTGCCTGAACGACCCGGTAGACCAATATCTTCTCACCGGAAAGGTCCCGCAGGACGGCCTCGTCTGCCCTGCCTCCTCAAAGCTGGGAAACTGAGTCGCAGCGCGCAGGGCGAGCGCCGCATGAGCCTCTTGGGCCGCGCGGCGCCCGTCCTGTTGTATGCGGGTGTCTTTGTCGCGCATCCTGCGCTACGTTTCGCCTGCATTTTCACCGGTCCTGCGCAATATTTTGTTTGTGTTTTGTACGTCGTTTCGCCTGTGTTTTGCACCGGTCCTGCGCAAAATTCTAATTTCGTTTTGAACCTGCCTTGTTTTAGGTGTTCCCTTTATCTGTATTTTTCTTCATCCCACTAGATGGAACTTGATTTATTTCCCGCAGTTTCCCTGCGGGCCATCTTATTTTTCTTCTGTCGTTGTCCTTTCGCGAGATGCTTACCCTGTCCATTCTTCTACCTCGCCCTTCCTTCGGTCGTAAATAATTTCTTCCATGTCTTTATCGTTCTTTCCGCCCCTTATCGTCTCTTCCCCTCTTCTCGTCTCTCCTGCTTTTATCGCCTCTTCCGTCTTTCAGAGCCACTGTCGTCTCTTGTCGCCATTGCCTCCCCTTCTACCTCAAGGGAAGGAGTGGAAAACCCGCAGTTCGCAACCGTTCGATCCTGTAGGCTGAATCTTTAGAGAGATGCAGCGACAAAGACGGTGCATGGGCCGAAGCTGTTCAACGCACCGGTCTCTCGGCCCGCGCCGAGCGTCTTGGCGGTGGGTGTGGCATTCGTGAATATCCCGAGAATTGGCGTGGGTTTCGGTTTTCTACCCGTTTGGGAGGGAAGATGAAAAAGAAAATGACGCGATTGTTGCAGCCTTTGGCTGCACTTTCGGCATTGGCTCTGACGGCCGTCGTTCAGCCGGTGGCGGCTCAAGCGGCGTCGGCTCACGTCGGCGCCGGGCGGGCTCCTGCGGCGAAGTCGACTGCGAGCCCGTCCGCGGATGCGTCGTCGGGCAAACCGAACGAAGCTCCAGCCGGGGACGTTCCGAAAGGGCTTGAAAAGTTCTACAAGCAGAAGCTGGCTTGGGCGCCGTGCAAGGACAAGCCCCAGATGCAGTGCGCGAATGTGAAGGTTCCGTTGGATTACAAGAAGCCCGGCGGCAAGACGATCACCGTCGCCATGGCGAAGGTTCCCGCGGCAAACGGCAAGCCGATCGGGAGCCTGTTTGTCAACCCCGGCGGTCCCGGAGAATCGGGAATCGACCTCGTTTCAGGCGCGGACAAGATCTTCAGCAAGGCTCTCCGGGACCAATACGACATTGTGGGTTTCGATCCGCGCGGGGTCGGTTCCTCGACTGCGGTCGATTGCGTGAGCGACGCCGAGCTGGGGAAGTACCTCGACTCTGAATTCGACCTGTCCACCCCGGAGGGAAAGAAGGCGGAGAAGGCTCAAGCGGAGAAGTTCGTCAAGGGTTGCAAGGACAAGTCGGGTGACTTGCTTGCGCACGTCGGCACGGAGTCGGCCGCACGGGACCTTGACGTTTTGCGCGGCCTTGTGGGCGACAAGAAACTCAATTACTTCGGCTTCTCCTATGGCACCTCCCTGGGCGGCATGTACGCCAACCTCTTCCCGAAGAAGGCAGGCAGGCTGGTCCTCGACGGTGCCCTCGACCCACAGCTCGGCGACGCGCGCATGGGATACGAGCTGACGATCGGCTTCGAGAAGGCCTTCGAGCGTTACGCGGAGTATTGCGTGAAGGGCGGGAACTGTCCGTTGGGGTCTTCTGTGGATGCGGCGAAAAAGAAGATGCGAGCCCTGTTCGATCAGGCGTTCAAGAAGCCGTTCCCGACGGCCGATCCCAAGAGGCCCCTCAATCGGAACATACTCAAGTACGGCGTCATGCTTGCGATGTACAGCACCGCATATCGCCCCTATCTGGATACAGGGCTCAGTCAGTTGATCAAAAACAATGACGGATCCTTCCTTTTGGGATGGTATGACCTTGCAAGCGGGCGCCAGGGCGGAAAGTTCAAGAACAACAGCAACGAGGCCAGGATTGCGATCAACTGCGCGGATTATCCGGCTTCCTCGCCGTCCGTAACTAAAAAGTATCAAGAGAAACTGAAGAAGGAGGCCCCCCTCTTCGGCGCGGGCAGCGATGGAGAAGGGACTGACCTTTGCAGCCTTCTGCCGTATCATCCGAAGTCGAATCCCGGACCGTACACTGCGAAGGGGGCGGCTCCGATCGTGGTGATCGGCACGAGGCACGATCCGGCGACGCCGTATTCGTGGGCGCAGGCTTTGCACAAGAGTCTGAGCAACTCGGTGTTGCTGACATGGGAGGGCGACGGGCACCTTGCTTACTCCAGGGCCGGCTCTTGCATCCAGAGCCCGGTCGACAAGTATCTGCTGACCGGCGAGGTCCCCAAGGACGGCCTCGTTTGCCCCGTGGAACAGAAGCAGGGGCAAGAAGCGCAGAAGCAAGGCGACCTTGATCGGAAGGCTTCCGTGAAGGACAAGCTTTCCCCGGAGAGCCAACCGCCCCCTGTCATCCGGTAGCGGGCGGGGTGCGTCCCGCCGCTGCACGGGATGCGCCGAGCCCGACGCCCCTGCGTCATTCAACTTCGAGGGTGCGTTCCGCCGCTGTGCGGGACGCACCCTTCGACGTTCTTAGGGTTCGCCTTCGACGCTCTTATGGCTTGAGCCCAAAGGCTCCTTTGCACGGCTTGCGCGGCCCGAAGTGCCGGGTGGGGATATCCCCACCCGGCACTTCGGGCTGTTGCGACTGTCGTCTTGGCCTGGAGGCCGTATGTTCGCGGGTGGCCGGCTCTTGCCAAACTGGAGCCATGAGTGAGACAACGAATTCAACGAGTTCATGGCCGCGGGCGGGCAACCCCGACAAGACCGTGCGGCAACGCCCGTTTTCTGCCGCGAGGTCGAGGTCTGCGCGGCTTGCGACGGCTTCGTTTGCCGGATTGATCGGCGTCAGCCTCGCTTTAGGCGCGATGCCGGCGCAAGCGGACACAATTGCGACGTCGGCGACGTCGGTGAGCCCATACGCGGATGGTCCGAACGTCGGATCGAACAGCGGGGCGAACGGCTCAAGCAATGGCTCGAATGGCAGCGCGAACACCTCAAACCGCGGACCGAAGGGTACCGGTGAAAGCGATGCCCCGAAAGGGTTGGAGAAGTTCTACAGGCAGAAGCTGACGTGGTCTGAATGCAAAGGCAAAGATCGTGCCGGCCTGCAGTGCGCGCAAGCGCAAGTTCCGCTCGATTACAAAAGGCCCGAGGGCAAGACGATCACGATTTCCATGCTCAAGGTTCCCGCCAAGAGCGGCAAGCCGATCGGGAGCCTGTTCGTCAATCCCGGCGGCCCCGGCGGCTCGGGCATAGAAAAGGCAGCCTCTCTTTCGAAAAGCCTCAAGCCCGAAATCTTGGATAAGTACGACGTGGTCGGCTTCGACCCGCGAGGGGTCGACGCCTCCACTCCCGTCAAATGCGCCGACGCCGCCGCTTTGAACGCGTTCTTCTTGGATGCAGACTACGACCTGTCCACGGCCAAGGGTCGGCAGCAACAGCAGGAAGCGGCCAAGAAAATCGCGGACGGCTGCGAGAAGCGGTCGGGTGAGTTGCTTCCGCACGTCGGCACGGAGTCGGCGGCCCGCGATATGGATGTTTTGCGCGGGCTGGTGGGCGACAAGAAGCTCAACTATCTCGGCTTCTCCTACGGCACCGAGCTGGGCGGGATGTATGCCGACTTGTTCCCGAAGAAGGTGGGCAGGATGGTGCTCGACGGCGCCGTCAACACCCAACTTGGAAACGCACGCTTGCTCTACGAGGGGACTCTGAGCGTCGATGAATCGTTCGGGCGGTACGCGAAAAGATGCGTCGACGGCGGCAAGTGCCCTCTTGGGACCACCGTCAAAGCAGCCAAGAAGAAGATGCGCGCCCTGTTCGACCAGGCGGCGAAGAAACCGTTCCCGACGTCGAACCCGGCCCGTCCGCTCACGCGCTCCAACCTGATGGCGTCCGTGAGGTGGGCGATGTACCGGGACGAAGCTTGGCCTGGTTTGGATCAAGCACTTGGCAAGCTGATCGAGAAAAATGACGGCACCGAGCTTCTGGAGCTGTCTGGCCCGCAAACGCCGAATGACGAGAGCAATATGATGGAGTCGCTCCTCGCGATCAGTTGCGCAGATTACGCGAAAGAGCCGGACTCTGTTTACGCCAAGTACAATAAAAAGCTCAAAGAAAGAGCTTCCGTCTTCGGCGGGTACGATCCCTGGACGACGAAAGTGATTCAGGTTTGCAGAAATCTAAAATATCATCCGAAGGCCGGTCTCGGCGCATTCAGAGCGAAGGGTTCGGCTTCGATCGTGGTCATCGGCACGAAGCACGATCCGGCGACGCCGTATCGCTGGGCGAAGGCCATGCACAGGACACTCGAGAACTCCGTGCTGTTGACGTGGGAGGGCGACGGACACACGGCCTACGGGCGGTCTGGCGCGTGCATCGAAAATCAAGTGAATGCCTATCTCCTGACCGGAAGGGTTCCGAAGGACGGGTTGGTTTGCCCGGTGGAACAGAAGCAAGGGCAAAGATAGGGAGCTGCCGAACGTATTGCGCCGCCCGTCGAATGACCATTGGCGCCGACGATCCTGACGTCGGCCTTGCGATGGAGACGAGCTGTGCGCGACGCTGACGTCGGCCTTGCGACGCAGATAAACCGCGGGCGACATCGGCCGTTGACTTCGATATGAGTTAACGGCCGATGTCGCCTTCTTTTTACTTTCGAGTGTGATATTTCGTCTTCGGGTGTGCTGGGGACGTTATTCAACGCAAACAGGTCGCAAAAATTACGTATAGTAGATGCTCTTTCTGTCGGCGACGTTTTTTGATCGAACGTCGGTTGAATTTCCCTTGATTCATCGCCATTCTCTTCTACCTCATAGGAAGGTTTTGAAAACGGTGGCGCTGCCTGCGGGGAACAAGTAAAATAGCAACTACAGAGATACAATGTTTTGGGCTTTGTGTCTGGACTGACGCTTGTGTGTCTGTGTCGGTCTCACGGCCCGCGACGAGCGTCACCGCGGGTAAAACTCCGGCGAGTCGCCCGGGTTTCGGTCCTTCATATGGGTTGCATCCGCTTAGCGAGGTGGGTGCAACCGGCTAAATCAATTTGGGAGAAGAGATGAAAACATTCAGGCGTTTGTTGCATCCTTTTGCGGCTGCATCGGCCTTTGCCCTGGCCATCGTCGCTCAGCCTGTAGTGGCCGGTGCTTCGCCGGACCACGAGGACGCTGCGTCGATGCGCGCGGGCGATTCGCCAGTGCGTTTGGGTGCGGCGTCGTCGGGGGCGGACGCCTTTGCCCGTGCCGACGCGGGCGTTCGTGCGGAGAAGGCGGCGGCGAGCCCGTCTGCGGGTCGGTCGCCGGGCGGCTCGACGACGTCGCCGGGAGGTTCGACTGGTTCGCCAGGCAGCCCGTCCGGCTCGCCTGGAAGTCCGGCAAGTTCGCCGGGAAGTCCGACAAGTTCGCCGGGCGGCTCGGTCGGTGCTCCTAAGGGGGATGTCCCGAAGGGGCTTGAAAAGTTCTATAGGCAGAAGGTCAGCTGGGCGCCGTGTAAGGACGACGCGAAAATGCAATGCGCGGACGTGAAGGTTCCGCTGGATTACAAGAAGCCTGGCGGCAAGGCGATCACCGTCGCCATGGCGAAGCTTCCCGCCAAGGGCGGCAAGCCGATCGGAAGCCTGTTCATCAATCCCGGCGGCCCCGGAAGTTCCGGAATCGCCGTGCTTTCATATGTGGACCGGGCTTTCAGCAAAGATGTCATGGACAAGTACGACATCATCGGTTTCGATCCCCGTGGGGTCGGTTCCTCGACGCCCGTCGATTGCTTCGACGACCGCGAAATGGCCAAAATGTTCGATTCCGATTATGACGTTTCCACTGTGGCCGGGCGTAGAGCCCAAAAGGCGCAGGCTAAGAAGATAACCGAGGGATGCAAGAAACACTCGGGCGAGTTGCTCGCGCACGTCGGCACGGAGTCGGCTGCCCGTGACATGGATGTTTTGCGCGGGCTGGTGGGCGACGAGAAGCTCAACTATCTCGGATTCTCCTACGGCACGTCCTTGGGCGGAATGTACGCCGACCTCTTTCCAAAGAAAGTCGGCAGGATGGTGCTTGACAGCGCCGTCGACACCGGCATGCGGGACAGTCGCAGAGCATACGAGCAGGAGCTCGGATTCGAGCATGCCTTTGAGCGTTATGCGCAGCACTGTGTGAACACGGGCAGCTGTCCGTTGGGGTCTTCCGTGGACGCGGCGAAAAAGAAGATGCGCGCACTGCTGGATCAGGCGTTTAAAAAGCCGTTCCCGACGTCAAACCCAAATCGGAAACTCACGCGTTCCCTTCTGACGGGCGAGGTAGGGCAGTATCTGTACGTCGACGCTTCGTGGCCGGATCTTGATGAGAAACTAGGGAAGCTGGTGAAGGAAAACGACGGTTCGGCCTTCGAGGAATCAGGATCGGACTCCGCCCCGACGGCCTCCAGCAATGGGGCCGAGGCTCTTATAGCGATTAACTGTGCGGACTATGTGCTTGACCCGCAATCCGAGTATGCGAAGTACAGCGAGCGGCTCAAGAGGGAAGCCCCGGTCTTTGGCGGAAGCGGCGTTGAAACGAAGGACCGATACATCTGCGCCGAGTTGCCGCACCATCCGAAGTCGAATCCCGGGCCTTACAGGGCGAAGGGGTCGGCTCCGATCGTGGTGATCGGGGTGAGGCACGATCCGGCGACGCTCTACTCCTGGACCCGAACCTTCGCCGGGGCGCTCGACAACTCGGTGCTGCTGACCTGGGAAGGCGACGGACACACGGCCTATGGGAGGGCCGGATCTTGCATCCAGGGCCCGGTCGACAAGTATTTGTTAACCGGCGAAGTTCCCAAGGACGGCCTTGTCTGCCCAGTGGAACAGAAGCAGGGGCAAAATGCGCGGCAGGGCGTGTCCGATCGGAAAGCTTCCGTGAAGGACGGGGTTTTCGCTGGGAAACCGCGTCCCTTTGTCCGGTAGCGGGTCCTGACTGATCGGACGGCGGGCGTCGGGTTGGCGAGGGTCCGCTCCGATCGGTTGGGGGTTCTAATCATCTCGTATGTTTGGAGGAAAAATGAGAAAGACAGCGACGCGACTGTTGCGGCCTTTGGCTGCGCTCTCGGCGTTGGCTTTGACGGTTCTCGCGCAGCCTGCAATGGCTAGTGCGTCGTCGGGGGCGGACGCCTTTGCCCGTGCCGACGCGGGTGTTCCTGCGGCGAAGGCGACGGCGAGCCCGTCTGCGGGTCGGTCGCCAGGCGGCTCAACTGGCTCGCCGGGAAGCCCGACAAATTCGCCGGGAAGCTCGGCCGGGTCATCTGGAGGTTCGACAAGTTCGCCGGGCGGTTCGATCGGCGCTCCCAAGGGGGGCGTTCCGAAGGGGCTTGAAAAGTTCTACAAGCAGAAGGTGAGCTGGGCGCCGTGTAAGGACAAGCCCCAGATGCAGTGTGCGAATGTGAAGGTTCCGCTGGATTACAAGAAGCCCGGGGGCAAGGCGATCACGGTGGCCATGGCGAAGCTCCCTGCCAAAGGCGGCAAGCCGATCGGGAGCCTGTTCGTCAACCCGGGCGGACCCGGAGAGTCGGGAATCGACTTGGTTTCGCGCGCCGACAAGTCTTTCAGCAAAGATGTCCTGGACAAGTACGACATCATCGGTTTCGATCCTCGAGGGGTCGGTTCCTCGACGCCTGTTGATTGCGTCGACGACCGGGAACTGGGCAAGATCTTGGATTCCGATATCGACACCTCGACCGAGGCTGGGCGGAAGGCCAGGAAAGCTCAGGCTCGGCAGATAGCGAAAGGGTGCAAAGACAAGTCGGGCGAACTGCTTGCGCACGTCGGCACGGAGCCGGCCGCCCGTGACATGGATGTTATGCGGGGCCTGGTGGGCGACAAGAAGCTCAACTATCTCGGTTTCTCTTACGGCACGTCCTTGGGCGGAATGTACGCCGACATCTTTCCGAAAAAGGTTGGGAGGATGGTGCTCGACGGCGCCGCCAACCCTCAGCAGAGCTTTTTGCCCTCCACTTACACGCAGATGCTGAGTTTTGAGAAGTCTTTCGAACGCTATGCTGAGCGCTGCGTGAAGGCGGGCAACTGCTCGTTGGGCCCGTCGGTGGATGCGGCGAAGAAGAAGATGCGCGCCCTGCTGGATCAAGCTCGCGTCAAGCCATTCAAGACATCGGACCCGAACAGACCCCTCAACCAGGCGATGCTCCACTCTGCAGTTATCAGCCTTCTATACGAGGATCGGACGTGGTCAGTGTTTAATCAGGCCTTTGACCAGTTGATCAAGCAAAATGACGGCTCGCTTTTCCTGAAAGTTTTCGACGCGACCTCAAGTCGCGAGGGAGACGGGAACAAAGGCAATAGGGCAGAGGCCTACTGGGCAATCAATTGCGCGGACTACGCTCAGGAATCCGAAGCTGACTACCTGAAGTACGCGAACAAGCTGAAGCGGGAAGCTCCCGCCATTGGAGCCTTTTCTACACAAGACACTGTCGCCTTCTATATGTGCGCCGAGTTGCCGCACCATCCGAAGTCGAATCCCGGGCCTTACAGGGCGAAGGGGTCGGCGCCCATCGTGGTGATCGGCACGAGGCACGATCCGGCGACGCCGTATCACTGGGCGCAGGCTTTGCACAAGAGTCTGAGCAACTCGGTGCTGCTGACCTGGGAAGGCGATGGACACACGGCCTATGGCAGAGGCTCGTCCTGCATTGGCTCCGCGGTTGACAAGTATTTGTTGACCGGCGAGGTTCCCAAGGACGGCCTTGTCTGCCCGGTGGAAAAGCCGCAGGGGCAAGAATCGCAGAAGCAGGGGAAAGAAACGCAGAAGGAAGGCTTCCGTGAAGGATGAGGTTTTCGCTGGGAAATCGCGTCCCTTTGTCCGGTAGTGGGTCCTGACTGATCGGACGGCGGGCGTCGGGTTGGCGAGAGTCCGCTCCGATCGGTTGGGGGTTTTAATCATCTCGTATGTTTGGGGGAAAAATGAGAAAGACAGCGACGCGACTGTTGCGGCCTTTGGCTGCGCTCTCGGCGTTGGCTTTGACGGTTCTCGCGCAGCCTGCAATGGCTAGTGCGTCGCAAGGTCATGCGGACGCTGCGTCAATGCGCGCGGGCGATTCGCCACTGCGTTTGGGTGCGTCGTCGGGGGCGGATGCCTCTGTCCGTGCCGACGCGGGTGTTCCTGCGGCGAAGGCGACGTCGAGCCCGTCTGCGGGTCGGTCGCCAGGCGGCTCAACTGGCTCGCCGGGAAGCCCGACAAATTCGCCGGGAAGCTCGGCCGGGTCATCTGGAGGTTCGACTGGTTCGCCTGGCGGTTCGATCGGCGCTCCCAAGGGGGGCGTTCCGAAGGGGCTTGAAAAGTTCTACAAGCAGAAGGTCAGTTGGGCGCCTTGCAAGGACGACGCGAAAATGCAATGCGCGAATGTGAAGGTTCCGCTGGATTACAAGAAGCCTGGCGGCAAGGCGATCACCGTGGCCATGGCGAAGCTTCCGGCTAAGAGCGGCAAGCCGATCGGGAGCCTGTTCGTCAATCCCGGCGGACCAGGAAGCTCCGGAATCGCGATGGTTGACGTGGCCAGGCAGAGCTTCGGCAAAGACGTTTTAGATAAATACGATGTTGTGGGGTTTGATCCTCGAGGGGTCGGTTCCTCGACGCCTGTTGATTGCGTCGACGACCGGGAACTGGGCAAGATCTTGGATTCCGATATCGACACCTCGACGGAGGCTGGGCGGAAGGCCAGGAAAGCTCAGGCTCGGCAGATAGCGAAAGGGTGCAAAGACAAGTCGGGCGAACTGCTTGCGCACGTCGGCACGGAGCCGGCCGCCCGTGACATGGATGTTTTGCGGGGCCTGGTGGGCGATGAGAAGCTCAACTATCTCGGTTTGTCTTACGGCACCCAGTTGGGCGGGGCGTATGCCGATCTCTTCCCGAAGAAGGTCGGCAGGATGGTGCTCGACGGCGCCGCCAACCCTCAGCTGAGCTTTTTGCCCTCCACTTACACGCAGATGCTGGGTTTCGAGAAGTCTTTCGAACGCTATGCTGAGCGCTGCGTGAAGGGCGGGAACTGTCCGTTGGGTTCGTCGGTGGATGCGGCGAAGAAAAAGATGCGCGCTTTGCTGGATCAGGCTCACGCCACGCCGTTCAAGACATCGGACCCGAACAGACCCCTCAATCGGTCGATGCTTCGCTTTGCCCTCACCGGCTTGATGTATAAAGATGAGTGGTGGCCGTTGATTACCGGGGGAGCACAAGGCTTGATCGAAGACAATGACGGCTCGACTTTCATGCTTCCCTTAGATACTTATATCGGTCGCGTTGGCGATAGTTTCGATGGCAATTCCATGGAAGCCTACTGGGCGATCAATTGCGCAGATTATGTGCAAAGCTCTGAGGCCGAGTACCAGAAGTATGCGAAGAAGCTGAAGCGGGAAGCGGTCGTCTTTGGATCTTTTTCCGCAGAAGACGATCTAGCCATGCATGTGTGCGCCGAGCTTCCCTATCATCCGAAGGCCAATCCCGGCCCGTACAGGGCGAAGGGGTCGGCTCCGATCGTGGTGATCGGCACGAAACACGATCCGGCGACGCCGTATTCGTGGGCGCAGAATATGCGTAAGACGCTTGATAACTCGGTGCTGCTGACACGGGAAGGCGACGGACACGCGGCCTATGGCGGAGGCTCGCCCTGTATTGACACGTCAGTCGACAAGTATCTGCTGACCGGCGAGGTTCCCAAGGACGGCCTCGTCTGCCCCGTGGAACAGAAGCAAGGGCAAGAAGCGCAGAAGCAGGGCGATCGCAGCATGGACAGCGCGGTCAAGCTCGGCTCCCGAGCGGTTCCTTCGGGTTCGCGGGTCCTTTCGGGTTCGCGCGGATAGTGCTCTCGCCTGTCTGTTTGGCGCTATTAGCTTGAGCCGCTTCGTTGGCATGGTTGGCCGCCCGAGGCTCGCCCGATCGTCAGTTTGCGACGTGGGCGAGTCTCGGGTAGGCTATTCAACGCTGTCGGCAAAGACGGCGTGCCACCTTAGCTCAGTCGGCAGAGCGATTCACTCGTAATGAATAGGTCGAGAGTTCGATTCTCTCAGGTGGCTCCAAGGCGGCCCCCGCAGACGCGGGGGCCGCGCCCGTCCGCAACGGCGCCGAATTCGGCGGAGTCACGAAGTCGCCTTCTAAAGAGGTCTTGCCCCTTTCCGAACTTGAAACCTCTGCGGAAGGAGCGTCGCAATAGGCCCCGTTGGACCTGAAGAGGCCTCGCCAAGTGCGCCCGTGGGCAAGACGCCAAGCGTGCGCGAGAACATCATCGGGAACGTCACGCGGATTCTTGAGCGAGACAGGAGCGAGCGGCTCGTCGTTCGCGTGCTTCCCCCGGGGTCGGTCGATATCGGTGTCGATCGTTGGCGACGACGGAAGCAGCTTTCTCGACGCCGAGGGCAATTTGCTCGACGCCGAGGCCAGCTTCGTTTAGGGATCCGAGCAATGAAAGGCTGCCGGCGCTTAGATGCCAAAAACTGGGACCGCGAATGGATCGCATATACGATTGGCCTATGGGCGATGAGCAGTCCGCGGTTGAGGGCGACGGCGCGCGTGAGAAAAGCTCGCGCGGGCACCGTTTACAAGGGCAAGAGCCGCGCGTGAATGGGAGGGACGACGCGCCGCGGAACCGCGCGCCGGGAGGCGGCCTGCGAGATCGGGCCCGCGGCATGTTCGTCGGTCTCGCCGTCGGCGACGCGATCGGTATGCCCGCAGAATTCAAGGAACCCGGCGAGTTCGAGCCGGTCGGAGGTCTGCGCGCCGGCGGCCCGTTCGACCTTCCGGCGGGGCATTGGACCGACGACACGTCCATGGCCCTTTGCCTTGCGGACAGCCTTTTGGCTTGCGGCGGCTACGACTCCTACGACGTCATGGACCGCTACCGTCGATGGCGGCGGGAGGGGTACCGAAGCTCGACCGGCGTCTGCTTCGACGTCGGCAACCAGGTGGCCGCTGCGATATCCGAATTCGAGGGCAACCCTTGGGTCCCCAGGGGCAAGCCACGGGTTCTGTCGGCGGGCAACGGCTCGATCATGCGCCTGGCCCCGGTGATCGTCGCCGCCTTCGGGGCGCGCAGGCCGGAAAGCATCGTCGAAACGGCCGGAATCTCAGCGCGGGAAACCCACTATTCCGTCGAAGCCGAGGCGGGTACGGAGCTATTCGCCGCGATGCTTGTGCGGGCAATGGAAGGGGCGGACAAGCTGGAAATATGCAGCCCGCGCTCATTGAGCACGGGAAAGCAATTCGATGCGACACTCGACCGCGTCGTCGGCGTCGAGAAACTCGAAAACACCGGCTATATCGTCCATAGCCTGCAGGTCGCAGCATGGGCATTCGCCAGTCACAAGAGTTTTCGCGACGGCATGCTCGCGGCGGTGAACCTGGGCGGAGACTCGGACACGAACGGCGCGATATACGGCCAACTCGCCGGCGCCTATTACGGATGCGGGGCGATCCCGCGCACGTGGCGGGACGGGGTCTTCATGGCGAGCGAAATCGCCGCCTTGGCTGACGATCTGCTCGCCATGAAGACCTGCCCCGTCTTGCGGACGCGATTCGAAGAAGACTGATGCTCAGTCCTTCTTAAAAGCGCCCTTGATCTTCTCTCCTACGGCCTTGACGTCGGACTTGACGTCCTCGGCGAACTCCTTCACTTTGCCTTCGGCATGCTGGGCTTTGCCTTCGGCATGCTGGGCTTTGCCTTCGGCTTCCGTGTCCTTGTCGCCGGTGACTTTTCCGGCGAATTCCTTCGCCTTTCCGGCGACCTTGTCGAACGTTGAATCGTCTGCCATGGCCTTCCTCCTTTTGGCGGAGCGTTAAATGGACGTCGCCATCGTCTCATCATTTGAAAAGAAAATCTACATTCCCGACGTCGCAAGGAAGAGGCGTCCCGCACTTAAACGACAGGCGTCCCGTCTTTGAAACGCACAGGCGCATCGGCCCTCGAAACGTAGAATTCTCCCATGAGCATGCCGCCTGCGAACATTGAGTTGACGCCCTGCACCGCGAACGACGTCGATAAGCTGAGCGCCGTCAGCGCGGCAACCTTCATCGAGACGTTCGCCGAATATTACAGCGCCGAGGACTTCGACGCGTTTCTTCGCAAAGCGTACGCGCCGGGGACTCTCGCCGAAGAAATCGCCAACCCCGGTTCGACCTTCTGCTTTGCGCGGGTCGACGGCGAAATCGCCGGATACGCGAAGATCAACGTCGGCGAGGCGCAAAGCGAGGACGCCATGCCCGACGCTTTGGAAATCGAGCGGATCTACGTTCTGAAAAGGTTCAAGGGGCGCGGCCTGGGCCGGCTCATGCTGGAGAGGGCCTTCGAGGATGCCCGGGCGCGAGGAGCCGAGTCCGTGTGGCTCGGCGTCTGGGAGCACAACGACGCCGCCTTGGGATTCTACGAACATCTCGGATTCGAGGTGTTCGGGTCCCACGCATTCCACATCGGCAAGACGCGGGACACGGACCTGCTCATGAGGCGCAAGGTCGGTCCGCGAGATTGAGCGGGCGGGATGCAAGCCCGCCGGACCGCTCCGAGCAGGGCCGTCTGAACCGAATGTGCAGGGCCGGCCGACCGCGCAGAGTCAGCCGGCCGGCCTCGCGTCGTCGGCCGATCAGTTCGGCGTGTATCGGTAGATTGACGGCCCCTTGGCGTAGTAGAGGTTTCCGTCCGTTCCGCGCACGAGCCCGCTGACCCCTCGGGCGACGGGCGCGGAGACTTTAAACGTCTGCGCGGAGACGGGGAAAAGCGCCGTTCCCGGCTGGAAAACGCCGTAAAGCATCCCGGATTTGTAGACTAGCTGGCTGCGGTTGACCTCTTTGCCGCCCGAGACCTTGGCGCGCTTGACGACGTCGAGGGTATTCGGATTGAGCTCGAAGACGTACCCGCCGGTCGTGCCGTACAGCTTGCCGTCGTCGCCGAAAGTCAATGCCGTGACGGCGTACTGTTCGAAACCGGGAACGGGAGTCTTCACAGCCGTGACCGTCTGCTTTGCCACGTCGAAGACGAAGACCTTGCCCTCGGACTTGCCGGAGTGCTCGAATTCGGAGCCGCTGCCCCCGCGCGCAGTGGTTCCCACGTAGAGCTTTCCGTCGCGATAGGCCATGGAAATCGGCGAAAGGCCGTCGAGTGAGCCCCTGAGCGCCGGATCGGCCACGGGCAGGTCCTTGAGGAGGTAGACGAGGTTGGGCTCCATTTGGTTCTTGGCGACGTCGTAGAAGCCGAGCGCTCCGCCGCGCTCCCCGTATCCCGGCACCGTTCCCACGGCCACACGGCCGTTCGCGACGCTCGTCATGGCAAAGGGGCGGTCTTGATTCTTTCCCTTGGCAACCTCGATCGGCTTGCGCGTTTCGCCGGTCTTCAGATTCCGCGATTCGAGCATTCCGCCCGTGTACAGGCCGGAAACCAGCCAGTCGCCGCTTTGGGCGAAGGATTCGACCTGCTTGAGAGACTGGGGGAGCAGGCTGTAGGAGCGCGACGCCGGGTCTATCCGCGCGATCTTCCGGGTGTGCATGAACCAGCCCGCGTAAAGCTTGCCGTCGCTGGGGGCGATCATCGACTGAATTCTGCGGGGGGCGATGTTTAGCTTGGCCTTGAATGTGGCGCCGGTTTTTGCCTTGGCGTCGTAAACCGTGATCCCGTCGCGATTGATATTGGTGGAGACGAAGACGTCGTGGGTGACCCAAGCGGACCTGCTGAGGTTGTCCGCGAACTCGTCATTCGTGAAAACCGGGCGCTCCGAGCCGTCGTCGGGGTTGTGCTCCATCAGATTCCGCTCGGATGCGCCCGTTCGCGGATTCTTCGCCGTCGCGAAGTAGTAGACCTTTTTTGCCTCGCCTGGCCTCGCGACGACGCGCTTGGTGAAACTCCGGGCCTCGCCCAGAAGCGCTCCGGTGTTCGGGTCCAGCGCGCAGGCGCCGTCGCAGATGAGACTGCCGTCGGCGTTCCGCATATCCGACATGGTGACGTACAGGCGGCCGCCCTTGGCCTCGAGGCTTGCGACCGAGCCGGAGCCTTTGCGCAGCGCGGCCGGGACGTTCAAGCGCTGCGCCCGCGGATTCGCCGTCGGGATCCTGTAGATCGACGGCTTTGTCATACCCGTTCCGACGTAGACGACGCCGTTCTCGTAGGCTATCGAGCGGACGTCGCGCTCTCCCTCCTGAATCCGACTGCCGGTAAGGTCGCCCCACCGGCCGCTCTTGGCGTCGTAGGTGAGGACCCTGCCGCCGTGCCCTTCGCTGGAACTGGCGATGTAAAGCCTGTCGTGTTCGTCCGCGACGACGTCCCAATAGAAGCTGCCTCGCCTGGAGATCTCTTCGTAGTTCTTGTTCGACGAGCCGTCGTCTCCCAGTCGTTTCACCGTGTAGGTGTCGGGATCGATGTCGTAGAGCCTGCCGTTGCTGCACGCCGCCACGACGTGCCTGTTGCTGAGCGTGGCGTAGCCCCATGGGTAGAGTTCGGCGCCGTCCTTGTCCAGGACGGTCTTTTCGACGTCGATCTTTCTCTTGTTCTTGAGGTCGATGACGTTGAGCGAGCCCCCGTAGCCCCCGGAGACGACGAAGGCCAGCGGCCTGCCGCCCTTGTCGGTCGTAGTCCCGTAACTGGGGATGTTCGGTTCGTCTGGGATTGGCGTGGACACAAGCTCCTCGCGTCCCGCTTGCGTCGCCGCCGGTCGAGGAAGGCCGGCCGGCGCCAAGGCGCCGGGCGACATCGACTTTCCGGACGACGCCGATCGAGCGGCGATGGACGAGGAAACCTGGTCAGCCTTGGACGCCGGCGTCTCGGCGGCCATTGACGTCGAAATCGTCGATGCGGACAGGGCAAGCGCCAGTCCGGCTCCCAACATCGTCTTGCGCAGACTCGGGCGTCGGTTCGAATGCGAAATCGAGCCTTGGTCTGAGCGCGGATTCAAGCCCGAGCCTCGATTCGAACGTGGGCCCGGGCCTCGATTCGAGCGTGGGCCCGAGCCTCGATTCGGGCGCCGGCCATGCGTGAAGCGGGTCGCGCGGCTGTTTTTCATTGTTTTCCTTTCCGACGTTCCGGTTGGTCCGTTCGCCGATATTCTGGGCGCCGTCGCTCGCGGCAAACCGACGATTGGTTGATCGTAATATTTTTGATTCTTCAATTACTTTTGGCTGCGATCATTTCACAGACGGGCGGCCGCAGGGAAGCGATTTTGAAAAATGACCCGAAGTTGGAATTGTTCAGTTCAACAGTTGGAATTGTTCAGTTCAGTAAATGCACCCGCGTGGACTAGGCTCTTCCTCAAAAGGCAGGCTCCCGAACGAGGAAATGCGAGGAACGGATATGTGCGGCGAATCCGAAGGCGAGTGCGTCTTTTTCCTCAGGGGCGTCAACTTGGGCGCTCGCAGCAGGGTTTCCATGCCGCTGCTGCGCGAACTCGTCGCATCGAAATTTGGCTTGGAGCGGGTGCGCACACACCTTCAGAGCGGAAACCTGCTGTGCACTCCGCCGGCGGGTCCGCAGGACTTCGCCGACGGCCTGACGAAGCTCGTCCGCGAATGGTTCGGCGTGGACAGCCCCGTTGTCTATCGCACCGCCGCTGATTTGCGGAGGGCCGTCGAGGCCGACCCCCTCGCCGACGTCGTTGGAGACGAGTCCTTTTCCCACGTTATGTTCTTTGACCGCGACGTCGATTCGTTTGACGGCCGGCGCTTCCGCGACGCCCTCAAGGACGGCGAGGACCTGGCCTGGGCGCCGCGCGAACTCTACCTGTGGTACGGCACTCCGCGAGGGCTCCACGGTTCGCGCATCACCCAGGCCTATGCAGAGCGCCATCTGGGCGTCACCGTCACGGCGCGCAACATGCGCACGCTGCGAAAGTTGGCGACGATGCTGGACTGAAGCTTCTGCGAGTCCCGCCCCGGCGTAGGCGCACGCGGACCCCGTTGTCTGCGCGCGGCCGCGCCTTGGGGCGGGGCTCGCACTCGGCGGTCGAAATCAGATCTGCTCGACCACGACTTTCACCGCCCGCACCAGCGAGACGGCCCCAGGATCGGGCGTTCCCAGCGACTTCTCTCCGAGGGGCCGGGCCCTGCCGAGCTTGGCGACGAGCTGCACCGTGGACTCGGCCCCAGCCTGGCCCGCGGCCACGGCGGCCTCGCCTTTGGCCTTGAGGTCGCCGTCGGTCGAGACGAAGGCATCGACCAGCGGAACGAGCGCGTCGACCATCGTCTTGTCGCCCACCTGGGCGCCGCCGAGCCTCTGCACGGCTGAACGCCCGGCGATGACGGCGTCCGTGATCGAGTCGAGCGAGGGGGCCTCTTCGTTTCCGAGGGCCGCGCCGATCGCGGTGAGAAGGGAGCCCCACAGGGCGCCCGAGGTGCCGCCCGCGCGGTCGGACCAAGCGTCGCCCGCGGCGCTCAGCGTGGTCGCCACGCCCGCGCCCTGGTCGGCGATGGCCCGCGCCGCCTGGGCGGCGGCCTTCGATCCGTTCGCCATTCCGATGCCGTGGTCGCCGTCGCCCGCGATCGAATCGAGCTTGCCGAGCTCGTCCTTCGACTCCTCGAGCATCTCCGAGACCTTTTCGAGGAGCCCGACGACGACGCCCGCAGCCTCCCGCGAACTCTCCGAGCCCTTCTCGGTCACGACCACGGTCGCCGCCGCCGAGTTGAGCTCGGCGTCGTCGCGCTCAACCTCGCCGACGGAGCCCTTCCTGTAAGCGGGGGTGTCGCAAGGCGCGTCCCAGTAGGAAAGAAGCTCGTCGTCGACCCACACGAGGGTGAGCGAGACGCCCGCCATGTCCAGCGAGGTGACGAATTCTCCCGATTCGACGTCTGCGATCTCCACGCCGGCGGCCTTCAGGCGGTCGACGACGGACCCGACGACGACGAACAGCTCCTCGTACTTCGTGTCGCCCAGTCCGTTGACGATGGCAATGACGCGATTTCCCGCCGATTCGGGGCGGTCCTCGAGGAGGCCTTCCACGAGGGTGGCCGCGACGTCGTCTGCGGAGCCCAAATCGTCCTCGGAGACCCCCGGCTCGCCGTGAATGCCGAGGCCGATTCCCATCTTCCCTGCGGGAACCGTGAAAAGCGGGCCGTCGGCGCCGGGGAGCGTGCAGCCGGAGAAGGCGACTCCGAAAGAGCGCGTGGCCGCGTTCGCCTTGGCGAAAATGCGCTTGACCTCCTCGAAGTCCTTGCCCGCCTCGGCGGCCGCCCCCGCGATCTTGAAGACCGGGAAGTCGCCCGCAATGCCGCGGCGCTTGTCGAGTTCGTCCTTTGCGCCGGAGGCGATGTCGTCGGTGACCACCAGGGTGTCGGCGGGGATTCCCTCAGAGCGCAGACGTTCGATGGCTTGGCCGAAATGCAGGACGTCGCCCGCGTAGTTCCCGAATCCCATGAGCACTCCGGCGCCGCGGTCGGCAGCCTTGAGGACCGAGTACGCCTGGGCGCCCGAGGGCGAGGAAAAGATGTTCCCGCACACCGCGCCGTCGGCGATTCCGGCGCCCACCCAGCCGGCGAATGCCGGGTAGTGGCCCGATCCGCCGCCGTAGACCACTGCCACCTTTCCCTGCGGAGTCGCGGTGGAGCGGACGACGCCGCCGTAGACCGGCTTGACGTAGCGCTTGTTGGCCAGGACGAACCCTCGCAGCGCCTCGGCGGGAAAATCCGCGGGTGCATTTACTAGTCGCGTCATTGCGTGCCTTTCCTAGTTGCCGCCCGTCGCCGGGCGGCTGCGTGATGTACGTTGATCTTATATCCCAGTGACCCGGTACACAATTTTGCAGGAAACATCGCGATGGTTGAGGGTGACGGCGAGAATTCGCGCTTCTTACTGGTGCGTTGTTACATTTTTTGCCTGCCTTTGCACTGTCGCTTTGCAGCGCCGCGGCAAACGGCAGAGGCAGCCGATCGGCTTTCAGGCGGGAAGGCGGCCGGGCCGACGGCGAAGCGGCCGCCTCAGGGCGGCTCCGCGGATGGGGCCTTAAAAGCCGACGGACGGGATCAGCGGACGGGGCCCGTGACGGGGCCTGCTGCCCGCCGGGAAGGCGGCCGATCGGCCTTCGAGTGCGGGAAGGGGCACCCGAACGCGTAGGCTAGGGCCATGAGCATGAACGCCGCCGTTCTGCACGGCATTGACGACCTGTCCCTCACGCGCGTCCCCGTTCCTGAGCCCGGGCCCGGCGAAGTCCTCCTCAAAGTCGAGGCGAACACGATCTGCGGCACCGACCTGCGCATTGTTTCCGGCGCCAAAACCGCGGGAGTCCGCCCCGGAGTGATCCTAGGCCACGAGTTCGCCGGGAGGGTCGCGGCCGTCGGCGAAGGCGTCGAAGGGGTCGACGTCGGCGTGCAGGCCACGTGCTCGATCGTCCTCTCGTGCGGCCGCTGCCTCCAATGCCTGGCCGGCCGCGAGCATCTGTGCGAGAACTTGCGGCTCTTCGGATACGAGATCGACGGCGGGCTCGCCGAGTACCTGCTTGTGCCGCGCGAGGCGATGGAACGCGGCAACCTTGTGCTCGCGCCGCGCGAACTCGAACCGACGGCGCTTGCGTTGGCCGAGCCGGTCAGCTGCTGCCTCAACGGGGCAAGGCAGTTTCGGGTGAGCCCGGGCGAGGCCGTCGTCGTCCTGGGAACCGGGCCGATCGGACTGCTTCACGTCGCGCTCGCCAAGCTTGCAGGGGCCACGCGGATTGTGGCCGTCGGGCGCCCCGGACGCCTCGATCCAGCGCTCGCCCTCGGCGCGACGCACGCCCTGGCCTCGCAGGGCGAGAAGCTCACCCGCGAGATTCTCGACGCGACCGGCGGCGGGGCCGACGTCGCGATCGTGGCCGTCGGCGACCCCGCGCTGGCCAACCAGGCGCTCGAAGTGGCGGCCGTCGGCGGGCGGGTCAACTATTTCGCCGGTTTCCCCAAGGGATCGACGGCGGTGACGGAGCCGAATATCGTCCATTACCGCGAGCTGCAGGTGACGGGCGGCTCGAACGCGCGCAGGGCCGACGTCCGCCGGGCCGTGGAGCTGCTTTCCAGCGGCGCCCTCGACGTCGGCAGCCTCGTGACCCACCGGTTCCCGCTGACCCAGATCGACGCGGCGATCGCCGCGGTGCGCGAGCGCGCGGGCCTCAAAGTGGCGGTGGTGCCCGACTGAACGGCGCCCGCGCGCCGTTCCGTGCTTCGGCCGCTGCCCGGGCGCGCGCAGCCGCCGAAAAGCGCACCGCCTGCACGGACGTCGCTCAAACGCGGGATTCGCCGGGCTGTTGCGAGACTCGGCCGTTCCAAGGCGCGACACTAACCATGCGCCTGCACGGACGTCGCTCAAACGCGCGATTCGCCGGGCTTTTGTGGGGCTTGGCGCTCACTGGAACGTCGGCAGCGTGAGCTCGCCGGCTATCGGCCGCCCGATCCACGTTGCCAGATCGTTTCCGCGAAGCCCCTGAGACAGAAGGAAGACGATCTTGGAGTACACGGCCTCCAAGGTCATGTCGCCGGCGCCGACGGCCCCCGCCCTAGCGATGGCGTCGCCGGCCTCGTAGTGGCCAAGAAACACTTGGGCTTGATGGCATTGGGAGGCGACGACCACCGGGACGCCGTCGGCGATCGTCCGCTCGAGCACCTCGGCCAGCCCGGGTTCGGCCGCGGGCACGTTGCCCACGCCGTAGGCGCGCAGCAGCACTGCCTCCGGACGCGGGGTGAGAAGGGCTTCGAGCCGTGAGGACGATATTCCGGGCGCGAGGTCGAGCACGACGACGTCGTGCCGTGTGTAGGGAGCGGGATCTCGCCAATCGTGTTCTTCGGCGCCCCTGGCGCAGCCGACGCCGTCGGCGGGCGCCTGCGCGGCTTCTAAAAGGGAAGCCTTCGCTCCGGAAACCGTCGCCCCGGAAGCCTGCGTCCCGGAAGCCGTCGATCCTGAAGGGGAAAATCCCGAAGCCGTCCCTCCCGAAGCCGCCGCCCCGGAGGCGGCAGGCTCGGGCCCGGCCGTCGGCGAGACGACCTCGTCGGTGGCGTACCACCGCCAGGGCGCGCCCGTTCGCGCGAGCGGCGGGACCGACGGCGAGGCAAAGCCCTCGAAGGACCACGAGCTCGTCTTTGTCACGCGGTTGCCGGCCAAAAGGTGGTGGCCGAAGAAAAGGCTGACGCCCTTCGCCCTGCCGGAGGCCGCGGCGCGCAAGGCGCCCGCCACGTTTCCCGCGGCGTCGGAGCCGACGTCGCCCAAGGGGTATTGCGCCCCGGTGAAGACGACGGGCCGGTCAAAACCTACGAGGGCGTAGGAGAGGGCGGCGCTCGAATAGCTCATGGTGTCCGTGCCGTGAAGCACCACGAAGGAATCGGCCTCCTCGCGGTGGGCGCGCAGATCGTCGATGATCGCCTGCCACGATTCGGGCGTGGCGTTCGAGGAGTCGATGAGCGGCTCGAGCTCCGTCAGGCTCACCCGCCCCTCGAGCTCGGTCCCTGCGATCAGAGAGTAGAGCCATCCCCTGAGGTCGGCGCCGGGGACGAGGCCGTTGGGCGAGTCGACCATGCCGATGGTTCCGCCCGTGTACGTCACGTGTATGCGCATTTCTTCCTTCCTTGGAGTTTGTGCACGTCGAACAATCCTAGCCGCGGCCGGCTCACGTCCTGCAGGCTGCTTAGCGCTCGCCGCCGGCCGAAAGCGCCTGGTCGCCGTCGTCGGCGGCCTCCTCGTCGAGAACGCGGTCGAGAAGGGCGCCGTCCACCCGCCCGCGAACGAGGCGCCAGCCGCCTGCCATCATCGCGACCACCGGCACGAAGAGCGCGAGCGTCCACCGGCCTTCGGAGCTCGTGAGATTGGAGCCGACGACGACGGCGAAGAACGCCAGGGCGATGTAGTTCGTGACCGGGGCGCCGGGCATCCTGTAGGAGGGGCGGGTCTCCTTGCCCGCCTTCACGCGCCTGAGGAAGGCGAGGTGGGTGACGAGGATCGAGGCCCACGTGCCGGCGATGCCGATGGCCGCGAGGTTCATGACGACGTCGAAGGCGTCCTTTTCGAGGACGACGTTGAGAAACACCCCGACGAGGCCGAGGGCCGAGGTGATGACGATGGCGCCGTAGGGCACGTGGTTCGCGTTCATGCGGGTGGCGAAGCGCGGGCCCGAGCCTGCCACCGCCAAGGAGCGAAGCGTGCGGCCCGTCGCATACAGGCCGGCGTTGAGCGAGGAGAGCGCGGCGGTGAGGACGACCACTTGGATCACGCTCCCGGCGTGCGGCACGCCGATTCCCTTGAAGAAAGTGACGAAGGGGGATTCGTCCTTCGAATACGCGGTGTACGGCAGGACGACGGCCATGAGCGCCACGGCGCCCACGTAGAAGACGAAGATGCGGACGATCATCGAGTTGATGGCCTTCGGAAGAACGCGTTCGGCCTCTTTCGTCTCGCCTGCGGCAACGCCCACCATCTCCGTGCCGCCGAAGGCGAAGACGACGCCGAGGGTCAGCGCGAAGACCGGGGCGAGTCCCTTGGGGAAGAAGCCTCCCGACTCGGCGATGTTGTGGAAGCCCGCGGTGTGGCCGCCGACGTCGTGCCCGACGACGATCGCCCAGACGGCAACCGCCATGAAGCCGACGACCGTCGCCACCTTGATCGCCGCGAGCCAGAATTCCGCCTCGCCGAACATCTTGACGCTCAGCAAGTTGAGGGCGAAGACCAAGGCGAGGGCGACGAGGGCGATGAACCACTGCGGAATTCCTCGGAATGCCGTCCAATAATGCATGTACAGGGCGACGGCCGTGATGTCCGCCATGACGGTGACCGCCCAGTCGAGGAAAAACATCCAGCCCGCGACGTAGGCGCCCTTCTCGCCCGTGAACTCGCGCGCGTAGGAGACGAACGCGCCCGAGGAAGGGCGGCGGATTGCCAATTCGCCGAGCGCCCGCACCATGAGAAACGCGAAAATCCCACAGATTCCATAAGCGACGACCAGCCCGGGGCCGCCCTGGGCGAGGCGGCCGCTGGCCCCGAGGAACAGACCCGTTCCGATGGACCCGCCGATGGCGATCATCTGGATGTGCCGAGGCTTGAGCTCTTTGCTGTATCCGGCGTCGCCCCTGTCGTGTTTCGCGGCGGTCGATGTCGGGAAGTGCGCGTCTTTCATCGTTCCTCCTGTCATTGGCAAACGAGCGGTCGCGAGTGCGCGATTGCGGCAATTCTACGTCCGCGGCGGTTTGCGATTCGATCCGTCGGAGGCGGTTGCGCCGGCGGCCCGAACGTCGTCGGCGGCGCGCCGGGCGCCCGTGGGACGAGCCGGCGCGGACATGCCCGCACGGAAATGCGTTGACTGCGCGCTGGGGCCCGTGGGACGAACGGTCTGGCGGCTTGCGGCTCGGCGTGGGAAAATTGGCACATGACATACACCCTGGTGCTGCTCCGCCACGGCGAGAGCGAATGGAATGCAAAGAACCTCTTCACCGGCTGGGTCGATGTGCCTCTGTCGGAGAAGGGGCGCGCCGAGGCCGTCCGCGGGGGCGAGTTCCTCAAAGAAGCCGGAGTGCTTCCCGAGAAGCTGTTCACATCGATGCTTCGCCGCGCCATCATGACGGCGAACCTTGCCCTTGATGCAGCCGATCGCCACTGGATTCCCGTGGAGCGCCATTGGCGTCTCAACGAGCGCCATTACGGTGCCCTTCAGGGCAAGAACAAGAAGGAGATCCGCGACGAGTACGGCGAGGAGCAGTTCATGCAGTGGCGCCGCTCCTACGACGTTCCGCCGCCGCCGATCGAGGCCGGTTCCGAGTTCTCCCAGGACGCCGATCCGCGCTACGCCGGCGAGCCGATTCCCGCCACGGAGTGCCTCAAGGACGTTCTTGAGCGCCTCCTTCCCTACTGGGAGTCGAGGATCGTCCCGGAAATCAAGACCGGCAAGACGGTCATGATCGCGGCTCACGGCAACTCGTTGCGAGCCATCGTCAAGCATCTTGACGACATTTCCGACGACGACATCGCCGGAGTCAACATTCCAACGGGCATTCCGCTGGTCTACGAGCTCGACGAAAAGACGCTCAAGCCGGTGAAGAAAGGCGGCACGTACCTCGACCCCGAGGCCGAGGCGAAGATCGCGGCGGTGGCCAACCAGGGCAAGTGAGTCTGGTCGCTGCCACGCGGCCCGAAGGCCCCGTCACAGGTCGGAAGGAAGCGTTTCCGTCTGCCTCTGGTCGGGGCCTTCGGGCGGGTGCGGCGCTCGCTTCGCGTGCGGGGGACCGCCGCTCGAAGGCGTTGTGTCGCCCCGACCGGCGCCTGCGCCTTGCGAAGGGGCATGTGATCTCGCTTATTCGAGAACTGGAAGGCTTCGAGAATTGGTTCTCGTTCTATTCGAGAGCTGGAAAGTCCTCGATGGGAGGTTTTCGTCTGTTCAAGGTTTGTGGGGCGGGGTGTGGAAGGCCATTGGTTCAAATCGCGGCGCGAAGTGGGCTGCGGCGCGCGTCGTCGGCGCGTTGGTTGCCGACGACAATCGGCGGAGGACGGCGGAAAACTCCGGATCATCGACGTGGGGGACCGTGTCGCTTAACGCCTTTCGATCAGTTTCGCAATGGGGTACTAAAACCTGAGTAAAAGAGCCGACGTTACCGCCTTAATGATAGAATGTCTACTTGGAACCAGTCTGAAGCGAAGGGAATGGGACCGCATGTCCTACACAATCGGCGAGACGGTCGTTTACCCGCATCACGGCGCGGCTCGCATCGAAGACGTCTTCACGCGCAAGATCCGCGGCGAGGAGAAGACGTATCTCAAGCTTCGCGTCGTGCAAGGGGACCTGGAGATCCAAGTCCCCGCGGACATGCTCGAGGACGTCGGCGTGCGCGACGTCTCCGACGACGAGCAGTTGAAGCAGGTTTTCACCGTCTTGCGGGCGGAGCAGATCGAGGAACCTTCGAACTGGTCGCGTCGTTACAAGGCGAATTCGGAGAAACTGACGTCGGGTGACGTCATCAAGGTGGCCGAAGTGGTCCGCGACCTCACGCGTCGCGACGCCGACAGGCACCTCTCGGCGGGGGAGAAGAGGATGCTGTCGCAGGCCCGGCAGATATTGGGGTCCGAGGTCGCGCTCGCGCGGCAGGTCTCCGAGGGCGAGGCGCTCGAACTTCTTGACGAGATTCTCGGCGAATCGGCGCTCTAGTGCGAGTCGCCGCCGTCGTCGTAGCCGCCGGAAAGGGAACGAGGTTCGGTTCACGCGACGCAAAAGCCCTCGAGCGGCTTTCCGGCGAGCCTTTGCTCGTGCATTCGGCCCGCGCGATGGCCGAATCCGGCGTCGTCGATCGAATCGCAATCGTCGCCCCCGCCGATCGAATCGAGGAATTTGAAGGGATTCTTCGAGCCGTTCCGCTCGGGAGAGCGTCGGATTCCCCCGAGAAAACTGCGGAGCCGACTAAGGGCGTTGCGGACGGCCCTGGGCGGGCGGCGGAGACGATCGGGGGCGATGCGGGGCCGATTGAGATCGACGTTGTCGGCGGCGGGCGGACGCGTCAAGAATCGGTCGCGCGCGGGTTGGATCGCGTGTTTGAGGCGTACGGCCCTGACGCGAGCTCGGATTGCGTTCTCATTCACGACGCGGCGCGCCCACTCGTGCCCGGCGCGGTGATCAGGCGCGTCGTCGATGCGTTGGCCGCCGGGCATCCGGCCGTCGTCCCCGCGCTGCCGGTGGCGGACACGATCAAACGAGTCGAGCGCATCGCCGACGGCGGGCGGGCCCGACTCGGCGCTTCGCTGGGCGGAAGTGGCGCCGGAGCGGCTGAAAACGAGTCTGAAAAGGCCGGAAGCGGAGGCGCTGCATCCGGCGGCGAGGCGGACGCCGGTTTGGAGCGCGTCGTCGAGACCCACGATCGCACCTTGCTGCGCGCCATGCAGACGCCGCAGGGCTTTCACCTCGACGCCATCCTCCGTGCGCACCGGGATTTCGCGGAAAAAGGAGAAGAAGAGGCGAGCGCCGCACCCGACGACGCCGCCCTCGTCGAGGCGGCCGGGCTGCCCGTTGTGCTCGTTCGCGGGAGCGAGCGGTCGATGAAGATCACGCGGCCGATCGACCTCGCGATCGCGCAACTGCTGGCCGACGACCCCTCGCTCGGCGCTTGAGCCTGCCGGGTCTGTTGAGCCTGTTGAGCCCGCCGGGCCTCGGTGCCTGAATCCGCCGATTCGGCTCGGCCTTTCACGGGTCTGTGCCAGTTCCCTCCGGGCGCGGGCCTCTTTTCGCGTTGCCGCCGGCACGATCTAACGCCTTGTCGCATATGCGCCACGAGTAGATAATTTCTGCATGGACATTCGCGTGGGAACAGGAATCGACGTGCACGCCTTCAGCGAGGACCCGTCCCGTCCGCTCTTTCTCGCGTGCCTTCGGTGGCCCGGCGAGCGCGGGCTCGAAGGGCATTCCGACGCCGACGTCGCCGCCCACGCCGCGTGCGACGCCATCCTCATCGCCTCGGGCGTCGGAGACCTCGGCACGGTCTTCGGCACGGAACGGCCCGAATGGGCCGGCGCTTCGGGCAGCGCGCTCCTGGCTGAAGCCGTGCGTCTGGCCCGCGCCGACGGTTGGGCGACAGCCAACGTTTCGATCCAAATCGTCGGCCAACGTCCCAGGTTTCTGCCGCGCAAGGCCGAGGCGGAGAAGGCCATGGGCGACGTCGTCGGTGCGCCCGTCGGCGTCTCGGCCACCACCACGGACCGGCTCGGTTTCACCGGACGGGGCGAAGGTCTGGCCGCTATAGCGACCGCGCTGGTTCATAGGATTTGACGCTGACCCGCAGGGTCTGACCTCGGTTCGTGGGCGACGTCGGCTTGCGACCGCGCTGGTTCATAGTGGGCGACGTCGGCTTGCGAGCGCGCTGGCTCTCATGGAGCGGTATTGGTTTGCGGGGAGTGGCGCTCGTCCGCGAGTGGCGCCTGACTACAAGTGGCGCTCGACCGCAAGAGACGGCGCAGCCCATGGGGACGGCATCGGTCATGGGCAGGGATGGCGCGGCCTATGGGACAGCGCCGCTTATGGGGGAGAAGGCGCCGACCATGGGGAAAGACGCCGTATATTCCGCTATCCGCTGTCGGGATAAAAGCTGCCGCCGTGATTGCTCGCGCCGTGGGTCCGTACGTACTCTCGCTGCATGAGTTCTACGTTTGATGCCAAGAAAGCCTTGATCGTTCACGCGCATCCCGAATCGGCGTCGTTCTGCGCCTCCCAGATGCGGGCGGCCCGCGACGAGCTGGTGCGGCAGGGCTACGAAGTCGATGTCATCGACCTGTACGAAAACAAGCTGGACCCGGTGCTCGACCGCGGCGAGTTCGAGCATGTCGAAGAACCGTTCAAGCCGCAGAAAGAACAGCTGAAGGCTGTCAAGGAAGGCACCCTGGACCCGCGAATTCGCGAGGACATCGATCGAGTGCTGGCCGCGGACCTCCTCGTCTTCTCCTTCCCTCTGTGGTGGTTCTCGGTTCCCGCCGTTCTCAAAGGCTGGGTCGACCGGGTTTTCGTCATGGGCGCCGTTTTCGGCGGGGACTATGGGATTCTCGACGAGGCCGCGCTCGCTGGCAAGCGCGCGGTCGCACTCACGACCACCGGTGGGCCCGAGGCCATGTACTCCGAGGACGGGGCCTTCGCTCCCATCGAGAGCTTCCTCTTCCACGTCAACGAGGGAATCTTCCGGTTCGTGGGGTACGAACCGCTCAAGCCCGTGGTCACCTACGGCCCTGCGCATCTGGATGACGGGCAGCGTGAAAATGCGCTCGGAGCGGTGCGATCCGAATTCGAGACGATCGACGAGCGTCCGCGGGCCTGAGGCACACGCGAAACGCCGGTGCGGCAGGCGGCCGCGGTCTCAGGCAGGCGTGCGCGCCGCCGCGCGCTCGGGTCGTTCAGACGTCTCAGTTTCGGGCCGGACGGGGGCGAACGTCGCCAGGCCGACGAGGAGAATGACGATGATCCCGAGGATCCCATAGATCGCCACGTCGTCTTTGGGCCGGCCGCTCACCTTGCTCGCCAGAGTGATGGAACTCGAGTACATGACCGACGAGAGGAATGAGACGGCCCGGCCCGTCGTGGCGTACAGCCCGAACATCTCGGCTCCGGAGCCCGGCGGCGCGACCCGCGCCAGGTAGGAGCGGGAGGCCGCCTGCGTCGGACCGACGAAAACGCACAGGGCCAGGCCGAACACCCAAAAGACGACCGGGCCGGCGGGCTTTCCGAAGAAGACGATGAGCGCGAGCACGCACATGGAGGCCAACGAGCCGACGATCACCTTGCGCGGGCCGATCCTGTCGTCCAACTGGCCGAAGACGACCGTCGCGACGCCCGCCACGAGATTCGCGGCGATGCCGAACATGATCACCTCTTCCCTCTTGAAGCCGAACGCGACGCCGGCGAGCACCCCGCCGAAGGTGAAGACTCCGGCCAGCCCGTCCCGGTAGATCGCCGAGGAGACGAGGAACCACACAACCGAGCGGCTCTCACGCCACAGGCGGGCGATCGAGCGGCCGAGGTCGGCGTACGAACCGAAGAGCCCGCGCGAGGGCTCGCCCGAGGGAGGGCGGTTGCGCGAGGTCAGGAGCAAGGGCAGGCAGAAGACGAGGGTCCACAGCGCGCACACCGCCATCGAGACGCGGATGTTCAGCGCGTCCTCGCCTGTGACGCCGAAAAGCCCCGCTTCGGGCTGGATGAAGCCGACGAGCAGGAAGAAGAGAAGCAAAATCGAGCCGATATAGCCTAAGCCCCAGCCGAAGCCGGAAACCCGGCCGACGTTTTCGGGAGTCGAAATGTCGGAGACCATCGAGTTGTAGATCACCGACCCGACTTCGAACACGAAGTTGCTCGCGGCGAGCAGAAGAAGGCCGAGCCACGCGTAGTGTTCACTGGGTTTGACGAAGAACATGGCGCCGATGAGCGCTGCGAGCGCGAGGGTCGTCGCCGTCAGGACGGTGTGCGTCTTTCCCGTGCGGTCCGCCCACTGGCCGAGCGCCGGGGCCGCGAGCGCGACGAGAATGCCCGCGAGCGCCGTCGTCCAACCGAGGTTCGCGTTCGCGGACGGCCCGAAGAGTTTCGGAGTGGTGAGGTAGACGGAGAATACAAAGGTTGTGACCACCGAATTGAATGCCGAAGAGCCGACGTCCCAGGACGCCCAGATGACGACTTTGCGCGAAAGGAAGCCGGTGCGACTTTGGCCCCCGTCGTCTGTGTGAGTACTCATGCCTTTTACTTTACGGTGCATTTACTTGCGGCGCACGCGGAATGCGGGCGCAAACCCTCGGCCGCTGGCGTGCGGTGAGCCAAATCGAACCCTTCGCGGCGCTCATTGGATACCCTAGTGGGGTGAGCTTGAAGATCTACGATTCCGCTGCGCACTCGCTGCGAGACTTCGAACCGCTCGAACCGGGCCGGGCAGGGATCTACCTGTGCGGCGCAACCGTGCAGGGCGCCCCGCACATCGGCCATATGCGTTCGGCGCTCGCCTTCGACGTGCTCGCAAGGTGGCTGCGCCGCAGCGGGTACGACGTGCGGATGATCCGCAACGTGACTGACATCGACGACAAGATTCTGCGCAAGTCCGCCGAGGCCGGCCGCCCCTGGTGGGAATGGGCCTACCGCTTCGAGCGGGAGTTTTCGCAGGCATACCGCACGCTCGGGGTTCTTCCGCCCACGTACGAGCCGCGGGCCACCGGACACATCGCCGACCAGATTGAGCTCATCCAAGCCATCCTCGATGCCGGCCACGCCTACGTCGGCGATCCCGGGAACGTATATTTCGACGTCGCCAGCCTCCCGGACTACGGCTCCCTCACACGGCAGTCGCTGGCGAACATGACTGTTGACGAATCCGAGGTCGAGCCTGACAAGCGCAATCCGCACGATTTCGCGCTGTGGAAGGCCCCCAAGCCGGGCGAGCCCGCGACCGCGGCGTGGGCGGCGCCGTGGGGAAGGGGCAGGCCCGGCTGGCACATCGAATGCTCGGCCATGGCCGGCCGCTACCTGGGTAAGACGTTCGACATCCACGGCGGCGGGATCGACCTGCGCTTTCCTCACCACGAGAACGAACAGGCCCAGTCGCACGCGGCGGGGCGCGGGTTCGCCCGCTACTGGATGCACAACGCGTGGGTGACGATCGAGGGGGAGAAGATGAGCAAATCTCTCGGCAACTCCCTGACCGTCGAGGCCGTTGCGCGCGAGGTCCCGCCTGTCATCTTGCGGTTCGCCTTGGGAACCGTGCACTACCGTTCGACGGTCGCCTATTCGCCTGCGACCCTCGCCGAGGCGCAGGCCGTCTGGGACCGTCTGGCCGGCTTCGTCGCGCGCGCCGCTGAAGCCGAGGAGATCGGCCTCGACGAGGTGGCGTCCCTCGGCCCGGACCGCCTTCCCGCCGAGTTCACGGCGGCGATGGACGACGACCTCAACGTCTCCGGGGCGCTCGCGGCCGTGCACGAAGCCGTCACCAAGGGCAACACCGCGCTGAGCGAGCGCGACCCGGCGGGCGTCAGGCGCGCCCAGCTCGAGGTCCGCTCGATGCTCGACATTTTGGGGCTCGATCCGCTCAGCCCCCAGTGGCGGAGCGGCGCGGGGTCCGACGCCGTCGGCAAGGCGCTCGACGCGCTCGTGGCCGACATGCTCGAGCGCCGCGCCCAGGCGCGGGCGGCCAAGGACTGGGCGACAGCCGACGCAGTGCGCGATTCGCTGTCTGCGGCCGGCGTCGTCGTCGAAGACTCGCCCGAGGGCGCACGCTGGCACGTGGAGGGACGCTGATGGCCGACGGCAGGACGAAACGCCCGAAGGGCAAGAAAGGCGCCCTCGTCGGATCCGGCGGAAACAATCGGCGTCGCCTTCAAGGCAAGGGGCCGACGCCGAAGGCCGAAGACCGCGTCTACCATCCCGCGCACAAGCGCAAGCTGGCGGCGGAAGCGGCGCGCCGGGAGCAGGCCAGGCTCGAGAAGGCCAATCGCCTGCGCCCGGAGCTGAGCCTTGCCCCCGGGCACGAGCTCATCGCCGGGCGCAACGCGGTCCTCGAGGCGGTGCGGAGCGGGATTCCCCTCTCTCGCGTCTTCGTCTCGGGAGGCGTCGCGAGCGACGAGCGCCTCGGCGAGGTGGTCCGCACGGCCACGGCCCTCGGCGCGCCGCTTTTCGAGGCCTCGCGCACGGAGCTCGACCGTATGACCGACGGCGCGGTCCACCAGGGGGTGGCCATTGAGGTCCCGCCCTACGAGTACGCGGACGTCGAGGACCTCGTCGAACGGGCAGGCAAAGGTGCGCGCGCCGGCAGGCCCGGGCTGGTCGTCGCGCTCGACTCGGTGACGGATCCACACAACCTCGGCGCGGTCATGCGCTCGGCCAGCGCCTTCGGCGCGGACGGCGTCGTCGTGCCCGAACGGCGCTCGGCCGGCGTGAACGCCACGGTGTGGAAGGTCTCGGCCGGGGCGGCGGCACGCGTGCCCGCGGCCCGCGTGCCGAATCTCGTCGCAGCCCTGGGCAAGCTGAAGGCCCGCGGCTACTTCGCCGTCGGGCTCGACGGACGCGGCGACACGGCGATTGAGGACATTTCCTTCGCCGACGCCCCCATCGTGCTCGTGACCGGCTCAGAGGGCAAGGGACTCGCCCGGCTCACCCGCGAAACGTGCGACGCGATAGCGTCGGTTCCCATCGCGGCCGAGCTCGAATCCCTCAATGCCGCGGTTGCCACCGGAATCGCGCTCTACCAAATCGACCGCCTTCGGGCGCGCTCGCAGTAGGAGGAACAATGGTTACTTGGCGTCCAGTCAGCGGCGACATTCTGCGGCTCGATCCCGCGCTCGCGTCGGTGAACGACATCGAGAACTTCCTCGCCGAGAGGCGGATCCCCGGAAGGGGCGCCGCGGCGGGGGAGGACGGCTACCGCCTCGAGCTCGCGGTCACCGGGCGAAGGAGGCGCATCGCCGTCCTCGACGACGACGGCGTGCCCGCACCCGGCCCGACGCTGGCCGAGTTCGTCGAAGAGATGGACGGGACCCTCCGCAAGCTTCAGATCGACATGGGCGGGATCATCGCCTGGGGGGACATCGACCTCGGCGAAGTCGACGTCGAGGGCGACGACGTGGACGTGGCCTCCCTCCAGGAGCTTGAACGACAGGCTGAAGCCGCAGCCGGCGAAGGCGCCGGCGACGATGCACGCGAAGTGTCAGGCGAGGATGCCGGCGAGGAGGCAGGCGAGGACATTCCCGAGTTTAAGGGCCCGATGCTCGTCGTTTCGGACATCGCTTTGGCGGAGATGCCGGGCCTCGCCGCCGCCAATCGGCGTTCCCTCGCCGTCTTCCGCATGGAGGGCGCGTGCGCCGTGGCGATGGAGCTCGACGGGACGGAGGACGCCCGGAGGGCCGGCAAGCCGGGCTTCGCGATCGCATTGAGCACCGATCCGTCGGGCCTGGACGCCCCGGTGCTGTCCGTGCGCTGCCGCGGGCCGCGCCTCGTGTGGCGCTGGGACGACGAGCTAGAGCCTGTGCCGTGGGCGAAGGCCGACGCCGCCGCCTCCGATTTCGTCGCCCGAGAGCTGGGGCCCGGGGCCATCTCCCAGCGGATCTCCCAGACGGTCGCCTCCGTCGACGCCGCGCGCATCGAGGAGGCACTGCACGCCGACCCGCACGCCGCCCCCGCGATGCTCGTCGCCGCCCTCGGCCTTCCGTCAGAGATCGCCGACTTCCTCTCCGGCCTGCTCAGTGCGACCGCCATTCCGGGCGCAATCGTATTCGAGCCGAAGCCCCTGCCTCAGAGGATTCAGACGAGCGTCGCCTACGGATCGGTCGGGGAATCGAAGTCGAAGACCGGGTACTGGCAGGCGTATCGCAGACTCTTCGTCGACCGTCCGCGCGTGACGGAAATCGTTTCCTCGATTCAGGCAGGAGTCGGCTCGGTCCTATTCGCCGGCGGCCTGCGCTCGTGGCGGCGAACAGGAGGGAAGGTCGCCGCGGCGATCGGAGGCGCCCTCGTGGTCAACGCCGCAGCTCGAATCCTCACGATGCAGTGGATTCAAACCGCCCTGGAAACCGAAGGCTTGACGGTCAAAAGAGCGGAAGCCGAAAACGAGACAGCCGAAGAAGCGGAAGTCGAAGATGCGAAAGCCAAGGGCTTGGCGGTCGGGAACCCGACAAACGCATGCCCGTAGGAAGAAAGCCCCGCGAGCGCAAGCCCCCAGGTCAGACGATCCAACGCAGAAAGGGATCCTATGAGCAGGAATGACAGCGAGGCTGCCGGGCGGGACGACGTCGACCCCGGCCTCCCGGCGGAAGGCTCCGCAAGCGACGCCGCCTCGGACCGCGGCAGATCCTCGGACGGCGGAGCCCCTTCGGACCGCAGCCTCCCGGCGGAAGGCTCCGCAAACGGCGCCGTCCCCGAAGCCGAAACGCAGACGGAGCTCGAGGCCTTTTGGACGCGCGCACGCAACGTTGCCGGGATTGCCCCGCTGGAGGCCGTCCTCGGCCAGGACGACGCCGCGTCCCTCCGGCCTCCCGCCTTCGCCTTCGGCGACAGCCCGGAGATGTCCGACCGCCTCGCCAAGCTCGTGCTCGACGGCGAAAAAAGCGCGACCTCCGCGTGGCTCGCCTCCTACGAGGCCGAGGGAATCGACATCCCCGAGGTCGGCGACCTCTCCATCATGTGCGACGGCGCAGACCGGCCGCTCGCCCTGCTGCGCACCGCGGACGTGCGCAAGATTCCCTTCGCCGACGTCGGCCCCGAGATCGCGCGGGCCGAGGGCGAAGGCACCCTCGACGAATGGAAAGCCGAGCACCGCGACTTTTTCGCGCGAGAATGCGCCGCGCTGGGAATCGAGTTCGACCCCGAGGGCGACGTCGTGGTCGAGTTCGTCGAGGTTCTCTACCGCCGCGACGGCGTCTGAGCCTGCCGTTCGCGATAGACCCTCTCCAGAAGCGAGCACAGGGTCGAATACTCGCTCGGGGACAGCGCGGCGAAGAACTCTTCGCGTTCGGGCGCCAACTTTGCGTGCAAGCGGTTCAACAGCTGTGAGCCGAGCTGCGAGATTTTGAGCATCTTGGCCCGCCCGTCCTCGGGGTCGGGCCGGGAGGCGACCAAACCTCGCTTTTGAAGCGCCCCGAAGAGGCCCCGGCCGAGGTGTGGGCGGCCATAGAATCCCGCCTGGCGGGGCTTTCCCGCTCCTCTCCCGCGTCCGGCCCCACGCCTGCCTGAGACGACAGGCCCGCCGGCGGGGCGAACGCCTCCGGCCGCCGGCATGTTCTACGCTAGATCGGGCGCCCCATCGGGTGCCCGCGACGCGACGGGAGAGGACCCCATGGCTTTAGGTTGGAAACTGCACGGAAACGGCCGCACGATCAAGCCGGGGGAGGTGGTTCCCCCTGAGGAGCGGCTCTCGTGGCCCCGCACCGTCGGCATCGGCGCCCAGCACGTCGTGGCGATGTTCGGCGCGACCTTCCTGGTTCCCATTCTCACGGGCTTCAACCCTTCCACCACGCTCTTCTTCACAGGCGTCGGCACGATCCTCTTTTTCCTCATCACGAACGGGAAGCTGCCGAGCTATCTCGGATCCTCCTTCGCGCTCATCGCGCCCATCGCCGCCGTGACGGGGTACAGCTCAAAATCGGGGATCGCGATCGACTCTCACAAGATGGCGCTCGCCCAGGGCGGCGTGATAGCGACGGGCCTGACCCTCGCCGTCATCGGCCTCGTCGTGCACTTTGCCGGAACCCGCTGGATCGACAAGCTCATGCCGCCCGTGGTGACCGGGGCGATCGTCTCGCTCATCGGCTTCAACCTGGCCCCCAGCGCCTGGAACAACGTCAAGGAGGCCCCGGTCACGGCGATTTCCACGATCGTTGCGATCCTCCTGTTTACGGTCTGCTTCAAGGGGATCGTCGGCCGCCTGTCGATCCTGTTCGGCGTCCTCTTCGGATACGTCGTCGCGTGCGTGCGCGGCGAAGTGGATTTCGGCTCGATCTCCGGCGCCGGATGGCTCGGGCTCCCCGAATTCCACGCCCCCGCCTTCGACGCCGCCCTGCTGGGCCTCTTCGTTCCCGTCGTGCTCGTCCTCGTCGCCGAGAACATCGGCCACGTCAAGTCCGTTTCCGCGATGACGGGCAGGAACCTCGACGGCGTCACCGGGCGCGCCCTTTTCGCCGACGGCGTCTCAACGGTCCTCGCGGGCAGCGGAGGCGGCTCGGGAACCACGACGTACGCCGAGAACATTGGCGTCATGGCCGCCACCAAGGTGTATTCGACGGCCGCCTACGTGGTGGCCTCGCTTTTCGCCCTGGGCCTGTCGTTCCTCCCGAAGTTCGGAGTGGCGGTCGCGACGATTCCCGCCGGCGTCCTCGGCGGCGCCGCAACCGTGCTCTACGGAATGATCGGAATGCTCGGCGTTCGAATCTGGGTTCAGAACAAGGTCGATTTCTCCGACCCTGTCAACCTCAACACCGCGGCCGTAGCGATGGTCGTGGCCATCGCCAACTACACCTGGGTCGCTGGGGACATGGTCTTCGAGGGCATCGCCCTGGGCTCGTTCGCCGCCATTGCGATCTTCCACAGCATGCGCCTGCTCGCGTCCGTGTGCGGAACGCGTCAGGAACCGGCGACGCCGGCCTCGGCGCCCGCCGGAGCCGAGCTGGAAAAAGGGGCGCTGCGATCGGCCCGAACGTAGCGCTAGAGCCTTTCCGGGCCGACGCCGTCACTTGCCGTGGTTGCTTACCTGCACGCAGCCCTTGGCCGCCGTCAGCTTTCCTTTCGGATTCTTGCTCTTGACGTCTTTTGCTTCGAGCACCTTGTCGTAGCCGACGCCGAGCACAACGGAGATCGTCTCGTCGTTTATCGAGGGATCGTAGTGGACTACGGACTCCGGGATGTATTGGGCCGTCGTGTAAGCGGCGTTGATGCCGCGAGGGCCGGTGACGATCCGAGCGGACTCTTTGATCGCCGTCTCGCCGCCCCAATTCTCGGTTTGCGCCACGCTGAAGCCCGACGTTTTGAGAGATTTCGCAACCTCGTCCGCGATGCCCGTGCGGTTCGTCGCGTTGTAGACGTTGACTGTGATCGAGGAAACCTCGGTGGCTTTCGAACCGTCGGCGATGCACGGCGTAACCACCTTGTTGGGGTCTTCGTCTCTCGCGAAGCTAGGCTCGAAGGGCAATGGAATGACTTTCGTCCAGATGAGCATCGCTATGACCATGATGACGGCCAAAGTGGCTGTCAACGTGCTGAAGAGCACCGTTTGGCGCTGCTGCATCTTGCGCCGGTAGGCGGCGCGTGCCGAATTGTCCTCACTCACAGGTTATACGGTAGTCCAGCGACGCCGAGGATGCATATGCGGGAACCGAATTGAGGCTTGGAGGTTCGCCACGTCGGCGTTTTCGCGATCAGGCGCGACTGGCTCCCCGATTCAGGCGCGACTGGCTCTCCGAGTCAGACGGGACCGGCGGCAGTGTGAGAGCTCCGCAAGGGGGAGGCAGGGTGAGGTCAGTGTGAGAGCTTCGCAAGGGGGAGGCAGGGTGAGGTCAGTGTGAGAGCTTCGCAAGGGGGCGGTGCGAGACAGTGCCAGAGCTCCACAAGGGGCATTGCGTGATCCCCGCAAGAGGGGTTGCGTGGGAGTCTCGTGTGAGCGCCCTGAAGAGACACTTCACGCGAACACCGCCCGACGCAGGCGGTGTGACGGATGCAACTAACGAAGTCGTTAAGTTGATTGTCGTGGGGTGGGTAACAGGTTTCGTTTCTTTGCGGTTCGACGGCCGACGGTCGCCGCCACGATGGGAACGCCTTGAAAACGGCGTCACGGCACCGATTGGTCGCAACGGCGCGAAAGGGGCGAAGGTTGTGCGGGGGAGTGCACGATGTGAAAGCTGTGACGAAAGCGAATGTCAAGTTGGGCAAGATGGGTTGGAAGACCCATGCTTTCGGCGTGCATAGTTGAACTTCTCCGCCTACGCTCATGTTATCGAAACGTTATAAAGACTGGTGGCGACGTTCGGGGTGCGTCGAAGGTCGTCACCTGTGGCGGTGAAGTCCACCACCGCCACATTCGGTTGGTCCTGGAAGTACATCGGCTTTGCGCGAAGCTGATTAGTCACCACGACCGCCATCCACGTCTACGAGGGCGTGAAACCGGGCCCGGGGGAATTCGTGTGGGGGTTCTCCCGGGCCCCCTTTATGTGCTGGCCGCTTATCGGCTGATTGGCCTCCTTCGGTTTGCGTGACTTTGAGTTCCCGATCCGCCTGCGGCGGACGGCTCTCGGTTTGGGTTTGTGCGCGACGGCTCCGGCCGGGTGCGGGCCCGGTTCCGCGGCGGCGCGCGTCCCGCCGCGTCAGGCCCAGCGGACGATCTCTTCGAGGTCGCGCCTCGAATGCGCCGGCTGGCCGCCGGCTCGGTACCCCAGAGCGAGCATGACCACCGGCGAGGAGTCCGTGGGGTCAATAAGGCCCCGCTCGGTCAGGATCTCGCGCACTCCGTCGATCGAGAACCCCTCGATCGGGCAGGAGTCGATTCCCCGCTCCGCGGCTGCCAGCATCGCCCCGCCGAGCGCGATGTACGCCTGGCGCGCGGCCCACTGATGCACGACGTCGGCCGTTATCAGCTTGAAGTCCCGCTCGGCCCACTTGGTCCAGAATGCCTTGAAGTCGTCCGCTTCGTCGTCGTCAAGGCCGCGGACGTCCCGCAGGATGTGGTCGATGTGGCCGCCCTTGCGAGTGATCTGCAAGCCCGTCTTTGCGGTGAAGATGAGGAAGTGGCTGGCGTCGAAGCGTGCGGCGTTGTTCCCCGCGAATGCCTTGACTGCGTTCCTCAGGTCCTCGCTCTGGGCGATAATGACGTTCCACGGTTCGAAGCCGTAGGAGCTGGGGGCGAGGCGAATCGCGTCCACGATGAGTTCGACGTCGGGGTCGGGTATCTTCCTGCTCGCGTCGAACGCCTTGCAAGCGTGGCGAAACTCAAGCGCGTTCGCTATCTCGCTCCGAGGGATGTCGGGTGTGGTCATAGGATCGTTCTTTCGCTTGGCTGGTGTGGATTCGGTTGACTGATTCAGTTGGCTAAACGCCCCCGCGGATCTCAAGCGGCAGGCCAGTGCGCCTGAAACGCAGCTGTCGCGTGTGGTGCGTGAAACACCGCCGTCGCATGCCGGCTGCGCGCGTAAGCGCAACTACTTTTCTTGCCATCTACCCTACCTTAAATTGTGGGTGAACCTAAGCTCATTTCTGAGAGGCGCGCCATGCCCGAGGCCGCCTTGGAAACCGAAAGAAATCGGACTTGAGTACCACAATGGGTCAAGCCGCAAATACGATAGCATTGTGCAGCGAACTTGAGGACGGCGTCGTGAAAAGGCCGCGCCCCTGTGGGAGTAAGATGAGACCCCCTCGGTTCCCGACTGCCTGGTCTTCCGATGTCGGCGCGCTTGTTTCCCAGTGTTGCGCCTCAACCGTTTGGCGTGTGGGCGCGTCGTGCGGGGGAGGTACGACGACGTCGCCATCCGTTGTCGTTCGGCGCCCCGGGAGCCTTGCTCCCTCACGCGCCGACGTCCGCAGGGGCCGCGTGAACGACGTCGGCGGCGGCCGCAATCAAGAAAGTGGTGTATGTCATAGGTGTATTGGACTCGGTTGCGCGCATCGAAAGAATTGAGGGCGGGGCAGGGTATTATGCAGTTGGCACGCCTTCACGCACGGAGTGCCGACTTTAGAGGCCTGCGCCTGCGGCTCCTCTCGTTGCCGGGACTTGCTTCGCTCATATTCAGTATTCGGGGCGCTCGTGTTCGGGATCTGCTTCTGTTCGGGACCTGCTTCGCCGGCGCCTGCGATTTGCGCCGCTCGTGCCTGCGACTCATTTGGCCGCCGCGCATCGGCGTGCCTCGCAGTCTGCCTTCGGAGGCGTTGTTCAAGGCGCCTGTGAGTCTTGTACGGGCGTCCGCGTGCTGCGGCGACTCGCGGCTGCGCTTGTCGCTGCGCCTCCGCGCGCCTGCTGCCTCGACTGGGAAAGGCCGCCCAAGTGGGCGGCCCCGACGAAAGGAGGTCCAATGACCTTGGAACGCGCTCCCCAAATCCCCGGCGGCAGCCTCAGAGAGCGTGGCCGCGGCCTCGAAGCGCGCAAGGCAGGCGAGCCCTTTGCCGCCCAGGTCGTGGATGTCCTCGCGGCCGCAGCGGCGAGCGTCGTGTGGGATTGGGCGAAGGTCGCGCTCGTGGCCAACGCGGACGGCGCTCTCCCCGGAATCCAGACCTACACCCTCCTGATTTGGGACGGACGCGGCTTCGAAGGGTGGATGCCCGCCGAGGCGGTCGAGGACCTCAATCGCGTGCTCGCCCGGTGGCGTGCGGGGCTCGAGCGCTTGTCGCACCCGAGGTGGACGGCCCTCTTCGTCGGCGTCGTCAACGACGGCGGGCGACTCCGTTCTCGCTGGGTCGTCGCCGACGACGCCGACTTCGACGCCTGGCGGATCCGGCTGGGGGAATCCAACGTGCCGATGGCCGAGAGGGGCCTCGCCGGACTCTGAGAGCCGTGAGCCTCTGAGGGCGTCGTGTCGAGATCTGTGCCCGAAGTGTCGAGATCCGTGCCCGAAGGCTGTGCCGAAAGCCGATCGTGCCGAAGCGCGGCGTCGAAAGACGGTCCCGCGGAAGCGTTGCGTCGAAAGCGCGTTGCGCCGAAAGCGCGTTGCGCCGAAGCGTCGCGCCGGGCCCGGGGTTTTTCGCGGCAGGTCATGCAAGGCGTCGGGTGGTCCGAGTCTCACTACCAAACTTCGTCGCACATTGTTCGGCAAAATTTACATTCGATAGTGTTGTTTTAAATCAAAATGACTTATTAATAAGTTTACAATTCTAAACGAAGGCCACCGTTAAAATTCGGGATGAACTCCCCTTTCTTGCAGGGTTGTGAAAAGGGATAATTGAGGTGCGGGAATGGAAGATGAGAAGCGAAAGAACGCGCATTTCGACTAGCTCCCCGACGTTGCATATCCTCACACGGCAAAGGAGAAATATATGAAGAGAAGGTATATCGCACTGGCTGCCGCAGTCTGCGCAGCATCCATGGTCTTTCCGGGCGGCCCCGCGAGCGCCGCTGCCGACTCCGCCCAAACTCAGGTGCGGCCCGCGGAAAACGGCGAGCCCCCGTACGGGAAGGCGCCCACGCTCAGGTGGGCCGGGCGCGACTGGTACGTTCGTGACAGCGCTTGGAACGACGGCGGTCCGATGCGGACCGATGAATGGTCCAAGGACAACGCGTCCGTTTCGGGCAATGATCTGGTTTTGAAGCTCAACTACAACCGCGGAAAGCGCTTGATGACCGGTTCGGAGATCGTCAGCGCCGACGCGGTCGGCTACGGAGACTACAGTCTTTCTTTCACGTCAAACGTTCGTGAATTCGATGAACATTCAGTATTCGGCGCTTTCACATATGACTGGGGTTCGAATGCCACGAAAGGCAATAGCGAAGTCGACCTCATCGAGACTTCGCGGTGGCACGAGAAAGACAATAAGATGCGGGCCAAGTTCACGTATTACAGGGACAGCGACAGCAAGGCGTTTGAGATTGGCCCCTACGTGATGCCCGAGGCCACGCGCACCTATCACATGGACGTCAAGTGGGAGCCCGGGAAGGTCACCTGGCGTCTGTGGGACGGCAACCGCACCCGCCTTCTGCGGGAGGGGAGCCGCACCGAGAACGTCCCCGCGCCGACGGCGACCACGCGCATGCACCTGAACGCCTGGTGCTCGTGGCCGCAGACCGGGAACAAGGACGACGACGAGAGGCTCCTGCACAGGGAGACCAAGCCCATCACGGTCAAGGTCCACGGCTTCGACTACACGCCGAAGAGGGCCGCTGACCCGAGGGAGAACTCGGGCTCCGGCTGGCACCGCCTGAGCAGCTGAGGCAGCTGACCCCGGGCGGCTCGGCTTGTGCGGCTGTGCGGCTGAGACGCCCGGGGCGACTGTGCGACTTGTCTGGCTGACGGTGCCCTGGCGGGCATGCGCGGCTTGCGCTCCTGAGGCGTGCACGGATGGCTGCGTACGGCTCATGTCGCTGATGAGATGCGGACCACCCGACTGAGGACCTGGGCTGCTGGCTGTGCACGGCCTCGTGCTGTCGAAGCGTGTGTTGATGCGGTACGCGGCTTAGTCTGCTTGGACGACTGAGGTACTCATGAATGCCTGAAGGTTCGGGACATGCCTTGGTTTGTGATTGCGCCTTTTCTAAGCGATTGAGACGCGACGGTCTTCGAAGTTGTGTGTGGGCACGGCGCTGATGCTTTAGGTCCGTTGCTTGGATCGCCTGCCACACTATCCGCACACATTGCTTGTTTTACGGCCGCCAACTCCAACAATCTTCGAAACACAACCACTGCTAAATTCACAGCCTAATATCACCACTATAGGGGCAAGGTCCGAAGTCCAGGGGTCTGTCTAAGGTGTCTAGGAAGGCAAACGAGTCTACCGCCCTAAATCGACTTTTCACCGCGATGGTGGGAAAATCAGCCTATGTCAAAGATGGAACTTTTCACCTCTAAAACCGAAGCTTCGACTCGACTTGATCATCAAATTCACGTCGGCACGCAGCTTCAGGAGCAAATTGCCAGCCAAGTCCAGTCTCTTAGCGATGTCTGGAATGAATGGCGGACATGGGTCGATGAGACGGAATTCGTACTTAACCAAGTATTTATCGTTAAGGGTAAGTCGAGGCTTGAGCTGACCCCCGCTCAGGATTTTAAGGCAACGCTGTCCGGGCCTATCACTTCAGCAATGTTGCAAGGAGTCAATGATTTGAGTTTTGAGAAACAGAGTGCTTTGTGGGAAGCGCTTAATCAAGAGGTGTCGGAACGGCTCCGGAAACTGAAAAGCTACAACAACCGTGTTGAGTTCTTGACCGAGCCGGATGAACTGCAAACTCCTCCCGGTCGGTCTTCATCTAACTGTCTTTCTAGTAATGCGATTTTTGTTGTTCATGGGCGAGACAAGGCACTGCGATTGGAGGTACAGCAGTTCATTGAGCGATGTACTAACTGTAAGCCAATCATCCTCAGTGACCAACCAAATCAAGGCCTGGATCTATTAGGGAAATTTCAGCGAGAAGCGGAAACTGCTTGTTTTGCAGTTGTTATTATGTCTGGTGATGACGAGGGTCGTTTACGCGCCTCGGAAGGCGAACCACGGCCGCGAGCGCGGCAGAATGTCATCTTCGAACTTGGATATTTTATCGGTTTGCTTGGGAGGGAAAAAGTGGCGGTTCTTTACGAATCAAACGTTGAAATTCCTAGTGACTTCGGTGGTGTTGTTTACATTCAGCTGGACCAAGGTTGGAAGTTTGGTTTATATAGAGAGCTGAAAGAGGCAAAAATCGAAGTGGATTTGAATAAAGCATAAATCGCTGCCTCGTTTGGTTGGTTAAGATTGTTTATACTTTAGTTGAAACCAACCAGACTTTGGATGGTATTGCGCTATCTAACGTACGTTTATATAAGATTTAAATTCAATCTTGAGTTTGTGAAGTTCAATGTTCGTTGGAAATTATGATTAGTATGAGATCGACCATTATTTCTAGCTGATCATGAAGTCTCGAAGCGTGTTGGTGGCCTATTGGCAAAACTGGGTGGTACGCACGTCAGCGTTGAACAGCTCGGCCATCAGCCGTTGAGTCAGCCAGATCGTCTCACCCTTGCGGCGTACCTCAATTCTCTCGCTGCCGTTCTGAACGGTGAAGATGAGAAATTCAGCTGTCGAACTGCGAATAAGGCGACGAGACGAAAAATCGAGGGGATTGAATAGGCGATAGATGTGATTCGCCGTGGCTTATGCGTTCGGGCGGTGCTCGTGACCTCGTCGTGAGTCAAACAGAAACGGCGGAGGATGGGGGATTCGAACCCCCGAGGGCTTGCACCCAACACGCTTTCCAAGCGTGCGCCATAGGCCACTAGGCGAATCCTCCTGGCGCGCAATACGCCCCACAAGCATAGCCGAAATTCTGGACATGCGCCGAATCATCGACGTGACCTCGAACGCACCCCGCAGCGCCTAGCGTTATAACGGGTTCCGCATTGAGGAATGGGCTCGTTGTCGATTTCTGGTTGTCGCATTGGTGTCTGGCTGCTGCGCTGAAAGCCGGTCGATGCTCTGACGCCTGGAACGGCGTCGATGTGCGGTCGGCTGCCGCGTCTGCGCATTGCCCAGGTCGGCGCGGTTCGTCGCCCCGGGGTGATCCGTTGCCCAGGCGCGGTTTGTTGCCCCGGCGCGGCCCGTCGCCGCACCGGCGTCTTTCCCGTTGGCGCGGATGTCGGTTGTGCCGTAGACTTGGGCGCGGCTCCTCATGCGGCGTCACCTCGCAAAACTCCCCCAGGGCTGGAAGGCAGCAAGGGTATGCGGGCTCTGGCGGGTGCGTGGGGAGTCCTTTGTTTCGCCCAATGCAGGGGGCGACTGGGTCTTGAGCGGGCGCACAGGCAATCCGGAGAAGCGAAGAGACCCGGGCAGGATGCCGTCCAATGCGGAGAGGCGATTGACCTGAACGGGAACCGCGCTGCCGTGCAGGGCGTTGAGACTCGGAGGTCTGGCGGCGCTTCAAGCGGAGCGAAACCCGATGCGTCCCTCGGGCCCTCGCCTCACTTCACCTTTACGAGCTGGACGTAGCTGTTGGTGTCGGTCGTGATGAACTCGCCCTTGCGCAGTTCGATCGTCGCGGTGTTCTCGTTGCGGGTGCGGCCGATGTTAGTGAACCAGTAGGTGATCTCAGCGGAGTTGGAGACCATGACGTCGTAATACCCCCGCTCCGTCACGGTCACCTCGTAGGTTCCCTCCGGCACGTCGCTGCCGACCAGCAGCGAGGAGCGCGTCAGCTTTGCGACGTCGGCCTTCGGCTTGTCCGCGGGCACGAGCTGAAGCACCGGCTCGCCCCTGCCCTGCTGGTGATAGCTGGCGCCGGCGTTTAGAGCCTTCGCGTCGACGTTCACGCTCTGCCCGCTCACCAGATGGACGTCCGCAAGGTTCTCGCGGGGGATAGCCGAGCGGTCCGAGTTCTCCACGAGGATCCTTCCCAGCGCCTGGCTTCTGTCCTTGTGCATCGTGAACGTCAGGCTGGCCAGCTGCTCAGGCGCAACCACCTGGATCTTGTAATAGCCGGGCGGGATCCGATTGCCCACTTGGTAGGTGTCCTTTGAGTTGAGCGGGATCGCCGAGCCTCCCGCCCTCTTGGGCGCGGTGTCCTTCCAGCCGAGCGAGGAGGGCGACGCCGTCGCATCCGAGGCCTTGGCGAGTGTGATATTCGCCGTCGGCGCGGAGCTCGGGTCCCCCGCGATCGGGTTGTAGGCGAGGACGTCGCCGTCGTCGAATCTCTGCCTGACGGGGGCTTCGTCCTTGCGCCCCAGCACCCCGCGGAACGTGCGCGAGCCGTCGGCCTTGTAGATCCTCGTCATGGAGGGGGAGGAGGCCTTGATCTTGTAGCTTCCCGCGGGAAAATCGACGCCTGCCACCCATTCGCCGGGGAAGGCGATGCCGTCGCGCTTGGAGGTCATCTGAGGTCTGAACAGCAGCTTGGCCCCGCCCTTGACGTTCACGGTGATGCGTTCGTCTTCGGAGACGTCCAAGGTGTAGGCCGCCACGTTCGGCGCGGACACCGCCGTCTGAGGTATTTCGAAGTTCTGCGAGTAGAAGGGCCGGGCCTCGGAGACGTCCGGGCGGGAGTCCAAAACGTTGATCGGCTCCTGGGGGCTGCCGCTGACGAAGATTCCGTACCTTCCCGGCGGAATGTCCGTGCCGCCGTCGATCCTCACGGGCTTGCCGTCTTGCGGCAGGTCGAAGCTCCTCTGCCTGGCCTTCCTGTTGCCTCTGTCCTCGACTTTCATCTTCGGGCCGTCGTCCGTGGTCGACGGCGAAGGGGCGGGCTCCGAGTTCAAAGTGGCCTGAAGACCGCAGCCTGACGCCGCGCACAGTGAAGCTAAGGCCAAGGCCATGATGCTGCGGATCCTCATTGTGTCCCTCCGATGGTCGATGAACCCGTGTTGTGGCTGATTACAATCTTGCCGCATGCGGGCGTCGACGACCATACGCATGCGCAGGGCGCCACACTTTCTTTGAGAGGGCGTGGCGCCTTCGGTCTGCCGGGCGGCGCGGGCAGACGCAGACCGGCCGGGCGTCAGCTTGGGAAGAACGCTCCACGAAATGTCGGAGGGCGCCCGTAGACTTATGCCGTGAGCATGGCACTGTACCGACGCTACCGTCCGCAGACCTTTCAGGAGGTCATCGGCCAAGAACACGTGACGAGGCCGATCATGGCCGCGCTGCGCGCCGATCGAACGGCCCACGCGTACCTCTTCTCGGGGCCCCGCGGATGCGGCAAGACGACGTCGGCCCGCATCCTGGCCAGGTGCCTCAACTGCGCCGAAGCGCCGACGGACACGCCCTGCGGGGTCTGCGAGTCGTGCCGCGAGCTGTCGCTGGGGGGAGGGGGAAGCCTCGACGTCGTCGAAATGGACGCGGCGAGCCACGGCGGCGTCGATGACGCCCGCGAGCTCATCGAACGCGCCGCTTTCGCCCCCGCGCGCGACAGGTACAAGATCTTCATCATCGACGAGGCGCACATGGTCTCGAATCAGGGGTTCAACGCGCTCCTCAAACTCGTGGAGGAGCCGCCGCCGCACGTCAAGTTCGTATTTGCCACGACGGAGCCCGAAAAGGTCATCGGGACGATCCGCTCGCGCACCCACCACTATCCTTTCCGGCTCGTCCCGCCGGAGACCCTTGAAAATTACATGGCGGGCATCTGCGCCGAGGAGGGAATCGAGGTCGGCGGGGGCGTGCTGCCCCTCGTCGTGCGCGCGGGCGGGGGGTCGGTGCGCGATTCGCTTTCGGTGCTCGACCAGCTCATGGGCGGAAGCGAGGGCGGAGAGCTCGACTACGCCCATGCCATCGCCCTGCTCGGATACACCGACGGCTCCCTTTTGGACGACGCGGTCGAAGCCATAGCCGCGAGGGACGGATCGACCCTCTTCGCGGTTGTCGAGCGGGTGGTCCAATCGGGGCACGACCCGAGGCGTTTCGTCGAGGACATGCTCCAGCGGCTCCGCGACCTCATCGTCATCGCTCTGGCGGGAGAGGGGGCCGACGACGCCCTCGTCTCCGTTCCCCGCGACCAGTATCAGCGCATGGTCAACCAGGCCGAGCATCTCGGGGCGCGGGGGGCGTCCCGCTCGGCCGACCTGACGAACGAGGCGCTCAGCGGGATGGTCGGGGCTACCTCGCCGCGACTCCAGCTCGAACTCCTGTGCGCGCGCCTCCTCCTTCCCGGCCCCGAGTCGCCCGACGCTTCGGCCGCGGCGGGGAGCGAAGGAGGGCGTGCCGAGGGGCGCGCGGCCGGCTCCAGCGGCAACGGACTTGGGACGAATGCCCGCGTCGCCCAGGCAGGCGAGGGACGTCGCACCGCGGGAGCCCGTGCGGGCGGCTCTGTGGGCTCCGACGACGGAGACAGTCGCGGCGGGGGCTCCCGGGACGGAGGCCCTGGCGCGAGCCGGACCCCGCGCCCGAAGGGAGGCGGCGAGGCGGACAGACACGCGGGTGCGCGATTCGACGGCGACGCCGATGAAGCCCGGAGGCCCGCGGGTCCGCCGGCTCGGCCGGCTTCAGCCCAGCGGCAGCCGACGCCGCAGCGCGGGGGATCGGGGCCGTTCTCCGGCCGCGGAATCTCGCCGACGTGGGCGGCGGGCGCTGACGACGGCCCGGACGAGCCGACGCGCTCGCGGGCTCCGCAACGCGACGAACCGCGCGCAGCGGGCCGGAACGGTTCCGCGGCTGCGAACAAACCTGCGGCCGCGGCTGAGGCGGCCGCGGGCGGGAACGAAGCGACTGCGCAAGAAAGAAAGACGGGAGCGGAAAGCGGCGTCCCGCCCGTGCGCGAGAGCGCCGACGCCTCACGCGAGGGCGTGCAATCTGCGAGCGGCGACGCGGCGATCGTCCGTCAGCGCTGGGCCGAGGTTGCGGCCGCCGTCGCCCGGTCGTCGAAATCGACGGCCGCTCTCATCGACGAACGCAACGCGATGGTCGCCGGAATCCGAGACGGGGTGCTCGGGCTCCAGTTCCGCACGGCGGGGCTCGCCACGACCTTCAACGATCGCGATCATGCGCGCCGCGTGGCTTCGGCCCTCCACGACGTTCTGGGGTTGAACCTGCGAGTACGCGGCCTCGTGGGCGGTGATGCAGCCCCAAAAGCGCCTCCCGCCCGTAGCCGGGCGGGGCGACCGGAACAGGCCCGCCGTCCAGCGCCCCAAGCCCCGCCGCCGCAGCCCGCAGCACCGCATGCCCCGTCGCCGCAGTCTGCGCCGCAGGCCCTTCCTCAGCCGGCGTCCGCGGTTCCGCAAAGTCAGCCCCGGTCCGAGCCGGACGAACCGCCGGAACCGGAGACTCCGGCTTTCTCGGAGACGCGGAGTCCGGACGGCCAAACGGATCGGAAAACGCGGAAACCGGCGCCGCGAGCGGCGGAAACGGAACGGGGCGCTGAAAAGGCGCAGCCGAGCGAAGGCGAGTGGCGGCCCTCGCCGGACATGGAGGAGCGCGGCCTGGTTCTCTCTTCCGATCGAGTCGAGATTCCCGAAGGCCCTCGGCCGACCAGAGATCAGCTTGCGTCCGCGCTCCGAGAGCTTGAGTCCGAGCAGGCGGCACGCACTTCCGGGCGTCCGGCGGACGCCTCGAGCCATGAAGGCCACGAGTCTTCGTCTGGCGGCAAAGCGTCGGCGTCCGAGGAAGGCACGCCCGGGTCGCCCATGCCCGAAGCGGCGTCGGATCCGCACGCAGACGAAGAGATCCCAGGTCCAGACACGCCTGACGCGCGAGCGCTCCGGCCAGAAAACCCCGAAGGCGGGGCCGGGGACGACGCCGATGTTGCGTCCACGCCGCACGGCCGGCCTGCCCCTCCGGCGCACCCCAAAACCGCTCCAACCGCGTACCGAGGGTCTGGCTCGACGGCGACCGGCGAACCTGTCCCCGCGGCGCGCGCCGAGCTCGACCCAGTGGCGCGCGCCGACCCCGCCCCTCCGGCGCGCGCCAAAACCTTCCGGGGAAGCGACGACTTCGGAGGCCTGCCCGAGCCGGTCGAGCTCGACGACGAACCGGACCCGTATTTCCCCGTTCCCGAGCCGCAGTTCTTCGGCGGCGCCGCTGCGGCCGACGTTCGAGGGAGCGACGACCCGGCCGGAGTTCTCGCTCAATTGCTCGACGGCGATGTCCGCGACGTCAAGAAGGCAGCGCCCGCTTCGGGCGCTGCCTCCCCGCCTGGATCGGTTTCGTCTTCCGCCGACGCAGCCTCCTCGGCGTCCAGCGCAGCCTCGTCTGCGGGAGGCTCCTCTCCGTCGTCGTCTGGTTCGAGTTCGTCGCCGTCTGGTCCGAGTCCATCGCCGTCCGGTCCGAGTCCATCGCCGCCTGGTCCGGGCTCGTCCCAGGCTGGCGCCGCCTCGCCGTCCGAATTCGACGACGTTCCCTTCTACGAGCAGCGCATGCCGACGCCGCAGCGCCCGCGAAGCGCCGAGGAGCAGGCGGGATCGGGCGAACGCGCGAGACGTCCAGAGCAGCGCATGCCCGTTCCGCAGCGTCCTCGAAGCGGCGGAGCCGCGCCGCGCGGGGCGGCGTCAATCTCGGAACGGATCATGGCCGCGCACGGGCAAGGGCGGCAGAAACCGCGAGTCGAAAGCGCCGCGGTCGACGACGGCGAAAGCGACGTCAGCCAGTCCGACCCCACGATCTCCCAATCGAAGCTGGTCGGCCTCGACGTCGTCCTCTCGACGTTCGACGGCACGATCATCGAAGAAATAGCCCGCACTGACGGAGGGAACTGATGGCTGGAGTGTACGACGGCGCCGTTCAGGAGCTCATCGACGAACTGGGTCGATTGCCCGGCGTCGGGCCGAAGAGCGCACAGCGCATAGCCTTCCACGTCTTGGCCGAGGACCCTGAGGAGGTCAAAGCCCTGGCCTCCGCGCTGCTGCGCGTGAAGGAGAAGGTGCGGTTCTGCGAAATATGCGGAAACGTCACGGAGGCCGAAGTGTGCTCGATCTGCACCGACCCGCGCCGAATGGACTCGGTCATATGCGTGGTCGAAGAGTCGAAAGACATCGTCGCCATCGAGAGAACCCGCGAATACCGCGGGCGCTACCACGTGCTCGGCGGATCGATCAATCCAATCCAAGGGGTGGGGCCGGACGACCTGCGCATCCGCGAACTCATCTCGCGGCTGAGCGACGGCGCCGTCGCCGAAGTCATCATCGCCACCGACCCCAACATCGAGGGCGAGGCGACGGCCGCGTATCTCATCCGCATCCTTTCGTCGATCGGAGTGGCCGTCTCCAGACTCGCCTCCGGCCTGCCCGTGGGCGGAGACCTAGAATACGCCGACGAGATCACGCTCTCCCGAGCCTTCGAAGGAAGACAGCGGATCCTCGCCCAGGCCACGCCCGGAGCGCCGGATTCGACGTCGGCACAGGGCTCGTCGATGGCACAGGGCTCGTCAATGGCGCAGGACTCTCCGACGGCACAGGGCTCGTCAATGGCACAGGACTCCCTGTCGGCACAGAGCTCCCCGACGGCGCGGGGCTCGTCGTCGGCCCAGGCCTCGCACGGCAGCCCCACCGCGGACGCCGGTCCGGCGTCAGGCTTGGCCTCGCCTGCGGAAGCTGCGCCCGCTCCGACGTCGCCCGCTGAAGCGGGGCCCGGCCCGGCGTCGCCGGGGCATTAAACGGCGCGCCCCCAGGGGACGAAAGGCGCGAAGGCACCGAGACGAAGGCAATAGTGTGACGAATGCCCGCGTTCAAATTTGAGAATCCGTAGCAGGCCCGCGGCTGCGCGCAGCTAACATAACGGAGACTGAAGGAGTAACACGTGGCTTTAATCGTGCAGAAGTTCGGCGGCTCGTCCGTTTCGGACGCGGCCAGCGTCAAACGCGTCGCACAGAGGATAGTCGACACGAAGAACGCGGGGAACGACGTCGTCGTGGTCGTCTCCGCGATGGGTGACACCACCGACGAGCTCATCGACCTCGCCAACGAGATCGCGCCGGACGCTCCCGCCCGCGAGATGGACATCCTGCTGACGGCGGGCGAACGCATCTCCATGGCGCTCCTGTCGATGGCGGTCAACTCGCTGGGGGTCGGCGCCCACGCCTTCACCGGCCAGCAGGCGGGCCTGCGCACCGACGCCCACTACGGCAAGGCCTCAATCGTCGGCGTCGTCCCGGAGCGAATCGCACGAACGATCAAATCCGGCGCCGTCGCGATCGTCGCCGGATTCCAGGGGGTCAACGACCGCAACGACGTCACCACCCTCGGGCGCGGAGGGTCCGACACCACGGCCGTCGCGCTCGCCGCAGCCCTGCGCGCGGACGTGTGCGAGATCTACACCGACGTCGACGGCGTGTTCTCCGCGGACCCGCGAATCGTCCCCGCGGCCAGGCAGCTGCCCTACATGACCCACGAGGAAACCCTCGAACTGGCCGCCCACGGCGCGAAGGTCCTTCACCTGCGAGCCGTCGAATTCGCCCGAAAGTTCAACGTGCCCGTGCACGTGCGATCGTCATTCTCAAACAAGGAAGGCACCTGGATCGTGGACGAGAAAACTATGAAAGACAAAGCCCTGGAAGCGCCCGTCGTCGCCGGCGTCGCCCACGACCGCTCCCAAGGGAAGGTCACGATCACGCGCGTGCCCAACGTTCCCGGAATGGCGTCGAAGATCTTCGCCATCGTGGCCGGAATCGACGGGAACATCGACATGATCGTCCAAAACACGGCCGTCGCGGCGCCCGACGTCTCGAACCTGAGCTTCACCCTCCCCAAGGCGGAGGTCGCCGCAGTGGTCGAGGCGCTGAGGAGCCATCGCGGGGAGCTCGGCTTCGGCGAGATCCGAGTGGCTGAAGACATCGGCATCCTGTCCGTCGTGGGCGCCGGGATGCGGTCCCACTCGGGCATTTCGGCCAAGCTTTTCGCCACGCTGGGAGACCTGGGCATCAACGCCGACATGATCGCCACCTCGGAGATTCGAATCTCCGTGGTCGTCGACCCCGAGCGCCTCGACGAGGCCGCTCGCTCAGTCCACACAGCATTCGGCCTCGACAGCGAGTCCGAGGCCGTCGTATACGGAGGTACTGGAAGATGACAACCCTCGCAGTCGTTGGAGCGACCGGACAAGTCGGTCGCGTCATGCGCACGCTTCTCGAGGAGAGGAACGTCGACGTCGACGACGTCCGCTTCTTCGCCTCGGCCCGATCCGCGGGCAAAGTGCTCCCCTTCCGGGGCAAAGACGTCGTGGTCGAGGACGTGGCGACCGCCGACCTTTCCGGGATCGACGTCGCCGTGTTCTCCGCGGGCGGCGGCGCCTCCCTCGAATACGCCCCGAAATTCGCGGCCGCCGGCGCAGTGGTGGTCGACAACTCCTCGGCGTGGCGCAAGGACCCCGACGTGCCGCTCGTCGTCTCCGAGGTCAACCCCCACGCGATCAAGGACCGCCCGAAGGGGATCGTCGCCAACCCCAATTGCACCACGATGGCCGCGATGCCGGTGCTCAAGCCCCTTCACGACCGGTACGGGCTGACCCGCCTCGTGGTCTCCTCCTACCAGGCCGTCTCCGGCTCAGGGCTCGCCGGAGTCAAAGAACTCGAAGGGCAGGTTCGCTCGGCGGTCGAGCAGGACGTCGCCAAGCTCGCCGTCGACGGATCGGCGGTGGACCTTCCCGAGCCCTCCGTTTATGTCGCGCCCATCGCCTTCGACGTGGTGGCGCTCGCCGGCAAGATCGTCGACGACGGGTCCGAGGAGACCGACGAGGAGCAAAAGCTCCGCAACGAATCGCGCAAAATCCTCGAGGCGCCGGATCTGGCCGTCTCTGGCACATGCGTGCGCGTCCCAGTGTTCTCGGGCCACGGCCTGGCCGTCAACGCCGAGTTCGCCAATCCTGTGACGCCCGACGAAGCCAGGGCGATCCTCGCGGACGCCCCCGGGGTAGAACTCGACGACGTGCCGACGCCGCTGCGCGCAGCCGGCACGGACCCCTGCTATGTGGGTCGGATCCGCACCGACCAGTCGGTGCCCGACGGCCGCGGCCTGGCCATGTTCATCGTGGGCGACAACCTGCGCAAGGGAGCGGCCCTCAACGCCATCCAGCTGGCCGAGATCGTCCTCGCCGAGCTGAAGAGCTCATAGCCGCGGGCCGGTTCGCCGGGCCCGGCTGGCTTCGGCTCGCCTGGCAAGGCCGAAGGGCCTCCGATCCGAGTCGGAGGAGCTCGCTCGCCGGCCGATGGCTCTTCGACCGGTGGTCGCCCGCGCTCTTCGAATTGGGGAGGCCGGTCGCATAAAGCGGCCAACTGCAGAGAACCTCCGGTCGCATAAGGCTGCCAGTTGCTTAAAGCGGGGGCGGGACCGCCTTTTAGGCCGTCCCGCCCCCGCTGCGTTCAACCGCTCGGCCAGAGCATCTGCTCGGCCGGGCAACGCGGTTTACGAGTCGTACTTGTCTTCGTCGAATTCGTCGTCGAACTCATCCTCGTCGCCCGATTCCACGGAGGGAGCGCTGTCTCCCGTGATGGGGCTGTCGCCGGTGATCGGGCTGTCGCCGGTGATGGGGCTGGCGCTGGTGATCGGCGTCGCCCCGCTGACCACGATGTAGGAGCGCTCGTCGCGTTGGTGGCGCAAGACGTTGTCGATGAAGCTCGCAATCGCCTCGTCCATGGGGATGTCGCGGCCCGCCTGCTCCGAGATGTACCAACGGTGGTCGAGGAACTGATGGAACAGCTCGGCCGGCTCGAGCTTGCCCTTGAGCTCGCGCGGCACCGCGTCGATCATCGGCTCGAACACGTTCGTCATCCAGTCGTGCGCGGCGATCGGAAGCGACACGCTCTTGTTCGCCGCCACACGGTACTGCTCGATGTCCTGAATGAGCCGCCTCGCCTGGTTCTCCTGAACGTCCATGCCGGTCAGGCGGATGATCTTGCGCGAAAAGTGCCCCGCGTCCACCACCTTCGGCTGGATTCGAATCCTCCGGCCGTCCTCGTCGGCGACGATTTGAAGCTCGTCGACGTCGAAGCCCAGCTCGTTCAAGCGCTTGACGTGCTCGTTCACCCGCCACTTTTCGTCCGTGAAGAACGTGGTCTCTCCGGTGAGCGCGTCCCACAGGGTCGTGTACTGCGCGACCAGCCGGTTCCCGATGTCGATCGTGTCGTAATCCTCGGAAAGGTGGCCCGCCGCCTGCAGATCCATGAGCTCGCCGATGATGTTCGTGCGTGCCACGTCAATGTCGTACAGCCGCTTGCCCTGGGTGATCCCGTCGTAGACCTCGCCCGTTTCGGCGTCGACGAGGTACGCGGCGAATTCCCCGGCGTCGCGCCGGAAGAGCGCATTGGAAAGGGAAACGTCGCCCCAGAAGAATCCGAGGAGGTGAAGCCGCACGAGCAGAACCGAAAGGGCCCGGATGAGCCTGTCGACCGTCTCCGGACGCTGATACTGGCCGAACAAAGCGCGGTAGGGAAGCGAGTACGGCAGATGCTCCGAAACGAAGGCCGAATTGAGCGGGCGGCCCGAACGGGTCGTCCTCCCGGTGATGACGGCTACCGGCTCGACGCAGGGCGCGTCAAGCCGCTGAAGCATGCGCAGCATCTGGTACTCGTGATGAGCCGCCGAATCGCCGATCTCCTTGATGGCCAGAATGCGCCCGTCCAGGTGGACGAATCGCACGACGTGGCGGGAAATTCCCTGAGGAAGCGCAGCCACGATGCTGTCCGGCCATCGGCTCAACGGCTTGTCCCAAGGAAGGTCGAGGAGGGCCGCATCAGGCTTGGCCGCGGTGATCCGCAGCGAGGAGCTCACCGGCCTCGCTTTCTTTGAGGCCTTCGAGCGTCTCGTCGACTTTGACGATACCCGTTCCTTCTTTGGAACCGGTTTGAGTTGTTGAATTGAATTGTCCATGATATTTGCGCGTATTGGTTATATTTTACGTGATCTCCTCGTCTGTTGAGGTGCCTCTATGTAAATATGGGGTACGCCCAACGGGCGAGAAGACGTCTTCTCTCCTTCCGCGGCCCTGCCTCGAAACGGCAAAGGCCGGGGCGTGTTCTTCCATGCCCCGGCCTCGAACGCCATCAGTTGATCCGTTCGCCACCGCTGGCGGAGAAGAAGTGAATCCGATCCGGGTTCGGTTCCACGAGGATCACTTCCCCGGGAGCTGGAACTCTATCAGGTTCGATGCGAATCGTCACGAGGTCCGAACCGTCGCCGGAGCCGAACTTATCGACTTCGCGATCGGCGCCGACCACGTGGCCGTAGACATAAGCGTCCGATCCGAGCTCCTCAACGAGCGTGACCTTGAGCGGTATCTTGCCCAGCGGGGCGCCCTCATCGGAGCCCGGCGTGTACGTGTCGTTCGAGTTCCACGAAAGGGCCTCGGGTCGGAAGCCGACGATGATCTGCCCGTTGTCTTCGCGGGTGACGGAGTTAGCGACGCTCGACGGAACAGGGAGGGAAGAATCGCCGTAGACGGCGGCGTTGCCGACGAGGCGCCAACGCCCCAGGTTCATGGCGGGGGAGCCGATGAATCCGGCGACGAAGGCGTTGGCGGGCGAGGAGTACATCTCATTCGGCATGCCCACCTGCTGGAGCAGGCCGTCCTTGAGCACGGCGATCCGGTCGCCCATCGTCAGAGCCTCGGTCTGATCGTGGGTCACGTACACGGTGGTGATTCCCAGCCGCTTTTGGAGGGAGGCGATTTGGGTGCGGGTCTGGACGCGGAGCTTCGCGTCCAGGTTCGACAGCGGTTCGTCCATGAGGAAGACCCGAGGTTCGCGCACGATGGCGCGGCCCATCGCCACGCGCTGGCGCTGTCCGCCGGAGAGCGCCTTCGGCTTCCGGTCGAGATAGGGCTCGAGGTCGAGGATCTTGGCGGCGTCGACCACGCGTTCGCGAATCTTCTCGCGCGGCACGCCTTGGATCTTGAGGGCGAAGCCCATATTGTCCGCCACGGTCATGTGGGGGTAGAGGGCGTAGTTTTGGAACACCATGGCGATGTCCCGGTCCTTCGGCGGAACGTAGGTGACGTCGTCGTCGCCGATGTAGACGGTTCCGTCGTCCACTTGCTCCAAGCCTGCGAGCATGCGCAGCGAGGTGGACTTGCCGCACCCCGAAGGCCCGACCAGAACGAGGAATTCTCCGTCGTTGATGTCCAGAGAGAGGTGATCGACTGCGGGCTTTTCCGAGCCCGGGTAGAGGCGAGTAGCCCCGTTAAAGGTCACAGTTGCCATATTCAAATGGTCCCTTCACCGGCAGGAACGTGCCGGACGGTCCGAGTGAAGAGTGCCAAAGTGTCGACTCTGACACGGATGCTTAAAACACCCGTGAAAATTATTACACAGAAATGCGCCGAGCGTGCCGCTTTTTGGGGAGGCATGTGCAGAAGAACGCAGAATCGCGGAATCCCAACGCAAATCTGCCTTTTGGCGATTCGTGCACAGCATGCTCAGGGAGCGTAACGAGCGCGCAGGGGGCGTCCTTCGATAGCGTAGAGGCGTGCGTAGGCAGATGAACATCGGCGGATACAGGCTTATCAAGCGAATCGGCGCGGGCGGCATGTCCACCGTCTTCGAGGCGGAGGATGGCGCCGGGGTCCGTGTCGCCCTCAAACTATTGCATCCGGCCCTGGTGGTGGACCACTCGGGAAGGGAGCGCCTTCGCCGGGAAGTCGCGATGCTCCAGAAGGTGCGCGGCCGCTACGTCGCCGAAGTCCTGGACGCCGAGACCGACTCCGACGAAGCTTTTATTGTGACGGAACTCATAGATGGGCCGACGTTGGAGCAAGACGTCGTCGATTCGGGAGTGTTCGAAGGGGAGGACTTGGTCGAACTCGCCGAGCATCTCCGCCAGGCGGTCGAGGCGATCCACGAGGCGGGGGTCCTCCACCGAGACCTCAAGCCGTCCAACGTCATGCTGGGCCCGGACGGGCCCGTGCTCATCGATTTCGGAATCGCGCAGGTCGATGAGGATTCGCGGCTGACCGTTCCCGGCTCGGTTGCGCACACGCCCGGGTACTGCGATCCGCGCGTCATCAACGGCGCCAACCCGGATGAAAGCGCGGACTGGTGGGCATTGGCCGCCGTCCTCGCCTTCGCAGCTACGGGTCGGGCGCCCTTCGGCAAGGGCAATCCGCAGGCGATCATGCGAAGGGTTTTCGAGGGGGTGCCGGACATCGTCGGCATTCAGGGCCCGGTGGCTGCCGCTTTCGTGCGCGCTCTCGCGCCGGACATCGAGGATCGGATCGGGATCGACGAGCTCGTCGAGGTTCTCAAGACCGGCCGGTTCGACGACGACTCTTCCGCGCCGCACGCAGCCTTCGCCGGCATCGCCGGCGTGATGGGGGGAGTCGGAAGCCTCGCCGCCGCGGACTCCGCAATGGGGGAGGGAGACACCTTCGAGCCACTCGTCACGGGCGAGACCGCCGCGCGAGGCGTCGGCGACACCGCTTCGCGGAACGCTCCGGGAGCGACGCCGCAGGGCGCCACCGAGGTGCTTGGCCAGCATCCGGGGAGGCCCGACGGCGCCGCCGAGGCGCTTCGAGCTTCCGGCGCTTTCGGGAACGACGCCGGGTCCGAGGAATACGGCGACGCAGACTATGGCGCCCGGCGGAGCGACGACGCCCGCGGGTGGGACGAGGGCCCGGAAACCGCTCTGCGGATGCGGCGAGCTCAGCTGGGAGGGCAGGCAACGGAAGTCCTCGGAGCGCCAGGACCCGGCGGGGGGCGGACTGAGATTCTTCCGGCCGGCGGCGAATCCGGCGGAGGGCGGACCGAAATTCTTCCCGCCGGGGGGTTCGGCGTCGGCGAGTCCGGCGGAGGGCGGACTGAAATTCTTCCTGCCGGGGGGTTCGGCGTCGGCGAGTCCGGCGGAGGGCGGACCGAGGTTCTTCCTGCCGGGGGCGAGTCCGGCGGAGGGCGGACTGAGATTCTTCCTGCCGGGGGGTTCGGCGTCGGCGAGTCCGGCGGAGGCCGGACCGAAATCCTTCCCGCCGGGGGGTTCGGCGTCGGCGACGATGTTCGGTCCGGCTCCCGAGCCACGCCGCCGACCGAGGTCATCTCGGCTGAACCCCCGATGGCGGCCCCGCCGCCCCAGATGCCGCCGTCGGTCCCCGTCGCGCCGCTTCCCGAAGAGCTAGGGAGCCGCAGGAATCTCGGCCAAGAGTTTGGGCAGGCGCAAGCCAGGCTTCCACCCTCGCAGCCGCAGCCTCCCGGCTCCCTCAATCCGCCGATGTGGAATGAGTTCATTGGCGGGCAGGCGCCCGGCGCGCCGGGCGAAACCCCGGAATGGATGCGTCCGTTGCCAACCGTCCGCCTCATCGTGTTCCTCGGAGCCCTCGCGATTCTCTCCTTCGCCGTGCGATTCCCGATATCGGGGATAAGCGCATATGCCTTTGCGGCGTTCGCGCTCGCGATGATCGGATCGTCTTACCGGAGCCTCAACGCCCGACGCCGAGCCCGCGGCGGCAAGTTCTCGGGCGAGAAATGGGGCGTGGCGCTGAGGCTGCCCGGCGTATTCCTGAAGACCGTCTTCGAGCAGGCGGTGTGCGTCGGCATCGGCGTCGCCCTAGGCGGGGCTGCGCTGTGGGGCTTGAGCCTCGCGGTTCCCTCGGAGCCCCGTCTCGGCACTTTTGCCGCCGTCGTCATAGCGATGACGGTCGCGTGGTTCAACGGCCTCAACGCCCCCGCGAGGCTCGGCGCCCGCAGCCTCATGGCCGCGATTGCCCCGGTCAGGTCGTACAAGTACTTCTGGGGTGTGGTCCTCGTCGCTCTCACTGCACTCGGCGTCCTCTACTCCTCCGCTCGGCAGTATCCCGATTGGACGCCGCTCGACGGCACGCCCTCCTTCATCAAGACGGAGTAGCGCGGCTGAGAGGCGGAGCGGCCCGGTTGGGCGGGGGCTGTCTTCGGCGGCCCCCGCGAGCGAACGGTGACAGAACGATCACGAGGGCTTACTAGTTTCTCCACAGCATGCTCGCCTACAATCGTGCGCATGGCTTCACGAAACACCCCGGGGATGAATTCGCCCTATCTGACGAAGCAGCAGAGGCAGCAGCAGGCCCGCGAGAAAGCCCGCCTTCTCCAGCAGGCGGAGGCAAAACGCGCCAGGCGCACGCGCTTGTTTGTGGCGTTGGGCAGCTCCTTTGCTGTCATCCTCGTCGTCGCGGCCGTCGCCTTCGTCATCTGGAACGGCACGAAGAAGGAGGAGGTGAAGCCGGAGGCAAGTCCGAGCGCGAACGTTTCGGCCGACGGCGTCATCTCCGTCGGGAAGGGCTCTTCCGAAGGCACAACTCGGGCGGGTGCGAAGAACGCCGACAAACCGAGGGTTCGCATCTATTCCGACTACGCGTGCACCCACTGCAACGACCTCGAGAAGGAATACGGCAACAAGCTTGTGAACCTCGCTGGCAAAGGCGAGATCACCCTTGAGATCGTTCCCCTGTCGGTCCTCCAGCAAAAGTTCTCGGACGTAGCCAGCCAGGCCGACTATTACATCGCCGAAAAGGCTCCGCAATACTACGCCGCTTTCCACACGAAGTACTTCGCCGACGTCTCCGCCCCGATCTTCGCGCGGAAGAAGGGCATTCCCTCGGAGTCGCAGCATAAGAAGGTCGCGCTTGACGTCGCAAAGAAAGTCGGTGTGCCCGACAACGTGCTCAAAGGCCTCAACAGTGCCCTGAGCGAGAATCGCTACGCTTCGTTCCTCCAACATGCGGCCAAGAAGTTCGCCGACGCCGGGCACCAAGGCACCCCGACCGTCACGATCAACGGCAAGAGGCTCGAAGACTGGACCGAGGGCAAGCTGCTGACCGAACTTGAAAAAGTCGCCGGGCACAAGCTCGAGGCCTCCGACGCCGAACCGGCGACGCCGAAGGGCTGACAAGCCGGACGGGGCCGGCCTGCAGTTCTCCGAGTCGATGCATAAAGGCGGGGCGACATTCGACGTCGCCCCGCCTTTGCACGTCCCCGCGCGGCGTCGCCGTGAGCGCACTTCGGCCAGACGCCTACGTTGCGGGTCACGCCGTTTCGGCTTGGGCAAACTGCCTGCATCTGGCAAGATAGAGGGGCGCTCGCTCGGGGAGCGCCCGCGCCACCTTAGCTCAGTTGGTAGAGCACCCGCCTTGTAAGCGGACGGTCAAGGGTTCGAGTCCCTTAGGTGGCTCACAGTTTCTTGCGTTTCTTATGTCCTTTGGGAAGCCCATGCGGTCGCAGCCTCTCAATTTCGTGTGCGGTCGCAGCCTCTCAATCTCTCGGGTCCGCCCTTGTTCCGATAGGGCTGCGGGAGGCTCAAACTGTGTACGCTTTCTTCGCAATGCCCGAGGCGGAGGGGAAATCGTGACGAAATCCGCCTCTCGCAGTATGGGTTTACACGGCTTCCTAGTTTAAGATTGAATTACGAGCCGGAAGTCACGCACCGGTTCGGCAAACCGACACCGGTGCGGAACGCGTCGGAGGAGACGGCTGCGATGCCCGCAACCTTTCGCGGCCCCGGCGGTCGCCTTCATTGGTGTCGGTTTGCGCCGGTCTTGCAACCGGGCCCTTTCGTCGTCAGCGACGGAAGGGCCCGCTTTGCGTCGCAGACTTTCCCCGAAGGGCCGGCTGCTTGGCAGGCAGCCCGGGGCGCTCTTTTTGCCGGATCGGAAGTTCGCCGCGACTGTTACCGGGGAACCGGCTTCGCACCGTATGTGTACGCTGCGTCTGCTCCTCGCCTTGTCGCCCGATTTGATGCACTGCGGCAAGCGGGGCGCGGGGCTCTGTCGAAGCGGCCAGTTGGCCTATCGAAGCGGCCAGTTGGCCTATCGAAGTGACCAGTCGACGGGATGCCCGCCGAGGTCGGTGAGGAGGGCGTTGGCTCGTGAGAAAGGGCGCGACCCGAAGAAGCCTCGAGTCGCCGAAAGCGGGGAAGGGTGCGGGGACTCGATCGTCGGCACGTCGCCCAGCAGAGGCTTGAGCTCTTGGGCCGGCCTGCCCCACAGGATGGCGACCAGGGGGCCGCCGCGCCCCGCGAGTCTGCGGATGGCGTGGGCCGTCACCTCTTCCCATCCCTTTCCCCTGTGCGAGGCGGGTTTGCCGGGCTGGACGGTCAAGACCCTGTTGAGAAGCATCACTCCTTGCTCGCACCAGGGGGTGAGGTCGCCGTCGTCGGCGGGGGAGATGCCCAGATCGTCGTGAAGCTCTTTGTAAATGTTGACGAGGGAGCGGGGGATCGGGCGAACTGAAGGGTCGACGGAAAAGCTCAGTCCCACGGGGTGCCCGGGCGTAGGGTAGGGGTCTTGCCCGACGATCAGCACGCGCACGGCGTCGAACGGGTATGAAAAGGCGCGCAGCACTCGATCGCCTGCGGGGAGGTAGCCGCGGCCCGCGGCGTTCTCGGACCGGAGGAAATCGCCCATTGCGTGAATGCGCTGTTCGACGGGTTCCAATTCGCGCGCCCATCCGGGGTCGATGATGTCTGTCAGGGTCATGGCACCAGCCTAGCCTTCTTGTGTGTGAGATTCGCTGACCGAGAGATCCTCGCCGACCGGGCGGGGTAGGATGCCTGAGGAAGCAGGATCGCTTTCGGCTGGAGGCACAATCGCGATGGAGGCGCGAATCCGAGAAAGGCGGAACATTGGAGGAGGGCACAAGGCTGTCCGACGTCGAAAACGCCGTTCTGGACTTGGAGGAAACGTGGTGGACCCGCGGGAGAACCAAGTCTGAGGCCATAGCGACTCTGGGAATGACCACCACCCGTTACTATCTCGTGCTTAACCGCGTTCTTGCCAATCCGCATGCGCGAATGGAACGCCCTGAGCTTGTGGGGCGGTTGCTGCGTTTGCGGGACCGGCGCGCTGGCGAGCGAAGTAGTGACGGCGATTGTTAGGCTATGAACGTGGCAGATAACGAATACCCCGCAGACGAGTTCGATCGGCTGGCAGACGCCCGGACGATTCGAGGAACTCACAGGCGCAAGGAGTCGAACCTCAAATGGTGGCTGGCGCTTGTCGCCGTTGTGATTCTTGCTCCGACCGCGGGATGGGCGATCTCGAACTACATCGGTTCCTCCGAGGAGGAGCCTGCGCCTACCGCCTCCGCGAAGGAGGCCCCTTCGGGCGCCCCGAGCGGCGCCTCTCCGACGGCGGGCCCAAGCGGCGATCCCAGTTCCTCCGGCGGGAACAAGCCGTCGGAGTCTGGCAAGCCAAGCGGGAACCCGTCGACGGACGCCTCTGCCACTCCGTCGGGGCAGGAGAGCAGCACGTCGGCCGACGCCGGCACCGGCCGTCCCGTTCTCGTGCTCAACGGGTCGAAGAAGCCCGGATTGGCCGCCACCGGGAAGCAGAAACTGGAGAAGGCCGGCTACACGAAGGTCTCGGCGAACAACTACAGCGGAGGAAGCCCCGCAGTTTCGACCGTTTTCTACGCGAAAGCCTCGGACGCGCAGGCGGCCAAGCAGGTAGCCGCGGCCCTCGGCATCCGTCCCGGCAACGTCGTCCTTGCGCCGAAGGCCACGGGAGGCGACCAGATCGTCGTCGTTCTTCGCGCCGACGCGAGGTAAGACGCGAAACAAAGCCTGAATCCCCCTCTTGAAGCCCGCCCCTTTTGCAAAAGGAGCGGGCTTGCAAGTTCTTGCGGAAGTCCGCAACCCCTTGTGGACAAGTGTGTGATTGCTTATAAAGCAGGGTGCATGCCTCTCGTAAAGCGGGGGCGCATGCGTCTTAAGGCGGTGTATGCAACAGAAAACGACATGGGTACTTAAACTCATATATTTTTAGGTACATCCTGTGTAAAGTTGGTGGCACCTGGAAAAGGCAGCAATGCCTCAACGCTCACTTTTGCGCATTCGCGCTATTTCCATAGGAGAAACCATGAATATTTCTACTAGAAGGCTGTCGCTCGCCGCCACGGTCGCGGTCGTGGTCCTGGCCGTGCTCATGGTCGTTTCACCGGCTGCGGCCGCAAAACCGGCGGCAGCTGTGAAACCGGTTGAAATCACGAAACCGGCTGTGGCAGGCGAACGGGCCGCGGCCGCAAAACCGGCCGTTCCCAATAATGCGCCGCGGGCTGCTTTGGCCGGCAAAGATGCGGTTTCGACTAAAAAAGGGGTCGCTTCGGCCAAAAAGCAACTTTTGCCCGCGGACACCCCAAGCCCGCGAACCGGAGATTTCGAGATAGACGGCAAGGGCAAGCTGGTGCGGTACAAGGGCTCGGCCAGGGACGTTGTCATTCCCGACTCCGTCAAGGTCATCGGCAAAGAGGCTTTTTATAGAACCGGCGTCGTCAAGGTCAAAGTCCCCGCGACGGTGACCGAAATCGAAGAACGAGGCTTTGCCTACTGCCGCGAGTTGGCCGCTGTCGAATTCGAGGACGCCGAGGCCAAGCCCAGCAAGCTGGTCAAAGTCGGCGAGTCTGCTTTCAGCGGGACGGGAGCTCTCAAAGAAATCGTCCTTCCTCGTTCGGTGACGCACCTCGGGAAAGTGGCCTTTTACGACAGCGGAATCGAGAAAGTTGCTCTGCCTGCCGGGTTGACGGAGATCCCCGAAAGAGCGTTCATGAAGGCAGGTCACTTGATGGACGTCACCGTTTCAGACAACGTGACGAAGATCGACTTCCGGGCGTTCGCCATAACCCATAGTCTCAGGTCTCTGAAAGTGGTCGGGGCAAACGGGCAGATCTCGACGGGATTTCCCTCGAAACTCAAAGTTCTGGGCAAATGGGCTTTTTGGCGTTCGGGGATCAGGCAAGCCGTGCTTCCCTCCGGACTGGAGGCAATCGAAGAATCCGCATTCAACCGTTCGGCGTTGGAAAAGTTGACCCTTCAGGAGGGCCTGAAGTCGATCGGGCACGGAGCGTTCTCCTTCACCAATCTAACCGAACTGACGATTCCCGATTCGGTCGTCCACGCCGACGGCGCGGTGAGCGGCACGAGGAAAATAGCCAAACTCCACATCGGCAAGGGCGTGGGGCCCGACCAGTTTGACGGCTCATTCGCCCGAAACGATTCCCTCAGAACGGTCTCCGTCAGCGAGGGCAATCCAAACTATGTGGTCGTCGGAAGGGCGCTGTTCAACAAGCAGCTGACCAAGCTCATAGTCGTCCCCCGGGGCCTCGCCGGAAGCAGCCGGTTAAAGACCTACAACGTTCCGGCAAGTGTGACGACGATCGCCAGTTACGCCTTCAGCAATTCGGCTTATGAAGAGGTCAACCTTCCGTCGGGCCTCCGAACCGTCGAAAACGGAACTTTCTCTTCTTCAGCACTTAAGAGGATTGTCTTGCCGAGAGGCCTTGAGACGATCGGGGACAGCGCTTTCGCGTGGGCGGCCAACCTGACCGACGTCGATCTTGGCGGCGCCACGACGGTCGGCAGCTATGCCTTCCAGAAGACGCCCGCGCTCAAGGCCGTCAACATGCGGACCGACCTCAACAGGCTCAAGGAGATCGGCTCGGATGCCTTCTATGACTCGGGATTGGTCGAGGCGACGCTGCCCGATTCGGTCACGGCAATCCGCTATGGCGCCCTCTCCGGCAATGAAAGGCTTCTCAAGGTCCGCCTGGGATCAGGACTTTCCACGCTGGAGGAGAACGTCTTCTACAGGACGCCGCAACTGCGCGAAGTGACGGTGGCCCAAGGCAATCAGATCTTCAGCGCCGAGGGCAACATACTCTACGGCAAGCGGAACGACGGCCTGCATCTCATACGGTCCGCTCCGGGCGACCAGACCCCCGAGCGCCATGTCAAGGACGGCGTGACGGCGATCGACGACAGGGCTTTCGCCGACAACGCGAAGCTGGAAAAGCTCCGCCTTCCCGACGGGCTCAAGAGCATCGGGAATCGCGCATTCGAGAATGCGACGGCTCTCAACGAAGTGCGTTTCCCCGACAGCCTCGAGGTCGTGGACGGATTCTTCCACACGCCGTCGCTGCACAAGGCCGATTTCGGCACCCAGATCACTTCGATTGACCGCGCCTTCGAAGGCAGATGCCCCGAGCGGATCGTCGTGCGCGGAGCCAAGAACGGAAAGTTCGTGTACTCCTACGACGAAAGCGACGAGAACTTGACGAACGGCGCGCCCCGGCCAAAGCCCGTCTCCGCGTACTTCGGCGAGGGGATGACGGAGGTCAGCTACTCTGCAGGCCTGTTCCCGAAGGTTCTCGTTCTTCCGGGCACGCTGAAGGAGCTCAACATCGACAGCGAGTCCGTCGATGGGCAATGGAAGGCTTCGGCGGTCTTCTACGTGGCGGCCGAGCCGGGCTCATCCGCCTGGAAGCTCGCGTCCGAGAAGATGTCCGCCTTCGGCATGGATCCGGCCAAGCAGCTTAAGAGGTATACGCCGATGAGTGCGACGGCGCGGCCCGCCGCCTCTTCTCAAGGGAAGTCGGCGGTCACGGTCGATGTGCGCGGAGGCGTGGCAGAGGGTGCACACCAGGCGCGGGTCGTCGCGGTCGGCTCCGACGGGACGACGACGCCGCTGTCCGACTGGGTCGAGGCAAAGGCCGCCGGCAAGGGCTACCAGGCGAGCGTCGAGTACAACGCCCGCGCGGCGGGCGGGAAGGTCAGGGTCGAGGTCCGCGACCACACCGAGCTGACCCTCATGGCCGACGTCTCCGACGGCGCGACGCCGAGCCCAGAGCCTTCGGCGTCCCAAGAACCGACGGCGTCGCCGGCTGCAACGCCCACAGCCGGGCATGCCGCCACGTCCTCGCCGACGGCTTCGACAGGTTCGGCCGCGCCTTCCTCTCCGTCTGAGCCGGAGGCCTCCCGAACCGGCCGAGGCTAAACCGGCCCAGCAGCGCAGGGAAGGGCCCCGGGGACGTCCGATTTCGACGTCGTTCCGGGGCTTTTCTGTTCCTCGAGGCGCGTGTTCGCCGTCGTCGATGCACTTTCCAACCGGTTTGTAGGCTTTGGGTCTTTTCGAACCTCTACTCAATAAAGCAAGGAGCGCTCCTCCTTTGAAGAAATCGAGTTAAACCTGGCATACACGGCATTAATTTGATAGGCTCATTGGGAATCAAAGGAGGATGCGATGGTTTCTTTTCATGATGTCATGCTATGGCGCGGCAGCAAGTTTCGCGACGCGGCGGTGATGCTGCGCGCTGCGGCGAAGCGATTCGGCGAGACGCACTCCGCGATGGCGGGGATAGGCTCTTCCGAGCTCGAGGGCAAGTTCTCCGAGGCTGAGCAGAGGAAGCGCCGGTCGATGGTGGACGATGCTGAGGATCTCGAGCGCACCTTCCAGCGCGCGGCCCAGAAGTTCGACCTGGCTGGCGAGTCGGCGGACAAACTGGCCAAAGAAGCGGCCGACCTCAACGCCGAGGTGCGCGCGAAAGGCGGGGAGGTCGACGACGACGGCACCGTCAGCGGCGTCGATATGGGCTTCCGTCTTGGCAATCCGGGTCCGGTCACAAAGGAGGATCTTCAGGACACGCTCCAGGAGGGATTTACTAAGCGAGGCTGCCTGTGTGTAAGCAAAGCCGAGCAGTTCCTCAAGGTCGTAGAGCAGATCTACTCGCATTTCGGCATTGAAGCCTGGAGCAATGCCATTGAGAGTGGAAGCAATGTGGTCCAATTGGGGACCAAAGGACCGCCGCGCTCCACACTGGGGGCCAAGTACGTCAACGACTGGTGGACGGCGCTCTCGCCCGAAGAACAGAAGGAGATCATCCTCAAGCATCCCGAGTGGATCGGGCACCGCGACGGCATCCCGGCCGACGCCCGAAGCCGCGCCAACACGGTCTTGCTGCACAGGTACCTCGACCGCATGGAGGAGCTCAAAGGAAAGGTCGAAACCGAAGGCGAGTCCGACGCCCTGTTCAAAAAGTACGGCGTGACGCCGGGCGAGTACCGCGCTTACGTTTACAACAACCGAGATCACGTTCTGGCCTTGGCCAAGCGGTTTCCGATGCCGGAGGACGGACCCGAGGCGCTTTTCAACGCGCAATCGGCGCGGCAGAGACTTCTGGTTTTCGATCCTGGGAAGGGCCGTGAGCACGTGCGGGCGGCCATAGGCATAGGCGACATCGACAAGGCCAAGAACGTCATGGTGTACGTTCCCGGCATGACGACGAATGTTCGAGACGGCTTGGTCGGCACAGGAAGCGGAGGAAGCTCCGTGATCGGCCTCGAAAGAGCGCTGCAAGTGTCCGATCGGCAGCATACCGGGGAAAGCGCGGGGGTCGTGTGGCTCGACTACGACGCCCCCAGCTGGGGCGAATCGGCGCCGTATCAGAAGAACGCCGTCTATTACCCCCACGCGGCCAATGAGGCGAAAGAACGCCTGTCCTCCTTCATGGAAGGAGTGCAGCAAACTCATACGGGCGATCCGAATCTCACGCTGAGCGGACACTCGTACGGTTCGCTCACCGCGGCGGTCGCCGCAGGCCGCACCGACGTTCAGGATCAAGTCGCGGTGTGGGGATCCGCCGGGGTGAACGCGACGACCAACGACGAGCTCAACGTCCTTCCTGGAAATACCTACGTCGGCGCCGCGGAGGGGGACGCCGTCGCGGCGAGCGGGCGGTTCGGTCTGAATCCCGACGTCAACAAGAACTTCGAGCATTTCAGCACCGAGAAGTGGACAAGTCCCGAAGGGGAGCGTTACGAGGCCTCTCATGGTCATTCGGAGTATCTTTCGGGGCCCGAGTCCAAGAAATCCGTGGGAAAAACTTCGACGTACAATATTGGACGCATCATGTCGGGCAATGGCATGGCTGCGGAGGAGAAGTGAGATGGTCGGCAAGAAAGCGCTCGCAGCCCTGTGCGCGGTAGCAGCGTGCGCCGCGGGGTGCGACATACCGGATGAGTACCTTGGCGGGGGCGAGGCGACGGCTTCGCCCGTCGAGCGGCCCATTGTCGAGCTTCGGCGCGAAACCCTGGGGCTGGAAATCTCGCTTTATCGGATGCTGAGCCAAGAATACGGGGTGGGCGAATGGAAGCCCCAAGAGGAGCAGATTCAGACGAAGGTGAGTGCGTTTGTCGTTTGCTCGGCCGGATACTCCTCCGAACTGTATAGGTTGGCGACGGCGGCTCCCATTCCGACCGAAAAGTGGAAGGCTGCGACGGCGAGGATATACGAGCTCGCCAAGCCCTACGGATTTGGCAAGCCCGAACCTTATATACACACCGAGGGCAACGCGGGAATCCTCACAAATCCGCGCACCGGCGCCGAGCTTACCGTCATCAGCCACCCGAAGTTCCTTCTGATTGAGATCGACACCGGTTGCGGCAAGGACAACAGCCCCCAGGGTTTTTCCGACTGGCCTCGCGGAACGGAGGTGGTTCCCGACAATCTGCGCAGCACCGGGCGCGGCTTTTCTTTGCCGGAGAAATGGGCGCCCTACGATCCGAACGTCGTCGTCACACCGCCGCCGAGCCCCGCGGCAAAGCGATCAGGCACCGCGGCAAAGTGATTAAGCCCCGCGGCAAAGCGATCGAACTCAAAGGAATAGCGGGGGCCGGCAGCGTGTCCCAGTGGGGAGCCCAAGCACCGGGCTCCAATGAGAAGGCTCGAACGAGACAAGCGAATCCCAAAGGCCCGGCTGCACGTCCCGGGCATCACGCAAAGGAGGAAACATGGGAGAGCTGAGAGTAAACGATGCGGCCCTTCGCAAGATGGTGGCGACGTCGGACGACCTGGCCGGCGTCATCCGCGGCATCGACAACGGCGATGCCATCCGGGAGTCGAACGACGGCGTCGTCAACGGCGGCCTGGGCGCCGCGGCCGAGAAGGCCGCGGGGTATTTCGAGGAAGCGGTGGGCATCTACGCGAAGCGCCTGGAGGCGTATTCGAAGGCCACCAAAGAGGCGGCGGAGGACTTCGCCTCGACCGATCAGGCAAACGCGTCCTCCTTCTTCTCCACGCAGCAGAAGCTGGTGTAGATGGGCAGCCGTCCTCGGACGGCGGCTTAAGCATACTTCGTGCGGCGGCTTAAGCATCCCTCGTGCGGCGGCTTAAGCTTCTCTTGGGCGGCGGCGTCCCGCGTGCAAGCGGGAATCCCGTCCGGGAGCGACCTCCAGACTTGAGCCGTGGAGACTCAGCTTTGGGTGAACGGCGTTGCCTTGCACTCTCCGGGCGCGAGTGCCAGAATCTTAGTTAGCACTCGCAACCGTAGAGTGATAAAACCTCTCAGTCGGTGAGGCGTCGGGCGGGCCGGAAATGGGACCGGTTCGCGCGGCGTCGTCCGTCGCGGGCACCGACCGAGCATCCCATCTGGAGGGAATACTAAGCATGGCAAAAACCATTGCCTTCGACGAGGAAGCACGTCGCTCCATGGAGCGCGGCCTCAACCTTCTTGCCGACACCGTCAAGGTCACGCTCGGCCCCAAGGGCCGCAACGTCGTCCTCGACAAGAAGTGGGGCGCCCCCACCATCACCAACGACGGCGTTTCCATCGCCAAGGAGATTGACCTCGAAGAGCCCTACGAGCGCATCGGCGCCGAGCTGGTCAAGGAAGTCGCCAAGAAGACCGACGACGTCGCGGGCGACGGCACCACCACCGCCACGGTTCTGGCTCAGGCGCTCGTGCGCGAGGGCCTGCGCAACGTTGCGGCCGGTTCGAACCCGATCGCGCTGAAGAAGGGCATTGACGGGGCGGTCGCTCGCATTTCCGAGCAGCTGCTCGCCGACGCCAAGGAAGTGGAGACCGAAGAGGAGATCGCCTCGACCGCCGCCATCTCGGCCGGCGACAAGGAGATCGGCCAGGTCATCGCCGAAGCGATGAGCAAGGCGGGCAAGGAAGGCGTCATCACCGTCGAGGAGTCGAACACCTTCGGCCTCGAGCTCGAGCTGACCGAGGGAATGTCCTTCGACAAGGGCTTCCTCTCGCCGTACTTCGTCACCGACCCCGAGCGTCAGGAAGCCGTCCTGGAGGAGCCCTACGTCCTCCTGGTCGACTCCAAGGTCTCCAACGTCAAGGAACTCCTTCCTGTCCTCGAGAAGGTCATGCAGACGGGCAAGCCGCTGCTCATCATCGCCGAGGACGTCGAGGGCGAGCCCCTCGCGACCCTCGTCGTCAACAAGATCCGCGGCACCTTCAAGTCCGCGGCCGTCAAGGCCCCCGGCTTCGGTGACCGCCGCAAGGAGATGCTCCAGGATATGGCCATCCTCACGGGCGGCCAGGTCATCTCCGAGACCGTCGGGCTCAAGCTTGAGAACACCGACATCGACATGCTGGGCCGCGCCCGCAAGGTCGTGCTGACCAAGGACCAGACGACGATCGTCGACGGCGCCGGAACTCCCGAGCAGATCGAGGGACGCGTCGCGCAGATCAAGGTGCAGATTGAGAACTCCACCTCGGAGTACGACACCGAGAAGCTGCAGGAGCGCCTGGCCAAGCTCGCCGGCGGCGTCGCCGTCATCAAGGCGGGCGCAGCGACCGAAGTCGAGCTCAAGGAGCGCAAGCACCGCATTGAGGACGCCGTTCGCAACGCGAAGGCAGCCGTCGAAGAGGGAATCGTCGCCGGCGGCGGCGTCGCCCTCATCCAGTCCGCCGAGGAAGCCTACAAGGGATTCGAACCCGAGGGCGACGAGGCGACCGGCGCGCAGATCGTCAAGATCGCCATCGAGGCGCCGCTCAAGCAGATCGCTGAGAACGCCGGCCTCGAAGGCGGAGTCGTGGCCGAGAAGGTCCGCAACCTCCCCAAGGGCAGCGGCCTGAACGCCGCGACCGGCGAGTACGGTGACCTTCTCTCCGACGGCGTCATGGACCCGGTGAAGGTGACTCGTTCCGCTCTGCAGAACGCGGCGTCTATCGCCGGCCTGTTCCTGACCACCGAGGCCGTCGTGGCCGACCTGCCGGAGAAGCCCGCCGCGGGCGGCGCCGACGCCGATATGGGCGGCATGGGCGGCATGTACTAAGCCGCGAGGCCGCATCGGCAGTCTCTCTGCCATATGCGAGGGGCGGGAGCCTGAAGGTTCCCGCCCCTCGCGTGCGTCGCAGGGCTGCTGCGCCTCAGCTGTGCCTCACAGGTCGGGCTCGCGCTCCATTCCGCTCGCGTGAGACTCCTGCGCCGCGGCGGCCTCCTCTTCGTCGTCGACCCACTCGGGGGTGGCGGCCGAAAGAACTCTGTAGCCATGCCTCCCTTTTGGAAAGGCCAATCGCCAGGACTCCGCCCCTGCGGCGCTTCCCTGCCCGGCGGCGTCCTCTTCTGCCGAGCGGCTGAGGCTGGAGCCGAGCACGTTGTCCCATTCGCCGGATTCCACGGGGGCGGCTTTCTCCGACGGCGAGTTCGCCGCCTTAAGGCCGTCGGGAGCGTGGGGGCTCGCGGCTGTGTCCAGGCCTCCCACGGCGGCACGGGCGCCTGCGCCCCTCAGACCGTCGGCCTCCGTGTTCTCTGGCTCCGTTTTGCCCGCCTCTGCCTTGCCCTGCATGGCGGCGCCGACGGCGCGGATCGTGCCCGTCTCGGTCAGGGCGCCGCCGGAGCCCGCTTGGGCATCGCCCGAGCAGCGTCCCGCCTGATGGCGGTCCTCAATCCGTTTGCGCACCTGTGCGGCCAGCCTTTCGCGTTTGAGCTGCTTGAGCTCTTCAGGGCTCAGGTCCGTCGGGATCTTCTCGCCCGGTGCGAACCGCTCGCCGCAGGACTCAAGGCTCGAAACCTGCCCCGTAGAACCTGAAACCTGCCCCTGGGCGTCTGTGCGGCCTCCGGCGCCGACGCGGCTTTGAGCGGCGTTGCTTTGCGCGGCCCTGACGTGCCCCGCGTCGCCTCGCCCCAAGCCGTTTTGCCCGTCGTTGCCGTGCGCGACGGCCTGAACGTCCGCGAATGATCCCGTCGCGGGAGACGGGGCGCTTGCCGGGTAGGGAGGCGTGACGGCTGAGAGAGGCGATTGCGCGGAGGCGGGCGTGAAGATTCGTGCGTGAGGAACGAGCGTGGGCCGGGGGTCTTCCTCGACCTCCGGGACCCTGGCGGCCATGGCCTTTCGCTCGTTGGTCGCCGGAGCGCCGTCTTGCTCCGACAAGGCTTCAATTTTGGCGGCGATCCGCTGGGACTCGGCTTGTAGATTCTCCCGGGTGGTCTCTTCCCACTGGCGGGCCAGGGGCGTGATGAAGAGCGCTGAGCGCCCGAGCAGATGGCGAATGATCTCCTGGCGTCCGCGCAGAAAGAGAACGGTGGGGATGTGACTGTACTCTTTGCGAACTCGTTCTATGTACTTCTTGTAGCGCTGGGGCTCGACCGCGAGCGTCCCCATGTGTGCGTCGCGCAGGGCCAGCAGGTCGATGTCGATCGCATCGAGCTTGGCCGTGTCACTCGACCGCGGATCGCACTTTGAGCGGATTCCCCTGACAAGCTCGGCCACGCGGCGGGCGTTGTCCTCAGGAACGCCGAGGCGCAGCAGATCCTCGTATGCGACCTCCGCGGAGGCCGCCTCGTCCTCTCCGCCGTTGCGGGTGTACGTGTCTTTCGCCTCGGTTGAGAAGACGACGCCGTGGTACCAGGCCGCCAGCCGAACCAGCTCGGGGCGGTGCATCTGCGGCGTCAGGGTCTCCACGCTCGCCGCGATGTCCATCAGGTGCTGAAGTCCGTGATAGTGCCTGTCGTCGGACGACCATCGTTGGAGAACGTCGCGACATGCTACGGCGAGCTCCTCCTTCGACAAAGGGGAGCCAGCCGCTTGGACTGCCCGCACGTACGCCTGCGGCAGCCACTGCGGAATGTCGACGTGCATCGAAACCTCCTACCTTAGGTCAGCCATACTAGTCCTCTTGGCTGAAATCGCACATTCGGCGGCTGGGGAGCTCCCTTGCTTTTGCGTAGTTGGCGCTTTGAGTCCACGCAATGGGGCGAAATGCCCTAACGTAGTGATGTGAAGTTTTCGAAGAGATCGGCCTCGCCGTCGCCGCTGCGCGGAAGAGCTCTGGTGACGGGGGGAACCTCCGGGATCGGATTGGCTTTCGCCCGAGCTTTGGCGGCACGCGGATGCGACATCGCGCTCGTGGCCCGCAACGAGGCCCGCTTGGAATCGGTCGCCGCCGAGCTCTCCTCGCTGGGCGTCGACGTTGTCGCGCTTCCCGCCGATCTCTCGCAATCGGAGGGCGTGGCAAAGGTCTGCTCCTACATCGACGAGGAACAAGTCGAGGTCCTCGTCAACAACGCGGGCAAGGGCCTTCGCCACCCTCTCGCCACAACGGACACGGCGCCGCTGCGGGAGGCCATCGATCTCATGGCCTCCGCCGTCGTCGAAGTCGGCGCCGTTGCCGCCGCCGCAATGAAGGCTCGCGGCCACGGCGTCGTCGTCAACACGGCCTCGGTTTCGGGCCTCGTTCCCATGGGCCTGTATTCGGCGATCAAAGCCCTCGTGAAAACGTGGTCGCAGGCGCTCGCGCTGGAAATGCGACCCCACGGAGTTCAGGTTGTGACCTTCATGCCGGGGTGGGTGCGCACGGAGCACCATGCGCGAGCGGGCATCACCACGTCGAACCTTCCCGACGCCGTCTGGCTCGACGCCGACGCCGTCGTCGAGGAGACGCTTCGAGCCGTCGACGCCGGAAAGACCTACGTCACGCCTTCTCTGAAGTTCAAGGTGGCCTCGGCCCTCGCTCGATACGCCCCGCAGCGCGCTGTCGGCGCCGTGACACAGAAGATCGTGAGGGGGCGCGACGGGTGACGGAGAACCTCGAGCCGGTTGACCGATATCTCGACGAGAAGAAGGCCAAAAGGCGCCATCGCGTGCGCAGGTACATGACCCGGCCGGTCATGTCGACCTACTTGAAAACCGAGGTTCTGGGGGAGGAAAACGTCAAGGGCCTGGAGGGCGCCTTCATCTTGGTGCCCAACCATTCCTCGCACCTGGACGCGCCCATGGTCTTCTCGCTTCTGCCCGACTGGATCACGGAAAAGCTCGCCACCGGCGCCGCAGCGGATTACTTCTACCGTAAACGCGGGATCTCCTCCCTCACGTCCGTCTTCTTCAACACCTACCCGATCCTGCGCAAGGGCAAGCGCGAGAGCGTCGAGCACAGCAAGGCCGCGGGCATGACGGGGCGCCTGCTGCGGGCCGGCGTGCCGATTCTCGTTTTCCCCGAGGGCACGCGCTCGCGCAGCGGCAAGATCGGTCAGCCGAAGGCGGGCGCAGCGGCCCTCGCCATGCAGGTGGGGGTGCCGATCGTCCCCATCGCCATGCTCGGCGGGCACGAAGCAATGCCCGTGGGGAAGTTTCTGCCGAAGTTTCGATCTGAAGTGTGCCTGTTCATCGGCAGGCCCATGAACGGGCGCGAAGGGGAGTCCCCGGAGGGCTATATGGCGAGGGTCTTCCACGCGATTGAGCTCATGCTCGAACAGCACACGCCCCACCCCGTCGACGAGGACGGAACGTCTCCCTTCGGGGAGTCCGACGACGCCGCTTGAGTCCTGGCCTCTCCGGCAAGCCAGGAAGACCGCCGGAAGGAACCGACTCTTCCGCGTGCCGCGATCGTCTCCGTGTGAGAAGGCCGGACCGTCGCCGCGCAAAGCCGGCTGGCAAGCCGCCCCTGCCTGTGAGGCCGCCCTTCCGGGTCTTTGCCAGCCGGACCTTGCTGGCTGAATCTCTGCCGGTCGAGCCTTTGATTGAGCCTTTGTCGGTCTAGTTTTTGCTGGCCGGGCTTTTGTCGGTTGGGTCTTTGTCGGTTGGGTCTTTGTCGGTTGGGTCTTTGTCGCTTGGGCTTTTGTCGGTTGGGCTTTTGTCGGTTGAGTCTTTGCTGGCCGAGCCCTTGCTGGCCGAGCCTTTAAACCGCCCGATGCCCTTGCCCTTGGGCTTGGACTCCTGCTCCGTCTCCGACGAGGACGCGACGCGTGCCGCCTCCTCGGCCGCCGTGATGCCGCCCGATGCCGTCGAGGGGGCAACAGGCGGGAAGGTCAGGCGCACCGTCAGGCCGCCGCCCGGCGTCTCGCTGATCCGCGCCGTCCCACCGTGCGCGGCCATGACGGACGCGACGATGGCCAGGCCAAGACCCGACCCTCCGGACGCCCGCGACCGGGAGGAGTCCGTCCTGAAGAAACGCTCGAAAAGCCGCTCGGAATCCTCAGGTTCGACGCCAGGCCCGTGGTCGCGAACCTCGACGACGGCGTCTTCTCCATGTCTGCCCAGAGCTATCTCGACCGGGGTGCCGGCCGGCGTGTGGCTGAGAACGTTGGAGAGCAGATTCGTGACGACCTGGGTGACCTTGTCCGAATCGGCGTAGATCGTGATCTCCGGCGCGGGGCCGCCGTCGAGGCCGATGACGGCGGTGGGGCGGCCGGCGTCGCGGACCCTCAGGTCCATGGCCGCATTCATCGCTATCTCGGTCAATTGCGTGTCTTTCAGCGAAAGCGGGCGCCTCTCGTCGAGGCGGGCGAGCTGAAGAAGGTCCTCGACAAGGCCGCTCATGCGCTGAGCCTCGGATTCGATCCTGTCCATCGTGACGGGGATCTCACAGTCCGGCACGCCGCCGATGCGATAGAGCTCGGCGTAGCCGCGAACCGTGGCCAGCGGAGTGCGCAGCTCGTGCGAGGCGTCGGAGACGAACTGACGCATCTTTTTCTCAGAGCGCTCCTTGACGTCGAAAGACTGCTCGATCTGCTCGAGCATGACGTTGATGGAATCGGCGAGCTTGCCGACCTCGGAGCCCTCCTGGCCCTTGGGGACGCGGCGCGAGAGGTCGCCGTCGGCGATGGCGTGGGTTGCGCTCTCGATGCCGCGAAGGGGCTTGAGCGACGAACGGATGGAAAACAGCGCCGTGAACGCGCCGACGATGACAATCGCTGCGCCTGACAGTCCAATGACCCAGGCGATTCGGGCGACTGTCGCATCGACGGGGGCCAGGGGGAGCGCGATGATCATCGTCCCGATCGTCGTTCCGCGCCGGTCGTTGAGGTTGAAGGCTATTGCGCGCCACTGGGTCCCGAACTGCGTTCCCTTGACGGTCTCGAAGTCTGCGGTTTTCTTCGAAGCAAAGCTCCCGGGGTCTTTGGGCTTGCCGTAGCGTTGATACGTCTGCCGACTGAAGTACTCCGGCCCCGCCACGTCCCAATCGGGCTTCTTGGAGGCGTCGTTGTCGGGAGAGGGGACGATGATCGTGTCCCCCTCCATCTTGACGTAGATGTAATAGTCCGACAGGTTGAGGTGGCCGACGTCGTCCGCGGAGTTGTTCCCCTTCATTTTCGCGATGTTGGCGAGGGTCTTGCTCGCGACGACCTGCCCGGTGGACTTGAGCTGGTCGTCCACGTTGTGGACGAGGTAGGACCTGAGCATCGATATCGTGACGAATCCCAGGGCGACGATGACCAAAGCGAGGAGCGACAGGAACGTGATGAGGAGGCGAAAGGTCAGCGTCCGCCTTTTCATGACGTGGGCGCTGCCCACGGTGCTATCCGTCATGCGTCACTTTGTGTTGCGGAGCACGTAGCCGATTCCACGCTTCGTGTGAATCAAGGGGACGATGGCCTTTGCCTCTTCGGGATCGGTGATGCCCAGGGCTTCGGCCGAGTCGATCTTGCGGCGCAGATAGGAAATGTAGGACTCGACGATCGAGACTTCGCCGTTCCAGTTGTAATCCCACACGTGGTCGAGGATCTGCATTTTCGACACGACCCTCTCGGCGTTGATGAGCAGGTAGCGCAGCAGCTTGAATTCGGTCGGTGACAGCTCGACGATCTGACCGGCGCGCCGTACGTCGTACGTCTCCTCGTTGAGCTCGAGGTCGCCGTAGGTCAGGACGGCGGCGTCGGCGTCGGAGGGATGTGTGCGGCGCAGGACCGCGCGGATTCGAGCCACCACCTCTTCCAGAGAGAAGGGCTTGGTGATGTAATCGTCGCCGCCCACCGTCAGGCCCTGGATTTTGTCTTTGACGTCGTCGCGTGCGGTGAGGAACAGGACGGGAAGCTCGGCGTCGCGCTCCCGGAGTTTGCGCAGGATCGTGAATCCGTCCATGTCGGGAAGCATGACGTCCAAAACGGCGAGATCGAGATGGGCGCCGGCCTGATGGTCGAGGGCTTCTTTGCCGTCGGCCGCGGACAAAACATCGAATCCTGCGAAACGCAAGGACGCGGAGAGCAACTCTCGAATCGACGGCTCGTCGTCGACCACGAGAACGGTTGCTTCGGGAAGCTTGGAGTCGGTCATACTGCCATCTAACAACCCATTCCTGGGAATTGTCTGCAAAAACGCCCCTGCTTGGCAGGCAATGGTTCCTGCGCGGCAGGGGCGCTGCGTCGGCGGCGCGGGCGCGCTTGATGGGCTCCGCCTTGGCGTTCGCTAAGGCCGAAACGACGGTCGGCTGCAGCCGCGGCTGAAGCCGCCGCCGCGACGTCAGTAGGCGTTGAAGTCGCGCGCCTCGATCTGGGCGGGGGCGTCGCCGCTCTTGAGGGCGGCGAGCCTTGCCTCGATCTCGATGTCCTGCGAATGGTCTTCGAGTTCGGCGAACTGCTGGTCCAGGGACGAGACGGCCACCTCGGCCTTGCCCTGAGCAAGCGCCTCCTGGCGGCGGATCTGGTCCTCGTAGCGGCCGAGCTCGGACGTGGGATCGAGGACGTTGATCGAAGAGATCGCATCCTGGACGCGGTTTTGGGCCTCTGCCGTCTTCGCGCGGGCCACGAGCTGGTTGCGCTTCGTCTTGAGCTCATCGAGCTTGCTGCGCATCTGGTCGAGGCCGTCCTTGAGCTTGGCGACGACCTCTTCTTGCGAGGCGATGAGCGGCTCGGCGTCCTTTGCCTCCTTCTCGGAGGCCATCTGCTTCGAAATGGCGATCTTGGCCAGGTTGTCGAACTTCGCGGCGTCCTGCTCGTTGCCCGCCAGGCGCATCTGCTCCGCCTTGTTCGACGCCGCGAGCGCCTTCTGCCCCCACTCGCGGGAGGCCTTGACGTCCTCCTGGTAGTCGGCCTGGGCGAGCCGGAGGTTGCCCACGGTCACGGCCACGGCGTCCTGCGCCTCGGCGATCGAATTCGTGTAGTCGCGGACCATCTGGTCGAGCATCTTCTGAGGATTCTCGGCCCTGTCGAGCAAGGCGTTGATGTTCGCCTTGGCGAGCTGGGTGATCCGTCCCAGGATCGTCTGCTTCTCAGCCATATCTGTGCCTTTCGGTAAGGTGTTGATGAAGTTCTAGAAGGATCCGCCGTCGCCGGAGCCGAAGTCGAAGTCGAAGCCGCCGCCGTCGTCGGAGTCGCCGCCGAAAAAGGATCCCAGGGAAAACCCGCCGTCGTCGGAGTCGCCGCCGAAGAAGGACCCGGTGGAGAAGCCTCCTCCGTGGCGGTCGTCGTTCCCGCCGTTGAAGAGCGACCCGAGCACCATGCCCGCGAGCATGCCGCCCATTGTGCGGCCAATTCCGCCGCCGTCGCGCGCGTCGTAGTCGTACCTGTGCGAATCGCGCTCGCGGAGGTCCATGACCCTGTCCTCCGCCCGGTCGGCCGCGGAAACCGCGGCCTTGTAGTAATCGTCCTTGGCGTCGGGCGATTGCGCGGAGTCGCCCTTGGCGATGTTCTCCCGGGCGGTTGCTAGAAGGGTTCTCGCCTTCTGGTCGGCGTAGCGGCCGTACCCTTCGATTTTCTCCACGCGGTCGATCGTCTGCTGGGCGATGCCTCGGTTGCGCTGGCTCGCTTCCTCTTTGCGCTTCCTGATCTCGTCGGCGTTGCGCACGTCGACGAGCGCTGCGTCGAGCGCATCCTCGGCCGCGGCCAGCTCGGACAACGCCTTGATCGGGTCGACGTCGCCGTTCGAATGGGCGGCGATTGCCTTCTCGGCGTCGGCTTGCTTCGCGGCGATGACGGGGTTGCCGGCGCCGAGGCGTTTCGCGTCGACGACGTCGGAGGATATGGACGCCAGAGCGGCATGCACCTTTTGGAAGGCGTCGTCGAGAGAGCCGTGCGCCTTCTTGATCTCTTCGGCCTTCGCCGCCGCATGGCCCAGCGTCTCCTCGGCCATGCGCGCGAAAGCGACGGCCTCGTTGCGCTTTCCTTCGGAGGCGCTGTGGCGGCCCGAGGCGATCGAGCTGCGGGCGCTCGTGACGAGAGTCGCGATCTGGTCTGGATATGTTCGCAGCGTTGCGAGCGCGGCCTGCGAGTACGTCAAGGCGAGGTTGTCGATTTCGGCCACGAGGATGTCGCGCTGCCCGTCAAGCTCGTCGGCCCTCGTTTGAAGCTCGGCCAAGTGCTGGTCGACCCGCGCCGAGAGGTTTCTCAGGTTTTGGAAGCCCTGCTCCTGCGCCGTGATCGATTCGCGGGCCGAAGCGGTCAGCGCGAGTATCCTCTGATTCATCTCCCACTGCTGCTGAGGGGTTTCGGGAATGTCGTCGTCAAGCTCCTGGCGCACGACGAAGGCCTTCTGCATGGAATCCTGGGCGGAGGCCAGAGCCTCGGCGAACTGCCTGGTGGCCTCGACGCCGAATTCGGCGCGGGCGAATTCGAGTTCCGCGGCCGCCCCGCGCACGCCGTCGTCGGTTTCGAGGAGCTGGCGGGCGGCGCGCTTCGACAGCGAAGCGAGGTCTTCCGCGTTCTTGGCCTCGAGCTCTTTGCCCTTCTTGCGCCTGCGCCAAACGTAGACGCCGCCGGCGGCGCCGGCTCCGACGGCCGGAACTCCGATGAGGAGCGCCGCGGTGCTCCCTGAGATTCCCGACCCTTTCGATTCGCCGGCCCCCTCAGAATCGGCCCCCTCCTTCTTCAAGGCGTTCTCTTCGAGGTTGGAGACGACGGACTTCGCCCCGCCCGCCCAGTCGCCGCTGCGCCATTTGTCGTACACGCCCGAGCCGTCGAGGGCCTTCCTGAGCTCGGTGACGGAATAGCCTGAGCCCCCGGCGAAGAGCGAGAACCTGTGGGTCTCGGTCGCCACGGCGATCAGCGAATCCGAGCGGGACAGGCCGGATTTGCGGAAGGCGTCCCTCGCCCAAGTGTCGGTCGTCTTCGAGCCGAAGTTCTTGACGAAAACGATGTAGACCGACTTGTGGGTCTTGTCCTGGGTCGAGGCGAGCGCGTCGCGAAGGGCCTTCTCGTTGGATATCACGCCTGCCGTGTCCGTCACCGTCGACTTGAGCTCTTCGGGCTCCTCGGCGAAGGCGGGAGCCGCGAGGGCTGCGGGAACGGCCACGAGACCGGCGAGGGCTATCGAAGGCGCGAGGAGTCGTCGCATCGGGCAATGGCGATTCGTTTTCTTCACGGTCTGATTCTCACCTGCCATGTCAGCGTGGGCAACGTGCGGCCGGGGAACGAATCCCCAGGGACAAAGTTACCAGGTCGCCGATGCGGCGGGGCCGATGCAGCGTGATTTCCGCCCGTGGCAATATGACGATTTGACGGTCGGAGGCCCGGCGCGGGGGGGGCAGCGGGGACGGCGCGAGGGCGGCGTGCGCATCTGGCCGGCCCGCTCGTGTGCGCAGCGGCTAAACTACTGCACAGTGGACGGTATGGCCGCGCCTCATGCGGCCGTTTCTATATGAAAGTTGGTGTGACGTGCCTACGGGTAGAGTCAAGTTCTTCGACGAGAAGAAGGGATTCGGCTTCATCGCGGGCGACGACGGGACCGAGGTGTTCTTCTCCGGCTCCGCGCTGCCCGTCGGCTCGCGCGTGAAGGCCGGAACCCGGGTCGAGTTCAGCGTCGCCGACACTCGGCGGGGGCCCCAGGCCCTCACCGTGGCCCCGAAGGCCAAGGTCGAATCGCTCGCACGCAAAAATCGGCGCAAACCGGAGGAAATGGTCGCGATCATCGAAGATCTGATCAAGATCCTCGACAAGGCCTCCAATCAGCTTCGCCACGGCAGGTATCCCGACGGCGGGCGCCGCATCGCCTCGGCCCTGCGGAGATTGGCGGATGATTTCGATGCCTAGCGCGGTTGTGAATCCGACGTCGTCGGCGGGCAAAGAGAAGATCCTGTTCAAGGCGGTCGAGGCGGCCCGCGCGGCCTTGGAGGACGTGGCGAATCCCGAGGAGATCGGGGAGCACGCGGGCGTCGTCGTCGAAGCGGAGAGGCTGCTCACGCACGCCTTCGCCTGCCTGAAGGCCGGATACAGGGGCTGGTTCTGGACCGTCACGGTTTCGCGCATTCCCCGTTCGTCGCGGGTCACCGTCAACGAGGTGGCCCTGCGGCCCGGCCCGGATGCGCTGCTCGCCCCGGAATGGGTGCCGTGGTCGGACAGGGTCGAGCCCTCCGACGTGTCTCCGACGGACCGACTTCCCTACAACGCCGACGATTCGCGGCTCGAACCGGGGTTCGAGCAGACGGGGGAGGACGCCGATCAGATCGACCCTTTCGAGATGGGCCTGGGGCGGCCGAGAGTCCTGTCAAAAGAAGGACGCGACGCCGCATTTACAAGGTGGTACAAGGGGGATAGCGGTCCGGACAACCCCGGAACCCGCCAGGCCCAGGCCAATTGCTCGACGTGTGGCTTCCTCATGCCCATGGGAGGGTCCGCCAGGCTCCTCTTCGGCGTGTGCGCCAACGAATGGTCGCCTTTCGACGGCAAGGTTGTGTCCTTCGACCACGGCTGCGGCTCTCACTCCGAGACCGACGTCTCTGCGGAGGATCAGGAGAGGATGTGGGATCCCGCCGAACCCGTAGTCGACGAGGCCGATATGGAGCTCGCCGCAGGGGTCCGATCCTGACGTGCTGGAGTTGAGGGGACGCGCCCGTCCGTATCAGTGGGGGTCGACGTCGGCCATTCCCGGATTGCTGGGAAAGCCGCCCGCCGAGGGGCCCGTGGCCGAAGTGTGGCTCGGCGCCCACCCGGACGGCCCCGCCTCCGTCGGGGTCGGAACGTCGATCGTCGACGATTCGCAGCTCTACCCTTCGCGGGTGCCCCCGGGGCCGCCCTCGCAGTCGCTTGCCGAATGGATCGCCCAAGACCCCGGGGCCGCGCTGGGCGAATCCGTCGTCGAGAGGTATGGGACGTCCCTGCCCTACCTTCTCAAGGTCATCGCCCCGGCCGAGCCGCTGTCGCTTCAGGTCCATCCGTCGATCGAACAGGCGGAAGAGGGCTTCGCGGCCGAGGAGGCGGCGGGCGTGCCCAGGTCCGCGCCCGACCGGAACTACAAGGACCGCAACCACAAGCCCGAGCTCGCCTACGCGCTCACGACCTTCGAGGCGCTCGCGGGATTTCGAGCACGGCGCCGCATCGGCGAGGTCCTCAAGGGCCTGGACGCGCCCTTGGCCCAGCGCCTGCGAGCGGTCCTCGGCATGGGCGGAGTGCGCGGGGCCTTCGAATACCTTCTGCGCGAGCAGACCCGGCCCTCGCCCGAGGAGGTCGCCGAGGTGGCGGAAGCCTGCGCGGCGCGGCCCGCCGCCGATTCGCCGTCGGCCCGCGCCGACCGCGTGGCCGCCATGCTCTCCGAACGCTATCCGGGCGACCCCGGGGTGGTGGCCTCGCTCCTCATGAACCCCGTGACCCTCAACCCCGGCGAGGCGCTTTTCCTCTCCGCGGGCACCGTCCACGCCTACCTCAGCGGCGTGGCGGTCGAGATCATGGCGGCCTCGGACAACGTGCTGAGGGCGGGGCTCACCCACAAGCACGTCGACGTGCCCGAATTGCTCGCGGTGCTCAACTCTTCCGCCTCGCCGCCCACGCGGATCGCGCCCGAACGCGTCAACGCCGCCGTCTCCACCTTCTATGCCCCGGTCGACGATTTCGAGCTTTCGGAGATACGGCTGAGGGACGCCAACACGCGCGTGCGGGTGCGCGGGATCGGCCCCCGCACGGTTTTGTGCCTCCGGGGCGCCGCCCAGCTCGAGGCAGGCGGCCGCGTCCGAAGCGTCATCGCGGGCCAGGCAGTCTTCGTCCCGGCCAGCGACGGGCAGTTGACAATGCGCGGAATCGGGCATCTTGTGCAGGCGGCCGTGCCCTGAGCCGCGGCGGCCGCGTCCGCGCCTTCCGCCAGAGCGCCGCACCCGTGCGACGCGCTCGCGAACAGCGCAGCTCTTGATCTGCACCGCTTGCGATCCGCGCCGTTCGCGATCCGCCTCGCGCGGCTCGCACAGTTTCGTCTCGCCATTCGGTCAGAATCGCTTCGCATAAGTCTGATATGCGAGACTGGTGTGACGTGAGTACTTCTCAAACGACGTCGGACTCCGCCTCCGGATCCCGGCAGGGCGTCCTCGACCGTTATTTTCATCTCAATGAACGCGGAACTTCGGCGTGGCGGGAGATCCGCGGCGGCGTCGTCACGTTCTTCGCGATGGCCTATATTCTGGTCCTCAACCCGATTATCCTTTCGGGCACGGACTCCGCCGGAAAGTACCTCGGCGGAGGGTCGAAGCCCGACGCAGCCGCGATCGTCGCCGGAACAGCCTTGGTTGCCGGCCTCATGACGATCCTCATGGGCACGGTCTCGAATTTCCCGCTCGCTTTGGCGGCGGGCCTCGGCCTCAATTCGATGGTTGCAGGAACGATCGTCAAGATCCCGGGGATGACGTGGGCCGACGGCATGGGGGTCATCGTCATCGAGGGAATCGTCATCGTCTTCCTTGTGCTGACGGGCTTGCGCGAAGCGATCTTCCGCGCGGTGCCCAAATTTCTGCGCACCGCGATCTCCGTGGGGATCGGACTGTTCGTCACCTTCGTCGGCCTTGTGAACGCCGGCATCGTCCACAAGGGCGGGGAAGGCGAGACGGCGCTCGTCTTCGGCGTCAACGGCTCGGTCTCGACATGGCCGCTCGTCGTCTTCACACTCGGGCTCGCTTTGACCGTCGTCCTCATGGTTCGCCACGTCAAGGGCGCGATCCTCATCGGAATCGTTTCGACCACAGTTTTGGCGGTCGCAGTCGAAGCGGTCAGGCACGTCGGGCCCCACAGCGGCGACAACCCGGGCGGCTGGGGTCTGACCGTTCCGTCGCTCAAGGGGAGCCCGGTTCAAACCCCAGACTTCTCGACCCTGGGCGAGTTTTCGATTGCCGGGCCGTTCGCGAAGATCGGCGTGGTCGCCGTCGCGGTTCTGGCCTTCTCCGTCATGCTCGCGGACTTTTTCGACACGATGGGAACGATGGTCGCCGTCGGCGCGGAAGGCGATCTGCTCGACGACGCCGGCAACCCGCCGAACACGCAGAGGATTCTGCTCGTCGACTCCCTCGCGGCGATCGCGGGCGGCGCCGGCGGAGTTTCCTCGAACACCTCCTACATCGAGTCGTCCACCGGCGTCGCCGACGGCGCGCGAACCGGCCTTGCGTCCGTCGTCACGGGCGTCGCCTTCCTGTTGTCGACGTTCTTCGCCCCTCTCGCTGCGCTTGTGCCCAACGAGGCCGCGGCGCCGGCGCTCGTGGCCGTCGGCTTCCTCATGATGCAGCAGGTGGCGAAGATCGATTGGACCGACCTGGGGATCGCCATTCCCGCCTTCCTGACGATCGTCTTCATGCCTTTCGGCTACTCGATCACGGTGGGCATCGGCGTCGGCTTTATCTGCCACTGCATGGTTGAGACGGCCCGCGGCAGGGCGCGCAAGATCCACCCGCTCATGTGGCTCGTCAGCGCGCTGTTCGTCGTCTACTTTCTGCTCGACCCGATCCAGAGGATGCTCGGCCTCATCTGACGCTGCAGCCTTTGTCTGGGCGGGGGAGCCAGGCCTCGGCGTGAGCCGCCGAGAACGGGTGATTGCCGCGAGGCGCGGAAGGGCCTGCCGCCCTGCTCGTCGTCGAAGGTCGACATGACGAAGCGGGGGCTCGCCGTCGATCCCATCGCGTTCGGCGGGATGCGCCTCCGACCGCGGGAACGCCGATGCGCCGCGTCTTAAAGGCGGCGGGCGGCGCCATTGCCCGTGCGTCTTGCAGGCGGCGCCATTGCCCGTTGCGCTGCGGGGTAGGCGTGGGATCGACGATCGTGCTCCCTCATTGGCGTAAAGTGAAAGCCTCACACTGAAAGCGAACGGAGCCGTCCGCGACGAAGGAAAAGGAGGGGCCAATGGGGCGCACGTTCGCCAGCCTCAAGCACAGAAACTACCGAATCTGGTTCTTCGCCTCCCTCATCGGCAACATCGGCACGTGGATGCAGTTCATCGCGCAGGATTGGATCGTCCTCGCCGAGCTCACGAAGGACAACGCCTTCGCCGTCGGCCTGGTCTCGGCGCTTCAGCTCACACCCACGATGCTTTTCCTTCCGTTCACGGGGCTGCTCGTCGACCGGTTCGACAGGCGCAAGATCCTCCTAATGACCCAGGGCGCGCTCGCATTGCTCGCCGCCGGGCTCGGGGCCCTCGTGCTCACGGGCGAGGTGCAGGTTTGGCACGTGGCCGTTTTTGCCTTCGCGAGCGGGACGGCGGCGTCGGTCGACATGCCCTCGCGAGCCGTGTTCGTTTCCGAACTGGTTCCCGCCGAGGACCTGCCGAACGCCGTCGGCCTCAACTCGACGAGCTTCAACCTGGGGCGGCTCGTAGGCCCCGGCGCCTCGGGTCTGCTCATCGCCGCGGTCGGCTCCGGCTGGGTGTTCCTCGTCAACGCCGCGACTTTCGGTTTCACGATCGCCGCGGTTCTGGCGGTGCGCCCCAGCGAATACTTCACGAAATCGGCCGGCCAGGGCGAGCCTGCACGCGAGGTCGATTCTTCGGCCTCGCGCCGCGGCCGTTTCCGCGAGGGGCTCCGCTACATTCGCCAGCGTCCGGACCTCGCCGTCATCTTCGTCGTCGCGGGAACCGTTTCATGCCTGTGCATGAACTATCAGCTGACGAGCGCGGCCATGGCCAGAACGGTTTTCGGCCTGGAAGCCGGGGAGTACGGCATTCTCGGCTCGCTGCTCGGCGCGGGCTCGCTCGGCGGCGCGCTCCTGGCCGCCCGCCGCTCCAGAGCCCCGCGCGTGCGCACGGTGGCCGTCGCGGCCGCGCTGTGCGGCGTCACGGCGCTGGTCAACGCGGTCATGCCCACATACGCCTCCTACGCCGTCTCGCTCGTGTTCGTCGGCTTCACCGCACTTCTCCTTTTCACGAGCGCCAACACCGCCGTCCAGGTTTCCACGGCTCCAGAAATCCGCGGCCGCGTCATGTCGCTCTACCAGACGGTCATGATCGGCACGGCGCCGATAGGCTTGTTCATCGCCGGTTGGGTGTGCGAGAACGTCAGCCCGCGCTGGGGCGTGGGGATCGGCGCCGTCGCGGCCTTCGTCGTGGTCCTTGCGGCCTTCGTGTGGGGCAGGCGCCACTGGGGAGTGGAGGTCCGCTACTCATTCACGCCGCGCCCGCGCGTTGAGATTATCGGCCCCGTCGAGCGGGAGCGGCTCAGGGAGCAGGAGCTCGCGCGCGAGGTGGCCTCCGCCCAGGACCGCCACACTCCCGGGGTCGTTCTTTAAAGCTTCCGGGGCTGCTCCGCAGACGGTCCGCGTCCGCCTGGCGAGGTCTCCGCCCGGCGACAGGCCGCATCGGCCCGCAGGGGCTCGCGTCCGCTCGCGACAGCCCGCAAACGGCTCACATGCGCTCTACGACGTAGTCGACGCAGGCTGTGAGCGCTTCGACGTCGTCGGCCTCGACATTAGGGAAAGTCGCCACGCGCAGCTGATTGCGCCCGAGCGAGCGGTACGGGTCGACGTCGAGGATCCCGTTCGCGCGGAGGACCCGGCGCAGGGCGTCGGCGGGAATCGCCTCGTCGATGTCGATTGTGGCGACCACGGGGGAGCGCCATTGCGGCGAAACGAAGGGCGCGGCGAAGTCGGAGCGCTCCGCCCACTCGTAGAGGATTCCCGAGGATCGGCGGCAGCGGGCGTCCATCGCCGCGAGGCCGCCGCTTTCGAGCATCCAGTCGATCTGCGAGGCGAGAATTGCGAGATTGACGATCGAAGGCGTGTTGAGCGTCTGATCGGCGCGTGAGTTCGCCGCCGCCAGATGGAGGTTGAGGATGTCGGGGACGTACCGCTCGCCGGCCAGTTTCTCGAATCGCGCGAGCGCGGCGGGGGAGGCGAGGGCCAGCCACAGCCCGCCTTCGGCCCCGAAGCATTTCTGGGGGGAGAAGTAGTAAAGGTCGGTTTCGCCGACGTCGACGGCGACGCCTCCCGCGCTCGACGTCGCATCGACGAAGGTTAGCGCCTGGCCGCGGCCGAACCGGCGAACGGGGCTCATCGCGCCTGTCGAAGTCTCGTTGTGCGCGTACATATACGCATCGACGGCTTCCGGTTCGGCCGTGTCCGCGAGGCCGTCCGCGCCTGGGAGCGAAGTGCGCGAGAGTCCCGCCGCCAAGTCCTCGGCCGCTGCGCTGTCGCCCGTTGCACCCGCCTCCGCGCCGTCGCGTCCCCTGTCCGCTGCGCCGTCGTCGCACAAGGCGACCTCGCCCGCAGCCGCTTCGACCGTTGAGCAGTCTGTCCACGGGGCGCGCGCTGCCGCCGCGGCGGCCTTTCTTGTGAATTCGCCGAAGACGGCGGCCTGGGCTCGGCGTCGCACTCCGGTGAAGGCGATCGCGTCCCATACGAGCGAGGCGCCGCCGTTGCCCAGGATGACTTCGTAGCCGGCGGGGGCGTCGAAGAACTCTGCGAGGCCTTCGCGGATGCGGCGGACCAGCGCCTTGACCGGCGCCTGCCGGTGCGACGTCCCGACGAGGCCTTCGGCGCCTCCGAGGGAAGCGGGCAATCCGATTCTTGGGCGCGAAGGGCCCGATCCGAATCTGCCTTCGCGGGGGAGCAATTCTGACGGGATCTCGATATTCATAAGCCAATAGTGCCTTTATTCCGGGCGATATTGCAGCTTAGGTCCATTATTCTGGATGCAGACGCCAATTTTGGATGCGGGCGCCAGGCGAACCCCACCGGTTAATCGAGGAGAATCATGAGTCACTTAGTCGACACAGCTGAGATGTACCTCAAGGCCGTGTACGAGCTCGAAGAAGAGGGGATTCCTCCGCTGCGCGCCCGTCTTGTCGAACGTCTCGAGCAGTCGAAGCCGACGGTGTCCGAGACCGTCGCCCGCCTCGAACGCGACGGCCTCATGCACGTCAAGAACAACCGCGTCGTCGCGCTGACGGAAGAGGGCAAGCGGCAGGCCACCAGGGTCATGCGCAAACACCGGCTGGCGGAGCGCCTGCTCCTCGACGTCCTCGGCATGCCCTGGTCCGACGTCCACGAAGAGGCGTGCCGGTGGGAGCACGTCATGTCCGACGCCGTCGAGGAGCGCCTCGAAACGCTCCTCGAGCACACCGACGTCGATCCGTACGGAAACCCGATCCCGGGAATCGAAGGCGTGACGAGCAGCGCCGTGCAAAGCGACCTTCACTCGGTGAAGGACCGCGTCGCGCGAGGCGACCTCGGGGAGGCCGTCATTGTCAGGATCGCCGAAGGCGTGCAGACCGACCCGGACTTCCTCGGCCGGCTCTCGGCTGCCGGCGTCGTCCCCGGGGCCCGGGTGAGGATCGAGGACGACGGCGGACGCGTCACGATCGCGGCCTCCGGCGGAGGGGAAAGGCCCGGCGAAGAGGAGTCGAATAAAGGCGCGCAGCCCGGCCGCGAAGTCAAGCTTTCCGACTGGCAGCAGGCCCACCTGTTCGCGAGGTAGCGAAAACGGAGGCTTTGGCTCTTTCGCTGCAGGCCGGCAGCCCTGTCTGTTTGTGAGGCAGAGCGGCGCGCGTTGTGAGGCAGACACGTTGCGAGGTCGAGCGGCGCACGGGCCGTTGTGGGCGGGCGCGGCACGAAGAGCCCGCCGCCCCCACCCGCCCGCGCGGCGTCGCGGCCGCGACGCATGCCGGAGGCGGCTCTGTATTGCGAGCACTCCGGCGTTGCCGCAGTGCAGCCGCGCCGCCCGCCGGAGGCGGCGCGTTTCGCTTTGGCGCGGTGCGCGTCGGCGGCTTCGCGCGCTGGGGAACCACCCCTAGGTTCTCCTGCGGGGATGGCGTCCGAGCTCCAAAGCGCAAGAATGTGGCGGAAGGCTCGTTCTGAGCCTTCCGAATGGGAAATCGTTGCAACGACGCGACAAAAACGTGATCTCTTCTTGCAATCTCGCTGAAATGTGACATAGGTCCTAAAACTGGAGTAGTAGTTCCGGCAAACAGTCCGATATTGTGAATAAGTCGCGCAAATTCAAGGGTTTTGCGAGGGATGGGTAATGTTCTCCATTTCTTCGCTTCCCCGTTTGTCACGATCGCCGATAACAAAATCGAAACGTTTGCAGCACGGACTTTTCCCTTCCGCGCCAAGGAAAAATACGGTTACTGCAAAGGAGGCGAAGGTGAGTTGCGCCTCGTTCCGTTATCTAAATGTGACAATCGGGAGACGGCCCGTTATTGTTTTACGTGGACAAACAATCCGGGGCTCGCAAGGCCTCGAATTGAATGACGATACGTTTAGGAGAAAACCGAGATGACCGGACGCCATTCGCTCAACCGCGAGGTCGCCCTCAGCGCTCTGAATTCCCCCGCCGGCCGCAGCGTGGCAGCAGCCATGGCCGTTGGAACGATGCTTGGCGTGGCACTGCCCTCCGCCAACGCCGACGAGGGATCGGCCAACGCCGACCTCGCCCCCGTTACCGACCTCAGCGCCGACGAGACGATCACCGACACTTCGGCAGTCAAGGCCCCCGCCGACGCCAACTGGCAGCTCGAGCAGGTCCAGGTTCAGGACGCGCAGGCTTCCGACCAGCCCGCCACCGCTTTCCAGGTCAGCGTTCAGAAGAAGGCAACCCCGGTTGCCGCTCAGCCCGCTGCCGCACAGCAAGCCGGTGGGACGGCGCAGAAGGCAGCTGGCAGTCAGGAATCCGGAAACGCCCAGGGGAACATCCAGCAGACGAACGCCACCATCACTCGCGGTGCGCGCCCCGCCGCCGTCAACAACGTCAGGCAGCAGCAGGCCGCTGCTCCCGCCGCCCAGGCGGCGCCTGTCGCCCACACCGCATCCGGAAGCGGTTCGTCGGTTCTTTCGACCGCGATGTCCTACGTCGGTTCGCCGTACCGTTGGGGCGGCACCACTCCTTCCGGCTGGGATTGCATCGGCTTCGTCCGCTACGTCTACGGCAAGTTCGGAGTCTCGATCGGCGGATACACCACTTCCGTCCTTTCCGCCGGCACGAGGGTTCCCTACTCGCAGGCGCAGCCTGGTGACATCCTCTACTGGCCCGGCCACGTCGGCATCTACGCCGGAAACGGCCAGAACGTCGGCGCATGGAACCCCTCGATGGGGACCCGCGTCGGACCCAACTCCTGGGTCGGCGGCACGCCTACTGTGATTCGCGTGCTCCACTGAGCAACTGAGTGTGTCGAAGAGGCCGCCTTTTAGGGCGGCCTCTTCGCTTTGCGTCTTCGCCCTCGCAACCTCGGCGTTTCTCCCCGACGCCGCCACGCTTCTTCAGGGCAGCCGTTTTTCGCGGCCGCGGCGCTTCTTCCAGCGTCGCCGCCCCGCCCTTTGCATTCGCTGCCGTCTTTTCCTTCGCTACTGCCTCTCCATTCTCAATCTCCTCGAATTTGGCGGGCCGCGACGCTTTACCTGGCCACCGGGAACGTGGGAAACTGTAAGCACCTAAACGGAGGTGATTACGGTGGCTTATCAACACGACAACGTGGTTGTGTGCGGCGTCGATGGTTCTGACGCTTCTTTCAACGCTCTCAAGTGGGCGGCACAAGAGGCGAAGATGCGCAACGCCGTGCTGGAGATTCTTTGCTGCCATCAGGAACCGACATATCCGGGACACCGAGGCAACGCCGGCCTGACCAAGGACGATGCGCGGAAGGTCATCGACAAGGCGCTGGAGAAGACGGCCGACGTCGGCGTCGACGTCCAAACCTCTCTCGAGGCAGACGACCCGACCTCGGCGCTTTTGGCGCGTTCGAAGAAAGTGGCGCGAGTCGTCGTGGGGGCGCGGGGCGGATCAGGCGGATTCGCCGACAGGCTTTTGGGATCGGTGGCCTCGGCCCTTTCCGCGCGCGCATTCTGCGCCGCCGTCGTCGTCCCGTCGACGGCGGCGAGGGACGTGCTCCCGGTCGAGCACATCGTGTGTGGCGTGGACGGCTCGGAAACGTCGAAGATCGCCCTGGGGCTGGCCGTGCGAGAGGCCGCGAGGTGGAAGGCCAAGCTTTCCTGCGTCTCCGCCATCAACCTCAGCGGGTCGATGTGGGTTCCGGGGCCCGGATACCACCAAGAAGTGCTTGACGACGTCCGCGCCGGCCTCAAAGACACCGTCATGAAGGCGGCCGAGGGGTACGACATCGACGCGCACTGCCACGTGATCGAGGGCAATCCGGCCGCGCTGCTCGCCGAGTTCTCGACGGCGGTGGACATGCTGGTGGTCGGCACTCGCGGACGCGGAGGCTTTGCCGGCTTGCTGCTCGGATCGACGAGCCAGGCCATCCTCCATCACTCCGTGTGCCCGACGATCATCGTTCCTCGCCGAACCAGTGAGAACGAGGACGCCCCGTGGGGCAACGTCCCGTGGAGCCGCACCGCCAAGTAGGGGCCCGCAGGCTCGACTGCGAGCACGCACGCCGCGGTCCGCCGGCGGTGTATCCGTCGGATGAGCAGGCGCAGTGCGGCGTCGGCTGGCCGCGCCTGTCGGCGGTGACCGGAGGCAGCGTACGCCGCCCGGGCCAACGTGCTTGAACCCGCCGACGCAGGTAGACTAGGCATGTTGCCCTCGTAGCTCAGGGGAAGAGCGACCGCCTCCTAAGCGGTAGGTCGAAGGTTCGAATCCTTTCGAGGGCGCTAGATTGCCCCGGTGCGGCGACCGACAATCCGGCCTCGTCCGGGGCGCGCATGGGAACTTTGCAGGCGCTTGCATTCTGGTGCTAGACGCCCATTCTGGTGCTAGACGCCGCTGCTCTTCTCGTGAGGTCGCAGGTGTTCTTTGAAGGGTGCCGTCGCTTCTCGAAAGGGCGACGTCGTGGCCCTCCCGCCGTCACTTCTCGAAGAGGCGTCGCAGATCTTCGTCCATTTGCTCTCTGTCGCGGATCTTTTCCAAATAGGGAATAAGCGGATGGATGGCGCCCAGGGTTTTGCCCGTGGTGTCCATAAGCTTGTCAAGCGCATGCGCCAGTTCTTTGCCGCTCAATGACAACTGTTTCGTCGTCGAAAGCAAACTCGTAATGGTTTTCTGGGACAACTCGTTGTATTTCTCCGCCCGTTTTAGGCGCTCCTCGAGGTCGTTCACGCGCTTTTCAAGCCGCGCCAGCTTCGCCGTGAGGCTTTCGTCGTCCTGCTTCGACCCGCCGTTCATCTTTTCTGTCCTTTCCCCGATCTTGAGCCATCCGGTGGCAGGGCACGCTCCGTCCCCGTTCGCCTTTGGCTAGGTGTTGGCCCTTGCCGGCGCCTGCCGGTCGCCGCCGCCCGACGATCACCGAGGCGCCGCGGCGCCCCAGGCGGAGAAACCGTGGAAGCCTCGCTCCTTCGGAATAACCCATGCTCTTGTGACGCGTTGCCGCCGTCCTCGCAGGAAGGCCGACGGCGCTGAGCCGCGCCTTCCATTTCGATCTTACTATCGTCGGAACCGATTCTTAAGGGGACAATCCAGGTTCCTCTTGTCGCAGCGCGCATGATGAAATGGAGCGGCGCCGAACACGTCGACTGGGGCGGCGCCGAACACGTCGACTGGGGCGGCGGGATGCGCCGCACGAAACCGTGCCGAATGAGGCCGCACGAGGCCGCACGCGCCAAAATGAAACGGCCTCGCACGTGCCGAACGAGACAGCGACGCAGGCCCGAGTGAGACGGCAACGCAGGCCCGAACGAGGCGGCGCTTCACGTGCAGCATAGTCAGTCCTGGGCGCGGACGTGTGAGGGCGGCTTCGTTTACGGGCGATCGGCGCGGTAAGCGGAATTTCGGTTGCAGTACCGATACCGTGGATACGTGAGCCCTTTCTTCAAGCGCAGTCGCAAAAATGACAAGGCCGCGCCCGCGGCCGAGTCCCCCGCGCCGTCGCCGGAAGCCGCCGAGGCGGACGAGAATCGCCCGTCCGTTTCCGAGCGCGCAGAACGCTCAGGAAAGCGTTCCTTCATCGCGCGCAAGCCCAGGGAGATGAAGGAGCCGGACTTATTCGCCGAGGCGCAGCCGGCTCCGGCCGACGACGTCGACGGACCGTCGCGCGGCGAACGGCTTTCCCGCGCGTACTCGGATTGGCACAGGGAACTCGCCGTCGTCGCCGACGAGGCCGCCGTGCCCATCAGGGCCGGCGACCCGGCCGTTGTCGACCTCACCCACCCCCATCCGACCGGGGCTTCGCAACTGTACTCCGGCAAGCCGACCCTGCTGACGTCCGTCATTCGAGAGGAATCCGCCCAGCGCGAGGCACAGGCTCACTTGGCCTCGCTGCGCACGCGAATGGAGGGCCTTTCCGAGCAGTACGGGTACGCGCCGGTCACGCTCGCGATCGGCCACATATCGTGGACCGAGCTGCCGGCCGCATCCTCGCACGGCCGCGAGAAAGGCGGTTCGCCGGGCGCTTCTTCGGGGAAGGCGTTGGGCCGCGACGCCGTCGAGCAGATGGCCATCGGCGCGGCGCGGGCCGACATGCACGACGTCGCCCTGGGCGAAGAGCTGTCCGGGCGCCCGGGCGCCGGCGGCGGAGCGGCCGACGACGCGAACGGAGGCGACGGCGGCAAAGGATCGACGGGCAACGGCGAGGCCAACGGCGGCGACGTCGCCGGAGCGGGATCGCCGGGTGGAGGCGCCTCCGAGGCGCATGACGACTCACCCCGGCCGTTTGGCAGCGCGTCCGGCGATCTCGCGAACATGCCGGGGAAGCTCGCAAGCGCGCCCGGCGAGCGTGGCAAGGCGCTCGAGGCCCTCGAAAGCGCGACATTTGAAAGTACTGAGGAGCTCGCCGCGACCAGGTCGGCCGATTCGGTCGAGGACGGAACCTCCGGGAGCGACGCAGCGGCCCCCAAGATCCGCGAAATGTACGAGGCCGGGCTCATGCGTTCGGCCAGGCTCGACGAGGCCGGCCCCGACGACGCCTACATCACGCTCACCGCCCGCTGCGACGTCAACCCGACGGTGCTGCGGGCTCTGCGTTCCCACGGAATGACCGCCGAGGAGGGATCGAGGCTGCGCGCCATGGCGGCCGACGTCGCCCGTCACGAGGCGGCCATCGCCTATCTGCGCGAACTCGGACGCGTGTACCTGCCCGGGTTTTCTTACGAGGACGGGGCCTTGCTCGGCAGTTTCACGCATCCGGGCCTTGTGCTCCTCGCCGACCTCGAGGCGATGAAGCCCTACATCGAAACTTCCGGGATCATGGCGGCGCTGGCGGGCGACGAAGAGACCCGTCGGCTCACCGCGTTGCCGCTGCCTCCCGCCGAGATGCGCGACCGTTCGCCGGAAGCCGAACGCGGCGCCGGCGACCGCGACCCCGCCGAGCTGGCGGTCATCGAGGCGATCGCGTCCGGGCGGTCGATCGTCGTCGACGCGCCGCCCGGATCTCAGGCCGTGGGCACCCTCGCGGCGATAGTCGCCGACGCTGCGGCCTCCGGCAGGTCGATTCTTTACATTCCGGGGCGCGCCTCCTCGGCCAGGGCGCTCGTGGACGAGATGGGACGCCTGGGCCTGGGCGACCTCGTCCTCGACTTTTCGGACCTCGACACGGTGGCGCGCCGCATCCGCACGGGCATGCGGCTGCGCGGGGACGAGGAAGACCCGGCCGACGTTTTGGAGCTGCGGGCGCGCCTCGTGGCCGTCAGGCGCGAGCTCAGCGAGTATGTTGCTTCGCTGCACGACGTCGATCCCCAGTGGGGGCACTCGGTGCACTCGCTTCTGGAGAGGCTGGCGCGGCTGACCGAGGGCAAGGGCGCGCCGCGCAGCAGGGTGCGACTGGATTCCGACACCGTCCACGCCCTGCGGGGAGAGCTCTCGCACGTGCAGGCCCAACTCGAAGACGCCTCGGAGCTCGGGGCGTTCGTGGGCATGGCAGACTCGCCGTGGGCCGGCGCGGACATTCACACCGCCGCGGCGGGGGAGGAGGCCATGGCCCTCGCCAAAAAGCTCGCCTCCAAGACGATCCCCGCCGTCAAGGCCCAGGCCGAACGCGCGGCGGAGGAGACCGGGCTCTCGGTGGCGGAGACCTTCGAGGACTGGCGCGAGCAGATTGAGATGCTGCGCGGAATCTCCCACTCCCTCGACATTTTCCTGCCCCAGATTTTCGAGCGCTCCGTTCAGGACATGGTAATCGCGACGGCGTCGAAGGAATGGCGCGAAAGCCACGGCGAGGAGATGAAGGGCTCGGAGCGGCGCCGTCTGACGAAACAGGCGAAAGACTACGTGCGGCCGGGGGCTGTGAGCCACGACCTTCACCGAGACCTCATCACCGTGCAGCGTCAGCGCGAGGTGTGGAAGCGCTACAGCGCCGAAGCCAGTTGGCCCAAGCTTCCCGAGGGCATGACCCAGATCCGCGAAAGCGAGCGCGAGGCCGGCGGGCAGCTCGAGGAGCTGGAGGGGATCCTTCCCGGCAGGAAGCTCCGCATGATGCCGATGGGCGAGCTGCTGGACTTCCTCCTTTCGCTGTCGATGGACGAAGGCACCATGTCGCGCCTGCCCAGAGCGAACGAGCTCGTCGCCAAGCTGAAGGCGGAGGGCTTTGGCGGCGTCGTCAAGGACTTTTCCGAGCGAGGCGTGCGAACCGAACAGATCCCCGCCGAGCTCGACCTCATATACTCGGCCTCCCTTTTCGAGCAGCTCGTCGGGCGCTCCCCGGCCCTTTCACGCACGACGCCGGCCAACCTCGCGGTCCTCGCCGCCGAGGTGCGCAGGCTCGACCGGGAGCACACCGAGACGCTGGCCGGGCCGGTTTCCCGCGCCGTCGTGCGGATCATGCGCGAAACGATCTCGAAGCGGCGTGAGGACACCCTCAAACTCGACGATCAGCTCGAACGCTACTCGACGGGCGCCCTGCGCGACGCGATCGCCACCTATCCGAGGCTCGTTCAAGCGTCCCGCCCGGTGTGGGTCATTCCGTCGATGATCACGGCCGAGTTTGTGCCTCCCATGCCCTGGGCCGACATCGTCATCATGGACGAGCAGGACGCCGGCGGCCTTTCCTCGGCCGTTTCGATGCTCATGCGCGGCCGTCAGATCGTCGTCATGGGCAATCTTCGCCGCGCGCGGGCCGAGGGCGGGGATTCGACGATCGCAGCCTTCGCGGACATTCTGCCCGTGTGCGAGCTTCCCACGCTGCGCGCCCAACATGACGAGCTGGCCACCCAGACGCTGCGCGAACAGGGGTATGCGGACGTCCTCGAGCTCGTGCCGTCGGCCAAGCGCGGCCGCAAGCCAAGCCTTGTGCTCGTGGAGGGGCGCGGCGTGCCGAATCCGCAGTCGGGCATGGTCGAGGGGCCGCAGGTCGAAGTCGACGCGGCGGTCGACGCCGTCGTCGACCATGTGTTGACGCGGCCCGGCGAATCTCTCGCCGTCGTTTGCGTCTCCCCGGCCCACGCGGTCCGCATACGCGAAGCCCTTGCGCGGCTGGCCGCCGATTCCCCCCAGCTGGCCGAGTTCGTCTCGAAAGGCGGGGTCGAGCCTTTCGCCGTCCTCGAGCTCACGCAGACCGGCGGCCTGCGCCGCGATTCCATCATTTTGACCGTGGGCCTGGGCAAGACGGTGCACGGGCGAGTGCTGCACACCTTCGGGCCCCTCTCGACGGCCGGCGGGCTCACCGGCCTCGTCGACGCCATGGAGGCCGCGCGCTCCGAGCTCAAGATCGTCTCCTCGCTCGGCCCCGGCGAGATCGGCGCGGACAGGCTGTCCACGCCCGGCCCGCGGCTTCTGGAGAAGCTCATCGACAGGGCGGACGGCCGCGAGGTCCCGCTCGACCCCTCCAGTTCCGACGAGCCGATAGGCGCCCTCCTCACGGACCTGCGGGACAGGCTCGTGCGCGCCGGGTACGCCGTGGCCTCCGATTTCGGCTTCGACGACGGCGTGAGGATTCCGCTCGTCGCCGGCGACGTCGAGCTTCCCGGCACGTGGCGGGTCGCCGTCTTGGTCGACGACGAAGCCTACGTAAACGAGCCGTCGGTGCGGCGCAGGGACCGGTATTGGCTGGAGCGGCTGGAATCGCGCGGCTGGGCCGTGATCAGGACTTTCTCCACCTCGCTGTTCATCGATCCGGAGGGCCAGGCCTCGCTCGTTGTCAACGCGATCAAGCGGGCCCGCGCGCTCGAGCTTTCCGACAGCGTCAGGGTGCCCGTGCTCGGCGACGAATGGGCCGCGCCGGCCGACGGCCCTGGCGGCGAAGCCGTAACCGGCGGCAAAGTCGTAGCCGAAGGCGAAGTTGTCACTAGCGGCGAAAATGTTGCCGGCGGCGAGACCATTCCTGGCGGTGAAACCGTCACCGGCGGAGCAGCTCTTCCGAGGGACCCGAATTGGGCCGAAAAGCTGAGGAACGAGGCGGCGGTCAAGCGCGGCCCCCGCCCGGACGTCGCGAAGGGTCTCTCCCTTGCCGCGTATACGGACGATCAACTGGACGAGATGGTCACATGGATAGCCGCCGACGGCGCCGAGCGAAGCCGCCCAGAGTTCGTTGACGCTCTGCGCAAGGAGCTGGGCATTGAGGGGCGCGGCATGCAGGTCGATACGATTCTAGGCCACGTCGTGGACCGATCCGGCCTGGCGGTTGGCTTGGGTCTCGGCGATTCCGGCTCCGACGCGCTTTCCGATTCCGGCGCTTCCCCCGACGCCGTCTCCCGGCTCTCCGGCTCGAACTCTTCTTCCGAGGCTCTTTCGGAGACGGGCTCGCTTCCCGCTCCCGGTTCCCGTTCGTCTTCGGCTACGCCCCAGCGGTCTTCCGAGGCAGCTCAGCATTCCTCCGAGTCTGCCCTGCGGTCGCCCGAGGTCTCTCAGCGGTCTCCGTACTCCGCTTCTGAAGCCTCCTCTAAAGCCGTGTCTGGAGACGCTCGTTCTCCTTCGGATTCATCCAAGGCGGCTTCCGAGGCGGGCGGTTCGGCCTCCAGCGCCTCTCAGTCCGCTCCCGGGGCCGGCCGTTCGGCTTCACGCTCCGCTTCCAGGGGCAAGAGAAAGTGAACGCGTTTCAGGCTGGCGAATCGGACTTAAACGGCGATCCGAATCGCGAGTCGCTTGCCGGTGTCGGCGGCGATTCGCCAACGTCAGATCCAGCTGACGGGGCTCCGTCGCAGAACCGATCTCTCGAATCGGCAAGGCGGGGCTCGCCTGGGAGCTTGCAGGCACCGAAGCGCAAGCGTCGCGCGGCGGTGCGTTTGTCGAGGGTCGACGCCGAGCGCCTTGCCCGCGGCGAGATCGCGAACCCCGAGGAAGCATTGCATCTCAACGACCTGCGTGAGACCCGCTCGCTTCAGCGCGAGGAGCCGGCCGTCGCCGCTCGCGACGCCAATGAGCGCCGCCTGCTCGGAGACCGACCGCCGCATTTCGGTTCGCTGTAACGGAGTTCTCATAGACCCGCTTTGATCGCCGTTATACGTGCGACGACAATGCCAGTTTCTTCAACGTTGAAAGGAAACGATATATACCACGCTAGACGAATGGGGGTGACTTGACTATTCTCAGGTTTGGATTTGACCTGAAAATCCCGTTTGAGGCACGCCTACTTTTACGAAATGGGGAACACTATGGGTGAATACAGAGACATCAAAAAGTTAGTATGCAATCTTAAGGTTGCTGCTATAGATGCCATGATGAAAGACTACGGTACTGAGTATCATTTCGAGGTAGAAGATGACAATTATTATTGTAAGGAAGTGAAGAACAGGTCTCTCTTAGCACCGGACGTTTCTGTTCGCGTGGAGAGGCCGAACTCAAAAGGGGAAGGTGGTGGAAAGGTGACGTGTGGGTCCTCACTTACAAGCTTGAGTGATATTCAAGATGAAAATGAAGTTCTTGACGACTATTCGGAAAGGTTTGCCGAGTGTCGATCGGCAATAGACGCGATCGTTTCACCTTGGATAGGTCTGCCTAACCCATATGGCGATGGGTTCGAGAATGCCATAAATAATTATAGGAAAGGGGTTGTCGCGAAGTTGTCTACAGTGCCCGTGAAAGGGTTTGATGCAAAAGGCCTAACTGGAGACGGTACCGATCAGGGTGCTGTAAACATCCTAGCGGTCAAGCCTGGCAGTATGCAGCGGTACTTTGATGGAATGATGTCCAATGCTGCTTCGCTCCAGGGGGCCACAATGAACGCTTTTCGGGAGTCTTTTTTGGGCACTATGCCGTCAATTGTACGTAATCTTTCTGTGCTTGCTCATATTCACGGTGAGACATTGGCTGCCGAACAGTTAATTTTTAAGCAGGCAAGGAAGAAAGTGGTTGAAGCTATTGAAGGGGCGATGAAGGCGTTCGCGGAGATTCCTGGGGGCGGGTCTGGTTTTGACATGCTAATAAATATACTGGTTTGGGGGTGCATGGCTTTAAGTTTGCCTTTTGGCGGCGCGGGTGCGAGTACTGCATCTATAATAGGTGGTGTAGGAAATTTGGCTTTAACTGCAGTCAAGGACGTCAAAGCCGAGATGAAGCATTATGAGGCAGATAGCTATGAGGGAATCATGAATGAACTGGAAAAATCTTTTAAGGACATAAATAGTAATCTTAAAAAAGGCGAGCAACGTATCGAGGACAACCTTGCCGCTAACCTGAAAGCGGTGCTTGGGGATCGCAATAACAATGATTTCAAGACTACCAGTTTCCATTTACTGCCGGCGCCGATTAGGGACACGGCGGGGCAAACCAAAATGGATAGAAATGCGGTTGATCAGCTAACGATAGGTGATGGGTCAACAGGAGGGTATATGTCGGATATAGCTGCCGATCTCGAGTCGGCGGCGAAAACCTTGCGTGGCATATCTATGCAGGATCTTATTCGACGGGATGAAGAAGTCGGTATAAGGTATGGTATTGGTCCTAGTTCGACTTTTGCCGATCTTCGTGAGGTTATATATGAACTGCTGATCGATCTCAAATGGAGGGTTGATGAAGGGAATGTAAACCTTCGAGCGGCAATGCATGACTTTGAAGAGCAAGATGCGCAATCCCAGCAACTAATGGATAGGATCACGAACAATATCGAGCAAGGGAGTGGAATGGACCCCTGGGATAGGAAGCACCCCCAAAAACTTGAAACGTTGAGGCCAAACACAGGTCAAGAAGCTGTTGGGTAGACCCGGAATGATGGCGACTCAGACTGCTGAGCCGCCATCATTCCAAGGTTGACTACTGGCGATAACCGCCACCCGTGTAGCCGCCACCCGCAGTGCCGCCGCCGTTCATGTAGCCTCCGCCGGCGAGCGCATCGCGAATCTCCGTCAGGAGCCTGACTTCGTCGCTGACCTCTGCTTCCTCAGCGTTGAGGCCCTTCCGCCTCGCCATGCGCTCATTGAGCTTATTCATTGGATAGACGAGAACGAGGTAGACGGCTGCAGCAACAAGGAGAAAGCCGATAGCAGCTGTCAAAACAGTACCGGGTCTAATTAGATCGCCGTCCCCTATATGGAACTGGCCAATCGAATTGAAGTTTGGTTTGCCAACCAGGCTCCCGAGGAGGGGGTTGATGACGCTATCCACAAGATTCTTTACGATAGAGGTGAAGGCGTCGGCGATAACAACAGCGACGGCAAGTTCGATGACGTTGCCGCGCATGATGAATTTCTTGAAACCCTGAATCATGGTGAATCCATCTCTTTCTTTTGGGTGGATGGCCCGCGCGCCCTTTTGCAACGCGGACGTGATGGTCACGCGCCATGGGGTTAACGAACGACCACAACCCGCATGGGCATCGTTGAGCCATAACCGATAACCAGGCTAATGGTGTTTTGAGGCACAGCAACGTACAACACTGACGTGTGAGAGGAATCACTAACAAAGGGTGTTGATTCATTCTTTGGCCCCACTCCGACGATCGTTGCTTTATCCACGATTTTCACTGCTTCGCGATCCTTGCTGTACTCTCCGGGTGGTGCGTAGAGGGCGACGGCGCGCCCCGGAGTGAGGAGCTTGTCGGCTCCGCCGACATCAGCGATCACAGGGGCGATTTCGGTTCCTTCGGGGGCAGAAGCGAGAAAGTCGTCCGAAAGGGTCATCTTTCGCGTCACGGGTGCGCCCTTGGGCACGGAGGTTATGAGGACTCGTTCGTTGAGGTCTTCGAGGGAGTGGGTCAATCCTTCGGGAGCGAGCTCGGCGGACACTTCTGCAACCGTGAGATTCGACGAGCCGAGAGCGGTTCCCGGCGTCAAGTCTTTCTTCGCCACGACGATGCTGACCGTCGCAGGGGCCAGCCCCCGTATCGTCGAGAGGATCGCTGCCAGCGAGGTCAGGACCGCGACAGCCAGTAGCATGTGCCGCAGTTTCCAAAGGGTCGCACGAATTCGGGAAAGGTTCATGCCGTCAGGCTACGGCGATGTACGCCGTCGTCGTTCCCGGAAGAGGCGCGCCTGTGGACGAGGAATACGTCCGTACAAGCTGTGGGCCCGAATTCTACGCAGGCGAGCCGACTTTCTTGGAGGAGGAGCTTCCCGCGCCGCGCTTGCCAGAGGCCGGGCCTGCTTCGTGACGCTTCGATGCAGAGACGCTTGTCGAAGTGGAGGCGCCCGTCAATGCGGGGGCTTCCGCCGAACCGGCTGCTCGACTGGAGTCTGCACTCCCGCTTTGTGAGCCCGTCTCTCGTGAATGCGCGTTCGCGTTCCCCGAATGTGGGTCCGCATTCCCGTTTTCGGAGCTCGCCCCCTCCCCGGACCCCGATCCGGCCGAATCAGAAGCTTCGCGCCCTTCCGAATTCTTCGAGTGGAGCGTGCTAGAGGAGGACCGCGCATCGTTGTGATAGAAGCCCGAGCCCTTGAAGACGATGCCGACCGAGTTGAAGAGCTTGCGGAGCGAGCCGCCGCACGCTTCGCAGACCTTCAAAGGCTCGTCCGAAAACGACTGGCGAACGTCGAACTCGCTGCCGCACTCGGTGCAGCGATACGAATAGGTGGGCACGAAGCGCCTCCTGCTAGAGCGAACTTTATCCGAGGTTCAAGATTACTCCGCGGCACCATGGCGCGCCACGCGTTTCGCTTCAGGGGAAGGCGCACGGTTCGCTTGATGAAAAAGGGGGCGTCAACCGGAGGCACAGCTCGCGTCGGACAAACAGGGGCGTCGGCCTCCCAATGGAGAGCCGACGCCCCTGCGACGTTATGAGTCTCGCGCGTTGCGAGTTATTTCCACGTGATTTCTTAAGTTTGTTCTCGATTGGCTATGCGTATGCGTGTACATCTATGTGAAACCCGCTCACGTTTGCGTCATTCAGAGCTCTGGGCCGCTTCGAAGGGCGTTGGTCCGCCTCGAAAGGCGTCGCAGCCTCGATCAGTGCGTGAAACGACGTCGGCAAAGCGGCGCAGACGACGCGGGCTTACTCTGTCGACGTCCAATACTCGGGCAGCACCACAAAGGGTATCCGCATGTCCATCTCGTCCTGCGGAAGTTCCATATCGACCACCTCGTCGGGGTAGACCATCGCGCCGACCCTGGCATCGCCCTTAATCTGCTTGAGGATGCGGTCGTACCAACCGCCTCCCTGGCCCAAGCGCGTCCCTCCGCGGCCTATGAGAAGGGCGGGGACGAGCAGGGCGTCGACCTGGGAAAGGACCTCCGGGCCAAGCGCTTCGCCGCTGGGTTCGGGCGGGCGCCCCGGGGCGAGGACGTCGAGGTCGTGGGCCCCGGTGTACCAGCCCCAGGCGCGCGTGAGCCCCGGGCCGAGTTTCGGCAGCAGCAGGCGCTTTCCCGAGGCGGCGATGGCGTCACACAGGGCGAGCGTGGGCGGCTCCTCCTTGATCGACACATAGGCCGCCACGACCTGCGCGTCGCCTAGGAAGTCCAAAGCCGTCTCAACCCATGTGCTGGCGAAGTCCTCGCGTGCCTGCAACGACCTTTTGCTCCGGTTTTTACGCGCGACCTTGCGGAGTTCCTGTTTGGCGTCCTCGACATCCAGGTCGGCGACGTTCGGAAGAGTCACCGTCTTTGTAATCATGGCTCAATTCTTTCATGACGACCCTGGGAAAAGATAGAGAGATCTTTGGCGAAACAAGACACGTCTGCGCGGCAGAGGGCTGGCGTTGCGAGGCTTGCCAGGCCGACGTCGCCTCGGTCGGGCACGGAACGACGCCGCAATCGCGCCGTCGCGAGCCTTTACCGACGCTGGAAAAGTCTTTTACGGAAACATGGTGAAATGCCTTGTTGCCTGCCGAGGCGACGCCGCTGCTTGCCGGGGCGACGCCGTTGTTTGCCGGGGCGTCGGCGTCCATGTGGCTGCCCCGCGAACGGATCGAATGTCCCGAAGTCCGCGGCATCCGGCCGTTTAGATGCGTTGTTCCCGGGCGTTCCGGGCGGCGGAGGCCGGCGGCGGGTGCGACGGGAGTCTCGGCACGCGATTGCCGCACTCCGGCGTCGGACGTAAGCGAGAGTTTTGACGTCGTCTGGCGTCGGCGTGGGCTTGCACGAAAAGACGACATCGCGCCGAAACGACTCGGTTGGGAGCAAATCGGGAGCGGCGGGCGTCGAAGCCGGCTCGGGCGAGGGCCGACGAAAGTCATACTTTCGTCGGAGTGGCGCGTCGCGTGTCGCGCAACTCTCAGTGCGATCTGCGCCGATTGGGCGGATCCTGCGCTTCCGGGCGGTAATCTTAAGCGAACGCGTCCGCGAGGCGCGGAAAACCGCGCGAAAGGGGAGGCGCCTGCCGTGCGGAACGGGTCCTACTTAAAGGAGTGGTAATGCGATTCCAGAGTTACATGCCACATGGGCATCTACACCCATGGATGGATTTTGGGAACACGCGGCTCCTCCTCATGGTGCGCGATCCATCCTGCCGTTAGCGTGGTGCCGTGGGTTTCGAGGGGTATTTCGTACTGGGCGCAACCGTCTTGTTGATCGCCTTCGTCATCCCTGCTCTGTCAAAGCGCAGGGAGATTCTTGCGAACGCACCGCTGGAGGATCGTTACTCCGAGGACCTGAGAATGCTCAAGGTGAGCGACGCACCGGGCGCCGATCGTCCCAATGACGACGGCCAGCGCGGCTCGGTGTTCTTCAAACGGCCGGAGGTTGACATGGCTGGGGGGCGAGTGACGAAGGATGTGCGTGAGCTCGCGCGCGACCGCGCCCGCATAAGGGCGCGGATGTCGAAGCGCGCGGCTAACCTTCAACGAGGTTTTTTCGGCGGGGCGCTTGTAGCCGCGCTCGCCGTTCTTCTCTGGGTAGGGGCGGCCGTCGGCTTTGCATCCCCCTTGTTCGCGGGAATCGCGACGGCGGCCACGCTCGCATACGGCGCCGGCTTCGTCTACATCTACCGCAAGGCGGCGGAGGCCGACGCCGCCGACCGCGAAGAGCTTGCGGACATCGTCGCCGAGATCGGCCCGCGGCGCGCTCAAGGGCGCAAGGTTGCCGCCGACGCCGCGCGCAGGTCCGCCAAGAAGAGGGCCGACGTCGAAGCGCGCGCCTCTCTGGCCCAGGCCGCTCGCGGGGCTCGCGTCGAGGTCCGCGAAAGCGACGGGGCCCGCGCGGCTGCCCGGCGCGCGGCCGCCAGGAAGGCGGCCGCGCAGAAGGCCGCAGCGACCGCCCGGATCGAGGGCGAGCTTCGCCGGCGCTTTGAGCGTTCGAAGGCGGCATCCCGAATCTCGGATGCGGCCGGTGCGGGCGGCAAAGCGGGCGCAGGCGCATCGGGCAAGAGCGGCGGCTTCGGCGCGTATGGCGACGGTCAGTCCGCCGACAGGGCCGCCGGTCGCGTCGGGTCCGACGCCTCGAGCGCTCCCAGAGTCGGCGCACGCAAGGGCGTCGCCTCGAACGCCGGGCTTCGAGCGGGCTCCGGCACGGGCTTCTCTTCGGCCAGTTCGAAGGGCTCGTCCGCTTCCAATGGCTCGTCCCACGATTCTTATGCAGGGGGCTCCGCCTCGCGCAGCGCTCGCGGCGGCGCGACCGTGCGCGGGAACATCGGCCCTGCTGCGAGGGGCGCGGGCGGCGTCGTCGGCAATGCTCCCGCCGTCGGCGACGCTCCTGCCGGTGCCGGTGTTGGCGCCGGGGCTTCCAGCCGTCGCGCCGAAATGCCTTCCTACACGCTCAAGCCGGGATCGGTCGATCGCAAGGTCGTCAAGCCGTACACGGCACCCGCCTCGGCGACGGCGCCCGTTCCCTATCGCCCGCAGGTGATCGGCGAGAGGTACGACGTCGCAACCGGCGTGGTCATGCCCAGTGCTCCTGGCGAGGTGCCGCTGAGCCCGGCCGAGGCGAGGGAAGCGCAGGCGAAGGTCGAGCGCGCGGTCGAGGCCTCGGTGGTCAGCCACTCGTCCGAGGTTCTGAGCGGGGGCTCGGTGCTGGACGCGCTGCTGGAGCGCCGTCGGGCCTAGTCGCCCCGCCAAAGCACAACTCCGTTTGGCAGGGCCGCGTCGTCGGGGCGCATGCCTTTCCCGACAGGGCCTGTCTGCCCTACCAAAAACGCGCACCTCGATCCCGACAACGCCGTCCGCTCTCTCAAACGCGCACCACGATCCCAACAGTGCAGTCCGTCCCGCCAAACGCGCATCTCGGTTACTGCGGAGCATGTCCGTGACCAGCCTGTCCATCCCACCAACAAGAACGCATGCTTGCCTCGTCGAAAGCATCCTGCCGCCTCGTTCGAGTCGCAGGCACCCCCGCGACTGCGACAGACCCAACACTCGCGCGTTGGAACTGAAGCGTCCCTAGGTGCTAAGCTACTGGAGTCCTAGGGGCTATGGCGCAGTTGGTAGCGCGTCTCGTTCGCAATGAGAAGGTCAGGGGTTCGAATCCCCTTAGCTCCACCACAAGCTCCGTATATGAACCCTCGACCTGAGTAGCAAGGTCAGGGGCCGAATTGTTACTTGAATTGCATCGACGGTACCCGTCCACATTGTGGACGGGCGTTCTTGTTGTGGGTACTCTGCAGTCTGCCTTCTAGCCGGGTGCTGTGCCGTGCGCTCTTGCTGTTTTAGGGCCGTCCGCGGCTTGGCCAGATGCGTCGTGATGGTTGTCTGTGCTGTGTGGGGTGGTCGTGACTGGCCGTGCTGTGCCCACCGCTGCCGCTTCGAATGCTGCCGCTGCCGCCTGCTGTGCCGCTCGCTTTAGCTGCTGGCTAACGAGTGGTTAGCAGGATGCGGAACGGTTGCTCGAGCGCGTGAATGAGCAAATCCTCACCAGCGGTCACCGACGCTTTACTTTCTAAACTATTGTCAACGCCGTGCCACGCGCCGACGGCGCCAAATATACACCGCGCCGCCAATTCCACCCAGCACAATCGGCGCCGCTCCGCCATAATATGGCGGCGGAACATTATCACCAGCAGCTGCCAATGCAGCCTCGTGCTGCGGTTGGCTTGGCTGCGACTGTTCGGCCTGTGAGATATGCATGGCCTTCGGCGGCAAGGTGGTATTCTGCGGATGGTTTGACTGCTGCTGGGTCGATGATGTCGCAGCGCTGCCATGCAGCGTGCGGTCGAGTTGCCGCAGTAACGCATCATTACTCTGTGGGTCGGAGAGATAACGCCACACAATGATCCCCTGTAGGTTGTGCTGCTGGATATATTCTGCCTTATACTTCATCGACTCCGCATCGTCGTAGCTAATAAACTCACGCCGCGCGGCATTGTAGAGATAGGGCGCTTTGCTTGCGTTGTCCCAGTAGCGAGTGTAGCCATTCTTGTTAATATACTCTCGCTCGAGCCGGTCATACGTGGTGTGGTACTCGCCAGCCTTTTGGGTGTCCCCAACGGGCTGGTGCAGCCCATGATTCACCCCAGGAACTGAGGTAAACCGCCGGCTATACCACGCCGCCCCGATCATCAATTTGTTTGTTGGCGCGCCGTGAGCTTGGTAGTGCTTCACTGCCGAGTTGGCACTTTGGTCGAGCGGGTCATCAGGTGCGGTATAGAGCCCAGCATGGTGCCCAGCGTACGTCTTGAACGAGCCAAACCCACGCATGTCATACGTCATAATTGCAATCTGATCAAGATACTGCTGGTACTCAGCAAACTTATTTTGCTCGGCATACCACTTGGCTGGTGCACCTGTCATCGAGATACTTGGTTTGCGTCCACTGGTGGTCGTTGCCGTGCGCAATTCGCGCAAGAGAGCAATCAGGTCAGCCTGCTGGCTCCCCTTTGGAAACTCCCAGTCGATATCCACCCCGTCTAACTGATGAGCGTGCAGCGCCTCCTTGACAGAGCTCACAAAGGCATGCCGGGTGCTTGCTTTGCGCACCATCGCATCGAACTCACTCCGCGCGGCATCATTGCCGCCACCAATTGAAAGAATAATGGAGATGCGCGGATTAACCGCGTGAATCCGCTGCAGCGTAGCCGCCTGCTTAAGATGCGGCAATTTGTCAAGTGTTAGACGCCCATCGGCCGCAATGCGCCCAAAATGGACAATGAGCCGATCGATCATCTTCAGATGTTCGTCAGTCACTTTTGGGAGATTCTCGTCGCTGACATAGACCGAGATTGTCTTCCGCTCAGCAGCCTGGGCTGGCAGTGGAGTCACCAGCTGGCATCCGACTGCTATCATTATGACACTGAGCATGTATTTCACAATTGCCGTCCGCATATCGCCTCCTTGCTTTTGCTGCCTGCTTCCTTCTAGCCTATACGGTTTGCCAGAAACGGCAAACCGTTGGCAATTCAGCGCCATGTCGATGCAGTCTCCCAGTCCTACGTCGTCGATCTGGGTGAGGCGGCTGCATCCCAGGCGAAACCAGTGGTCGTCTCGTTTGCGTTCCACACCCGAGTGCCCGAGGCGGGCACGTCGTGCACATCAACATCGACCGGCCGACACGGGGCTTGGCCGTCGACATGCGTTACGACGAGACGATCTCCCGCCTGCGCCTGATGGATTTCGCCTCCCGTGGGGACGGCGGCCACGTCTTTGGCGACTCTGGCGCACGCAGCAAGTCTGATAAGGCGCTTGTCTAAGGCTCCTTACGCAGATCGCGTCTGGTGCGATGTATGCCTGATTTTCAGCAGCCGCCCATGGTGACCACCCCCTTGGCTATTCGGTTCTAGCAGAATACGTAGTCTTGGGATACATGATCTCTGGATTGTGAGAACAGCGCATGAACGTGTAATTCTACTGTATGGTTGAGGTTGGCGGCAGCTGGTCCTGGTTACTCGTATCGGTGGTGAGATGCTTGCTCGCATTCGGTGAGCTGATGTGTCATAGATTGAGTGGATATGGTCTGACCCCGAGGGAACCTGCTGGGCCGTGGCCGTTCGGTCCAATGCACAGTGACGCCGACGGCAATGGCGTTGATCTCTTCGCGGCCTTAGAGAACCGAACCGATGTTTCCCTTCCCTATGGCAGGGAATCGCCGAGGAAGGACTTCCAGTGGCCGGAGCCGATGCGGATGCGGTACCGCACATAGGGGAGTGTAGGAAGCGGTGTGAGGTCAGGAGTCGCTGCGGTCCTTGGTCGATAGCTGCTCCGCCGACTCGTGAATTACCTTGGTGGCATCCTCCAGGAACTCAATGAGCTGATCGACCTGGCTCTCAGACCATCCCTCCACCAGAGCGGTCAGCTTCTGGTTGGCGGGCAGGAATATCTTGGCAAGACGATCAGCACTTGTGGCGTGAATGGTGAAGGAACGCAGGTCCGTCTGGCTGAGGCGACGCTCAACCCAACCATCGCGGGTGAGTCGCCGCAGCACGCTGGCCATGGTTGTGGTTCCCATCCGGGTGCGGCGGGCCAGAGAGGTGGGGGTCTGTGGGCCGTCGCGGTGCAGGACGTCAAGCACAGCCAGATCGCTGTCGTTGAGGCCTGTTCGTGCCGCAATGGCGCGGTTGCTGGCGGCGAGTTCGCTGTTCATGGCGCGCAGCGCCCGGATGAGACGCTCATCGTGAATCCGTTTGCTCAAGCGAGCCTCCTGATCGGGGTGAACATGGATGAGTGTCAGGATAGATTGACGACGAGCTTGCCGCGGACGTGCCCCGTCGCCAGCTTGATGTAGGCGGCGCGAACCTGCTCCAGCGTGAAGGAGTAGGTGTGGGCGATCTCGATCTTGACGGCGTTGTCCGCCACCAGCTGTGCAACCTCCTCGAGGTCGCTGCGTCCATTGCTGTGCCGTGAGCCGGTGAACTGTGCGCCCTTGAGGATCGCCGCGGGTGAGGGGACTAGAGTGCCGATGGAACGGCCCGTTAGCCCGAGATCACGGCCAAGTTGCACGTAGCCGCCGCCATAGCAGTCAAAGAGCTTGGTGACGGGCGACGGAGCCGCATCGCGAACTCGGCTTGTCAGGTTCTCGCCGTACGTGACTGGAATGGCTCCCAAGGATCGGAGGTAGTCCGTGTTGCGGGTGCTGGCGATGCCGATGACGGTGGCTCCTCGGCTCAAAGCAAGCTGCGTTGCAACTGATCCTACGCCGCCCGCTGCGGCACTGATGACAACCACGTCGCCGCTGTGCAGGTTCAGCTGCCTGAATGCGCCGCACGAGGTTTGCGAGGCAACACCCAGGCAGGCTGCCTGAGTAAATGACAACGGGTTAGGCTTCTTGACGACGTCGTCGGCGGGTGCCACCAGCTCGGTGGTGAGTGCCCCGCGGGTGTCAGCCTGTCCGGGTGCGCTTCGCAAGGTACCCAGCACGGCGTCGCCCACTGCGAGGTCTGTGACGCCCGCGCCGACAGCGTCAATGACGCCTGCGAAGTCCCGGGCCACGCCCCTAGGGAAGCGGGCTGATGTGCCCTCGAACCAGCGCCGAGGATGGATGAGGCGCTGAACCCGTTCAAGCCGTCGCAGGTCGCCCTCGAAAGTCTTGAAGTCGAGGGGGTTAAGTCCGACGGCGCGTACCGCGATGCGTATCTCTCCGTCGCCGGGTGCTTGCGCCGGGCGCTCGACCTCCTCCAGAACCTCTGGTTCGCCAAATCTCCGGTACTCGATCGCTCGACTCATGGAAGCCTCCTCGGGCTCGCTCGGTAGTGAGGCAGCTAACTGTCTCAAATAATTCACATAATGAATATTATTATATTCGTTGTTCTTGTGTCAACTTTTCAATATTCCAAATAATTCAATTTATCATATTTTTCCCTTTCTTTCTTTCTCTCTACTGCATCTTTTTGCGTCCTCGTCGCCCAATACCGTGCCTCATACTGGTTGGGCGAGGGAAGGCCACAATGTTGGCGGAGGCGGGTAGTATTGTAAAAGTCGTCAATGTAGACATAAACAGTCTGCTCGGCGTCTGCTTGACTCGCCAGAACCCGCCCCCGTAAGCCACTCCCGCTTGAGGCAGGCATAGAAGGTATCAATGCAGGCATTATCCCGTACCGCACCGGGTGCGCGGTGGCGTAGTCGAGCATCTCTTGGAGTGCGCGTCGTTGGACGGTCTTGGCGGACTCGCTGGGCTCGATGAACTCCTTGATGATGACTGCGCCGAGCTGTTCGGCCTTGCGCTGCGCGGCTTCGCGCTGGGCTGGGGTCGTCGTAGTGGTCGTCGGGTTCGGAGACGTGAGTGCTCATGATCGGTGCCCCGGTTACATGCTGAGGCTGTCGGCAGCGGGCGTAGTCTGCTGGTGCTGGGGCAGATCGAAGGCCTGACCAGCCGCTTGGCGTTCGAGTGCTTGGAGGGTTGTGAGGTCGACATCGTAGCGGGTGCGGGCGTAGACCCAGCCGTCGGCCAGGGTTCGGTGGGAGCGCTCGATCTTGCCGTTGGTCTGGGGCCGATACGGCCTCGTGCGCTTGCGCTTGCACTTGTGCTTGACGCCCAGCTCGTGGCAGGTGTCTCTCCACAGGTGTGAGCGGTAGGCACCGCCATTGTCGGACAGGACTCGCTCGACGGCGACCCGCGATGGTTGAACCACTCGACGGCCCGGACGAGGACGGCGGCGGCTGTGAGGCGGCTTCGTCGTCGTGGATCTCTGCGTAGGCGACGTGGGAGTGGTCGTCCATGACGGTGTGGACGTAGGCCTTGCCCATCAACGGGTCGTGCCACTTGCTCTTCGGCTGATCAGCCAGCCCTCCTCGACGGCCAAGCGCGCGACGACCAGTCAGTGTCGCGGTGTAAGGGCCGCGTTGGGATGCACGCCTACGCCTTGGAGCTCATGCGCTGTCGAACAACCTGGCAGAGCAGCGCGAGCGCGGACACGGCCGCGGCGGAACCACACAGCACAGCCGGCGCCGCGTGTGCGGCGACCAGCAGCGAGCCGATGGCGGCACCCAGCGCCGAGCCCAGATAGTTGGCCGAAGCATTCGCAGCCACAGCCGTGGCACCGTCAGCCGGGTTCGCCTGTAGCAGGACATGCTGCTGGGGCGCGAGGGACGCCCAACCACACATCCCCCAGACGAACAGACTTGCCACCGTGACCCCCGCGGCATGAACCTGGGTCATGCCGAACAGCGCGCACACGAGGCCAGTGAGGATGACAGCGCTCAGGCGCAGCGGATCACACCGGTCGACGAGCGGCCCGATGCCCAGCGCTCCCACCGCCCCGCCGAGCCCCCAGAACCAAATCGCCATGCTCTGATGCGACGCAAGGCTTCCCGCGGACAGCACGACAGTCAGGTAGGTGTACAGGCCCAGAGAAGCGACGCCGGTCAGCAGGGTCACGGTGACCGTGAGCAGATTCTTGGGACGCGCGATCGACCGCAGCCGATCAGCGGGGCTAGAAGCTGGGATCGCCGGCAGTTCCCCGCCGCGCAGCGCGATGCCCGCCAGTGCGGCGCCGCCGATGGCCACGATCAGCAGGATCGCGGCGCGCCACCCCCAACGCTGCGCCAAGGCCAAGCCGATCGGCACGCCGAACACAGTGCCGACCGCCAACCCAGCAAGGACCAGCGCCACCGCACGCCCTCGACGTTCCTGTCCCACGAGCTTGGCGGCGACCGCGGACGACAGCGGCGAGTAGACGCCAGCTGCTGCGCCAGCCACCACACGAGCGCCCAGGAAGACCCCCACCGTCGGTGACAGCGCCGTGGCCAGGTTCGCCGCCGTGAACACCAGCAAGGCTGTGACCAAGCTGCGTCGTGACCGCTGCCCTGCCCGCCCAGCCAGCAAAGGTCCCGCGACCGCATAGGAGCCCGTGAATGCCGCAACACCCAGACCGACAGTGGCTTCCCGCGCACCCAACGACGAGGCAACGGAGGGCAGCAGACCCGCTACGACGTAGGCATCCAGGCCGAGCGCGACACTGCCCACCACGAAGGGCCACAGCCGACGCATCATGCCTGCGCCACCCCAGGGCCCGTGTTGGCGACCACGGCCGCTAGCACACCCGGGAACAGCCGGTCCAGATCGTCGCGCCGCAACCGGATTAGGCATGCGCGACCCTCACCCCGGGTCCACGTCACCCCTGCCTCGCGCAACATGCGCGTGTGGTATGTCAGCGTCGACCGGGGCAGATCGTCCGCGAGCTCAAGGCTGTCGTGCTCCTGCCCGTCGGCCAGCCGGCGGATCATCTCCAGACGGGTGGGGTCGCTCAAGGCTGCCAGCACCCTGGCCAGAGTGAGCTCGTCAGTCTTCGGGTGGTGATAGTCCCGCGGTGTCATCGAACCTCCTTGGATTGTGCAGTGATTCCTGCATAATAATCGTGCAAGAATCACTGCACAAACGCGAAGGCCGTCAGAGCCTCGATCAACGTCCCCGGTCAGTGCAGTTAGATGGCGCGCAGCTGCGGACGCCCCGCAGGCTCGTCGACCCTCTCGTCGTTGACATCCACAGTGCCGGAGGCGGTGGTGCCGCCCGGTTTGGTGAGGGCTGATTGGAGAGCGTCGGCGAACGCGACGGTGTGTTCGACCACGCGCAGGAACGTGGCGAGGTGCTCACCGGTGAGTTTGACGGCGAGCGCGGCCGGGTCGTAGTGAGTCCGCCGCTGGTCCAGTTCGGTCCACGTCGCCACGAACGTCCGCACCGGGTACTGCACCGACGCGTCTTCGGCGCCGTCTTTGGGTTTCTTGGCCGGAGCAGGCTCCTTCGTGGCGGTGGCGTGGATGCGGGCGAGGGCGTCGGCGACGTGATCCGCCCCGGCCTGTGCAGAGGCTTCCGGCCAGCCCGGCAGCACGAACAATCGGGTCGCGTCCGCGACCGCTGCCTGCACCGTCGCATCCACATCCTCGCTTGACTCCGCATCGTCACGGAGGTTGGGGCGGTGAGCCGGAACGCGGAATGGTACTCGTACAGGGGTGTCTCGCGGTCGGAGAACTGTTCCTGGTCGTGGTGGGCGGAGATATGGGCGCGGGAAAGCATGTTCATGTCGAGAGACGAGCTTGCCCGGGCTGCAGGAACCTCTCAAGCGCGAATGGAGACGTTCGAAACGAACAATGCGATGCCGACGCTTAGACAGCTCGGCCTCTTAGGAAAAACTCGATAGAACTCTCGCTTTCTTCTTCACGACGCCGCCCGCCGAGTCCGGCGTTGTTGACTTTAGCGGCCGCGGTGAGGACACAGTTTCGCCTCTGCTGGCGCGGGAAATGCGTCGGGCGAAGCAGTATCGAGAGGCCGTGCTGGAACTGTAGGGGCCCACGGGGCGCCGTCTCTCGGATGCTCGAAGAGGAGAGGATCACAGAGCAGGCGTCCGACGTCGTCGAAGATCCTTGGGGCGTGGCGGAAACGGTGGCCGAAAACTTCAAAGTCAGCACTCTTGCCGTGGGCGTTCGTTTGAAGGCGATTGGCTTAATCTCCGACGCAGATTCGGAGGGTGTTCGCGTTGAAGTGATCGGCAGTGGGAACCTAGGAGGGAAGAACGGAAGAAGGCGAAAGGAGAGCCGCCTGCTTGGAGGCTCCGTTTCCGAGACCCGGACTCCGGTTATTTCTGCACGATCGTGCGAGCTTTGGAGGACGAGCGCGTAGGTTGGCTTGATGCAAGCTACCTGCCCGACGAGAAGACTCCCATGGCTCAACGGATGATCGACGAGTACTACAGGATCGAAGTCCAATAAACTTGCGGGCGGGTTGAACTGCCATGCTGCTAGTTCAACCCGCCCGCAATGGTTAGTTTAAAGACTCGCGTACCCAATAACGTCTGATGATACCTGGGTCAATGTGCTGTCGGGGATCTCCTCAACTGCGATTGTCCATGTCTTACCCAAACGGGGATTGACTATGCCGAGTTTCTCTATGGTCTGAAACTGTGGGTGTATGGAACGGCGTCCCATAATCCAGTAAACAAGTATTTGCAGAGTATTCTTAGGTTGCGGCTTCGTTTTCGAGACTTTTATGTCCCAAAGCGTGTCCTTTGTCAAGATATCGCCGTCACCGATGCGAATGAGGTGTGTATAGGCACCAGTAAACTCAAACTCTTTCAAGGTAGGAGGATTCGCTTCGAAGAAAAGCCTCATCCTTTCAGTCATAATGCGAATGTTCTTAATGGTTTCATCGTCCGGATTGATCTGATTCACTGGTTTATACGAGGAGTGCCCCGCTCGGTAGACAACGTCGAAACCAGAAAGCTGGCATGCGGCTCTAATTGAATCGTCAGTCAGGCCGTTTAGACGGTTCAATAGTCCGCGAGCAGTGGTCTCTTCGCCAATGAGTCGGGCACCTTGAAGTGATATGTTAAAGGCCTCTGCACGGGTAGAACCAGTGATGAGACGGGTGAGGTAGTCAACCGCCATCCCAACAGTACCTGCGTGGATGTTCTCTGGTGAAGTTACCTCCCCCAGGGTGTCCATGTCCTTAACTGTAAAACTTCGTAGTGGGAGATATCCTCCTCGGGGTTGCTTGATTTCTTTGATACGCCCTGTCACCGTTGACATGTGAAACCTTCTTTCAATTATGAAGTTGTGACGTTATGTAGCAGGATGGTGAGTTTACCTGCACGTATAAGTGTACAGCGGTCCACTTCATGAGTGGCAAGGTGCAGGTTGAACACCATCGGGGTTACAGCTATAACTGCCCGCTAGTTTACGGCTCTGGACAAGTTCTCTGTCTTAAAGATCCGCGGCTTAAGTCTGTAATGTAAAAGCGTCGGAATCATCCGTCATACTGGAGACATGGGCGGTTTCAGATCGCGGATGCCTGGGGAGCCGGGGCATCGCGCTGCCGGGTCGCTTCCGCGCCGCGGACTCCGAGTTTGAGCAGCCGGGGACGGAACGCCAGACGAAGGGACGCACGTAACCGACGAAGGAAGTAACACGGTCCAGAATGGGACGCACATGCTTCAGAAAGGAACGCACGTGGTCAATCGCGCATACCTGTACAGCCTCGACAATCGGCCGGTCAGCTACTTCGACCGCCCGGAGAGGGCCAGCGGGCTCTCCGAGTGGCCCGACACCGTTCCGATCTCCTACCGCATCCTCGCCTCGGGAAACACGCAGATCTGCTCGTCCCTCATCGCCAACGGCCTCGAAGGCGCCCCCGACGTCAAGGTCTACGCCATAAACGGGGAGTACGACGTCGGGTTCGCCCGTTTCTTGAGGTTCATCGACGTGATTCGCTTCGTCTCGGGCAGCTCGCACTTCGAGGCCCCAAAGCTGCTCGACGAAACGATTTCAACTCGGTCCTTCCTCGATCTGCACATGAACAAGTACGTGCAGCTCGAAACCGTCGAACTCGACATCCTCTCCGGCGGCGACGAGGCGATGATGAAAGAGATGGTCGAAGCCGAAGCCTCGATGTGCACGTGGATAGGCGAATCCATCGACGCCCTTCCGAGCGACACGAACGAAGCCGCGGCGGTCGTCTACGAATCCAGCGTCAAGGGCGCCGGTCCCTTCGCGGGCCTGCGTTTCGACGACAAGTACGACGCCGGCCGCAGCCCCCTCGGATTCCGCTGGAGCGAGACGCTCAACTTCGACATGCCGACCCGCGCCGAATTCGAGGAGACGGAAGGCCGCGACTAGCCCGGTCCGCCGAGACTTGCCGGGTCCGCCGCGACTGGCCGGGCACGCTGTGAATGGCCCGGCCCGGCGTCGACAGCCGGGCTGTCGCCACTAACCCGGTCCGCCGCGACTGGCCGAGCCTTTGCCGATCTGGCGCGCTGGCGAAACCGATCTGGCACGTTGGTGAAACCGATCTGGCACGTTGGAAAACCTGCTGCAGCCGCCTCGCCTCTCGCCTGTGACGGCACCGCGAAGCCGGCGGAGTTCAGTCCATCAGAGGCGCGGAGCCCCGCTACTCCTGAGAGAATGCGCCGACGTCGGCCATCTGCCGCTTGGTCCACGGGGCGACGGCGAACAGGATGACCGCCACGGCAACCGTGACCGCGCCCAGGCCGTAGTAATACGTCGAGTTCGGGATGTCCCTGGTTTGAGAAATGATGAAACCGGCGAGCCCCTGGCCTGTGGCGGTCGTCAGCAGCCACAGGCTCATCGCCTGAGAGGCGAAGTTCTTGGGCGCCAGCGCCGAGGTCGTGGACAGGCCCACCGGAGACAAGAACAGCTCGCCCACGGTCTGCACGATGAACACTGCCGCCAGGAACCACCATGGCGCAAGATTCTTGCCGCCGGTCCACGTTTGGAACCCGAAGCCTAGGATGAAAGCAGACAAGCCGACTAAGAGCACTGCGATCGCGAACTTCGCGATGGTCGACGGGAACCTCCCCGCCCGCCGTGTGAACAGCCAGCCGACCAACGGCGCCAGCACTACGATCGTGGCCGGGTTGATGGACTGATAGGTCTCAGGGCTGAGGACCCAGCCGACTACGGGGATTTTCCCGTCGGTGTTTTCCTTGGCAAAGGTTGCCATTTTGCCGGCGGCCTGCTCGGAGATCATGAAAAACAGCACCGCGCCGATCCACAAGGGGATGTAGGCGCGCAGATGGGTGCGTTCGCGGGAGGTGACCCTCGGGGAACGGAACATGAGCATGAAGTAGCCCAGCGCCGCCGTTGCCGGGACGACGAGCATTGTGGCGGAGAGGGCGTTAAGCAAGTTGCCGGTGAGGTAATACAGGGCTGTGACCAGCGTCGCCGTTCCTGCGATCGCGGCCACAGCGGATATAACAAGCTTGCGGCGCTCCCAGGGGCGGATCGGGTTGGGGACGGTGAATGCGAAGGCAGAAAGCCGGTGGCGGCCGTAGACGAAGGCGGCCAGCGCGAACCCCATGCCGACAGCGGCAGAGGCGAATCCCGCGTGGTACCCGTAGTGTCCTCGCAGCCAGCCGGTCACTATGGGAGAGGCAAGCGACCCGACGTTGATTGACATGTAGAACAGTTGGAATCCGGCGTCGCGCCTGGGGTCGTTATCGTCGTACAGGCCTCCGACGATCGTCGACAGGTTCGGTTTGATGAAGCCGGTTCCCACCGCGACCAGGATGATCCCAAGCCAGGAAACGACTGGCACGGGGATCGACAGGCAGACGTGGCCCGCCATGATGACCAGCCCTCCATAAAGGGTGGACAGCCACGGCCCTATGACGCGGTCGGCGAAAATGCCCCCGGGGATGGCCAGCAGGTAGACAGCCGCGCTGTAGACGGCAAGGATGACCTCGCCGGAGTTATTGCTCAACCCCAGGCCGCCGTTGCCGACGGTGTCGACGATGAAATACAGCAGGATGGCTCGCATCCCGTAATAGGAGAAGCGCTCCCACATCTCCACGTTGAGCATCCAGGGCAGGCCCCGGGGGTGGCCGAACAGCCCGCGGTCCTCGCGCGACGGGGTTGTTCGCAGGGTGCTGGGGCGCCACCGGCTGGTGATCAAGCGTCCGGCACCGACGACGTCGTCCTCGACGTTAGTCGGGGAATTTGGCATAATAGCTCTCCCTTTCTGTGGGCGGGCACGGCAAGCAACCGAACCGTTGGCGCCTGATGCATGAACAGGCGTTATTCGTGTACCCTACACTGATTGCGCGGTCGGCCGCTCGGCGATGCCGAGGCAATCGGGCGGCAAAGCCGAGAAAAGGGAGTTTTCGACGGCGGCGACAGCCCTTTCCGCCGTGTCAGTCGCGCTCGTGCACCAGGATGAACTTCCCGATGGTCCCTCCCGAACGCAGCGCCGTCAAGGCCCGCGCGGCATCGGCGATTGGAAGCCTTTCCTGGACCGGGACGGTGACCTGACCCGTTGCCACTAGCATGAGGGCGCGACGGAGATAGGAACCGACGACATCGGGGTGGGCGTCTCCCAAGCCGCCGATGTTGAAGCCGAGAACGCTGACGCCCTTCGACCACAGCGTGTTGGTGCTGATTCGCTGATCCCCGGCCTGCGCGGCGTCGCCGAGCGCAAGAAGCCGGCCCTCGAAGCGCAACAGCCTCAGGCTCTCCGGCCGCGCGGGGCCGGAGACGGGATCGACGATCACGTCGAACTGGCCGGAATCCCTGCTGGGAAGCGTGTCGCGGAGCCACACCTCGTCATACCCGAGGTCGAGGGCAACCTGGCGTTTTTGCTCAGAGCCGACCACCCCCACGACCCTGCCCGCGCCAAACAGCCGCGCAATCTGGCCGAACTGGGTGCCGAGCCCTCCCGCCGCGGCCTGCACCAGCACATGCTCGCCCGGCTGAATGCGCACGGTCCGCTCCAAGGCGGCCAGGGCGGTCGTGGTGTTCGAGGGGACGACCGACGCCAGCGCGGGATCCATCCCGGGAGGCAAAGGGACGGTGAGCGGAGCCTTCGCCAGAGCCACCTGCCCGTAGCCGCCCGCGCCCAAAATCGTGATCGGCGCGGCCACCGGTTCGCCGACCGTCAATCCTTCCACGCCTTCGCCAAGCTCGCGGACGCGCCCCGCCGCTTCGATCCCCGGAGTCCAAGGCAGCGGCCGAGAGGCCAGACCCTCCGCGAACAGCGCCTCGACATAGTTCGCCCCCGCATATTCGACGTCGATCGTGACCTGACCCCGCGCCGGCCTGGGGACCGGCGCCTCCTGATACACGAGGCCCTCGGGGCCTGTGTAGCTCGTGATCTGAAGAGCCTTCATGATTGTTCCTTTCGTAGGCCGGCTGCTGTTGTTTTAGAGCCGACTCGTGTTTTTGGGGCGGATGCTTTTGATTTTTGAACGCTGGACTCCGCCGTCGCGAGGGAAGGCGGCGATTTGACGGTGGGAGAGTCCTGTTGTTTGCGAGAAGAGCTGGCGGTTTGGGAGCGAGAAGAGCTGGCGGTTTGGGCGCTAGAAGAGCTGGCGGCGTGGCCGGGAGCGACCGCAAAGTCAGTCCGGCAGCGTCATCGCTCTCTCTCGTGCACCAGCACCGCCTTGCCGACGGTTGCGCCCGCGGCCATATCGGCCAGGACCCGCGGCGCCTCGCGGATTGGGGCGCGTTCGGCTATGTGCACCGCCACTTCGCCCGAGGCTGCGAGGTTGAGCGCCCGCCTCAAGTAGACTCCGGTCGTCCGTGGATTCGCCGCCGTGAACGCCCCCAGATTGAAACCGAGCACGCCGACGCCTCGGAGCCACAGCGAATTGCTCGAGACCATCGGGTCGCCGGCCTGGGCGGCGTCGCCGACCGCCAAAAGCCGCCCGCCAAGCCTCAACAGGTCGAGGCTCGTTTGCCGCGCCGGTCCCGCGACGGGGTCCACGACGACGTCGAACTGCCCGCCGGCCGCATCGCCCAACTCGCTGCGCAACCAGACCTCGTCGTAGCCGAGGTCGAGCGCGGCCCCTCGCTTGGCCTCGCTCCCGACGACGCCGACGGTCCGGGCCGCGCCAAGCAACCGCGCGATCTGGCCGAATTGCGAGCCCAGCCCGCCCGCCGCAGCGTGCACCAGCACGTGCTCGCCGGGCTTCAAATGGGCGACGCGCTCGAGCGCGACGAGCGCCGTCGTCGTATTCGCGGGGACCGCCGCGGCCAGCGCCGGATCCATGCCAGGCGGCAGGGGCGCGACCAGATTGGCGTGCGTGACCGCAACCTGGCCGTAAGCGCCGCCGCGATTGATCGTCAGCGCGACGACGGGGTCGCCCGGCTTAAGGGGTGAGTAGAGACCCGGGGAAGAGAAGCCTGCTTCGCCGTCTGCATCTGGGCCTGCGTGGCCGTCCGCGTCTGCCTCGCCGTCTGTGTCTGCCTCGGCCTCGACGCCCGCATGCGCGTCCGTCTGCGAACTTGCGTCCGCTGTCAGCGAGCCGAGCGAACGGACCCGGCCGACGGCCTCCAACCCGGGAACGTAGGGGAGCGGCAGATCGATGAGGCCGCCCGCGAGCAGCGCCTCGATGTACCCGACGCCGGCATATTCGACGTCGAGCGCGACGTCCTCCGGCCCGGGCTCAGGCGCCGGCGCCTCGGCGTACTTCAGGCCGGCGGGGCCATCGAAACTGGTGATCTGCATGGCCTTTATCGTGGCCTTCTGGGGTGCCGCCTCCGGCGCTCCCTTATGGCGTGCGGCCTCCCGGGGGTCCTCTTTGTGCGCGGCATTTCGGGGGTCCTCTTTGCGCGCGGCCGTCGCGGCGTTCTGCGTCGCGGCTCCTTGGAGCGGCGTGCGGCTCGTGTTCTGATTCATGGCGCCCTTTCGACGTTAGTTTCAGTTGGCTGTACAATATAAGTAACCTTAAACACGGGTGGCTAGATGCGCAAGCCTGGTGCGCGGCCTTCGAATCCTCGGGCGGGCGCGACGGCGCCAATCGTATGCGGCCTGCCGCTGTGCTGAGAGATGCGACGGCTCGTCCCAGCAAGCGCGGAGGCCGCGCATGTGTCGTCGGAGACCTCTTCGACGACGGGTCTTGGCCCCGCGGGTGCGGAGGCTTTGTGCAGCGGCGTCGCTGGATCTCCGCTCGCCCGAGCGTTGCCGATGCGCATCCCATCGCCGACGCGCATCCCATTGCCCACCCGCATCGCGGAAAGGGCGGAAAGGACAGAAAATGGATCCAATGGAAAACGCAAGGAAATCAGACGGCGCCCGAGAACTGGGAGCCGGAGGCCCGCGCGTAGCGCCCATCGGCCTCGGCTGCATGGGCATGAGCTGGATATACGCGGAAAGCGGCCGCGACGACGCCGAGTCCGTCAGGGTCATCCGCGAGGCGCTCGACTCCGGTGTCGGCCTGCTCGACACCGCCGCCCTCTACGGCGACGGACACAACGAACGGCTCGTCGGCAGGGCCGTCGCGGGCAGGCAGGACGGCGTCGTCGTGGCGACAAAAGGCGGGCTGGTCGTCGACGATCTGGCGACCAAGAGCATCCACCGCGACGGCCGGCCCGAGGCGTTGCGGCGGCATGTCGAGGGCAGCCTCGAGCGGCTCGGCGTCGAACGGATCGACCTGTACTATCTGCACCGCGTCGACCCGGACGTGCCGCTTGAGGAAAGCTGGGGCGCGCTCGCGGAGCTCGTCGCCGAAGGGAAACTGGCCCGAATCGGGCTTTCCGAAGTGACGGTGGCCCAAGCGGCCGCAGCCCATGCCGTCCATCCGGTGGCGGTGATCCAGTCCGAGCTGTCGGTGTGGACGCGCGACCCGCTCGGCGGGGAGGCGCCCGGTGATGCGGGGGCCGGCACCGAGGCCGACGGCAGCCTCCTCGCGTGGACCCTGGCCAACGGCGTCGCCTTCGTGCCGTTTGCTCCGCTCGGGCGCGGCTACCTGACCGGAACGCTCGCCCCGGGCACGTTCGAAAGCGGCGACATTCGTTCCGTCAATCCGCGGTTCACGGCCGAGGCATTCGAACGCAACCGCGTGATCGGCGAGGAGATCGCCCGCATCGCTGAGGCGCACGGGGCGACGCCGGCCCAAGTCTCCCTCGCGTGGCTTCTAGGCTTGGCCGACAACGTCATACCGATTCCCGGGACCCGCAGCGGCAAACACCTGGCCGAGAACCTGGAAGCCGCCAGCCTGCGGCTGTCCGACGCCGAACGCGAGCGCCTGGACCGGCTCCCTCAGGCCTACGGCTCACGCTACTGACCCACGTGGGACGTGACATTGGGAGCGTTCTTCGAGCGCTCTTTGAATGTCTACATCCGCTCCGAGGCGGTGCCTACAGGCAGGGTCTTCTGTCTGCTAGGCGTACTGGAGAATTCCTTGCTCCAGCGCCAAGGCAGGCCTGCCTCGACACGTTGTTAACCTTGACTACTTCGGATATAGTAAAAGTATCACGACCGGTTCCGCTGCTTCTCGGAGCAGTCCAGGGCCGGTCCTCTTTTTGCGATCTGTGTTAAGAGGTGGATCGTGCCGCAGCCATCTAAGGCGTTCAAGACGCATGGCGAACAAATCGCACTGCTGCGCTGTCGCGGCATGCAGATTAATGACGTTGCCTACGCTCGGCGAGTCTTGGAACGCGTTAACTACTACAGGTTCTCTGGCTACTGGTATCCCTTCCGGCAACTAGATGCTGATGGCCGCCACCGGCTTGATGTCTTCGTCGACGGTGCCAACTTCACCGATGTCGCTGCGTTGTACGACTTTGACGAACGTCTTCGCTCGGCCGTGTTCGACTGCTTGACTCCAGTGGAATTGGCTTTAAAGGCAATGCTCGGACACGAGCTTGGGCGTCTTGACCCGCTCGTCCACCTGCGCCCAGCGTTGTTAGGGCCAGGAGCCCGTCAGAAGCGTTCGGCCGCAAAACCGTCGCAGCAATATCAGATGTGGCTAGACCGATATAATAAAGAGCTGTCCCTTTCTCGCGAAGACTTCGTCAAGCACCACCAGCGGAAGTATGGAGGGCAGCTCCCAATCTGGGCAGCGGTGGAAGTTATGGGCTGGGGTTCGCTGGCTTATTTGTACCGGTTGTCACCAATTGCTGTCTGTGATGTTATCGCCGCTCGCATGAAACTGACCGCGGCGCAACTTGGGTCATGGATTAGGGCACTTAACATCGTTCGCAACTACTCGGCTCATCATGCCCGCATGTTTAACCGGGTCTACACACTTAAACCGCGCTTGCCCAAAGTAGAAACGCATCCCGAGTTGGCTGCGGCAAAAAAGGCGCTCAACCGATGCTTCGGTCAGCTCACTCTCATTCAGTACCTGCTCACTGTTCTTGGCATCGGGGATCGAACATTGCTTCCGCGCACTCTGTCAACCTATCCGGATATACCTGCGCTCCCCATCAGCCACATGGGAACACCCAAAGATTGGCAAACGCTGCCTCTATGGCAAGGTTGGACCCTGTGACAGTATCCGCACTTACAGCCTTCGGTTTCGAGCTGCAATTTGTCGGATCTTCAAGAAAGATCAGTCGTCGGGATCAGACTCAGTGTTAGCTGCGCTCACCGGAGGATCCGACTCTTCAAGAGCGGCGCTTACGCGCTTGAGCAGCTCGCGCAGCTGTGCGCGTTCGTCTGCGCTGAACGCCTGGCCGATGCGCTCTTCGACGGCGCGCGCGGCGGCGTCGGCCTTGACGAGCAGCTTCTCGCCCTTGGGCGTGAGGGTCACGACCAGCACTTTGCGGTGGAGCTTCGAGGGCTCGCGCGTCACCAGGCTCTTGGAGGCGAGCTTGTCGAGCGTGGCGCCCATCGTCTGCGGGGTGACCGCCACGGCCCGTGCGAGCTGCGAGGGCGACTGCCCGGGAACGTAGTAGAGCGAGAGCATCGCGCCGTACTGAGCCACCGTCAGGTCGAATGGGCGCAACGCCTCGGCCTTCGCGGACATCATCGCCTGCTCGGCAAGCTTGATGTGCAGGCCGAGGCGAAGCTCGGCGTCGGCTGCGAGCTCTCCCTCGCCGCGTCGGGGAGCCGGAAGCCTGAAAGCCGGATCGCAGGGAAGGCTCGGTACGCGTGCGGGTTCGACGTCGTCGTGGGTGCCGTCGGCGGAAGGCGAAGCGCCGTAGGGCGACGAGGCGTCAGCCGTCCCAAGAGAAGAAGCATCGGTCACCCCACCAGAATAGGGCACGGCGTCAACGGCTCGGGGAGAGACCGCAACGCGCAGCGGTTGCGACAGGCCGTCAGGCCCGCACCAGTTCGACGTCGTCCAGGTTCAGGAAGTAGACGCATTCGGGCGACCATCCCGAGAGCGTCGTGAAACCCAGCTCGGTCTCGATCGGCAGCCAGGCCCCCGTGAAATAGGTTTCTGCATTGACGTACACCGCGTCATACTCGGCTGAGGCTGCTCGCCAATCGACGAGCACGTCGTTGGGAACCGCAAAGATCGGCGACCTGAGGTGGTAAGGAGTGTGCCCTCCTCTTTCCCGCCGCGCCTTTGCCGGAACGAGGAGGGGATGTTGTTCGACGAGCTTGGCATAATCTTCGATGGTCTCGATCCGATACAGTCTTGCAGGCAAGCGTGCCGCGGATTTCTCTTTGACGGACAGCCGGCAACCGTTTGTCTGTTCGATCGCCTGTCCGATCGCTTCGTGGACTTCTTTGTTCGAGTCCTCGCTCAGAAGGTCGTGCGACAGCACCGACGCCGGAATTCCGCATCTGGCCGGAACGAACGGAGCTCCGGCCACGATCTGCGCGTTCCACAAGACGCCGGGGTTCTGTTTGAGCGGGGCCGTCCACCACACATCGGTTCCCAGCGGCGAAAAGACGGCATTCTTGTAAGCTTCAATCGGAACGCCGGTCAGCCGTGCCGCATACCGTTCTTCGCCGAGGCAACTGCGGAGCCAGTCGCAGCAGCGCTGCAGCAGGATGCGAGCGGCCTCTTCATATTCTTGTGGAATCCGAAACGGGTTCTGCGTGCTGAATCCGAAGGCAGACCCGACCTGTTCGGCCAGAATAAGCAGGCGAAACAGATTTGGCAGCCTGCTGCAGTGTTCGCCGCGCTGGCGGAGTTGGCCGCGCTCGCGATGTTCGTCGATGCCGAGGCGCTCGAACAACTCGGGCAGAAACCGCTCGAATGCGGGGGAATCGTCGCGATATTCCTGAGCAATTGTCTCTTCCAAGTCACCCACAGGGCCAGCTTCGGAGAACAGCGACAGGCCCCGATGCCAGCACTCGCCGATCCATGTGGCGAAAGCATGTGTAAATGTTGCGATCATCGTATCCCGCAGTTTACTTTAAGAATGTTCGTTGGAAGTCTAGTGACGTCGTAACGGTAATTTATTTCATTGTATTTCTAGAATGCGTGCCTAGATCGTCGCGTCATCATCTGATCAAAAGCGCGGTTTGCCTTTGACACGGTGTCAAGCCGGAAGATGGAGCCATGACCGAGACGAGACTGCTTCGCATCGGTGAGTTTTCAACGCTCACACGATTGTCTGCGCGGATGCTGCGCTACTACGACGCCAACGGCGTTCTGATCCCGGCGGCCACGGACGACGTGACCGGCCACAGGTTCTACGCCGCCTCGCAGGTGCGCGAAGCGACGCTGATTCGCCAGCTTCGCGACGTCGGCTTCTCCGTCTCCGCCATAGCCGCCCTGCTTCCGCTGCGCGAGAACCCAGAGGCTCTGGGCCGCGCGCTAGCCGTTCAGCGCGATCAGCTCATCGCCGACGCCGAGGCCGCCCGCCGCCGCATCGCCGAGATTGACCGACTCATCTCACAAACGAACAGGAGGGCCATCATGGCCGAAATCACCGTCACCACCCATCCGGCGCAGCGAGTGGTCGCATTGCGCACGACGATCGACACCTACGCCGACGAGCACAAGGCGTGGATCGCAGCCATGGAAGCGATCAGGGCCCAGGGAATCCCGCTTGCCAGTGGGCTCTGCGGCGCCACCTTCCACGACCTCGAGTACCGCGAGGCCGACGTCGACATCGAGGTGTGGGAACCCGTGGGGCCCGACGCCGTCGCGGCCGACCCGCTCACAATCCGCGAGATCCCAGAGCAGAAGGTCGCCGTGGCGACGTTCCGCGGTGGCTACGACCAGTTCGGGCCCGTCAACGAGGAGTTGGCCGAGTACATCGCCGCCTCCGGGCTCGAGTTCGCCGGGCCGATGTACAACCGCTACCTCGTGGGCCCCGCCGACACCCAAAACACGGACGAGTACGTGACGGAAGTCTGCGTGCCCGTCGCCTGACGGACCCCGCCGGCGAACGGAGGCTGGCCCGGCTTGACTGGGCCAGCCTCCGGGGCCGACGTCGCAGGCGTCGACCCCGGTCAGCGGGGCGCACTGTTATCACTGCCGCTGCAGAGGAACCGTCGCGTTGGCCGGCACGGGTCGTCCGTTGCTCTGTCCGGTATGAACGGTCCGTTAGTCTGGCCGATGCGGACCGTCCGTTGTTCTGGTTCGCTCAGATCGTCCGTGGCCGCGCCGACCGGCTCAGACAGCCCGTTCTTGTGCCGGTCGGCCGATCGTCCGTCACACCGGCCGGCGCAGATTGTCCATCAAGGCGCGGCGATCGAGCCGCGCGGGCAGCCACGTGGTGGCGACAGCCAAAACCAGCGACGCTCCCATGGCCGCCAACAGGAACTTCACGGGAATGGCGGAGGCGAACATCTCTGCTCCGCCTCCCGACATCGCCGTAGCGCAGACCGCGCTGAGCAAAGTCGTCGCCAATCCGAAAAGGATCCCGGTTCCGGCGTATATCGCCCCTTCGAGGGCGGTGGACCGCAGAACGGCGCCCGGCCGCGCTCCAATCACTCCGAGCAACGCCCCCTCCTGACGGCGCGTTCGCCCGACCATAGCGATGTTCGCCACGCCCCCGATCCCGGCTATGAAGAAAATCGGGACCATGATCGTGAGAAAACCGTTGACCCCGTTGCTCATTCCGCCCGAGCGCGCCGCGCCGCCCGTGGCGTGGATGGTGCCCGTCATGGAAACGGCGATGGCGAAGGGAACGATCGTGGTCATGCTGAGAGCCGAGCGATGGCGCGCATTCGCGCGTGCCGAAAACCAGGCTGGGCTGCGGCTTGGAATCAGGCTCGTCCAGAAAACCAACAGGGGGCGGAGCGTCCAATTCGGGATGAACAACGCCGCCAAGGCGGCGATAAAACCGATGCCTCCGCCCATGATCGCCCGGCCGCCCGGGGATTTTATCTCAGCCACTTCCGCTTTGCTTGTGCTGCCCCCTTCGAGAACGTCGGCGGGAAGATTGACGAGTATAGGCAGCATAACCACGCCGATCAGCAGAATTCCGGCCGCGATCCACTGCCACAGTCTCGTGCGCGTGGTTGGGGCGGCCGCCTCGCGCAAGGCCTGCATCTCGGGCACATTGGCTGCCCGCCGTGCTGCCCCGAGGCCTCCGAGCACGCTGAACAGAGCCGTGACGAACACCGTCGCCGGTATGCAGAAAACTGGCATCGACAGGGGAAGATCCCGCGGGAACAGATCGAATTCCCGCCACGTGAGCAGATAGATTCGCGCCAGCGGCAGGGCGAGCAGCCCGCCCAGCAGGCCCCCGATCACTCCGACGGCGCCAACCTGCCACAGGATGATCGCACGGATGCGGCTGCCGGGAATTCCGAGCACCTTCCACAGGGCGTGCGAGCGCTGCTGGGCCGCAACCGTCAGACCCAGCGTCGTCGATATGACGATCGCCGTCGCGGTGCCCGCGTATCCCACCAGGTTGCTGCCGATCAGGCTGCTGGCGCGCAAATGCTCTCCATTGCCGTGTTCCAGGGACCACTGGGTGGCGCTCCACCACGCGATGACGATTATCCCCACGACGGCGGCGCCCGCCGTGGCCACCAGCAGCGACCACAGCCATTGGCGAGCATGGTGACGCAGGTCTTTCCACATCAAGGTCGACATTTTCCCCTCCCTTCAGCGTGCGCGGGCGGCGTGGACGAGGCCGGCGATTCGCTGGGCGTCGCGGCAGTTCGACCACGTCGCCAGACGTCCGCCGCTCATGACCGCGACGGAGTCAGCCAGGGCTGCGGCTTCGACGTCATGCGTGACCATGACCACGGTGGTTCCCCGCGAGGCGAGCTGGCGAAGCCAATCCAGGACGACGCCGCTGGAGTCGAGGTCCAATGCGCCGGTGGGCTCGTCCGCGAAGACGATGCGCGGCTCGCTGGCCATCACGCGGGCGATGGCCACACGCTGGCGTTCGCCGCCGGAAAGCTGGTGGGGCTTCAAATTCGCGCGATGCCGCAACCCCACCGCATCGAGCGCCGCGTCGATCTGGCCTTTGGAAAGCGTCCGCCCGGCAAGCCGCGAAGGCATCGACACGTTTTCCGCGGCCGTCAAGGAGGCGATGAGGTTGTACTCCTGGAACACGAATCCGACGTGCTGCGCCCGGAACGTCGCGCGCTTGGCCGGCTTCATCTCGGAGGTCGCGCTTCCCAGCATCGTCACGCGCCCGTCCGTGGGCTCGTCGAGTCCCGCCATGCAGTGCAGAAGAGTCGATTTGCCCGAACCCGAGGCTCCGACAATCGCGGTGAAGCTGCCTTCTGGGAAATCGGCGTCGACGCCGTCGAGGGCGAGAACCCGGGCGTCTTTTCGCCCCGGCACCTCGTACACGCGCGTGAGTTGACGGACGGAAATGGAGGCGCTGGCGGCGCCTGACCGGCCGGCCCCAGAAGGGTTGCGCTGTCCGGTTCCTGGTTGGTTCGGTCGGGAAAAGCCCTGTGGGACTGCGCCGGGTCTGCCGGCCTGAGAGCCTTGCCAGCCGACGTCGGATTGCCCGACGTCTCGGCCCCAGCGTCCGGTTGCCTCATTTCGCGTCTTGGCTCCTGCGCCTCGCGTGCGGCGGGAAACGTCGGGCCCTGTCTGCTCGTCGCCGCGCGACTCGTTTCGATTCTCGAATCTCATGCTTCAATGTTTTCAGCGTCGGTTTCGGTTTCACATACCGCGGGCTGGCCAGATCGCAGAAGGCTGGCAGGAGTGTGACTAGGGGGCTGGCGCGAACGAAAGAAGAGGGCTGACGGGGTGCCACGGGCCGTGCAGCACGGCCAAAGTGAAAGCATGCGGTTAAAGTGAGAGCATGCGGTTAAAGTGAAAGCATGCTGCGCCGCTTCCTGATCGCCGCCTCCGCCCTGCTTGCGTGGGGCGAACTCGTGCATTGGCGGGCGAGCAGGAAGTGCTTGGGCCGGGGCGACGCCGCCAAAGGGCAATCGCTCGGGCAGGCTCGTCGGCGATCACGCGCGGAAGTACTCGGCCGAGCTCCGGAAGCGCGGCAGAGAGACGTCGGCGAGGCCGACGGAAAGCGCGAGGCCGGCGTCGGCGAAGAGGATGCCGTTGGGGCGGGCGTCGGCAAGGCCGTCGTCGTGCTGGGTTTTGCGAACCGGGGCGCCCGCGCGAACTTCGTCAACCGGTACCGTGTGCGCGCCGGGCTCCGTTCGCTTGGATCCGAGGGACGGCGAGGCGCCAAGCTCCGCTCGCTCAAATCTGACGGGCTGCGGGCCGCTGCCTCTCGGCGGGCATCGGCGGTTCGCCGCGAATCGACTATTCGGCAGAGTCCGGGCGATGTGTCCGTTTCCGAAAGCCGGGCCGCTTTCGCCGATGCATCCGTTGCGCGCATTGTGCGCGCCTCCGCAGTTTCAGGCATCGCGCATGCCTCCGCAGCTGCGGAAGTGCTTGTGCTATGCGGCGGCGCGGTGTCTGGTCCCGTCCCTGAGGCCGAGGTCATGGAAAGCTACGCGCGAGCCCGTGGATATGAGGGGCCAATCCGCCTGGACCGCGAGAGCCGATCGACACTCCAGAACATCGAAAATGCGATCCCTCTGATCGAGGACGCCGCCTCCGTCGCGATCGTCTCCAATTCGGTGCACGCGCTCAAAGGGAGAATTCTTCTGCGCGGGCTGCGCCCAGACCTCGCCGACAGGCTCGTGCGCGGGGCGGATTACCGCTTCGGCGAGCAAATTCTCGTCAAACCGATAGCCGCCGTGGTGGGGCTCGCCGACCTGCGGGCGCTGCGACGTCGGATGCCCAAACCGAACTCGGCGGCCTGAACGGCGGCGTCGCAGCGGCACATGCCAGGCGCATTCGCTCCCGGTGTCGTCCACAAGAACGTGGGCGTCGCGGCGCATGCGTTTGCGGGGCGCGCGGTTTTAGCCCGGTCGGCCAGAACCGCGCAATCCTTCCAAACTCCGGCAATCTCTCCAAACTCCGGTGATCCTTCCGGACCTCGGCGATCCTTCTGAACCCCCGCGATCCTAGCGAGACTGGGCGAACTGACCCGAGCCGCCCGGGCCTTACGAACCCCGTGATTTGGGCGAATCAGACCGTCTTGACCGTCCCGCCGTCAATGACGATGTTTGCCCCCACGAGGTATTCGGCGGCCGGCGAAGCTGCGAATACGATGAGCGCTGCGATCTCCTCGGGCTCGGCTATGCGCCCAGAAGTGACGCCGAATGCGGTGGGCATCGCCGAGAGAAGGTCGCTGTGGGACATGCCCATCGAGGCCGCCACGCGCGAACCGAAACCGTCCGGGTCGCGCCACAGCCCGGTGCCGACCCCGCCCGGAGAGACCGTGTTCACGCGCACCCCTTGCGGCCCGAACTCTTCGCTCAAACGCTTGCTGAAAGCCACGAGCGCGGCCTTGGCCTCGCTGTAGCCGACCGGCCCTTGCGCGGGCACGAGGGCGTTGATGGATCCAGTGTTGACGATTGCGCCGCGGCGTTCGAGGAGGCTCGGAAGGGCTGCGCGGCTCGTCCACACTGCGCTGAAGAAGTTCAGATTGAACAGGTCGCGCCACTGGGCGTCGTCGATTTCGAGGAAGCCGCCCAGCTTCATGACGTCGGGGTCGCCCGCGCCGACGTTGTTGACGAGGATGTCGATTCCTCCGAGCTCTGCCAGCGCCGCTTTGACTGCTGCTTCGGCACCGCCCGGCGTCGATAAATCGGCCGAAACGGCGAGTGCGCTCGCATCTTCGAGCTCCGGGGTGACCGTGCGGGCGACGCCCATCACGCGAGCGCCCTCTTCCGCGAGTTTGCGGACGACGGCGAGGCCTATCCCGCGGCTGGCTCCCGTGACGAGAGCGGTTTTGCCTTCGAGGTTGAGATTCATATTTCTCCTTTGTTCTCAGCCACTGACGTGTGTGGCGATCAACCCTGTGAGGGCGATCCTTTGTGTGTGGCGATCAACTCGTTTGAAGTGCCGCCAGGGCCATGTCGATCACTCTGTAGAGTGATTCGGCTTCGTGCGTGACGGCCATGACGCGGAGGCCGGCAAGCGTCGTCGCCATCTGCTCGGCAAAGGCCGTGGCGTCGAGGTCCGGGCGGACGTCGCCCTCGCGCTGGCCGCGTTCGACGCGTCGGGCGAACCAAGCGGTCGATTCGCTCTGCATCTTCCGTATTTTTCGCGCCAAATCAGGGTCATCGCCCGCTAGCTCGACGGCGGTGTTGCCGATGAGGCATCCGCGGCGGCGCACCTGAGCCAGATCCGAATCGACGACCGCCCGCAACGCGTCCCTCAGACACTCGCGGGTAGTGCCGGGATGGTCCATCAGGCCTTCCGCAAGTTTCGCGATCTGTTGCTGGTACTTGTCGAGGCATCGTTCAAAGAGCGCGCGTTTGCTCGAAAACGCGTTGTACAGGCTCCCTTTGGCGACGCCGGTGGCCTCGGCCAAACGCGCGGGGGAGGTGGCGGCGTAGCCGTTCGTCCAAAACTCTTCCATCGCGCGTTCGACGACGTCGTCCTCGTCGAACTTTCGAGGTCTGCTCATAGGACGAGGCTACCCATTTTTGACTTACAGGTCAAAAATGGGCGTGCTTTTCGGCGCTTGCGTCGGGCCTTGTCTCTTCTTCGGGTCGGCTTCTTCGCGTCGGCTCCGCGTCTCCTGCTGTTGGGTCCGCGCTTCCTCCCGTCGGCCCCGCGCTTCCTCGCCGGCGGCTGTCGAAGTGTTGCGGTTGGCTGCCGAGCGCTGCCGGTGGCCGTCGGGCTGTCTCCGTCGGCCATTGATCTTCTGTATGTGTGCGTCAAGGCGCGAACGTCGGCCCTTGAACCGTTGTTGTCATCGGCTGTTGGGGCGTTGCCGCGGGCCGTTGAACCGTTGTCGCCGTGCGTCAATTCGTCAGTCGGAAAGCTCCAACTCGTCGAGTGCCGTAGCGAGCGCTTTGCGGCCGGCGGGGGAGAGGCGGGCGCGCAATTCGGCGTCGAGCTCCTCTGCCGCCGCGGCGCTTTCCGCCAACAGCTCCCGCCCTTTCGGGGTGAGGGTGATGACCTGCACCCGCCTGTCGGCGGCGCTTCGCTCGCGGCCGACGGCTCCGAGGTCCGCGAGCTGATCGACGAGGGCGACGACGAGGCTGGGTGCGACGTTGAGGCGAGTCGCGATGTCGCGTTGGGACGAGGCGTGGCCCGCGTCTACGGCTGCGAGCAGTCCAACTTGTTTGTGGGTCAGGCCCAGCCGCTCCACACGCTGGGAAAAGGCTTGTGTTATCTGGGATCCGGCCATGCCCAGGCGGAAGCACGCCGCCTGGAGGATCGTCATGCCGTCGACGTCGTCCACGTCAAAAGGGTAACATTGTGATTAATTCAGAAATGAATGATTAAGGACAGAATGACTTGAAAGGAGGAGCGACCATGCCGTTATGGCTGAGTGTCGCAAATTCGCTGATGGCGCTGGGGTCGGCCGCATTCGGCGTCCTTGCGTTGATTCGACCGGAGGCGTTGAACGGGCCTCGCGGCGGGGGCAGGGCATTGGGGGAATGCGGCGGCTCGGGCGTGCGCGGCGATGTCGAAGCCGCGCGCCTCTATGCCGCCATGTATGCCGGACGCGCCGTCCCGCTCGGTTTGGCCGTGTCCGCCGTCGCGTGGGCCGCCCCCGATGGGCGGGCGACGGCGCTGCTTCTCGGCGTCGCCGTCGTCGCGCAAATCGCCGACCTCGTAGCTGCCGTCGCGAACCGTTTGAAAGGAATGGCCGTCGGCGCCGCCTTCGCCGCCCTTGTTCATGCGACCGCGCTCGCGGCGACGCTGTGAGTCGGCGCCTTGGAGCGGAACCGTGGGCCACCGCATATGGACACGGGAACGAAGATGATTTAATCTTCAACTATGAAGTCATTCGGATTCCTCAGCTTCGGCCATCATTCGCTCGACGGCAAACACGGGCCGCTCGCCGGAGAGGCGCTCCGCCAGCAGATCGAGCTCGCGCGGGCCGCGGACGAGATCGGCGTCAACGGCGCATACTTCCGCGTCCACCATTTCGCTCCCCAAGGATCCTCGCCCATGCCGATTCTCTCGGCGATTGCGGCGTCGACGAAGAACATCGAAGTGGGCACGGGCGTCATCGACCTGCGCTACGAAAATCCCCTCTATCTCGCGGAAGAGGCGGCGGCATTGGACCTCATCGCCGAGGGACGCGTGGCGCTTGGCGTTTCGCGCGGTTCGCCCGAGCCGGCGGAGCGCGGATGGGAAGCCTTCGGATATCGCGGCGGCCAAGCCAACGGCGCCGACATGGCCCGGCAGAAGTTCGAACTGTTCATGGCGGCCGTCCGCGGCGCGGGAGTGGCGCGATCGGCGCCGCTGGAAGAACAGTACCCCGCCCTGTACAGACCGGGAATTCCGCTGCCCGTTTTCCCGCAGTCCCCGGGTCTGGAGCGGCGTATTTGGTGGGGTTCCGGGTCGCACAAAACGGCTGAGCAGGCCGCGCGCGACGGCGTGAACCTCATGAGCTCGACCTTGGTGCAAGAATCCGACGGCGCTTCCTTCGGCGAGATTCAGGCCGAGCAGATCGCCAGATACCGCGCCGCATGGAAGGAGGCGGGCCATGGCTGGACGCCCAGGGTCTCGGTCTCCCGCACGATCTTCCCGCTGGTCGCCGAGGAGGACCGGCAGCTTTTCGGCATCCGCGGCGAGGGGGAGGACCAGGTCGGCTATCTCGAAGGTGCCACCAAAACGACCTTCGGCCGGACGTACGCCGCCGAGCCCGACGCGCTCGTCGAACAGCTCAAGGCCGATCCCGCGATTGAGGCGGCCGACACCCTACTTTTGACGATTCCCAACCCGCTCGGGGTGGACGTCAACTTCAGGATTCTCAAGAACTTCGCCGACTACGTCGCGCCCGCCCTCGGCTGGATGCCGGCGACGGAGGGTCCCGCCGAGGGCCGTTCCGTCGGCTGAGGAACGGTCGGTCGGATCGCGCTTCGCAGAATTGCGCGGCGGTTGGAGCCCGAGGGCTCTGGGCGGGCCTGACGGCAGGTCGGAGGCCTTTCAAGATCCGTGTGCCGCTTCGCTCTAGGCCGGCCTGACGGAGGTCCGAGACGGTGCGGCAGCGGGGTTCCAAGTCGCCCGGCGGCGGTGCACAGGCTCTAAACGCTGCCTTCTTGTCCACAACTCCTCGTGGCAAATCGACAGCGGTCTTTCGGTGTGATCAAATGTTACTCAAACAACATATTCACGCGAGGAGATTCGATGACGAAGACACGGCTGCGTTCCCTTTTCGGCGGCGCGGCAACGTTATCACTGCTGATTGCACCGATTGCGGCTCACGCCGACGGGCGCGGAACCCCCGGGGGCTCCTCCGATTCGCAGATTTCCGCGGACGGCCGGCCGACGTACAAGCCGACGCCGCCTCAACCGGCGCATACTCAACCGGCGCAGCCGCGAGTTCCCAAGACGGCCGCCCCGAACCCGGGCGCCCCGGCTGCGAGCGCGACCGCCGCCCCGAGCCCGAATGCGCCTGCGGCCCCGCGCTCGAACGCGCCCGCCGAGGCGAACGGAACCGTGACCCTCGATCTATACAACCTGACCGACGTCCACGGGCACATCGAGAAGGCGAGCAAGAACGGGGCCGTCACCGAATCCGGCGTTTCGGCGGTCGGCTGCTACCTCGACAGGGCCCGCTCCGCCAGCGGCGACTCGTCCTTCACGCTGCTTGGCGACAACATCGGAGCCTCGCCCTTCACATCCGGCTCGCTGCAGGACAATCCGACCATCGCCGCGCTCAACGAGCTCAAACCCGTGGCCTCGACGATCGGCAACCACGAGCTCGACCTCGGCGTCGACGTCTTCAAGCATCGCATCGACGGAACCGGAGGGTACACGAAGGTCGGCTTCCCGTACCTCGGCGCGAACGTGGACGGCATGGGCCGGTACCTTGGCGACAAAGTGATATGGACGTCGGCCTCCGGCGTCCGGGTCGCCTTCATCGGGGCCATCGCGGGCGACGTGCCCTACAAGCTCAGCCCGGGCGCCACGGCGGGGTTGACGTTCAACGACCCGATTCCCAAGATCAACACGATGGCCAAGGAGCTCAAAGACTCCGGTCAGGCCGACGTCGTGATCGCCATGCTCGACGACGACGTCAAGAACAACTACCCGAAAATGGGCCCGTCCGTCGACGGGATCATGGGCGGCGACACGCATGTGCCCTACAAGTTCTCGATGGTGGACGGGGCTCGGGGCAACAAGCTCTCGGCCATAGCCTCCGGATCGTACACCGACAACCTCGGCAACCTGCAGATCACCTATGACAAGGCGGCGAAGAAGGTTGTGCGCTCCGAGGCCAAGCTCATTCCCGCTTCGGAAGTGGCCCAATGCGGCGAAAAGCAGTCGATCAAGCAGATCGTCGACAAGGCGGTGGAGGATTCCAAGGCGGCCGGCGACAAGGTCGTGGCCACGGGCTATGGCTCGGCGTTTTCCCGCGGCGTCTTCTCGTCGAACGGCGAGGCGCCCGATCCCGGTTCCAACCGCGGCATCGAGTCCTCGCTAGGCGACCTCGCCGCAGACTCACTTCAAGGGACCGTGACAACGAAAGAGGGCAAGCCGGTGGACATCGGCGCCATCAACGCCGGAGGGCTGCGCGCCGACCTCGTCCCCTCAGCGAACGGAGACATCACCTACCGTCAGACCTTCGCCGTCCAGCCCTTCTCCAACCAGCTGGGGTATGTGACGATCACGGGCGCGGACTTCAAGAAGGCCCTCGAGCAGCAGTGGAAGACCAACCTCAATACCCAGAATTCCCGGCCCATGCTCAAATTGGGCTTGTCGCGGAACGTAAAGTACACCTTTGACCCGGCAAAGCCTTACGGCAATCGCATCACGTCCGTAACGGTCAACGGAAAGCCGCTCGACCTCAAACGCAAGTACACAGTCGGCTCGGTCACCTTCCTGCTTTCCGGCGGCGACTCGTTCGACGCCCTGACAGCTGGCGGCGCCCCCGTCATCACCGACAATCTCGACCGCGACAAGTTCAACTCGTATCTGGCTGCCAACCCGGGCCTCAAACCGCGCGCCGCAAAGTCCTCCATCGGGGTCACCCTTCCCTCGGAGCCGGTCAAGGACGGCCAGACGATTGACGTTTCCCTTCGCGGGCTGTCCTTCTCAGAAGGGCCGTCGGTGACGAAGAACGTCAAGGTGAATGTGGGGGAGGCATCCACGACGTCGCCGGTGGACAACTCGTTGGCAGACCCGGACGCGAACAACGAAAAGGCGACGATCACGGCCGACGGCGCCGGCCGCGCAGTCGCCAAGGTGAAGGTTGACGGCAAATGCGCCGCGAATCCGGGGAAGCAGATCAAACTTCCCGTCACTGTGAGGACCGATTTCGCCGAAGTCGTGGGGGCCGAGCAGGGGCTGACCGTCACCGTGGCGTGCGGCGGATCGGCGCAGCCGACGGCTTCGCCTTCGTCCGCCGCCCCCGGAGCGCCTTCGACGCCGCCTTCGACCGCTGCCCCGGGAGCGCCTTCGACCAGCCCGAGCGGCACGGCAGCGCCCACCGCCACCGGCAGCGCGAAACCGACCCCGAGCGGCAATCCGAGCGACGGCGGCAAGCCAAGCGCGAGCTCGAAGCCGAGTTCCACCTCTGCTCCAAGCGCCACGGCGAAGCCCAGTGGCACGGTTAAGCCCAGTGGCACGGCGAAACCCGGCGGCCCCACGGCCTCGCCCAGCGCCACGGTTAAGCCCAGCGCAACCGCTGAGGCCCCGAGGCCCAGCGGCAACGCCTCGCCCAGCTCCGCGCTTCCGAGCGCAGTGGACCCCGGCGGCAACGGACCCAGCGACGGCAACAGGCCGGGAGACGACCTTCGGCCCAGCTCCACTGGGGATCCAGGTCCTGCGAAGGGCAATGCGCGCAAGCGCGGCGAAGGCTCTGTGCCGCATGCCTCCGCGGCGAGCCGCAACGCGGACGGGCCCGATGCAGACGTGAAGGCCAAGTCGACGGCGTCCAAGCGCAATCTGCACACGCCGGGTCTGGCGTACACGGGCGCCGAATCGCTTCCGCTCCTTATCGCGGCCCTTGTGCTTCTGTCCCTCGGCGGCTTGCTTGTGGCCCGTCGCCGGGCGGCCCGGGAAGACAACTGAAGCGACAGGCGGACGGCCGACGGTTGGGCGCCGAACTGGGCGCCCAACCGCGGACGCGTCTAACCTCCTCCCAGCCGATCGAAAGCGTATGCTGAGTAAAGCGCTTGCGCCGATCGCATGCGCCGATCGGACGGAGCGCCCCTGATGCGCCGCGGGTCGAACTATTATCCTCCCAACGAGTCGCGGCGCGTCAGTCTGCCCGGCGGCTTCATTTCCCTGCGCGGCGCGCAAAAGCCTTCCATTAGCGGAAAGCCCTGCTGCGCCGTCGTGCCTGTGCGGCACGCCTGAGTCCGCTTGGCGGGCGCCTTCTGACTCTTCCTGTCGATCGTTTTCTACTTATTCGCAGCGCGCGATTTTATGGCCGCTGTGATAAATTTCGACTTGTTTCATCCGTCTTGCGGCGATGTCGAGGCGGGAGCGCTGTGTCCTTGGGCGTCGTTTGAGAGGCAGGGAACTGTTCATGGTTGATGCCCGCCCGTCGCCGCGCAGCCTCAAACGCCTTGCGACCCTTCTTCTGTGGCTCGGCGCTCTGGCATACATCAGCACGATAGGCGAGGCGATCGTCGGCTGGCCTTTCGACATCCATGATTCTTACCTGTCCGAGTTGGCGGCTCGGCAGTATCCGAGGAGCTGGCTCTTCCGCCTCACAGATTTGCTCAGCGGCGTCGCTATCTTCTCCGGCACCCTGCTCTTCGTTCGGCAAGCGGGATTCCAAGCCGGACTCCGTCGATCCGCTTCGATCGAGCAAGGCAAAGGAGCCCTGCGCGCAGGCTGGGGCTCCTTTTGTCTCTTCCGCCGGGCCCTTGCCACGGGGCTTTCGATCTTCGCCCTCGCGACGATCATCGACAGCACAGTGACCCCTTTGGATTGCGCGTTGTCTCTGCCGGAATGCCGCGAGCAAATCAAGGCCGGGGAGGTGGGACGATACGAGTGGATGCACGACGCCTCAAGCGTAGCTGTGGGAGTGGGCACGGTGACGGTCGCTTGCAGCCTCATCCTGATCGTCCTTTTCCGTCATCGTGCCCGCTACTCGCTCGGGATGCGGATTGCGGCCTCCTCGCTTGCGGCCAGCGTCGTTCTCCTCGTCGGCTTCCTCACGGGCGCCGAACTTTTGGGGGTCGGCCCCGTCGGCGTCGTCCAACGAATCCAGGTTTCCCTGACCGGGGTTCTCATCGCTTTCGCGCCGGCGGGATTCGACCCGGAAGGAGCGTTCGCCGTGCGGCGACGCCGCGAGTGACGCGCCGTGTTCAATCCCGCCGCAATCGACGATCTCACAAAAATTGCACGCAGAAAACAGTGACCTTATAGAAATTTCACAAATATCTGTGATGTCATAGACCAGAAAACGGGGCTCAAAGGAGTCCATGCAGCTATGCTGCGCGACGAGCGAGGTGACGCGATATGACGTGGTTGATTCTTCCAGGGTGGGGGCTCCCCCCGAAAGACTACGAGAAGCTGGCGGGTCTCTTGGGGCCGGACACCCGCACACTCGATTCTTGGAAGGTCCCTCTGACGGCCGACACCGACGACATTCGCGCCGAGCTTGGAGCCTCGGACTCGCCGAAGGTCGACCTCCTCGGCCATTCGCTCGGCGGCCTCGCCGCGATCGAGTGGGCTCTTCGCCGCCCCGACCAGGTCAGACAGCTGGTTCTCATCGACCCCACCGCTCCAGACGAGGTCCCGTCGCGCTTCCATGTGGAAGGGAAGCTTCGACGGGGAATGGACAAGCTGGCCGGTGCGGCCGTCGAGGCCCTGTGGCGCGTGGGCCCCAGGATTCGCCGATGGGGAATCCGCCAAACCACCGGAAGCGAAGACACTCTTCCGATCGACGAGGCGCGTGCACGTTACGGGACGCGGGAAAACAGCCGACGCCTGGCCGAGCAGCTCTCGACCAGTTGGGAGCATGCCGCCCGGGTCGACGCTCTGCTCGACGCCGACGTCGTGCGACGTCGCAGCCCGGCTCCGCTGCTCCTCGTCGGCGCGGGCAACGGCAAGCAGCGCCGATTCCTGCGCAGCCAGTGGGATCTGGGGCGCAAGCTGCACGCCCGAACGATCATGCTGACCGGCCAGAATCACGTTTTCCCACTGACGAGGCCGGATCTAGTTGTGCGCCACATTCAAAGCCAGTAAACCGCGACGTCGCCCGGGCTCGGTCCGCACGCGCCCATAGCCCGCCTGAGCTCGGCCGGCGCCGCACCGCACGCTGCTCTGCCCTCAGAATTGTCCAAGCGCAGAAGAGCCGACCGCTTGCCAGGCGACAACACAGCCTCTGGCCCTCAAGTTGGCGAGGCGGGCTTCCGATCGTCAGCGGGCGGGGCGAGCCTCCGGGCGGACGAACGGGAAAGCGAGGGTCTCGCGAATCGAAGCGCCCAGCAGGAACATCGCTATCCGGTCGATGCCCAGGCCGAGGCCGCCGGTGGGGGGCATCCCGAATTCGAGGGCCGAAAGGAACTCTTCGTCGACCTCCATGGCCTCGGGGTCGCCGGCCGCTGCCCGCAAGGACTGCTCGGTGAGCCGCTGGCGCTGATCGACCGGGTCGGTCAGCTCGGTGTAAGCGGTGCCGAGCTCCATGCCGAATGCGACGAGGTCCCAGCGCTCGGCCAAGCGCGGATCGTCTCGATGGCGCCGCGTCAGCGGCGAGGTCTCCACCGGGAAGTCCGTGTAGAACGTGGGGGCGGTCGTACTGCCTTCGACGAGCTCCTCGTAGAGCTCGCTCACGAGGTCTCCCGCGGTCATCGAGGCGGCGTAGCGGATGCCTCGCTCCCGGCACAGCCGCTGAAGCTCGTCCGCGGGCGTGTCCGGGGTGACGTCGGCGCCGACGGCCCGCGAGACCGCCGCGTGCACGGATACGACCGGCCATTCGCCGTCCAGGCTCACGACGCCGCCGCCGGGTGCGGGCGCGACGGCCTTTCCGTGGACCGCCCACGCCGCCGTCCGAATGAGATCCTCGGCGAGCCTGCGCATCGTCGTGTAGTCGCCGTGCGCCTCATAGGCTTCCAGGGCCGTGAACTCGGGGTTGTGCGTGGAGTCCGCGCCCTCGTTGCGGAAATTCTTGCCGATCTCGAAGATCTTCTCGAATCCGCCGACGCACAGCCGCTTGAGATATAGCTCGGGCGCGATCCTCAAGGTCAAATCGAGGTCGTAGGCGTTGATATGCGTTGAGAACGGCCGCGCGTTCGCCCCGCCGTGGATGCGATTGAGCATCGGCGTTTCGACTTCGACGAAGCCGTGCTCGGCAAGCCTTCCCCGGATCGCCCGCACGGCCGCGCTGCGCGCGAGAAGGCGGCGTCGCGCCTCTCCGCCGAGCGCAAGGTCCATGTGGCGTTGCCGCACGCGTACTTCGGCGTCGCGCAGCCCCCGGTGTTTGTCCGGGGGAGGGGTGAGGCATTTCGCGGCCATGCTCCAGCTCTCCGCATGGACGCTGAGCTCGCCGGAGCGGCTGCGGCAAGCCGTGCCCGCAACGCTGACGAGGTCGCCGGGATCGACGGTCTCCCTCCAGAGCGCGAGTCCGGCTTCGGGGCGGTCGGCGGTGAACATGACCTGGAGTTCCACGCCTCCCTCGCGCAGGTCCGCAAAAAGAACGCCGCCGTGGTCGCGCACTCGCACAACGCGTCCGACCACCGAGACGGCCCCCGAATCGTCCCTCACGTCGCTGAGCGCGTGGCTTCTCGGCACGCTGGCGGGATAGGGGTCGATGCCGGCGTCGATCAGGCGCGCCAACTTCTCCCTGCGAATACGCTGCTGCTCGGAAAGCCGCCGCTCCGGCACGGTCGGCGTGAAAAGCTCCTCTTCCTGTTTGCGCACGGCCTCGGCCAGCTTTGCCGCCGTCTCCGGGAGGTTGAGCTGCGATGCTCGGGAGCGGCGCTGGAAGGTGCGGGGAAGCTCGGGGACGAAGCCTTCGGCCTGCCCGACGGCGATGAGCACCTGGGTCAGCTGCGCCGTGCTGCCGTAGCAAAGCAGGCGCGGGCGCCATTGCGGCAGGTACTTTTCGTTCGACTGGTAGAGAGAGTGAAGCTGCCACCAGCGCGAGGCGAAGACCAAAACCTTCCGGTTGAGCTTCTCCAGCGGGGAGGCGCCGATGCGCTCGCCGCGGGCGAAGGATTCCCGGAACATCGCGAAGTTCAAAGAGATTTGCGTGATTCCGAGCCTGTCGGCATTCGCGATCAGCTGGGTGACCATGAGCTCGGTGACGCCGGACACCGCGGCCGGGGAACGCCGCATAAGGTCCAAAGAGACGTCCCGGCGGCCCCACGGGACGAAAGACAGGAGGCCGCACACATGGCCCTCGGCCGTGTGCGCGGTGACGATCACCGTGCGCCCGTCGCGCGGATCGCCGATCCGCCCGGACGCCATGGAAAAACCCCGTTCCGGGCCGCCGCGCCGCCACACGTCGGCGATCTCGACGAGCTCCGCCAGCTCGTCCGCGGGAATCTCCGACTGACGTCGAACCTGCACCCGGTATCCGGCGTTCGTCGGCCCCGCGATCGCCTTGCGGACGGCTCGCAACTCCGGGCTTCCGAGCCGGAAGGAGGCGACGTCGATGACGGCTTCGTCGCCCAGGACGATTGCCCTAAGCCCCTGGGCGCGGTACGCCCTCGCCCCGTCTTCGCTGGCTGAGATGACTCCGGGAACCCAGCCGTAGGAACGCGCGTGCTCCAGCCATTTCGCAATTGCCTGGGGCCATGACTGCCTGTCTCCGATGGGATCGCCCGCGGCCAAGCACACGCCGAAGACCACGCGAAACGACAGGGCGGCCTTGCCGTCGGGGGAGAAGACCGTTCGCCGATCGTCCCGAGTCGCGAAGTACCCGAGCGAATCCGCCGAGCCGCCGACGACGAGGAGCCGCCGCACCGCCAGTTCGTCGTCGTAATCCCTTTGGGCGTTCTGCGGCGCGGCGCGGAGGAAGACGGCGATGGCCAACACGAGAGTCGCAACCGAGATGACTCCCGATGCCGTCTCCACCCAGTACGGACCCTCGATGGGGGAGCGGAAGGGGCGCTGGTCGGACGGAAGGCCGAGCGCCACGGAAATGCTCCAGTTGACCGCGTGGTGGAAGGGAAGTCTGCCGAACCCTGCCGTTTCCAGGGCAAAAAAGGCGAATCCGGCCGACGTCGCGAACCCCAAAACGATGACGAGGCACGCCCGCCGCAAAGCTCCGGGGGCCAAGCGGGCCGGAAAGGCGCTGCGCATCCAGAAGGCGCTCGCGACGACGAACAAAGCGAATGCGACGGACACGAGATAATGCCAGCCGTGCGGGCGGAATCGCTCAGAAGAGCCCGAGTTGATGTGAGAAAGGACGGTTGCGACCGCCAGTGTGACGATCACGGAGATCTGCCACATCGCCACAGACAGCCACAGCGCGGCGCGCTGACGCCGCAAAAGCCCCAGCGAAAGGAATGTGAGCAGGAAGAAGGACAACAGGGTCGGATAGGAGGGGATGTTCGTCACATTGAGGACGCGGGCGACGTCGTAGACGAAATCCGGAACGAAGGCCAGCAGGAGCAGGGCGACCGCCTGCCACACGGCAAAAGCCTGCACAGTGAACACCAGGATGCGCGCGCCGAGCTCCTTGGCCCGGCTCGGGCCCTTCTTGCCGCTCGCGCACGTCGGGTTCTCAGTCGCTGCGAGCGTCCCGTCCGACATCACCGAATGCCCGTCCGACGTCACACCGTCCAGCGCGTGCTTTTCTGGCATGCGCCCTTCTTGCATGGATTTCCCCGACGGCATGCGCCCCTCCGGCGCCGCGCCGTCCGAGGCGCTGTTCGCTGTCGTCGGCTGCTCGCTCGTCAAATCCCTTGTCCTTCTCATCGGCGATTCACGGGGCGCCCGGAAAACGCCTAGGCCCGTGGGCCCGAGCGCCGGTCCGTCTGCATGCCCTTGGCGTTCATGTGCGGTTTACCCGTGAAATTTTCTATTGGAACTGTAACGGGTCGGGCGCCGCGCAGTCCATCGGAGGGGGCTTCGAGTGACGATTGTCAGCGATTCAGATGCGCGTATCAGATGCGCGCAGCGAAGAGACGCTTTCCCGAGCGGGCTTTTGCCGGGCAGGCGCCCGCGACGCGCCTGCGCTCGCATTGTGGATGCCCGCAGTGGAACCTCATCGGGATCGTTTATGTTCGAGTCATGAAGGAACGAAACGACTCACAGCGCGCACTGATCGTCGGGCTCGGGATTTCCGGCATGGCTATGGCCAAGGGCCTGCACGAATGCGGCTGGGACGTGACCGTCGTGGAGCGCGCCCCCGAGCGTCGCCGCGGAGGCTACTTCGTCGGGCTCTTCGCCGCCGGCAAAGTGGCTGCGAAACAGCTGGGATTCGATGGAATGCGCAACAGGGCGCCCAAAGTTCGAGACAACTACGCACTGGGCAAAAACGGCGAAAAACGTCGGGGACTCGGTTTCGGCGACCTTCCGGGCGACCCGTGGCTCGTGCTCCGCAGCGACATTGAAAACGCCGCCTACGAGGCGATCGATGCGCTTGATCCGAAGGTCGACGTGCGGTATTCGACCGTGCCGACGCGCGTCGAGCAGGACGGCGCCGGCGTCGACGTGTGGCTCAAAGACTCTTCGGACGGCACGGAAAGCCGCGAGCGCTACGACCTGTTGGTGGGCGCCGACGGCGTGCATTCAACGGTCCGCAAACTGGTCTTCGGGCCGGATGAGAAATACATTCGCCATTTGGGATACATGATCGTCGCCTCCCAGATTCCCGAGGATCTTCCGGGGCTCGAACGCGGCCAAGGCGCGACCTTCGCCGAGGCCGGCAAATCGCTCTGGGTGTTTCCCTTCAAGGACCGTCCGGCCACCGTCATGTTCAGCTACAAGGCCGACGACGTCGCCGCCGAGTTCGCGGCCGCCTCGCCTGCCGCTCGAATCCGCGAGGTGTACGGCCCGCGAGCGGCCCCGCAGGTCAAGGCCGCGATCGATCAGCTCGAACGCGCCGACGAGAGCCTTTTCGACGAGGCCGTGCAGGTCCGGATGGACCGATGGCACAAGGGGCGGGTCGTGCTCATGGGCGACGCCGGATGGTGCCTGACCCTGTACTCGCGGATGGGGGCCTCCACCGCGCTGGCGAGTGCGAATTTGCTGACCGCGATCATCGGTCAGAGGAGGGGCGACGTCGAGGGGGCCCTCGAAGAGTGGGAGGCCAGGTCGCGTCCGTTCATCAGGCACTACCAGAAAGTCGGTGCGCGCAACAGGGCGTTCTTCACCCCGGCGGGCAGGGCAGGCGGGACGGCGCGAGCCCTTGCCATGTCGGTTTTCAAGCGCCCATGGGGGCGTTCGCTGCTTGCGTCCTTCGTCGGAACCGGAAGGAAAGGCAACGGGCTCATGAAATCGGTCATTCCCGCGCGGGGGCGGATTTCGTCTTCCCGGCCGCGCGAATGACCGGGGCTTTTGATCTTTTCGGCTCCCGATCGATCCTTCCGGCTCCCGATCCTGGGCCTTCGGTCCGTAGGGGCAGGGCATCCCGCAAAGGGGATGACGAAATTCATTGAAAACCGTACTATCTTTGCCTTGCCCGCGTCCATGGCGGAAAGTAGCGTTGAGTTATGAGCACCTGGCCCCTTTCTTCGGCGCGTGTCGGCGCCGTTTGCGTCGCTGCGGTGCTTGTTCTGGCGGGCTGCCGCGGATCGGACGCGGACAGTTCCTCGACGGGACCGGGGCAGTCGCCGAGCCCGGGGGTTTCGACGTCGCCTGGCGCCCGTGCCGGGGCAAGCGGACACAAGGCTGGCGAAGCTAAGCCGACGGCGTCCTCGGGTCGCCGGGGCGCTCCCTCCCCCTCGGACGATTTCACGAGGACGGCCGTCAAACCCGAGGAACCCAAACCGTCGAACCCTTTCGACTCGCTTTACGATCGGGGTTTCGGTCTCGCGGCTCTGTCTGCAGACCCTGCGGGCGCCATGGAAAAGCCCGCTGTCGCGGACGACCTGAAGAAGTCGGCGGCGCTCGATCCCGTAAACAAAACTTTCATCTATCGGGCGACGGACGCCAGCAAGGCCGAGGGCAGCTTTGTGCGCCACGACAACTCGCGCAAGCAGGCCTTCAACGCCGACAACACTCGTTTCATCGCGCGCGACGGGCAGGGCGCCTGGTACCTTTACGACGCCGCCACATTCAAACTGATCAAGAAACTCGGCGAACTCAAGGGCAATTGCGAGCCGATCTGGCACGCTTCGAATCCGAACCTGCTGCACTTCACTTTGCGCGACGGCGGGACTACGTGGTGGACGTACAATGTCGAGACCGAAAAAGGCGAAGTCATGTTCGATTTCTCGGGCAGGACGCCGTGGTCTCAGGCCACGTCGTTTTCAACGAAAGGCCGGAGCATGACCAGCGCCGACGGTCGTTATCTCGCCCTCATCGCGACGAGGCACGACGAGGCGACTCGGACCAGGAACGTCTATGGCCTGGTCGTGCTCGACGTCAAGGACAAGCGAATCGTCGGCACGCTGGACGCCAAGAACTTCCCTAGGCCCGGAGCTTCCCCAGACTATGTCAGCGCCTCGCCCAGCGGGAGGCACGTCGTCGTCTCGTGGCCTGGGGACGCCGGAGGAACGCGCGTCTACACCCGCGACCTCAAGGATTCTTTCGAGCTTCCGACGACGTCGAAGCACGCGGACATGGCATACGGCCCACAAAAGCAGGACTATTACGTTTTTGCCGACTACAGCAAAAACCAACTCTCCGCCACCGATCTCGACTCCCACGAGCGCATCGACCTGCGCAGCCTGTACCCCGCCAACGGCGAAAACTATACGTTGGACATCAGCGGACAGGCGTACGACAAGCCCGGGTGGGCCGTGGTCTCGACGTATGGGGAGAAGAAAGACGACGTTTCGGACGAAGCGGCGCCTCAGGAGCGAGCCGAATACCGGAAGGTGTGGCTGGTCGAGTTGAAAGCCGGCGGGCAGGCGTTGAGCGTGGCCAACGTTCGAACGAACGCTTCCGCGATCGGCGGCTCGTCGAAGGACGCGGCCCCCCAAGCGGTCAGCGACCCGGATTTCTTCAAGCCGCAGGCGAGCGCCTCGCGAGATCTGAGCAGAATCGTCTTCGCCGACAACTTCGGTCAAGGGCCGATCGAGAGCTACATGGTGGGCCTTCCGAGCTGGGCCGTCAGATGACGCATCCGGACGGCTGAGCCGGGCCCAGGCTTCGACCGCCGCTTGGGTGCCTGCCGCAGGGCAGAGCGCCCGTCGCAAGGGCCCCGCCGCTGCAGGGGAATGAGCTCGCCGCCCCGCGCACCTTCCTGCGGCCTCACTCTTCGCGCCACTGCCAGTCCATGACCCGCCACGGGAGGTCGGCGAAGAAGGAATCGAGCCGCTCAACGTGAGGGTTGAGCACGGCGGCCACGATTTCCGGGTCCTTGTCGCGGTAGGCGCCGGGCAGGCCCAACGCCTCGTAGTCGACGTTTAGTTCACGCGTCGCCTCGCCGCCGATCGAAATCGCTATGCGGTTCGAGTCGGTTGCCGCGCATCGGAATTCCGTTCGGTCCCAGGGGATCTGCGTCGTCGTCGGCGTCGCTGCCTCCGTTTCGCGCGCGACTCGGTAGACGCACGACGACGTCATGAGGAAGCCCGCGGGTCCGGGGCAGTCCATCCAGGCGAAAGGCACGCCCTCGACTTCGTCCTTGAGTGCCTTGAAAGCCGGCCAAAACCGGTTCGAGTGCGCGGGTTCCGAGCCTTTCTTGCGAGACAGGTCGGGCAGATGGACGGCTGCGGCGTTGGCGGGGTCGAGAAGAATGAAGTCCACCCCGTGGCGGCGCGCCGTCTCAGCCCAAATGCCGTCGGCGGCTTCGCAGCAGCGCCTATACTCGGCCTGGCTGGCCGAATTGTGGGCGAGGACCCGTCTTGCCTCCTCGAAGAGGATGCGGGACGCGAACCGTTGGGGGCCGAGAGCATGCGAGGCCTTCGGCGCAGGGGGTTTCACGGCATTGACGTGCGCCTTGTATTCGGCGAGCGTCTGCGCGGGCAACAGGGGCGCCAGATTCTCGGCGAGCCAGCTCAGGTTAGGGCGAGGCCAAAACTCGGCGGCTTCGAACACGGGGGCGGGCGAGACCGCGAAGCCGTAGACGGCGCTCAACAGACTCCCGTCATTCGAGTCGCCGTTTGACGGTTCGCCGGCAAGGATGGCGCCCAAAGCGCACGAGGCAAGGAACTGCTCCCATCCCGTGTATAAAGCGGCGATTTTCCCTCCATAATGTTCGATCGCTTCCGCCGCGGCCTCGTCGTCGATGAGCCGCGAACTGTAGGCTGCAGACAGCAGAAAGACGACGAAGGCGTCGTTCAAGCCCAGGGGGCCGCGGTTGTCGGCGACTGCCATGAGCCACGCGGGAACCCTCCACTGCTTGGAGGAGGCCGCGCGGCTCGTCTGATCGATTGCGAGGTTCGCGGGCTGGAATGCGAGGCTCTCCTTCGCGGCCTCGTTCGCCTTCTTGACGCCGAGTTTTTCGAATGGGCCCAGGCGCGGCGCGAGGGCGCGGACCGAATCGAGAGTTTGCATCGAATCCGGGGTCCGCGGCGCATCGGAGGCCTGTGCCGCGGACCCGACGGCGGCCTCACCGGCGCCGCCGTCGGACCCGGGAAGATACATCTCTTTCACAGCAAAGGAAAGATCGTTCGAAATGCGCGCCTCGTCGGGAAATCTTCCGTAGACGTCCGCGATGAGCCGCAGTGCGGACGCGCCGTCTTCCGTTCCGGCCCTCTCGTCTGCTGCGGCAAGCTTTCTCATTGCGCACTCGGTCAGGTCCTTCATCGCCGAATCGCGGCTTTCGGACGCGCGCTGAGGTATCGCGACCGACAGCAGGTCCTCGGCTACCACGCTCGGAGCGAGGGGCGTGAGATGATGCAATTCAAAGCGATACGGCGCGCTCAACAACATGTACTCGGACTTCAGTTCCATTTGCCTAGGCTCGCGCTTCTTTGTTGTCCATCCTTGTTCCAGGTCCCGTGCTTCCGGGCCCGGGAGCATTCGGCTCACTCGCGTGGAATTGCCCCGAGGGCCTCGCAATTGCCCCGAGGGCCTCGCCTTTCGGACGAAGTCGACGACCCTCTGGAGACGACGGGCTGACCCGCTTCATCGTACGTATGCTTTCGCCTCTGCGCAATGCCAGTCTGCATGAAAATAGGACACTCTGCTTGAAAAAGGCGGCAGTGGGGACGCGCGGATCCTGGTACTCGACTAGCGCGAACATTGAACGTCGGCAAGGGCGGAGTTTGGGATGAGACAGGGGTGGACTTCGCCCCAGCCATTCGTTTTTTGGGTGGGGCGTCTCTAGATAGAATGCAAGAAGTCTTCACCCCATCCGTTTCGGATGCGCAAACAAAACTTGACGGCAAATGGGAAGGAATGAAAATGTACGAAAACAGCAGCTACGGCGGCGCCAGTCATCCTGGATATGATTGGAATCAGCAGCAGCCGGGCGACTTTTACACCGATGCCCAGGCGCCCCGTCCGGTCGGAGGAAGCGCGTGGGGCGGCAAAAAGCCTGCGAAGCGCTCGCGCGGGTCGCTGGGGGTGGCCGGATTCTGGGTGTCCGTCTCCGCTTTGATCGCGAACGTCGCAGCGGTGCTTCTCTTCAGGAAAGGCATCCATGATTTCTTTGAAGCGCCGCTCGCCGATCCTGGCGCGTTTCCCGACGACGGCGGGATGGCCAACTTCTTCCTCTTCGCCGTCCTGATGCTGTTTGCCGGGGTTTGGGCCGTTGCAGGATTGGCCCTGGGAATTGTCGGCCTGGTTTTCTCCTCGAAAGAGGGAAAGGCAAGAAACAAGGTTTACTCGATCCTGGCGATCGTTTTCAGCGTCTGCAACCCGATCGCAATATCGATTACGCTTAATTGGTCCGTTTTCTTGCCCGCGTGACCGCTTACAGGCTTCCTTGTGGTCTTCGATTTCTTTGACCGCTCCGAGCTGGCCATCGACGACCTCTCCGAGCCAGCCATCGACATTGCCCAGGCTCGGAGCGGGCTCATTCGTCGAATTCTGGGATGGCCACGGCTTTGCCGAAGGAATCTCGGGAGGCAAGGTATGCGTGGGCTTGCCGCATCTCGCTCAGGCGGAACGTCCGCTCCGGCTTCACGTCGATCCGGCGGTCCTCGATCGTCGAGATGAGCGCTTGCAGTCTTTCGCCGTCGACGTCGCCTGAATAGAATCCAGTCAGGCATCCCCCGTTTGTGTCCACGATGGGGTCGAAGCCGTCAAGGGTCCACTGCCCGCCGAGCAACCCTGTGATGCACACGGTTCCGCCCGGCCTGATGTGGGCGAAGGTGTCTTGTGCCGCCGCCGGGCCGACCAGATCGAGGATCGCATCGAAGGAGTCTTCCGTCTTCAGCGCATTGCGATCGTCGACGACGCAGCGGTCGAACCCCTCACCGAGGAGGCGTTCGCCCTTTTGCGCGCTGCGCGTCGAGCCTGCGACGCGGCACGAGGGGTAAAGGGCCTTCACGAGTCTCAAAAACGCGACCCCCACTCCCGACGTCGCGCCGCGCACCAGCACGTCGTCGCCGTCCTCAATGCGAAGCCTTTCCAACGAACCGAAGGCGGTGTAGTAGGTCTCGGGGACAGGGCCAGTTGCTCCCACGGCAGAGATGTGGAGACCGGGTAGACCTGTTCGTCGGGCAGGAGCGCGTACTGCGCGTAACCGCCGTCGAAAGCGCGCCCCATCTCGCCCATGATGGAAACGACCGTCTGGCCCGCGTGGAGGCGAGCGTTGAATGTGCGTTCCACCTGCCCGACGCACTCGATTCCTAGAATGCGGGGGAACGAGACCGACGGCGATTTGCCTTCGCGCGTGAAGATCTCGGAATGGTTGACGCCGACGCCGCGGACTTTGACGAGCGTCCACCCGGGGCGCGCTTCGGGCGTCGGGACTTCGCGGCACTGGAGGGCCTCCGGTCCGCCGGCCTCGTAAACCACCACGGCTTTCATGTTGTTTCGCCCAGCCTTTCTTTCCGTGCCTTTGCTTTCCCTCGGTTACTTTCCCTCGGTCGCGCCGCATGCCTGCGACGCAACCCTCTCTTTGTACTCTTCGCCCCAAGATTCGAGGGCGGCGAAGACGGGGGAGAGGCTCATGCCCAGCTCCGTGAGCGCGTATTCGACTCTAGGCGGGACCTCGGCATAGGCGGTTCGCGTGACCAGCCCGCAATCGGCCATCGCGCGCAGATTGGATGTGAGCATCTTCTGCGAGATTCCGCGCACGGAACGCTGCAATTCGCTGAATCTGCACGCACCCTTGAGCAGGTCCCGAATGATGAGGATGCGCCACCGGCTGGAGATGAAGCCGAGCGCGACTTCCACAGGGCAGTCCGGGAGACCGTCCGCGGCTTGATCCTCCCGAGGGGTGCGGGTCTCCCGAGGGGTGCGGGTCTCCTGAGGATCGGGCCGGGAGTGCGCGTGCGCGGCATGAGCCGCCGTTTTCTGCGCGGGCTGCGAAGCCTGGGGCCGCGGGCGCGGCTCTTCTGACACGGCCTCCGACTCCCGCAGCTGGCGTTCCTGCGTATGCGATGCTTGATTTTCGTTCATATTCCGCATTGGTTTCCTGTAGGTTCCTACAGCACTTTAAAGTGCCTTCTTTCAAATTTACACCGAGAACCTTAGCCTGGTTCCGCAAGCCCATTCAAAAGAGCGCCATGAAAAGGAGCGTCATGAAAACAGCCGCAGCTGAAACGCCCGAGGCCGAAATGCCTTGCGGGCCGCTGAAGATCGGCGTCATCGGAGCGAACGGAAAATCCGGTTCTCTCATCGCACGCGAAGCGGCCGCCCGCGGGCACGACGTCACGGCAGTCGTCCGCCGAGACGTCGAGACCCCCGCCGGGCGCGCCCTGGTGCGCGACGTCTTCGACCTGACGGCGGGCGATCTAGCGGGTTTTGACGCCGTCGTCGACGCATTCGGAACGTCGAGGCCTGAGGACCTCCCGCTGCATAAGCGTCACCTCGAGCATCTTGCATCGATCCTCGCAGGGACCGCGACGCGGCTGGTCGTGGTCGGCAGCGCCGGAAGCCTGTACATCGACGGCGATCACACGACCCGGGTGCTGGAAAGCCCTCAGATGCCCGAGCAGTTCAAGCCTGTGGCCTCCGCGATGGCCGACGGGCTCGACTATCTGCGCACGCGCGGAGACGTTGCGTGGACCTACGTCAGCCCGCCCCTCGATTTCCGGGCCGACGGCGAGCGAACCGGATCCTACATTTTGGCGGGGGAGGAGTTCACGTTGAATTCGAACGGCGAGAGTGCCATGAGCTATGCGGACTACGCTATCGGCCTGATCGATGAGATAGAGGCCGGCAAGCACGTGCGCGAGCGCATCAGCCTCCTCTCGTAGGCCGTATGCGGCGGCTCGCCCGTGCGATCGGGCGCAGGCCCTGGCGGTCGGGTCTCGGTTCGCCGTAGGCGCATGGCGCGGCGTGCCCGAGGCGTCGGCGTTCGCTACGACGACGCGATGCGAAACGTCGCGCTACCTGAGCTTGACCGGCGCCGCCCCTTGGCCTTGCGCGTCGAGGATCGAGCCGAGGAGGCCGGGGAACCTTTCGTCTAGCTCCTCGCGCCGCAGATGGACGTAGCATCTGGTCCCTTCGGCCCGCGTGGCCGTGATCCCCGCGGTTCGCAGCACCTTCATGTGGTGGCTAAGCGTCGATTTGGAGACGGGCGCATCGAACTCGCCCCATTGCCTTTCGGACCCGTCTGCGAGCAGGCGAACCACGCCGAGCCTCAGCGGATCCGAAAGCGCCGCGAGCACCGCGGTCAGGGGCACGTCCGCGAGGTCGGGATGAACACTCCTTGCCATTCCTCTAGTATTGCATTACCGTTGTTCTATCTTCGTCGAACATCGAACAAAGGATGTGTTGAAAATGAGTCACACGGAGAACGAGGCGAGCAGCGGCAAAGAGACAGCGGAAGATCCGAAGGGCGCCGCAGATGTCTCCGAGGCCGAGATGGGGCGTGCCGGGCGCGGCGGAAAGCCTTCGGCCAACGAAGCTGGAAGTCCCGCGGGGAAAAGGAACGGCTCGGGAACAGCGCGCCCGGCCGTGATTCTGGGCGGCGCCGTCGCCTTCCTCGTAGGCTGCGACTCCATGGTCGTAGCCCCGATCGCCCCCGAAATACTCCAAAGCTGGGGCGCTTCCGCCTCGCTCTCCGCCCTCCTCGTGGCCGCATACGCCCTGGCGTACGCAGCCACGAGTCCTTTCTTCGGGGCGCTGGCGGACTATCGGGGCCGCCGGCCGGTTGCCGTCGCGGGATTGGCCGTCTTCGGGGCGGGCACGGCTTTGACCTTCGCTGCGCCGAATCTCGCGATGGGCCTCGCCTGCCGCGCGCTCGCGGGACTTGGCGCGGGGATGGTCATGCCGACGGTCTTCGGCGAGGTCGTCAGCCGTTCGACGCCGCAAACGCGCGGCGCGAATGTCGGAGTGGTCACAGGCATGCTGTTGTCGGCCACCGTCGTGGGAGTTCCGATCGGGTCGCTTCTGGCCTCCGCCGTCGGATGGCAGTGGACCTTCCTTCTCATTGCCATTCCCGGCTTTCTCGCAATATTCCCGGCGGTCCGGGTTTTCTCCGGCGTCGGGCGGCAGACGGCCGACGTGCGCGCGGGCGACGGCGAATCCGCGACGGGCGACGGGCCGCGAGGCGGTGCCTCCGCTGCCGTCGCAGGAATGCTGAAGGCGGCGCTGACCCATCGCGGGCTTCTTTTCCTCCTTCTGAGCACCGGTTTGTGGCACGCAGGATTCGCCGTTGCGTACACGTCGATCGGGGCGTTCTACGAGGACCGCTATGGCTTCGGGGCGGCCGAAATGTCCTGGGTGACGCTCGCGGCGGGCGCGGCGGGAATCGTCGGCGCGGTCGTGGGCGGGCGTCTGCTCGCGCGATGGCACGCCGCCTACTATACGGCGGTCGCGGGAGGCGCCGCCGCCCTTGGCGTGACGGCGGTCGTCTTCTCGCCGGGCCCCGTGGCCGTGACCGTACTCGGGCAGATGGTCTGGAGCGTCGGCGTCGTCGCTGCGCAGCCCGCATTCATGACTCTCGCCGCCACTCTCAACCCGCGATTGCAAGGGACCGCGTTGGCGCTCAACGGCGCCGCTCAGTATTTTGCGCAGTTCGTCGCTTCGTCGGCGGGGGCCGCGATCCTCACGGCGACGGGCAGCTTCGCGTGGCTTGGCGGGGCGTCCGCGGCACTGGCCGCGATATCCGCCATAGTCATTCGCGGCGTCCGCACTCGCTGAATCCGAGGGGAGCCCGTGGGCCGCACTCGGCTCGGGCCGGCAGGCCGTCAGCCTCGGTCGAGGGCGTCGAGGAGCTCGCGTTCCTCGGCGTCGGTCAGCCCCGAATGCCCCGCGCAATCGACGGAATTCTCCAGCGCCCAGGCGAGCAGGTCGGCGTAGGTTTCGCGCGCGGGCGCGGTCGGCGCAAAGGCGGCTCGGCTCTCTGAGGGCGAGTGTCGGTTTCGATCGGTTAGAAGGCGGAGCGCTTCGGAGTGCGAGCGCAGTCTGCAAAAGAGAGATTGGTCAGTGAAATGTTCGGTCAGCTCGTGGCGCGCCCGGCGGCCCACTCGGCCACGCGCCGAGCGCTCTCGCTTTCGGATATGTCTTCGACCCTGGACATGATCGACCATCGCACGCCGAACGGGTCGAGAATCGAAGCGTAGCGGTCGCCGGAGATGAAGGTGCTCGGCTCTTCGCGCAGGGTTGCGCCCGCGGCGAGGGCCCGCGACACGACGTCGTCGACGTTGGGACAGTACAGGCCCAAGGAATAGCAGGCGCCCTCCGAAGGCGGCGGGACCAGGCCGTACTCGGGATTGGGTTCACCCACCTGCAGCTTGCCGCTCCCGAAGTCGAGCTCGGCGTGGACCACCACGCCGTCGAATTCCGTGACATCGACTATCCGGGCGTCGAACACCGAGCGATAGAAGTCCAAGGCCTCTTCCGCGCCGATGATGGCGAGAAAAGGGGTGAGACTTGTTGAACCGTGCGGGATTCCGTCGGTTGTATGCTCTCCTGTGACTCCAAGTTCGGTCATGTTGCCAAGCATACAGGCTGCGTCGGTTTTGCACAGGAGGCGGATCGCCGTCGCCGTCTTGTCGTCTTGTCCCGGCAAGCCCGTCGCGCTTCTTCGTTTTGACCAGCCCGTCGATTCGTTTTGACCAGCCCGTCAATGGGCGCGGTCAGAGCACCCTGGTCGATGCGAGCCGAGCGGCGCTTAGACTCCGGCTGGATAATGGCGGCATGGGAAACAGAAGCGACAGCGCCAGGGACGGCGAAAGCTGCCGGGGCCGCGCGGGCAAGGGCGGGCACAGGAACGCCGGCGGACTTGGAGGCGGCGAAAGCTGTCTGGATTCCGTGGGCGGAAACGTCGACGGCCAGAAAGACGGCATTCGGAACGACGGCGCTGGCGATGCTCGCAGGGGCGGCAGGGGTGCGTCCGAACGGCGAGGCGGTTGGCGGCGCGCGACGGCGAAGGTCAGACCCGGGTGGGCGGGCGGCGTCGAAGGTTGGACCGAAGATTGCCTCGTCGAAGTGTCGGTGAAAATCGTGCCGTCGGCGGGTGCCCGGGAAGCGGTCGCTCCACGCTCTCCAACGGAGGTTTGCGCCCCGGCGCCGTCGGCGAATGCCTGGAAGGCTGTGCGGGATGCGCTCGATGCGTGGATGCTCGGGCTCACCCCCGACCCGGAAGGCCGAGGGTCTCGCGAAGCCTTCGGACTGTGGGGAGGGGCGTCGGTCCGGCGCTGGGAGGACTCGGGATGCGTTCGCCTCTCGATCCTCTCGGGCGGACAGGATGGGCCGGACAGCGTCGAGTCCGTTTACGACGAGGCCGAGGAGGCCGTGCTCGCCGTCGACCCGAAGGCGAGCGTCCAGTGGATGCAGGACGTTTACTCAGGGCCGCCCCGATGAAGCCGCGGAGGGGCTCTTCGACGCAGTCGCGGCGACGGCAGTTTTCGCGCGACGGCCGTGCTTCGCATGGGGCGCTTTTCACGCGGGACTCTGCCTCATGTGGCGGGGCGCGCTTCGGACGGGCCTCCTTTCACGCGGGGCTCTGCTCGTGCGGCGGGGCGCCCTTCACGCGGGGGCTCCTTCGCATGCGCGCGCCGCACGGGTCTAGATCAGGACGCGCATCGATATCTCCGCCGTTCTGTCCTTGGGGAGCTTGTTCACCCACGAGGGGGAGGCCGAAACGCGGGAAAGGCCGATGAAGAGCTTCTTGCGCCATTTCCACATCGAGCGTTTGCTCCCTTCCATGATGTGGATGTGGGAGAGCATGAAGAAGACTTCGTCGTCGAGCCTCCAGGAAAGTTTGAGGGTCCGCTGGCCGTGGCGGATGGTCTCCGTCAGGTCGCGTTCGTCCATGAATCCGTAGCGGACGGTCATATGCGTGACGCCTCGCACCGGTGAGGCGATCTCGTCTAGAATCACCCGCTTAGAACGCGGAACGTGTGGTGTGGGAAGGGTCTTGATCGAGACGATGACGACGTTGTCATGCAGCACTCGATTGATCTCCGTGTTCTTCCTCAATGCGAGGGGCGTGGTTGTGAGCATCGAATGGGGGTAGATGGCTGTTCCGGGGATTCGCCGAATGGCGGAGGCCGCCAAACCCTGGAGGTACTCGGAAAGGCTTCCTTCGCCGGCTCTGCGCGAATGCGTCACGAGTTCCTCGCCGCGCCTCCAGGTGGTCATGACAACGAGCATGAACGTCGCGATCGAGAGCGGAAGCCAGCCGCCCGTCGCGATCTTCGTGACGTTTGCCGCGAAAAGTGGAAGTTCCACGGCCAGGAGCACCGCGGCGGCCAAACCCGTCGCCCATCCTGGCCAGCGCCAGCCCGCCCGGGTGAGCAGCAACAGGAGCGACGTCGTCAGAAGGAAATCCGTGGTGACCGCCAGTCCGTAAGCTGCGGAGAGCCGCTCGGAGTCCTGGAAAATGAGGATGATCGATGCGACGGAGACGAAAAGCAGCAGATTGACGGCCGGAAGGTAGATCTGGCCTGACTCGGTGGCCGAGGTGTGCTTGACCTTCATGTGCGGAAGGTAGCCCAGGTGGGAGGCCTGCCGCGCGATCGAGTACGCGCCCGAGATCACCGCTTGCGAGGCGATGAGGGTAGCCAAGGTGGCCATGAAGACGAGGGGCACGGTCAGGCTGCTCGGAACGAGCATGAAGAAGGGATTGCTCAGCGCTTGCGGTCTGTCGATGAGGAGGGCGCCCTGGCCCAGATAGCACAGGGTCAGAGAGGGCAGGACGACGGCGAGCCACGTGCCCTGTATGGCCCGGCGCCCGAAATGGGCGATGTCTGCATAGAGGGCCTCCGCGCCTGTGACAGCCAAAACGATGGCGCCCAGGGCGACGAAGGTGGTTCCCGGGTGGCGCGAGATGAAGGAGACGGTCTCCACGGGGGACAGCGCCACGAGGATGCGCGGGTTGCCGACGATGTGGGGAACCCCCATGCACGCCAGAATTCCGAACCAGGCCAGCATGATCGGGCCGAAGACCCTTCCCATTTTCGACGTTCCCTTGCGCTGGGCCAAGAAAAGCGCGGAGAGGATCGCGAGCGCGGCTGGGACGACGTACTCGGTCATATCGGGAAATGTCACCTCGAGGCCTTCGACGGCGGAAAGGACGGATATCGCGGGGGTGATGACGGAATCGCCGAAAAACAGGGCTGCTCCGAAAACGCCGAGGAGGGCGACGGCGGAGGCGATCCGGCCGGGCCTCAGGCTGCGGCGGACTCTTGTGGCGAGGGCGAGAATCCCGCCCTCGCCCTCGTTGTCTGCGCGCAGAACAAAACACACGTACTTGATCGTGACGATGAGGACGAGAACCCAGATGATGCAGGAAATGACGCCGGTTATGTCGTCTTCGTCCAGATGCACGGCGCCGCCGTCGAGCGTGAAAACCGTGCGCAGAACGTATAGGGGACTGGTTCCGATGTCGCCAAAGACGACCCCCAGGGCAGCCAACCCGAGGCCCGCCGATCCGGCGTGCGCCGCGGCGCCGCCTTTCTTGCGCGAAGATGCGACTTTCATGCCGGCTATCCTACGCCCGGCACCTCGGGTGTGGCCCAATCGTGGGCGTCAGCCGCCCGCCGAGGGCGGGCGGAGTGCCAACCGGGCAGGCCCGGGGCGTGGGGAGAAGACCGGGCAAAAGCCGAGCCTCAGCGGCCTCACCGGGGCGGCTCACCGCCGCTCCCGGCCGGTGAGCCAATGGCGAAAGGGGGTCACAGGCTTTCGCGTGTGATTTTCACGAGCCAGAACTCTGGTCCGTTGACGAGGACTTCGTAGGCGAAAGAGCCCGGGAGCTGCTCGACCTGGGCGAGAAGGGGAGCGGGCAGGTGCCCCGCCTTGATCGTCAGCGCGAATCCCGGGTTCAGCGAGGCCAGGGCGCCGAGAATCGCCGCGTGGCGGACGAAGTGCGGGATGGCGTGGACGTCGAGGATTTCGTCCTCGGAGGTGTCGAGGATCTTATAGGCTGACGCCGACGTCGAAGCCTTCGCCTTTGCCTCCTCGGCTTTTTCGGTCTTCTCGCCGTGATCGTGACCGCATCCGCAGGTATGTTGGGACATGGAACTCCTCCTTTGTTGAAACAGCTGTTGAAACGGCGCAATGATTCTACGCGGCGAGGCGAAGAGCGGGCGCGGTGCGCTTCGTTTTCAAGCTCAGCGCGAAGCGTCGGGGCTGGCGGGGCCTCGCCCGAGGCATGCGACTTTTGCCGGCCTTGAGCCTGTTTTCAAAGCCATCGCCTTCCATTAGGATGAAAACAAGTGTTCTGCGCATGGAGGATGAGGAATCGTGAATGCTCAGATTTTCCCGCGCGGCGATCGGCTTCCCGAGGGGACGTTCACCGGCGCCGCCTACTTGTATCCGCTTGAAGACAACGATCTGCTCAATGCGGGCGCGGTCACGTTCGAGCCGGGGGCTCGGAACAACTGGCACGCCCATCCCGTGGCCCAGCTGCTCGTCGTGACCGCGGGAGAGGCCCTTTGCAAAGAGGAGGGCAAGCCGGCCGTGCGCGTCCGCACCGGCGAGAGCGCATACACTCCGGCGGGAGTGCGCCACTGGCACGGGGCTGTCCCCGACGCCGAAATGACGCATGTCGCCGTGACGCTCAAAGGCCCCGACGGGCCCGTGGAATGGGGCAGGCCGGTGACCGACGAGGAGTACGCGCAAGCGGCGGCCGAAGCAGTTTGACGGGAGAGGCGGCTGCGAGACTGTGACCGGCGCAATGGAGATCGGCGGGAAGGCGATGCGCAAGCTCGCCGAGTCCGGTTGGGTTGCCGCGCCGTCGGCAGCGGCGGCCTTGTCGGAGGCCGGCCTCCCGCTGCCCGACGTCGGATACCTGGCTGAGGCGTTCGACAAAACGGTCTGGAAGGCCGCCGAGGATGCGGCCCGCGGCCTCGCCGAGCGTTTTCGGACGGCTCGGTTCTTCGATGCGACGGAGTTCGAGCCGCTTCTCGTGCCCGATCCGTCGAGATTCGACGTGCGCGTCCCGGCGCCGGAGGGAGTCCGAGCAGATCAGCCCGAGGTGCTCAAGCCCGATTTTCTAGACGAGAGAATCGGCGAGGGCGTCAATGCCTGCGAGGAGGCAGACGCGTGGACCCTGTTCGTCGCGGCGACGTCGCCGGCGGGTTTGGCGATGGGCAGCTATGACGACGTCGCGGGCGCCCCGTCCGAGGTCTTCACCGTGGAGGGCTTTGACACCCGTTCCCTCATGATCCGCCAGCTGTGGTGCGCCCTGACCTTCCAATGCGGCCGCGAGATGCCCGACTCGGAGCGGCGCGAGGCGTGGACGTTCACCGTGTTCGCGGGGGAGGCGCCGGTCTCGGGCTCCGTCGTCTCGGGGACCGTGCTGCACGGCCAGGTCCGCCAGCGCCTTGGAAAACCGACTCGCGGCATTTCGTCTGCGAGGGTGCGTCCCGCTGTGAGGATTGCGGGCGCCAGCGGGTGAGGACAGACGGGCCAAGCCCATCCGGTCCCGCGGTCGGAAAGGCCGAAGGGACGCCCCGCGGCGACGCATGTGCGCTTGCAGGCGCCCGCGGGTGAAAGACGTTCGCGGCCGAAGGGGCGCCCGCGTCCGCGTTTTCGCTTCTCCCGCTCCGAGGCCAAACGACGTAGACTGTTAGCTTCAGTCCGTATGAAGTCACGCAAAGGGGCGCCCATGGGCAACTTCGACCTTCACAACCTCCCGGATCAAATCGTCGCCGTCGTCGCGACCTTTGTTCTGTGCCTGCTTCTCGGGGTCGAACGCCAATTCCACCAGAAGAACGCCGGCGTTAAGACGCATGTGCTCGTCGGCCTCGGCTCGTGCCTGTTCACGCTGGTCTCGGCCTACGGGTTTACGCCCCCGGATGCGGCGGGCCTGGACCGTTCCCGAATCGCCGCGCAGATCGTCTCGGGCATCGGCTTCCTTGGAGCGGGCGTCATTTTCGTCAACAACGACACCGTCAAGGGCCTGACGACGGCGGCCACGGTGTGGGTGTCCGCCGCGATGGGGATGGCGTGCGGCGCCCACATGATCCCGGTTGCGATCGTCGTTCTTCTGCTGCATTATGCCCTCATTTTCTTGCTCGGGCCGCTGTCGAACAGGCTTCCCTCGAGTCACCACAACAACCGGACGGTCATCGAATACGAGTCCGGGCACGGCGTCATGCGCCGAATCCTCCTGACCGCAACCCGCCACGGGTACCGGGCCACGGTGAATTCGACGTCGTCGATCACGACGGAGGAAGGGCCGGGAATGCGCGTGGTCATGCGTTTCGAAGGCCCCTATCCGCAGGACGCCCTCATTCGCGCCCTGTCGGAGGTAGAAGGCGTGCAGGCCGTCGACGTCGTCGAACCGGGCGACCTCGACTGAGGCGGCCAATCCGTCCCTTCGGCATTCGGCCGCTCTCCGGGTTCGCGCGCGTCCGCATGCCGCTTGAATTGTTCAGGCGAGCAGGCCGTCGACGTCGGCGAGTCTGGCCGTCGACGGGGCACGCGACTTGCGTCGGCCCGGTGTCAGCCCAGCAGGTCGCTGACGACGTCGAGGTATGGGTACTGCGACCAGGCGGAGCGGTCGCCGATGACGTAAAGGCGGTCCTTCGCCCGGCCAACCGCCGCGGTGATGAGATTCGGGTTCTTCGTGACCCTCACCTTCGCCGCGGCCCGGTCGGGGTCGCCGCCCAAGACGAGGATGACCACCTCGGAGCGGCCGCGCGGCATGCGCTGGATCGTTCCAGTCCTCAAGCCCGGCCAGTGGATCGAGGAAAGCATTTCCAGTTCGCGCGCCACCTGGGCGAACGGAGTGACGATGAAGATGCGGTCGGCGGAAACCCCCTCGGGTCTGAGCTTGTCGAGAATCTTCCTGACGGCGTCGATCTCGAGGGGCTGCACGTGGCTTCCGGGATTGTCTGCGGGTATGTCGATCCATGCGCTTTGCGGAATCGACGTAGGCGAGCCGGCCGCGCCGGCGAAAAGCGATCCGTCGTAGGCGATTGCATTGAGGATCGAGTGCATCGGCTCAGAGCAGTGGCTTTGAACGCGCAGCGGGATGCCGACCCACAGGCCCGCGGAGGGCTCTCCGTCGGCCCTCTTGCCGGTGCGCAGGGTCGTGCCGTAGCTGCTGACGCGGTCGGCAAGCGTTTGCACGGAAGCCCCCGGGGCGAGCCATTGGGCCGTCCCGTACATCGAGGCGATCGACATGCTCGTTTTCATCGGCACGGCGACGGTGGGCTCCAGACGCAGAGGGTCGCCGATCGCGATGGTTCGTCGAGCCCGGGCGAGCGTTCCCACGGCCATCTGGGGCCGGACCTCGGCCGCTTCGTCCACCGCGAGCCATCCGAAGGCCTCGCGCCCGATCGAATGGAACATGCGCGCCGCGGCGGTGAAGGTCGTGCAGACCAGGGGAACGGCGAGGAATAGAAGCTGCCATGCGGCGGTCAGTTTCTCCGGCTCGAGGTTGTGCGGGCAGTTCCCGGCGACGACGTCGGTGGCCGCATCGAGCCCGGGGTGGGTGAACTCTGCTGCCGCGCGCAGGAAGGCGGCGTGCAGCTTCAGGGCGGCCAAGAAAAGCTCCGAGCGGGCCTCATCGAGTTCGACGTCGAGCCAGGGGGTGTTCTGCTCCCGCTCGGCCTCGCTCTGCGGGGCGCCAGGATAGGACTTTCCCCACAGCCGTCGATCCTCTTCGCATTGGCGGGTGAGCCTTGGGATGTCGGCGCGGATCTGGATCAGTTCCTGTTGAATCGCGCTGACGCGGTGGGCGCGTGCGCGCACGAGCTCTTCGGCCTGAGCCAGAGCCGCACGGGCAAGGCCGTCTGCCTCTGCGGCGGCGGCCTCCCTTGCGCTGAGCTCGTCGTAACGGGCCTGCCAGTCGCGCTTGGCGCCCCCTCCGGATCCGATCCTGCGGAACAGCCCGGGCTCTTCCCGGCGTTGGCTTTGGACGAGCGCGCTCGCTGCGCGAAGCTCGCGTTCGGAGGACGCCGCCGCGTCGATGAGCTCGGGAACCGAGGCCTCCGCCTCCCGCAGCTCCGCCACGGCAACGTAGACCGCGTCTTCGGCGCGGGCGAGGCGAGTGGGGAGCTGGGCGAGTGTGTCGCGCCGCCTTTCGGCGTCGACCCGCTGCCGGAGAAGGGCTTCGACCTTCTTCTCCACCTCTGCGTAGGCTGCGCATGCGTTCGCCCAGTCGGCGAGCCTGAGGTTGTCGCGCCGGATCGTCTGTTCCTCGAGGATCGCGTTCATCCCTGCGACGCCGGCCGCTCCGTCCGCGAACCAGTAGTCGCGACGGAAGGCGGCCTGCTGCGCTTTGGTGTCGAGCTGGGCAGCGACCATCGCCCAAGCCCCCGGGGCGGAGGCTTCGCGATCCGAAGGCCGGTCCGCGGAGGGGAAGGCTGCTGCGCTCTCGCGATCGCCCGCGGCAGGGGCGCCCGATTCTTCTCCGAGGCCGAGCACGGCGGGAGAATCGGGCGAAGACGCCGATGGCGCGGAAAAAGCCGATGCGGCAGACTGCGCCGAGGCTGCGGACAAAGGCGACGCAGCGGACAAGGCCGAGGCTGCGGACTGCGCCGAGGGTGCGGACAAGGCCGATGCGGCAGACTGCGCCGATGCAGCGGGCGAGGGCGAGGCTGCGGACTGCGCCGAGGCCACACCGGGGAGCGATCCCTGATTCGGCGAGTCGGAGGACGGGGCTGGCGCAGCCGAGGCGGCCGAGAGAGCGGAATCCGCGGGAGGCGCCGAGGCAGCGGGAACGTCCAAGCCCGCGGCCGCCGGATTGCCTGCCGGATCGGCCTCGGCCGAAGCGGGTTCCTGCGTCGGCGAATAGGGGGCGTTCGAGCCCGGCGCCGTCGAAGTTGCGGAGTCAGCGGACGGCGCGGACTCGACCTCCGTCGCATCGACCGTCGCGCCGATCTGTGCCGCATCGGCGGTGGCATTTTCATTCGTAGACGTATCGGTTTCGGCCGGCGCATCGGTTTCTGCCGGCAAGGCAGAAACCTCCGGAGCCGCAGCGTCTGTCGACGCGCCCGCCGCAGTGGGAAAACCGAACCCCGCCGGGTTCGCCGACGCCGCGATAGCCGATGCCCCGGAAAGCCGAGAACCTGCCGAGGAAGCGGCAGCCGAGGCGAAGGAGAACGCCGGATCTGAAGACGCCTCCGCCGAGGAAGAATCCGTCTTTCCCATGTGGAAAGCGGATTGCTTGACGGCAAGCTTCGCGTTGCTCAGCAGCGAAGCGCCGCCGGGGGCCTGCTTGGGAGCGAAGGAGGCGATGTCAATCGGCGGGAGGGATCCGCCGGCGTCCTCCGAAGAGACTGAAGGCAACGGGAACCCTGCGTTCGACAGGGCCGTTGAATCTATGAGCAGAGAGTCGTTCATCGGCAGGCCGGCGAACAGTGAGTTCCGGGACTGAGCCGAAGCGGGCGCGTCCGCGGAGGCCTTCCGGCCGGAGCCCGCCGTCACGGGGCGGCCCTCGGGACGGGAGGCCGCAGCAACGCGGCCTCGGTTGACGTAGGCGGCGAGTCCCTTGAAGAACGCGTCGCCCGAACGCCATTTCTTCGCCACGAAGGAGGGCGAGAGGAACTCTTCGGCGAGGGTGTCGGTCGGCCCGGCTGACACAACGACGGTCTCGAAACCTGTGAGCTCGGGCTTGAGCTGCGGGACTTCGCGGCGGGAGGCGCCGTCCTCCCACGTGTGGATCGCGCCGGTGAATGCGTCTCTCGGATCGCGCAGACGCGAAAGCCTGCGCGCGCGTTCGACGACGTTTCCGGCCAGAATCTCGCGGACGACGGCGGCCTTGCCCGTGCCCGGCGCGCCGTTGATCGCGAGGATCCCGCCCCTGTCGGAGAGCTCGTGCATGGCGCGATTGACTGCGAACTGCTGGTTGCGCGAGAGGTGCAGGGCAGGGTCGGCGGGCCATCTGCCGGCTGGAATGCGGCTGGCGCTGAGCCGGGCGTCAATGGCCGCGCTGCGCTTGCGCATGTCGTGTCGGCGGGCGGTGTTGACCGCCCTGTCGGGCGAAAGGAAGCGCGAAAGCGCCATGCCGGCGTCGTCTCGGCGAATGAGGTCGCTGGCGAGGGCGATCTCGTCGAGGAAAGGGCTGTTGAGGCTGTCTTCCTCTCCCACGTCGGGTGGAAGGCCGTGCGCTCCGGGCGTGCCGGGCTCGCGGACCCTGACGCTCTTGATCCGCACGGCGGGCCTTGCCAGCGAAGGAATCCGCGTCACGCCGGCGGCCGATTGGGCGATTGCGACCAGCTCGGCGAGCGAATCTGACGTTTGCGGGGACGGGTGGCCGTCCGACGAACGCCGAGCTTCGAACGTTCGAATCGAGTTGACAAGCTCCTTCGAGCCGGCGTCGAAACCGAGGAACCACCAGGGAACGATCGGACCGGGGTCGCGGGCCCGCCCCACTCCCCACGCGGCAGAGGACAGCACGGCCGTTTCCGGCAGGACGCGGCCGAGGGAATCGAGCTGAACCGTGGCGCACGCGCTCATTCCGCGGGCGACGGCCAAGTTGTCGGTCGAATCGACGAAGATCGATTCGAGCTCGCGAGCGATGTTCTCAGCGGTGAAACAACCTAGATAGACGGTGTGACGCCATTGTCCTTCGAATGCGTCGGCGTCGGCGATCTCCTGCCAGGGAAGCATCATTCCCGGGCGGAGATCCAGAACCTGATAGTCGGGGAGGGGCGCCTGGCCGCCGTTGCGGCCCTTGCCGCGGCGTGCCTCCGTCCCCTGGTATCGGTGGAAGCGAACGGGCAGATCGGCGTCTTCCGCTGCGTCGTCTGGCGTCTCGCCCAGTGCGGAGGAGGGCAGCTCGAGCTGGGCGCGCCAATCCTCGCCCTGACGCCGCCGGCCATTGCGCCGCGACCTCCGTTTGCGTCCGGTGGGCTCGGGAATGGACTCGGGGCTGAACTGCTCGATCAGGTTCCACGTAGCGAGGACGCTCAGCTGCTCGTCCTTGAATCCGTGCATCCCTTCTGACATACCTCAGCCTATCTTCCGCCGCGCGAGAATCCGCGCAGCCCTAGGGGAAATCTTGCTTTGCGTCACGCCAAGAGCGCGGGCTGAGGCTTTCTAGGCCGGTATGGGTTGCAGCAACCCTTTTCGACTGGGGTAAACACGATCGTGTCCTTCCAATTTTGCGTGATGTGACGGTAATGCCGCCTCCTGATACACCATGATAATAAACGCTTGCGGCAAGCGCATGAAGCGACCCGCTAGTCTACTGGGACGGCTGTCGTTTTGGTGCCGCAGGTAGCGATGGTGTTATCAGTGTCTTTTACCTCAGCGTACCAGCTAAATGGCCGAGTGATTCCCGGAATCCGGGTGTATGCCTCCACAATCGTCAAATATCCGTGCTCGATGACCACGAAATTGTCGTCCTCGACGGGAAAGACCTTCTTGCCGTTGAGGTGCCCGGCTGAAAGGACTCCGTTCGCCCCGTCCTCGCCGAAAAGCGTGACGACGTAGCCGAGGGTGTCCGGCGGCGTGCCGACGCCGTCCTCGTACACGAAACGCGCCGAGTACTTTGTGCCGTTGCCTCGAAAAACGACCTTGGAGACAGGGGACTCGGCGCCCGAGACGGGCGTGCACTCGACCGACGTCGTGAATGCCCCTGTTGATTGAGGCGACGACGGCGGTTCGCTCGGGCTCTGATGGGCGCGCGGGGACGGCGGCGCCGGGGCCGACGTCGGAGCTTCGCTCGCCTCGGTTGAGGTGGGAGTAGGCGTCGCAGCCTTGGACTCGCTCGATGTGGGCGCCGTCGACGGTGCCGATGACGTCGACGGCGACGTCGTTCCGCTGGCTTGGGACGAGACTGCGGTCGAAGCGGTCTGCGTCGGCGTATGTGAGTGACTTTTCTTGCCGTTGGACGATCCCGACGATTCGCATGCGGTGAGCGCCACTAACAAGGCCATCACAGTGGCCGCTCTTACCAGTCTCTTCGGCATGTTCCCTCCTTCGTGGCGTTGCTTTTTGCCTCCGCGTGTTCAAGCGCCACTCTCCAATATTGTTACCGCCAAGGAGACATTGTGTCATGGGTACTATTGCCCAGGCCGGAGGTGTGTGATGATTTTTCCGCGCAACGGCGCGGAAAAAAGAAGGAGTGTTAGCTCCGCCAAATCGAGGGTGAATTGCAGGCGTTCAGTTTCGCATGATAATATAGAAGGGCTGTGGAGTCCCTGAAGGGAATCAGCAGTCCCGGCGTCGGCCGCTCAGCCAGCCGGCGAGTTTCGATCCCGCCCCTTTTGCGAGGCTTTTCGCCCCTTTTTTGAAGTGCCCCTGGGTTTCCTCTCGGTGCGCGGCCAGCAGCTCGGCGATCCTCGCCCACGGGATGGACCTGCGAATGGCGGAGCATTGGCTGGTCAGGCGTTTGCGGCGGCTCGCCTCCTCGACGGCCTCGTTGAGGGTGGCGGTGTCTTCGCCCAAGGCTTCGGCGATCCACAGCATTCCCTGCGGCGACGTCGAACGATTCCATCCAACCCGGGCTTCTAGCGAGCGCCTTTTGCGGGCGGAACCGTCGGGGGACTCCAGGTCTTCGTACCAGCTGACCATCGACTGTTTGGGGCTGGAATACCAGTTCTCTTCCGCAAGCAGACGGTCAGAGCCGGATCTGCGCGCGTCATATCCGTCCGATATGGGCAGCCCCTCCGGCAGCTTGGACAGTACGCGTGAAAAATCCGCAGCGCTGAGGTCCTCATCGCTCATTATTTTCACCCTAACGGAAGCTTGTCGTCCGATTGGACTTTTGTGTGCGTGATAGTTTTGTCTTCATTGGTCTTTGCATTTTACGTCATTTGGCATCGATCAGTCCACAATTTTCACGTCTGTCCGCATGGGCATCGTTGTCCGGCGCCTCGGGAAAGGAAATTGTCCGAGTTGTCGGAGGAGAAAATCGCACGGCGGCGGCTCCTGCCCGCTGCCGGCCGCGTGCCGTTTGCGAACGGTCCAAGTAGATTCGCGACCTGAAGGAGGCCTGAGCCGCCCGAAGGAAAGAGGGGAAGCCGGGCGATTCCAGCGCTGCGCGCCTCACCCGTCTCCGATTCGTCTGCGGCGGTCACGTTCTGCTGCTGGTAGGCTGACGTGAAATCTCACGGTGCAGGGGACTTCCGCCACAAGGGGCGGTAAGCGGCTTGCACGGTGAGAATGCAAACGCCGGAGCGGTGACGCTCAGGAAAACTCGGGCGAGGCAACGCCCGGAAGGCCCGGGCGGCGACGCCCAGAAAGACTGGAGGGAAAATGACTCCTTGGCGGTGGACGGCATACTGCCTTTTCACTTTTGCCCTTGCCGTATTGGCGTTCAGGTTCGCAGTCGACCCGCCGCACGTGCTGGCCGTGGGAGTCGCCGTCGTCGTCCTCGGTGTTTTGGCCCTGGTCTTTGCCCTGAACTCCGAGAACAACGGCGGACCGCTCTCGTCGCGCGGCAACGACCTTCTGGCCGCGCTTGGCTGGGCGGGCGGAGTCATTGGCCTGGCGTTCTTTCCGCCGCAGCCGTCGTGGGCGTGGGTTGTGGCAACGATCGGCCTGTTGACCGCCATGCAGAGATACGCGGGAAGGCAGTGGTACGGCTAATCCGCCACGACGACGTCGGGCGCCCCGCTTCGTGGCAGCAGGTCCTCCTGTTCGGCCCACATCAGCCACCATCGTCCGGGGTCGCCCTCCCTTCGGGCCACGCGTTCGCGGCGGCGTTCCTCGTCCAGCTCGACCCAAACGGAGACGTCGACGAAGGGCCGACACGGAGCGCTCGCCGCCCCGCACCCCGTGAGAATGAGAACGTCAACGGGGCCCGACTGCGGAATACGGACCTCGTCCGCCCACGCGCCGCGGTTCCAATCCCACGTGCGCGCCGTCGCGCTCCCTCGCGACCGGACGGGCTCGAGAATTCGGGAGGCCACGGCCTCGACGCCGTCGATCAGACCGTTCCAACCGCCGATGAACGACTCGACTTCTATCGCGGCGGCGGCAATGCCCTCCTCGCAGAGCTCCTTCTCCAGTTTGCCCGCCAAAGTGGTCTTTCCTGCGCCCGACTTCCCGTCGATCGCAACTACGAAGGTTGGCCGCGACGCTGTCGAATCCGTCGGCGTCCCTGAATCGGTCGGCGTCCCCGAGGCGGTCGGCATTCGAGAATCGATCGGCGTCTCCGAAGCAGGCTCTGCTGTCCGTCTGTGTTCGCCTGCCCGCCTGTGTTTGTCTGTCAGCGTGCGAATGAAGCGAGGAGCCTCCGCCGACGAGACTCGGATGGGATCGCTCTCGGGCATATCGAAGTTCCTTCCTTCAGGCGCGACATTTTGACGTTTTACGCGAATGGGCGAGCGCTGACTTGCTTGAAGACGTCCCTGTGCATATGTCGCAGCGCACGTACATATGTCGCGGCACAAGGAAAGTCATTTTCTGTCGGTCGGTCTCTATGTCAGAAGGCCTTCCCTCTCCGCATCGGGGCGCTCCCGCCCGGATTCGCGAGGGGCGCCGGGTCGGTTGCGTCCTGCTGGACGCCCTCGCGCAATCGTCATTCGTGAGAGGCCTCGGCCTCTTGGGAGTCGATCGCCTCCCGGAGCTCGGCCAGTTCGACCATGTCAGAGGCAGCCCCCAAGAAGCGCGCCCCCCTCGGTTCGACGGCGTTGCGAACCGAGGCCGTCGTCGATTCGACTGCCAGCCTGGTCGGCCCGTATCCCTGGATGAAGTAGGCGAATTCCCGTCCCGAAAGCTCTTCCGCCCTGGGGTGGGTTTCCAGCCTCTCCAGCAGGGTTCTGGCAGCCGCGCTCATTGTTTCCGTATAGACGGGGGAGCCGAGGACTATGACGTCGGCAGCGAGCATCTTCTCCAGCACGGCGTCGAACTCGTCGTCGTCGAAGCTCTGGCCGAAAAAGCCTATGCGGTAATCGACGAGGTGGATCTGTTCGCTTTCGAGGCCCTCGAGCAGGGCCGTTCCGCATTCGACAGTCGATCCGTCCTTTTTGGCGCTGGCGTTGATGAAAAGATACTTTCTTGGCATTCGTCCTCCTTCGACTCGTTGCAAGTCTTTGCCCACCGCGGGTCTTTCTGCCGCCTGCAAGTCTAACGGCTGGCCTGCGGATGCGGCCCTCATTTTTCGCGCAACATCGCATTCCTCTCAATCTCAAGTGGGTGCGGCCCTCGAGCCGACTGGCCTCCTTCGGTGCGGGTGGCCTCCTTCGGTGCGGGTGGCCGCCTTCGCATACTGCGCTGGACGTCTGCTTGTGAGGCGGAAGCGTCTGCCGCGCCTGGGCCCGAGCAATCTATAATCCGTATCGGATCCAGAGGAAGCTGAGAATCCACTCTGGATCTAGGACGGACGGCAGGCTGAGGGCCCACGCCAGGTCTGAGGCCTCGAATGGCCGCCCCAGGCCTAGGGCGGCCGAAGTCCGCGCCTGTTTCAAAGCGATCGAGCTTTTAGGAGGGGTCATGGCAAGGTTGGCGACGTATATTTCGGGCTGTGGGGGATCGACGGCGATCGTGGCCCTCCACGGCGTGACCGACAACGGGCCGTCTTTGGCGGGAATCGCCCAGAGGTGGAACGGCGAGCGCCGAGTGGCCCTCGTCGACTCGCTCGGCCACGGGCTCTCTCCCCGGCTGACGGACGCCGAGCTGGCCGACCCCCTCGGCGCGAGCGTCGAGGCCGCCATCGACGTCGTCGAAGAACAGGCAGGGTACGCTGCGTCGGGGAAGGTCGCGCTCCTCGGGCACTCGATGGGAGGCGCCATTGCGACTGCGGCGGCTGCTGTGCGCCCCGACCTCGTTGAGGCCCTCGTGCTCGAGGACCCGGCGTGGCTCACCGAAGAGCAGGCTGCCGCATACAAGGCGGGAGCACAGGCCGAAATCGCTCGTCTGGACCGAATTGCGGCCAATCCCGCCGACGCCGTCAAGCAAGCCGTCAACGACCATCCGAGTCGCGTCGTCGGCGAGCTGGGGGCGTGGGCCACGGCCAAAGGGCAGGTTGACCGCGCACTCGTCGCAGTGGGCGTCGTGGGACTGACGGCTCCGCGCACGCAGCTGGCCGCGGAGATCGCCGTTCCCTGTCTTTTGATGACGGGGGATCAGCCAGGTGCGCTCTTCACCGAAGAAGAAATCGCTTCGATTCTGGCCGTCGGCAATCCCCTTCTCAGGGCGACGACGGTCACAGGCGCGGGCCACTGCATCCGCCGCGACCAACCGGAGGCGTTCTATCGGGCTGTCGAGGCCTTCCTGGGCAGCCTGCCGAGTTCGGGGGCGTAAACCGCCCTGGGCAGCCTGCCAAGTTCGGAGGCGTAAACCGCGAATCTAGGGAGAACAAGCTCGCCTGCCGCGAGAACGAGTGGTCCTGTAGAGGCGAAGCGGGGCGGGGACATCGTCGTCCCCGCCCCGCTTCTGTCCTTCCTTCGGATCGCCGCCTGTGAGTCGGCTAGTTGACGCTCGCCTTTCCGAGTGTCACCTCGACCTCCCGCTGGGCTCCGTCCGCGCCTGTCACGCTGAGCTTGACCTTGTCGCCGACCTTCTTCTTCTGAACGGTCTTGGCGAGCTCGGACGAATTCTCGACGGCCTTGCCCTCGATCGCCGTGATGACGTCGCCCTTCACGATCCCGGCTTTCTCGGCGCCCGACCCCTTGACGAGGCCGGTGACCTGCGCCCCCGACACCCCAGCGGGCGCCTCGGGAATGTCGGGATCCTGCTGAGGAGCCTGGCCGTCCTGATTCGCCCCGCCGACTGACCTTACCGACACGCCGAGGGCCGCGTTGCGGCCGATGATGTTTCCATCGTCGGTTTCTCCGTTGCGGATCTCCTTCACGGTCTCCATGACCTTCGAGATGGGAATGGCGTAGCCGTTGATTTCCTCGGACGTCTTACCCGTCGAAGCGGCAGTGTTGATTCCCACCACCTGGTTGTCGGCGTTCATAAGCGGCCCCCCGGAGTATCCCGAAACCACATCGGCGTCGGTCTGGATCAGCCCGGTCAGCTTGTTCTTGCTCTCGTTGTTCGAAGCGCTTTGAGCCGTGATCGAGCGATTGAGCGCCGTGACTGTGCCCTGAAGCTTGGTCAGGTACCCCTGGCCGTGTCCGTTGCCGACTGCGTATACCGTGTCGCCCGAGTTCGCCGCCTTCTTCGCGATCGAAGCGGCCTTCAGCTTCTTCGACGGATTCTTGATCTTCAGCACGGCCACATCCTGCGCCGCGTTGTGTCCCACAACCTCGGCCTCATACTGGTCGTTCGTGTTCGGGTCGGTGACCGTGACCGTCGTAGAGGCTTGAACCACGTGATAGTTCGTCACGACGACGCCCGACTTGTCGACGACGACTCCCGTTCCGGCGCCTTCGCCGCCGTTGAGCGCGGAGTTGACGAGAACGACGCCGGGGGCGGAGTTTACGCGCTTTCCTTTGGCTGCCCCGCTGGTGCCCTCTCCTGCGTCGTCTACCGGGGCCTGATCGGGGACCTGACCCTGTGGGGGCTGCTTAGTCTGCGGAGAGTTCGGCTGGACGGACTGGGCGCTCGACTGGTTCTCGCGTTCCTCGATCGCCATTCCCGCGAGGCCTCCCAGGACCCCGCCCAGAACCATTCCGGACAGCATGGAGGCCACGAGCGCCGCGGTGGACCACTTATGGCGTTTGCGCTTCGTCGACGCCGGAGCGGCTGCCCCGCTCGGGTATCCGCTCATTGACTGGTGGGTGGAAAAGTCTTCCCCGAACTGCTGGCCGAACGCGTTGCCGTCGGCGCTTTGCTCGGAAAAGCCGGCCCGGGCATGAGCGGGCAGGCCTTCCGTTGCCGGCAGACCTCCCGTGGCCTGGCCCGAGAAAGTCGGCTCACCGAGCCGGGCCCGAGGGTCCAGGTAGCCGGCGCCTTGGCGCTCCTGACAATCCTGCGGGCGCGGGAATGCAGGCTCAGCCGATCCCGATGCCGACGGATCCTCAGCCTGGTACGCCGGCCTTTGGTACGCCGCACCGAAGCCTTCCGCCGCATAGCGCGGCAGGGATTGCGTCGGTTCGACATTCTGTGGGCGGAACTGTCCCTCGGCGTCCTTCTCGCTCAATGTCCCCTCCTAGAGGATGCGTTCTCTGTATGTCATGAATAAGTTAACTGCCGGCAACATGGGGCTGCCGGGACGTTTCCTGGGAAAATCCAGAGACCGATCCTGTGAGCTTCGTCTTTCGACGGTCTTGTGCGGTTCCGTCTCGCGATTTTCCCCGCGGTCACTTGACGACGGTGTCCTTGGTCGGCTTGCCGCCGAGGACTTCGGTTTTCACCCGCATGACGTCGGATATCGCGATCGACTCGGCCTGCACCTTGGAATCGATGTAGTACCGCGCATTCATGCCCAGGGTTTGGCCGGTCTTGGGGTTGACGGTAGGTCCGCCGGAGTATCCGGGAACCATGTGGCAGCTCACGAGGAAGGACATGCCGTCGTACGTGAAGTTGTCGATCGTCGTCGTCCCGCGGTTGCGGGCGACTCCCGTTTGCACATGGCCCGAGGCGGCCGTGGCCCGGCTTTCCGAATCGGGAAAGCCGAACATGACGGCCGGATCGCCGGGTGCGGGAGGCTTGGCCGCCGGTGTAATCGGCGTGAGCGGGGGAAGGCCGTCGACTTTGAGGATGGCGACGTCGGTCAGCGGGCTGTAGCCGATCAGGCGGGCGGAATGGGTGCTCCCCTTCTCGGGAATGTAGACCGAAAAAGTGGGCGAAGGATGATTGACGATGTGGTAGTTCGTTGCAATAATCCCTGACGAATCCAGAATCATCGCGGCTCCGCGCATTGTTTCGCGTCCGTAGGTCGTTGTTATTCGAGCCAAACCTGTAACGCCGTTGGTTGGCGTGGGAGTCGGTTCGGGAGACGCCGGCTGGTAGAAGTTGGGCGTCTTGCGGGCTGTGGGGGAGGGCGGGGCGGACGCCTTCGGAGTCGAAGGAGTGGCTGCGAAACTGGTGGACCGATTGACGACCGACTCGACCTTCGGACTTGCCGACGACTGGGAGAACGCTGTGGTAAGCCCCACAAGTCCGATGGCGATGAGTGCAAAGACGCAGAATATCGCCGCGGCTATCGACGAGCGAGGAGACTGAACGTCCTCTTCCGGCCGGAGGCTGGCATTTGTCAGCCACGATGGCGCTGCCGCCCCCTCCTGCGCCTCCTGCGGCTCAGCGCGTGGCGCGTCGTTCGCTCTCATCTAGTGTTCTGTCCTTTGTCCGTTACATGTCCTCTCAACACTATAGCCTCCAAAGGCGACGCAACGCTGCCTGGTGATGGTTGTCATCCTTCCCTCGCACGGACAATTTAAAGGGACGTGAAAGGGCGCCGCAAGCGATGTCGCTCGCGGCACCCTTTGCCCAGGAGCCCGCGTATCCGCCGGGCATTCCACCTGTCAGCCGGTCGGCGTTTGTCCGCCCGAGCTGTCCGTCCCACCGGAGCCGTCCGTCCCGCCCGAGCTCTGCCCGTCGGTTCCTTGAGTCTGGCTTGAATCCTGCTGGCCGTCCGACCCCTTCTGCTGTTGATTTTGCTTGTTCTTGGTGGCGTTCTTCCCCCATTTCGAAGACTTTTTGCCGCTGGATCCCTGGCTGCCCGAATCCTGCTGATTGCCGCCCTGTCCGTCCGACGGCGGCTGGGGCCCTCCTCCGCCGTCCGGCGGTTGGGGCATGTTGCCCGAAGGCGGCTGCGGCTTGCCGTTTCCGGCTTTGCCTGCGCCCGAATTCCAACTGCTGTTGCCGTGCGACGAATCGTTGGTCAGGGCGTTCACGCCTGCCATCGTTGCGCCGCCGACGACGATTCCGGCGACGCCGGCTGCGGCCAGGGCTCTCGTCGGCCATCGACGCTTCGCTTTTTTCTTCTCGCCGACGGCTGCCGCGGACGAATCCGCGGCTTCGGCTGAATCTGCGTGGTCGGATGCCGCATCGACCGACGCCGCTTCGGCGGTCGGAAGCGGCGCGGTCGCGCTCGGTGCGTCGCTCACTCCCGCCGCGTCGCCCGCTTTCGGCGCGCCCGGGAGTTCCGAGGAGCCGAACGGCCGGCTGGCCCCCGTCGGCCCGTGGGCCTCAAAATCCGCCGAATTCGTGCGGTTGTCCTTGTCGCTCACATTCTCCTCCAAAAGAACTGTCTTTGTTTTGACGTGACTATTCAAATGGAGTTTCCGTGATGTTTTTATGAAGTTTCCTGTGAATTGATTGTGCAATACTTCCTTTGGGCGACAGGCGTTTCGATCCCGGGGCGGGCGTCAGATCCAGCTGGGCAGCCACATGTGCAACTGCCAGAAGCTGTGCGAGATGTTCTGCCCCGTCCACAGGGGGTACCAGAACGCGGCCGCGGCGACTATGACCGCCGTAACCAGCCCGACGAAGAAGACTCCCGTCCTGCGCCTGGCGGGCGGTTCCCACCACTGCTTTTGCGGAGGGGCGGCGACGTAAGGAACAGCGGGGTTCGGCGAATGGAACTCGGGCGGCACATCGGGGGCCGGCGGAGGGGGCCCGGGCGCATGCCAAGAAAGGGGCGCGTCGGCTCCTGCGGCGATCGCTTCGCCTGCACTCGGCTCGAACCGATTCGTCTGGTTGTGCTCGGGGTGCGATGACACCGCGCCCGAAGAGAACGCTTTCGTGTCCGAGGGCGGCGTCGCTGTATTCGGCGGGTGCGCGGCTGCGTTTGGGGAGGGCGCTGCGTTCGAGGCGGGCGCTGCGTTTGGGGAGAGCGTTTCCGCGTTCGAGGGGAACGCTTCCGTGTTTGGAAAGGCCGCGGGCGCGCCTGGGAAATACTGCGCTGCCGAATTCGGGGGAAGCGTCGGCGTCGCATTTGGCGCCCGGGGCGTTCCGGGGAGCGGCTGCGGGATCGCGCCCGGCGGCAGGGGTTCGTCGTCGAAACGGACGGCGATGGCGTTGCGCAGCTGGGAGCGCGCGCCGGCGGGGAGGGGAACGCTCTGTCGACGAACGGGGCGGGTTGGGCCCGAGATGAAGCCAAAGGACAGGCGTGGCTGCCCCGAGTGCGCCCGCCCGACGATCTGTTCAGCCACGCCGACGGCGAAGGTCAGCGCCAAAACCACGTAGGGCAGGAAAGCAACGGCGTAGAACTGGAAGATTGTGCGGTTCGTGTAGGAGATCCAGGGGACCCACATTGCGCCGTACCCTGCGAGTATCGCCCACGCACGCCAGTCTCTGTGTTTAAAGGCGGCTAGGACGACGACGATGAGCGCCGCAAGCCCGAGCCACCACACCGCCACGTTGCCGATGGACGTTATCGCCTCCACGCACGAATGCGCCCCGCATTTATTGGGGGCCTTGTCAGTGCCGAGCCAATAAAAGGAGACTGGGCGGCGCTGGATGATCCAGTCCCACATCTGGGACTGGTAATCGTGGTGGGACGACAGCGTGTGGTGGAAATGCCACATGTCCTTGTGGTAGAGGATGAAGGAGTTGACGGCGTCGGGGGCCCCGGTCAGCGGGAGGTCCTCTCCGCGTTCGGCGGCTTCCTTCGCCAGTTGACGGCCCCACGAGCGGGAGTCGGCAAACCAGGGGATCCACGCTGCGAGATAGGCGGCAACCGCCGCCGGAACCAATGTGAAAAAGGCGGGCAGGCCGTCTCTGAACACTCCGGCGCCGAACCACAGCCGAACGCCGGCGATGCGGCGCGCCGAAAGGCTCCATGCGAAAGCCGCAAGGCCGAAGACGGCGACCGCGTAGATGGCCGACCACTTCACGCCGCCCGCAAAGCCGAGAAAGATGCCTGCGGCCAGGAGCCACGGACGTCCGACGACGCGAGGCCCCCAGGGGTCCGCCGGAACGTGAGGCGCCCCCGGTGCCCTCGATAGAGAGCGGAATCCTCCTCGGGCCACCCGTTTGGCGAGCTTCGCCCGCGAATGCTCTCGATCGAGGAGCAGGGCCCAAAAACCTAGAAGCACGAAATAAGCCAAGATGTTGTCGAGGATTCCGGTGCGCGACATGACGATTCCCATGCCGTCGAGCGCCATGGCGATTCCCGCGAATCCGGCCAGAAGAGGGGAGCGAAACATGCGCATCGCTATTCGGGCGACGAGGATCACCGCGAGCACGCCCACAATTGCGGTGGAGAAGCGCCAGCCGACGCCGTTGTCCGATCCGAACATCCATTGGCCCGCGGCCATGATCCATTTGCCCAGCGGCGGGTGGACGACCTTGTCAGCGCTGTCCTTCAAAGCGGAATAGTCGCCTTTGAGGAAGAGCTCGTTCGCCTTCTCCGCTCCCTCCCACGTGCCTTCGTAGCCCTTGCGCAGCAAGGAAAAGGCGCCCTTGACGTAGTAGGTTTCGTCGAAGATGATCGCGTGCGGGTGGTTGAGGTTCCAAAAACGAGTGACGAAGGCTGCGAGGGCCGCGATTCCGGCGGCGATCCAGCCCTGTCTGCGGATTTTGAGGGGGAGCTTCACCCCGATCGGCAGGAGGCCCAGCCTTCCCCGAAGATCGTTTTCGTAGGCTTCGGCGTCCTTGGCCTCCAGAGGCATGCCGGGATCTCTCTGGGAGTCGGGCGAAGGGCGCCGTTTCTGCTTGACGGCTTGGGCGGGCCCTTGCGCGGGGTGAGTTTGCCCGGGGTCGTTTTCGCCCTGCTGGCTGCTGGGGGTCGTGTCCTTTTCGCTCACGGGGTGAGTCTACCCGGGGCGACTCAGCCTGTGTCGGATGCGTTTGGAATAGTTGTGCCCACGGGATCGGTGAAATAGTTATGCCTATGAGACCACCGATAGTTTTGGCTGCGACGCCCATCGGCAATGACGGGGACGCGTCCGCTCGCCTGCGCGGTGAGCTTGAAAAGGCTGACGTCGTCGCCGCCGAGGACACCCGGCGCCTCCTCAATCTCGCCGGGCGGCTCGGCATCGCGGTTCGCGGGCGGGTTCTCTCTTTCCACGAGCACAACGAAGCCGATCGGGCGCCCGTTCTCCTTGGCCTTGCGCGTGAGGGAAAGCGAGTCGTGGTCGTGAGCGACGCCGGCATGCCTTCGGTTTCCGACCCCGGATACAGGCTCGTGGCGCTCGCTGCGTGCTCAGGCGTCGACGTCGAAGTGGTTCCGGGGCCCTCCGCGGTGTTGACGGCTCTGGCCGTTTCGGGGCTGGCCACGGACCGTTTTTGCTTCGAGGGCTTCCTGCCCCGCAAGGCGGGCGAGCTGGCCGCGGCGATCCGGGGGCTGAAGTCTGAAGGGCGCACGATGGTCTTCTTCGAGTCCCCGCGCCGTCTGGGCGCCGCTCTGCGCGCCATGTGCGAAGGATTCGGCTCGGACAGGCCCGCGTGCGTGTGCAGGGAGTTGACGAAGGTCCATCAGGAGATCGCGCGGGGTTCGCTGGGGGAGCTCGCCGAGCGTTTTTCCGGAGAGGTTCTGGGCGAGATCGCCGTCGTCGTTGCAGGTGCGCCTCGAAAGGAGGCCGACGTCGAAGCGTCGGTCGCCGAGGTCCTCGCCCTCGCGGACGCCGGTCTCCGGCTCAAGGACGCCGCCGCCCACGTCGCCCGCCGCGTCGGCCTGCGAAAGAAAGACCTGTACGACGCCGCGGCTGCGGCGCGCGCCGTCTGATCCGGCCGAGGCTCTTCGACTCCGCTTGCGCCTCTCGGCTCTCGCCCGGGGCTCCTTGGACAGGTTTGCGTCTTTTGAGTTTTCGGCCCGAATTTGCGGTTTCCCCGGATTTCGGACGGCCGTGTCAGCCGGTTTCCGAGCAAATGCCCACGACTTCCCTTGCAATTACGCACCATTGTCTTTGCGAAATGGCTTCACAAAGCGAAGCAGTCAGGCTATCCTTACTTTGACGCTTCTTTTCGTGGAGGTACCTTGAATCCGAATCTGTCGCTCTTCCCCGGCCGCACGTCGGTCGATCAAGAGGTCTGGGATGCCCGCAAACGCTCGTGTGCCCATCGGCTCCTGAACGGCGCCGGCCAGGCGATGCTGGTGGCTTACCGCGAGGAGCCAGCGCTCAATCTGACGGCCGTCGCGCACGGCATTGCGGCGGACGGAAGCCTGGTCGTCGCCACCGCCGAGCCTGTGCTCGTCGAAGCTCTTGCAAATCGCGACGTCTGCGCAATGGACGTTCGCGTGTCGATAGAAAAAGAGTCGCCCGATCCGACGGTTGAAATCGTGGCGTCCGCCGTGCATTTCCTTGGAACGGCGCGATGGCTCTCCCTCGAGGAAACGACCGAGGCCGTTGCAGCGGGAGTGCTTCCCGACGACGTCGCCGCGATCGCTTCGGCCCCGCGAGGCTGCCTCGCCGTCGTGTCGATGGAGCGGGTGCTGCTGCACGATGCGGCCGGAGTCACGCCGGTCTCCTGGGAAGAAGTGTGTCGCCAGCACCACGAGGCCGAGGCGGAAGCCGTGGACGGGGGCGATCTTTTCGCAGACAGTTTCGGTGAACTCGTCGGCTTGGACGTTCTTTCCTCTTTCGGGTGCGACGCCGTCAATGAGTTGTTCGGCGCGGTGACGCTTGGCATCGTTCCGGGGGCGCTGCTTGCGCGCCAGCCCGTCCGCATTGGCTGTGAGCATGTGCAGACCGCGGTTCTCTGCGTCGACATCGACAGGGCGGGATTGACGCTCATGCGCGTCAGCCGCGAAGAAGCTGTGACCGCCTTTGTCCCCTTTGCAGCCTCAATCGTCAGAGGAGACGAGCTCGCCCGTGAGATCGGGCGTCTTATGGAGCTTGGTTCCTGACCTTAGCGGATCCAGCGTCAGAAGCCAAAGAAAATGCGGGGACCCCGAGTGCGCGGGGTCCCCGCATCGTTCGCTTTGACGGAAGCGTGTGCCGACGGGCGCGTCGCCCGATTAGCGGCTACCGTGCCTCGAAGGCTGCGCAGGCGGCGTCGGCGGTGACGTCGATGGACGCCGCCGTGCACACGAGGTCGGAATTGTGGACGCACTCGAGGCGCTGGCATGCGCCGACGAGACCGTTCGCGGCAACCGAACGGCGGGCGTCGAGCTTGGCGAAGGTTGCGCAGCCGCGCTCACCCATCGTCATTGCGACTGTGCAGCCGCCGTTGTTGAAGGAGCATGCGGTTGCCGCACACGTGGAAACAAGTGTCTGGGCCATGATGAACCTCTTTCAGATAGAAGACGGCGAAGCGGCTCTATCGCCGTACGAAGCTTGAACACCTTCAATCTATGCCCGTTCGACGGCGGCGGATAGGAAGGGAAGGGCCACCTCACCGTTGCTGTTTCGAGTTTTGCCAGGCCGCCCTAACCTGCCGATTTCTTTGATCCGATGCCGTTTTGCGCAAGAGCTGCATTCGGATGTCGTTTTATGCGCAAATAGCGTCACGTTAAACGTCACATTCTCTAGCTCTTTTCGCGGAAGCTCGCGGATAAATAGACAGCCGAGACCCTTGCGAAATTCGAGCTTCTCTCCAGCGGGCTTGCGCAGGCCGTTCTTCTCGCCGTCAGGCGGCGTCGGAATTGAGCAGCGCCTTGAGCGTGGTCGGCACCCCGTGCTCCGCGTTCGACGGCGCCGTGAAGCGCGCCGCAGCCAAGAGTTCCGGATGGCCATTTGCCATGGCAAAGGAAAGCTCCGCCTCTGCCATCATCTCGTAATCGTTGAGATAGTCGCCAAAAGCCGCTGTTTGGGCGGGAGATATTCCGAGAGACCGTTGCAGTGCGCGCAGGGCCGCGCCTTTGTTTGTCCCCTTGGCCATGACGTCGGCCCAGTTTTCCCCGGAGACGACGACGTCGTGCGAGTCGGCGAAATCCTGGACCAGCGGCAGCGCGAACTTCTTTGCGTCCCGCGCGTCGAAGAGCTCGACTTTAAGGACGTCGTCGTCGACGGCGGTCAGGTCGTCGACGACCTGGTTGACGACGTAGTACTTCTCGACGTTCTCCAGGAAGTGCGGATCCGTGGATTCGACGTGGGCCGAGCGTTTGCCGCATACGACGACGCCGAGTTCCTTCCTGCCAAGGCTGCGGGAGCGATCCACGATGCCGACGACCACCGATTTGGCCAGCGTGGAGGAGTGCACTTCTCGCCCGTCTTGCACAACGAAGCTTCCGTTTTCCGCGATGATCGGCATTCCCGCGAGCTCTTGCGAGAACATCGCGGCGAGGGTGGCGTATTGTCGCCCGCTGGCGGGGATGAAAGCGATGCCGCGCTCGCGCATGGCATCTAGAAGTGGCCAGAAGTCGTCGGGAATGCGGCTGTCCTCGTCAAGGAGGGTTCCGTCCATGTCGCATACGACGAGGCGAAGGCTGCGGGCGAGCTTAACTGCCTCCGGCCGAAGCGGGCCGGCCTCGGCGCGCAGCCCGGCTGACGCCGGGTGCGGTGCGTGTGTTTCCATCGGTTTGTCGATGTCAGAGGGTGGGGGCGTCGTCAATGTCGGAGAAGTCGAAGTCGGTCTCGTCGGCGTCGTCGGAGAAGTCAATCTCCTCGTCGATGTCGATGTCGAAGTCGTCGAGATCGACGTCGTCCGCCTCGCCTGAAAGGCTCAGCCCGGCACCTAGCCCGGCCGTGAGCCGGGTCGCGAGATCGGGTTCCTCGCCGTCTTCGTCGAGGTCGCCGTACCGATCGCCGCCGTCGGAGTGTGGATCGCCGTCGCGGAGAGTTCCTTCTTCGCCGTATGCGTCGGCGTCGATGCCGTCCGCATACCCGCCGTCGGAACCGTAGAGACTCCCATATGCGTCCCCGCCGATCGCGCCCGCGAGGGACGCGTCGTCGCCCGGAATCGGGGCATCTTCGCCCTCCTCGTAGAAACCGAAGGCGCTCATAGAAGCCACCTGCTCAACCCCGGCTTCGTCCATCTCCGTGCGCGCGGCGATGCCGAGCTCCTCGCTGACGGGCACAGTCAAATCGGACAGGACGCGCGTGGGCCATCCGGCTTTCAGAGCGTCGAGGGCGGTTTCCTTCACGCAGTGAGACTCGGCTATTCCGACGACGTCGACCTCCTCGATCTCGGCGGCGCGAAGGATCTCCTCGAGGAAGCGGCCGTCGGCGTCGCGGCCCTCAAAGCCCGAATAGGCGGCCTCATACTCGCCCTTCTTCACGGCGGCGTCGATCGGCAGGGAGGCGACGGCCTCGTGAAGCTCGGCCTCGGCCGTTCCTGCGAGTGCATGCGGGGGCCACGTGTCGATGAAATCGGGATCCTCCGAAAAGTGCGAACCCGGGTTGACGTGCCAGTCCTGGGTGGTGACGATCATCGCGTACTCGTCGGCGTTCTCGGTGACGAAGTCTGCGATCCTCTCGGCCGTCGCGTTTCCTCCCTCGACAGCCAGCGCCCCGCCTTCGCAGAACGTCGGCTGAACGTCGACGATGATGAGTGCCCGTGTTTCGGCCATGTTCTTCCTCCAAACCCCGTCGCGCCTGAGGACGGGCCGTTTTCCCGATACCGAGAATTCTAGCGGCCTTGCTTCGATCTGCGCCCGCCCGGCGGATGGGTACGTTCTTCGGGGTGGGCGTCGGAGCTTGGCACGCCCCTTTCGCCGCGCCGATCGCTTCTGATGCCGAGCTGATCGGGCCAACATGCCGGGTCGAGTTCAACGTCGCGCAATCACGTCCATGTGTGCGCGGAAAGATGAACCGAGCCCCGCGGCGACGTAATCTTATGTCTATGTCGCATATCCTCTCTGCAGTTGCATGGCCTTACGCCAACGGCCCCCGCCACATCGGCCACGTCGCGGGCTTTGGAGTCCCCTCGGACGTCTTTTCCAGGTACATGCGAATGCGCGGCGAGGATGTGCTCATGGTTTCCGGCACGGACGAGCACGGCACTCCGATCCTCGTCGCGGCAGAGGCCGAGGGCAAGACCCCCAAGCAGCTTGCCGATGAGAACAACAGGATCATCGTCGAGGACCTTGTTGCCCTCGGCCTGTCCTACGACCTCTTCACTCGGACCACGTCCGTCAACCACGAGCACGTGGTTCAAAGCATGTTCGAGGTCTGCCGAGACAACGGGTACATGATCGTCCAGCAGCAGAATGTGGCCATCGATCCGGTGACCGGAAACACCCTTCCCGACCGCTACATCGAGGGAACGTGCCCCATATGCGGCAGCGAAGGGGCTCGCGGCGACCAATGCGACGTCTGTGGGAACCAGCTCGACCCTCAGGACCTCATCGATCCCGTTTCCAAGGTTTCCGGGCAGGCTCCGCGGTTTGAAGTCACGGACCACTATTTCTTGGACGTTCCAGCGTTGGCGGAGAAGCTGGGGGAGTGGCTCGACGACGTCGAAGCCACCGGCGAATGGCGCCCGAACGTCATCGTCTTCTCCAAACATCTCCTCGAAGACGTGCGCCCGCGGGCGATGACCCGCGACATTTCGTGGGGCATACCGGTTCCGGGCTGGGAAGACCAGCCGAACAAGCGGCTGTACGTCTGGTTCGACGCCGTCATCGGCTATCTTTCGGCCTCAGTCGAATGGGCGCGCCGCCGCGCCGCGGCAGGGAAGGGAACCGCCGAGGACTGGCGCAAGTGGTGGAACGACCCCGAGGCGCTTTCGTACTACTTCATGGGCAAAGACAACATCGTCTTCCATTCCCAGATCTGGCCGGCTGAGCTGCTCGCATATAACGGCGAGGGCTCGCGCGGCGGCGAGCCAGGAAAGCTCGGACGCCTCAATCTGCCTACCCAGGTGGTCGCCTCCGAGTTCCTCACGATGGAAGGGAAGAAGTTCTCCTCGTCGAAGAACGTGGTCATCTACGTGCGCGACGTGCTCTCCCGATACCAGCCCGACGCCCTGCGCTACTTCATTTCCATCGCTGGGCCCGAGTCCTCGGACGCCGACTTCACATGGGCAGAGTTCGTGCGGCGCAACAATTCGGAGCTCGTGGCCGGCTGGGGGAACCTCGTCAACCGCACGGCCGCGATGATCGCCAAGAACTTCGGCGAGATTCCGACGCCCGGGCAGCCGGAGGAGGTCGACGCCGAGCTGCTCGACGCGGTGCGCAACGGCTTTGCGACCGTCGGCGAAAGCATCGCCAACCACGGCCAGCGCGCGGCTTTGACCGAAATCATGCGGCTCGTCGGCGAGGCCAACGCCTACGTCGCGAAGACTGAGCCGTTCAAACTCAAGGCTCCCGAGCAGCGTGAGCGCCTGGCCACCGTTCTCCACACGCTGGCGCAGGCGGTGTGGGATATCAATACGATGATGTCCGTGTTCTTGCCGCATTCCTCGAATGCGATCGATCGCGTTTTCGGAGGCAAAGGCGACCTCGCCCCCATGCCCCGTCTCGAGGAGGCCGAGGACCTCGACGGAGGCGACCCTTACCCGATTATCACTGGCGACTATTCGTCCGTCCGCCCCTGGGCGCCTAGCGAGGTCGCCCCCGGAACGCCCGTGGCGAAACCGACGCCGGTGTTCGCGAAGCTCGACGAAGCCGTGGTCGCGGAGGAGCTCGAACGCTTGGGGATCGAGGCGTAACTCTCATGGGCGGCAATCGCAAGAAGCGGAGAACCTATCCGGATGTGCCCGAGCGCTTGGCTTCGGCCATCGTCGACAATCACACCCACCTGCCGGTTCGCGGAGACAGGGACTATGCGGCGCTGTCCTTCGACGTCGCGTCTGGGGTCGAGGAAGGCGCCGGCGAGGACAGCCAGGGGAGCATTCCCTGGCATGTCGCCAGAATGGAGGCAGCGGGCGTTCGCGGGGCCATCACCTGCGGCTGCGACATTCCGACCCTTCAGCCGACCGTCGCACTCGCTGAGCGTTGGCCGAGCCTGTCCGCGGCGATCGGCATCCACCCCAATGAGGCGCCCCTTCACCGCGGAATAACTGAAGAGTCGCCGGACGGCATGGCCCACGGCCTCGATCCGTGGCACCGCGACCTTTCGCTGGAGGACGCCGTGGCCGAGGTCGCGGCGTTGGCCGTCAGCGCCGACGTCGTCGCCATCGGTGAGACCGGCCTGGATTTTTATCGGACCGCCGCCGCTGGGAGAGCGGCGCAGGAAGAGGCCTTCCGCATGCATATCGAGCTTGCGAAGGATCTCGATTTGCCCATGCAGATCCACGATCGCGAGGCTCACGCCGAGTGCATGCGGATCCTTCGCGAATGCGGCGCCCCTGAACGAACGGTTTTCCATTGTTTCTCCGGGGACAGGGAGATGGCCGAGGTGTGCGCGGAGAATGGTTGGCACGCAAGTTTCGCCGGTCCGATAAGCTATCCGGCGAACGAGGCTTTGCGCGAGGCGTTCATGGCGCTGCCGGAGGAACTCATCTTGGTCGAAACCGACGCGCCTTACCTTGCCCCCGTGCCTTGGAGAGGCCACCCGAATGCGCCCTATGCCTCCGCCTATACGGCTCGTTTCATGGCCGACCTGCGCGGCGCCGACGAGGCTTCTTGGTGCGAGGCTCTGGATCGCAATGCACGGCGGGTCTACGGAGTCTAGACCGCTCGGCGGTCGCCCTCTGCCTTTCTGCGGGGTTTGGACAGGCCGGCGGCTACAGCTTTGCTCTGCGCCCACACGGTTCGCCACAGGGGATCCGAGGAATCGTCCGCCCATCCATATGTCGCGTTGCTCCTGGCCATCGCGCCGGCGCCGAATAGGATGAGCGCGCCGCCGAACATCGTCCACAGGCCGGGGCCCACAGAGGCGTCTTGCCCGAGCGCAGCGACTATGCCGAAGGAGGCGAGGTCGACGATCCGTCCGCATGCGATGACCGCGCCGGCTCCGGCTATTGCTGTGGCGGCGCTGCGCTCGCCGTAGCCGCCCGGGCTGCAGAGCGAAGCGGCGACGGCGACGGCGACGACGAGCACCGCGACGAGGACGAGGCTCTGCACCCAGAGCTCGGCGACGACGTCGAGGAAGGTGAGAGGCTCGGCGTCAGTGATGTAATCGAGAAACATCCCGGCAACTATGGCTATGCACGAAAGCGACGACGTTGCCGCGAAGAACAGCTGCATCTTTCGGCTCCGCGAGGCCGGCGGCTGGAAAAACGCGTCGGTCTCCGCGATGAGAACCGGCGCCCTCGTGTATTCGCGCGTCGGCGGCGAGGCGACCCTGTAGGCCGCCGGCGACGCGCCGTGGCCGCCCGCGCGGCGAGGTTTGGGCGGAGGCGAGCCGGGATAGTCGTGCATAGGTTCGACGTTAGCGACTCGAAACCCTTGTTGCCGCAACGAAACCTGGGGAGCGCTCTACCTCGGGCAAAGGAGTGCCGCACGCGCGGATTCTTCTCCGTTGCGTGCGGCACTCGAGTCGACGTCGGTTGTAAGTTGTGTTGCGCATCAGTGCGCTCTAAGGCTCGGACTGATCTGCTTCGCTTGCAGCTCCCTGACCGTGGACTGCGGCGGCGTCGAAATCGGAGGCTTTGCTTTCAGCTTCGATCCGATCGGCCGTGTTCTGAACGACGAAGCCGGTTATGAGCATAAATACTCCGACCACGGTGAAGAGGATGAAGCCCATTCCCAATTGGTCAAAGGGAAAGTCGTCTCGTTTCATCTTTATGAAATCGACGATGCGTCCGACGACGAATGCGACTCCCGCCGTTACGCCTGCGCGCCCAGCTGTTTGTATCGATGTGAGCTTTCCTCCCGTGACGAAGGTGGTGAGGCTGAACCCCAGGACTACGAAAATGGCGGCGATGCTGATGAATAAGCCCACCGTTGTGAACTCGCTGTGTCCCAGGGCCTTGAGCAATGTCATGTCGCTTATTTCGTCCGGCATGTCGTGCTTTTCGTCAAAGTCGCACATGGGGAGGAATAGCGAAACGACGCCCACCAAGGCAGAGGTGAGAAAGAAAGCAAGCCCCGGCGCGGCTTGGGAAAGCGGTGTTTTACCCGCCTCCGAAAGCCGCATTGGACGTGTTATGCGTTGTACTCACAGCAGCAACCCAGCTGAGGCCGAGGGACGGGCAGAGCAAATGTGAGCGCTCTTTCAGTTTGGTCCCAGAGGCTCGCAGTCCGATTCCCGCCCGCCCCGGTCGGAGGGCTCAGCCGGTTTACGGTCACCAGGGCTGTTGCTGGCCGCCCCACTGCTGGGGGTAGCCGCCCTGCTGGGGATAACCCTGCTGCTGGAAGCCCGGATCTTGATAGCCGCCTTGTTGCGGGTAACCGCCTTGCTGCGGATAACCCTGCTGCTGGAAGCCCGGATCTTGATAGCCGCCTTGAGGAACGCCAGGCTGTTGCCCATAGAGGCCAAACTGTCCATCGCCCATCACGGCGCTCGGCCCGAAATTGTTTTGAGCTCTGACCTTCCCAGTTAAAACCATGGTGACGATACCGCCAATTAAGATAAGGAGAGCGCTTAGAACCAGCAAGTAGAAACCGAATCCCAAAGAGGACGAAGTGGAGACATTGGAATTGTAGGAGCTGCCGGAGGCGTCGTCGAACCCATCCGCGATTTTCTTGTAATCATTGTAATAGCTGACACATATAATTAGAGAAACGGCTCCGAGGACGATGCAAGCGATTCCCGCTCCCTTCGCCAGCCCGATTTTGCCGTTCGCGAGAGCGGCAACGCTCAGCGCCAGAGAAACGATGATAGCTAGAATAGTAAAATATGCTTTGCCGGATCCGGGGGCAGTGGGATCGGATTTCGTTATCGCTTCGAAGAGGCTGACCCCCTGCGATTTTTCGTTCCCGTACGCTTCAACGGCCATTTTAATTAATGGAAGAAACAAGCCGATGAAGCCGATTGCTGCGCCGGCCGCCGTCGTTGCCAAACCGGGCATGAGACGCGAGCGCGCCGAGCTCCCGTTGGAGCGATTTGGCATGGGTGTGTTGTAGATGCTCATAACACCGGATACTAGCGAATCAAAGGCGCTAGACGAAACGGTCGGAAAGGGGAGTTGTGTATTTTCGGCAGCATGTTGGCGCAAACTCTCAGGAAAAATAGCTGGTGCTTGAGACGCCGGGCATCGCTACGAAAGCTGCGACAGAAAGGGGACCGCCTTCGCGACACTCCTTGGCCGCCCTTGGAATGGACTTGGAATGAAAAAGACTCTCGCTCGGGAATGGGCTTTGCCGATCTCCGAGCGAGAGCAGAGAACGTCACTGGTCGGGCTTGGAAGGCCAGGCCTCTCCGTCGTTCTGGGGCGACGGCGCAGCTTCGGACGGTGAAGGGCTCGACGCCGGAGCCCCTTGCTGGGGGGATTGAGCTTGGGCGGGCGACTGCGTTCCCTCGGTCGGCATCCCTCCCGCTTGAGGGGCGCCGCCGGTCTGAGGTGCGTTGTCAGTCTGGGGCGCGCTGTCAGTCTGGGGCGCGCCGTCGGTTTCGGACGTCGCCTCAGCTTGTGGAGCATGTTCGCTTTGGGGGGAGGTTTCCTGAGGAGACGGTTCGCTTTGAGGCGCCTGAGGCTCCTGTCCGTTCTGCGTCGGCTCGCTCTGCTGCCCTTGCATAGGCTGGCTCTGCTCCGGTTGGATCTGTTGGCCTTGCGCAGGCTGGCTTTGCGTGGGTGCGTTGTTCGGCGCCTGTCCGAATTGTGCCTGTCCGAACTGCGGTTGACCGGAAGAAGCCTGCGGCTGGGGACGAGGAGCCTCTGGCTGACCGAAGGGCGCCTGTTGGCTGCCCGGAGCCTGCTGATTGTTGAACGGCTGCTGCGGGTCGTTCGGCTGTTTCTGCGGCGCACCGGGGCTTTGGAAGCTTGATGGCTGCCCATATGGCTGCGTGGGCTGCGCCTGTCCGTACGCCTGCGCGGGCGGGTTCGCGCCATATGGCTGCTGCGTATAAGGCTGCGCCGGCTGGTTCCCGCCATACGGCTGCGCTGCGGGGGAGCCGTAGCCCCCCTGCGTGAACTGCGGGGAGGCCGAAGGAGCCGACGGCGCCGAGGCCGGCCAGCGGGTTTCCTGAGCCGACTGCGCCGACATGGGAGGGGCTCCCGTGTAACTCGACCCCGCCGACTGGGCGAAAGGCGCCTGCCGCTCGAAGGGGGGCTGAGTCGAATACGGCTGGCCGTAAGGTTGAGCGGGCGGGAACTGACCGGTCCGATTCTGGTCGCCCGGAAGCGGTTGCCCCGTGGCGCCTGCGGGCGGTGCAAGCGTCGATTCTTGGTTCGTGTAGGGGGCGGAGAGGTAAGAGCCGTCGGGACGAGCGTCGGAGTCGGTTCCCGCCCTCAGGCCGCTGATCAGCGTGAGAAGGCCTCCCAAGACGAGAATGATTCCGCCGATTCCGATGAGCCAGAAGCCGATTCCTCGAGAAGCCTCGTCGCTGAACTTCGCAGGCTGGAAGTTGACCGCCCAGTTGCTGACAGTGACGACGCCCGCGAGCGTCTGCGCCAGCCCGGCCGCAAGTCCGCCGGCCTTGGGTGATTTCTTCATGAGCGACGGGATGATTACGGCGACGACGGCGACGATGCCGACCGCGAGAGTCAGGGAGAAAGGCCCCATTGAGCCCTTGTAGTCGCCCGAGTTCAGCCATGAGAGGTTCCCCCTGTCGTCCTTGAAGTAAGGAAGAAAGAGGCCTATGACGGCGAAAAGGGCGCCGATTCCTCCGACGAGCGCCGCGATGCTCGTCTTCCCCGAGCTTGCCTTGGGCTCGGGGGCGGCAGGCGATTCGTGGCCCGCAAAGGGCGACGAATACGCCTGTTGATCGGTCGAATCCTTGCCGACCTGTCCGACGACCGTGGCATTCTGCGGAGGATACTGAGTGCTCATAAGAGAATGGTATTCGCTGGAAGCCGTCGGCGGCATGGAACTCGCCACTTGTCCGCATTCTGGAAAGCTCTCGGGGGACGACGTCGATCAGTCCATTCTGCCGTATGGAGGCCTGAAAGAACTGGAGGGCGTCCCTGAACTGCGGCCTGCGGGAGACGAGCCGATGTGCGGCCCGGTGCGCTCGTTGCCGGGGCCCTGGGGATTTTGCCCGTAGCTCGGCTGAGGGCGCGCCCCCTCGGCGGCAAAGACGTTTCCCACGGTCCTAGGGTCTCCCGCGAAGTCTGATGGCGACTTGTCCGAAGACTGCCGCAGATAGGCGACCCCAATCATCTTCGGAGTGGCCTTCGTCGCTAGAACGATTCCAAGAATCCCGCATGCGAGTAGAAGAAGGCCTGCTGCAAGAATCAGCCAGAAACCGAGCCTCGGACTGTACGAATATTCTCTAGCCTGTCTGAAAGTGGTTCGCTTCTCGCCGATTGATATGGCGAGGACGGCGCCGCTCGTCATTAGGCAGGCCGTACAAGGCGCCCACTGGGAGGCGCCGGTTTTGTGACGACGCAGAACGAGGGCGAGGAACGCGAAAACGACGATTGCGAAGAAGATGTAAAGGAAAAAGTATGCGCCGCCGAAGGCGGCAAGGGTATTCTTATCCGGATTGGAGTCCGAGCTGGAGGAGGAGTCTCGCCAGTTGAACCCGTAGTAGGGGAAGAAACAGCCGGCGATGAGGATCGTCGCTCCCACCCCCGAAAGGGCTGCGGTCACGATGTTGAGGGTATTCTTCCGCCTCGATGTTGCATAGAGGTCGAGAGCGTCTATGCCGAAGGGCGCGGAGGGATCCGGGATTGGCTGGTTTGAGGGCGCGAACGGGCCTGTCGGCGTCGCATTGGGCGACGAAGGGAAGTTGCTGGTCATGATGTCAGCGTAGTTCGACATCCCAGTAGGGCAGGGCTGCTCGTCCATCATGTGGTCGCTCGCAAAATCTGCACGCTTGCAGGGGACTTCGTATGTCTGCCGGGAACGTCGGATGTGCTTGGAGAAGTGCACAGCAATCGACTGGTCTCGTTCGCTATCGGCAGGAACGTGTGATGTGCTAGGAAAGTGGGTGGTTCCATCTAGAAACTCCTGGTGCCGTTTCGAATGCAATTAGCTCCGTTTCGGGGGCAAGTAGCAGCGTTTCAAGTGCCAGCGGTGCCGTTTCGGGACCTTCTAGAGTTGTCAGCCGCATAACAGCATCGGTTGAGTGTCTGGACGCAGTCGCCGAGCGTCAGGTAATATTGTTTGCCCACGCCTTTGTGAGGATAGTCGACTTAGGAGACTTGCTCATGGGAAGTTTTGCGTTCGCGCGATCGGCGATGCAGATGCGCGCTGTTCGGGTGAGCTCGTTCTATTACAAAACGATATCTGCAAGGTCTTGAAGACGTTTCCCTTGTTTCGCGCTGAAAAGTCAAACCCTGAAGGTGTGAGATGCGATACGTGAGTGGCCAAAAGATAACGATTTGGTTACACTCGTATCAGAATCGTTATCAACCGGTTCCCGCCTTGCGGGTCCGCCGATAGAACAAGGAGAGATCGTAGTGGGTCGTCACAGCGTTGCCCAAGGCGAAGCATTCGAGTTCAACATAGATCTGTCGAAAGCCCCTGCGCCCGGTTCAAGGCGCGCCGCGCGCTTGGCTGCGCGTGCTCAGCAGGGGCTGAGCCAGAGCCTCCTCCATCCGGATTCGCCGCTTGGATACCTTGTGCGGCCGTTCACGGAAAACGAAGAGGAGGCTCATGCCGCAGCTGCCGCCGAGGCGCCGGTTCCCGAGGCTCCGGTCGAGGCGGCGCCGGTTGATGCGCTCGTGGACGAAGAACTGGCTTCGGTCGGTGCGACGTCGACGAAGAAGAACCGTTTCTCCCTTTTCTCCCGCTCGCGCGCAGCCGTTGTGGCGGTTGTCGCGGCAGCCTCCGGCATCGGGGGCATCGCGGCGGGCACGCTCTCGGTCGCCAATGAGAACGATGCGCACCGCTTGGACGCCACGGCCGGCGTCGCCCAGCTCGCCCCGGTTCAGGAAAAGGCAGCGAAGGCGACCTTCACCGTTTCCGTCGATGGCCAAAAGCGCACCGTCACAACCACGAAGCCCACCCTTTTAGGTGCTTTGGCTGATGCCGGCATCACCGTCGACGGCGACGACAAAGTCTCGCAGGAGATGTCCGCCCCGGTGGCCGACGGCTCGACCGTGACCATCACTCGCGTCGAGAAGAAGACGGTGACTGAGGACGTCGCCGACGCGCACAAGAGCAGCAAGGTCGATGACTCCAGCCTCGCCAAGGGGTCGACGGAGGTCAAGACCAAAGGTGTCGATGGCGTCACCGCCAACACCTATGAAGTAACGTATGAGAATGGCAAGGAGACCGAGCGCACGCTCGTCGTCTCGAGCGTCAAGGTTGCTCGTGTCGACGAGGTTGTCAGCGTCGGCACGAAGGAGGCTCCGCCTACCAAGACTGTCACGACGGGCGACGGAGGGACGGCAGAGGTTCCGTCTGCCACCGCCGCTCCCGCTCCGGCTGGCTCGGCCCAGCAGATCGCGTCGTCGATGATGGGGTCCTACGGCTGGGGCGGCGATCAGTTCTCTTGCTTGGTCAAGCTTTGGACCAAGGAATCGAACTGGAACTCGCACGCTCTCAACTCCTATTCGGGCGCCTACGGAATTCCGCAGGCTCTGCCGGGATCGAAGATGGCCTCCGCCGGCGCCGACTGGCAGACGAATCCCGCCACCCAGATCAAGTGGGGGCTCGGCTACATCAAGGGACGCTACGGCACTCCGTGCGGCGCATGGGGGCACTCCCAGAGCACCGGTTGGTACTGATATCGCTTGACACCGATCGGGACCGTCCGCATTTGACGAAAACGACATCCGCTTTGCTCGGGGCCAGCCACATTCGTGAGCTGGCCTCGACGCTCGGCATACGGCCGACGAAAACGCTCGGGCAGAACTTCGTCCACGACGCCGGAACGGTCCGCCGGATAGTGCGCGAGGCCGGAGTGCGGCCCGGCGACGTCGTCCTGGAAGTCGGTCCCGGCTTGGGGTCGCTCACTCTCGCCTTGCTGGAGGCCGGGGCCGCCGTATGCGCCGTTGAAATCGACCCGGTTCTGGCCGGCGCGCTCGAATCGACGGTCGCGGCGCGCATGCCCGAGGCGGTCGAGCGGCTGGCCGTTGCCAATCTCGACGCCATGGATGTAAAGGCCCCTTCGAATCTTCCGGTTCCCAGACTCCTCCGGAGCGAGGAAGGACGCGCGCACGGGCGTGCCGAATCGGCGCCGGAGACGGCTGAACTTGAGCCGGGGAGCGTGGATTTCGCGGGGGAGACGGCGCGGACGGGTCGGCTCCCCGAGAAGCCGGAGCAGTTTGTGGCATCGACGAGGAACCTCGCCGAGCCTTCGCGGCTCGTGGCCAACCTTCCCTACAACGTCGCCGTGCCGATATTTCTCGGCCTGCTCGAGGCGCTGCCCAGCATCCAGGCGGCGACCGTCATGGTTCAAGCGGAAGTCGCGGACCGTCTTGCGGCGTCGCCGGGCTCGCGCACATACGGAGTCCCCTCGGCAAAGGCCTCCTGGTACGGGGAGGCTGCACGCGGCGCAAAGATCAGCAGAAACGTGTTCTGGCCGATCCCGAACGTCGATTCGGCGCTCGTGAACTTCAAGCGGCACGGCGCATTGCCTTGGCTTCCAGCCGACGTCGCAGGGCGGGGCGCGTTCGCCGACGTCGCCCGTGAAGACGTGTTCGCCGTCATCGACGCGGCTTTTGCCCAACGGCGCAAAACTCTTCGCGCCGCCCTGGCGACCTGGGCCGGAAGCGCCGCGCGCGCAGAAGATCTGCTTGTCTTCGCGGGAATCGATCCGAAAGCCCGAGGCGAACAGTTGGGCATCGCCGAGTTTGCGGCGATAGCGCGCGCCGCGGGCGCGCTTGCCTGATTTGCGGCGGAGGCGCTCCACCGTTCGACGCAAACATGCCCCTGCGATGCGCTACGCGTTCTCGCGGTTTCGCGGGGGGCTGCACCGGTTTGGCTCGCAGCCTGGCTGCACCGGCTTGGTCCGCAGCCTAAACGCCCCGTCGTCCGCGGCTTTCTGTGACCTACTTTTCGCTGTCCGGATGGGAAATTAAAGGGACTCACACTAAGCTTGAGTGGGACGCACAAAGAAGGGAGCAGACGGTGGATCGCGCCATGCATGAGTTCTGGGTCAGAGCCGAACGTCGCATTGACGCCTCTCTTGCCCTGATCATGGCATCCATGCTGTGGCTCGTCGTCCTGCCGTTGACGGTGATGCTCACCGACCTCGAATGGAGCCGTCTGACGGTTGTTCTCATGTTGGCGTCCATTCCCATATGCTGCACGGCTCTTTGGCCCCTGAAAACGGGGCTTATGACCGTGAGGGCAATCGAGGAGCGTGACGGCGAGGAAGTGGCCCGTTGGCGGGAAACGCTGGTTCCACCAGCCGAACCGCAGCTTGTGAAGGCGCGTCTGCGGCGAGTTCACTACCCGATGCTCGCCGTCATCGCGGGGGCCGGCGCCTTCACCGCCGCCATCTCCCTCAATCGATGGGCGCACGCTCAAACCTCCGGAATGTCGAACTTCTCATTGGGGGTTGCACTCGGCGCCGTCGGCGTCGCCTTGGGAGCGTGTGTTCTCATGTTTGCCGGCAAGATTCGGCCGAGATCCCTCCTGCTGGGCCTCATCTTGGTCGGCTGGGCCATACCTGCCGGCGGAGGAGCCGCCTCACTCGCAGTGATCGTCGGGCGGCAGGACCTTGAATCCGCCTTGGCGGTTCGGACCTTGACCACCGTTAGCTATGTCATTTTTGGGCTTATCGGGATGCTTGTCTCCCTGCTTCTTTTTGCTTTGTGGCTGGCGTGGCTCGGCAAGTTTGTGAGCGGAAAGAGCCTGGAAGTCAATCATCTGGCCAGGGCCGTTCCGGTCCTCCCCGAAGGGCGCGGCGCCGAGTCCGCGGCGGAATCCGAGTTCGACGCCGAAGACCTCGATGTGATCGAAAATGCGCTGTCGGTTCCGGGATCGGTGCACGCAGCTGTCATGGCCACCCTTTTGACGACGCTGGCGACGGTGGGCCGGGCGATCGCCGAAACAAACGAAACGGCCGTCGTGACGGTCCTCGGCGCGATCGCCGCATGCTGCGCCTCTCTTGCGCTCTATCTAGCCGTGAAGGTGTAAGAGGCCGCCGGGCGCGGGCGACGCCGCTACACTGGGCACGTGCAAGAAGTTCGCGTCGTCACGCCCTCCAAAGTCAATCTGGCCCTCAGGGTCGGATCGGCCCGGCCAGACGGCTTTCATCCGCTTGACACCGTCTTCGAGGCGCTTGACGTCCACGACGAGGTGATCGTCCGTCGAAGCGATTCCTTGAGCCTCCGCATGGAAGGGGAGGGAGCAGACGCCCTTCCGGAAGACTCGACGAATTTGGCTTTCCGTGCGGCAAGAGCCTTGCGCGAACGATTTGGCGCACCGGGCCTCGGCGCCGAGATGACGGTCCGCAAGGCAATACCCGTCGCGGGAGGAATGGCGGGAGGGTCCGCCGACGCCGCGGGCGCCCTAGTGGCCCTCAACGCGCTGTGGGGCCTCGGCCTGTCGTGCGCCGACCTGATGAGCCTTGGGAGCGAGCTGGGCTCAGACGTCCCCTTCTGCATCATGGGCGGAATCGCGCACGGCACGGGGCGCGGCGAAATCCTCGCCCCGGTGTATCCCGGCCGCGGGCACGCGTGGGTCCTCCTGACGAACCCCGTGGGACTCTCGACGCCCGCGGTGTTCCGCGAGTTTGACCGCATCGCCGAGTCGGCTGAAGGGGCTGGCGCCGTCGCGAGGGAAGCCGCGGAAACTGAAAGACCCGGCAGCGTTGCAGCCGGAGTCGCCGGACCCGGCCGCGCCGCCGAAGCCGACGTCGCCGAGAACCCGGCGTCGACCCGGGAGCTGCGCGAGGCCGTGGCCCGCGGAGATCTGCAGGCGACGGCCGCGCTCATGGCCAATGACCTTCAAGCCCCGGCCTTCTCACTGCGTCCGGATCTAGAAGACGTCGTTGAGCGAGCGAGCCGTTTTGGGGCGACGGCCATCCTTTCGGGCTCCGGGCCGACGGTTGCGCTCCTAGCCTTTGACCCCGCTCATGCCGACCGCCTCGGGATGCGAGCCGCGATCGAGTTTCCGAAGCTTCGGGCGGTTCGGGCGAACGGACCGGCCGCTGGCGCCTGCGTTGCGGAGGCGAAGTGATGGCTCATCTTCTCGGAGCGCAGGCGATCGGGCTGGAGTACCCCAACAGCGTGGTCCTCGAATCGGCATCCCTCGGAATCGAGGAGGGGGACAGGATCGGCGTCGTCGGGCGAAACGGCGGCGGCAAATCGTCGCTTTTGCGAATCCTTGCGGGAACGCTCGACCCGACCGAAGGCTTTGTGACCCGTCGGGGAGGCGTGCGCATCGGCGTGCTTGAGCAAGACGACACCCTCGACGCAGACGCGACGGTGGGCCATACGCTCGTGGGAGAGGCCGCCGAGCACGAATGGGCCTCTGACCCCAAGATCCGCGACGTCATAGCGGGCCTCGTCGGGGACCTCGACTGGCAGGCGCGGGTGGGCACGCTCTCGGGCGGCCAGCGGCGCCGTCTCGGACTCGCGGCACTTTTGATCGGCGAGTGGGACGTTCTCATGCTCGACGAGCCGACGAACCACCTCGACGTCGAAGGGATCACGTGGCTTGCGCGGCATCTGAAGAACCGGTGGCCCAAGAACGTCGGCGGACTCCTCGTCGTCACCCACGACCGTTGGTTTCTCGACGAAGTCGCGACCTCCATGTGGGAGGTGCACGACGGCGTCGTCGAACCGTTTGAGGGAGGGTATGCCGCATATGTCCTTCAGCGGGTCGAACGCGACAGGATCGCGGCGGCGGCCGAATCCAAACGTCAGAATCTCATGCGCAAAGAGTTGGCGTGGCTGCGCCGCGGAGCGCCCGCTCGCACGAGCAAGCCGCGTTTCCGCATCGAGGCGGCAAACCGGCTCATCGCCGACGTCCCTCCCGTCCGCGACTCCGTAGAGCTCACGCGCATGGCCGTGGCGAGGCTGGGCAAGGACGTCGTCGACCTCGAAGAAGCCGGCGTTCGCTACGGAGACCGCGACGTGCTCCGCGAGGTCACGTGGAGGATCGCTCCGGGCGAGCGCACCGCAATCCTCGGCGCCAACGGAGCGGGAAAGTCGACGCTTCTGGGCCTCGTTGCGGGCTCGATCGCGCCGACGTCGGGCAGCGTCAAACGCGGAAAGACGGTGAGGATCGGCATCCTCGACCAGAGGTTCTCCGCCCTTGACGAAGTCGGCGGGGATCTGGTGAGGCAGGTGCTCGCGCGATACAAGACTTCTTACGCGGTGGGGGAGAGGGAGATGAGCCCTGCCCAGCTTCTCGAGCGCCTGGGCTTTTCCCGCGATTGCCTTTCCTCGCGCGTGTGCGAGCTTTCTGGCGGGCAAAAGCGGCGTCTTCAGCTGCTTCTCGTTCTCTTGTCGGAGCCGAACGTGCTCATCCTCGACGAGCCTTCGAACGACGTCGACACCGACATGCTCGCGGCCATGGAAGACCTCCTCGATTCATGGCCCGGAACGCTCATCGTCGTCTCCCACGACCGCTACCTCGTTGAGCGCGTGACGGACCGGCAGTACGCGATCTTCGACGGGCGGCTCCGGCACCTTCCCGGCGGCGTCGACGAGTATCTCGAGTTGAGCGACGCCGCGAAAGCGGGATCTGAAGGCGGCGCCTCGAAGAAAAGCTCCGGCGTCGGCGCGCCGAAGGCACCAGGGAAGAACGCCGGATCGGCGAAAACGGACGGAGGTTCGGCCGCGGGGCAGAACGGGGCCGAGCTGTCGGGCGCCGAACGGCGTGAGGCCGAGAAGGAAGTCAACTCGATCGACCGGCGCCTTGCCAAACTTGCGGACAAGGTGGCGCAGGTGCACGCTCGGATGGCCGAACACGACCAGAGCGACTACGTCGGCCTGCGCAAACATGCCGACGATCTGCGCGTTCTCGAGGCCGAAGTCGCCGAACTCGAAGACCGCTGGCTCGAACTGAGTGAAAAGCTCAACGATTAATCATCTTGCAAAGTGTTTATACGTGTGTGATGATTGAAGAGTGAATGAAGGCAAGCTTTTAGCCGAGGCCGCCCGCATGTTTCGGGTTTTGGGAAACGAGTCTCGTTTGCTCCTTCTTTCACTTGTGAGCCACGAGAACAGGCCGGTTTCGGCTCTCGCCGAGGCGGCGAAGATGAGCCAACCGCTCACATCGCAACATTTGCGGATCCTGCGCGACGCCGGGCTCCTTGAAGCGGATCGCCGCGGCAAGGAAGTCATCTATCGGATCGCCGATCACCACGTCGAACACGTGGTGCGCGATGCGATCGCCCACGCACGGGAAAACGCGTGAAGAAAGGAAAAACTATGAGCACTGCCGACCCCCACGCTCACCACACCGTGGCCGAGCACGCCCATGGAGAGGGTTGCGGCCATGAGGCCGTTCAGCATGGGGACCACGTCGACTACGTCCATGACGGGCACCGCCACGCCCTGCACGGCGACCACTACGACGACCATCAGGAGGTCGCCGAGCACACGGTGGCCGAGCACGCCCACGGTGAGGGTTGCGGCCATGAGGCCGTTCAGCATGGGGACCACGTCGACTACGTCCATGACGGGCACCGCCACGCCCAGCATGGCGACCACTACGACGAGCACTGAAAACTCGCCGGGCATCAGCGTCTAAGCTAGAAGGCTCGACAAGTCGAAATAGGCTCACACAAATGAAGGGGAGGGCCCACGCCTTTTCGTGGGCCTTCCCCCTTCTGCATTTTCTTCGGCGGTTCGAGCCGCCTCGGTTCGTTCGCCTCAGCTCGATCGGCTTGGTTCGCGTTCGCCCATTTCAGTTCGAGCCTCGCAGATTCAGTTCGAGCCTCGCAGGGCCTTGACGATCTTGACCCGTTCGCCCGTGCGCAGGATCGAGTTCTCGTAGATCTTCCCCGCGAGTGCGGCGAGGAGAGGAATAAAGGCGATGTTGACGGCGAAAGCGACCAGCTGCTGCCAGGCGGGCACGCCGCCGAGCGCCGTCCGCATGATCATGGTCGGCGGAGAGACGAAGGGAATGAACGACATGACCTCGCTGGCCGTCGAATCCGGTTGGGTCGGGATGTAGTACATAGCCGTGTATATGGGTATCGTCAGCCCGAAAATAATGGGCGTCTGAACCCCGCCGAGGTCTTCTTGGCGCGATACGGTCGAAGCCAAGGCTCCCGTGAGCCCCGAAGCCGTCAGATAGCCGACGACGATCCATGCGAGGAACGTCGGCAAGAACGTCCAGACTCCGAGCTTTCCAAGCGTTCCAAGGTCGGGCAGCAGCCCCGCCAAGCCGAGTCCTCCGACGATTCCCACCATATAGGCGGCGAAGACCACGAGCATTCCCGCGCCGATGCCGAGGATTTTCCCAAGCAGGAGGACGCGCGGTTTGACCGTGGTGAGAAGGATTTCCACCACTCGGCTGGCCTTCTCTTCGACGACGCCGGCCCCCAGGACGCCGATGCCGGTGAAGAGCATGACCATCAGGAGGGAGTTGCCGAGAGAGCCCATCGCGAAGCCGAAGGGGTTGCCGTCCGCACCGTTTCCCGTGACTTCTGGGGGCGTGGTGTCGACGCCGTTCTTTCTGAGGAAGTATCCGCCGATCGCCCCGCCGATGAACATGAGGGCCACGACGATGCCGGTGGAAACCTGTATGGCCTTCGACCCCAACAGCCTCGTGAACTCGCGTTTGAAGATGAGGGAAAGAATCATCGGGCTGTATCCTTCCTGCGGCCGAAGATGCCTCGTCGGCCCTTTTGCGTGGGTTCCTCGGGTTGCGCGGCGACCACCACGTCCTTGAACAGATCGGCGAGGTGGGGACGCCGGGGTGCGAATTCGTGGACCGGCCCGGCGGACAGTGCGGCCCGGAGCAGCGCCTGGTCGTCGATTTCTTCGGCGTCGACGATCACGCGGGTCAATCCGTCTGCGCTGGGGGCATCGGACGTTCCCTCGAGGGGATCGGGCTGCGGCTTGACGCCGGCCGAGGCCAAAGCGGCGTGAACCCTGTCGGGGCCTGCCGAAACGGCCAACGCAATCTGCGGCTTGCCCGCGTTGCGCAGCTCGTGGATTGTGCCCTCTGCCACGATCGAGCCGCGGGAGACGATGCCGACGCGGTCGCACAACCGTTCGACGAGATCGAGTTGGTGGGAAGAGAAGATGACGGGAACGCCCGATTTCGCCTTGTCTTTGAGGACCTGGCTCATGACGTCGACCGCCACCGGATCGAGGCCGGAAAACGGCTCGTCGAGAACGAGGATGATGGGATCGTGGACGAGGGCCGCCGCCAGCTGGACGCGCTGCTGGTTGCCGAGGGAGAGCTTTTGCACGTTGTCGTTTCGCCTGCCTGCGACTCCCAGCCTATCGGTCCATTGTTCCGTCGCCCGCGTTGCCTCGGCTTTGCCGAGCCCGTGGAGCCGCGCGAAATACTCCAGTTGCCTCCCCACTTGCATTTTGGGGTAGAGGCCGCGCTCCTCCGGCATGTAGCCGATCTTGCGGCGGACGTCGTCGTCGACCTCCTTGCCGTTCCATGAAACCCGGCCTGAGTCGGTGGAGAGCACCCCCAGCATAATCCGCATCGCGGTTGTCTTGCCTGCGCCGTTCGATCCGACGAAACCAAATATCTCACCAGGCTGGACTCTGAGGCTGAGGCCCTTCAACGCTTGCAACGTCCCGAAGGACTTATTGAGATCCTGAACTTCCAGCATGTTTCATGTCTACCACAATGATCGGCGAGGGGCACGCCTTATTCGCCTCTTGTTCGGCGCAAGGTTTGCCGCCGGAATACGGGAGGGGGAGCGTCTGTGCGAGTGCCCGTGCCGAAAGCGGGGAAAGTGGCGCATGCGCTGAGAAGCGGGGCAAGGGATCGTGCTGGGAAAAAGGGATCGTGCCGGGGAAAAGGGGTCGTGCCGGGGAAAAGGGGTCGTGTCGAAAAACGGGGCGGGCGAGGCAGACGAAGTTCTTTGTAGACGAAGCTCTTTTGGGCAGCGACGAAAGAGTGCGGATCGGGCGGCGAGGAGAAGTGCGGATCGGGCGGCGAGGAAGCGAGAAGAACGAGAAAGCGTCCGCCGACCGGCAGTCAGGCTGCCATCGACGGACGCTCGACCTTCCTAAAAGGGGCTGAGTTGCGCCTCAGCGTGTCTGGAGCTGTGGATCCTTTTCCATGCCTCGGAGGCCGAGGTAAAGCAGGTTCGTCACCTGGGCGGCGACGAGTTTCTTATCGACCTGCATGTTCTCGCTCCACCACTGGCCTATCTGTCCGACGCCGCCGGCGAGGATCTGCCCGTAGACGGGCGCCGACGCAGGGTCGAGTCCCTGCTTCTCCAGAAGCGGGGCGAGGAAAATGGTGACCTGGTCTGCGATGTCTGCCATGACGGTCTCGAAGGTCTCGCTCCTGACAGCAGTTGGCGACTGGTGGGCGAGCAGATGGAATCCGTCGGCGTTTTCCTCGATGAAGTCGAGAAGGGTGACGACGATTCCTTCAAGGACTGCTCGCGCGCTGTGCTCGGGACGCATCTGGGACCGCAGAATGTCGGAAAGAGCCTTCACTTCGCGGTCGACGATAACCTGATAGAGACCTTCCTTCCCTCCGAAATGCTCGTAGACGATGGGCTTGGAGACGCCTGCCGCACTCGCGATTTCTTCGACGGAGACGGCATCATAGCCTCGAGTTCCAAAGAGCTGGCGGGCTACGCGGATCAGCTGTTCACGGCGCTCGGCTCGGGACATCCGCACGCGCCGGGGTGACGAAGAAGAATTTGCGCTCATGTGTCAATTATTGCAGTAAAAGCGGCTGTTTACTTCAGTCCGAAGGAGGATCTCTCCCCATTGCCACTCCGCTTGGACGCCGAATGGATCGTGCGACCGTAAAAAAGCCTGCTTTTCAACGTGTGGATGCGCGGGCTCGTCTGCTCCGCCAAATGCCCGCCATTTCGCGCATCGTGGAGGGAAAGGCCGAGCCGGGCGGGGCTTGGCCTCGACCGCTGGCGAAGGCGGCTCGCTGAGGCCGAACCTTCAACATATCGTTTCGCTCAAAGGAAAGAGCTTCGCTTCCGGTGAACAGCGAGATGCCAGCCCAGACGTCCTCGGCTTGACTCTCGGATGGCTTTCCGACTTTGGGATGACTTTTCTCGGACGCGCCTATACAATCGTCCGGGTGATCCGCCCTGGTGTAATGGCAGCACAGAGGTCTTTGGAACCTTTTGTCCGGGTTCGAATCCTGGGGGCGGAGCGGATGCGGCGTGCAGCCGGAGCCGCTGCGCGCGGACGGCATAGGCGAAACCTTCAGGCAGCGGTTAAACTTGGTCCATGACCACAGGAAGGGGCCTACTGTGAGCAGACCGCATCCGGCCGCCGTCGTCATTCTGGCCGCCGGTCAGGGCACCAGGATGAAATCCGAGATCCCCAAAGTCCTCCATCCCATGTGCGGCCGCACGCTCCTCGGCCACGCGATCTTCGCGGCGCGGGGGCTTGCCCCCGATCACATCGCCGTCGTCGTGCGCCACGAACGCGACCGCGTCGCCGCACACGCCGCCGAATGCGACCCCGGAATCACGATTGCCGACCAGGACGAGATCAAGGGCACGGGCAGAGCCCTCTGGTGCGGCTTGCGCGCCCTTCCGGCGGATCTTTCAGGGCCGGTCGTCGTGACTGCGGGGGACACGCCCCTGCTTTCGGCCGACGTCTTGTTGCGCCTTCTGGGGCGGCACGAAGGCAATGCGGTCACGGTTCTGACCGCCGTCGTGCCCGACCCCACAGGCTACGGCAGGATCGTCCGCGACGCTGAAGGGACAGTCGCCGGCGTCGTCGAGCACAAGGACGCGACGCAGGAACAACGTGAAATCGCCGAGATCAATACGTCCACGTATGTTTTCGACGCCGACTTCCTCCGCGGGGCCATCGGCGGCCTCGACACCGAGAACGCGCAGGGCGAGATGTACCTGACCGACGTCGTGGCGAAGGCCTACGAATCCGGCGCAGGCGTCGGCTCGTACGTCGTCGAGGACTCGTGGCTCGTCGAAGGGTGCAACGACCTCGTCCAGCTGGCGGCTCTGCGGGAGCAGATGAATCGGAGGACCCTGGAGGCGTGGATGCGCTCCGGGGCGGCGATCGTCGATCCCGCGACCACTTCGATCGACGTGACCGTCGCCTTGGCGCCGGACTGCCGGATCCTGCCCGGAACGGGGCTGTACGGGACGACGTCGATCGCGAAGGGCGCCCTCGTGGGCCCGGGCGAGTTCACCAACGCCCTCGTGGGCGAGGGGGTCGATGCGCGCCACGTCGTGGTTCGCGACGCGGCCGTGGAGGCGGGAACCGCGCTTCCGCCCTATACAGTGCTGACCGGGGGCGCGAGGGCCGCCGGCGTTTCCGAATAGCGAGGGAAACTATGACCGGAATGCGGATGGCGAACGACAAACGCCTCGTTCTCGTAAGCGGCCGGGCGCATCCGGCGTTGGCGAGGGAAGTCGCGGACGAACTGGGAATCGACCTCTTGCCGGTCACCGCCTACGATTTCGCCAACTCTGAGATATATGTCCGTTTCGAGGAGTCGGTGCGCGGCGCCGATGTGTTCACCCTCCAGTCCCACGCCGACCCCATCAACACGTGGCTCATGGAGCAGCTCATCATGGTCGACGCCGCCAAGCGGGCCTCGGCCAAGCGAATCACCGCCGTCGCCCCCTACTATCCGTACGCCCGCCAGGACAAGAAGCACAAGGGGCGCGAGCCGATCTCCGCCCGCCTCGTGGCCGACCTATTCAGGACGGCCGGCGCCGACCGCATCATGTCCGTAGACCTGCATGCCGCGCAGTCGCAGGGTTTCTTCGACGGCCCCGTCGACCACCTGTGGGCGATGCCGACCCTGGTTGAATACGTTCGCGGACGCATTGACGTCGGCAGTGCCGTGGTCGTCTCTCCCGACGCCGGCCGGATCAAGGTGGCCGAGCAGTGGGGCAATCGGCTCGGGGGCGTGCCTCTCGCGTTCGTGCACAAGACCCGCGACCTCACTCGCCCCAATCAGGCGACGGCGAACCGCGTGGTCGGCGACGTCTCCGGACGCACCGCCGTGATCGTCGACGATCTCATCGACACGGCCGGAACGATCTGCGGCGCGGTGCGCATCGTGCTGGAAGCGGGGGCCAAGGACGTCATCGTCGCCGCCACCCACGGGGTGCTCTCTGATCCTGCGACCCAGCGTCTGCGCGAATCGGGGCTGCGCGAGCTCGTCGTCACGGACACGCTCCCCATCGGCCCGGAAAAGCGCTTTCCGGCCATGACGGTGCTTCCAATCGCTCCGGTTCTGGCCCGCGCCATCGACGAAGTCTTCGAGGACGGATCAGTCACGAGCCTCTTCGACGGTGCATACTGACCCGGCTCGCGCCCGTGCTTCCGCCTGATTTCGGCGGAGTCTAGGGCGGAAACTGGCGCGAAACATCGCCGCCCGTCCGGACGAGGACTCTCGGTTGGCGTCAATGGCAGGTTGATGTGACATACGCATCCGAAGTTTGCTCTGGTTTTCGAGAAACTCGCAGTTATCTTTGACCAACCCGAGTTTTCCTTCGCATTCCGCGGATTCTTTGGCCATTCGGCGATAAAACGGAGATCAATCGGGGAGAGCTATCCATCATTGATACTTTGTGGGGCATATCGATAAACAGCTTCTTTTCGCATATAAACCTGATATAAACATTCAAACTCAAATGAAGAGATCAAAACCTATTAAAAATGGTTACCATCGGTATCTCTGGATAACGTCGGTTTAAGGTGTATTTGCTCAAAACCCTGCTTTCGTCCCAGATACTCCTGTTTCAAACGATTCTGGCGTACAACAGTGGCATGAAGGTGATATTTATGCGCCACGTCAAATGGATCTTCGGCGGATGGCGGGCGATTGTCCGGAGGCTTGGCCCGAATGTCGTTCTTCTTGTCTCTGCCAGTTGTGTGTCGTCCTCGTTTCGGCCGGTGTGGCATCTGCTTGCGTGAGGTGCGAAAGCGCGAAAGGAATCACACCTTATCTTGTATGCCTTCTTTTCTTTGCGATCGGTCCTGTGTGCGCCCTCTTTGCAAGGTAAGTTCGTCGCCAAATCGACCTCAACCGAGGATGGGGAGTGGGAAGCGCATGTCATTTCGGCATAAAACTGCCATTGTTGAAGGAGAAACGGGGAGGCGCGACGAAGCGCCCTGCTTGCCGTTGTGAACGCTCGCAAGACGATTTTGTCCGCATAACCAAATGTAATTTAAAGCATTTAAATATACTTATCTTGGTTACAAAGTTAAAATATGCTGATTACATATATAAATGCATAAAAACTAAACAACACGCTATTAGTTTTAACGACACACCTCGGGAGGAAACCCGCTCTGGTGGTGTGGACAAAGTTCGTTGTAGGCTAGCTGCAGGCCCGGCAAAGGGTTCCATGGTCAAGGGTCCATGGTTTCACATACAGAGGAAGGTACTTTTCATGTCACAGGAGTTTAAGGATGTAGATGGTGCGAATCTTCAGATTTCCTCCATCTTGGACGAGAACATGAGCAGCCTCAACGCGCACAAGTCGGCCATCAACGGCAAGACGACGGAGCTGCGGGGCAACGTTCAGTTCCAGGGCGGAGCGGCCCAGGCCTTCACCGCCGCTTTCAACGCTCTCGAGGAGGCCAGCAACAGGCTCTTCCAGAAGCTTGGCGTTTACAGCCAGGAGACGAAGAGCACGGGCTCCACTTCCGAGCAGGCCGACATCGACGAGGCTCAGAGCTACAAGAACCTCGGCTTGGACTCGCTCATGGGTGGCGGAAGTTCCGCTGTCTAGGCTGATTCTCAAGACGATATTTATCTAGGCGAAATTAGGAAAGGACAACCACACTCATGACCATTCTCTACAACTACCCCCTCATGCAGGCAGGCGTTGCCGACATCAAGTCCCATGCGCAGAAGGTGCGCGAGGAGACCGAGACGATGGGCAACCGGATCGAGGGCATCATCCGCGAAAGGCTCGGCGGTCAGGCGGCAGAAGCCTTCCACACGATCTTTATGAGCTGGATGAAGGACTGCGACGTCATGGTCCAGGCTACGGACGCCCTCGGCCTCGTGCTTGACGGATCTGTTACGAACATGCAGGGAACGGACAGCAGCAATGCTCGCCGTTTCGGCGCCTAAGACCGCATGTCGATAAAAGCTGTGTAGGCGGCTCAATACGGCCGCCTACACAGCTTTTGTCGTAATCCGAGGTTTTCGCAGCACTCGTCACTCTATGGATTTCGATAGCATTCCAGGTCTTCTCACGCTTGCCGCTCTTTTCGTTGCGACGGTTCACAACGTCGTTTCCGAGGCCTCACCGCCGCGAATTCGACTTTGCGGAATCGGAAGGGATATGAAGGCAAGCACACGTATTTAGTCAAATGGCTCGTTTCGGTGCCCGCCGAGGACTTCCTTTCACATCCACCTTGTGGACGACGTCGTCATGCGACGCCGACGAGACTAGACTCCACAATGTCTCCACAATTTTTCGATCTGTATTTCTGAGGACACGCTATGAGAAGGAACGAAACCTTTGCTGCTCTGTCCGTTTCGCGTGGTCTGAGCCTGCTCGCGGTTCTGCTGCTGGCCTACGCAAGTGTGTTCGTCGCGGCTCCCGCCGGAGCCAACAGCGGCAGCACGCCCGACGGGGCTGGTTACAGCGCGCCGGATCGTGTCGCCGTCGGCCAACCACTGACGGTCAGCGGCACGGGCTGGATGAATCAGGAGAAGAAGGAAGGCTCGCTCGTCGCCGTCAAGATTGACAACGGGGGCCTCAAAGCGAAATCCGCTGTCAAGAATCCTGCCAATGGAAAGGTCGAGACCGACAAGGGCGTCTTGGCGATGGTCAAGGCGGATGCGTCCGGAAACTGGACCGCGACCATTTCTGCGGAGACTTTGGGCCAGCTGAAAGAGGGCAAGCACACGGTCCAGTTCTCGAGCGGCTCAGCTTTTCAAGGCGACGTCGTGCGGCAATCGAGCGCCGCGTTCGTGTACGGCGCCGAGGCGGGAAAGCCCAATCCGAATCCACAGGCGCCCGCGCCTAAGGAGGCTCCTCAGGCGCCTGCACCCAAGGAAGCCGCGCCCCAGAACCAGCCGAACAATACGCCCTCTAGCGCCACTCCGCCGGCGTGGCCACACGTTGATCTGGCGGACTCGTCGGGTGCCAAAGCTTGGGTTGAGAAGGAAATCAAGTCGGACGCGGGTGCGAAGTTCCACATCAAAGGGACCGGTTGGAAGAACTCAGCGGGGAACGGCCCGTCCACGGTCTTCGTCAAAATCAATGAGGGTGAGAACAAACCCTACGAGCGGGCCAAGGCCATCGACCTTCCTTCGGTTAACGGCGACAAAACCGTTTGGGCACTTGTCGCCCAAGAGAACCCGGAGAAAGACACGAACGTCAAGGTCATCAAGCCCAATGGCGACTTCGAAGTCGAGATCGACGTTCCCAAGAACGTGAAAGAGGGTCAGTACTTCACCGTTTCTCTGCTCTCGGGGCAATCGGACACGAAAGACGTCAAACGGTCAATGACCTCCGAACAGTTGACGGTCCTTGAGCCAACCAGGTGCACGTCGGTCGGGGAACCGACTGTCAAAGTGGAGAACGCCAAGGTGCACCTGGGCGGCACCGTAAAGGTCAGCGGCAAAGGGTGGTGCCACCCGCAGGACGGCCAGGGTGCCTCGAAGATCGCGGTCAAGATCGACGACGGAAAATACAAGCGCCTTAATGTGCCGCAGGGCGGCAGCGACGCGACGGTCTGGGCAATCGTGGAAAACGCGGACTCCAAGACCGGCGACTGGACGGCCGAGATCCCGCTGCCCGACGGAACCGACGAGAAAGCGGTTCGCGGAGGCAAGGGCGGGAGCGATCCCGTCCTCCCGGAAGGCAAGCACCGTTTCACGTTCGTCACCGGGAACACAATCAAGCCGGGCGACGCGGACCGGAAGATCGAGTCCGAGGAATTCGACGTCGGAGAATACCAACCGAGCGGCACGCCCGAGCCGGTCGAGGCGAACGAGGATCTTAATAACGACAACAAACAGGGGATGACCGTTAAGCGCGGCAGAGACGGTCGGCTCGTCGTCACTGTTCCGAAGGCCAAGGCCGAGGGAGGCAAAGACAACCACAAGGGCGGCCAGAACGCCACTGACAAGAAGACCTGGGTTTTCCTGAATGCCTACGACAAGGACGGAAATCCTCGCCAGCCCTGGGGCGCCAGGTGGTTTGAGACGGACAAGGACGGCAAGGTCCTCGGTCTGCCCAAAGACGTGTCCCTTCCCAATGGCGCCATGAAGATCACGGCGCAATCCGGCAAGCCCGGCGAAGACTTCGGCGCCCTCCTGGGATGGACGACGTTCGAAGGCCCCAAGAAACCGGACAACCCGACCAATCCTCCCGGCGGGAATCAGCCTCCCGGCGGCGAGAACCGGCCGCCCAGCGGGAATCAGCCGCCGAGTAACCGCGGCAACCAACCCCCGGGCGGAAATCAAGGGAACGGCGGCGGACAGCAGGGCAGGACGGGCGGCTCCACGATCGTGAGGCGTTCGGTCCAATCGGGCACGCGTCAGTCGATCATACCCGGAAGGTATGTCATTCAAAGGGCAATCGCCGGTCAGCAGCCGCAGAAGCCGGCCCAGCCGTTCTTCCCGAAGCCCGACTTCTCGCCGCTTCCCCCTGTTCCAAACATCAAGGGCTTGACGCTCCAGAACGCCGGAAACATCGGAAAGCAGATGGAAGGCAAGATCTTGGTACTTGCGCCAGCCGGACGTCAGCCGGGCGAATGGGTCTTCCTCTACCTCTACCCTCAGGGCAGCCCGCTCGGGTGGATGCAGATCGACAAAGAAGGAAAGATTCGAGTCGACACATCCACTCTTCCCGACGGCTCCTACAAGTTCGCGTTGATGGATTCCACCGGGGCGCTCATCGGATGGACCGACCTCGACGTCGGCAACGTCAAGAAGTCCCCGTCGCCTTCTCCGACGCCGACCAAGGCCGACGGCCCGGCCCGCATCCCTCCGAAAGCCGAGGGGGACGACAGTCAGCCGATATGGCCATGGATGCTCGGCGGAGCAGCCATTTCCGTGACGGTCGTCGCAACGTCCCTCATCGCTTCGCGGCGTCAAGGCAAGTGAAAGCGAGGAGTAGTCATGATTGCTTCGCGCAGAGGCCTGAAGCCTGCGCTTGCCATCCTCATGGGCTTTATGCTCGCCATGCTGGTCGACGCGGGCGCCCATGCCCTTCCGGACGACTCCCCGGGAACCGAGGCGTCCGTGACGACGAAGACGGTCCAGGCGGGTCAGCAGGTTTCCTTCACGGCGACCGGTTTCCCGGCGGGCGCGACCGTCTACGTCCAGCTTGACGACGGTGCGACCCACTGGGACAGCAGTCTTCCGGGAAAGTCCATTCTGCATAAGAAAGTTCCCTCTTCTGGGAAAGTCTCGGGGTCCGTCGTCCTTCCCGCCAATGTCGCCCCCGGAGCGCATTGGCTGCGCTTCAACGCAACGGCAGCCGATCCGGACGGCGGGTCTCGACAGATCACCTGCCGGGGAGACTCCGATTTCACTGTGGTTGCCGCCCAAGGGCAAGGCGGAGGCGGCGGGCAACCGGGCGGCAACGGCGGCAGCAACCAGGGCAACGGCCAAAATGGCAACCAGGGCAACGGCCAAGGCGGCAACCAAGGCAACGGCCAGGGAGGCAACAACGGCGGAGGCCAGCAGCCCGGAGGCGGCGCTCAACAGCAGGGGCAGCCTGGCGCGCAGCAGGGCGTTGCGGTAGACGCCCAAGGAAGGCCCCTCCCGCCGGGAGCGGCTCCTTCGGCCACTTCTACCGTGAAGATAGGGGGACAAATCATGACCATCGCCCCCGAAGCCGCCAGCCCGGTGCCGACCGAACGCCCGAAGAACACCGCCAAGAAGACTCCGGTCATGCCATCGTCGGCTCCCAAGGCCGCGGCTGAGGAAGAGTCCGGTGGGCCCAACATGGGCGTGGTCGGCGGAATGGCTCTCGTCTTCATCGGGCTGATCACCGCCACTCTCATCACGAATCGCGCAAAGGCCATCGCGGCGGGCTCGTCTCGGGGCGAGGCCTCCGGCTCAAGCCCTTACGGTCCGGCCCTCGCCGCTGCCGGTCCGCAGGCCCTTGACGGCTCCGACACGGACGCCGCCGGCGCCTCCGGGGCGGCTGGGGGCGGCGCGCTGGCCGCAGACGGGTCGGCAGCGGCTTTCGACGACCCTGACGCGGATGAGTCGGCTTCCGTCTTGGACGGCTCGGCGCCCGACTGGCCGCCTCTTGCCCCTGACGCGTCGGAGAGCGTCTCCGACTCAGGTGCGGCCGCATTGGGCGGCCGGGACTCGGACGGCCAGGATTGGCGCGACGTCGCCTCCTCGGATGCGGATGGCGCGGTCGCCGACGGCGATCTGGCATCCGCCCCTGACCCCGATGCGACCGACTCGGAGGATTCCGCCTTCGACGGGGACATCGAAGATTCTGCGGACGACGGCTCCTGAGGATGACAGGCGCTTCCCCGGCGCGGTAATATACGTAGGTTGCCTCGGCGAGGGAAAGCAGACTTGTCTTTCCGTTATCGACGCGGTGGGTGTGCCTTCGTGCACGGCCGTCGGAATCGAGGCCGCACGCGCTCGAAATTCTCGGGCGCCACACGAAAGGAGAGCCACATGTCAGACAAAATCCAGGTCGATCGCCGCAAGTCCTTCGGAAAGGGCGCGTCCCGCCAGCTTCGCCGCGACGGCCGCACGCCCGCCGTCGTCTATGGGCACGGCTCCGATCCCGTCCACATTTCCTTTGATTCGCACGAGATCTTCCTGGCCACCAAAGGGCAGGCCAACCCGATTCTCACGATTGAGCTGGAGGGCAAGGAGCAGCTCGTTCTCGTCAAGGAGCTCCAGCGCAACCCTTTGACGCGCATCATCGAGCACCTTGATCTTCTGCGCGTCAAGCAGGGCGAAAAGGTCGACGTCGAAGTTCCCGTCGAAGTCACCGGAGAGTCCTTCCCCGGCACGATCCACACCGTCGAACTCATGCACGTTCTGGTCAAGGCCCCGGCCACCGCGATCCCCGAGGCGATCGTCGTCGACGTCGAAGGCCGCAAGGACGGCGAAAACGTCACTGTCGCGGACTTGACCTTCCCCGCCGGCGTCGAGGTCGAGACCGACCCCGAGTCGATCGTCGTGGTCATCGCGATTCCGTCTTCCCCCGCCGAGGAAGACGCTCCCGCCGCCGAGGAAGCGGCGGACGCAGAAGAAGCCCCGGCCGAATGATTGTCAAGCGTGTGGCGCCTCTCGGGGCGCCACACGCATTGGAGGCAAGGTGTTCGCAGCGGTCGGCCTGGGAAATCCCGGCCCACGGTACGCAGCCACGCGCCACAACGCGGGGCACATGGTCATCGACGAGCTCGCATCCCGCGCTCGCGGGAAGCTTTCACGACTGAAGAACACGGGGGCGCTCGGCCTCGAGTGCCACGTGGGGCCCCCGCCTTCTCGCAGAGCCGTCCTGTCCGTGACGACCCGGTACATGAACGAATCCGGAGGCCCCGTCGCGGCGCTTCTCGGCTATTTCAAGATCGCTCCCCAGAGTCTCATCGTCATCCACGACGAGCTGGACCTTCCCTTCGGCACGATCCGTCTCAAACGCGGCGGGGGAGAGGGAGGCCACAACGGTCTCAAATCAATCACTCAAGCCCTCGGGACGAAAGAGTACATTCGCTTGAGATTCGGGATCGGACGCCCGCCCGGGCGGCAGGACCCCGCCGATTTCGTTCTTTCACCCTTTGCCTCCTCGCAGACGAAGGAACTTCCGCTCCTCATATCGGAGGCGGCCGACGCCGTCGAAGACGTCGTTCTCAGCGGCCTCGAGGCCGCCCAGCTCAGGCTTCACACGAGGTGACCGTGCTCAGCGCCCTCCTGCCAATCGTCGCAGCCGACCCTGCCATTTCCTCCGCTCTCGGTCAAAAGGGCAATCGCGACTTAGCGATGCCCCGCGGCCTTGTCCCTCCGGTTCTCGCACTCATGGGAGGTGCGCACGGCCCGGGGGACGCGCACGCCCCTGAAGGTCCGCACGGGTCGAACGCCGCTCGAAGCCACGCAGAGCCGCCCCTCGTCGTCGCCGTCACGCCGACTGGCCGCGAGGCCGACGAACTGGTCGGCGCGCTTCGCGCCTATCTTCCCGAAGAAACGGTGGAGCTCTTTCCCGCCTGGGAAACGCTCCCGCATGAGAGGCTGTCGCCGCGTTCCGACACGGTGGCGCGTCGAATACTCGCCCAGCGCCGGCTCGCCCATCCCGAGGCCTTCGCCCCCCTTCGCGTGCTCGTCATGCCCGTTCGCGCGCTCTTGCAGCCGATTGCGGAGGGGCTGGGCGAGCTCAAGCCCGTGCGGGTCAGGATGGGCGACGTCGTCGATCTCGAATCCCTCGAACGCGCACTCGTCGACGCGGCATACTCCCGCGTCGACATGGTAGAAGGCCGGGGACAGTTCGCCGTTCGCGGAGGCCTCATCGACATCTTTCCGCCCACCGACCCCAGGCCCTCGCGCATTGAGCTTTTCGGCGACGACGTCGAAGAAATCCGCGTCTTCTCCGTTGCCGACCAACGATCGCTCGAAGCGAGGGACGAAGTGTACGCGCCCCCGTGCCGGGAAATCCTTTTGACCGCCGACGTCCGCGCCCGCGCCCGCGAACTCGTCGCGGAGCTCCCCGGCGCCGTCGACATGCTCGACAAGATCGCGGAGGGCATCGCGCCCGAGGGGATGGAGTCGCTCGCGCCCGTGCTCGTCGACATGGTTTCGGTGGTTGCCACGATCCCGAAGGGAGCTCGGATCGTGCTCGTCGAGCCGGAAAGAATCTCCCAGCGCGCCGATTCCCTCATTGCGACCACGGAGGAGTTTCTCTCCGCGGCCTGGAGTTCGGCGGCTGCGGGCGGAGCCGTGCCCGTCGACGTCGACAGGGCTTCCTTCGCCGATCTCGACGAGACGCGCGAGGCGGCGGACAAGCGTGGAATGGGATGGTGGACGCTCGCCGGCTTCTTCGACGGCCAGGGACGCTCCCAGGCCGACGCCGCCGAACCGAAGAAATTCATGGGGAAAGTCGACGAGGCGATCGCCGACGTCGCCGAGAAGGCCCGGGAGCGGTGGCGTTTGGCGCTCGCCGTCGAAGGGGCGGGCCTGGGCCGCCGCATGCGCGAACAGCTCGAGGAGGCTGGGGTCCCCGCGACATTCTCGGAGGACCTTGCCGAGCTCGAACCCGGCGTGTGCCACGTGACCGCGGCGCCCATCGCCTCGGGCTTCACGATGAAAGGCCAGCGCCTGGCGCTCTACGCCGCGGCGGACATCACGGGCAGGGGCGGCTCGTCGACGCGCGACATGCGCAGGATGCCCGCGCGCAGGAAGAACGCCGTCGATCTTCAGGCGCTCAAACCCGGGGACTACGTGGTCCACGAGCACCATGGCGTAGGCCGGTTCGTCAAAATGGCCAAACGCTCGATCGGGGCGAGCCGCGAGACCCAGCGCGAGTACCTCGTCCTCGAATACGCCTCCACGCGCCGCGGCGCCCCGCCCGATCAGCTCTGGGTCCCCACGGACTCCCTTGATCAGGTCTCGCGGTACGCCGGCGGCGAGGCCCCCTCCCTCAACAAAATGGGAGGAAGCGACTGGGCCAAAACCAAGGCCAGCGCGCGGGCGGCGACCAAGCAGATCGCCCAGGAACTCGTGCGGCTTTACGCCGCGAGGCAGGCCGCCAAGGGATTCCAGTTCTCGCCCGACACCCCGTGGCAGCGCGAGCTCGAAGATTCCTTCGCCTACATCGAAACGCCCGACCAGCTCCAAACCATCGACGAAGTCAAGGCGGACATGGAAAAGCCGACGCCGATGGACCGGCTCATATCCGGCGACGTCGGCTACGGCAAGACCGAGATCGCCCTGCGCGCGGCTTTCAAGGCGGTGCAAGACGGCAAGCAGGCGGCCGTCCTCGTGCCCACCACGCTGCTCGTCTCCCAGCATTACGAGACCTTCCGCGAGAGGTACTCGGGCTTTCCCGTGCGTCTGGCCCAGCTTTCGCGCTTCCAGTCCGAACGCGAGGCCGCCGAGACCGTCAGGGGGCTCGCCGACGGCACGGTCGACGTCGTCATCGGCACCCACCGTCTTCTCACCGGAAACGTGCGATTCAAGAACCTCGGGCTCGTGGTGGTCGACGAGGAGCAGCGTTTCGGGGTCGAGCACAAGGAAACCCTCAAACAGCTCTATCCAGACGTCGACGTCCTCTCGATGTCCGCGACGCCCATCCCGCGCACGCTCGAGATGGCTGTGACGGGCGTGCGCGAGATGTCCACGCTCGCCACTCCGCCCGAGGAGCGCCATCCCGTCCTCACATACGTGGGTCCGAAGGACAACAAGCAGGTGCTGGCTGCGATACGCCGCGAGCTGCTGCGCGACGGGCAGATCTTCTACGTCCACAACCGCACGGGCGATATGGCGCGGGTCGCTGCGCAGATCGGCGAGCTTGTGCCCGAGGCCCGGGTCGGCGTGGCCCACGGGAAAATGAGCGAGCACCAGCTCGAACTGGTCATCCAGGCCTTCTGGGACAAGGAGATCGACATCCTCGTCTGCACGACGATCGTCGAGACCGGGCTGGACATCTCCAACGCGAACACGCTCATCGTCGAGGACGCCGAGCGCTTCGGGCTCTCCCAGCTTCACCAGCTGCGCGGGCGCGTGGGCCGCGGGCGCGAGCGAGCATACGCCTATTTCCTCTACAACCCGGACAAGGCGATGACCGAAACGGCCCTTGAACGCCTGCGCACGATCGCGGCCAACGCCGAGCTGGGCTCGGGCATCCAGGTGGCGATGCGCGATCTGGAGATCCGCGGCGCCGGCAACATGCTCGGCGGCGAGCAATCCGGCCACATCGCGGGAGTCGGATTCGACCTGTACGTGCGAATGGTCGCCGATGCGGTGGCGAGAATGCGCGGGAAGGCTTCCGAGGAGGGAGACGCCGACGTCGACGTCCGAATCGAACTTCCCGTGGACGCATATCTTCCGGAAGATTACGTCTCCTCGGAGCGGCTGCGCCTGGAGATTTACACGAAGATAGCGGAGGCCGGTTCGGAGGGCGAACGCGAAGCTGTCCGCGCGGAGATGATCGACCGTTACGGCAAGATCCCGCCCCAGGCCGAGCGCCTTTTCCGCATCGCCGGGTTGCGCGAAATGTGCAAGGAAGCCGGTCTGGCCGAGGTGACGATGATGGGAAAGAACATTCGCCTGGCGCCGGTCAATCTGCCCGATTCGCGGCAGGCTCGGCTCAAGAGGCTCTATCCGGGCGCGATTCTCAAACCGGCTGTGCGCGTGGCGCTCGTGCCCGCGCCGGGGGATTCGAAGCGCATGGGCGAATCCTCGGCCGTGGAGGGCGACGACCTTCTCGACTGGGTGGGAATGCTCGTTCATTCAGTGTTCGTCGCGACCCTCGGATCTTCCGGGTAACATATAGTCCAGAATCGAGGAAAGGATCCGATGAAGACCAAGCTGGCCGCAAAGGCGTTCGCCGCCGTCGCTCTAGCGTGCACGGCTCTCGCCGGATGCACGAAGCCTGGAACCGCTGCCACCGTCAACGGCCGCCCGGTTTCGGAGCAGAGCGTCGACGAACTCGCGCAGCAGCTGAAGGAAAGCGGACTGGGCAAGTCGCTGACCGCTTCGGGAGTCGACCTTTCCAGCCGGTTCCGGCTTCTCGGGTTCAGGGTCACGATCACGGCCGTCGGCCCGGCCGTCGACAAGGCGAGCGAGAAGCTCGACGCCTCTCAGAAAGACCAGATCCTGGGACAGTGCAAGAAGGGCCTGAACACGTCGTCTGAACTTCCGTCCGACGTCCAGAGGTACTGCTTGGCCCGAGCGTTGACTTCGGGGCAGCCTGCGTTCCAAAAGGAGATAAGCGGCATACTGGCCGACATGAAGGTCGAGTACAGCAAACGATACGGGGTTGCAGACAAACAGAAGGGACTCGAGCTTCCCGAGTACCTGACCCTTCGACGCGGATAGGCCGCGCTTTGCGCGCCGAATTCGTCGAATGCCGGCTTGAATTCGTCGGATGACGACGACGTCGGGTGCGGCTTTAGTCCCGAGGTCCCATTCGTCTCATCCCGGCTCGGCGTCGCTGATCAAAATGAGAGATGAGTAACTGGCCTCGGCTGCCACCGCGCCCCGTTCTGCGGGAGAATAGAAAAAGGGTTATTCCCAGCCGAGACGGCTCGCATCGCCGTCGCGCACACTACAGTTAGGAGTGGCTGTGGCCATCATTGTTGATCTTTACTCCCGCGAGATCCTTGACTCCCGCGGAAATCCCACCGTCGAGGTCGAGGTTGAACTCGAGGACGGCACCCGCGCCCGGGCCGGCGTGCCCTCCGGCGCGTCCACCGGCGCATTCGAAGCCGTCGAGCGCCGCGACGGCGACGCCGCCCGCTACCTGGGCAAGGGAGTTGAGGGCGCGGTAGCGGCCGTCAACGAGGACATTCGCCCCGAGATCGCCGAATCCTTCGACGCCGAGGACCAGCGCGGAATCGACAGCTTCCTCATCGCCCTCGACGGCACGCCCAACAAGGCCAAGCTCGGCGCCAACGCCATCCTCGGCGTGTCCATCGCCGTGGCCAAGGCCGCCGCCAAGTCCGCGGGCCTGCCGCTTTACCAGTACCTCGGCGGCCCGAACGCCCATGTCCTTCCCGTCCCCATGATGAACATCCTCAACGGCGGCTCCCACGCGGATTCGAACGTCGACATCCAGGAGTTCATGATCGCCCCCTACGGCGCCGACTCGTTCAAGGAGTCCCTGCGCTGGGGGTCTGAGGTCTACCACTCGCTCAAGTCCGTGCTCAAGGAGCGCGGCCTCGCCACCGGCCTCGGCGACGAGGGCGGCTTCGCCCCCAACCTCGAGTCGAACGCCGCCGCGCTCGACCTCATCTGCGAGGCCATTGAGAAGGCCGGCTTCAAGCCCGGCGCCGAGGTCGGCCTCGCCCTCGACGTCGCCTCCTCGGAGTTCTTCGCCGACGGCAAGTACACCTTCGAGGGCGGGGCCAAGGACACCGACTTCATGGTGGACTACTACAAGAAGCTCGTCGCCGAGTACCCGCTCGTCTCCATCGAAGACCCGCTCTCCGAGGACGAGTGGGACGCGTGGAAGGCCCTGACCGACGTCCTTGGCGACAAAGTCCAGATCGTCGGCGACGACTTCTTCGTCACCAACCCCGAGCGCCTCGCCAAGGGCATTGACCTGGGCGCGGCCAACGCCCTCCTCGTGAAGGTCAACCAGATCGGAACGATCTCCGAGACCCTCGAGGCGGTCGAGATGGCCCATCGCAACGGCTACCGCACGATGACCTCTCACCGTTCCGGCGAGACCGAGGACACGACGATCGCCGACCTGTCCGTGGCCACCAACGCCGGCCAGATCAAGACCGGCGCCCCGGCTCGCGGCGAGCGGATCAACAAGTACAACCAGCTCCTGCGCATTGAGGACCAGCTGGGCGAGAACGCCGTTTTCGCCGGCCGCGGCTCCTTCCCGCGCTACAAGGGCTGACCTCTCGGCGGGCCGACGTCGGGTTTGAGTCGAAAGGCCGCCACTCACGCGGCGGCTCCGGCAACGAGCCGGCGTCTGCCAGTTGACGCGAAGAATGCCCCCGGAGAGTTCCGGGGGCATTCTCTTGCCTTCGGGCCGCGGCCTTGCTTCTCAAATTTGGCCCTGCTCCATCAGATTTGCGATCGTTTTCCAGGCCCCGCTGTCGCTTTCAGATCTTGCGGCCGGGGGTGAGGATGTTGTTGGGGTCGAGCGCCTGCTTGATCGCCCTCTGCACCGAGCGCGTGTCGGGGCTGAGCAAGTGGTCGATCTCGGCGTGCTTGAGGTGGCCGATCCCGTGCTCGCCGGAGACCACGCCCTCCATGCCGATTGCCATGCGGCAGACCTCGTCAAGCAGGGACTCGGCCTCGGCTGCCTCCTCGGTCCCTTCGCCGCACTCGACGATCGGGTGGATGTTGCCGTCGCCCGCATGGGCGAGAATCGAGACTTTCCGGCCACGTTTGACCGAAATCTCCTCGATTCCGTGGATGGCCTCCGCAAGGCGGGAAATCGGCACGGAGACGTCTCCGATCACCTGCATGCCGTTGGCCGACAGGGCTGGATAAGCGTCTCTGCGCACCTGGAAGAGCCGCGTGCCCTCCTCGAATTGCACGGCCGTCGCCCCGTATTCGCGGCACACCTGCGCGTACTCCTCGACTACCCTTTTCGCGTTCTCACCTTCGGCCTGGCCGAGCAGAAGCGCAGCGCCCGGCTGGGGGATCTGGAGGTCGGGATTGCGCTTGTTGACCAGTTCGACCCCGAGGGCGTCGATGAGTTCGAGGGAGACCGGGCGAGGCTCGCACGCGCGAAGCATGACGGTGGCGTATCCGGCGTCCTCCGCCGAATCGAAGCAGGCGAAGAACGTGTAGTTGTCGTACTGATTGAGCGGCTCGATGCGGATGACGGCCTGGGTGATGACGCCCAGCGTCCCCTCCGAGCCGATGAAAAGCTCTTTGAGGTTGAGGGACGAAACGTTCTTGATGGTCTTCGACCCGACGTGGATCACTCTGCCGTCGGCGAGCACCACCTCGAGCGCGCGAACCCAGTTGATCGTCACGCCGTGGCACACGGCCCGCAGGCCTCCGGCGTTGGTGGCGATGTTGCCGCCCACCGAGCACATCGAGGCCGACGCCGGGTCGGGGGCGAAGAAGAAGCCTTCCTTGGCCAGCTCCTTGTTGAGCTGGGCGTTGATGATTCCGGGCTCGACGACGGCGATCCCGTTCTCGTGGTCGATCTCGAGGATGCGGTTCATGTTGTGGAGGGCGATGATGAGGCCGCCCGGATAGGAGACCGCCCCTCCGGCGAGCCCTGATCCGCCCGTGCGGACCGAAACGGGGACCTTGTGGGCGTTCGCCCATGCCAAAGCGATTGAAACGTCTTCCGTCCTGTCGGCAAATACGGCGCCGAGCGGCTCGCCCTCAGGGAGCATCCAGGACATGTCTTTGCCATACGGCTCGATGGCGCGTTGATCCGTGACGAAGCGTTCGCCGAGTTTGTCGCGAAGCTCCTGAAGGTCGTCCGTGGTGATGGGCATGTTCCCTCTTTCTATGCACTCGTTCGTCATTGAGCGACTGTCCGGGGTGCGGTCCCGGAGGTGCGTAGGTGATATAGCTTACATGAAGATTCTACCTTCGGAGCGACGAGGTGTCAGATGTGTACACATTGCCAGGACAGGATGTGACGGCGTGTATGCGGGATTTGTGGGGCCCAGACGCCAGAGGCAACCAGAAAGGCGCTGCGGCGGCGAGCGCGAGGGATCGGCACGGCCTCGCCTACGAACCGTTGCGGCCGGCACACGTGTTCGTGCCGGAACCTGCCGGAGGCCGCCCGTAGAATTGCTCCTATGAATTCCCGCCAGCCCGCGTCTCGTCGCCCTCGCAACAGCCGACCTCGCAAGCGTTCTGCGCCCTCCGCGCGTTCGGGGGAGAGCTCGCGTTCGACGTCGAACGGCCGAATCCGAAAGGGGAGGCCCTCCGGGCGTCAAGGCGCAAACCCTCGAAATGCACGTCCCCAACAGCGCCCGGGGGTTCGGCGAGCCGATAGGCGGGAGGGCCGGCGACGCTTCGAGACGCGGCGCTCGATCGTCATACCCGGTTCAAAGGGCACATATCAGATTTCTTTGAGGATGCTCACCGTCGCTCTGTTCGCCGTTGTCGCCCTCATCGTCGTCCTGCCCACCTTTGCCAGATATCTGGACAAGCAGCAGGAGCTTCGCGACGCCAAGTCGCGTCTGTCCACCGTCCAAGAGCACAACGCCGAGCTCGAGCGCGAGTTGAAGCTGTGGAAGGACGACGACTACGTCAAGACCCAAGCCAGAAAGCGCCTCGGATACGTCATGCCCGGGCAGACGCTCTACGTCGTCACGGATCCCTCGAGGGGCACGGCGACGGAACGGCTGCAGAAGAAGGTCGACTCCGTCAACAGGAAGCGCAGGGCGGCCACCCCGTGGTACACGACCATGTGGGACTCTGTGAAAATCGCGGGGCAGAGCGGAAAGGCAGACAACGTCGACGACGTTCCGGTCGTCGGAGGGAAAGGCGGCGCAAACAAGTGATCGAGGATCTTGCGGCCATAGCGACTCATGCGACGCCCGTCCTTCCCGGGGACATCGAGGCGATCGAAGCCCAGCTCGGCAGACGCCCGCGGGGCCTCGTCGGAATAGGCGCGAGATGCGCGTGCGGCGCCCCGGCGGTGACGGTCACCGAGCCTCGTTTGCCGGACGGCACGCCGTTTCCCACTCTTTTTTACCTGACGCTTCCGAGCGTTGTGTACGGAATGTCCCGTCTGGAGGCCGAAGGCTGCATGGCGGAGCTCAACGCGCGCTTGGCTGAGGACGCCGGCCTTGCCGCAGGACACCGCGCCGCGCACGCCGATTACATCGAGCGCAGGCGCCTCCTTGGGGATGTGCCCGAGATCGCCAATGTGAGCGCCGGCGGGATGCCCAACCGCGTGAAATGCCTCCATGCTCTGGCGGCCTATTCCATGAGCGTCGGGGAGGGCGTGTGCCCGGTCGGCGATCTCGCTTTGAGGGCCGTGGCGTGGGATCCGGCCGTGTGCCGTTGCGGCGAGGGCTCGCAAAGCGCCGCTTCGGGAGCCCAGAGTGCGGCTTCGGGCGGCGAGGGCGGCCAGAGTGTTCTAGGGCGGGCCGAGTGAGCGTCGCGGGCATCGATTGCGGAACGAATTCGATACGTCTGCTCATCGCCGAGGCAGCTCCCGACGGCTCCTTGCGCGACCTCGTCCGAGAGATGAAGGTGGTGCGGCTAGGCCAGGGAGTCGATCGGACGGGCGAGTTTGCGCAGGAAGCCCTCGAACGCGCTTTCGCGGCGGCAGAAGAATACGGGGAAGCTTGCCGCGCCCACGGCGTTACGTCGATTCGCTTCGCGGCGACGTCGGCCGCGCGCGATGCGCGCAACCGCCTAGCTTTCGTGGAGGGGGTTCGCTCGCGGTTGGGAGTGTCCCCGCAGATTCTCAGCGGAGAAGAGGAGGCTCGGGTCGGCTTTGCCGGCGCGATTTCAGGGATGCCGCCCGGAACGGAGAGCCCCCTGCTGGCCGTCGATTTGGGCGGCGGTTCCACGGAGATCGCCTTGGGGACGATGACGGGAGAGCTGCTCGGGGCGTACTCGATGGACGTCGGGTGCGTGCGGATGCATGAGAGGCACCTTGGCGCGGACGTGCCCGATTCGCAGGCTGTGGAGGCCGCGCGCAGGGATGTAAACCTGGCGCTCGACGCCGCAGAGGAGCACGTCGACCTCGGAGCCGCCAAGGGTCTCATCGGCTTGGCCGGCTCGGTCACCACGATCACGGCGAAGGCTTTGGGGCTTCGATCCTATGATCCTGAGCGCATTCACGGAACCGTTCTGAGCGTCGATGAAACGCTTGCGACCTGCGAGTGGTTTCTGAGTTCGACGCGCGCCGAGCGCGAGGCGCTCGGATTCATGCATCCCGGCAGGGTGGACGTCATACCCGCCGGAGCGCTCGTCTGGGGCGAGGTCGTCGCGAGGGCGGCGGCCAGAATTCGCGAAGCCGGAGGCGAGCTTGCAGGCATCACGACGTCGGAACACGACATCCTCGACGGCCTGGCGATGTGGGCCGCGCGCGACCCCCAGCCTCCGAGCTGGCGGGGGAGCGAGCCGTCGCCCAGTAGGGGCTGATCAGCCTTAGGGCTTCGGGCGACGTCCGCGGCGGTCGCCGCGAATGCCGTCGCGTCGCGGACCGTCCTCGCGCCTGTTCGGCGCGTGGCGCAGGTGCGAGTGGGGATCAATGCCGGGGCCGCGAATCGCCGAGCGCAGGCGCAGTCGCAAAGCGACGGCCCCGAGAACCACCGAGAGCAGGGTGCCGATGATGACGGCCACCCGCGAATGCGGCTCATGCGGGTCGTTCGCGGGGAATGACAGGGTTGCTATGAGCAGGGAAACCGTGAATCCGATGCCCGCGACGAGCGAGATCGGGAAAATGTCACGCATGTCGATTCCCGCGCCGAGCCGGAGTTTGAGGAACTTCGTCATGATCCACACACCGCCGAAGATTCCGATGCATTTGCCCAAGGGGAGGCCTAGGTAGATGCCGAGGGAAACCGGATCCGTGATCATTCCGCCGAACCCACCGGAGTCGACGATGTTCACGCCCGCCGCGAAGAAGGCGAAGATCGGCAGCACGATGCCCGACGACGCGAAGGAAAGCCGCTCGGAGAACCGATGCGTCATGTAGTCCTTCTCGCCCTTGGCGAGCTTGGTCGAGACCATCATGCCCAATGCGACCCCCGCGATCGTGGAGTGGATGCCCGACAGGTGCATGAAGTACCAGGCGAGGAGGCCGAGCGGCCAGAGGATCCACCAGCGAATGACGCGGTATTTGACGAGAAGGCCGAAAACGGCGACCGTTGCGATCGATGCCCCTAGCCACAGCAAGTTGAGCTCCGTGGAGAAGAACAGGGCGATGACGACGATGCCGCCCAGGTCGTCTGCGACCGCCAGAGTCATGAGGAATGTGCGGGCTGCCGGGGGCAGGCCGCGGCCGAAGATGGCGAGGATGGCCAACGCGAAGGCGATGTCCGTGGCGACGGGCACGGCCCATCCGCCGTAGACGCCCGAGCCGGTGACGGCCTGGATCGCGACGTAAACGCCGATCGGGCCGACCATCCCGCACAATGCTGCGAGAATCGGAACCGCGGCTTTCCGCGGATCGCGCAGGGAGCCGATCGTGAACTCCTGTTTGAGTTCCATCCCGACGACGAAGAAGAAGACCGCGAGGAGCCCGTCCGACGCCCAATGCCCGATCGGCAGGGAAAGATGGACGGATTCAAAGCCCACCTGCTTCTCCGAGATCGCGAAGTACGAGCCTCGCCACGGCGAGTTCGACCAGACAATGGCGGCCAGAGCCGCGATCATCAGCACTATTCCCGCAAACGCTTCGCTTTTCAGGGCTTGACGGTATCTGGAAATGATCCCAACGCGCTTTGCCACGTCGCTCCTTTGATCGGGTACTTCGCCAACTATATCGGACGCGGATGCGCGCGAACCATATCGGACGGGGACGCCCCGAAGCCATTGTGGACGGGGCGCGCGCCGGGACCGCCGGAGAAGACGCCGTCAGGCCGAGCGCGGAACTCCGTGGGAATGCGCGACGCACCGCGCCGACGCACCGCGCCGTACGAATGCGCGACGACGTGAGGCCGCGGGACATTGTGAGAACGCCCGCGGATGAAACGGGCAGTCGAGGCTATACAATGGCGAAGAGACGCCCCCATAGCCCAATTGGCAGAGGCAGCCGACTTAAAATCGGCGCAGTGTCGGTTCGAGTCCGTCTGGGGGCACAGATTGCGGGGGGAGAGAGAACAGAGCGCGGATTGCGAGGCGCAAGAAGCTCCGAGCGGACGGGGAAACTCTGACAAGAAGCTCCGAGCGGATGGGAAACAGCGTCAGAATTGAAAGCCCAAGAACGCGAAACGGGCCGTCCCGCAAGGGTTTTCACCCCGCGGAACGGCCCGTGCCCTTACAAGCCATTGCGTGTCTCTGGCCTTTCAGAGCGCTCGAAGATCCGGCGCGCGGTCCTCGCCGACGCGGACTCTAAGTCCCTTACGCGTCCGACTTTTGGTATCTGATCGCTCCGAGAATCACGAAAACCGAGACGTAGACGAGCCACACGAGCGTCGCCGTCCCAGGGCTGAGATAGTCGATGGTTTGTGTCGGATTTGCCGTGTCAGAGACCGTCATCCCCGAGGTGGCCCCCGATGGGAGAAACTTCGGAAGGGTCTCCCGAAAGAACTTGACCGGAACGAGTCGCAGCATCTCAGAAACGAAGAGAACCATGACGCCGGTCACGATCGAGCCGGCCGTGGATCGCAGTATGTAGCCTGCCCCGGTGATCATGAGGGCGGTGAGGACGCATGCCAGCCAGAAGAGGAGCAGCGCCCGAAGGTTTCCGTCGCCTCCGTTCCATGAGAGCCCTCCGGCCAGCAGGGTCACGGCGACCAGCACGGCGATGATCACGGCGGTTGCGATCCCCATGACGATCGTGACGGCGGCTATCTTGGAGGTGAAGGCCCTCATTCTGCTTGTCTGAGAGACGATGGTGGTCCGCATGGTGTTGGAGGCGTACTCGCCGGTTACCGCCAGCGCCCCGAGGACCATCGCGAAAATATAGTACAGCTGCGCGGACCCCGTGATGAAGATCGGGTGGAATTCGCCGTGGACGTTGATTCCCCCGACGTTGTTCTGCCCGTTGGTAAGCGTCGCCGCCATGGCCCACGTGATGAGAATGCCGAACCCCAGCCAAAGGCCCAGCGTGAGCCATGTCGACCTCAGGCTCGTCATCTTGCGGATCTCTGAGCGAAGCGATCGGACGAAGGTGTTCTTGTACACTTTTGAAGAAAGGGGGCGGCTCTGCGGTTGTTTCGGCGCCGCGGCTTGATTCGTCGTTGATGGCGTGCTCATCGTTGTCCTCCCTGAGGTGCCTGTGCGGGTGTCTGTCCGGGAACTCCCGAAATGTTGCTGCCGGAGCCGTACTCGACTTGCCCGGCCGTCAACTCCATGAAGACGTCTTCCAGCGAGGAGTGGGTCTCGGACAGCTCGTGGATCTCCACGTGCGCAATGTGCAGGGCGTGTCCGATCTGAGCTCTCTCGCCGCCGTTGACGCGCACCACGCCCGCAGGGTTGTGCTCGTCTCCGTCGTCGACGTCGAAGTATATTCTGGCTTTGCTCAAGGCGTCCGTGATCGCGCGAATGTCGGGCCCCGAGACGTTGATCGTCCTGTGGGCGGCCGACTCGGTGAACTGCTTGACATCCCCTTGCGCGATGAGCTTGCCCTTGCCGATCACGACGAGGTCGTCGGCCGTCTGCGACATCTCGCTCATGAGGTGGGAAGAGACGAGGATCGTCCTGCCCTGGCCCGCAAGAGCGCGCATGAGCTCGCGGACCCAGCGGACGCCGTCGGGATCGAGGCCGTTGACCGGCTCGTCGAAGATGAGAACCTGCGGATCGCCGAGAAGGGCGGTCGCGATTCCGAGGCGCTGGCCCATCCCGAGGGAAAACCCTTTGAGGCGCTTGTTTGCGACGCTGGTTATGCCGGTCATCTCCAGGACTTCGTCGACCCGCGCCTTGGGGAAGCCGTGCGTGTCGGCCACCACCATGAGCTGCTGGCGGGCCGTCCTGCTCGGGTGGAATGCGTGTCCGTCTAAAAGCGCCCCCACGGTTGTCAACGGCGACGAAAGCCTGCCGTATTCTTGGCCGTTGATCGTGCACTTCCCGCCCGTGGGCCGGTCAAGCCCCATGATGCACCGCATCGTCGTCGACTTCCCCGACCCGTTGGGGCCGAGGAATCCCGTCACCCGTCCGGGCTTGAGCTCAAAGCTGAGATGGTCGACAGCGGTCACCTTGCCGTATCTCTTCGTTAGATTGTCAACTTGAATCATGGATGTCCTTTCATTGCCGGGTCGTTCGCCTTCCCGGCGGAATTGCGACGTTTACCAGCATAATGGCGGCGTCGGCGTTTGCAGTGGGGCTACCTGGCGTATCGCGATCGGGCTATCCGGCCTCTTTCATTGCGGCCTCGGGTTCAGGTTCGCTTTCGCCGTTTCGAGTTCTCGTCTGCGAGCTTTGCCGAGAAGCCCCTGACCGGGAAGCCTCTGAAAGGGACGTGGGGAGGACGGTGCGGAAGAGATGGAGCTCTCGTGGCGATTCTGAGAAGGCTCTCATGGCGATTGGCTCCCGGGGCGTGAAGGCAATCGGTGCGAGACGCGTGCGAGCGCGACGTGCGAGGCCGAGATCGGGGCAGAACTGCCCGGCGATTGCGCTGAGAGTGGAGCCACAGTGTCTGGTTCGATCCTCCACGTCCGGTAAACTAGTAGAGAAAGTGACAAGCGTTTGCTTGCCCCTAAAGGAGGAAACAGTGGCTCACAATCCCGTGATGAACCGGAACCCGTACTTCCGGGAGCCGACGACGCCGAACTTCGGCGGCAGCTCGGCTTACGGGCAGCAGGCCCAGTACGGTCAGCAGATCCAATACGACCAGTACGGCCAGCCGGTTTACAACCAGCAGGCCAACAGCCAGTTCTTCGACCAGGCTTCGGCCGCCCAGGCCTACACGCAGCAGCAGTTCGGTGCGGGAGCTTCCCGCGGTGCATTCCAGACGTCGGCCGCCGGCCCGAATACGATGACGTACGACGACGCGATGATCAAGACGCTGTTTTTGATTGGCGTCACGACGATCGCCGCCGTCTTGTCGGCCTTTTTCATTCCCGTCAAAGCGGTCAACGCGGTCGCCATTTCGACCTCGCTTCTCGCTTTGGGCCTCTCGTTCTTCGCCGCATTCCGTCCCATGGTGAATCCTGGCGTCGCGATCGGCTACGCGGCTCTCGAGGGAGTCGCCCTCGGCGCCATTACCGGCGTTCTCAACCAGTATTACCCGGGCATTGCGCTTCAGGCGATTCTGGGAACGCTTATCGTCGTCGCCGTCGCGGCGGGCCTCTTCTTGAGCGGAGCCGTGCGAACCACGCCGAAGGGCCGGAAGTTCGTCATGATCGTGCTCGTCGCAGCGATCATTTACAGCCTGGTTAACCTTGTGCTCGCGAACACGGTCCTGTCCGACAAGTTCTATGGCATGGACACGGCGATTAAGCTTGGCGGCGTTCCGCTGGGCCTCATCCTCGGCATCATCCTGATCGTCGTCGCGGCCTACTTCCTCATCGGGGATTTGGAGGACGTCCGCTACGCCGTGGAGAACGGGGCGCCCAAGAAGTTCGCATGGACCGTCGGTTTCTCCATTACGGTCACGGTGATCTGGATTTACGTCGAGGTTCTTCGAGTTCTGGCGATTCTGGCAAACGACAACTAGTCAGGCAGACGAAAGCGACGCCAGACGATCGACAAAGTGGGGCAGGCTCAAAGGCCTGCCCCACTTTTACTGTCCGCTCCATGTTTGACGTTGCTGCGCGGTTTGACGTTGTTGCGCGCTGAGGCGGCTGTGTTTGACGCTGCGGCGCGCCGTCCTGCGTTTCGAGCAATCGGCACTGCCCCGAAAGGATCGTTTAGCAGATAGGGGCCAATTCGACAGGCGACGGTCAGCCGACCGAAACCCGGCTGACCGAAAGTCGGCGGGTTGAAACGAGGTCGATTGAAACTCAGCGGGTTGAAACGAGGTCGATTGAAACTCAGCGGGTTGAAACGAGGTCGACGACGAAGATCAAAGTGTCCGTCCCCCGGATTCCCGCCCTGGGGTTGCCTCTGGGGCCGTAGCCTTTCTCCGGCGGAATTGAGACGAGAAGGCGCGAGCCGACGTTCTTGCCTACGAGCGTTTGGTCCCAGCCTTTGATGACCATTCCGACGCCGATCGGGAACGACGTCGTCTCGCCCCGGCGAAACGACGAATCGAAGACGCGGCCATTCCAGATTTGGCCCAGATAGTTCACCTCGATCTGATGGCCCTTCTGGATCGTGGGGCCGCTTCCCTCTTCGAGGACTCTGACATGGAGGCCCCGCGGGGCCTCGGAGTCAGGGAAGGTCAGTTCGGGCGGCTCTCCGAAAGCGCCGGCGACCGATGGCAGAGTGACGTCCATGGATTTCCTCTCGTAACGGGGTTGCCGGTTGTGGCAACGCCCCTAGTCTAATGCGCCCTAATGCGCTGCGCCGCCATCGTGAGCGATGCGCTGAGACCGGTCCGCTGCGACGTGGCGCGGCTCCTAGGAACTGCACAAGGGATTCAGGGATAATGAAAGAAAGCTGAGTTGACGGTTCCGTCACTCGTCGCGTTTGCTCTCGCTGCGTCTAGAGGAAGGAAGCGGATGCCGACTCTGGTGATGATTCTGTCTCTCGTTCTCGTGACTATCGTCGCGGTGTGGATCGGGGAGATGACCCGCCTTCCGTACCCCGTGCTATTGTTGCTCTTCGTCGCAGGCCTCTCGTTCGTGCCTCCGGTTCCCGTCTTCACGATGGACCCAGAGATCATCCTCCCGCTTTTCCTTCCGCCTTTGCTCTTCGCTGTAGCGCGCCGGGCTTCGTGGTCGGTGTTCGTCCGCCGCTGGCGGACCCTCCTCATCCTGGCTGTCTTCCTCACAGCGGTGACCGCCTGCGCTGTGGCTGGGATGGTTATGTGGCTCTTTCCTGCCGCAACGCTCCCGCTCGCGCTCGCCTTGGGCGCCATGGTCTCTCCTCCCGACCCGGTCGCCGTCGAGGCTGTCGCGGAGCCCGCGAAGGTTCCCCGCGGCATCATGCGCACCCTTCAAACCGAGAGCCTGTTCAACGACGCCGTCGCGATCGTCCTGTTCACGACGGCGGTGAGCGCCGTCGAAGGCGACGGCCGCCTGAGCACGGCATTCGGACGCTTCTTGGCGGGCGTCGCCATCGCGGGCCTTGTCGGCTTCCTTCTCGGGTGGATCGTCAGCATCGCAAACCGCGGAATCCACAACGTCGCGGCGACTGGCGCGGTCACAATGGTCGCTCCGTTCATTGCTTATCTCGCGGCTGAGAAAGTGCACGCCTCCGGAGTCATCGCTGTGGTAGTCACCGCTCTGGAGATCAACAGACGCGAGGTCGCCGAGGCTTCGCGCGACCGCATTCTCACCTCCTCCTTCTGGGAGGTCGTCGATCTTTTGGTCACTGGCGTCGCTTTCGGCTTGGTGGGATCCGAGCTGAGGCAAGTCGTCTCCGACGAAGGGTGGGATGACATCGCGGGCTACCTTCCCTTGGCCTTCGTCGTCGTCGGCCTGGTGATCCTCGTTCGTTTTCTGGCCATGGGGGTGTTGCGGTGGGTCGCTCGCGTCGGCGGCGGGGGAGGGGTGCCGAGAAACTGGCGCGACTGCCTGGTGCTCACGTGGTGTGGGATGCGCGGGCTGGCGACGTTGGCGCTTGCGCTTTCGCTGCCGGAGTGGGGAGGCCCGTCGAATCGCGAGTTCAGGAGTTTCGCGGTCGTGGTGGGCGCCGTCGTGCTGTTTGTCACCTTGGTTCCTGCGGGCCTTCTCTTGCCATGGCTCATTCGGGTGCTAGATCTGGCCGAGGACGAGAGCAGCCTCAAGGAGGAGGCCGCGGAACTCGCCGATCGCGCGCAGCACGCAGCCTACAACGCCCTCGAGCACTACTTCGAGAACCAGGACTTCCCGATCTCCCAACGCGAGGAATTGCGCGAGTGGGCCGATCGCATCAAGATCCGCCTCGAATCCGACCAACAGTGGGACCATGTGGGAGGAAGCGAACTGACCGACACTGCGATTCGCTCCGCCTCCGAGATCAGAAACCTGGTGATCGGCGCGCAATCCGTCGCTTTGGAGGCTGCGCGAGCAGAGATCCTCGAGGCCCGCAACGATCCCACGGTCGACGTCGGCACCGTTGAGCAGGTGCTTCACAGACTCGACTTGCGCACGCTTTCCTTGCCCCGCAACCGCCCTCGCACGCAAACGCGGGAGGCCCGGTCCGGAACGGCGAATCTCGCCCAGCGCCGCGGCCGCATCAACCCGGTGGAGAACATCGCCAAGAGGGTCAATGCTCGGCGGCATCGCAGCGCGGAAATGGACGACTAGCCGAGGCGTGGGCGGCCGGCCGTGGACCGGGCACGCGATGCGGGCGCGGATGTCCAGCCGCGGCGCGCAGACGTGGCCAACCGCGGAGCGAATATGCGGCGCGGGCATGGATGCCCAGCCGCGGGCATGATGCCCAACCGAATCGCCCCGACTGCTCCGCACGGGCCGGCCGTTGATAGGCTTGCCTCATGCGTCGCCCACCTCTCCTTTTGGTTCTCTCGGGTTTGCCGGGCGTGGGCAAGACGACCCTGGCTCGGCGCGTCGTTCCCCCATTGAGTTGCGTCTACTTGCGCGTCGACGAGGTTGAGGCTCCGCTCATTCGCAGCAACGTCGACGTCGGCGGCCTTGGGTATGAAGCCGTTGCCGGGCTTGCCCGGTCGAACCTGGAGCTCGGCAGGAACGTCGCCGTCGACCTCGTCAATCCCCTGCCGCTGACTCGCGCCATGTGGCGTGACGCTGCGGCTCAAACGGGTGCCAAGCTGATCGCGGTCGAATGCGTTCTCGCGGATCGGGAGGAGCATCGTCGTCGGGTCGTCTCGCGCAGCGCGGATCTCGAAGGGATTGTCCCGCCCACATGGGCGGAAGTCGAGGCCCGAGAATACATCCCGTGGGACGAGAGCCGCGATGGAGAACGCCTTCGTCTCGACATGGCGGACCTCGACGCGGCTGCAGCCAGCCTCATCGAAGCTGCGCTCGTCAAGACCGCGCGCGCTCGGTGAAGCTGCTGCGCCCTTGGATTCGGGCTGTTCGGACGAGAGGGCGTTTTCTCCGACGTCGCCGAAGCTGCGCCCCGCAAAGGTTCAGAACAAGATCGCCGCGGCAGACGTCGCCTCCCAATTGCGGGCGCGCGAGCCGTTGTGCCGTGGGAAGGAGCTTGTCGATTCGGCGGAATCTTTCGACGCGTGCGTGGCCGAGGAGTTCCCGGAGATCGGCGCCTCCGGTTCCGTGTACGGGCGCGACGACGCCGGCCGATGAACGGCCCTCCACCATCAAGGGACGGCGGTGAAAGCGGGCGACGCGGAATCTGAAGAAGATCGCGGAGCGTGAGCCGGTTTACTCGACCGTGGCGACAGGCCCCGAGCCTGGAAGAGGGCATGCCATTCCGGTGCGGGCGTGACATTGATAACCATTCGGGTTCTTGTACAGGTATTGCTGGTGGCGGTCTTCGGCGGGATAGAACGGAGTGGTTTCCAGAGCCGACCTCACCTCCGTGACGATCTTCCCGAATCCGTTGTTTTCAAGAACTTCTTGATACGCCTCGATCATTCGCCCGGCAAGTTCCTCCTGCTGCGGCGTCGTCGGAAAGATCGCACTGCGATACTGGGTGCCGATATCCCCTCCCTGGCGGTTGAGGCTCGTCGGATCGTGGGACTCGAAGAACGCCTGGAGAAGGCGCTCGGTCGGCAGCCGTGAAGGCGTATAAAGAACGCGCACGGTTTCGGCGTGACCCGTCTTGCCCGTGCACACCTCCTCGTACATCGGATTAGGCGTGAAACCGCCCATGTAGCCGACCGCCGTCGCATCGGCGCCGAGCTCCCACGCGAGCTTCTCCGCGCCCCAGAAGCATCCGGAAGCAAGATAAAGAACTTCCTGATCCGGCCCGGGCTCGGCCAGAATGTCGGTTCCAAGGACGGCATGGGGCGCGGGAGAAGGGAGAACCGGTGCATCGCGTCCCACAAGCGCGGTCTCCGGCGTCACCGGCGTTTGTTTGTCGGAGGAGTCCCAAAGGAACATCTTCACCCCTCGAAAGGCTCGATTTTGACGATTTCAACCGAGATCTTTCGCCCGGTCGGCGTGGCGAACTTCGTGGACTCGCCTTCCTTGAGACCGAGAATGGCCTTTCCAAGCGGGGCGGACTCGGGGTAGATTTCGATGTCCAAATGGTCGGAGGCCTCGCGGGAGCCTATAAGGAAGCGCTCCTCCTCGCCGGCGATCTTCGCCGTGACGATCACCCCGGCCTGAACTTCTGTGGCCGCGGGCGGCTCGGAAACCGTTGCATTCTCGAGCAGATGCGTGAGCTCGGCGATGCGACCTTCCAGCTTCGACTGCTCTTCGCGTGCAGCCTGGTAGCCGCCGTTCTCTCGAAGGTCTCCCTCGTTGCGCGCCGCTTCAATCTTGCGTGCGATCTCGGCGCGGCGGACGGTGGTCATCTCTTCAAGCTCGGCCCGAAGGCGCTCGTACGACTCTGGAGAGAGCCACGCTCTCTTGCTTTCGTCAGCCATGTGTTCTCCTTAACGATGGTCGGTGCGCGTACGCGCACCGACCGACGATTGTGAATGTGCGAAGACGCACGCCGTCCTTGCTTAGACGACGCGCGGACGATCCCCGCTCAAAGAAAAGTTGTGCCCGCGGGAAGCGGGTAAGCCGATGCTCACCCTACCAGGTGGAGCCGATGAACGCCGCGTCGCTTTTACTTCACCGCCATGACGACGAACCAGACGGCCACGGCCTGGCAGGTGTAAGCCAGCAGCGTGCACGCGTGGAAAAACTCGTGGAAACCCCACACGCGAGGCCACGGATTGGGCCACCGCAGGCCGTAGAAAACGGCCCCCACGGAGTAGGCGATCCCTCCTGCGAGGATCAGCCAGACCACGGCGGGGCCGCCTGCCGTCCAATACTCGGGGAGGAACCACACGGCGATCCAGCCGAGCAGAAGATAGAGCGACGTCGAGAGCCACCTAGGGGCGTCGGGCTTGAAAACGGCGAGGAAGATCCCGCCGAGGGCGCCCGCCCACACGATTGCCAGCACGCATGCGGCTGTGCGCGGCGCAAGCATTGCAACCGTCAGCGGCGTGTAGGTTCCTGCGATGAGGAGGAAGATGTTGGAGTGGTCCATCCTCTTCAGAAGCAGCTCGATTTTCGCAGACCACTTCCCGAGGTGGTAAACGGCGGAATGCCCGAAGAGCACAACCGAAGAGACACCGAATACCAGGCACGCCAGTTTCATCCCCGTCGTCGGAGTGAGGGCGATCAAGACGATCGCGTTGGCCAGCGCCAGCGGCGCGGTGATTGCGTGAATCCATCCCCGCGCCTTCGGCTTGGGCAGGGAAGCGAGAAGACTGCGCCGCTCCCTGCGCGATACAGCCGCTGAAGTCATGATGCCACTCCTATCCGTCTCTGCCATTTTAGGCGGCAGCTTGAGCTTTCGCGTGCATGTGCGATCGGCGTCACCTAGGCTAGTCTCACCGAGTCAATAGGAGGTTGAAGGTGGCCGCGCCGGCATTGTTGTACAGATTGTATGAGCGCAGGCTCATGGGCGGGTTGGGGTCCGCTGATTTGCCGCGTCATATCGGGGTCATGCTCGACGGAAATCGGCGGTGGGCGAAAGAGCTGGGGCGCAACGCCTCTTTTGGCCACAGGCGCGGGGCCGACAAGATCAACGAGTTCCTTACGTGGTGCGACGAGGTCGGCGTCCAACTGGTCACGCTGTGGCTGCTGTCGACGGACAATCTCAAGCGGGCGCGCGAAGAGATCGACACGCTTTTGGAGATCATCGCCGCGGCGGTCGAGCGCTTGGCCGCCGCTCACACCTGGCGCCTGAAGACGGTCGGCAACCTGCAGATGCTTCCCGAGCCGTTCGTCTCCCGCATGGAAGCGGCCGAATCGAAAACCTCCGACGTGAAGGGGATGCAGGTGAACATCGCCGTCGGCTACGGAGGGCGCCAGGAGATCACCGACGCCGTGCGTTCGCTTCTGGCTGAGCAGGCGACGTCGGGCAAGACTCTCGCCGAGGTGGCCCGCTCGATCAAGGTCGACGACATCACGGACCATCTCTACACGAAGGGCCAGCCTGACCCCGACCTCGTCATTCGCACGTCGGGCGAGCAGCGCATGAGCGGTTTCATGCTGTGGCAGACGGTTCACACCGAGTTGTACTTCTGCGAGGCGTACTGGCCCGATTTCCGAAAGGTCGACTTCCTGCGAGCGCTGCGCGATTACACGCAGCGCGAGCGGCGTTTGGGAAGGTGAGCCGGAAGCGGAGTTTTTAGCGACGGCGCGCGCCGAATCCCGGCTGCAGACAGGCGTTGGCCGGGCTGCGGCGAATTGGGGCATGGCTCCGAAGGGGCCGAAATCCCGGAACGACGTTGGAGCGCTGAAGCAACGCTCGAGCCTGGGGGCGAGGCTTGAGTGGACTGGGCATATAGCGCAAAGCCGTGGGCCGCTTGCGCGGCCCACGGCTTTAGCGTGTGTGTGATGCCTCGGCGCGCCTATTTAGCAACGCTCATATGATCTCGATCCCCACCGAGATTTTTCGCTGTGGGAGCCGGTGCCGAGTTCCGGCTCCCACAACATAGCTGTTATCTAACTGTTTCAAGATGTTATCAGATCGTTATCTAGCGCGCAAGGCGGTTCGTGAAGGCAAATCTGCCCTATCTGTGTGGCGCTCGAGGCTGCCGGGGAACGGCCGCGGGGCAGGCCGACGTCGAGGGATCCCGAGGCCGACGTCGAGTGGGAGCGGCTCGCGGCAGAGGCCGGCTCGGCCCCGCGCTCGACGACGAGTTTTTGCGGGGCTCTGCGCGAAAGACGCCCTGTCAGGCTTCGGCGAATGTCGAAAAGCTGTAGGCGTCGTAGGCGAGAGCCAGTTCCTCGTGCGTGGGCGGATTGACGTCGGGGCGGGAGACGGATATGGAAGCGGCGGCGGTTGCGTATGCGCCGAGAGTCTCCAAATTCGTCGGCGAAATCGCCGCCAGCCGATCGCGATTGGCGGCGCCGCTGAGAGAGATGCGCGTGAGCCCGTCGATGAGCGCGGCGAAGAAGGCGTCGCCGGCGCCTGAGGAGTTGACGACGTCGACCTGCCGCGCAGGAATGTGAATCGTTTCGCCGGTGGCTGAATACATGAGCGCTCCCTCGCTTCCACACGTGACGACCGCCAGCAGAACGCCCAATTCCAGCCATCGGCCGGCGACCTCTTCGATGCTAGCGTTCGGTCCGTAGACGAGGGCGATGTCCTCGTCGGAGGACTTCACGACGTCGGCGTACCCGGCGAAGCTCTCGACGATGGCGCGCGCCTCGCGAATGTCTCCCAGAAGGGCCGGGCGCACATTCGGATCGTAGAAGACCGTGACGTTCTCGCGCAGTTCTTCGACCCAGTTGCGCACCTTTGCGGCGCCCGGCTGGAGGTGGCAGGCGGCCGAGCCGAAAGCCAGGGACTCAGGGTCGAGGAGGTCAAGGTCGAGCTTGCAGGCGCCGGAGAAGGGTTTGTCCTGTATGTCCCAGGTAAAGTCGAACGAGTAGCTTGCGCTTCCCGATGCGTCGAGGCTCACGTGGCTGACCGACGTCGGATTGGTTCGCTCGCCGTCGGCGCGAAGCCAAAGCTCCAGACCGTTGGAGGCGGCGTAATCGGCGAGGATTCGCCCGTTGGCGTCCAATCCGAAGTCGGTCACCAGGCGGGTTGTGCGGCCCAAGCGCCGCAGGCCGATGGCCACGTTGAGCATCGAGCCGCCGGGCGTGAGGCGGGTTGAGCCGTCCGGCGCCGTGATCTTGTTGATGAGCGATTCGCCAATGAGGAGCACGCTCATTGTTTCTCCCTGCCTGATCCGCGTTCGGATCCTTCGACGTTTGACGCTCTTCGCGCCGGTCGGCCGTCCGCCGACTCTCCTTGGCCTGTCCCCGATTTGTCCTGACCAGCCGTCGAATCGCCCTCGGGCTGCTCGGCCTCTGGCGCGCCGCGTGCGGCGGCAAGGCGCTCGCGGGCGCCGTCGAGCCAGTCTTGGCAGCGCCGCGCAAGCTGCTCGCCGATTTCCCACAGTCGGAGCGACTCCTCGAGGGGGATAGACCCCTGTTCGAGGCGGACGACTATTTCGACGAGCCGAGACCTGGCCTCCTCATAGCTGATGGCGTCGATGCCCTCGAGGGGCCCGTCGTTGCGGCCATGGCTTTCGCCGCGGACGCCTGCTTCGCGCTGCGGTCCGCCCCCTTCGCGGGGCCCGCCCTCCTCGCGTTGGGACTCGGCGTCGGCGCCCTCTCCGTCAAGGGCGTTCTTCTTGGGCATGCTTTCCTCCTTGTGGAGCAGCTGCGGTGAGATTGTCTTGGTTGACTGCGAGGCCCTCTTCGGCGACGGCCCCGTCCTGTTCGGCGACGGCCGCGACGGCGAGGACGAGACGGCCCCGCGCGAGGATCGCTTCAACCTCTTGGCCTTTGCGGGCGGCCGCGGCGTTTGAAACGACGGACCCTTCAGAGAGCAGGATTGAATACCCGCGGTCGAGAGTGGCCCGGGGGGAGAGAGCCCGCAGGTTTGCGACGGTTGCGGCGAGTTCGCCCGCCGCGTCTGCGATCGCGCGATCGACGTGCGTCCGCATCCATCGGGTAAGGGAGAGCAAATCCTCTTCGCGCATGTCGACGATCGTTTCGGGGAAGGCCAAAGCGGGCCGCGCGCGAATGGAGTCGAGCTCGCTTTGTGCCCGGTCAAGGCCCGCCTGCACGGCGGATCGGCCGCGACGGGCCGCCTCGGCGATCGTCGCCAGCTCTTCGGCGACGTCGGGGACGATGCGTTTTGCCGCGTCGGTGGGCGTCGATGCCCGCAGGTCTGCGACGAGGTCGAGGATGGGGCTGTCGCCCTCGTGCCCGATCGCCGAAACGACCGGTTTCTTTGCCTTTGCGACCGCGCGCACGAGTCTCTCGTCGGAGAAGGGAAGGAGATCCTCAACGCTCCCCCCGCCGCGTGCGAAGACAACGACGTCGACGCCGGGTGCTTCCTCAAGTGACTCCAGCGCCTCGATCATCGCTTCGACGGCGCCTTCTCCTTGCACCCTGACCTCGCGCACATCGAACCGCGCCGCAGGCCAGCGGCCGAGGACGTTGACGAGGACGTCCTCGCGCGCTTTGGTGTTGCGCCCGCATATGAGCCCGATCTTCCCGGGAAGGAAAGGAACCTTCGTTTTGCGCTCGGCTGAGAACAGCCCTTCGGCGGCGAGCCGGGATTTCAGCTGTTCGATTCTGGCCAGAATGTCGCCCAACCCTACGGGGCGAACCTCGTCCGCCCACAGCGAAAGGCTGCCGTTGACCTCGTAAAAGTCCGGTTTGGCGCACACCACCGCCCGGCTGCCGGGCTCAATCGTCGCGGGAAGAAGGTAGGCCATGATCTTGACCGTGATAGAAACGTTGGCTTCGAGGTCGCGCAAGGTGAAGAACTGGACTTTTGCCCCGGGGCGGCGCTGAAGCGTGATGACCTCTCCCTCGACCCACAGGCGTGACATGGCGGCGACGTACTCCCGAATCTTCATCGACAGCACGCGCAGCGGCCACGGCCGATCGGGGGTGGTCTGGGCGGCAAGCTGGGGAAGCTCCTCCGGCACCGGAATTTTTTGCGCCATAGCGAAATTTTTTCACAGGCGTGAAGCGCAGGGCTGTGCCCTAGTTCCCATTTTTTGCTGTGCCCTAGTTCCCATTCCGCTCATCTCGCGCTCGATATCCGCGGCGCACTACCCTAGACACGTGAATGATCAACAAGCGTCGGCCACTCCAGGGGAGAAGGCGGTTTCCCTTGCGGGAGCCTCGGCTTTCCCCGACCGGATCCCCTCTGTTCCCGGAAAGGACGGGCGCCGGATCCTCATCGCCACGCCGCGAGGGTACTGCGCGGGCGTCGATCGCGCGGTCGACGCCGTCGAGAAGGCCCTCGAGCTCTATGGAGCCCCCGTGTACGTCCGCAAGGAGATCGTCCACAACAAGTACGTCGTGGAGACCCTTTCGCGAAGGGGGGCGATTTTCGTCTCCGAGACGGAGGAGGTTCCCGAAGGCGCACGGGTCGTCTTTTCGGCGCACGGGGTCTCGCCGGCGGTTCACGCCGAGGCCGCCGCGCGCAGCCTTCAGACGATCGACGCGACCTGCCCTCTGGTGACGAAGGTCCACAAGCAGGCCGTCCGTTTCGCCAAGGACGACTACGACATTCTGCTCATCGGCCACACGGGCCACGAGGAGGTCGAGGGCACCCAGGGCGAGGCCCCCGAACACATTCAGGTCGTCAACGGGCCGGAAGAGGTCGACGGCATCGAGGTGCGGGACCCCGAGAAGGTCGTGTGGATCTCCCAGACCACCCTTTCGGTCGATGAGACGCTCAAAACGGTCAGGCGCCTGCGCGAGAGGTTCCCGAACCTCGTCGATCCGCCCTCGGACGACATCTGCTACGCGACGCAGAACCGCCAAGGCGCGGTCAAGGCGATGGCGCCCGAATGCGACGCGGTCATCGTCGTCGGATCCGCGAATTCCTCGAACTCCGTGCGACTGGTCGAGGTGGCCCTCGAAGCGGGCGCCGGCAAGGCGTATCGCGTGGATCGCGCCGAGGAAGTGCGAGACGAATGGCTGGAGGGGGTGCAGACCGTCGGATTGACGTCCGGCGCCTCCGTTCCCGAGATTCTTGTGCGCGACGTCGTCGAGCGCTTGGCAGAGATCGGCTTCACTCAGGTGGACCCGGTGCAGACTGCCTCCGAAGACATCCGCTTCTCCCTGCCGAAGAATCTTCGCGCCGATCTCAAAGCGACGGGCGTCCAGCCGGACCGCCCCCACAAGGTGCGTGAACGCGCCGGAAGAGCGCGTGAGCGCACGGAGAGGACGGGCGTTTCGCAGTGAAGGGGGAACGTTCCGCGAGCCCGACGCCGGAGACGGCAGAGCTCGCTCGCCGCTTGTTCGCGGATTTGAGGGCTGCCGCCGACGGCGAACGCGCCGCGCAGATGGCGGCCTATATGCGCGACCAGTTTCGCTACCTCGGCGTGCAAACCCCGGCCCGCCGCAAGATTTCGAGGCCGTTCTTGAACGCCGCAAAGAAGGAGCGCCTTCTCGACTGGGACTTCGTCGATGTCTGTTGGCGGGCCGAGGAGCGCGAGTTCCAGTACGTCGCCGCCGACTACCTGAGGAAGGTGAACCGTCTTCTGACCGTCGCGGACCTGCCGAGGATCCGCGGCCTGGCCGTGACGAAGCCGTGGTGGGACACGGTCGATTCGCTCAACGCGACGGTGGGAAGCGTCGTTGCACGGTCCTCCGAGGCACATTCGTGCGAGGGCCGCGAGCTGATCCTGAAGTGGGCGCGCGACGAGAGCATGTGGGTGCGACGTTTGGCGATCGACCATCAGCTTCAACGCAAAGAAAGCACCGACGTCGAACTGCTTTCGTCTATCATCGAGGCCAACCTCGGCTCGGGAGAGTTTTTCATCGACAAGGCCATAGGCTGGGCGCTGCGGGACTACTCGAAAACGGATCCCGAGTGGGTCCGCGCATTCATCGCGGAACACAGGCGGGACATGGCAGCCCTCGCCGTTCGAGAGGCGAGCAAGTACCTCTGACCAGGCCCGCTGCCTAATCTTCAAGTTCGTCGATGATTCCCGTAGCGGTGAACGAGCGGACGTGCGCGGATTCGCCGTCGAGCGTCTGCGGCGTTTCGATGCTCGTCTCGATCGATTCGAATCGGTTTGCCGTCTGGATCAGCCTGCTGTCGAGCGAAGCGATCGTCTTGTTGTAGTTGCTGACGGCCGAACGCAGCGAGCCCCCGAGTTTGTCGACGTGGTTGGCCACCGTCCCGATCCTTTTGACGAGGGTGCGGCCGAGGGCGAGGATCTCCTGGGCCTCCTCGGTCACCCGGGCCGAGGACCAAACTGCCGCCACGGACCGCAGGAGCGCGAGGAGGGAGCTTGGAGTGGCCGGGGCGACTCCGGATTTGAGAGCGTCTTCTAGAATGGTCGGATCGTCGGCCAAGGCTTGCGACAAAAGCGACTCCGTTGGGAGGAACATGACGGTGATCCGGGGGGAGCCCGGAAACTCGGCAGGATAGTCGCGTTTGGCGAGCTCTTTGACGTGAGCCCGAACCGCCCGCGCGTGCTCGGCGACGAGCTCCGAACGCCGAGCCTCGGAAAACTGGTCGGTTCCTTCGATCTCCTGTGCCTTGAGCAGTGCCGTGAGGGGAACTTTCGCGTCGACGGCGATGTGCGCGCCTCCCGGAAGATGCACCGTCATGTCGGGGCGCGCTGCGGACGCGCCGGCCCCGTTCGTCGTCGCAACGTTCTGTTGCTCGGAGAAGTCGGTGTGCTTGAGCATCCCCGCGGACTCGACGATGCGCCGCAGTTCCACCTCGCCCCAGGTTCCCCGCGAGGAGACGGACGTCAAGGCGGCACGCAGCGACGTCGTCTCCCGGGCGAGTTCCCGGTGAGCCGAGGCCGTCGCCGAAAGCTGCTCGCGCACAGCCGCATCCTGCGCAGCCTGATTGGCCTGCATGGATGCGACCCTCTCGGTCATGTCTTTGAGCCTTGCGGACAGCGGTTCGATCATCCTCAGGAGAGCCTGCTCGTTTCGGGCTCGCTGGGAGAGCTCGACGTTTTCGCGTTCGAGCACGTCCGCTCGGCCGGTCGCTTCGGCGGCCGCCGCCTGCCATCGCGTGGCGTCCGCCTGGGCCAGCCCGAGCTCCGCCCTGTGATGCGAGGAGTCCTCATCGTTTTGACTGCGCCTCCGGTCCACCGAAACGTAGTGGCCGAGGCCGAATCCAGAACCGAAAACGGCAAGAAGGAGAAGCACGAGGAGCAATGCTGGAATCTGCATGAATCGATCATCGCACGAGTCTCCGACGCTTTTCGGCCGGTCGTCTCCACCTCCGGGCAGACGTCAGGCCGACGCCGTCCGAGATCCGCTCGACGGAACGGTCGCGTTCAGCCCAAAGGCAGCCTGCCGCTCGGCTAGTCGAACGGCGCTCGCGCCGCGCCCTCGATACAATCGGCGCGTGAAGGAACGCAGCCGCGATCGTCGGGCGCCGGGGCAAGGACCGACGCCGGACCGGAACCCGATGTCCGAACCAAGTCGAGCGTCGGAAGCGAACCCGACGACGAAAACGAGCCGGACATCCAAACCGGGCCGCAAGCGTCGATTGGCTGAACGAGGCCAATCCGCCGCCAAGAGACGCGCGCGAGCCGGAATCTCCCTGTTCTTCTTCACCAACGGTGCGATCTTTGCGGGAATACTGCCGCGGTTTCCCGAGGTGAAGAGCGCCTTGGGCTTGACCAACACCGAGTTCGGCGTGTTGGCAATCGTTTCGGCCGTGGGGTCGATGTGCTCGGCGAACCTCCCTGCTTACTTCATCCGCAAGATGGGGGCGTTGTCGTCGTCGCTGTGGTGGACGGTTGCGCTCGTCGCGGCCATCGGCTTTGCCGGCGTGTCCGTAGAACTGAAAAGCCCCGTGTTTTTCGGGGCTTGCCTGTTCATTGCGGGAGCCTCGGACGCCATCGTCGATATGGCACAAAATCGCCATGCCATGCGGATTCAAGCGGCGTACGGGAGAACCGTCATCAATTCGCTCCACGCTCTGTGGAGCGCGGGGTGCATCGTAGGCGGCCTTCTCGGCACGGGATTGGCGGCTTTGGGCGTGCCCCTGTGGATTCACACGCTAGGCGCCTCTCTCGCGCTTTTGTGCGTCGCCGTTGCGGCCGTCCGTCTATCCGAGCTTCCCGACGACGCCGACCCCCAGCGGGCCCGGGCGGAGCACGCCCATGGCGGTTTTCTCGGCGCTCGTTTTCTGACCTTGGTTCCCCTCGCCCTCATAGGAATTGCCGGAATTCAGATCGAGATCGTCGGCAACGACTGGAGCGCCAACTTCTTCGCTGGCCCCGTGGGGTGGAAAGCCGCCGACGCCGGAATCGCCTACGTCATCATGGTCGCCGCGCAGTTCGTCGGGAGAATTCTGGGCGATCCGATGGTCGACCGCTGGGGCCGGGTCCCGGTGGCCCGGGCCGGTTTTCTCCTGTCGGCCATCGGATTTGCGGCTGCTGCCGCTGCGCCCGTCGCGGTGGTCTCGCTCGCCGCCTTCGCTTTGGCGGGCTTCGGCAGTGCCACGATCGTCCCCGCCGTTTACGCAGCGGCCGACGCCGCGCCAGGCTTCCGCGAGGGAAGCGCGCTGACCTTCGTCGGCTGGTTCATGCGGGCGGGAAACTTGGCGACGAGTCCGCTCATCGGCGTGATCGCAGACGGGTGGGGCCTGCGCTTCGGCATTCTCTTGCCTTTGGCTCTCGGCGCGGTCGCGCACGTCTACATGAATCGCCTCGACTACGGCGACGCACCCGACGTCGCCGTAGCGAAAGCGCTCGAAACGAGCCGATAGGCGGTCCGTCGGACAAAGAAACCGGCGGGCAACGCAAGTGCGGGGAAAGAGCGTCGGTCCACGGCCCGAAGAATGCGCCGGCGAAGGCTCCGGCCGAAGGCGCGGAGCAGGAAGGCGTCAAAAAGCGGGCGCCGCACACCTTCACAGTGTGCGGCGCCCGCGGGTTTCGTCAGATTCGTTCACTCGGCGTCGATGTGCTTTCGGCGGCAAACGAGCAGCCGTTCGAATTGGCCGTTCGTCGAATCGCCTCGCGTTTCGATCCGCAGCGACGCGTCAATCTGCCGGCCACGCGTCGTCACTTCTTTGCCGCGTTCATCTTGACGTTGACCAGAGCGCCGCGGTCCACGGCCTTTCCGGCGACAACCGTCTTGCCCGACGGATCGATGGCCTTGGCGACGTCCTCGGGAAGGGGTTTGCCGCTGCCGCGGGCCTTGCTTCCTTCCTTGAGGCTGTAGTTGCTCTGGTTGTAGGCGCTGTTAGAGTCGGCCTCCTTGACGAAGTAGGGATTCTGCGCCCGGGAGCCGAAGGTGTCGAGAGCGTGGGTTTCGATCCCCTTGACGGCCTTGCCCGCGTTGGAATCCTTGGAGATGTCGGCGGCCTTCGCGAACTTGACGTCCATGGGTCCCTCATGGGGATCCTTTGACGGAAGGTCCCAGTTCATGACGATCGGCTCGTTGGACTGGTTGCTCCTGTAATAGACGTTGTAGTCGAAGCCGGCAAACATCTGATTCGAGAAGATTTCCTTGCCGTTCGTGTTCTTGGCGCCGTCAAGGTAGACAGGCATGGCCAGCGGAACGTTCGTGGCGTCCTTGGGGCCGTTGGAAGCCCGGGACGAGAGGATGTTGTTGTAGACCTCAACGCCGGTGGTGTTCCAGCTCAGACGGTGCTTTGTCGACCATTCTTCGGGGAACACGCACTTTTCGCTGTTCTTCTCGCGGGAGTTGCAACCGTCATACCGCGCGTCCTCGTAGATGTAGATCGGACGGTAGGTGCGCGATACCGTGTTGTTGTACACCTTCACCTTGTCAGTTCCGCCAACTGAGATGCCGGTGTTCGACCCTTCGACGACGTTCGAGGCGATCACCCCTCCGCTGGAAACCTCGTAGAAGACGGCTGTTCCCACGTTCGTGAAGAAGTTGTTGACCGTTTTGGCATCGATGCATCCTTCGTCGCACCAGAAAGCCGGGAAGGTCGTCGTTCGTTCGGACGCCTTGGAAGCCTCTCGCGGAGCCGCCGAGTAATCCACGACGTTGCCTCGGAAAACGGTTCTGTTGGTGTGCGTCACCTTGATGTCCGCGATCGTGCAGTAGGCGAAGCAATCGTGGATGCGGAACTTCGCCGTGTTGTTGTTGGAGAAGTAGTTGCCTTCGTAGACGATGTCGTCCGAACGGTTGGCGCCCGCGGCTCCGCCGCCGTTGTCGACGAAGCGGTTGTTGGCCGCGCGCGAGCCGTGCGAGTCGCTGAAGCCCAATGCGCCGCCGGACGAGACCTGCGTGAAGGTCGAATCGACGACGGTCGACTTCGATCCGGCGATGAAGACCGCGACTGCGCCCGCCTTGTCCTTGAACACGGGGTCATTCTGGAGCTTCCACGACTGGACCGGCGAGTACTGGGCGACGTTGATTCCCTTGAGGTTGAAACCCTCGGCGCTGACTGTGATGGCCCTGGCGTTCTTCGAAACCTCGGTGGTTGCGTTTGTGGGATCCGAACCGACGTAGTAGGTGATGGCGTCCTGCTTGCCGACGTTGAAGCCCTTGCTGTTGTTCTTGGGGTCCTTGAGGGTCGTAGGAGTCTTGTCCTCGACGTAGAAGGTGCCCTCCTTCACCTCGGCCTTGGAAGCGACCTGGCGGAGCGCCTTGCCGTTGATGAAAGCCTGCTCGGGGTAGGCCGCCATGCCTTCCTGCTTGGGGTCCTGGTTGACCGTGCAGACGGTGCAGAAGTTGTGGAAGTTGCCCGTGGCCGCCCAAGCCGAGCCCTGCTTCTTCCACTTGGCTTTGTCGACGACCTCGCTTCCCTTGAGCCAAACGGTCGCCCCCGGCGCCGACTGGATCGTGATGTTCTTCTTGGTGACGTCGATCGGGTCCGGCCGGTAAGTGCCGGCCTTCGCGACGACGGTTCCGCCGTCCTTCACCGTGCTGAGCGCCTTCTGGAAGGTGGCGAACGGCTTGGACTCGGTTCCGTCGTTGGAGTCCTTGCCGTCGGTTGCCACCCAGGCGACGTTCGTCTTGGGGACGTCATAATTGCCGATCCGCTTGTTCCCGGTTGAAGGCGCCGGGAGGTCGGCGTTCGCCTGATTGACGTTGTCGGCGGAGCCGCCCGACGTCGCGCCGTTGCCGCCTCCGGTCGCCTGCGAGCTCCCTCCGGCATCCTTTGAATCGGCAGGCGCCGACGTCGCGTTCTTGCCGCCCGCTCCGTCCGCCTGCGGAGCCTGGGTGCTCGTCGCCTCCGACGCCGCAGTGGATCCCGAAGCCGATGCCCCCGGCTCGTCCGCCGACGTTCGGCACCCGGCGAGGGCGCTGATGCAAAGAAGACCCGCAGTGACTGAAACCGTTACCTGACGCGGCAGCGTGATGTGGATTCGTTTCATTGTTCTCCCTCATTGCGTGGTGGTGCAGTTCGAATGAGTTTGGTTGCAACTCAATCACGTGCTATTTTGAAACCATTGTTATAAGAATGTTATCGCGACGCAACCGTGCAGGGGGTGTTTTACTACCCATATGCTCGACTTTCCTCTTTGTTTTCAAGGAATTGTAGGCGCTTAAGATCGATTGAAAAATGTAGGAAACGTAACGGCGTCCGACGTCGGAGGCTGGGCGATGTTGCCGACGGACGTTGCCCGCCGGCCTGCGGGTGGCGTGCCGTTCGGGAAAAATGTGGTGATGTGCGGCGCAAAGTTCTTTCTAGTCGCTGCTGTGGCCGTGTGCGCACGTTTCGCGGCCAGCTGGGCGAACCAACTGGCTTAGAAGCTCAAAAGCAAGGAAAAATCAACGATTCAGGAGGAGGGGTACGTAGACTCCGCTTGGGAAAGGGATGGCAATCTCCGAGTGTCTCATAAAGCTATTTTGCACAGATGGGCAAAGCTATCTTGCGAAGCCGTTCGAATGTGATTTCTCGCAGACTCATCGCGTTCCCGTCGGATCGCGTCTTTGTCAGAGCCTTTTCGCGCCTAATAGACTTCCGGGACATGCATTGAGCAGGGCGCTGACGCGCATTGAGGGCCCGACTGTCCTGATCCAGTCGCGGCTGGGCGGAGGAGGGCGCTGACGCGCATATAAGGGGGCTGACAGACGAAATTCGACGATCGACTGAGCCGTTCGTCTCGCTCTTCTGGATAAGCCTTGCGACGGGCGGCGCGGCGCTCACGGCTCTGTTTGTCTCCGCCTGACTCGTCCCCGTCCGGCGGAGCGGCCCACATTGTAATTATTGCGCGCCATCGCAGCAGACGACTCGTCCCCGTCTGGCGGGGCGGCCCGCGTCAACGTTGCTGGCAGCGAGGACTAGTGCGACTCGTCCCCGTCCGGCGGCTCCTCGCCGCCCCGCACTCCCGGCTCCTTCCCGCGCCCCAGTCGGGATAAGAAGTAGCCTGGAAGCGAGACAATCTTCGAAGGGCGACTGTCCTCGAAGGAAAGCGAGCTTCAAGGGCGGCAAGCTTCGTGAGGCGGCAATCCTCGAAGCGCAACAAAGGAGGGCGCGATGAGCGAATCGACGGAGGGGCGGTTGTCGGGCGGCCGCTTGCTCGAAGGGCGCACGGCCTTGGTGACGGGCGGAACGAGCGGAATCGGACGCGGGATCGCCGAGGTTTTGCGCGAACGCGGCGCGGCGGTCGCCGTCACCGGCTTGACCGACGCCGAATGCGAGGAGGCCCGTGCGGCCGGCTTTCCCGCATATCCGCTGGACGTGCGGGATCGTCAAGCGTGCGACGAGGCGGTGGCCCGCGCGGCGGGCGACCTCGGCGGGCTGTCCGTGCTCGCCTCGAATGCTGGCGTTTATCCGCAGGTTCGCATTGCGGACATGGCCGACGAGGACATTTCTGCGATTTTCGGCGTTAACGTCACTGGCACGATCCACATGGTCCAGGCGGCTGCGGCGGCGCTGAGAGAATCCGGGCGCGGACGCGTGGTGGTGACCTCGTCGATCACAGGCAACGTCACGGGATATCCGGGCTGGTCGCGCTACGGGGCGACGAAGGCCGCGCAGATGGGCTTCGTTCGCTCGGCGGCGATGGAGCTGGCGAAAGACGGCATCACTATCAACGCGGTCATGCCGGGCAACGTCGTCACGCCGGGCCTGGTCGCGCTGGGCGAGGAGTACATGCGGCGGATGGCCGCCGCGGTTCCGCTTGGATGCCTTGGCGAGCCGCGGGACGTCGGCGAGGCCGTGGCCTTTCTCGCCTCCGACGGCGCCCGCTACATCACGGGCCAGGCGATCGTCGTGGACGGCGGCCAAATCCTGCCCGAATCTCCGGAGGCCATCGCGGACATGTAGGCGAGGCGGCGGGTACCCAGGCGGGGCAATCGCCGTTCGTGCCGCTTGCCCGCGCGAGCGGCTTCGCGTGCCGGTAGAATCGATCCGTGTCATTGACTATCGGAATCGCCGGGCTGCCCAACGTCGGCAAGTCGACCCTGTTCAACGCCCTCACCCGCGCCACGGCTCTGGCTGCAAACTACCCGTTCGCCACGATCGAGCCGAACGTCGGCGTCGTGCCGCTGCCGGACGCGCGGCTGGACAAGCTGGCCGAGCTGTTCCACTCGGCGAAGGTCGTGCCCGCTACGGTCAGCTTCGTCGACATCGCGGGGATCGTGCGCGGCGCCTCTCAAGGCGAGGGCCTGGGCAACCAGTTCCTGGCCAATATCCGCGAGGCCGACGCGATTTGCCTGGTCACGCGCGCGTTCGCCGACCCCGACGTCGTCCACGTCGAAGGCCGCGTCGACCCGAAGGACGACATTGAAACCGTCACCACGGAACTCGTCTTGGCCGACGTGCAGACGCTCGAGAAGCAGATCCCGCGCCTGACCAAGGAAGTCACCGGCAAGAAGACGCCCAAGGAGGTGCTGGAGACGGCCAAGGCCGCCCTCGAGCTGCTCGAGCAGGGAAAGGTGCTTTCGGCGCACGGCACGGACCTCGACCCTGCCATTCTTCGCGGTTTCGGCTTGATGACCACGAAGAAGTTCATCTACGTCTTCAACACCGACGACGCCGGCCTGGCCGACGAGGCCATGCAGACCGAGCTGCGCGATTTCGTGGCGCCGGCCGAGGCGATCTTCCTCGACGCGAAGTTCGAGGCCGAGCTCGTGGAGCTGGAGCCCGACGAGGCCCGCGAAATGCTCGAGGCCTCCGGGCAGGACGAGTCCGGGCTCGACAAGCTGGCGCGGGTCGGCTTCGACACCCTCGGCCTGCAGACCTACCTGACGGCGGGGGAGAAGGAGGCGCGCGCCTGGACGATCCACAAGGGCTGGACCGCGCCTCAGGCCGCCGGCGTCATCCACACTGACTTTGAGCGCGGCTTCATCAAGGCCGAGATCGTCAGCTACGACGACCTGGTCGAGTACGGCAGCCTCGCCGAGGCCCGCGCCCACGGCCGCGTCCGCATGGAGGGCAAGGACTACGTCATGGCCGACGGCGACGTCGTGGAGTTCCGGTTCAATGTGTGACCCAAGCGCGGAAAGCCTCTTGGCCAAGGGCATGAAGGCGCCCTAGCGGCGTAATCTGCAAAAGGACCAGAGGCCGTTCTAGGGCGCTTACGTAACACAAGTATAGCCCAGAACGGACCGACGTTTGAGGAAGAGTGGTATGGATCTAACTGGTTGGGTCACCCAGGAGCGGTTTAACGAGTACATGGTTGCCGCGAACCGGGACATCGAGGCTGCCCGCGAGTTGTACGAATGGAATGTTGCGATCTCCGCCGCCTTCTTCGAGGTCGTCTCCCATGTCGAGGTTGCGCTGAGAAATGCGATTGACAAGATTCTCAGGCCGCTTGAAGTGACGGAGAGCGCCCGAACTGAAGTACGCAACGGTTGGTGGTTCGCCAGTTCCACTTTCCTGAAAGACGAAGACCTTGTTTTTTATCGAACGGCATGGAAGCACCTTGGCGACAGGGCAAAGGCAGCTGCGCGTGACAAGGTTTTCGCCTCGATGACCTTTGGGATCTGGGACGCCGTTTTTGGCAAACCTTACGAGCAACTTTTCCGGCGGCACCTCGTCTATGCCTTTCCCCACCGTCCTCAGGGATTTGAGCGGAAGACAGTCAAGCAGAGCGTTCAGGCGTTGCGAACGCTGCGTAATCGCATAGCGCACCATCAAGCGATTTTCGACTTGCCTCTCGAAGAGCGCTTTGAACAGGCTATGGATCTGCTGCGGTGGATCGATCCTGAGCTGGAGGCTTGGGTCTACGGGTTGTCTCGTGTCCCGGCGCTTCTGGACGAGAGACCTAATGCCGCCGAGTCGATAGCCGTCATAGTGCCCGCAAAGGATGCATGGACTTTCTACCAGGGGCACGGCGTCTATATATGCCAATCCGGTCGTTCCTTCCGACGGGTGAGCCACATGGGCTTCTACTCCGACGGCGCTCTGCAACGCGAAGTGCCCAAGATTCTAGAGCGCATCGATCCTGTCCCGTGGACTCCGGAGGAGATTGAGCGTCGGCGCAGGTCGGGATCCTCGCGTGACGAGCGCATCGCGGACGTCATCAAAGCGAGTCGAGGCCTTGGATGGACAGACAACGAGTATCAACTCTTCCTTCTGACGCAGCAGGACGAGCGAGGTCGCAGGGACGGGCATGTGACGCTCAGTTCCGAACTTGCCAATCAACGCACCGGGCGGGGGAGCGCCTGGGTTCGACGTCAACGATATGTCGCCGTTGCGGCATTGCGGTCCGCCGAATCGCTCGGGGACCTTGACCAGCACTAGGGGCGGTCGAAGAGAAACTGATCCTGTCTCCGTTGCGAAAACGGCTTTTGCCCCAGCCGTGAAGCCGCTTTTGTCTGTGCCGCCGTGATGCTGTAGATTTTCAGCAGCATTCGGACCTGCTCGGCTGTAGCCGGGCAGGTCCTTCGTATGCCATTCTTTGTCTATCGACGGATAAGCGGCAGGCACTATCAATGCTGCCGGCGTTGTCTGTGCCGCGTTTACCGCGGAATAGAGCCAGAACAGAACATCGAGATGGGGAACAGGCGCCACAGTCACAGCTGCACAAAAGCGGCGGCGGTCTCTCTGCCTATCCCGGGATTTCCTTCCTGCAATTTACGTGATTCAAATCCTGCGACCTGCCTGATTCAAGTTCTGCTATTTGCATGATTCGAGCTCGCTGGCTGGCGTTGGAACCCGAGCTTTTCCTGGGGTTGCCGAGTTTCTTTACGCGTGTGTGTTTGTGATGGAAATTTGACCTGAAGCACCTGAAGCAAACGGGGAGCATTGACTGTCAACATGGAGTGAAGAGCTGCAGCGCCGATTTGGGAAACTACGAGGTCACTAACTGCCCTCAGACAGAAGACGCAAGAGCAACGGCGTAGCTAGAAGTGTAAGTATCGCTGTTTTAAAAGTAAAGGTGATTTCTACTCTTCTTCCGAAGAGGAACGACTAGCGTCAGCTTGATTCTTATCTTGTTGGCTTGCGAGAGGTTCATCTAGGAAGGATCTGGTTCCCAACCTTGTAGATACCTATCGGCAAGCCGGAAAACTTCGTCATCACCTAATTTCTCGCGGATGTTAAGCAGAGCTGTCCTTACTTTGTCCTCAGACCCGAATAGTTTTACGAGCTTGTCCCAGTCGAGACGATCTTTCGACTGATCTTGTAAAGGATCTAATGACTGCGACGATGTGGTAAACCTAAGCGAGTAAAGCACTGATTGCAGTAGAACGGGATCGTTACTGGGACTGAGCGGAGCCTCACCCGTGTTTATCGCAACCTCATAGTAAATCGGTCCGGCGTTCCATTCGCGCGATGGCTTGTTTGGTGGCGTGTTCTGAAGTGTTTGGACAAAATCTGCATAGATCTGCTCCGCGAACGTCTCACTAACGAGTCCTTTTTCACCCAAATTACTATATCTTATAGTTTCAATGAGGTAAAGTTTAGAAGAGTATGTCTCAAGTCCCTCAAGAATCTGTGAAACAAATTTTTCCCGCTCCTCCTCTTTGTCTACGCGATGAAGAAGTGCGATGACAACATGTCTGACAGCAAACCCGCCTGCGATGTCGAATAAACTCCGTCGTTTCTTCTTTGAAATGGTGTCGATCAGATTCAGTAGCGTGATAGATCCCGGGATAACCATGTCGTCGGTGAATTTTGTTTCGTAGGAGGCAAGACCGTCTATGGCGTCTTCAAGCGTTTCGGGGGGCAATTTAGTCAGATAGCTCTCAATTAACCTTCTGTCGTTTAGAAGATTAACAGCGCATTCAGAGTATCGGAACGCGACGAGACTGTCCGGCATGACTCGGTCAAAGTAGAGGTTAAGAAAGTCGATATGGGCCATTCGACGTTCGGTCCGCCAAGTATTAAGCTGCTCGGACATGTGATCGTGTTGTGAAGCGGGAAATACGTACGCGAGAAGAGCTACAACAGTTTCGTTACCGGGAAATTCATTCAGCAACGATTCGATAGCACTCGGATTCCCTTCATCGCCCGAATCTTTGAACATTTCTTCGATGCCTTTACGGGTTCGCTTACCTGCACCTCCCACGATGACGCCTGCGCCTGCAAGTTCATTTCGAAGTGTAGGAAGACGCCGGAAGATTTCAGGACGGAAAACACGGAGTGCTTCCATTGCAAGAAGGTCGACAAGATCGACTTTGTCGCCGAGGTCCTTGATTGTCTGCTTGGCGGAGATCGCGTATCGAGTCACATCGCGTATGTTTGACAAGAGCGGTTCAATCACTTCCAAGTAGGCTGAGGCCCATCGATGTTCGTCGAGAGTCGCGTTTGTTATGGGAGACAAGACGCGTTCCAGTTCTGCGATTGTACGAGAACGAAGCAGTTTCTCTGATGCTTGAGGAATATCGAAGCTCAGAAGGACAATCTTTTCAAGATACGCGCGTCCTGAGATACCATCTTCAGAGAGGGCTTGCTCTACACGTTCTCTGTCGAAGGCCAGTAAGTAGATGATGTTTGGGAAGCTGGCTGTCAGACGAACAAGCTTGAAGATTTCACGGATCTCGATCTTAGTGAGCCGGTCGATGTCATCAATGACGACCACGATAGGCTCTTCAAGTTTACTGAGTGCTTTGGTAATGTCGTCTTTTATTTCCTGCACACTGCGGTCTGCACTCGTTGTTCCTGCGAGCCCGTTGATTCCAGCTGCGATAACTTCTCCCACTGCACTTGCACCAGGGAGGGGGATGAGTTTAGCGGCAGGTTTAAGGATTCCGGCATACTGTCCTAACCAGTCAGCTATCTTGCCGAGGCGGCTCTCATTCTTGACCTTCAGCTCCGCTCCGATTTGAGTGAAAAAGAAGTCGACGAGCTGGTCCGAGCCGGAGAACATCCAAGGGTTGAAATCAATGACGGTGAGAGCCCTCCTGGTTTTTGACTCTTCTGGCGTTGGATCTGACTCCTTGGGAATCCCTTCGAACTCTTCGCGCATTAGATTGATAAAAGAACTTTTACCATGCCCCCATGGCCCCATTACTGCTACAACGAGTCCTTGGCTTGCGTCGAGCTCCAAGATTGATCGCGCAAATGCATGTGCGACGGGTGCGCGTCCAAGATCGTCTTCGGCTGACGACCTGATCGGTGCGTCGATCAGGGGTCTTTCGCCGGAGCAGTCGTTGCTGTATGTCATTTTCTTCTCAAGCTCCTTTGCTTTGAGTTCTGGAGATACGGCGATGTCTACCCGCTTGCCCAATTGTCTCACGAATGATGCTTGGCGCACCGACGGGTCCAGCCAAAGCGAAGCTCACCTTTCGTGTGTGAGCATTCGTTTGCGGGCTTCGGGACAGGAAGAGAAACAATGTGTTTGCAGCGTGGGGAACAGTGTAACGGAGGTGCCCGCCCGCCAGATGGCAAGTTGTATTTGTCCTGGTCAATGTTAAAAACGACGGTTGCCTTTGCAGCATTCACTTGTTTTTATTTCGATGGACTTAGGGATCGCACGTGAAAGTTGTGGTGGTTGCCTGCCGTTGCGGGCGCAGAACTGACGGCTGTGGGCGGCCGGCACCGCCGCCTACCGCCGCCGTGACGGCATCGGCGTTGTGCCGCTTGCCCTGATCGGCGTGTGACGACGCGTAGAATGCGATGACACATAGGCGGAAGGCGATGGCGCGCGGGACAAGATGGAACGCGGGACGTGACGGCACGCCGTGTGCGGCATCGTGCGGACCGTGATGGCACGCAACATGCGGCGGCGCGGAGAGTCCGGTCGGACGCGGCTGCGTTCAAGGCCGGAGCGCGTGCAGCGGGAAGGTGATTGTGCCGTCGGGCAGGGTCGCAGTGAAGCCGGTTCCTGTGATCACCGCTTTGAAGGCCGGCGGTGCGGCGTCGATCTGGTCGACGGCGCAGGCGAGGCTCTCGGCTCCGCGCTGTGCTTGCCCGCCGCCGAGCTTCACCTCGATGGCTGCCCAGTTTCCGTTAGGCATCGTCAGAACCGCATCGATCTCACGCCCGTTGGAGTCGCGATAGTGCTGTACGTGTCCGCCCAAGGTCTCCGCGTAGACGAGCAGGTCGTGGACAACTGCGGACTCAAAGAGGAAACCGAGCGTTTCCAGGTCCGTGCTCAGACGGTTGGCGTCGGCTTGCAAAGCTGCGGCGGCCAGCGCGGGGTCCGCCAGGTGATATTTGGGCGAACGGCGCAGACGAGCCTTGGACCGTAGGGAAATGGCCCATGGCTGGATCTTCTCTAGCAGGAAGACTCGCTCTAGCAGCTCAAGGAGCTTGGCAGTTGTGCCCTCGGAAGGCGCGGGGAGAGTCCGCGAAATGTCCTTGCGCAGCGTCGCCTGGGAAACCTCGCTCGCGGAGGAACGGGCCAGCGAGGCAATGAGCTGTTCGACGACTGCGGGTTCCGAGCGCAGATTCGCGAGCCTGTTGATGTCGTTGGTTGCGATGTCCTTGATGTAGCTCTCCATGCTCCGTGCTGCGATATCCGACGGAGAGTTCAGCAGACCGGGGAATCCGGGGCGCAAAATGCTCTGGACAATGCGTTCAAGCGGGGCTGTGGACATTGAGGGTTGCGGTGACTCGCCTTCGAACAGCGCGCTTAGCGACACTCCGCCGTCGTCGAGGCTGCTCTCCTTTTCTGCCCAGGTCATGGTGCGCTGACGGATTCGGATGAAGCGCGCTGCGCCAGTGTGCCGGATTGGGTCGGCGGCAGGAACGGCCGAACCCGTGAGGATGAAGCGTCCGGGTTCGGAGGAAAAATCGACCTCTCTGCGTGCCAGATTCCAGATCTGGGGGATCAGTTGCCATTCGTCGAGAAGGCGAGGGGAGGCTCCGGCCAGCAGCAGATGCGGATCGATCTCGGCCGCAGTTTGGGCCTCCGGTGTGTCTAGCAGTGTGTAGGACGACGCGTGTGCAAGGCCCGTCATGGTCTTGCCGCAGCCTCGAGGGCCTTCCAGAATGGCTGCACCAGCTGAGTCAAGCACGCGAATCATGAGCGGGTCCACGGCGCGTGGCAAATAGCTGATTCCGGTGACTTTGCTGGTGTCCATGGCGTCAGTCTATATGCAAGTTTGGGGCGCGCGGTGGCTCTGTTGGGGAATCCGCAGGAACTCAAGTGAGGAATCTGCAGACGTCGAAGTGAGGAGTTTGCAGGTATTGAAGTGGGGAATTTGCAACCGTAAGAGTAGGTTATTTACGGAGTTTGAGCGGGGAGCGTGCTGATTTTGACGGGAAATTGCGGTTTCCGAAGCTGGTGTAGGGCAAAAGGGAAACTGCAGGCGCGTGCGGCGGGGCCGGTAGCGGAGGCGTGTGAGCATGTGGGGCGTGGTTTCGCTGCTTTGTTGAAATGGCGAGGCAAGGTGGAAACGAATTGACGCCCGGCTCCTATCCGCCATCCTGTCCCTGCTCAACCAGCAGCGCCTCGATGCGCTTCATGGGAACCATGAGCTGGAGTGGGTCGGCTGGCGAGGCGAGCGCGTCCACATGGTGCATATAGAAGGACTTCGCTGCGGCGTCGCGGCAATGAATGAGAACGCATGCTGCGCCGAGGGACTCGCCTGCTGCCAGTGTTCTTCGAAGAGCGTCCTGTAGCATTGCCATCCCGATTCCTTGCCCGGTTGCACGTTCATCGACTGCGAGCCTGGCGAGCAATATGCATGGAATGTCACTCGGGCGACGCATAGCGAAATGCTCGTCGACGCTTGCCTTGCTCACGCCGCCCGCGGCTAGCGCGTAATAGCCCACAACACGCTTATCGGTGCATGCGACGTAGGTCACTGCATTGTTGTTCCGTTGATTTTCCCATGCAAACTTCTCAAACCACGTGTTGAGCTCGTCAACGCCCGATCTGAAGCCCTTACGCGAATCCTCTTTCTGCAGGCGGCGCGGTGCTAGCAGAGTTGCGTTCATGAATCGTCGCGCAACGTGATTTCGGAGCCAACGGGGCTTTCACGTTCAAATAGTCGCCGTAACTTGGCGGTTTCGACCGGCGAGTCAAGTGCTTCCAGGAAGAGCGAGTACTCCTCGTCGGAGAGCGTGAACCGACGGAGGTCCGCGAGCACTCGTTCGGCGTGCTCGACAGCGCTTCTCAAAATGAACTCTGGAACCGTCGAATCGCTTAACTCGGCTGCATGGCGTATTGCCGCCTCTTTCCGTTCGCTGGCGCGAAGGTTGATGCGACGTGTTTTGGCGGTTGTCGACATAGAAACTCCTTTCGCGTACGTACATTGTGCATCCATAATTCGGTTTCGACAATGATGCTGCTTGCCGCTTTCCTTGCGAGGGCCTCATTTGGAGCTTCCCTCCGTTGGCGGAGTGGCGCTGGAAGGGTTGCAGTCATAGACCTCGCAAGGATCGTCGCTGGAAGGCCGGTACTCATGCCGTTTGTGCGAAGAATTATCGATGAGCAACGTGCCCCAGACGGCCAGAATCAGGGAGAAAGTGACTGCGAGGAGGGCGAGGGCGGTTCGGAGCTGGCGCACTTCGCGATTGCGCGTTGCACGGATCATCTTCCACAGGGTTATCGCGGCGCACGCGAGAGCGTAGATTCCCAGGAACAGAAGGCCCGGGCGCCACACAAGAGTTTTGCACTCTCCGCCCTCGGGGCAAAGGTCTTTGTACTGCCACGTGAAAATGGCGACTCCGCCGGATACCGCCGCGCCGACAAGTATGAAAACGCCCGCTACGGAAAGGGCGCGGATCCGCCGCGCAGTCCATGATGGCTGCTGTTCGCGGAGCTCTTTTTCTTGTTTTTCCGTCATGCGGCGACGCTATAAGACCTCTTCACCATGCGTCAACGGCGCAGTGCTCCTCCGAACTGCGGGAGAACTCTCTGGGTCCGAGATCCGAGGCCCTTTCGAAGTCTTCGCGCCGATCTCCCTGTCGGCGGTCCGCGTGGATCTTCTTTCCGTTGACGAAGTGACATTCGAGGGATCGGATCACCGGGGTCACCAAGGTCGCGAAGATCGCCGGGGTCGCCAGGGTCGCGAAGATCATCAGGATCACCTGAATCGCCGATGAACGTCCTGCTCTCGTCGGGATCGGCAGAAAGTCTCGCCGGAATACAGAAAGTCTCGCCGGGATGCATCAACCGCCAGTTGATTTGCTGTGCCTGCAGGGCGCGTCAACCGCCGGAATGCGTCAACCGCCGGGCGGCGGGAAGTAAGGATCGTCGAAAAGGGCGTCGAGGAACGGCACGCCCAATATAGACAGGGCAAGGGCGAGAGTGACTGAGAGGAGGACGAGGACGGTTCGCATCTCCCGCACATCGCGCTTGCGCATTGCACGTACCATCTTCCGCAGGGTGATTGCAACGCTGACAAGCGCGAAGATCCCCAGGAACAGGAGGCCTGGACGCCGCACCACGTATACACAGTCAACAGTTGCCTTGGGGCATTCACTTTCGAATTTCCAGAAGAGGATTGCGGCTCCGCCGGACAGCGCCGCGAAGGCAAGTATGAGCGTGCCCGCTATGGAAAGGGCCCAGCTCAGCCACGCAGGCCATAATGGCTGCCGTTCGTGGAGCTCTATTTCTTCTTTTCCCGTCATACGGTGACGCTATAAGGCTTCTTCGCTATGCGTCAACGGCGCAAGGTTCTTCCACGGGAGGAAGACGCCCTTCGAATGCGCGAAACAAAGCGTCTTTCGGGCTGGCAAAGGCTTCTGGAGAAGGCCTCCCTGAGCGTCGAGCCCGCCGCCTTTTGCGAAGCGTCTTGCATTGTTGGGGCGCCGTCTCATGCGCCCCGAGACTGGTCGGCTGCCGTCGCATCAAGCTCCCTTCAGCTGTCTGCAAGGATTCTTAGAAAGGATCGGCGGGTAATGTCTACGTGAGACTCGATCGACGAGCTGTGAAAGGACCGAAGACATGGGCAACAACGATCGCGCAAACAACGAGAGGGCGTCCGACGTCGTCAACCCCCTTCTGCTTCAGGCTTTCGCCTGGGACATGGCTCCGGATTCGAGCCACTGGCGGCTTCTGGCCCGCAACGCCGAGTTTCTGGCCGCCTGCGGCGTCAGTTCCATATGGCTCCCGCCCGCCTACAAGGGGCATGCCGGGGTGAAGGACGTCGGATACGGCGTCTACGACATGTACGACTTGGGGGAGTTCGATCAGAAGGGCACCGTGCCCACCAAGTACGGCACCAAGGACGAATACCTCGCGGCCGTTGCGGCGCTGCACGCCGCGGGCGTCTCCGTGGTGGCCGACGTCGTTCTCAACCACCGCATGGGCGGCGAAGCCGTCGAAACCGTGCGCGCCACGCCCGTCGACCCGGGGGACCGCCGTCGACCCATCGGCGAGGTCGAGGAAATCCAGGCGTGGACGCGCTACGAATTCCCCGGCCGCGGGGGCGCCTATTCCGACTTCACCTGGGATTGGACGTGTTTCAACGGCTCCGACTGGGACGAAACCCGCGGAATTTCGGGGGTGTGGCTCTTCGAGGGAAAGCAGTGGAACGAGAACGTCGACGACGAGTTCGGCAACTACGACTACCTCATGGGCTGCGACGTCGACGTCGCCGACCCGAAGGTGCGGGCCGAACTCGCCAGATGGGGACGCTGGTACGTCGAGACCGCCGACATCGACGGCCTGCGGCTCGACGCCGTCAAGCACATCGGCGCGGACTTCTTCGCCGACTGGCTGCCCGAACTTCGCAAAGCCACCGGACGCGCCCTTCCCGCCGTCGGCGAGTACTGGTCCCACGACGTCGGCGAGCTGAAGGAGTACCTTGAAGCGGTCCCGTCCACGAGCCTGTTCGACGTGCCGTTGCACTTCCACCTGCACGCGGCTTCGAAGTCCAACGGCGACGTCGATCTCTCCCGACTCTTCGAAGGCACCCTCGTCGACGCCGACCCCGCCCGCGCCGTCACATTCGTCGAAAACCACGACACCCAGCCGGGGCAGTCGTTGGCCTCCACCGTCCAGTCGTGGTTCAAGCCGTCGGCCTACGCCATCATCTTGCTGCGAGAGGCCGGAACCCCCTGCGTCTTTTGGGGCGATCTCTTTGGCACGCCCGAGACCGGCGATCTGCCGGCCGTCGCCGAGCTTCCCCTGCTCATGACCATGCGGCGCGCACTCGCCCACGGCCCCCAGCATGACGCCTTCGATGCGCCCGACGTCGTCGGTTTCGCGCGGGAAGGCGACGACGCCCACCCCGGCTCCGGACTGGCGGCGGTGCTCTCGGACCGTTTGGCCGGCGCCAAGCGCCTCTACGTCGGCGCGCGCCACGCCGGAAAGAAATGGGTCAGCGTGGTGGGCGGGCACGAACCGGTCGTCGTCGGCGACGACGGCGTCGTAGAACTCTCCGTGAGCGACGGCGGCCTGAGCGTGTACGTGCCCGAAGCGGCCAAGCCAATGCTCGACGGCGCCGAGGAATACCGGCTGTGTGTGGGAAGCGGGAATTGATCGCGCCGCGGCATCCGTTGCCTGGATCGCAGCCGCACTGTCCGCGCAGCTCATTCTGCGGCCGCCGACCCTGACAGCCTACGAGGTTGACCACCTCAGCGCTGTCCGTGCCCTGGCTCCCGAGTGCATGGTGCTGCTGCGCTCCGACGGCGCCTTTTCCCCGGCGCAACCGGGCGAGATCGCCCTGTTCGGCTCCGGCGCCCGCACGTGGCCGGGGCGATCAGGGCCGGCTCCTCCCGCCAGAAGGCAGTCGCCGCCCTGGTGCAGGTCATGCCCAGCATCGGCAGCCCCTACGCCCTGTCCGGCCTGGTCCTCGTGGCCCGCTACGACGAGAACGCCTCCCCGGAGGCCTGCCGCTGAGAATCAGGTCCATGTGGGCCGGCATCCCCCCCCCACGGTTGTTGCGGTTGCGGGGTGAGTGTCAATCGGCGAGATGAGTCTTGCGTAGGACGGCGATGCGCCTGGTGAGGTCGTCGGGATCCGCGCCGAATCTGGGGGCGTTGTGAGCGGTTGACGGGTCGATGTGTGCGCCAAGACGACCGAGCTCAATTAGCAGCGGCACCGTCGCCAGGCCTTGCTCGGTCAGTGAGTACCTCCCCTGCTTGCCGCGGGTTACCTCGTTCTTGGCGAGGAAGCCCGCCTCAACCAGGTCGGTCAGTCGGCGGGACAGCACGGGGGCGCTGATGCCCTCCTCGCTGCCGGTGAGCAGCTCGCGGAAGGAGCGTCGGTCGTGCAGGACGATGTCTCGCAGAATCAGCAGGCTCCATCGGTCGCCGAGCATCTCGAGGCTCCGGTTGATCGGGCAGTTCGAGCGAGGCTGGGGGATCATCCTGCTCTCCTTCCGAGTAGTTGCATTCTGTTATTGGATAGCATATCGTTAACTCAAGTAGTAACACAATGCAACTAGATATCTGGTGCTGCGGCACAGGAAGGACACCACATGAAGGCCTTCGTCCTGGAGAGGTACGGCCACCCTCTGAGCGCCGTCGACATGCCCGTTCCCGAGCCCGGACCGCGCCAGGTCCTGGTGCGGATGGTCGCCTCCGGCGTCAATCACGCCGACGAGCGCACCCGTGCCGGCGAGTTCAAGGCCGTCTTCCGGCTCGACCTGCCCAAGGTGATGGGAGGAGAGCTAAGCGGCGAGGTGATCGCCGTCGGATCTCAGGTCACAGAGCTCGCCGTTGGCGATCGGGTCTACGGCTACACCGGCGTGGTGGCCATGGGAACCTGGGCCGAGTTCGTCGTGGTCGACGCCGACGCCCTCGCCCCCGCGCCCCGGAGTGTCTCCTTGGCTCAGGCGGCCTCCCTGCCGGTCGTCGCCCTGACCGCGTGGCAGTCGCTTGTGACGATCGGCCGTCTCCAGCCGGGCCAGACGGTCCTGGTTCATGGCGGCGCCGGCGGAGTGGGCTCTGCCGTCATCCAGCTCGCCAAGCACCTGGGGGCCACTGTCGCCACCACGGCCTCAGCCTCCAGTGCCGAGACCGTCCGGCGCCTCGGCGCGGACATCGTCATCGACTACCGCAGCGAAGACTTCGTTCAGCGCCTGGCCGAGACCCCCGTGGACATCGTCGTCGACACTCAAGGCGGCGAGATCACCTCACGGTCATTCCAGGTCCTGCGTCTCGGCGGGATCGTGGTGGGCATCGCCGGCACCCCCGATCCGGCGCTGGCCGATCAGGCCGGCGCCGGCCTGATGGTCAAGACCGCTCTGTCCGCCCTCAGCTTCAAGGTGCGCCGCCAGGCCAGCAAGCTCGGCGTGCGCTACCGGTTCCTGTTCATCGAACCGGACGGAGAGGCCTTGCGAACCATTGCCGGACTCGTGGACGACGGCGTCATCCAGCCCGTCGTCGATCGGATCCTGCCCTTCGATCAGGCCCTCGCAGCGCTCGACCAGCTGCTGGCCGGCGGGACTCGGGGCAAGGTCCTCGTCACCACCAGCGAGCAGGAGGTCACCGCTCATGCCTGAGGTTAACAGCACCGCCATGATCGCCGGGCCCGTCACCCGGTGGACCTCCGCTCCCACCCGGCGCCTGCGGGTGAGAGGAGAGTCCTTCGCGTACCGGGACCTCGGGGTCGACGGCGGAACACCTATTGTCCTGCTCGCGCACCTCGGAGCCACTCTCGACGAGTGGGACCCCCGCGTCGTCGAGGCGCTCGCCGAGGGCCGCCGCGTCATTGCGGTCGACCTGCCGGGCATTGGCTCCTCCACCGGAAACGTCCCGCGAACCATCAAGGGGATGGCCGGTGCTGCACGGGCCTTCATCTCCGAACTCGGTCTGACCAGGATCGACCTCATGGGCTTCTCACTGGGAGGTTTCGTGGCCCAGCAGGTCACTCTCGACGCCCCGAACCTGGTCCGACGGCTCGTCCTGGCCGGAACCGGTCCCGCAGGAGGCGAGGGGATCGACCGGCCAACCGGAGCCGCCTACGTCTACCTCGACATGCTGCGCGGAGCGCTTGCCCGCACCGACGCCAAGGAGTTCCTCTTCTTCCCGCGCACGCCCGACGGCAAGGCCGCAGCGCGCGACTACCTCGCCCGGATTCACGAACGAGTCATGGATCGGGACACCCCGGTCACCTTGAAAGCCTTCCGCACTCAGATCGCCGCCATCAAGGCCTGGGGTCGCCAGCAGCCACACGACCTGTCCAGGATCACGGCCCCCACACTGATCGCCAACGGGGACCACGACCGTATGGTCCCGACCCCGCTGTCCGAGGACATGCACCGGCGAATCTCCGGCAGCACCCTGGTCATCTACCCCGAGGCAGGACACGGCGGTGTCTTCCAGTACTACCGAGAGTTCATCCCCACGCTGCTGGACCACCTCGACTCGTGAGGTCAGCAAGACGATGCTGCTGACCCTCCACGCCAGGGCGTAGCACACGCTCTCCGACCGGCCGCGCTTCACGGACCCAGCTGCCGTCAAGCTCGTTTCCCGGCTCGACTACGACTTCACCTTGGCGGGGCAGGACCTGCTCATGGCCGACGGCGTCGAACGCCTCCGGCCGCACAGAAATGTCCCCGCCCGGAGGCGCGCGCCCCGGCTGCGTGGAATGTCCCCGGCCGTCGCTGCGAAGCGGCTCCAAACGGCCGGTTAGAATGACACCAAATGTCGGGTTGGAATGACGCCAGATAACGGGCTAAAATGACGCTAAATGACCGGTTAGAATGACGCCAAATGTCGGATTAGAGCTGAATCCTTTTGGGAGGAGGGCTGGATAATGGCGGCTCAAAAGAACTATCTGCCAAGAGTCGCAGACCGGATGGTTGAAGAGTCTCTCGGCTATTCGGGCGGTGTTCTTCTCGAGGGTGTTCGGGCGTGCGGCAAGACGATGACCGGACGCCGGCATGCGTCCTCGGAGGTGGCGCTCGACTCCGGGTTGCCCCAGCTGCGTGCCGCCTTGGACGTCGATCCATCCCTGGTTCTGGCGGGTGAGGCGCCGCGCCTCATCGACGAATGGCAGGTCGAACCGTCGCTGTGGAACCTTGTGCGTCGTGAGATCGACTCGCGCAGGGCCCCTGGGCAATTTATCCTCACTGGCTCGGCGGTTCCCGCGGAGGACGCTGCCCGTCATTCAGGCGCGCATCGGCTGTCGCGGATCCGCCTGCGTCCGATGACTTTGTTCGAGCGCGGCTTGGGTGACGGCAGTGTTTCGCTTGCCGGGCTGTTCGACGGTCATGACCCTAAGCCGACGCTGGATTCGGGTACGAGCGTGCGCGAGGCGTTGGACGCGCTGGTGCACGGGGGCTGGCCAGGAGACCGCAATCTGACGGTTCGCCAAGCGCAGCGCCACCTTCGAGACTACGTCGACGACATCATCAACATCGACGTCGGCCGCCTGGACGGAGAGCCGCGGAGAGATCCCTTGCGGATGCGCGCCTTCATTCGGTCTCTGGCCCGGCACGTGTCGACTGAGGCCTCATTCGCCACCATTGCGAAGGACGTTTCAGGGCAGTCGTTGTCCGCAGAAACCGCTGTTGCGTATATGAACGCTCTCAAACGGCTGTTCATTGTCGAGGAACAGCCGGCATGGGCTCCGCACTTGAGGTCTCGTTACGCGGTGCGAACGTCCCCGAAGCTGCACTTCGTCGATCCGGCCCTCGCCGCTGCGGCGACCGCGACCTCTTCGGCGCGATTGATGGAAGATCTGGGGACCGCGGGCCAGTGGTTCGAGTCGCAGGCGGTGCAGCACCTGAGGGTCTTCGCTGAACCCCTCGGAGGGCGCGTCTTCCATTTCCGAGACAAGTCCGGCAGGGAGGCGGACATTGTCGTCGAGCTCGACGACGGACGGTGGGCCGCATTCGAAGTCAAACTTGGGCAGAGGCAGATTCCGGCGGCGCAGACTTCGCTGGCGGCTTTCGTCGACGATGTTGACACGAAGCGAACGCCCCCGGCCGAATTCACGGCCGTCGTCACCGCCGACGGCCCCACGATGACCCTCCCGGACGGTTCGGTGACCTTTCCGCTGCGGGCTCTCCGGCCCTGAAGGCTGTCCCGCTTTGGGCCCGGCGACGTCGGCAACAGGCGACAGGGCTCGGGTCCTTCGGAAGTGTGTGTGGAAAGCGACATGCCGGAGACTGCCACGGCCTCGACTCGGTGGGGAAGCTCGCCGATCCCTTTTTCCCGAGCTGACGCGAGCCCCGCTTTGGAGGACAGCTCGAGGAGCGCGGAGGCGACTCTTTTGACCGGATCCGTGCCCTGGGAACGTCGTCGGAACCGGGACTGAAAGGCGAGTCGAGCTCTCATGAGGATAAGTTTATCGTCATGGGGAAATTCTGATGAGTTTATCGGCGACAGGCGAACCAGTGCCGCCCGGCTGGGGCACATGGGTCTCGTTCCCCGTATGGCATTGCCGTCGCGCAATAACTGCCTCGAGCGAAGGATTTCCGCTCGTCCCGACGCCATTGCGCGGCTTTCGGCCACGTTTTGCTCTGGTCAAACGGGTAAGGGCATCCTAGAATGAAAATACCCAATCAAAGAATAGTCCGTCGCTGAAGCGGTGTGCGCACGGCCTACGCTAAGGTGGACGGGAAGCCTATGAAAGTGGTATTTCGCCAGCATGGATCTGACTACTGCGGATGACGCATACCTCCACTTGAAGGAAGTGGCGGCAAAGTTGATCGAGTCGTTGTCGTTAGGCAGGGAAGAATTCCTTGTCTGCGAGCGCCTCCTCATGCGGGGAAATGGGATTGAGCAGGTGCTGCTCGGTCTGAAGCAGAACGTCAATTTGGTAAACGACATGATCCGAGAGCTGGAGCCCTTCGCGAGCCTCGAGTCGATTTCCCGCGCGCAGGCCACGCTCAAGCTTTACTGCCAAGGGAACACGAACCTCCTGCGGTTCCTTCCCGACTACAAGGAGGATCTGTCCAGCAGTCTGGCGATCTTGGGACTCCTTCTCTTGTACAGCAAAGACAGCTCGAGTTCTCTCGCCAACGCCAAAGGATATGTGCGCGCCATCTCGCGCGCGTGTTCCGAAGGTTTCGTGCCCGAGGAAAAGTGGAAAAGCGCGGAAGCCGTTGCCCGCGGCAGCAGCATGGCCGAGGTCGCCCAAAAAGAGGGCGTTGCCCGCGAGACCGTTCGCTACCGTTTATCCGGTCTCTACCCTTTGGTCACGATTCGCAAAGTGAAGGAAGCGTGGCGAATTGTGAAAATGACCCAAGACAAGGGCGATTTAGACGAGGGAAACGACAGCCAAACCGAGGCTGCAGCCCCGGGGAACGAGGGCTCGGACGAGACAGACGAGACCGTGAGAAAGGAAGAAGACTCGGGCGTGAAGGGCGATACAGCGGGCGAAGGCGGCGATACGGCGCGCAAAAACGATGAGGCGCCGCGCGAAAGCGACGCGACGGCGGGCAAGGGGGCGGCGCAGGAAAGCGCTAAAAAGCGGCGCAAAGGAAAGAATTCGTCGCGCAAAGGCGACGATGAGACTTCGAGCTATGCGCAGGGGCGAGGCTCGGTCGCCCGCGACCCGATTGCGATGTCACTGGCCGTCCGCCGTGCCAGGGACGATTCCGACGCAAGAGCGGCGAAGCGCGACGAACTGTGGGACCTTGCGCTGCGCACGGCGAACTCCGAGGGAGGCGTCGCCCCTGAAGCCGATCAGCGGCACGCAGCAAAAGGGGAGCCGTCAGAAGCGTCACCGAAACCGGAAAGGCGGGAGGAAGGCCCGCTCGCGGGCTTGCCGCCTGTAGAGGAAAGAAAGGTTACGCGGAGGAACGGAGGGAGGACTTTCAGCGACGAAGACTGCTGGGCCGCCGTCGTGGAGTACATGTCACTGGACGATCGCACCCATTCGGGCGGCGACTACGCTCGATATTCGCGAGATATCGACGGCATGCCGGCATTGATCACCGTAAAAGGGCGGTTGGGCCTCCACTGGGCAGAACTCGCAGAAACAGCCAATCGGCTGCTTGCGGGGCGTATACGCCCCGACGAGGAGGAATGGGCGAGGGACGTCATGACGCCTCGAAAGTGGGAGAACTACGTTCGCAAGGCCAGAGGAAGCGGCGCAAGCAGGCGATTCGCGATCGAGCTGGTCAAGCAGTGCATTGCTGAACGCGGGCCGTACATCACCCACGTCATTTACACCGACTGGGCTGAAGAGCGTGGAAACACGCCTTCGCACGCGTTGGTCAGCATCTCGGGCATGTCGTGGAACAGCCTGGTCAAAGCGGCGGGCGGTTACAGCGGACGCCGCAACATCGGAATGTGGACGAAGGAGGAAATCCTCAAACTCGTAGCGCTGTATATTAAACAGGAGAAATCGCGGGGAGAAGAGCCTAGTATCGAGGGGTACTCTTCTTGGGTGCGAAAGCAGACCGTGCCATTGCCCAACATCGTGCTTGTGACCAAACGGGTCGGCAGTTGGGTTGAAGCCGTCAAACGCGCCAGCAGATACTTGAGAACCGACGATCGACCCCTGTTGCAGTGAATCAAAACCGTTGCAGCGGGCTCAATGGTAGCGTCTAGACTATGAACCTTTCAGATTTGCTCATTGACAGTTTGTCGCGTTCACGGCAGCGCTTCGACCGCGCCCTCTCTGGCGTCGCGGTGGAGCAGGCCAATACGCAGCCCACTCCGAAAACGGCGCCCCGCGTGGACTCATTGAGTTGGCTCGCCTGGCACACAGCCAGGGAGATCGACTTTCAGATCGCGCTTATCGCCGGCGTTCAGCCGGTGTGGCTAACCGCGGGCCACAAGGAGCGTTTCGCCCTCGACCTTCCCGACGACACCGAAGATTGGCACCACACTCCCGAACTGGCGGCCAAAGTTGTAGTGAGCGACATATCGGTGCTCACCTCCTATCTCGACGACGCCTACGCCTGGGCGAACGACTACCTTCGAGGTTTGAAGGAGGGCGATTTCGCCAAAGTCATCGACGATTCCTGGGACCCTCCCGTGACGCTTGCCGCACGGCTGGTTTCGATCGTCGACGACGCCGCCCAGCACTCCGGCCAAGCGGTCTACACGCGCCGCCTTCTGGGCCTGCCGGGCTGACTGGCAAACGTCTCGACTCCTCATTTCCAGCGCGATTCTTTGGGGGAGCAAGGCGCTGGGCGCGGCTGGCTCAAGACCCCGCCCACGGTGCAGGCTCTTGCGCCAAAACACGGATTAGAAGCTCGAAGAGGAGCCGGCGCCTGAGAAACTGCTGCCGGAATAACCGTCGCTTGAAAAGCTGCTTCCGCTGGACGAGCTGCTGCCTGAGGAAGCGGGGACGTACGACGAGGCGGACGAGTAGCCCACCACCAAGTCGGAGATCGAGTCGAAAGAGCTGGAGGAGCCGCTTCCGCCGAACGAGTCTTCGCTCGAATCGACGGCGAAGAGCGCCGGCGAGCTGGGGTTGAGGCGAATGGTCGAATGCGGCCTGTAACTCCCGCGCCTGCCGCCGTAGAACCAGCTGCCGCTATAGCCCGCCCTCCTGGTGGAAGACAGCGAATCGTTGAAGCGTTGGCGGCGTTGGGCGGCATAGCTGGAAGTGTCTGCGTCGATGGCTTGGCGCGCGAGTCGCGTGGCTCGGACCTTGGTCTGTTCGGCGATCCGATCCAGTTCGTCCAGAGCCGCCGACGGCTTGGTCTGCCCGGTCTCGAGCTCGTAGGAGATCTTGCTCAGCTTCTGATGCTGGGTGCGGACCCATCCCTTCGTTTCCTCGGTCGTCAGTGCCACGTCGGCGTGGTCGATCTTCGCGCAGAGTGCATCGAGCGAACCCAAGTCTTCCAAGACGGGGCCTTGCTCGTTGGCCCAAACTTGCTCCCAGCCGGACGACATACTGAGAAACGTGGCGGTGTTGGCAATGACGTTGTCGAGGGAATCCAGTGCGGCAGACCGTTCTTTCAGGTTCTTCGCCTGCCTGAGCGTCTTCATGGCAAACCATTTGGCGCCGCACACCCCTTCGAGCGCTTTCCAATCTCGCGCGGTTTTCTCATACTCGTTGCGGAACCACCGGTAGCGCTCCATCACTTGGGCGCCGTGGGGTTCGTCTTCGGGGATTGCGCTCGCATAGTGTTCGGTTGTGGCGTAGTCGTGCGTGACCTGCGAGTAATGCCCCAGGGCCTCGCGCGCTCGACGCCGGGCGGCGTATCCGCACCAGAGGCCATAGCAGAGCCATGCGACGCCCAGAACGACGAATATTCCCCGAACGACTTGCGAAAGAGTCCTGTTTCCGGAGCTGGCGCCGCCGATGACGTCGGCGGCCTCCTTCGCCATGGACACCGTGCCTCCCTGCCAATCGGCGTTGCGATACTGTTCTTTTGCGGCATTTTGTATGTCCGCCTGAGATTCCAAGGGGACTTTGACGTCCTCGCCGAAATAGCAGCCGACTTTCCGCCCGTCGGGGGCGACGGCGAGGATCACCAGGCCGTTGTTCCAATAATCGGGGACTGAGGGGGAGATCCACGGAACGTCCGTGTCGCTGTGGTCTCGGGCGTACTTGAGCACCTCGTCGTTGAGGTTGTCAATGTACGTGCCTGACACCGTGAGGACTGCAACATGGACTTTCTTGCGAAAAGTCAGTTTTTGGATCTCCTTGATCAAGGAATCGGCCTGAAGGACGCCCGCTTCGTCGCGAACCTCTACGGTAGGATGGTGCCCTCCGTGAGAAGGCCACATCGCGACGATCGGAAGCGTAATAATCAGTGCCGGAACTATCAGAATGTTGAAGATGAAGGCTAAAACTGCGGAAATGCCTCCCATTCGAGCGATAAAAGACCGCTGAACGCCCTTTTTCTGCTCCTCAATGGTTTTAGTCTTTTTTGAGGTCCAAGCGCCATGTTTGTTCTTCTGTACCATAAATAGAATTATTCCCGGGCGCGCGCCTGATTGCCATCGTGTCCGCAACGAGAGACAGGGCTTGGGCGCGGCGGACTGCGCCGATCGTTTCCGGCTGACGGGCCAGAGACGCTTTTGGCGGTCGAATCCTGGCCGGCTGGCCGTTTGCGGGCGGCCAGTTCCGACGGCGTCATTGGCCTTTTCTTAAGTCTGATTTGCCTTGAGCCCGGTTTGAGAGCGGGTCAAGTGCCGCCGTTCAGAGGTTCTAGCTCTCGCGGGCGTCGTCTTTCAAGGTTCATTGCCTGCTCGACGCGGGCCAATCTCCCGTGTCTATGTGTGCGGTGCTCATTTGAGTGAACAGTTTCGGATTCTCCCCGTTCCATGCATGGTGCATTCCGGGGGCCGTCCACGTGCGCAGTTGGGGAAAGCACGCTAGCGGCGGGCCGAAGGCTCGGCGTATCGAGGCCGAGTCGTGCTTTGCGCACACCGCCAAGAAGGGTCCGTCATAGGCGAACGTTTTCGTGGGCCTTTTGGGTATGGCCCCGAAGCCGGCTTCTCTGACCAGGCGCATGTTCGTCTCGCGGCTCGGACTGCTTGTGGTGAGAACGAACAGTTCTTTCTCTTCCTCGCCGATTCCGTATGCGCGGGCTTGGGCCGCCCGGTGCCAACGCGTGGTCCGCAACGGCGCTTGGCCGCAGATCAGAGCGCGCTCCCACCGCGCATAGCCGGAAACGGCGGAGCCGCTGATCGCGCATGAGCGCACGAGCTGCGGATAGTGCCTGAGCAGTTCCACGAACACAAAGCCTCCGAGTGAGAGGCCGACCACGTGTGCCTTGCCGTCAATGGCGTGCGTGCGGATCAGCTCTGCGATGTCGGCGGCGGCCCCGGCTATTCCCGGCCAGGCTTCGTTCGTCCTTCTTCCGTATCCGGGAAAGTCGGGGTGAGGATGCGGCGCTCGGGCATTGCCTGCGCCTGAAGGTCCCATGTCCACCCCGCTATGTTTCCGCCGTGCAGCATGACGATGGTCTCGCCTGCGCGCGGGCCGTGCCCCAGCGGATACGTCGCAAGAATTGTCGCCGCGTCGAAGGTCTCCAGGATCGTTGCGGAGTCGAGTCCGTCCGTGTCCGTGAGGTTTTCGGGATTTGTCGGTTTCTTGCCGTTCTCAAGGCCTTTCGCGTTTTTGGCGTTTGCCGGATTCGCTGGTTTGTCCGACATGTTTTTCTCTGACGTGTTCATTCTTCCTTTTTGGCGGAGTGCCTTTTGTTGGGTTTGGTTCGACGGCAAGGGTTCCCTCATTCGGCAGAAGGGCGCCGTCGCCCTAAGGGCCTTCTGCGGGCGTTGGAAGGGATGACGGATCCTTCGGCGGCGATTGCGGCGAGTGGCGCTCTAGGATGCCGCGGGTCTCTTGAATCCACGTCAGCTCCGCCTCGGCGTTGAGAACTCCTTTGCGCAGCGTCGCGTCCCGGAGGGCCGACGGCAAGTCGTCCACGGGCCGCCCGAGGGCTTTGAGCGATTGCAGTTTTTCTTTCGCCTGCCGCTCGCGTTCGTCGAGGATGCGTTCGGTCTCGGCGCGGCTGAGGGAGCCCGCGAAAAAGACGCGCGCGATGAACGGATCTTTGGCCTTCTCCTCTTCGAGAGGGGACGTCAGCCAACGACGCAATTCGCGGCGCCCTTCAGGCGTGAGGGAGTGGACTTTGCGATCGGGTTTGCCTCTTCTGGGGCATCACCTTGGTCCGAGTCTTATCTTGGTCCGAGTTTTGGACGTCTGAGCATTCGACGCCTTCCCGAGAAGATACTTGTGGTATGCACGCAGATGCTCTTGGGGGCGGCGCCCCGGCAGACGCCCCCGGTCGCGGGGGCTGCCGAAAGGCCGGCAGCGCTTCTGGTCCTTCGGATCGCCTTCCTTCGGATCGTCCGGCAGACCGAGCTCCGTCGGGCCGTCCGGCAGGCCGGGGTCCGTCGGACGATTTAGCAGGCCGGGGCCCTTCAGACCGCTCGATCGGGGCATTGGAGCATCGGTACACCCACGGGCACGGCCCGGCTGTGCTCGAGGGGCACGCGCGCCGCGGCGCCCTGGACTCGGCCGCCTACCTCCTTCCTCGCCTGCATCCGGGCATGGATCTGCTTGACGTCGGATGCGGGCCGGCTTCCATCACCGCCGATCTGGCCGAGTTTGTGGTGCCCGGGCGGGTCGTTGCGCTTGACGCCTCGCCCTTGGCGATTGAAGCCGCCCGGGCGGCCCTGGCGGCCCGAGGCTTGCTGGGCGGGGTTGAGCTGGCCGTCGGCGACGCGCTCGCGCTGCCCTTCGAAGACGGCGCGTTCGACGTGGTCCACGCCCACCAGGTGCTTCAGCACGTGGACGATCCCGTGGCGGCGCTCAAGGAAATGCGCCGAGTCGTCCGCCCCGGCGGGACGGTTGCGGTGCGCGACGCCGTATACTCCGCCATGAGCTGGTTCCCGCAGCCGGAAGGCATGGACCTGTGGCTTTCCGCGTACATGGCGACCGCGCGGGCCAACGGAGGCGAGCCCGACGCCGGGAGCAGGCTTCTTTCTTGGGCGCGCCGGGCGGGATTGGCTCATGTGACGGCCTCGGCTTCGAGCTGGTGTTTCGCCGCCGAGCGCGATCGCTCGTGGTGGTCGGCGACGTGGGCAGAACGTTGCTTCAGCTCGTTCGGCCCCAGAGCCTGCGAGCTGGGTCTGGCTACGGCAGCTGACCTCCAGGCGATGGCTGAGGGGTGGCGGCAGTGGGGCGCGAGCGACGACGGGTGGTTCGCCGTCGTCCACGGCGAGATCCTCGCAGATGTGTGACGGCGGAACGGGCAGGCTGCGCAGTTTTTGCCGGTTTGAACTTCTGCGCACTTTAGAGCGTCTTTTCTAAGTTCTGGTCCGGTTTGACGGAGTGAATTGCAGGTCTGTGCGTCTGTGTCCCGGGCGATTCTCCCCAGCTTTCGCCGAAGCGCGGATTTGGCTTCTTCGCCTGCGATCGCTGGCCTACACTCGTCTTTGTGAGAAGTTTCTGTGAAACGAAAGAGAAATAAATGCGACGTTTTTTCGCGTTGTTTGTGGACAGGTTCTTATCGTTTCTTCTATTTGCCGTCAAAGTGACGGCGGGCCTCGCTCTCGTTCTTGTGTTCCCAGGTTTCTGCGTATATTGGTTTGCCGCCGGCGGCAGTTTCCATCCCTCCGTGGAGGTTCGCGATGAGGCGGGAGTTCTCCTCGGCAAACCGCTGGTGAAAGAAATCGAGGGTTTGACGCTCGACAAGCGGGTCGATATCGTCGTGCTCACCCTGCCTGGGCCGTTGTCCGGTTCGCTCGACGGCGCCGTGCTTGACTACGCCCATCGACAGCCCGATCCGACTGCTTTGCTTGAAAACCCGGTGCCGTATCCCGAGAGGTTTCGGGACGGCCTCGTGATTCTCGCGGTTTCCCCTGAAGGGAGGAAGGTAGGCTGTTACTTTGGCGAGGATGTCCAGCTTTCCATGGACGATCAGAAGGACATTCAGAACGCGGCGAAAGACCAGTTCCGAAGGTCAGATTGGCGGGGCGGCGTCTTGTCCATGGCGAGGGAGTACGCCGACGCCGCGAACTCTGGCGCTTGGGAAACTATAGGGATGTTCGCCCTGGCGGGTGCAGTGAGCATCGGCGGCGCAGTGTGGCTGTTTCTGTACTTCCGGTCTGGCTTGAAGGCTTTTAAGAACGTTCGGGCCGCGCGTGACTATTACTCGCGCGTCGTGCGCGACTACGATTCCATTGGACGGTACGCCGATTTGATTCCAGAGGACAGCTCCTACGGCGCCGAAGCGATTGCCCGTTATCGGGCATTTTGCAAAGAGTATGCGAGGTTCCCACGCATCGCGGAGGATTTCGTAGGCGGGTTCTCCGGCCCGGACTGGTTTAGGAAGTGTGCGGCGACGTCGGCGAAAGCGTTTCGAAAGCGTGCATTCGCCTTGGATTCACAGGGTAGAGCCGTTGTCAAGGCGGCCGAATTGCTGACCATGTCTCCCGGTTGGAAAGACATTTGGACGAACGAAGTCGGGCGCGTGATGGAGGATGCGGAGCGGATCCTCCGGTTGCGAGAATCCATCGGAAGGCTCTCCTACTCTGAACCGCACTCTGTGCGAGCTCCTTTCTTCGAGGATGCTCAGGAGCTGGACGCATGGGTTTCTGTTCGGCTGGCGCGACTCGAAGCTCTGGTTTTAGAGCTTGAAACGGGCGAGACCGGGCCCTCCGACGCGCTCGAAGAACTGGACAGGATGTCGGACGAAATCCACGACAGAGCCGAGAGGCTTATTCGTGCAGCGTTCAGGATTGGCTTGTCCAGGCGCGGCAATCGAATCCTCGAAAGAGAGGAAGGCGATCTATTCCGCGAAAGCTATGAGCAGGAGTCGTCTCCGAGCAATGAAGAGTCCTACAGCGGCTCCTGGAAGGTCAACGGCGTCTCGGGCAGCTACAATCCGTACACGACAATTCGACCCGCCTTCGACTTTCCACCGCCGAGGCCTTCGAACGTCGGCAAAACCCCATTGACGTTCGCCTTGATTTTGGGGGCAATCTTGACAGTCGTGGTGCGCATCGTAAAGGCCGTTTTCGACGACGATTCGTCGGACAGCAGTTCAGGCAGCAGCTTCAGCGGCAGCTCAAGCAGCGGTTCCAGCAGCAGCTCCGGCTCCTCGTCGAGCTTTTAGAGCGCCCGTCAATTGGTTTTGCCGTTTGCCGACCGCGCGGCCTTTTCCTTTGGCGGAGTGTGGGACCGGCCGGTCGGGTTCTCCCGCTTGCCCGCCGGCGCCGGCCGGTCAGGTTCGCCCGCGTCGACCGCCGGCGGTGTCACTTGAAGGTGATGACCACCTCGTACATTCCCTTGAACACGCGGAAGAACCTGAAAGCGAAGCGAATGCCTCTGGGCAGCTTCGCCCGCTTAGGCGCAGGAAGGTAGGAGGAGAAGTCGAACTCGACGCGCACGTCGTCTATTCGGTCGCTCCAGGTCCGTGCGCTGAAGGGGTCTTTGACGCGGAAGGGCATGCGGGCGTCGGGGGTGCCGTTGCGGCGGATGTTCTTCTCGCTGCCCGCCGTCACCCACGGGGATTCGGCGTCGTAGCACAACCTGCTGCCGGGGAAGCGGGCGCCCATTTCCCGCACGAGCGCTTTGACCTCGTCGACCTCGAAGTAGTAGAAGACCCCGGCCGCTATCGCGACGAGCCCCTTGCAGGCGTCGACGTGGTCCATCCACCGATGGTCGGTCGCCGAATAGGGGAGGGCAACCTCGCGTGCGTGAGGTTCGACCCAGCGCTCGCGAGTCTCGATCACCTCTGGGAAGTCGACGTTGTAGACGAGGGAGTCCGCATCGGCGATCTCGTGGACGATCCGGTCAAGCCCGCAGCCTATGTTCACGACCGCGGCGCCCGGGTGGTCCTTGAGATACGCGTTGATCTCGCGGATTGTGAGCAGGTGGCGCAGCCCGTAGACGGCGGCCGGGAAGGTGCCGAGCTGCTGGGCGGCGCTTCCTTCTGCCTCTCGGATGCCCATTGCGTGCTCCGCCCAGGGGTCGGGGAACAAGTCGGGCCAGCGGCGAGCGGCGTCGGCCCGACCCATCAGCGGAAAGAAAAGGGTTTGTTGCACGTCGTTCATGTTCATGGCGGTCCTTTCGCGAGGGCGGCGCCTACATCGCAAGGGCGCGGCTGTGGTGGTCATTCCAGGTTCTCCGATCGGGCGGAGACGCGTGGGCCCGGCAGTCAATCGTCACTTAGGAAAGGCTAACCGAACCTGCAGGTGTCGACTTGGTCCCTTGGTCTCGAGGGGATGGGGTTCTTCGCCTTCAAACATGCGGGACTTTGATTCGAAGCTTCCGACGGGGAGAGGTCTGAATCCTCAAGCATTCGTGTCGAGGAGCCGCATCAGAATTCAGGGATCTGAAGGGTGAGATTGTCGATGCGATCTTGAAATCCGCGTTCTCGTTCACGCTCAGACGATCAAGAAAGTCGATTCCGGTCAAGCCGGGTTCGAAATTCCGTCTGCAATTTTCGATTGAAAGCAAAACGAATGCGGGAGCCGTGCAAGTCGAGTGCTCAGAGCGGGTTTAGACTGGTTGCGGCTTAAGGCCGCGTCTGCCGCACGGTTTGCGCGGCAGACGCGACGAAAGCGGGAGCATGTCGAATTTTGAAAGGCGCTTGGACGCTCGGCTCGTCGTCTCCGTGGCGGCGGTCGGCATCACGTGCTTTGCCGGAGTCGTCGTCGAAACCGCCCTGAACATCGCGTTTCCGGCGCTTATGAAGGAGTTCGGCGTGACGACGGCCGTCGTTCAGTGGGTGACGACCGCCTATCTGCTGGTCCTCTCCGCGATCATGCCGATCTCATCGTTCCTCACTCGCAGGTTCCGCAACAAGACGCTGTTTCTGGCGGCCATGGCCGTCTTCATCGCCGGGACGGCGGTGTGTGCGGCGGCGCCGCACTTCATCCTTCTCGTCGTCGGGCGAATTCTGCAGGGAATCGGCGCCGGGATCGCCTTGCCGCTCATGTTCAACATCGTGCTGCAGCAGGCGCCCGTCGGAAAACTCGGCGTCATGATGGGCTTCGCGACGCTCATCATCGCCATAGCCCCCGCGGTAGGGCCCTCGTTCGGGGGATTCCTCGTGGAGGCTTTCGGCTGGCGTTCGATTTTCCTCGTGTTGTTGCCCTTTCTTGGCCTTTCCCTTGTTCTCGGAGCGTTGACTGTGCGTCAGGCGCGCGACGTCGAGAAGGTCGGTTTCAGCCCGGTTCAGTTCCTGCTCGTCGCGGCGGGTTTCACGGCGCTGGTCGTCGCAGTCAACGCGGCCTCCGAAAGCGCTTGGACAAGTCCGAAGACGCTCGGGCTGCTCGCCCTTGCCTTCGCTTTGCTTGCGGGATTCACATGGATCTCGCGACGTTCCGATACACCGCTGCTGAGGGTGCGGATTTTCACCGATCGCACGTATTCACTGAGCCTTGCATATGCGGTGTTGATCCAAGCCGCGGTGCTGGCCTTGGGCTATCTCATCCCGTATTTCGCGCAGGTTGCCAAATCGGTGGGCTCTTTCGCCGCCGGGTGCCTGCTGTTGCCCGGATGCATCATCGGAGCGATCCTCACCCCGTTCGGAGGAAGGCTCCTCGACAGGTTCGGGGCGAAGCGGCCGATCCTTGCAGGCGCCGCAGTCGGCGTGGCGACTTTGGCATGCTTTGCAGCGTTCGGGGCGGAAGGCTCGGCCGTTCGTTTGGCCTTTATCTACGTTTTCTTCCCGATCTGCCAGGGGCTGTCCCTGTCGAATTCGATGACGCACGGCTTGCGTTCGCTGCCCGAGGATCTCCAAGCAGACGGCAACGCCGCCTTCAACACCGTCCAGCAGCTCGGCGGCGCTGTCGGCACGGCTGTGGCGGCCGCGATCGTCAACTCGGCGCAGGCAGGCAGCTCTGGAGACGTGGTTGCCGGGACGACGGCGGGCGCCCAGACGGCGTTCTACGTTCTGCTCGGCGCGGGCGCCGCGGCGTTTGCCGCGGCCCTCGGCGTTTTTCTCCGCCCGCGGCGAGGGCAAGCGGAAAAGCGCTCGCGAAGCGGCCTGATTGACTAGGGCTCGCGGGGTCGGCCCGTCGCCCAGTCGATCGCTTCCGGCCGGTTGCCCAGCCAGCGACGTCGGGCCCGTCGCCCACTCGGTCAGATTGGACCCTCGGCCCACGCGATCTCGTTGTCGGCCAGCCTGGGCAGCCGCTCGCCTGAGACGATGAGATGCGCGCGCTCCCAGGGGCGGTCGGCTGCGAAGAACGCGCGTTCGCCGGCCATCCACCAATGCCAGAATCGGACCGACTCTTCGGCGTCGCCATTGGTTCCCTCCTCCGTGTCGCGCCGAATGCCGCGCTCCTCGGCTGCGTCGTCGTCGGTCTGAATCCATATGCTAACGTCGATGAGATCGGCGACCGCGCGCATTCCCGCGCCCGTCCCTTCCACGACGACGAACGGCGCGCCTGCGGCAACGGCGATGGAGCCCTCGCGCCCGTGTCGAGGCCATGCGGGAGGGGTGAAATCGAGCGAACCGCTGCTGCGGAGCTCGCTGAGCGCCGCCACAAGCAGGTGGTCCCAGCGGAAAAGAGGCTCGTTCCAGTCGAGGTCGTCGATGTGCAGCACTTCGGAGCCGGGGGCCGCCGCGGCGAGCTTCGACGCAAAGGTCGTCTTTCCCGAGCCGCCGCGCCCGTCCGCCGCGATTATTCCCGGACGGTCAGAATGCCTTCCGCAAAGAGAGAAGACGACGTCAAAAAACGTGCGAATGTCGCTGGCCCGCCACTGAGGCGCCGGCGGTTCCTCGGGCTGGAGCGACACATGCGCGCGCGAAGGCAGTGGGCGTCCCAAACTGTGAGCCGGCTGAGGAAGCTGCGCCATAGGGCAATAATACGGGAGGACGCCTCTTCCTCTGGGTGTGAAGATCGCCCGCCGTATGCTGCGCGGGTTGAAACGGGCGGGGACATTGCGGGTTGAAGCGGACGGGCGCGTCTTCCTAGGGCATGCGTATCGCCTGTTCCTAGGGCATGCGGATTGCCCGCCAAGAGCCGACGTCGCACTGGCCGTACTCGTTGCGGCCTGCCGCGAGCACCCGGCCGTCGTCCCGGAGCCCGAGCGTGTGGCCCGAGCCCGCTGCAATCGCGACGATTCTCCGCCAGGACTGGACGTTGCACTGCTTGTCTCTGTTGTCGCCGATCGCCCGCACGGTGCCGTCCGTCAAAAGCGCGACCGTATGGCGGCTTCCCGCGGCCACGGCCGTGACCCTCGACCAATCCTCGACGTCGCACTGGCCCAGGCGGTTCCATCCGGCCGCCACAACCGTGCCGTCTTCGCGCAGCCCGACCGTGTGGAGGCAGCCCGCGCCGACCGCGACGACGTCGCTCCAGCCTTCGACGTCGCACTGGCCGTAGCGGTTGTTCCCCGCGGCGAGGACTGCGCCGTCGCGCCTGAGCCCCACGGAGTGCCAGTCGCCGCAGGCGGTCGCGGACACGTCGCTCCAGCCTTCGACGTCGCACTGGCCTTCTTCGTTGCTGCCCAGCGCCAGAACCGCCCCGTCCCCGCGCACTCCGAGGGTTCTGCGCCACCCGGCGGAGACAGCGACGACGTCGCTCCAGATATCGACGTCGCACTGGCCGTGCTCGTTCCATCCCGTTGCCGCGACGGAGCCGTCGGCCCGAAGGCCGACGGTGTGCGAGCGGCCTGTGTTGGTTGCGGTGTGGACGTTTCCGGCCGCTACGGCGACGATGTCCGTCCACTCGTCCACGGCGCATTCGCCTCCGCGGCGATATCCTGCGGCCACGGCCCTTCCCTCCGCCGTGCAAGCTACTGAATGCCGTCGTCCTGCTGCGAGCACTGCCATGGTGTCCCTCGATTCTGCATGTTAGTACGATTGCGTGACTTGTTGCGGACAGCCGGTTCTTCCGGGCCGATCGGCTTCAGACGACTGATTCTCTCCGCGTGCTTGATTGACGATACCCGCTTCCTGCCGCCTCCAAGGCGATTCTCAAGCAAAACGACACGGGTACTGACACCCATGTCTGGGGAAACTTCGACCACGCCTTCCGTAAATTCCCAGGGATTGGGTCTGGCATTCGCCTGATGCTTACGTTAAAGTAAAAAGTGGTATGCAACACAACAGACGAGGTGTGGCAATGGTCGATCCAGATCGATATCTCATCTTGGCCCCGCCGATCAACGGGGGCGAAATTGTGGACAAAACAAAGGAAGTCAGACGTTGCAGCCTTTTGGACCGAAAGGTGCAGATCGAGTACGCGGACCGCAGAACGCCCTATCCGTATAACCATCCGAATGCCCGGCTTCTCGAATATTCGCACGAGATAAGGATTGAGCCGGAGGAGCAGCTGCGGGTGCGCGGCCGCGGCTGGGGAGGGAGCCTGACGGCCGCGCTTTTCACGGACGTCTGGGACCGGGAGTACTCATGGGTCCGAATCGTCTCGCGCGACCGCGCGTACACATACCCCGCCGAGGCGGTGGAAATCGTCTCCTCCGCGGCCGCGGACGGCCGCGCGGCCGAAGTTCGCCGCTATTGGAAGGACGTCGTCAAGCTTCTTGGCCCTGAGAACTGGACGAGAAAGGGGCACGAGAGGCTGGACTTCATCGACCCCGACAGCGCCCTCGCCGCCTATCTCAACGGGGTGAACGGGGAAACGCAGTATCCTGATCAGCCCGTCATTTTGCCTTTCAACGGAAACGAGGACCAGCGCGACGCTGTCGCCAAGGCCCTCAGGAACAGGATCAGCGTGATCGACGGGCCGCCGGGAACCGGGAAAACCGAAACGATTCTCAACATCGTCGCCAATCTCCTTCAGCACTCGAAACTGACGGCGGGGATCGTCTCCTTCAGCAACGCCGCAGTCGACAACGTTCGAGACAAGCTTGACGAGGCGGGGCTCGGATTCGCGGCCGCCCGGCTCGGAAACAAACGAATGGTCGCGGAATTTCTTCGGGGGCAAGAGTCGAGAATGCGCGCGCTGGCGAACTGGAAGGCAGGGCGGACGGCGCGCAGCGGCGGGGGAGAGACCCGCGTGGACTCTGAGGCTTCGGACGGCGCTCGTCAGGCGGGCGGCCTTCAAATCGACGGCTCGAAGGCCGCCGGTCGAGACGACGGCCCGGAGGGCGCCGAGCCGAGTGCCTCCGAGCTGAACGGCGGCGGGCAGAACGTCGATTCCGAGATCGCCGAAGCGGAAAGCAGGCTCGTCGGCATATGGAGGGCCAGCCGCGAGCTCGCCGAGGTGCGGCGGTCAATCGAGGAATGCACACTGGAGTTTTCGCATTTTGAGCGTCGCATGCGCGGCGAGCGCTTCGCCGACCTCGAGGGACTGCCTCTGCTGCGCAAATCCTCCGACAAGATCGTCAAGTACCTCGCGGAGACGGCCGTCGGGGCGGAGCTGCCGGGCGGCCTTTCGGGCATCGTCGGCCGCATCCGCAGACACTTCGAATACGGATCGCTCAAAAGCCTCGACCCGAGGGACGCCGACGTCGTCCTTCGCTTGCAAAGGGCCTTCTACACCCGGAGCCTCGAGGAGTTGGAGGAGCGCAAGAGGAACCTCGAGGAAACCCTTGCCCGGGCCGACGAGGAATCCGTTCGAAAGCGGCACAAGGCGCTGTCTCGCCAGGCTCTCGACGGCGCGTTGCGCCGCCGGTATCGCGGCGCGGCAAGAAAGAGCTTCGACGATGAAGGCCTTCGCAGGCAAACGAAGGACCTCCTGCGCGAATACCCGGTTGTGCTGACCACATGCCATTCGATTCGCAGCAACCTCGCGGAGGGAACCCTGCTCGACTGGCTGATCATCGACGAAGCGACGCTGACGGACGTTCTCAGCGCTGCGCTGGCGCTCAGCCGCGCCCGCAACGTTGTTGTGGTCGGCGATCTCAAACAGCTCGCGCCAGTGCTCGACAAGAAGTGGGCCAAGGCCCTTCCCGCGCCTCCGGCCACGGCGTACGACGTCGGAAAGTTCTCGATCCTGGAATCCGTCAAGGAACTCTACGGCGAGAGCCTGCCGCAGACGATGCTGCGCGAGCACTTCAGGTGCGCGCCGGAGATTATCGGATTTTGCAATGGAATGTTCTACGGCGGCCAGCTCATTCCCCTGGCGGACGGGCCGGGCGAAGCCGCCGGGCCGCCCCTGGCCATGTTCAAGACGGCGCCGGGCAACCATCATCGCCACATCGCCCGGGGCGCGGTCAAGGGCAGGTACAACCAGCGGGAGATCGACGTCGTCATGCGGGAGACTCTCGCCGAATGCGGCATTTCTCCCGCCGATCTCAACGTGCGGCGGGGAAGCGACCTCGAAGTCGGCTTCGCGGCGCCCTTCCGGCTCCACGCCGACCGCCTTGATCAGGCGCTCGAGGGCGCCTTTGGCGGGCGGGCGGATGGCGAGGCCGGCGGCGGGTGGCTCTCAGAAACCGTTCACAAGTTCCAAGGCAGGGGCGCTCGCACGATGGTCTTCAGCACGGTTCTCGACGAGTCTCGCGACGGACGCAGGGCTCTCAGCTTCGCGGACGACCCCCGTCTCATCAATGTCGCGGTCTCTCGGGCAAAAGAGCGGTTCGTCCTCGTGACCGACGACGGTGAAATGAGGGGGAGCGTCAACATCTCCGCCCTTGCCGACTACATTCGCTATCAGTGTCCGGATCAGGTGGTTGAAAGCCGCATCGTGTCCGTTTTCGACCTTCTGTACCGCAAGCATTCCGAGCGGTTGGCGAAGTTCGCCTCCGGCCTGCGGGGCAAAAGCAAATACAAGTCAGAGAACATCATGTTCACCCTGCTCAAGGACCTGCTCGGCGAGTCCAAATACGAAGGCTGGTTGGACGTGGTCTTTCAGGTGCGGCTTCGCGACCTCGTTCCTGACTTAACGCTTTTGAGCGAGCGCCAGCGGAAGTTCGTCCGTTCGACGTCGGCCGTCGACTTCGTCGTCTACCACGCCGTGACGCGCCGCGCCCTGCTGGCCATCGAGGTCGACGGAACCGCTTTCCACGAAGACAAACCCGTGCAGCTTAGACGCGATGGGATCAAGGAGTCCATACTCCGCCTGTGCGGGGTCAAGGTTTTGTCGTTTCAAACGAACGGCAGCGACGAGGAGGGCCGCATGCGCCAAGAGCTCGACCGCGTTCTCGCGGAGGGGCTGCCGAGTTCTTGCGGAGTGCCTGTCGGCCGAAGTGCGTGAGGCGAAGACATCCCGACAACGCCCGTGAAAAGCGAAAAGGCCCGTGAAAAGGAAGCAGGCATGAGGACGGCGTTGCTGTGGGCGGCGGCCGGCGGAGTGCGTTCCAGCAAGCCCGGACCCGCGCTGATGCATTCGCCGGGGCCGCGTCCGCTCTTCCCTGGATTGCGCGCCGGCCAAAACGACCGTCGATTGGCCGGTTTCGGAGCATCTGCGATAATCTCGTTTATCCCGCCAATTCGCTGTAAACCGCGTCTGTTCGACGTCGCCCCGCCGCTAGGAGAAACACATGCTCGAGGCCGATCCTCTGGCTTTGATTCCAAACCCGCTCGTCCAAGACCTCGGGAAACCCGCGGAGAAGTTCACGCGGGCCGACATCCTTCGATTCGTCCGCGAGCGCGACATACCGATGCTCAACCTCCGTTACGTCGGCGGCGACGGCAGGCTCAAAACCCTCAACTTTGCGATTCAGTCCGCCGCCCACCTCGAGAGGGTGCTGACGATGGGGGAGCGCGTGGACGGCTCCTCGCTCTTCGATTTCGTCGATGCCGTCAGCTCGGACCTTTACGTCGTGCCGCAGCTGCGCACCGCGTTTCTCAATCCCTTCAATCCGATCCCGAGCCTCGACATCATGTGCGGGTTCTACGACGTCAATGGAAATCCGCTGGCCAGCGCGCCTCAGCAGGTTCTGCGCAAGGCGCAGGACGCTCTGGAGGACGCGACGGGCTGCCGGCTCGAAGCCCTCGGCGAGCTCGAGTACTACCTGTTCTCTGCGGAGGAGAGCCTGTTCCCGGTCGAGCCGCAGCGCGGGTACCACGAGGCCTCGCCCTTCTCGAAATGGGAGGAGGTGCGCACTGAGGCGCTCTATCACCTCGCGCAGATGGGATGCTCGGTGAAGTACGCCCACGCGGAGGTCGGCAACTTCGTCGCCGACGGCGTTCAAGCGGTTCAGCAGGAAATCGAGTTCTTGCCCGTCGACGTCGTGCGCGCCGCCGACCAGATGGCGCTGGCCAAGTGGGTGGTGCGCGAAGTGGCCCATTCCCACGGAATCGAAGTTTCCTTTTCGCCTAAGATCGCCGTGGGGCAGGCCGGCTCCGGGATGCACTTCCACACGCGGCTCATGAAGGACGGCGTCAACCAGTTTTCGGAGGGCGCGGGGCTCACCGACGCCGCCCGAAGGGTCATCGGCGGCTACCTCCTCCATGCGGCGTCGCTCACGGCCTTTGGCAACACGGTGCCGACCTCGTTCCTGCGCCTCGTCCCCCGTCAAGAAGCCCCCACGGCGATCTGCTGGGGCGACCGCAATCGGTCGGTGCTCGTGCGAGTGCCGCTGGGATGGCAGAACCTCGACGACCGCATGTTCCGCGACGCCAACCCCCAGGAGGGGCCGGCGGGCGCGCTTCCGAACGACTCGCAGACCGTGGAGCTTCGCTCGCCCGACGGCTCGGCGAACGTCCACCTGCTGCTTGCCGGCGTGACAGTCGCCGCCCGAATCGGCCTGACCGACCCGGCCATGCTCGACTACGCGAATTCCAGACACGTCAGCGGGGACGCGTCGCAGACGGTCGAGCTCGAGCAGCTTCCGACGTCGTGCGCCGAGGCCGCCCGGCGTCTGCTCGCCCAACGTTCGGCTTACGAGGAGCGCGGCGTTTTCCCCGCGGGGCTCGTCGACGCTTGGGCACAGAAGCTCATCGGCCTGGGAGACGAGACCCTTCGCGAGGACATTGCGGAGAAGCGGGTGCGGGTCGAAGACTTGGTCAAGCGCTATTTCCACGTGGGGTAGAGTGAGGAGGCGGCGCAGCTGCGACGCGCAAAACGGGCGCGCCGCCGCGTCGAAACCGTTCAGCGCGCGAACGGTCGGACGGCGCTTCGCCCGCCGTCCGGCTCAGCATTGAGGAGAAACAAGTGAAAGTTCTGGTCAACGTCTTCCACCCCAATCTCTCGGCTTCCACCGTCAACGAGGCGTGGGTCGAGCGCCTCGAGGGCGAGCCCGAGGTCACCGTCCGCAAAGTCTATGAGCTGTATCCCGACGGCAAGATCGACGTCGCCGCGGAGCAGGAGGCCCTGCTCGCGCACGACCGGATCGTGTTCCAGCATCCCTTCTACTGGTACTCGACCCCGCCGCTGATGAAGCAGTGGCTCGACCAGGTGCTCACCTACAACTGGGCCTACGGGCCGAAAGGAAGGGCGCTCGAAGGGCGCGAGTGGGTCTCGGCCATCTCGACGGGAGGCCCGGCGGAGTCGTATCGCGCCGGCGGGTACAACAACTTCTCGATGAGCGAGCTCATGAAGCCGCTGCAGCAGACGGCGAACCTCGTCCATCTGAAGTTTCTGCCCGCCTTCATCTTCAACGGGGCGGTGCAAGCGACGCCCGCCGACGTCGAAGAGTCGGCGGAGAGGCTGGCCAAGCATATCCTCGATCCGCTGCTCGACCCCGAAAAGCGCTTGGCCGCGCTAAACGAGAAGATGGACGGCGAAGGGGTCGAGCTGCACGTAGATTGATCCGGCGCCAGCGGCGCCGCGCGGGCGGCCTTGCGGCACGTGATTCCGGTGGCCGGCCGGTTCGGCGCGCCTGATCGCCGTTCTTTCTGTCCGGAGGGGAATTGCGGGGTCGGATTCGAATCGCAGGAGGTCGGATTGGACATAGCGATCGTCGGGTCGGGAACGATCGGCCTGACGTACGGCTGGCTGCTGTCCGAGCGCCACGGCGTGACCCACGTTGTGCGCCCCGAGCGCAGCGGGTGGTATCGCGAGCCTTTCATCCTCCGCGTCACCGACCGCCGCAAGGCTGCTGACCGCCGCAAAGCCATTGGCCGCCGCGAGTTCAAGGGCGTCGAGGCCGGGGAGCGCCAAGTTTCGGCCGAGGGTGAATTCCCCTACCTTCCGCGGATTGCATCAGACCCCGAGGAGGTCAGGTGCGACGTCGTTCTGGTGACGACCGATCGGCGTCGGCTCGCAAGTTCCTTGGAAACCGTGCGGGCGCTGGCCGGGTCCGGCCACGTCGTCTTCATGCTCAACCATTGGGACCTTCCCTCGCAGGCCGACGGCGTCTTGAAGCCCGAACAGTATTCTTTAGGGTTTCCGGGACAGGTCGGCGGTGGCCGAGACGGCCGCAGGATCGAGGCGACTGTTTTCCCGCGGGGCACCGTGCTCGAGGCCGGCGACGACAGCCGGGCTCGCCGTCTGCGCGAGGCATTCGAGGCCGCCGGACTGCATGTCAAGGCCCAGAAGGACATGGCCGGATGGCTCAAGCTTCACGGGCTCCAGCAGTCCATGACGGTCGGTCCGATCCTTCGCGCCGGAGGGCTCGACGGCCTGCTGGGGGACCGGGAGGAGATGAAAAAGGCGGTGCTCGCCTTGCGGGAGGGCGTTTCGACGGCCAGAGCCGACGGCGCGAATCCCCGAGGCTCAATGCTCGGGCGGCTCACGGCCATTCCGGCCCCGTTGTCAGCCGCGTTGCTCCGACGCCTCCTGGGCCGGGCGGACGTGCGCACGATGGTCGAACGCCATATGCGCCACGGGATCGAGGAGTGGATGGCAGGATACTGGGACGTGGTGGACGCGGCCAGACGCCACGGCGTTCCGATCCCGCACGTCTTGGAATACGAGCCGACGCTCGCCGCCTTTGCGAGGGGCGGCTCAGGCTCATTTGCGGAGCGATGAGCCGGTCAAAGGACGAGCGCGAACTTGGTGACTTCTCACCTGTCGCGGTCCTGCTCGCGGCTGGTAGTTTGCGACGTGTCATGCACATGAGCGAGACCACCGGGAGCAACGACCATGCGGCGCCTTCTCTTCGCAACAGCCGCCTTCGCCGTGGGCCTGAGCGGGTGTTTCCCCTCCGCGTCCCCTTCTTCCGCCTCGCCCGCAGCCGCTTCCTCCGCCTCGCCCGCTCGTCGGTCTCCGTCCGTCGCCCCGGACGCGGCCGCTTCGCCCGCCGTCGGGCGGCTCGCCGTCAAAACGGCATTGCCGCAGCGGACGTTCACCTTCCGAGGGACGACGAGCCAGTACGCCGTCTACGCCGGCCATCTGGATGGAAAGAGGCCGAAGGGCGTGCTCTTCTACCTCCACGGAGACGGCTATCCCGAGTTTGCGCGCGAGGACAGCGCGTACGTCCTCGAGTCCTTTAGACAGGTCGCGCGCGAGCGCGGCCTTCTGTTGGTCGCGCCGGTCACTCCCGACAAATCGACGAAAACATGGTGGCGCGACGAAGACTCGACCGCCTGGCTTCGGGCCTTCATCCTCGACGTCTACAAACGGCACGGCGTCGGCAGGGACAATGTCTGGCTCGCCGGATTCTCGGGAGGCGCCGAGGAGATAACCAACTTCCTCATGGCGGAAAACAGCGACCTGTTCACCGGGGGCGGCGCGCTGATGGTCGGCGGAGGCAGCTTCGATCCCGAGAGCGATTTCTCGCCCCAGCCTGGCGTGGGGTTGAAAAGCAAGTTCGCAATGGTGTGGCTTGTCGGCTCCCAGGACTCTCCCGGCAAAGGGGGATCGGATGGCTCGTTCGACGCCGTCGGCGAATCTGCCGCGGCGCTGCGCACGTATCGCGGCATCGGAATGAAACGCGCAAGCCGCGTGTGCGTTCGCGGCAAAGACCACAACGCCTCCATCCGCTCGGGGGCGGGCATGCTCCGAAGGATGCTCGGGGGAGAAAGGATCCCCGACGTTCCGTGCCCGGATGAGAAAGGTTAGAGGCGCAGGGGCCTTGGGCCTTTTCCAACGGGGGCGACGTCAGTAGGCTTGTAAGAGAGTTTTCTTCGTCAAGAGGAGCAGCCATGGGCACGCACAGCATTGCGCTGACGCATTACGCGGGCCGAGCCGGGGACCGCAACGACCGAGCGATGATAGCCTCCCATTTGCTGGCCGGCGCGCTGAGCGTGCGCCTGGGGACCTTCGCCTACGCGATAGGCTCCCGCCGTCCCGCCGCGGCTCAGCCGTGGGACGTCGAGCTGAAGCTGGCGCGAGCCGACCTGCTTGCCATGAGCCGCCGCTATGAAAGCGTCTTCGGGCAGGGAGCGCGGCCCGTCAGCGTCATAGGACGCTGCGCGGTGGCGCTCGCGACCCTTCCGGTCGTCGCCGCCCACAGGCCCGACGCCGTCGTCGTCTGGTTTGACGCCCACGCCGACGTCAACACGCCCGAGAGCACGACGAGCGACTACTTGGGAGGGCTCGCGCTTTCCGGGCCGCTCGGCCTGTGGGACTCCGGACTGGGGTCCGGCCTCGCAGCGGACAAGGCGATTCTTGTGGGCGTGCGCGACGTCGATCCGCTCGAACGCGGGACGATCGATTCGAGCGGGCTGACTGAAGTGCTGCCGGGCCCCGACCTTGCGCGGCGAGTCGTCTCCGCGGTGAAAGGCCGCCCGGTCTACGTCCACATCGACTGCGACGTGCTGGAGCCGGGCACCGTGCCGACGGAGTATCGGGTTCCGGGAGGCGTGACGCTCGCCGAACTGCGGGAGGTCGCCGAGGCGCTCGCCGAGGGCGAAGTGGTGGGTTTGGAAATCGGCGAGTTCGAGTCCGAGACGGGCGACGAGGATTTCGTCTCGCTGCTGGACGCGCTGGCGCCCCTGCTGGGATAGCCGACGCTGCCATCGAGAGGGCGGCGCTGCAATGCTCAGAATTCCCCCGATGTTCCTCATGTCCGGCGGCTTGGTCGCGCAGGCTTTGGTGCCGGCGTCTCCCGGCGGTCCGCGGTGGTGGCAGTGGGGCTTGTCGCTGCCGATTGCGCTCGCGGGGCTGGCGCTTCTGTTTGGCTCGTCGATGCGCTTCTACCGGGCCGGAGTTTCGGCCAACCCGGTCGACGTCGAACGCCCCCGCGCCCTCGTACGCGACGGCGTGTACCGTCTCACGCGCAATCCCATGTACGTGGCAATGGCGGCGATCCTCGCCGCCCACGCCGTTTTGCGCGGCCCGTGGGCTTGGCTGCCCGCCGCCTGTTTCGCACTGCTCGTTGGCCTGCTGCAGGTTCCCGCGGAAGAAGCAGCTTTGCGACGCGCTTTTCCAAAGGAGTACGAGGAATACGCGAAGAGCGTTCCCCGATGGGTGGGGCGTCCGCGCTGAACGAACACGGCTGAAGGCGTAGGCCGGCCAGGCGCATGCTTGACTGCGTCGGCCCGGGCTGCCGCACGCGCGCTCAAGCCCGCTGCGCCGCAGGCGAGCCGGAGCCCATGCAGCCGACGCACCGTCGATCAGCGGCCCGTCAAAGGAAAGGATCACAGCATGTCTCGAATCGTCATCGTCGGAGGGCACGGCAAGGTCGCCTTGTTGCTCGCCCCGATTCTCGCCGCGCGCGGAGACGACGTCGTCGCCCTCATTCGCGACCCGGCCCAGTCGGCCGACGTTGCCGCGGCGGGCGCCGTCCCCAAGGTGCTTTCGGTTGAGGAGGCCTCAACCGAGGATCTGGCCGGCGCCTTCGCGGGCGCAGACGCGATCGTGTGGACGGCCGGCGCGGGCGGCAAGGGAGGCCCAGGGCGCACCGACGCGATCGACCGGGCCGCCGCGATTCGCTCGATGGACGCGGCCTCGCGGGCCGGTGTGCGCCGTTACGTCATGGTCTCGTGGGTCGGATCCCACGGCGACGATCCGCTGCCTGCGAACCACCCCCTGCGAAACTATGCGCTCGCGAAACTCGCGGCCGACCGGCACTTGGTCGAGACCGACCTGGAGTGGACCATCGTGGGCCCGGGGACTCTCACGCTGGAGGAGCCGAGCGGCAAGATCGACGTGCGACGCCAGAATGGCCAAGGCGACTCCCTCTACACCTCCCGCGGGAACGTCGCCGCGGTGGCGGCGGCCGTGCTGGCGGAGCCTGCGAGCATCGGCAAGGTCATCCCCTTCGGGGACGGGGCGACGCCGATCGCGCAAGCCGTCGAGAGCGTGCCGGCGGAGTTCTCCGACCTGTCCTGAGGGTCCCGGTCCATGCCGTCGAGCTCAATAAGGCTTTGCCGCCGTCGATGAACTTCAACCGTTCGTCGCGTTCGTTCGGTCCTTCCGGCGCGACTGGCCTCTTGGTCCGATTTGACTGCCTGCCGCAAGCGTTCGAGGCTCCGCTCAAGGTCCCTGCCCACAGCTTTGTCCATGTTGAAGAACAGACGGAAGAATCGCATCGCCGGTGAATTCGCCGTGAGGCCGCCATTCGCCGGAGGCCTGGCCGCGTTTTTCGTCGAGAACGAACTCGATGCGGCTGCGATTGGGGAAAGGCTTGACGAACACTAGGTCGATCTCGATTTTTCGGGGAGGGTCCGAATGTTGTCGGGGAGGGCCCGAATGAGTCTGAGCCATCGACCCCGCTCCGGCTTCCCTGTTTCCCGACCACCTGTAGTGCGCGCCGACGCCGAAACTCAGGGCGCTGTATTCTTCCTGGACGCCGGGGTCGAGTTGCCTCCAGGGCAACCACGCCCGCCACGCCCGAAAGTCTTCGATGCAGGGAAAGATGCGTGCCGCGGAAGCGACGATCGACGTTTGGCGTACGAACGTATAGGGCGTTTCCATCGCGGTTCAGGCGTCGGAGCGGGGAAGGGCGCCGCGTCTGGACCGCAAAAGGAACGGGCGACGATCCGTCACATGAGCACCGATCTGAGGAGGATGCTCGTCTCGGAGCGGTGAACGCCCGGGGAGTTGCGAATGGCGGAGAGGACGACGTCGATGTCGGCGAGCTTTGTCACCGTGATCTCGGCGATGAGATCCCATTCGCCGTTCGTCGCGTGCAACGCTGTCACCTCGGGAAGCCCTCGCAGCATCCTAATCGTCTCCTCGACGTATGGGCCCTCGATCGCGAGGTGGGAGATGGCCCGGATGGCCGCGTCGGCGCGCTCGGCCACTCGAACTGTGAAGCCGAGTATGACGCCCGCGTCGGTCAGAGCGTCGATGCGGCGGGTGATCGTCGTGCGAGTGACGCCGAGGTCGCGCGCCAGCTCGGCGACGGGGGCGCGCCCGTCCACGCGAAGGGCGGAAAGGAGCGCGCGATCGAGGGAATCCAAGTTGGCCATAGCAGAATGCTAAACCGCTGTGGTCGATGTGTCGCGCAAACGCCCCAAAATTGCGCATTTACGTTGTTGCCGCGCCATATCGCCTTCTCATACAGTTAGCGGAACTGGACACTTTACAGAAAAGGGGGAACGTATGCGGTTCGTAAGCGTCAACAACATCCGTCGGTGGCTGGCATCCGTCGGGCCCGAAGCGGCGATTGCCGGAATGATCGATGCGCTCGAAGCGGATTTCCGCCGGTGGCCGGAGTTCGAGCTGAGGCCGCGCGTCGCCTCCCATTCAAGGGACGGCGTCATTGAGCTCATGCCGACCGCCGACGGCGCAACCTACGGATTCAAGTTCGTCAACGGGCATCCCTCCAATCCCGCACGCGGGTATCAGACCGTCACGGCTTTCGGCGTGCTGGCCGACGTCCACAACGGCTACCCCCGCTTCCAGTCCGAGATGACGATCCTCACGGCGCTGCGCACTGCTGCGATGTCCGGCCTGGCCACCAAACACCTCGCTCCCGAGGGGCCCTGCAACCTCGGGCTCATCGGCGCCGGTTCGCAGTCCGAGTTTCAGACGCTCGCGGTGAAGATCGTCCGCGGCCTGGGCAAAGTCACCGTGTTTGACGTCGATCGCGCAGCGAGCGAGAAACTCGCCCGCAACCTCGCTCCTCTCGGCATCGACGTGCACATCGCCGACTCGGCCGCCGAGGCGGTGGCCGACGCCGACGTCATCACGACGTGCACAGCGGACAAGCGCAACGCCACTGTCCTTTCCCTCGAAGACGTGCGGCCCGGCGTGCACATCAACGGGATCGGAGGCGATTGCCCCGGCAAGACGGAGCTGGACCACCGCATCCTCGACCTCGGGCCGGTGTTTGTGGAATACCCCGAGCAGACGCGCATCGAGGGCGAGATCCAGGCCAAGCCCGAGGATTACCCGGTCACCGAGATCTGGCAGGTCGTCGCCGGCCTCAAGGAGGGCCGCACCGGCGCCGACCAAGTGACGATCTTCGACTCGGTCGGCTTTGCCATCGAGGACTTCACCGCGCTGTGCTACCTGGAGAAGGCCGTTGAAGACACGGGATTCTACGAGGAGATCGACCTCATAGCCGATCCGGAGGATCCCAAGGACCTTTTCGGGCTCATCGGCGAGGACGTCGCCGACCGGATCCCTGCCTCCCAGTTCGCCGGCGCATCCTCGCACAGACGTATCCGCGAGGTCACCCCGGCGTAGCGCCTGTCGGCGCCGGCCCGTCCGGGGTTCGGCGCCGAGGCGAGCCTTGTCGGCGGCGCACGCCTTCGAGCCCCGCGCTGCTTGAATCCCTCGGCGCGAGGGCCGCTCGAGACCTTCTAGGCCTCGGCGCGAGGGCCGCTCGAGACCTTCTAGGCCTCGGCGCGAGGGCCGCTCGAGACCTTCTAGGCCTCGGCACCGCCCGATCGTTTCCCGAGGCGCGTGCGCCTTCGCACCGTTTTCCCGGGAATGAGCCGTGCGGAGTTCAGGATGAAAGCCGTCTCGCTTCCCACGTGGACGATCGCTGCGAGCACCGGCGTGAGGATCCCCGCCGCAGCCAGCGCCATTCCGACGAGATCGACCGCGACGGTGCCGACGAAGTTGAACGTCACGATCGCCCGCGCACGCCGGGCGACGCGCACGGTCGAGGCAAGATCCGCCGGATCGGAGGCAACGAGCACGACGTCCGCGCTGTCTCGGGCGACGTCGGTCCCGCTGCCCATGGCGATGCCGACGTCGGCCCGGGCGAGCGACGGCGCGTCGTTGACGCCGTCGCCGATCATCGCCACCTTGCGCCCCGCGGCCCTCAACGAATCGATGAAGGCCGTTTTCTGCTCGGGAAGAAGCTCGGCTCGGCAGTCGTCGATGCCGAGCCGAGCGCCGACTGCGCGCGCGGCGCCCGCCCCGTCCCCGGTCACCATGGCGACCTGCAGCCCCATGCCCTTCAGCTCGGCGACCGCGGCTGCCGCGCCGGGCCGAACGGCGTCGGCCAAGATTGCGGTTGCGCGGTACGCGCCGTCCACGCTCACGTGAATGGGGGAGCCCTCAACGTCGCCGGAATCGGGGGCGTCCGCCACAAGCGACGAGTTGCCGGCGACGACGGTGCGCCCTCCGACTCGTGCGACGACCCCCATGCCCGGGCGATACTCGAAGGAGTCGGGCGCCCCTGCGGCCGTCCCGCGCTCGCGGAGATGCTCGACCACGGCCTTGGCCAGCGGGTGCTCCGAATAGGATTCCGCCGTCGCCAGCAGAAACAGGAGTTCCTCTTCGTCGATTCCGGGGACGACGTCGATGCGTTGAACGACGGGGGCTCCCGACGTCAGTGTTCCCGTCTTGTCGAAGACCGCGGTTTCGACTTCGGAGAGCGCCTCGAGGTGTGCACCGTCTTTGACGAACGCCCCGCTGTGTGCCGCCCTCGCGATCGCGGCGAGAACGGCGAGGGGAGTTCCGGCGGCGATTCCGCACGCCCCCGCCACGACGACCACGGAGATAGTCGTCGTCCAGTTCGAGGTCGCAACATAGGTCGCTGCCGCAGCGGCGAGCGCGATGTAGACGAGGTAGGCGGCGAATCGGTCGGCGAGCCTGACGACCGGGGCCCGCGAAGACTGCGCCTGCCTGATCGCTTCGACGATTTTGCCATACGAGGATTCCCCTCCCACGCGCTCGGCGCAAACCTCCAGCGCGCCGACCAGATTGATCGATCCGGCGAAAACGGCGTCCCCGCTTCCCACGTCCGCCGGGAGCGGCTCGCCCGTAATACGCGATTGGTCGACGGAGGATTCGCCGGCCGTCACGACGCCGTCCACGGGAATGCGCCCGCCGGGGCTGACGATGACGACGTTCCCGGGCTCGACATCGGCCAAGGGGACGGAAACGGCGCTCTCGCCCTCGCGTATGCGCACAGTCTGCGGGAGGAAGGCCATAAGATCGGTCAAAGCGTCGTGCCCCCGCTCGACGGACAGGTCTTCGAGAATTTCGGCGGCCAGAACGAAAGCGGTGACGACCAAGGCCGTGAGCCACTCGCCGATGGCCGCCGCGGCGACGATCGCAATGAGCATCGACAGCTCCATGCTCATCCTGGCGTGTCGGATATCGCCCCAGGCTTCGACTGCAATCGGAAAACAGCCTGCGATAAGGCCCGCGACGGCGGCCGCGGGGAAGTCTTTCGTAGGTTGGGTCACGCCTAGGGCCAGCAGGACTGCGCAAAGTGTGACGAAGAGTGTGCGAAGGGCGTCCCGAGGATCGATTTTTGTCAGTAGATTTCTCGAAGTTGGATTTTGATCAATGTTGGAATCCATATGTGTTTCCGTTTGGTGTTTGGATTGTTCCTGCATGTCCTCGGGTGCGTCGAGCCCTACTAATGTACCACTGTGGCCGCAACGTCGTCTGTAGAACTTTTGGAATACCGTGTATACACACAGGTGTTCGGAGGTTTGCGGGGTATTCAAACGGTTACTATGCCGGTAAACTGGTTATTCCGTAGAACACGTCGCGTCGGGGCAAGCGTGACGTGCACGGTAGTAGCGCTGTGGAGGAGTGCATATGGAACGGGCCGCAGAAGTGGTCGAGCGTATCTCACCGAAACGCTCCCACTCCGGTTCAGCTGTGCGAGTCGCGAGCGACGGCGCAGCTGGGGCGGCCGACGACGTCGCCGAACGCGCTCAACGTTCGCGCGATCGGCTTCGCGCTTTTGTGGGTCTCTCCCTCGGGGCGACCCTGCTTGTTCTCACCCTCTTTCTGGCCCCTCGGACCTTGGAATCCTGGCCCAATGCCGCCGTCGCGGTCACGGCGTGCTTCGCGGTAGCCTTGTCCGGCAGGTATCCGGTTGCCGGGGCTTGCGTCGAAGCCGTCGCGTTCGCCATGGTCTGGCTGACGCCGGACATCACGATCTCGCTGTCGTCGATGTCTATGTTCCTTGTCACCTCGATGGTCATCTGGTCTGGGCGGCGCGCGGTCATCTTTGTCGCCACGCCCTGGTACCTGGCGTCCGTCGTCGCCGTGAACGCGACGAGCGCGGCGGATCAAGAGGAACTCGTCAAAGGGACCCTCGTGTGGTTGGCCTTCGAGATGATCTTCGTGCTCATCGGCGAGCTACTGCTGCGCCAGCGCATGGCGAACGTCAAACTCGAAGAGAGGCGGCGGGCCGAGCTGGCCGCCCAGCGCCGAGCCATCGCGCGGGAGCTTCACGACACCGCCGTCTATTCGGCCACGATGGTCGTCATGAGGGCCGAGGCGGCCAAACTTCGCAAGGGAGTGGACCCCCAGCTTGCGGAGGACCTCGAGTTCATCGCGCGGACCGGGCGCGCCGCAACGGCGGATCTGAGGCATATGCTCGAGCTTTTGCGTGCCACGGACAGTCTTGACCCGGCGTTTGAGGCGGACGTGGCCACCCGCTTCACGATTCGCGACAAGCCCCCGGCGGAGGCGATCGACGAACAGATAGGGAAGGTGAAGGCAGCCGGTTTGAAGGTCCAGGCTGCCGTGGACGGAGACCTCTCAAGGCTTCCCGAGGTCGTGGCGGCGACCTTTTCGCGCATAGTCACGGAAGCGTGCTCGAACATCGTCAAGCACGCCGATCGTCGTGGGCCCGTGACGATCATGGTGGAAGTCGGCGCTTACGCCGTCGACGCCATATTCATCAACATTGTGCCTTCGCCCGGCGACGGGCTGGACGCGCTAAGCGGCTTTCCCACCGACCGTTCGGACGTGAAAGTCAAACATTTCGGATTGGCCGGCCAACAAGAGCGCGTAGAGGCTCTTGGCGGGGTGATTCGAGTCTCACAAGTTTCCGACCGGTGGATCGTTCGAGTATCCATCCCCCTGCACGGCTGAAAGCCAGGAGAGACGAACATGAAAGAATCCGAACGATTGGCGCGAGGCGCCCGCAAAGGCGGGCCTGGCGCGGATCGCAAGAAAGCCATCAGAGTGGTCGTCGTCGACGACGACGAGGAGGTTCGCAAAAACATCGCGACCTTTCTGGAAACCGCCGAGGACATACAGATCGTGGGCATGGGGGAGAACGGCATGGAGGCCGTTCGGCTGGTCGGCAGGCTCGATCCCGACATCCTCGTGACGGATATCCGGATGCCCCTCATGGACGGCATTACTGCGAGCGAACAGGTCAAGGCCCTTTATCCCGACACGAAGATCCTTCTGCTCACCACTTTCGACGACGACGAAGCGATGCTCTCCGGCCTTCAGGCCGGAGCCGGCGCCTACCTTTTGAAGAACACGTCTCCGGAAGACATCGTCAAAAGCATCAGAGAAGTCTCCTCCGGCGGCACAGTCGTCTCTCCCGGTCCGACGTCGCGCTTGGTGAAGAACTACCTGGTGCCCTTGCCGCCCGACTCCGGGGTCAACGTCCAGTTCTCCAAGCGGGAGATGGACGTTCTCAGGCTCTTGTGCCAGGCGCATTCGAACTCGGAGATAGCTGCGCAGCTGTACGTTCAAGAATCGACGGTCAAAACGCACATCTCCTCGATTATGGCCAAGCTCGAGGTCAACAGCAGGCTCAAGGTGGTTGTCCGCGCCTACGAGCTGGGTCTTGTCCGGCATTGAAAAGACGGGCAAAAGTCGGGTTTTGACAAGCTTTTCGTTTTTTCCTACTTTTGGGGGAAGCCGAAGGCTCTCCGGCTGAGTAAGCTTATAGACATCACGTATAGGAGGTAATACGGATGAAGACTTTGGGCATCGCCGCTGCGGCGTCAATCGCCTTCACGGCATCGCTTCTGCCGTTCGGAGGCGAATCCTACGCGGCAACGAATGCACACGTCGGGGCCGCTCAGAGCGAACTGCTCGCAAAAGGCGGCGCTTCGCAACCTGAGTTCTTCTGCACCATGCCATGGACTAGGAGCTGGAGAATCATGTGCGGGACCGAGTACAGGCGAGTATGGCGCTCGTGGTTCTAGCACCGCGATAAAAGATCTTAGCGACGAAAATAGCTGAATAGACCAGGTAATCGATTCGGAGCTTTATGCCCGAGTCCTTGGCCGATCGCACCTCGGTGCGGGAAGCCGAGAGTTATTTTCGTCCTTGCCGGTGGCAGTCGATTGACTAGGTCTCGATGCCGCCATTGCGCTCAGGGTGATGCGTGACACCCGCAGCGCACCTTGGGGCCCGGGCGAGCGTGACGCCCGGGCCCCAACATGTCTGCCCGGGAGCCGGTCCCTTCTAATTGGAGGGCCGTGCTGCTCGGACCGGAATTCGTGCTCCCCAAAGCGGGGCCCGGGCCTCTAGAATTGTCGGGCGACCCTCTGCGAAACGAAGCGGCGGCCTATCTTCGTTTGAGCCGAGATTCTCCGTTGGTAATGTAAAGCGCATGAACACCTCACAGCCGTCGATTTGGAACGGCCCCACGGTTTACGGACTCTTCGGACGCCCAGCGTTGCGCCATCCTTGGGAGCTGCGTCTTCTGGCCGCGGCCGCCCTTGCAACCCTCGGAGCCATTGCCTTCTACTGGTGGCTGCTCACCGCCCCGGACGCCGTGTGCGAGGGCGGGTTCGAGGTTTTGCTGTCGCAAGGCTACTTCAGATTTCTTCCCAAGGGCTGCGGGCGCTTTAGAACGTCGGCGGATATCTTCGGCGTCGTCCTGTTTGTGATGATCTGCGTCGCCGTGGGAATCTGGGGAGTCAGAGCCTTTGTCTATGCCAATCTACGTTCGCGGGGCGTGCGCATGAGTCCGACGCAATTCCCCGAGGGATATCGGATGGTCGTCGAAGCGGCCGAGCGGACGGGGCTGCGAAAAGTGCCCGACGCCTATGTGCTCCTCGGCAACGGGAGGATCAACGCCTACGCCTCCGGGCACGGTCATCGACGTTTCGTCGCCGTCTATTCTGATCTTTTCGAGATCGGAGGCGCCGCGCGCGACCCGGAGGCCCTGCGATTCGTCATCAATCACGAGGTCGGCCATCTCGCTGCGGGGCACGTGAGTTACTTTCGGCTCCTGGCCATGTCGGTGGGCAGCCTGGTCCCGTTCCTCGGCACTGCTCTTTCTCGCGCCCAGGAATACACGGCAGACAACTACGGGTACGAGGGCGCGCCCGCGGGCGCCCCCGGAATGATCGGGGTTCTGAGCGCGGGAAAATACCTCGGCGCACAGGTAAACTTCAACGACATGGCCGACAGGGCGGCGACCGAGCGGGGCTTTTGGCTCCATCTCGTTGCATGGTTCACGACCCATCCGATTCTCACATGGCGTGCGCACGCCCTTCGAGACCGCAGCAGGCCCGGCCGTCTCATGGTCAAGCCTCCCTTGCGCAGCGCCCTCTGTCACTCTCCGCTTCCAGCCGGATCCGATCGCCGCGACGGTTGGCCGCCCCCAGCTTGGGCCGCGGAGCGCCTTCGAACCGTCAAGCCGTTGACCGACGAGGAACAATTCGGGCGTTACCCGGGCCGGACGTATACGACGCCGCCGAACGCCCTGCGGTTGAGCGATCCGGCCGGGGTTCCCGCCGCTTGGAATCCTTCGGACGGCGACCCCGCCGAGAGGGCGTGATTGGGCCGCGGGTGAGACTTCGGCCCAGCGAGCCTCTAGCGGGGTCCGTTCTCAACCCTGGGTTCGCGAATCCGCGGCTCCAACTGCGGTTTCGCTGCCTCCGGTCCAAACGCCGGTGCGCGGGTTTTGGACGAGGGCGCGGGCGTCGGAGTAGATGCGTTGACTGGCGGGGCCTTCGTCGCGGAACCGGATTGAGGGCTGGTCGAGCCGGATTGAGGCCTGAAGGCGGGAGCGTTGGCTCCGAGCCATTCGAGCGCCTTCGGCTGAGCGGAGGTCCACGCATCCCACTTGTGCGAGCTCCCCTTCACCTCGACCGATGTGAGCGACGTCGGCGACGCCACCTTCGGGGCAAAGGCGTCGAAGGACTTTCGGAACTTCCCGTCCCCCGCGCCCGAGAGATTCCAGATCCTCACGGGCGGGCGGTTGCGCGCCACTTCGTCCGCCAAGACGTAGCCTTCCTGGTTGCTTTCGCCCGATGGGAAAAGAGGCGAGTAGTAACCTGACATCGAAATCGACGTTCTGAAAAGATCCGGATGCCGCACGGCGAACATGTTGGCGCACCACGCCCCCGCGGAGTAGCCGTAGGTCGCCCAGGCGTCAGATCCCTCTTCGGTCCGAAGGTTCGTCTTCACCCACGGCACGACGTTCTTCGTGACCCAGGTTTCGATCCCCTTGCCCTGTACGTCCATGCATTCGGTGTCGGCGTCGTGCGGGAAGACGTTCGGGGAGACGATGATCGAATCGCGGATCTTGCCTGATTTGATCGCCGCGGCGAGGTCGGCGTCGGTATGCAGCGGACTTTCGTATCCTTTGGGCGAGCCGGGAACCCCGGGGAAGGCCATGATCACCGTGTAGGCCTTGTTCGGATTGTCCATGTAGCTGGGAGGCAACCACACTCGAGCCCACGCATCGGCGTCGGACCCCTGCCCGGGGATCTTCGCGGTGATCCACTGGCCGTTCGGAGCTTTCGCGGAAACGCCCGACAGCGCGGAATTGGTCAAGGGCTTGCGTTGAAGTTCGGTGAACTTGCGGGAATTCGAAGCGCCATTGGAAGGCGTTGTCGTCGCCTTGGCCTGCGGCGTGGCAAGAGCCGCTCCGCCGCCGTACTGCGTCGTCGTTCCGCGGTCTGAAGCGTAGCCGAGGAGGTCGCTCCAATCGGAGTACCAGATCGAAAAACGGTTGAAAGCCAAGAAAGCGCTCGAAAAGAACAGGAGCGCGCTCAGGGCGACGCCGAGGGCCTGCTGGGCGTAGGCGCGTGCGCCGCTCCAGCGCTTTCTAGGAACGCCGAAAACGGTCCAAACAAAGCACACAACGGTGAGTGCGATGACGGTCCACAGCAGGCTTGCCGAGGTGAGAGCGAAGAAAGCCATGAAGAGAAATTATATCTCAAAACTGTGTGTCCACTGAGAGAATGCCGGCACTGGCTTAGAACTCATCTCGGTCAGCGTCCGATCGCCCTGTGAGAGGCGACCCTGCCCCGCGAAAGCCTCGCCGGAGCGGGGCGGAGCTGCCTTTCCCAAGCTTTGCGCAGAAACACCATTCGAATCGAGTCCCAGCGCTTTCCGTTCCATTCGCGCGCCTCGGGAATCCTCGCGCACTCGGAGAACCCCGCCCTGGAAGCGGCGCGCACCATCCGCTCGTTCCCGCTCCAGGTCGTCAGAGTCACGAGGTGGGCGTCCGTCTTCTCGAAGATCATCGAGACCCACAATTCCAAGGCTTGGCGGCCGATTCCCCGGCCCCACCGATCCGGGTCGTAGAGGATGATGCCGACCTCCCACCAGCGGCTTCCCGCGGGAAGCTCCTCGTACCTCGTGACGATCCCAGCGGGCCTGCCATCGACGAAGATCATGCGTCGGTCGGTGTCGCGAAACCACTCGGCGTCCTCGGCCATGAAATCCTGGATGCTCTTCCTTCCGGGCCTCTTGAAATGAGGGGCGTCCCAAAGGGCCCACTCCGGATTGGACACCTCGTGTATCCAATGCCAAAGGAAATAGAGGTCTGCCTCAATTACGGGGCGCAGCTCAATCACGACGGACCTCCCAGGTGTGCGATCCGGAAACGGCGTGCCCAGTCCGGCCGGATACGGTGTTTCTCGCCCGAGGACGGCCCCGAAGGCGAGATTTAGATGCGTGCAACGGGCTGTGCGAGCAGCCCCGCGGCCATGGCCGCCCTCTCATTATAGCGGTGCGTATGGGCAGCGGAGTCGTCCGGTGGTCTGAGATTCTCACGTTGGAGCGAGCTTGCTCCCAAAGGCCTCAGAGGCTTCAATATCGTCTAATTCTATGGGATTTGTTTAATCTTGAGCCGAGAATGCGTCGAATGAGCTGTCAGCGAGTCGAACGGGCCGCCAGCGAGTCGAACGGGCCGCCAACGAGTCGAACGGACTCGATATGGCGCGGGCACGCCCCGGTGGGACGTGCGACCTGACGGCCGTGCCGCTCCGCCGTTACCCTAGTGGCATGGCAGATAACACAGCGACGACGCGCACGGAAACCGATTCCATGGGAGCCATCGAGGTCCCCGCCGACCATTACTGGGGGGCGCAAACCGAACGCAGCCTCCACAACTTCGACATCGGCAGGGAAACCTTCGTATGGGGCAGGCCCATGATCCACGCGCTGGGCGTCTTGAAGAAATCCGCGGCGCTCGCGAACAAAGAACTCGGCGAATTGCCGGCGGACATCGCCGACCTCATCGCTCGGGCGGCCGACGAAGTCATCGCCGGAAAGCTCGACGCCGAGTTTCCCCTTGTCGTCTTCCAAACGGGGTCCGGCACGCAGTCGAATATGAACTCCAACGAGGTCATCTCGAACCGCGCCATCGAGATCGCGGGAGGCGAGATGGGGTCGAAAGCGCCCGTCCACCCCAACGACCATGTAAATCGCGGCCAATCCTCGAACGACACGTTCCCCACCGCCATGCACATCGCGGTGGTGTGCGAGCTGGCGGCCATGTACCCCAAGGTCCGTCGCCTTCGCGACACCCTTGATGCAAAGGCAAAGGAGTACGACGACGTCGTCATGGTCGGCCGCACCCATTTGCAGGACGCCACCCCGATTCGCCTCGGCCAGGTGTTCTCCGGATGGGTCGCTCAGATCGACTTCGCCTTGGACTGCATCCGGTACTCGGACTCCCGCGCCCGCGAGCTGGCGATCGGAGGGACCGCCGTCGGCACGGGGCTCAACGCCCATCCCAAGTTCGGCGAATCGACGGCTGAGAAGATCAGCGAGGAAACGGGAATCGAATTCACGCAGGCCTCCAACCTTTTCGCGGCCCTCGGCGCCCACGACGCCCTTGTGCAGGTCTCGGGCTCGCTGCGCGTTCTGGCCGACGCGCTCATGAAGATCGCCAACGATGTGCGCTGGTATGCTTCCGGCCCGCGCAACGGCATCGGCGAGCTGCTTATCCCGGAGAATGAGCCCGGCTCCTCGATCATGCCGGGGAAGGTCAACCCGACGCAGTGCGAAGCGATGACGATGGTTGCAACCAAGGTGTTCGGCAACGACGCCACGGTGGGCTTCGCCGGATCGCAGGGCAACTTCCAGCTCAACGTGTTCAAACCGGTCATGGCGTGGGCCATTCTCGAGTCGATTCAGCTCATCGGCGACGCCTGCGTCAGCTTCGATTCGCATTGCGCGTACGGAATCGAGCCCAACCGCGAGAAGATCAAGGAGAATCTGGACAAGAACCTCATGCAGGTCACCGCCCTCAACCGTCACATCGGCTACGACAAAGCCTCGAAGATCGCCAAGAACGCGCACAAGAAGGGCCTGTCGCTGCGCGAATCGGCCATCGAGCTCGGATTCCTCACGAACGAGCAATTCGACAAGTGGGTCGTTCCGGCGGACATGACGCATCCCAGCGCCGCCGAATGAGCCTCGAATCTGCAACGGCGGGCACGCGTCCCGCGTGCCCGCCGTTCATGCCGAAACGGCATGAGCAACGCGGGTTAGGCGGAACCACTGAACGCGGACTTGCCGTTTTCCAGGTCTAACCGTTTTGGCGAGGGCACAGGGCTCCGGCAGCCGCGAGCCCTGTGCCCTCGTTTTCGGGGCCCTGCGGTCGTTTGGGTCTTTTCGCGCCCGGCCGCTTCGGAGCTTCTTTCGCCCGGTCTTTGACGCTCCGAGCTCGGTTGTCCGGGGTTGAGAGTCGGTTGTCTGGGGTTTAGAGCCGGCTGTCCTAGGCTCCGAGCTCGGTTGTCTGAGGTTCGGAGCCCGGCATTTTCGGATCATGCTAATCGCAGATCGTGATCGGCACTCCACTCGAGCGAAGGTCGACCAGAGATTCTTCTGGGATGTCCGACGTCGTGAGAAGATCCGCAAGATCTTCGAGCGTGCCGAATCTATGGACCGAAGAGCGCGTGAGTTTTCTGGGCGTGGCGGGAAGTATGGCTCGCGCGGCCGATTGCAGGATATTTCGTTTGAGCGTCGCGTCCGACGGGTTGATGCATGTGAGGCCGTTGGCGACGGACGCCGCGCAAGCTCCGAGAACGGCGACGTCGGCGCGGAAATCCCTCACGACGTCGATGACGGGGCTCGCGAGCATGGCGAGCGAAGCCGTTTCGACCGCGCCGCCGGGGACGACGACGCGCACCCCCGGCGCTTCCGCCAACGTCACGGCGGCCCGCAAGCTCAACGCGAGAACCGTGATGTCGCGCCCCGCCAGATTCTCCGCAACGAGGTCGCAGGTCGTTCCGTTGTCGAGGATCACGCTCTCGCCGTCGTCGATCAGGCGGGCGGTGGCCTTGGCCAAAAGGTGCTTCGCCTCAAGATCTTGGGTTTTTCGAAGGGGAAAAGGATGGGCCGTTCCTCGTTTGGGGGAACGCAGCGCGCCGCCGTGGACGCGGGTGACGAGGCCCTCGTGCGCCAACTCCGTCAGGTCGCGGCGGATTGTCACGGCCGAGACGCCGGTCAGGCGCGCGAGCGCTGTGACGCTCACGGCCTCCGTCCCGTTCAGCGCCCGCATGATTGCCCTATGGCGCTCCGAGGCCAGCTGTCGAGGCTTCACTTCTTTTCCTCGTTTCCTTGATTTTCGTGGCTTTAGTCGCTTGCCGTCGGGGAATGGCCGCGTGCCCCGCTTCGGGATTCGGCCGCATCGACGGGCCGAGCGCGAATGGAGGTCGGGGAATGGCCGCGTGCCCCGCTTCGGGATTCGGCAGTGCCTCTTCGGCGCTGCCCGCTTGCATCTATTGTCCGGGCGGTTCGGTTTCCGGCCGGCCCTCAGAGACGATCGTTTACGTTCTAAATGATCATACCCATTGATCGTTTGGGCGGGTAGCCTCGTTGAGGTCAGGGCCTTTTCCGCATGGAAAAGCCAAATGTCAACAATGAATGGAGCGATCGTGTCCAACTTCATCTCCAGTGCCTACGGAATGTGGTTCGAGCGTGTGACGTCGAAGATCGATCTGAAGACGGACACCCGCGAAGGCTATCTCCGGGCGGTCATCGAAGAATTCACGCCGCACATCGTCCCCGCATAGAGAACAATGGCGCCCGCTTAGAAGGCCTGTCGCGCAGGGAACGCCTCCTGCAACAAACGCACCGCGCAGGGAACTTGCATCGAAAACATACCGTTCCCGAATCGGAGAGCGGATTGGGAAAACGGCCTAGAAAAACGAATTGGAAAGCGGGCAGAGAACCGCGCTGAGGAGCCGATCTGAAGGGGCGCGATTCTCTTTCGGGGATTCTTGAACCGTCCGCCTGGCTCCTGCGCAGGCCGTCGTTTTGGCCGCGGCAGGGCATATGGCGAAAGTAAAGGGGCGGGGCCGACTGAATGTCGGCCCCGCCCCGGTGCACGAGTCAGCCTTGCGCGAGGCGCGCTGCCATATCTTCGGCGCGGTCCACCAACGCCTTCATGCGAGTTGAATCGTGCTGCTCACCCAAAGCGTTGCAGCGAGCGGCAAGGCTCGCCGAGTCGTTGAGAATCTTTCCGGTGTAGTCGACGACTCCCTCAGAGATGCCGGGCACGAGCGCCGCGACGTCGTCAGGAAGGGTCATCGTTTCGGCCGTCGTCTTCCACATCGAGAGAACCTGGCTGGGAATGCCGAGCATTGAGATGGCCTGATCAATGTTCCACACGGTGTTGCTCGCCAGCCGGCGGAATGCCGCGGTCTGCTCTTCCATCTCGTAGAGCCCTTGGCGCAGAGCCTTGGTCAGCATCCAGATGGCTTCGACCGACTCGCGCGAACTGTCGCCGCTGTCGATGAGCTCGGCGATGAACGTCGCCAGCATCGTCGTGTGCAGCCGGGCGAGCGCCACTCGGAAGCGCGTGCGCGCACTCGTCTTTTCCAGCTCGCGCAGAGACTCGACCAAACGGGTGAGAGTCGAGGCGACGATGCTCTGCATCGACGTCCACACCTGAAGCGGTTCGATGAGGGGCTGCATCGCCGGGCCGTGGGCGGAAATCGTCTCGATCGTCTCGGGCTTGACTGTGGCGTTGGACAGGCGACCTTCGATTTCGTCGGCCACTCGACGCAGTTCGGTCGACAGGTCGGCGAGGTCCTTCTGCTCGTCGACCCAAACGGCGAGTTCGTTGTAGACGCCCTCAATGGTCTCCAGCGCGTCGCGGAGAACGCCTTGGGCATTCGGTCTGCGCGGGAATCCCGCCGAGAGCGCCTCGCGCCCCGCGACCTCGGCCGGCAGCACTGCGTTCTGGAAATCCTCGTAGCTCGCAAACCCCAGGCCTTTGAGCATCTCCGCAGCCTTCTGGACCCCGGACGCCGCGGCCTCCCTGCGGCTTGCCCCATTTTCCTTCAGCCCGGCCTCGAACGCGTGGACGTCGCTGTAGAGACCGTTCGTCGTCGTGAAAAGGTCCTCGCACACCGGGCGGGTGCGAACCGAGAGGTAGCGATTGCCCGGCAGGGGAGTGATTGTGGCGAAAACGTCGTACTCGGACCCGTTCGCGGCCAGATTCCTCACGTATGCGGCGAAAGGCTCTCCCTTTCGGACGGTGTCCCAGAGAAGTTTGAAAGCCGCGCCGGGCATCTCCGGGTGGCGGATAATGTTGTGGGGAGAGGCCATCAACTCGTCGTGGGAGTAGTGAGAAAGCCGAACGAACACCTCGTTCGACGATTCAATGACGCCCTTCGAGTCAGTCACGGAAAAGAACAGCTCGTCGATGCCGAACGAATGCACGGCGCCGGTTGGAACGACATGTTTGGCCATGTAATAGGCTCCTTTTGGTGCGCGATGCAATGGAGCTGCATTGACTGCGTGATCGGGTGCGTGATCCGCTGCGTGAGCTCCGTTGCGTTATTTAATACGGTGTCAATCTTATCAGTTGTCAGGCTTTTGAGCTCGCCCCGCAGTAGGATCTTTCCCTTGTGGCCCTAGGACTCGGGGTGGGAGTGAAACGGGCTCCGCCGGCGAGCGGCTGCAAACCGCGGAATCCGCGAAGGAACACTTAAAGCTGCTCCGCCGGGAAGCGCTCTGGCGTCGCTGTTACGAGGCGGCCTCGACGCGCTCGCCCTCCCAGGGAAAACGCATTCGAGGATTCGGCACGGTCCGAAGGCTTCCGCGTGGGCCCGCTCCCCGGACAGATCAGTGGTCCGAGCCTCCGCGGACGCGGCCGACGGCGGCCTGGAAGGCCACTATGAGGCTGCCGAAGACGAATCCGACCGCCAGCGAGCAGGACGTTTCGACGATCCACGAGAGAAATCCGCGGGGCACTGCCGAGGAAAGGCTGTGGACGACGTCGTGCGGCGCGGACCAGCCGAGCTTGTCGCTGCCGCTGACGAGCAGGTGACCGCCGACCCACAGCATCGCCGCGACTCCGACCACGGTGATCGCCGAAAGGGCTTTGGGCATGGCCTTGACGAGGCCCCGCCCCATCTTTCGTGTGGCGGAGCTCTCTTTGGAGGCCATGTGCAGCCCGAGGTCGTCGATCTTTACCAGGCAGGCCACAATCCCGTAGACCAAAGCGGTGATCAAGACCGCGACGACAGCGAGGATCGCGGCCCGGTAGGCGATGTTCTGTTCGGTGACTTCGGCGAGAGCGATGACCATGATCTCGGTTGAGAGGATGAAATCGGTGCGCACGGCGTTTTTGACGATCGCGTCTTCCGCCTGGCCGCCTTCCGTGACCGCCGCCTGCGCTTCGCCGTGTCCCGTGAGCTTGCCCCAGATCTTGTGCGCCCCCTCGAAACAGAGATAGGAGCCGCCGGCCATCAGCAAAGGAGTCAAAGCCCACGGCGCGAAAGCCGACAAGAGGAGAGCCCCGACCAAGATGATGCCCTTGTTGACGAGCGATCCTTTCGCGATTCTCCCGATGATGGGGATCTCGCGCTTGGGATCGATACCCTCGACGTACTGCGGCGTGACCGCCGTGTCGTCGACGACGACCGCTATCGCCTTCGATCCCGCTTTGGCGACTCCCGCTGCGACGTCGTCCAAACTGGAGGCGGTGAGTTTGACGAGGGCCGCGATGTCGTCCAAGAGGGCGGCGAGTCCGGTTGCCATGGTTCTCCTTCTCGATGGGCTGGTACGAGCTTACCGGCTCGCGGCGGCCGTCCGAGTTTCGTTTTCGGCTTCCGGCGCCCTCCGGCTTCCGTTTTCTTTTCCGGCCTTCGGCTCTGGGGCGACGGCGGATTGTTGAGCTCGGGCCGCCGAGAAGCCGTCGGCGCGAGGCCGGGAAAGCGGCGTCGAACGACGGCGACGGGCTCCGTTGGGGAGCGCTCCACCGTGTGAAATGCCAAAAAAGGGGACTCTGCTCGGCGCGCACGTCTGCCGGCGTCGGGCAGTGAAATCCAAGGAAACCGGCGCCGTTGCTCGCGCGCCGTCGGAAGGCCCGCCTGCCGGGGGCGCCGAATTGGGCAGATCTGATTGCTTGTGTCCGCTGCATGACGTTATAGACTGAGGGAAACCTACGCGGTTCTACAGCTTGCACTTTTCTATCTCAATCAGGTGAGTTCATGTCTTATCAAAACTTTCCGAACCAGCCGCCGTCCGCCGGCTCGGCGGGAGGCGCCGGCGCCCCTTATCTCGGAGTCAACGGGGCCCCGAATCCCGGGGGCTACCCGAATCCGGGCGGATACCCCGGGGGTTACCCTAATGCTGGCCCCGGCGGGTACCCGAATCCGGGCAACGCCGCCTATGGCCAGGGGTATTACTACCGTCCCGGCCGCGACCCGAACGCCTCAGACAAGAGCCGTCTTGTTGCCCTGCTTCTCGCCTGGTTCTTCGGCGTAATCGGCGTCCACCGTTTCTACGTCGGAAAGATCGGAAGCGGGGTCGCGATGATCTTCACGCTCGGCGGCCTGGGAATCTGGACGCTCGTCGACATCATCATGATCGCGGCGGGATCCTTCACAGACATCGACGGGCGTCCCGTAACTGTATGGGACACGGCGAACTGACGCCTTCCGCCGGGGCCGCGGGCCGGCCGGGGCAGGCGTGCGCCTTCTGACGGGGCGGCCAGCTTGGGCTTTGACAGCGTGTGAGGCTGCTATACAAGGGAATTGCCGTTTATGGTGTGCCTATCGCGATCATCGACAGGAGGACGCTCATGGGTTTGAAAAGCCTGCTGACCACCACACCGAAGTCCCGACGCAACTACAAGGCGGCCGCCGTCGCCGGCCTCGTCGGCGGCGTGTTTTCCGCCATCGTCAAATTCGGATGGGAGGTTCCCTTCCCGCCGCGAACGCCCGAGCGCAACGCCACCAATCCTCCGCAGGAGCTTCTGGAGCAGTTGGGGATGTCGCCCGAGGCGAGTCACACGACGGTGACCTTCAACGGCAACGAGCTTCCCATATACTCTTTCGCCATCCACTTTTCCTTCGCCATATTCTTCGCGCTCGCCTACTGCCTGATCGCAGAGAAATATCCGAAGGCAAAGCTGTGGCAGGGGGCTGCGTGCGGCTTGACTTTGTGGGTTCTGTTTCACGTCGTCCTGATGCCGGCTATGGGCACTGTCCCCGCGCCCTGGGACCAGCCTTTCGAAGAGCACTTTTCCGAGGCTCTCGGCCACGTCGTGTGGATGTGGGCCATCGAGATTGTGAGGCGAGACTTGCGCAACAGAATTACGCGCATGCCCGATCCCGAAGTGCCTCTTGACGCCGAACCCGCTCGCAACGCCAAAGCCTCTGGCTGAGCCCGCAGCTTCGGCGGAAAGAAGCGCCAAAACGAATGGGGAGCCCGCAAAAAGCGGGCTCCCCATTCGTTTGCGAAGGATTCCTGTGACTTTGCGACTCCGGGCGTTTCGACTCAGGGCGGTCGTCAAGGCTGAAGAAGCACCTTGACGGCGCGCCTTTCGTCCATCGCTTTGTAGCCCTCCGCGGCGTCGTCCAAAGGAAGGACGAGGTTGAAGACCTTGCCCGGATCGATCTTGCCTTTGAGGATCCTCTCGACGAGGTCGGGCAGGAACCGGCGCACGGGGGCGGGGCCGCCGAGCAGGTTGACCTGGGCGAAGAACAGCTCTTGGCCGGGAAGCGAGACGTCGTGGGAGACGCCGACGTATCCGACATGCCCGCCCGGACGGCACGCCCCGATGGCCTGCATCATCGATTCCTGGGTGCCGACGGCCTCGACCACGCCGTGGGCGCCCAAGCCTCCCGTGAGCTCCTTGACGGCAGCCACTCCCGCGTCGCCGCGTTCGGCGACGACGTCCGTGGCGCCGAACTCCCGCGCAAGTGCGGCGCGGTCCTCGTGGCGCGACATGGCGACGATCCTCTCGGCGCCGAGCTGCTTTGCGGCCAGAACGGCCATGAGCCCGACGGCGCCGTCGCCCACGACAGCGATCGTTTTGCCCGGGCCCGCATCGGCGGCGACGGCGCCGAACCAACCGGTTCCAAGAACGTCGGATGCGGCCAAGAGAGAGGCGAGGGTCGCCTCGTCCCTCGGCCGTCCTCCCGGAACGACGACTAGCGTTCCGTCGGCCAGCGGGATTCGCGCGTACTGAGCCTGGGCGCCCTGGACGAAGCCGCCGTTGACGCAACGCGACTGGTACCCGGAGCGGCATATCTCACACGTGTTGTCGGAGAGGCAGAAAGATCCGACGACGAAGTCGCCGACCTTCACGTTTTTAACGGCGTCGCCGACCTCGGTGACTGTGCCCACGTATTCGTGGCCCATCGGCCGGCCGTCCGACGGCTCGAGGCCGCGGTACGGCCACAGATCCGATCCGCAGATGCAGGCGGCGGCGACTTCGATGACGGCGTCGGTCGGTTCGACGACGGAAGGGACGTCGAGGTCCTCGATCCTGACGTCGCCCGGGCCGTGCATGACTGCTCCTCGCATGGGGTTTCCTTTCGAAGTTTATGGCTGTTGACGAAAGCCGCTGTCCGCGCCGGTTCGTGGACGGCTTCGGCGGGCGGGAAGCTTCCTGCCGAGGCAGCCGCTTTTCCAGCCGTTTGTTTCCGGTCGCCTGTGCGACGCCGCCTGACTTCGCCTGTGCAGCGGGCTCGACCTTGCGCGGCGCGCTCGGCGGCCGCATGCATTTGGCCAGCGTGGCCCTGCATACAATGAGATCCTAAGGTTTTTCGGCGCTCTAAGGAGGCGACGATTGCCCTTGGCAGAATTATTTCACGCGCAGGCAAAAGTTCTAGAAGAGCCGCGTCCGTTTGACATTTGCGGGTCGGACGGCGCCAAGCAGGCCGTTTCGGCGCGGCGGCGCCTCCGAAATGCTGTACTCTCTAAGACGCGTGAGTTCGACGCGCGAGTTTTCCGACAAGGCTTAGGCGCGTCGGGGCCGCAGTCTCGGTTCGTCAGGCGGCGACCCCGGTTCGTCGGCGGAGGAAGACGGCTCTGGCACGCCGAAACAGCGCTGAAAAGACGCCCGTCGGTTGCGCCTGCAGTGCAGCGTCGATCGACGATTGGCGGCGGACGCGGCCCGAGGAGCGAATCCGCAGCGACAAGGCAAAACGCCGATGCAGGGACCTGCGCGGCACTCAAGAGGAGGAATCTATGACCGAGGCGACGGGAAGAGAAGACGTCATCGAGGCCGCGGAAGAACGGAACCTCCAGCGCAGCCTGTCCAACCGCCACATCCAGCTCATCGCCCTGGGCGGCGCCATCGGCACGGGCCTTTTCCTGGGTTCGGGCGAGACGATTTCAAAGGCCGGCCCCTCGATCCTCTTTGTGTACGCGGTCATCGGCTTCATGCTGTACTTCGTGATGCGCGCCATGGGGGAGCTGCTGCTGCACAAGCTCGAATACCGCTCTTTCCAGGACTTCGCAGCGGATATCCTCGGGCCGTGGGCGGGCTTCTTCGTGGGGTGGACATACTGGTTCAGCTGGGTCGTCATCGGAATGGCCGACGTCGTGGCCATCACCGGATACTGGGAGTACTGGCTCGGGGAGGACTGGCGGTGGCTCGCGATGGTCCTGACCACCGCGGTCATGCTCGCCCTCCTCGTCATGAACCTCGCCTCCGTCAAGCTGTTCGGCGAAATCGAATTCTGGTTCGCGATCGTCAAGCTGGTGGCGATCGTCGCGCTTGTAGGGGTCGCTTCCTTCATGGTGATCGTCGGTTTCACTTCGCCAGACGGGACGACGGCCTCCGTCTCCCACCTGTGGAGCCACGGCGGAATATTCCCCACGAAGTTCGCGGGATTCGTCAACGGCTTCCAGCTGGCCGTCTTCGCCTTCGTGGGAATCGAGCTCGTCGGCACGACGGCGGCCGAGACCGCCAACCCCCGCCTCACCCTGCCGCGCGCCATCAATGCGATTCCCGTGAGGATCCTCCTTTTCTACGTCGTCGCGCTCGCGGCGATCATGTGCGTGACGCCATGGAACGAGATCAATCCGAAGATTTCTCCTTTCGTCAGCCTTTTCGGCCTCGCCGGCCTCGCGGGGGCCGCCGGGATCATGAACGCCGTCATACTTTCCAGCGCCTCGTCCTCGTGCAACTCGGGGATCTATTCGACGTCGCGGATGCTCTTCGGGCTGGCGCACAAACGAATGGCGCCCGGGGGCTTCCGCGAGCTCACGCGCGTCGGGGTTCCGTGGCGCGGGCTCGTCGTCACGGTGTGCGTCATTTGCTCTGCGCATTTCCTCACTCTTTCGAGCGGGCTCCAGAGCGCCTTCAAGATCGTCGTCGCCCTGGCGTCGGTGCTCTTCCTGTTCGTTTGGTCGATCATCCTCGTCTGCCACGTCGTCTATCGGCGGCGCGACCCGAAGGCGCACGCGACGTCGGAGTACAAGATGCCCGGCTCAACCGTCATGCCGTGGGTTGTGCTCGCGTTCTTTGTTTTCATCCTCGTCGCCCTCACGCGCGACCGCGACACTTTGACGGCCCTGGCCGTGACCCCGCTCTGGTTCGGCGTGCTGGGCCTGGGATGGTGGCGCGTGCGAGGCGTCGCCCGCGCCGCCGCCGAGACATACAGCGCGGGCGAAGAAGCCGGCAAACAGCCGGATGCCGGCAAACAGCCGGATTCCGAAGGAGGGTGGAGCTGAAGTGGATCCGTTGAAAATATCGACGGCGCGCCCGGGCGACGTCGTCGAAGTCGTCGAAGTCTTGACGAGGGCCTTCCGCGCGGACCCCTTCACGTTGGCGGCGATTGGGCCGCGACAACGGTATGAAAAGGTCGTCCCGCGCGCTTTTCGGGTGCTGGTCGAGGAGTGTTTCCTTCCGTACGGGCGCATAGACATAGCCAGGGACGACGCCGGAACGGCCGTCGGGGCGGCGATGTGGCAGGCTCCTGGGCGCGAGCCGGGATGGATCGCGACGGCGCGCATGAATGCCCGGCTGCTCGCGGCTTACGGCCGATCGACCTTGCGCGTCCGTCGCCTTGAGCGGAAATCCGACAAACTCGCGCCTCGTTTTCCGCACTGGTATCTGGGGTTCCTCGGCGTCGTCGGCGAAGCGCAGGGCAGAGGCGTGGGAGGCGCGCTCCTTGACCACGGAATTGCGGAAGCCGGGGACCACGCCGCCTACCTGGAATCCTCGACGCCGGGATCGCAGGCCCTATACGAGAGAAAAGGCTTCATCCCCATGGGTGCAGCCGAGCAGGGAAAGCCGTGGGCCGTCGTGTGCATGTGGCGCCCCGGCAAGGTCAAACGCTGACAAGGAGGCGATTTGAACTATGGAATCTCAATCGACGCAACGGCATGAACCGGTCGGCGAGGGACGATCGTCGCTCGAGGGCGGCGCCGTCCGCCTCAGGGACGTCTCGCTCAAGAGAGTATACGAAGAGCCGGACCCCTCCGACGGCCTCCGCGTGCTCGTCGACAAGCTGTGGCCGCGAGGAGTGTCGAAGGCCAAAGCCGCCGTGGACGAGTGGGCGAAGGACCTGACCCCCTCGACGGACCTGAGAAAGTGGTTTCACGAGGACACCGCAGGACGGTGGGACGAGTTCCGCTCGGCTTATCGCCGCGAGCTTGAGGAGGGCGACGCCGTTTCCGCTTTCCTCTCCCACGCTCCCGAGCATGTGACGCTTGTCTATGCCGGGAAAGACGCGGTGCACAATCACGCGAAAGTGCTGCGCGACGTCCTTCTCGACGTCGCAAAATGGCAGCGCGGGGAGGACCCGTCCGCCGACGGGGCGCGGGCTTCCAGCTGACCGTGCCCGCGTTTGCGACTGGACGTGCCCGCGCTTGCGGCCGGCCGGTCACGGGCCGACGGCGGGGGAGAGGTCGGCGAACCGCCGACGGCAAGGGGCAAGCCGCAGGGAACGGCCTGGCCGAGCGCAAAGGGAGCACCCGGAAAACAGTACGTTGGGAATCGGTGCGGCGTCAGCCCTCATTGCGCACTAGACTGTTGAATCATGCAGAAGCACTTTGACGGGGACTCGGCGACCGCTCACGCGCTTGATCTTCGCGACTTCATCGTCGCTTCCCCGACCGCTTTTCACGCTGCGACGGAGGCGGCGTCGCGCCTTGACGCCGCCGGATACCTGCGCCAACGCGCGGAAGACGAATGGAGCGCCGCGCCCGGCGGACACTACATCGTCCGTTCGGGCGCCGTCGTGGCGTGGTTTGTTCCCCAAGGCGCAGGCCCGCGCAGCGGATTCCGCATCGTCGGGGCGCACACCGATTCGCCGTCGTTCAAGGTGAAACCGGTTGCGGACTCCGGCGCATTCGGCTTTGCGTCCGTCAACGTCGAGACCTACGGCGGCCTTCTCGCCAACTCGTGGCTCAATCGCGACCTCGGCGTCGCCGGCCGAGTGACCGCCGTTGACGGCGAGGAGAGGCTGTTCACAACCGGGCCGGTCATGACGATCCCGCAGCTGGCTCCGCACCTCGACCGTTCCGTCGACGAGCGTTTGACGCTCGACAGGCAGAGGCATCTCCAACCGGTGTGCGGCACGGGCGAACGGTCGATCGCCGCGACTATCGCGCAGAGCGCCGGAATTCCCGCCGAACGGATTGCGGCCGTCGACGCGTACGCATTCGACGTCCAACGGCCGGAGATCATTTCGGGCGAGTTTTTGGCCGGCGGGCGGCAGGACAACCTCGTGTCCGTCCACGCCGGCCTGACGGCGCTCTTGGCGGCCGAGGCGGAACTGGCCGCCCAGAGCCGCTGCATCGCGGTGTATGCGGCTTTCGACCACGAAGAGGTCGGCTCCTCCACGGCCACGGGCGCGGCAGGCCCGCTTCTCGAATGGGTTCTGCGCCGCACGGCCCTGGCTCTGGGCGCGAGCGAGGACGAGTACTACCGGATGCTTGCACGCACGACGTGCATGAGCGCCGACGCCGGGCACTCGATCAACCCGAACTATCCGGGTTACCACGACCCAACGCAGTATCCCACTGCCGGCGGCGGGCCCATGGTCAAGGTGAACGCGAACCAGCGCTACGCGTCCGATTCGACCGGCTGCGCCCTGTGGCTGCGGGCTGCTGCGGACGCCGACCAGCCCGTGCAGACATTCGTTTCGAACAACTCGGTTCCCTGCGGCACGACGATCGGCCCGCTGACGGCGACCCGCCTGGGAATCGACACCGTGGACGTCGGGGTTCCGCTCCTGTCCATGCATTCGGTTCGCGAACTCTCTTCGATCGCCGACGACTGGGCGCTGGCGCAGATCTTGCGGGGGTACTGGACGATTGCATGATTCCTCCTACAACGCGGCGTTTGCCCTCGACCGCTCCGCTTGGGCCAGGCCTTCCGCCCTGTCGGTTGTCTACGGCGACCGGCGGTGGACCGTCGCGCAGGCCGCCCATCTGACGCGCCAGCTCGCCCAGCTGCTCGCGCGGTCCGGTGTGAGCAAGGGCGACAGGGTGCTCTTCGTCGCGCACAACTCTCCCTACCACCTGTTCGTCTACATCGCGTGCGCCAGGTTGGGCGCAGTCTTCGTCCCCGTCTCCTTCAGGCTGGCGCAGAACGAGGTCCAGGAGATCGTCGATTTCTGCTCGCCCCGGGCGATTTTCGCAGACGCGACGGTTGCGGCGAGGGGAAGCTTTGCCTCGACGGGAACCTTCATGAGCTTCGTGATCGACGACGACCCGGCCGACGGCTCCTACGGCGCGGGAATCGCCAACGGCTACTTTGCCCTGACGCCGGCACTCGCCTCACTCGACGGCACGCTGGTCTCGGATTGCCGCGGCTCGGGGAGCGCGTCCTTCAACACGGTCGAGTATCCGACCGGAACGGCCGCCATTTTCTACACCTCGGGAAGCGCCTCGGGAAGCCTCCGGGCGGTCGAGCTCACGCACCGAAACCTTTGGTGGGCCGCCAGGAACTTCCGGGAGGCCTTCGGGTACGGCGTCGAGGACGTCATCGTGGTGGGCGCGTCGCTCGCCCACATCGGCGGATTCAACGGGGGCACCCTCGATCTGTTCGTCTCGGGCGGCGCCGTCGTCCTCATGCGCTCTTTCGACGCCTCCGAGGCGCTCCGGCTGGTCGAACAGTGGCAGGCCACGATCTTCTTCGGAGTTCCGACGATGTTCTGGGCGATCGTCACGGAAGCCGAACGCGGCTCTCACGATTTGTCGAGCCTGCGGCTCCCAGTCGTCGGCGGGGCCCCGGTTCCTCTCACTCTCTTGGACAGACTCAAGGGCGTCGGGCTCAAGCCGGCGGTCGTCTGGGGCATGACGGAGACCGCCGGGTCGGGGACGTTCCAACCGTACGGCAGCGGGGCGTCCGGGGCCGTCGGCAGGCCGTACGCGCACGTCGAGGCGAGGATCGTCGATCCGACGACGCAGACCGACTCGACGGTGGGGGAGCTCCTCGTACGAGGGCCGTCCATCAGCCCCGGCTACTGGCACAATGCCGACCAGACGCGGTCGGCGTTCGTCGAGGGCGGGTGGCTTCGCACCGGCGACGTCGCCGTCGGAGGCAACGAGGTGACGATCGTCGGTCGCCTCTCCGACCGCATTGGCACGGGAGGCGAGGGCGTCAATCCCGCGGAGGTCGAGGAGGTGCTGCGCGCCCATCCGAAGATCGACGACGTCGTCGTGGTCGGCATACCGGACGAGGTGTGGGGCGAAATCGTCGCCGCCGCCATCGTGTGCGACGCCGCAGCGGTGCCGACCCTCGCGGAGCTGCAGGCCTTTGCCGCTCAGGTTCTCGCGAGGTACAAGCTTCCGCGCGGCTTGGCCCGCATCGAAAGGGTCCCGCTCGACGCCGAGGGCAAGGTCGACAGGGCCGCCGTCAAGGACCGCCTGGTTTCAGCAGCCCCTTCCTTTGGACAGTAGCCAGCTCGCCTCTTGCCGGGCTTCCATCGGCTCGCCCAGGTGCTCCATGCCCGGCGGCAGCTCGAGGCCCTTCGCCGTCATCGCCATCCCGTAGAGGCGCCCGGCGCGGTACGAGGAACGCACGAGAGGGCCGGCCATGACGCCGGCGAAGCCCATCTTCCTTCCCAGATCGCGCAGCTCGATGAACTCCTTGGGCTTGACCCACCTGTCGATCGGATGGTGGAGCGGGGAAGGCCTCAGGTACTGGGTGACTGTCAGAAGGTCGCACGAGTTCTCGCGCAGAGCCGCCATGGCCTCCTCGATCTCCTCGCGGGTCTCGCCCATGCCGAGAATGAGATTCGACTTGGTGACGAGGCCTTCCTCGGACGCCATCGCGATGATGTCCAGGGACCGTTCGTACCGGAACGCGGGCCTGATTCTCTTGAAGATCCGCGGCACCGTTTCGAGGTTGTGCGCGAAAACCTCCGGGCGGGAGTCGAAGACCTGACGCAGCGCCCCGACGTCGCCCTGGAAGTCGTCGACGAGCAGCTCGACGCCCGTGCCCGGGCACAGCTCGTGGATCTGGCGGCACGTCTCGGCGTAGATCCAGGAGGCGCCGTCGGGCAGGTCGTCGCGGGCCACCCCGGTGACCGTGGCGTAGCGCAGGCCCAGATGACGCACGGATTCGGCTACGCGCCGCGGCTCGTCGCGGTCGAGGCCCTTGGGCTTGCCGGTGGCGATCTGGCAGAAGTCGCAGCGCCGCGTGCACTCCGAGCCGCCGACGAGGAAGGTGGCCTCCCTGTCCTGCCAGCACTCGTAGATGTTCGGGCACTGCGCCTCCTGGCACACCGTGTGCAGCGAGGACGTCGAGACCAGGCTCTTCATGTCCGCGTAGTCCTCGCCGACGACGGCGGTGGTTCGGATCCAGTCGGGCTTCTTCTCGATCGGAGTCTGGGCGTTGCGGGCCTCGACACGCAGGAGTTTGCGTCCTTCGGGGGCGATCGTCATCGTTTACCTTTCCTGTTGGAAGCTCGCGAGGTGCTTGCCGAGGGCCGACGTCAACGCCGCCGCCGCCTCCTCGAGCGAGGCGTCCACGCCCTGCCGCTCCATAGACGTTACTCCGGCATCCGTGATTCCGCACGGATTGACCCGGAAGAACTTCGAAACGTCGGTCGTCACGTTGAGGGCGAGGCCGTGCATAGTCGTGTCGGAGGCGAACTTCAGCCCGACGGCGCAGATCTTCTCGCCGCCGACCCACACGCCCGAGCGCCCCGCGATCCGTTCGCCGCGGACGCCGAAGGTCGAAAGCGCTTCGATCACGGCCGCTTCGACGGCGCGGACGAAGGCGACCACGTCCTTCGGAAGGCGCACGCGGACGATCGGATAGACGATCACCTGGCCCGGCCCGTGGTAGGTCACCGAGCCGCCGCGATCGACCTTGACGACGGGCACCGACGGATCTGGAACGTCCTCGGGGCGGGTGCGCCGACCCGCCGTGTAGACGTCCTTCGCCTGCCACACGATGAGGGTGTCTGGCTCCTCGCCTCGCGCCACAGCGGCGTGGATCTCGCGCTGCACCCCGTCGACTTCGGCGTAACTCAGGGGGCCTCTGTCTAAGAGGCAAAGGATGTTCACATCTCGATTTTAGGCCTTTGGACCCATCTTCTCGAATTGGCAAGAGGGCGGGCCAGGCTGTCGAATCGGGGAGAAAGCCGGGTCTGCGAAGGAAAGGCGGAGGGGCGAGCCGGGCGCGCGTCCCCGACCGGCCGGCCCGGGCGAGGCCTTCAAGGAGCCCGGCAAGCGCCCGTCGGAGCGCTCGCGAAGCCCCGAATCGGCCTGCGCCGTCGCAGATTGTAAGAGTATGCGTTATCATTCATTGCTATACATCGGCAATCTTCTTGGCGGGTCGGATCTCTTCTTCGCGTCAAAGATGCCGGGCATATAAGTTAAAAGGGGGTCGAGCCAACCCTGTTGCTGGAGTAAAGACTGTCCATGGTTTTAGTCCAGAATGTGGGACAAGCGTAACAACCTTCCGCTTTGGGTATATGATCCTTCCTACGAACGTATGGTTGGTTCGTTTACCTGGTTCTCGGGGGTCCATGCGCACTGAGGTATCCCCCGCATGAGAAAACGAAATAAGGAGGGGAACTTCTATGAAGAAGGCCTACTCGATGGTCGCGGCCTTTGCGGCGGCCGCGCTCGCCTTGGGGGCGTGCGGCTCCGGCGGCAAGCAAGAGCTCAAAGCCGGCTCGAAAGATTCGATCAGCTACTCTCCCGGCAAGCAGGAATGGGGCGGCTACAACGGTTCTACGGTTGAGGCATACTCGACCACGACCGCGGCGGTCACCGACCGCGTGCAAACCGGCTTCGGTTACTACGACCCCCAGGGGGTGTGGAAGCACGGAACCGATCTCGGCGACTATAAGAAACTCTCGGACGACCCGCTCACCGTCGAGTACACGGTCAACGAGAAGGCGGTCTACCAGGGGAAGACGCCGATCACCTGCGAGGACTTCTACCTCGATTGGGTGAGCCAGAACCCCGACTGGATCCTCGAAGGCCAAAAGGCCGCAGGCGCCGTCGACGAAAAGAGCGGAGAGGCCCAGCCCCTCTTCAACCACGTTTCCAGCCCCGAGGGATACGCTCACCCCGTCTCGCAAGGCCCTCAGTGCAACGAGGGCGAAAAGAAGTTCACGGTCAAGTACGACACCGTGTACCCCGACTGGGAGCTCAATGTGGGCGGGCCCCTTCCCTCGCACGTGGTGGCCAAGAAGATCGGCATGAGCAAGCAGGATCTGTTCAAGGCCCTCAAGAACAAGGATTTCGCGGTCGCGAAGAAGGCCGCCGAGGCCTGGAACAAGTGGAACGACACTGCCCCGGGCAAGCTTCCTCCCGCCGAGGAGATTCCGTCCTTCGGGCCCTTCGCGCTCAAGCAGGGCGGTTGGAAGGCCAAGCAGTACGTCACGCTTGAGCGAAACCCCGATTGGTGGGGCGAGAAGGCTGGAACCAAAGAGCTCGTCATCAAGCAGGTGGAAGACGACGCCCAGCTTCAGGCCCTGGCCAACGGAGATCTGAACGTCATCGAGCCTCAGGCCACCCAGGACTCGATCGACCGCATCAAGAAGACGCCCAATGTGACGCTTCTGCAGGGGCCGACCATGGTCTGGGAGCACCTCGACTACAACTTCGGCTCGAATTCGGTGTTCGCCGAGAACAAGGGCGGAATCCACCTCCGCAAGGCGATGGCGTACTGCGTGCCGCGCTCGGAGATAGTTCAGAAGCTCATCAAGCCCCTCGACGCGAAGGCCCAAGTCCTCAACGCCCGCGAGTACTTCCCGACCGACAAGGACTATGAAGGCGTCGTCAAGGCCTCATACAACGGCGAGTACGACAAGGTGAACATCGAAAAGGCGAAGGAACACGTGGCCGCCTCGGGGATCAAGAATCCGACGGTTCGGATCGGATACCGCAACGGCAATCCTCGCCGCGCCGAGACGGTCGCCCTCATCACCGCCTCCTGCAAGAAAGCCGGGATCACCATTAAGGACAACTCGTCCGCGAAGTTCATGGACGAGGGCGGCGAATACTACACGGGCCAGTGGGATATGGCGCTCTTCGGCTGGAACGGCTCCGGACAGGTCGTTTCGGGCCAGAACATCTATCAAACCGGAGGACAGCAGAACAAGAGCGAGTACTCCAACAAGACCGTCGACGCCGAATGGAAGAAGATCGCCGGAACTTTGGACAAGAGCGTGTGGCTCGAGTCCAAGAAAGTGATCGAAAAGCAGCTGTGGGACGATCTGTTCGGCCTGCCGCTGTACGTCCAGCCGGGCATCGTCGGTTACTCGAACGGTTTGGAGAACGTCAAGCGAAACATCACCCAGAAGCAGGTGCTGTGGAACGCCGAAAAGTGGAAGTGGAAGTCGACCAAGTGACCGGCTGACCTGGAGGGCCCCGCTGTTGCGGGCGCGGATGCCGTGCGCCACCGCGGGGCCCTCCTTTCGCCTTCGGCAAATGACTCTGAAGGTGAAACTGGTACACTTCCACAATGTTGCTTCGGCCAGGTCAGTCCACGAAGCAATGTTCGCGAACCGTTGGAAAGAAGATTCGCCTAGTGTTTAAGTTCATAATCAAGCGCTTGGGTATATCCGCCCTTGTCATGCTGGCGGCCTCCGTCATCCTTTTCATTCTGACGATCAATGCGGGCGATCCCTTGGGCGACCTCAGGGAAAGCACGAGCCCCAACCGCCAGAACCTCATCGACCGGCGCATAGCCGTCATGCACCTGAACGACCCCTGGTACACGCGCTACTTCGCCTGGCTCGGCGGGGCGAGCAAGTGCTTCGTGGGCGCCTGTGACTTCGGAACCAATTTCAGAGGCCAGCGCGTAAACGACCTTCTCGTCGACGCCATGGGATCGAGCCTTCGCCTCGTCTTCCTCTCGACGATCTTCGCCATCGTCCTCGGCGTTTTCTTCGGCGTCATGACGGCGATACGGCAGTATTCCGGATTCGATTACGTCGTCACCTTCATATCCTTCGCCTTCTTCTCGCTTCCGTCCTTCGTCTTCGCCGTCCTCCTGAAGGAATACGGCGCCATCAAGTTCAACGACTGGCTGGAGGACCCGACCATATCCTTCGCGACGACCGTGCTGTTTGCGGCGATTTTCGCCCTTTTCGCACAGTCGCTCGTCGGCGGGGACCTCCGGCGGAGGGCGGGCGCGGGCGCGGGTGCCTTCCTTTTCGCCCTCGTCGCGCTCGTCGTCATCTCGAGCACGAAGTGGTTCCTCAGCCCGCAGCTGGGATGGGGATTCATTGCCGTGGTCTCCATCGCCTCGGCCGTGCTCTTTGTGTCGCTCTTCTGCGGCCTGTCCAACAGAAGGGCCCTGGCCTCAGCGCTTGGGTCCTCGGCCATGAGCTTGGTGATCTTCCTGGCCGCCAGCGGAAGCCTATGGCAGCCCACGTGGGGTCTGCTCTTCGGCCTCCTTTTGGCGGCGATACTCGCCGGGGTCGTCGTCGGGTTTGCCTTCGGCGGGTACGCCAAGCGCTCCGTCATGTGGGCCAACGTATGGACGGCATGCGCCACTTTCCTCGCCGTTTTCGCGAACTACATGGCCGAATATTGGGCGGACTACACCAAAGTGGTGGGCGACCGCCCCGTCCCGACTGTCGGTGCGGGAACGCCGAACTTCGAGGGCGGGGAGATATTCTGGCTCAACGTCATCGACACCGCCACGCATCTGCTTTTGCCTACAATCTCCCTGACCCTCATATCCTTCGCGAGCTACACGAGGTACACGCGCTCGTCGATGCTCGAGGTTTTGGGGCAGGATTACATTCGCACCGCCAGATCCAAAGGACTGCCCGAGCGCACGGTCATCACCCGCCACGCTTTCCGCAACGCCATGATTCCGATCACCACCATCGTCGCCACGGATTTCGCCAACCTCATCGGAGGGGCGGTCATCACGGAATCCATCTTCGGCTGGCAAGGTATGGGCGCTCTGTTCCGTTCGGGGCTTGACGCCGTCGATCCGATGCCGGTCATGGCCTTCTTCACGGTGACGGGAACCGCCGCCATCGTCATGAACATGGTCGCCGACATCCTATACGCGTACATCGACCCGAGAATCAGGCGGTGAGGCTGCGATGACATCCAGTGACGCCCCTTCGGAGGGAAACATGACAGACAGCAAGCACTCAGTTGTGCACATTGACGAAGACGCCGACTTCGCAGCCGTGGAGGTGGAGGACGAGGTCCTCGACCAGACGACCGACAAATCTTATTCGCAGGGTCAGCTCGTCCGCCGTCGCTTCTTCCACCACAGAGCGGCGATGGTTTCCCTCATCGTCTTCGCCTTTGTCGCCCTCCTCGCCTTCACATCCATCGGCTACGGACCTCTCCCGGGGTGGTGGAAGTACAACTACACAGACACCTACCCGACCATCAACGGCGGGCGCCCGACCCTCGGTTTCCTCCATCTCGGCGAGCACCCCTTCGGTCAGGATTCCGTCGGCAAGGACTACTTTGCCCTGACCATGAGGGGGACGCAGAACTCGATCATCATCGCCTTCGTCGTCGGGCTGGTCGGAACCTTCATCGGCACAGTGGTCGGCGCGATCGCGGGCTACTACCGCGGCTGGGTCGAGGCCGCCCTCATGCGGATGACGGATCTTTTCATCGTCATCCCGCTTCTCGTGCTGGCCGCCGTCGTCGGCCGGATGACGGGGGAGTTCGGAATCGTCTTCCTCGCCTTCATGCTGGGCATTCTGTATTGGACCGGATTGGCGCGCCTGGTCAGAGGCGAGGTCCTCTCCCTCAGGGAGCGCGAGTTCGTCTCGGCCGCCCGCGCACTCGGCGCTTCCAACCGGAGGATCATCATCCGCCACATCCTCCCCAACTGCCTGGGCACGATCATCGTCTCGGCCACCCTCCTCATCGCCTCCGCGGTGCTCCTGGAGACCTCGCTTTCCTTCCTCGGATACGGGGTGAAGTCGCCCGACACGTCGCTCGGCCTGCTCATCAGCCAGTACCAGAGCTCGTTCGCCACGCGTCCCTGGCTCTTCTTCGCTCCCGCGGCGGCGATCCTCATCTTCGCACTGAGCGTCAACTTCATCGGCGACGGCTTGCGCGACGCGTTCGATCCCCGCCAGAGAGGAAAGGCATCCTGATGTCGGACAAGAAAGAACGCCCCGGCCGCAAGCCCCGCAAAGGGGACGGCCCCAAACTCAACGAAGGCCTCGACAAGGGCAAGGTGATCGAGGTCCAGAAGATCTCCTCGGAGCCCGTTTTGGCCTTCCAGGACCTCGACGTCCAGTTCAAAACGGAGTTCGGGCGAGTCCATGCGGTGCGCGGCGTGAGCATCGACGTCGTCCCCGGACAGGTCGTGGCCCTTGTGGGCGAATCGGGGTCCGGCAAATCCGTCACGTCGACGACCGCGCTCGGCCTCCTGCCCGGGAACGCGTCCATCGACGGCGAAGTCACCGTGGCTGGCAAGAGCGTTCGAGGAATGGGCTCGCGCGGCCTGCGCAACCTGCGAGGCAAGGACGTCGCCATGGTCTTCCAGGAGCCCATGACGGCCCTCAACCCCGTCCTCACGATCGGGCGGCAGATAACCGAGGCGCTCGAGCAACACGGCGTCGCCTACGGAACGGCGGCCACGGCGCGAGCCGTCGAGCTGCTCAAGATGGTCGGCTTGAACGACGCCGAGGCTCGGGTCAAGCAGTATCCACACGAGCTTTCCGGCGGCCAGCGCCAGCGCGTGTGCATCGCCATGGCGATCTCGTGCAACCCCAAGGCAATCATCGCCGACGAGCCGACCACGGCCCTCGACGTCACCGTCCAGGCCGACATCCTCGACCTTCTGCGTTCGCTCAAGGACAAGCTCAACACCGGCATCCTGCTCATCACGCACTCAATGGGCGTCGTCGCCGACATGGCCGACACCGTCCACGTGATGTTCAAGGGAAACATCGTCGAATCGGGAACGGTCGACGCCGTGCTCAACCACCCTGAGCATCCGTACACGCAGAGGCTGCTGCGCGCGGTTCCCCACTTGGGGCGCGGCCGGGCCCAGTTCGGATTCGACGAGTCCCGCGACGAGTCCATCGACCTGAGCGACACGGTTCTCAGCGCGAACGACTTGGCCATCGAGTACGAGCGGCACGGCAAGGAGCCCTTCCGCGCGGTCGACGGCGTGACCTTCGACGTCGCGCACGGGGAGATCGTCGGGCTCGTCGGGGAGTCGGGCTCCGGCAAATCGACGATCGGCAAATGCGTGCTCGGCCTTGTCCCGGCGGCCTCCGGAAGCGTCGAGGTCTTCGGCAAGGACCTTCTGGCAATGTCCAAGGACGAGGCCAGGCGCAGCAGGAAGATGATGGGCGTGGTCTTCCAGGACCCCGCCGCCTCCCTCGACCCGCGATTCCCGATCGGCGACTGCATCGCCGAGCCCCTGGTGGTTCACCGGGAGGGAAACCAGAAGTTCCAGCGGCAGAGGGTGTATGAGCTGCTCGACGCCGTCAGCCTTCCGCGCTCGACTTACAACCGCTTCCCGCACGAGCTTTCCGGCGGCCAGCGCCAGCGCGTGTGCATCGCGCGGGCCCTGGTGCTTCGGCCCAGCCTTCTCATCGCGGACGAGCCGACGTCGGCCCTCGACGTCTCCGTGCAGGCGCAGGTGCTGACGATGCTTTCGGACCTTCAGCGGGACTTCGGCTTCGCCTGCCTGTTCGTCTCGCACGACCTCGCCGTGGTGGACATGCTCGCCCACCGAGTGGTGGTGCTTCAAGACGGAAAGATCGTCGAGCAGGGGTTGCGCACGTCCGTGCTGCACAATCCGCGCGAGGAGTACACGAAGAGGCTGCTGGCCGCTGCGCCGGTCCCGGAGCCAGGAGAGCAGCGCCGGCGGCGCGAGGAGCGACACGAGCTTCTCCGCTCGATCGGCGACGAGGTCGCGGAGCTCAAACTCTGAGGATTCCAGGGCGTGAGGCTAGCCCGAGACGGCTTGCCTCACGCCTTCGGCAATCGCCACAAGGCCCGCCGCCAAGGCGAAGCACGAGGCCGGGCAGAAGCGGTGCGAGTACTGCTCGCCTCCTCCCGATGCAAAGGCTTCGGCCTCGCCCTTCGCCGCTTCTCGGTTGGCGGAGTCGATGGCCAGCCTCGCCTGCAAGGGAGTCGCCCATTGCAGATCGGCCTTCGGCCTGAGGGCCGGCTCGGGGCGGCGATAGGCCTCTTCCGAGCGCCGAGCAATGCGATCGCGCCGGTTGTCCGACCTCGGATAGGAGGCAACGGCGTCGTCGCCCTTCTCGCTGAGGACCTTCAAGCCGAGCTTCGACGAGAGGCCCTTGTACTCCCGCCAGGGGATGCGCACGGTTCGGATCCAGTTCCCCAAGGTGATGCCGGCGTCGTCGAGCGTCACGTAAGGTCGCAGATAGAAGACGTAAGCCAGGGCGAGGATGCCGGCGGCGATGAGAGTCGGCGGGACGAGCGAGGCCCGGGCCGAATCCATCACGCTGGCCGCCTCGATGAAGGCGGCGAAGGCGGCGAACAGACCGCCTTTGACGGCCTGCCGGGGATTGCGCAGACGGAAGCGGATCGTGGGCATGGGCAGATTCTCTCACACCCGCGCGCTTGGTCTATCACACATTCTTGCGCACCGGGCTATTTCCAACCTGCGCGCGTAGGATATTTGATGGCGCACCGTGCGCCCGCGCAACCGAACGCGTCGGAGCAGGCATCCGGCGTGAGCGCGTCAAGCGAGGACAAGGAATCATTGAGCAAGCGTTATGACCTGCGGAACGTCGCCATCGTTGCGCACGTCGACCACGGCAAGACAACGCTCGTCGACGCCATGCTGTGGCAGTCGGGAGCTTTCGGCGAGCGCGCCACCGTTGAGAAAACGGGGGAGCGGGTCATGGATTCGGGCGATCTGGAGCGTGAAAAAGGCATCACGATCCTCGCGAAGAACACGGCGATACGCTACACCGGGCCCTCCGCGGCCAAGTTCAACGCGCCCGAGGGCGTGACGATCAACGTCATCGACACTCCCGGCCACGCCGACTTCGGCGGGGAGGTCGAGCGCGGGCTGTCGATGGTCGACGGCGTCGTCCTGCTCGTCGACGCCTCCGAGGGCCCGCTGCCCCAAACCCGTTTCGTCTTGCGCAAAGCCCTTGAGGCGAAGCTGCCGGTCATCACCGTGGTCAACAAGGTCGACCGCCCGGACGCCAGGATCGACGAGGTGGTCAACGAGACCCAGGACCTGCTGTTCTCCCTCTACTCGGACCTCGACGACCCCGACGACGCCATTCTCGACCGGCTCTTGGAGATCCCCGTGATCTTTTGCGCCGCGAAGGCGGGATACGCCGACACGCTCCGCCCCGAAGACGGCGAGCTGCCCTCCAATCGCGATCTGGAGCCGCTTTTCGAGGCGATGCTCCACTACATACCCGCCCCCGAGTACGACGCCGACGCCGGGCTCGTCGCCCAGGTGACGAACCTCGACGCTTCGCCCTTCCTCGGGCGCCTCGCGCTGACCCGGATCTATTCGGGAGAGCTGACGAAGGGCGCCTGGGTCGGCCTTTCAGGAAAAGACGGCGCGCTTTCGCGGGTGCACATATCAGAGCTGCTTGCAACCAAGGGGCTGAACCGCGAACCGACGCAGAGCGCGCGAGCCGGCGACATCGTGGCGATTGCGGGAGTCGAGGACATCACGATCGGCGACTGCTTGGTGGACTTGGACGATCCTCGCCCGCTGCCGCCCATACACGTCGACGACCCGGCGATCTCAATGACGGTGGGCATCAACGACTCGCCTTTGGCGGGCAAGGTGAAAGGGCACAAACTCACCGCGCGCCAGGTCAGAGACCGGCTCGAGGCGGAGCTCGTGGGAAACGTCTCGATCAGGGTGCTGCCCACCGACCGCCCCGACCAGTGGGAGGTCCAGGATCGCGGAGAGCTCGCGTTGGCGATCCTCGTCGAGCAGATGCGGCGCGAAGGGTTCGAGCTGACCGTGGGCAAGCCGCAGGTCGTCACGAAGACGGTCGACGGCAAAGTACACGAGCCCATGGAGCGGACGACGATTGACGTTCCCGAAGAGTATCTCGGCGCGGTCACGCAGATTATGGCGGCGCGCAAAGGACGGATGGAGACGATGTCGAACCACGGCTCCGGCTGGGTGCGGATGGAGTTCGTCGTTCCGGCCCGCGGCATGATCGGCTTCCGCTCCCAGTTCCTCACGCAGACGAGGGGCACCGGAATCGCCTCCTCGATCGGCGACGGGTACGCGCCTTGGGCCGGGCCGATAGAGTCTCGCGCCACGGGTTCCCTCGTTTCTGACCGCCAGGGCCAGGTCACGGCATACGCCCTCCAAAAGCTGGAGGACCGCGGAACGTTCTTCGTCGAACCGGGCCAGGAGGTTTACGAAGGCCAGGTTGTGGGGGAGAACCCCCGTGACGAGGATATGGACGTCAACGTCGTGCGGGCGAAGGAAATGACGAATATGCGATCGGCCACCGCGGAGGTGTTCGAGACGCTTCAGGCCCCGCGCAAGCTGACCTTGGAAGAGTCCATCGAGTTCGCCGCCGACGACGAATGCATCGAGGTCACGCCGGAGGCAGTGCGAATCCGGAAAGTGATTCTTGGCGCGCAGGAGCGTTACAGGGCGGCCGCGCGAGCGAAAAGAGGCAAGTGACTATGCGTAAAGCAGTGCAGATCGCGCTCGGTTTGCTCGCCGGCGTGCTGGTGGGGATCTTGGCCACCATCGTCCACGCGGGGCCCGTGGACATGCCGATCGCGGGGTTGGCCTTGGCGTCCGCAATGGTTGCCGCTGGAGCGTGGTTCATGGTCGAATGCGGGTGGGTCACGGCGTGGTTCGCGGCGTCCGTCGGCGTGGCCGGCGCAGCCGTATGGCTTCTCATGTATCCGCCGAGCAATGACTCGTTCGTTTCCACGGACCAGTGGGTGTCCCAGCTCTGGCTCTTTCTCGCCCCGGTCTCCGCAATCGTTCCCGCAGGCTGGGCCCTTGCCCGCCGCGGCGACAAAGGAAAGGATCCATCGTGACTCAAGAGAATGAGAACATTGATGCCACCGATAGGTCCGCTGCGCCTGGCGGCGGGAACTCGGACGGAGAACAGAGGAAGGACGTCGAGCGAATCGCCGATTCGCAAGGCGCTTCGGGCGAGGCCGCCGATTCCGCATACGATCCCGACATAACCGCCACGATTCCCGTGGTGAGGCCGAAGGGGGCCAAAGGACCGAAGAAGAAGGCGTCCAAGAGAGGCAAGGGCTCGAAGGCCGCCGCAAGAGGAACTTCGAAAGCGCGGGGAGCGGCCCTTTCGGCGTCGACGACTTTGGGCAAGGGCGTTGCCAAGGCCGACGCCGCGTCGCGCGAGGCGGCCAAGAGGCCGGGCGGGGGCGACGACGGCGCCGCCAAGGTCGAGGCTGCGGCCACATCTGAGGGTGCGGCCAAGGCCACGGCTGCTGCCAAAGCCGTCGCTGCCGCCAAGTCTGAGGTTGAGGCTAAGCCGACAGCCAAGTCTGAGGTTGAGGCTAAGCCGACAGCCGCCAACAAACCGGAGTCCTCCCAACCCGCGGCCGCTGCCAAATCCCCGTTTGCTGCTGAGGGCGAGGATGCCGCCAAACCTGATTCTGGCGGCAAGCGGCCGGTTGAGCCGGATCTGTCGGCTTCCGCGGCCTCTGCCGCTGCGGCGGACGGGAACGACGCCGGCTCGAGGGAAAATCGCGCCGTCGAGCGTGAAGAACCGGTCGCGCCCGCTCAGAAGGCGTTTGACGCGGCGGAAGTTGCCGCAGCCGCTCCTGCGGCAACGCCTGTCCAGGCAGGCGCTCATGCTCCCCAGGCCGAGGAAGCTGGGAAGGCTGAATCCGCGTCCGCGAGGGTCGCAGACGCGACGGACGTCGCTTCGAAGGCGGCTTCGACTTCGGCGAAGGCTGGCGAGTCTCACGTTCCAGCCCCGAAGGCCGGGAATACCTTGAAGGCCGGAGGCTCACCGAAGGCCGGAGACGATGCTTCAAAGGCTGGCAGGGACGTTGCTCCGGCGGGCAAGGACGATGCGGCGGCGGCGAAAGGCGCCGCTTCACGGGCCGCAGACGCGGCGAGGCCAGAGGACGTCCGCCAGAACGCGGTTTCCGATCGTGCGTCGGCCCGATCTGCCGTGTCGGCGGCTTCGGCGCCCAAGGCCGGCGGCGCGGCTTCGGCGCAACCGCCCTTTTCTTCGGCGCAACCGCTTTCTTCTTCCGCGGGTCCGTCTGAGAAGGCAAAGTCAGCCTCCTCCGCAGCCGGGCAGAACCACGTCCAAGGCTCCGTTCCCGCGGCTGGTTTCTCTGCGGCGCCCGCCGCTGGCGGCGTTGCCAATCAGTCGGCGAACGCGTCTCTGACCGACGGGTTGGCCGCGCGAGTCGGAAAAGAAGGCGCTCGGCAGGAAGCGTCCGGTGAATCGCGGCCAGCTGTGGAATCCCCCAAGCCCGAAGCGCCGTCCGGCCTTGATTCCCACGTCGGCGAAGAGCCCAGTGCCGGCGAAGAGTCCAATGTCGGTGAAGAGCCCCACATCGGCAAGGTGTCCGACGTGGGCCCCGGTTTCGATGCCGACAAGGAAACCGATGCCGGTGCGGTTGCCTCGGGAGAGGGCGAGACGTCTTCCGTTTCCGATCTCTCAGACGACGACACCGCCACGATTCCCGCCGTCAAGCGTTCGATCGCCGCGCAGCCCGTTGTTTACGGGCCCGGCGCCGAGGCATGGCAGCAGCGTCGGCAGCCACCCACAGGAGAAACCGACGATGGGACGCCGGAGACAGCCCCGCAGGCCGCCGTGCGCGCAGATACTCAGGCTGCTGAGACTTCTCAGGCTGCCGAGATCGAGCATTCTCGGATTCAGGAGGTCGATTCGCCGACGGCGGGGGCTCCCGGATCCTATTGGGATACCGTCGACGACGCGGCTGCGACGACTGCGCGCCCCGCCGTTCAATCGACCCCATCGGCCGTTTCGCCGCCGTATACTGGAGCGGCCGAATCCGAGCCCGCTGCGGGTGAGTTTGCACCCCGTGTGAGCGCAGCTGAAACCGCTGCAGGAAAGGAAACGGCGCGGGACTCGGCGTCGAGCCTCGGCGCTGTGGGGCCCGCCGACAGCGTCGCGGAATCCCGGCACGGCCTTGCCGATTCGGAAGCCGCCGTCGCGGAGCCCGGGCGGAGCGTTGCGGAGCCTGATGAGGCTGCCACCGTCGAATCTGCGCAGGGCGCTGCGCAGCCTGAGGCTGCGTTGGCGGAACCCGTGCAGGGCGTTGCGCAGCCTGAGGTCGATACCGACCTCGAGCCCGGCATCGCTGGTCCCAAGCCTGACGTCGCCGAACCTACACCTGCTGCAGACTTCTCACCGTCCGAGAGCCGGCGGGACGTCGCTGAGCCTCCCGTGCAAGCTGAGCCTCCCGCGCAAGCTCAGCCTCCGGCGCAGGAGACTTCCCCGCAAGCGGGTGCTTCCACGTCAGCCGATGCTTCCTCGCAAGTGGATGCTTCCACGTCAGCCGATGCTTCCCCGCAAGCGGAGGTTTCCGCGCCAGCCGAGGCGCCTACGGGCAAACCGGGCGTGTCCGCTGCCGCGGCGTCCATTCGAGGCTCCGAGCCCGAAGCGTCGTCGCCGAGCGTCGACGGCGGTCTGTCTTCCCTCGAAACGTCGGCTGAAAGGACCGCTGAAAAGCTTGGCAAAGGCGAGGTTTCCGACGGCGAGCCCGCCAAAAGGCGTCGCGTATGGCTTTGGGTCGCCGCGGCCGCCCTTGTCTTCGGCGTCGTCTACGTGGGGGCCGCATTCTACTTTTCGAACAAAATCCCCGCCAGCACAACCGTCGCCGGCGTTAAGGTTGGCGGAATGTCCCGCGAAGCCGCCCAGGCGAAACTCGAATCCGAGCTTTCGGGCCGGCTGTCCCAGTCCGTGAAAGTCTCGATCGGGGGCAAGGAGCAAACTATCGACCCCTCTTCGATCGGCGCGAAATTCGACGCGAAGTCCACGGTCGATTCCCTCTCGGGATTCTCTCTCAACCCCTTGCGCCTGTGGGACAGCATGACGGGAGGCTCCGAGGTCTCCCCGACCGTCGACGTAGACCAGGCAAAACTGCGAAAGACGGTCGATTCCCTTGTGGATGCCTCGGTGAACACGCCGACGAACGCATCGATAGAGTTCGACGGAGTGACCCCGAAGGCGACGAAAGCGAAGAAGGGGGTCGATCTCAATCGCGAGGAGGCGTCCAAGAAGATCGCCGAAAAGATGCTCGACGGCAAGACGATCCCTTTGCCCGTCAATGAAAGGGAGCCGGACATCAAGGACTCCGAGGCGCAAAGGGCGTTGAAAGACCTTGCCAAGCCCCTTGTTTCCGGCAATCTCACGGTGAAAGTCGGATCGGCCACGGTAACGGTGACCCCGAAGCAGCTGGTCTCAGTTGCGAAGTTCGTGGCCTCCGACGGCGAGCTCAAACTCAAGCTGGATTCGGAGAAGCTGAGCGACGTCGTCCGCAAGGGCGCGCCCACCCTCTTGAAGGAGGGCAAGGACGCCAAGATCGAGATAGTCGACCACACGACCCCGAAGATCATTCCGTCCGAAGACGGCGTGGGCTTCGACGAAGGCAAACTCGCGGAATCCGCCGCGGAAGCCGCGACGACGGGAGACCGGAAGGTCGAGATCGCCACGAAGTCCGTCCCCGCGAAGTTCACCACGGAGGACGCAGAGAAGATGGGCGTCAAGGAGGTCGTCTCCTCCATTGAAACCCCCTTGACCAACGATGCGGTTCGCACCACGAACCTCAAGGTCGGCACGCAAAAGGTGGCGAACACCCTGGTCAAACCCGACGAGGAGTTCTCGCTGCTCAAGGCGCTCGGGCCCATCGACGCTGCGCACGGCTTTGTTTCTTCGGGCGTGGTCGCGAACGGCTTCAACTCGACCGCCTTGGGCGGAGGCCTTTCCCAGCTGTCCACAAACACCTTCAACCTGGGGTATCGGGCGGGATTCGTCGATGTCGAGCACAAACCGCACTCGAAGTACTTCTCGCGCTACCCCATGGGCATGGAGTCGACCCTGTGGGAGGGCAAGTACGACATGAGATTCAAGAACAACACCCCGTACGGCGCGGTCATCGACACCTGGGTCGCCGACGGAAAGGTGTATTCGAAGCTCTGGTCGACGAAGTACTGGGACGTCGAGACGACGACGTCGAAGCCTTACGCCCAGGTCGCGCCGACGACGAAGGTCAACCCGGCCCGCGACTGCGAGCCCTCCGGGGCCGGGGGGCCGGGCTTCACGGTGACCGTCTCGCGGAAGGTCTCGCGAGACGGAAAGGTCCACGAAAACTCGAGCTACAAGTGGACCTATTCGCCGACCAATCGAGTGGTGTGCAAGTGACGCTATAGCCCTAAGGTCCCACAAGGACTAGGCTTGTAGTCACTACGAAAGAAGGAAGAAAATGACGTACATCATCGCGCTTCCGTGCGTCGACGTCATGGACCGCGCATGCGTCGACGAATGCCCGGTCGACTGCATCTACGAGGGCGAACGGACGCTTTACATCCACCCCGACGAGTGCGTCGACTGCGGCGCGTGCGAGCCCGTCTGCCCCGTCGAAGCGATCTACTATGAGGACGACCTTCCCGAGGAATGGTCGGTGTTCGAGTCGGTCAATGCCGAGTTCTTCGACGACATCGGTTCGCCTGGCGGCGCCCAGCGCCTGGGGCCCACGGGCAGCGACCATCCTTACGTCGCCGGGCTTCCTCCGCAGGGGGAGTGATGGGACTTTTCGGCGCTCAGCTTCCTGACTTCCCCTGGGACTCGCTCGTGCCGGTGCGCGAGCGCGCAGCCGCGCATCCGGACGGCGTTGTGGACCTGACGATCGGCACGCCGGTGGACTCGGTCCCCTCCGGCGCGCAGGCGGCCTTGGACGCCGCATCCGACGCCCACGGCTATCCGCTGACGGTCGGAACGGCCGAGCTGCGCGCGGCCGTCCGCGGGTGGCTTGAGCGCCGCCGCGGCGTGCGCGCCGAGACAGGCGTGCTTCCCACGATCGGGTCGAAGGAAATGGTGGCCTTGCTGCCCTCGCTCCTCGGATTGGGGTCGGCGGACGCGGTTGGCTTTCCCCGCGCCTCCTATCCGACCTACGACGTCGGCGCGCGTCTCGCGGGCGCCAAGCCCGTGCCCGTGGACACGGACGCCGACCCTTCGACGTGGCCCACGATGAGCATGCTCTGGCTCAACTCGCCGGGGAACCCCGACGGGCACGTGCTCGGCGTGGAGCGCCTGCGGGCGATCCTCGCGTGGGCGCGGGAGCGCGGCGTCGTGGTCGCCAGCGACGAGTGCTACGCCGAGCTCGCGTGGGACGTTCCCGAGGCGCCGTCGATTCTGGACGAGCGGGTGTGCGACGGCGACGTCGCAGGCCTGCTGTGCCTGTACTCGCTTTCCAAGCAGTCGAATATGGCCGGTTACCGGGCGGCTTTCCTCGCGGGCGACCCGGCGATGGTCGGGCCGATCACCGAGATCCGCAAGCACGCGGGATTCCTCATGCCCGGACCGGTGCAGGCCGCGATGACGTGGGCGCTGGGCGACGACGCGCATGTGGCCGAGCAGCGGGCAGTCTACGCGCGCAGGCGCGAGAAGCTCCTGGCAGTGCTTGACGCCGCGGGCCTGGTCAACGACCCGCTGTCCGTGGCGGGGCTTTACATTTGGGCCGCGGCAAAACGGCCGGGCGGCGGTGTGGCTGGCGACAGCGCGGTTGGCGGTGTGGCTGGTGACCCGGTTGGCGGTGTGGCTGGTTCTAATCACGATGGCGGCAGCGTGGTAGAGGCGCCGACAGGCTGGGACATCGTTCGGGCGTGCGCCGAGCTGGGCATCGTCGTCGCTCCGGGCGACTTCTACGGCGAGGCCGGGCGCAACCGCGTGCGAATCTCCCTCACGGCGACCGACTCTGCCATCGATGAAGCTGTCCGCCGCCTGCCGCGCCTGCCCGAGGTGCTGCGACGGGGTTAGCTGCGGCAGGATTGGCGACAACAGGGAAGCTGCCGCAAAAGGCTTGTCGAGGTATTTGCTCAGTCTTCGTCGGATCTCCGATGAAGAATTGGGTCTGTCTCGATGAAGAACAAGGATCAGTCTTATCAATCTTGGAGCAGAGGCAAAACGAACAGTACGATTGAAACGAACAAAACGAAAAGTCTAACTGTTTTTGCCGGCGCGTCCAGGAGGATGAGTGATGCACGAAGCCCTTGAAAGCAGAACATTTCTTCCCGAAGAGCTCAATCAGAACGTCGATCCAGAGTTCAGTCAGAAGCTTCAGCGTCTCGCCGACGCTGCCATGGCTGAAAGAAGTGAAACGGCTCGACTGGTGTTGGGAAAGGAAGCCGTCGAGCTTTCTGCTGAGGCGGTCGACATTCTCAGGCATGCGGTCGAGGCAATGTGTCAGGGGATGGCGGTCAGCGTCGTTCCGCAGCACACGATGCTTTCAACGCAACAGGCCGCGAATCTGCTTGGGGTCTCGCGGCCAACGCTTATACGAATCCTTGATGACGGTGAGATCCCGTTCTTTCTGAAGCGGCGGCACCGCCAGCTCTGCCTGACGGACGTGCTGGAGTACCAGAAACGGCAGCGGCGGGTAGCCGACGAGGCACTGAGCGACATCATCGCCGATGCACAGGCGTTTAGCGATTACGACCTGGATCCTGAGGAATACCTCAAAGCCGCTAAAGAGGTCCGCCGTGGCGGGCAGGCCTCTGGCGAAAAGGCTTAGGGTTTGGGACCTGTCGCTTAAGGTGCAGAAACTGTCGCTTATGCGCGGGACCTGTCAGTGAGGGGCCACGAGCCAACGGCAGACGGCCTTGACTCGCGGACCGGTCAGTTGGCGTGGAGCGCCGAGTTCAGCTCGATTCCCGTGCCCGCGCGGGGGACCGCTTCGACGGCGCCGGTGAGCGAGTTGCGGCGGAACAGGATGTTGTTTGCGCCGGAAAGCTCGCGGGCCGAGACCACGCGCGGTTCGCCGCCCTCGCCCTTGGCGGGCAGGACTGTGACCTTCGTTCCGGCCGTGACGTACAGACCGGCCTCGACGATGCAGTCGTCGCCGAGCGCGATGCCGATTCCTGCGTTCGCGCCCACGAGCGAGCGCTCGCCCACGCGCACCCTTTCCTTGCCGCCGCCGGAAAGCGTGCCCATCGTGGAGGCGCCGCCGCCGATGTCCGAACCGACGCCGATCACCACTCCCTGCGAAATCCGACCCTCAACCATCGCGTTGCCCAGGGTTCCCGCGTTGAAATTGACGAAACCGGCGTGCATGACGGTGGTTCCCTCGGCCAGATGCGCCCCCAGGCGCACGTTGTTGCCGTCGGCGATGCGCACGCCCGAAGGCACGACGTAGTCGACCATCCGCGGGAACTTGTCGACGCCGAGCACCTGCAGGTTCGCACAGACCGCGCGGGCGCGCAGCTGCACCTCGGTCAGCTTGTCCACGGCCACGGGCCCCAGATTCGTCCACGCCACATTTTCGAGCACGCCGAAGATTCCCTCCAGGTTGATCTCGTTCGGGCGCACGAGCCGATGGGACAGCAAGTGCAGGCGCAGGTAGGCGTCGGCGACTTTCTCGGGGGCGCCGTCGACGTCGATCGACGTCGTGACGGCCCGCGTCTGGACCGCGCGAATCTGGTCTTCGGTCTCGGCCAGCTCAAGGTCGGCGCCCTCGGCGGGCTCGCCGAATCCGAGCTCCGGATACCACACGTCGAGAATACGTCCGTCGGAAACAGTTGCCAGGCCTCGGCCCCACGCGTTCTTTGCACTCATGCGCCCAAGCCTACCAAGAGAATGATGGGCGTTCGCTGGGAGCCGGTCGGCCCTGTGGAAAAGGCGGTCGGCTGCTGACGGCCGGTTGGCGAACGGGAAAAGGCCGATGGCCGCGAAAGACGGGTCGGTCAGCTTGCAGCGCCGCGGATGACCTCGGCCAGGCGCGGCAGATCTTCGGCGAAAGCGGGGTGCACCGGCCGGTCGAGGCGGCCCTCCAGCAAATCGTCGAGGGGCGCCCATTCGAGCGCGAGGGATTCGTCGTTGGGCACGGGCTCGGCCGTCTCGCAGCGGGCCGCGAACGTCGTGTAGCGCCAGTCGCCGTGATCGCGCACGATGCTGCCGACCACATCGAGGCTGTCCGCGCCGATCGCCGTCTCCTCCTCGAATTCGCGCAGCGCGCCCTCCAGCGGCGTCTCCGACCAGCCAATCGCCCCGCCCGGGTTCGACCACGTCCCGCCCGAATGCGACCATTCGGCGCGCAGCTGCACGAGCACCTCGATCGATTCGCGCTCGCGGAAGGCGAGGATCCCCGCGGCGCCCGCCAAGCCCCAGTGTTCGGACCCGCAGGGACACAAAATGAAGCCGTCCGCGCCCTTTCGGCGTCTGCCGCTGTGTGGCTTGCTTCCGGGTTTTGGACGCCCCGAACCGGCAGCCAGCAGTCCCGCCGCGCCGCTCGCATCGGCGACGCCGGCGGCACCACTGTCGATGCTGTTATCGGATGGAGTGCCATCCGCGGCGGCCAAGACAGATTCGACAGCGGGCGAGTGTGCTGCGTCGCCCGCCAACTTGACCGGCGGCTGCCAGAGCCGGGTGATCGAGACGCCCCAGTTCGCCAGCATGGCGCGCAGCAGCGGCAGCGAGATGCCGACCACGCCGTGATAGTCGCCGTCGACCCTCTCGACAAACGGCCCGCCCAACCCGTCCACGGTGAAGGCACCCGCCACGTGCAGCGGCTCCCCGGTGGCGACGTATGCCTCGACTTCGGCGTCGGACATCGGCGCGAAATGGACGACGGCGTGGGAAACCGCCCCCAGCGACGCCCCGCTCTCCAGATGGACGATCTGGTGGCCCGTGTGAAGGAGTCCGCTGCGCCCGGCCATGCGCGCGATGCGGTCCCGCGCCTTCTCTGGGTTGCCGGGCTTGCCGACTGCCTCGCCGTCGAACTCGAACATCGAATCGCAGCCGACCACGATGTGGGCCCCCGCCGCCTCGCGCGCGTCATACGCCACCGCACGGGCCTTCGCCGTCGCGAGGGCGAGGACCTTTTGCGCCGGCCCGCCACGGACCGATTCGAGGAGGGCTTCTTCGTCGACGTCGGAGACCTGGACGAGCGGATCGAAACCCGCGGCCTGCAGGGTGGCCAGCCGTGCAGGTGATTTACTGGCCAGAGCCAGCCGGAGCCGTCCGTTGCCCGTCAGGCCGAGCCTGCCGCCGCGCGTCCGCGCCTTCTGCGGCGAATGGGCGCCGCCTGTGCCGCGGGAAAAACTGACGGGACGGTTGCGCCCGGCCTCGCCTGCTAGGACGTGCCCGGCCTTGACCGCTGAGTCACGCCCTCCCGCACGTCCCCGCGAGGACCCACTCACGCCAAGGCCTCGCGCAGAACGTCCAGGCCCACCGAGCCGATCGACAAGGCCCTGTTGTGCCACGCCTTGAGGTCGAGGTTCGCGCCCTCCTTCGCCCGGGCCTCCTCGCGAAGCTGCGTCCAAATGCGCTGGCCGATCTTGTACGACGGCGCCTGCCCCGGCCATCCCAGGTAGCGGTTGAGCTCGAATCGCAGGAAGGCGTCGTCGCTGGCGACGTTCTCGCGCAGGAAGCGCCACGCCGAATCGGCGTCCCACGCGCCCTCGCCCCACGGGCCGGCGTCTTTGCGCAGGTGGACGCCGAGATCCACCACCACGCGCGAGGTGCGCAGCCGCATCGAGTCGAGCACGCCCATGCGGTCGCCCAGCTCGTCCATGTACCCGAGCTCGGCCATGAGCTGCTCGGCATAGAGGGCCCAGCCCTCGCCGTGGCCCGACACCCAGCATCCGTTCCGTCGCCAGTCGTTGAGCGAGTCGCGCATGTACGTTGTGAGCCCGATTTGCAAATGGTGGCCCGGAACGCCCTCATGGTAGACCGTGGTCTTTTCCTGCCAGGTCGCAAACTCCGTGACACCAGAAGGCACGGACCACCACATGCGGCCCGGACGCGAGAAATCGCCCGTCGGGGGAGTGTAGTAGATGATTCCGGTTCCCGACGGCGCCAGGCAGCACTCGATCGTGCGCAGCGGCTCGGGAATGTCGAAATGCTGGGACATCGCGTCTATCGAGGCGTCCGCCGTCTCCTGCATCCAACTTCGCAGGGCTTCGACGCCGGACAGCTTGCGCTTGGGATCCGAATCTAGCCTCTCCATCGCCTCGCGCACGCCGACGCCGGGCCCGTACAGCTCGCGCGCCGTCCTTTCCTGTTCCGCGACGATCCCCGCGAGCTCGGCCTTTCCCCATTCGTAGGTCTCGTCGAGGTCGATGTCCGCGCCGAGGAAGTGGCGCGAGAAGAGGCTGTAGCGCTCGCGGCCCACGGCGTCTTCCTCCACCGCCGTCGGCAACGCCGTCTGCCGCAGAAATTCGGCGAGTTGACCGTAGGCCACGCGCGCCGAGTCGGCGTTCGCGGCGACTTCGGGCCGCTTGTTCACCAGATGGAGAAAGGGGGAGGCCGAGCCGGCGGCGCCCTCGCACTGCTCCGCGCACCTCTCGATCTGGCGCGCCGGGATCGCGGGCCCGGAGGCGATTCGCTGCCGCAAGGATTCCTTGTAGCCTTCGAGGGCCTCGGCGACGACGCCGAGGCGGCGGTTGACGTTGTCCCAGTCGGCCTCGGTTTCGGTGGGCATGAGGTCGAAGATGTCGCGAACGCCCTGGATGGGCGAGGCTATGACGTTGATCTCGCCGCACCTCTCGCCGGAGTCGATGAGCTCGAGCTCCAGCCTGAGGCGCTCGTTCATCGCCGCCACGGTGATCCGATCGACGTCGTCGGCGATCGGGAGGGCGTTTAGCTTGGCGAGGGTGCTGGATATCAAGCTGCGCTGCTCGTCCACACCGGCGGGAGAATAGTCCGAAAGGGCTCCGTGGTCGGCGTCGTCTGTGCCCACGACGGTGGCCGCTTCGGGAGACAAAGCGAGGTCTGCGTGAAAGTACTCGTTCGCGAGTGCGTCGATGGCGCTGGGGGTGCGAGTGTTTGTCATGGACCAAGTTTATCGATTCGGGCCCTTGAGGCCATAGGAGCATTTTCCGCTGGCGCAATCCTCGACGCCTCTTCGAGGCGTGGCGGGGCCTGCCGCAAATCGAACGTCGTTGAGACGGCCGCAAAGAAGCGTCGTTGAGCCGGCGTCTCTTCGAGACGGGGAACGCGGCTGGTTCTGCCTGTCGATGAGCGCAATTCTTGGAGCTTTTGAGCTGAGAGGCTGCGGGCTGAGGCGCGGCCGCCGCGGCAGTCGGGGTCAAGCCGGTTGCCACGGACTCCTGAGGCGCAGGCGTCGGCTTCCTGCGCCTCCACGGGCTTTTCGCCGGTTCTGATCTCGTCCGTGCCGCCATTAGACGAGCGACGCTCGCCCGCAGTACGTGACGTAGGCCTCTCCGATGCCGTATAGTGTGTGATTGAAGGCACAAAACGAGGGAGGTACGTGACGCAATTGCACGACGTAAAAGGACTGGAAGCGGACAACGGGTCCGTGGGCGAGGTCGTGGACCGCAACGAGAAGAGGCTTTCCGGCGCCGAAAGCCGACAGATCGACGAGAGTCGCCAGGGTGACGAAAGCCGACAGATCGACGAGAGTCGACAGGGCGATGAGAGTCGGCCGGTCGAGGAAAGCGTGCCGCTCAACACCGTCGAACGGCACGCGCATGGATTGCTCGACGGAGAGGAGCGATATTCCCTCCCGCAGGCGGCCGAGCTCGCGGGGCTCGACGTCGAAACGGCGCTCCGCTTCTGGCTGGCCATGGGCTTTCCCACGGTCTCGGAGAGCCGCGAGAAACGGATATTCACCGACGGCGACGTCGATGCCATGCGACTTCACGCGAAGGCGCTTCGCTCGGGCCTGCTGACCCGCGAAACCCTGGAATCGCTCAATCGCGCCCAATCCCACATGTCCGACCGCCTCGTTCTTTGGCAGCACGAGGTGCTCGTCGATTATGCCCGCAGGGAGCTTGGACTCGACGGGATCTCGGCGAGGTTCTGGGTCCTCGACAATATCATCGACTACGAGGACTATCTACGTCGGCAGATGGAATACTCGTGGAGGCGCCACATGGTCGCCCTCCTCCGACGCAGCGAGACGGAGGTCTCCCAGATGGAGCTGACCGAGGCCTCCGACGTCACGCTGCGCAGGGCCTTCGGGTTCATCGACATGGTGGCCTTCACGAATCGATCGAACGAGCTGGGGTCTGCCGAGTTCATCGAGCTCGTCGAGGAGTTCGACTTCACATGCCGCATGGCCATCCACGCCCACGGCGCTCGAGTGGTCAAGAGCATCGGAGACGCCTTCCTTTACATCGCCGACGACCTCGACACGGGCGCGCGGGTGGTGACGAACGTCGTGGACGAGCTGCGGAAGGTGCCCGGCATGCTCCCGGTGCGGGCTTCCATCGTGTGGGGAGGCGTCGTTTCGCGCTTCGGCGACATTTTCGGACCCAAGGTCAATCTCGCTTCCCGCTTGGTCGACGTCGCCGAATCCGGGACGATCCTGACTGACAGCGAAACCGCGGAAACCTTGCGTTCGCTCGTGCCCGGCCGCTACACGCTCGTCCCTGCCGGAAGTCCGAATCTTCAAGGTTTCGGAAAGATCGAAGCGGTCGAGGTGCGGAGGATGCCCTCGTCGTGACGGGCCTGCCTTCGCCTGGGTGGGCGCCAGAAGTCTGATCTCGCCGCGAAATACGCAGACTGGGGCCTGCCTTCGCCCGGGCGGGCGCCAGGCGCCTGCAAGGCTGAGGAAACTGCCGCGATTCGAGCCGCCGCTCAGGCGGCGGGATGCCCGTACGCGAGCGAAGGAACGGCTTTTTGCGCATATGTTCTTTATGAACTCGGAGCGCCGTTAAGGCCTCGGAAAGCGACGGCCTGCGACTCGGTGTTTTAAAAGTAAAGGTTTCCTAAGGCAGGGAGGCAAATTTTAACGGAATTGCATTAGAATCAGCTCATGACGAAGATGCTTCTTGTAGAGGACGACACCGCGATCTCCGGACCACTCCTGCGCGCCCTCGGGCGGGAGGGATACGACGTGCACCTGGCGGAGACCGGCCGGGGCGCCATTGAGGCGATGAGCGGCGGCGTGGACGTCGCCATCCTGGACCTCGGCCTCCCCGACATGGACGGCCTTGACGTCGCACGCCATGCCCGCTCCCAGGGCTGGATATTTCCCATTCTCATCCTCACGGCCCGTTCGGAAGAGGTCGACATGGTCGTCGGCCTCGACGCCGGAGCCGACGATTACGTCACCAAGCCTTTCCGCCTCGCCGAGCTTCTCGCGCGGGTGCGTGCGGTGCTGCGCCGAAGCGAAGCCAGCGAGAGCGACGTCATCCGCGTCCAGGATTTGACCATCGACGTTCCCGCCCACAGGGTCGTCCGCGGAACGACGGAACTCGGGGTCTCCGGCAAGGAGTACGACCTGCTCGTGGTCCTCGCGCGCAACGCCGGGCAGGCGGTTTCCCGCGCCGACATCATGCGGGACGTGTGGGATGCGCCGGAGGACGACGCCTCGAAGAAGCTCGACATGCACGTCTCGTGGCTGCGCCGGAAGCTCGGGGATTCCGTCTCGGATCCGCGCTACATTTCGACGGTGCGCGGAGTGGGATTCCGTCTCGAAAGGGAGTGAGCGATGCGCAGGCGGGCCCTCACGATGACGACGGTCGCCGTGACGGTCGCCGTCCTCCTGCTCGGCCTGCCGGGGATGGCCCTGGGCTCGCTGTACATTCTCCGCAGCGCGGACGAGGACGTCCATCGTCGGGCGACGCAGATCGCCAACGTCGTCGACAAGAACGTCTCGGATCAGCGCGAGGGGCTGAAGGGCAGAGGACAGCAGGGCAACTTCGACGTCTTGCCCCTCGACGTCATGCGCGCGACCGTCGACGGCGCGACGTACCCCATGTTCGTCCGTGTCGCGATCTCGGGGGAGAAGGCGGAAGTCGGCGCGCAAACCGACGAGGACGCCATCGAGCATACGGCCACGGGAACCTCGGGGGCGCAGGTGACGGTGGGCATAGAGCGAAGCGCTGTGTGGCGCAGGATCGGTTTGTTCATCTCCCTTGGCGGGGCCGCCGTCGCGGTGTCCTTCGTCGTGGCCGTCGCCCTGGCCCGTCGCCAGTCGCGGAGGATATCCGCGCCGCTCATCTACCTCGCCGCGGCCGCGGAGCAGATCGGCGCCGGCCAGGCGAGCCCGCGCATGAAGAAATCGGGGATAGAGGAGATCGACCTCGTCTACGAGGAACTCGTGAGAACCGCCGACCGCATGGCCGGGCGCATCGCGGCCGAAAGGCAGTTCGCCGCGGACGCCTCGCATCAGCTGCGCACGCCGCTCACCGCTCTGTCGATGCGGCTCGAGGAGATCGAGTATATTTCCGAGCAAGAGGAGGTTCGGCAGGAGGCCGCCTCGTGCCTGGAACAAGTGGAGCGGCTCACCGGCGTCGTCACCGATCTGCTGCGTTCGTCGCGCGCCGTGGAGGCCAGCACCGAGGCTGTCTCCCTTTCCAGGCTCTTCGAACAGCAGGCCGACGAGTGGGAGCGCTCGTTCGCCAAGGCCGACAGGCGCCTCGTATTCGAGGACGATGCCGGAGTGGCCGTTCTCGCAACGCCCGGCGCCCTCGCGCAGATTGTGGCGACTCTCATCGAGAACTCCCTCAAATACGGCGGGGGGACGACGAAGGTCGCTGCGCGGAAGGTCGGCAAGGGAGTGGTGATCGACATCTCCGACGAAGGCGAGGGCATTCGCAAGGACCTCGTCGACGCGATCTTCAACAAGGGCGTCTCGACCGGCGGGTCAACCGGAATCGGCCTTCCGCTGGCGCGCAGCCTCGCCGAGGGCGCGGGCGGCAGGCTCGAGCTGGCGCAGGCGGCGCCGCCGATCTTCCGGCTGACCCTCAACGCCGTCCCGAAGTCGATCAACCCGCAGGAGATCCTCCCGGCGGGGGCGATCGTCTCGGTGGGTGCGCGCAGGCGGCGGCGATAGACGATTTTATCCGTCTTTGCCAAAGCGGAAGGGCATTTTACGACAATCGATTGGCGTTCCGAGACGGTCGCGGCCGTGGCGGTTGATCAAGCTCTTGCGAGTAGACGCAGAAAGAGCAGACGGCGGAGGGGTCAAGTCAGGGTGACGATGAAGCGGCCATCGGGATCTGCCGGTGTCCAATTTGGCACGCGCGTTTGCCCCGCCGTCGGATTTGTATCTTTAAGCGTCGGCCGTTTTCTCGCCGCAAGAGGCGACCTTCTCGCGGCGGGAGGCCGGGGAAAAGACGAAATAGCGGTACATGACGTATCGGAAGGCCGTGCCGAGCACGAGGCCGACGATGTTGCCGGAGACGTTGTCCGCAAACTGGGTGGTCAAATGCAGGACGTAGCGGGAAAAGCCCAGGCAGCCGAGGGCGATGAGCAGGCCGCCGAGGTTCACCAGCGCGAACATGGCAAATTCCCGGCCCTTGTTCTCGTTGCGCCTCTTCTTGAAAGTCCACAGCCTGTTGGCGATCCAGGCGAAGATCACGGAAACGGTCACGGAGACGATCTTGGCGGTGAGCGACTTGTCGCCGGGAAGGTCGATTGGAAGCGAATAGGCCAAAAGATTGAAAAGGCCGACGTCGACGATGTAGGCGCCCAAGCCCACGGTGCAAAACTGTAAGAACTCGACAAACCACTCTCGGAAAGTCTGGCCCCGCAGAAGTTTGCGTATGAGATTCGACAGCACCACGTAAGTGTAACCGGGGATAATGGGAAAAAGACATAAGCTGAAATGTGAAAAACACGGGAGGGTACGTGTCCGATAGCAAAGTCGTCGGGACAGGGGCCGCGGCGGGTGCGCCGCGGATCGGCGTCGTCGGCGGAGGCCAACTTGCCCGCATGATGCAAGAAGCGGCCATCGCCCTGGGAATCGAGCTGCGCGCTCTGGTCGAAGCGCCCGACGGCGCCACTGGCCAGGTCGTCCCGCTTTCCGTCGTGGGGGCGGCCGACGACGCCGACGCCGTCCTGGCTCTTGCGCGCGGCGTCGACGCAGTGACCGTGGAACATGAGCATGTGCCGGACGAGATCCTTGCCGCAGCGGCCGGCGTCGCCCCCGTGCGCCCGGGAGCGTCAGCGCTCGCCTTCGCGCAGGACAAGCTGCTCATGCGGCGAAGTCTGACCGACGCGGGAATCGAGTGCCCGCGCTGGTTCGCCGCGAGGAACGACGAAGAGATCGCCTCCGCGCTGCGAGAGCTCGGCGGGTGGGCCGTCGTCAAGACGCCGCGCGACGGGTACGACGGAAAGGGCGTCGCCGAAATCAGGTTGGCGCCCGGCGGCCGATGCGAGACGTCGGCGCCCGTGGGCCAGTGGCTGGATGCGGCAGGAGGCGAGGGACTGCTCATCGAGGAACTCGTCCCCTTCACGTGCGAGATCTCCCAGCTCGTTGCCCGCCGCCCAGGCGGCGAGATCGCAAGCTGGTGCGCCGTCGAAACGATCCAACGCGGGGGAGTGTGCGCCGAGACCATTGCGCCCGCGCGGGTTTCTTCCGACGTCGCCGGGCGCGCCGCCGACGTCGCGAAGGCCATCGCCGAGGAGCTTGGCGTGGTGGGGATGCTAGCCGTCGAAATGTTCGTCGACGACGCCGGGCGCATTCTGGTCAACGAGCTGGCGATGCGTCCGCACAACTCCGGCCATTGGACGATCGAAGGGGCGGTGACGAGCCAATTCGAGCAGCACCTTCGAGCCGTGCTTGACCTTCCGCTCGGGTCCACGGACCTGCTGGCCCCGTGGGCTGTGATGGTCAACCTGCTCGGTTCGGAGCTCGAGGACCCCCGCGACGCCTACCCCGAGGCGATGGCCTTGCACCCTTCGGCGAAGATTCACGTGTACGGCAAGGAGGTGAGGCCGGGCCGCAAGCTGGGCCACGTCACCGTGTGCGGCGACAATCTCGACGCGGCGAGAGCCCAGGCGCGCGAGACGGTCGAGGCGCTGGCGGGGCGCGGCGCGCCTGCGGGAAGCCCAACAGCGCGGGGCTAGCCCTTCGCGGGCGGGAGCTGCGGCCGCGCATGCGCAAAGCGCAGCCGCGCGGGAAACGCAACGGCGCCGCGTCCCCTTCGCAGAGGCGGCCGTGAAGCTCCTCGCGAGGAAGCGGCTGCGCGTCCTTTGCGGGAAAGCGGACCCGCGCCCCGCGTGAGAAAATCGAGGCATGAACGCAATCGTTGGAATCGTCATGGGATCGGATTCGGACTGGAAAGTCATGGAAGACGCCGCCGCGGCGCTTGACGAGTTCGGCATCGCCTACGAGGTCGACGTCGTCTCGGCTCACCGGATGCCCGAAGACATGGTCGAATATGGGCGCAAGGCAAGCGAGAGGGGGCTTCGCGCGATCATCGCGGGCGCGGGAGGCGCGGCCCATCTTCCGGGAATGCTCGCCGCCTTGACGCCGTTGCCCGTCATCGGCGTCCCGGTGCCGCTGCGGCATCTCGACGGAATGGACTCGCTCTTGTCGATCGTCCAAATGCCGGCTGGCGTGCCGGTGGCGACGGTGTCGATCGCCGGGGCGCGGAATGCCGGGCTTCTCGCCGCGCGCATCATCGGCAGCGCCCCGACGGACCGGGACGTTCGCGATCGAATGGCGGCATTCCAGGACGGGCTCAGGGAGACGGCCAAGGCCAAAGGGGCCGCGCTGCGCGGAAAGCTCGGGGGCTGAACCGCCCGCGCATCGGGCTGAACGGCCGGCGAATGTCCTTACGGCGGTGAAGCGCGCTGTCGCAATGGGCGCGCTGTCGCAATGGACGCCCGCCGTCGCGGAGAGTCGTCCGCACTGTTGCAGCCGACCCCGCCCGCCGCTACGGAAACTCGTGGCTTAGGTCGGGGAAAAGAAATCGCTCGACGTCAGAGTCCCGTTGCGGAGTTTCTCGAAGAATCCGTCAATCTTGGCGGGATCGAGGCGCACGGCCGATTGCTGGCCCACCCGGTAGTTCATGCTCGAAATGGGCGGTGCGCCCATGAGCCCGTCGGGGCCCATGACCTTGCGAATGCTCAATCCCGCCCGGCCCAGAGCGACCATGCCGGTGTCGGGGTCGACGGTCAGATGTTCGGCCACCGTGCCGACGAGGGAACGCTGGCGCATCGGATTGATGAGCGTGGAGGGCGAGGCCGCCTTGGAGACGACCTTCGAGACGACCTGGCGCTGGCGGAGCGCTCGGCCGATGTCCCCGAGAGGGTCGGATTTGCGCATGCGCGAAAAGGCGAGGGCCGTGGGGCCGTCGGCGTCATGGCAGCCCTTCGTCCACACCAAGCCCGAGTCGTGGTCGTTGACGTCGGCGTCGTAGCAGAGGTTGACTCCGCCGACGGCCTCGACGAGGGATTGGACCCCGCCCATGGAAACCTCGATGTAGTGGTCCACCTTCAGGCCGCTCAATTCCTCGACGGTGCGCACGAGCAGCTTGGGCCCGCCGATCGAATAGGCCGCGTTGAGCTTGCCCGCGTTGTTGCCCGGGATTGTCACGTAGGCGTCGCGGGGAAGGGAGACGAGAGCCGGTTTGCCGGACTCGGGCACGTGCAGGAGCATGATCGTGTCCGAACGCTGCCCGGCGGTCGGATCGTCGATCGCGCCCTTCTCGCGCTTGTCGGAGCCGACCACAAGGTACGTCGTGCCGGGGGTGTCTGCCTTGTCGGAAAGCGCGTCGACGTCGTGGAGCTTCGAGTTTCCGTAATGGATGAGATATGCGGGCCAGGCGATGAGAAGCACCAGAAGGACGACAAGGGCGATGCCTATGCGGCGGCGCCAGGGGTGCCTTCGGCGAGGCTTCGACGGCGGATAGAGCCCGCCTCCCGGTTCCGTCGGGCCTTGCGGCGGCTGTGTGGGGCCGCGCGGCGGCTCGGCGGGGCCCTGAGGCTGGGCAGCCCGGAAAGGCTCGGTCGGAGCCGGAAGGGGCCGACCGAGCGCGTCCGATCTCTGTGAATTCTGAGAGCCCGACAGATTGGAGGCGGAGGCGCCGCCCGAGGGTCGCTGTGGCGACGCCGACGGCGCGCCCCGCGAGGCGGGAGGGTAGGAAGAAGGCTGGGATGGGCCAGGAGCGCCCGCGGCGGAATCGTCGTCAAGGTGCCGCGCGCTTCCTCCGGGCCTGGCGATGCTCGTGGACCCGGAGCGGCGTGCGCCCTGAGAGGCCTCGGAAGCCGACGTCGCAGACCCGACCTGCTGAGCTGAACCGGGCTGTTGAAGGGAGCCGCGCCGCGGGGCGGAGCCAAGTTGCTGGGCAGATCCCGACCGCGAACGAGAACCGCGCTGCGCCGCGGAAGCGGACTGTTCCGAGGAACCGCGCTGCTCGTTCGGGTCGATTCCGAGTTCTTTTTCGAGCAGAGAGCGCTGACGCTGCGGCGGGCGGCCGTCGATCGCAGCCCACTCTTGAAGCTGCTCAGACGTGCTGCCCGTGCCGCCGGAGCGGCCGCCGACCACTTCTTTGGCGCCCGAGGAGTCTGGGCGCACGGCCTTTTTGGCAGGCTCGAAGGACGGAGGCTGTGTCATAGGGCACCCGCTTACTTGGCGTTGTTCCTAGTGCAAACCGGGGTCTTCTTGCTCGAGGGCGAAGGCTTGGCAGACTGTGAAGCCTCGGGCGAAGCCGGGCTTTCTTTGGCCGCATTCTCCGCACTTCCCCCCGCGCTCGCCGGAGCTTGGGAAGGGGAGTCGGCGTCGGTGACGGTGCCCTCAGCCGGGTCGACGGTCATCTTCACTGGCTTGTCGTCGGCGATGTTCTTCCACAGCTTGCTCGCCTCGTCGCGCTGGACCACGTAGGCGCCCTTGTGCTTGAAGGGCATCGTGAGAAACTTGACGTCGTTTGGGGCGACATCCTGAAGAGACGAAGCAAGGCTGACAAGATTCTCGACGTCGCCGAACCCCTCGTTCGTGTCGATGTTTTTCATGGTGCCTTTGGCGATTCTGTAAAGCTTGACGCTGTCGGAGAAAAGGTCAAGATCCATCGCCTCGCTGATGATCGTCTTGACGAGCTCCTGCTGCCTGTTCACGCGGCCTAGGTCCGAGCCGTCGCCGAAAGTCTTGCGCGCCCTGGCCAACGCCAGCGCCTGGTCGCCGTTGAGGAGACGGCATCCCGCCTTGACCTTGAGGCCGGCCTCCTTGTCGTCGACGTCGTCCTCGAAATAGGCCGGAACGCCTCCGAGCTGGGTGACGATGCTCTTAAACGCCGCGAAATTGATGACCATGTAGTTGTCGATGTGCACTTTGTACCCGGTGAGCTTTTCAACCGTTCTCATCGTGCAGTTGGCGGCCGATCCAGCATTGAGTTTGGCCCCGCCCTTGGCAAATGCTGAGTTGAAGCGCGTATTCTCCTGCGGCTCGGTGGTGTAGAGGACCTTTTCGTCTTTGTCTCTCACGTTGCATTCTGGAATGTCTACGAGGGTGTCTCGGGGAATCGATACGACTTCGACGCGCTTGCGATCGGCGGAAATGTGCATGAGCATCGTCGTGTCCGATCGCATTCCTGCGACCTCTCCCGTCGAGCCTGCGCCATCGACGTCCGACTCCCCGTTGCGATAGTCCGATCCGATGATGAGGACGTTCATTGAGCTGTTCTTTTTGCTGGGCTTGCTCGGATCGGACTCCTGGGGATGCTGCCGCGCATTGAGGCCGAGGTACAGGAAAACAACGGCCGAAGCACCTGTCAGCAGGAGCGCGGAAAGGCACAGCGCCGCGATCCTGAAAATGTGCCGTGGCCGACGGCCGGCCGCCATATGGGCGGCATCGCGTTGTTTTCTTCTCACCTTGCCAATAGTACGTGCCGTTCCTGTGGGAGCGCGGGGAACGCTTGTCAATGGGGACTTGTGCGACGGGGGCCGACGTCGATGTCGATAAGTGCGGACGGCGAGGTAATGGGTCAAAGTCCGAGAACACCCGCGGAACATCCGACCCAAATGTGCAGGTCTGGCCGACGACTGCCGACGTAAGCGTCTTCCGCGAAATGTAGCGGTCTTCACAGTGGTTGGGGGCTTGACACGATCGAGGGCGAAGAGGGGCGGCATCCGTTCAGTTTCCCCGGCGCGCAGAGGCCGGCCGGTGGCACGCAGCCGTGAACTCAGTCGCGCAGAGCGCGTGGAGTTTGGGGACGGAAGCGCCTAAAGAGCGCGCGTTGCCCGGAATGGGAACGTGCATCGCCCGGAATGGAAACGCGCGTTGCCCAGAATGGGAAGAGGTTGAAGACAGCGGTGCTTCGAGGCCTGAGGCGCCGCGCTCCGCCTGGAAGACGAGGTGCTCTTCTTCCGTCTCGGAACGGATGGGAACCGGACGCTGGAAACGCGAGGCGCTGCGGGAGGTTAGTCTTATTCAGTGAACAACGAACGCCTGAGGATTGTCACCGTCGCCTTCAATCCGGGGGAGGAGCTCGCGTTGTGGGCGGAGTCCGTCGGCGAGGCAACGCGCAGGGCCGTCGACGTCGTCATCGTCGACAACGGGACCGACGCTGAAACGGTCGACGCCGTGGGCCGGATCTATGGCGCCGCCGTCCTCAGGCCAGGCCGGAACCTCGGCTATGGAACGGCTGTAAACCGGGGCGTGAAGGCGCTGCGCGAACGGAGCGCGGCCGCGGCTGCGCCCGGCCGGACAACGGGGTCGCTTGACGGGCGGCCATTCAACGCGCGGGAATCGAATGACGTCCAGGGCCCGACCGGCGCGGACGTCGATTCTGGCGCCGCGAATGCATCCGGCTTTCCCGGTGCGCCTTCCGGCGAGGGTCCGCTTGACTCGCGGGACTCCGAGTGGATCGTCGTCGTCAACCCCGACGTCGTCTTTCTGCCCGGCGCCATCGACAAACTGATCGCGGCCGCGGCCGCGTGGCCCCGCGGGGGGGCCTTCGGGCCGCTTGTGCGCGACCGCGCGGGAACCGTCTACCCCTCCGCCCGCAAGTTCCCGCGGCTCGTTTCCGGCGTCGGGCATGCGCTTTTGGTCGGAGTTTGGCCCAACAACCCGTTCTCGCGAGCCTACCGCGAGAACGCCGACATCACGCGGGCCCATGTCGTCGACTGGCTCTCCGGCTCGTGCCTGCTGCTTCGACGCGAGGCATTCGACGCCGTCGGCGGGTTTGACGAGTCGTACTTCATGTTTTTCGAGGACACGACGTTGGGAGAACAGCTGGCTTCCGCGGGGTGGCAGAGCGTTTTCGTCCCCGACGCCGAAGTGGTGCACGATCAGGGCGCAAGCTGGCGGAGCAAGCCCGAGAACATGATCCGCGCGCACCATCGCTCGGCCGCCCGATACCTCGACGGCGTATACTCCAAGCCTTGTCAGGCTCCGCTGCGCTGGGCGCTGCGAGCCGGGCTGAAAGCGCGCGAGGAATTGCTCGTCCGCTTGTCCCGACGAGGCGAGAAGAAGTCAAAGGTGAGAAGAAATCGTCGCGGCGAGGCCGGGGAAAAGGGAAATACGAGCCTTGCGGAAGGCTAGCGTGAGTTATGCCGGGCGTCGAAATTGGGTTTTGTGCGCCCCTTTGGGGCTGAACGCCGGTTTTCTGGAGCGAAACGTCAGGAAGTGCCCTGTGTGGGGCTGAATGCCCTGACAGGCGCCCAGTTTTAGTTCTGGGCCTCGGGATAAGCGCCCAGTTTTAGGGTGGGGATCGGAATGGGCGCCCAGTTGCGTCATAAGCTCCGCGATTCGGTCCCTGCCGTCTTGGCGCGCCGAGGTGATTGGCAGGTGTCGCCGTTGCATCCGGACGTGCAGCAGTGTGTGTTGGGACCCGTGAGGTTTGTGAGCGTCGTCGGGGCCTGTGGGGCCTTTGGGATGCCTGTAAACCCGGCGAAATGCGGGCTGTGCAGGTGTGGCAAATCCGTGTCGGTTCGCGTGTGCTTATACCTCACATGGTGTCCGTTTGGACCGAAATGTTGCGAATGTGACAAATGTGCATTCTGTTAAACCGGTGATGTACAGTGGATTACCATTTCTCTTTTGGAGGGAGAAAAATTGGAGGAACAAGTATGACCATTCGACGCTTCGCTGGCCTCTCGTTGGCCGCGTCGCTCATCTTCGTGGGCACTCCCGTGTTCGCCTCAGGAAATCCGGTTGCCGGGACGCGAAATGCATCGGCTTCCGTCAAAGCGGCTGCGGTCAACCGCGCGTCGTCCGTTTCCGGACTGGCAGGGGCAGCCGACGGCAACATTCCGATGACCCCGCAGAGCGGCTCGGAGAAAACCCAGACCCTTGCCATCACAGACGGTTCAGGCTCCTTGACTCAAACTGGCAAGGACGCCGCCCTGACGGCTTCGGAAGCCGCCGACGCCACCGCCGCGGGCACTGGAGCGGGCAATGAATCCGAAGCTCAGGCCGGCGCAGAATTCGAAACGCAAGCAGATGCGGAGCTCGGAACGCAGGCCGGTGCGCCCGCATCCGCAGCCGGAAGCGGCTTTGCCGCCCGGACCTCGGGCGGCGCGCGCCTGGCTTCGACTGGGGCAGGCCGGGCGAACGGCCTCGGCGCTTCGGCCAACGGGCTTGGGCAGTCCGACGGCTCCGCACAGCCGACCGATTCCCCGAAATCTGAAGGACCCGGGCAGCCCGAGCCCGCTCAAGATGCGCCGCAGGCCGAATCGGTTCAGAAGGCAGATTCGACAAGGCCTCCCAGCGGCTACCTCTTCGTCTCCGAACCGCTCTCCGTCGACGAATTCGCCGTCGCCGGCCTGACATGGAACAAGGGCCAGTCCTTGCCGAGCGGCGCCACCGTCGAAATGCGCACTCTAGACGCCAAGGGATGGTCGGATTGGTACGTCCTTTCGGTCGAAGAGGGCGAGGACGGGCGCCCTGGAACGGAAGCCAACGTTTCCGGCGGGTCGACGGGCGTTCAGATTCGCATCAAGGGAAGCGGCAGCCTTCCCGCCGGGCTCGCCGTCAACCTCGTCAACGGCGAGGGGCCGACCAAAAAGGTCGCAGACGTCCACAAGGTCGCCGCGGCTCAACAGCCCGCGGCCAAGAGCCTGACCGCCCCGGTCGCCAACCCGGACGAGGAGCGGTCGATCCTCTCGGGCAAAGCGACGGGCGTAGCTTCGACGTCGCAATTTGGCGGCCCGGCTGCCGCAGCCTCTCCGCAAGGCCAGGCCTCCCCGCAGGGACGGGCCGGCGCGGCGGCGAAGGCCGACGCTCCCGCGGCGCGGCAGCTGACGACCCCGCAGATCGCCGCCGCCGACAACCTTGCGCGCATCCACCCGCGCTCGGCATGGGGAGCCGACGAGAGGAAGATGTCGTGGCCGCGTTCTTACGAGAACTTTGAGGGCGCGATCATCCATCACACGGCAGGGTCGAACAACTACAGCCAAGCGCAGGTGCCGGCGACAATTCGGGGAATTTACAGCTACCACTCGATCACCCGCGGATGGGGCGACATCGGATACAACGTCCTCATCGACAAGTACGGCGGGCGTTGGGAGGGCCGCTCGGGCACCCTGGCCGCCCCGCACGGCAAGGTGGTGACCGGCGCGCATGCCGCCCCCCGCAACCAGGGCACTTTCGGGGTCTCGGTTCTGGGCACCTACAGTTCGGCGGCGAGCGTCACACCGCTCATCCGCGAAACCTTCTCCGACGTCATTGCCGCGCGCTTCGTTCTCGGCGGCGTCAATCCGAGCAGCCGAGGCACGATGACGGTTCCGAGGGGCACCGGCGCCGCGCTTCCCGCGGGAAGCGCCCTTCCCCGCATCGTCGGGCACAAGGACGTCAAGTCCACATCCTGCCCCGGCGCGATCTACGGGTACCTCGATCAAATCCGCGCGGCGACGGCGGCCAAGTACCAGAGGATCATGGGCGGAGCAGCCGCGGCGCCCCAGCCTCAGCCCCAGCCGGCGTCGTCCCCTACCTACTACCTCAACAACGCGTGGAGCGGCAACGCCACCCACACTTTCACCTACGGGTTGAGTTCTGACACCGAGATTGTGGGCGACTGGGACGGCGACGGAAAGGACACGGTTTCCCTGCGCAGGGGCAACACGTTCGCCGTCAACAACGTCAGCGCTCCCACGGCGGTCCCGAAGTTCACCGCCGCCTACGGGATTCCCGGCGACGAGTACTACGTGGGCGACTGGGACGGCGACGGCAAGGACTCGCTCGCAATACGCCGAGGCAACGTCTTCCACGTTTCGAACAGGGTCGGCGCGGCAACCGCCGACTACGCGATCGCCTACGGCAAGCCGGGCGACGTCGTGCTCGTCGGCGACTGGGACGGCGACGGCCGCGACACCTTCGCCGTGCGCCGAGGCAACGAATATCACATTCGCAACACGATGTCTTCGGGCCCGGCGGACAGGGTGGTTCCCTACGGCAAGGCCGAGGACGAAGTCTTCGTCGGGCACTTCGGCGGATCGGCCAAGGACGCGCTCGCGGTGCGCCGCGGCAAGACCTTCTACGTCTCCAAGAGCCTCCACAACGGCGACGCCGACCGCGTCGTCGATTACGGACGGGTCGGCGACAGGGCGTTCGTCGGCGACTGGGACGGAAATCGGGTCGACACCTTCGGCGTTCGCCGAGGCTGATCTGGCTGCGCCAACCTTGCGGCTGCGACCGACCCTGCACCGGTCGCAGCCGCTTTGCTTCTGTCGAGTCGGCTAGTCGCAGCCGCCCTGAACCGGGGGCTCGGTTCCGGTCGGCGTTGTGCCGCCCGGATTACTGCCCGGTTGCGCTCACTGCCCGGTCTTGGCGTACTTGGCCTCGACGTCGTCCTTCTGCGGACGCCACCAGTCCTCGTTGGCCTTGTACCACTCGACGGTGTCGTGCAGCCCGGCCGCGAAGTCGGCGAAGCTCGGGCTCCAGCCGGTCTCCTCAACGAGCTTGGAGTTGTCGATCGCGTAGCGCTGATCGTGGCCGGGGCGGTCGTTGACGTGGTCGAAATCGTCGGGCTCGCGGCCGAACTCCGCGAGGATCATCTGAACCACTTCTAGGTTGTTCTTCTCGCCGTCGGCCCCGATCAGGTAGGTCTCGCCGATGCGGCCTTTGTCAATGATCTCCCACACCGCGGTGTTGTGGTCGCGCACGTGGATCCAGTCGCGCACCTGTTCGCCCGTTCCGTAGACGCGCGGGCGGATTCCGTCGATCATGTTCGTGATCGTGCGCGGGATGAATTTCTCGACGTGCTGGTAGGGGCCGTAGTTGTTCGAGCAGTTCGAAATCGTTGCGGGGACGCCGAAAGAACGCACCCATGCGCGCACCAGAAGGTCCGAGGCGCCCTTTGAGGAGGAGTAGGGGCTCGACGGCGCGTACGGGTCGCCGGGCATGAACCGGCGAGACTCGCCGATCTCAAGATCGCCGTAGACCTCGTCGGTGGAAATGTGATGGAAACGCGTTCCGTGGCGGCGAACGGCCTCCAGAAGCCGGAAGGTGCCCTCGATGTTCGTGCGGATGAACGGGCTCGGGTCGTTCAGCGAGTTGTCGTTGTGCGACTCGGCGGCGAAATTGACGACGACGTCGGCGTCCTTGACCAGCGGATCCACGGTGTCGGGGTCCGCGATGTCGCCCACGACCAGCTCGACGCGGTCCAGCCCCTCGATGGACTTCGGGTTCCCCGCATAGGTCAGTTTGTCGAGGACGACGACGTCGGCGTCCGGCATCGACTCGACCGTGGAATGAACGAAGTTCGCGCCGATGAAGCCGGCGCCTCCCGTGATGAGAACGCGCATGCGTTTCCTCTCTTCTGTCAATGGGCAAGAAAGATCGATCGTTGGGCAAGTCTATCTGTTTTGTCTGGACGTCGCCTTCTGTTCGGCTGCGGGAACGCTTGGCTCAACGCTTGCCGACGCCTCGATAGGTCCACCCGGCGCGCTTCCATGCGTCGGGGTCGAGGGCGTTGCGCCCGTCCACGACGACGCGCTCGCTTACGAGCTCTCCGATTCGCGCGGGGTCGAGCCGCACGTATTGCTCCCATTCCGTGCACAAAAGCACTGCCTCGGCGCCGGCGACGGCGGCCTCGACGTCGGCGAAGAACGCTGCGCCTTCGACCTCGGCTGCGACTGCCTCCGCCGAAGCCGCCGGGTCCGCGATCGTCACGCGCGCCCCCCGTTCGACGAGGGCAGACGCCATTTTCAGCGCGGGCGAGGAGCGGATGTCGTCCGTGTCGGGTTTGAACGTCGCTCCCAGAACGGCGACCCTGCGGCCTTCGAGACCGCCTGTGAGGCCTTCGAGGACTTCGACGGTTCGAGCCCGCTGGCCGTCGTTGATGCGCTCGACCTCGGCGAGAAATTCGAAAGCCTCGTGCAGGTCGAGCTCCTCCGCCCGGGCCCGCAGCGCGCGGATGTCCTTTGGCAGGCAGCCGCCGCCAAAACCTATCCCCGCCCGCAGGAACCGATGCCCGATGCGTTCGTCGAATCCCAGGGCGCGGGCGAGCAAGGCGACGTCCGCGCCGGTGGCGTCGCAGGCTTGGGACATCGCGTTGATGAAGGAGATCTTCGTTGCGAGGAAGGAGTTGGCCGCGACCTTGACGAGCTCGGCGGTGGCGAAGTCCATCGTCAGGCGGGGGACGCCCGCGGCGATGAGCGCGGCATAGCACTCGTCAAGCGCGTCGCGGCCCGCGCGCGCATCCGCCTCCTCGCAGGACAGGCCGTAGACCAGCCGGTCCGGCTCGAGGGTGTCCCTGACCGCCGATCCCTCCCGCAAAAACTCGGGGTTCCAGACGAGGCAGGCCCCCGCGCGCCGGATGCGAGGCTCGAGCGCCGCCGCGGTCCCAACGGGCACCGTGGACTTTCCGACCACGACGTCGCCCTCGTGAAGACGGGGGAGGAGCGAATCGACGGCGTCGTCGAGGAAGGCGAGGTCGGCCGCGTGCGAATCCGGTTTCTGCGGGGTCCCGACTCCGATGAAATGGACCCTGGCGCCGCCGGCCGCCTCGGGGTCGGCGGAGAATGCCAGCCGGCCAGAATCCAGGCCCTCCCTGAGCAGGCCCTCGAATCCGGGCTCTAGAATTGTCGGCTGCCCGGACGAGAGCGACGAAATTTTGGCGAGGTTGCTGTCAATGCCCACAACGTTGTGGCCGAGGCTGGCCATGGCGACGGCATGCACTGCGCCGAGGTAGCCACACCCGATGACCGAAATTTTCATGTCAATCAGACTACTGGATGGTACCCTTGAAAGGCTGTGACGACAATCGCTCAAGCGGCGTCAGTCTGTTCGTCCGGGCGACTAGGGCGATTAGGACGTCGGGTTCAGACGAATAGACGGTCCGATTCAGGCGATCCAACCGGCGCGTCGCCGCTCCGCCGGCCGGCGCAAGGGGCAGTCGTGAAAGCGATGCGAGGAGGCTGATCTGAAAGACATGCGTGGGAGGCAACCGTGAAGGTCTTCGTCCAAATACCCTGTTTCAACGAAGAAGCGACGCTTCCCATGGTTCTCGAGTCGATTCCCCGCGCGATCGAGGGCGTCGACGAGCTGGAGATCCTCGTCATCGACGACGGATCGACGGACGGCACCGTTCGAGCGGCCCGCGCCTGCGGCGTCGCGCACATCGTCCGGCACACCAGAAACCAGGGCCTCGCGAGGTCTTTCCGCGACGGCGTCGACTATGCGTTGGCCCACGGCGCCGACGTCGTCGTCAACACCGACGGCGACAACCAATACCCGCAGGAGCGGATCCCCGATCTTCTCGCGCCGATTGTTCAGGGGCGCGCCGACATCGTCATCGCGGACCGCCAAACCAAGGACATCGCGCATTTTTCGCGGTTCAAGAAGCGCATGCAATCCCTCGGATCGGGCATGGTCAACCTCGCCGCCGGGACGCGGCTGCCGGATGCCGCCTCGGGATTCAGGGCCTATTCGCGACGGTCTTTGCTGCGGCTCAACGTCGTCACGGGGTTTTCCTATTGCATGGAGACCATCGTTCAGGCGGGCAACCTCCGCATGCGAATCGAATCGGTGAAGATTCGCACGAATCCAAAGACCCGCGAGTCCCGCCTGTTCTCGAACATCTTCCAACACATGTACAAATCGGGGAAGGCGATCGTGAGGTCCTTCCTCATGTACAAACCCCATATTCCGCTTGGATTCCTGGCCGTGGTGACCGGGATCGTCGGGCTTGTGCCGTTCCTGCGCTTCCTCGTCTTTTGGTTCCAAGGCGAGAGCGGGGGGCATGTTCAATCGCTTATATTCGGAACGGCCATGATCGTCACGAGCCTGCTGAGCGCCGGCCTGCTGGTGGTCGCCGACCTCCAGCGCACGAACCGGGTGCTGATAGAAGACACGCTCGAGCGGATGAAGGCACTGCAGTACGGCGAGGCCTCCCGGGAGGGAGTCATGCTGGGCTGCGGCTCGCGCGAGGACGCCGCCTGCGACGCCGCCTGCGCGCACGACGACGCCGCTTCCGGCGGGGAAGGGGCCGCGCACGGCGATGAAGACGGGGACGAAGGGGGCGCGCATGGCGATGAAGACGGGGACGAAGGGGGCGCGCATGGCGATGAAGACGGGGACGAAGGGGGCGCGCATGGCGATGGACGCGACGCCGCACGTCGCGGTGAGACGCGGCCTGCACCCGGCGGCGCCGTACAGCTCGAACCCGGCGGCAACGCGCGGCACGCGCCCGACGGGCCGATTTAGGCGCGCTTGCGTTGGAGCGGCGTCACGCATGCGGGTTGCACTCGGTTTGCTCGCGGCTCGCACGCGATTCGGCTTGTGAAGGAGAAACGTTGAGAATCCTTGGATTCGGAACTTACGACGTTCGATTGCACCCGCGCGTCGGCGTGCTGCTCGAAGGCCTGCGCGAACGGGGGTTCGCCGTTCGGGAGGTCGATGAGCCTTTGGGAGTCGGAACGGCGCAGAGGGTGAAGTCGCTGACGAGCCCGGCAAGCGCTCTGCGGTTCGCCGCCGCAATCGCTGGAAAATGGGCGCGGCTGATCCGCCGCACCTCGGCCTACCGCGGAAAAAACAGGCCCGACGCCGTTCTCGTCGGATACCTCGGGCATTTCGACGTCGTCCTCGCCCGCGTGCTCTTTCCGCGCACGCCGATCGTGCTCGACCATTTGATCTTCGCCTCGGACACGGCCAAGGACAGGGGGCTCTCCGGGGGCGGCGTCGTCGGCAGGCTCGCCTACCGCCTGCTGGAAGGGATCGACAGGGCGGCGCTCGCGGCGGCCGACGTCGTCGTGCTCGACACCGACGACCACCGCGCCCTCCTGCCTGCGCGCGCTAGGGGGAAAGAAGCAGTCGTCCCCGTCGGCGCCCCCAAACGATGGTTCGACGCCGGGGACCGGGCTCGGCGGGTCCGGGATGATGCCCGCCGAGCCGAGGGCGAGGCGCCGGCGCCCGCGGAGAACGCGCGAACGCCTGAGAGCGAGGCCCGAAAGGCGGGCAACGGAGAGGACGACGGCCCGCTTTCGGTGGTTTTCTTCGGCCTTTTCACGCCCCTGCAAGGCGCTCCGACAATTGCGCGCGCATTGGCGATCCTCGAGGACCGCGGCGTTCGGATCGACGTCACCCTCATAGGGGACGGGCAGGACGCCAAGGCCGTGCGCGAGGCCCTTCCTTCGGGGGAAAGCGTTCGGGTTTCGTGGATCGACTGGGTCGATTCGGAGGATCTGCCTGACGTCGTCGCCGGGCACGACGTCTGCCTTGGAATCTTCGGAACGTCCGGCAAGGCGCGCCGCGTGGTGCCGAACAAGGTGTACCAGGGAATCGCCGCGGGCTGCGTCGTCGTCACGTCCGACACCCCGCCTCAGCGCAGGATTCTGGGCGGAGGCGCACGGTTCGTCGAGCCGGGCGACGCCCCGGCCTTGGCGGACGCCCTCCAAGCCTTGGCGCAGGAGCGGCCCTGGGATCGAGAACGTTCACGCGCCCGGAGGCGCCCCGAGGGCGAGGCCTCCCGTGGTCAGTTTGGAGGGGACGGCGCCGGGCACTCAGCCGACGGCGTTGAGCGCTCAGTCGGCGGCGCCGGGCATTCAGAGAATGTCCGGGCTCCCGCCGATCAAGCCGAGCCCGCTTTGAATGAATTGGAGGCGGACGAGATTCGGGAAGGCTTCCGCGCCGTGCGCGTGACGGACTCGCTCGCCCGCGCAATCCTGGGCATGGGCCGAAGGCGGCTGCGGAACAAGCGGGAACGCCTTGATCCGAAACGGGTCTCGACCGAAAAGAAACGCGGGACCCCGGGGCTGAAACGGATGTGGAGCCAAAGGCCGGCGCGGGGGAACGGCGGCCTGTCTTCCCCGGGGGAGCGCGAATGAACGCGCGATCCGAAGGCGATTCGCGGCGGTTTTCGAAGCTCGCCGCGCATATGCGCCGCGTCGCACTTGCCGCGGCCGCTGCCGCCGCCGTGTGGGCGATAGCCGCCAAATGGCCGCAGGTGCGCATCGCCCTCGGCCAGATGTCGCTTCCCGCCTTGTCGGCCGCCGCGGCGACGTCCTTCGTGTACGTCGCCCTCACGATGCTGTCGTGGCAAGCCGTGATCGGCATCCCCCTTTCGGCGGCCTCGCGGATCTTTTTCGTGTCGCAGATCGCGAAGTACCTTCCCGGCGGGGTGTGGAACTTCGTCGCCGTTGGAGAGTCGGCCCGCGGGTACTCGATTTCACGCCGCCGTTCGGTTTCCTCCCTCGCGGTGGCGGTCGCGATCTCGATCGTCGTCGGGGCGATGCTCGCGTTGCCCTGCCTGCTGGCGGCCGAGGACCTGCGCAGCCGCTACTGGTGGCTGCTGGCGGCCGTGCCCTTGGGAGTCGCGGTTCTTTGGCCCTCGATCCTCAACAGGTGCCTGAACGCGGCTTTGCGTCTGGCGCGCAGAGAGCCCCTCGAGCGGCCGGTAGCCGGGCGCTCCATTTTGCGGTCGGCGTTCGTCTCCCTCCTTGCGTGGCTCGCGATCGGCCTGCAGGTCTACATCCTTCTCACCGCGCTGGGAATGGAGGCCGGCGCGGCGGGGCTGGCACGCTCGATAGGCGGCTACGCGCTCGGGTGGACGGCGGGGTTCCTCGTCTTTTTCGTCCCCGCCGGGGTCGGTGTGAGGGAAGTCGCGCTGGGGGCGGTGCTCGCAGGCGCCGTCGACGTCGGTTCGCTCGTTGTTGTGGTCATCACGTCGAGGGTTCTTGTGACAGTCGCCGACCTCGTCGCCGGAGGGCTCGCTCTCGCGGCCGGCCGGGGGAGGCCTCGAAAACCCGGCGGCGGACACGACGAGCCGGGGGCGCCGCCGGCGAGCCCGTGAAGGCCGCAGACGCCGGCGACGGCGCGGATTGGCGGCAGCCCGCCGCGCCTTCGAGCGCGGCGCGGGGGCGTTCCGACGTTGTCGGCCAGCACGGAACCATGCCTTCCTTCGCCGACTCTCTGCTCGTCTTTAGGAGGCTTTCTTCCCGTGCGACGCGTGCGCCGAGGGGATTCGAGCGCCGCGAGTGCGGCGAAGGCGACTGTGCGAATGGCCTCCCGGGGCGAGCGTTCGGCTAAGCTTCCTACTACACTAGGCGAAGCAAGAGTGGCACTTCGGCGCTTACGCGAGCGAGTGAGGGTATGGAAAACAGAACAGACGTGAGGGCGCCCCTGCCCTTGTCGCAACAGTGGACGCTGATCAACGCGTTCGGTCAGCGGGATCTCAAAGCCAAGTTCAACGGAACCCTCTTGGGGTGGGTGTGGTCGCTCGTCGTGCCGCTCGCAACCCTGGGGATCTACACGCTCATCTTCGGCGGCCTGTTCAAGATGAAGATCCCCGGAGGCGCGAGCAGGTATGAAGGAATCCAATTCGTCGCCGTGTGGCTGTTCGCCGGCCTGACCTTGTGGGGGTACTTCCTCAGCTCCGTCAACGGCGGAATCTCGGGGCTTCTCGGTTCGGGGTCGCTGTTGCAGAAGGTCTACTTCCCAGCGTATGCGCCCGTCCTCGGCGCGGGCCTGGCCGTCGGCGTCCAGTCCCTCATCGAGGTGGGGCTGCTCCTGACCGTGTTCGCCTTTCTGGGGATATTCGGGTGGACGTGGATCCTCATACCCTTCTTGTTCTGCCTGCTCGTCGTATTCGTCCAATCCGTCGCGGTCGTCCTCGCCATCTGGAACATCCACGTCAGAGACTTGGCCCAGCTCGTCGGAGTGATCCTCCAACTCATGTTCTTCGCGACGCCGATCATCTACAGCGTGACCTTGGTTCCCGCGGAGAAGTGGGGAATTCCCCTGCAGAAGATCATCGGGCATATGCCGATGGCCGAGTTCATCGAGCTCTTCCGAAGCGTCGCCTTCTACTGCGCTCCGGGGCACTGGAAGTCATGGGTCGCGTGCGCGGCGTGGGCCGGGATCGCGTTCCTCGCGGCGAAGCTCGTCTACCGCAAGTGGGGGGCCGACTTGGGAGAGAGGATCTGAGATGGAAGTCCGCACCGACACCGGCGCGCAGGGAGCGCCCGACGAGTACGCGATCGTCGTCGAGAACGTCTCGAAGTCCTTCGAAATGCAGGCGGACCGCCGCGACACCTTCAAGGAGCGCTTCGTCCGCGGCCGCTCCCGCCAAGGCAAGCGCATGTTCCACGCCCTTGACGACGTCTCCTTCAAAATCCGCAAGGGAACGACCTTCGGCCTCATCGGCCACAACGGCTCGGGCAAGTCGACCATGCTCAAGATCTTGGCCGGCGTGTACAGGCCGACGTCGGGCTCCGTCTCCGTCTCCGACAAGGTCGACGCCCTGCTCGAGCTCGGAGCGGGATTCCACGCCGAGCTGACAGGCCGCGAAAACATCTTCCTCAACGGCGCGATCCTCGGCCGCACGAAGAAGCAGATCGAAGAAACCCTCGACTGGATCATCGACTTCGCCGACATCGGCGACTTCATCGACCAGCCGGTCAAGGTCTACTCGTCTGGAATGACGGTGCGCCTGGGCTTCGCGGTGGCCGTGGCCATCCGCCCCAAGATCCTCATCGTCGACGAGATCATCGCCGTGGGCGACGAAGAGTTCCAGCGCAAATGCTTCGACTACATGCGCGAACTGCGCGACGCCGGGACCACGGTGGCCCTCGTCACCCACTCGCTCTCGCTCGCCCAGGAAATGTGCGACGAGGTCGTGTGGCTCGACCACGGCCACGTCAAGATGATCGCCGACGCCGACGAGGCCGTCTCCGCCTACCTCGAAGCCGTCAACGCCAAGGAGTTCGCCAAGCGCGCGGCGGAGCGCCAGGAAGAAGAGGAATTCCCCGAGGACGAGTCCTTCAAGCTCAACCAGGGCAACGGCGACTGCCGGATGGTCGGCGTCGAGCTCCTCGACGCCGAGGGCAACGAGGCGCCGTTCCTCACGTCCGGCGAGGCCGGCACGGTCCGCGTGCACGTGCGGGCGAAGAAGGACCTGCACGACGTCGAACTAGGCTTGGCTTTCGTGACCGACCAAGGCCAGACCATCGCAGGGCCCAACTCGCGTCATAGCGGGCGGCTCTACTCGCTTCGCAGGGGCGAGGAGACCTTCATCGACTACACGATGGACCCCGTGCTCATCCAACCTGGAAGATTCTGGATCACAACGTGCTTCGTGCGCGACGGCGAGATGTTCGACTATTCGGATCGCAGAACCGAATTGATCGTCAGAGGTAACCGGGTCGCCGAAGAGCCTGGATTGATAACACTTCCAGCCGGCGCCTGGAGCCGAGTCTCCGGGGTGCCTTCGTCACAAGAGAGGCGATGAGATGAACGAATCAAGCAGCGAGGAAGAACTGCGGCGGCTGCGCGCGGCCCTGCGGGCGTCCCAGAGCGACGTCCAAAAGCTCGGCAAGCGCAACGACCAACTCGAAAAGGAACTTCGCACGGCAAACCGCAAGCTCGGCGGCGCGTGGGAACAGCTGGACGCAATCCGGCATTCGACGTCGTGGAAGATGACCGCCCCCGTCAGACTCGTCAAGACGGCCATCCGCAAGGGCCTGGGCCGGTGAGGGGCCTGAAGAAGCGGGGCCCGCTCGTCTCCGAGGTATCGCGGGGGAAAGTCCGCATTGAACGGGGAGAGCCGGCAGGCGTCGCCGCCCGGGGGAGGGTAGCGCTCGTCGCCCAGTTCTCGATGGGGCCCGATCAGCCGATGTCCCTTTCGAAGTATCTGGAAGCGCTCGAAGGAAACGGCTATGCGACCGTCGTCATATCGACATGCGACTCGGCCGAGCCCCTCCGATTTCCCCACGGGATTCCCGAGGCGACGGTCGTGATGCGCCGCCCCAACCTCGGCTACGACTTCGGCTCGTGGGCCACGGCTTTGGGCTGCATCCCGGGCGTCCGCGAAGCGCCCGTCGTCTTGTTGACCAACGACTCGCTGCTCGGCCCCTTCGCCCCGATCGACCATCTTTTGGAATGGGCCGCCGAACCGGGCCCCGACATCCGCGGGCTGACCGCGTCCTACCAATTCGCCCGCCACATTCAATCGTTCTTCCTGGCCTTCCGCGGGGGGATCCTGGCCGACAGGCCGTGGGTCGATTTTTTCAACGACGTCCGCGTAGAGCCGGACAAGGACGACGTCGTGCTCTCCTACGAGCTCGGCGCCTCAAAGGTGTGCTTTTCCGAGGCCTACTCCTCCGACGAGTGGGTGACCGGCCCGGACCTCGGAGTCCCGTACGGAAATCCGACGGTCGACGGCTGGCGCAAGCTCATGGAGTACGACGTCCCCTTCCTCAAGCGCACGATCATGACGCATCCTTCGACCCTGTCGGAAGGCGCCGAGGCCGCCGCCTACGTCGCCCGGCGCTACAACACCGATATCGCCCAGTGGTGAGTTAGGAGTTTCCCCCATGCCTCGTTTCAGCAGATCCGGCCTTGTGCGCAGGGCCCAGTACCAGGCCGCGCGAGCCCGCAATGCGGCCGCCAACTTCCTCGTCTCGGGAAGCGTCAAGGGCTACAGGTCCCAGCACCCGGCCGACTTCAGCGAATACGTCATGCGCCAAGGCGGGCGGCAGGACTCCGGCTTCCCCGACAAGTGGAGGATCGACCCGCAGTTCGACATCGCCGACCCGAGCCGGATCGCCGTTGTCATTCACTGTTTCTACGCCGACCTCATGCCCGAGCTCTTCGATCGCCTTCGCAATCTCCCGACCGATTTCGACCTGTTCGTCACGAACGCCTCGGGGGCAGACGTGGCCGTTCCCAAAGACCTCGAGCGCATGCGCCACAGCGTCGTCGTCGAGGTCGAAAACCACGGCCGGGACATCTTCCCGACCGTCCAGCTCGTCAACTCGGGAATCCTCGATCCCTACGACCTCATCCTCAAGCTGCACACGAAGAAGAGCCCGTGGCGCGAGGAGCACGCCGACCTCGACGGCAGCGGCGCGGCGTGGAAGGACCAGTTCCTCTCCGACCTCGTCGGATCGCGCGAGAAGGTCGAGGAGATCCTCAACGCCTTCGCCGCCGACCCGACGCTGGGGCTCGTCACGGCGGCCGACTCGATCGTCGGCAAGGAGTTCTGGGGCGGGGACCAGAGGATCGTCGAGCAGCTCATGCTCCGCATCGAGATGTCGATCGACCCGGACGAATTGGAGTTCGCCTCGGGGTCGATGTACTGGACTCGCGCCTTCGTCCTCCAGGGCCTGAGGGCCTTCAACTTGACCTCGGCCGACTTCGACGAGGAAAAGGGACAGGTTGACGCCACCACCGCCCACGCGATCGAGCGGATCGTCGGAATCGTGACCGACGAGGCCGGCCTGCGGACAGTCGAGGCGCCTCGGCTGGCGAAGCTGGCCTCCGAGCCGGGGTACGACGCGCGCGGCTGGCGCAGGTTCGAGCCGGGCGCCTCGCGCACGGCTGCGGCGAACGTCATACCCTTCTACCTGCCGCAGTTTCACGAGTCGGAGGAGAACAACCGCTGGTGGGGGCGGGGCTTCACCGAATGGTCGAACGTGGCCGCGGCGATTCCCGCCTGGCGCGGCCACTACCAGCCCAAGCAGCCGACTGATCTGGGATATTACGACCTCGAGCTCGATCGGGTGCGCATGGACCAGGCCGACCTCGCCGCGGCCAACGGCATCGGCGCGTTCATGTATTACTACTACTGGTTCTCCGGAAAGAGGATCCTCAATAGGCCCATCGAGAAGCTCAAGGCCTCCGGCCTTGACTTCCCGTTCTGCATCATGTGGGCCAATGAAAACTGGACGAGGCGCTGGGACGGGCGCTCGCAAGACATCCTCATCGGCCAGGACTATTCGCAGGTGCCGGCGGAGGATTTCATCGACGACGTCATGGAGTTCCTCCTCGACCCGAGGTATCTGCGGGTCGACGGCAAGGCGCTCATCGCCGTTTACCGCCCGGCGCAGATGGACAATTTCCCCGAGGTCGTCGCGACCTGGAGGGAGCGCGCCCGCGCCGCCGGGGTCGGCGAGCTCAAGGTGCTCGCCGTGGCCGTCGCCGAGGAGTTCGACGGCCTCGGCCAAGGCTTTCGCGAGGCCGGATTGGACGGCACGCTCCAGTTCCCTCCGCACAACCTGCCGTGGGTTGCGGGGCCGGCGACGGAGGTCGGCCTGGACAGCCGTTGGCGCGGCAATTTCATGAGCTATCGGGCCACGGTCAAGGCGTCCCTGCACGCGGCGCCGAGCCTGGCCGACGACGAGTACCCCGGGGCCATGGTCGGCTTCGACAACACCGCCCGCCGCCAGTGGAAGGCCGACGCGTGGTACGGCTCGAATCCCTACACTTTCCACCGTTGGATCGCCGGGCTCGTGCGCGTCGTCGCGCCGCGCGAGGCGAAGGACCGCCTGCTGTTCGTCAACGCCTGGAACGAGTGGGCCGAGAGCGCGATCCTCGAGCCGACGACGCGCTTCGGGCGAACCTATCTGCTCGCTGTGCGCAACGCCGTGTGGAGTTAAGGCCCGCGGCCGAGAGGCGATTCTCGAGCCGGCGACGCACAGCGTCGCGGACGAGCGCCCCTCGGCCGCTTCACTCCTCGAACGGTCCGAGCCTGCCCTTGAATCCGTCGGCGGCGGCCTTGCGCAGCATCTTCCTGCGCGTCTTGCCGTCGCCCGCCGCGAAGGCGTTGAACGCCGCGTACTTGGCCGCCCAATAGCAATAGCGGACCCGCCACTTTCCGGGGAGAAGGCTTGTACGCACGAGCGCAATCGTGTTGCGCAGAATGTAATAGTTGCGGATCGGGCTGTGAACGTGGACGGGCTGGTCGCGGCCCGGGAGCCGGACGACGTCGTCGCCGAGCGAATGCGTCAGTTTGGCCGCTGGGACCGCCACAAGGCGCCAGCCCGCCTTCCTCGCGCGCACGCCCCATTCGAGGTCGACGTGGTCGATGAAAAGGTCCTCTCGCATTTTCCCCACGGACGCCAGGGCCGAGAGCCGAATGAGGCAACCCGAGGCGATGAGGAAGGCGACGTCCAGGCGCGACAGGCCAAGCTCCGAGCGGCTGGCGCGCTTGGGCGCCCACCCGCGGTCGACGTAGACGAGCTCGTCGGCGCCCTCGCGCTCCTCGGAGGGGAGCGGGCCGACGGCTGCGATCGCCGGGTCCTCTTCAATCGCCTCGAGGAGCCGAGCGACCATGTCGGGAGCAGGCATCGAATCCTGGTCGCTCAGCAGCACGAAATTCGATTCCGGCGACTCGGCGGCCCGGCTCTGCGCCAGCTCGATGCCGCGGTTCTGCGCTGCGGCGATTCCCAGGTTTTCCCCCAGTTCGAGGAGCGTGGCGCCGGCCTGGTCGCAGGCTTTCCGCAAAGCTTCGACTTCGGCCGGGTCCGAACCGTTGTCCACCGCGATCACGCTGTCGCATTGGCCGGCGAGCTCCGCCAGAAGGGCGGAGAGGTCGCCGGGATGGTACGTGACGACGACGGCGGCGATCACAGCGTCGCGAGGTATGCCTGCACGGCGTCCCACGTGGGCAGAAGCCCGGACTCGCGCGCCTCGGCCAGATTCGGGGCGGCCGTGTCCTTCTCGGACAGCAGGAGCTCCAGCGGGGAGCCGTCGCGCCCCGTCTTCGGGAAATCGAGCGCAACCTCGGAGCAGACGGGGGAGACGCCGTGCTCGCGCCCGGGCGCGTACTCGGCCGAGCACATGTACATGACGGTCGAGTCGTCTTCGAGGGCGATGAATGCGTGGCCCAAGCCTTCCGAGAGATAGATGGCCCTGCGATCGACGTCGTCCAGAAGAACCGAATCCCACTGGCCGAAGGTCGGCGAGCCGACCCGGATGTCGATGGCGAAGTCGAGGACTGCCCCGCGTGGGCACACGACGTACTTGGCCTGCGACGGGGGGACGTCGGCGAAGTGGATGCCGCGCACGGTCCCTGCCTTCGACACCGAGACGTTGGCCTGGCGCAGGTCGAGTCTGTGGCCCACGGCTTTCTCGAACGCGCTCGACTTGTACGCTTCGAGGAAAACCCCGCGGTCGTCGGGGAACTGCTTCGGCGTGATCTCCCAGGCGCCCGGAATCTTCAGCTCTCGGATCTGCATTGCGGTCCTTCCGTGTTTGCGGCCGCGGGCCGAGGTTCGGCGGCTCCGTGGGCCGTCTTGAATGAGACGCGTCCATTCTAATGCGGGGCCGGCGTCGTCGCGGAAGCCAAGGCCGCGGAAATCGAGGCCGGTGCGTCCTGGGGCGACGGCGCCGGACGCGATGGGCGCGCGTCGGCGGGGCGACGGCTTAACCGCGATGGGCGCGCGTCGGCGGGGCGACGGCTTAGCCGCGAAGGACGCCTCGGCGCGGGCGGGGTTCGCCGACGGCGGCCGGGGCCGCAGTTCTGGGGCTACAATTGCTGCGGCAGATCATCTTTGAGGAAGGAACTCTCATGCGCTGGTTGATAGCAGGCGCCAAGGGCATGCTCGGGCAGGATTTGACCGCGCGCGTCGTCAAGGACGGCCACGATCTCATCGCCGTCGACATCGACGGGATCGACATCACCGACCCCGCGAGCGTGCGCGAGATCGTCAAAGACGTCGACGTAGTCGTCAACGTCGCGGCGTTCACCGCCGTCGACGCCGCGGAGGAGAAAGAGGCCGCCGCCTTCACCGTCAACGCGACGGGCCCCGAGATCCTCGCCCGCCGGTGCCGCGAGATCGGCGCACGGTTCGTCCACATCTCCACCGACTACGTCTTCAGCGGCGACGCGACCTCGCCCTACCGCGAAGACGGCCTGCTCGAACCGAAGGGCGCCTACGGGCGCACGAAGGCAGCCGGCGAGTGGGCGGTTCGATGCAACACGGACGATTACCTCATCGTCCGCACCGCCTGGCTGTACGGCGCGGGCGGCAAATGCTTCCCCAAAACGATGCGCGACCTTTCTCAGACCCACGAAACGCTTTCGGTGGTCACCGACGAGGTGGGCCAGCCGACGTGGACGGTGGACTTGGCGGATCTGATCGTGAGGCTCGTCGACGCCGAGGCGCCGACGGGCATCTATCACGGCACGTCCTCGGGCAAAACGAATTGGCACGGCTTCACGCGCGAGATCGTCGCCTCCATCGGCAAGGACCCCGACATGGTCAAGGAGACGACTGCCGCGGCTTTCAAGCGCCCCGCTCCGCGCCCGCACTACTCCGTGCTCGGGCATGACGCCCTCGAACGCATCGGGGTCGAGCCGATCGGCGATTGGAAGGAGAGATGGCTCGCCGCCAAGGACGTCGTTCTCGGCTGACGGGCTCGCCCCTTCATTTTTCTTCGCATTTTGCGGGGCCGGGAATCCGTCCCCGGTAGGGCGGGAGGCGAGGAGGCGTCGGGTATACTCAACCGTGCCGTGCGGAATAATCGCCGCGCGCCCCATCGCCATAGCCAACGATTTCGAGAAAGGGCGGCCGCGTGTGCCTCGAACACGCCCGTGAAGATTCAGCGCCACACGACCTGCTCGTCATCATTCCCGCGTGGAACGAGGAAGAATCGGTCGGCGGCGTCGTGCACTCCGTCCGCGAATGCGTTCCCCGGGCCGACGTCCTTGTCGTGAGCGACGGGTCCCGCGACGGCACGGCCGCCGCCGCGCGGAAAGCGGGGGCGGACGTGCTCGATCTGAAGATCAATCTCGGGGTGGGCGGCGCCATGCGCGCGGGTTTCGTCTACGCGGTGGACAACGGCTATCGGTCCGCCGTGCAGGTCGACGCCGACGGGCAGCACAATCCCGCCGACATCCCCGCCCTCGTCGAAAGGATCGAGGCGGGCGCCGACATCGTCATCGGTTCGCGTTTCGCCGGGGTGGGGCAGTACCGCAGCCGCGGGCCGCGCCGCTGGGCGATGAAGATTCTGGCCTCCGTCCTCAGCTGCATCGCCCACACCAAGCTCACCGACGTCACGTCGGGCTTCAAAGCCTATTCGGCCCGGGCCCTCGCGTTATTTTCGACGTCGTACCCTGCCGAGTACCTGGGCGACACCATCGAAGCGCTCGTCGTCGGCATTCGCAGCGGCATGGTCGTTGAACAAGTCGGCGTCGAAATGCGCAAGCGCGTGGCCGGCGAACCCTCCCATTCCCCCGGGAAATCGACGGTCTACCTGCTTCGGGCCTCGCTGGCCCTCGCCGTCGCCCTAGTCAGTCCGGTCAAAAAGGCGGTGAGATGACCACTTATCGCATTTTCACCCTCGTCATCGTCGTGTGCATCGGGGCGGTGCTCATCCACCTGCTCCGCCACCGCAAAATCAAAGAGAAATACGTGTGGATGTGGCTCGCCCTCGACGTCATGGCGCTCGGAGGGGCGATCCATCCCGCGTGGGTCCACGCCGTCGCGAGGATGGCCGGCTTCGAAGTCACGTCGAATATGGTGTTCTTCGCCGTCATTTTGCTCCTCGTCGTCCTTTCCATACATCTGGCCATGGTGGTCACCAGATTGGAAGAGGACCGAAGGACTCTCACCGAGCAGGTCGCGATACTTCGGCATGACCTGGACAGGCTCGAATCTCGCATGGAAGGGCAGGCAGGGCCGCAATGAAAGAAACAGTTGAAAAGGCGCCGTCTGCCTTGGCCGAAAGCTCCTTCGCCGCAGGCAAGGGGGCGCCTGCCTTCGCCGAAGATTCGTCTTCTTTGGGCAAAGAGCCCTCCGCCGCGGCCAAAGTTGGGTCGGCCTTGGCCAAAGCACTGTCCTTCTTCGCCAGAGCGCTGTTTTTCTTCGCCAAAGCGGCAGCCTCCCTCTTGGCCAAGTCATTTTCCAAGGTCTTCGCCAAAGCGGCGTCGGCCTTCGAGAGAGACTCGGTGCGCCATTTCTGTCTCGTGTGGGCGGCGCTGTTCCTCATGACAGTCGCCTGGTCGTTCATCATCCCGATCAAGGGTCAGGCTGACGAGCCCGCGCACGCCATACAGGCCGCCGCGGTGGTCCGCGGGCAGTTCATCGTCGAGGGGCATCCCGACGTCCATCGCTTCGGCTTCAAGTACAACAGGCACGACGTCGAAGTCCCACGGGAGTTCAAGAACGTCGAGGAGAACACCGCCTGCTTCGTCTTCTTCCCCGAAGCGCCCGAGAAATGCGCCAAACCCGTTCCGACGAGCGACGGCAAGACGGGCATCGCGTCCACGACGGCGGCCAACTATCCGCCCCTGTACTACATGGCGGTCGGGTGGCCGACTCTGTTCCTGGAAGGCGCTCCCTCGTGGTACGCCATGCGCTTCCTCTCCGCGCTCATATGCACCGGCTTTACGGCCCTCGGCATCGCCGCGCTCGCCCGAAAATGCGGCACGCGCTACGCCCTCGCCTGCACCGTGGGGCTGACGCCCACCTGCCTGGCCTTCTTTGCCGCGATCAACCCTCAGGGGCCGGAGATCGCCATGTGCTTCGCCTTGGCGGGCTTCCTCATTCCCGTGGCAGTCGGCCACAGGCCCTCCGACCGTTCCCTCATCGGCGCGGGCGTCATCGTGGCGCTCATCGCCATGAGCCGGCCGACGGCCGCTTTGTGGGCCTTGGGGATCGTCGGGATGATCGGCTTGCTCATACGCCTCGAAGCCTGGAGGAGCCTCATGCGGCGTCGGGCGATGTGGATCTGCCTCGGGCTCTCTGCCGCCGGGTGCGTCGGCGCCCTCGTGTGGAACCACGTGGCCCGGCCCAGCGACAGCGTTTTCGGATGGGCGGAGAAAGACGCGGACCTCTTCGAGATGATCGGCAAGCTCCGGCAGCGCTTCGTGCAGCCGATCTGGGACGGGGCCTTCGGTTACTTCGGCTGGAGCGACAACCCCGTCCCGGGATGGCTGCACGTGACCTCGATCGTCGTCTGCATCGTCTTCGTCGTCGTCACGCTGGCCTTGGCCAGGTGGCGCGAGAGGCTGGCCGTGACGCTCGGGATCCTCTTCGTTCCGCTCTCCACGATCGCCCTTCAGTACGCCGTTCTGCGGACCGCTGGAATGATGTGGCAAGGCCGGTACAACTTGCCCTTCGTCGTCGCCCTCGTGGCTTTGGCCGTGCTTCCGATCGCCCGCCGCTGGGGGACTCCTGCGAACGCGATTTTCTTCGCCGTCGCCTCCGTGGCGATGTTCGGCTGGGCTTTCAGGGTCTCGTGGAGATACTCTCTCGGCATCAAAGTTCCGTGGGACTTCTCGAAGCTCTCCACCGACCATTACTACGCCTTGGCTATGATGCTCGTGGGAATCGGAATCTTGTGGTGGCTTTTCGTCACGCGTCCCTTCGACGGCGAATTGACGAGCATCGACGGCGGGGCCGAAGGCTGGGCCGGCAGCGCGGACGGCCCAGCAGGCGAAGGTTCGGACGGCGCTGCGAACGGCGAAGGCTCGGACGGCGGCGACCTCGCGGGCAGTGGCGACCGTGGATCTCGGGGCGGCGATGTGAGCGCCCCTGCGGGCGTCGGGGCAGCGCCTGTCGGCGGCGATATGAGCGGTTTGATCAGTCGAGCGCGCGGTTTGGGCGGCGAGGCCGGTTCGGCCCGGCAGGAGGGGCCAGTCTGGCGGAAGGGCTCGTTCGCGGCCGGGGCTTCGCTTCAGGGGCCTGCTCCCTCGGCGGACGAGCAGGCCCGGCCACGAGGCACGTCTGCGGGAAGCTCCTGATGGGGGGCGAGCAGTCCCCTCGCGCGGGCGCGTGGGCAACGCTGCTCACTGCCGGAAAATACCTCTTCTTCGGCGGAACGGCCTTCGCGCTGGATCTGACGTTGCTCTCCGTCCTCATATCCACGCTCGGATGCCCCGCGTGGTTTTCGGCCGCTGTGGCTTTCGCCGTCTCAACGGTTTTCGCCTTCTTCACGCAGATGCGCTACACCTTCAGGTCGAATGCCTCGACGCGGGGGGCGATGGTGCGTTACGGCATCCTTTTGGCGGCGAACATGGTCTTCACGGCTGCCGTCGTCGACCGTTTCGACTCGTGGTGGGACGCCTACGTGCAAGGGAAAATATTCTCCACTGGGATCACGACGCTGTGGAACTACTTCATCATGAAGCACTGGGTCTTTCCGCGCCGCGAGGAGGGAAGCGGACGGCGGCGACGGCCACGGCCGTGAGGACGCGGAGGCCTCTGCTCGGAGGCTGTCGCCCTACGGGGCGCCCGCCTATCCGTCGAGCAGGCCCAACAGATACGCTCCGTAGCCCGACTTGACGAGCGGCTCGGCGCGCTGGCGCAATTCGTCGTCGGTCAGGAATCCCATCCTCCAGGCGACCTCTTCCGGCGCGCCGATCTTCAGGCCCTGGCGCGCTTCGACGGTGCGCACGAAGCCGGTGGCGTCGGCGAGGGAGTCGAAGGTGCCGGTGTCGAGCCAGGCGGTTCCGCGGGGGAGGACTTCGACCTGCAGCTTGCCTGCCTCGAGGTAGACGCGGTTGACGTCGGTGATTTCGTACTCGCCGCGGGCGGAAGGCTTGAGCTCCTTGGCGATGCGGACGACGTCGTTGTCGTAGAAGTACAGGCCCGGGACCGCGAAATTGGACTTCGGCTCGGCGGGCTTTTCCTCGATGGAGACGGCGGTGAAGTTTTCGTCGAACTCGACGACGCCGTAGGACCGCGGATCCGAGACGTGGTAAGCGAAGACGGCTCCGCCGTCGGGATCGACATGGCGGCGCAGGCGCGTTCCCATTCCCGGACCGTAGAAGATGTTGTCGCCGAGGACAAGCCCGGCGGGAGCGTCGCCGACAAAGTCGGCGCCGATGACGAAGGCCTGCGCCAGGCCGTTGGGCTCGTGCTGCACGGCGAATTCGAGGTTGACGCCGTAGCGGGAGCCGTCGCCAAGGAGCCGGTGGAAGCCGGGGGCGTCCTCGGGCGTGGTGATGACCAGGATGTCCTTGATGCCCGCGAGCATGAGGGTGGACATCGGATAGTAGATCATCGGCTTGTCATAGACGGGCACCAGCTGCTTGGACGTGCCGAGGGTGATGGGATTGAGTCGTGTGCCGGACCCGCCGGCCAGAATGATTCCACGCATGTCTTCTAGTGTCGCACCTCATCGAGGTTTTCCGCGATTCGAATGCGCTCGGCCTCCCCCGGGTCGTCGACGACGACGAGGCGGGCCGAGGCCAGGGTCCCCGCCGCTGCCTCTAGCGCCTGAGAAGGCGACGGCGCAACGAGGAGCCTCGCCCGAGCTCTGGTCGCGCCGAGGGCGGGCGACCCCGAGCTGGAATCGCGGTCGGAACTCGCGCCCGAACCGGGACCAGTTGGAGCGGATCCCGGACTTGGGCCGGAGTCCGGACTCGGGTCTGAGTCGGGGTCTGAAACGGAACCGCGGTCCAAATCCAGATCGGAAACGTCGCCGCCCCACAGCTGCCAATTCGACGCCTCGTGGGCTGCCTCGTCCATGAGCACGTCGGATGCGCCCAGGACCTCGGCGGCGGCGTCGCGGACTCCGGGCGGCAGACTTTCTCCGGTCCATTGCATTGCCAGGGGCGCCGGGTCCACGGCGAGCACCTCGACGCCGTTGGCGGTTGAGCCGGCCCAACGCTCCGGCGCGTCGGTGACGACCGCCGCCAGGCCTCCGCTCGGCGTCTGCCCGACTGCCACGTGAGCCCCGGCGAGCAGTGCCCCCAGGCCCCACAGCGCCTGCTTGAATCCCGCCCGGCAGTCGAGGAGCACCACGGCGCCCGGCTCGATCCAGACGTCCTCGAGCAGGTAGCCCGCGATCTTCGCGAGGTGATTGGCGGCCACGCGCCCCGACAGCTCGACGCGGCCTTCGGCGGAGTACCACGTCAACGCCGGCGAAGTCCCTCGCCGCTCCAAAGCCCGGTATAGATGCAGGGCGTCCATCATCGATCCTCCGGCGGCTCGCCCCACGCGGCTGCGACCGCCGCGTCGGGGTCGGGATGCCCTGCCGCGGCCAAGCAGGCGCGGGCCGCCTCGGGCGTGCCCGCGGCTACGAAGTTGGGGGCAGTCCAAGCGTTGCGGCGGTACACGGGCTGTGCGTCGGCGCCGCCCCCGCTGGTGTCGTTGCCGGACCCGCCGGCCGTGGCGTCGGCTGATCCGTCCGCTTCGTCGCCCCATCCGATGAAGCGGCCGCCTGCGCGCTCGACGAGGAGCGCCCCGGCCGCGACGTCCCACGGCTTGGTTCCCACGTTGAAGGTCGCCAGGAAGCTTCCCGCGGCGGCCTCGGTGAGCATGAGCGCCGTCGATCCGGTGCGCCTGAGGGAGCGCGCCGAGCCCAGAAGGCGGCCGAAGCCGCGGAGGGCGGCGTCGACGTCGTCGATTCTGGGCGAGGGAAACTCGGTTCCGACGATGCCCTCGGCGAAAGAAGCCGTCGAAACCGATATTCTTTCGCCGTTGCGGTAGGCGCCGGTCTCGTCGGCGTGGAACATGAGGTCCCGCGTGGGCTGATAGACGGCGCCCGCCAGAAGCTCGCCGCCGCGAGCAGCGGCGATCGAGACGCACCAGTGGTCGAAGCCGGCGGCGAAGTTCGACGTGCCGTCGATCGGGTCGATGTACCACACAATATCCTCGTCCGTCAATGGGCGGATTGCCCCTGATTTGTCCAGAAGGCCTTCCGCCTCTTCTGAAACGGCCAGGGAGTCCGGATACGCAGCGAAAACACAGGCTAGGACGATACGCTGAGACTCGGTGTCCGCCTCGGTGACGATGTCGTGGAAGTCGGCCTTGAAATCCACGGTGTGACGCCGTTTGAAGGAAGCATTCAAGTAAGGGCCAGCGGCGCGTGCAGCGTCCATCGCGGCCTGGGAAAGAGAGATTGACAGAGCCATGCACTCATGTTTGCACACTTCTCGAGGATGGGTACAGATGCCCGTAAATCAACCTTGGGGTGGATCGGAAGGCCTTGACGGCCGGTGGATCACACATGTGTAATTTACGTGTAGTAAGCCCTGAGGAGGACAGCGTGCTTAAATCTCTTTCTGCTCCGAATGCACACACCGGCGCGGACTCATATGTCGAAGAGGCTCAGCTCCTTATGACGGACATCTTCGACCTCGGTTACGACAAGGCCTCTGCGGAAGAGCTCCGCTGGCAAGACTTCGCCCTGTGCGCCGAGACGGATCCCGACATCTTCTTCCCGGAGAAAGGCGGGTCGACGGCTCCGGCGACGAGCGTCTGCGCTTCGTGCCCGGTGCAGGCAGAGTGTCTCGAATACGCCATCTCCAACGACATCCGCCACGGAATCTGGGGCGGAATGTCCGACAACGACCGCAGAAGAATCTCTCGCGAACGCCGCCGGGCCCGTGGCGCCTGATTCCTGGGCGGTGCGCGAGGACGTCCTCGCGATTCTCGCAGTGCGCAGTTTCAGCACTCGCGCGGAGCGGGTGCTGACTGCTGTAGCCGCCGGAAAGCAGCGGCCCACGCGGCTCGTCGTGGCCGTCGCCGCCCAAGAGGATCCGACCGTTCGGGCCGCCGTCGAGTCGACGTGCGGCTCGGTGCCGACCGTCACGGTCTTCGTCGGACCGTGCCCGAATCTGGCGACCGTCGTCGCTCGGGCGCTCCGGGAGGTCACGGTCGTCGAGCCGTGGGTGTGGATCTTGCACGAGGACTCGGCCCCGACCTACGACTGCCTGTCCGAGCTGACGGCGGTGGGGGAGCGCTCGACCAAGCTGGGAGCGGTCGGCCCCAAACAGGTCGGCTGGGACGATCCGGAGCGGCTCGTCGAGGTCGGCATACGGGCCACGCGCAGCGGGCGCAGGGTCCCGGAGATCGACGTCGGAGAGCGCGACCAAGGCCAATACGACATCCGAAGCGACGTTCTGGGAATCGGAACCGCCGGGATGCTCGTGCGGCTCGCCGCGGCCGAGGAGGTCGGATGGCTCGACACCGCCCTCGGCCCCTTCGGCGACGGACTCGAGTTCTCTCGACGGCTCAGGGCCGCCGGGTGGAGGGTCGCCATCAGCCCCGGCGCCTCGATCCAGCACGAGAGGATGAGCTTCGGCAAGGGCAAGCAGTCGTACGGAAAGCGGCGGGCCGCCCAACTGTACAACTCGCTCGTGGCGGCCCGCGCCCTCTGGCTGCCCTTCGCCGTTCTCGGTTATGTTCTCGGAGGCCCGATGCGGGCGCTTGCCCGGCTCCTGACGAAGGAGCCGGCTTTGGCCGCGCAGGAGATGTCCGCCGTCGGCGCGATGATCGGGATGCTGCCGAAGGCGCTCGCGGCCAGGGCCAAGCTCAGGCGCGTGCGCAAGGTCCCCGCCTCCGTCATAGCCGGGTTGGAGGCCAGCGGGCGGGACGTCCGCGTCGGACGCCGCGCGCGACGGTGGGCCCGCATCGAGGCCGAAACCCTGGCCAACCGCCCGGACCCCATCGTTCTCCAAGAGCGGCGCGCATGGCGGGCCTCCACCCGCAGATGGGGAGTGTTCGCCGTAGTGGTCGCCGCGGCCGCCGGCCTGCTGGCGACCATCGACATCCTCGGATCCGAGCTGACCGGAGGCGGGCTCCTTCGCGATTCGTGGACCTTTGGGGACCTCGCCCATTCAGCCGCCCACGCCTGGCTTCCCTCCGGCGACGGCCTCGCCGCCCCGGTCGACGCCCTGTGGATCCTTCTGGCGCCTTTCATCGGGCTCACCGGCTCCACCCTGGGCTCGTTCGCCAGCGCGATCGTCGTCTCCGGCGTCGCACTCTCGGCCCTCACCGGCTTCCTCGGATTCAGGGTTCTGACCAACTCCCCGCAGGTTCGCGCGCTCGGCGCGCTCGGCTGGGCGTTCGCCCCGCCGCTGCTGGCCGCCGTCTCCTCGGGCCACGCGGCCGCCGTCGTGTGGCATGTGCTCGCCCCTCTCGCGCTCAGGGCGGCCGTCGTAGCGTGGCGCACCGGCTCGGTTCCGGCTCTCGGTTCGGCCGCCATTCTCCTGGCCTACATGTCAGCAGCGGCGCCCGCGACCCTCGCTCCGGCGATCGTCCTCGCCGTCGTCGGCTTCTTCACGCGGTCAAAGGGACGCCGGCACTGGCTGTGGCTTCCGATTCCCGCCCTCGCGGCCCTCGCCCCGACCCTGCGCGCTGCGCTGAACTCCGACGCGCCATGGAGGCTTTTCGCCTCGACGCCGGGGCAGCCCGTCTCGGCTGCGCCTTCCAAGGTCGGGCTTCTCAGCTTCTCCCCGACGTCGACCGTGCAGGCGCCGGGGACCTTGCTGGAGGCTGTTTCGCTCTTGGCGCCGGGGATTCTTCTCGCCCTTGCGCTGCTGGCCCTCGTGCGCAAGCGCAATTCGAGCTCCATTCGGGCCGGCTTCGCCCTGCTCGGGACGGGCTGGGCGTGGGCCGCGGCGTGCTTGGCCGTCCCAACGGGCTCGATCGTCGACGGCAACGGCTATCTGTCCGCGCGCGGATGGGCGGGAATCGGCCTCTCGCTGGCCTTCCTCGGCCTTCTCGTCTCCCTCGTCAGCGCGGGCGACGGGCTCCGAACGGACCTCAAAGAGCGTTCCTTCTCCTTCGTCCAGATCGGGCTGTCCGCCGCGACGGCGGCGGCCTGTGCGGCGACGCTGGCCTTTGTCGGAGCGTGGGGCCTTGCCACGCTCAAAAGGACGCCCAACGACGTCGCCAAGCTCGCCCTCGCCGAGGTGAAGTCCAACGCGGCACCCACGATCGCCGTCTCAGACCAAAAGGGTCCGAAACGCAACAGGGTGTTGGTTCTCTCGACCGTCGAGGGGGGCATCCAGGCGCGCCTGTGGCGAGGCAACGGCGCCGAGCTTCACGAGACGTCGATGGTCGCCTCGCTCATGCCCAAGGGCGACGCAGCCGATCTCTCCCTCACGCGTGCGATCGCCTCGCTTGCCGGAGACTCCGAGGACTTCACGCGGACCGTCGCCGAGCACGCCGTCTCGGTGGTGCTCGTCAAAACGGACGACAGCCCGGCCAATCGGGCACTCGTCTCCGAACTCGACTCCGTCGATGGACTCGAGTACGTGACGACGGCCGAAGCCGGCTCCTTCTGGCGGATCCGCCAAGAAGACCACGCGACGTCAAGGCTCACCGCGGGCAAGGGCGAAAAATGGCGGGATCTGCCCTCCGGCGACGTTTCAGCGGATGCGCGCATCCCGTCCTCCGACGAGGGCTGGCGGGTCGCTTTGGCCGAACGCGCGGATTCGGGGTGGCGGGCGAGCCTCGACGGAAAGGGGCTTGAGCCCGTCAGGGACGGATGGCGTCAGGCTTGGAGGCTTCCCAGCGGCGGCGGGCGCCTGGAGGTCGATTTCGACACGGGCCTCGGCTTGCTGGTGGCCGCGTGCCAGGCGATTGTGGCGGTCGCGGCGGCGGTCACAGCCCTGCCGCTGAAGAAAAGGAGGGCAGGCGAGTGATGAAGCATCGGATCGTCGGCGGGGTCTCGGCCCTCGCCGTCGCGTGCGCCGGAGGGGCCTTGGCCGTCTCGCAGGCGCGCTCCGTCCAGACCCCGCACAGACATCCGGCCTCTGCCGTCGCCGCGCCGCCCGCGCCTTTGAGTTTCGCCTGCGGCGGCAAGCTCCAGCGGACCGTCGCCGAAGGCGTCAACGTGGGCGAGGTCAACGAGTCCATCAAGGTCCACTCGTGGATCGCAGCCGCCTCGACCGAGGGTCGCGCCGCCCCGCGCACGCGCATCGACGGCGAGCGCAAGGTCCCCGCCGTCGGAAAACTGGCCTTCTCTTCCAGCGAGTCGCCCCTGACGGGCACGGTCTCGACCGACTCCGTCGCCACGGGCTCGGCGGAGCTTGCGGCGGGCACCTTTCACAGCGCGGCCGCGGGCGATCTGCGCGGCATCGCCATGAACCCCTGCCAAAGGCCGTCCCTCGACCAGTGGATTGTCGGCTCGTCGGCCAAGGTCGGGGTCTCCAATCAGCTCATCCTCGCCAATCCCGGCGCCAAGCCGGTCACGGTTTCCGTCGCCGCGCACGCCGGAATCGGCAAGGCCGAGCTCGGCGCCAACAGCGCCGTCGTCGTGCCCGCTGGGGAGACGAAGCGGGTTCTGCTTGACGGCTCGCTCTCCGACCAGGACCGCATCGCCTTCCACGTCACCGCCCAGTCGGGCGGGGTGGCCGTCTCCATGCAGGCGACGGCGCTCGACGGCTACACTCCCGCGGGAGTCAGCTTCGTCACGCCTTCCCAGGCGGGGCGCAGCCTGACGATCCCTGGGATCAGGATCGACGACGCCGCCGGCGCGGCGAGCCTGAGAATCGTCAATCCGGGCAACTCGACCGTTTCCGTGAACATATCGACCTTCTCCGACGCCGGAAAGAAGCCCCTCCCCGGCGGGGATGGTGTGAAGGTCGCACCGGGGGCGGTTCTCGACCTTTCGCTGGAAGGGCTTCCCGCTGGCCAAACCTCTGTCTCCGTCGAGGCTTCGGCGCCCGTCGCGGTCGGCGCCCGATCGACCTCCAGGAAAGCCGAGGGCGCTCCGACCGACGACGCGTGGGCCGCGGCTCGGCCCGCCGCGACGTCCGGATCCGCCGTCTACGGCGCGGCCAAGGCGAGGATTGTGGCGGTGGCGGGCGCCCAGCGCGCCAACGTCGTCGCCACGCCGATATCGGAGTCGGGGCGCGAGATGACGCCCGTGCGCGCGAGCATAGGCCCGGACGCCCAGGGGGCGCTCGAACTGCCGGAGGGGTCCGTGGCGGTCCGCTACGAGTCGAATGCGCCCGTCTCGGCCGCTGTCGCAACGTCTGCGGAGGTCAACGAGGGCGTCGGCATCGACTGGGTGCCGCTCGCCTCCTCGGGACTCGCGGAGGAAAGCCGAAGAATCGCCCTGGGATGAGGCGGCGCCTCACCTTAGGTAGTCGATCTCCTCGGCGGGCCTGCCCAGGGCGCTCGCCAACTGCTCGGTCACGATGTCGTGGATGAACACACGCGGATCGAGTGTGCGTTTCGCCGCTTGGAGGATGGGCATGCGGTAGAAGACAATCCGTCCCGTGATCTGCGCACCTCGTTCAAAGGGCAGGTATCTGGCCAGCGGGATTCCCCGCTCCCACGGCGCCGGATCGCTCTCGGGCACGTCAAGCACGCCGTAGTCGATATGGGCCATCTCGTCGCCGAGTATTCGCCGGTATTGCGCCAAGTCCGCGGCGACGACGTCGTCGAACTCATCGGCGCGCGTGCGCCAAGCCGGGACTGAAAAGGGGATGACGGGGCCGCGCAGCCCGCGCCCGTGGCGGTCGCGGCGACGGGCGTGGGCGCGAGAAGGGATGTAAGAACGCGGCATGTGTTCAAGCCTAGCGTCCCGCGCGTCGTTCGCGCCGGTGATGGTACCGTTGGTGGCTGTGAGCCACGTCCGTCAATGTTCCCGTCAGTCCTGCCACGAGCCCGCCGTAGCGACGATGACGTACGGGTACGAAGACGCCACCGCGGTTATCGGGCCGCTGTCTCCGGCGGCCGAGCCGGGGGCGTTCGATCTGTGCGCCGCGCACGTCAAATCCGTCACCGTTCCGCACGGATGGCAGATGGTCAGGCTCCAAACGGAATTCGCTCCGGCGCCCCCTTCGACCAACGACCTCATGGCTTTGGCCGACGCGATTCGGGAGGCTTCCTTGCGCGAACCGCCGGCGCCCGAGCCCGCGCGCCGCGAGGTTCGCCGACCGGCAGACATTGCCGCCCCTCCCCGGGCGAAGGTGCGGCTCAGCCTCGTTCCGAGCCCGGAGGAGGGCGCCGACGCGTCCGATCCGTGGACCGAAGAACAGGAATCCGACGACGAGGAAGACAAGGAATGACCCTGCGAAATAGACGTGAAGCGTCGCCTGGCCCGGCGGAGCAGCCGGGGCTCCCGGAATGGGTGTTCGACGTCCTGCGCTGCCCCGTGAGCGGAGCCGAACTGGAGCTTTCCGACGGTCCCCAGGGCGTAGAGCTCGTTGCCGCAGAGGGGGCGGATCCAAGGCTCGCCTATCCCGTGCGCGACGGGATTCCGGTTCTTTTAGAGCACGAAGCGCGTCAAATCGACTGACGCCTGCCGGCGGCTTCGGATTGCATCGACGCGCCCCAGCCTGACGCACCCGCCTTTTGAGACCCACGGTCTCCAACTAGCGTGGGCATCTGCGAAAATCACCCATAAACATGAGACTATAGGCATATGAGCACACGTATCCTTGTTGTTGACGACGATCCGAGCATTGCGGAGATGCTCGCGCTTCTGCTCGAATCGGAAGGCTTCGAGGTGAGCGTGTGCGCGACGGGCAACAATGCTCTTCCCCTTTTCCGAGCAGATCGGCCGGACCTCGTTTTGCTCGACGTCATGCTTCCGGGGCTGGACGGCGTTTCGGTCTGCCGTCTCATCAGGGAAGAGTCGGACGTGCCCATCATCATGATGAGCGCCCGAACGGATTCCGTCGACGTCATCGCGGGCCTGGAGGCCGGCGCAGACGACTACGTCACCAAGCCCTTTGAGAATTCCGTGCTCCTGGCGAGGGTCAAGGCCCGTCTTCGCCGCCAAGAGCCCGAGCACGAAGTTCTGCGCGTCTCCGATCTGACGATCGACCTCAAGGCCCATCAGGTGCAGCGGGCAGGCAAGGTCCTCCATCTGACGCCGCTCGAGTTCGAGCTTTTGTCCGTCCTGGCGCGCAAGCCGTGGCAGGTGTTCTCGCGCGAAGAGCTCCTCGAACAGGTGTGGGGATACCGGCAGTCGTCCCATGACCCCCGCGTCGTCAACGTCCACATACAGCGCCTGCGCTCGAAGGTCGAGCACGACCCCGACCATCCTGAGGTCGTCCTCACCGTCCGCGGCGTCGGCTACCGGGCCGGTGCGGTCCAAGAGTGAGCATCTGAGGGTGAGCACGTCCCGCGCTTTGCGCGCCAGCGTCAGGGGAGGGCTCGCGGGAGCCCTCCGCGTTCGCGTGCGCGCACTGCGCGAGTGGCTTCGATCCTCCCTGACTGCCAGGGTGGTGGCGAGCATCTGCGTCATCGGCATCCTCCTCGTCGGCCTCGTCGGGACGATCGTGCTCCACCAGGTCAATCGCCAGCTTTTCGATCGGGCCGTCTCCACCCACCTCGACCAGTACTCTTCCGCAAGTTCGCGGGCCAAGGCCCAGATCGAAACGGCCAACGCGCCCGCTGCGGGCCAGCTCCAGCAAATCGCGAACGAGCTCGTCTCCTCCCAGAACAATCCCGACGGAGCCATCGTCGGAGCGGCCCTGGTGCGCTCGCCCAAGCAGCCGGAGGCGACGTCGTTCGAGATCGCCGAGCCCGCCACGGAGTCCTCCTCGCGAATCCGCACGCGCATCACCGCCGATATGAAGAAAGCGGTGGCCGACGACGACGCCGTGCACTGGCAGTCGATCGAGGTGCAGACCTCCGCGGGAAACAAGGTTCCGGGAATCATCGTCGGCTCGCGCCTCAACCTCCCGGGCGCGGGATACTACCAGTTCTACGTCGCATACTCTTTGGAGTCCGAGGAGTATACGACGGGCATCGTCACGAGCATCCTTACCGTCGGCGCCAGCGTGTTCCTCCTTTTCGTGGCCGTCAGCGCCGCCCTCATCGTGCGCCTCGTCTTGCGGCCTGTCCATGAGGCCTCGCGCAATGCGAGCATTCTGGCGCAGGGCGGCTTCGACGCACGCATGGAGGTCAAGGGCCGCGACGAGCTCGCCCAGCTCGCCCGCTCCTTCAACCAGATGGCCTCCTCGCTTTCGGACCAGTTCACCCAACTCGAGCGGATGTCCAAGGTGCAGCAGGAGTTCGTCTCGGCGGTTTCGCACGAGCTCCGCTCCCCGGTCACCACGATCCGAATGGCGGGCCAGCTCATTTACGACAGGCGCACCGACCTCCCATCGGTTCTGCGCCGCAGCGCCGAATTGCAGCACGACCAGCTCATCAACCTCGACGTCATGCTCTCCGACCTTCTCGAGATTTCCCGCTACGACGCCGGAGCGATGACGCTGGCGAGCACCAAGGCGGATTTGCGGGAGATCGCCGACGCAGTCGTCAATGCCCAGAAGCCTCTCGCCGAGTCCAACGGGGTGGAGGTCATCGTCGAGTCGCGCGGCGACACGCATGCCAAGGTCGAGCCGCGGAGGATCGAGCGGATCGTCCGCAACCTCGTCGTCAACGCCCTCGAACACGCCGAGGGAAAGCCCGTGCGGGTCTTGGTGGTCGGCGGCGAGAGCGCCGTCGCCGTCGAAGTCTCCGACAGGGGGATAGGCTTGTCCGAAGAGCAGGCGGCCCACGTCTTCGATCGATTCTGGCGAGCCGACACCGCCAGGGTGCGCAAATCCGGCGGCACAGGCCTCGGTCTGACCATCGCGCGCGAGGACGCCATGCTTCACGGCGGCCGCCTCGTGTGCGCGGGCGAGATCGGCGTGGGATCGACCTTCCTCCTCAGCGTCCCGCGCGAGGTCGGCGAACAGTACACGAACCCTCTCACGCTGCGGGTCGCGGCGGCCGAGGAGGTCTGGGGCGGCGCCGTCGTCGTCGCGGGGCCGACGCCGGAAGCCGCCGACGCCGGGGAGGCGGAGGAAAAGAAGAACATCGACGGCCGCGCCGGGGAGGCGACGGAAGGGGAGAACCATGAATAGAATGCGCCTGGCGGCACTGGTGGCCGCGGTGCTGCTGGCGCTCGCCGGATGCGCAGAAATTCCCCGATCGGGCCCCGTCGACAGGGTTTCGCCGTCGACCAACAGCGAGCCGCCCATCGGCCTTTCGGCCCAGCCTCCGGCGGAGGGGGCCACGCCCGAACAGATCGTCAACGGCTTCCTTTTGGCCAGCCAGGCGGGATTGGACGACGATTTTTCCGTGGCGCGAGAGTACCTCCACGCGGACGCCGCGTCGAACTGGAAGCCGCTCGCGCAGGTCAGGGTTTACCCCAATTCTCAGAACATCGCACTCAACACCCTCGACAGCGGGGCCGTCCGCGCGACGGTCGGCGCGCACGGATCGGTCTCTTCGCAGGGCATCTTCACGGAGGCGGCCAACGACGCCGTATCGACGTCGGAATTCTCCCTGGCCAAGAACGCGAACGGCCAGTGGCGAATAGTCTCGCTCGACGACGGCATCTTCCTCTCAGAGAACATCTTCTCCCAGAAATTCGCTGAGATTCCGCTCTACTTCCTTTCCTCGGACTCGAGCTCCCTCGTGGCGGACCTGCGCTACTACCCGAAGAAGTCCTTCGCCACCAACGCCATCAACGGCCTCATTTCCGGGCCGTCGCAGTGGCTGGCCGACGGCGTCCACACAGCCATACCCGCAGGGACGCAGTTGACGAAGACAGTCGACGTCGCCAACGGCGAGGCGTCCGTCGATTTGTCAAGCCAGGCGCTGTCCGCCTCCTCCTCGCAGCAGGCACTGATGATCGCCCAGATCAGGCACACCCTGGGGACCTCGAACGACGTGAGATCCGTCAAGCTCACCGTGGAGGGGTCGCCTCCGGGCGTCGACGCCGTCAAATCCCTTCCCTCCTACCCCTTCGGATCCTACCCCGTCTCCGTCGTGTCGAACGGGGCGCCGGCGACGGTGCTCAAAGCGGGGGAGATCCAAAACAAGGGGAGGGGAGGAGGCAATCGCCATCTCGACTCGATCGCGGCCAGCTATCAGGCGGGGCAGTCCGCTTTCGCGGCGACCGCAAACAACGCGACGCAGCTGTTCGCCTTCGACGCCGAGAAGGAGACGTGGTGGAACGTCAAGGAGGGGCGCAATCTTCTGTCCCCCTCGTATGACTCTTCCGGTTGGATCTGGTCGGGCGAGCGCGAGAACGGAGGATCCCTCATCGTGGCCAACCCGTCGGCCGGGCGGGAGAAGACCGTCGGCGTCTCTTGGCTCAGAGGGGCGAAGGTTCGCGACATCGCGGTCTCGCGAGACGGCTCGCGGATCGTCGTGGTCAGCGAGCTGGCGGGAACTCCCACGATCCAAGTCGCCGCGATCCACCGCAACGCCGATTCCGACGACGAGCCCATGCAGCTCGGCGACCCCATGACCATAGGCCAGAGCATGGTCGATGTAACGGACGTCGCCTGGATCGGCCCCACCAAGATAGCCGTGCTCGGGCGGGCCTCGGCCGGGTCCGACCGCGCCCTGTACTCCGTGAAGATCGGCGGCCCTTCCGAACGGCTCATGGCCCCCTACACCGGCGCCGTCGCCATCACCGCCGGCCGCGACGAGGGGTCGATCATCGTCTTGACCGACAAGAACGTCGCCTATTCGCGAGAGGGCGGATCCTGGCGGGCGATAGCCAGTTCCGTCACCGCCGTGGCGCTTCCCGGCTGATCGGGCTTGCCGCGGCAGGTGGTTCGCGGCCAGCGCGCAGCGGCGTCGGCGTCCGTCCCGTTCCGCCGGGCGCCGCCTTGCGCGGCTGGGGCAGCCGACGAGGCCCCGCGGCCCGTCGCCTGTGGACATGTGGACACACCGCCCAGCGCGCCCTGCAGGGGCGAAGATCGAGCTGTGTTCGACGAGCTTATGGACCTGGTCTTCCCTCGGTCCTGCGCCGGCTGCGGGGCGTGGGACACGTCGCTGTGCGCCGCCTGCGCATCGGATCTGGCGGGGTCGTGGACGGACGCGTCCTGGCGCGCCCCCTACCTGCTTCATCCGAGATTGAGCCGTGAGGGGCTGGCCGTGCCCGGCGACTTTGAGCCGGCCTTTCCCGTCTTCTCCCTCGGCGAGTACCAAGGGAGGCGGCGGCGCGCGATCATCGCATGGAAGAACGTCGTCGACCGCGAACTCACCGACGCCGTCTCCCGCATCGTTGAGGCCCGCGCCCTGGAGCTGGCCGGCGCTCTGCGGGCGCGAGACGCCAAACCGGCAGGCGCGCCGCGGGTCGACGGGAGGATTCTCGTGGTTCCGGCCCCTTCGCGCTTTCGCAGGAGGCACGACGGCAGGTTCGTCGCGGGGCACATCGCTCGAGCCGTGGCGAAGGGGCTGACCGAGGCGGGCGTGCGTGCGAACGTCGTCGACGCGTTGAGAACGGGGAGCGCGCGAGGCTCGGGACTCCGGGGGCGATGCCGGAAAACGTCCTTGATTCGGGCGCGCCACGAGTTTCGCACGGAGCTAAATTGCGTGGTGGCCGACGACGTCCTCACCTCGGGCGCAACACTGGCCGGATGCGCGCGTGCGCTGGAAAAGGCCGGTGCAAGGGTGGTCTTCGCAGCCGTCCTCGCGGCGGCAGCCGACCCGAGAAATCGAAGGGCAAATGTGATTTAAACCTCGCTCGGAGGCGTGCGGTCGATTACAATGAGTGCATCGACGCGAACGCCCCGTTGGGGCGGCGGCCGTCTCCGGAAAAGGGGGTGATCTTCTCTGAGATTGCGTGAGATGCAGCGCCAGTTCCATTAAAATCACACCCCCAAGGAGAGCATTGTGGAGATTATCGTCAAAGGTCGAAACGCCGAAGTTTCCGACCGTTTCCGCACCCACGTCAACGAGAAGCTCTCGAAGATCGAACAGTTCGCGCCGAGGGCGCAACGGGTCGACGTCGAGATAACCCACGAGCCCAATCCCTCCCAGGCGGAAGTCTCCGAGCGAATAGAGATAACCGTCATCGACAAGGGCCCCGTCATACGCGCCGAGGCCGCCGCGTCCGATCGGTACGGGGCCCTCGACCTGGCGTCGGGAAAGCTTCTCGAGCGGCTGAGGCGCGCGCGTGATCGCCGCAAGGAACACCGACGTTCCGACGCCCACGTGAGCGCACCGCTGACGCTGACGCCGAAGGACGTCAATATTCCCAAGGCCAAGGAGCAGGCGGCCCCGGAGGCGGCCAAGGTCCCGACCGTCCCCGGCGAGGAGGTCGAGAACCAGTTGGGCGATTCGCCCGTCGTCGTCCGCCAAAAGCTGTACGAGGCGCAACCCATGTCGGTCGACCAGGCCCTGTACGAGATGGAGCTCGTGGGCCATCCCTTCTATCTCTTCATCGACGAGGAGACGAAGCAGCCGTGCGCCGTCTACCACCGCCACGGGTGGACGTACGGCGTGATTCGCTTGGACACTCGAACCGTCTGACCGACGCGGGGGCGGCGCCGAAAAGCGCGCCGCCCCCGCCGCAGCTTCGTGGGCCGCGCCACGCAGTGCAACGTCGAGGCTCCTTCCGGGATAAGCTTTCCCTCGGCTCTCTCGAGGAAGGACATACGTGGACAAACGTCACTACAACGTCGCTGTGATCGGCGCCGGCCCCGCAGGCATATACGCCTCGGACATCCTGTCGAAGTCCGATCTTGACGTTTCCATCGACCTGTTCGAACGGCTGCCCGCGCCCTACGGGCTGGTTCGATACGGAGTCGCCCCCGACCACCCCCGCATCAAAGCGATCATCGACGCCTTGTACAACGTTCTTCAGAGGGGGGACATCCGGCTGCTCGGCAACGTCGATGTCGGCTCGGATGTGACCTTGGCCGAAATGCACGAGCATTACGACGCGATCATTGTCGCCACGGGTGCGCTCGCCGACGCCCCGCTCGATATTCCCGGTGTCGACCTTCCCGGCTGCTACGGCGCCGCCGACTTCGTCGCCTGGTACGACGGCCATCCCGATTTCCCCCGCGACTGGCCGCTTGAAGCGACCGACGTCGCCGTCCTCGGCGTCGGAAACGTCGCCCTGGACGTCTCGCGGATTCTCGCGAAGCACGTCGAAGACCTCATGCCGACCGAGATCCCGGGCAACGTCGTTGCCCGGCTCAAGGACAACCCGGTGCGCGACGTCCACGTCTTCGGCCGTCGCGGACCCGCGCAGGTCAAGTTCACCCCGATGGAGCTGCGCGAGCTCGGCCGCGTCCCCGACGTCGACATCGTCGTCTATCCCGAGGACTTCGAGTACGACGACGCTTCGCAGGAGGCCGTCGAGAGCAAGAAGATGACGAAGCAGGTCGTGGACCAGCTCACCAATTGGGTGTTCCAAGAGCCTGAGGACCTCACCGCCTCGCGCCGCATACACATCCACATGCTCCAGCAGCCTGTCGCGATTCTCGGCGACGGCAAGGTCGAGGCGATCCGCATGGAGCGCACCCGGCTTCGGGGCGACGGGTCGGTCGAGGGGACCGGCGAGTACATCGATTATCCGGTGCAGGCCGTCTATCGCGCGGTCGGCTACGCCTCCAGCCCGATCGAAGGGGCGCCATTCGACGAGGAGAAACGCGTGATCCCCAACGTCGCAGGGCGCGTGGTCGAGGATGGGAAGCCCGTGGACGGGCTCTACGCCACAGGATGGGTCAAGCGCGGCCCCGTCGGCCTCATCGGATCGACCAAGTCGGACGCGCAGGAGACGATCGCCAACCTCGTTGAGGACGCGAACGCCGGCAGGCTTTCCGCGACGGGAACCCCCGACGGCGGGGAAGGAATCGTCGCCTTGCTGAACGAGCGCGGCGTGCGGTACACGACCTGGCACGGCTGGGAGCTGCTCGAAGCCTTCGAGAAGGAGCTTGGCGAGGCCGAGGGGCGCAAGCGGATCAAGGTCGTCGAACGCGAAACCATGACGGCCGTTTCGCGGGGCGAGGAGCACGACGGGAAGCTGTACTGACGTCCGCGCCGGCCCCGTGGGGTCGCGCGGCCCGCCGCACCCTCGTCGCGAGTTCCTTCGCTTCATCTTGCTGTGTCCGCTCCAGTTCTGGAGCTTGTCGGCGATGGGTCGGCCCGCCCTCGACGGGCCTGGAACTCGTCAGCGATAGTTTTGGAACTGGAGGGCGCAGTCGACGTCCGCGCCCTTGAGCAGAGAGATCGTCTCCTGAAGGGCATCGCGAGACTTCGATGAGACGCGCAGCTCTTCGCCCTGAATTTGCACTTTGACGCCCTTGGGCCCCTCGTCGCGCACGAGCTTCGAGAGCTTCTTCGCGTTCTCCTGGCTCAGACCCCGCTTGAGGGTCCCGACGAGCCTGTACTCCTTGCCCGATTGCTTTGGTTCGCCGTCGCCGACGTCGAGCGACTTGAGCGAAACCCCGCGGCGCACGAACTTGGTTTGGAGGACGTCGTAGACGGCAAGAACCCGCTCGGGGGAGTTGGCGGCGATAGTGATCGTCTCGCCGGAGAGCGCGATCGATGCGCCCACTCCTTTGAAGTCGTAGCGTTGCGAGATCTCCTTGGCGGTTTGGTTGACCGCGTTGTCGACTTCCTGGCGGTCGTACTCGGAGACGACGTCGAAGGACGAATCTGCCATGGATGCTCCTTTCGCCCGCGGCGGCGGGGGATGTTTCGTTGATTTGGCGCGGCGGTTCCCGTTTCTGAGAATGGGAGCCCCCGCCTCGTGACTCGCGTCTCCCATTCTACGGAAAATTTGACATGTACTGGGATCACCCTGGTAATCTCGTTTGGCGATGTCCGGGAAACCGAGCATTGTAAGGCGGGTTTCCTGAGCGGCCAAAGGGATCTGACTGTAAATCAGACGCGCGAGCTTCGGGGGTTCGAATCCCTCACCCGCCACGCGGTCAACCGCATGAGCGTGATTGGCGTCACCGAACTCCGGGCCACTGCCCGGATTGTTTGTTGATAAGCTTGTCCGCGCTGCCCCGATAGCTCAGTCGGCAGAGCGTCTCCATGGTAAGGAGAAGGTCAAGGGTTCGATTCCCTTTCGGGGCTCTATCACCGCAAGGTGAGATGCGGCGGGGTAGCTCAGCTGGTCAGAGCGCACGACTCATAATCGTGAGGTCGCGGGTTCAAGCCCCGCCCCCGCTACGGTCGCGAAGCGGCCCTCGCTTTGTTGACAAAACAAGAGGAGTTAGAAAGTGGCTAGCAAGTCTCAGGATGTTCGCCCCAAGATCACCCTTGCCTGCGAGGACTGCAAGGAGCGCAACTACATCACGAAGAAGAACCGTCGCAATACGCCGGATCGCCTTCAACTGAAGAAGTACTGTCCGAGGTGCAACAAGTCGACGTCTCATCGCGAGACTCGCTGATCGCTCTGCCCTCGCAGATTGAGGCCCGCGGCTTTGGCCGCGGGCTTTTGCTGTGCGCACAGGCGAACTTCGCCGTCGCGCGCCCGTAGCCTTGCGCTCCACGTCCCTCTTGCGCTGTTCCGCCATGCCGTCCTCTCGCGAATTCAATTCCACCAGGGGCCCTGTCAAAAGCGTCGGCTTACAGGGTTGCGCCGACGCCCAGAAGACGCTGTGGCAAAAGGGGGCCCGGCGCTCCAGGAAAACCCTTCGTGCGCCTACCCCGTCGGCGACACGCCCAAGGGGGCCCGACGCTCCAGGAAAACCCGGCGTCTCAGGAAGCGAACCCCGTGGGCGCCTCGGGAGGAGAACCCCGTGCCGCTTGGTGTGCCCGCCGTTTGGCTGTGCCTGCCGCATCGGCGCGCCTTCGTCTCTTGGTATGCTCAGCCCGTGAGTTGCAGCGTTCCAGAGCATTCAGCAGTGCCTCCCGTCCCTTCGGCGCCCCTGCCCGCCACCCGGGCTCGAATCGGAGCCGGTTCCTTCGCCGAGTTGACGACCTTCGCCGTGGGAGGCCCCTTCGATCGGCTCGTCGAGGCGTCGAGCGAGGAGGAGATCGTCGAGACGGTCCGCGAGGCAGACGCCGAAGGAGTCCCCGTCATGGTTCTCGGCGGCGGCTCGAACGTCTTGGCCGCCGACGGCCGTTTTCCCGGCGTCGTCGTGCGCGACGTGCGCCAGAGCATCGTCCTCAGGCAAGAGGGAGGGTGCGAAGGGGCCAACCTTCGGGTGAGCGCGGGAACCCCATGGGACGATTTCGTCGTCCACACGATCGCCAACGAGTGGATGGGAGTCGAGGCTCTCTCCGGAATCCCCGGAACGGTCGGAGCGGCCCCGGTCCAGAACATCGGAGCCTACGGGCAGGAAGCAGGCGGATCGATCGCCGGAGTCCGCGTTTACGACCGCGCGACCGGCAGGGTCGACTACCTGTCTTTTTCCCAGATGGAATTCGGCTACCGGACGTCCGTCGTCAAGAAGAGCCTGAAGGGGGGGTGGGGCCCCAGCCCGCGTCACATCGTGCTCGACGTCGATTTCCAGTTGAGGATCGCCTCGCTTTCCGCGCCCGTTCAATACTCCCAGCTTGCCCAGCTGCTCGGCGTGCAGCCGGGCGAGCGCGTGCCTTCGGTCGCCGTGCGCGACGCGGTTGTGGAGCTTCGCCGGTCCAAAGGCATGGTTTTGGACGACGCCGATCGAGACACCTACTCGGCCGGCTCGTTCTTCACCAACCCCGTCTTGAGCGAAGCCCAGGCTGCCAGGCTGCCCGACGACGCCCCGAAGCACGGGCTGCGCGACGGCAGCCGCACCGTCCTCGGCGCGGCCGCCCCGCGAGTCGAGGGGCAGGTGAAAACCTCCGCAGCCTGGCTCATCGACCACGCGGGATTTCCGGCCGGCTACGGAATGCCGGGGCCCGCGGCGCTCTCGACCAAGCATGCGCTCGCCCTGACGAACCGCGGGGGAGCGACGGGCGCCCAGATGCGGGAGCTGGCGCGAACCATTCGCGACGGCGTGCGTGAGGCCTACGGCGTGGTCCTGGAGGCCGAACCGACGATTATCGGTGGCTTGGACTGACCTTCGGCCACGCGACCTCCTGGCGTTTCGTTTCTTCCGTGGGAGCGCGCCGCTTCGTTTCAGGCGCCGTGTGCCTCCGCGTCGTCATCGTTCGAAGGATCTGCGGCCAGCCAATCCTGGATCTCGGCTTTCCACGTGCGCTTGGACGCCCCGTCGGCGAAGCTTGCCTCCACCGACGAAGACGCGAGGGCGGCGAGTTCGGCGTCGTCGAAGCCTTGCTCGCGAAGCGTCTCGTACTGGGCGGTCAGGCGCGAAAGGAAAAGAAGCGGGTCGTCGGCGCCCAAAGCGATCGTCGCGCCGGCGTCCATAAGCGTGCGAACGGGCACCCCCGAAGCCTCCGAATAGACGCCCAGGGAGACGTTCGAGGCAGGGCACACCTCGAAGGCGACGCCCTCGTCGATGACCCGCCTGAGGACGTCGGGGCTCTCCGCTGCACGCACGCCGTGGCCCAGACGCGTGGGTTTGAGGAAGTCGAGGACTTCGCGAAGGTGCTCGGGGCCAAGAAGCTCTCCGCCGTGGGGCACCGACCTCAGCCCCGCCTTTCGCGCGATGCGGAACGCCGACTCCCATTCGGACGTGACGCCCCGCCTTTCGTCGTTGGACAGGCCGAAGCCGACGACGTCCCCCGCCCCTTCCCCGGCGTACTTGGCCGCTAGGCGGGCCAGGGTGCGGGCTTCCAAAGGATGGCGGATGCGCGAGGCGGCGACGATTACGGCCACGTCCACGCCGGTCGCGCGGCTGGCGGTCGCGGCCTCGTCCAGGACGATCTCGAGCGCCGGGGTGATTCCGCCGACGAAGGGCGCGTACGACGTCGGATCGATCTGGATCTCGAGGCGGCGCGAGCCCTCTGCGGCGTCGTCCTCGGCGGCCTCTCGGACGATCGTGCGCATGGCCTCCTCGCTGCGGACCGTCTTCCGCGCCGCGTCGTAGGCGCGCTGGAATCGGAACCACCCGCGCTGGTCTGCCGGAACCTCGATTGCGATGTTGTCCGTCAGCCCCTCGGGCAGGCGTATGCCCTGAGCCTCGGCCATTCGCTCGAGGGTGTGCACGCGCATCGACCCTGTGAAGTGCAGGTGAAGATGCGCCTTGGGGAGGAGGTTGAGATCGCGCACGCCAACATTTTCCCATACGTTGAATGCTCCGATGCCGGATCGACACCCTGATCGTCTGCGGGCTGCCCCGGCAAGTCGATGCGGCGCCTCCTCGCGTTCAGGCGCCCCGATCGTTCGCGGGAACAGGCATTCTCGCGCTGTCGGGCTATCCTCACCCCGATTGTCCAGAATGCAAGATATGCGGACTGCCTCGGGAATGGAAAAGTTGAAAATATGAGCACTGTTGAAATGGTCCCGCCTTCGAATACGAGCGGCGCCACGTACGATAAAGCCGTGAAGGCAACCGAAGCGAATGGATACCGAGTCGCGGGGCAGCGGAGAACATTCAGGAAGCGTTTGGGGCGAGCCGTGGCCTACTCGGCATATATGTTGTCGGCTGCTCCCATTCATTTGGGATTTTTCATCGCTGTGGCGGTCTTGATCCCCCTGGGGGGAGGATTGACGCTGATCGGGGGCGTGGTGGTCATACTCCTGGGAATCATGGTTGCCAGGCTCGGAGCCACGGCCCAGCGTCGTCTCAATGAGAAGACCATCGGCGCGGAGCGTCCAGAATTTATCTACGCGGTGCCGAAAAGCGATGGGAAAGTAATCAGATTCTTATATCCGTTGCGCGATCCGCAGTCATGGCTTGACGTGCTATGGGTATTCGTGTCGTTTCCCATTGCAATCGCGAACTGGTGCATTGCGTTTATCTGGGTCCTCATGACGTCCGTCAGTCTCGCACAGCCGCTTACGCTTTGGATTATTGGAGTAAGTAATGTCAATCACGGCTACAGAGGCATCGGGGAAGCGTTGAATATTCCCCACCCGTACCTCTTCGATGCTGGCTTCGGCTTCTGTATGGGGTTGCTTTCTTTGGTATTTGGCCCCTATCTGGTGAACGCCGCAGGCAATGTCCAGTTCTACGTCGCTGATGTGTTGTTGTTGCGGCGTGCTCGGGATCGGGCGGATATTGAGCGGTTGACGCGGTCGCGTGAGGCGGGTCGTCGGGCGGAGAGTGCGGCGTTGCGGAGGTTGGAGCGGGATTTGCATGATGGGCCGCAGCAGAGGTTGGTGCGGTTGAATATGGATTTGGCTCGGGCTAGGCGTCAGGCGGGCAGTGATCCGGTCAGGGCGCAGGCGATTTTGGATGAGGCGATGGTTCAGACTCAGGATACGTTGGCGGAGTTGCGTCAGCTGTCGCGGGGGATTGCGCCTCCGGTGTTGGTGGATCGGGGGTTGGTGGCCGCTGTTCAGGAGGCGGCTGCTCGGTCGGTGGTTCCTGTGTCGGTTCATGCGGGTATTCCGGCTGTGCCTGATCATGTGGCGTCGGCGGCTTATTATGTGGTGGCGGAGAGTTTGGTGAATGTGAATAAGCATGCGGGTGCGTCGTCTGTTGTGGTGACGATTGATGTGTCGGGCGGGGTGTTGCGTTTGTCGGTTGTTGACGATGGTGTGGGCGGGGCTGATGTGTCGAAGGGGCATGGGCTTGTGGGGTTGGAAGAACGTTTGCGTTCGGTTGACGGTACCCTTGAGATTGACTCGCCTGCAGGCGGACCGACCACAATCGAAGCGGAGATTCCATGCGTGTGATTCTTGTGCGCGCCGGCGAAGAAAACTCGCGAAAACGGATGACCCCATGCGCGTGACGGCTCCGTTCGGAAGCTGCGGGAAAACTGTCCAGCTGGCCCTACAAGGGTTGGCCGGGCCGCAGGATAGTTCGCACGACGTCCGGCAGGGGAAAGTAGAGGTATGACTACAAGCGACATCCGTTCACACTTGGAAAGAGCCGCTGAAACTGTGGAACGAGGCGATGGGCAAGGCCGAGGCAATGGCCGGCGTCAGAGTCTTTCTATGCGTTTCAGGTGGACGACGGCTTACGCGAGTTACATGCTTCTGGCCTTTCCCCTCCATCTCATCCTTTTCATCCTCGTCGTCGTCCTGTGCGCCGTGGGGGCGTCGCTGACCGTCATCTTCGTGGGCTTTCCCATCCTTTACTCGGGAATCATGGTCGCCAGAGCCGGCGCCGTCCTCCAACGCTGGATAAACCGCGCGTTTGCGGGTGACAAGACCTCTCCCCCCATCCTGCGCCTTTTCAAAAGAGAGAGCGCGTACGACGGCCTCCTCTATCCGACGCCGGGAGACATGGACTGGTTCCGCAGGCTTCTGTATCCGTTGCGCGATCCGCAGTCGTGGCTCGACGTGCTGTGGGTTGTCGGCTCGTTCCCGATCACGATCCTCAATTGGTGCGTGGCGCTCACATGGGTGGCCGCAATTCTGGCTGGTTTGACCGCGCCCATATCGCTTACGATCCTAGAGAACATTAACGAGAGCTGGAACAACGGACTGGGAGAGCTTCTCGACATCCCGCACCCATTCCTTTTCGACGTCCTCCTTTCCTTTGTCGTCGGCCTTGTCATGCTGGTCTCCGCGCCGCCGGTTATGAAGGGCCTTGCAACGCTCCAGCTTCTTTTCGCTGATGTGTTGTTGTTGCGGCGTGCTCGGGATCGGGCGGATATTGAGCGGTTGACGCGGTCGCGTGAGGCGGGTCGTCGGGCGGAGAGTGCGGCGTTGCGGAGGTTGGAGCGGGATTTGCATGATGGGCCGCAGCAGAGGTTGGTGCGGTTGAATATGGATTTGGCTCGGGCTAGGCGTCAGGCGGGCAGTGATCCGGTCAGGGCGCAGGCGATTTTGGATGAGGCGATGGTTCAGACTCAGGATACGTTGGCGGAGTTGCGTCAGCTGTCGCGGGGGATTGCGCCTCCGGTGTTGGTGGATCGGGGGTTGGTGGCCGCTGTTCAGGAGGCGGCTGCTCGGTCGGTGGTTCCTGTGTCGGTTCATGCGGGTATTCCGGCTGTGCCTGATCATGTGGCGTCGGCGGCTTATTATGTGGTGGCGGAGAGTTTGGTGAATGTGAATAAGCATGCGGGTGCGTCGTCTGTTGTGGTGACGATTGATGTGTCGGGCGGGGTGTTGCGTTTGTCGGTTGTTGACGATGGTGTGGGCGGGGCTGATGTGTCGAAGGGGCATGGGCTTGTGGGGTTGGAAGAACGTTTGCGTTCGGTTGACGGTACCCTTGAGATTGACTCGCCTGCAGGCGGACCGACCACAATCGAAGCGGAGATTCCATGCGCATCCTGATAGCCGACGATTCTGTGCTGCTCAGGGAGGGGCTGACCCTCATCCTGAACGACGGCGGACACGAAGTCATCGGCGGAGTCGGCACCGGGAACGAGCTTGTGTCCCGGTGCCTTGCCCTGCGGCCGGACGTGACGGTAAGCGACATCCGAATGCCGCCCTCGCACACCGACGAGGGCCTGCGCGCGGCGGTCCGCATCCGCGAGGAGTGGCCCGAGGCCCCCATTCTCCTGCTCAGCCAGTACATAGTCCTCAGCTACGCCACCGAGCTTCTCTCGTCGGGCTCCGGCTCGATCGGATACCTGCTCAAGGATCGCGTGAGCGACCTTGACTCCTTCCTCGACGCCGTCGATCGGGTCGGCAACGGCGGCATGGTCCTCGATCCCGAAGTCGTCGCACAGATGATGGGACGCGGACGCCGGAACGATCCCGTCGCCAGCCTCACACCGCGCGAACGCGAGGTGTTGGAGCTCATGTCGGAGGGCCACACGAACTCGGCGATCGCCAAGCGCCTCGTCGTCTCCGAAGGGGCTGTCGAAAAGCACATCCAGAGAATTTTTGCCAAGCTCGGTCTGCACGCCAACAGCGAAGTCCATCGGCGGGTTTCCGCTGTTCTCACTTTGTTGGGCACGTGATCGGCATCTGGGTCGAGAGATCGACGCGGGCGGACGCGTGGTCGGCAGGGAACCGGCCCGCCGGCGCTATAAAGAGAGGGATCGTTGCAATCAAGCCAGAAATCGACAAAACTCAGCCAGGCCGGAGCGGGTGCCGAGGCGGTTTGCGAGCCGGCGGTGGGAGGCCCGCTTGACCGATATGTCGACCACTTTGGATTCGAAGCAGAAATCTGTTCGAATATCAACATGTTGTGTTTAACGTGCACGCTGGCCCACGCTGTACGGTAGAACTTATATATGAGCATTCCCGGGAAGGACCGTGAAAAGGCGGACCTTGCATTGCTCATCGGCAGCGGCGCCGGTGAGATTCTGCGCAGCGCTCTCATGAACATGGGGCAGCCTGCGGTCATACGGGGGTGGGAAGTCCATTCGATCCATCATCGTCCCGGCGCAGGAGTGACTGCCGGCTATTCGGTGACGCTCGATCGGATACTCCCCAACGGCGCCCACATGCGCGTGGAGGAGTATCTGTGCGCCTCGACGGCGCGCCTGTCCCACCCCAACACCCCGGGGCTCGTGTACGTGTCAAAAGGGGACTCCACGTTCTCCGTTTGGCGCTACCCCGCCGATCCTGAGCTTCCTGCGCTGTTCTTGGCTTGCTCGCCCGAGCATATGAGCGCCCTTTTGGGCATGCCCGTATCCGTGGAGCTCATGAGCTATCGCCCCACTCGCCGCGCCGTCGTCCGGGTGCGGGCGGCGAACTCCGTCAGCTACGCGAAAGTCGCGCGCCCCCCGCAGGTCGAATCGTTGGCGAAACGCCATATCATGCTCTCCCGCGCGGGGATTCCGGCGCCGCCGGTCCTCATCCACGACGTTCGAGGGCTCCTGGTGATCGGCGCCGCCAACGGAATTCCGCTCTCGACCGCAATTTCTCGCGGCATGGGAAGAAACGCGGCCCCTCTGCTCGGCTCTCTCACGGCCTTGCTGAACGCTTTGCCGCGCGAGGCCCTCTCGCTCAGCCATCGGCCCGCCTGGGCGGACCGTTCCACGCATTACGCGCACGCCGCCGGAACCGCTTTGCCCGAGGAACGCGCCCGTTGCGAGGCTGTGGCGCACGGGATCCATGAGCTTCTCGCCAGTTCGGACCCCGGGCCTTTGGTTCCGGTCCACGGAGACTTCTACGAGGCGAACATCTTCGTATCCCACGATTCGTCGAGGGTCACGGGAATCATCGACGTCGATTCGCTGGGGCCCGGCCACCGAGTCGACGATTGGGCTTGCCTGCTCGGCCACATGAGTGTTCTTCCGCATCTGGCCCCGGACTCCTACCCGTACGTTCAGGACGACCTTCCGATCTGGAGGGACGCCTGCGAGCACGCCGTAGATCCTGTGGCGCTGTGCGCGCGCACGGCCGGGGTGGTGCTTTCTCTTGTCGCCGGGGCGAAGCGGGTCGACGGCGCCGAGTGGATCGACGACGCCCTCGGCCGCCTTTCGACGGCCGAGGCGTGGCTTGAGCGGGCCTACCGCCATCGCTGAAGTCGCGCAGAGCGAGCAGGGGCGTCAGTCGAAGTTCCTGCGAGACGTCGGCGGGATGTCAGCGAAGGCTCCGCGAAGGACGTCGGCTGTGGCTTCCGGCGTCAGCCGAGGAGCTTTTGCACCCGTCCCAGGCCCTCGACGAGGTCCTCGTCGGAGAGGGCGTAGGAGAATCGCAGGAAGCCGCTGGGGCCGAAGGCCTCGCCGGGAACCACGGCGACTTCGGCCTCTTCGAGGATGAGCGCCGCCAGCTCGGCCGAGGTCGCGGCGGACTTTCCGTTGACGTCGCGGCCGAGCACCGCCTCGACGTTGGGGTAGACGTAGAAGGCGCCCTTCGGCTCGGGGACGGCGAAACCGTCGATTGCGCCGAGCATCTCGACCATCTTTCGACGCCGACGGTCGAACGCCTCGCGCATCTGGGCCACCACGTCCTGCGGCCCCGTGAGCGCCGCCAGCGCAGCCCGCTGCGAGACGTTTGCGACGTTGGAGGTGGCGTGGGACTGGAAGTTCGCTGCAGCCTTGATCACGTCGGACGGGCCGTACATCCAGCCGACCCGCCAACCAGTCATGGCGTAGGTCTTCGCGACGCCGTTGAGGACGACGGCGCGGTCGGCGAGCTCGGGAACCTCGCTCAAGATGTAGCTCATGGGCGTGCCGTCGTAGACGAGATGCTCGTAGATCTCGTCGGAGATCACCCAGATTCCGGATTCGAGGGCCCATTGCCCGATTGCCCGGACCTCCTCGGGGGAATAGACGGATCCGGTCGGATTGGACGGCGAGCACAGAAGCAGGGCCTTGGTCTTATCCGTCCGCGCGGCTTCGAGCTGTTCGACGCTTGCCTTGTATTCGGCGTCGGCCCCGGCGAAGACTTCGACGGGAACGCCGCCGGCCAAGCGGATCGCCTCGGGGTAGGTCGTCCAGTACGGCGCGGGAAGGAGCACCTCGTCGCCGTCGTCGATAAGGGCGGCGAAAGCCTGGAAGACGGCCTGTTTGCCTCCGTTCGTCACGATGACGTCGTTCGGGTCGACGGCGTTGCCGGAGTCGCGGAGCGTCTTCGCCGCGATGGCCTCGCGCAGCTCGGGGAGGCCTTTGGCCGGCGTGTACTTGTGGTTCTTAGGGTCGCGGGCGGCTTCGACGGCGGCTTCGACGATGAACTCGGGCGTCGGGAAGTTAGGCTCTCCGGCCCCGAATCCGATGACGGGGCGCCCTGCCGCCTTGAGGGCCTTGGCTTTGGCGTCCACTGCGAGAGTCGCGGACTCTTGGATGGCGGCGAGGCGGGCCGATACTCGGCGGGTTCTGTCATTGCTCATGCGTCCATGGTTGCACGTTTCGTCCCCGTCGCGCGCGCCGGTCCGCGTTTCAGCGCTGTGAGATCGAAGGCGCGGCGTCGTCGGCCCGCGAGGGCGCGACGTGCGGGGAGGCAGCCCTGCCCTGCACCTGCGCGGCGGGCTAAAAAAGGGTCCGATCGGACCGCGGGAGGGCGCTTGACGCTGTGGCCCGGCGGTTCGGACGTTGCGATTCGGGCAGACGGATGACGCGGAGCGGGCAAACGTGTACAATTTTGTGAGTTGTCTCCAGATTGGTGGCACTACGCCAATAATATAAGGCATAATGTCAGGAGCGAACAGCCGAAGGGTAGTGGCGCAATGGTAGCGCATCGGTCTCCAAAACCGGCGGTTGGGGGTTCGAATCCCTCCTACCCTGCAAGGCGGCTCATGGGTCCATGGGCCGCCTTTATTCCATTGCACGACGAGTGAAGGACGCCACGTGACTGCAGCAAGCGCATCGAAGGCCAAAGGAGCCAAAGGCAAGGCCTCCGATGAGAAGAAGAGGCGCAACGTCTTCGCGCGGATCGCCCTGTTCATTCGCCAGATCTTCGCCGAGCTGAAGAAGGTTCAGCGGCCCACCCGCGAAGAGCTCGGGCAGATGTTCTCGACGGTTCTCGCCTTTGTGGCAATCATCATGATCGTCGTCGGCCTTCTCGACCTTGGATTCGGCCGCCTGACCTTCTGGGTCTTCGGGTAGCCTCTGGGTTTTCGGGTAGTCTTGGCCGTTCGGACAAACGAGTAGAAAGCAGTAAAGCGTGGCTGACGATATCTTTGAGCCCGTTGCCGATGCGTCGGAAGCCGGCGTCGAAGAGCTTCGGTTCGATTCCGGCGAGGGGCGTTCGGATCCCTCCGGCGACGTCGGACCGGCACACGATCAGACAGGGGAGCCTGCCCCCGAGCCTTCCGACGATTCCTCGCTCTCGGAGGAGGAAGAAGCGGCGAAGGCCGTGGAGGAGGCCCGCGCGAACCTCGTGACCGAGGACGAGGTGCGCGACAAGCTCAAGGGCCTAAACGGGCGTTGGTACGTCCTTCACACCTATTCGGGTTACGAGAAGCGCGTCAAGCAGGACCTCGAGGTGCGCATGCACTCGATGAACATGGAGGATTACATCTTCCAGATCGAGGTCCCCATGGAGGAGGTCTTCGAGATCCGCCGGGGCCAGCGCAAGCTCGTCTCTCGCGTGCGCATGCCGGGCTATGTGCTCATTCGCATGGATCTGACGGACGATTCGTGGCGAGTGGTGCAATCGACCAACGGAGTGACCGGATTCGTCGGCAACGGCCGCACACCGGTCGCGCTTTCCGAGAATGAGGTCGTCTCGATGCTCACCCCGGTGATCGAGGCGGAGGCCGCGGCCGAGGCTGTCGCCGCCGGAAAGGCCGCAAGTCCGACGCCGGCCACCCTTTCTCCGTACGCGGTCGGCGACGCCGTCACTTTGACCTCGGAGCCGTGGGCGGGAATGCCGGCCACCGTTTCCGAAGTCGACGCAGCCAACCAGCGGCTCACGGTGCTCATGACCCTCGTCGGCCAGGAAACCCCCGTCGAGCTTTCGTTCAACCAGGTGCGCAAAGACGACTGAAATTCGTTCAAGATCACGCCAGGCAAAATTGAGCCTGGCGTGATTCGCGCGTAACGTTGACAGATGGTCGCCGCCTCTGCCATTGCGGCGATTGACAAGAAAGGACCCTATATGCCTCCCAAGAAGAAGGTTGCAGGTTACATCAAGCTCCAGATCCAGGCTGGGGCGGCGACGCCTGCTCCGCCGATCGGCCCGGCTCTGGGCCAGCACGGCGTCAACATCATGGAGTTCTGCAAGGCCTACAACGCCGCGACGGAATCCCAGCGCGGCAACGTGATCCCCGTCGAGATCACCGTTTACGAGGACCGCTCGTTCACCTTTGTGACGAAGACGCCTCCGGCCGCCGAGCTCATCAAGAAGGCCGCTGGCGTGGCCAAGGGCTCGTCTACGCCTCACAACAACAAGGTCGGGCATTTGACGGCCGAGCAGCTCCGCGAAATCGCCAAGACGAAGGAACCGGACCTCAACGCCAACGACCTCGACAACGCCGCCCGCATCATCGCGGGAACCGCTCGTTCCATGGGAGTCACCAGCGACGAGATCTGATCGCTTCCCGGCGCGTGCAAGCGCCGTGAACGGATCGTGGAAGGGCCTGCGCGGGCCCCATGACCACAAACTGCTCATTAAGGAGAACAGTCAATGGCAAAGCGCTCTAAGAACTACCGCAACGCCGCTCAGAAGATCGCTGACGGCGTCCTCTACAGCCCCCTCGAGGCAATGCGCCTCGCGAAGGAGACGTCTACCACGAAGTTCGACGCGACCGTCGAGGTCGCGTTCCGCCTTGGAGTCGACCCCCGCAAGGCCGACCAGATGGTCCGTGGAACCGTCAACCTTCCGCACGGCACCGGCAAGACCGCCAGGGTCCTCGTCTTCGCCGTCGGTCCGCGTGCGCAGGAGGCTATCGACGCCGGAGCCGACGAAGTCGGCGGCGACGAGCTGATTGAGAAGGTCGCAGGAGGCTACACCGATTTCGACGCCGCAGTGGCGACCCCTGACCTCATGGGCAAGGTCGGCCGCCTCGGCCGCGTTCTCGGCCCCCGCGGCCTCATGCCCAACCCGAAGACGGGCACGGTGACGATGGACGTCGCCAAGGCCGTTTCTGACATCAAGGGCGGCCGCATCGAATTCCGCGTGGACAAGAACGGCAACCTTTCCTTCGTCGTCGGCAAGGCGTCTTTCACCCCCGAGCAGCTCGTCGAGAACTACGCTGCGGCCCAGGAGGAGGTCCTTCGCCTCAAACCCTCGACGTCGAAGGGCCGCTACCTGCTCAAAGGCACGGTCGCGACCACGATGGGGCCGGGCATTCCGCTCGACACGAGCAAGACCCGCAATCTCACGTCGGAAGATCCGTCCTGACTCCATCGCGTAAGCGAGTGAAAACCCCGCCAACCAGCGTGATTGGCGGGGTTTTCGCTTATTTTATGGTTGTGTGAGAGGACGGCTTTTATGGTTGTGTGAGAGGACGGCGCCTGCGTTGTCCTAGGAGGCCCAAGCGTTCGGAACGCTGAAAATTCCCGTGGCACAGAGAAACGAACGGGGGCCGACGGCGAGTCTGTTGAATCGTCGAGCCGGTCTGCTTGGCTGGATCCTCGGGCTACTCGACGGCAAGACCCTCAATGACTTCCGCCCCGGGGAGTGCGGTGAGGAATCCATCGGGGACAAAGAGCTTCGAACGGCGCAGCCCCGAGCCGATGCATGACCAGCCTTCGGCGCAGCGCGAGTCGATGAGCAGGCGCCACGGCGCCGGCACTCCCACCGGGGTGATTCCTCCGTATTCCATCCCCGAAGCTTCCACCGCCCGCTCCTGCGGCCAGAAGGAAGCCTTGCGCACGTCGAGGGTCCTCTTCACGGTGTGGTTGACGTCGGCGTTGGTGGTGGCGCGGACGACGCACGCAGCGATTCTCTCTTCGCCCGCTCGTTTCCCGGCGACGAGGATGCAGTTCGACGACAGGGCGAGGTCCATGCCGAACGCCTCTGTCATCGTTTCGGTGCCGGCGAGCTCTGGGTCGATCTCGGCCACCCGGACCTTTGCCGCCAGATTTGGGTGGGTCGCCGCGATCGCCTGAAGGGCGGCCGCCGTCGGAGGCGCCAGCAGTTCCAGGTTCTCCAAGGCCGGCAGTGTCGCCAAGGTTCCGCTTCCTGGGATATCGACGTCGTTCATGTTTTATCCTTCTCGATTCGCTGCATGCATCCTTTCAATCGTCGTGCGCAGCAGAGCCGTCTGTCAACAGTCTGTGTAGCCGTGGCGACGCCAAGCGAGGGTGGCAGGAACCCGCTTCGCCTGTTCCTTGGGAACTCAGTCTTTAGGGAACATAGATCGTTTGGTCTTTAGGAACCCATTTCGTCTGCTCTTTTTTGCAGACAGTCTGAACAGTTTCTCTAGTTCTGAGTTAGTCTTGAAGCTCTGTTTCGTCGATGATATTTTGGACCCAACTGACCACAGAATTGTTCGTCTTGAACAACCAAATCACGCAAGAATGCAAGGTTTCTTTTCACAGAGGAGCGGCTATGACGTTCATGAAATGCAACTCTGCTTGCTTCTTCTATGGATACAAGGGATCTCGGTGATTTCATGGGGCGTGCTAAAGAGCAACGATGGCTTCGTTTCTCAAAACGATGGTGGAAGGAACCAAGGTGTTTGAGATGGTCTCTATTGAGTGTCGATGTTGTGCCATCGCGTTCGTCTGGACTGTGAAAGGAAACCAAATTGTATAAGGGCATCTACATCGGGATCAGAGCGGTTGTAGCGATTCTGGCTTTTGTCACGCTTCATCGCCTTTTCTTTGTTCCACCGTCAATCGAATCTGGTGTGGGAGGCAACGAGTATTCCTCGTGTCATCCTGTTGCATGGAACTTCAGAGGCGATCTGGTGCCTCTATCGGATGACGCTTTCGACGTTGAGAATCCCGATGATGTGCAAGCGTATGTTGATGGAGCCGTTTCATACAAGCTTGAAGTCAAGGACGCGATACTCAGAAGAGTGCACGAAGCGTGCAAGGAGGCGCGTCATGAGCGTGGGATTGTCATTGTCGTTGCCTCGATCTTTTTCGCCGTCGTGTTCCTGTCGGTGCCCAAGCCGCGAAGGTCTCGCAATGGCGCAGGAACCCGCGAGATGTCTAACGGCACGGGGCAAAATGCCGTTGCCGGAGGAGAGAATGCCGCTTTCATGACAGAGGAAAAGGGCACGGCCTTAGGCGACAGGGACGAGACGGATTTCAGGCGAGGTACGGAATCGAACTAGTTTCGGCCTGCCTGAGCCTGCTGCCGAGGCCATCGCGGAGCAGGATACGGATACGAAGGCCAGACTTGACCAAATGGCACAGGGCATCCGCGGCAATCGTACCGATCCGTGGTCGAAGAAAACCGAACCGCATACAGGCAATAAGCACAACGTGAAAGGAAACCGAATTGTCTAGATCGACGTACCTGATTACTCGGTCGCTCGTGGCGCTCACGGCCTTCGTCGTCTTCCTATGGCTGTTTTTCGTCCCACCCACAATCCAAGCCGGCGGAAGCGACAACAGTTATCGTGGGTGCCACTCGGTTGGCTGGAACTTCCTGGGCGATTTCTATCTGATGACCGGAAGGTTCGATGTTGAGAATCCCCAGAAAATCAAAAAGTATGTAGAAGGGGCCAACACGAGCGTGCGACCTGAAGATGACGTGGTGGCACCGACCATACATGAGGCCTGCAAGGAGGCTCGGCAGGGGCGAAGCACGCTCATTAACGCCGCATTGGCTTTCTTTGCGGTCGCCTTCCTTTCGATCCCCAAACCGAAGTCGCCTCGCGAAATATCTGCCGGTTAGGTCTCCGCCCGCTCCGATCCCCAGGAGCGCGCCGCAGTTACAAACGCCTGCGCTGAAGAGGTTTATCGACTGTCTCGATGGCGCAGCCGGCTAATCCGATTCGCTGCATGCATCCTTTCGATCGTCGTGCTCCGCTAAGCCGTCTGTCAACAGTCTGTGTAGCTGTGGCGACGCCAAGCGAGGGTGGCAGGAACCCGCTTCGCCTGTTCCTTGGGAGCTCGGTCTTTGGGAACCCGTATCGTTTGTTCTTGAGAGATCCATTTCGTCTGCTCTTTTTTGCAGACAGTCTGAACGGTTTCTCTAGTTCTGAGTTGGTCTTGAAGCTCTGTTTCGTCGATGATATTTTGATCTTGGCCGATCGAAAGATTGGTACACGGAAAGACTGAGTCACGCAAGACGCCAGGATTTCTTCTACTGAGGAGCGGCTATGACGTTCATGAAATGCAACTCTGCTTGCTTCTTCTATGGATACAAGGGATCTCGGTGATTTCATGGGGCGTGCTAAAGAGCAACGATGGCTTCGTTTCTCAAAACGATGGTGGAAGGAACCAAGGTGTTTGAGATGGTCTCTATTGAGTGTCGATGTTGTGCCATCGCGTTCGTCTGGACTGTGAAAGGAAACCAAATTGTATAAGGGCATCTACATCGGGATCAGAGCGCTCGTGGCACTTGTGGCGTTCTTTACGGTGCGTCATCTCTTCCTCACGCCTCCTTCAATCGACAGTGGAGGCGCGCGCGGCAATGTGTACTCTTCGTGCCACGCAGTCGGATGGAGTTTCAATGATGACTTGGATCCTCTAATAACAGATTCATTCGACGTCGAGAGCACCGAAAAGGTTCAAGAGTATGTAGACGGGGCGCTTTCGTACAAGATGGAGGTCAATGACGAGATCAGAAAGGACATTCAGAGGCTCTGCCGGGAGGCGCGTCATGAGCGTGGGATTGTCATTGTCGTTGCCTCGATCTTTTTCGCCGTCGTGTTCCTGTCGGTGCCCAAGCCGGGAAGGTCTCGCAACGGCGCAGGAACCCGCGAGACGTCTAACGGCACGGGGCAAAAGGCCGCTGCCGGAGGAGAGAATGCCGCTTTCATGACAGGGGAAAAGGGCACGGCCTTAGGCGACGGGAACGAGACGGATTTCAGGCGAGGTACGGAATCGAACTAGTTTCGGCCTGCCTGAGCCTGCTGAAGCATCCCGGCACGCCCTGCGCCGGGGCGCTTCAGCAACTTCGTTGCGTTAGACGGTCTCTGTACGCCGGAAGTTCCTTGAGATAGGGCATGCGGCTGCCGCTTTTGTCGCTCTGAATTTTTCGCCTTGCCCATGCCGGTCGGGTTTATGGAGGCCCTTCGTCGCGTCCCTTCCGCAACTGCCTTTCTCTACGGCGCCTCTCTCCACGGCTCCTCGTTGGTGGTTTTTTGTGGGATTCGATAAAAGATGATGTGTGCAGGCGTTTCATCGCCTACCCTTGACTCGTGATCCGCGAGACTGGGAAGGGCGTTGCTCGTCGTGCTGTGGGTGGGGCGATTTCGTTTTTCAGACGGGACGGGGTCTTGGCCTTTCTGCTCATTTGTATATCGCTCGGGTGGAGCCTCGTAGCGGTCAGCGAGGGTACTCAGATCAGTCGGTATGACGAGTGGACATACATTGATTATGCCCGCAAGGTGGCGGTTGGGCATATTCCGATTCAGGGGGAGCCTTTGGCTGCGCAAAGTCTGGAGGACTGGTCCTGCCGTGGAATGGAAGGCGGAATCCGCGACGTCACGCCGCCTGAATGCGGATCGATCTACAAACGCACGCCCGCGACGTCGTGGCCGTTCAAGGGCGAGAACTACAACGCATTCCATCCGCCTACCTATTTCTTCGCGGCGGGGCTCGGCGGCCAGACGATCTCCGAGCTCACGGGCGTCGATTTCGTGACCGGCGCCAGGCTGGTGTCCGCGGGGTTCGTCGCCCTCGGCGTCGCCGGCCTCTTTCTCGCCATCAGGGCGTGGAGAGTCAATCGCCTCGCCGCGTTCTCCGGGGCGCTTCTGGCTTTGACGACGCCGGCCGTTGCGGCGTCGTCCGCGATAGTCCACAACGACGCGATCACACTTCTCGCGGGCGACGCTGCCGTCTGGGTTGGCGCGCGAATATTCGCCCGCTACAAGCTCGGCTGGGGGGTCCCCGCCTTCCTGGCCTTCATCGTCTCCTCATTCCGTGTGGTGTCGCTGGGGGCTATGCTGGCCGTCGCCGGCGTCGTGCTGCTCGCATGCTTCATGCCGAAAGTCTTCGGCCTGCTGGCCGACGACAGACAGGACTTGAGCAGAATCTTCGGCGCGACAGTGGGAGCCGCGGCTGTTCCCTACCTGTTTTGGAACCAGTTCCAGGCGGTGCGCACGCCCCCCGGGTACATTCCGGCGATCGACGGGCTGTCGACGATCAAGTTGAAAGACAGCGCGTTGCACTACGTGGTTCCCACCCTTATCGACGCCTACGGGCTGACCGATCCGCGCACCGACTTCTACATGCAGCCCGGCCTGAAATCCGGCGCCACGTTCGCATGGGCGGGCATTCTCTACATTTTCTACATCGTCCTTCTGATCGTTTCGGTTGTCTGCATGTGGAAGGCAGTGGACAGGCGCGGCCTCATTTTGAGTACGGCTATATCGCCGTTCGTGACGGCTCTGGTCGTGCAGGTACGCGAAATCATGACGACGAGCGGTTACTTCGACGTCGTGTCGGGGAGGTACGCCATGAGCACAGTCGCCCTGCACTGCGCGCTCGCAGCCGTGCTGTGCAACGGAAAGCGAGCGAAGTGGCTCTTCGTTTTCGCTGTGGCTGGGTGCGTCTTCATGTCCGTCGGGGTCGCGATGGCCAAGGTCCCGTAGGTCTGAGCCGACGACGGGGGAGAGGCCGGTTCGACGACGGGCGGAGGGCCGATCTGCGGCGGGGAGAGAGGAACGGTGCGCGGCGTCGGCGCGGATTGGGGTGCGGCGGTTCTGACGCGTACCGTAGTTGCGACGCACATCAGGAGCACATGGATGGAAGGACGCGTGATGGCCTCGCTGACAGTGGGCGTTGCCGGAGGCACGGGAAGCGGAAAAACCACCCTGACGAGGAAGCTTGTGGAGCGGTTTCCCGGCAAGTCCTCCGTCGTCTTCCACGACAGTTACTACAAGGCCCACGACGACCTTGCCTATGAGGAACGGTGCCTGCTCAACTACGATCACCCGGACGCATTCGACAACGATCTGATGGTCGAGCATCTTCGCCGACTCGCCGCAGGGCGGCCCGTTGAGTGTCCGGTTTACGACTACTCCAGCTACAATCGGTCGGATAGAACTAGGCGGATCGAGCCCGCGCCGATTATCGTGGTCGAGGGAATCCTCATATACGCCGCGCCCGAAATATGCGAGCTGCTCGACATCAAAGTCTTCGTCGACACCGACGCCGACGTGAGAATCCTCCGGCGCATCAAGCGCGACGTCGTCGAACGTGGGCGGACGCTCGAATCCGTGGAGCGTCAGTACCTGACGACGGTCAAGCCGATGCACGAGCTCTATGTGGAGCCGTCGAAGCGCAATGCGGACATCATCGTTCCCAACGGAGGTCACAACCTCGTTGCGCTCGACATGCTCATCAACAAGGTCGAGAGGGCGATCGGCTGAGGCCGGGTAGGCGTGGCGATCCGCCGAAGGCACGGCAGTCTGCCGAGAGGAGCCTAGGTGCGACGATCGGCCGAGGACAGAACGGCAGGGCGCAGCGGCATGACTGCGGACAACGCAAGCGGCCGCGCGGCCGAGGCCTATACGGTTTGCGCATCGGGGATGTTTCCAATAAACTAAGCGACGCCAAAGACCGCAGGTTGCCCGTCGCCAAACGGGACGAAACTCGCAAGAGGCCGGCGCAGGTGAGAGAACGAGGACCTTACAGCCCCGTGCGCCTGCGCGGGGCTTTTGCGTGTTCGGATACTTGCGGCAGACGACCGAAGGGAGGCCCTATGGCACGGACCGACAAGTCAGCAGCCATTGCCGAGCTCAAGAAGAAGTTCGAGAGCTCGGACGCCGTGCTGCTCACTGAATACCGCGGCCTGACCGTGATGCAGCTCAAGACGCTGCGTCGCGCGATCGGCGCCAACGCTCAGTTCAAGGTCGCCAAGAACACGCTGGCAAAAATTGCGGCCAAGGAAGCCGGGATCGAAGGCCTCGACGACCTTCTGACCGGACCCACCGCATTCGCCTTCGTCACCGGTGAAATTGCCGACACCGCCAAGGCCATTCGCGATTTCGCCAAGGACAATCCGGCACTCCTCGTCAAGGGCGGAGTCCTTGAGGGCAACCTGCTCTCGGAGGACGACGTCAAGAAGCTTGCTGATCTCGAGTCTCGCGAGGTGCTCCTCAGCAAGGCCGCACGCGTGCTCAAGGCTGCTCTGTTCCAGGCGGCATACGTTTTCCAGGCGCCCGTGTCAAAGACGGTGCGCACCATCGACGCGCTGCGCGCGAAAGAAGAAGCGGCTGCCTGATCGGCGCCGCGCAATCAACAGATACATCTGCTCGCGTAGCAGGCATCAGGAAGGAAGGCCATCATGGCTAAGCTCACCATCGAAGAGCTCATCGCTGCATTCAAGGAGCTCACCCTCGTTGAGCTCAACGAATTCGTCAAGGCGTTCGAAGAGGAGTTCGACGTCACCGCCGCGGCTCCCGTTGCCGCCGTCGCCGCGGCCCCGGCCGCCGGTGGAGAGGCCGCCGCCGTCGAAGAGGAGAAGGACTCGTTCGACGTCGTTCTTGAGGCTGCCGGCGACAAGAAGGTCGCGGTCATCAAGGAAGTTCGTGCCCTGACCTCCCTCGGCCTCAAGGAGGCCAAGGACCTCGTCGATTCGGCTCCCAAGGCCGTTCTCGAGGGCGTCGATAAGGAGGCCGCGAACAAGGCCAAGGAGCAGCTCGAGGGCGCCGGCGCGTCCGTCACCGTCAAGTGACGCGAGCGGCTTAAAACGACGCCAGGCACGCTTACCGCTTCAAAGGGAGCGGGCCGCGTCGAGCCGACGCCCGCCGCGCCAATGTCAGTGGTGAGAACGGCTTAGAGCCAACGCGGCGGTGCCGGAAGCACGTGCGCTTCAGCGTGAATGCGTCGGCGCGAGTTGCGCAACGTCAATGTGGCGCAAGCCAAGGCAAAGGCGCGAACGGCAGCGGTTTCAAGCGGTTTGAATGCTTGGAGCCATCCAAGCGGCTCGGGCCTGAAAGCGGCCTAGGGCTCAAGGTTACTTGAGCCCTAGGCCGCTTCGTTGTCGGTCGCTTTTCCTCGGAGTGCGTTGGCCGGCCTCGGTTTTATCTCGTTTAGAATCACTTTTGTTAGCAGCTCTTGCCGCAAATTCAGGTAGGGGCCTGCTCGTCGAGGTGGGGGATGGACCGGTCATGTGACGGCTCTTCGGAAGCAAGAGGCTATTGAATTGCCGTTTCGAGTTCTCAACTGTCACTGCAAGTTGATAAAGAGTAATATAACTGCCCGACGTGAAAAGTATTTTGTTACATAAGGTTTCTTGTTACATTTAGAAACCAAAAGTCGGAGTTTATGACGTGTGTAGAAATTCTTTATAGCGTTATATTGTTAGAATATTGCAAATCGCCACTGGAAGTCACCTTAATCGCCATGCGTTTATCGTCAACTGTCGTCGATGACGGCATTTTCAAGCGAGCAGTGTGGTCGGCTTGTGGGCTGCGCCGGTTGGTTTGTGGGCCGTGTGGTTGGCTGTGAGCGTTTGTGAGCTGCGTCGGTTGGCGGGCGAGCCGCGCCCACCGGCTTGTGAACGGCGTCTTGTCCAGGGACCCGACGGTGTTTCCCCTCGCCTGCCGCGTCGACGTCGACCTGCAAACGGCTCCTTGACCGGCCTCGCAAAGCGGAGGACGCGAGCGGTGTCCGGCAAACAGCGCTCCGATTCTTGGACGAACGAGGTGCGAGACCGATCTCCGTGAGTCCGATCGCCGCCCCGGACCGCGTCGCACTTGCACATCGCGCTCGGGTGTGGGACAGTTTTCCCGAACGCAGTTGTTCAGTGACGCCTTCCACAGGGCGCGCTGTGGCGCGCACCTGACAGTTGGTGTATTGTAGGTATTTGCTTCGTGTAACTACCAGTGTGTCCAGAAGGCCCTCAAAGCTTGGAAACTATTGGAAATACCCGGATGCGACCGCCTTACCAACGTCAGGGAAGGAACCCCTTTGGCTGCTTCGCGCACCTATTCGCTCTCCGCACGCAATGGAAAGCCGGTCGTTGACCGCGTTTCCTTTGCCAAGATTCACGAGCCTCTTCAACCCCCGAACCTCCTGGGCCTGCAGACCGACAGCTTCGGTTGGCTCGTCGGCTCCGAGCAGTGGACCTCGCGGAACCCCGGTTCCCAATCCGGCCTCGAGGAGATCTTCGAAGAGATTTCCCCCATTGAAAACGCAGCCCAAACCATGGGTCTCGTGCTTTCCTCCCCGCACCTGGAGGATCCCAAATACTCCATCGCCGAATGCCGCGAGCGCGATCTGACGTACGCCGCTCCGCTGTACGTGACAGCCGAATTCCAAAACTACGAGACCGGCGAGATCAAAAGCCAGACCACGTTTATCGGCGACTTCCCGCTCATGACCGAGCGTGGAACGTTCATCATCAACGGCACCGAGCGCGTCGTCGTCTCTCAGCTTGTGCGCTCGCCGGGCGTGTACTACGAGCGGCTCGCCGACAAAACTTCCGACAAAGACGTGTTCAACGTCAAGATCATTCCCTCGCGCGGAGCCTGGCTCGAATTCGAGATCGACAAGCGCGACGCCGTCGGAGTGCGCGTGGACCGCAAGCGCAAGCAGTCGGTGACGGTCTTCCTCAAGGCCCTCGGCATGAGCGAGTCAGAGATCCGTGAAATCTTCGGCGATTTCCCGGCGCTCATCGAGACGCTCGAGAAGGACACCGTGCACACCCAAGAAGAGGCTTTGACGGACCTGTACCGCAAGCTTCGCCCGGGCGAGCCGCCGACGGCCGAGGCCGGGCGCGCGCTTCTCAACAATTTCTACTTCAACACGAAGCGCTACGACACTGCCAAGGTCGGCCGCTTCAAGCTCAACAAGAAGCTCGGCCTCGACCCGGCCAACGAGTCACGCCAGCTCGGCATCTCTGACATCACGGCCGTGCTGCGCTATCTTTTAGCGCTTCACGCCGGGCATGAGAAGGTCGTGTGCGGCGAGGGCGGCGCCGAAGTGGAGATCGAGACCGACGACATCGACCACTTCGGCAACCGTCGCATTCGCGCCGTCGGCGAGCTCATCCAGAATCAGGTTCGCACCGGGCTTTCGCGTTTGGACCGCATGGTTCGCGAGCGCATGACGACGCAGGAGGCGGAAGCCATCACACCGTCCTCGCTCATCAACATCCGGCCGATCGTCGCAGCCATCAAAGAGTTCTTCGGAACGTCGCAGCTTTCGCAGTTCATGGATCAGAACAACCCCCTCGCGGGCCTGACCCACAAGCGTCGCCTCTCGGCTCTTGGCCCCGGCGGCCTCTCCCGCGACCGCGCCGGCATGGAAGTGCGCGACGTCCACTCGTCCCACTACGGCCGCATGTGCCCGATCGAGACTCCCGAAGGCCCGAACATCGGCCTCATCGGGTCCCTTGCCTCGTTCGCGCGCATCAACCCCTTCGGCTTCATCGAGACGCCCTACCGGGTGGTGAACAACGGCGTCGTCACGGACGAGATCGTCTACCTCCAAGCGGACGACGAGGACAGGGCCGTCATCGCACAGGCCGAGGTGCCGCTCGACGAGAACAACCGCTTCGTCGACGAAGAAGTGCTGTGCCGGATGCCGGGCGGCGAGCCCGCCCTCGTCCCAGTCGACGAGATCGACTTCATGGACGTTTCGGCGCGGCAAATGTGCTCGGTGGGAACCGCCATGATCCCGTTCCTCGAGCACGACGACGCCAACCGAGCCCTTATGGGCGCCAATATGCAGCGCCAGGCCGTTCCGCTCATCCGCCCCTCCGCCCCGTACGTGGGCACGGGCATGGAGATGCGATCCGCGGTCGACGCCGGCGACGTCACCGTGGCCAAAGAGCCCGGGGTCGTTTTGGAGGTCGACGCCGACTCCGTCGTCGTCGAGCAGGACAGCGGGCGCCATGTGACGTACAAGCTGACGAAGTTCGACCGCTCCAACCCCGGAAACTGCACCAACCAGCAGGTTGTGGTCGGCCCCGGGGACAGGCTGGAGGCCGGGACGCTCATCGCGGACGGGCCGGCGACCGAAGGCGGAGAGCTCGCCCTCGGCCAGAACCTCCTCGTCGCGTTCATGACGTGGAACGGCTTCAACTACGAGGACGCGATCATTCTCTCCGAGCGTTGCGTCAAGGACGATCTGCTCACCTCGATTCACATTGAGGAGCACGAGGTCGATGCGCGCGACACGAAGCTGGGGCCCGAGGAGATCACCCGAGACATCCCCAACGTCTCAGACGAGATGCTTTCTCACCTGGACGAGCACGGCGTCATCCGGATCGGCGCCGAGGTTCAGGCGGGGGACATCCTCGTCGGAAAGATCACGCCGAAAGGCGAAACCGAGCTGACCAGTGAGGAGCGCCTGCTTCGCGCGATCTTCGGCGAGAAGGCCAAAGAGGTTCGCGACACCTCGCTGCGGGTCCCCCACGGGGAGTCGGGAATCGTCATCGGCGTCCGCCAGTTCACGAAAGACAACAACGACGAGCTGGCCTCCGACGTCAACGAGACGGTTCGCGTCTACATCGCCCAGCGCCGCAAGATCACGATCGGCGACAAGATGGCGGGACGCCACGGAAACAAGGGTGTCATCTCGCGAATTCTCCCCGTCGAAGACATGCCTTTCATGGAGGACGGCACGCCCGTCGACATCATCCTCAACCCGCTGGGCGTTCCCGGCCGCATGAACCTCGGCCAGGTCTACGAGCTGCACCTGGGATGGATCGCCAGCCAGGGGTGGGACGCCAGCGCCGCGCGCGAGGCCGGTGAAGCATGGGCGGAGCGTCTTCCCGAGGCGACGGTCAAGGGCAAGCCGGGCCAGCACGTTGCGACGCCGGTGTTCGACGGCGTCCGAGGCGACGAGCTTGCGGGCCTCCTCGGTTCGACCCTGCCCAACCGCGACGGCGAGGTCCTCGTCAACGCGGAAGGCAAGGCGAGGCTGTTCGACGGCCGCTCGGGCGAGCCCTTCCCCGAGCCAATCTCGGTCGGCTACATGTACATGCTCAAGCTGCACCACCTCGTGGACGACAAGATCCACGCCCGTTCGACCGGTCCGTACTCGATGGTCACCCAACAGCCGCTCGGCGGCAAGGCCCAGTTCGGCGGACAGCGCTTCGGCGAAATGGAGGTGTGGGCCCTCGAAGCTTACGGCGCCTCGCACACCCTGCAGGAGATGCTGACGATCAAGTCCGACGACACCGTTGGCCGCGTCAAGGTCTACGAGGCGATCGTCAAGGGCGACAACGTGCCGGAAGCCGGCATTCCCGAGTCCTTCAAGGTTCTCATCCAGGAGATGCGCTCTCTGTGCCTAAACGTCGAGGCCCTCGACGCCGCGGGGCAGGCCATCAACCTCCAGGACACGGAGGAGGACCAATTCCAACCCCTCGAGCCCGTCGCGATGCCGACCGGCCTGGAGGACCTTACGTCTGGCGCTGACTTCTAAGGGGAGGCCGGGCCAAGCGCCGGCCCGGCCCCTTCCGTCAGCCCGCCGCCACACACTGGTGCTTCATTAGGAAGTAGGAATTTTGCTCGACGTCAATCGTTTCGACCAGCTCCACATCTCACTCGCAACCTCGGACGACGTCCGCACCTGGTCGCACGGCGAGGTGAAGAAGCCCGAGACCATCAACTACCGCACACTCAAGCCCGAACGAGACGGGCTCTTCTGCGAGCGGATCTTCGGCCCCACGCGCGATTGGGAGTGCGCCTGCGGCAAGTACAAGCGCCCGCGATTCAAGGGGATCGTGTGCGAACGCTGCGGCGTGGAAGTCACGCGCTCCAAGGTGCGTCGCGAGCGCATGGGGCACATCGAACTCGCAGCCCCCGTCACCCACATTTGGTATTTCAAGGGCGTTCCCTCGCGTTTGGGGTACCTGCTCGACATCGCCCCCAAGGACCTCGAAAAGGTCATCTACTTCGCCGCCTACATGGTGACCTCGGTGGACGAGGAGGCTCGCCGCCAGGACCTTCCCTCGCTGCAGTCCGAGTACGAGCTTGAGCGCACGGCGATCGAGAAGGCCCTCGCCGTAGACCTCGAAAACCGCCAGAGGAAGCTCGAAACCGACCTTTTGGAGGCTGAACACGAGGGTCAGAAGACCGAGGCGAAGTCTCGCATCAAGCGAGCCGCCGAAGCCGACCTCACCCGCATCCGCAAGCGCGCGGAGGCCGACGTCCTCCGCCTCGACACGGTGTGGGAGCGTTTCTCCAAGCTCAAGGTGGGCGACCTCGAAGGCGACGAGGACCTCTACCGCGAGATGGAGTCGCGTTACTCCGACTATTTTGAGGCTTTCCGCGGGGCCGAGGCCATCAAGCGCAGGCTCGAAACCTTCGACCTGGAAGGCGAGCGCGACCTGCTCGTCGAGGCCATCGAGAGCGGCACGGCCCAGCGCAAGGCCCGCGCGCTCAAGCGCATCAAGGTGGTCAACGCCTTCCTGCACTCGGGCACGAAGCCCACGGCCATGGTCCTCGACGCCCTGCCGGTCATCCCCCCGGATCTGCGCCCGATGGTCCAGCTCGACGGCGGACGCTTCGCGACCTCGGACCTCAACGACCTCTACCGGCGCGTGATCAACCGCAACAACCGCCTCAAGCGCATGCTCGACCTGGGCGCGCCCGAGATCATGGTCAACAACGAGAAGCGGATGCTCCAAGAGGCCGTCGACGCGCTGTTCGACAACGGCCGCCGGGGCCGCCCCGTCCAGGGCGCTGGCAACCGCCCGCTCAAGTCGCTTTCCGACATGCTCAAGGGCAAGCAGGGCCGTTTCCGCCAGAACCTGCTGGGCAAGCGAGTCGACTACTCGGGCCGTTCGGTCATCGTCGTCGGCCCGGACCTCAAGCTGCATCAGTGCGGCCTGCCCACGATCATGGCTTTGGAGCTGTTCAAGCCGTTCGTCCAAAAGCGGCTCGTCGACCTCGACATCGCCAAGAACGTCAAGGCGGCCAAGCGCCTCATCGACCGGCAGCGCCCCGAGGTCTGGGACGTGCTCGAAGAGGTCATCAAGGAGCACCCGGTGCTGCTCAACCGCGCGCCGACCCTTCACCGCCTCGGCATCCAGGCCTTTGAGCCGCAGCTCATCGAGGGCAAGGCCATCCGGCTGCATCCGCTCGTCTGCACGGCCTTCAACGCGGACTTCGACGGGGACCAGATGGCCGTCCATCTGCCGCTGTCCGTGGAGGCTCAGGCTGAGGCCCGCATCCTCATGCTCTCCTCGAACAACATCCTCAAACCGTCCGACGGACGGCCCGTGACGATGCCCTCCCAGGACATGATCATCGGGCTGTTCCACCTCTCGTCGATCCGCGAAGGCCTGGCGGGGGAGGGCCGTTCCTTCTCCTCAATGGCCGAAGCCCGGATGGCCTACGATCTGGGGGAGCTGCACCTCAACGCGAAGTGCAAGATCCGCTTCGAGGGCGACGTCGTTCCGCCGACCGACTGGAGCGCCCCCGAGGGGTGGCAGGCCGGCGACCCCATCGTTCTGGAGACGAGCCTGGGCCGGGCGACCTTCAACGAGACGCTCCCAGTCGATTTCCCGTATGTCAACGAGGCCGTGGACAAGAAGGTCCTCGGACGCATTGTCAACGCCCTGGCCGAACGCTACGAAAAGGTGGCCGTCGGCGCCTCGCTGGACGCGCTCAAGGCCGCCGGCTTCTACTGGGCCGGCCGCTCGGGCGCGACGATCGCCGTGTCCGACGTCGTCGTTCCCGGAACCAAGGCCGAAATCCTCGACGAGGCCGAGAAGGCCGCCTCGCGAATCGAGCACCAGTTCCTTACGGGACGCATTGAGGACGAGGACAGGCGCCGCGACCTCGTCGATCTCTGGTCGGCCGTCACCGATCAGATCGCGAAGGAGATGCGCTCGAACTTCGACGAGATGAACGCGGTCAACAGAATGGTTTCCTCGGGCGCCCGTGGAAACTGGGAGCAGGTCCGTCAGATCGCCGGCATGCGAGGGCTCGTGGCCGATCCGAAGGGATCGATTATCCCGCGTCCGATCAAGTCGAACTATCGCGAGGGTCTGTCGGTCCTCGAATACTTCATCGCCACGCACGGCGCGCGCAAGGGCCTGGCCGACACCGCGCTCCGAACCGCGGATTCGGGGTACCTCACGAGGCGCCTCGTCGACGTCTCGCAGGACGTCATCGTCCGCGAGCGCGACTGCGGCACGAGGCGCGGCCTGTCGAAGGCCATCGCCCACGCGGATTCCGAAGGGGTCCTCGTTCCCGACGAGCAGCTCGACACGACGGTGTACGCGCGGACCTTGGCCCGCGACATCTCGGACGCCGAGGGCAACGTCATCGTCCCGGCGGGCACCGATCTGGGCGACGTCGCGATCGAAAAGCTCATTGCGGCCGGCGTCACGGACGTCTCGGTCCGTTCGGTCCTGACCTGCGAATCTCGCATCGGCACGTGCGCCATGTGCTACGGGCGTTCGATGGCCACCGGAAAGCTCGTCGACATCGGCGAGGCCGTGGGAATCGTCGCGGCCCAGTCCATCGGCGAGCCCGGAACGCAGCTGACGATGCGCACGTTCCACACCGGAGGTTCGGCGTCCGCGGACGACATCACTCAGGGCCTTCCCCGAGTCCAGGAGCTCTTTGAGGCCCGCACGCCGAAGGGCGAGGCGCCGATCGCCGAGTCCGCCGGGCATTTGAAGGTCGAGGACGGAGAGCGCACCCGCCGCCTCATCATTGTGCGCGACGACGGCGACGACGACCTCGTCTACCAGGTGTCCAAGCGCGCCAAGCTCCTCGTCCCCGAGGAAGGCCACGCGAGCGTCGGCCAGCAGCTCGTCGAGGGCTCGGTCGACCCCAAGAAGGTGCTGCGCATCTCGGGTCGGCGCGCGGCCCAGGAGCACATCGTGAGCGAGGTGCAGAGCGTCTACCGCTCGCAGGGCGTGGAGATCCACGACAAGCACATCGAGGTCATCGTCCGCCAGATGCTTCGCCGCGTGACCATTCTCGAAGCCGGAACCACGAAGCTTCTTCCCGGCGAGCTCGTGGACGTCTCGATCTTCGAGGACGAGAACCGCGCGGCCATGTCCGAGGGCGGCAAGCCGGCCTCCGGACGCCCCGAGCTCATGGGCATCACGAAGGCCTCGCTGGCCACCGATTCGTGGCTCTCGGCCGCCTCCTTCCAGGAGACGACCAAGGTGCTCACCGAAGCGGCCCTCAACTCCAAGAGCGACCCCCTGTCGGGCCTCAAGGAGAACGTCATTCTGGGCAAGCTCATCCCGGCCGGAACCGGCTTGGAGCAGCTGCGCTCCACCAGGGTCGAGCCCACGCCCGAGGCGCGCGTCGAATTCGAGAAGAACAACGGATTCAGCCGTCGCGACCTCGAGGCCTTCGACGACGGATTCGGATACAATGATTTCCCCGATTTCGATCTGAGCAGCGGGTACACCGCCTTCTGATCGTAGGAGGCGCACGGGGCGGGAGGCGAAGGCTTCCCGCCCCGCACCGCGTTCTCGGGCTCGGCGGCGAAGCTTCGAAACGTCGCTCGCGGACTTTCGGCCGACGCGGCGCTTGGACGCCGCGGACGCACGGGGAGCGCAGCCGCCTGCGCGTCGATTCTGAGGGCCGACCGCACGGCTCGCAAAATCGACGTCGTCGTCGCGGGAATCACAGAGTTGGCAAACGATTTCCTTTGACGTTGTCACTTGCTTGCCGCTAATCTTGTTTAGGTTGCCCACCATACGTGGGTCAGCTGACATGCGTCCCAGCTTTGGGAATGCGCTCGACGTCACCGTCGAAACCTTACGATCAAACGAACTTTTTCAGGAGAAACATAGTGCCCACAATTCAGCAGCTGGTCCGCAAGGGCCGAAGCAGCAAGGTCGGGAAGTCGAAGACCCCGGCGCTCAAGGGTAGCCCCCAGCGCCGAGGCGTCTGCACCCGCGTTTTCACCACGACGCCGAAGAAGCCGAATTCGGCTCTGCGCAAGGTGGCCCGTGTCCGTCTGTCCTCCGGCATCGAGGTCACGGCCTACATTCCCGGCGAGGGGCACAACCTCCAGGAGCACTCCATCGTCCTCGTCCGCGGCGGCCGAGTCCGCGACCTTCCGGGCGTGCGCTACAAGATCGTCCGCGGCGCACTCGACACCCAGGGAGTCAAGAACCGCCAGCAGGCCCGCAGCCGCTACGGTGCGAAGAAGGAGAAGAAGTAATGCCTCGTAAGGGTCCCGCCCGCAAGCGCCCCCTGGTCAACGACCCCGTTTACGGCTCGACGCTCGTCACTCAGCTGGTCAACCGGGTTCTCCTCGACGGCAAGAAGTCGACGGCCCAGCACATCGTGTACGGCGCCCTCGAGGCCGTCGGCGAGAAGTCGGGCCAGGAGCCTCTGGCCGTCCTCAAGCGCGCGATGGACAACATCCGTCCCTCGCTCGAGGTTCGCTCCCGCCGCGTCGGCGGCGCCACCTACCAGGTGCCCGTTGAGGTCAAGTCCGGCCGCGCCACCACCCTCGCGCTCCGCTGGCTTGTCGACTACGCCCGGCAGCGCCGCGAGAAGACCATGACCGAGCGCCTCCTCAACGAGATTCTCGACGCTTCCAACGGCCTGGGCGCCGCGGTCAAGCGCCGCGAAGACACTCACCGAATGGCGGAGTCCAACAGGGCCTTCGCTCACTACCGCTGGTAACGACGCACCGGGAACGGCGCGAAGCGTACATCCCTCAACACAGAAGAGAGCCAAAACGTGGCACAAGATGTGCTGACGGACCTCAGGAAGGTCCGCAACATTGGAATCATGGCGCACATTGACGCGGGCAAAACCACCGTCACTGAGCGAATCCTTTACTACACGGGCATCAATTACAAGATCGGCGAGACGCACGACGGCGCCTCGACCACCGACTGGATGGAGCAGGAGAAGGAGCGCGGCATCACCATTACGTCCGCGGCCGTCACCGCCTTCTGGAAGGGCACCCAGATCAACGTCATCGACACGCCCGGACACGTCGATTTCACGGTCGAGGTCGAGCGCTCCCTGCGCGTGCTCGACGGCGCCGTCGCCGTCTTCGACGGCAAGGAGGGCGTCGAGCCCCAGTCGGAGACCGTCTGGCGCCAGGCCGACAAGTACAACGTCCCGCGCATCTGCTTCATCAACAAGATGGACAAGCTGGGCGCGAATTTCGATTTCTCGGTCCAAACGATCAAGGATCGCCTCCAGGCCACCCCGATCGTCGTGACCTTCCCGATCGGCGTCGAGAACGAGTTCGACGGCGTCGTCGACGTCCTCAAGATGAAGGCCGTCCGCTTCCCCGACACCGACGAAAAGGGCCAGCCCACCAAGGGCATCCTCGTCGTCGAAGAGGACATCCCGGCCGACCTTCTGGACAAGGCGGAGGAGTACCACCTCGAAGCGGTCGAGGCCGCGGCCGAGGCCAACGAGGAACTCATGGAAAAGTACCTCGAAGGCGGCGAGCTCACCCTCGACGAAATCAAGAAGGGCCTGCGCATCCGCACGATCGCCGGCGAGATCTACCCGGTCTTCTGCGGCTCCGCCTATAAGAACAAGGGCGTCCAGCCCATGCTCGACGGCGTTGTGGACTACCTGCCCTCGCCCCTCGACATCCCCGACGTCCCGGGATTCCGCCCCGGACACGAGGACGAGGCCGATTCCCGCAAGGCGAGCGAGAAGGAGCCCTTCGCGGCCCTCGCCTTCAAAATCGCGGTCCATCCCTTCTACGGCAAACTGACCTATATTCGCGTCTACTCCGGCAAAGTGGAGCAGGGCGTCCAGGTGTACAACGCCACGAAGGGCAAGAAGGAGCGCATCGGAAAGATGTTCCAGATGCATTCCAACCGTGAGAACCCCGTGGAGGTCGCGCACGCCGGGCACATCTACGCCTTCGTCGGCCTCAAGGAGACGACGACGGGCGACACTCTGTGCGCCATCGACAAGCCCATCATCCTGGAGTCCATGACCTTCCCGGATCCCGTCATCCACGTGGCGATCGAACCGAGGTCGAAGAACGACCAGGAGAGGCTCTCGACGGCCATCCAGAAGCTGGCTGAAGAGGATCCCACCTTCACCGTCCGCCAGGACGAGGAGACCGGCCAGACCGTCATCGGCGGAATGGGCGAGCTTCACCTCGACATCCTCGTGGATCGGATGAAGCGCGAATTCAAAGTCGACGCGAACGTCGGCGCCCCGATGGTCGCCTACCGCGAAACCATCCGCAAGAAGGTCGACAAGATCGAGTACACGCACAAGAAGCAGACGGGCGGCTCCGGCCAGTTCGCGCGCGTTCTTGTGACGTTCGAGCCCCTCGTCGACGCCGAGGACGGAGCGATCTACGAGTTTGTCAACGCCGTCACCGGCGGACGCGTGCCCCGCGAATACATCCCGTCGGTCGACGCGGGCATTCAAGAGGCCATGCAGTCCGGCGTGCTCGCCGGCTACCCCATGGTGGGGGTCAAGGCGACGCTGGAAGACGGCGCCTACCACGAAGTCGACTCGTCGGAAATGGCCTTCAAGATCGCCGGCAACATGGTGCTCAAGGAGGGCGCGAAGCGCGCCAACCCCGTGCTCCTCGAACCGGTCATGGATGTTGAGGTCCGCACTCCCGAGGAGTACATGGGCGATGTCATCGGCGACCTCAACGCCCGCCGTGGCATGATCAAGTCCATGGAGGACGCGACCGGCGTCAAGATCGTTCGCGCCCTGGTCCCGCTCAGTGAGATGTTCGGATACGTCGGTGATCTCCGCTCCAAGACCCAGGGGCGGGCGGTCTACACGATGCAGATGGACTCTTATGCCGAGGTTCCCAAGAACGTCGCTGACGAGATCATCAAGAAGACCCGGGGCGAGTGACGTCCCAGCGGTCCTGTACAATCAGAAACCGTAAGAAATCAACTTAAGCCGGGTCTGATGCTTCCTGCATCTCACTCACAAGCTGAAAGTCAAACAAGAGTCCCAGGAGGGCCCAAGTGGCAAAGGCCAAGTACGACAAGTCCAAGCCGCACATGAACATCGGCACGATCGGTCACGTCGACCACGGTAAGACGACGCTGACCGCTGCCATCACCAAGGTTCTGGCTGACAAGTACCCGGAGCTGAACGAGTTCACTCCGTTCGACGAAGTCGACAACGCTCCCGAGGAGCGTCAGCGCGGCATCACCATCAACGTCTCCCACGTTGAGTATCAGACCGACAAGCGTCACTACGCTCACGTCGATGCCCCCGGGCACGCCGATTACATCAAGAACATGATCACCGGCGCGGCCCAGATGGACGGCGCCATCCTCGTCGTGGCCGCGACCGACGGCCCGATGGCGCAGACCCGCGAGCACGTTCTGCTCGCCCGCCAGGTCGGCGTTCCCAACCTCATCGTCGCCCTCAACAAGGCCGACATGGTCGACGACGAGGAAATCCTCGAGCTCGTCGAGATGGAGGTCCGCGAGCTCCTCTCCTCGCAGGAGTACGACGGCGACAACATTCCCGTCGTCCGCGTCTCCGCCCTCAAGGCCCTCGACGGCGACGCCGAGTGGGTCAGCTCCATCGAGGAGCTCATGGGCGAAGTCGACAACTACTTCCCGGATCCGGTTCGCGATCTCGACAAGCCGTTCCTCATGCCGATTGAGGACGTCTTCACGATCACCGGCCGTGGAACCGTGGTCACCGGACGCGTCGAGCGCGGTCTGCTCAACGTCAACGAGGAGGTCGAGATCCTCGGCATCCGCCCGACCCAGAAGACCACCGTCACCGGCATCGAGATGTTCCACAAGCAGATGGACCATGCCGACGCCGGCGAGAACTGCGGCCTGCTCCTTCGCGGCACCAAGCGCGAGGAAGTCGAGCGCGGCCAGGTCGTCGCCAAGCCCGGCACGATCACCCCGCACACTAACTTCGAGGCTCAGGTCTACGTTCTGAAGAAGGAAGAGGGCGGCCGTCACAACCCGTTCTTCTCGAACTACCGTCCGCAGTTCTACTTCCGCACCACGGACGTCACCGGCGTCATCACGCTGCCCGAGGGCACCGAGATGGTCATGCCCGGCGACAACACCGAGATGACGGTCGAGCTCATCCAGCCGATCGCCATGGAAGAGGGCCTCGGCTTCGCCATCCGCGAGGGTGGCCGCACGGTCGGCTCCGGACGAGTCACCAAGATCATCAAGTGACCTTCGATCGCTGAGATCGTCAGGCGACATATCGTCAGGCGACGCTCGATCGCCGAGGCCGCAAGCGTCATACGCTCGCCGGGCCATCGGCGACGAGTCGCCGAGGTCGCGTTGGTCGTTTGATCTGACAGGAAGGCCCGCTGCTTAAAGCAGCGGGCCTTCCTCATGCGCTTCTGTCCGGCTCGGGAGTGCGATGTCCGGCTGCTGAAAGGAACCTTCGTCCATACCCGTCGCAGCCAATGCCGCCGACGACTCTCGAACACGAACCTTGACCCACGTTGAACTTGTTAACTCGGACTTCTCAAAGCCATTGAATTGACTTCGACAAAAATTAGTTTATAACCTGAATGTTTTAAGATTTAGGTCTGTAGCTGAATCGCCTTCTCCTTCTGTTTGAATCTTCTTCGTCCCTCGCCTGGGCGTATTCAATTCCCTGTCCGCACTTCATTGTCCGCACTTCATTTGACCTTGCGTTCAAACGACGTTTGGCATTTGCCCGTGCGGCCCGGGTTCCGCGCTCCCCGCTGAGTCCGACTTGTTGCTCGAATCGCGTTTGGCCTCTGTTCAAGAATGCTTGGCCCCATGACCCGACTGAGTTTGACTTGCCGTCGCCTTTCGTCTTCCTTCGCCGAGGCGTTGCTTCAACGTTCCCGCAGGCCGTGGCGATGTTCACGGTATGAAAGCGTGGAGCCTCCCCTCGGAAGCAGTATGATGGTTTACGTAACACTGAACTTGCGTAACTCAATTGGAGCAACGATGCCTACAACGCCCGTCGCCGAATCGGCCTTTCTCACGGGTATCTTCGACAAACTGCCCATCCTGGAGGCGGCCACCACCTCGCGAGTCGTCGTCAACAACGCCGTCCTGCGCCACGTCGTCTTTAGTTTTGACGCGGGCCAGGTGCTCACGGAGCACGCCTCTCCCCGGGCCGTCGTCGTCCAGCTGCTGAGCGGCAAGATGCGTTTCCGGGTCGGCGACGTGACGCACGATTTGACCGGAGGCGACGTCGTCTACTTGGCGCCGGGGGACAGGCATGCACTCGAGGCACTTGACCCCTGCTACATGGCTCTCACGCTCGTCGACGTCGAGAACACCGCCTACGCCGCGAAAGAGATCCTGGATCGGCCCGCGGAAGAGGCGAAAAAGTGAGCGACGGGGCCCGCACAGGCCGTCCCGACGCTGACGGCGCCCGCGGAAGCCGCTCCGGTCCGGAGGAAAAGAGGCTCCAAGGCCACTGGCTACTGGCGAAAATGGGCAAGCGCGTGCTTCGGCCCGGCGGCATTGAGCTGACACGCAGAGTCATCAAGGCGGCACGGCCGGCGAAGGAGGACAGGATCGTCGAATTCGGCCCCGGCGTGGGAAAGACGGCTGAAATCCTCCTGGCTGCGGAACCGAAGGAGTACGTCGGCGTCGACCCGAACAAGGAGGGCACGCAGCAGCTGCTTGAGACCATCTCGAAACACGGGCAAGCGCGATTGCAGCAGGCGGACGCCAAAAACACGGGACTGCCCGACGGCTCGGCCGACCTCGTCGTCGGCGAGGCGATGCTCACGATGCAGTCAGACGAAGACAAGCTCGCCATCATGCGCGAGGCGTTCCGGATTCTCGCCCCCAAAGGCCGATACGCCATCCATGAGCTGGGGTTCTGCCCGGACGACGTCCCCGAAGACGTCGTACATGACGTTTCGCGCGCGCTGTCGCGGACGATAAAGGTCGGCGCCAGGCCTCTGACAGCCGCCGGGTGGAAGCGGCTGCTCGAAGAAGCGGGTTTCCAGGTCGAGTACACCGACGCCAATCCGATGATGCTCCTGGAGGCCAAGCGCCTCGTGGCCGACGAGGGATTCTTCGGGGCGCTGCGATTCTTTTTCAACGTCGTCAGGAACAAGGCCGCGAGAGAACGAATCAAAGCCATGCGGGGCGTGTTCCGCGCCCACAAGGAAAACATCAACGCCGTTGGCTTCGTCGCTCGCAAACCCTAGAGGCGTACCGAGATGTCCCGGGTATTTCGGCTGCCCGAGCGGGGGCCGTACGGCCCCCGCGCAAAAGGCAGGCAAGAGCGGGCGTGGCGAGGCATGAGGCACGACGTCGCATTTAAAAGTGCTCTTCTGTCGCGTAGGCCACTATTGAAATGGTCGGCTTGCGGCAGCCGCTGAAATGCTGGCATACTGAACAAGTTGCCCGGGCTGACCGGGCCATGAACTTCGTCGGGAATTGGCCCCCGACGTGTGACAAGGGTTCGTCGTAATCTGCATAGGGCTTCGTCATCGCGGTGATCGTACGCGACACGCCCGGGTGCGGGGACCGGCGATCACCGAGGTAGAAAGAGGTTACGACGGCATGGCAGGACAGAAGATCCGCATCCGCCTGAAGTCATACGACCACGAGGTCATTGACAACGCGGCGAAAAAGCTTGTCGACGAAGTGACGCGCACAGGCGCGACGGTTGTTGGCCCCGTGCCGCTTCCGACCGAGAAGAACGTCTTCTGCGTCATTCGTTCGCCCCACAAGTATAAGGACAGCCGCGAGCACTTCGAGATGCGCACCCACAAGCGGCTCATCGACATCGTCGATCCGACCCTGAAGACCATCGACACGCTTCGCCGTCTCGACCTTCCGGCGGATGTGAACGTGGAAATCAAGCTCTGAGGTAACGCATCATGAATTCCAAGCAAACCGCTGTCGACGCGCCGGTCAAGGCGTTGCTCGGCACCAAGCTGGGAATGACCCAGCTGTGGGACGAGGCAGGCCGCGTCGTTCCCATCACCGTTGTGCGCGTCGGCACGAATGTCGTGACCCAGATCCGCACCCCCGAAACCGACGGCTATTCGGCCGTTCAGCTGGCCTCCGGCGAGCTGAAGACCAAGAACGTGACAAAGCCGCTTCAGGGCCACTTCGACAAGGCCGGAGTCGCCCCCCGTCGCAAGCTCGCTGAAATTCGCACATCCGACGCCGCCGAGTACGAACTCGGCCAGGAGCTCACCGCCGACCTGTTCGAGGCCGGGCAGAAGGTCGATGTCATCGGCACGTCCAAGGGCAAGGGCTTCGCGGGAGTCATGAAGCGCCACGGGTTCTCCGGCGTTTCCGCCTCGCACGGCGCCCACCGCAACCACCGCAAGCCCGGCTCAATCGGCGCTTGCGCCACGCCGTCGCGCGTCTTCCGCGGCCTCCGCATGGCCGGCCGGATGGGCAAGGACCGCGTGACAGTCCTCAATCTTCCCGTCCACGCCGTCGACGTCGAGAAGGGCATCATCCTTCTGGCCGGCGCCGTCCCCGGAAACAAGGGCGGAACCGTCGTGGTCCGCACCGCCGTGAAGGGAGCCTGAACATGACGCAGTCCCTCAATGCAGACGTCTACGACGTCACCGGCAAGGTCACGGGCAGCTTCGAGCTTCCCGCCGAGCTTTTCGACGTCGAAGTCAACATCCCCCTCATTCACCAGGTCGTCAACGCCCAGCTGGCAGCGGCCCGCCAAGGCACGCATTCGACGAAGACCCGAGGCGAAGTCTCCGGCGGAGGCAAGAAGCCGTTCAAGCAGAAGGGCACCGGCCGCGCGCGCCAGGGATCGATTCGCGCTCCGCAGTTCACGGGAGGCGGCACCGTCCACGGACCCAAGCCCCGCGACTACTCGCAGCGCACCCCCAAGAAGATGATCGCCGCGGCGCTGTGCCAGTCCCTTTCGGACCGCGCGCGCAACGGACGCATTCACGTGGTCGAGGCCTTCCTTGAGGGCGAAAAGCCCTCCACCAAGGCCGCCCTCGGCCTGCTGCGCAAGGTGATCGACGACCGTGCGGCGCTCGTGGCGGTTTCCCGCGGCGATGATCTGACGAGGCTTTCGCTGCGCAACGCCCCCGAGGCGTCGGTGATCTTCGTCGATCAGCTCAACAGTTACGACGTCCTCGTGGCAGACGACGTCGTCTTCACCGAGTCGGCTCTCACCGAGTACGTCTCGAAGAACGGCAAGGAGGAGAAGTGACCGAGGCAAGCTTCTGGAACAAGCGTCCGCACGACGTCATCCTCGCGCCCGTCGCGTCGGAGAAGTCGGCTCGGCTCGAGGACGAAGGCAAGTACGTCTTCTTCGTCGATCCCCGTGCGTCCAAGACCGAGATCAAGCAGGCCGTCGAGGCCATCTTTGACGTGAAGGTCGCCTCTGTGAACACCCAGAATCGTCAGGGGAAGGCCCGCCGCACCCGCAACGGCGTCGGCCGTCGCAAGAACACCAAGCGCGCGATCATCTCGCTGCGCGAGGGCTCGATCGACATTTACGGCGACGTGGTCGGCTGACCGGAAAGATTGAGGATCGAAATTCATGGGAATTCGTAAGTACAAGCCGACGACCCCCGGCCGTCGCGGTGCGAGCGTCGCCGACTTCGCCGAGATCACCCGGTCGAAGCCGGAGAAGTCGCTGCTGCGCCCGCTGCACAAGACCGGCGGCCGCAACAACACCGGCCGCATCACGACCAGGCACAAGGGCGGCGGCCACAAGCGCCAATACCGCATCATCGACTTCAGGCGTTGGGACAAGGACGGCGTGCCCGCGAAGGTCGCGCACATCGAATACGACCCGAACCGCACGGCCCGCATCGCCCTTCTGCACTACGTCGACGGCGAGAAGCGCTACATCGTCGCGCCGAAGAATCTGCGTCAGGGCGACTTCATCGAGAACGGCCCGAATGCGGACATCAAGCCCGGCAACAACCTTCCGCTGCGGAACATCCCCGTCGGCACCACGGTGTACTGCGTGGAGCTCCGCCCCCTCGGCGGCGCCAAGATCGGCCGTTCGGCGGGGACGTCGGTTCAGCTGGTCGCCCGCGAAGGCAAGTACGCGCAGCTGCGCATGCCTTCCGGCGAAATCCGCAACGTCGATTCTCGCTGCCGCGCATCCGTCGGCGAAGTCGGAAACGCCGAGCAGTCCAACATCAACTGGGGCAAGGCTGGCCGCAAACGCTGGAAGGGCGTCCGCCCGACCGTCCGCGGCGTCGTCATGAACCCCGTTGACCACCCGCACGGCGGCGGCGAAGGCAAGACCTCCGGCGGCCGCCACCCAGTCAGTCCGTGGGGCAAGCCCGAGGGCCGCACCCGGCGTCCAAAGAAGGCTAGCGACAAGCTCATTGTGCGCCGTCGCAAGACCGGCAACAAGCGCTAAGAGAGGATGAGCTGAATGCCGCGCAGTCTGAAGAAAGGCCCCTTCGTCGACGATCACCTTCAGAAGAAGGTCGACGAGCAGAACGAGAAGGGCACGAAGAACGTCATCAAGACCTGGTCCCGTCGGTCGGTCATCACCCCCGACTTCCTGGGTCACACCTTTGCCGTGCACGACGGCCGCAAGCACGTCCCGGTGTTCGTCACCGAGTCGATGGTCGGCCACAAGCTCGGCGAGTTCGCCCCGACCCGCACCTTCCGCGGGCACGAGAAGGACGACCGTAAAGGCCGACGTCGCTGAGGCGCCGCCAACGAGCAGAGAAAGTAAGGCAGAAACATGGAAGCCAAGGCGCAGGCACGTTTCGTGCGCGTCACGCCCCAGAAGGCCCGCCGCGTCGTGAACGTCATCCGCGGCAAGCGCGCTCTGGACGCCGTCGACGTGCTGCGATTCGCACCTCAGGGGGCGGCCGAACCCGTCCGAAAGTTAGTCGAGTCGGCGATCGCCAACGCTCAATACCTGGCCGATCAGGCCGGCGAGCGTTTCGACGCCGAGGACCTCTACATCCAGGCGATCTACGCCGACGAGGGTCCCACGATGAAGCGCATCCAGCCTCGTGCACAGGGGCGCGCCAACCGTATCCTCAAAAGGACCAGCCATATTACCGTCGTTGTCGGCGACGAAGTCGCCGCTCGGAAGAAGGGGAGGACCCGCTAGTGGGCCAGAAGGTCAACCCGACCGGGTTCCGACTCGGAATAACCACCGACCACCGCTCGAAGTGGTTCGCTGACTCGAACAAGCCGGGCCAGCGCTACGCAGACTTCGTTCGCGAAGACATCCAGATCCGGCGGATGATCGAGAAGACCCTCGACCGCGCCGGCATTTCGCGCGTCAACATTGAGCGCCGCGCCGAGCGCGTCGTCGTGGACATTCACACCGCGCGCCCCGGAATCGTCATCGGACGCCGCGGCGCCGAGGCGGACCGCCTCCGCGCCGACCTCGAGAAGCTGACGGGCAAGGCCATTCAGCTCAACATCCTCGAGGTGAAGAACCCGGAGGCCGACGCGCAGCTCGTCGCACAGGGAATCGCCGAACAGCTTGCCTCGCGAGTCTCTTTCCGCCGCGCGATGCGCAAGGGCATCCAGTCCGCCGAGCGCGCGGGCGCCAAGGGCATTCGCGTCCAGTGCTCAGGCCGCCTCGGCGGCGCCGAGATGTCGCGCTCGGAATTTTACCGCGAAGGCCGCGTGCCCCTGCATACGCTTCGCGCCAACATCGACTACGGCTTCTACGAGGCCCGCACCACCTTCGGCCGCATCGGCGTGAAAGTGTGGATCTATCGCGGCGACGTCACAGACGCGGAGTACTACCGCTCGCTCGCCGAATCGCCTCGCGGCCGCGGCCGCGGGGACCGCCGCGGCGGTCCCCGCCGCGAACGCCAGGGCCGCGGAAACCGCCAGCAGCAGGCGGCCGCCGCCCCCGCAGCGGAGCCGACGACCACAGGATCGGAGGCCTGATCATGCTGATTCCTCGTCGCACCAAGTGGCGCAAGCAGCACCGTCCCACTCGCAGCGGCCTGTCGAAGGGCGGCACGAGGCTGGCCTTCGGCTCCTACGGAATCCAGGCGCTCGAACCCGCCTATGTGACCAACAGGCAGATCGAGGCGGCTCGTATCGCCATGACCCGTCACGTCAAGCGCGGCGGCAAGATCTGGATCAACATCTTCCCGGACCGTCCTTTGACCAAGAAGGCACTCGGCTTGCGAATGGGTTCGGGCAAGGGCCCTGTAGAAACGTGGGTGGCCAACGTCAAACCTGGTCGCATCATGTTCGAAATGGACGGCGTCTCCGAAGAGCTTGCCCGCGAGGCCATGCTTCGCGCGATGCACAAGCTGCCCATGAAGACCCGTTTTGTCACCCGTGAGGAGGGGGAGTGATGGCCAAGGGAATCACAACCGAAGAGCTCGATGCCCTGACTGATGCCGAGCTCCTCGAAAAGCTTAAGGAAGCGAAGGAAGAGCTGTTCAATCTGCGCTTCTCAGCGGTGACCCACCGCCTTGAAGACAGCGGCCGGCTCAAGGAAGTCCGTCGCGACATCGCTCGCATCTACACGGTCAAGCGTGAGCGCGAGCTCGGAACCCGCACCGCGCCAGCGGCTGAGAAGTGAGGTAAGAAGTGAGCGAGCAGAACAAGGGCGAAGCTCCGGTCCGCGCCCACCGCAAGGTGCAGCGGGGCTACGTCGTGAGCGACAAGATGGACAAAACCGTCATCGTCGAGGTCGAAGACCGCCGTAAGCACCCGCTCTACGGCAAGGTCATCACCCACACCAGGCGCGTCAAGGCGCACGACGAAAACAACGAGGTGCACGTGGGCGATCTCGTTCGCATCATGGAGACGAGGCCGTTGAGCGCGACCAAGCACTTCCGCGTGGTCGAGATCATCGAGAAGGCCAAGTGACCCCCGAGGCCACCCAAACCCCATCCGTTCGGCAAGGCTCGCACAGCGAGAACCGGCGCGACGACAGGAGAAATAACACATGATCCAGCAGGAGACGCGGCTCGGCGTCGCCGACAACACCGGTGCGAAGGAAATCCTCTGCATCCGCGTGCTCGGCGGCTCAGGCCGGCGCTACGCGGGAATTGGCGACACGATCGTCGCCACCGTCAAGGATGCGATCCCTGGCGGAAACGTCAAGAAGGGCGACGTCGTCAAGGCCGTCGTCGTCCGCGCGAGGAAAGAGACCCGCCGTCAGGACGGCTCGTACATCCGCTTCGATGAGAACGCGGCCGTGCTGCTCAAGAACGACGGCGAGCCTCGCGGCACGCGCATCTTCGGCCCCGTCGGCCGCGAGCTGCGCGAAAAGAAGTTCATGCGAATCGTTTCGTTGGCACCGGAGGTGATCTGATGGCCAAGATCAAGAAAGGCGATCTCGTCCAGGTGATCGCCGGGCGTACCTCGAACTCGAAGAAGATCGAGGAGCGCAATGCGCGCCGGGCCGAGCTCGGCCTGGATCCGATCGAGCCGGGCGACCGGGGCAAGCAGGGCGTCGTCCTGTCGGTCCTCGGGGACCGCGTCATCGTCGAGGGAATCAACCGCGTCAAGAAGCACGTCAAGGCGAGTCAGAACCAGCGGGGAGGGTCTGCAGGCGGCATCGAAACCGTCGAGGCCCCCATCCACATTTCCAAGGTCGCCCTCGTCGGCCCCGACAAGAAGCCCATTCGCGTCGGCCACCGCGAGGTCGAAGTCGAGCGTGACGGACGCACGAAGATCATGCGCGAGCGCATCGGCCGCCGCGGCGGTAAGGAGATTGAGCTGTGAGCGACGCACCGCGCCTGAAGGCGAAGTATCTCAAAGACATCGTTCCGTCCCTGACCACGGAGTTCAAGTACTCCAACCCGCACCAGGTTCCCAAGCTCGAAAAGATCGTGGTGAACATGGGCGTCGGCGAGGCGGCGCGCGATTCCAAGGTCCTCGAGGGGGCCGTCGCCGACATGGCGATCATCACCGGTCAAAAGCCGCAGATCACCAAGGCCAAGAAGTCCATCGCCCAGTTCAAGCTGCGCGAAGGCCAGGCGATCGGCTGTTTCGTAACCCTGCGCGGCGATCGCATGTGGGAGTTCCTTGACCGCCTGCTCTCGACCGCCCTTCCGCGCATTCGCGATTTCCGGGGACTTTCTCCCAAGCAGTTTGACGGCCACGGCAACTACACCTTCGGCCTGACCGAACAGACCGTGTTCCACGAGATCGACATGGACAAGATCGACCGGGTTCGCGGCATGGACATCACCGTCGTCACGACGGCCAAGACCAACGACGAAGGCCGCTCCCTTCTGCGCCTTCTCGGTTTTCCCTTTAAGGAGGCCTGACGCATGGCGAAGACTGCGCTCAAGCAAAAGCAAGCCCGGAAGCCGAAGTTCGGCGTTCGCGCCTACACCCGATGCAACCGATGCGGCCGCCCGAAGGCCGTGTACCGCAAATTCGGCCTGTGCCGGGTTTGCCTTCGCGAGCTCGCCCTGCGCGGCGAACTCCCGGGTATCAAGAAGTCCAGCTGGTAAGCACTACGTCGCAGGTCCGGAAGGGAAACCGCGACGGGGAAGGGCACACGCCCAATGTCAATGACTGACCCAATCGCAGACATGCTGACGCGTCTGCGCAACGCCAACTCGGCGTTTCACGAGTCGGTGTCGATGCCTTACTCGAAGCTCAAGGCGCATATCGCCGAGATCCTCGAGCGCGAAGGCTACATCGCCGGATTCGGCGTCGAGGAAGCGAAGGTGGGCAAGACGCTCACCCTCAATCTGAAGTACGGATCGAACCGTGAGCGCGCGCTCGCCGGCCTTCGGCGCATTTCGAAGCCTGGCCTGCGCGTTTACGCGAAGTCCACCAATCTGCCCAAGGTTCTCGGTGGCCTCGGCGTCGCGATTCTTTCGACGTCCTCCGGCCTGCTGACGGACCGCGAGGCCAAGGACAAGGGCGTCGGCGGGGAAGTCCTCGCCTACGTCTGGTGACGGGAGGAAAAATGTCGCGCATTGGCAAACAGCCCGTCCAGGTCCCTTCCGGCGTCGAGGTGACAATCGACGGCCGCCATGTCACGGTCAAGGGGCCGAAGGGCACGCTCGAGCACACGGTCGCCGAGCCCATCGCGGTCTCCTTCGACGACGGCCTCATTTCGGTCACGAGGCCCGACGACGAGCGCAAGTCGCGCTCGCTCCACGGCCTGACCCGCACGCTCATCGACAACATGGTTGTCGGAGTGACGCAGGGGTACTCGAAGGCCATGGAGATCGTCGGAACCGGGTACCGCGTGGTGGCCAAGGGATCGAACCTCGAGTTCTCGCTGGGCTACTCGCACACGATCGTCGTTTCGGCGCCCGAGGGAATCACCTTCGCGGTCGAGTCTCCGACGAAGTTTTCCGTGAACGGAATCAACAAGCAGCAGGTCGGCGAGGTCGCGGCCAACATTCGCAAGCTGCGCAAGCCCGAGCCTTACAAGGGCAAGGGCGTGCGCTACGCCGACGAGAACGTGCGCCGCAAGGCCGGAAAGGCTGGTAAGTGATGGCTGTCACCGTCAAAGGCAAGGGGAAGTTCCTCGCTCGCAAGCGCCGCCACTTCCGCGTCCGCAAGAAGGTTGTGGGCACGCCCTCGCGTCCGCGTCTCGTGGTCAGCCGGTCGAATCGCCACATGCTTGCGCAGGTCGTCGACGACTCCGTCGGCCGCACTCTGGCCGCGGCATCGACTTACGAAGCCGAGCTTCGCAGCGACGACGGCACGAAGGCGGACAAAGCGCGCAAGGTCGGCGAACTCGTCGCCAAGCGCGCCCTGGAAGCCGGAATCAGCTCGGTGGTCTTTGACCGCGGAGGCAACAAGTACCACGGCCGCGTCGCCGCTGTGGCCGAAGGCGCCCGCGCCGCCGGGCTGACCCTGTGAGACTGGCGAAAGAGGTGTACTGATGGCTGCACAGCAGCGTGGTCGGGGAGCTAACCCCGACGAGAACAACAACGGTGAGCGCCGCGGGCGCCGCGGCGAGCGTCGCGGCGAGCGCCGGGATCGCCGGTCCGAAGAGAAGAACGCGTACATCGAGCGCGTCGTGACGATCAACCGCGTGGCCAAGACAGTCAAGGGCGGACGCCGGATGTCCTTCACGGCTCTCGTCATCGTCGGTGACGGGAACGGCACCGTCGGCGTGGGCTACGGGAAAGCGAAGGAAGTGCCCTCGGCCATCGCCAAGGGCACGGAGGAAGCCAAGAAGAACTTCTTCAAGGTTCCCCGAATCGGCTCGACCATTCCGCACCTGGTCCAGGGCGAGGACGCCGCAGGCATCGTGCTTCTGCGCCCGGCTTCCCCCGGAACGGGCGTCATCGCGGGCGGCCCGGTTCGCGCGCTCATGGAGTGCGCAGGCATTCACGACGTTCTGAGCAAGTCGCTCGGCTCGTCCAACGCGATCAACATCGTCCACGCGGCGGTCGCGGCCCTCAAGGATCTCGAACAGCCCGAGTCCGTCGCGGCGCGCCGAGGCCTTCCCCTGGAGCGCGTCGCCCCGGAGTCGATGTTGCGAGCCCGCGCCGAAGCCGAGGCCAAGGCGCGATCAGAGAAGGAGGCCGAGGCCGTCAAGGCTGAGAACGAGGCCGCCGCCGCAGGAGTTGGTGCGTGATGGCACAGCTGAAAATCACACAGGTCAAGTCCGCCATCGGCGGCAGGCAGAACCAGAAGGACACCCTTCGCACGCTCGGTCTGCGCCGCATCGGCCAGTCCGTGGTTCGCGAGGACCGCCCCGAGGTTCTCGGCGCCATCCGCACCGTTGCCCATCTCGTCAAAGTGGAGGAGGTCGACTGATGTCCACGAAGAAGGCATCGAAGAAAGCAGCCGCCCCTGAGGGCGTCCTGAAGATCCACCACCTTCGCCCCGCTCCCGGATCGAACAAGGCCAAGACCCGCGTGGGACGCGGCGAGGGCTCGAAGGGCAAGACCGCGGGTCGCGGAACCAAGGGCACGAAGGCCCGCTACCAGGTTCCCGCTCGTTTTGAGGGCGGCCAAATGCCGATCCACATGCGGCTTCCGAAGCTGCGCGGATTCAAGAATCCGTTCCGCGTCGAGTACCAAGTGGTCAACGTCGGCGCGCTGAGCGAGCTTTTCCCCGAGGGCGGCAAGGTGACCGTCGAAGACCTCGTCGCCAAGGGCGCGGTTCGCGACAAGCACCTCGTCAAGGTCCTGGGGACCGGCGACTTGGCCGTCAAGCTCGACGTCCGAGTCGACGCCTGGTCGGGATCTGCAAAGGAAAAGATCGAAGCGGCCGGCGGAAGCATCGCCGCTCGCTGAACAAACGGGAATGCCCCCGCGCCTAGCGGGGGCATTCCCGTGTTGCATTCCTCGCGGCGGGTTGCGCTTCGGATGTAGTCGCGATCGTCTGCCGCCGGGTATAGTAATGAGAGCGGTGCGGGGCCGCCAACTGCCATCCCCGTGGTCGGGTCTCTCCCGAACTCATCGACGCGGGCACAGTCCGCAACACACCCGCGGTCTTACCGCAATCTGGAGGAATTTTGCTCAAGGCGTTCGCGGCCGCGTTCCGCACCCCAGACCTTCGCCGCAAGCTGCTCTTCACGGTCGCCATCATGGTGATCTACAGATTGGGCACTTTCGTTCCTGCGCCGTTCGTTTCGATACACAACGTGCGCCAGTGCGCCGCTCAAAAGGGCGAGGGCGGTTTCCTCAATCTCCTCAACATGTTTTCGGGCGGGGCAATGCTCCAGCTGTCTGTCTTCGCGCTCGGCATCATGCCCTACATCACGGCGTCGATCATCATCCAGCTTCTGCGCGTCGTCATCCCGAGGTTCGAGCAGCTTCACAAAGAGGGACAGTCGGGAACGGCCAAACTCACTGAGTACACCCGCTATCTGACGATCGGCCTGGGGGTCCTCCAGTCGGCGGTGTACGTCTCTCTGGCCAACACGACGCTCTTCCAGGGCTGCAGGCATCAGCCCATCCCGGGGGCGAACCCCGTCAAGATCACCATGGCCATCCTCGCCATGACAGCGGGGACCGGACTCATCATGTGGCTTGCCGAGCTCATCACGGAGCGCGGCGTCGGCAACGGCATGTCGATCCTCATCTTCACCGGCATCTGCGCCAACTTCCCCGGAATGCTCCTCAACGTCATCCGCTCCAACGCGGGGTGGAAGGGCGCGATCGTCGTCCTCGCGGTCTTCCTAGCCATCACGGTGGTGGTCGTCTTCGTCGAACAATGCCAGCGGCGCATCCCGGTGCAGTACGCCAAGCGCGTCGTCGGACGGCGCATGATCGGCGGCTCCACGACGTACCTGCCCATCAAGATCAACATGGCCAACGTCATCCCGGTCATCTTCGCGTCTTCGCTGCTCATGCTTCCGCAGATGATCGCCTCCTTCGGCAACCAGAGCTCCGGCTGGGTCCAGTTCATACAGTCCAATCTGACCAGGCAAGGCGTCTGGTACTACGGCCTGTACGCCCTGCTCATCTTCGGGTTCACCTTCTTCTACACGTCGATCACCTTCGACACGGAGGAGGTCGCCGACAACATGAAGCGCTACGGCGGCTTCATTCCGGGCGTGCGCGCCGGCCGACCCACTGCGGAGTACCTCAGCTACGTTTCGAAACGCGTCACCTGGGTGGGCGCCATCTATCTGACGGTCGTCGCCCTCATCCCATCCGTCATGTTCTCCGAGATGGGCATATTCCAGGGGACGTTCGGCGGAACGTCCATCATGATCCTCGTTGGCGTCGGCTTGCAGACGGTCAAGGACATCAACGCCCAGCTTCAGCAGCGTCATTACGAGGGATTCCTCCGCTGACGCTCGCCGGGGGCGCCGCCAATGGAAAGCGACAGTTCGCAAGGGATAGCAACGAACGCAACTAAAGCAACGCAAGGGAGTGTCCCAATGTCCTTACGCTTCGTCCTCGTCGGCCCTCCGGGCTCGGGCAAGGGAACGCAGGCGCGCGCCCTCACGGAGCGCTTCGGGGTCCCCGCCGTCTCAACGGGCGCGATTTTCAGGGCCCACACCCGCGCGGGCGACGAACTGGGCCGCTTGGCGGACTCGTACACCTCGCGCGGCGAGCTCGTGCCCGACGACGTCACCGATCGCATGGTCGCGGCCAGGCTGAGCGAGGAGGACGTGGCCCGCGGGTTCCTCCTCGACGGCTATCCGCGCAACCTCCATCAGGTCCACGCCCTCGACGACATACTCGGAGGCTTGGGGACGGCCCTCGATTTCGTTTTGGAGATCACTGCCGACGACGACGTCGTTGTGCAACGTCTCCTCGGGCGGGCCGCCGATGAAGGCCGCAAGGACGACACAGAGGACGTCATCCGGCATCGGATCGCCCTCTACCATCAGACGACCGAGCCCCTCATCGCAGAGTACCGGGCGCGGAGGATCCTAGTGAGCGTCGACGGCATCGGCGACGTCGACGAGGTTGCCGAGCGCATAGGGCGCGCCGTCGCCTCCTTCCTCGGCTCGCGCGCCTGATGTCCCGCTCGTCTCGCTCCTTGGAGTACAAGACGGACGGCCAAATCCGCAGCATGCGCAAGGCGGGCTTGGTCGTGGCCGCGATCCATGCGGCGTTGCGCGAGGAGGTTCGGGCCGGGGTGACGACGCGTCGGATGGACGAGCTCGCCCGCGGGGTCCTGGAGGCCCACGGAGCGCGATCGAACTTCTACGGCTACTACGGCTATCCGGCCCAGATCTGCGTCTCGGTCAACGATGAGATCGTCCATGGAATCCCAGGGGAGAGGGTGCTCGAGGCCGGGGATTTGGTGTCGTTCGACTGCGGTGCCGTCCTGGACGGCTGGCACGGCGACGCGGCCTTCTCGATTGTGGTTCCCGGCAAGGACGCTCCGGCGCGCACGCGCCTGTGCGAAATTGCCGAGGCCTCCATGTGGCACGGCATCGCAGCCATGGCAACGGGCGGCCGTGTGGGCGACGTCGGGCGGGCCATCGACGATTTCATTGTGAGCCTTCCCGACCCGCCGGGCATCGTCGTCGATTACGTCGGCCACGGCATCGGCTCGGCCATGCACATGCCGCCGGATGTGCCGAACTTCCGCTCTCGCGAGCGCGGGCCTCGGCTCAAGCCGGGGATGGTGCTCTGCATCGAGCCGATGCTGACGGCGGGGGACCAAGCCAATCGAGTGCTTGACGACGAATGGACCGTCGTCACTGCGGACGGTTCCGATGCTTGCCACTGGGAGCACGAGGTGGCCCTTCATTCGGGAGGCATCTGGGTTCTGACCGCGCCCGACGGCGGCGAGGCCGGCCTGAAACCTTTCGGAATCGTGCCCGCGCCTCTTGACTGATCGGACCGCAGGATAGAACTTTGCGTGAAATCGGCGTCATTTCGCCGTTTGGGGAACAGTCCCCGAGCGGCGAGCGTAATCATCTCATAGGATAGGGGAGTCAGCCCCGAGCCGATCGGCGGATATCACGGCTGGTTCGCTTTGAACTGTCGGTTTCGTCACGATTCTCTAATCGTCGGTAGGTTTTCAACCCGCGACGACACGCGAACGTGACGAAGGTGGATGCGGATTCGACGATTGAGGGGTATTCTATAATCCTAGAAACATCAGGGGTCCCTGGTGTAGCCACCATTAGATCTCGTACACGCACAAGATTCGGGAGGGATGATCAAGTGGCAATATTCAAACTCGACTCAGACAAATTCAATCAACAACTAGCAAGTCTCTCGGAGGGCGGCGACAAGTTCCAAGAGGCTCAAAAGAACTTCAGGTCGGGCGTTCAGATAGAAGCGGGTCCCGGCGGCGGCGAACACTGGTCAGGCGTCGACGAGCTGGACCATTTCAAGACGCCCCTGCACGCGTCGTTCGTCGCCATCGACGATGAACTGAAGTCCACCTCGGAGAGGCAGCACGCGATCATCGCGAATCTGCGGGAGTCTCTCAAGTCATTCCAGTACATCGATGACCAAGAGCGTCAAAGCTACATGGACCAGCTAGACGCCCTGGACTCGAAGTTCGAGTACATTGCTCCCCAGGGAATGCAAGCTATTGCCCTCGCCTTTAAAGGAAGTGTGGCGGCAATGGCGAAAGCGGCATCTGCGACGAAGGATGATAAATAATGGCGACTCCCAATGCTGACAGGCTCCACGGCATCGAGTCGTGGGATACGACGTCGATTGAGCAGGCGAACAGCCATTTGCACAACGTCAGGGGCAAACTCGAAGAGGTCGCGGGAATCAACGAGAGGGTAGCCTCCGACCTTGGCTTGGAAGGAACGACCGCCGACTCGGTCCAAACCGACCTCAGCAGCGTTGCCCGCGATCTGAAGGACCATTCCGATGGGATCGGCAAGCTGATCGAGGTTCGCGAGGAGGCCATGAAAGGCGGCATTCAAGCGAAAGAGCGTAGCGCTGAAATCCAGGCTCATCTGGGTGAAGTCAATAGAATGAACGATGGCTTTAACAGCATGGCAAAGGCCATTCCCGGGGGAGGGCCTGTAAGCGCACAGGTCCAAGCACAGGCGGAACATCAGCTCGAAGCCGCCCACGCCGAGTTTGATAAGCGGGCTAAGAAGGTTCTCAGCGAGCTGCAGTCGCGCACTGAGGCGGCGATTTCGGGGCTCCCGTTCATCCACAAGCAAACGAAATCGTACGGATCGGCTGAGATGGGCTTCCACGAAGGGCTGAAAAAGCGTACGCCGGGCATAGGTGGCTCGGACGATGGCGATAGCCATGTGCGGCGAGGGGCATCCGGCGACGGTTCTTCCGGCGGCTATCAGCAGACCGGCCCCTCAAGGTCGGCGACGGCATGGCACACGTCGGGAGGCGACGCTTCTGTCGGCTCCGCTGGAAGCCACGCCGGTTCGACTGGGCATTCTTCCGTCCACCCCGTTTCCCCCAGTCAACGAGCAGACAGCTGGTCTCTGCAAAGTTCGCATTACACGCCCTCCTCCTCGGGATCTTTGATTTCCGGAGGGGGAGCCCATCCATCGGGCCTCCATTCGCCGGCGGTGCACAATCCGCTGGCCTCGGCCGCCGCCATCGGCGGGGGAGGCGCGGCGGTGGCTGGATACAAGGCCTATCAGGCTGCCCGCGCCGCCCGAACGGCCCAATCGATGCCGACTTCGCGTGCCTCATCAATGAGGTCAGGGGCCACCATGCGCACCCCGACGACGTCCTCGACGGGCATCGTCAAGGGCGCGACGACGGCGGCCCGCGCGACGACGTCCGCGACGACTCAGGGAAGGGCCGGCAGCGTCCGAGGCGGCGCCAGCGGCATTGCGCGTCCCGTGTCCGCTTCCTCCGCCCGTGGGTCGAGCATCATGAAAGGCGGCGCCACGACGGCCGCTCGTTCGGCCGCTTCGACGTCTTCCGGTCGCGGGTCGGGGATCATGAAGGGCGCGACGACGGCGGCCCGCGCGACCTCGTCCGCGACGAGCCAGGGGACTGCCGGCAGCGCTCGAGGCGGTGCGACGTCTGCTCGCGGGGCAGGGTCGGCAACCGCCCGCGGGACTGGAGCTTCGGGGCGCGGAGCAGCATCCATGGCCGGACGCTCCGCCGGAGGTTCCTCTTCGGCCAAGGGCGTGAACGGAGCCCGCGGGGGAGCCGCTTCGTCCGCAGGGCGTTCCTCATCGACTGCTGGGCGTGCTTCCGCCGTGGGGCGCACGGCTTCGTCGACGGCGAGCGCGTCCTCGCGCAGCGGCTCGGCCCGTCCGGGGATGACGCGGCCAGGAGCCTCCGCAGGAAGCAGGTCCGCCTCGACGTCGCGCGCCATATCGGGATTGACAGGCGGGCGCGGAAAGGATCGCAAGGACAAGCGTCGGGAAGACCGCCGCTCGATTGAAGAAACGCAGGTTACCCCTTACGAGACGGACAACACTGTGACCTTCCTTGAGGCCGGCCGACGTGAAGAGCCTCAGGAGGATCAAGGCAAGCATCAAAGTTAGCCTCGGTCATTTCGAGCTAAAGGTGTGGGGTGGGACCGGATCCGGTCCCACCCCACACCTTATGCCGTTTGTGCGCCGAGAACAGCGAATGTCTGAATCCGGAGGCCTTGTTAATTCCCTGCCACCGGTGCTTCAGGCTATTTATTAGCAAGAGCCAACGCGCAACGTGTCATCGGGGGCGGTATCTTGTGTCGGGGTCGTTTGTGTGGTCGGTGTTCGGTGTTTGAGGGGTTGTTCCGTAGCCTGATGGAGGCGCGGCCTGGGCGTTGTGCGGATAGGGCGGTGGGTTTGTGGCCTGCTGACCGGGAACGTAAGGCTGCGCCTGTTGTGCCAAAGTCGAAGGAACGACAAGTGCCTGGCTGGGACCGGTGGTCGGGGCCTGGACCGTGCGTCGTTTGCGTCCGAGAATAAGCCAGGCTCCTGCAACGACGGCTAGAACGCCGCCGCCGGCAAGCCCCCATCCCCACGCCGGGAAACCGCCTCCGCTATGATTCTGCGATGGCTTCGACTCATTCGAATCATTTGATGTTTCATTAGGGCTATTGTTGGTATTTGAAGTTTTAGAGGATCTTTCTTTCTCTGAAATAACAGATATTCCTTTGAACCACACGTTGGGGTCCTCGATAATGACCTTATTCCCATCTATCTTCCCTACGCTTGTTTGAGTAACTTTCCCCGGCATGATAATTGTCATTTTTAGTTGAAACTTACTGAAGTCACCTTTGATTTTCCATTTTGGAACATTAATGTAATATTTGCCGGATTTCTCCTTCAAAGTCGTAGTTCCTTCCATTGGTTCGGTGGAGGTGACTTTACATTTAGTATTTCCTCCCGGAGGGGTAAGGTCCTCTACTTTCGGATTTTTGATAAAACTGGCGTTTGCTTGAGCCATTATTTTCACGCTTTCGCATGTTCGTTTGAGTTCGGTCATATATCCTGTAGTATCCTCTACTTCAAACGATAAGACTGTTTTAGCGTCAGGCCGATAGTCGATGGTTCCTTCGAGGCGGCAGCCGGCCAGTAAGAAGGCCGTAACGGCCATCAAAATGGCTTTGATTAAGGAAGTCTTTTTTGCGTGGACGGTCATGTCGAGTCTCCTCTGTCCCGAGAATCGGATGGCTTGCGGAATTGCCGTACTAAACCTAGCTTATCGTGAGCGGGCCTACGGCGCTTTGGTTGCGTGAAATCTGAGAACCGCCCTCCCCGATCGTCTACTTGGAATGACTTGTTGATCCCATTCTTACCGGGGGCGGTATCTTGTGTCGGGGTCGTCTTGTGTGTGGTCGGGGGTCGGTTTTTGAGGAGGGGTCGGGGGCGCGTTGTGGCCGTAGCCTGACGAGGGCGCGGCCTGGGCGTTGTTGTGCGGATAGGGGGTGGGTTTGTGGCCTGCTGACCGGGGGCGTAGGGCCGTGCCTGTTGTGGCAGAGTTGAAGGAACGACGGGTGCCTGGTTGGGGCCGGTGGTCGGGGCCTGGACCGTGCGTCGTTTGCGTCCGAGAATGAGCCAGGCTCCTGCAACGACGGCTAGAACGCCGCCGCCGGCAAGCCCCCATCCCCACGCCGGGAAACCGCCTGCGCTGTCGCTCCGCGACGACTTTGCTCCAGTTTTCTCATTCGACGGTCTGGACGGGCCGCCATCTGACGTCGAAGCCTTTGACGCCCCTTCCTTTTCCGCCGTAACCGTAATACCTTCATTAAAGAAATCAAGACTGTCAAGCACGACTTTGTTGCCCTCAATCTTACCTTTAGTTGTTTTAACAACCTTTTCTGGCATACTAATAACTATATTTGTCTTAGTATCGTTCGAATCAAAGCCATTAGTAATTTTCGGCATGACAAAAATATACTTGTCGCCGTCGGTTGTGAACTTTATTTTATCACTATCAAAAGGTTCGTTTGTCGACACTCTACATGTAATATGTCCGCGTTGAGAGGTTAAATCCTCAAATTTTGGATTTTTAATGAATCCGGCTTTAGCTTTCGTAGACAACTCAAATCCTTTACATGTTTGATTAATTTTCTTCATTGAATCGGTTGTATCTTCAATTTCTATCACCAATTTTGTGCTGCCATCGGCTTTGAATTCGAGTGTTCCTTCAACGCGGCATGCGGAGAGAACGAAGGCCGTAAGAGTTATCAAAATGGCTTTGATGAGGGAAGACTTTTTCGCGTGGACGGTCATGTCGAGTCTCCTCTGTTCCGAGAGTCCGATGGCTTGCAGGGCCGTCGTAAGTTTCTATCTTAATGGCTCATGGGTGCCGATTGCGTTGTTTGGTCCGAAGAGGGGAAGCAGGGGCCTTTCCTTCTTGGCAGCATCCGCCTAGGTGTGTCTTCTACCCAGAGGCCTTCCGCCACCGCTGTATGCATCCCCTCTTTAAACGGGTCCTTCCCTTTCGGGCGACGTCGTCTTGCGTTTCAGTCCTGTTTGTACTAACGATTAGTAAAGTAGAAAGGCGTAATGTCAACGTTCTGCACTGTGTTAAAAAGTGGGACACATTGCAGTTTTGCGGTAGTGTAAGCAAAACCAAACGTATAGCGGACCATGTTCAGTGATCATAATGGATCTGAGCAAAGGCGAGTCTAAGCATCTTTGCCTCAGCTTTTCGAAGGCCTTGCGTCGGAGCATTTTACGTTGTAGAGTGAACGGCGGAACTGCTGAACCGGTAGATGAAGCAGTCGTCACGTCGTCAAACCGGCTAGGAAGGACCTTCGTTTTGCCGGGGCGGCAGGTTGATCATATCGTCCAGCTCGCGGGAGCTGGCGTTCCATCGGGTTTGAAGGGGCTGCCGTCTCGTCAAACTTACGGTGACAGTCGTGTTCAGCCGACTTGACAGGGCTGCTGTCTTGTTAGGTCGTCGGAAGCGGCTGCGTTCTTGTTGGCATAGTGGTACTGTGCGCGTTGCCGAGCCCAGATCGGTTTGGCCGGGCGCGGCGCTGCTTTACGGACAGTATTCAAATCACGCAAGTACTAGTAAGGCTCGGTGCGCTGGCCGGCGCGGCGAGTCCGCATCATGGAGGGATTTGTCATGTCGTATGCAATGGTTTCAGGCGATCTGGCGCTTCCGCTGCCGGAGCACGTTGATTTTGACAGCGCGCTGGTGCAGCTGTCGCATGTCAATGAGGCGTTGCATCGATCACAGATCATGGCTGGCAGCGTCAACCCGGATTCGATGACCGGGGAGATGGTCGAAGCATGGAAGAGGGAGATCGAAAAGCTGACCGGCGCAGTCAGGAGGGTCAGCGGGATGGTTCACGCGGTCGGTCAAGCCATTGACTCCTACAAGTGCCTGTACAGGCAGACCATCACGGACGTCAAAGGAATGCAGGAGGAGTGGGATGGGGATATGCGGGCTTTCAAAGTCATCGACGTTTTGGGCGAAGGTGCAACCGATGACCAGAAGAAGAGTCTGAAAGACAAGCAGTTCGAGCTGGCGGGCCGGTACAACCGGCGCATCGAGAAGTTGGACTCCGAGGCCGAGACGTTGTCGAAGAAGATCGAATCGATTCTCGGCGACCTCGCCCCCTCCGCCGGGAAAGTCGGGGCCGGGGCCGGGCGGCGTCCGGACCGCAACGATCTGGGCGTGGCCCTTTTCGGAGGGGGAGGGATTCTGGGGGCCCAGACGATGGCGGCCAACGCCGAGGCCGACGCCGCTGATTTTTCCAGGCTCGTCTCCGACGTCGACGAGGACGGGGTTCCGACGAAAAGGGCGTTGGAGGAGATGAAGAAAAAGGGCTACCTCGACCGTCTCGGGACCGACCCCTACTTCTGCGCGGCCGTTGCTGCGAAGATCAATCCCCGGCGAATGGCCGACCTGGGACGGAAACTGGACGCGCGTATCGCTAAAAGCACCATGGTTACACAGACAGGTTTAATAGAGAGAGATCAGCTCGGCCAACATGGCAAGGATCTTCAGCGGCTGTACGGGGGGTTGGGCGCGTCGGTAATGGTTGCTACCGGTTCGGTTCCTCGGGGTTTGGATGGGGAAGCGAAAGACACCTGGGAGACGTGGAAGGGTCTGTCAGAGGGCGGCGGGGTGTCCATGAAAGTCAAGTCGGGCGACGAGACGATGGGGCAATGGCGGAAAGATTACCTCGAGTCCATTAAGGTCGCTGGACGTGAAGTAAAAGCGGTTGGTTGGTCATCTGGAACGATTATTGGCGATAAACGAGGCTACGTGCACTTGGGTCAAATGTTCGCCATGGGGGCCAAAGCCCACCCTGAGCTGACGTTTTCCAACGAGTTCGTCAACGGCAAAGACTCCGTCATGCACGACCTGCTCAAATGGGACCGTGAACAAGGGGCGGACTATCGTGCTTCTTACGGCACACTGTCACAAACTACAGGTAAACATAATCTGGCCACTCACGGTAACTATTCCCCCTTTGATGGGTTGGGATCACGTGATCCTGTAGCGAATATGATGTACGGGTTGGACGGGGACCCCAAGGTCAGTCGGGATTTTCTTGCCAGCGACGTCGACGTGCCCGGGAACAAGGATCCGAACGTGGCCCGCTATCTGGTCGGGTCCCGGTATGCGCTGTCACACGGCATTTCGTCCTATGTGGACCACGGCGAGCAGCTCGGACACGTTGTGGACGAGGCGACCTCCGGCAAAGATGCCGTCCACGACCCGCACACCTTCACCGCCATCCGCGGCTACCTCCAAGGATATACCGAGGGTCTGCGCTCAGGCGGAATCAACGGTACAGACGCTGGTCAGAGTCTGGGTGCGCAAGGCGAACCGTGCTTTGGGGCCGCCCACTACGGCCTGCGCTCGTGGACAGGGCAGATCCTCAAAGAATACACCGACGACCTCGCCCGGGAACTGACGACCCCTTCAGGCGTGGAGTCGGGGGATGGTGCCGTTTACGACGTCAAAGACAAACGCTACCGACTTGTTCTTCCGGCTTCGTTGGTTGACGATATGACACTGGCCAAGAGAGGTTTGTTTACTGATTTGGCTTTTGAGAATGGTGTGCGTGACACTAATACCACCGGGTTGCATGGGCGTCCGCCGGCGTTGCTGGAGTTGGCGAACAAGGCGACCCAGGGCATGTACCGCGACGGAGTCGAGGCGTGGCGGATTGACAGCAAGTATGGTCAGCATGTGGTTGGGCGTTATGGGGCGTTGTTGTCTCATTTGGAGTTGGCTGAGTACAACGCGGACGTCAATGTCGGGGAGGTTAAGGACAAAAGCCATTCGAATGTTCGAGGTTTGATCAGCGACCTCACGAGCGCTATTCCGGCGGGCAAGGTTCCCGGCGGCAGTCAAGCCCTTCAGGCGACTCAAGACGCGGCCTTCAACAAGTGGCTCTCCCTCGACAACCGCGCCCAAGCCGTCAGCGACCGCGACAACGCCGTCGAAACCATCGCAAACAAACTCACCCAGCCTACGCCCAATGGACAATACAGTCCGGTGGACATGATCGAAAACGAAGCAGAGCGACAGAACAATACGTATGGTGCGCCTCAAATGCGGATCAGGACAAACAACGAGCTCCGCGACCAGCTACCGAAAGAAGAGGGCTTTATCGACGAAACAAATACTCCAAAGAAGGACACCACTCCTAATGAGCAAGAAGCTTATCAATTTGCCAAGCATTCATATTGGACTGAATCTGCGCAGAAACATATTTCTAATGTCACAAACGTCGAGAAAGTGATAAAAGATGCTTATGACGGGACCCTTCGAGATTCAAAATGATGTTATAGGTTTAACCGTATACAGTTCTTTTCTTCCATTTAATCTCATTCAGAATATTCGAAAGCTTCGATTCGAAACTCCCGGAGTCGATGGGGCTTTCTAAGTGAACTTCACAAACGTAACCATCCAAACAGTTGACAAACCATGCCTGAGCCCATCTTCTAAAATCGCTTTCGTAATATGAGTAACCATACGCGCTACGATTTCCAACCCCTCTTGGAGACTTGAATGCAACTATGTGTTTCCAATTTGCGCTTACATGCGGATTTTCGAGTCGTTTTAAGTTCTCGTCTCTCCACTTCTGGGCGTTGTCGGAAAGGGACGTTGTGGTGATGCTTAGCATTGACCCTTTGTAAGGTCCTTTTAGCTTCATCTTGATGAGAAGGTGCCGTCCACCTGCCATTTCACTGTATCCATTGCTGTAGTCGGGTTCTCCCCACTCGGCGTTCACTATCTCTGCATCCGGGACAATCCTCGGTGAACCGACTTGTACGGGCTCGTTAGCACATCCAGATGTGCTAACGAGCCATACAAGCAGTGCTGAGGCGACCCGCAGCAGAGATCTAACGGGAGGCTTAACGGCTAAAGTCTTGTGGAAAGACGGTGAAAGCCTTGTGGTGCACCTTGTTCGTCTTTTGTTTCTCGGGGTGTTCGTGTTTTCTTCCATTGAAACTGGCTCTTCCTTAGTTAAAGCAACGGTCAAGACGATCATTATTGCTTCTTACTTTGAGGCCTTTATTTTAACACTCCGAGTCTCGACTGGCTGCGCAGTTCCGGTTTTGGAAAGTCGAGGCGTGGCGGGTGGACAGCAAGTATGGTCAGCATGTCGTTGGACGTTACGGGGCGCTCCTGTCCCATTTGGAGTTGGCCGAGTTCAACGCGGACGTCAATGTCGGGGAGGCTAAGGACAAAAGCCATTCGAATGTTCGAGGTTTGATCAACCACCTCACGAGCGCTATTCCGGCGGGCAAGGTTCCCGGCGGCAGCCAAGCCTTCGAAGCGGGTCAAGACGCGGCCTTCAACAAGTGGCTCTCCCTCGACAACCGCGCCGAAGCCGTCAGCGACCGCGACAACGCCGTCGAAACCATCGCAAACGGTCTGACTGAGTCAACTCCCGACGGCAAGTACAGCCCGGTGGACGCGATAAAAGTGGAGGCTCAACGGCAGAATAAGTATCTGGGAGAACCGCAGGCGCACTTTGTGACCTTGGAGGAGCTCTACCACCGGCTTCCCAAAGAAGAGAACTTCGTTGACGAAAACTATGCTTCTAAACATCAAACAGACCCTCAAGAAAACGAAGCGTATAGATTCAACGAAAATTCTTATTGGACTTATGAAGGAAGGAAGAGGGTGCCTGGCGTTACGAATATGCAGGACCAAATCGACAAGGCCTTTGACGGTTCACTTCGAGATTCGAAGTAGGACTAGTTTAGCTTTAGCGGTAGAACGTTTTCCTCCACCATTTTATATTGTTGAGGGCTGTGTCTACGAGCGTCGGGTCGAGGTTTGGCGCGTCGCGTGGACTTTCGATGTAGATTTCGCAGATCCAGCCTTTCATACAGTCGACCAGCCATGCTTGGCTCCAGCGTTTGAAGAAGGCGTGGTAGTAGGAGTAGCCGTACGCGGTGCGGCCGCCGATCTTTCGTGGTTTGACGAAAGGGGTGATGCCCCTTTTAGTCGAGCTTCCTTCGGGGTCGCCGCCGTACCGCTTCATATTCTCCTCCCTCCAATTCTTCGCCCCGTAAGACAGGTGAGTCGATCGAACGGCGAGTATCGCGCCGACACTGGAACCTTTGAGTTTCATTTTCAAAAGAAGATTTCTCTCTATGTCTTGCTCGCTGTACCCGTTTTTGTAATTAGGCTCGCCCCAACCGGCCATTTCAAACTTGACTTGTGGCGCGACGATCGGTGAACCCGTCACTTTCGGCTCTCCGGAGCATCCCGCCAGGGCGAGAAGACACGCAAGCGTCGCTGCAACAAGCTTCGCCTGCGCCCAGCGATTTGCTGCCATGTGCGGTCTTGGCCGGATTCTTCTGCCGTGAGTCATAATCGTTTGCTCTCTGATTGTCTGATTGTTGGCGTCGTCAGCCGCTGGAATTCCTTATCGCATGCCGAAGCGACTTATGGCAGATCTGCCGACGCAAGTTGCCGCAGAACCTTACTTCAATACTTTATACCAAAGTTCCTGTTTTGAGGACAGGTCGATTCCGACTTTCCAGACTCGAAGCGCGAAGAAATTGGCTGCAGGTGTGGTCGGCATGTCGTCGGCCAGTACAGGGCGCTCCTGTCTCATTTGGAGTTGGCCGAGTACCATACGGGCGTCGATGCTGGGGAGGTTAAGGACAAAAGCCATTCGAATGTTTGAGGGCTGATATCCGACATCGCGTCGGCACTGCCATGTGCTGCGGGTTTAAGCGCAATGGTGTAGGTTGTCCATGTGATGTGGTTAAATGCCTTCATCAGTTGCAGGTCGAGGTTTGGTGCGCCTTGCGGGGATTCCAGGTAGATTTGCCAACGTTGGTCTTCTTTGCCTCCGCCGCATTCGACGAACCACAGCTGGACCCATCTCTCATGCGTGTCGTGATAGAAGCTGAAGCCATAATGCTTGACGGCCCCCGATGTCGATAGGCTTGTCAAAAGCCGTCGGCCGTTCCCTTCCCTCGACGTCGTTTTTCACGTATCTTTCGAGCACTTCGTCCCGAGGAACGCGAGGCGTCGGACTCGAGTATCGGAAGTCGATGGACAGGATCGCTCCGGCGTTGAGCTGTGTGATTTTGATGCGGTAGAGGATCTGGCCGGTGTCTCCGCCGTGGGGAAGCACATCGTTCTCGGTTCCTTCCTTCCAGCCTGTGCCGCTGAATTTGACCTCCGGGAAGCCGCCGGGGGTCCCCGTCGGTCCCGGGTCGCCTATATCCCAAGGAAGGACATTATCGACGAGGCGAACGGCCCCATAAACGCCGCGCTACTCAGCAAGAAGCCTTCCAATTCGCCAAGCATTCTCACTGGACCAAAGAGCGGCAGGCTGACATTACTCCAGCAACGTCCACAAAGCACGCGATTGAAGAGACTCATAGAGAGTCGTTCCGAAAAGCCGAGCAAGGAGAATCTAATAGAAGGAAAATCTAGTAGGTTGTCGGGTCGGTGATATGCTTTCGCGTCCACCGGATGTCATCCAAGACTTTAGTGATCTGCGGATCAAGTCTTTCTGCTTCTACTGGGCTTTCAACATATACTTCACAAAAGTAGCCAGCTGGGCAGTCGACGTACCATACCTGTGCCCATCTTTTGAAATCGTTTTCAAAATAGGAGTAACCGTACGCATCTCGGCCTCCTATCTTTCTTGGATGCTTAAACGGTCTAACTTCTAACTTGTGCGCCCCGGGTATCCCGTTTTCTCTAATTAGCTGTTTTCGCAAGGTCTTTTCGCTGTGCGACATTTTCCTTGAACGTATCGATAGAATCGATCCAGTTTCGGACCCTTTTAGTTTCATTTTAAGAAGGATATGGGGTATTCCGGATTGTTCGCTACGTCCATGTGTGAAATCGTCCGGTTTACCCCAATCGTCGTTGTCGAACTTGACGGCAAGAACAAGATCCTTCGAATCGACGTTAAGTGAGGCGCAGCCGCCGACCAGCAGAAGCAATGCGGACAGCAGCCCTGCGACTGCGTGGAAAGGGCGCGCCCGTGTGGTCGTGCTTCCGCGGCGGGGTCGGGCGGGCTTCGGCGTCGTCTGGCCCGTTCGGTCTTTGTCCGATTCATCTTCGGCCGGCGGGCATGCGGGCGTGTGCGTCATGAAATGTCTATGTGCATGCATTGCGAAAGCCGTCACTTCTTGGGCAGAGAGGATTGCAGCATGTCGAAGCGCGTCGCCGAGTTGTTCTCCTGGGAGTCGAAGTTCTCGATTCCCGACTTGATTCCCGAGCCCAGGGTTGCGCACCCGTCGGCGATCTCCCGGGCGGCGCCGGCGAACAGCTTTATCGTCCAGTCGAGCGTCTTCCTCAGTGCGCTCGTCCCGTTGTTGTCGGTCTTCCATCCGGCGTTAACTGTGTCGGTTGGCAGGCTTACGGCTATCTTTACGACATCGCCGATGCAAGCGTCGATGCCTTTGCCGACGCCGTTGTAGTAGTCCGCGTCGTCCCATCCGGCGATGGCCTTGATTCCTGCCTTGTCGCGATCGAACTTGAGCTCGCCCATTGGAATGTCCTTTTCGTTGTAAGGTTTGACGATATGTGTTTCTCAGGGTTTGACAGTATGCGTTTCGACGTCCGGCGGCATGGACTCCGCCGCCTGACGCCAAGCGTTTCGGTGTAGGTGGCAAGCGCCTCGGCGCTTAGCGCCTAGAGACGCATGGCTCTTCCGCGTCGCCCGATCCGTAGATGTTTACGTCTGAGAGCTTACCGGCATTCCGCCGTCGATGGAAGAGCGAAATCGACTTTCGCCTCTTTTGTTATAAAGAACATTCTCAGACGGGAAAGGGTGTTCCGGACAGGCGGCGGAACGAGCGCTCCTGACATGCAATGGGAAGGGCTCTCGGAATGGGAACAGGGCGCCCCGAGTGGAGATGGGGATTCTTTGGGCGGACGAGGGGAAAGCTGTTCGAGGGGCCGTTTCGGAAATGTGCGAAGCTTTTGAGCGTCACGACCGCGCAGCGTGATGGGCGAGTCGTTCGGGAAAGGCGCTGGCCCTCGGTGATCTACTGCACCGGATCGCCGCTACCTTCAAGCAGGCGGTCCGTGTAATATTGATCGTTGGTACGTCCTGCCCAAAAGCAGGTCTGCCTCGGAACCGCGCAACCCGGTGCGGGGCCGATCGGAGTGTTAGCGAGGGTTATGGCGAAGAAGGATGGAGTCATCGAGGTTGAGGGGGCGGTCGTCGAGGCCCTCCCGAACGCGATGTTCCGCGTCGAGCTGGAGAACGGGCACGTTGTGCTCGCTCACATCTCCGGCAAGATGCGCCAGCATTACATCAAGATTCTCCCGGAGGACCGCGTGGTAGTCGAATTGACTCCCTACGACCTGTCCCGCGGGCGCATCGTGTACCGCTATAAGTGAGCCCCGATTTTCTATCGCCGCCAGTGTTCTGACGGCAAGGAAGTACAGCAATGAAGGTCAAGCCCAGCGTCAAAAAGATCTGTGACAAGTGCAAGGTGATCCGTCGCCACGGCCGCGTCATGGTGATCTGCGAGAACCCGCGGCACAAGCAGCGCCAAGGGTGACCCGGCGCAGCGGGTCTTCCCGCGTCAACCGCACTGCCCGCCGCAGGGCAACCCCCGGACCGAAGGCCGGGGCTCCGCTGTTCAGCGGGGGAGAGGCAGTGTTCCACACCTTCGGACTACCAAGGAGCTAAGAAATTGGCACGTCTATCCGGCGTCGATCTTCCTCGCGAAAAGCGGGTTGAGATCGCGCTCACCTATATCTACGGCATCGGCCGCACCCGCTCGGCGGAAACGCTCGCGGCCACCGGCATCAGCCCGGACGTTCGCGTCCGCGACCTCACCGAGGACCAGCTCGTCGCGCTCAAGAAGCACATCGACGAGAACTACAAGGTCGAAGGCGACCTGCGCCGCGAGGTTCAGGCTGACATTCGCCGCAAGATCGAAATCGGCTGCTACCAAGGCCTGAGGCACCGCCGCGGCCTGCCCGTCCACGGCCAGCGCACGAAGACGAACGCGCGCACCCGCAAGGGTCCCAAGCGCACCGTCGCCGGCAAGAAGAAGAAGTAAGCAGTAGGAGTAGATCATGCCCCCCAAGACCCGCCAGGCCTCTTCCGGCTCCCGCCGTCCGCGTCGCAAGGAGCGCCGCAACGTCGTCGCAGGTCAGGCCCACATCAAGTCCACGTTCAACAACACGATCGTCTCGATCACAGACCCGAACGGCGCCGTCATCGCCTCGTGCTCCTCGGGCCAGGTCGGTTTCAAAGGCTCGCGCAAATCGACGCCCTACGCTGCGCAGCTCGCCGCGGAGAACGCCGCCCGCGCCGCCATGGAACACGGAATGAAGAAGGTCGACGTCTTCGTCAAGGGACCCGGCTCCGGCCGTGAGACGGCGATCCGTTCCCTCACCGCGTCGGGCCTCGAGGTCACATCGATTTCCGACGTGACGCCGCAAGCCTACAACGGCTGCCGCCCACCGAAGCGTCGCCGCGTGTGACGCACGGCCCGCCTCGGCGGGCCCCAAGCGGATATCCGCACTCCGCAGGCCGGACGGATGGCCTGCGGGCGACTGGACGTCAAATAGCGGGCGTCCATGAAAGGAAAGAATCGTGCTTATCGCACAGCGCCCTGTTCTCACCGAAGAGCAGGTCTCGGAGTACCGCTCGCGGTTCATCCTCGAACCCCTCGAGCCGGGTTTCGGCTACACGCTTGGCAATTCCATGCGCCGCACCCTGCTCTCGTCGATCCCCGGCGCGGCCGTCACATCGGTTCGCATCGACGGAGTCCTCCACGAGTTCTCCACGATCGCGGGGGTCAAAGAGGACGTCGCAGACATCATCCTCAATCTCAAGGAACTCGTCGTCTCCTCGGAAAACGACGAGCCGGTCCTCATGTACCTGCACAAGCAGGGCCCGGGAGAGGTCACGGCCGCTGACATCACGCCGCCCGCCGGCGTCGAGATCCACAACCCCGACCTCCACATCGCCACGCTGAACGATAAAGGCAAAATCGAGATCGACCTCACCGTCGAGCGCGGTCGAGGCTACGTCTCCGCCGCGCAGAACAAGGGAGAAGAGGACGAAATCGGCCGCATTCCGATCGATTCGATCTATTCGCCCGTTCTCAAGGTGTCCTACAAAGTCGAGGCGACCCGAGTCGCCCAGCGCACAGACTTCGACAAGCTCGTCGTCGACGTCGAAGTGAAGCCTTCGACGACGCCGCGGGACGCGCTCGCCTCCGCCGGCAAGACGCTCGTCGAGCTATTCGGGCTGTGCGTCGAGCTCAACAACGAGGTCGAAGGAATCGAGCTGGGCCCCCCGCCCGTCGTCGAAACCCAGTCCTCGGACCTGCAGCGGCCCATCACGATTCTCAACCTTCCCGCCCGTTCGCAGAACTGCCTGCAGCGTGAAGGCATCCGCACCATTGGTGAACTCATTCAACGCTCTGAGGCCGACCTCCTCGACATCCGCAACTTCGGCGCGAAGTCGATCGAGGACGTCAAGGACGAGCTTCTCAAGCTCGACCTGCGCCTGAAAGATTCGCCCGCTGGTTTCGTCTCCAGCTTCGGCGAGGAGAGCTATACGATGCAGTTCAGCGACGACTCGCAGGGCTGAAGCCCGATTTTTCATAGGAGACACTACTATGCCCAAGCCCACTAAGGGCCCGCGTCTGGGCGGCTCGCCCGCCCACCAGCGCCACATCATCGCGAACCTGTGCAAGGACCTCATCCGCCACGGTGCGGTCACAACCACCCAGACTCGCGCCAAGACCGTTCAGCCCCACATCGAGCGACTGATCTCGAAGGCCAAGCGCGGCGACACCTACAACCGCCGTCTCGCCCTTCGCGTCCTCCAAGACCGCGAGCTCGCCTACATCCTGTTCGAGGAGCTCGGGCCGAAGTTCGCCGAACGAAACGGCGGATTCACCCGCATCATCAAGCTCGGCAACCGCAAGGGCGACAACGCGGCGCTCGCGCGCATCGAACTCGTGACGGAAAAGGTCTCGCCCAAGCAGTCAGCGGTCCGCGAAGCTGAGAAAGCCTCCAAGAAGGCGGCAGAAGCCCAAAAGCTCGCGAAAGAAGCCAAGGAAAGCGCCGACGCAGAGGAGGCCGCCGAAACCGCGGCCGACGCCGTCGAATCCAAGGAGGCAGACGAGGCGGTCAAGGAAACTGCGGCCAAGAGGGACGCTGCCGAGGCCAAGAAGGACGCCGAGGCTGACGAGCCCAAGTGATCCTCACGCGAGCCCATCGCGCGAAATCCTCAATCCGGAGCGGGGCGCACATGCGCCCCGCTCCGTTTTTCACGATGACCTCAGGCGAAGTTTCACAGCGATTTCGGACGGTCGTTTCTTCGTGATGTCAGGAGAGGCTTCACAGCGACTTTCGACGGTCGTTTCTTCGTGATGCTAGGCGAAGCTTCACAGCGACTTCGGACGAAGTTTCCCCGCTATCCCGAACAGAGTTCCACGGCAGCCCCGAGCAAAATTCGAAGAATGCTTGGCTATGGCGGTGGAGGCAGCTAGGCTTGCAATGACGCCACCGCGACGCCGGCGACGTCCCTCAAGTTCGGCGTGGAATGAGAAGGGATTTCCTCATGGACAACACGGTCACCGCAGACCTGCCGGCCTACACGGCCGAAGAAGAGAAACTCGTCATTCGAAACAAAGACGGCGTTCCTGTGGGCGTCAAACCCGACAACTCGTGGACGCTCCCGAAAATCGCGCTGTGGATCTCGATCACCACGATGGGCACGCTTGGGTGGACGATGCTCGCCCTCGTGCGCGGCGAAGAGGTCAACACAATATGGTTCGTCATAACCGCGGTGTGCACATACGCCATCGCCTACCGCTTCTACGCGCTCTACGTCCAGCGCAAGGTCATGCGGCCCGACGACTCCAACGCAACCCCCGCGGAACGAGTCAACAACGGCAAGGATTTCGACCCCACCCACAGAGTGGTGCTCTACGGCCACCATTTCGCCGCCATCGCCGGCGCCGGCCCGCTCGTCGGCCCGGTCCTGGCCGCCCAGATGGGATACCTCCCGGGAACGCTGTGGATTATCTTCGGCGTGTGCATCGCCGGGGCGATCCAGGACATGCTCGTGCTCTTTTTCTCCATGCGGCGAGGCGGGCGCTCCCTCGGCCAAATGGCGCGCGACGAAATCGGACGAGTCGGCGGAACGGTGGCCATGGTCGTCGTCCTCGTCATGCTCATGATCGTCCTCGCCGTCCTTGCGATGGTTTGCGTCAACGCCCTCGCCGAATCCCCGTGGGGCGTCTTTTCCGTCGGCTGCACGATTCCGATCGCCCTTGGAATGGGGCTGTGGCTCCGCTACATCCAGCCGGGAAAGATCACGCAGGTCTCGATCGCGGGCTGCGCCCTCCTCGTCGTCGCGATCTTCGCCGGAAGATGGGTCGCGAACACGGATTTCGGAAGGGAATACCTTCATCTCTCGCCGACCACGCTGGTGTGGGCGATGATCATCTACGGCTTTTTCGCCGCCATCCTTCCGGTGTGGCTGCTTCTGACGCCCCGCGACTACCTCTCGACGTTCATGAAGGTCGGAACGATCGTCATTCTGGCGGCGGGCATCGTCGTGGTCCGGCCCCTCGTCGAAATGCCCGCGGTCACCGAATTCGCAGGAAACACCGACGGCCCGGTGTTCGCCGGGACCCTCTTCCCGTTCCTTTTCATCACCATCGCCTGCGGCGCCCTGTCGGGAATGCACGCCATGGTGTCCTCGGGAACCACTCCAAAAATGGTTCAAAAGGAATCCCAAACCCGGATGATCGGCTACGGAGGAATGCTTATGGAATCCTTCGTCGCCATCATGGCGCTGGCCGCCGCCGCCTCCCTCAACCAGGGCATCTATTTCGGGATGAACACCTCGGAGGCAACCGTCGACAAACTCGCCGGAACTAACATCACCCAAACGACGAAGGACCGGGAGGAAATCACATCGAAGGCCGTGCGCAACCTCGGGGTGACCGACGTCCACGGCAACAAGGTCGTTCCGCGGTGGGAGTCGACCGACGACAAAGGAAACGAAAAGACGTACACCGGAGCCGAAGCCCTCAAGCAGGTCGCCAAAGACGTCGGCGAGCCGTCAATCGTCTCCCGAACCGGCGGGGCGCCCACGCTTTCGGTCGGCATGGCCCATATTCTCCACCAGATCGGCGGGGGATCGGGAATGATGGGCTTCTGGTACCACTTCGCCATCATGTTCGAGGCTCTGTTCATCCTTTCCGCCGTCGACGCCGTCACCCGAGTCGCCCGATTCCAGGTGTCCGACGCCCTCGGAAATCTGTTCCCAAAGTTCAAAGACCCGTCGTGGCGGGCGGGAGCGTGGGGCGCCACGGCCGCCGTCGTCGCGGCCTGGGGCTCCTTGCTGCTCATGGGCGTGACGGACCCGCGAGGCGGAATCCAGACCCTGTTCCCGCTCTTCGGCATCGCCAATCAATTGATAGCCGCTGTGGCCTTGCTGCTGGTGACCGTGATGGTTGTGCGAAAAGGGTACACGAAGTACGTGTGGATACCGCTCATACCCTTCGCCTTCGACACAGCCGTGACCTTCACGGCGTCGTGGGAGAAGATATTCTCCACCGATCCAAAGGTCGGCTACTGGCAGCAATGGCGCGATGCGCGCAAGGCCCTCCCGGGGCTGGCGGATCCGGGGAAGATCTCGGAGACAAAAGCTGTCATCCGCAACACCTTCATTCAAGGGACCCTTTCGATCGTCTTCCTCGCCGCCGTCGCCTTCGTCGTGGTCTGCGCTGCGTTGCGCGTGGCCAAGACGATTCGAACGGGCGACACGACGACGTCGGAGGATCCCTACGTCGAGTCGAATTTCTTCGCCCCGACGGCGATGATCGCCACGCCGCTCGACAAGAAACTGGTCAAGGAGTACGCGATCGTCGGCGATCCGAACCTCATTCCCGGCATGAAAAAGGAAGAAAACGAGGACCGAAGCAGGGACGGAAATGAGGAAGTTAAAAATGGGTGAGACGGCAAAGGGCGTGCGCCGCCCGTTTGCGGGGCTTCGCCGCGGGCTCGCAGCTTTCCGCTCATTCTGGCGCGATTTGACGGGGGAGTCGGCGTACGAAAAGTACGTCGCACGGCATCGGCGCGAGCACCCCGACTGCGAGCCGATACCTGCCCGCGAGTTCTGGCGGGCGCGCAGCGAAGCCGCCGAGGACGGCGTGACGACGGGCTGCTGCTAGCCTGATTCGGTTGCCGGCCGTAGAGCGGCCTACGTGTGCGGTTTGGCCAGGGCCCATGCCCGCACGCCCCCGTTCATGCCGGCGGCGTTCGGGATGAACAGCACGTTCTCGCCCAGGCGCGAGCGCGCGGCGGCGGAGATCCGCGGCGAATTGCCGCCCCCGATGTAGAGGCGGTCCCACCGGAAAACCGGCCACAGCGTGTCGATCGCCCGCAGCACCCGGCGCGACCACGCCGAATCCCCGAGCCGTATCCGTTCGGCCTCGCCGACGACGTCGTCGTACGTCAATCCCCACCGCATCTGTGCGTGGGAAATCTCCAGGTGGGGGGCGAGGCGTCCGCCGTCGACGAAAGCGCAGCCGAGCCCCGTGCCGAGGGTCATGACGAGCTCCGCCCCTTCGCCCGAAACGACGCCGGCAGCGGCGACCTCGGCGTCGTTGAGGACGAGCGCAGGAACGGCGAAACGCGCGTGCAGGGCCGACTCCATGTCCAGGCCGTTCCACGCCGTCTCAAGTTCGGGGTCGAGCTTCGTGTGGGGGCCTGCCTTGCGAATGTAGTGCGGAGTGTAGACGACGACGCCGCGCCGGATCATACCCGGCATGCCGAGGGTGATCCGTTCGAATCGCTCAACCTGCGACGCATGGCTTTCTATGATTCCGAGCAGATCCTCGGGCGAGAAAGGATACCGCACTGCCGTGCGCTGAGGAGGGGCCGCCTGGAAGCCGTTGAGGTCAAGGAGGGAGGTCTTGATCCCGCCGCCTCCGCAGTCCACGGCCAGAGTCAGCGGATTCGACTCGCGGGAAGGCTCGGGCAGCGCATGTGAATGCGAGGTGTGGGACACTGGCGTCATGGATTCGACGGTAGCGCATCGGCTCCGCCTTCGCATGTCCTACGACGGCACTGACTTTCATGGTTGGGCGGTCCAGCCGGGTCTGCGAACCGTCGAAGGGACGGTGACGGAAGCCCTCAACCTCATAACCGGCGGCTCGCACGCACTGACCGTCGCCGGGCGGACCGACGCCGGCGTCCACGCGCGCGGTCAGGTCGCCCACGTCGACGTGAGTGAAAACGAGCTGGCACGCGCGGCGCGGCGCGCAGGCGACCCGTGCCAGGCGATCATGCGCAGGCTTTCCGCGCTGCTGGCGCGAGAGTCGCCGGGGTCGAAGGGAAGCTCGGACGTCGCGGTGACCGGCGTGGATTTCGCGCCCGCAGGCTTCGACGCAAGGTTTTCCGCGCTTTCCCGGACCTATTCTTACCGGGTGTGCGACGACCCCGCCCGTTTCGATCCGCTGCGGCGCCGCGACGTTCTGTGGCTTCGCGAGCCGCTCGACGTCGAGGCGATGGGCGCCGCTGCGCGCAAGCTGATGGGGGAACACGATTTCATTTCCTATTGCAAGCCCCGGGAAGGGGCGACGACGATCCGCGAGCTCCTCGAGTTGAAGGTCGAACGCAAGGGCGGCCTCGTCGAGGTGACCGCGCGGGCCGACGCCTTCTGCCACTCGATGGTTCGCACGCTCGTGGGGTCGCTGCTCAAGGTGGGCGCCGGCCGGCGCGACGAAGAATGGCCCGCCCGACGCCTGGAAGAGCGCTCGCGCAACGGGGAAGTCGCCGTCGCCCCGCCGCATCCGCTCACTTTGGAGTCGGTTGAATATCCCGAGGATTCGCAGCTCGCAGCCAGGGCTCGGCTGACCCGGGCTTTGCGAGAGACGGTCGAAGACCGCGAACCCGAAGGAGACGCCGGCGGCGCTGGAGACGCCGCCTCGGGGAAGGGACTGAGTTGAGCGGGGACAAGGCAGGGGCGACGGAGTCGGGGCGAGCCGACGTCGCCGACGCCCGCTATCCGATTCCGGCAGAGCCGCCCGAATACAGGACGAGGCCGCGCAAGGTCAGCGGCCGCAAACGCACCCCGATATGGGACGCAGTGGCGGCTTTGTACGTAGTCATCGCGCTGGTTTTCGTCGGATGGCTGGCAACCGAAATGGCCGTGCACGCCAAGCCAGGCGATTCCCTGTGGGTCCTCAACCTCGTCGCCTTCTGGGCGACTAGCGCCTATCTGGCCGTTCCGCGCATCCATCAGATCCTCACCCTCTTGTACGTTCCCGACTATTTCATCGGACGCACCCGAACGGGCGACGGCGTGCTGGGCGACCCCGTCAACCTGGCGGTCGACGGAACGGCCGACGACATCCACGCCGGCATGCAGGCTGCCGGGTGGGTGCTCGCCGACGAAGTCACCGTGCGCTCGTCATGGGGAATCGTCGTCTCCTCCTTGTTCAAGAGGCCGTACCCATCCGCGCCCGTGTCGAACCTCTACCTTTTTGGACGCAAGCAGGCCTTCGCCTACCAGAAGGAGGTCGACGGCAACGCATCGAGGCGCCACCATGTCAGATTCTGGCCGACTCCCGAGGGATGGCATCTTCCCGGCGGGCAGCGCGTGGACTTCCTCGCGGCTGGAACCTATGACAGGTCGGTCGGCTTTTCGCTTTTCACCGGGCAGATTACGCACAAGGTCGACGCCGACACCGACGCCGAGCGCGATTTCATCATCGACACCCTGAGGTACGCCGACCCGAAGATCGACGTCGCCGTCATCGACAAGTTCTCCGCGGCCTACCACTCTCGAAACGGCGGCGGCGACGCGATCAACACCGACGGCGACCTTCCGGTTCTCGACGTGCGCGGCGCGTCCGAACGCGGTCCCGCCCCGCAAATGCCCCGCCCGGACAAAAGCGTCGCCCGCCACCACATTCCGCCGCTGCCGCTTCTTTTCACAGGGGCGCTTGCGCTGTGGGGATTCATTTTTGCCGGCATCCAGGTAGCGGTGGACCCTCAGGTCACCGCTTCGAAACTGGTCATGCCGGCGGTTGAATTCGCGCTGTGGCTTTTGACCGCGGCCAGGCAGAGGTGGGCTTGGGTCGGTCTCATGACTATATCTTCCATCACGGCCTTCTCCCATCTTCTGCTCCTCGATTTCTCGAAGCTAGCCGACGTCATACTCACGGGAGTGTCGGTTTTCGTGGTGCTCGCGGTGAGCGCCACCGCGGTGCGCGAGTGGGTGCGCGGCGGCAATCGGCGGGTACCTGTGTCCAATTGAGCTATCGACTCTCTCCATGGCTCGCGATAAACTAAGAAATACTTTAGCTTAATAAGCGATTGTCCAAGCTTTTCAAATAGGCGACTCGATTTGTTTGAAAACGTGAGAAAGGAGAGGCCATGCCATATACTTCGTCGCTCGACCCCGGTGAGATGAAGGGTTTGGGAGCGCGTTTGGAAGATCTCTCGGTGCAGCTTACCGAACTCGACGGTCCGATAGGGGGCTCCGTTGGCTCTCTCGGGAGCTTCGGCCTAGTGGAGGCTTCAGTGCGGGTTCGCGGCGACGCAAAGAAGCGCGCCGTGGAAGTCGCGGATTGGATCGAACGGGCTTCCGAGGCTGTGCATGAAACGACGGCGGGTTTTGAGGCCTCCGACGACGCATCCAGACAAGCATTCGAGAGGAATGCGGCAGACGTATACGGCAGCGCGGATCGGGAGGATTGATCTTATGGGAACCTTCAGCAATGCCGTCGGCAAGCTGCAGGGTGATCCTGCGGCCGTATTTTCCCTTTCGCGGAGCTGGAAGGAATACGCGGAAAGAGTGGCCGAAATTCGGGTATCCTGCCTGAACGCGGGATCGCTTGCACCCCAGTGGGCAGGGGAGTCGCGTGACAGTTTCGAACGGGGCGTTCAGACCGAGTCAGACGATCTCTCTACGCTCAGCAACGGAGCAAATGAAGCCGCCGATGCCCTGTCGGTCTACGGATGGGCTCTCGACGGCTACAAGAAGTCCGTGGCGGACCTCAAGGCGAGCAATGATGCGCTCGACGCCGAGTACGAAGGTCTGGATCCGGTTACGAAGTTGGTCAGCTACCCGTTCTTTCAGATGGAAGCGGATAGAAACAAGGCTTCTTTCGATTCGTATGTCGAACAAGCGAAAGGCGCCGCCACGGAATGCGCAGCCCGTTTGCGTGAAGCCCTTCACATAGAGGCCGGCGTTCCCGATGGGAATGGCATCGGGAGAAGGTCGGGCCTTTCGCCCGAGCAGATAGAGGCGATCAACGCCCAAATCGCCTCCGGGAACATGAGCTACGAGGACATTCAGCAGCACGGCATCGGAGACTGCTACTATCTTGCGGCCATCATGGCGCTGACCAAGAGCCCCGAGGGGCGTCAGACCATTCAGGATTCGATCAAGGTGCACTACGGCCCCGACGGGAAGCCCGACGGTTTCATGGTGACGGTTTACGACGATCCCCTTCATCCCGATGCCAAGGCGTCTCGAACGGTCTTCGTCGACGACGTCTATGCCAACGGCGTGACGGGGCCGGACGGCAAGCCGAACTACGCCTCTATTCTCGAATCGGCATACGGACAACAGCATCCCGGAGGCGCCCTCGACTCGGGAAAGGACAACGGCATATCGGGCGGGTGGCCAAATGAAGCCACTCAGGATTTGACGAACAATCCGGCCTCGGACGTAAGTGGGCAAGGGGGATACTCTTCGAATGAAAGAAGGGAGATCATCAATGCCGCGAACAGCTCCAATCCGGTGACTGCGGAGACTGCAAGCGCGCCCCGTGAGAACTTCCCCGACGACGGCAAGGCTGAAGTCGGCGTAACTCTTCCCAACGGCGAGAAAACGAATGTCGTACTCTATGGCGCGCATGCTTATATGGTTGTCGATGCCGACCAAAACGGCGTGACGCTGGCCAATCCGCATGGACACAACAACGATCAAACCGGAAGGGAAGTCGACGGGACCTTCACCATGAGTTGGGAAGACTACGAAAAGTACTACGGCTCCACGACGATCGGGAGCGTCAAATGAGACGGATGATGCAAGCGCTGGCATGCGCCGTTGTGTTCGCCGGACTCGCCGGATGCGGGGGAGGAGCCCCGGATCCGACCGTCTCCGCATCTACGACGCCGCGATCCAATCAGCGGTCGGAGACCCCGACCGCGATCGACACGGCCCCGACGGCAGTCGATACGGCTCCGACCGCGGTTCGCCCGATTCCGGGCGGTCAGCAAACAACGCCTGCGACAGGCGCGCCGACGGCGAGCGCATCGCCGAACTCGACATCCCAGAAAGGGCAGAAAAAAATGTGTGCAGACAGCGAGTACATGGTCACCCTGCATGAAGGCGGCCCCTTCTACCCAGGGGCGCCCAACGGCCCCAGCTATGTGGCAACGGGCATTCGTGTAGAAAACGGAAAAGGGCAGCTGGGCCTGATCGGGGGCGACAGGGCGTCGGGAATCAACAAACACCTCGAAGTGGGGCAATCGGTCACCCACAACGGGGTCGGAACGTTCACACTGCTCGACGTCGCCCCCGGAAGCGGACAGGGCGGCGGGGGATCGGCTCAATTCTGCTTCGGTCCCGCCGAGGGCTTCCAGGTCAACGACTCCGTCAAGGGATGAGCCGGCCCGAGCTGGCAGACATTGAGGGATCGGCCGGGAATGCGCGATTGTGCGGCAGCTGCCCAGTTCGGAATGTTCGATTACGCGTATGTTCAGGCTTGGCGCGGGCTCTCCGATTGCACCGCAGCTTCGGCCTGGCCAGAAGTCTCTGACTGCCGAGGTTTCCCTACAGGCGCGAAAACGTCGCGAGGCTGTTTGGCCTCCATGAGGAGCGCTGAGCGCAGGCGGCGTCGGCGGAGAAAGAAGCGCTCGTCGACCTCTTCGACCTTCGCTATTGCGGCTTGGCCGGCCTCGCGCCCCTTCTCGGTGGTCGCAACGATGAGGGCCCGCTTGTCTCCGGGGGCAGAGGCGCGTTTGACGAAGCCGTCCAATTCGAGGTTTCGGAGCCCCTGGCTCGTGGTCCTGACGTCGAGCCCCGAAAGGTCGGAGATCGCGACTTGGGTGGCAGGGCCGTCCCCGTGGGTTTCGAGCCACCACGTACACGTGAGCAGAACGAATTGGGAATGCGTGAGATTGAGGGAGGCCAATGCTGCGTTTACCTCGCGGCGCCACACCAGCATCGTGCGCCACAGCAGAAGTCCGGGGCTCTTTTCCGGCCCGCCAAAACTGGTTTCCATCACACATCGACGATAGCAGCTTCCGTCGGTTCTGCACTCCCTGTTCCATCGTCTCGCCGACGCGTGCGAGCTCACACTCTGCTTCTTTGACCGGCAAGCATGGGGGGACGTACACTTTTAAGTTGTTGTGCACGCTGCGCGCGATGCCTTCCCACTCGTCGGCCAGCGTCCAACAAAGTTTTTGCAAGACCGTGGGTTCCGCATGCTTCTGTGCGGTCCCAGTATAAGAAACGAAGGCTACGCCCGTGCGCACGTATTCACCGAAGCCCGGCGACGTCGAGCCTAAGTGGTATCTCATCGATGCCGCCGACGTCGTCCTAGGCCGACTGGCAACGCACGTTGCCACCCTGCTCCGTGGGAAGCACAAGCCGACCTACGCCCCGCATTTCGACGGAGGCGATTACGTCATCGTCATCAACGCTGACAAGGTCGCTCTGACCGGTTCGAAGCTCGAGCAGAAATTCGCCTACCACCACTCCGGGTACCCGGGTGGTTTGAGGGCGACCTCTTACACAGAGCTGCTTGCCAAGCACCCTGAGCGCGCCGTCGTCAAGGCGGTTCGCGGGATGCTCCCTAAGAACCGCCTCGGACGCAAGCAGCTTGCCAAGCTCAAGGTTTATGCTGGAACGGAGCATCCACATGCGGGCCAGAAGCCCGAGACCTTCGAGCTCAAGAAGATTGCTCAGTGAGCTTTCAGGAACAGGACGTATTGAATGTCTGAAACGACAGTTGAAGCCGAGGCGCTGAGCGAGGATTTCAGCGGCTCGTACACCACGGAGAGCGAAGCTCCCCGCATCGGTCAGGGCGCATCCCTGACAGCCCCGGGCCAGGCGCTCGGCCGCCGCAAGGAGGCCGTTGCACGCGTCAGGCTCATTCCGGGAAGCGGCGAATGGAAGATCAACGGGCGCAAGCTTGACGATTATTTCCCGAACAAGCTCCATCAGCAGCTCGTTCGCTCGCCGTTCGCCCTCCTCGACCTCGAGGGAAGGTTCGACGTCGTCGCCCGAATCAACGGAGGCGGCGTTTCGGGCCAGGCCGGCGCACTTCGCCTTGGAATTGCCCGCGCCCTCAACGAGATCGACCGTGAGGCCAACCGCCCCGCTCTCAAGAAGGCCGGTTTCCTCACCCGCGATGCCCGAGCCGTCGAGCGCAAGAAGGCCGGCCTGAAGAAGGCGCGCAAGGCCTCGCAGTTCTCTAAGCGTTGATCTGTTTCCGCTGCTGAGGCGTTCTCGACGCCGGGCAGCGGAAAGGAGGGTTGACGGCGCGCAGGCCGTCGGCGCCAAAGGCAATCAGGCGTTTTGTGGGCCCGTCGGAAGAACCGACGGGCCCACAATTGTCATGCCGCCACCGTTTTCCGGGGCGTCTGCGTCACATTGATGTTTTCCAGGGTGCCTGCTTCACACAGCGATTTCCAAGGTGCCTGCCTCAACGCCGGCTGGTGTTGGCCTCCGCAAATGCACGCGAGACGTCTGCCCGGCGCCAATTCGCGCACGGCGTCCTTTGCGACGCCGACTTCCGTGTCGAACCCGGAACAGCGGTATTTATGTGTTTTGTGATTCAGGGCGTTTTGAAGCGTTCCGCCGGCTCACATTGTGGAGGAGTTCGGCTGGCGGGCGCAGCAGTGCCATACTTGGGATCGTCACAACAGCGATCTTTTCTCGAACCGGAGAGGAATCATGGCCCGACTTTTTGGAACTGACGGCGTGCGAGGGCTCGCCAATCGCCAGATTACGGCACAACTGGCACTCGAATTAGGCGAAGCCGCCGCTCGGGCTCTCGCACAAGGCGGAGAGGGGCGCCCCCGGGCGGTTGTCGCCCGAGACACGCGCTTGTCGGGGGCCATGCTCGCGCAGGCCGTCGCGGCAGGCCTGGCCGGCGCCGGCGTCGACGTCGAACAAGTCGATGTGCTGCCCACCCCCGGGCTGGCCTATCTCACAGCCTCCCAGAACATCGACCTCGGCGTGATGATCTCCGCCTCCCACAACCCTATGCCCGACAACGGCATCAAATTCTTTGCGCGCGGCGGGTTCAAGCTCGAAGACTCCATCGAGGACGAGGTCGAAGCCCTCCTCGGCGCCGAATGGGACAGGCCCGTCGGCGAAGGCGTCGGCAGGATCGAATCCGCCGTCGAAATGGCAGACTCGGTTTACATCGAGCACCTCGTCGGGTCGATCGACGTCGAATTGACCGGCCTGCGAATCGTCGTCGACTGCGCGAACGGGGCCACCAGCGCCGTCGCCCCCGAGGCTCTGCGCAGGGCGGGCGCCGACGTCGTCGTCATCAACGCCTCGCCCGACGGACACAACATCAACGACAAATGCGGGTCTACCCACCCCGAACAGCTCCAGTCAGCCGTCGTGGCGTCCAGGGCGGATTTCGGTTTCGCCTTCGACGGCGACGCCGACCGCTGCCTCGCCGTGGACGCCTCGGGCGCGATGGTCGACGGAGATCAGATCATGGGCTTGCTTGCCATTGCGATGAGGGACCGCGGCGAACTTGCGGGGGACACGCTCGTTGTGACGGTGATGTCCAACCTCGGCCTCATCCTCGCCATGCGCAAGGAGGGGATCGCAACGGTTCAAACGGCCGTCGGCGACCGCTACGTCCTCGAGGCCATGCGCGCGGGCGGGTATGTGCTCGGCGGCGAGCAGTCCGGCCACGTCATCAATCTCAACCACGCCACCACCGGAGACGGCACCCTAACCGCGCTGCTCGTGGCCGCCGAGGTTACGAGAACCGGGCGGCCGCTTGCCGACCTCGCGGGGGTGGTCCAGCGCCTCCCGCAGACGCTCGTCAATGTGGCCGACGTCGACAAGAGCCGCACAGAAACGGACGAAGAAGTCGCGGCGGCCGTGAGTTCGGCAGAGCGCGCGCTGGGCGAGACGGGACGGGTGCTGCTCCGCCCCTCCGGCACCGAACCGCTCGTGAGAGTCATGGTTGAAGCCGCAACGCAGGAGGAGGCCGACGCCGTCGCGGCAAACCTCGCAGAGGTCGTGAAGTCGAGGCTCAGCCTCTAAGGAGTCCTTTCCGCGGGATTCTTGTTTATGGGCGCTGCTCCACGGCGCCTCGATCTAAAGAGGATTTGCCGAAGGGCACGCCTGTTCACGCTTGCTCGGAGGGGCCAAGCCAAGCGCTCGGCCCCTCCGGCAGGGCCGAGCCAAGCGCTGCTTCTCCGGCAATTGGTTTCTGCCGGTCTCGGGACTCGGGGCGGCGCATCCGCTGCTAATCGAAATCGGCATGGATTCCTGGCGTCGGATCCGTGCCGCCAGCGGTCGATGCCACACCGGCTTCGGGCATGTAACTCGTTCCCATGATGCCCTTTATCAGTTAGGGCGTAAGTTTAGCCTCTTTGGTGCAGATTCATTGTGTATGGTGAATCGCGTAACCTGCAATTTATGGCGAATGAGTCTGCGCTCGGCCAACACGCGATGTACGCGAATTGATATGTTTGGGACGTTTGCCTCGTTGAGGCGCGAACATGTGGATTGTTTGGGCCGGCTGAGGATAGTGTCGAGTGGATGAGTTTGAAAGAAATTCTTCAGGCAGCTACTTACTTCTTCGTCATTCTAACACGTAACGCCGTGTGTGTGCCGCGCGAAACGGGGGTGTTTGGGGTAGTCTGTAACTGTGGCGGAACGGGATATCCTGTTTTTGCTACTGTATATGCGTAAAACGCAGTTCTTACATATCTAATGCCAAGGGAGGATGATCGCGTGGCCATATTTAGAATGGACAAGGATCAGTTCAGACGTCAAATCGCTGAACTGGAACAAGCCGGCGCCGAGTACGAAGGGGCGAAGGCCTCTCTGAGCTCGGCTGTGGGCAATAGCTGCCAGGATCTGCAGAACACCGGGGCGTGCACGCCCTCTGACGACGACCGCTGGTCGGGGCTCAACGAGCTCCAGCAGTTCAGGGCGCCGGTGCACACCTCGCTGTTCGCGGTGGACAAGGAAATGAAGCAGCTTTCGGAGCTGCAGAAGGCGACGATTGAGGATTTGCGGTCCTCCTTGGACAGCTTCACTTATCGGGACGACGCCGAGCGTGCGGAGTTCGCAGCCGCGCTCGACAGACTCGATCGCCAGTTCACGTACACCCCGCCTCAAGGCATGGGGGCGATCGCGCAGGCTTTGTGGCGGGGGCTTCGCTCGTTTCCCCTATCCACGGGAGGCCAGTCGACTTCCCAATCTGCGGGAGGGCAGTCGACGATTTCTCAAGCGCTTGAGACCGGATTGTCCGGCGCTGGCTTGGGGCCGTCTCAATCGGGGGCTGGGAACTCCGGATCCTCGCAAAGCGCGACGGGCTCGGGAGGCGGTAAGTGATGGCAACCCCTAATGCTGATCGCCTGAAGATCATCGAAGTCTGGAAGACCGACCCTATCGAGCAGGCCAACGACGACCTCAGGGACGTCTCTGCCCGGATGCGCCGGGTCGCCGAGATCAATCGGCGCGTGGCGGCCGACTTGGGCCTGGAAGGCGAAACCGCGCAGGCGGCTTCTGCCCGCCTGGACGGCCTGCGAGCTCCCTCGAAAGCCGCGCCCAGAAGGTCGATAAACTCGCGGAGATCCAAGGCAAGGCCGTCGAGAGCGGAAGAAAGGCTCAGACCGGCAGCCAAGAGATCCAGTCAAAGCTAAAGGGCATTGATAATGCAATTGAACTGCTGGGCGGCGCGGGGAAGACTGACCCTATCGGCTCAATGATTCATGCAAAAGCTCAAACGGAAGTCGATGCTGCGCGCGCTGAGATCGATCGGCAGGCAAAGAAGGTCCTGCATGTTCTCGGTGCTGAGGCGCACGCGTTGATCGGCTCCATTCCCGACCAGCCTGAATCCGTGCCCTCGTCAGGGCATGATGGTACGTATCCTGACTCACCTAAAGCCGGACGCAGGATTGGGGGTGGTAGCGAGCAAACCGGTTCTCCCGGCGGTGCCTCCGCTGCTTATCAAGGGCCGACGCGGTCGGCTACCGAATGGCACACTCCGGAAAATGTCGTGGCTGGCAGCTCTGGGGGCTCCGTCGGCGGCGGTTATGACCCCGGAGGCGGCGCCTCGAGCGGAGTGTCCTTGCAGGGGTCGCATTATGCTCCTGGACAAGTCGGTGCGTTTGCGCCGGGAGGTTCGCGTACCTTGAATCCAACGACGGCACCGCCAGCGGTGTTCAGTCCTTTGGCCACGGCCGCCGCTATCGGCGGAGGAACGGCTGTGGTTGGGTATAAGGCCTATCAGGCTGTGCGCGCCGCGCGTGCGGCGGCGACCCCCTCCTCGGCAGCCTTGCCCACACGGTCGGGGGTCACAGTGCGAGCGACCATGCCGAGTTCGTCGGGTATCCTGCGTGGGGCGACAACCGCGGTTCGGGCGACGTCCTCTGAAGCCGGCACCCGCACTATGCCGGCTCGCGGCGGGGCAACCGGTATAGCAAGACCCGTCTCGGCTTCTTCGGCCCGTTCTACCGGCATTGTGCGTGGGGCGACGACGGCGGTTCGGGCGTCGAGCCCAGCCTCGTCTTCTCGAGGATCGGGCATCCTCCGGGGCACAACAACTGCGGCTCGAACCCCGACTTCGTCGCTGGCCTCGGCGGGAAAAGCAGGATCCTACGGCACTCGTACCACCGCCGGCGGCACCTCGGATCGAGCTGCCCAGTCCTCGACTAGGGCAACAGGGTCAAGCGCTTCTCGCGGGGCCGGTGCGGCCAACCGAACTGCAATGGCAGGCCGTAGAGCAAGCTCTTCCGCAACGCGGAGCGGGGCCTCCCGTCTCAGTCCCGGTCGGTCCATTGAGCGATCATCCGCCGAAAGTCGCTCGTCGTCTTCTTCGCGTGTTCTATCTGGCTTGACTGGGCGCGGGGAGGCAAACCGCGCAAAAGACAAGGAGAGGAAGCGGAGACGGGAAAAGCCGGTCAAACCTAAGTCGGTTTCTCCCTACGAAACCGACAAGAGGATTACCTTCCTCGAGGCGGGGTGCCGTAAAGAAAGCGACTAGAGCCCGGTTCGGAAAGGAATGGCAACGCGGGCGGGGGTCGACGAGGAAACAGAGTTCCTCGTCGACCCCCGCCCGTGAAATGTAGTGATTTCATCTTTGTCGCTGGGATCGGAGCGAGGAGGATCGAGTCGCTCGCAGACGGACAATTACACGTTTCTTTTCGGGAATCGGCGTCGTTTGCTAGCTGCGACTGCAGCGATGCCAACTATCGCAACCGCAGAGCCAACGCCAATAACTAACCAAACCCATAAGGGGAGCCCATTTTTCTGTGTTGATGGTGCCAAGCTTGTTTCCTTGGCTGAAAAACTAGGCGATACGTTGGGGGAAGTCGCGGAATCTCCCTTTTCTGATGTAATTGAAATGCCTTCTTTTATATAGCTAAATCCTTTGACAGTTACTTTGTTTCCATTTATCGTTCCCATATTGGTTTTTATGACTTTGCCTGGCATAATAACCGTAATTGTGAGCTTTATGTAGTCGCCTTCCGCGACTTCTAGCGTTGATGGAGGGAAAATAAGCGAGTACGTATTCCGCCCGGTTTCGACTCTAACATCGTCATATAACGGTTTGTTTAATTCAGCTTTACACGTCAGATGTCCTCCGGGCGGAGTGATATCCTCCATCGTCGCCTCTGCGAATCTGCCTACCAGGGCTGCGCGATTCTTGAGGTTATCACATTTCCTATTCAGGCTTGTCAATGTATCGTCAGTGTCTTCAAAAACCATAGCGGTCTTCACGCTTCCGTCGGTGTGAACTTCAACAGTCGCGTCTATACGGCATGCAGTGAGGACAAACGCGACTGCGGCTACCGCCAACGCAAGAAACCGAGATTGCCTTCTTTTATAAGTGGCCATGACAGATCTCCCCGTACTTCTCGGAAAGTTGCAAATGCCTAAAGGCCCGACAAGATAAGGATAATCGCTGCATTGCTATTTGTCGGAGTTGACCGTTGCGTGGAATCGGCGCGCTCGCTTCAGCTTTACAGGGTTCCGGAAACATCGTGTGCATACGATGATCAACTCCTAGGTTGATTCGTTCCCGCCATTAGAATTGCGCAGAAAGCGCTGAGGCAGACACCGAGACTCGCTTCGGATTCGAAGCTAGTTGCTCGGCAGCGGAGGAAGGCAATTGCGTCCAGACACGCAACATCTGGGTGCGCCTACTGATTGCCGTTGCGGGTGAAAGAGGGTCTTTCACATTCTGGTTTATGGGTTCTTGAAGATTAGCCCCCTTCTTCCCGCGTCCAATCGTCACAGCGAGAACAGCACTCATAGCCTCCTTCGCGGGGAGCCACCACGGACTAGTGGGTTTAACTCGAAACGGCATCTGTTGAAGCTCTTAAGTTGCCGGCTTTAAAGACCAATGAGTAAGTTATTCGGTGCTTTGATCTTCGGGTTGCTAATTACTATGTGGGTGACGTTTCTTGCGCCTCGCAAGTAAAGCGATAACAGCGCTCGCTGCAGCGACGGCTGCTCCAATGGCGCCCCATCCCCACACGGGGAATCCGTCATTGTCGTCTTTCGAAGTCGCAGTATTCGATTTCTTACCAGAGGTGGCAGTAGGCGCGGGAAAGGGCGATGCACTTCCCTTTTTCTCGGAAGTGATAGAAATGCCTGTAGAGAGATAGTCAAAGTTATTGATAATTACTTTATTGCCCTCAATTTTTCCTATGTTTGTTTTAGTTACTTTAGAGGGCATTTGAATCGTTAACTTTATCCTTATTCCTTCGTATGTTTCTGTAGCTTCCATCGGCGATTTAGGTACCGTAAAGGTGTAATGGTCACCGTTGTCAACTAGTTTATCTCGCATCTCCAAAGGCTTGTCTGATGTGAGCTTACATGTGAGGGGGCCTCCGGAAGTGGTGATGTCTTCTATTTTAGCGTCTTGCGCAAACCTCATGACTCCGGGGAGGACTTTTTTTAGATTCTCGCACGTTCTGCCAACTGAGGCCATCTGCCCGTTGTCGTCTTCGAAAATGAGGACTTCTTTGGTCTTGCCGTTAGCATGCACCTCTATGGTCGCCTCCGTGCGGCATCCCATGAGAATGAAAGCTGATAGAGCCAAGAAAGCATAGAGAACATTTGACTTTTTCTTTGAAGGGGTGGTCATGTTGAGTCTCCCTGTGCTCTCTCGCGAAACGGCAATCGCCTAAAACGTCCGGACAAGATCAGGATAGTCTTTCAAGCTTCCACTCTGCTCGATCCGAGCGCCAAGCGGTATCCACTTAACGGCTACGGTTTCGAGCACGAAGAGCGGGCGCTTCTTGCTGTTTCCCAAGTGCGCGAACTGTATTGGTGCTGCTTTATGTTACTTCATTTTGTTTGTCGTGACCGCGAGGTGAGCGTAAGCAGGGGCGGAGCAAATCGGAATTCTGCTGCAGCGCTGCTCAGAGCGTACGGTGTGCCTGTTTCCACCGCGGCTTCTGTCGAAGTGCCTAGACAGCTTGATTTGGATGAGTCAACGAGACTCCGGCCCGCGCGTCAGTTCAGGAAGCTGTTAGTGGCTCTGAAAGTGGCATTTCTTCCGCCGTACCAGTAAAACGATAGCAACACTCATGGCAGCGCTGGCTGCGTCAATGACACCCTATCCCCATCTCCGGTATCCATCAATGTCGCTCTTGGAAGCTTCGGCCCTTGTTTTTCTTCCTGAAACACTGGAAGATGAAGAGTTTTGGAGTGGTTTTTCATCGATATGACGGAAACGCCGTCTCTCCAGTATTCAAAACCATTTTATTACCATCGATTTCCCTATTCGTCCTCAAAGACGAATACTATTTTGACGCTGCCATCCGCGCGCAGATCGATGGTCCCGTCGATGCGGCATGCAGTAAGAATCATTGTCAGCGCCGCAACGGTTCAAGGTGCAGAAGGCAATTGGCGCCTCCGTCTGACTGCTGCAGCAGTGACGCCAGCTATCGTGGCTAGTGAGCCGACTCCAATAAGCGCCCAAGCCCAAGGGGGAACTCCGCCGCTTTCCGCAGCTGACGCCGAGCTCGTTTCCTTTTCTGAAGAGGCAGCCTTTGCAGTGGGCGATAAGGTACCGCCCGTAACGCCGCTCTTCTTTTCTGACGTAACGGAAAGACCTGTGCCAAGAAAATCGAGCCCTTCAAGTACGACTTTATTGCCTTCTACCCTTCCTGCGCTCGACTTTAGAATCTTTCCTGGCATTGAAATCACTGTTGTGGTTTTAAGTAGACCCGTTGGTTGTTTTCCAGCTTTCGAAGGCAACAGATTGAATATATAAACATCTTTATTTTCTATAAATTCACTCTCTTTGTCCAAACGAGCATACGAGGTCGATCGACATTTTAGATGACCTTCTGGTCGCGTAATGTCTTCTATCTTCGCATCCTTCACAAACTTTCCGCCCTTTGGGAGATAGTTCACAAGATTAGTGCAATCTCTATGAATTCGTCTCATCATGTCGTCACTGTCTTCGAAGATGATGACTGTCTTCGTTTCACCTGTAGATCGTATTTCCGCAGTCGCTTCGATGTGACATGCAGCGAGGGCAAGCACGATTGTAGTTCTCACCAACGCAAGAATACGGGACTTCTTCCTTGGGGTGCTGGTCATGTTGAGTCTCCCTGTGTCCTCGAGAAACGGCAATCGCCTATAACGGCCGGACAAGATCAGGATAGTCTTTCAAGCTCCCACTCTGCTCGATCCGACCGTCAACCGGAATTCACTTAGACAGCTACAGTTTTTCAGCAGGGTGCGTACAGTTTTCCAGCAGGGGTGCCGGCGCGGCTGCGCATCGACCGTGTTCACGCCAAGTCGCTTACGAGATGTGAAACCCGTGACGTTCGGGACGGTTTACCGGCGGTCAGCAGCGGCTGGGGCGCTTCTTTGGGGAGAATTGCTCTCTTGCCCCTTCATTGCCGGGTGTTAAGGTTGTCCAGCGTATCGCAGCGATTTCACCGGCGGAAAGGACAACGTGGATCTGTTTCACTCCATCGAGAGCTGGGTCTTGGATTTTGGGCCCTCACTGTGGACCCTGTTCTTTCTGTTCGTCTTTTGCGTGATCGACGGCTTCCTCCCGATTCTCCCGTCGGAAACCCTGATCATTGCGCTGGGGGCACTCATCGTTCAGAGCAACGGACCCAACGTTTACCTGCTCATCCTCACCGGAGCGCTCGGAGCGATCTTCGGCGATCAGCTCGCGTTCGGCATCGGACACAGATACAACGTGGAGCGCATTCGCTTTTTGCGCGAAGGGAAGGGGCAAGTCGCCGTTCGCTTCGCCCAGAAGGGCCTTGCGAGGCGGGGCCCCCTCTACATCATCGCGGCCCGCTTCATCCCGATCGGCAGGGTCGCGGTCAATCTCATCGCCGGAGCAACCGGATACCCCCGCCACAAGTTCATCCCCCTGACGCTGCTGTCCGGGCCGATTTGGTCTACCTACTCTGCGCTGATCGGCATCGTCTCCGGGCATGTCTTCAACGGCCATCCCATTCTGTCCATGCTCGTGGGCGTGAGCGGCGGAATCGCCTTGGGCGCCGTCATCAACATCGTCATCGAGAGGACGACGTCGGGGCCCTCGACTCCCGAAGAAGTCTTCGGCGATGCGGCCCGAGCGCCGGACGACGTGCAGGACGACGGGTCAAAAGGCGACGGCACGAAAGCCCGTGACGTCCAAAGCAGCGACGCCCAAAGCGGCGACGCCCGAGACGAAGCCAGCGACGCCCGAGATGAAAAAGACGAAGCGGAAAGCGCCGAAATGAAATAGGCCGCGCCGGTCAAGCAAACCGCTCCGGTCGAAGCGGACCGCGCCGGTCACAATTTTCTGATGATGACGTTTTCAATCAGATGGTTCGCGCCCTTGCGCAAGACGATGTGGGCTCGCGAGCGCGTCGGCGCGATGTTCTCCAGGAGGTTCGGCAGATTGATTGTGCGCCAGATGTATTCGCCGCGTTCGCGCAGCTCTTCCTCGCTCATCGTCGCGAATTGCTGAAAGTAAGACTCGGGCTGATTGAAGGCCACCTCGCGGAGCTTGAAAAGCCTCTCGATATACCACTGTTCGATGTGCGTGGCTTCGGCGTCGACGTAGATTGAGACGTCGAAGAAATCCGAAACGGCTTGCAGGTCGCGCCCGCTTCCGTCGGTTTTGGCCGGTTGGAGCACGTTGAGGCCCTCGATGATGAGGATGTCCGGCCGGTTGACCTCGATCGAGGCGCCGGGGACGATGTCGTAGATGATGTGGTCGTACACGGGGGCGCGCACGGCGCTCCGCCCTGCCTTCACGGCTTTGAGGAAATCGACGAGGGCCTGGCGGTTGTATGACTCGGGGAATCCCTTGCGCTCCATGAGGCCGCGTTCTTCCAATACCGCATTGGGGTAGAGGAATCCGTCGGTCGTCACCAATTCGACGCGCGGGGTTGCCGGCCAGCGCCGCAGCAGCTCGCGCAGCAGGCGCGCCGTCGTCGATTTCCCGACCGCCACCGATCCCGCGATTCCGATGACGAAAGGCGTGCGCTCCTCGCGCAGACCGAGGAAATGCGACGTCTTTCTGTGGAGCGCGCCGACCTCGGCCGTGTACATCTGCAGCAGGGCCGACAGCGGGCGGTAGATGGCGTCGGCCTGATCGAGGTCGATGGGGTCGCCCAGGGCGGAAAGGCGGCGGATGTCCGACTGCGTCAGCGGAAGGGGAGTCGATTGCGCTAGCCTGGCCCACTCTTCGTAGGAGAAGTCGATCACGTGGGAGGCGGGCGGTGTGGCGCTCGGCCCGATGTGCGCGGGGGCGATCATGGATTCAATTGTAACGGCGTTTTTCGCTGCCTCCGCGCACACGTCGTACCTTCTGAAGCGCGAAGCGAGGTATGCCGAATGGGAGGCTCGCGCGAGGGTGCTTGGTTGGGTTGAGCCGCTTTGGGGCCGCCGACGACGTCCCGGAGGGCGGCAAGCGAATGGGCGGGCGACTTGCACGAGGGGGCGGGCGGCACGGGATGGGCCCGGGCGGCCCGGGAGGCGGCAAATATTCGTCTTTGGAAAAACGTAGGGCACCAGGCTTAAAACACGCGCCCGAGTGTGGTTAGATTACTGCCATGTGCGGAATCGTTGGATACGTCGGTCATGGTCCCGCGGGCTCCCGCCCGCTGGACGTCGTTCTCGAGGGCCTCGCCCGTTTGGAGTACCGGGGGTACGACAGCGCCGGCGTCGCCGTCGCCGGACCAGAGGGGATGAGCGCGGTCAAAAGGGCCGGTCGGCTCGACAACCTCCGGGCGGCGCTTGCTCATAGCCCGCTGCCCCCGGGCACAGCCGCCATCGGACACACCAGATGGGCAACCCACGGCGGCCCCACGGATGAAAATGCGCATCCTCACGTCAGCTTCGACGGCGCCGTCGCCGTCGTCCACAACGGAATCATCGAAAACTACCCCGAACTGGCGCTCGAACTCGATCGTCGGGGAATCTTTCGCCGGTCGGAGACCGACACGGAGATAGCCGCCCACCACCTCGCCCTCGAATACGCGAAGGACGGCAACCTTCTTGCGGCAATGTGCCGCTTGGCCTCGCGTCTGCAAGGTTCCTTCACCCTCGTGGGGATGGCCGGCGACTCCGAGGTCGTCGCAGCGCGCAGGAACTCGCCGCTCGTCGTCGGCCTGGGGGAGGGCGAGAACTTCCTGGGATCGGACGTGGCGGCGTTCGTCGGCTCGACGTCGGACGCGCTCGAACTCGGCCAGGACACGGCGGTCAGCATCACCGCCGACGAGGTCACGGTGGTCGATTTCGAGGGCAGGCCCGCCGAGGGCAAGCGCTTCGAGGTCAATTGGGACCTCTCCGCCGCCGTGAAGGACGGGTACGAGACGTTCATGGACAAGGAGATCCACGAGCAGCCCAAGGCCGTGGCCGAGACGCTGCGCGGGCGCACGAGCCTCGACGGGCGCCTCCACCTCGACGAGCTTCGCATCGACGAGTCGGTTCTGCGTTCGGTGGACAAGATCATCGTCGTCGCCTGCGGAACAGCCGCATACGCCGGACACGTCGCAAAATACGCGATCGAGCACTGGTGCCGCGTGCCGGTCGAGGTCGAGCTGGCGCACGAATTCCGCTATCGGGACCCCGTCGTCAACGAAAAGACGCTTGTTGTGGCGATTTCGCAGTCGGGCGAGACAATGGACACCCTCATGGCCATTCGCCACGCCCGCGAGCAGGGCTCGAAGGTGCTCGCCATCGTCAACACCCATGGATCGACGATCGCGCGCGAATCCGACGCGGTTCTCTACACTCACGCGGGGCCAGAGGTGGCCGTCGCCTCGACGAAGGCGTTCATCGCCCAGATCACGGCCTGCTACCTTTTGGGCCTCTACCTGTCCGAGCTCCGCGGGAACAAATACGTCGACGAAGTCGCCACCTATCTGGACGAGCTGGGCAAGATGCCCAGCCGCATCGAGGAGGTGCTGGCCGAAGAAGAGCAGGTCCGCACGCTCGCCCGTTCGATGGCCGACGTCACCTCGGTTCTTTTCCTCGGCCGCCACGTGGGCTTCCCCGTCGCCCTCGAGGGCGCGCTCAAGCTGAAAGAGCTTGCCTACATCCACGCCGAGGGATTCGCAGCCGGCGAGCTCAAGCACGGCCCCATCGCGCTCATCGAAGAGGGGCTGCCGGTTTTCGTCATCGTGCCGACGCCGCGGCGCCCCCTCCTTCACTCCAAGGTCATCTCGAACCTTCAAGAGGTCAAGGCCCGCGGCGCCCGCGTCATCGTCATCGCGGAGGAAGGCGACGAGGAGGCCGCAAGCTACGCGACCCGCGTCTTCTGGGTGCCTCGGTCGACGCCCACGCTCATGATGCCGCTCGTGACGGTCGTGCCATTGCAGATTTTCGCCTGCGAGCTGGCCTCGGTCAAGGGATACGACGTCGACAAGCCGCGCAACCTGGCGAAGTCCGTGACGGTCGAATGATCCGGGCATTCGGTGCCCGGAAGGTCCGCGAGGCCGAAGCGCCGCTCTTGGCCGCGGGCGTTCCCCTCATGGAGCGGGCTTCGGGCGCCCTTGCACTGGCGGTCTTGCGGCTTCTCGGCGGATCGTACGGCAGGAGGGCCCTCGCCCTCGTCGGACGCGGGAACAACGGGGGAGACGCCCTTTTCGCCGCTGCGTTCCTCGCCCGGCGAGGCATGGGCGTCGCTGCGGTCGTCGCCGAGGGCGCGCATGGGGCGGGCCTTGCCGCCGCCCGCGCCGCAGGCTGCGCTGTGCTTGACGTCGCCGACATCGACGCCGTCGTCCGGGAAGCGGCCCGCGCCGACGTCTGGATCGACGGAATTCTGGGCATCGGAGCCCGCGGCGGGCTGCGCGGGCCTTTTGCGTCGCTCGTCGAACGCCTCGAGGGCTCGCGGGAAGGCTCCGCGCTGCTGCCGGAGGCGGGACGGTCGGCCGGAGCCGGGCCGCTCGTCGTCGCCGTCGATGTGCCTTCCGGAATTGGAACGGACGACGGCGCAGCGCCCGGCCCGATCTTGCGCGCCGACCTCACCGTGACGATGGGCGCGCCCAAGCCGGGTCTCCTTCTCGACCCTGCGCGCAGGTATGCGGGGCGCGTCGAAACGGCGGACATCGGGCTCTGCCTGTCAGCCGCCGCCCGCGCCGCAGGCTGCGCGGCGCTTGACGTCGCCGACATCGACGCCGGCTTTCCCAGCCCCGACCTCGTCTCGATCGAGCGTGCCGACCTTCCGCTCCTGTGGCCCGTTCCCGGGCCCTCCTCGCACAAGTACACGAGGGGAGTGGTCGGCGTCGCGGCAGGCTCGGCAAGCTACCCGGGGGCGGGGTTCCTGTGCGTCGACGCGGCCCTGGCTGCGGGGCCCGGCATGGTCCGCTACGCGGGAACGCTCGGTTCGGCTGTCGTTTCGTCCTGTCCCGAAGCGGTTCTGGGGGAGGGGCGCGTCGACGCCTGGGTCATAGGGCCCGGGCTCGACAGGGAAGCCCTTGCTCGCGCTGAGCCTATCGTCGACGGACTCCGAAGCGAGGGATGGACGGCGCCCGCCGTCCTTGACGCGGGCGCCCTCGCCTGGGCCGAGCGTGGCATGACGCCCGCGACGGTCCTCACTCCGCACGCCGGGGAGCTGGCGGCGCTATTCTCCCGCCTGGGAATCGAGGGCTCCCGCGAGGGCATCGCCGCGTGTCCGGCTGCGGCCGCCAAGCTGGCGAGCGAGTTCACGGGCGCGACCGTCGTGCTCAAGGGCCCCGTCGACGTCGTCGTTTCGCCGGGAAGCCCCGTGTACGCGCAGTCAGGCCCCGCCTGGCGGGCCGTTGCGGGCGCGGGCGACGTTTACGCGGGCTTGCTCGGCGCCCTCTTGGCCGCCGGCCTCGAGCCCGCGCGAGCCGCGGCCGCAGCCGCGTGCGTCCACGGGCTTGCAAGTGAAAACGGGCCGATGCGGGCGAGCGACATCGTTCGAAACGTCCCGGCGGTTGTTCGGGCCGCCCTTGCGGGCGGCGGCTCAGAAGAAGGATCCGGCTACCACGCGCCGGGTGCCTCCGCTTCAGCCTTCCACATGCGGAGGGCCCGCGTGAGCGGAGGCCGGCGTCCCATGCAGAAAATTGACGAATGCGCACGCACAGCGCGGGAGGAATCGTGATCTCTTATTACCCTGCCGAGGCCCGAATCGACCTTTCGGCCATCCGGTCAAACCTTTCTTCCGTCCGCGAGGCGGCGGGGGAAGCGGCCGTTCTCGCCGTCGTCAAGGCTGACGCGTACGGGCACGGGCGCGCCGAGGTCGCCCGCGCCCTCGCGCCCGCGGCGGACTATCTCGGTGCGGCCCAGCTTGGCGAGGCCCTTGCGCTCAGAGAAGAGGTCGGCCCCGGGCCTCGCATACTCACCTGGATCTTCGCACCCGGGGCGCCCCTCGCCCAGGCGCTGCGAGCAGACGTCGAATTGTCCGCCGGCGCCTTCTGGGCGATCGACGAGATTGCCCGGGCAGCGAGGGAAACGGGCACGACTGCCAAGGTCCACCTCAAGGTCGACACGGGCATGGCCCGCGGCGGATTCAACCTCGCCGACGTCGCCGAGGCCTCCCGCAGGCTCAGGGCGCTTCAGGCCGACGGGCTGCTGGCAGTCGTCGGGCTGTGGAGCCACCTCGCCCGGGCCGACGAGCCCGAATCCGGGGCCACCGAGAGGCAGATCGAGCGTTTCGAGCAGGCCAGGGCCGCCGCACGCTCAGAAGGAATCGAGCCGGAGATCCTTCACCTCGCCGCCTCCGGAGGCGCTCTGTGGCATCCGGCGGCGAGATACGACATGGTCAGGCCGGGCATCGTCCTGTACGGGCTTTCCCCCAATCCGGAGGTGGCGACGGCGCGCGAGCTCGGCCTGACGCCCGCGATGGAGCTTTCTGCGAGCCTCATCCTCGAACGCGGCGTCCCCGCGCAGACGCCGATCTCATATGGACACACCGAGAAAACAGAGGCGCCGACGCGCTTGGGGGTCGTGCCCCTGGGCTACGGCGACGGGATCCCGCGCGCCGCATCCGGCGTCGGCCCCGTCAGCGTCGGCGGGGTCCGCACTCGCATACGCGGGCGGGTGTGCATGGACCAGTTCGTCGTCGACGTTCCCGAGGCGGCCACGGCGGGCGACACGGCCTTCCTATTCGGGGCGGGAGACCTGCCGAGCGCGGACGAATGGGCGCAGGCCTGCGGAACGATCGGGTATGAGATTGTCACCCGCCTTGGGGCGAGGGTTCCGCGACGCTATCATGGGTGACGCTATGGAAGAACTGATTATCGACGACGCCGATGCCATGCACGCCTTCGGCGTTCGTCTCGGCTCGCTTCTGGCTGCGGGCGACCTCGTCATGCTCGACGGCCCGCTGGGCGCGGGCAAGACGACGATGACCCGCGGGATAGCCGAGGGCATGGGGGTGACGGGGCGAGTCGCCTCGCCGACCTTCGTCATCGCCAACGTCCACAGGTCGCTTGGCGACGGGCCCGATTTGGTTCACGTCGATGCGTACAGGCTCGAATCGCTCGACGAAGTCGACGCCCTCGACCTGGATGCCTCCCTCGACGCGTCGGCGACCGTCGTCGAATGGGGCGAAGGGAAAGTCGAGGTGCTCACGCCCGACCGCCTGACGATCAAGGTCGCCCGGCCGACGGGCGGCGAGGAGATCGGAGCCGATTGCCCCCGAAAGCTGACTTTCGAAGCCACGGGCGAGAGATCCCGCGAAATTCTCCGAGGGCTCGAGGCCGGTCGGTGAAGAGGACTCTACAGGCGGCGATCGCCGCAGCGGCCATTGCCACGGCCCCCGCAACGGCCTTCGGCGCTCCGGCTTTCGCGACGGACTCGGATTCTTCAACCGCGACAAGCTGGTTCAGCCGCTCCGCCGAAGACGCCGCCCGGAGCAAAGCCGGCGACACATTTGGCTCACGGTATGACGTCAAGGTCGGTGAGCCGACGCATGCCTCCGTTTTCGCGGGCGACAAAGACGATCTGCGCGTGACTGGCTCCGAGTATTGGGCGGCGCCCGTCAAATCGGGGGACAAAGTGCTCGGCACAATCGCCGTCAAGGTGACCGACGGCAAGGTCGGAACCCCGATATTCACGGCCGAAGAGGCCTTCGGAAAAGAGCTTGCCAACAGGACTCCCAACACGACCGTCGTCGTCGATCCGCTCACTCAAGGCTGGTTTCTTCTGACGCAAGACGGCCACGTCCGACCGCTCGACCCGCGCGCCCGGAAGGTGGTCGCCGGCCAGCTGACGCTCAGGGAGTTCGCCTCCGTGCGCGACTCCCTTCGCGACGCGGCATCCGGGCATTCGTCCAGCGCGGCGAAGAAAGCCGCTCGGCGTCAAGGGGATTCGACGGTGCTGAAGATCGTCGTCGCCGGCTTGATCCTGCTTTTCGGGGCTCTCGGTGCGGCGGTGTGGATTCGCCGCGCTGTCGTCAAGCGGCGGGCGGGCGCTTCGGAGCCCGTCGGCGAAGGGCGCGGCGCCGACCGGAGCGGAGGCGGGCGCCCCTCGCGGGAGGGCTTGCGCGCCGCGACTTCCAGCCGTTCGGGGCAATCGAACGACGGTTCGAGGACCATCCGGTTTGACACCGGCGAGATCGTGAGGGTCTACGAGATGCCGCCCAGCCGGGGCGAAGGAAGGGACGGAGAAGAACGTTGAGAATACTGACTGTCGACACCTCGGATCGGTCGATCGTCGGCGTAGTCGAGGCAGGGACGACGCTTGAGGAGATCGCGTGTGAGCGCTCCGCGGACGCGCGCCGCCACGCGGAGAGCCTGGCCCCGATGGTCGAGAGGGCGACCGGAGGGCGCCGCCCGGACATGATCGTCGCGGGAACCGGCCCGGCCGCCTTCACCGGGCTGCGCGCCGGGCTCGTGACTGCCCGCGCCCTCTCGCGCGCCTGGGGCGTCCCGCTCTATGGAGTCTCTTCTCTGGAGGCGCTGGCACTCGGCGGCGCGATGCGAGGGCTGGACGACATCCTCGCCGTCATCGACGCCAGGAGGCGCGAGTTTTTCGTTCTTCGCGCCCACCCGCTCGGCCCCGACGACGTCGCCGTCGTCTCCGGCCCCGAAATCGCGGCCCGCGCGGACCTGCACGCCGGGCCCGAGACGGCGATCGTCACACCCAATCCAGACCTTTGCCCCGAGCTCGACGGCGCCGTGGCCGTGGAATGCCGCCCCGAGCACCTTGCTCGGCGCGCCCTTGCGCTCCTCGCGCGCAAGGAGGCCGGCGAGGACGTCCGCCTCGACACCGAACCGCAGTACCTGCGCCGCCCCGACGTCCACGGAGCATGAGCCTGCCTCCCGGCCTTTCCTTCGCCTCGCCCGCGCCCGGCTGGGCCCGCGCTTTGGCGGATTTCGACGTGCGGGCCTTCGGACGCGACGCCTGGCCCTTCGAGCAATGGGTCCAGGAGCTCGCAAGCCGCCGCAGCGTCTACATTGCGATCGTTCGCGAGGGAGGGATCGCGGCCGTTCCCGAGATCGTCGCGGCCGGAGGAGTCGGCCTCGGGCCCGAGGCCGAAGTGCTCACCGTCGCCGTCGCCCGGAAGGAACGCGGCCGCGGCCTCGGCGGCGCCCTCTTGGACGAACTGCTCGCACGCGCGCGGAACGGGGGAGCCGAGGACGTCTTCCTCGAGGTTCGCTCGCGCGACCCAATCGCCCAAAAGCTATATTCCGGCAGAGGGTTCGCCGCCGTCGGCCTGCGCAAAGGGTATTACAGCGACGACGACGCCCTCGTCATGCGCCTGAGCATGGGCGAGGCCTCCTGAGGGCCTGCCGGAGGGACGCCGCCCGAGAGGATCGAGACGCCTGCCTCGAATCCTGGGACGTAAGGCGCATATGCTTCGCAGTTTTGCCGAAAAGTCGCCGATTAATTACACAACAATGTGTTCCTTTATCTATTCTGACGTCGGTATTCTCGACCTGACTGGGTAAAGTCGAAGTGTGGATAACTCACTGAAACAGAAGCGCGGCATGATGACGTCCGTGGGACTCAAAGTCGTCATGGCGTTCACCGGGCTGATCTTCGTCATCTTCGTCCTGTTCCACATGTATGGAAACCTCAAGATGTTCTTCGGGCCCGAGGCTTACAACCACTACGCCGAGTGGCTCAAGCACGACATGCTCTACCCGATCCTCCCGCACGGCTGGTTCATCTGGATCTTCCGCATCTGCCTCATTCTCGTTCTGCTCGGCCACGTGGGCGCCGCCGCCCACCTCGTCGTTCGCAACTACAGAGCGCGCGGGACCCGGTACAAGGTGAAGTCGGGGACGAAGAAGAAGGAATCGTGGCCGTCGAAGACGATGAAGGTCGGCGGAGTGACGATCCTCCTGTTCATCGTCTTCCACATCCTCCATTTCACGGCGTTGAAGATTCAGATCGGGGGCGACTACCATCGGCTCTCGCCGTATGAGCGCATGGTCGCCTCCTTCAACTTGGACAGCTGGGCCTCCGTGTGTGCGCTCGTCATCTACACCGTCGCGGTCACTTTCGTCAGCTTCCATGTGTGGCATGGCCTCTACTCGGCGCTGACGACCCTGGGAGCGGGGCGGCGAGGGGCTGAGGCGTTCCTCAAAGGGCTTTCCGCCCTGTGCGGCCTGGCTTTGTTCATCGGCTTCCTCGCTCCGCCTTTCGCCATAGCCTTCGGATTCATCGAGTGAGGGGCGAACATGGCTGAGACTCTTCACACGCAAGATCCGACGGGCGCCGACCTGCGCCACCGTGCTCGCACTCATCCAGCAGGGACAGACATGACTCAGATTCTTTACACCGAAGGGTCGGCGATCGCCGACACCAAGGCACCCGCCGGCCCGCTCGAAGGCAAGTGGGAGAAGCGCAAATTCGACGCCAAGCTCGTCAATCCGGCCAACCGCCGCAAGCTTTCGATCATCGTGGTCGGAACCGGGCTCGCCGGAGGAGCCGCTGCGGCGTCGCTCGGCGAAATGGGCTACAACGTCAAGGCCTTCTTCTACCAGGATTCAGCTCGCCGCGCGCACTCGATCGCTGCTCAGGGCGGAATCAACGCGGCGAAGAACTACAAGAACGACAACGACTCGGTCTACCGTCTCTTCTACGACACGATCAAGGGCGGAGACTTCCGGGCGCGCGAAGCGAACGTCTACCGCCTGGCGGAGGTCGCCAACAACATCATCGACCAGTGCGTTGCCCAGGGAGTCCCCTTCGCCCGCGAATACGGCGGATATCTCGACAACCGCTCCTTCGGCGGCGTCCAGGTCTCGCGAACCTTCTACGCCCGAGGCCAGACGGGCCAGCAGCTCCTCATCGGCGCCTATCAGGCCCTCCAACGGCAGGTGGCCGCGGGAACGGTCGAGAGCTTCTCCCGCCACGAAATGATGGAGCTCATCGTCAAGGACGGCCGTGCGCGGGGCATCGTCGCCCGCGACATGGTCACCGGCGAGATTGAGCCGCACGTCGCCGACGCCGTCGTCCTCGCCACCGGCGGATACGGAAACGTCTTCTTCCTCTCCACGAACGCGATGGGATGCAACGGGTCGGCTATCTGGCGCGCCTACCGCAAGGGCGCCTACTTCGCCAACCCGTGCTACACGCAGATCCATCCGACCTGCATTCCGCAGCACGGGGACTACCAGTCCAAGCTCACGCTCATGTCCGAGTCCTTGCGAAACGACGGGCGCATCTGGGTGCCCAAGCGGGCCGAGGACTGCGAAAAGGACCCTCGGCAGATCCCCGAAGAGGACCGAGACTATTACCTCGAACGCATCTACCCTTCCTTCGGCAATCTCGTTCCCCGCGACATCGCCTCTCGGCAGGCGAAGAACATGTGCGACGAGGGCCGCGGGGTGGGCCCGAAGATCGACGGAGTAGCCAGGGGCGTGTACCTCGACTTCTCCGATGCGATCGACCGCATGGGGAAGGCCGCGGTCTCCGCCAAGTACGGCAACCTTTTCGACATGTACAAGCAGATCACCGACGACGACCCGTACGAGGTGCCCATGCGCATCTACCCGGCCGTCCACTACACGATGGGCGGACTGTGGGTCGACTACGATCTGGAGTCTTCGGTGCACGGCCTATACGTGGCGGGCGAAGCCAACTTCTCCGACCACGGCGCCAACCGCTTGGGCGCTTCCGCACTCATGCAGGGCCTGGCGGACGGCTACTTCGTTCTTCCCGACACGATGAACGACTACCTAGCTTCTGGCCCCTTTGAGCCGCTTGCTCCCGACGATCCCGCCGTGGTCGAGGCGTGCGAGTCAGTCAGGCTTCGCATCGCCACGCTCATGGGGCTCAACGGCGAGCATTCGGTCGATTACTACCACAAGAAGCTAGGATCGATCATGTGGGAGAGGTGCGGAATGGCTCGCGAAGCCGACGGGTTGCGCCAAGCCATTCACGAAATTCGAGCCCTGCGTGAAGACTTCTGGAAGAACGTCAAGGTTCCCGGCACGCCCGAGGAGCTGAACGTCTCTCTGGAGAAGGCAGGACGAGTCGCCGATTTCCTCGAGCTCGGCGAGCTCATGTGCATCGACGCTCTCCACCGCGAGGAATCTTGTGGAGGCCATTTCCGGGTCGAATCGCAGACTCCGGAAGGAGAGGCCCTTCGCCACGACGACAAGTACGCCTATGTCGCTGCTTGGGAGTTCGCCGGCGACGGCAACCCGCCGATCCTCCACAAGGAAGACCTCGACTACGAATTCGTCCACATGAAGCAGCGGAGTTACAAGTGAGAATCAACCTGGAGTACTGGCGTCAGAACGGCCCGTCCGATTCGGGCCACTTCGAGACGCACACGCTTGACAACGTGGACGAGCACGCCTCGTTCCTCGAGATGCTTGACGTCCTCAACGAGGAGCTCTTCGACGAAGGCAAGGAGCCTCTCGCCTTCGACTCGGACTGCCGCGAGGGAATCTGCGGCCAGTGCGGCATCGTCATCAACGGCGACCCGCACGGGCCCAAGCGGACTACGACGTGCCAGCTGCACATGCGCACGTTTAAGGACGGCGACACGATCACCCTCGAGCCGTGGCGTTCGAAGGGCTTCCCCGTCATCAAGGACCTTGTCGTGGACCGCTCGGCCTTCGATCGCATCGTCCAGGCCGGAGGCTACATCTCGGTCAACACCGGAGCCGCCCCCGAGGCGCATTCGCAGCTCGTCCCGAAGGGCAACGCCGACCGCTCCTTCGAGGCCGCCGCCTGCATCGGTTGCGGCGCCTGCGTGGCGGCCTGCCCCAACGGCTCGGCCATGCTCTTCACCTCGGCGAAGGTCGTTCACTTGGGCCTCCTCCCGCAAGGACAGCCCGAGCGCCGCGACAGGGTGGTCAACATGCTGGCCCAGCAGGACGACGAGGGATTCGGCGGCTGCACGAACGTCGGCGCATGCGCCAGCGTGTGCCCCAAGGAGATCCCCCTAGAGCTGATTTCCTTGCTCAACCGCGACCTCATCAAGTCCTACGGGCACAAGGCCCGCCAGAGGTAGACGCGCAAGCGGCCTGATTCTTCCGGCCGCGGTGAAAAGGGCGGGGCCCTAAGAGAGCCCCGCCCTTTTCATTTTGCACTGCGCTACGAGAGGTCGGCGCTGCGCGCCGCCCAGCTCGCGCTCAGTCGCGCTGGAAGCGCGCCTTGAGCTTGGCGATTCGCTCCTCGCGCTGCTCCTTGCGGGCGGACTTCTTTTCGTCGCGTATTTTTTCGCGAGCCGCTTTCGCCGCAGCTTCGGCCGCGGCCTGCTGAGCGACGAGCTCGTCGAGCACCTCGGACGATTCGCGGCGGATGATCGTTCCGCCCAGATCGCGGACTACCCGATCCAGCGCGTCCGTCGTGCCCTCGCTCGTTTCGAGCAGAATGGCATTGGAGCCCGGAGCGATAGTCCGGCCGAATTCGGCGATCGCCTCGGTTCCGACGTCGATCCTGTCGGCGTCGACCAGAGAACCCGCCAGCGCGCCCACTCCGAGCCCGAAAAGCATGCCCAACGGTCCTCCGAGCACTCCGACGACCATGCCGAGCAACCCGCCCCCGGCGGCGCCGGAACCCTTGAAGCCGTCGATGTGCTCGGCGACTTCGACCGTTCCGTTGGCATTCCTCTCGACGACGGCGCCCGCCGAAATCGACAAGGCCCCCGTTTGCGCCGTGCGGCTTATCTTGTTGAAGGCCTCATACGCCGTAGATCTCTCTGGGAAAACGACGAGGGCGACATAGTCGGTCATCTTCTGTCTCCTTTGGTGTGTCTCCTTTGGCGCGACATGTCGCCTCCTTTTTGGGCGGACGGCATGTGCGAGATGTATAGAAAGCCTTTTCGAGTCTGGTCGAAAGACTTTATTCATTACACTAATGAAGTCGCCGCTGTTTGTCAGAGACTGGTTCAGAAGCTATGCCCAGAGCGGAGAACGGGCGACGACGAGGTGCAAATCAGTCGGCAAGCGGCAGGAGCCCTCGCTCCGAAAAGACGCGTTTGGCCGCAAACATGGCGTTCAGAGACCGGGGAAATCCGCAGTAGGCGGATGCGTGAAGGATGGCTTCGACGATTTCCTTCGGCGAAAGGCCCACGTTGAGCGCGGCGCCGACGTGCACCTCGAGCTGTGGCTCGCAGCCCCCAAGGGCCGTGAGCATGCCGAGCGTGACGAGCTGCCGGTCTCTCGGGCGAAGCCCCTCGCGCGAGTAGATGTCGCCGAATCCCCAGGCGACGATGTGGTACCCGAGTTCGGGGCAGACGTCGCGCAGTGAGTCGAGCACGCGCGCGCCGGCGTCGCCGTCGACCCGGTTGAGCATTCTCATGCCTGCGGCGAAGCGCTCATCGCCTGCGGTCAGGTTCTTGTCGGTCTTCTCGTCCATCGTTTTCCTTTCCATGGATATCGGGGATATGCGTCTGCCTGGAGCCTTCGGCGTCGTCGATCCATTGTCGATAAAGCGCGATTTTGGCGTCCAAGGCGTCCGCGTGCGTGGAAAGCTCGGCTATGCGGGAACGGACGTCGGCTTCGTAATCGCAAAGAAGCTCCAGACGTTCGCGGAGCGTCGAGGGCCCCGCTTTGCGCAGCTGCGCATACCGGCGCATAAGCCCTATCGGCATGCTCGCGGCGCGAAGACGCTGGAGGAACCGTATCCAGGAGACGTCCTGGGCGTCATAAAGGCGCCTTCCGGCCCCGTCGCGCGCAACCGAAACGAGGCCCTCGCGTTCGTAGTACCTGAGGGTCGACGCCGAAAGTCCCGTTTCTTGAACGACTTGGCCTATGCGCATCCTTTCCATGGAAGGGAGCTTACGAGTTCAAGCGCACTCGAAGTCAAGACGCGCTCGGTCAGCTCTCGCAGTGCCGGTGCGAATCCGTGCCGGAGACGAGCTCGCGGTAGGCGGTTTCCACGCTCATCATGGACGGGGCGAATCCAATGCCCTTCTCGCCCTTGATGAGGTGAAGCCGGTTCGACCTGCGACGCCCGCTCGGGGAGATGACGAACGCGTCTTCGTAGGGGTTGATGTTCCAGTCGTCCACCGTGCCCACCCACGCGTCTGGGTTTTCGCGCAGCTTCCAGCTCGCAAAGGCTTTGAAGACTTCTGCCTCGGAGGGGCCGGGGCCTTCCGTGGGGGACGGGACGCGGACTTCAGATTCGGAGACGCGGTCTCCAGACTTCGAAGCGTCGTGGTTTTCCCTGTTTGAAGGGAAGCGAGGCTGCATGGAGGAAGTCGTCTGCCCTCGTCTGCGACGTCGGGCCGGCGAGTTGTCGTCGCTGGTCATGATGGGTTCCTTTCAGTGGTGCGAATTGTGGGGCTTCGTAAACGTGACTGCGGCGCACTGCAGGGGCAGCGTCCGCCTCGCGTGGCGACCGGATGCGGAATCGCGCCAGTCTGACCGCAGGTCGATCAGCGGATGCGATCCTTGGGAGTCGTGCAGGATGAAGATGTGAAGGAAAGGCACGTTCACATTCGTTCTCCGTTCCTTTGTCGCCGGTTCTTCGTTTCGATTTGCTGTGACGCCGATGCGATGCGGGACGTGTGGGGGATGGTGGCCCGGGTTTCATAAACGGCGTGGGTTCGTCGGTAGGAACTTGTTTACACAGTACCCAATCTGGCGGGCAAATGAGAGCCGAAATTCGGGGGAGGGGACTCCAACGTAGCCATCTTTTGGGGATAAGCGCGTCGTTCCGGGGAAAAACGCGGCTGGGCCGATGTCTCCGATTTGTCCGCCGAGCTGGCGCCAGTAGGAGGGGACGTTCAGGCTGGCGCCGGGAGGAGGGGACGTTCAGGTCTGCGCCGGGAGGGGGATGTTCAGGCCGGCGTCGGGAGGGGGATGTTCGCGTCAAGATCGCCGGGGCCGTTTGAGGTTCGTCGCCGTGCCGGACGGGGCGGAAGCTCGGGTCCAAACCGTGGCGGCGGGGGCGGCATGGGCGGGGCTGCCAAGCCGGAGCCGACGATCGGGCCCGCGGGTGCGGCCGCAGTGAGGACCGCCTGGCTTTCAGGCACTAGGATGCTGCATGAGGGCGTCGCATGCCGCTTCGTTTCGCTTCGCGCCTTGGACGGTTCGTTCGCCCAGCCACATGCGATCGACGGCGCGGAAACGGTGCTGCGGCGTCGTCCCCTTCACGTGAGCGGCCGTCGGCCGCGCTTTCCGTCAGAAAGGAATGTGTTATGGAACTTCCCGAGTTTTCCAGCAGCCTAGAAGGCATTCAAGCTCGGTTGGACGAGCAGCTCGCCGAGGCGCAGAGAAACGTGCAGCGAGCCGAGGTCTTCGCGGCGCAGGCGCAGGATTTGAAGGCGTTTGTGCGCAGCGAGGGCGGCGAAGTGAGCGTCGAAGTCGACGGGGGAGGCGTGCCGCTCGACGTGAAAGTGACGGCCAAAGCCTTTTCTCTGACGCCGGAGGCGCTTTCGCAGCTCATCCTCGACGTCGTTCGCCAGGCGCATTGCGAAGCCGTTCAAAAGTACGAAGATCTGGCCCGTTCGAACTTCGGAGACTCGGCGACGACGGAGCAACTCGTCTCCCAGGCCCGTCAGCGGCTCAGGGCATACGGCTGTGACGCAGGAGAAGGCCGATTGGGCGACAGCGAAGCAGGGCGCTCTGAATCCGGCGGCGTCGAAGCCGGGACCGGCGAAGCCGACGCTTCGGACGGTCGGAGCGAATCTCCCATTAGCTAGGCGCCCCTCTTGCCGTCCGCCGCAAGCGCGGAGCCGCGAAGGATTAACCCGCGCCGTTCCGTCGGCTAGAATTCTGGGACGTGAGCATTACGGTTCTGGGCATTGAGACTTCTTGCGACGAGACGGGAGTCGCCGTCGTCCGCGACGGGGAGCTCCTCGCCGACGTCACCGCGACGTCGATGGACGAATATGCGCGTTACGGCGGCATCATTCCCGAGATCGCCTCGCGCGCGCACCTTCAAACCTTCGTTCCCACACTGGACGAGGCGCTCGAACGCGCGGGAGTCGCGCTGGGCGACGTCGACGCGATCGCCGTCACCGCGGGCCCGGGCCTGATCGGATCGCTGACGGTCGGCGTTTCTGCCGCCAAGGCCCTGGCGCTCGCGGCGGGCAAGCCCCTCTACGGCGTCAACCACATCATCGGCCATCTGTGCGTCGACGAGCTCGTCGACGGCCCGTTCCCCGAGCATTTCATCGGCCTCGTGGTCTCCGGCGGGCACTCGTCGATCCTTCGGGCAGGCAACATAGCGACCGACGTCGAAGAACTCGGCGGAACGCTCGACGACGCCGCGGGCGAGGCCTTCGACAAGGTCGGGCGACTGCTCGGCCTGCCGTACCCCGGCGGCGCGCACATCGACCGGTTGGCGCGACTGGGAGACCGCTGCGCCATCCGCTTCCCGAGAGGGCTCTCGCAGGGCAAGGACAAGGCGCGCCACCCCTACGATTTCTCCTTCTCGGGCTTGAAAACCGCAGTCGCCCGCTACGTCGAACGCTTGGCCGAACGAGGCGAGGAGCTGAACAGGGAAGACGTCGCCGCTAGCTTCTCCGAAGCGGTCTGCGACGTTCTGACAGCCAAGGCCCTTACGGCCTGCGAGGTCTTCGATTGCGACACCCTCGTGATCGGCGGCGGTTTCTCCGCAAATTCGAGGCTGCGCGAACTCGCCGCCGAGCGCGCCGCCAAGGCCGGCGTGACCGTCAGGATCCCTCCCATCCGATACTGCACCGACAACGGGGCGATGATCGCCTCGCTCGGGTGGGAGCTCGTCAGAAACGGCGTCGAGCCTTCCTCCCTGGACATTGCCGTCGATACGGGAATGGACCTGGGCCGCATCAAAATGTGACGGCCGTCCGCCGCGCGACGATCGCCCGATGGCGGCCAAGGACGGGGGAGAAGAGGACGACGCCGGCGTCGCCGCCGCGGCCCGAGAGCTTCTTCGCCATCGCCGCGACGTCGACCTCCGTTCCGCGTTTCTTGACCTCCGTCCGCCCGATCCCGTGCGCGGCCAGGGACCGCTTGATCCGCTTGGCCTCCGGAACGACGACGTCCAAGACCTCGAAAGCCGCGCAATGCGGCGGGACCGCCTCGCCCGTGAGGTAGGCGATGCCCTCTGAGACCGGGGCGAGGCCGTGTTTCTCGCACAGACGCGCGATGCCGCCCGATCGGACGATTGCGGGGTCGGGCTCGAACAGCAGGGGGCCGAGGGGGCGCGGGGCGACGAAGACCGCCGGCTCGTCGGCGGTCTTCGCGCCGGAGTCGAGCCGCTCGCCGTCGATCGTCGCCGCACGCCCCGTTCCCATTCCGAGCCAGACGACGGCCTCGAGCAGTTGGCCGCGCTCGCTGATCCACTCGACGAACGCCCTCGGCGGCAAGGCGTGATAGGCGATCCCGGGCGCAACTTTGATTCCCGCCAGCGGGAAACCCCTCGCAAGGCTCAGGGCGCGCGAGAACGGCGGAATCCAGCGTTCGGGGGAGGCGATCCTGCGGCCGTCCTCGGCCCTCCTGGCTGGGTCGAGCCATATCGCGTCGGCGTCGGGGAGCTCAGTCGCGAGGCCGTTAGCGCACGTCACTTTCGCCTTCGGCGCATTCGCGGCCGCATACAGGGCCGCCACGGGGTCCGATTCGATCGCCGCAACGTCGAGTCCCGCGAGCGTGAACGCGAGCGAGTCGGCTCCGATGCCGCAGCCGAAGTCGATGACCCGCCTCGCTCCCGCCTCGACGAAACGCGCCGCGTGCAAGGCTCCGACGCTCAGCCTGGTCGCCTGCTCGTATCCGTCTGCGGTGAAGAACATCGCGCCCGCGCGCTCGCCGAACTTGGCCGCGGCCCGCGCTCGCAGGCGGGACAGCGTGAGCGCGGACGCCGCTTGGTCGGCGTCCAGCCCCTCGCGCCTCAGCCGTGCAGTGAGGGCGAAGACGTCGTCTGAACGGTACGGGGGAAGCGCGGCGAGAACGGCCCGTCCTGCGTCGCCGAGGAGCCAGCGGGCGACGGCGAGATTGCGGGATGCTCTCGCGTTTCGGGGAGAATCGGCGTCGGAAAGGGGAGAATCGGCGTCTCGGGGCGGGGAGGGAAAAGCGTCCACGAATCAAGTCTCGCACGGGGCGCTGCGCCTACGGCGAAAAGCTGGCACTCATCGCATGCGAGTGCTAATCTTTTATCAGGCGCAGCGAGAGCTGCGCGTGCCCGGTTCGGGCCCGGCCCCCGCGACGGCGGGTCCCGCGTCCAGGCTTTCTCAACCAAAGCACGAGTATATAGAAGGGGGATCCGCAGTGTCGGTCTCCATCAAGCCGCTTGAGGATCGCATCGTGATCCAGCAGCTCGAAGCAGAAACCACGACGGCTTCCGGCCTCGTCCTTCCGGACACGGCGAAGGAAAAGCCGCAAGAGGGCAAGGTCTTGGCCGTTGGGCCGGGCCGCGTCGACGATCAGGGCAATCGCGTGCCCGTCGACGTCAAGGTGGGTGACGTCGTCATCTACTCCAAGTACGGCGGGACCGAGATCAAGTACGGAGCGGACGAGTACATCATTCTGTCCTCGCGCGACGTGCTCGCGGTCGTCGAGAAGTAATCGAGAGGCGGTCGGCCTCGGGTCGACGCGCAATCGAATCGAAGGGGCGGCGCTCTGTCTGGGGCGCCGCCCCTTCGTCGCGTCCGCAGAGAGGCTTGTCGCGTCAGAAAAGGCGCTTTGTCCCGGTCGCAGGGGCTTGTCGCGTCCGGGGGCGTGTTTGGTCGCCGGAGGCCGCCCGCAGACTTGGCTTCCCCGGCCTTGCCTCAGCGGGCCCGACTCCCCGGAAGGACTCAGCCTTCCGGCCGGACCCAGCTTCCCGACCGCCCGCCGGATTTGGCGACGATCTTCGCTTCCGCCACCACGGCCGAGCGGTCGATTCCCTTGACCATGTCGACGACGGCGAGTGCTGCGACCGTCACGGCGGTTAGCGCCTCCATCTCGACGCCCGTCCTGTCGGCGGTTCGCGCCGTCGCGCGAATTGCCACGCCGCCGTCGGCCAGTTCCACGTCCACTTCGCACCCGTGGAGGCCTACGACGTGGGCGAGGGGAAGCAGCGCGGGCGTTTTCTTGGCGGCTTGGATCCCGGCGACTCTCGCCACCGCAAACACGTCTCCCTTCGGCACGGAGCCCTCGCTCAGCCGCGCCATGACGGCGTCGGAGCACTCGACGCGGGCCACGGCCGTCGCCTCGCGAACCGTCGGCTCTTTCGCCGTCACGTCCACCATGTGCGCGGCGCCGTCTGAGCGCAGATGGGCGAGGCCGCCGCGAGAGGCCCCTTCGCTGTCAGTCATTGGCGCTCCCTTCTGTTGGAATGAATCCCAGCGTGTCGCCGGGCATCACGCGTTCGACGTCGGCCGGCACGACGCCGAGCCCGTCCGCCGAGGGAAGCGAGGCGACCAGGTGCGAGCGCGAACCGAGTTCGTGAATGGGGAACGCGCGCCCGCCGTCCAAACGCAGGGGGATGAACTGGACTTTCCCGCGAGGCGAAGTCCATTCGCCGCCCGCAACCGCCTGCCGGACCGTCGGCTCGACGGTGCTGGAGCGCCCCGCGAGAACCCGGATCATGCCGGCGACGTACACATGGAAGCTGACGTAGACCGACACCGGGTTGCCCGGCAGGCACGCAGCGGGCACAGGCCTTCCGCCGACGAGGGCGACCCCTGCGCCCTGAGGCCCCCCGGGCTGCTGGGCGACGTGGTGGAAGCGCATTGTGGGGCCGGAAAGGGCCTGCCGCACCGTCTCGTACGCCCCCGCGGATATGCCCCCCGCGGTGACGAGCAGATCGATCTCCGGCGCGGACGCCAGAATCGCGAGCAGGGCCTCGGGGTCGTCCGCGCTGCGCCATCTGGCGACGACGTCGCCTCCCGCCTGCGCCGCGAGCCCGGCCAGAAGGGCTCCGTTCGAGTCCGGGATGCGGCCCTCGGCGAGTTCCTCGCCCGGAGCGACGAGTTCGCTTCCCGTGGTGAGAATTCCGATGCGCGGACGGGGCCGGACGAAGAGCGTCCCGCAGCCCGCCGAGGCCGCAGCCGAGACCGCGGCGGGGGAGAGCACGACGCCCGCGGGAAGGACGGGCGCGCCCGCATCGAGGTCTTCGCCCTTGAAGCGCACATTGGCGGCCGGAGCCTGGGCCGCTCGAATCGTCACCGTCGGGGGCGCCTCGCTCACGCCGGGCGCATGATCCGTGTCTTCCACCTTGACGACGGTGTCCGCGCCGTCGGGCATCGCCGCTCCCGTCATGATGCGAACCGCCGTCCCCGGCTTGAGCGTGCGTTTGCGCGTATCCCCGGCTGCCACGTCCCCGCAGACGGGCAGCGTGGCCGGAACGCGGGCGACGTCGGCGTGGCGGACGGCGAAGCCGTCCATCGCGGAGTTTGTGAACGGGGGCACGCTCAGACGGGCGACCACTTCCCGCGCCAACACGAGCCCCGCCGAGCCCGCAGCGACAGGCGGAGCCGAACTGCCCGGCCAGACGGCGCCGGGCCGGGCGTCAGCGAGCGGCGGCACACCCTCGCGGCCGGTCCCGTAGGGCAGGGCGTCGATGGCGCATTCGAGCGGTTCCAACGGCTCAACGAGCCCCTCGAGGAATGCGCGATGCTCTGAAACGTCGAATCTCACGCGGACTCCAATCCGGACCAGCGGTGGCTGCCGTCGGCCATGATCTGCTTTTTCCACACCGGCAGGCGAGCCTTGACTTCGTCCACCAGAGCCTCGGCCGCGGCAAAGGCCTGGGACCGGTGCTCGGCGGCCACCGCGACCACCATGACGACGTCGCCGACGTCCAGCAGCCCCGTTCGATGCCAGGCCTCGACGCGGTGAACGCCCTGGCGCAGGGTCAGGCCTTCCGCGATCGACCGCAGGATGCGCGCGGCCGAGGGGTGCGCCGTGTACTCGAGCGCGGCCACGGTCGCACCGCTCGAATGATCGCGGACGGTTCCCTGGAACATCGCCACGGCGCCGCAACGCGGGTCGTGCGCATCCTTGCAAATTGCGGCGGCGTCCAGCCGCTGGGCCGTCAGACCGGTGTGAACGACGTCGAGCATCTCACCCTCCCGCGAACGGCGGCAGCACCTCGACGACGGCGCCGTCGCGAAGAGGCGTGTCCGCTCCCGACTCGCGTTCGTCGACGAGAAACGAGGAAATGTCGGCAACTCGTGCGAAGTCGGGGAACTCGGCGGCAAGCTCGTCTATGAGCGCACGAAGGGTCGCGGGTGCCGAGGAGCGCGGGAACGTCATGCTGTCGGTCTGGACCGCCTCGGCGGCGCCTCCGTAGAAGCGCACGGTCAGCCGCCCGCTGCCCGCCGCCTGCCGGCCCTTCCCTTCGCACAGCGTCACCTTCGCGACGACCGGGTTGTCCGGGTCGGCGGCGAATTCGACGTCGACGTCCGCGCCGCAGGCGGCCTGGACGATCCGCTCGACGGCGCCGCGGCGCAATTCGAGGGCGAGCGGGTCCGGAAAGGCGGGGTCGGTGTACGGGCAGGCGTTGAGGATGAGGCACGACGGGGAAGTCGGATGCGAGGTTGCCGCAAAACCCATGTTCGTGAGAAAGCGGCGAATGCAGTCGGCGTGGCTCGCGACGGGGGAGTCTGAGCGACCGGAGGCTTTCGGGCCGTCTAGGAACGCGGCCGACTCTCTGTCGGACACGGCCTGCTCTCCCCACCTTGCGCCGATGTCGTAGGCCGCCTCGGTCGGATTGGAGGCGTTAGCGCGGAGCCAGGCGAGCATCGCCGAAACGCTTTGTTCAAGGAGCTGGCCGGCGAAGGCGGCGTTCGCGGGGGCGAGCGTGAGGTATCCGAGAGCCGGCCTGCCGCGCCCCGAAATCGGCAGCTGTTCGCGGGTGACCAACCCCGAATTGTAGAGGGCTTCGATGGTCTCGCGAACGGATGAGGAGTGCAGGCCGCTTTCCTTGGCCAGCTGGGTGACGGTCACCGGGACGTTGTGGCGTGAGACGGCGGTCAGAAGCGAGTGCTGCGCAGGGGTCAACCGGGCGATCGCGGACAGCAGATCGCCGAATCGATGGCGCTCGGCGCTCACGGACACTCCTTTGCAGATTGCGTTTCGCCCTTTGACCGGCATTCTACGCGCGCCGTCGCCGGCCGGCCGCGTGCTCGCAGCCAAGCCGGCCGCGCCTCGGGCTTCGCCGGCTCGGGCCTGCGTGCGAATTCACCAACCGCGCGGCCGGGAGACGGGCTTGGCGCGGTCGCGCGAACGATAAACCACCTGGGGCCGGGTCAGGTACCCGACGGGCGCGGACACCACGTGGACCAGCCGCGTGAAAGGCCAGACGCAAAAGAGCAGAAGGCCCGCCACGACGTGGAGCTTGAAAGCCATGGGGACGTCAAGCATGAGCTCGGGCTTCGGGCTGAACGTGAAGATCGAGCGGAACCACGGGCTGATCGTCTCGCGGTAGTCGTATCCCTCGTGCCCGCCGAAGATCTGCGAGCTGACCGTGGCGACCGTCCCCAAAACGATGGGAATCGTCAGAAGGACGTAGGTGACGATGTCGTTGCGGGTCGTGGCCAGCCGAACCGATTTGACGACGAAACGCCGGTAGATCAGGCCCGCCAGCCCCACGATCGTCATGAGGGCCGCGACGGAGCCGAGGACGGTGGCGCCGAGGTGGTACATGTGCTGGGAGACGCCGAAAGCCTCGGTCCACGAGGCAGGCACGGCCAGGCCGACGATGTGGCCTGCGGCCACGCACAGGACGCCGATGTGGAAAAGGGGGGAGGACCATCGCAAGATGGCCTTCTCGTTCCATTCCGAAGAGCGGCTAGTCCACCCGTACTGGTCGCTGCGGTAGCGCCAGACGAGGCCCGCCACAAGCAAGACGAACGACACGTATGGAAGCGCGACCCATAGAAGGGCGTCGAGAACAGTCATGGTTGCCGCCTTTCCTGCGACGTCGGGAAAGGGGTGGCGGTCAGATCGCCTATGCCCACGAGTTCGGTGGGCGGCCCCTGGCTGATGAGCTTTCGATAGCCTTCGATCGCTTCCGGGCTGGGCTCCGGAAGCGTAAGGACGAGTGCGTTGAGCAGATGCGCGTAGGGGGAGCGGGCGCTGCGCAGAGCCGTGCGAAGCACCTCGATTCCTTCTTGGTTTGCCCCCAGCAGGTCCTCGCCGACGCCGGATTCGTCGAGGGCGCAGAACTCCAAAACCACGGGAAGGTGGTCGGGAAGCTCCTTGCGGACGGGCACGAAGCCCGCGCGGGCCATAATCTCCTTGAAAGCGAGGATCGCTTGGCCGCGCCCTCGTGTGTCGCCCTGCGAATAGTAGGTCAGGGAGAGCGCGCAGCGTCTGCGCTGATCGAAGGTCTCGACGTAGAGGACTTGAAGGTCCCGCAGCCCCGTCTGCAAGGCCTGCGTGCAGAAGGCCTCCAGCTCTTCGGCCACCTCGTCCGGCAGAGCGTGCAGCTCGGCCCTGACCGCGGCGATCTCGCTTTCGAGGGCTTCGTCGGGGTAGTCGAGCAGCAGCGAGCACGCCATGCGTATGATCCGGGCCTGACCGGCGTCGACCCGTATGCGGCGTTTGCTCGGAATCCTTGGGATTCCCACGAATGTGCTCATCGGAGAACCTCGAGGGGGAGCATTCGCCGCCCGTCCGAACGGGTGGGGTTCATGCCCGGGCCGACCCCGTGGAACGCTTCGACGTCGTAGGAGACCGGGCAGCCTTCGAGCTCCGAAATCCCGCGGGGAAGCTCAGGGCTGGCCGTGGGTATGACGTACCTTTCGTCGTACTTGGCGATGGCCAGAAGCCTGTACATCTTTTGGATGGTCGCCCCGTCCATTCCCACCGAGGCGGCGATGCTCTCGTTGCCTTCGCGGCCCATGAACACGTCGCGCATGTAGGAGCGCATGGCCGCCAGGCGCCTGAGCGAGAGCTCGACGGGGGCGGTGTCGCCCGCGGTGAAGAGCCCGGCCAGATACTCCATGGGAATGCGCATTTGCGAGATCGCCGACAGCAGCACCCTGTGGTCTTCGCCGTCGTTGCCCGAGGCCGTGACGGCGTCGACGACGGGGCTGAGCGGCGGAACGTACCAGACCATCGGAAGCGTGCGGAACTCCGGATGGAGGGGAAGCGCCACGCCGTAGGTGGAAATGAGGTCCCAGACGGGCGATTCCTGGGCGGCGGTGATCCACGAATGCGGCACGCCGTTCATGTGCGCCTGCGCGACCACCTCGGGATCGCGGGGGTCGAGCAGGATCTCCTTCTGCGCCGGGAAAAGGTTGCGTTCGTCTTTCTGCGCGGCGGCCCACGTCACGCGATCGGCGTCGTAGAGGACGACGCCGAGGTAGCGCAGGCGGCCCACGCAGGTCTCCGAGCAGACCGTCGGCTGGCCCGCCTCCAGGCGCGGATAGCACAGCGTGCACTTTTCGGCTTTGCCGGAGTTGTGATTGAAGTAGACCTTCTTGTAGGGACAGGCCGAAACGCACATGCGCCACCCGCGGCAGGCGTCTTGGTCGACCAGGACGATGCCGTCCTCTGTCCTCTTGTACATCGCGCCCGAGGGGCAGGCCGAGACGCATGCCGGGTTAAGGCAGTGCTCGCAGATGCGCGGCAGGTAGAACATGAACGAGTCTTCGATGTTCTTGGCGACCGAGAGGTTCATCTGTTTGAGCGTCGGATCCGAGTCCAGCGTTTCCATGGAGCCGCCCAGATCGTCGTCCCAGTTCGGGCCCCACTCGACGGTGTCGATTTTCTCGCCCGTGATGCGCGATTTGGCGCGGGCCACGGGGATGTTCGCCGAACCGGCGGGGGCGGAGAGCAGCTTGTCGTACTCGTACGTCCACGGCTCGTAGTAGTCGTCCATTCCGGGCAGCGTCGGATTCGAGAAGATCTTCGCAAGGCTGGCCATGCGCCCGCCTTGGCGCAGCTGGAGCCTGCCCGACTTCGTCCTGCGCCAGCCGCCCTTCCAAGTTTCCTGGTCTTGCCAGGTGCGCGGATAGCCGACGCCGGGCCGCGTCTCGACGTTGTTGAACCACATGTACTCCGTGCCCTCGCGGTTCGTCCACGCCTGCTTGCAGGTGACCGAGCAGGTGTGGCACCCGATGCACTTGTCGAGGTTCATGACCATTGCGATCTGCGCCATGACCTTCATCAGAACTGCACCTCCTGGCTGCGGCGGCGGATCATTGTGACCTCGTCGCGCTGATTGCCCGTGGGCCCGTAATAATTGAACGCGAAGGAGAGCTGGGCGTACCCGCCGATGAGATGGGTCGGCTTGAGCAGGATTCGCGTCAGCGAATTGTGGGTTCCTCCTCGTCTGCCCGAGCGTTCGTTGAGCGGAGTGTTCATCGTCCGCTCCTGGGCGTGGTGCATGAACACGGTGCCCTCGGGCATGCGGTGGGAGACGACGGCCCTGGCCGAAACGATGCCGTTTCGGTTGTAAGCCTCGACCCATTCGTTGTCCTTGACGCCGATCTTCTCCGCGTCCTGGGGGCTCATCCAGATGGCTTGGCCTCCGCGCCCCAACGTCAACATGTGAGGATTGTCGAAATATTGGGAGTGGATCGCCCACTTGTTGTGGGGGGTGAGGTAGCGCACTGCGACTTCGGCCGTCCCCTCAGGCGAGATCCCCGTGGCGCCGATTTTGACGTCCCCGTACAAATGGTGGAGGTCCAAAGGAGGCCGGAAGATCGGCAGTGTCTCCCCGAGCTCTTGCATCCAATCGTGGTCGATGTAGAACTGCGGGCGCCCGGTCAGTGTGTGCCAGGGCTTGTTCCGTTCGACGTTTTGGACGAAGGCGCTGTACCTGCGCCCGCCGTGCTCGGAGCCCGACCACTCGGGCGAGGTGATGACGCTTCGCGGCTGGATCCGGGTGTCGTCGAAGCTGATTCTGCGTTCCTCGTCGCCGAGAGCCAAGTCCGCCATCTCGGTTCCCGTTCGTGCCTCCAGGCGCTTGAATCCCTGGTAGGCCAGCCGTCCGTTGGTCGTGCCCGACAGGCGCAGGACCGCGTCGGCGGGATTGGCGAATTCGTCGGGGGTGTCGTGGCTGAGCGGAGCCGCCAGCGCGTCGATCTGCGTTCCCAGATGCCTGGAAGCCATCTCGGAGACGAGATAGGCGAGGGTCTGGAAGGTCTCGAAATCGGTGCGGGCCTCCCACGGCGGGTCGACCGCCGCGTTGAACGAATGCATGAACGGGTGCATGTCCGTCGACGACAGGTCGTGCTTTTCGTACCAGGTCGCGGCGGGAAGGACGACGTCGGAGTGCAATGTGGTCGACGTGTTGCGGAAGTCGGCCGTCCACATGAGGTCGAGTTTGCCGTTGACGGGCTCCCTCCACGTCATCGAGGCCGGGCGTCGATCTCCTTCGAGTTCCACGGCATTGACGTCGTTGTTGGCGCCGATGAGGTGGCGAAGGAAGAACTCAGTTCCCTTGGCGGACGAACCCAGCAGGTTGGTGCGCCAATTGGCGAGGATGCGCGGCACGTTCTCGGCGGCGTCGGGGTCCTCCACGGCGAAGCGAAGCCTGCCTTCGCGCAGCTCGCGCGAAATGTATTCTCCGGGGGCCAGCCCGGCCTCTTTCGCTTCGCGTCCCAAAGCGAGCGGGGACTTGTTGAACGTCGGATAGCTCGGCATCCAGCCGCGCTGGGCGGACTCGACCAGGCAGTCGGCCGTGGTTTTGTCGTTGAGCGCGCCGGCGGCGGTGGGGCTCGCCATGAGCTTGACCTGCGCGCCGTCGTAACGCCACTGGCTGGTGGAAATGTAGTACCACCCTGTGGCGATCATCTGCCGCGCGGGGCGCTGCCAGTCCAGGGCGAAGGCGTAGTTCGCCCAGCCGGTGATGGGGCGGACCTTCTCCTGGCCGACGTAGTGCGCCCATCCGCCGCCGTTGACGCCCTGGGTTCCGCACATCGTCGTCAACGCGAGGAAGGTGCGGTAGATCGCGTCGGAATGGAAGTAGTGATTCGTCCCCGCGCCCATGAGGATCATCGAGCGCCCGCCGGATTCGAGGGCGTTGGCGGCGAATTCCCGGCCGATCTTGATGGCTGCGCCGGCGGGCACGCCCGTGAGCTCCTCCTGCCAGGCAGGCGTGCCGGGGGCGGTCGAGTCGCCGTAGCCGGAAGGCCACTGGCCCGGCAGCCCCTCGCGCCCCACGCCGTACTGCGCGAGCAGAAGGTCGAAGACGGTCGTGACCAGGCGGCCGCCGACTCTGCGGGCGGGAACTCCGCGGTACACGACGCCGGCCCCGATCGAATCCTGGCCCTCTTCGGCCGGGAGGTCGAATCGCGGCAACGCGACGAGGGCGGGCTCCCAGGCGTCGGTGTCCATGACCGACATCACGGGCTCGACGCCGTCGAGTTTCAGGTTCCAGTGCCCCGCGCCTTCTTCGCCGAAATGGTCGGCCAGCGTGCCGCCCGGATCCTTGAGCGCGCCGTCGGCCTCCATGACGAGCGGGCGGAAGTCGCTGTGCTCCGTGCGCTCGGCGGTTCCGGCGGGCGCAAGGTTCGCGGTGTAGAACTTGCCCGGAACATAGGTCTCCATGTGCGAGGGGCTCGCGTCGATCGCGTTGTCGAGCTGGATGAGGAACGGGCTGTCGGAGTAGCGCTTCATGTAGTCGATGAAGTACTGTTCGCGCCGAGCCAGGAAGAACTCCTTGAGAATGACGTGCCCCATGGCGATGGCCAGCGCGGCGTCGGTTCCGGGGTGGACTCTCAGCCAGTCGTCGGCGAACTTCGTGTTGTCGGCGAAATCGGGGGAGACCACCACTACTTTTTGCCCGTGGTAGCGGGCCTCGGCCATGAAGTGGGCGTCGGGCGTGCGCGTGAGCGGAACGTTCGACCCCCACATGATGAGGTACTGCGAGTTGAACCAGTCGCCTGATTCGGGGACGTCCGTCTGGTCGCCGAACATCTGCGGGCTCGCCGGGGGAAGATCGGCGTACCAGTCGTAGAAGGAGAGCATGGTTGCGCCGATGAGCTCGTGGAATCGCGAGCCCGCCCCGTAGGAGATCATCGACATCGCGGGGATGACCGAGAAGCCGGCGATGCGGTCCGGGCCGAATTCTTTGATCGTGTGGACGTACGAGGCTGCGACGATCTCCATCGCCTCTTCCCACGTCGTGCGCACCATTCCACCTGTTCCGCGGGCGGATTTGTAGGATTTGGCCTTGACGGCGTCGCCGACGACGTCGCCCCACGCCAAAACGGGGTCGCCCAGGCGGTCCTTGGCCTCGCGGTACATGTCCAACAGCACCCCGCGGACGTAGGGATACTTGATGCGCGTGGGAGAGTACTCGTACCAGGAGAATGCGGCGCCGCGGGGGCACCCGCGCGGCTCGTACTCGGGCATGTCGGGGCCGGTGGTCGGATAGTCGGTCTGCTGGGACTCCCACGTGACGATCCCGTCCTTGACGTAGATCTTCCACGAGCACGACCCCGTGCAGTTGACGCCGTGCGTCGAACGCACCACCTTGTCGTAGCTCCAACGCTGGCGGTAGAAGGAATCCGCCTGGCGTCCGCCCTCGAGGAAGAGCTGGCGGGCGTCGCCGCTCGCTTTGCCTCGCCTGAGCCACGAGCCCATCTTCAGGAGGGGGGAGCCAAGTGTCTCTTTGGATGTCATGGAAATCTCCGATCAGCCGGGGAAAGGCGCGCCCGGGCGGGCGTAGCGGATCCAGCAGAGTGCGGCGCATGCGACGCAGTACGCGGCGCACAGCCAGAACCACAGGCTTGCGGACATGGACGAGAGCGCGACGCCGACGATGAAGGGGCCGAGGCTGGCCACCGCCGCGGTGAAGCCGATCGCCCCGCCCGCCTGGCGTTTGGGCATAATCATCGGCATCTGCTTGAAGGTTCCAGCGTTGCCAATGCCGGAGAAGAAGAACATGAGGAGCATTGCCGTGAGGAAAATGGGGAATTGGCCGAGGTCCTTCGGTTCGAGGAAGAGCGCCGCCCAGCCGAGGGTGACGGCCATGCCCACCGCCGAGACGAAGGTCCAGATTGCGCCGCCGAACTTGTCGCACAGGGGGCCCCAGGCGAATCTCACGAGGGATCCGATGAGGGGGCCGAGGAAGGCGTAGCTCGCGCCCGCGGGTAGGCCCTCCATGCAGGCGAAGGCGCTGTCCTTGCCGTAATGCTGGTTGATGATGAGCGCGAACTGCGCGGCGAACCCGGAGAAGATCCCGAAAGTCATGACGTACATGGCGGTCATGACCCACGTGTTGGAGTTGGAGAAGATGTCGAGCTGCTGGCGGATGTTCGCCTTGACCGGAACGTCTTTGAGCAGCGTGAAGGCGAGGATCGCCGCCACGATCGTCCAGGGGACGAAGAAGATGGCCGCGTTGTGCACGTAGATGGAGCCGCTTGAACCCGACTGCGGGGCCACCCACGTCATCCCGAATAGGCTGAAGCCCATGAGCAGAGGGCCGACGAGCTGGATGACCGACATTCCCAGATTGCCGATGCCTGCCTGGATGCCGAGGGCCGTTCCCTGCAGGCGCTTGGGGAAGAAATAGCCTGTGGAGGGCATGTACCCCGAGAACGAGCCGCCGCCGATTCCGCAGGCGAAAGCCAGGGCAAGAAGCACCCCGTAGCTCGTGTTCGGATTCTGCACCGCCATGAACCAGCCGAGCATCGGAATGGCGTAGAGCAGCGAGCTGTAGCCGACGAGCTTGCGTGTGCCCACCAGGGGCGGGAGGAACATGTATGCGAGGCGGATGAGCCCGCAGGAGAGCCCCGGCATCGACGTCAGCCAGTAGAGCTGCCCCTTCGACAAATGGAAGCCGATGTCGTTGAGCTTCGGGGCGATGGCGCTGACGAGGAACCACACGCAAAACGCCATGATCATCGAGTAGGTGGTGATCGCGAGGGTTCGCCAGGCGATCTTCGAGTCCCAGGACTGTGAATCCTCTGGATTCCAGTCTGTGAGAACGGCGGATTTCATAGTGCTCCTCGCGGTCGTCCGTCATGGAAGATTTTAAAGATGGGAAAATCCGATGAATATGGGTAAAGCGTACCAAGTCCGCTGACCCGAGGTGGCGGCGCGACCTTCGAAGGGTCGGGCCCCTGCGTATCCGCTTCTCGGATGTTTCATTGAAAACTCACCGTTTTGCGGAGCTGCGACCCGCCGTCTCGAGCCTCGGATCGGAAATACGCGCGAAAAGTCTTACGTAAATCGAGGGTCGATTGCCAAGCCGACGTCGAGAGGGCATGATCGTCGCATGCCCCCCACGCATTGCATCGTCCTCGCCGGTGGCGAGGGAAGGCGCCTCGGCGGCGCGTCCAAGGCCGACGTCTCGATCGGGGGCCGCCGCCTGCTCGATCGCGTCGTGGCCGGCGTCCGCCCGTTCGTCTCCGGACGGATCGCCGCGGTGGCGCCCGACTCGGTCGATGTTCCGCCCGGAGTGCTCAGAACTTTGGAAGATCCTCCAGCGGGGGGTCCGCTCGCCGGGATCGACGCGGGGCTCAAGGCGCTCGGCGCGTCGGCGGCCTCGACTCGTGCGGCGGCGGCTCCGGCCGACTCGCCGCGGGGCGCGCCGGGGTCGGCCGCGCTTGCGGACGGGTCCGCGGGGGAGCCATCGGCCGCGGCACAAGACATGGTTTTCGTTTTCGCCGTCGACACGCCGCAGGCGGGGACCCTGGCGCCGAGGCTGGTTGCAGCCGCCCGCGGCCGCGACGGCGCCGTCGTCGTCGGCGGGGAGCCGCCCTTTCGCCAGTGCCTTCAGGCGATCTATCGAATCGAAGCCTTGCGGGCCGCGATTGAGGAGGACGGAGGTCCTCGGAACAAGGGCGTGCGTCGGACGCTGGCCGGCTTGGACCTCGCCGAAGTTCCGTCCTCGGCCGACGAATGCCGCGACGTCGACACGCCGGAGGACGTGTCGTGGTGGTCAAAAGCCCTCGGCTCGGCCGACTCGGGCGTTGCGCTCCGAGGCTCGGGCCCCTGAGCGTCAGACTTCGTTGAGCTGGGCCAGGATATGGGGCACGAGAGGTTCGACGACGTCGAGGGTGTCCTGCGCTCCGCCGGAGGACCCGGGGGAGACGACGATGAGGGCGCCCGTGCGGTTGCGGGCGCTGACTCCGACCACTTCGCGGGACAGCGAGGCGAGAGGGGTCTTGGCCAGCCCGTGGGCGCGAATCTGCTCGGCGATTCCGGGGATCTCGACGTCGATGAAGGCGCGCGCCGCCTCCGGCGCGTCGTTCCCCTCGCGAAAACCGGATCCCCCGAGGATGAGGACGAGGCGGTCGCCGCGTCGCAAGGCCTCCGCTATCTCCTTTTCGATGTCGGATCGGTTTTCCGCGACGACGCGCAGCCGAGGCTCGGGCATGCCGAGGCCCGCGAGGCGTCGGACGCAGCCAGGCCCGGCTTTGTCCTCTTTCTCGCCCGAAAGGACGCGGTCGTTCACGACGACGACGGTCGAACGGACGCTGTCGGGACTCCACTCGGGGGACATGAAACCTCCTCGGCTCGGCGGCTGTTTGGCGACTGCGGGTCTGCGGCCATCATAGGGCTTCGCGAAACGGGCCTTCGCGCGCGAAGGCCGCTCGCCTCGCCTGCCAGTTCGGCTGCGTCGCCGATTAGTTTGGCCGCTTTTCTCAGCTTTCAAGCGCTTTTTTATTTTGAATGGGAAAAACCAAATAAAATATTGTGTAGTCTACGCAATAGATTCGCAGTCGGATTGAAAGGCGTCCGAGACACACCGATTGGAACGGAGAACAACATGCATCGACGCATCGCGGCGGTCTTTGGCGCGGCACTGCTCTTCTTGTCCGCATGCAGCGACGACGCCGCTTCGAACTCGACTGGTTCCCCGTCCGGCGGCGCATCGGGAAAGGCGGCCAAGGTCAACGTGTTCGCGGCGGCCTCCCTCAAGGAGTCCTTCGGGGAGATGGAGAAGAAGTTCGAATCGGCGCATCCCGACGTCGACCTCGTCTTCAACTTCGCCGGCTCTCAGGAACTCGTCGAACAAATCAATTCCGGCGCCCCGGCCGACGTCGTCGCCACGGCCAACACGACGACGATGGACGCGCTCAAGTCCGGCGGCAAGGTCGCAGACACGAAGATTTTCGCTTCGAACACCCTCGTCCTCATCACGCCCAAAGGGAATCCCGCGAAGGTCACAGGCCTCAATTCGTCCCTGGACAAGGCCAAGCTTGTCATCTGCACTCCCAAGGCGTCCGCGGGCGGCAAGACGGTGCCGTGCGGAACCGCGACCGCCGAGCTCGTCAAGAAGCTCGGCGTGAAGCTCAACCCCGTTTCGGAAGAGCAGAAGGTGACGGACGTTCGCAGCAAGGTGATATCGGGCGAGGCCGACGCAGGCATCGTCTATCGCACGGACGCCGTCGCCGGCGGCAAAGAGGTCGAAACGATCGAGATTCCCGGCGCCGACAAGATTGTCAACGACTACCCGGTCGGAGTGGTCAAGGCTTCTAAGAACTCGTCCAAGGCCAAGGCTTTTGCCGAGTATGTGACGTCGCGGGAGGGGCAGGCGACGCTCAAGAAGCACGGCTTCAACGAGGCCGGGGCCGGTGGGCGTTAGGCGTTCTCGCACCCCGAGGCGGCGTGCGAGGCGCGTGAACGTCTCACCCTTGCCTTGGTGGCTCGTTCTCTTTGCGTCGGCCAGCGCCGCGTATCTCGTTCTCCCTCTCGTTTTCATGGGATCGAGGGTGCCGTGGGACCAGTTCCCCGCGGTGCTTTCAAGCGACGAGGCGGCGGACGCCCTCTCGTTGAGCCTGAAGACGTGCGCCGCAGCCTTGGCGATCGACCTGGTCTTGGGCGTTCCCCTTGCCGTGGCTCTTTCGAGAGACTGGCGGGGCGTCGGCGTTCTGCGAGTGCTCGTCGCGCTCCCGCTCGCCCTTCCGCCGGTTGTCGCAGGCATCGCCTTGGTCGCCGCTTTCGGCCGAAGAGGCGTGCTCGGCTCGCAGCTGGAGGCTTTCGGCGTGACCGTCGCCTTCACGACGGCGGCGGTCGTCCTGGCCCAAGTGTTTGTCTCCCTTCCATTTCTGGTCGTCACTGTCGAAGCGGCGCTCAGGTCGCGCCCGCGTGGCTTGGAGGAGACGGCCGCGAGCCTGGGCGCCCGGCCCACGCGCGTGCTTGCTAGCGTCACCCTTCCCATGGTCGTTCCGGGTGTGGCGCGCGGCGCGGCACTCGCGTTGGCGCGGTGCCTCGGGGAGTTCGGCGCCACGTTGACTTTCGCCGGATCGCTCCAGGGAATCACGCGCACGCTTCCGATCCAGGTCTATCTGGCGCGCGAGTCGGCGGACAAGACGGATCTGGTCCTCGGCATCATCCTCGTGGGCGTCGCGGCCCTCGTCGTCGCCGCCACCGAGATGCCCGCCAGAGGCAGGAGGCGCGTGCGCGAGGAGGAAGGCCTCGACGACGGAGGCGGCCCCGACGCCGTCGACGCTCCGCAATCCGTTCAGCACGTTGAGGAGAAGGCGGCTGTTCCCCTTCGCGTCGAGGGGAAGGTCGTCGAACGCGGATGGGATGTTTCCATCGAGGTCGGAGCGGGCGAGGTCCTCGCGGTCATGGGCCACAACGGGGCGGGAAAGTCGACGCTCGCCGAGGTCCTCTCCGGCTCTCTCGCGCTAGACTCCGGCACGGTGCAAATTGGAAACCTCACCGCGGACGCCGCCGGAGCCTTCATTCCGCCACGGGGGCGCGGCGTGGCAATGGTCAGCCAGAATCCCCGGATATTCGAACACATGACGGTGTTGGCGAATGTCGCCTTCCCCCTCGTGTGCCGCGGATTCCCGCGCGCCCAGGCGCGGCGGCTCGCCCGCGGGCAACTGAGGAAGGTCGGCTGCGAGCGGCTCGCCGCACGCCGCGGCGGCCAACTTTCGGGAGGCCAGGCGGCCCGCGTCGCGCTCGCCCGGGCGCTTGTCTTCTCGCCCCGCCTGCTCATCCTCGACGAGCCCACGGCCGCCCTCGACGTCGAAGCGAGTTCGCGAGTGGGGGCGATCCTCGTCGATCGGCTGAAATCGGACGGGACGACAACCGTTCTCGTGACCCACGACGTGGCCGAGGCCGTTGAGCTGGGCACGCGCATGATAGTGCTGGAACGCGGAAGGGTCGTCGAGGACGGCTCGCCGGCCGAGGTTCTCGCCCGTCCGGTCAGCGCTTTTGGAGCGAGCCTCGCCGGGCTCAACGCCGTCGCGGGAGTCTTGAGGATCGACGGGGACGGGCTTCCGTCGATCGACGTCGGCGGCGGGCAAGAGCTCACGGCCGCAGAAGCGTCCGGGATCGCCGCAGGGCAGCCGGTGACGTTCATGTTCGCGCCGGAGGCGGTCGCCCTCTCTTCCGGGAAGGTCGTCGGCTCGGCGCGGTCGTCTTTGCCGGCGACGGTCGAAAGGGTGAGCACTGCGGGAGGGCTCGTCACCGTCCGACTTCGCTTTCCAAACCGGACGCCCTTCAACGCGAGGATCACCCCGGCGGCGCTCGCCGAGCTGGCGCTCGCGCCCGGCGACGAAGCGGTCGCCACGGTCAAAGCCACCCAAGTACGCGCGGTGGGCGCGGGGCGCAGCGTTTCGACCGCGGCGCGCGGCCGTCCCGCGGAGGCGGACACACTCACGTGAGGCAATGGACACGCTCACACGAATACGCGCGGCGTCGCATCCTTTCACACCGTAAAATTGCGCCATGAGCACTCGCGATCCCTTTGAATTCGTTGGTTTGACGTATGACGACGTCCTTTTGCTCCCACGTGAAACCGACGTCATCCCCTCCGAGGTGGACACTGCGAGCCGCCTGACCCGCAAGCTCTCGCTCAAAACGCCTCTTGTTTCGGCCGCGATGGACACCGTGACCGAGTCCCGGATGGCCATCGCGATGGCCCGCCAGGGCGGAATCGGAATCATCCACCGCAACCTTTCCGTCGTCGCCCAGGCCGAGCAGGTTCGCCAGGTCAAGCGCTCCGAATCCGGCATGGTCCACGATCCGGCGACGATCGGCCCCGAGGCGACGATCGCCGAGCTGGACGCGCTGTGCGCGAAGTACCGCATATCGGGCTTGCCCGTCGTCGACGGGGACGACAAGCTCCTGGGAATCATCACCAACCGCGATCTGCGCTTCATCCCCGAAAGCGAGTTCGCCGCGCGCACCGTTCGCGAGACGATGACCCCGATGCCTCTCGTGACCGCCGGAAAGGACGTTTCCCAGGAGGAGGCGGCGCGCCTTTTGGCCCAGCACAAGATCGAAAAGCTTCCGCTCATAGACGGCGAGGGCAGGTTGACCGGCCTCATCACGGTCAAGGACTTCGTCAAAACGCAGCAGTATCCGAATGCTTCAAAGGACGCGGGCGGCCGCCTGCTCGTCGGGGCCGGGGTCGGCTACCTCTCCGACTCCTGGGAGCGCGCAGGCGCCCTCGCCGAGGAGGGAGTCGACGTGCTCGTCATCGACTCGGCGAACGGGGAGGCGAAGCTGGCTCTCGACATGATTCGGCGGCTCCGATCGGATTCGGCTTTCGACGACGTCGAGATCGTCGGCGGAAACGTCGCGACGCGGGAAGGCGCACAGGCTCTCATCGACGCCGGCGTGGACGCCGTGAAGGTCGGCGTGGGGCCGGGGTCGATTTGCACCACGCGCGTTGTGGCCGGCGTCGGCGTCCCTCAGGTGACGGCGGTCTACGAGTCTTCCAAAGCCTGCGGCCCTGCCGGCATTCCGCTCATCGCCGACGGGGGCCTCCAGTATTCGGGCGACATCGGCAAGGCCATCGTGGCCGGCGCCGACGTCGTGATGCTCGGCTCCCTCCTGGCGGGGTGCGAAGAGACGCCCGGCGAGATCGTCTTCGTCAACGGCAAGCAGTTCAAGCACTATCGGGGAATGGGCTCGCTCGGCGCAATGTCCTCGCGTGGCAAGCGCTCCTATTCGAAAGACCGTTATTTCCAAAGCGACGTCTCGTCCGACGACAAGATCATCCCGGAGGGGATCGAGGGGCAGGTGCCCTTCCGAGGAACCCTTCCCTCCGTTCTCGGCACGCTTTTGGGCGGCCTGCATCAGACGATGTTCTACACGGGCTCCAGAACGATTCCCGAGCTCAAGGAAAACGGCCGCTTTGTGCGAATCACGTCCGCGGGCCTGCGCGAGTCGCATCCGCACGACGTCCAGATGACCGTCGAGGCGCCGAACTACTCCGGCCGCTGACAGCCCTCCTGTCAGCCGCGAGGCTCGGCGACCGGCCAATCGAAGGAGTCCGTGAATTCACGCCCCCTTTCAGCGGCCTTGCGCGCGAGAAAGGCCATGAAATCGGCGTGCGTTTCGCATTCCCTTTCCTGTATGGCCTCCAATTCGGCGCGCGCGAGTTCCGGGAATTTGCGGACTATCGCGGCCAGCAGACGCAGCGTGGCCAGAACGTCGGCTTCGGCATTGTGGAAATCGTCCTCGGCATGGACGCCGTAATGGCGGCAGAGGTCCTCAAGCCGCCTTTTGCCCTTGCGATATCGGTCGGCCGAGCGGTCGAGCAGGTACGGGTCGACGACGGGGAAGACTTCGCCGCCCAGCCTCTCGGCCAAGGTCGGCAGCCCGTGTCTGTCCAATTCGCTCTCTAGGAGGGTGAAATCGTAGGTCGCGTTGAAGGCGACCGCCGGATGCCCGCGTCCCATGTGCTCGGCCAAGAGGGCTGCGACTTCTTCGAGAACCTCCTTCGAGGGCCTGCCTTCGGCGCGCGCCCGCTCCGTCGTGATCCCGTGCACCGCGCTTGCCCGTTCGGGTATCTCGACGCCGGGATCGGCGAGCCAGTAGCGTTTCGACACCCCCTCCTCCGTCACGGCGACGAGCGAGCAAGTCACGAGGCGGTCCCGCTTCGGATCTATTCCCGTCGTCTCCGTGTCGAAGCCGATCACCGGCGAGGAGGTCCACATTGCGTTCTCTTCGTCCATGGCTTCATGGTATCGGCGGGGACCGACGCTTTTCCGCCTTTACGCGTAGGCTCGCCAGCGGCGGGCATGCCGTTTTGCGGGCAATCGCTGCGGCGCACTGCAGGCAGATCGGCGCGGCTCCTGGTCGGCGGCGGGCCCGCAGCTTCGCCGACGGTCGGCCTGCCGCTCCGCGGGTCGGCGCCCCGCCGGATAACACGCGACCTGACCGGACGGCTGACTCGCACAGGCGGCGCGGTAGGCTTGAGATGTGAGCGAGATCGAGATAGGACGGGGAAAGAGGGCGCGTCGCGCCTACACGCTGGACGACGTCGCCGTCGTCCCAAGAAGACGCACTCGCGATGCCGACGAGGTCTCGACCTCCTGGCAGTTCGACGCCTATCACCTGGACGTTCCGGTTCTTTCGGCGCCCATGGATTCGGTTTCCTCCCCAGCCACGGCAATCGAGATCGGAAGGCTCGGCGGCGTGGGGGTCCTCGACCTGGAGGGCTTGTGGACGCGTTACGAGGATCCGACGGAGGAGTTCGCCCGAATCGCCCGGGCCGATCCCGAAGAGGCCACATCCTTGTTTCAGCGCCTCTATTCGGCACCCGTCAAACGAGACCTCATCTTTTCCCGGCTAGCCGAAATCCGCTCTGCGGGGGTCCCCGTCGCCGGGGCGCTTTCGCCCGGACGCACGCAGGATCTGTGGAAGACGGTCGTCGATGCGGGAGTGGACCTTTTCGTCATCCGCGGCACGACGGTTTCCGCCGAGCACGTCTCCGCTTCCCGGGAGCCGCTCAATCTCAAGCGTTTCATCTATGAACTGGAGGTTCCCGTCCTGGTCGGCGGCGCCGTGACCTACACCGGCGCGCTCCATCTCATGCGCACCGGCGCGGCGGGCGTGCTCGCCGGATACGGGGGAGGCGCCGCCTCCGCGACCCGCCGAACGGTGGGGATAGCCGCCCCCATGGCCACCGCCATCGCCGACATCGCCGCGGCGCGCAGGGATTACCTCGACGAATCGGGCGGACGTTACGTCCACGTCATCGCCGACGGGTCGGTTTCGACCTCCGGCGACCTCGTGAAGGCGATAGCCTGCGGGGCCGACGCCGTCATGCTCGGCACGGCCTTGGCCAGGGCGGTGGAGGCTCCCGGCCGCGGATGGCATTGGGGCCCCGAGGCCTGGCATGGCACGCTCCCCAGAGGCGGGCGGGTCGAGGTCGCCACGGTCGGGAGCCTCTGCGACATCCTTGACGGCCCGTCCCATCAGGCCTCCGGTTTCACCAATTTCATGGGGGCGCTGCGCCACGCGATGGCCGCCAACGGATACCTCGACCTCAAGGAGTTCCAACGGGCGGAGTTGGTCGTAACGGCATAACGTCCGAGGCCTGCGACGGCCTAAGACCGGCGTCGAAAATCCCGTTTCCACCCTCAGACGGCGAAAAGCCGACCGCCGAAGGAGCGGCTTTCTACTCGCTTCGGCGGTCGGCTTTTCGCAGACGTCGGTCTACTTGACGTTGCGCTGGCTGAAGATCCTGTGCCCGATGTAGGGAGTCATGTCGTCTCCCATCAGCTGAGGAACCGTCACCAGGGTGTATCCCTTTGCCTTGAGCTGGTCGATCAGCCCGGGGACGGCATCGACCGAGCTGGCGTGGATGTCGTGCATGAGAATGACCGAACCGGGCCTGGCTCCTGCGAGTGCGCGCTGCGTCGTGACCGCCGCATTCTTGTTCTTCCAGTCCTCGGTGTCCACGTCCCACCTTGTCTCAGCCATGCCGTTCTCGCCGATTGCCTTGAGGACGTCCGCGTTCGACGAACCGTACGGGGGCCTCATAAGCACGGGCGCCGGCGCCCCGGCTTCGACGATCGAGTTGGAGGTGTTCTTGAGCTGCTTGCGGAGCTCTTCGGGCGTGAGCTTCGTCAGCTGGGGGTGGTCCCATGAGTGATTGCCGACGGAATGGCCCTCGGCGGCTTCCTTCTTGACGAGGTCCGGGCGGGCCTTCACGTTCTTGCCTATGGTGAAGAAGGTCGCGCGCACGCCCTTTTCCCTCAGCGCCGCGAGCAGTCTGTCGGTCTGGTCGCCGGGGCCGTCGTCGAAGGTCAGCGCCACGCAGGAGGCAACCCTGCAATCGACGTCGGGCTTTGGAATCGGCTTGCTTTCGGGCTTTGGAATGGGGACGGGATTGGCCTTCTGCATTATTCCCGAGCGGAGCTTCTTTCCTTCCTCGGTCAGAAGCTTTTCCACGTCGCGGCTCGCCACTCGATAGGAATCGAAGCCATTCTTTTCGTCGTTGGGGGCTCTAAGCACAAGGGACCCGTCGCTTTGGAAGAAGACGCCCGCGGAGCCCATGCCGTTTTGAGAATCGGAAGAGGCCGACGGGGCCGGCGCCGACGTCGAAGAAGCCGATGCCGACTGCGTCGCGACCGGCGTGGAATCCGAGGTCGGCGTCGCCGTCGGAGAGTCGGAATTCGGCTTCAAAACGCGCTTTATCGACATGCTCACCGACGTGTCGGGCGAAAGGGAGTCGAGAGCGTGCACAACCTTGTTCTTTCCCGATTGGGTGAGCAAATCCTGCGACTGCCTGACGGACTTGTCGCTCATGTCGAGGTACCAAATCTGGGTCGAAACGGCCTTCTTGCCCTGGACGTGCCGCGTCGAATCAACGGCGAAGCAGACGATCGTTCCGCTGGCGCCGCAAACCCCGGGCGACATCGTCAGATATTCCTTGGCCGACGGTCGAGACAGCTTCCTTTGCTCCTCCACGGCCCAAAGATTGACCTTTGACGCCAAGACGTCCGGATTCGCCACGCGAACGAGCGAGCTGTGAGGCGCCGTAGCACTCTTTTCCGTTCCGACATCCAACCCCTCGACTGTTTCTGGGCCGTCGAACGAAACCGGACGCACTTTGGCGATTGAAATGGCCTTTTCTGTCGGGCGCGTCGTCGCAGAAGCCGCATGCGTCTGACTGCTGGCCGCGCACGAGGCGATGGACAAGCACACCAAGCCCACCGCTATGTTCTTATGTGAACGCATCTTCACTCCATTGTCTTCTTTTGATGCTTTTAGCCGCCGTAGCGGTAGACATTCGTCTGCCTTGCCGTGAATCCGGACCTCACATAGAGGCGGTTTGCGGCTTCGCGAGACGGACGCGAGGTGAGATCGACGGATTTCGCGCCGATTTGTTTGGCGTGAGCAATGGCAGCCTCGACAAGGGCCCGTCCCGCCCCCTGTCCGCGGGCGGCGGAATCGACGACGACGTCTTCGATCCACGCGCGCTTGCCCGTGGGAATGACGAATGTGGCGAGGGTGAGCATCCCCAGGATCCGAAGCGAATCGTCCTCGGCACCTGTCGGCACGCCTTCATAGACGAACAGATAGGTCGCCGGTTGGGAGAGGAATTCGTCGAGCTGCTCGTCGTTCAGCGGGGGAGCGGACGAGGACAGCTGCGGGATCAGCCCATTGACTGCCTCCAGCAGGCCAGGTTCTGCCTCGGCCACAAGCTTGACGGGCATGTGCCTTCCTTTCGATTGTTTCTCTTTCAATGTTTTTGCGCGATAAACGTCTGACTGAGACTTTACGTCAAGGCGGCCCCGATATCGATATTCGATGCGGGAGAGTTGCGCATCCCATTCGGGGAAGGGGAGGAAGCCCCCTCTCCGGCGACTGCCCGCCCCTCCTCCTGCGCGCAGTCACGGATGCGCTGGCCTCTCGCTGTCTGGGATCGCCGCCATTTCAGCCAGCCAGGCCCGTGCCGCGGCGTCGGAGGGCATGCGCCAGTCGCCGCGGGGAGAGAGCGTCCCTCCCGCGCTGACCTTCGGGCCGTTCGGCAGCGTCGAACGCTTGAACTGGTTCGAGAAGAATCGCTTGTAGAAGACTTCCATCCACTCTTTTATCTCCCCGATTCCATAGCTGCGACGATCGGCCTCGGCTATGCCCTCCGGCCACGCTCCCTCGTCGGCGTCGCGCCACGAGTGCCAGGCGTAGAAAGCGATCTTCGAGGGGGCTAGCCCCCGGCGCAGAACGTAGAAGAGGGTGAAATCTTGGAGCTCGTAAGGGCCGATGACGGCCTGCGTCGACTGGATCTGCTCTCCGTCTTTGGCGGGGACGAGTTCGGGCGAAATCTCCGTGTCGAGAATGGAGCGCAGCGTGGCAGCGACGGAATCGTCGAACTGCCGGGACGATGTCACCCAGCGGACGAGGTGCTGTATGAGGGTTTTGGGGACGCCGGCGTTGACGTTGTAATGGCTCATGTGGTCGCCGACGCCGAACGTGCACCATCCGAGCGCGAGCTCGGACAAGTCGCCCGTTCCCAGGACGATGCCGCCGTTCGCGTTCGCCAGACGGAAGAGATAGTCGGTTCGCAAGCCCGCCTGGACGTTCTCGAAGGCGACGTCGTAGACTTCCTCGCCCCGCCCGAAGGGGTGGCCCATGTCTTTGAGCATTTGCAGGGCGGCGGGGCGAATGTCGATTTCCGAGAAAGTCACGCCCAGGCTTTTGCCCAGGGCGCGGGCGTTGGCCTTCGTCTTTTCAGAGGTAGCGAATCCGGGAAGGGTGTAGGCCAGGATGTCCTCCCGCGGCCTGCCCAGCTTGTCCATCGCCTTGGCCGCGACGATGAGCGCGTGGGTTGAGTCGAGGCCGCCGGAGACTCCGATGACGATCTTTGGCCGGCCGATCGCCCGGAGCCGCTGGCACAGAGCGGAGACTTGGATGTTGTAGGCCTCGTAGCAGTCCTGGTGGAGCCTCGCGCTGTCCTCGGGGACGAAGGGGAACCGATGGACGGGGCGCATGAAGCCGACGTCGTCGGCGGTCGGGGAAAGGGTGAAATGCACCGTCCGGAAGGCGTCCCGATAGCGCTTCGCCTCGTCGCGCCAAGGGTCGTCGCGCCGTCCGATTCCCAGTGCGCGCCTGTTGTCGTCGAAGCTTCCCTGACGCTGCCTCTCCTGGCGAAGGAGGTCGAGGTCGACGTCGGCGATCGTAGCGTGCAGCCCCGTCGCGAAATGCGGCCCCGAGGCAAGCTTTCTTCCGAGCTCGTAAATCGCCGTTTGACCGTCCCAGGCAAGGTCGGTCGAGCTTTCGCCCTCGCCGTTGGCGGCGTAAACGTAGGCGGCGTTGCAACGAGAAGACGCCGATTGGATGAGCAGCTCGCGATCGGAGGCCCGCCCCACCGTAATGGGCGAGCCGGACAGGTTCAACAAGAGTGAAGCGCCCGCCAGTGCGGCCCGCGCCGACGGCGGGACGGGAACCCACATGTCCTCGCAGACCTCGACGTGGAACGTCAGCCCTCGCACGTCCTCCGCCTCGAAAAGAAGGTCGGGTCCGAAGGGCACGGTTTCGGGAGGGACGCCGTACAAGGCGAGGCTGTCCGACGCCGCGAAGTCGCCTCCCACCTCGTCCGCGGCGAGCGTCGCGTCGATGACGGTGACCCCCGGCAGAGCGATCCTCTCGCCGGCGCACTCCTCGCCGGATGCGAAATGCCGCTTCTCGTAAAACTCGCGGTAGTCGGGAAGGTAGGACTTCGGAACGACCCCTAGGACGTGGCCGCGATGGATGACGGCTGCGCAGTTGAATACGCGGCCGCGGTGGACGAGGGGCGCGCCGACGACGATCACGGAGGCGATTGCGACGGAGGCCGCCCGAAGGTCTTCGAGCGCTTCGAGGGTGGCGTCAAGCAGCACGTCTTGGAGCAGAAGGTCCTCGATTGAGTATCCGGTCAGCCCGAGCTCCGGGAAGACTGCGACGGCCACGCCCTTTTCGGAGCATTCGCGAGCCAGCTCGGCCGTCCGCCGGGCGTTTTCGCGCGGATCGCCGATGGCGACGGGAAGCGTGCAGGCCGCTGTCCGGGCGAAACCGTGGGAGTAGATCGAGTAGAAGTTCTGCATGATACAAGTCTGCCAGACGGATCCGATGCAAAAGATCCGACGCCGAGGCGAGACGCTGAGTCAGGGCGGCCCTCAAGGGCGGCCTAGAATGGCCAGCTCCTCGGATCCTGAGGAAAAGAAGGGTCTTCGGGGAGCATGAGGTCCTCTCGCGGTATCCGCTCCCGGAACGTTTGGGCGAACTGCCGGGGCTCCGGCTCGTGCGCGTTCGGCGTAGACTGCTGCGGAGATTGGCCAAGACCTTGCGGCGGAGCCGGCTCGTGCGGATGCTGCGGGCTCTGGGAAGAGAGCGAAGCAGGCGAGGCGGAAGGCGAAAGCGTCTGCTTCTCGAAGGAGGCCGGCATCGGAGGGACGGAGGATTCGATCGACGGGAAATCCGGGGGGAAAATCTCGGGTGTGAAAAGATACTGGAGACAGACGCTGTAGAAAGCGGCAGAATCCTCGATCGAGGCCGAGGCCACCGGCTCTATGCCGGCGACGTATCGATTGAGGAGGGCGCCAATGATGAGTCCGACGCCGGAGGCGGCCCGCAGGCGCCTGTCGGGTCCGCCGAGCATCTTGGACACCGGGGTCACAACGGTTTCGTCGATCCACGTCCTGAAAACGTACATCGTCTCCTCCGAGCTGAGGAGCTGATGGATGAGGACCCGAGCGGCGTGATTGGCGTTCGTCTCCTCCCAGAGGGTGAAGATGACCCTGAAAACTCTCGATCCCGCGCCTTCAAGGGGCGTCATCTCTTTGAGGGCGGCCGCCACGGGGTCGGCCGGCAGCGACATCGCTGCGCGCAAAAGACCCGATTTTCCGCCAAAATAATATGAGACGAGGCTGGGGTCGACACCCGCCTCCTCGGCGATGCCGCGCACGGTGACAGAATTGAACTCGCGGGTGGAGAACTGCTCACGGGCAACCTCCATAAGGCGCGATCGTATTTCTCCGCGCACTCCTCGAGGTCCTCGAGCTACCCGCCGTGCCATACCTTTACTTTGCGTCGTATTTTTACAAAAAGTGAGGGTCGTTAGTCCTAAATGACGCATTAAGGTGATGAATTTCAAAATTTTGTGAGGGGTAGTAAATAACAAAATCTAAATTCTGCACTTCTATTTCAGTTATAATTAAAAGTATTTTAACGTTGCCGAAAGCGGTCGTGCGTTTGCGGGGAGCCTTGAGGAACCTTGAGCCTTTCTCGATTGCATGCCGTGCAAAAAGAACGCAGCAGATGCGTTGTTGCCCGGCGACGGTCGGCGTGCTCGCCGTCTGCCGGGAGGCCGTGCGTCTGGGAGGCCGTTTCTCGAAAGAGGGGCCGCAGCGCCTCTCGGCGCTGCGGCCCGGCCAGTCGGTGCGCTCGCGGTCAGCGGCGAACCTGGATTCGTCGCACGCACAGCCATGCCACGGCCGCGTAGAAGACGATGGAGGCGAGGTCCGAAAGCACGCTGTAAAGCGGGAAGCCGCTCGCTCCGATGTGTTTGAAGGGCGCCACATATATGAGCGAGCCGTCCGAACCCACCGCCCTGAAGGTCCAGTTCAACGCGCCCCCTGCCGCTGAGACGACGAAGAGGGCTATTCCCACGACATACCCGGGGAAGCGGACGAAGGCCATGAAAATCCCATAGGCGGCTGCATACGCGCCGGCTATGGCGACCGTTGCCGCGAGGGCAAGGAACCAGAGGTTGGCCTCGTAGGTTCCGACCGCGCGGCCGGCGCGCGCTCCCGTCACTTTTATATTGCCGGAGAAGTCGCCGGCGATCAGCCCGTGGACCGCCGCTCCCGCCACGGCAAGCGCACCCGACGCGGCGGTTCCGAGGCCAAATGCCTTTGCGTGGGCGAGGAGGATAGAGCGGCGCGGGAATCCCGAGCTGAGGTAGGTCCGCGTCCTGACGGCGGCATACGCCCCCTGGACCACCGCCCCCACCATCAATGTGGCGAGCAGCACGGCGGTAACGATGACCGCGTATGAAATATTTTCAATTTCCGCGGCGAAGCTGCGGATTCTGTCGAGGTTTTCGGGAGAGATGCCAAGGTCGATTCGCCTTCCGTCGATGACGATCTGGTGCCTGCCGCCGTTTCTAAAAATCAGGTAGTCGTACTTTTCGAGAAAGAAGACGGCTGTCGCAGCGAGGGTGCCCAAGAACAAACCGACCCCGATCGCTATCGACATCATTCGTCCCTGGCGTCTCAAAATTAAGCGATTGACGGCGGTCTTCGCCCTGTCGGCTGCGAGGTTTTCGTCGTTGGCCATGGTCGTCGTGTTCGCGTTGCCGGTCATGGCCTGCGCGTTTGCCTTGTCATTCATGGTCGCGTCCCTTCTGCAAGATTCTGTATGCGGCTGCGGTGTTGGAAGAGAAGGTCATTTTCAGGAGGACGTCGGTCAGATGGGCCAGTTCGCCTCCGTCGGAGTACCTGGATCGGACGTCGTCGGCGTCTCCGCTTTCGACGATCCTCCCGTTGTCCATGAAAATGACCGAGTCGAGGAGGCTCTCGATCTCCTCGATCAGGTGCGAGGACAGAACGAGGGTGCGCGGATGCTTCGTGTAGTCCGCGAGAAGGCTCGTGTAAAAGACTTCCCGGGCGACGGCGTCCATTCCGAGGTGGACCTCGTCGAATATGGTGACCGGGCATCTGGAAGCCAGGCCCAGCAGCGCGTAGAGGCTCGAAAGCTGGCCGCGGGAGAGCCGCGAGGGCTTCTTTTTCACGTCGATGCCGAACGCCTCGATCAACTCGTTCGCGTAGTCGCGGTCCCAGTTGGGGCGCGACGCCTCCCAGAGCTCGAGGGTGCGCCGGGTCTTCTCGTCTTCAAATATGGGGGCCGAATCGCTGACGTAGCAGACGTTTGCCATGAGGCCGGGGTTCTCGTAGACGGGCTGCCCGTTTGCGCGGACGCTTCCGGACGTCGGATAGAGGAGGCCGGCCATGAGCATGGCGAGGGTTGACTTGCCGGAGCCGTTCCTACCGAGGAGGCCGGTGATCGACCCCGGTTCGATTCTGAAAGACGCATGGTCGACGACGTTCTGCGGGTGGCGCTCGTAGTGGAACGTCAGGTCGGCGACGTCGATGCCGAGGGGGTTCATTGCTTCTCCTTTGTGAGTGTGTCCTTTGTGAGTGTGTCCTTTGTGAGTGTGGCGAGGCTGCTTGCCGCCATGTCGAGGATTTCGGGGGATGAAAGGCCCAGAGCGACGCCTTCGGCGAGGGCGGGCGTCAGGGTCTCGTCGGCGTAAGACTTCTGCCCGGACTCTTGCAGGCGCTCGTGCGCCCCCTCGGTGACGAACATGCCGATTCCCCTTCGCTTTTCGACGAGGTTCTCGTCAACGAGGAGCGCGAAGGCCTTGTTCGCCGTTGCAGGGTTGATGCGATAAGTGGTCGCGTATTGCGTTGTTGACATGAGCTGGTCTCCCGCCGCAAGAGCCCCCGTGAGGATGCTTCTGCGGATGTCGTTTGCGATCTGCAGGTAGATGGGATGCGAGTCGGAAAAACGCATTGCCTCAACTTCCTTAGTTCTGCGGTTCATTACATGACTAATTAACCATGGAACTGAAAGGATGTCAAGCCCGATTGAGCAATGTGCCTTGGCTGACCGGTTTTCCGCGAGGGCGCCTCGGCCCGCGAGAGCGCCTCGATCGGCGGCGACGCTCCTTTCTGGCTGCCGACGCTTCGCTTTGCCCTGGCGGTGGGGTAGCCTTGACGAGCGGCCGTCCCGCAAGGATTTCACGCACCTCGCGGGGCGCGGATCTCGCAAGGCGCACCTTGTAGAGCGCAAACTTTGTAGAGCGCAAACTTTGCAAGCCGCGCATCTCGCAACGAAGCGACACAAGCGAAAGGAAAGTCAATGGCCAAGCCTCGCATCGGTTTGCTAGGCGTCGGACGCATCGGAATCATGCATGCGCGAATCCTGGCGCCGAAGGTCGAAAGCCTCGTCGTCGCCGACGTCGTCCCCGAAAAGGCCCAGCGGGCGGCGGACGAACTGGGCGCCCAGGTCCGCTCCGTCGAGGACTTCTTCGATTCGGAAGATCTCGACGGCGTCGTCCTCGCCACGCCTACCGACGCCCACGCGCGCCACATCGAAGCCGCCGTCGGCCTGGGCGCCCCGATCTTCTGCGAAAAACCGGTGGCGCTCGACATCGCTTCGACGGAGAGGGCCAACGCTGCGGCCAAGTCCGCCGGGGTCCCCGTCCACATCGGCTTTCAACGCAGATTCGACGCCGCCTACGCCGCGGCCCGCGAAAGGCTCGCAGCCGGGGAGATCGGGGAGCTGCGGAGGGTCCACATGCACACTCTCGACCAAGCCCCCGCGGCTCGCGAGTTTCTCGCCGCCAGCGGCGGCATCTTCACCGACTGCCTCATCCACGACTTCGACGCCCTTCGGTGGGTCACGGGCCGCGAAGTCGAAGAGGTCTTCGCCTTCGGCACGGATCTGGGGCTGCCCGATTTCGCCGACTTCTCCGACGTGTGCGAAACCGTCCTCGCGCTGCGTTTGACCGGCGGCGCGCTCGCCACCGCGCATTCCTCCCGCTTCAACGGCGCCGGGTACGACGTGCGCATGGAAGTGCACGGCACCGAGGGGACGGACGTCGTCGGCATGGATGAGCGCCTTCCGGTGCGATCGCTCGAACCCGGGGTCGCCTTCCCCTCGGGTGAGCCGTGGGTCGACTTCATCGCCCGCTTCGCCGCCTGCTACGAGCGAGAGCTCGAGGCCTTCCTCGACGTGGTCGCCGGAAAGGCCGAGGTCCCGTCCACGATCGACGACGCCGTCGCCTCCCTTCGCGTTGCCGAGGCCTGCGCGGCCTCGTGCAGGGAAGGCCGCCCGGTCAAGGTCGCGCGTTGAGCCCCGTTTGCTTCCGCGGTCTTCGGCGACGACGCCCTTTTCGCTGCTAACCTTTTCTCTATGCGTTCCACGGCGGCACGCTAGAAGGAGATCGATGAATGGACCTACGGCTCGATGCGACGGCTTTTGACTACTCGTTCGTGGTCGTCTATCTGTTCTTCGTCATCGCCATCGGCGTTGTGACGAAACGCAAGGTCCTCACGAGTGAGGACTACTTCCTCTCAGGGCGCTCGCTGCCCGCGTGGATCTGCGCGCTCGCCTTCCTTTCGGCCAACATCGGAGCAACAGAGCTTATCGGAATGGCGGCCAACGGATCGCAGTATGGCTTGGCGACGGTTCACTATTACTGGATCGGCGCGGTTCCGGCGATGGTTTTCCTCGGGTTGATCATGATGCCCTTCTACTACGGTTCGAAGGTCCGATCCGTCCCCGAGTACCTCCGGCTCCGCTTCGACCGGCCCACCCACGTCTACCAGTCGGCGGTTTTCGCCATAGCGACGATCCTCGTGGCCGGCATCAACCTCTTCGCCCTCGCGCTCCTCATCAACGTCCTCATCGGCTGGCCCCTGTGGGCCTCGATCATCGCCGCGGCCGGCGTCGTGCTCCTCTACACGACGATGGGCGGGCTGACCGCCACGATGTACAACGAGGTGCTGCAGTTCTTCGTCATCGTCGCCTTCCTCATTCCGCTCACCGTGGGCGGGCTCATCAGGGTCGGCGGCATCGACGGCCTTCTCGAGACGATCCGCACCCACGAGCTCCTCGGGGAAAACGGGCTGTCCGTGTGGGGCGGGACGGGGCTCGCCAACACGACCAACCCCTATGGAAACTGGATAGCGCTGCTGCTCGGAATGGGCTTCGTCAACTCCTTCGGATACTGGACCACCAACTTCACCGAGGTTCAGCGGGCCCTTTCGGCGAAAGACATGTCGGCCGCCCAGCGCACGCCGATCATCGCCGCGATCCCGAAGATGCTCCTTCCCGCGATCATCATCATGCCGGGCCTCATCGCCGCGGTTCTCATCCCCGAGCTTTCCAACGGCAAGCTTTCCCACAACGAGGCGCTGCCCGCCCTCATCGGGAAGGTCATGCCCACGGGGCTCGTGGGACTCGCACTCGCGGCGCTCATCGCGGCCTTCATGGCCGGAATGGCGGCAAACGTCTCGTCTTTCAACACGGTTGTGACCTACGACCTGTGGCAAACCTACATCCGCCCGGGCCGCAAAGACACCTACTATCTCCGCGTGGGCCGCAAACTCACGGTGGCCGGCGTCTTCATCGCCATCGGCGCCGCCTTCATCGCGGCGGAGTTCAACAACATCCAGGATTACATCCAGCTCCTGCAATCGATCTTCAGCGCCCCCCTCTTCGCCACCTTCGTCTTGGGCATGTTCTGGAAACGCATGAGCGGGCCGGCCGGGCTGTGGGGCCTCGTCGCCGGAGCCGCGGGCGCGGCAGCCGTGCAGATCGGCTACCAAAACGGCTTCCTGGAGTTCAACTCCCAACAGGCAGCCTCCTTCACGGGGTCGGGGATGGCCTTCGTGTTCGACGTCGCCGTGTCCGTCCTCGTCACCCTTAGAACTTCGCCCAAGCCGGTCGAGGAATTGGACGGGCTCGTGTGGGGCCGCACGAAGATGCCGATCAAGAGAAGCATTCCCGCGCCAGACCTGCACAAGGTTGCGGTCAAGGCCGAGCGCGAGCGCCTGGAAGAGGGGCGCGGACTTGCCTGGTGGGAGAATCCGTGGCCGCTGGGCGCCGCCGTCGTGGCAGTTCTGGTTCTACTCAACATTTTCGTGGGATGACGGAGGGAAACGATGAGCAAGAAACGCTGTCCCCGTTTTTGGCGCATGGCTCTTTTGGATCTGCGCGCCTGGGTCGCCGCGATGTTTTTCACGTTTGGCACGATGCTGGCCCTCTACGGGGTGTTCTTCGCCGACGACGAGGACATGGCCAAGGCAGCCGGGACGAACCTCGACCTGTGGACCGGCGTGGGAATGCTCGCCTTCGCCTTTTCGTTCGTTGTTTGGCTTCTCGCCCGCCCGCCTGAGTTCGAAATCGTCTCCAACGCCGAACGCCTTGCCGGCGCGGCCGAGGGGGCGGCGAATGCGGCTGAAGCAGAAGATAGAGGAGAGGACCCTTCCGGTGCGGCGGCGGAAGCCTCCGACGACGCCAGCGCCGTGAACGACGTTGACGGCCTTTCGGAGGGGGATCCGGCCGCGCAGGGCGAGGCCCAGGATAAAGGCGCCAAAGGCTGAGGCGCCGACTTGCCCAGGAAGCCCGACGGCGTCGGAAGCGCACGAGAGGCCTCCCGCCGCGAACGTGACATAGAACGCGAACGTGACGTAGAAACTGCGTAAAGGCCGTCGATGGGGCAGGCGCAATCTTCGGCGGCCTTTACGCCGCCTTCCCGGCTTTCGCCCTGCGCGTCCGAACGGCGCTTGCGATGCGGCGCCCCCGTTCCGGCGGAGTGTTGAGCGCCGCAGCGGCGCCCTCGTCCCTTGGAGTGGCCGGATGCATCCATGGGACCTTTGGACGAGAAGAATCTGTTCGAATACTGTTACTTTTTCCCTATGGTCTGGCGTGACGCGCTGGCCGATCTGGACACTCAGAGAAGAATTGAGTCCATTTCTGCCGTTCACCGCCCCAAAAGGCGGAAGACCATAAAACAAAAGCCAATTTATGGACGCTCTCCGTCCAAATCGCCTCACATTACCTTCCAGTCGAGCCCAAGCAACGTTTCTTCCGTGATTTACCGATTTTGGGATTCTTGCTTGTTTTTGCGGGTTTTTGGCGTGCCCGGCGCGCTCACGAGGAAGCTCTCCTTCGATGTCGAAAGGGACATTCATGCCTTCTATCACCAGGGGTCTGCGGCGTGCCAGCGACCTGTCCATTTCCCAACGACGCTTCCTTTTGGTGCTCGTTTCCATTGGATCGTCGATCCTCTACACCCCGGCCTATCTGAAGAACATCTTTTACGATCCGCTTAAGGAGGCGATCGGCACATCCAACGCGGGGGTGGGCGAGTTGCTCGGCTACTACGCCATCACCGCGACGATCTGCTACTTCCCGTCGGGCATCGTCGCCGACAAGGTCAGGGTGCGCACGCTGGCGTGGGTCGGATTCACAAGCACGGCGATGCTGACCTACCTCTACGCCATGCTTCCCTCATTTGCCGTCCTCAGGCTCGTCTTCACTGGCATGGGCGTGACGACCATTCTCATTTGGTGGGGCATCCGCTTCAAGCTCGTCAGGCTCATCTCGGAAGAGGACACCTATTCCCGCAACATCGGAATCTCCTACGGGCTCTACGGCGCTGCGGGGCTTGCCGTCGGCCTTTCCAGCATGGGGATCATCAAGTTGATCGTCAGTGTGTTCGGTGGATCGAACACACTCGGGATCCAGGCTCTCCTCTTCTTCCTCGGCACTCTCATTCTCATTCTCGGAATCCTCTCGTTCCTCTACATTCCGAAGTTCGAGGGCGAGATCGATCCGACGAAGAAGTCCTTCGACGTGCGCCTAATTCGCGAGGCGTTGAGGAACCCCGTCGTCTGGATGTCGGCCGCCTGCCTGTTCTGCGTGTACTTCTTCTACACGGGCCTCAACTACACGACCCCGTACCTCACCGCGCTCCTCGCCCCTCGCATCCTCACGGACGTCGTTTCGATCCTCCGCACCTACGGCATCACCCTCGCCTCCGGACCCGTTTTCGGCTTGCTTGCGAAAGCCGTAGGCTCGCCCTCGAAGGTCATCTTCGGCGGATCGCTCGTGTGCGCCGGCGGCATGCTCGTGCTCGCGATTCTTCCGGCCGAGCCGGTCATGATCATACTTGTCGCGATGTTCGCCATTTTGCTTGGATTCATCGCCAACGGCGTCTTCGGAATCGTCTCCTCCCAGTTGACCGAGGGGAAGGTCCCCATCCCGATCTTCGGCACGGCGGCCGGCATTCTTTCGGTCATCGGCTTCCTTCCGGACTCCTTCTCTTCGACGTGGTTCGGAAAAATGATCGACGATCAGGGCAAGGGGGCCTACGCGGAGATCTTCCTGATTCTTACAGGCTTCGCTGTGGCGGGGGCCGCCTTCGCCGTCGTTCTCCTGTGGTACGTCAAGCGCAGGCGGAAGGCGGAGCAAGTCGGTTCGACGCCGTCGGAGCCGACGCCGGTTCCGTCTTACGAGGAAGCCGCCGAGCCGGCAGCCGCGGCGAAGTCGGCATTCGATTCGAAGGAGGACTCGGACAAGGGATCGGCTTGGAGCTCGCATGCCGAATAAACTCAAGGTTCCCGCGATGTGGAGCGAGCAGATGCGCGCCGTCGTCGCCAAGCAGAACGAGCTCGCTGCGGGCGTCTATTCCAGCGGTCAAACCTTCGAGCAGGTGCGCGAGGGGTATCGCAAGGAACGGGTTTTCTGGAACGACGGCGGTCCGGCACCGGCCTCGACGATCGAGGAGGACGTCGCCACCCGGCACGGGCGGGTGCGCGTGCGGATGCATCGCCCCGACGGCGCCGCCGTCCTTCCCGGGATCGTCTTCATCCACGGGGGAGGATGGGTGCTGGGAGACCTCGACACCCACGATCGAATAACCCGGACCCTCGCCGAGAAGACGGGGGCGGCCGTCGTCGCCGTCGATTACACGCTTTCGCCGGAGGCGCGCTTTCCGCGGGCGCTCGAAGAATGCGTCGACGTCGTCTTGGCGCTGAAGGCCGACTCTGACAAATGGGGGTTGGATCCTCGGAAACTCGCCTTGGCGGGCGACTCCGGGGGCGCCGCCCTCTCGCTCGGAACGTTCCTGCACCTGCGCGACGAGGAAAAGGCGGCCGAAGGCATCGCCGCGCTCCTGCTGTTCTACGGAGCCTTCGGGCTGCGCGACTCGATGTCGATGCGGCTGTTCGGAGGCGAATGGGACGGTCTGACGGAAGAGGATTTCGCCTGGTACAAGGGCCTCTATCTGGCCGACGCCGCAGACGAGCGCAACCCCTACGTCGACCTCCTGGCGAACGATCTGACGGGGACGATGCCGCCGTGCTACATCGCCGCGGCCGGGCTCGATCCCCTCAGGGACGATTCGCGCACGCTCGCGGCTATGCTCGCGAGCGCCGGGGGAGACGTGGAGACGGAGGAGTTTCCCGGCGTCATCCACGGCTTCCTGCACCATTCCAGAATGCTCGACGCCGCGAGGGACGCCCTCGCGCACGCGTCGGACTTCTTCCGCTCGCGCGTCGGGAAGACCGCGGCGTCAACTCAACAGACAATCGAGACCACAACTGAGGAGTAGAAATGGATTTCTCATTCACCGAGGAACAGCAGCTGATCGTCGACGGCTTCGCCGACGTCATGAATTCACGCTCATGGGAAAAGTACTTCCATGAGTGCGACGAAACGTCGACCTATCCCCTCGAATGGGTGAAGGCGCTGTGCGACGTAGGATTCGACCGCATCCTCCTTCCCGAGGAGTACGACGGGCTCGGCCTCGACTGGGTCACGCTGGCCGCCGTGTACGAGGTGCTCGGCCGCCTCGGCGGCCCCACGTACATCCTTTACCAGCTGCCCGGCCTCGAAACGGTCGTACGCGAGGGCACCGACGAGCAGCGGGAGAAAATCTTCTCCTATCTCGGCACGGGCGAGCAGGTCCTCAACTACGCGATGACCGAGCCGAGCGCGGGATCGTCCTGGAACGACATGCGCACGACGTACACGCGGCGCGACGGCAAGGTCTACCTCAACGGGCACAAGACGTTCCAGACGTCCGGGATGCGCGTTCCCTACCTGGTGGTAATGGCCCGCAACGCCGACGACATGGACGTCTACACCGAATGGCTCGTCGACATGAGCAAGCCGGGCATTGCAAAGGAACCCCTGCACAAGCTCGGGCTCCGAATGGATTCGTGCGCCGAGGTCTACTTCGACGACGTCGAACTCGAAGAGTCGGACCTCTTCGGCTCGGAAGGCAACGGCTTCATGCGCGGCGTCGCGGATTTCGACCTCGAGCGCTTCCTCGTGGCCCTGACGAACTACGGCCAGGCCTACTGCGCCTTCGAAGACGCCGCCAAGTACGCCAATCAGCGCGTCCAGGGCGGCCAGGCGATCGCGCGCCGCCAGCTCATCCAGTTGAAGTTCGCCGACATGCAGGTGCGCCTGACGAATATGCGCAACATGCTTTTCGAGATCGCGTGGAAGCACGACGTCGGCAAGCTCGGCCGCGGCGACTGCTCAATGGCCAAGTACTACTGTTCGCACGCGGCTTTCGAGGTGGTCGACGACGCCCTCCAGATCCTCGCCGGCGTTGGAATCACCGGCGATCATCGAGTCCAGCGCTTCTTCAGGGATTTGCGCGTGGACAGGATCTCCGGGGGAACCGACGAGATGATGATCCTCACAGCCGGCCGCGCTGCGCTGAAGAACTACCGCTGAGCGGACCCGGGACAGAAAGACAGGCCCAGTCAAAGCAAACAGGCCGAGCACAACAAACAGAGAGGTTAGACATGGAAACGACAAAGCCGTCGTTCGGCCCGCTGGACGACGTCAGAGTCCTCTATTCGGCGGTCGAGATCGCCGCTCCCACCGCGGCAGAGATTATGTCCGAGTGGGGCGCCGACGTCACGTGGATCGAAAACATGTGGACGGGCGACTCGATGCGGGACACCACGTGGACGAAGGAGATGGAGAGGCGCAACCAGCGCTCGATCTCCATGAATCCCTTTACCGACGAAGGCAAGGAGATCCTTTGCCGTTTGGTCAAGGAGGCCGATATCTTCATCGAATCCTCCAAGGGCCCGGCGTTCGCCCGCAAGGGGATCACCGACGAGATGCTGTGGGAGGCCAATCCCTCCCTCGTCATCGTCCACGTTTCGGGGTTCGGCCAGTGGGGCGATCCGGCCGTGGTCAACGCCGCCGCCTACGATCTCACGGTCGCCGCATACGCGGGAATCATCGCGCAAAACGGCACGCCCGAGCAGCCGATGAACATCGCCCCTTATTCGGGCGACTATTTCAACTCGCTCATGATCGTCTCCTCGGCGCTGGCCGCCCTGCACAAGGCCAAGGCAACGGGCAAGGGGGAGAGCATCGATCTGGCGATGTATGAGACGCTCCTGCGCGTCGGCACGTACTACATGATGGATTACCTCAACGCCGGCATAACCTACCCCCGTCCGGGCGCGCGCCATCAGAACCTGTGCGCGATCGGCGAGTATGCCTGCAAAGACGGGTACATCGGTCTGTGCGTCTATGGCGTCGCCCAGAACAAGTATCTTTTGGAGACCATCGGTCTGGGCGATCTGTGGGGGACTCCCGAGTACCCGGAGGACACGTCCGCGCTGTGGCTGGACGGGCCCAAAGCGGATCTCATCCAGCGCAAGCTCGAAGAGTACCTTGCTGGCCAGCTCAAGGCCGACGTTCAAAAGGACTTCGTGGAGCATCGAATCGCCGCCCAAGCGGTCAACGAGTTCGAGGACATCGTGGCCGAGGACCATGTGGCCCGGCGCGAGTGCTTCATCGAGTGGGAGAACGCCGAGGGCGCGCCTGTCAAGGGGCTCAACACGTTCCCGAAGTTCGCCAACAACCCCGGAGGCTTTTGGCGTCCGATGCCGCCTCTCGGCTATGACACCCGCGACGTGCTGACCCGGGCGGGGTTCACGCCGGAGGACCTGGCGCGGTTCGAGGAATCGGGCGCCGTCAGGTTTGGAGACTGAGGCGAGGCTGGGCGGGCGCTTCGGCACCCGCCCGCGAGGGTGAGATGAATACGCGAGAATACCCCAGTGTGCGCGACCTCTGGGAGGAGAGGGCGGCGCTTTGGGCCGACCGGGAGTTCCTCGTCCACGAGGACCCGGACACGTCCAAGGTCGAGCGATACACATACGCTCGCATGGACCGTGAAATGAAGGCTGCCGCCTCAATGTTCGCCTCTCTCGGCGTCGAGGCGGGCGACCGGGTCGGCCTGCACATGTGCAATCGGCCCGAGTTCGTCGAGTGCTTCCTTGCGTTGGCGGCGATCGGCGCCGTCGTCGTGCCGATCGGCCCTGCAAGCACGGCGGCCGAATGCGCCCTCGTCGTCGAGGAGTGCGGCATCCGCGTGCTCGTCAGCGAGTTTCCGGAGGACTCCTGGCGCCTGGAGGGCGTCGCCGTCGTCTGCCTCGACGACGGAAGCTACGAGGCGATGAAAGCCGATCGGGCGGGGGCGCCCCCTCCGAGGCCCGAGGTCAGGCCGGGCGACCTGTTGGAGATCATGTACACTTCGGGCACGACGTCGCGCCCGAAGGGAGTGATGTTCACGCATGCCAACGCGGTGTTCTCGGGGAAGTACGTCGCTTGGGAGCTTTCGCTCAGCGAAGCCGACAGGTATCTGACGACGATGTCCGTCACGCACGTCAACCTCCAGCTCTCGGCCTTCATGCCCGCCGTTTACACCGGGGCCGCCCTCGTTCTCGTGCGCCGATACTCGGCGAGCAGGATGTGGTCGCAGGTGCGCAGGCACAGGGCGACCGTGATTCAGGCGATGGCCATGATCGTCAAAACGCTCATGGCCCAGCCCGTCGCTTCGGGCGAACGCGACCACAGCGTGAGGGCCGTCCACTATTTCCTTCCCCTTCCCAAAGGGACCAAGGAGGCATTCGAGGAACGCTACGGGGTGCGGCTGCTCAACAACTACGGCTCGTCCGAAACCCTCGTCGGCGTCGTCACCGACCTTCCCGACGGGCGGTCCAAGTGGCCGTCCATCGGCTTGGCCGGTCCGGGCTACGACGTCAGGATCGCGGGGGAAAACGGTTCCGCGCTGCCGCCCGGCGAGTGCGGGGAGATACAGGTGCGCGGGCAGGCCGGCGTCTCCCTCATGGCCGGATACTGGCGGGACGAGGAGGCCACACGGGCGGCGTTCACGGCAGACGGCTGGTTTCGCACGGGAGACTGCGGGTACGCCGACGCCGAGGGCTGGCTCTACTTCGTCGACCGCATGGGCGACATCGTCAAGCGTGCGGGCGAGAACATTTCGGCCTGCGAGGTGGAGGTCGCCATTCTCGAGCATCCCGACGTCGCCGACGTCGCGGTGCTGGGCATCTCCGATTCCATCAGGGACGAGGCGGTCAAAGCGGTCGTCGTCCCCAAGCCGGGGCGTCGGCTGACCGCCGAGGACGTGCAGGACTTCCTCTCGTTGCGTCTGTCGTTCTTCAAAATCCCCTCCGTCATCGAGTTCCGCGACGGGCTGCCGCGCGGAGAGTACGGAAAAGTCCTGAAAAACCAACTCAAAACACAGAAGTCAACAATATAGAAAGGCAATCCCATGGCTATCAACACTGACATGGTCGGCCAGACATTCGGTCCGTTCGTCCGCGACTACGCCTTCCGCGACCTCGAGTTGTTCGCGCTCGGCTGCGGCGCGGGAATAGACGGCAAGAACGGCCTGGAGTACCTCAACGAGCACGACGAGCGCGATCCGAAGCTCAAGGTTCTTCCGATGTTCGGCGCGATGCTCATCGTCGATTCCGAGGTGACCCGGACCATCGACTACGGGTACAACTACGCGGGCTCGCTGCACTGGGGCTTCGACATTCGCTTCCATCGGCCCATCGTGAAGATGTCCGACCGCCTGGAGACGAAGGTCAAGCTTGAAGGCCTCTACGATCGCGGCGAGGGAAGGGGTCTGCTCGCCCAACACATTGGCGACACCTACGATTCCGAGGGAAATCTGCTGTTCACCAACGAATCTTGGGACTGCCTCATCTACGACGGCGGCTGGGGCGGCCCCAAACCGCCGAAGGACATCGTCGACATGCCCGATCGGCCCGCCGACGTTGAGACAACCGAGACAATCCCCGAGAACCAGGCGCTCATCTACCGCCTCTCCGGCGACTACCACCCCCAGCACATCGACTGGGAGTATGCCGCGGCAAACGGGGAACCGCGCCCGATTCTCCACGCCATCAGCTACGCGGGGGTCGTCATGCGCCACGCCATCGACGCCTTCGTGCCAGGCGAGCCCGAGCGCATCACGCGTTTCAAGACGCGCATCACCTCGCCGGTCCATCCCGGATCGACGCTCACGACGCGCTTGTGGAAGGTCGCCGACGGCGAACTCCGCTTCGCCCTCGTCGACGCCGACGTCGATGAGACCGACACCAAGCCCCATCTGAACTGGGGAATCATCGAGTACAAGTAAAGCTCGGGCGCAGGCAAAGCCGAAAGGCGTGCGGGAATTGAGGCTCCCGCACGCCTTTCGGCCGGCCCCAGGTTGAAGAACGTTGAGATAGCAACGATAAGCTGTTACCGCACGCTTTTCGGCCGGCCCTGCTCGATGGAAGGATCTGGGCGTTGCGCTTGAGTGCAGGGCGTTCGGCTAGAATGCAGGGCGTCAGGCTGGAACGCGGAACGCCCGCTTAGAACGAACGGCATTTGCTTAGAACGCATGCCGATTCGGCTGAATCCGCGGTTTGCCGGGTCTCTGACAGCATCGTTTTAAAACGAGAGCACGGTTCTGGAAAGGGCGCGGTTCGAGAAAGGGAAGCTGCTATGAAGGTCGATTCCGTCGTCGTCGGAAGCTATCACGCCAACTGCTACGTTCTGCGCGAAGGGACGGCGACGATCGTCGTCGACCCAGGAGACGAACCCGCCGAAGTGCTCGGCCTCATCGATTCTGCGGACGACGTCGGCTCGACGGGCGACGTGCAGATCGTCGCCTCCCACTGCCACTGCGACCACATCGGCGCCGTCAACGAGGTGGCCGGGGCATATGGCGCCTCCTTCGCCGTCGGGCGCGAGGACGGGCACGCCGTGGCCGACCCCCATCTTTCGGGCTTCGACGAAGAGGGGCGCGACTATCGGGTCGAAAAAGTCGATCGGCTGTTAGACGACGGCGACGAGATCGCCCTTGGCCCCTACCGCTTCCGGGTCATATCGACGCCCGGCCACACTCCGGGGTCCATTTGCCTCTACTGCGCCGAACTCAATCTCATGTTCACCGGCGACACCCTCTTTGCCAACGGGATCGGGCGCACGGACTTCATTCGAGGCGACGCCGAGGCGATGCGCCGAACCTGCTCCAGGCTCGGAACGTATCCCGACTCTACGATCCTCCTTCCCGGACACGGTCCCTCGACGCGACTGGGCGTCGAAAAGGCGCGAAACCCTCTGCTGCGCGCATAAAAGAAACCCTCTGCTGCGCAAAACCAGCCGGGGCGGCTCCTTCCGTCAAAGCGGCCTTCCGCCCGTCCACGCGATCAGAGCGACGAATCGGCGCCGTCTGCCTGTGATTTTCTCTTGCGCGCCCGTGTGTTAGGAGACGTGCGTCAGGACACCGAGCGCAGGGCCTGCAGAGGCAAAGCGTCGAGCTGGTCGTTGACTAGGTTTTCCACGTATTCGGGAATTTCGCCGAGGAAACAATCGATGTTCTCCGGCATGAGCGAAAAGGCGCGCATGAGCACTGAGCCTTCGATGGCGTCGAGAAGACGTGTGACGGACGTCCCCTCCGGAAGAAGGCCGGCCGATTTGAACTCCCACAGGCGCGTGCGGATTGCGGCGATCGGGTCTTGATACGTATGGAGGTAAGCGGCGCGGACCACGGGATTGACTTCGCAGGCCATCTCGACGAACAGGCGTCTGACCGCCTGCGCATGTTCGCCGAGGTACAGCCGCATTCGATATTCGGCCTCGTTGGACAACACTTCTCGCGCACTGTCGCCGACCGGCCCGGGCGCGGCCACTACGGTCCGGAAAGCCTCGAGGAACAGTTCCTCGACGTTGGCCCACCTCGTGTACATCGACGACTTGCCGACGCCGGCGGCCTTGGCCACCTTCGTCATGTTGAAGCCGTGCCATCCGGCGTCGCCGTACAGAGCCAGGGCGGCTTTGAGTATCTTGCCGTCGGCTTCGACGTTGCGAGGCCGCCCTACGGGGCCGCGTTGGACTGCATGAATATCGACCACGAAATCTCCTCGTCGTTCGTTTGGGCAAAGACCCGCGGCTGCGTTGACAACGTCGATTATACGCAATGGACCTGGGAATTTGGAGAGACGGCTCACAGACGCGTGGGTGTGCAAGTCTTTGGTCCTCATTGCAGAAGGAGCAGCAGGGTAACATTGACTTCAATCGAACAATTACTGTGTCCGCAGAGGTATGAAAGTTGGAAAAGACCTTTTTTCGGACGCAGAAAGTCCGAAATCGGCTTCCGGGGTTGTCCGCGGGGCGTCGCAGCGCGCAATGTGGGAAACTGATGGAGCCGAAGACGCGTTTCATCGAAACGCAATCGCTTTCCACAGGGCAGTGGTGCAGCCAGGCCCTCAACAAAACAAGAGAGAGGCTTCAATGACCGTAGTTGTCGCTTACAAGTACGCGGCCAATCCACAGGATGCGTCGGTCGGCGCCGACGGCGTCGTCGATTGGTCGCGGGCCAAGTCCGCCGTTTCCGAGTACGATCCCGTGGCAATCCAGCTGGGTCGCAACCTCGCGGACGCCGAGGGCGTCGAGCTCGTCGGCGTCACCGTCGGCAAGAGCGACGTGGCCGGATCGATGGCCAAGAAGAACGCCATGTCGAAGGGATTCGACAGGGGAGTCGTCGTCGCCGACGACGCGACCGCGGGATGGAACGCCACGAAGGTCGCTTCGGCGTTGGCGGAGCTCGTCAAATCCGTCGAAGGAGCGGACATTCTGCTCGCCGGCGATTCTTCGATCGACGAGGGCGCGAAGATCGTGCCGGCCCTCGTTGCCGGGTTCCTCGGATGGCCGGCCTTCCAGGGCGTCTCGGCAGTCGCCAAGACCGCCGACGGGTATGAGATTACGCAGAACGTTCCCGGTGGGAGCCGCACGATCGCCGTTTCCGGCCCCGTCGTCGTCTCAGCTTCCTCGGACGCCGTCGCCCCCAAGGTTCCGTCCATGAAGGACATCCTCGCCGCCGGCAAGAAGCCCGTGGAGAAGGTCGAGGTTCCTTCCGTCGACGTCGAAGTCGCCGTCGTCGGCCGTTCGAAGCCCGAGCGCAAGGCTCGCAAGAACAAGATTTTCGAGGGCGCGGACGCTCCCGCCCAGCTCGTTGCCGCCCTGCGTGCCGACGGCGTGCTCTGAGAGTTGAAAGGACAAAGACAACAATGGCAAACACCTGGATCATCGCGGTCGACCCGCAGATTGCCGCTCTCGTCGAGCACGGGCGGGCGGTCGGCGGCTCAGTCACGGCAGTGACCGTCGGCGGCACGCCCGTCGCCGGAGTCGACAAGGTCATCGACGTGGCGCTGCCCGAAGGCGTTCCCGCCGAGGCCGCTGCGCCCGCGGTCGCGGCGGCCGTCGCGGCCGAGGCCGGCGACGTCGTCCTCGCCGCCAACAAGCCCGCCGAGCGGGTCCTCGCCGGCGCCGTCGCGGCCAAGCTGAACGCCGCGTTCCTTCCCGGCCTCAAGTCGGTCAAGGCCGGCGCAGCCGAGCTTTCGCGTTACGGCGGCCTTTCTTTTGAAAACGTCACCTTTGACTCGCCCGTCGTCGCGGTTCTCGACGGCGGCGCGGAGGCCGAGGGCGAGCCTGTGGCCGCAGAGACGACGGAAGGCTCGGTCTACGACGCCAAGGTCACCGGCCAAGAGAAGACGGAAGTCGTCGCGGTCAATCTGGGGGCGGCCAAGCGCGTCGTCTCAGCGGGACGCGGCTTCAAAGCGAAGGAAGACCTCAAGCTGGCCGAGGAACTCGCAGCCGCAATCGGCGCCGAGCTCGCGTGCTCCCGTCCCCTCGCCGAAGGCGCGGATTGGATGGCCGTCGACCGCTACATCGGCGTCTCCGGCCAGATCGTCTCGCCCGAGCTCTACATCGCCGTCGGCATCTCCGGCCAGATCCAGCACACGGTGGGCATGAGCGATTCGAAGGTCGTCGTGGCCGTCAACAGCGATTCGAAGGCGCCTATGTTCGCGGGAGCCGATTACGGAATCGTCGGCGATCTCTACGAGGTTCTTCCGGCGCTGACGGAGGCTGCTAAGTAGGAATCATGACCGAAGAGAACTACGATTTCGACGTCATCGTCGTCGGCGGGGGAGTGGCGGGTTCCGTCTGCGCCTACCTGCTAGCGAAGAAAGGGCGCGAAGTCCTCCTTGTCGAGAGGGGAATGGAGCCGGGGTCCAAGAACCTGTCGGGCGGCGTCTTTTACTGTCGCGTCATGCAGGAGGTGTTCCCGAACTTCATTGAGGAAGCCCCGATCGAACGGCGCATCACCCGCAATTGTTTGAGCTTCCTCAACCCGACTAACTTCGTGAACGTCGACTACTGGGACTCGCGGCTGGCCGAGCCGGTCAACGCCGTCACGGTCTTGCGGGCGAAGTTCGATCCGTGGCTCGCGGAGCAGGCGGAGGAGGCGGGCGTGACAATCATGCCCGGCGTCAAGGTCGACGGGATCATTCGCGAGGGCGGGCGGTTCGTCGGCATCCGGGCCGGCGAGGACGAGCTGAGGGCCCGCGTCGTCGTCGCGGCCGACGGCGTCAACTCCTTCATCTCCCAAGACGCGGGGATCCGCGGGAAGGAACCGTTGGAGAACCTGGCGGTGGGCGTGAAGTCCGTGATTCACCTCGGCGAGGACGAGGTGAAGAAGCGCTTCAACCTCGTCGGCGACGAAGGAGCGGCTTACGCCGTCGTCGGAGACTGCACCGAGGGCGTGGCTGGCGGCGGATTCATGTACACGAACAAGGAATCCGTCTCCATCGGCATCGTCGCACGGCTGGACGATCTGACGAAGAAGGGCAAGTCCTCTTCGGATCTGCACGATCATTTCCTCTCGCACCCGGCGATCGCGTCGTTCCTGGAGGGCGGTGAGCTCCTCGAGTACGGCTGCCATCTTGTGGCCGAGGGCGGGGAGAAGATGCAGCACGATCTGGTCCGCAACGGGCTCGTTGTGATCGGAGACGCCGCCGGCTTCACCCTCAACACCGGCTTCACGGTTCGGGGGATGGACCTTGCAGCCGGTTCTGCCGTCGCCGCCGCCACGGCCGTCGATCACGCGCTGGAAACCGGGGACTGCAGCCGTGTGGGGTTGGAACGATACATCGCCGAGTATAAGAAGTCCTTCGTAGGCAAGGACATGGCGACGTACGCCAAGGCGCCCGACTTCCTCGAGAACGATGAAATGTACGGCGATCTCGGATTGATGCTGGCGGACGTGCTGTACGGCGTGTACAACCTCGATCTGACGCCCCGCAAGCACATCCTTCCAACCGCATTGTCTGCTTTCAAGGCATCTGGTTTGAAGATTCGACGGATGGCCAAGATTGGCTTCCAGGCAGTGAGGTTTCTGTAATGTCTGATTTTTTCGAAGGCAGCGTTCCCGCCCGCCTGGGCAAGAACGTCTATGAAGTCGACGAAGGCAATTCGCATATCGAGGTCAACCAGGAGATAGCGAAGGCCACCGGGGCCGGCAAAGTGTTGGTCAAGGTGTGTCCCGCCCACGTCTACTCCGAGGAACCCGACGGCACGATCTCCGTGGAGTTCGCCGCCTGCCTCGAATGCGGAACGTGCCGCGCCGTTGCGGCTCCGGGACTGCTCAAGTGGCACTACCCCGAGGGCTCAATGGGCGTAATGTTCCGTGAGGGCTGACCAGGAGAGCGAGTGCTGACGAGAACGGGCGGGCGGAGCAATCCGCCCGCCCGTTTTTAACCGTTGAAAAAGTGCGAATCGACGCTCTCGGGTGCGGGATCGGTTGGGGACGGGAGTCCTCGTTGCGGGGAGGCTGTCGGCGTCCCTGCGTGTCGGGGATCGTTTTGTCTTCCGGTTTTGTCGCCTTTCAGCTTTTAGGCCTTGCTGCCCCTCACTCTTGTGCTATTTGGACGGTTTGTTTGTCGGTGTTGAGGCAGTAGGCGGCTCCGGTGGCGGTGACCCAGCAGTCGATGCCGTGGGGGTGGCCGGAGATGGCGACGACGCGTCCGCGGGCGTCCAGGGCCGTGAGCACAGCGGGAATGGATCGTGTGGCGGGGTTGTAGGGGCCGGGCTCGACGTAGACGAGCCGGCCGGCGGCGGTCAGGGCGATCTGTCCCGACATGTCCGTGATTGCCGTGCCTGTGGCCAGGCGGACCGGGCCGGGGGCGTAGGCGTCGCCGGGGGCGCGGATGCCTCCCCAGCAATAGACCGAGGAGTCGTCCAGGGCCGCGCAGGATGTGGCGGTGCGCCGGTCGAAGAGTTTGACCGCCGGGCGCGGCAGGGGGACTTTGACGACTGGGTGGGGCGCGTGGCGGCCGATGTCGGCCGCCACGCCGAGTTCGCCGCGGCGGTTGGTTCCCCAGCAGTAGACCGATCCGGATGCGCCTCGGGCGCAGCTCGACCCTTCGGAGGCGGTGACCTGGTCGACTGTCTCGGGCAAGGCCACCGGGCGCGAGTCTTCCGGGTAGACGTCGCCGGGCGGAGAGCCGACCTCCCCGGTGCTCTGGGCGTAGGAATTGCCTGCCCAACACCGCACCTGCCCCTCGACAACCGCACACAGATGATCCCCCGCACCGGCAACGTCTGTCACTGCCTCCGGTGAGAAAATATAGGACAAGTGATTGTAATCCGCGTCTCTGCGGAGCTGTCGCCTGTCGTTGAAACCGCCGCACTTGAGAGCGTCAACCTTGTCGGTTGTGCAGATGTTGTAATCCGTGTAAAAAACAGCTTTAACCTTTTTGTCTAAAGGCTCCAAAGGAACAATGTTTCCAAGGCTGCGGTGATTGCCCTTTTTAAGATTGGGGAAAAAGCAGTAGACCTCTTGGCCTTTTGTTTTCAGACAAAGGTGATGTCTGCCTACCGACACCGATGCAAAGTCACTCCGATACGTGTTGAGAGGGGCCAGCTCGGGTGAGGCGCTCCTCGTTGAAGACGCCACAATGCACGCCACGAGGGCAAACGCTCGAAAGAAACGCTTGACGATCAAAAACTTACGGCTGGGCTGTTGGCTCACAGATCTACTCCCTTTGACAGTCTTCATTGGCCAATCATCTCGTTTTCGGTGTCTCGACGTTTTAAAGGGACACAACATTGTTTTGCGCCGTTCGGCGCGCCGGTCAAGTGAACCGATAGCCGAAACAGAGTTGGAACGGCTCGCTTTGCGGGGCGCATTAAGGCCTCCAACCTGTTTTCACGAAGTTAATGTACTGTTGCACGCGGGCGTCGTCCCCTGTGACGACACCAGTTTTGGGGTTGATTCCAACCAACCAGTTGCCCTGCTCGTCCATAAAACGTCGATTGCTGTCGGTTACTTTTCTATTGAACTCGATGGCTTGATTCTTATAGCTAGTGTCGTTTTCGTTGACTATTATGCGAGTCATTGTTTTGACTTCTGCATTGTCGACATTGGAACTCAATCTCGTTCTCCTTCTTAGGAGCCTTTCACATACTTTAATTTCATCTTCGTTGCTTTCTGACGAGGCGGGTCCATTGCCGCCCAGTTTCGCGTCTGCGAGCATGCCCCCTATCTGGTCTTCAGGGAAAGAGCCTGCTCCTTGGGCTATAATTTGCAAGCTTATAGTGTTTAAATCGCTTAGCGATCCGTCCTCCGTCATGTACAAGTCTGCAGCAAGTGATTCCGTGTCAATCGTATTGAATATGTTGATATACTTAGTTTTAATTATTTTTATTTCATATTTAATATCTTCTGAGGATGAAGATCCTTTATTCTCTCGATAAGCTGCTTCTAAGTTCTTTTCAAATCCCCTCTTCAAAGAGTCTACGAGCGTCGACTTCGCTTTCTTGCTGAAAGCTATGTCTTTGAAGAAGTCGGAGTCCGCTTTATGCATGGACATTACTAGGTTCTGAGTCAGCGCTAAATGGTAGTCGCCTTTCTTTCCTGAGCTTCCTGCTGTGGCGCCCGCGACTCCCGTCGGACCACTTATTTCGTCGGCGAGGTCTGATCCGTATTCCTTGAGAATGTCTCCGGATTTCTCTCTCAGGCCACGATTGAAGTAGCCAAAACGATCCTGCCCCTCGTACTCGGCGTCCGATTGAGACAGCCCATCGGTGTAGCCTTGCAGAAACTCTCGAACTACATACGGCGACTGCGGTTGGTGGGTGTCCGAACTCGCTTCGTCGATGATCTCACCGAGAGCATTCCCATAGTCCAAGTAGAACATTTCGTTTTCACTTTGATATGGAAGAAGGCGTCTATGTCCAACAAGGTAACGGACTAAGCTCGTTGGTTGATCGACAGTGTTTTTTACAGCAAACGGCGCTTCCGTCGCCAAAAAAGTGCGTGAGGCTGCGGCATTGCCGCCCATCCCGACTAACATGTTTTGAATTGGATCCCACGTTTTTGTCAGCGGAGGGCGGTATTCCACATTTGGAGGGGCAAACGGGCCGGGATGCTTGTAGTCCCAGCTGACGATGTCATCCGCTATCGCGTGTTTTCCGTTGAGAAAAGCATCTCCCAATCCTAAGTGCGCACAGCTTTTCGCAGCGTCGGCTATCATGCCGCTGATGAGATAATACCCGGGTTTTCCGGCCCCCTTGGCAGATGCCTCTTTCCCGTTCCAATAGCTCGGGCCTAACTCGTTCAAGCCGTCCAGGTACCTCGCTCTTTGTTGTTTCAACGATGTGTCGAAGTCGTATTTGATCCCGTCGAGTCCGGCGTTCCAGGCATTCCAAAGATTGCGGCCATCCGCGTCAAGGCTGTTTCGAAGGCCTCCGGTGGTGAGTATGAGAGAGCTTCCAAGGATGGCGCGCACCTCTCTGGCGGAGTCCTCAGAGAAGTGATTGGTTGTGCTGGCAAGCGACGCCAGTCTCAGAGTGTTGTTCGCGCCTAATGTCAGCCCAAACGCATTGGCGAAGAAAGGATCCTTGGCCATTCTTTCGCCGTATGCAGTCTTGAAATACTCGAGGTCCCTTTGTCCGATCTTGCTTTTCAGGCGACCGTTGGTTGCCATGAAGACTTGGGTTGCCTTTTTGGCGTCGGCTCTGGCGGAGTCCCAACGGGCCTGAGCGGAAACGTCCCCGCTATGACCGAGAGCGCGTGGACCGGAGAGGTCTCGTTTGGTTGACATGGCGCAAGCCGATCCGCGGGTCGACGACGTCCCGGCAGAGCCGGTTTGACGGCTTTCAGACGACGCGCATCCCGAGACGGCGACGAACAAGGACAGCAAGAAAGCCACAAGTGACCTGCTGTTTCTGAGAGGTTTTCGCGAGTTCATGAGAGTTTCCCACCAGGCGCTGAAACGCGGAGCTTCTCGGACTCTAGCCGTTCTTGCTTGGCCCGTTCACGCACTGCGCGACTTGAAGAACGCTCTGGTGCGAGGTTGTTGCAAAGCCGAGTTGCCCCGATTCCCGCCCTTACGCGGTCAAAACTGAGGTCGCCCATGTGCGCTTCCTTTCAGAAGTTTGACGTGATACGCAAACCTTAGCACTGCATGAACGCTCTCGCGGGATGTTTCAACATGTGAGCCGCCAGCTCAGGCGGCCTTCCGGAGCTGCGCAAAAGTGGAGCGGCATATTAGAAAGGGATCCAACGTCCCTACGGAATCGGGCATGGTTGACTCATCAAACATGATTGACTGCGGCCGCCCGTTTCAGACAGCGGCTTGGAGGCGGTTCGGGGTCGGAAAAACAGCGGTGCCCCAGCCGTTGGGCGGGGCACCGCGTCGATAGGATTCGCTTCAGCCAGAGCACAGGGCTGTCTCCGACTGGGCGAGACTGCGTCAGTCGGAGAGCTTGAGCCCGCGGAAGCGGTTAAGCGCCGCTCCGGCGTCGACCCTTCGAGGCCGCACGAGGAAGGCAGGATACTCGCGCGCTCCGAAACGCCTCAAAGTGTCCAGCCCGCCGCTCGTGAGCATGCGCTCTACCTGATCGAGAGCTTCGCCGACGGTGAGTTCTCCGTAGCAGACGTGCTCGAGCATGCCCCGCACGATCCAGGCGATCGCTTCGCTTTGGCCGCTCTCGACGATCTGTTCGACGTCGGCAAGGCTGATCGTCTGGTTGTCCAGGATGATGCCGTCCGTCCCGGCCGCCTTCGTTTTCGGACGGTCGCTTTGCACATTTTCGGGAAGCGGACAGCGCTTGGACTCGGAAATGGGCCAAGGCTCGTCCGTTCGTTTGCGCGGCTGCTCTTCGACCACCTCGCGCGCCCTGTCCGTCACGTCGTAGCACTTATAGGTGTCGAGCATGATGACCCTGTCCGCTGCGTCCAGATAATCTCCGGTCCCGCCCGTGATGATGAGGGTCGAGACTCCGCCGGTGTCGGCAAGCGCGCGAATGCGATCGACCAGGGGAGTGATGGGCTCGGATTCCACGAGCGTGCGCATGCGAGAGTCTCGCATGAGGAGGTTGGACGCCGAAGAGTCTTCGTCGATGAGCAGCAGGCGTGTGCCGAGCTCGATGGCCTCCATGATCGAGGCCGCTTGGGAGGTTGAGCCGGAGGCGTTCTCGGTGGTGAAGCGAGCGGTGTCCGCGCCGCCGGGAAGCTCGGTGATGAGCGGGGAGACGTCGACGCCGGTGACGGCGCGCCCGTCGGCCGCCCGAACCTTCACCGCGTCGTCGACGGTCGCAACCAATTCGCGCCCGTCGCCGGGGATGTGGGCGTAGACGCCGCGCTGAAGGGCGTTGAGCAACGTAGATTTGCCGTGGTAGCCGCCGCCGACGATGACCGTCACACCCGGTTCGATCGCCATTCCCTTGACGAGGCCGGCGTGGGGGAGGGTGACCTCGCGGCGCAGCGATTCAGGCGACTCGAAAGCGACGGCGTCCTCCATCGGGAGCTGAGAAACGCCGGAAAGGCGGGCCAACATCGACCCGTCGGCCACGAAGGCCATCCACCCGTTGTCGGCCAAAGCCTTCTGCAGCGCGTGGTAATCCTCGTAAGTGTGGACGTGGGCGCGCATCGCCTCCAGATCGTCCGCGGCTTCAGAGGACGTGAAGTCGAGGGTATTGACGATGGCGTCGGGCACGTCGCGATCGAAAATCTCGGCTGCAGTGCGCCCCAAGATCATCCTGCCTCGCGCGGGCATCTGCACCTGAAATCGCAGCTCGATTCGGTCTGCGGACACTGAGCAAGCTGAACGCTCGAGTATCTCCTGGCCGGTTCTGGCGATCTGCACGGCGCCGCGGCCGTGGCTCTGAATCTCGCGGTCAAAGGTCCTGATGAGGAAGTCGGCGACTGCAATGCGCTGCTCGCGCGTCTCAATGAGGCTCGTGGGAAGCCCCATCTTTTCCGGTGTCGACTGAACTCTCAGAAGCGACGGCGGCGCAAACGGGTCGGCCTGGATCCGGTCGATCATGACCTGGAAAGTGCCGTAGTCCCAATCTCCGATGACGGTCTTGTATGCACCGTATGTCTTGCCATCGAGTTGTTCCAAGGAGCTGAGAAGATCCGCGTCGGTTCCGGTGCGACGAGCGGGCGGCTCGTCGTAACGGCGAGTATTTGGACGAGGACGTTGGAAATCCGAGCGAGAGCGCATAAAACCTAGCTTAAGCTACTAAACCTTTAGACGGTTACGACGATGGGATTAGAAAACCAATCCCTGGATGAATACGCCGCCATCTTACGGGAAGAACTCACCACGTTCAACCATCGAATGTTCCGCATGTCGTATGGACATTCCTATACCGAAGTAAGGGAACCGTTGGCGTTCCGCAAGGAAAAGACGGCTCTCCTAAATACTGGAACGAATACAGACTCGACTAAAAGGTGAGCGGCGTCTCTGAGTTTCCGCTCACCTTTTAGCCGCGATCGGCCTTTCAGCAGCGCCCTTTTCTTGCCGAGTTCCGCCTTTCGAGCGCAATTTGCCTTCCGGCTCCAATTTGCCTTTGAGTTTCGATTCGGCCTCTATCGGCGGTCATTCGACCAGGCTCATCGCCTGGCGGGCGATGGCGAGCTCTTCGTTCGTGGGGACGACGAGCACTGCGACCGTTGAGTCGGGGGTCGAGAGGATTCGGGGTTCCTTCGAGCGGGCGGCGTTCAAGTCGGCGTTGATTTTCACGCCGAAGCCCGCGAGCCTGCCTATGACGTCGGCTCTTAGGTCGGCGTCGTTCTCGCCCGCCCCCGCCGTGAAGGTTATCGCGTCGAGGCCTCCCATGATGGCGGCATATGCACCGATGTACTTGACGATTCGATGCGCGTAGACCGCCAACGCCTCAATTGCGTTCTCGTCTCCCTCGGCCGCTAGGGTGCGCACCGCGCGCATGTCGTTTTGTCCAGTCAGGCCCTTCAGACCGGAGCCGCGGTTGAAGAGGGTGTCGAGCTCGTCGATGTCCATGCCCGCGGTGCGCGCGAGGTGGAAGACGACCGCCGGGTCGATGTCGCCGGTGCGCGTGCCCATGACGAGGCCTTCAAGCGGCGTGAGCCCCATCGACGTCTCCACCGCCGAACCGTTGACGACTGCCGACACCGAGGCGCCGTTGCCGATGTGCAACACGATCTGCCGAAGGTCGTCGCGTCCGAGGATCTCAGAGACACGGCCCGAGACGTACTGATGCGACGTCCCGTGGGCGCCGTAGCGGCGAATCTCATGTTTCTCCGCGATTTCGCGGTCGATCGCGTACGTCGCTGCCTCGTCCGGAAGCGACTGGAAGAAGGCGGTGTCGAAGACTACGACGTGGGGGACGTTCGGCAGCAGACGGCGCGCCACCCTGATGCCGATGAGATGGGCGGGGTTGTGAAGCGGGCCGAGCGGACACAGCTGCTCAATCCGCGCTTCGACGGAGTCGTCGACCAGGGCGGGGCCGTCGAAGTACTTTCCGCCCTGAACCACGCGGTGGCCGATGGCCTTGATCGATCCGTCCGTCAGCGACGGGCCGATCTCCTCAAACAGGCTGAGGACGGTCTCCATTCCCACCGTGTGATCGGGAACGGGGCCATCGATCTCTCGGCCCTTTTCGCCGTACTCGTGCTTGATGTGGCCGGTTTCCTCGCCGATGCGTTCGACGAGCCCCGAGGCGACCTCCTCGCCCGAGCTGGGGTTGATCAACTTGTACTTGATCGACGAGCTGCCGGAGTTGATGACGAGAACTGACATGATGTCCTTACCTGTTTTGCTTAAGGTTGTTGAGTTTGGGCGATTGGTGTTGGGCCGAGGCTGCGATTGTCCGGCCGGGAGGTTCGCCTGGCCGAGGCGGACGGCGGACCCGGACGGGATGCTGGCCCTTGGCTTTCCGCCCGGGCGAATCGCCGGGCCCGTGCCGCTCTGCTTAGACAGATTGCTGAGCCTGGGCGGATTGCTGAGCCTGGACGGCAGTGATCGCGATGGTGTTGACGATGTCCTCGACCAACGCGCCCCGCGAGAGGTCGTTGACGGGCTTGTTCAGCCCCTGAAGCACCGGGCCCACGGCTATGGCGCCCGACGTCCTCTGGACCGCCTTGTACCCGATGTTTCCCGCGTTGAGGCTGGGGAAGACAAAGACCGTCGCCCGCCCGGCCACGGGCGAGTTCGGAAGCTTTTTGGCTGCCGCGGCGGCGTCGACGGCGGCGTCGTATTGGATGGGCCCCTCAATGAGGAGGTCGGGTTTGAGCTCGCGTGCAAGACGAGTCGCTTCGACGACCGCGTCGACGTCGGGGCCTTTGCCGGAATCCCCCGTGGAGTAGGAGAGCATGGCCACCTTCGGGTCCACCCCGAACTCCTCGGCGGTCTTGGCCGACGAGACGGCGATGTTCGCCAGCTGCTCGGGGGTCGGATTTGTATTGACCGCGCAGTCGCCGTAGGCGTGGACGCGGTCGGCCATGAGCATGAGGAAAACGGAAGAGACGATCGAGGTCCCCGGCTTCGTCTTGATGATTTGGAACGAGGGGACAATCGTGTGAGCCGTCGTGTGGGCGGCCCCCGAGACCATTCCGTCTGCGTCGTCCATGTGCACCATCATCGTGCCGAAGTAGGAGACGTCCTTGACCGTTTCGAGCGCCTGCTCGTAGGTGACTCCCTTCTTCGCGCGGAGGCGGGCAAACTCGGTTGCGTACTTGTCCAGCAGCTCTGGGTCGCTTGTGGAGACGATTCTTGCGCCGGCCAGGTCGAGGCCGAGCTCCGCCGCGCGGGCATCGACCTCCTCCTTCTCCCCTAGAATCACGATGTCTGCGATTTCGCGCTCCAGACATTCGGCCGCGGCGTAGAGAATGCGGTCGTCCTCGGATTCGGGCAGGACGATTCGCTGCCTGTTCGAGCGCGCCTTCTCGACGAGGGCGAACGTGAAGCTCAAGGGCGTGACGACGTCGGAGCCTTTGGCGATGCCTTCCAAGAGAATGTCTGCGGCCTGGGGCGTGAGCTTGGGATCGGCCGCGTCCGGGATGAGGACCACCGGCGAGTTTTTGTAGTCGCTCAAGGCCCGCCGAACCTCGTCGGAGGCGCCCACCACGACCGTGGCGGCAATGGGCGCGTGCTCCTTCGTGATTTCCGCGGCGGCGAGCGTCGTGACCGCGGCGACCTGTTTGCCCGTGCGCTTGTCGCCCGAAACGAGCATGACGAGCGAACAGCCGAGGTGGGCGGCTGCCCGGCCCGCGCGGTCGAGCGAGCCGGGAAGGACCGGGTCGCCCTCGAGGAGGCCCACGACGAGGACCGCATCGAAGTCCCTGGCGTAGTCGCTGTAACGCCGAAGGATCGCGTTCATCGCGTTTTCCTCGTCGACGACGTAACTTGCGCGTGTTGTCCCCCAGGCTCGCTCGGCGTCCTCACGCCGCCCGATGGACTGAAGGAGGCCGAGGAAGGCGGCGTCCTCTTCAATGGGGCCGTTTGTGAAGGATCGGAACACTCCGACCCTGCCGTAAACCGAACCCAGTGCCTTGAGGTACTCCTTTGCCACCTCTTGGGTGGGACAGTTGGTTTCCGCAGCTGTAAAGTAGACGGTATATGCCACGATGCAATTCCTTCCGTTCCGGCAGTGCTCTGACCGGCGTGTTTTTCCGTGACGATTGTCCCACATCGACGGAGTGCGCCGCCGCCGGAGCCGGACATTGGATCGTGAAGCTGAGCACGTTCTTCCGAAGAACGAAAAAGTTCACCACAATTGAGGCACGTGTGTATGGAAGTTCGGGCTACCCTGAAAGGGTGATGGACCAGGCGGCGGGCCTTGCTTCTGCTCGAGACGCCGCGCGCACGAGATGCACGAGGGAGGGGCCCACCCGAGACGGTTTGCGGCCTACGGCGATTTGCGCCGAAGGCGGCGCCGTTTGGGAGACCGTCGCCCGAGCGTTCCCGCGCCTGCCGGAGGAAAGCATCGCGTCGGCTTTCTCGGCGGGCGACGTCGTCGACGCCGACGCGAACCCTCTGGCTCCGCAGCAATCCGTCAAGCGCGGTTCAAGCGTCTTCGTATTTCGGCCGATCCCCGACGAGCCCGACGCGCCCCTCGAACTTGACGTCGTCGGCGGGACCGATCGTTGGATCGCCGTCGACAAACCTGCCGGGATGGCGACCATGCCCCGCGGCAAGCACGTGGCCCAGACCGTCACCATCGCCGCGAGGCGCCACTTCTCCAATCCTGAGATCGTTGCGGCGCATAGGCTCGACGCTGCCACGCGGGGCGTGCTGCTCCTGACGCTGGCCAAGCGGTGGCGCGCTCCCTACCAAATGCTGTTCGAGCGGCGCGAGGTGAGAAAGGCGTACCTGGCCGTCGCCCCTGCAGACGATCGTTTCGTCGAGGCTCAGACCGTCGCGTTGGCTCTCGCCAAACCCCGCGGATCGTTGAAGGCGCTGGTGGTCGACGGGCAGCCGAATGCGGTTACGACGGTGCGATTGGCCGACGAGCGCCGAGGGCTGGGGTTGTACGAAATCGAACCGAAAACTGGCCGCACACATCAGATACGCGTCACGATGAGCCACCTCGGAATTCCGATCGTCGGCGATTGGCTGTACCCGGAGGTGCGCGACGGCGGGGATTTGCAGCTCCTGGCCGCGCGGCTGGAGTTCGTCGATCCGGCGAATGGATTGGAGGTTGCATTGAAATCCGCCCAGACTCTCGATCGCTGGGAATGAGCAGCCCTCGAACGGCGGTGCCGCTATCCTTGATGCGTGACTAGCAATCCACGTCCGGTCCTCGTCGTCGACTTTGGTGCGCAGTATGCCCAGCTCATCGCACGGCGAGTGCGCGAAGCCGACGTCTATTCCGAAATCGTTCCCCACACGGCCAGCGCGGCCGACATGCTCGCCAAAGACCCTGCGGCGATCGTCCTCTCGGGAGGCCCCTCGTCCGTTTACGAGGAAGGGGCGCCTTCGCTCGATCCCGCGATTTTCGACGCCGGGGTGCCCATCCTCGGCATTTGCTACGGCTTCCAGGCCATGGCGCAGGCCCTCGGGGGAGCGGTGGGCCGAACGGGGACCCGCGAGTACGGGCACACCGAGGCGAGTGTGGCTGAAGGCTCCTGCCTTTTCGACGGAACTCCTGCCGACCAGGTCGTGTGGATGAGCCACGGCGACGCCGTCCAGGCGGCGCCCGAAGGATTTAAGGTCACGGCCTCGACCTCGCAGACCCCCGTTGCGGCCTTCGAGAACCGCGGCCGCAAGCTGTTCGGCCTGCAATGGCACCCAGAGGTGGGGCATTCGGCCTACGGACAGGCCGCCCTTGAGAACTTCCTTTACGAAGGCGCGGGGCTCAAGCCCGTGTGGACGCCGGGCAACATCGTCGACGAACAGGTCGAGGCGATACGGCGGCGGGTCGGCGGGGCCCAGGTTATATGCGCGCTTTCGGGAGGCGTCGATTCGTCCGTGGCCGCCGCCCTCGTCCACGCCGCTGTGGGCGATCAGCTCACGTGCTTTTTCATCGACCACGGCCTGCTCCGCGCCGGAGAGCGCGAGCAAGTCGAGCGCGATTACGCGGAGGGAATGGGCATTCGCGTCGTTGCCGTCGACGAGTCTCAGCGTTTTTTGGACGCCTTGAACGGGGTCAGCGATCCCGAGGCCAAACGAAAGATCATCGGGCGCGAGTTCATCCGTTCCTTCGAGGCCGCCCAGGCCCGATTGATCGCCGATATCGGCGCCGAAGGAGGCGAGGTCAAGTTCCTCGTCCAAGGGACCCTTTATCCCGACGTCGTCGAATCCGGAGGCGGGCAAGGGGCCGCAAACATCAAGAGCCACCACAATGTGGGAGGGCTTCCGGAGGACATGGCCTTCGAACTGATCGAGCCCCTTCGGGCGCTGTTCAAGGACGAAGTCCGCGCGGTGGGCCGCGAGCTGGGCGTGCCAGAAAAAATCGTGGCGCGCCAGCCCTTCCCCGGGCCGGGCCTTGGAATCCGCATTGTCGGAGAGGTTACGCGCGAGCGTTTGGAGACGTTGCGGGCGGCAGACCTCATCGTGCGCGACGAACTGACGGCAGCCGGGCTGGACGAAGAAATCTGGCAGTGCCCGGTCGTCTTGCTGGCCGACGTGCGCTCCGTGGGCGTCCAGGGAGACGGGCGAACCTACGGACACCCGATCGTTTTGCGGCCCGTTTCCTCCGAGGACGCGATGACAGCCGATTGGACGCGCCTTCCTTACGACGTTCTGGCCCGCATTTCCACGCGCATCACGAATTCCGTTCCCGAGGTCAACAGAGTGGTGCTCGACTGCACGTCCAAGCCTCCGGGCACGATCGAGTGGGAGTGAAAGAAGAGGCGCAGGCCGACGGCTCCCAGCACAGTCGGCAAGTGCCCGGACGCGCCCAGAAGGGCCTTCGTCATGAGACATATGGTGCAGGCCGGCGACGGCATGGCTTTGCCCCAGCGCCTGTTGTCTATGCGTTGAGTTTTCATTCCAGATAACCGTGGGCTAAGCTGAAACATATTCCTACAATCTTGTGAAAGGAACTTATTGTGGGGCTTTTCAACCGCAAGAAGAAAGTCAGCGTGGACTTTGCCACAGTCGATTCCCCTGACAAGGCTGAGTCGTTGGTGAAGCAGGGTGTTTTGACCCGCGTTCTGCTCGTGCCTCCTCAGCGAGGAGGGCTTGAAGATTCGTTGAACGCCGTCTACGCAACTCCGAAGGCCGCTAAGGAGAAGGCCAGGTGCGACGCTGAAGTGGAACGGCTTGAGCGCAGCGGCCGGGTGTCGCGATACGCTTGCGACTTGGAGTATGACCAGAACGGCCCCAGCCGCGTTGCGCGGGCCATCACCGTGATCGGAAAGAATGAGGCGGGCGACGTCGTCTATTCGCGCACCGTCAAGGTCTGGTGACCTGTGGCTGCCCGGCGGCCTTCGACGATTTGCGGATGCCGCGGGGGCAAGCCCTTCGAACTTCATGAGGCTCGCGCGGGTGCGATTTTGGCTTTTGGCGCGAAACCCGGCGCATAATATAGAGGGGCGGTTCGGGCGCCTCCCGGGCGCGCCTCATTTTCACGCGATGCACGGCGTCTGTGCCTTCGCGACATCGATCGGGCAGCGACGCCCGAGGAAGACGAGGAAACTCGAATGAAGTTCTTTATTGACACCGCCGATCTGGACGAAATCCGGGAGGCGATGAGCTGGGGCGCTCTGTCGGGCGTGACCACCAACCCCAGCCTGTACGCGAAGACCGGCGGAAAACTGGCCGACTTCGAGCAGCACATGGTGAAAATATGCGAGATTTGCGAGGGCCTGCCCGTTTCTGCCGAGTCGACGGCGACGACGACGCAGGAAATGGTCGAGGAAGGCAAAAGACTCGCAGGGCTCGCCCCGAACGTCGTCGTCAAGCTGCCGATCGGCGTCGAGAGCCTGGCGGCGACGAAGACGCTTGCCGAAGATGGCGTCGCGGTGAATATGACGCTGGTTTTCTCGGCCCCGCAGGCGCTTCTTGCGGCTCGGGCGGGCGCTCGCTACATCAGCCCGTTCGTCGGACGGGTCGATGACATTGGCTCCGACGGAGTCGCGAGCCTTGAGGAGATCGTGCGCTGCATTCACAACTACGACTTCGGCCACGAATGTGAAATCATCGCCGCTTCGATACGCAGCCCTTACCACGTCACGGCCGCGGCGCTCATGGGCGCGGACATCGCCACGGTGCCCTTCGGAGCCTTGAAGAATTGCGTCAAGCATCCTCTGACGGCCGAGGGGCTGGCGAAGTTCGAGGCCGACTGGGAAAAGGTGAAGAACGCGTAGGTTGGCGTTTAGGTCTGGCGACGACGCCTGGAGCGGCGGAACCACGCCCCGGCGCTTGAAGAGGGCACAGCGCCTAGACATTCGGAACGAGTGCGGCGCCTCGGCGGATGGAACGGGTGCGGCGCTTAGTCCCTTCGGATCCTCCCGCCGCCCTCGCGATCAGAGCCGCCGAGCGTTTTGAAACGCGAGGGGTTCGAGACCGCGAGGGCGGCGCTCCGGCATGTGCCTTGGCGGGACTGAGCCCGGCGTGTGAATTGACGGAAGTTGGCAGGAGGCGGCCAACCGGTCCGACGCCGGGCGTGAAGCGTGCGGGCATGAGCCGTCGAAGGGGGAATGGGGGATTGCCCCACTCAGCAGATTTCAATCCCCTATTGCTCTCTGTAGATTTGCAGATGAACTTGATGAGTATCGGTTGAGGGATTGGACGAAGCTAGCGAAATGACCGTACCCGTTTCGATTGCGATTGATGTTGTCGCCCTTTGTGTTCTGTGGTTTTTCAATCCCGCGCGAAAAAGGCAGGCCGCCGTCTTCAGGCGAGAGGAGGGGAGTTCCTACGTCGAGGCGCGCAGAGGGGAGCTTCAAGACGAAAGCGAGTCCAAGGACGGAGGACGCGAAATCGTCTACGGCGGCGCCCTGTACCCCTACGAGTGACGGTTCGCGACCCCTACGAGCGACGGTTCGCTCCTTCCCGCACGAGGCTCCGCAGCCCTGCGAACGTTCTGGATTCCGTGCGCGGCGTTCCGTGCCCCGTGCGAGACGCTTCGGATTCGAAGAGCGGGGCGGCCGATGGACCGCACGTGTTAGGACGTTCTACCGTGGATGGGATTTCGGCCGGAGAAAGGAATCGAAAGCTTAAAGGGACTAAAGTCGCGTACCTCGTTGGATAAAAGTCACATCGGCAGCTTTTCGCTCTATACCGCGGAGAAGTCGGTCTTGTTTCGCGCGTGTGGACACGGTCACCATATCCGAGTGGTCATGTGCTCCTTCGCGGGGCAAAATTAGAGATATCCGCTGGACTCCAAATCAAGAGAAGAAGAGGATTATGGGAACCGACACCGCCGTCGACACCGAGGCATGGAAGGGTTTCGTCCCCGGCAACTGGACTGAGACCATCGATGTCCGCGACTTCATCCAAAAGAACTACACCCCGTATGAAGGCGACGCGTCCTTCCTTGCGGGCCCAACCGAGAAGACTCTTCGCGTGTGGGACACTCTTGAAAAGGAGTACCTCTCCGAAGAGCGCAAGCGCCGCGTCTACGACGTCGACACTAAGATCCCGGCCGACATCGACGCCTTCCCCGCGGGCTACATCAGCGAGGACGACGACGTCTGCGTCGGCCTTCAAACCGATGTGCCGCTCAAGCGTGCGATGATGCCCAACGGCGGCTGGCGCATGGTCGAGACCGCCATCAAGGAGGCAGGCAAGGAGCCCGACCCCGAGGTCAAGGAGATCTTCACCAGATACCGCAAGACGCACAACGACGCGGTCTTCGACATTTACACCCCGCGCATTCGCGCCGCCCGCTCTTCCCACGTCATCACCGGTTTGCCCGACGCCTACGGCCGTGGCCGCATCATTGGCGACTATCGGCGCGTGGCCCTCTACGGCGTGGACTATCTCATCGAGAAAAAGCAGGCCGCCAAAGATTCCGTTGCGGATGCGCCGTTCTCCGAGCATTGGGGCCGCTACCGCGAGGAGCACGCCGAGCAGATCAAGGCTCTCAAGAAACTCAAGGCGATGGCCGCGGCTTACGGCTTCGACATTTCGGGGCCGGCCAAGAACGCCAAAGAAGCCGTCCAGTGGACCTACTTCGCCTACCTTGCCTCCGTCAAGAGCCAGGACGGCGCCGCAATGTCGATCGGCCGCCTCTCCGCCTTCCTCGACATTTACTTCGAGCGCGACCTCAAGGCCGGGCTCATCACCGAGGCCGACGCTCAGGAGATGATCGACGCCATCGTCATCAAGCTGCGCATCGTCCGCTTCCTCCGCACCATCGACTACGACCAGATCTTCTCCGGCGACCCCTACTGGGCCACGTGGTCCGACGCGGGCTTCGGCGACGATGGCCGCACGCTCGTGACGAAGACGGCCTTCCGCCTTCTTCAGACGCTGAGGAACCTCGGCCCTGCGCCCGAGCCCAACATCACGATCTTCTGGGACCCCGCCCTTCCCGCCGGGTACAAAGATTTCTGCGCCGCGATTTCGATCGAGACGTCGTCGATCCAGTACGAGTCCGATCCCCAAATCCGCGACCGCTGGGGCGACGACGCCGCCATCGCATGCTGCGTCTCTCCAATGAGGGTCGGCAAGCAGATGCAGCTCTTCGGCGCCCGAGTCAACGCTGCAAAGGCGCTTCTGTATGCCATCAACGGCGGGCGCGACGAAATGTCGGGCAAGCAGATCGTCGAAGGGTTCGAGCCCGTTCAGGGCGACGGCCCGCTCGAGTTTGACGATGTGTGGAACAAGTACGAAGAGATGCTCGACTGGGTGGTCGGCACGTATGTTGAGGCCCTCAACATCATCCACTACTGCCACGATCGTTACGCCTACGAGTCCATCGAGATGGCCCTGCACGATTCCGACATCGTGCGCACGATGGGATGCGGCATCGCCGGGCTTTCCATCGTCGCCGACTCGCTTTCGGCCATCAAGTACGCGAAGGTCACTCCCATTCGCGACGAGACGGGTCTCGTCGTCGATTACGAGACCGTGGGCGATTTCCCGCGCTACGGCAACGACGACGACCGCGCCGACGACATTGCGGCGACGGTGGTCCACACGGTCATGGACAAGATCAAGGCCATTCCGCTCTATCGCGACGCCATTCCGACGCAGTCGGTCCTGACGATCACGTCGAACGTCGTCTACGGCAAGGCCACGGGCAGCTTCCCGTCCGGCCACCGCAAGGGCACGCCGTTCAGCCCCGGCGCCAATCCCGAGAACGGCGCGGACACCCACGGCATGCTCGCCTCGATGCTCTCCGTCGGAAAGCTAGACTACGAGGACGCGCTCGACGGCATCTCCCTGACGAACACGATTACCCCGTCCGGCCTTGGCCGCGACAAGGATGAGCAGGTTGAGAACCTTGTCCAGGTCCTCGACGGAGGCTTCATCCCCGAGGATTCCTTCCTCTCCTAACCCAAACAAACACACATTCGGGAACACCAATCCCGAGCAAACCTAGAGAAGGAGCCGAAACATGGCGACCAAGACTTACGACGAGCGACTTGCCTCGATGAAGGCGGCCCGTGAAGCCAAGGGCGGCATCGCCGGCCTGTACCACGCCAACATCAACGTGCTCAATCGCGACACCCTCGAGGACGCGATGGAGCACCCCGAGAAGTACCCGAACCTGACGGTTCGCGTTTCCGGCTACGCCGTCAACTTCGTCCGTTTGACGCGCGAGCAGCAGCTTGACGTGCTCTCGCGCACGTTCCATGCCGGCAAGTGAGGCTATTCTGAACTCGCTGGCTGCGAACGCCGCCGGGGACCAGGACTTCCTGGCCCCGGCGGCCCGCGTTAAGGGCAACGGCACAGCCGGCCTGATCGAGATGACGGATCTGGAGCACGCCGACAGGCTGCGCCGGATGAGGGAGGGGACCCTCGGCTCTCTCCATTCGTGGGAGCTCGTGACCGCCGTCGACGGTCCGGGCATCCGTATGACGATCTTTTTGGCCGGCTGCGGGTTGCGGTGCCTTTACTGCCACAATCCCGACACCTTCCAGATGCGCGACGGCGAGCCCGTGGAGGTCGACGACCTCCTCAGGCGAATCAAACGCTACAGGAAGACCCTCAACGCCTCCGGCGGGGGGATCACAATCTCCGGCGGCGAGGCAATGATGCAGCCGCGCTTCGTCGCGAAGCTTTTGGAAGGGGCGAAGGAACTCGGCGTCCACACGTGCGTCGATACGTCCGGCTTCCTCGGACGAAACGTCACGGAAGCGATGCTCGACAACATCGATCTCGTGCTTCTGGACGTCAAGGCCGGAATTCCCGAGCTGTACAAGAAGGTCACGAGCGGCGACCTCCAGCCGACGATCGATTTCGGCGATCGGCTGGCCGAACGCGGCATCGAAACGTGGATTCGTTTCGTGCTCGTGCCCGGGTTGACGGATTCGGAGGAGAACGTCGAGGCCGTGGCACAAATCGTTGAGAAGTGGCCGAACGTCAGCCGCGTCGAAGTCTTGCCGTTCCATCAAATGGGACGTGACAAGTGGAAGACGCTGGGGCTGAAGTACGAACTGAACGACACGCAGCCGCCGGACAAGGAGTTGATCGAGCGCACGCGTGAGATCTTCCGCTCGCACGGTCTGACCGTTTACTGAACGGTCAGACCGGGTTTCCGGAGAGGCTTTGGACGCCGCCAGTCGGCGCGCGGCACCCACGGTGTGCCCGCGATTCCTCGCGCGTCTTTTCGACGCTGAGGCAACGCGACGGAAAAGGCGACGCAATGCAAAAAGGCGATCACGCCAGATCCGCTGCCGGTAGGAGAAACGCATGAAGCTTTCAGCACGCAATCAGATCAAAGGAACCGTCGTTTCGATTGAAAAAGGCGCCGTGAACGGCGTCGTCAAGATCGAAGTCGCGCCGGGAATCGTCATAACGTCCTCGATCACCAATGCGTCGATCGAGGAACTGAGACTCGAAGAAGGCGTCGAAGCCTACGCGGTCATCAAAGCTTCGAACGTCATCGTCGGAGTCGAAGACTGAAAGAAAACAGGAGTTCGCGCTAAAGTGCCCCGCAGCAGCCCCTTTTCAGACGAAGGGGCTGCTGCGGGCCACGAGGTTGGTCGCGTGTCAGACGGCGCTTCGATTGGGGAAGCTCGCCGTCGTCGTGACGTCGGTGCGCGCTTCAGGAAGGACCGTGTAGCCGGCCATCATATTGACCACGGCGATGGCTTGATCCGCTGTGTATCCGAACTCGTCCCTGTTCGCGGTGGTGTGCGCGTCGGCCACGAGTGTCACGTCGTAGCCCCGGTAGACTCCGCCGAAAAGGGTGGAGCGGATGCACGCGTCGGTCATTGCGCCGCAGAGGTAAAAGTGTTTTGCGCCGAGGCCTTCGAGAACGCCTTTGAGTTCGGTTTTGGCGAAGGCGTCGGCATACGTTTTGGGAACGAGCGGTTCTTCCGGCGCGGGAACGAGCTCGTCGACGTACTGCCATCCCGGAGTGTTGCGGGGAATTCCCTCGCTTTCGTGCTGAACCCAGACAACCGGGATGCCTTCCGCTCGCGCTTTCCCGACCAATGCAACGACGTTGGCGACGATTTCTCCGCTGTGGGCCGATGCTTCGAGCACGGCCTTTTGCATGTCGATGACGACCAATGCAGTTTTCCCGTTTGCCATGAAAGCTCCTTTTCGCGCTGGTTCTGTATTGTTTGTGGGTCGATTGATTGTTGGCAGCTTACTTGGCTTTTAGCAGCCTGCCGGATTTGTTGTAGCCTGTTTGGTCCTTCGCATTTTCCCGATGGTTTGTGGTTTGTTGTATGGTTTATAGACTTAATTATATCGTAAAAGTGTTCGGCTTGGAAGCGTGGAAGTTTGTGCTTCAGCATTCGGTCGGCGTTCTGACGTAGGCTTGAGGGGTTATGCGCAACAGTTCTTCTTCGGGCGGACGCGACGCCGCCTATCTCGCCACGATGGAGCGTCTCCGTGCGCGAATCGCCCAGAATTCCGGGGGGCGCCGCAGCGCCGATGCGGATCGGGGCGGTGGGGCGGATCAGAACCTAGGAAGGCGCGGGGGAGAGGCCGACGGCGTCGGCGAACCGTTTGACCGCCGCGTTGGCGAACCGCTCGGACGCGACGCTTCCGGCGGGAGGCTTGGCGGCCGGTTCGCAGCCGAATCGGATTCTGCTTCTAGCGCAGCGATGGATTCGCGAGTGCAGAGAATCGTCGCCGGGCTCAATCCGCAGCAGCTGGAGGCGGTGACGCATTCTGGGGCTCCGTTGCTGGTGGTTGCGGGCGCGGGATCCGGGAAGACCCGCGTCCTCACCTCCCGCATCGGATATCTCATTGCCTCGGGGCGAGCCGCGCCGGGCCAGATCTTGGCCATCACGTTCACGAACAAAGCAGCCAGGGAAATGCGCGAGAGGCTCGAGTCCGCATTGGGCGGGAGTGCGATACGCACGATGTGGGTTTCGACCTTCCACTCTGCCTGCGTCCGCATTCTTCGTTCCGAGCACGACGCATTGGGCATGCGCTCCACTTTCACGATCTACGACGCGCAGGACGCCCAGCGTCTCATGAAGCTCGTGTGCCGCGAGGAGAACATCGACATTCGGGCGCACCCGCCCAAAAGTCTCTCGCGCCGAGTCTCAGACCTGAAGAACGACCTCGTCACGCCCGAGCAGGCCGCGGACGACGCCGCGGACCAAGACTCCCAGGTGCTCGCCCACGCCTACGCTGCCTACCAAATCCGCCTCAGGCAAGCCAATGCCATGGACTTCGACGACCTCATTATGTCCACGGTCGATGTGCTGCGCTCCCATCCCGACGTGGCCGACCACTACAGGCGGCGCTTTCGGCACATACTCGTCGACGAGTATCAGGACACCAACCGGGCGCAGTACGAGTTGGTCCGGGCGCTCACGGGAACGGCAGAAGACGACAACCATGGCGAGCTGACCGTCGTGGGAGACGCGGATCAGTCGATCTACGCCTTCCGCGGGGCGACGATTCGCAACATCGAGGACTTTGAGAAGGACTTTCCCGAGGCGCGCACGATCCTCCTCGAGCAGAACTACCGTTCGACCCAGTCGATCCTCTCGGCCGCGAACGGCATCATTGCCAACAACAGCGGGCGCCGCCCAAAGCGCCTGTGGACCGACCGCGGCGACGGTGAGAAGATCGTCGGCTACGTCGCGGATTCTGAGGCAGACGAGAGCGCATTCGTCGTGTCGGAAATCGACAGGCTGCGCGACGACGCCGGGATCTCATACGGCGATGTGGCCGTCTTCTATCGGACGAACGCCCAGTCGCGGGCTGTTGAGGACATGTTCGTCCGATCGGGGATCCCCTACAGGGTCATCGGCGGAACGCGTTTCTACGAGCGACGCGAAATCAAGGACGCTTTGGCCTACCTCCATGCCATCGTCAACCGCGACGACACCGTCTCCATTCGGCGCATCCTCAACATGCCCAAGAGGGGGCTGGGGGCGAAATCCGAGGAGGCGGTGGCCATGCACGCCGCGCGATGGGACGTGTCCTTCGGGGCGGCGCTTTGCGACGTCGGCGACCCGCATCCCGAACGCGGCCCGGTTTCGGGGATAGGGAAGAAGGCGTCTGCGACGATGGCCGGTTTCGTGTCGATGCTCGAAAGCGGGCGCGAAATGGCGGAGGCGGGGGCCGCGCCCGATGCGATTCTCGACTTCGCGATGGAGGAGTCGGGCTATCTCGACATGCTTCGCTCGAGCGACGACCCGCAGGACGAGTCCCGCTTGGAGAACCTCGCGGAACTGCATTCCGTCGCCGTCGACTTCCACAAGGCCAATCCCGACGCGACTCTGGCGGATTGGCTCGACCAGGTCTCGCTTGTCTCCGACGCCGATCAGCTCGCCGACGGCGACGAGGGCGAGGTAACGCTCATGACCGTTCACACCGCGAAGGGATTGGAGTTCCCGGTCGTCTTCGTCACGGGCCTGGAAGACGGGACTTTCCCCCATATGCGCTCGCTCATCGACCCCGCCGAACTGGCAGAGGAACGCCGCCTCGCCTACGTGGCGGTGACGCGGGCGCGTCAGCGGCTTTACATCACGAGGGCTGCTGCTCGCGCCTCCTGGGGCGCGCCCCAGGAGTTTCCTCCCTCGCGCTTCATCGAGGAGATTCCCGATTCTCTCATCGACTGGAGGCGATCCGAGTCAAGCGCCGACGCCATGCGCCGATCCGGCGGGCGGACCGGAACGTGGGGGAGCGGCGGAAGGCGTCGATCCGAAAGCTTCGGCGGGGGCTACGGCGACGAGCTCGACGACGGCCCCGTCGTGGGCTCCGGCAAAGGCTTCGTGCCGGGAAAGCTGGGCGTCGATGCGGCGAAGCAGAAAAGAAGAGGGAAACAGGCGGGGGCGGCGCGGGGCGCGAACCGGTCGGGGGCTGCGAACGCCTCGGCGGGCGTCGGCGAGTCCGTGTCCGATGCGGCGGCAGGCTCCCCGGGCCTCGGCGCGGCCGACGGGGCCGGGCCGAATGCCGGGCCGTCGGTTCCGGACACCTATGGCTTGGCCGTCGGCGATTCTGTTGTGCACAAGAGCTTTGGCCGCGGCAAGATCGTTGCCTTCGAGGGGACCGGGCGCAACACAACGGCCAGGGTGACTTTCTCCAGCGGCCAAACCAAACGCCTGGCTTTGCGCTTCGCACCGCTGGAGAAGATCTGAAGCCCGCTGCCTTCCGTGTGCGCTTCGCCAGCCGTGCTCTCGTCCGCCGCGCTTGCCCGTGTCTTAAACCCGCCGTTTGCGCGTCTTAAGCTGCTGCCGCTTCTTTTCGCGGGCTAGCAGAGCTTCAGGGCTCTTCTTCTTTGCGTTTGCCCGTGAGGGTTCGGTTGTAGGCCAAGGCTGCGTCGAGCCAGAAGCGCAATTGCTCGTCGTCGGCGACGGACGCCGCAGACGCGCGAATCCACCCCGCTCCCATGGCTCGCCCCGGGCTGATCTCGGCGGGCGAGGCTCCCGGGACCTCGCTGAATTTCGCGTCGTCGGCGACGTCGATGCGGACGAGGAGATCTCCGTCCTTGGACGCGTGGACCGCCATTTTCTCGTTGACCATGAAAGCCCGACCGCCGAACATCGAGACCTCGCGGACCGCGAGCTCGTCGGCAAGAAGATCGCGCAGGCGGGCGGCGAGGAGGTCTCTTTGCCCCGCATTTTTAGACGCGGCTCTTTCAAATCTGCCGTCTTTGGAGCCGCCGCTTGCAGGCATGCCGGCCCTGGAACCGCCGCTTCGCACGGGGCTACGCTTTGTCTGCAGGAGGAGCGAAGGAAAGCCGGTCGAAAATCAGCACGCTGTCGACGATCTTTCCTCCTTCGACGGTGAAGCACTCGGCCACGGGCGCGGCATCGGCCACGGCGGTCTGCGGGCAGTAGAACAGCGCGACCCGGTTCCCATCCGCAAAACTCGCAATGTCGACGAGCCCCGTCAGCCGCGGTGCGAAACCGCCAATGAACTGCTCGTATTCGCTTTTGCCGTGAAGATCGACGCCGGGAGCGCGGCAGGAGACGTCGTCGGCGACGAACGCCATGGCAGTTTCGACGTCGCCGCCGGTCCAAGCGCGATGGTAGGCCTCGACGATCGAGCGGGGCTGGGAATCCTCCGGCGTGACGGGGTTCTTTCGTGGCACGGGTGCTCTCCTTGTTGTCGGTTGGCTGGGCTCGTCGACCCAGGTGTTCTCTGTTCTTGCATTTCAGCCTACAACGTCGCTCCGTCCGAAACGGTTGACGCCAGGCGCGGATCTGGCGGAGAGAAGGGCCAGTCTTCTTTCTCTCTAACAGTTCCCGGTGGAACAAGGTGCACGGTCGGCTTCATTGGTTCAGGGAGTGAATGCCGGAGGGGCGAAAGCTCATGTTTGCCTGCCTCGCCCCTGTCAATCTCCCGGCCGGGGCGAAAACCGGTTTAGGCACAATCGGCTTGCAGAACGGCTTTCGAGCCTTACGCCCAGATTCCGCGCCAATACTGCGCAGGCATCACCGAGTCGGCGTCTGTGAGCCGGTTGGCCCAGCGCAGGGGAGCGTAGGGGTCGGTCAGAGCCACGCGTCCGATTGCCACGGCGTCGCACCGGCCCGTCACGAGGGCCTGCTCCGCCTGCTCTCCGCTGGAAATGAGGCCGACGCCCACGACCTTGGCCTGGCTCCCCGAGACCGCCCGCTTGACGTCAGCGGCCAGCGGCAACTGGTATCCGGGCCCCACCGGGATCGAGGCGGGAAGAAGGCCTCCCGAGGAAACGTGGAGGACATCGACGCCGTGGGCGACGAGGGCTTCAGCGGTGCGGCATGTGGCCTCGGAGTCGATCCCTCCCTCGGTCCAGTCGGTTGCGGACAGGCGGACGCACAAGACCTTGTCGCCGATCGCCGATCGGACGGCGTCGACGATGCGAATGAGGAACCGTCGCCGATTCTCCTCGCTGCCGCCGTATTCGTCGGTGCGGACGTTCGACAGCGGGGAAAGGAATTCGTGAATGAGGTATCCGTGGGCGCCGTGCACTTCGACGACGTCGACGCCCGCCGCAACCGCCCGGCGCGCCGCTTGCGCAAAGGCTTCGACGAGCGCGTCGATGCTTGCCGCGTCGAGCTCGGACGGCTTGTCCAAGCCGGGAAAGGCGATCGGGCTGGGGGCGACGAGAGTCCAGCCGTCCTGTGTGCCCTCGAAGGCGTGGGCGTAGCCCCGAAGAGCGGGAGAGGTGCCTGCTTTTCGGCCGGCGTGGGCGATCTGGACTCCGCAGAGGGCTCCCTCGGCGTGAACGGCCTTGACCAATTTGGAGAAACTCTCGATTTGCCGGTCGTCCCACAGGCCGAGGTCGCGCGGCGAGATGCGGCCCTCGGGCGAAACCGCCGTCGCCTCGACGACGATCGTGCCGAATCCGCCGACGGCGCGAGAACCGTAATGCAGAGTATGCCAATCGGTTGCGTGCCCGTCTTCCTGAACGGCCGAGTAGGTGCACATCGGGGCGAGCCACAGGCGATTGCGAGCCGTCGTGTTGCGGAATGGCGTCGGGGAGAAAAGCATGCTCATAGGCTTCATGGTACGCCCGAAGCCTCGGCGCGGACAGTGCCGGAGCGCACGATTTCAGGGCGCCGGGATGCATGCAACGAAGCGCTGAGGCGCCGCGGCGCGCCTGCGCGTCGCGGGCCAGAAGGCAGGGGAGGCCGCCTGCCGCGTCTCGGGGGATGCGTCTGCCGGCGTCCGCAGGTCAAACGTCGCACGGGAACGCAGGTCAAACGTCGTACAGGAAGAAGTCTGTACAGGCAAGCCGGCGGTGACGAAGACGACGCGCGTGTTCTCCAAGCGGGCAATTTGGCGGAAATGGTGGACACGTGCGGCAACGGTCGATTAGGTTTCCAATGTCTTGACAAGCCCTGACGGGCACAACGAAGGAGGGGCACGTTGCCGCTGTACTTAATCGAACTCAAGCCCGCCGAAGCCACCAGGGAGTCCGTCGGCGACCTCATCGAGAAGGTCGTTTCCGCCGTCGGCTCGGGCGACGGCGAACTCATCGAGACGCAGGTGACGTCTGACCATCGGATCGTCTTCGTCGTCGTCGAAGCGGATTCGCCGCGTTTCGCCTCGCCCGTCGTCAAGGCGGTCGAGGGCTCCGCGGAAATCGCCGGCCCCGACGAGGTCAGGCTTGTGGGCGCCGAGCTTGACGACATCAAGAAGTTGAAGTCCCACGCGGACTACCTCGTCGAATGGGACATTCCCGCCGAGATCACGATGGACCAGTATCTTGCGCGGAAGAAGGCCAATTCCCCGAAGTACGCGGAGGTTCCCGAGGTCTCCTTCCTGCGGACGTACGTCCGGGAGGACACCGCCAAGTGCCTGTGCTTCTACGACGCCCCCGACGAGGACGCCGTGACGAGGGCGCGAGCAGCCGTTCAGACGCCCATCGACCGGCTTTTCAAGCTGGACGTTTGAGGGGCTTCCCGAACGCCTGAGAGGCTTTGACGTCCGAAGCATGTGACGCTCCGGCTCGTCGCCCGCAAGGCCCTGAGACCTGCGAGGGTCTCAGGGCCTTGCGGATTTCGACCCGCGGGACGTCGGAGCTCGCAGGTTTGAGGCCGGTGGGGCGGCGGCTGCTTCGGGCCTCATGCGCGGCCCAGGCGGGCAAGAGCCTCGTCGAGCAAGTCCACGGCGACCGAAAAGCTGGCCTCTGCCGAGCGGCGTTCCCCGAATCCGCCGCTCAGTTCCAGATCGACAAACCCGTGAAGGGCGGAGCGGACGAACCTGACGGCGTCGACCAGGGAATCCTTGGGGATGCCGTAGCCGATGAGCGCGGCGCCCGCGACTTGAACGATCCTCTCCGAAGCGTCGATCGTCGGCGGCGGGCACGCCGCCCCAGAGGGGCGTGCCGTTTCCGACGGGGGAGTTTTTCCTGAGGCCTCGCCTTTCCCTGAAGGGGAGGCCTTCGTTGCGCCGTCGGCTCCGCCTCTGCCCCGAAAGGCTCGCCGATGCGGGGAGCGTTGAATGAGGGGATAGGTTCCAGGATGAGTGTGGGCGAAGGACCGGTACGCCGAGGCAATCGCCTGCAAAGCGTCTTTTCCCGAGCGGCCGACGGATGCTTCGGCCAGTGCGTCCGCGAATGCGCTCGCGGTCAAGTCCACGACTCTGGCGACGAGGTCGTCGAGGCCTTTGACGTGCTTGTAGAGGCTGGGCGCCGCGACGCCCAAGGATTGCGCCAGGCGGGCAAGGGAGAGGGCGCCCAGGCCCTCGGCGTCGACGATGCGAGCCGCCTCCCGCGTCACGGATTCCGCGCTGAGCCCCGCCCTAGGCATGCGTTCGTCCAAAGCTAGGCATGCATTCCTCCGAAGCCGATTCGGCTCGCGAATGCGATCGCCTCGCGCGCGGCGACGTCGGGCGATTCGAGCATCGGCGCGTGCCCGACGCCTTCGACCATGGCGAAGGCCCCCTGTGCGAATTGCGAGGCCGCCCACGATGCCTCGGCCCGAGGGTCCTTCCAGTCGGGGTCCTCGGCGCCCATGACGACAAGGGCGGGAGCGGTCACGCGGTTGAACCACGGTGCGACGACGGCATGGTCCGTGCGGGCGGTTTTCGAGAAGGCGGCCCAATGGCCTTTCCTTTTGAGGATCGAAGAGAGGCGAGAGGCCCGGGCCGAAGCCTGATCGCCGAGGCCCGGCCAAAGCCTGCGCGAGTAAAGGCGCCAAATTGCGGGACCCCACGGGCGGGCGAGGGCGAGGCGGAAACCGAGCCGCGTGAGCGGGTTCGACGCGCCGCGCAGAAAAGGCCCGAAAAGGATGAGCCCCGAGACTTTCTCGGGCTCTTTTCCAGCGGCGATTGCGGCCGCGGCGGCGGACATGGACGCCCCGGCGAGGATCGCGGGTCCGCCTCCCAGCTCGTCTACGACGGCGAGCATGTCCTGCGCCGTCGGCTCGTCGCCGTAATAGTCAAAGCCCGTTGAAGAATCGCCGTGGCCGCGCAGATCGGCGGCGGCGACCCGAAATCCTGCTTCGACCAAGCGGCGCGAGAACGGGGCGAAGGCGTCGCGACTGTCTCCCATTGCGGGCGAGCAGACGACGAGCGGCCCCTCGCCCGCAGCCTCGACGCAGATCGTTCCTCCCGGAACGGAAATGTTGCTAATGGTCATAGCCAATAAGCTAATGTTATTAGCTTTCGAGTGCAAGCCGTTGGGATGGCTTTCCGCCGCCAGCGCTTTCGTCAGGCGAGCGCAAAGAGCCGCTGCTCGGCGTCGTCGATAAGCGTTTTGAGCGTCGAAGAATCGATTGCGGTGTCGAAGTCCCTGCAGCGCTGCGCCAGGCCGTCGAGCTCCTCGAGGCTTTGGCCGACCGCGTCGATGTGGCGGGAGACGGCATCGGCGAGCCCGTCGGGGCCGTCCGACGCGCCCTCGGAGTCAGAGTCTTGCCCCTGGTTCCACAGCATGAGGACCTGGCGGGGAATCGCCAGCAGATTGGACGTTTCGACGATGAAGTCGGCGGTCTGCGAGGCGAGGTCGGCATGGGCCGCGGCCATCTCCTCCATCTCCGACAGTCCCTTCCGCAGGGCGCCGCCGAGCATCGCGATGGCGTCCGCCGAAACGTCGGCGTCGGCCCCGCCGTCGATCAGCTCCGCGGTGAACTTGGCCATCATAGTCGTGTGAAGCCGAGCCAAGGCCACCCTGAATCGGGTCTGCGCGCTGATTTTGTCCAGTCGCGCGAGCGCATCGACCAGCTGGTCCGTGGGTTCGCGCACGAGGTCCTTCATCTGCCCCCACGTTTCGAGGAGCTGGGCGAGTTTCTCCGTCGTCGATTCGCTTTGGCCGAGGGCCGCCGACAACGCGTCGTCGTCGACCTCTTTGCGGAGGCCGTCTCGCGTGGACCGCAGCGCGGCGGACAGGTCGGCTAGATCGTCCTGCCGGTTCATCCAGACGTCAAGCTCCTTTGCGATGCCCTTGGCGTCGGAGAGCATCTGTGCCAAGGCGCCGCTGGCCTCGGGACGCTCGGGGAACTCGTCTGCGACGGACTCCCTCTTCGCAACCTCCGCGGGAAGCGCGATGTTCTGAAAGTCTTCGTAGGAGGGCATGCCTGCCTCGTCAAGCAGCTCGAGGATCTTCGCCGCCCCCTCGGAGGCGACCTGGCGCCGCGTGAGCCCGTCGGATTCGAGCTTCTCCTCGAAAGCCGCCGCCTTCTCGTATATCGAGAGGGCGGCGCCGAAAAGGCCTTCGCATCCGGGGCGTATTCTGACCGAGAGATAGCCGCCGTCTTCAAGGGGCGTGACCGTGGCAAAGACGTCGTACTCGCTGCCGTCGGAGGCCAGATTTCGCACGTAGGCCGCAAAAGGCTGGCCGGCTTTGATCGTTGCCCACATCGAGTGGAATACGCCGCGGGGCATCGCCGGATGCCGGATGACGTTGTGAGGCGCTCCGATCAGCTCGTCGCGGCCGTAGCGCGACAGCTCGACGAAGATCTTGTTCGAGTGGTCTATGATTCCGCGCTCGTCGGTTGCCGAGAAGAACATCTGGTCTGCGCCCACCTCGTGCGTTTCGCCTGTGACTTCTGCTTGTTCGACCTTCACTGTTCTCTCCTCGTCGTGGGTATTCGCGGTGTTCGCGCTTTCTGACGCGAACATCAACCAAATTTAGAAGACTCGCCAGTTTCGCAGAAGATGCGGGTATGGGTAGCGATGCCCGTCGTGTGAATCGACACATTGGCGGGAGCGCGCCGATAATCCGCGACGCTCGAAGGCGCCGGGGGTCTCGTCTAGACTTGATGAGTCTGGAAACGAAGACGTCGGAAGGACAGCACGTGGATCTCTACGAGTACCAGGCCCGTGAACTATTCGAGGCACACGGGGTGCCCGTTTCGGCGGGGATCGTCGCATCGACTCCGCAAGAGGCGGAGTCGGCCGCCCGCGAGCTCGGCGGCGGCCTCGTCGTCGTCAAAGCGCAGGTCAAAACGGGCGGACGGGGCAAAGCCGGGGGCGTGAAACTCGCCAGAAGCCCGCAGGAGGCCGCAGACAGGGCCGAAGAAATTTTGGGCATGGACATTAAAGGCCACAAAGTCCGCCGCGTGCTCGTCGCCTCCGGCGCAGACATCGCCCGAGAGTTCTACTTCTCAGTGCTGCTCGACAGATCCGAGCGCAGATGCCTGGCCATGTGCTCGGTCGATGGGGGCGTGGACATCGAAACCCTCGCAAAGGAGCGGCCGGAGGCGCTGGCCAAAGTCGCCGTCGACCCAAACGTCGGAATCGACGAGGCGAAGGCGCGCGAGATCGCAAGCGCCGCTGGCTTCGACGCCGAGACGGGCGAGAAGGCCGTGCCCGTCCTGCTCAAGCTGTGGGACGTGTACTCGGGGGAGGACGCAACCCTCGTCGAGGTCAATCCGCTCGTTTTGACGGAGCAGGGCGAGATCGTCGCCCTCGACGGCAAGGTGACGCTCGACGACAACGCGCGGTTCCGCCACAGCGGCCACGAGGCGCTCGTCGACAAGGCCGCGGAAGACCCTCTGGAGGCCAAGGCGAAGGCGCTCGGCCTCAATTACGTCAAGCTCGACGGCCAGGTGGGAGTCATCGGCAACGGCGCCGGCCTGGTCATGTCCACGTTAGACGTCGTCGCCTACGCCGGAGAGGAATACGGGGTGGGGCCGGCCAACTTCCTCGACATCGGAGGCGGGGCCGACGCGAACGTCATGTCCAACGGCCTCGCCGTCATTCTGGGGGACCCGGACGTGCGTTCGGTGTTCGTCAACGTTTTCGGCGGAATCACGGCCTGCGACGAGGTCGCGAAGGGAATCGTCGCCGCCCTCGACGCGTTGGGCGAGGCGGCCTCCAAGCCGATCGTCGTGCGCCTCGACGGCAACGCCGTCGCCGAAGGCCGCGCGATCCTCGCCCAGGCGAACCACCCCCTCGTCACCCTCGTCGACACGATGGACGGAGCGGCGGCCAAGGCCGCCCAGCTGGCCGCCGGGTCGGACGCGAAGCAGTCGGACGCGAAGTAAGGAGCAGGCTCAATGTCCATCTTCCTCGATAGGAATTCGAAAGTCATCGTCCAGGGAATGACGGGGTCCGAAGGGCGCAAGCACACGCGCCGGATGCTCGGCGCGGGCACGAACGTCGTCGGCGGGGTCAACCCCCGCAAGGCGGGGGCCTCCGTGGAATTCGACGTCGCCCCCATCGGCCCGGGGGCCGAAGAACGCGAGGCCGGCGCCGTTTCCGTCCCCGTCTTCGGATCCGTCGCGGAGGCGAAGGAAGCCACGGGGGCGAACGTCTCCGTCGTCTTCGTTCCGCCTGCGCACACGCTGGGCGCCGTCATCGAAGCCGTCGACGCCGGACTCGACCTTGTCGTCGTCATCACCGAGGGCGTGCCGGTGAAGGACGCGACGGAGTTCTACACGTACGCCGCCGAGCGCGGCGTCAGGCTCATCGGCCCGAACTGCCCCGGGATCATCTCGCCCGGCCAGTCGAACGTCGGCATCACCCCTCCCGACATCACGGGGCCGGGGCGCGTCGGGCTCGTGTCGAAATCGGGCACGCTCACCTACCAGCTCATGTACGAGCTTGCCGACCTTGGGTTCACGACGTGCATCGGCATCGGCGGCGACCCCGTCATCGGCACCACTCACATCGACGCCATCAAAGCCTTCGAGGCCGACCCCGACACGGAGCTCATCGTCATGATCGGCGAGATCGGCGGCGACGCCGAAGAACGCGCCGCCGCGTACATCTCCGAGCACGTGACGAAGCCCGTCGTAGCCTACGTCGCGGGTTTCACCGCGCCCGAGGGAAAGACGATGGGGCATGCGGGGGCCATCGTCTCCGGCTCGTCCGGAACGGCCGCGGCCAAGAAGGAGGCACTGGAGGCCGTCGGCGTGCGCGTGGGCAAGACGCCCAGTCAAACCGCTGCGATTGCCCGCGAAATCCTGGGGGTTTGAGGTCTCCGCGCCAGAGGCGGCGCCGGCGCTTCAGGAGCCGTCGGGAGTGCGCGCGGCGCTCCTTGACGCCGCGTCCGCGTAGCCGCAGGCGTGAATCCCCGATTCGCGCTGCGAGGCCGAACGGGTCTCCAGTTGGAACGTGGAATGGCGGATCGCGACGTCGAAGTGCTCGGCCACGCACGTTCTCAAATCTTCGAGTATCGCCACCGCGTGCCCGTCCTGGAAGCAATCGTCGCCGACGACGACGTGCGCGGAGATGACGGGCAGGCCGGTGGCGACCGTCGAGGCGTGCAGATCGTGCACGCCCAGGACGTGATCGAGGCTGAGCATGTGCCTGCGGACCTCGTCCAGGTCCAAACCGCGAGGGGTGGTCTCCATGAGGATCGCCCCGGCCTCCCCGATGAGCTTGACGGCCCGCGGAAGGATGAGGGCGGCGATGAACAGGCCGGCCACGGCGTCGGCGCGCTGCCATCCTGTGGTCGCGATGACGACCGCCGCGACGATGACGCTCAGAGAGCCCAGCGCGTCATTGGCCACCTCTAGGAAGGCCGCGCGCATGTTGAGGTTGGACCGCCGGGCCGAAGCCAACGCCAACATCGAGGCGGCGTTGCCTAGGAGGCCGACGACGCCGAAGACGATGAGCGTCTTCGACGGCATGTCGGGAGGTTTGCGAAGCCGCCCGACGGCCTCGACGACGACGTAGACTCCGACTCCGGCCAGCACGGCCGCCTGCGCCAGCGCGGCGAGGACTTCGGCTCGCCGATACCCCCAGGTGCGCTTGGACGACGGCGGCCGCCGCGCGAGCGTCGCGGCGACGAGCGCCATGAGAAGCCCCGAGGCGTCGATGACCATGTGCACAGTGTCGGTCAACAGCGCGAGGCTGCCCGTGAGGGCGGCGCCGATCGCCTGGGCGAGCAGGATCGTCGCGGTGAAGGCGAAGGCGACCGCGATTTTGCCCCGCGTGTCCGGCAATTGGGCGTCCGGCGTCCGTCCCGGCGAATCGGACGGGGCGAAGGGCGAGCCGTGCGCGTGGTCGTGCGGCGCCATCGTCACCGCCCTCCGTCTTCCCAGTGGCGGATCACTTTGCGCAGAAGGACGCCGAAGGTCAATCCCGTCGCCGCGAGGTACGTCCCGTAGAATCGCTGGGCCGTGCGGCCGAGCGGGACCTCGAGAATGCGGATCGCCGCGGTGAAGGCGAACATCCTCGCCGCGCGCTCGCCGGCGGCGTGGAGGAGGACGGGGCCCGCGGGCATGCCGCGGCGGCCCGATTCGGCCGCGAAGAGCTTGACCGGGATGCCCGTGAGCGCCTGCTTCCAATAGCCGGAGGCGCCTTTGTCGAGGCATTCCGACGTCGCGCGTTCCATCTCGGGGCGGGTCCACGGCGCGGGCGGGCGCGCTCCCGCGCGGGTGAGCGCGTGTGTGAACGCGACCCCGGCGACCGATCCCGCGACGACCGCCGTCGCACGCCTGAATAGAAGCCTCGGCTGGGCGACCCCCAGCCAGACCTGGCTCATCTCCGCCATGACGGGGAAGGAAACGGCCTCGGCCATGCCCCAGACGAACATGATCGCGTCCCCGCGCGCTCCCTTCATCGCCGCGTCGACGGCGGAGTGGACGGGAGAGACTTGCATACGCGCTTTCATCCCAACACCGCCGCGAGGGGAAGGACGAGCAGGAGGGAATCGACGCGGTCGAGCAGGCCGCCGAAGCCCGGCAGCCAATCGCCTGCGTCTTTGACGCCGGCCGCGCGTTTGACCATCGACTCGAGCAGATCTCCGAGCACGCCGCCCACGCCGACGGCGACGACGAGTCCGAGCGTGATGTGCCCGAGGAGCGTGAGGATGACGACGGCGCCCGCGAGCGCCCCGACGAGCCCGCCCACGGTTTTGTTCGGCGAGAGCGGGGACAGCGGGCGGCGCGCCCAAGCGAATCTTTTCAGGCCCGTCCCTCCGGTCCAAGCTGCGACGTCGGCGGCGGCAGCGGCGAAGGCGATGAGGAAGGCGTCGTGCCACAAGACGACGAGGTGGGCCAGCGACCAAGGGATCCAGATTGAGGCGAAGCCCGTCAGCGTTGCCCTGCGCACGCCGTCGGCCGTGTCTCCGGCCACAACCGCGGGCAGAGCGCACACGAGAACCATGACCGGAGCGAGCGCCATCATATTCGGGCGCTGCCAAGCCGTCAGCGGATAGAGGACCGCCAGAACGCACAGGAGGATCGTTTCCGGCCGCGGCAGGCGCGTCATCCGGGCCAGCTCTCGAATCGCCTGGAGCCCGAGGAGGGTCGCGAGGAGCGCCGTTGTTCCCTTGCCGATCCAAATCGGTATGCCGACGGCGGGAATGATGATCGCCCAGGTGGTCCACCGGCGGTGGAGCTCCCTTTTGCGGGAGAGCGCGACGCCGATTCCCGCGAGAAGCAGGATCGTCAGGGCCGTTACCGCAAGGAAGACCGCGCGCCCCTCCAAGCGCCAGCCGGTGAAGGGAACAGTGAACGTCCAGGACCTGTCGCCTCCGACGAGCCAGCCGACGAACGAGTCGCCGAGCGTCGTTGGTTGGGTCATTCGAACTCCTCCTCGGCTCGCTCGCTCCTGGCCTCGTCCGTCTCGGCCGCGTTGCCCTTCGCGTCGTTCTGCCCGGCCGCGCGTTCCTCTCCGACGGCCCTTTTTTGGGCGACCGCGCCTTCTTCCTTGACTTCGCCGTTCCTTCCCAACGCGGCGACGTCGGGCGGAGGGGCGGGCGCCGCCCTGTCCGCCGGAGCGGGCCCGACCTTTCCTCGCAGCGCCCTGTGCGTCTTCGCAAGCCTCACGGCGAAGGTCGCCAGGGAACCCGCGATGACGATCCAGCCGAAAACGGTCAGATGCTGAGGGAAGGCCGCCGCAAGAACGGCGGTGAGGCATCTCTCCGTCTTGCCGAAGGGGCCTCCGTTCAGGCGCGGCGCGCCCGCCCCCGCCGCGCAGAGCGACACGAACGTCGGCAGGGTGGCCGCGGCGGTCGCTGCGAGCAGAAGCGCCGTCGTCGACGTCGGCGAATCCGTTCGAACGGACAGGCCGACCAAGCCCGCCATGATGAGGAAGTCGGACAAGCGGTCGCCAATCTCGTTGAGGACGAAGCCGAAAGGACGGGAGACGCCTCGCGCGCGGGCCACTGCGCCGTCGAGATTCGCCCCTCCGAGCCTGGCGGCCAGGAAGGCGAAGGCGGCGACCCACCAGCCTTCGACGATCGCCCACGCTCCGAGCGCCGCGGCCGCCACTCCGACCGCCGTCCAGAAATCCGGCGAGATTCCACGGCGGACGGAGGCGGAGACGACGAACCCGAGGCGTCTTGTATACCAATACTTCAATGCGTACAGGGACTTCACATCGATAGCTTATAGGCGCTGAAGGGCCCTGCCCATGGGATGTCCCACACCGTGGAAGACTCTTGCGAACCACACCGTGGAAGACTCTTGCGAAACGCCCGGTGCGCCGAGCCCCTGAGGTATCATCGGATCGGCCGGGCGGCGTTCGATGGGGCCGCCGGGCGGGAAATCACGCGAAAGGCGGCGAGAAATGTCTGAAAGTGCAAGGGAATTCGCCCGCAAAACATCAGGTTCGGACACCGAGGTCGACGGCGGCGCGGGGGGCACTGACCACGTTGCGGGCACGCGCGGCGCCGTTGAGGGCGAGACCGTGCTTGACAGGTACTTTGCCCTCTCGGACACGGCCGGCGAAGCGCCGGAAGACTTCGAGGAGCTCATATCGCTCTTCAGCCCCCGGGCGCGGATCTCTCCCGGGCGCGGCGGCGACGTCGAAGGAATCGACGCCGTCAGGGCTTTCTACCGAGAGTTTTTTGATCGCAACGTCGAATTGCACCACGTGTGGAAGGCGAAGGTGCAGCCGGACGGGTTGCACTTTGCCCGGTGGGCTGTTGCGGGGCGCAGATCGTCGGACGAGGTCTTTGCCCTGTCGGGTTGCGACGTCGCCGAAATGGACGACGTCGGCCGGATCCTGAAACTCCGCGTCGAGATCGACTGAAACGGCGGTTCGCCCCCGCCCGGTCGAGTCGGTCCGGTCGAGACGCACGGGTCAGCCCCATGCCGGAGATTCGAAACGGGCGCGTCCGCACGGAAGGGCCGGGCTGCGTTCGCGCAGGGCCGAAGCCGAGTTATCGCGGGCCGGATCACTCCCTGACGACGCACACGGGGGAGAAGCCTCGGTCGAAGACGACGAAATTGGGCCGCTTGCCCGGCTCGAAATCGAGTGTTACGCCCTTCGCCCTCTCAATGGAGGCCGCCCTTGCGGGAACGGCGACGCAGGCGCGCACGATCTGCCCGAACGGGAGGGCGCCCCGCCGGGCGAACAGCGCGAGCTGGTCGCTCAACCGGGAGCAGCCCCCGGCAATCGTCTCTCTCCCCGCGAGCCGCGCCGCGCCTTCGCGCACATCGACGTCGAGGCCCCCGAGGGCGTACCGCCCTTCGGGCATGCCGGCCGCGGCCATGGCATCCGTGACGAACGCCGCGTTTGCCCCCGCCCATTCGTGTATGTCTTCGACGAGGGCGGGGGCAAGGTGGACGCCGTCGCCGATGGTTTCCACGATCGCGCGCCCTTTCCGGGCCGCCGCCAGGAACTCCCTGACCGGGCCGGGTTCGCGATGGTCGATCGGCGGCATCGCGTTGAACAGGTGCGTGACCGTCTGCGGCACGCCCTCAAAGCCGAGTTCGGCCGCGCAGCGCGACGTGGCCTCGAGGGCTTGTGCCGCGGTTTCCCCGCTCGCGGCGGTGTGCCCCCAGGAGGGCTTGGCGCCGTGGGCGAGCAGGATTCGGACGGCCTCCATGGCGTGATCGGCCTCCGGGGCGATGGTCATCGTCTTGACGAAGCCCTTGCCCTCCTCGAGCCATGCCGCGAGCTCTTCGGGGTCGGCGCCGCGGATGGCGGCCGGATTCTGGGCGCCGGCCTTGTGGGGAGAGACGTACGGGCCCTCCATGTGGATTCCGGCCAGCTCGCCCGATTCGCAGAAGGGGACGAGCGCCCGGATCGCCGGCAGGGGATCGGCCATCGAGACGAGGGACGCGAGAAGCGCCGTCGTCCCGGAAGCGCGGTGGGCCCCGATCGCCTTGCGTATCGAGCGGGGATCGACGTCGTCGGGGAAGGACGCCCCGCCTCCGCCGTGGCAGTGGACGTCGACGAGCCCCGGCACGATGAAGGCCCCCGAGACGTCGGCCTCGCCCGAATAGCCCCGCGGAAGCACGCGGGCGAGGACTCCGCCCTCCAGCACGAGCCCGCCGCCGGCCTCCCTTCCATAGCCGTCGTAAACCGTTCCCGAGACGACCGCGTCGGGCATGACGGCTTCGACCGCCGCCGTGGGCTTGCCAGTGCCGACGGCGACGCGGCCTGCCCCTGCGCCGGCATCGGCGCCCTGCCTTTCGCCGACCGTCACGCCAGGCTCCAACGCTCGCGATAGAGATCGGCGTATTCGAGGAGTTCCGCGGCCTCGGCGTCGACGAAAACGGTGAGGTCGGGGTGCATCTGGGCGACGGTCGCGGGCCATTTCGCGCTGATGGCGCCCTCGATCAGCTGGCGCACGGCTTCGGCTTTCTGAGCGCCGAAGGCGAGCAAGAGCAAAGATCGCGCCTCCATGATCGTTCCCAGCCCCTGCGTGATGCAGCGGGACGGGACCTTGCCGACGTCGCCGTCGAAGAAGCGGGCGTTGTCCGTTCGCGTTCGGCGGGAGAGAACCTCGACGCGGGTGCGTGAAACGAGCGATCCGCCCGGCTCGTTGAAGCCGATGTGCCCATTGGCGCCGATTCCGAGGATCTGCAGATCCACGCCGCCCGCCGCGGCGATCGACGCCTCGTACTGTCCCGCAGCAAGGTGCGGGTCGGCGTCCGAGCTCACGGGGGTGCGAAGGCCGGCCTCGGTCAACCCGGTCTTTTCCGGCCCCACGAGCTCGCGCCGCAGGACGTTGCGGTACTTTTCCGGATGGCCGTCCGCGATTCCCACGTATTCGTCCAGCGCGAAGGCGGCCGAGCCCTCCAGGGTGAAGCGCCCGGCGGCGTGCGCCTCGCGCAGCTCTGAGTAGAGGCCTTCGGGCGTGGATCCGGTTGCGACGCCGAGGGTCGCATTCGGCTTGCGGGCCAAAAGATCGACGACGCCGCGCGCCGCGGCCGCCGAAGCTTCCTCGGACGTTTCGAAGATGCCGATCTGCATTGCCAGTCCCTTTCTCGACGTGCCGTTCACGTTTGGCGGCGCGTCGTTGCATACCGGTGGTCAGTGACGTATGCCTTCAACAATACACGCTCGCGACCGATTTGTCTTACAAATTCTGGGCGGGGAGTTTCGGCGTGTGTCTGCCTTTTCTGAACTCGGGATGCGACCATTGGCCTGATGAGCACAGAGGAACGCCGCGCATGCATTGCGGCCGCCTGGGCCCCGGTCAGGGTGCTGGCGGCCGCGTGGACGACGGTCACGGTCTTTGCGATTTTCGCCTACGCCGCGACGGTCTCTTCTCCGACCCTCGGCAACGTCGATTGGCACGACGCCGCGCGGGCTGGAACGTCAATCTTTTTACTGGCGATGGGGGGCCCGGCGGAGGTCGGGAACGCGAGCGTGAGCCTCATGCCGTTGAGCGTGACTCTGTTCATTTGGTGGTTCGTCTGCCGCTCCTTCCTTGCAATGGGGATCGATTCCTGGGCCCAGGCCGCCTCAGCGGCCGCATCGTCCTTCGTTTTCACCCTGCTCGTCGGGCTCGCCGCCCTTCCCGGCGCCGGGCGCTTCGGCGGCGCCGCCGGGGCCGCGGTTCTCACCTGCGCCGCGATGGCCCGGGCCCGCTGGCGGACCTCCCGCCCCGACGGCCGCGTGTGGAACCTCCTTGAAGGCTGCCGCGGCGAACTTCGGCCCGTCTTGCGTGCCCTCGCCGTCGTCTCCGTCGGCCTTTTGGCCGTCGCCCTCGTCCTCGGCCGGAGTGCAGTCGCCGCCGTCAACGGCTACTACGTCCAAGGAGCCGTCGGCGCCGTCATGCTCACCCTTGTGCAGCTGGCATACCTTCCCAACATCGTCGTCTGGGTCGCCTCCTTCGCGCTGGGGGCGGGTTTTTCCGTGGGCCGCGGCACGGACTTTTCGGCGTTCGGCGTGACGAGCCTCCAGCTTCCCGCCATTCCGGTTTTCGGAGCCCTGCCCAGTCCGGGCGTGCGGATGGCATGGCTTCCCGTTCTTCTCGCCTGCCTTGCATTGGCCTGGTTCGTTTGGCGCTCGCGCGCCTATTCGAGTCTGAAGGAGGCGTCAGCCGCGGCGGGGGCGTGCCTGGGCTGCCTCTTCGCCCTCGGCATCACAGCCGCTTTCCTTTCGGGAGGCGCCATCGGACCGGGGCGGATGTCCGACGTCGGCCCTCGCCCCTTGCCGCTCGGCCTCGGTTTCGCCTTGGCCATAGGGCTGCCGTGTGTGCTCGGGCTCGTCGCTCCCCGTGCGGCCGCCGCGCTCCGATCTCGCGCAACGGGGCGGCCGGAGGAGGCAGACGCGGAAGAAGGGCCCTCGACAACGGGGTTCTCCTCCCCACAGGCCGATCGTCTTTCCCGTGACGCCGCCGACTCTTCGGCCTCCGATGGGAGGCGAGACCTCGAAAATCGTACATTTGACCGCCCGTCGAAGTGGCAGGGGAACCGGCGTGACGATACATTTGTCAAGTGAATAACAAGCGCGGTCCCACTCGCCTCGTGGTGCTTGTGTCGGGCACAGGATCGAATATGCAGGCCCTCCTGCATGCCTGCGCCGGCCCCTCCTACGGGGCGCGGGTCGTCGCGGTGGGCGCCGACCGCCGAGGCGCCCCCGCGATTCGGGCCGCCGAAGAGGCCGGAATTCCGACGTTCGTCCGCGTCCTTTCGGAGCACTCGTCGCGGGAAGAATGGGACGAGTCTTTGCGCGACGCCGTGGCAGCGTACGAACCTGACATCGTGGTTCTCGCGGGCTTCCTCAAGCTCGTCGGCCCCGAGTTTCTAGCGGCGTTCCCGCAGCGCGTGGTGAACACCCACAATGCGCTTTTGCCTTCTTTTCCTGGAATCCACGGCCCGGCCGACGCCTTGGCGTACGGTGTGAAGGTAACGGGCGCAACCCTTTTCGTCGTCGACCCCGGGATGGACACGGGGCCGATTTTGGGGCAGACAACATGTCCGGTTCTCGAGGGAGATTCCGAGGAAGCGCTGGTAGAACGGATCAAGGAGGTCGAGCGTGTTCAGTTGGTTGAGCTAATCGGGCGAATGGCGCGCGAAGGCTGGTGGGTCGACGGCAGAAAGGCGGGGATAGGTGCTCGGTCCAGATAAGCTTCTTACGCTCATAGTCTTTGCCATATTCACGGTCGCCAGCGCGGCGACGGCGGTGTGGCTCATCGGGCGTGAGCCCACTCGCAAGATTCGAGCGCAGGCCTCTGCCGCCATGGTCGCCGCGATTGTGGGCGCCATAAGCATGACGGGCATTCAGATGAACCGGACGCTCGGGTACGCAGCCAGCTGGAGCGACGTGCCGGGCCTGTTCTTCATGAAACCCGATGGAAAGGGCCCGACGAAGCCGATCCGCAGGCCCGTTCCCGGGCCCGACGCCGGCGATCCCGAATTGTCTGGCCACCGTGGAGACTCGAGATGGAAGGCCAAGTTCACCAAGGATTCGAACGGGGCCTACCAGACGAAGTTCAGGGGGCCGATTTCGGGGATCAACCTTCCCGTGTGGGTGTGGACGCCTAAGAACTACTCGCCGACGAACGGGAAAATCTACAAGGTCATGCTCATGCTGCACGGGTACCCGGGCAACCCCTACAAGGTTCCGACGCAGCTCAATCTTCAAAACGCCATGAAAAAGCATCCGAACACGATTATGGCGATCCCCTCGCTCAAAGTCGATGCCACGTCTCCCGACTGCGTCGACATCAAGGGTCGGCCCGCCGTCGGATCCTGGGTGGTAGACGACATCGTCGGCATGATCCGCCATAATTTTCCCAACACCGAGAAGACGCGAAAGGGATGGACCATCGCGGGCGCCTCCTACGGCGCCTACTGCTCCGCCGTTCTCGGCCTCACCCATCCCCAGACTTTTTCCAAGATCATCTCATTTTCCGGCTACGACCAGCCGGAAACAGGGCGTTTGCTGGGCGCGCCGCCTCGTGTTCGGCGAGAATTCAGCGTGTCTAACCTGTTGACCAAGCAAAGGGCGTGGCCGCAGCGGTTCTACGTCACCGGCTCCAAGGGCGACCCGAAGTCGGCCGCCTTCGTCCAGAAGCTCAAGAGACTATCGACGCCGACGGTCAGAATCACCTCGCTGCTCCAGCCTATCGGGGGCCACAACTGGGGCGTATGGCGCAAGGAGCTGCCCGCCGCCTTGGCATGGAATGGAAAGGGCTGATGTTTGCTATAACCGGCGGGGGAACGATCTTCGTCAGCTTCGTTTTGACGATTGCGTGCATCGTTTGCGCCGTGGTCTACGGCCCCCGTTTTCGATGGGAGGGCCACCATGAGGCATGGGGGATCCTGGTCCGGTCGGGAATCGTGCTTTTGGCCATTTTGTGGGGATGCATCACGGTGCTCCTGCTCTTCAACAGGGTCACGCTCACGGTCACTTCCTTCGGCGATCTGGACGCCTTTCTCTATCTGCTCGGCTTTTCCGACTGACGCGCATGCGCGCCGAGCCGTATTATGAAGGCGTCGGCGACTGGCGTTGGATGGGATTGACCATCGGGGAGCGAAGTCTCGGCGTCGCACGCCTGGGCGCCGGAAAGGAGAGACATGCGCATTCCCATTCGCAGAGCCGTCATTTCCGTTTTTGACAAGACAGGCGTCAAAGAGCTCGCCTCGGCGCTTCACGGCGTCGGCTGCGAGATCGTCTCAACCGGCTCAACGGCTGAGGCCATTCGGTCGGCGGGCGTGCCGGCGACGGAAGTCAGCGAGATCACCTCGTTCCCGGAGTGCCTGGACGGCCGGGTCAAGACCCTCCATCCCGCGGTCCACGCGGGAATCCTCGCGGACCGGCGACGCGAGGAACACGTACGGCAGCTGGCCGAGCTCGGCGTCGAGGGCTTCGACCTCGTCGTCGTCAACCTCTACCCCTTCTCCCGGACCGTCGCCTCGGGGGCGGGATACGAGGAGTGCATCGAGAAGATCGACGTCGGCGGCCCCTCGATGATCAGGGGAGCGGCGAAGAATCACGCGAACGTGGCTGTGGTCACGGACCCCTCGGACTATGCCCGCGCAGCCGAGGCCGCCCGGCGAGGGGGCTTTGACGCCGGCGAGCGGGCAACCCTCGCGGCGAAGGCCTTCGCGCACACCGCCGCCTACGACGCGGAGATCGCCCGCTGGACGGCGAAGATTCACGGGAAAGCCGTTGCGGGGGAAGCGGCCGCAGGGGGCGCGGACGTCGGCGGCGAAGGGCTTTCAGGCAACGTCGGCGAGGCGGAGTCTTCGGGAGTCGCCGCGGGCGGAGCAGATCGTTCGGGGACGGCCGCGGAAGAAGAAAACGAGCTGTTTGGCTGCGTCAAAGTCGCCGATCTGCGCTACGGCGAGAATCCCCACCAGTCGGCCGCACTTTACTCGGCGGGCGGGGGCGGAGTCGCAGGAGCCGTTCAGCTCGGCGGGAAAGAGATGAGCTATAACAACTACCAGGACGTCGACGCCGCAGTGCGGGCAGCCTACGACCATGCCGAGCCCGCCGTGGCAGTGGTCAAGCACGCCAATCCCTGCGGCGTGGCCGTGGCCGAGGACGTCGCGCAGGCGCACTCGGCTGCCCACGCCTGCGACCCGCTGTCGGCCTACGGCGGCGTGATCGCCGCCAACAGGGAGGTCGATGCCGCGATGGCCGAGCAAGTGGCCCCGATCTTTACCGAGGCGATCGCCGCTCCCTCGTTCAGCGCCGAGGCGTTGAAGATTCTCTCGTCCAAGAAGAATTTGCGGATCCTTCAGGTCGAGCCGATCGACGTTGCGCGCGACATTCGGCCGATATCCGGGGGAGCGCTCGTTCAGGAACGCGACAGGATCGACGCCGAAGGCGACGATCCCGCGCAATGGCGCCTGGTTTCCGGAGAGCCCGCCGACGAGGCGACTTTGCGAGACCTCGCATTCGCGTGGCGCGCGGTGCGCGCGGCAAAGTCCAACGCGATTCTTTTGGCCGATTCGCGCGCCACGGTGGGAATCGGGATGGGGCAGGTCAACAGGGTCGATTCGTGCCGCCTCGCCGCGGCGCGGGCCGGCGAGCGAGCTGCGGGCTCGGTCGCCGCCTCCGACGCCTTCTTCCCCTTCGCCGACGGCCTCGAGGTCCTTCTCGACGCCGGGGTGCGCGCCGTCGTGCAGCCCGGCGGATCAATTCGCGACCAGGAAGTGATTGAGGCCGCCCGGAAAGCCGGTGTGACGATGTACCTCACGGGCGCGCGCCATTTTTCCCACTGAATTCGCCGTTTCTAGGAGCTCGCGGAGCCGCGCCGGCCGTTCCGCATGGGCGGGCGGCGTCGACTCCGCGAAGTTTCTTCTCGGTTTTGTACGGAAAGGGTAAAAGAATCCCTTACACTAAAGACCGAATAGACGTTGACGAAAGGATCCGACAATGACGATTGACCCCGTTCTCATTGATCGCGCAGTGGAACGAGCCCGCCAGTGGAGCGAGGCCGCACGGGCCTACCCGACGGCGCGATCCGCCAAGCTTTTGTCGCAGGTTCTCGACCACGAGGGGGGCCTCGACTACACGGTGAACTTCGTGGACGGGGTCATCCGCCCTGAAGACCACGGCGTGGCCGCCCGCAACCTCAAGCACCTGTCCAAGCGCGACTCGGCTTTCCTGCCCCCGTACCTCGCGGCGCCCGCGAACGTCGGCGGAAGGATCGCGCCCTTCGTTCCCTCGCTGGCATCGTCGGCCGCCCGCCGCGTCTTCGCGATGCTCGTCGGCGACCTGGTCCTCGACGTGACGCCCGACAAGCTCGGCCCGGCGATTGCGAAGCTCCGCGCGGACGGCTCTCGGCTCAACCTCAACCTTCTGGGCGAGGCAGTCCTCGGCGACAGGGAGGCGGCCCACCGCATGGAGGCGACGGCGGCCCTCATCGAACGCGACGACGTGGACTACGTTTCCCTCAAAGTCTCCGCGGTCATCGGGCCTCACGCGCCCTACGGCCACGCGGCGGCCGTCGAGGAAGCCGTTGAGAAGCTTCTCCCGCTCTACAGGCTCGCAGCCGCATCCAGCACCTTCATCAACCTGGACATGGAGGAGTACCGGGACCTCGATCTGACCATCGACGTGTTCACGCGAATCTTGGATCGTGAGGAATTCCTCGGATACCGCGCAGGAATCGTCCTTCAGGCATACCTTCCCGACGCCCTCGGCAGGCTCAATGGGCTGACCGAGTGGGCGCAGGCCCGCCGCGCCCGGGGCGGCGCCCCGATCAAGGTGCGCATCGTCAAGGGCGCCAACCTTTCCATGGAAAGGGTGGACGCGACGATGCACGGATGGGAGCTGACCGTTCAAGCGGACAAGGCCCACACGGACGCCAACTACATCGCATGCCTCGACGCCGCACTGACCCCCGAGAGAGTCGATGCCGTCAACATTGGCATCGCCGGCATGAACCTCTTCACGATGGCTTACGGGTACGAGCTCGTGCGCGAGCGGGGCATCGCCTCCGGCGTCGACTACGAGATGCTTGCGGGAATGGCGACGCCGCAATCTCACGCTGTGCGCGACACCGTCGGCCCCCTCCTCTACTACGTTCCCGTCGTCAGACCCGAGGAGTACGACGTGGCCGTGGCCTACCTCGTGCGCCGCCTCGAGGAGAACGCAGCGCCGGAGAATTTCATGTCGAACGTGTTCGATCTGGAGGAGGCCGATACCTTCGCCTTGGAGGAGAAGCGTTTCCGCGACGCCGCCGGGCTGGTCTCGGGCTTGGCCTACGGGCCGCGCCGCAAGCAGAATCGCTTCGAGCGCACCGTTGTGCCCGACCGTTTTGAGAACACTCGCGACACCGACCCTGCGCTGCACGCGAACATCGAATGGGCCGAAAAAATTGCCTCGCGCATCCCCGGCTCGAAGCTCGGGGCCGACGTCGTCGCGGAGAACATGGTCAATTCCGACGCCGAGGCCCGCAAAGTCGTCCAGTCCGTGGCCGCCGCAGCCAAAGAGTGGGCGGCGCGCACAGGCAAGGAGCGGGCGCAGGTTCTGCGGTCGGTCGCCCAGGCCATCGAGGACCACCGCGGCGAGCTCATCGAAGTCGCCGGGAGCGAAGCCGGAAAGGCCATCGACCAGGGCGACGTCGAAGTCTCGGAGGCCATCGATTTTGCGCTCTACTACGCGGACCTCGCCGAGGAGCTCGACTCTCTCGAGGGCGCTGCGTACGTTCCGGTGAGCACGACCCTCGTGACGCCTCCGTGGAACTTCCCGATCGCCATTCCGGCGGGAGGCGTGCTGGCAGCGCTTGCGACCGGCTCCGGCGTCGTCTACAAACCGGCCAAGCTGACCCGGCGCACGGGGTCCTTCCTCGCGAAGCTCATGTGGGAGGCAGGGGTCCCCCGCGACGTCCTCGCCCTCGTGTGCATGGACAAGTCCTCCTACGGGCGGGTCCTCGTCGAAGAGACCGACCAGACGATCCTCACCGGTTCGATCGACACGGCGCGGATGTTCCGCTCGTGGCGCCCCGATCTTCGCCTGTTCGCCGAGACCTCCGGCAAGAACGCGATCATCGTCACCCCGAATGCTGACATCGACCTCGCGGTCAAGGACGTCGTCTATTCGGCCTTCGGCCACGCCGGCCAGAAGTGTTCCGCTGCCTCGCTCGTGATCCTCGTCGGATCGGTCGGATTCTCCAAGCGTTTCCAGCGTCAGCTTTGCGACGCCGTCCGCTCGCTCAAGCTCGGGCATCCCCACGATCTCGCCGCCCAGATGGGCCCTATGGTCGAGCCTCCTCACGGCAAGCTGCTGAAGGGTCTGACCGAGCTCGGCGAAGGGGAGGCATGGGCTATCAAGCCGCGCAAGATCGACGACAAGCTGTGGAGCCCCGGCGTGCGCGCCGGCGTCATGCCGATGAGCGAGTATCACCTGACCGAATACTTCGGCCCCATCCTCGGCGTCATGAGGGCAGACACCCTCGGCGAGGCGATCGCCTGGCAGAACGCCGTCGACTTCGGTCTCACCGCCGGCCTGCATTCGCTCGACCCCGATGAGATCTCCGCCTGGCTCGACCAGGTTCAGGCGGGCAACGTCTACGTCAACCGCGGCATCACCGGCGCGATCGTGCGCCGCCAGCCGTTCGGCGGATGGAAGCGCTCCTCGGTGGGCGCCGGGACGAAGGCCGGAGGCCCGAACTACCTCATCGGCCTCGGGCACGTCGAATGGGCGGACAAAGACCTTGGCAGCGCGCAGATTTCAAACGAGACGCTGTGCGGGGCGCGGGTGATCGCAGAGACGATGGACGGCGTCGACCAGGATCGTTTCCTCGCCGTCGTCGAGGGAATGGACAAGGCTCTGGCCGGTCATTTCCGGCCGGCAGACCCCAGCGCTCTCGGGGTGGAAAAGAACGTTTTGCGCTACATTCCCTTCCCCAAAGTCGTCATCCGCCAATCAGGCGCGGGATCCGGAGACGCCATGGCGTTGGCAGCCGGCGCTTTGGCGATCGGCGCCCGCCCCAGGGTCTCGACGTCCGCGGCGCTTCCCAGGCAGGCCGTCGACTTCCTTGAGTCGAGGGGCGCCGAGGTCGTGCTCGAGTCCGAGGACGACTTCCTCGCCTATGCCGCCACGCGGGCGAACTCGGCCGACGGCGTGCGTTTCCGCCTCATCGGCGCCGATCCGAAGGCGCTGGCCGAGGCCGTCGGCGGAAGCGTCGACGTCGGCGTCTACGCCGAACCGGTCACCGGCAGCGGGCGGATCGAGCTGCTTCCCTTCGTTCAGGAGCAAGCCGTGTCCGCCACGAACCATCGCTTCGGAAATCCGACGAGGCTTCTGGACACCGTGATCTAGGGGCACGAGCGGCCTACAGGCGCACTGCGGCCGGTCCGCGGCCTCAAGCCGTTGGACCGGCGGCCCAGGGCAGCCTATGCCGGTTGAAAAACCCGGCGGGGCTCCTCTCTTGAAGAGGAGCCCCGCCGTTTCGCCGTCGTCTGGATCCAGTTCGTGTGGATCCTGTTCGCGCACTGTTCAGGTCCGTCGCTCCCTCGCAGGTTTTGCGCCCGCTCGATTTGCCCGACGGCGCCAAAGCGGCCGTTGAGCCCGCGCATTCTCTGGACGCCCGGCTTCCAGCGGCCTGCCGGCTGATGCCTCCTGGGGCGGCCCTAGCTTCTTGCGAGCGCGCGCATTGAGCGCAGCACGACGACGAGCGAGGCGAGGGAGGCTTCCTGTGAGTCGGCCAGCGCGGCGGTCGCCTCAATGGCCCGCTTCGAGCCGGGGCGTTCGCCGAGCCACGTTGCGACCCGATCGGCGCTCTGCTCCGTGTCCGCGAGTATGCGCTCGGTAAGAGCCACCGCCGCTGCACGCAAATCGGCCTCCGTGGCCGACTGCGCCGTGGCCGTCCACACGTCGGTCACCGGAAGCGCGGCGTCGAGTTCGAGCAGTCTGCCGATCGAAAATCGACCGTAGACGTCGAACATGACACGCAAGACCTCGCCGGGATCCTCGCCTGTGCGAGAGGCGGTGTCGATCGCGTCCATAAGCGCCGTGGCTTTTGCCAGATCGGAGAAGACGGCGGCCAGCGGCTCGGGGACGCCCACGGCCGCGGCCTCCTCGATCTCCCGCGAACGCCTGTTCAGATCGGGTTCCGCGAGAAATGCGTCGAGGCGTCCGATCCACTCGCCGACGGCGGCGAATCGTTCCACTGTGTCGCCTATGGGCGCGGCCGGCGCCTGGATGAGCCAGCGGACGGCGGCGTCGAGCGTGCGTCTGAAGCCGAGGCAGAGCTTGGTCTGGGCCTGGGCGGGGATGCGGTTGTCGAGGGCCTGGACGGCGTCGGTGAATCCGGCCAGGTCAAGGATCTCCCGGGCGGCGGCAAAGGCGCGCGCGACGTCTTCGACCGTGGCCTGGGTGTCCTCGATCGCGCGGAGTGTGAAGGTCAGGCCGCCGCGGTTGACGATGGAATTCGCCACGGCGTTGGCGACAATCTGGCGGGCCAGGGGGTGGCTTGCCAGCCTGTCGGCGTAGGCTGCGGCGATTTGCGGCGGGAAGTAGGCGCGCAGGTCGCGGGCGAACCATTCGTCGTCGGGCAGGGAGGACTTTAGGAGGTCGTTTTTGAGGGCGATTTTCGTGTAGGCCGTCAGGACGGAGAATTCGGGGCTGGTCAGGCCGCGGTCGAGCGAAGAGGCGCGTTCGAGCAGGTCGGCGTCGCTGGGAAGGAACTCGAGGCGCCTGTCGAGGTCGCCGCGGTCTTCGAGGCAATGCATGAGGCGGATGTGTTCGTGCGCCATGGCCGGTCCGAGCGCCCGGGCGTTGCCGAGCAGGACGTTTTGCTCGTAGTTGTCGCGCAAGACGTGCGCGGCGACGTCGTCCGTGACGGAGACGAGGAGTTCGTCGCGCCCGGCGCCGGTCAGTTCTCCCGAGGCGACCAGCGGCGCGAGGAGGATCTTGATGTTGACCTCGTGGTCGGACGTGTCCACACCGGCCGAGTTGTCGATCGCATCGGTGTTGATCCGCACGCCGGCCAAGGCCGCCTCGATTCGCCCGCGTTGGGAGAATCCCAGGTTGCCTCCTTCGCCGACGACCGTGCATCGAAGGTCGGCGCCGTTGACGCGGACGGCGTTGTTGGACGGATCCCCGATTTGTTCGTGGGTCTCGTCGCTGGCCTTGACGTATGTTCCGACCCCTCCGTTGAACAGCAGGTCGACGGGGGCGGTGAGGATGGCGCGGACGGCCTCCGCCGGGGTGAAGGCCTCCACGGCCTCGTCGAGTCCGAGCCGCCGGCGAACCTCGGGGGAGACCGGAATGGATTTGGCCGATCGGGGCCACACCCCGCCGCCGGGGGAGATGGCCGAGGCGTCGTAGTCTGCCCACGAGGAACGCGGCAGCTCGAACAGACGCTTGCGCTCGGCGAAGGAGACCGCGGGGTCGGGGTCCGGGTCGAGGAAAATCGACCGATGGTCGAAGGCGGCCACCAGGCGGATGTGCTCGGACAGCAGCATGCCGTTTCCGAACACGTCGCCGGACATGTCGCCGATGCCTACGGCCGTGAACTCCTCGGACTGGGTGTCGATCCCGAGTTCGCGGAAGTGCCGCTTGACCGACTCCCACGCCCCGCGGGCTGTGATTCCCATCTTCTTGTGGTCGAACCCGGCCGAACCGCCGGAGGCGAAGGCGTCGCCCAACCAGAACCCGTAGGCGCGCGAGACGGAGTTGGCGATGTCGGAGAACGTCGCGGTTCCTTTGTCCGCCGCGACGACGAGGTACGTGTCGTCGCCGTCGTAGCGGACCACTCCTTCGGGCGGGACGACCTTCCCGTCGACGAGGTTGTCCGTGACGTCGAGCAGCGCGCCGATGAAAATCCGGTACGCCGCGATGCCTTCGGCCAGCCACGCGTCGCGGTCTGCGGCCGGATTGGGCAGGCGCTTGGCAAAGAAACCGCCCTTCGAGCCGGCCGGCACGATGACGGCGTTTTTGACCGTCTGGGCCTTGACCAGACCGAGGATCTCGGTGCGGAAATCCTCCCTGCGGTCCGACCAGCGCAACCCGCCGCGGGCCACCGGGCCGAAACGCAGATGCACACCCTCCACGCGAGGCGAGTACACCCATATTTCGTATAGGGGCCGGGGCTCGGGAAGAAACCCGATTCGGCGCGGCTCGAGCTTGAAGGCGAGAGACGCAGCCCCGGGCAAATAGGCATTCGTGCGCACGATGGCGTCGATGACGGCGAGAAGTCCGTTGGCGATCCGCTCGTCGTCGAGGGACGCCGCCCTTCCGACGCCTTCGACCAGTGCCTCGCGCAGTTCGCGGGGATCGGCCGCGTTGCCTGGCTGGAACCTGGCCTCAAAGTATTCGACGAAAGCCCTTGCCAGTTCGGGGTTTTTCACGAGGGACTTGCGCAGGTAGGTTCGCGAGAAGGGCAGGCCCGCCTGCCGCAGATAGCCGACAAGGGCGCGGAGAACGGCCACCTGGGATTTCACGAGTCCGGCTGAAAGCACGAGGGCGTTCAGCGAGTCCGATTCTATCTCGCCCGTCCACGCCGCCGTCACGGCTTCGACGAATCGTTCGTCTGCGTCGGTCCAGCGTTCCGGGCTTTCGGCCCGCAAACCGAAGTCGAATATTTTGGCGTCGCCGAAGGCGTACGGGCGTTCGTCGGTGACGACGAGGTCGAAGTTCGAGAATATCGGCAGGATTCGGGTGAGCGAGACCTCTTCGCGCACGAAGGCCTTGAGGCGGCGGGCATCGGGGGATCCTTCGGGGGCGTAGAGTTCCAGCTCGAAGCCCCCGGTTTTGAGCTTCGCCAGCCGGGCGGCGTCGCGGGCGCCGGTTTCCGGCGTGTACTCCGTCTTATAGGCGGCAGGCACGAGGGAAAGGTCGGCGGCAGATTCGGCGGCGACGACGAAGCCCTCGTTCCAGTCGAGCGTGGCTCTGGCCACGACACGGGCGAATTCTTCTTCGTCGACGTCGGTTTTCGCTCCGCACACGATGTAGCTCATGTAAGCAAGCGGGCCGGAGCTGACGTCGAGCTGCGTGTCGATTTCGGAGCTGGCGAAGGTCTCTTCGACCAGCTGGGCGATCCGCGCGTGGGACTGCGCGGTGAAGTGCTCGCGGGGAGTGACCACCAAGCATGCGACTGCGCCGGGGAAGATGTCGGAGTGCAGGATCGTGGTGGTTCGCGACTGGGAGATGCGCGAGACGTCGGCGAGCAGGGCCTCGGGGCTCAGGAGCATGAGGATGTCGCGAGGGTAGCTTTCGAGGATCTGGAGAAGGTCCTTGCCGGAATGCGAGTCGCGGGGGAGCCCGGAGGCGTCCATCACGGCGTTCGCCCGCGAGGCCGCAAGAGGCGTAGCCAGAACGGAGGACGCGTAGGTGTCGGCGGTCATGAGGCCGAAGATGATCGTGGGCCCCATTGCGAAGACGTCGATGTATGCGTTGCGATGCACGCTCGATCGGTAGCTCGACTTCGTGTGGATGAGCGTCGGCGCGAAGTGGCGGCTGGCGGCCTGCCGGGGAGAGATGGTGGCAAGATGTTCGAGCTGTTTGCGCAGATCCGGGTGTCTGGCGGCGAGGCCGAGCGCCTGCTCGCCGTCGAAGGCGCCCAGGATCGTGAACGATCCGTCGGCTATCCATTCGAGCGTCTCGCGGTCGTTTCCGGACAGCGTCGTCGCCGCTTTGCGCGCGAGCTCGGTCATTTCGGACCAATCGGCGACCGTCGCGTGGACGTCGCCGACGACGTCGTTGAGCGCGTCGAGGAGGGCGGCGTCGGGCGTCGGCGCAACGTCGACGGCAATCCACGATTCGCCGTCGATGACCGGGTGAAGCAGCCGGGTTACGGCGTAGCCGCAGGCCTTGATCGCGATGGAGACCGAGTCGACGAGAAAGGGGATGTCCTCGGTGACGCACAGGACGGTCGATCCCTCCAACGCCAGAGAGGTTCTGCCGTTGGCCTGTTCGGAGAGGCGCCGGTGGGCGGCGATCAGTTCGGAAAAATCCTCGTCGGCGAGGCTTGGATCGATGCGCTTGACGTGGTCCATGTAGGCTTGCACGACGTCGAATCCGCCGCCCGTTTCGGTGAGGTCGGTAGGCATGCTCACGCTCCTTCGTGTGTGACCCTTATAAAATACCCCAATCCGAGACGAGGATCACAGCTTGACTCTCAGTGTTTTTCGGGCGCGAGAAAGTTCCCGCGGCGAGTCGATCGCCAGCAACGCCGCGAGTTCGCCCGCCTTCTCCCAACGGACGACGAGCCCCTCGGCCGTGTCGATGCGCTCGCCGCCGAGGAGGCCTTCGGCATTGAAGGCGTCTCCGACGCCGGAGGGGTCTTCGGCGGCGGGAGGCGGCCCGTCGGGCGTTCTGTCGGCGGGTCCCCGAGCGCCGTCGCCCCGCCCGGGAATATTGTCGGCGAGGCTCGGGATTGCCCCGACGAAGCCGATCTGTCTGCCGAACTGGGCGGAGAAGACCTCCGGCGGCGCCAAGAACCTGGGCGGCTTTCCGCGGCACACGGCCGCCGCCGTGAAAGCTCCGTCGGCGAGGGCCTTCGTCCAATGCCCGCCGTTCCGGGGGCCGTGCGGGGTGAGGGCGTCTGCGCAGTCTCCAACGGCGTACAGCCCTTCGACCGGTCGGCCGTCGCGAAGGACTCGGGTCCACATGTCGGTGACGAGCGCGCCTCGGGCGCCGACGTCGACGGCGGGCTCGATCGCAGGAAAGCTCGGCGACGCGCCGGCGGCCTGCACGAGGACGCGCCGCTCCGGCGTCGACGGCCGATTGGGCGGCCGCGGCGTCTGCCCGCCCGACGACGCCGGCTCCCCGGTCGATCCCGGCTGCGAGCCCTCCGGAGGTTCTCCGCCGATCGGCCATTCTTGGCCGAGATGGAGGCTCACTCCGGCGTCGTTGAGCCAGCCGGACCACAGGCCGTCGACCGCGCCGCCGAAGGTGCGCCCGAGGACGTGGAGCGAAGATTCCCACAGGTGAACCTCGCAGACCGCGCTTGCAACCGAGGCGAGCTCGGTTCCGATCCACCCCGCTCCGACGATGTCCAGCCTGACGCCGGGCGCCAGCAAATCCGCGAGCCGCAGCGCATCGGCCGCCGTATGAAGGGCGAAGGCTCCGGGCACGCCGACCCGGGGCGAGCTTCCCGACGCGATGATCGCGGCGTCGACCGGCGTCTCGTCTACGAACCACGCTCCGTCGCCGCGCCGCAGCCCTTCGACGGGACGGGGAATGACGTCTGCGCCGAGGCTTGCGAGGTCGCCGAGCCCCTGGTCCGCCAGCGGGCGGACGGGATCGTCAAAGAGATTCTTGGACAGGGGAGGACGGTCGTAGGGCGGCCTGCCCTCGGCGTCCCAGGCGACGAGAGACCCGGCGAACCCCGCCTCGCGGAGCTCGGCCGCCGCGCGCAAGCCCGCCAATCCGGTTCCGACGATCCCGATGCGGTCGATGTTCATGAGAACAATGCTAGAGCCGCCGGGCTCGTCAACGGGCGGAGCGGCCGCAGGCTTCGCTGAGCGGTCCGCATCCGGAGGGACGGCCGGCAGTCCGAAGCGGGACTGTGCCGATGCCCCGAGGCGTCCATGCCGAAAACTTGCAGTGGGACGGCCCGCGGCTTGCAAAATCAGCCGCCGAGGGCCTCCTCGGACTCGCGGACGTCGCTGGGAGTGCGAGAAAGGTCGGCGTCGACCGATTTCACTTTGGGGGAGCGGGTGGCGATCTTGTGGAAGGCCCACACTCCCAGGAAGAGGGGGAGGCCGATGTAGGACGACAGGAGCGTCGTGACGTCTAGGCCTTCTTTGGCGTCGAAAGCCTCGTAGCTCTGACCGACGATGACGATCGCGCACATGGCCATCGCGAGCAGAGGCCCGGCCGGATACCATTTGGCCCGATAGGGCAGCTCGTCCAAGGAATGTCCCTGTGCGAGGAACGCTTTTCGGAATTTGTAATGTGACCAGGCGACGCCCATCCAGGTTATGAATCCGGCCAGCCCGGACGCGCTGACGAGCCACGTGTAGGCTGCGCCGTCGCCGATCAGCGAAGAGACGAAGCACGCGGCGCCGATCGCCGCGGTGACCGCGAGTGCGGGAGCCGGAACGCCGCGCGAGTTCGTGCGTCCCAGGAAGGCGGGGGCGTTTCCCTGGCGCGAAAGGGCGTAGAGCATGCGCGTGGAGGCGTACAGGCCCGAGTTTCCGGCCGAGAGGATCGACGTGAGGATGACTGCGTTGATGACGGAAGCCGCCGCGGCGATTCCCGCACGGTCGAAGACCAGGGTGAAAGGCGAATAGGCGACGTCGGTTTCGTCGTTGCGCAGGAGGTTCGGGTCCGTGTAAGAGACGAGGAATCCGATGACCGCAATGGTCCCGATGTAAAAGAGCAGGATGCGCCAGAAGATCGTTCGTATCGCCTTCGGGACGGTCTGCTCGGGATTCTCTGTTTCGCCGGCGGCGACCGCCACCAGTTCCGTGCCCTGGAAGGAAAAGCCCGCGACCATGAAGATGGCGAGGATTCCCAGCCCCCCGTCGACGAATGGCGCCTCGCCTTTGGTCCAGTTCTCGAAGCCCGGCGATTTTCCTCCTATGATCCCGAAGATGATGAGGACCCCGAGCACCAGGAAGACGACGACGGTGACCACCTTGATGAGAGCAAACCAGAACTCGCCCTCGCCGTAGGCGCGGGCCGAAAGGGCGTTGAGCAGGACGAGAAGCGTGAGGAATATCGCCGACCACATCCACCCCGGGGTGTGCGGGAACCAGAACTTCATAACGAGCGCGGCGGCCGCGAGCTCTGCGGCAACGGTGATCGCCCAGTTGAACCAGAAGTTCCACCCCGCGGCGAACCCGAAGCTAGGGCTGATGAAGCGGGTGCCGTACTCCCCGAACGAGCCGGCCACGGGAAGGTACGTGGACATCTCGCCGAGCGACTGCATGAGGAGGAACACCATGAGGCCGATGAGGCCGTAGGCGACGATCGCGCCGCCGGGGCCCGCCTGGGAGATCGTCTTGCCCGAGGCGAGGAACAGGCCGGTTCCGATCGCCCCGCCGATTGCGATCATCGTCAGGTGGCGGCTGTGCAGTCTGCGCTGCAGACGGTTGTCGTCGCTGCGCTCCAGAGGGTCTGAACTCATCGTCGACCTTCCTCACTGTCGTTCTTGCATCCGGCCGTGCGCAGGTGCGTAGTGCCGGACTGCATACATGCGTACTGCGAAGCGAGTGTACGCGCGGGGAGAACGGCGTCCAAATGGCAAGGGCCCCGTGAGAGATGAATAACCTATGGTCAGTTTGGGGCCTTGTGCCCGTTTGAGAATGCCAAAGTGGCGGTTAAAGTTAAAACCATGGGTGACAAAGATCCGACGCGAGAAGTTCGCGTCCCGAAAGACGCCGTCTATGCCGCTGTCTTCGTCTCCCTCGCCGCCGTTGCGGCGTCCGCGTTCGTGTGGAGCAGCGTGGTGGCGTGCAGACTCCTCGCGGTTCTCGTCCTCGGCCACGCCTTGTGCAGAGTTTTCCTGCCCGACGGCGCGGTTCCGCGGGTGCGGCGTCGGCGGGCCGACGCGATCATGGGAGTGTTGCTTGCACTCGGGCTCTGGTATCTCTCGGCTTGGGGCGCCACGCCTTCGGTCACCCTCGGCGCAAATCTGTGAAAGGACCGGCCGCGTGCGCGAATGGGCGGGTTCGTTCCGCCCCGTTCGTGCCGGTGAGTCGATCCCTCGGCACAATGAAAGAAGAATCGTATGAGCTTGCTAACCCGACGCCTTGCAAAGAACATCGCCGATCGGACGGTCGAAAGGAGCTCGCAAAAGGTCAACCGCGACCGGAGGCACCCGGAGAGAATTCGGATGCCGAAGCTAGTCCTGTGGACCGGCGCCGGAATGTTCTTTTTCGGGATATTCGTGGTCGCCTCCTCTGTTTTAATCGAACAGGACTACCCCATAACGGGGATAGTCATCGGTTCGCTCTTCGCGCTTCTCCTTGGCGTGCCGTCCCTGTTTGCATACAAGAACTTTTGGTACTCGATCGACCCTGAGGGCGTCTCTTTCCGGCTTGCCTTCAGCGGCGAGAAGAGAATCAGGTTTGTGGACATCGTGTCGAAAGAGGTCATTCAGCGACAAAAGGGCGATGTCCTGAGGATGCAGGATTCGCATGGGACGAGGTTCCAGATTTCGGCGCCTTTTTTCGACACCCTGCCCATCCTGGCGCGCTTTGGCTTCTACGACCAGTTTCAACGCTGGCCCTCCCCTCAGGAATTGGACGAATTCACCGGAGGAGCTCCCGGAGTGGCGGGCACCATGTATCACCAGGGCGCCTTCAGCCAGCAGTCGCAGTCGGGATCTGAGCATCCCGGAGGCCGCGTTCCCAGCCAGATAAATGCCCGGTTTCCGTGGGGCTCCCCGAAAGCGGGGAACGCACCCGTGGGCGCGGGGCAATTCCCGCAGAATTCCGAGCAGTTCGGAGCCGCGCCGGAGGCCCCGCAGCCGATGGGATACGACCATCCGGCCGACGTCGATTCGAGTTATTCTCTCGATCCGGCCTTCCGCCGCCCCGAGCCGCCTGCGTCGTCCGAGCCCGCCGCAGTCAATTCGCAGCCTGACCCGCTTGACGACGATCCCACCGTTTTCGGTCCGCAGGCCGGCGGAGCCGCGGGGCAAGGCATCGTGCCTCCTGCAGGCGCCGGCATGGCGGGCCAAGGCGCCATGCCGCCCCAGCTCGCCGGAGGCTTCCCTGCGGCGGGGGGCTATCCTCCCGTGAGCGCCCCCTCGGCCGACTACGCGCAGACTCCCGGCTATCCGCAGCCTTCTGGCCCCCCGCAGGCCCCCGGTTACCAGCCGCCTTCGGGCTATCCACAGGTCCCCGGCTATCCTCAGCCTTCCGGCGCGCCCCTTGGGACCGGGCCTCAACCCGCCGGGCCTCAGGCGCCGATGGATCCCTCGGGTTTTGAGGGATACGATGCCGACGAAACGGTCTTCACCGGTCGAGGGGCCGGCGTCGCGCCCTTGCCGCCGGCGGAAGCCCCCGATCCGGACGCCACGGTGCTCGGAGTCCGCTCCTATGAGGCCGAAGGTCTGGCCCAGCAGATTCCCTCCCGCCTCGCGCCGCCGTCGGATCCTGCCCAGGCCGTCTCGGCCCCGCAAGCGGGCCCTCGCGAAGGCGGGGAGGAGCAAAGCGAAGACCCGGAGGCCACCGTTTTCGGCATGCCGTCTTACGGCGAGTTCGCCCGCTACCCGAACGGCCCGGGCGCCCAGGTGCCCTACGGCGAAGTCGCGCCCGAGGAGACGGACGGGCAGCAGGGGCAACAGGGAAATTCGCGAGGCGTCGGCGGATACTCCCCGGGGGGATCGGGAATCCTCGGCAACGGGCGCTGATTCGACAGCGCATGCGGCAATCCGACGGCGAGAGGAGGCCCGCATGCGCGTGTCGGCGCCGATCGTCCCGCCAAAGTTCGCCCGCCGGCGGCTGGCCCCGCTTCCGCCGTGTGCTCCTGCGCCACCTTGAACGGTGAAGTCTTGACGCCAAAGGCTCCATAGCGTAACGTTGTCCGGTCTGGCGCGATACAGCCGTTGTCTATGCGTGCTTTCGCGGAACCGAAGGGAAGAAGGGAGCCACGGTGAGTACTTCGCGTACCGAAAGCCGCGGCACAGCAGCAAAGAACACCGATGCGTCGGGGCGCGAGCAGTGGGGAAGCCAGCTTGGCTTTCTCGTAGCCGCAATCGGCTCGGCCATCGGTTTGGGAAACATCTGGCGTTTCCCAGGCGTCGCCTATGAAAACGGCGGCGGGGCGTTTATGATCCCCTACGTCGTCGCTTTGCTCGGCGCAGGCATTCCCATTCTCTTCCTCGACTACGCCCTTGGCCACCGTTTCCGTGGAAGCGCTCCGGCCGTCTTCCGCAGGATTTCGAAGAAATTGGAATTCCTCGGATGGTGGCAGGTCCTCCTGTGCTTCGTCATCATGACGTACTACGCCGTGATCATCGCCTGGTCTTTGCGCTACGTCTTCTATTCGGCGAACGTCGCGTGGGGCAAGGGAAGCAACGCCGCCAATCATTTCAACAACTTTATCGAGGCGGCCCCCGCGCCCCAGTACTCGCTCGCCCCCGTGTGGAACGTCGCCCTTCCGCTCGCCGTGGTATGGATCGTGGTGCTCGTGGCCATCGGGCGGGGCGTCTCGCGCGGCATCGAGGTTGCGAACAAGGTCTTCCTGCCGCTCCTCGTCGTCCTTTTCGTCGCCCTGGTGCTGCGGGCCCTCACGCTTCCCGGCGCCTCCGAGGGCTTGAACGCCCTGTGGACGCCCGATTTCTCCGCGTTGAAAGAGCCGAAAGTCTGGCTGGCGGCCTTCACTCAGATCTTCTACTCGCTGTCGGTTGCCTTCGGCATCATGCTGACCTACGCCAGCTATCTCAGACGCCGCTCTAACCTCGTGGGAACCGGCCTGGTCGCGTCCTTCGCCAATTCCTCCTTCGAGATTCTGGCCGGAATCGGCGTTTTCGCCACCCTCGGATTCATGGCCGCGCAACAAAACACATCGATCGGCAATCTCGAAGGCGTCCAGGGGATCAAGCTTTCCTTCATCACGTTCCCCGCCGTCATCTCAGAGATGCCGGGCGGCGCAATTTTCGGCGTCCTTTTCTTCCTGTCGCTGGCCTTCGCGGGCATCACGTCGCTCATTTCGCTCGTTCAAGTCGTCGCCGCGGGCGTCGCCGAGAAATTCAATCTCAGGCCCGCCGCCTCGGCCATGGCCGTCGGAATTCCCGCGGCAGCCGTCTCCCTCATGGTTTTCGGCACAAAGTCGGGAATTTACTCGCTCGACGTCGTAGACGCCTACATCAACGCGATCGGAGTGGTGGCCTCCGCCGTCCTCGTCTGCCTCATAACGGCTTACGGGGTGCGCAATCTCAAGCAGTTGCAGAGGCACCTCAACTTCGTCTCCGAAACGGGGAACCTCGTCGGGGCGTGGTGGCGGTGGCTCGTCGGCGTCGTCGTCCCGGCTTTCCTCAGCTATGTGCTCGTCAGCGGCATCGTCGGCTACATTCGCAACCAGTACGACGCGAAATCGTACACGCGAGGGTTCGAGAACGCTTTCGGATGGGGGTCCGTGGCCGTGGTCTTCGTCGGAGCGCTCGTCTTCACCCTGATCAGATGGCGCACGCCGGTCGATGACTTCGAACCCATTTCGCTCGAGGCTTCGAACACAGGGGGTGCACGATGACTTCCAGCGCCGTGATCTTCATGCTCGTGACCGTGCTCATCGTGTGGGGCGGGCTTGTCGCCTCCGTCGTCGCTCTGGTCGTCAGGGGGCGCCGCCAGGGACGCGAAACACAAACCGCGGTTGTGATGGAAACTCTCGAATCTGAACGTTCCGAGCCCGGCGTGGCGGGCTTCAAGCAGGGCGAAAGCGCGGCGGGCTCCGAAGGCGAAGGAACTGTCGGCTCCGAAGGCGAGTCTGAGGCCTGAACCGAGGCCTGAGCCTTGGGAGGGGACGGGATGAGCACAGAGACGAAAGGCAACCGCGGCTCGGCGCAGGCTGGCAACTCGGCCGACGGCGGGCTTCGCCGGGCGCTGACCAATCGGCACATCCAGATGATCGCTCTGGGCGGGGCGATCGGGACGGGTCTGTTTTACGGTTCGGCGGCGGGAATCAAGCTGGCCGGCCCGTCGATCCTCCTGGCATACGCGCTGGGCGGGATCGTCATTTTTTTCGTGGTGCGCGCGATGGGGGAGATGTCGGTCCACCGGCCGAGCTCGGGCTCGTTCAGCCGCTATGCTAATGACTACTGGAGCCCCCGGGCGGGGTTCGTGGCCGGATGGAACTACTGGTTCAACTACATCGCCGTGGCGATGGCCGAACTCACGGTGGTCGGCCAGTACGTTCAATATTGGTTTCCCTCGGTTCCGGCATGGGCTTCGGCGGCCGCCGTGCTGCTTGTCATCACCGCCGTCAACCTCGTCGGGGTGAGGGCGTTCGGCGAATTCGAATTCTGGTTCGCCATCATCAAGGTCGCAGCCGTCGTCGGAATGATCGTTCTGGGCCTCTACGTGATTGCGGCGGGGGTCAACTCCAATCCCCACCTGCCCGACCCCTCCTTCTCCCACCTTTTCGATCGCGGAGGCTTTTTCCCCCGAGAGCTCGACGGTTTCCTCGTCTCCCTGGTTTTCGTCATGTTTTCCTTCGGAGGCATCGAGCTCATCGGGATAACCGCGGGCGAGGCCGAAAACCCGCAGCGGTCCATTCCCAAGGCCGTCAACCAGGTGGTCTACCGCATCCTCATCTTCTACATCGGCGCGCTATTCGTCGTCATGGCCGTGGTGCCGTGGGACGCGATCGACGGCAAGCTCAGCCCCTTCGTCCAGATCTTCGACTCCGTGGGCATCAAGGCCGCTGCGCACATGCTGAATTTCGTCGTCCTGACCGCCGCGCTGTCCGTGTACAACTCCGGCCTGTATTCCAACGGCCGCATGCTTTATTCGCTTGCGTGGCAGGGCAACGCCCCGAAGGCGTTCACCAAGCTCTCCCACCGCGGAATCCCCTACGTCGGCGTGCTCTTCTCCTCGCTCGTGACGGCGACGGCCGTGGCGATTGTCTACTTCCTGCCGGAAACGGCTTTCACGATCGTCATCTCGACGGCGCTGGCGTCGGGGATCATATCCTGGGCCATCATTTTGATCACTCAGAGGAAGTTCAGGAAAGCCATCGGACCCCAGGGCGAGGCGGAGCTTTCATTCAAGCTCCCGGGCGGCAAAACGACGAACTCAATTGTTCTCGCCGCGCTGGGAGGGCTCCTTGCGCTCATGGCCTTCAGCGCCGACTACCGAACGGCGGCAATCGTCCTCCCAATCTGGCTCGCCATTCTATTCGTCGCCTACGAGGTCGGACGGCGGAGGAGCGGGCTCGGCGGGCCGGGCCGGAACGAAGGCCCGGGCGGACAAGCCCCGTCCGACGACGCCGACGAGTCGGCGCGCCCAAAGATATGAGGAATCGATGAACGGTCACAGCGGCACGAGCTCTGGGAAGGACGGGCGATTGGGACGGCGAGCGGCCGAATCGCTCGACGCCCGGCGCGAGGACGCGTTCGACGACGTCGTCGCCCGGAAAGACCCTGAAGGCCTCCGCAAGGGTCTGACCACCCGGCACATCCAGATGATCGCCTTTGGCGGGGCGATCGGGACGGGTCTGTTTTACGGTTCGGCGGCGGGAATCAAGCTGGCCGGCCCGTCGCTTCTCCTGGCATACGCGCTGGGCGGGATCGTCATTTTCTTCGTTGTGCGCGCGATGGGGGAGATGTCGGTCCACCGGCCGAGCTCGGGCTCCTTCAGCCGCTATGCCAACGATTACTGGAGCCCTCGGGCGGGGTTTGTGGCCGGATGGAACTACTGGTTCAACTACATCGCCGTGGCGATGGCCGAGCTGACCGTCGTGGGCCAGTACGTTCAATATTGGTTTCCCTCGGTTCCGGCATGGGCTTCGGCGGCCGCCGTGCTGCTTGTCATCACCGCCGTCAATCTGGTGGGCGTCAAGGCGTTCGGCGAGTTCGAATTCTGGTTTTCCGCGATCAAAGTGGCGGCGGTCGTCGGGATGATCGTTCTGGGCCTCTACGTGATTGCGGCGGGGGTCAATTCCAATCCGCACCTGCCCAACCCCTCCTTCGGCCATCTGTTCGGCGACGGCTTCCTGGCCAAGGGCGTGACGGGTCTGCTGGCTTCTCTGGTTTTCGTCATGTTCTCCTTCGGGGGCATCGAGCTCATCGGGATAACCGCGGGCGAGGCCGAGAACCCGCAGCGGTCCATTCCCAAGGCCGTCAACCAGGTGGTCTACCGCATCCTCATCTTCTACATCGGAGCCTTGACGATCGTCATGGCGGTGGTGCCGTGGAGGCAAATCAACGGCAAGCTCAGCCCCTTCGTCCAGATCTTCGACTCCGTGGGCATTTCCGTTGCGGCCCACGTACTCAACTTCGTCGTCCTGACTGCCGCCCTTTCCGTCTACAATTCGGGGCTCTACTCCAACGGCCGCGTCCTCTATTCGCTTGCCCGCCAGGGCAACGCCCCGAAGGCTTTCATGCGTCTGTCCCGCCGCGGGATCCCCTACGCGGGGGTTCTGTTTTCGTCGATGGTGACGGCCGTCGCCGTCGCCGTCATCTACTTCCTGCCGGAGACGGCCTTCTCGATTCTCATGGCTATGGCCCTCGGCTCCTCGATCATTTCGTGGGTCATGATCCTGCTGACCCACAGGGCATTCCGAAAGAGGATCGGCTCCGGCGTCGCCGACCTGGCGTTCAAGCTTCCCGGAGGCCTGGCCTCGAACGGCGTCGCCCTCGCCTGCCTCATCGGCGTCTTCATCCTCATGGCATTCAACCCCGATTATCGAACGTCCGTCGCCGTCATGCCGATATGGCTTTTCATTCTTTTTGCCGCATACGAGGGGAAAAAGAGGTCCTCTAGGCCCGGGATGCCAGCGGACCGGGTGCAAGAATCCCGAAGCTGAGCCTGAGGCAACGGCGGTTGCGAAGACGCGGGCTGCCGCCGCCTGGCGTGGGCCCCGCGTCCCAGGCGGATGCCCGAGGCCAGAAATCACTTCTCGGCCTGCGCCCGCGCGTGCTTGTACAGAAGCGTCACGGCTGCCGCGAACAGCGCCGTCCCCATGAATTTCGCGGGCGTTGCGAACCCTTCGCCGACGACGGCGAGGGGCGCGTCGTCGCCCGACCAGCCGACGATTCCCGCGTAGACCACGCCGAAAAGGGATTCTCCGACGATCAGCCCGGTGCTCATGAGCACTCCCATGCGCTTCTTGCCTTCGACGTCGCCGCCGGAGCGTTCCGCCCACCCGTCGTACAGCGAGCCGAGCACGGCTCCGAGCGCTATGGTCAGCGTCGTCGTCGGCATGAGATACATGCCCATCCCCACCGCGAGGGGCGGGAGCTTGAGCCTGCCGGCGGTCCCGCGCTTGAGCGTTTCGTCGACGACGATGACGACGACTCCGATGAATGCGCCCCAGCCGATGTACGTCCAGTCGAGGGAATTGTCGAAGATTCCTTTGGCCAGTCTGGAGATGATCGACGCCTGCGGCGCGTTGAGGGCGTTGTCTTTGGCGCCCGGGGCGCCCGCAAAGCCGAATGTGCTCTGCAGCAGACCCAGCACGGGGGCGATGACAGCCGATCCGAAGAGCACTCCGACGACGAGCGCGACCTGCTGTTTCCACGGCGTCGCCCCGACGAGCTGGCCGGTTTTCAGGTCTTGGAGATTGTCATTGGAAATCGTTGAGATGCCGAAGACGATGGCCGCCGTGAAGAGAGTGAAGGCGATGAGCGCCTTCGTCTCCGATCCGTCGGCGGGGCCGTAGGCAAGCTTGACGGCGAGTGCGCCCACGAGCACAACGAGAATCCCCACGCCCGAGATCGGCGAGTTCGACGACCCGATGAGCCCGGCCATGTAGCCGCAGACGGCAGCGACGACGAGTCCGATGAGAAGGATGAACGCCACCGAGACCACCATGAGGTGCGTCGAATTGTGGATGGCGGTCCCGTTGACGAAGTCCGCCAGGAGGAATCCGACGGGAAGCATGAGAAGCGCGATCGTAGCGCCTACGATCTGGATCGGAACGTCGCGCTCGGTCAGGTCCACTTTCTTGCCGGCATGGCGCTTTCCGGCGGCGATCGCCGCTTCGCGGATGCCGACGGCGATCGGCTTGAGAATCTTGATGAGCGTCCACACCGACGCGATCGCGATGACGCCGGCGCCGATGAACCTCACCTGGTCGATGAAGACCCTTTTGACGGCCTCCTCCGACGCCGTCGCCGACTCGTCGCCCCATACGATGGTCGGCAGAAGCAGCCTCCCAGCGAACGCACCCTGCCGATAAACGCGGCCTGCCGACACGCACCCTGCCGACACATGCTCTGCCGACGAGCGCGGCCTGACGGTGATTGCTTACTCATTTGCCGCGCCTCGGTGCGACGGGCGGCGCGGGTAGGCGACAATGGAGGTGTGGATCCACTTGTCAAAGACATCCTTTTCGTCCTTCTTTTCACCCTGATCGGCGGTCTGTTTTCCGCGTCGGAGATGGCACTCGTTTCCCTTCGCCAGACGCAGATCGACGAGATGTCCAAGAAAAGCGCGGCGGGCAGAGCCGTTGCGCGTTTGACGGCGGATTCGAATCGTTTTCTCTCGGCCGTCCAGGTCGGCGTGACGATCGCGGGTTTCTTCTCGGCGTCTTTCGGAGCCTCGGAGATCGCCCCGGTTCTCGCGCCGACGTTACAGAAATGGGGTTTGGGCGCCTCCGCCTCCCAAACTCTGGCTTTCATCCTCGTGACCGTCGCCATCGCCTACCTGTCCATCGTCTGCGGCGAGCTCGTGCCCAAGCGCATCGCACTCCAATCGGCCGAGACGATAGCCCGCGTCGTCGTCCGTCCGCTCTCGGTCATCACATTTTTGCTGCGCCCGGTGATCTGGTTCCTCGGCTTGTCCACCGACGTCGTGCTGCGGCTTCTCGGGCGCAACCCGCGCGAGCAGAAGGACACGATGGGCGTGGCCGAGCTCCGCGCCTTCGTGGCCAGCCAGGACACGATCGGCGAGGACGAGCGCGAGATGGTCGTCGACATGCTCTCGGTGGGCGACAGGACCGTTGAGCAGATCATGACCCCGCGCACGGAGGTGGAGTTCTTTTCTGCTGACACGGCGATCGAGGAGGCTCAAAAGGAGGTTTCGGAGCTCGAGCATTCGCGGTATCCGGTTCGCCACGGAACGTCGGACGACGACGTCGTCGGTTTCATCCACATCCGGGACCTCATCAATCCTTCGTCAAACGTGAGGACGGTCGGCGACCTTGTCCGCGAAATACTTTTCTTCCCGACGGGCAAGCCGGTGATGGACGCCCTGAAGGAGATGCGCGTCAAGCACGCCCACCTCGCCGTCGTGGTGGACGAATACGGCGGAACCGACGGCATCATCACGCTCGAGGACGTCGTCGAGGAATTCGTCGGAGAGATACGCGACGAATACGATCAAGAGACGCCGGTGGCCATCAAGCGCGGGGATTCCCGGGACATCGACGGCTTGGCGAGCCGCGCGGAAATTGCGAAGGTTCTCGACAGCGAGCTTCCGGAGGGGCCTTTCGACACCATCGGCGGGTACGTCGTCAACGAGCTCGGGCGCATGCCCCGAGTGGGCGACGAGGTCCGCTGGGACGGGCGCATCCTTCGGGTCAAAAGCCTTGAAGGCCGACGAATCGCCTGGTTGCGGGCTACCAAGGCCGACGACGAGGAGCCGCCGGCCGACGGCTGACTCCCTCCGGCCGATCGGGGCCGCAGCGGACGGGGCGGCCGCGCCGTCGGGCCCGGCGGGCCGGGTCTAGTCCGCCTCGTAGACCGCCGGCATGTCGAGCTTCTTGTCGAAGTCCTTGTCGGCCACGGTGTAGAGAATCTCCTCCAGGCCCCGCCACCACGGGTCGACTGGGAGCCTCGTCTTCAGGTCGATGAGCTCGTCCATGTGCGTCAGGCGCTGGACCTTGATCTGGCCGTCGGACAGACCCACGAAAACGCCGTCGCGCTTGCCTTTCTCGAACTGCCTGGAGAGCTCGCCGATCGCGTAGTTTGCCAGCCGCACGGCCAGTGTGCGGTCGAAGGGCGAGGGGTTGCCGCCCTGCTGCATGTGGCCGAGCACGGCCGGCCGCACGTCATACAGGCCCCTGCTTTCGGCCTCGAAGATCTTGGTGAGCATGTCGGTCGTGTAGTAATCGGAGGCCTCTTCGTTTGCGATGACGAGGTAAAGGTCGCGCCCGCCCTCGAAGGCTTTGACGATCCGCGCGGCGTCTTCGCTCAGCTGCGACAGGGATATGCCGTTCTCCGAGAGATAGACCTGCTCCGCGCCAGTGACTATTCCGGACATGAGCGTGAGGTATCCGCATCGGCGCCCCATCGCCTCGGCCACGAAGCACCGGTGGTTGGCCGCCGCGGACTGCTTGATGCGGTCGATCACCTCGGCGTTGTTGTTGAGCGCGGTGTCGACGCCGATGGACAGCTCGGCGCCTGGCAGATTGTTGTCGATTGACGCCGGAACGCAGACGATGGGCAGGTCAAAGGCGGGGTAGCGGTTCTTTTCTTCGACCATGTGCAGTGCGGCGAGGTATCCGGTGAAGCCGCCGATGACCATGAGGGCGTCGATCTGGTTCTTCTCGATCTCCCGTCCCAGTGCGTAGTACTGGTCGATGGCGGGAACCGACCGGTGCGTCCCCAGATGGGCGCCGCCGGAGCCGGCCCAAGAATCGACGTCGGCCCACGTCAACTCGCGCAGCTCGCCGTCGAGCAGGCCCGGAAATCCGCCGACGACTCCGAGCATGGTGAATCCTCGGTCGAGGCCGAGGCGCACGGCGGCCTTCGCCGCCGGGTCCATGCCGGGCGCGAGGCCTCCGGCGTGCATGACGGCCACGCGCGGCGGGCGTCCGTCCGGCGTCGCGATATGCCCTCGGTGGATCTCCACCGGCATCGACATCGTCTCGAAGACGTCGAGCATTCCGCGAAATCCCGGGCCGCGCGAATCGACAGCTGCCTCGTAGTCGCCCGAGGAAAGGTACCCCTTGACGGCGCGGGTCTCGCGGATCGCCTCCATCAGGCGCAGGCGCACCACGCGGTTGCGCCGCGTGCCGACGATGCACGGCTCGTCCCCCTCGCCGGCGTGAACCATCTCGAGGGCAGCGGTGTAGCCGAGGATCGTCGACATCCACCGGTCGTAGGCCGACGGCGTGCCGCCCCGCTGGACGTGGCCCAGGGACGTGATCCGCACGTCTTCGCCGAGGCGATCCTGGATGGCCTCCTGGACCAGTTTCGCCGTGATCGGATTGCCCTGGCGATCCTGCGCGCCCTCGGCAACGACGATGATCGAGTCCCTGCGCCCGGCGGCCCTGCCTTCGCGCAGTTTCTCGCACATTCGCCCTTCCCAGCCCTCCTCGGGAGGAAGCTCGGGAATGAACACGTAGTCGCATCCGCCGGCTATGGCGCTCATGAGAGCCAGATAGCCGCATCGCCTTCCCATCACTTCGACAACGAACGTGCGCTGGTGTGAGGCCGCCGTCGAGGAGATCGCGTCGATCGCTTCAATGATCCGGTGAAGGGCGGAATCGGTTCCCACGGTCATGTCGCTTCCGACCAGGTCGTTGTCGATCGACCCGACGACGCCGGCCAGGTGCAGGCGCGGATGGGCGTCCGCCTGCTCGCGCGTGACCTCGCCCCGATCCACCAGCTCGTCAAGGAGCCCGGACCATTGCGCCCGCAGCTCGTCGGCGCCCGTGAGGGAGCCGTCCCCGCCGATGGCCACCACCCGGTCGATGCCCTCGGCCACCAGATTCCTGACCGCCTTGCGCATGCCGTCGCGCTCCCGGAAGGCTTCGCATCGCGCCGTCCCAATGGCGGTTCCGCCTTCGTTGAGGATCCCCGAGACGTCCGACCACGTCATCTTTCGTATGAAGCTCCCTCCCTCGACGGCGCCCTTCCATCCCTCCATGACCGCGTAGGGCACGGCGTCCTCGTGGAGGGCCGTGCGCACGACCGCCCGCACGACGGCGTTCATTCCCTGGGCGTCGCCGCCCGAGGTGAGGACGGCGATCTTCCTCGACTCGCCCGTTGCACCTTCACCGGCCTGCCCCTCGGCAGGCGCGGCCGCCGTCGATTGGTCCGGCTGGCCTGTCGGCTCGCTCTTCGCTGGCTCGTCCATGGTGACTCCTTCTGCGCGCTTCAGGCTGTGCGCTTCTCGCGGTTTCCGCCGATTGGCCGGATTGGCATCCACTCCCATTGTTGACGTTTTGCGGGCGAATGCCAAGAGCCGCAGGGCCCAGAATGTAACTTTGACCGCATTGGCAGACCGAAGATTGCCTGTGCGATAGCATCGCTTATATATCCAATTCACGCGACTTCGATGTCAAAAGAAGTTGATAAAATGGCTAAGTCCAGGTACAGCGATCTGCCAAAGCCGATCGGCTACTTGAAAAGAGCAGCTATAGATGCATATATGATGCACAATGAAGAACTTAGATATGTGATTGAAGGCAACGAATGTGTTTCAATTAATTCAGGCGTTGTAAAATACAGAATATCACGTTCAGGAGTTGACGGAACTGGAGGTGGTGATTGGAGTTCCGAATTGTTTATTTCACGTTGGATTTTAGATGGAGAGAGATGAATATTTTTCTGATCTTTTTGATCGCATTAGGAACACTATAGATGAAATATTAAAACCATGGAAGAGTTTACCTGATCTAGATGACTTTGAATCTCATATGGATATTGTTAGAGACATATCTTCTCGTCTTGCAGCCTCTTCGGAGGTTGGAAACTCGGCAATCATTGGCGCGGGTGATATCGCGTATAGAATAGTTCTGATTAATAATAGTCTCAGCTCCATGTCGGGAGCGACTATTGGAGCTTTCAAGGATAACTACCTTGGTAGATTGTCCGGCGTAGTTGGAGGCGTACATAATGTCGCGATGTTATGGGGGCTAGTCTTGGATCCGAGAAAGCAATATTTGAAGATGCTCGTAAGAAAGTAGTGACTGTCATTGAGCAGGCGACCAAGTCTTTTAAGTCCGTTGCAAAGGAATCTGCAAGCCAGAGAAAGGGTGGGTTTAGTATCGCACTAGCTGCCACGCTAGCTGCAGGCAAGGGATTGGCGTATCTCACTAGTGGAACAGGTTTGACCGTCTTTGGCGATGGGATTTTGAGTTTTCTCAAAAACTCATTGGGGGCGTTTCGATGATGAAACCTGCGACTAGAGATCGTGGAATTGGGATAGATGCCCATGGTCCATTTGGAAGCTTTAGTGGGTGGGGTACTATTTTTGAGAAAATGCTCCAGGATTTGGAATGGGAACTGACGAGCGGAACCCGAGATTTCAAGTTGGCAATAGAAGCGATAGTAAATGCCGATGCGTCCTCGAAAGCTAATATTGATTCTTTTACAGACCTAATCTTGATTCTTTTACAGACTCTTTGGGAGGGAAAAGTGGAGTAAAATGGTGAACATTACATCAGTTTGCTTTGGCTTTGAGAGGTTTTCATGTTTCAACCAGATTTCATAGCGGGTCTTCGGCGCTGGAGCTTTGGAGTCCTCGCTTTCATTTTCGCATTGTTTCTTTTCTTTTCCAGTGATCATGTTTCCGTCTATCAAGTAGAGAATGAAATGAAATGTGATTCATTATATCACTATGCATCTGGGAATACTGACGAAGGGTCTATTTCCAGCGACGATTTGAAAAATCTGGGGGGCGGAACGCTCGAGGGACAGCGTGCTACGGACGAAGCGGAAAGGTCTGCTGAAAATGATTGGCGACATAAATGTAATGGTATTAGGCAGTCTAAAATGACTTTAATTATGTTTGCGCTTGTTCTAGGGGCTACGGTGTCAATTGTTGTTCAAGTAGCTAACCGTATGCCAAATCACAAGGGTGCTTCAGGCGAGGACTGATAATCGACGAAGCCCATTAGACCCTATTTGAGCTCTAATAGGTGGAGTTGGCGTTGGCCGCGGGCGGCGTCGTCTCGCTCGCTGCGCAGCCGGCGGGCCGCCGCCCGCGACGGCGTCTATGGCCGTTCCCGGGAGCGCCGCACCGAGCGTGCTCGTCGCCGTTGTCTGCGACGGAGACGGTGACTGACGGCTGCGGGGCGTGTAGGGTACTGAGAGGACGCAAAAATAACGACGTCGTCGACAGCCGACGTCGATTGCTGCACGCGTAGCGGACGCCGCCTGAAACTCAACGAAGGGGAGAGCCATGGCTGAGAATGCGAACTCCGAGCCCGACAATCCGGATTCCGGAGATCCCGAAGAGGCCCGTGAGTTCGGCGCGCGCGAGGTCGGCGGAGAGGCGGAGAGCCGCCAAGCGGACAACCGCGGGCTCAGCGCCGATAATGTCAGCGGAGAAGACGGCGACGGTGCGCTCAATCCCGGTCGGGCAGAGGGTCATGGCGAACTCGACGCCGCGCCGTCGGAAGACGGCGCCGGTCAGTCAGAAGACTGCGCCGCCGAGGACGACGGTCAGAGGCCCGGCAAAGCCACGTCCGACACCTACCAAATCTTCGGCAAGGAGTTTCGGGACAGCCAGGTGGAGGAACTCGACGCCCTCCTTTCGAGCCTCGGCGAGGACATCGAGGGGCTTCGCGAGACGAAAGATCAGATGGTGGAGGCGTTGCTGGCAATTCCCGGCAGCCTTCCGGGAACGAACCTGGACGAAGCCGCCGAAGCGGCGGCGAAGGCCGTGGAGAAGAGGCAGGAGGACTTCATTTCGCGCCTTGAGGAGCTTCGGGGCGACATCGCCGAGGAAGTGGACTTCGCCAAATGGCGGCACGAGCTTGCCGACGACCGCGACCGCCGGTCGGGCAAAGGGGACGGCGGCACGGCGCCCTTCGAGTGACGCGCCCTTCGAGCGATGAATTTTCGAGCAAAGCGACCTTCGAACAGAGACCTTCGAACGGCGGCTTTTCCAAGCGACGCGTTTCCCGGCGGGGAGCTTTCAAGCAACGCGGTTTTCGAGACGGACCTAAAGCAACGCGTTTTCGAGCGACACAGGCTCGGCCGTGACAGGGCGGAAACACACCCGTCGCCCGAACTGTTGAACTTTCACTTCCTTTTCCCTCTTGAAGTGGCGTCCGCCACTGTCTACGATTTGGTTAAGTTCGGTTTTCTCGAGCACAGAGGCGGTGCGGGCCGAACGGGAAGGACGGGCAATGAAACACAAGATTTTCCATACGAGAGCAGGGGCCTCTTTTGTGGGAGCCTGCGCGCTGGCGGCCAGCGCCCTCGCGTCGATTCCGGCGTCTGCGGCCGATTCTGGCTTCGCCGTCGTCGGGAGCCTGCAAAACGAGGTGTCGGGCTGCCGCGACTGGGACGAAAAGTGCACCCAGACTGAGATGACCCGCAATTCGCGGGGAGTGTACGAATACAAGGCGATTCTTCCGGCCGGGAAGTACGAGTACAAGATCGTCGGCGGGCATTCCATGGACAATTCGTGGGGCAACGGCTCGGCGAACATGCCGATTTCGGTGGCGGGAAGAACCAAGGTGACTTTCCGTTTCGATCCGAGGACGCACAAGGTCGGCGTCTGGATCCCCACGAAGGGCAGGTTCTCGCCCGAGGACGGAAGGCTCGTCAAAGCTCCCGGCAAGAGGGGCAACGGCGAGAGCTTCTACTTCGTCATGACCGACCGCTTCGCCAACGGAGACACCTCCAATGACACGGGAGGCTACGGCTCCGACCGCATGGCCTCCGGATTCGACCCGACTCACAAAGGCTTCTATCAGGGAGGCGACATCGCGGGCCTGCGCTCGAAGCTCGACTACATCAAGGGTCTGGGGACGACGGCGATTTGGCTCACGCCGTCCTTCAAAAACCGGCCGGTGCAGGGCTCGGGCGCAAACGTTTCGGCCGGATACCACGGATACTGGATCACCGATTTCACCCAGATCGACCCGCATCTGGGGACGAATGAGGAGCTCGCCCAGCTCGTTCGGGACGCCCACGCGCGAGGAATGAAGGTCTATTTCGACATCATCGTCAACCACACGGCGGACCTCATCTCCTACGAAGGCCAACAGGGAGGGTCGGCCCCGTACGTCACGAAGGAGCAATCGCCGTACAAAGACGCATCGGGCACGCCCTTCGATCCGTCGAAGGTCAGCACGTTCCCCGAGATGTCTGCGCAGACGTCGTTCCCTTACGTTCCCAAGCGGACGGGCAAGGTCGTCCCCGACGAGCTCAACGACGTCACCCTTTACCACAACCGCGGCGACTCGACGTGGAATGGCGAATCGGTCACCTACGGAGACTTCGTGGGGCTCGACGACGTCATGACGGAAAACCCCAAGACGGTTCGCATCTTCGCAGACGTCTACAAGAAGTGGATGGACTTCGGGATCGACGGATTCAGGATCGACACGGTCAAGCACGTGGATTTCGAGTTCTGGAAGAAGTGGACGAAAGAGATCAACGACCACGCGAAAAAGTCCAACCCCAAGTTCTTCACCTTCGGAGAGGTCTACGACGGCGCGGCCACGGCGCGTGCGCCCTACACGTGGCGAACAGGCCTCGGGGCGACCCTCGACTTCGGCTTCCAGGAGGCGGTGACCGGCTACGCGGCGGGCAAGCCGAGCAAGTCCGTCGGGGACTTCTTCGCCACGGACGACATGCTGACGACGCCGACCTCAGGTGCGGCCGACCAGCCGACCTTCCTCGGCAATCACGACATGGGCAGGGCCTCCTACATGATCGCGGGGGCGGGCAAGGGCGACACCCAGGCCCGCACGATCCTCGCCCACAAGATGATGTTCCTCATGCGCGGCCAGCCCGTCGTCTACTACGGCGACGAGCAGGGCTTCATGGGCACGGGAGGCGACCAGGACTCCCGCCAGTCGATGTTCGCCTCGAAGACGGCCGAGTATGTCAACCAGCCTCTGGCCGACGGCACGCAGATGGGGTCGAAGGACCGCTACTCGACGTCGGCGCCGATATACAAGGAGATCGCCTCCGTCGCGAAGCTTCGCCACGCCCACCCCGGGCTCGAGAACGGGGCTCAGATCGAGCTGTACCGCTCCGACGATTCCCCGGTGTACGCATTCGCCCGAGTGGACAGAAAGCAAAAGTCCGAGTACGTGGTGGCCGTCAACAATTCGAAGACCCCCGCCAAGGCGAGGTTCAAGACAATGACCCCGAAGTCGGCCTACAAGGCTCTGTACGGAGCTTCGGGGTCGGTGAGGTCTGCGCGGAACGGCGAGGTGACCGTCGAGGTTCCGCCTCTCTCGGCGGTCGTCTACAAGGCCGACAAGAAGCTGGCGAAGGGATCGGGTTCGATTGCAGTCACGCCGGATTCGGGCCAGGCTCTCGTCCGAACGACGTCGACGCTCGCCGGCCAGGATGTCACCCAGTCGCTCGTTCCGGTCTCCGCCGACCTCGGCGCCAACAGGTGGGCGGAAACGACTTTCTCCTACAGGATCGCGGGAAGCCCCAAGTGGAGGATCCTCGGGACGGCTTCCGGGCCTAAGCCGCGGGTCTTCCACGACGTCACCGACATTCCCGACGGGACGCTGGTGGAGTACCGCGCGGTGTCGGTGGACGCGAAGGGAAGGACGACAGTCGATTCGGGATTCGGCTCCGTGGGAGTCGACCAGTCCGCCGGGCAGGCAGCCCGGCACGCGCGCAAGTGAGGCGCGAGTGAGCGGGCAGAAAGACGGCCCGCAGGCGTGTGAGCAGGACGGCGTGCGAATGCCGAGGCTGCGCCGCTGAGGGCGGAGCCGCCCCGCAAATGCAGGAGCCGCCGGGCAGGCCGCCCTCCGGCAAGCTCGCCGTCCTCGGCCGACAGGCCCCCGCTGACGAAGCGGGGGCCTGTTCCGAAATTCGCGTGTTTCCCTGGGCGCAACAAGGTAAACTGTATGTGTTCCATGAAAACCGACGAATCGCGCATGAACGATGGACACAACGGACGAGCCCGTCAGGGGCGAGGGACAAGCCATAGGTCTGTGGCTGGACGATGAGACGATAGCGTGGCCGGGCGGAGAAGGGTCGACCTACCGCCTCTACTACGCTGCGCGCGGAGGGATGAAGCGCACGGGCGCGAATGTCGCGGGCGCCGACGGGTCCGTCGAGCTGGCCGTCAAGGGCGGAGGCCTGACGGAGGGGCAGAAGCGGCGCGATCCCTACATCACGGCTTCATACACGCCCGACGGAAGGGACTACACGGCTCTGCGGCCTTCCGGGAAGATCGACGTCGCCGAGATCCTCAAGGGCCAAGCGTCCGTCATGGAAGTGGGCCCCGACGGCGCGCCGATCGCCTTTTCCTCCCTCCAAACCGCCCGCGTGCTTGACTTCCTCTACGCTGCGGCGGCCAGGCGCCGCAGGCACGGGGTGTCCTTCGACGGCGGCGTTCCCACCCTCTCGTTGTGGGCGCCGACGGCGAAGTCCGTCGCCCTTCGCCTATACGCGAACGGCGACGTCGCCGCGTACGAGGAGCATCCCATGGAGCGGCAATCCGACGGATCGTGGACCATCGAGGGAGACGCCTCATGGGCCGACAGGTCCTACGTCTACGACGTCGAGGTCTACATACCTCCGACGTCGGTCACGAAGGAGGACGCCTCTCAACAGGGCCTGGCGGACACCGTGGCGCACAATCTCGTCACCGACCCCAACTCGGTGGGGCTGACCACCGATTCAAAGCGTTCGGTGGTGCTCGACCTGGACGATCCGAGGTACCAGCCTGAGTCGTGGAGGGCGAATGCCGCGCCCGCAATCTCGAACCAGGCCGAAAGGTCGATCCTCGAGATGCACGTGCGCGATTTCTCGGCCACGGACGCGACCGTCCCCGAGCGGCTGCGGGGAACGTACAGCGCGTTCTCTGTCAAAGGCTCCCACGGCATGGCCTATCTGCGCGAGCTCGCCCGCGCGGGGATGAACACGATACATCTTCTGCCCACCTACGACTTCGGCTCGGTCCCCGAGAGCCGCGCGGCGCAGGCGACGGTCGACGTGCCCGATTCCGGGGCGACGTCGCAGGACCAACAGGCCGCCGTCGGCAAGGTCGCGGACATCGACGCCTACAATTGGGGGTACGACCCCTTCCACTACACGACTCCCGAAGGCTCGTACGCCGTCAAACAGTACGGGGGCGAGCGAACCGCGGAATACCGCGACATGGTGGGAAATCTCCACGCCGCCGGGTACCAGGTGGTCCAAGACGTCGTCTACAACCACACGTATGCCCACGGGCAGGACGAAAAGTCGGTGTTTGAGAAGATAGTCCCCGGCTACTACCACCGCCTGGGATACGAAGGCCAGACGCTCACGACTCCCTGCTGCGGAGAATTCGCCACCGAGCACGCCATGGCCGAGGAGCTCATGGTCAACTCGCTTTTGACCTGGGCGAAAGCCTACAAGGTGGACGGATTCCGCTTCGACCTCATGGAGTTCAATTCGGTCGGCACGATGAAGCGAATCCGCGCCGAGCTAGACTCGCTGACGTTGGAGAAGGACGGCGTTGACGGCTCTCAGATGTACCTGTACGGGGAGGGCTGGTCTTTTGGAACCACCGCCGACGGCTCGCGGTTCGCGCCGTCGGTGCAAGGGACCCTCGGCGGAACCGGGATAGGGACGTTCAACGACAGGCTGCGCGACGCCGTCCACGGCTCCCAGTCCGACGGAAAGAACGACACGCAGGGCTTCGGAAACGGCCTGTTCACCGATCCCAACGGAGTGGCGGGCGGGGACGCCGACATGCTGCGGTCGTACACCGACGTCATCCGCGTGGGGCTGGCCGGAAACATCGGCTCCATCGAAATACATGCGGCGGACGGAACCCTCAAGAAGGGGAGCGAGGTCTACTTCAACGGCCAGGTGGCCGGCTACGGGACTCAGCCGACGGAGACGGTCAACTACGTCGACGCCCACGACAACGAGACCCTTTTCGACCTCAACATGTGGAAGATGCCCGGAGGCTCGCGCATGTCCGACCGGGTGCGGATGAACACCCTGTCTCTGGCCACGGCGACCCTCGGCCAGTCCCCGGTGTTCTGGCACGCCGGAACCGATCTTCTGCGCTCGAAGTCCATGGACCGCAACTCCTACAACTCGGGCGACTGGTTCAACGCCGTCGACTGGTCGGGAAAGGAGTCCAACTTCGGGGTGGGCCTTCCTCCCGCCAGGGACAACTCGGTCCGTTGGAAGGCGATGAGCTCCTACATGTCCGATCCGGCGAACAAACCGGGAAGGGCGGACATCGCCGCGGCCCACTCCCAGGCGCTCGACTTGCTCAAGCTGCGCGCGAGCACTCCTCTGTTCACGCTTGGGGACGCCGCCTCCATCCGGGAGAAGGTCTCCTTCCCGAACTCGGGCCCCTCGGCGACTCCCGGCCTTTTGGTCATGAACATCGACGACACGAAGGGCAAGGACCGCGACGGAATGCTTGACGGCGTGTTGGCCGTTTTCAACGCCTCGCCCAAGCCGATAACCGAGAAGATCGAGGGAATGGAGGGCAAAGCCTACGAGCTCTCCGAGGTGCAGGCGAAGGGATCCGACGACGTCGTCAAGGCCACCGCATGGGATCGCGCGACGGGAACCGTCACGATTCCCGCGCGCACCGTCGCTGTGCTCACGCTCCAGGCAACCAAGGCCGACGTCTAAGGGCCCGAGGCGGGGGCTTAAAGCTCGGAGGGCCAACGTCTAAGATTGGGCCCAAGAACTAAGGATCTTCCCGAGCGCGGTTCGCCGGGCGAGAGGGAGCAAACGAAAGGAACGAAACGTGGACGCACCCGTCGATCCGACCCAAACGGAGGCATGGGCGAAGCTTGCCAAGATCGCCTCCGTCTACACCCCTGATTTCCGGCGCGCATTTGCCGAAGACCCGCAGCGCGCCGAGCGCTACTCCCGCCGGGCCGCCGACCTTTTCGTCGACCTGTCGAAGGACTACCTGGACGAGGACGTCCTCGCCGCCCTGCTCGAACTTGCGGAGGAGACGGGCGTCGCCGCGCGTCGCGACGCCATGTACGCGGGCGAACACATCAACGTCACCGAGGACCGTGCGGTTCTCCACACCGCGCTGCGCAGGCCGGCAACCGACGAGCTGACGGTCGACGGCCAGAACGTGGTCGCCGACGTCCACGAGGTCCTCGAAAGGGTCTACGATCTCGCGAGGCGCGTGCGCTCGGGCGAATGGACGGGAGCCAGCGGCAAGCCGATCCGCACCGTCGTCAACGTGGGCATCGGCGGATCGGACCTCGGGCCCGTCATGGCCTACGAGGCGCTCAAACCGTACGTCAAGAAAGGCCTCGAGTGCCGTTTCATCTCCAACATCGACCCGACGGACGCGGGGGAAAAGCTCCGCGGCCTCGACCCTGAGACCACCCTGTTCGTCATCGCCTCCAAGACCTTCACCACCCTGGAGACCCTCACGAATGCAAGGGCGTGCAGGGCGTGGTTGCTGGGCGGCCTCGCCGAGCGCGGGGTCGAGACGGAAGGCGCCGTCTCCAAGCATTTCGTCGCCGTGTCCACGAACCTGGAAAAGGTCGCCGAATTCGGCATCGATCCGGCAAACGCCTACGGGTTCTGGAGCTGGGTCGGCGGGCGCTATTCGGTGGACTCGGCCGTCGGCACGTCGCTGGCCATCGCGATCGGGCCTGAGAACTTCGCCGACTTCCTGTCTGGTTTCAGGGCGATCGACGAGCACTTTGAGCAGGCTCCCGCAGCACAGAACGTCCCCCTGCTTATGGGGCTTCTCAACGTCTGGTACACCAACTTTTTCGGCGCGGCGACCCACGCCGTGCTGCCCTACTCCCAGTACCTCCACCGCTTCCCCGCCTATCTTCAGCAGCTGACGATGGAGTCGAACGGCAAGCGCGTTCGTTGGGACGGCAGCGACGTCACCACCGGAACGGGCGAGGTGTTCTGGGGCGAGGTCGGAACGAACGGCCAGCACGCCTTCTATCAGCTCATCCACCAGGGAACCCAGCTGATTCCGGCCGACTTCATCGCCTTTGCCACTCCGCGCCACGCGCTCTCCGACGAGGACGGGACGGATCAGCACGAGCTGTTCCTCGGCAACTTCTTCGCCCAGACCAAGGCTCTCGCCTTCGGAAAGACGGCCGAGGAGGTCCGCGCCGAGGGCACGCCCGAGGCGATCGTGACCGCCCGCATCTTCCCGGGCAACAAGCCGACGACGTCGATCATGGCCCCCGAGCTCACGCCTTCGGTCCTCGGCCAGCTCATCGCGCTCTACGAGCACATCACCTTCGTGCAGGGCGCCGTCTGGGGGATCGACTCCTACGACCAGTGGGGCGTGGAGCTGGGCAAGCAGATGGCCAAGGATCTGGGCCCGGCCATTTCCGGCGACGCCGAAGCCCTCGCGGCTCAGGATTCCTCGACCGCGAGCCTCATCGACTACTATCGCGCCAATCGCAAGTGAGACTCCGACGGGAGCCACCCCGCCGGGGACGGACTGGACGCCGATGTGGCTCTTGCCTGCTGCAATTGGAGCCAATCCGAACCGGAACGATTCGTCCCGATGCGAATTGACTCGACCCGATGCGCATTCATCCGGGCCAGGTTTGATGTGCGCGCCGCCTTCTCGCCCAACGGGGCAGCCCTTTCACCCGTAGAGACGGCGGCGCGCACATAGGTGGCGGCTGGGCAAAAGCGCCGCCTTGTCACCGGCATTCTAGTTGTGCCCTTGACGCCGTAGGCCAAGCGACTTGTTAGTTTTCGGTTCGACGGCCGTTGGATCGTTCCCTCTATTTCGTCAGTCCGGCGTTCCGTCGGTTCATACACCCAACAATCTATTCTTCCAATTTTAGTGTTATAAAACCTATATCCTTTCATTTTAATGTCTTAGTTTTCTGTTATATAGGTTCTCTTGTTTTCCAAAGACGTTTAAGCGGTTTGCGCTTGATATGAGATCTTTATGTTTATAGACTGATTTAGTTTTCAGACTGGGGAGATCTGCACCCGTTTCCTCCTCGAAATTGATGGATTGTTCTTTACGCTTTGACTATTATTGAGGTAAGTCAATAGCCGTGAAATCGCGGAAGCCGCACTCATTGACGGTGCGGTTGCGGCAGCCGAGGGTTTCGACGCTTCGGGCCTTCGGGCCTTGTGGCAAGGCACATGAAAGAGCAAGGCAGGGGGAATCCGTGGGGATCTTCTATCTCGACAGAGACGGCTTCGATGCGCAATTGAATCTCTTGGTGTCCGCGGGGGACAACTTCGACAGCGCTAAAAACAAGTTCTATGACGGTGTCAGAGAATCGAGTGAAATCTGGTCAGAGCTTAACGAGCTCGACCAATTTGGACTGCCCCTTCGGGATACGGTGGCGAGCATTGATGATCGACTGGGGCAGATATCGTCGCGGTATAAGGGGGTCGTTTCTGACCTTCGACAAGCCGTGCAGAATTTTGAGGGAATCGACGAGGGTGAAAGGACGGCTTACATGACGAAGCTGAATGGGCTGACCGATAAGTTCGCCTACAATTCTACGAACACGCCGGAAAGATAGGGTTTCGACTTAGCCTCAAGGTCTTTGACTGAAAACATAGCTTTTGGATTAAAGGCGGGACGCCTGGCTGAAGATGGGAGTCGGCCGTGCCGCTTATGCCGTTTTCGGCGTCGTCGAACCGACGATCATTCCGACCGTTTGCGAGCATACACCAATATATGAAAATTCATAGACGTTTAGAGTGCGTAGAGAACCTAGAAACACGGAAACAACCTAAAAACACAGAGACAACCTAGAAACACATAGAAAATTTACCGGATGCCGACGTCGATTCGAACGATGGCGACGGCAAGGCCGACGTCGGCAGGACGGAGGCCCGCTAAAACGAAAGGAGGAGTCGTGGCGACTCCCAATGCCGACAGGCTTCGTGGAATTGGACAGTGGGATCCAAGCGCCAACGACGCGACGAGCGACGTTCTGGGCGCAATCAAGACAGAGCTCGATTCTGTGGCCGATTTGACCGAATCGGTCGCGACAAATCTGGGGTCGGCGATAAAAGGCTCCACCGCTGGGGCGGTGACGGCCAGCTTGGACGCCCTCGGCAAGAAAGTGCGTCGGCATTCCGAGGACATCGGGGTCATCGTGGAGGCGCGAAAAGAAGCTTTGGACGCCGGGCGAGAGGCGCAAAACAAGAACATAGAGATTCAACAGGAGCTGGCGGAGGCCCAGGCCCGGTACGATTCCGTCGTCAAAAAGGAACCGTACCTCCAAGCGGAAATGCGCGCCCTGCGGACGCTCGACGCGGATCATGCCAAGGCAGAGAATCAGGCGATCACCGCACTGAGCACTCTGCGAGAGCGGACGGCGGCGGCGATCCAGCGCATTCCGGCTCTCGGAGGCGAGGAAACAGGATCTTCCAACGGGGACGAACCCGGCAGGCGCCGTTCTGGCGACCGTCAGTCTTCCGGCGGCAGCGATTCTCGCCGCCGTTCGGGCAACGGCGGCACGGGCGGCGACGGCTCCGGCAACGGGCAAAATGGTTCGGGCGCGGGCGGCCCAGGCTCTGGCGACGCCGGGGCTTCGGGCGGCTCCGCCTCCGTTCCGATTCGTTCGGCGACGAGATGGTCGGCAACGATCCCCGACCCTTCCGCCGGAAGCTCAGGAAGCGTCTCGCCCGGCGGCGACGGCGGCCCGACGTTGCAGAGATCGCATTTCACGGTCCATCAGACCGGCGATGTTTCCCAGGGGGCGGTGCGCCCTTCGATCCTGCATTCGTCCTCCGTGCACAATCCGGCTGCGGCCGCCGCGGCAGCGACGGGAGGCGCCGTCGCCGGGTACAAGGCCTATCAGGCGGTTCGCTCGGCGCGTGCAGCAAGCCGGTCGGAGGCGGCAGTGCGGGCGAACGGCACGGCTGCGCAGGGCGCCAGAATGACTCGCGGTGCGACGACGGCCGCGCGCGAGGCTTCGGCGACGACGGCGAAGGGCGCTGCGGCGAAGGGCGCTTTGGCCCGGGGCGGCGCGTCGGGAATCGCCCGTCCCGCCGCAACCTCCGCACGCAGCGGCGGGATAGTTCGGGGAGCGACGACGGCGCAGCGCGCGGTCTCCCAGACGCCCGCTCGCAGTTCGGGCATCGTCAAGGGTGCGACGACGGCTTCGCGTGCAAGCGTTCCGAATGCGCCCCAAGGAACCTCCGGGGGAGCTGGACGTCCAGGGGCAGGTTCGAAGGCTGCGAGAAGCGGCGTCCGCGCCTTGACGGCCCGCGGCGCGCAGGCCGGGGCCGGCGCATCGTCCTCGGCGCGCGGACGCAATTCGGGCCGCAGCGGCAATGTGGCGCGTGGAGCCGCGGCCTCCCGTGGAAACGGTTCGGCCGGTTCGGTTCGTACGGCCGGCCCGGTTCGCGGAGCCGGGGCGGCACGCGGAGGGACGGGCCTAGCCGGGGCGGCACGCGGAACGGGAGCGTCGGCGAAGAACGCGGCGGCTCAACGCGCGGGAATCGCTGGAGCGCGTGGGGCAGGCAGCGCCCGTGGGAACCAGGCAGGTCCGCGCGCTTCGACGGGCGCACAGGGCGCAAGCTCCGCGCGCCCGGCTGCGTCCGGACTGAAAAACGGAACGTTCAAGCAAGGTGTTTCGCCACGGCTCGCGGGGTCGGTTGGAAAGGGCGGCATCGTCTGGCGGTCTGCCCCCGACGCAGCGCCAGCGTCCGCGACGACAAGGGCGGTCGCCGGATTGGCTGCAGGAAGAAGGCGGAACGGCGAGAAGGAGGCTCGGCGGCTCCCAGAAGGGCTCAGCCAGGCCTCCGACTACGAGCAAGGCAAGGAAGTCACCTTCCTGGAGGCCGGAACCTGGCAGTGCGGCGAGGCAGCGGCCTGGCAGCAGGACAAGGCGGTGCCGCCGAAGACCGGCGAGGCGGCGGCCTGGCAGCAAGGTCAGACCGCGTTGCCGCAGAACAAGGGGACTCAGCACAACGGCGCGGGAAATTTCTAGGCCCAAGGGACCTGAGACAAACGAGCCGCAGCGCCTATTCTTGACCGTGGGCGCGAGCGCGCCGAATATCGCGCCAACGCGCTGAGTCTACGACCGCGACGAATGAATCCAGACAAAGGAGACCTGATGGTTCGTACGCCAGTTACCGTCACCGTTACGGGCGCCGCCGGAAACATCGGCTATGCCCTCCTCTTCCGCATCGCTTCGGGCGCGCTGCTCGGCTCCGACACGCCGGTGCGCCTCAACCTGTTGGAAATTCCGCAGGCAGTGAAGGCCGCGGAGGGCACTGCCATGGAGCTCAACGATTCGGCTTTCCCGCTTCTTGAGTCCGTCAATGTCTACGACGGCATTGACGACGCGTTCGACGGGACGAACGTCGCCCTGCTTGTGGGCGCGCGCCCGCGCACCAAGGGAATGGAGCGAGCCGATCTCCTCGAGGCCAACGGCGGGATCTTCGGGCCTCAGGGCAAGGCCATCAACGACCGCGCGGCCGACGACGTCAAGGTCCTCGTCGTCGGCAATCCGGCGAACACCAACGCCGTGATCGCCATGCACTCGGCCCCCGACGTCCCCAAGTCTCGTTTCACCGCGATGATGCGGCTCGACCACAACCGCGCCATCTCGCAGCTGGCGGCCAAGACGGGTGCGCCCGTCGCGGACATCAAGAAGATGACGGTGTGGGGCAACCATTCCGCCGACCAGTACCCCGACGTCTCATACGCCACTGTGGCGGGCAAGCCGGCCTCCGAGCTGGTGGACGCCGAATGGCTGGAGTCCTTCTTCGTTCCGACCGTCGCCAAGCGCGGCGCGGCCATCATCGAGGCCCGCGGAGCGTCGTCGGCCGCCTCGGCCGCCTCGGCCGCCATCGACCACGTGTACAACTGGGTCAACGGCGTGCCCGAAGGCGACTGGGTCACCCCCGGCGTCTACCAGGACGGATCGCACTACGGCGTGCCCGAAGGGCTCATATTCGGCATGCCCGCGACGGCCGAGAACGGCGAATGGGTCGTCGTCGACGGCTTGGAGGTCTCCGACCGCACGCGCGCCGGAATCGAACACAACATCAAGGCCGCCCAGGAGGAATTGGACGCGGTTCGCGCCCTGGGCCTTATCAAGTAGCCCGCCCGCGGCAAGTAGCCCGCCTGCGGCGACCTTGAGGCCATCGTCGGCCTCCTCCTTCGGGAGGAGGCCTTCCTTTTGGTCGGGTGAGCTGAAACGAATTGGGTGCGCTGGAACGGATCAGGCGAGCTGAAACGAAAACGCGGCAATGAATAAGGCGCGGGGGCACTTCGAATCGACCGCTCCGCGAGCGGTTCTGCCCAGGCCCGAAGACCTCCGCCCGTTGTAGGTTGACGAGGATCACAATGGGAGAAGTTTCCTGCGCCGTCTGCACCGCCGATTCTCCGATTTGGCAATGGCATCCGTAGTGAATCCGCTGCACACCGCCCCGTCAAGTCGTGCGCTCTGGGCGTAGAGGCGGCGCGTTTGTCGATTATGGAAGCCGTGTTTGTAGATTATGATTGATACACCACACTCAACGATTGGGATTATCGAGTACTTTAAGGTAGATTACTGCTTCGTAAGTGTTGGCTCCGAGGGATTGCCTCGCGGATCGCGCCCGCGAGGGCGGAAAGATGGGAGTGTTACTTGTCCAAAGAGCGTGTGGACAGTGCGGGAGAGCGTCTAGGCGAGGCGGGGCAGGCCCAGGCACATGTCGTTGGCCAGGCTCGTTTTCCGCTGACGGGAATGCAGTCGCCTATCGTTCTCCATACAGAGCTCACAGGTTCGACGCAGGACGACCTCGCCGATTTGTGGTGCGAGGGCTCGGTTCCCGCGGGAGCCGTCATGATCGCCGACAACATGACGGCGGCCCGCGGAAGAGTCGGACGCCCATGGTTTACGCGAGCGGGGAAGTCCCTGCTCGTTTCCGTTCTTCTGGAGTTCGACGAATCGATCGCCGACTGTCTGGCATGGGTGACGCTCGCGGGCGCAATGGCCGCGCTCGAATCGGTTCGGCGGCACTGTGCGCAAGAAGGCGCCCCCGATGTGGCGATCAGCTGGCCCAACGACGTCGTCGCCCTCACGCCCGCGGGGCCGCGAAAGCTCGGCGGGCTTCTGGGCGAAGTCTGCGGCAGGCGCGACGGCAAGATCGCGTGCATCCTCGGATGGGGCTTGAACCTCTCGCTCGAGGCCGACGAGCTGCCGACGCCCACGGCCGCCTCCCTTTTGACTTCCGGCCTGAAAACAGCCGGGCGTGACGAACTCATCGCCACGTACCTCGAAGGCCTGCGCGCCCGGCTCGACGCATTGGTCGACGCCGGCGACCCGCAGGCTGCGGGCCTCGTCGACGAGGCCAACGCCGTCACGGAAACGCTCCGGCCGGGCGTCGTCGTGGGCCGCCCGCGCCTTGAACCGCTTGTGGGCGACGGCATTCGCGTCCTTCCGGACGCATCCCTTGAAATCCTGACGAGGAACGGCCTCGAAGCGGTCACCTCTGGCGAAGTCTCTCTGCTGGGCATGCAGCCCCGCGCGGAAGGAGAAGCACGTTGATTAACCGCGTCCTCATCGCGAATCGCTCGGAGATCGCGCTGCGAGTGATCCGAACGGCGCGCGACATGGGTGTCAAGTCCATCGCCGTGTACTCGGATTCGGATCGCGACGCCCAGTTCGTCCGGGAAGCCGACGAAGCGTATGCGCTGGTCGGAACCGCCTACGCGGAGACGTATATGAACGCCGAAAGGCTGCTGGAGATCGCGCGCAAAGCCGAGGCCGACGCCGTCCATCCTGGCTACGGCTTCCTTTCCGAGGTCCCAGAGTTCGCGCGGGCGGTGCTGGAGGCCGGCATGGCGTGGATCGGCCCGTCGCCGGAGGTACTTGACGCCCTGGGGGACAAGATCAAGGCTCGCCGCCTTGCCGAATCTGTGAACGTCAGCCCGGTGGCAGGGCTGTCGGACCCCGTCACGGGCCGCGACGTCGTCGACGCCTTCGTCGCCGAAAACGGCTTCCCCATCGTGACGAAGAAGGCCGACGGCGGGGGAGGCCGCGGCATCACGGTGATGGAATCCGACTCCGACCTCGACGTCTTCTTCACCGCCCACGGGCACCACGCAGAAGGCTTCTTCGTCGAGCGCTTCATCCGCACGGCGCGGCACGTCGAAACCCAGTGTGCCCGCGACTCCTTCGGCAACTTCGCGGTCGTCTCCACCCGAGACTGCTCCGTGCAGCGCAGAAACCAGAAGCTCATCGAGGAGGCGCCCGCGCCCGCGCTGCCCCGGGGCGTCGAAGAGACCCTCGTCGATTGGTCTCACAGACTGTTCGACGCCGTCGGATACGAGGGGCTGGGCACCTGCGAGTTCCTCGTCGAAGCCGACGGCCGTGTTAACTTTCTTGAGGTCAACCCGCGATTGCAGGTCGAGCACACCGTCTCCGAAGAAGTGACGGGCCTCGATCTGGTCGAGCAACAGATTCGCATCGCAGCGGGGAAGCGGCTCGCCGAGGTTCCCTCGCCGCGTGCTCACTCTTTCGAGTTCCGCATCACCTGCGAAGACCCCGCCTCGGGAATGATTCCCTCCACGGGCACCGTTTCGCGACTGCGCTGGCCGCTGGGCCACGGCGTGCGCATCGAGTCGGGAATCAACGAGGGCGACGTCGTCACGTCTGATTTCGATCCGATGCTCGCAAAGCTCATCGTCACGGCGCCCACGCGCGAGGCCGCGATCGCCCGCTCGCGCAGGGCCCTGGCGGAACTGGAGATCAAAGGGGTGGCGACGCCGGCGTCGATGTATTCGGCCGTGATCTCCCTCGACGAGTTCAGCCCGGCGCCGCCGTCGACGCGCTGGTTCGAAGACGTCGTCTTGCCCAAACTGGCGGATCCCGCGGAGGCCTCCTCCTTGGGCGTGGCCCCCGCGTCGTCGGTGAGCGCCACTCCCGCATCGACCGCAGCCGAGGAGAGGGCGACCTTCGTGGTGGAGCTTGACGGGCGCCGGATGGAGCTGACCGTCCCGCGCACGATGTTCGCCACGACGGTCGGAACGTCGCGCCACCGGGGCTTCCAGCCCCTTCGCGGAGGCGCCCGCGCACGGAACGATGCGAAATCCGGCGAACTCGTCGATCCGACGGGGATGGTCAACTCCCAGATCCAGGCGATCGTCGTCCGCGTGTGCGTCGACAGCGGGCAGCGGGTCTCCCGCGGCGACCTGCTCGTCGTGCTCGAATCCATGAAGATGGAGAGCTACGTCCACGCTCCCTACGACGGCAAAGTGACGGACATCGCCGTCGAGGCAGGCCAAAACGTGTCCGCTTATCAACCCCTCGTGCGAGTCGTGCGCAACGAGGACGAGACCACCGAGGAGAAATGATGTCGTTGACGAAACTCCGGACGCTTCCGGACACATCCCAGACGATGGACCTCACTCCGCACGAGATCCATCGCGAAGACTTCGCGGCCTACCAGCAAGGTCTCATCGATCTAGCCCAGGAAAAGGCAGAGGCGCGCCAGCATGCCGTCGGCAAGAAAACGGCCCGCGAACGCATAGCCGAACTCTTGGACGAGGGAAGCTTCACTGAAATCGGGCGCTTCCGCGGGGGCAACATGGCCGAAGGCTTCACCGGCGCGGGGGTCGTGACGGGAATCGGCACGGTTGCCGGAGAGTCGGTGGCCGTCTACGCTCAGGACTTCTCGATCCAAGGCGGCACGCTCGGCGAAGTCGAGGGCAACAAGATCACCGCCCTTATGGACAAGGCCCTCGAACTGCGCATTCCCATCGTCGCGATGCTCGACTCCGGCGGCGCCAGAATCCAGGAGGGCGTGCTCGCCCTTTCTCAGTACGGCCGCATCTTCAAAAAGACCTGCGAGGCCTCCGGCGTGATCCCGCAGATCTCCGTCATCCTCGGACCGTGCGCCGGCGGCGCCGTGTACTGCCCGGCCCTCACGGACTTCATCGTCATGACCCGGGACAATTCGCACATGTTCGTCACGGGCCCCGACGTGGTGCGCGCGACGACCGGCGAGGACGTCTCCTTCGCCGACCTGGGCGGCGCCGAGGTGCACAATTTCCAGTCGGGAGTGGCCCATTACCTGGCCGACGACGAAGCCGACGCCCTCGACTACACGCGCACGCTCTTGACCTACCTCCCGCCGAACTGCGAGGGCGCGGCCCGCAGATGGGACTACGAAGAGGGACCCGAGGACGCCGCCAACGCCGCGAGGCTCTCCCAGATCGTCCCCGAGTCTTCGAAGCAGCCCTACGACATGGTCGAGGTCATACGCGCCCTCGTCGATTACGGCGAATTCGTGCAGGTCCAAGAAATGTTCGCCCAGTCGATCACGGTTGGCTTCGCCGCCTTCGACGGCGAGTCCGTGGGAATCGTCGCGAACAACCCGATGCACGAGGCCGGCACGCTCGACGTCGACGCCTCCGAGAAGGCCGCGAGATTCGTCCAATTCTGCGACGCCTTCAACGTGCCCGTCGTCACCTTGGTCGACGTCCCCGGGTACCGCCCGGGGACCGAGCAGGAACACGCGGGAATCATCAGGCGCGGCGCCAAACTCATCTGGTCCTACGCCACGGCCACAGTCCCGCTCGTGACCGTGACGCTGAGGAAAGCCTACGGAGGCGCCTACATCGTCATGGGTTCGAAGTCCCTGGGGGGAGACTTCAACTACGCGTGGCCGGGGGCGGAGATCGCCGTGCTCGGGGCCGACGGCGCGGTGGCCATCACCGGGCGGCGCGAACTGAAAAAGGCCGCTGAGGAAGGCAAGGACGTCGCCGCCGTCAAAGCCGAACTCGTGGAAAAGTACACGCGTGAGAACGTCAATCCGCACCTGTCGATAGAAAGTGGGCAACTCGACGCCATCATCACCCCGGAGACGACTCGTTCGTCGATCGTTTCCGCGCTGCGAATCGCACGGACGAAGAACCGCTCCCAATCCCGCACGAGCCGCCACGGCAACATGCCGATGTGAGCTGACGAAAGGCCAATCAATGAACTCCTACACCCCTTCCGCTTGGATCGCTCAATTCGCCGGGCAATCGACGCCCTGGCGGACGGAGCTGGCGGAGCTTGCGTCGGATCCCGCGATCGCGGCGAAGTTGGGCGCCATCCGCGACGCCGCGGAAAAGATCCTCGCCCCCGTGGCCCCCGAGCTGCTGACGGTCACGGGCCCCATGGATCTTCTGGGGGCGCCGCTTGAGGCCCCCGAGAACGCGGGGGCCACCGTTCCCGGAATCCTCCTGGCCCAATACGGGGCCTACCTCGACGTTCGGGAGGCCCTGCCGGAGCCCGTCGCGGCCGTCGGCCATTCCCAAGGCGTCCTCGGCGCGGCCATGCTGCGCGACGACCACGCGCAGGTCCTCGCGCTCGCGCGCCTCATCGGCGCCGCCGCCACCCGCGAGACGCTTCTCGCCGGGGCGAGCCGCCGCGGCGAACACACACCCATGGTCTCCGTCAAAGGAGAGAACCTGGCCGACGTCGAACTTCCCGGCGACGTCGCCCTGGCGATCAAGAACTCCGCCACGTCCGAGGTGCTCTCCGGCGCGCCCAAGGCCCTCGAGGCGGCTTTGAAGGCGCTCAAGGTCGAGGGGGAGTACCTCGACGTCGCCGCCCCCTTCCACAATCCGGTGCTCGCACCGGCCGTGGAGCAGGTGCTCCAGTGGGTTCGCGCCTGCGGCGTCTCGCTTCCCGACGCCGCCGACCTGGCCCGCGCCGTGCTCACTGAAAGCCTCGACTGGGTTGCGGAGCTCCGCGAAAAGGTGCCCGCGGGGGCGACCGTCGTCGACCTTGGCCCGGGAACCGGCCTGGCGCGCCTGGCCGCGGAGAACTTCGCGGGGACCGGCGTGCACTACATCGAAGCGGGCACGGCCGACTCGCGCGACGCGCTTGCCCAGGGAACCCCTCGCGAGACGGCCTCCCAGGATTGGTCCGTCTTCGCCCCGGCCGCCCGCGTCATCGACGGGAGGAAGGTCGTCGAAACCGCATTCACGCGGCTGACGGGCCGTTCGCCGATCCTCGTGGGCGGAATGACGCCGACGACCGTCGAGCCGGAGATCGTCGCCGCCGCGGCCAACGCCGGACATTGGGCGGAGATGGCCGGCGGCGGGCAGGTCACCGAGGAGATCCTCTCCGACCACCTCGACCGGCTCGGCGAGCTCCTCGAACTCGGCCGCACGGCCCAGTTCAACGCCATGTTCCTCGACCCGTACCTGTGGGGCCTGCACTTCGGTTCCCGCCGCGCGGTGTCGAAGAAGCGCTCGGCCGGGGCGCCGCTCGACGGCGTCGTCGTCTCCGCAGGCGTCCCCGAGCTTGACGAGGCGGTCGAGCTGGTCGAGCGCCTGCGATCCGAGGGATTCCCCTATGTGGCCTTCAAGCCCGGCACGGTGGCGCAGATCCGCCAGGTCGTGCAGATCGCCCGCGAGCTGAACGAGAAGGGCGCGGATCTGCCGCTCATCGCCATGGTCGAGGACGGGCAGGCCGGCGGCCACCACTCGTGGGAGTCGCTTCCCGAGCTGCTGCTTCCAACGTATGCGCAGCTGCGTGAGGCCGGCGTCGTCGTGTGCGCGGGAGGCGGCCTCGGCGACCCCGAGCGCGCCGCCGACTACCTCGACGGCTCGTGGTCCGTCGCCCACGGGCGCCCGCCGATGCCCGTCGACGGCGTGTTCGTCGGAACCGCGCTCATGGCCTCCGCCGAGGCTGCCACGAGCCCCGCGGTCAAGGACCTGCTCGTGGCGACGCCCGGCATCACCGAGGGCTGGGTGCGCAGGGGCGAGGTCCGCGGGGGAATGACCTCCGGGCTGTCCCAGCTGCACGCGGACCTCTACGAGGTCGCCAACGCGAGCGCAGCAGCCTCGAAGCTTCTGGCGGAGATCCCCGCCGAGGAGGTTGAATCGCGCCGCGAGGAGATCATCGAGGCGATCGACAAGACGGCCAAGCCGTACTTCGGCGACGTCGAAGAGATGACCTACCGCCAGATGCTCGAGCGCTACGTTGAGCTTGCCTGGCCTTGGGTGGACGAGTCCATGGAAAAGCGCTTCGTCGAACTGCTTCAGCGCGCGGAGGCCCGCCTGAGCGAGGCCGACCACGGCCAGATCGAGACCCTGTTCGCCGATGGCGCCGAGGACCCCGAGCGCGCCGTGGAGGCCCTCGCGGCCGCGCACCCGGCGGCCGAATCCGTCCTCGTGACGCCGACGGACGCCGCCTTCTTCGTCGAACTCTCGCGCAAATACCCCAAGCCGGTTCCCTTCGTCCCGGTCATCGACGCGGAGATCGTCCGTAGATGGGGGTCGGACAACCTGTGGCAGTCCCACGATCCGCGATATGCGGCGGACGCGGTGCGGATCATCCCGGGCCCGATCTCCGTGGGGGCCATCACCGAGGCAAACGCGCCCGCCGCCGACATCCTCGCCAAGTACGAGCAGGTCGCGGCTGCCCGCCTGGGCGAGGGCGAGAGCGCCTTCAGCAGGATCGCCGCGACCGAGGACGAATACTTCCGGTCCGCCCGCTACGTCGTGTGGCGGGGGAGCCTCGTGCCCAACCCTGCCCTCATCGAGGGAGCGAGCCTCCATGAGGCCGAGGGCCCGGCCGCCGGCGGATGGGAGGTCCTCGTGCCTTTCGACTCCGTGTGGGACGGCACCGGCTCGCCGACCCATCGCGTCCGCGACATCCGCATTCCGCTCGTGGCGCCCGAAGGCGCGGCCTCCGGCGCCTACCCGCTCGTGGACGACTCCCGGCTCTCCGCAGCCATGCGCGGCCTGCTGGAGGCGACGGCCGGCGTGGGCTCGACGACGGCGGGCGGAACCCCCATCGAGTCCCTTCCCGGCGACGGCGAGGCTTTCTCCTTCGACTTCGGCCGCGACGCGGCCGCCGCCCACGCACTCGTGTGCGAGCCCCCTGAGGCGGTCGACGCAGGGGCCGTGCCGAGCGCCCTGTTCGGCTCGTGCTGGCCGGCGATATACGGCGCGATCGGCTCGACTGTCCGCGACGGATACCCCGTCATAGAAGGACTTCTATCGACAGTCCACCTCGATCACTCCGAGCGAATCGCGGCCTCCCTCGACGAGCTGGCGGGGACGCTGACTGCGACCTCGCACGTGACCGGCGTCGCCGACACCGCCGCGGGCAGAGTCATCGGCGTCGACACCCGGGTCGTGGACGGCGACGGCCGAGAGGTCGCCTTCTTCGCCGACCGTTTCGCCCTGCGCGGCCGCGTGGGCGAGGAGCAGCTTGAGGATCCCGAGCCGCGGGCGGGGGTCGGCGACGTCGTCGACACGCCGCGCTCCGTACTCGGCTCAGCCAAGGTCTCCGCGCCGACGGACATGACCGCCTTCGCCATCGTCTCGGGCGACTACAATCCCATCCACACGTCGCGCAGGGGGGCGAAGCTCGCCGGGCTCGACGAGCCGATCGTCCACGGCATGTGGCTGTGCGCGGCCGCGGAGTACGCGACCCAGAAGATCGCGGGAACGAGGATTCTGGGGTGGACGTACAGGATGTTCGGAATGGTCGCGCTGGGCGACGTCGTCGACGTGCGCGTCGAACGCGTCGGACGCATTCGCGGCGGAGGCTTGGCCCTCGAGGTCTCGTGCACCGTCGACGGGGTTCTGGTGGCCACTGCGACGGCGGCCGTGGCCGCCCCGAGCACCGCCTACCTGTATCCCGGGCAGGGTGTGCAGTCCCAGGGGATGGCTCTGGACGAGCGCAACGAGTCGGCCGCGGCGCGGGCTGTATGGGAGCGCGCCGACAAGCACACCCGCGAGAAGCTCGGCTTCTCGATCCTCGCTCTGGTTCGCGACAATCCGCGCGAACTCGTCGCGGGCGGCGTGCGCTACCACCATCCCGAGGGCCTGCTCAACCTCACCCAGTTCACCCAGGTGGCGCTGGCCACCGTCGCGGCGGCCCAGACCGAAAGGCTCGCGGCCGAGGGCGCGCTCGTGGAAGGGGCGATGTTCGCCGGGCATTCGCTGGGCGAGTACACGGCGCTTTCTTCGTACGGGCGGGTCTTCCCGCTGGAGGCCCTCCTTGAGATCGTCTTCCAGCGCGGCTCGACGATGCACAATCTCGTTCCGCGCGACGCGCAGGGCCGCTCAAACTACCGCATGGGGGCGCTTCGCCCCAGCCAGTTCGGGGTGAGCGACGTCGTCGGCTACGTCGAATCGATCTCCGAGGAGACGGGCGAGTTCCTTGAGGTCGTCAACCTCAACATCGAGGGCCAGCAGTACGCCGTGGCCGGAACCGTCGCGGGCCTTAAGGCCCTGGAGCGCGACGCGAACGCCCGGGCCGAGGCCGCGGGCGGCAAGCGATCGTTCATCCTCGTTCCCGGCATTGACGTGCCCTTCCACTCGCGCGTCCTGCGCAACGGGGTGGACGACTTCCGCGAGCTTCTGGAAGACCTGCTGCCCGAGAAGATCGAGGCCGACGCCCTCGTGGGCCGCTACATACCCAACCTCGTGGCCAAGCCCTTCGAGCTGACGGAGGAGTTCGCGAGGCTCATCCTCGACGTCGCCCCGTCGACGATGGTGGCCGAGCTTGTCGAGGACTTCGACGGCCTGCTCGAGCGCGACCGCTACCGCGTCATCCGCACGCTGCTCATTGAGCTTCTCGCGTGGCAGTTCGCCTCGCCCGTGCAGTGGATTGATACGCAGAACGTGCTCTTGGAGGAGGGCGTGCGCGAATGGGTCGAGGTTGGCCTCGCCACCGCGCCGACCCTCGCCAACATCGGGGCGCGGACCGTCGCCCAGGCGGGCGCGGACGTTGCTGTCATGAACGTCGCGAGGGATTCTCAGCGCGTCAGGCGCGAAGACGTGGCCGCGGCCCCGGTTGAAGAGGCCGGCGAGCCGCAGGCGGCTGAATCGTCCGCCGACGCCGGAAAGGCAGCGGCGCCCGCCGATTCTCAGCCTCAGGCGGCTCCCGAGCAGAATGCGCCCGCGCAGGAAGCGCCGGCCGCGCCTGCCGCTCCTGCGCCTGCTGCCGCGGCGGGGCCCGTCGAGGACCTTCCCTTTACCGCGGCCGACGCGTTGGACGCGCTACTCGCCGTCCACGCGAAGCTGCGGCCCGAGCAGATCGTCGACGCCGACACCGTCGAGACGTTGACGAACGGCGTCTCTTCGAAGCGCAACCAGGTGCTCATGGACCTGACGGCGGAGTTCGGCCTGTCGTCGATGGACGGCGCCGCCGAGGCGCCCATGTCCAAGCTCCGAGCCGGGGTTTTGGCCGGCGCCCACGGATACAAGCCGTTCGGAGCGGTGTTGAGCGAGGCCATTTCCGGCCGACTCCGCCAGATAGCCGGCGCCGCCGGCGCCAAACCGCAGCGCGTCTCCGAATACCTCGCCTCGGCGTGGGGCCTGGGCGAGGGGTGGGCGACGCACGTCGCCACTGCCGTCGTGCTCGGCTCCCGCGAAGGAAAATCGCTGCGGGGAGGCGAACTCGCCACGATAAAGCCGTCGAAGAAGTTCGACGCGACGATCGACGAGGCTGTCGCCCAGGTGGCCGCCGCCCGCGGAATCGCCGTGTCAAAGGCCAGCTCGGGCGGCGGATCGGGGACGATGGTCGATTCGGCCGCCCTCGAAGAGATCACGGGGCAGATGACCGACGCCCTGGCGGCGACCGCCCGCGAGCTTCTCGCCCGCCTGGGCAAGGAGCCGCCCGCGCAGCAGGCGGGCGGCGACAATGCAGACGACCTCGCGCTGCGGGCCGCCGTGTCCGCCGAGCTCGGGGACGGCTGGGAGAAGTTCGTCGCCCCCGCGTTCACCCCCGACCGGGCCGTCCGCCTGTGCGACCGCTGGGCGAGCGCCCGCGAGGACGTCGCGCGGATCGCCGCGGGGCAGGAGGTCGAAGGGAACTTCGAATCGACCGGCGAGGAAGTGGCGAAGCAGGCCCGATGGCATGCCGAGCGCCGCCCCGAGCGCGCCGAGCGCCTCCTCGCGATCGCCGCGGCTGCAGAAAGCTCCGACCCGGGCCAGTTCAGCGGAAAGGTCGCCGTCGTCACCGGCGCCTCGCCGAGGTCGATCGCGGCGTCCGTCGCAGGCAGGCTCTTGGCGGGCGGTGCGACCGTCGTCGTCACGACTTCGCGACTGGACTCCGGGCGCCTCAACTGGGCCGCTGAACTTTATCGGCGCAGCGCCCGCGGCGACGCCGAACTGTGGATCGTCCCAGCCAACCTCGGTTCGCTGCGCGACATCGACGCCCTCGTCGAATGGATCGGCGCCGAGCAGCGGGTGACGCTCGGCGCGGCGACCAAGGTGCTTAAGCCGGCGTTCGTTCCCGACATCCTCTTCCCGTTCGCCGCGCCTCCCGTCCGCGGCACGCTCGACGACGCCGGGGCTGCGGCCGAAAACCAGGCCCGCGTGCTCCTGTGGGGAGTCGAGCGGCTGATCGGCGGCCTTTCCCGCATCGGCGCCGACACGCACGTCGGCCACCGCCTTCACGTGGTCCTGCCCGGATCGCCCAACCGGGGAACCTTCGGCGGCGACGGCGCATACGGCGAGGTCAAGGCGGCTCTCGACGCCGTCGCCAACAAGTGGGCCAACGAGCCGTGGGGCGCCAGGACGTCGATCGCCCACGCCCTCATCGGCTGGGTCAAGGGCACGAACCTCATGGGCCACAACGACCCGCTCGTCGCCGCGGTCGAAGCCGCGGGGGTCCGCGTGTGGAACACGGAAGAGATTGCCGAGAGGCTGCTCGATCTGTGCACCGAGGAGTCCTTGGAGGCGGCTGCCTGCGCCCCGATGGTCGTCGACCTGACCGGCGGGATGGACAAGGTCAATCTGCGAAAGCTCGCCAAGGGACTCAAGCTTCCGAGCGCGCCCGAGGAGGCCGAGGGCCCGGCCACGATCGGAGCGCTCGCCACGCCCGCAGGGGTCGCGAGCGGGCGCACCCCGGGGCGCGAGGCCTTCGCGGGCGGCTCCGCCAGGCCGGAAGACCTCGTGGTCGTCGTCGGCGTCGGCGAAGCCGGGCCGTGGGGCTCCTCGCGCACCCGCCTCGCCGCCGAGCTGGGAATCCAGGGCACTGGCGAGGTCGACATGACCGCGGCGGGCGTCCTCGAGCTGGCCTGGATGATGGGCCTGCTCGAATGGCACGACACGCCCAAACCGGGTTGGTACGACGCTTCGGGAAGCGTCGTACCCGAAGAGGAGATCTACGAGCGCTATCGAGACGAAGTCGTGGCCCGCTGTGGCGTCCGCTCCTTCGTCGACGACGGTCCGCTCGTAAACCTCGGGTCCATTGACATCGAGGAGGTGCGCCTGGATTCCGACGTGACCTTCACCGTCGCCGACGAGGCCGCCGCAAACGCCCTTGTCGAGGCGGACCCCGAGAATACGTCTGCCGCGCTGGTCGACGACGAATGGACCGTGACCCGCAAGGCCGGGGCGCTGACCTACGTTCCGCGAAGGGCGACCCTCAGCCGCACCGTCGGCGGCCAGTTCCCCGACGGCTTCGACCCCGCGCACTGGGGGATTCCCGCATCGATGATCGAGTCCTCCGACCGCATGGCCATCTGGAACCTCATGACCACGGTCGACGCCTTCATCGGAGCCGGGTTGACCCCCGGAGAGCTGCTGCGCAGCGTCCACCCGAACGAGGTGGCCTCCACCCAGGGCACGGGATTCGGCGGAATGTCCTCGATGCGGCAGTTCTACCTCGACAGGTTCACGGGCCGCTCGCGCCCGCAGGACCTCCTGCAGGAGACCCTCGGCAACGTCATCGCCGCGCACACGATGCAGTCCTACGTGGGCGGCTACGGGTCGATGATCCACCCGGTCGGCGCGTGCGCCACCGCGGCCGTCTCCGTCGAGGAGGGGGTCGACAAGATCGCCTGCGGCAAGGCGACCTTCGTGGTGGCCGGCGGAATCGACGACATCGGATTGGAGTCGATCACCGGGTTCGGCGACATGACGGCGACGGCGGACTCGGCGGCCATGGCCCGCCAGGGCATCGACGAGCGCTTCTACTCTCGCGCGGGCGATCTGCGCAGGGGAGGCTTCGTCGAGGCGCAGGGCGGCGGAACCGTGCTGCTCGCCCGCGGCGACTTCGCGTTGGAGACGGGCCTGCCCGTTCTGGCCGTCGTGGCCCACGCGCAGTCCTTCGCCGACGGCGCCCACACGTCGATCCCCGCGCCGGGGCTCGGCGCGCTGGCCGTCGGCCGCGGAGGCAAGAACGCGCGCTTCGTCAAGAGCCTGGCCGCCCTGGGGATCACCCCGGACGACGTCTCGGTGGTCTCCAAGCACGACACCTCGACCAACGCGAACGACCCGAACGAGGCCGAGCTGCACGTGCGGCTGGCAAAGGCCATCGGGCGCACCGAGGGCAACCCGCTTTACGTCGTGTCGCAAAAGTCGCTGACGGGCCACGCGAAGGGCGGCGCCGCGCTGTTCCAGCTCGCCGGACTGACGCAGATCCTCGCCAGCGGGCTGATCCCCGGAAACAAGGCGCTCGACTGCCTCGACCCCGTTTTCGAGGAAGACCCCTACCTCGTGTGGCTGCGCTCGCCGTTCCAGCACGAGGGCGTCAAGGCGGGCCTCATCACCTCGCTTGGCTTCGGCCACGTCTCGGCCTTCATCGCGCTGGCTTCTCCGGACGCCTTCGAGGCGGCCGTGGCGCGCGCGCACGGAGACGAGGCCGCCGACGAGTGGCGCAGGCGCGCCGACGGGCGCACACACGCGGGCGCGGTTCGCCTGGAGAAGGCTATGCTCGGCAAGGCAGAGCTCTTCGAGGGCATCAAGGACAGGCGCTTTGCCGGCGACATCCACGAGGACGAGTCCGCAATGCTGCTCAATCCCGACGCCCGCCTCGGCGCCGACGGCTTCTACCCGCGGGTCAAGGCCGACGGCGAGGAATGACGGCTGAGCGACGACGAGGCTGCTGCCGGCCCCCGGAATCGGGGGTCGGCAGCAGCCTCGGTTTGCCGCTTCGGCGGCCGCGGCGGCGGGCGTCGTCTATGCGCTCGCCGCTCCAGCGTTTCCTCGGCGTCGACATCGGCTCCTCGGCGTCGACATCGGCGCGCAGGGCGGCCTGCGTCTTCGCCGTATACGCATTTCGGCTCATGACGGATGCGCATTTTGGCGCATGACGGATGAAGGAGAGCCCATGCCGATGGCGGGGGAGAGGACCCGATGATTCTCGGTGTCGGGCTGGACGTCGTCGACGTCGCAGCTTTCCGCGAGCAGCTGGAACTGCCCGGAACGGCGTTCGGGCGGGCGTTCACGGCGCGGGAACGCCGAGAGGCGGCTGGAGTCAACGTCGCCGAGCGTTTGGCGGCGCGGTGGGGAGCGAAGGAGGCGTTCATCAAGGCCTGGAGCGCCGCGCTCAAGGGCCGGCCGCCGGTTCTCGGAGAGGTCGCGTGGCACGAGATCGAGGTGGTCACAGACGCCTGGCATCGGCCAGGGCTTGCGCTGCATGCCGATGTGGCAGAGGCTTTCGCCAATTCGGTGGGCCAGGCCCGCATCCACGTCTCGCTCAGCCACGACGGCCCGGTGGCCCAGGCCATCGTCGTCCTCGAATCCGAGGCCGCGGCTGACGGCGCAGCAGGGGCCGGCCCCGGAATGAAAAGAACAATCCCGGATTGAAAAGGCGATCCGGAGCGGATCGAAAAACGCACCGTCGACCGACGGACCGCTGAAAGCCATAAACGGACCGCTGGAAGCCGTAAACGGACCTAGTGAAAGCCTTGAAACTGCCCTGCGCCCTAATGAGTTAAATTTAAAAGATCTGAATGGTTTTAATTTGGATGGATTTGGAACAGAAGATTAGTTTTAAAGCAGCGAATTAGTTTTAAAACAGAAGATTAATTTTAAAGCGCTGAGTTAACTTTAAATCACTCATCGCCGTCTTGCCCGGGCGCGGCGTTGCAGACTCACCCGGGCGCGGCGTCGTCGGCGGCAAAAGAACGCCGTCTCGCGCCCTTCAGTGGAAGAAACGGAGTTCCGGGCCGAGCGGAGGAAAGAAGTCCCACTTTGAGCGGGAGAAAGTTCCGGGCCGAGCGGAGACAAGCAGTCTCACACTCGGCAAGAGAAGGAAGTCTCACGCCGCTCGGAAGAAATACGGCAGGGCGTTGTACAGGTACGTGTGGGCGGACGTGTAGTTGTGGCCTTTTCCGTTCACGACGAGAAGAGTGAGATTCCCGTTGGCGAAACTCGTGTCCGTATAGTCGAAGGCCTTTCTCTCCTCGAGCATCCTGTCCACCATTTTGGTCATGTAAGGCATGACGCTGTCATCGGTCCCCGTCGCAGCGAAAATGAAGTAGCCCTTCCTGCCGGCGCCGGATTTTTGAGCGACGTTCGCGAGGTCCTCAACCCCCTGACTGGGATCGTAGTTCCGCGAAAAGACGCTGCCCCTGTAAATCCCGCTGATGGGAAGGAAGTACTCGAAATACTTCAGATTGCTGCGAAAAACCGACCATGTGGCGCCTCCGCCCAGGGAGAATCCGCCAAACGCGCGATGCTCCCGGGAGGCGGCGAAGGCCTCGGGGGTCGTGCTAGTCGCGTGCGTGCGGTATTTGCCCTCTACGGCGGGCATGAGGTCCTTCGTCAGCTCTGTCGGGAAAGCGGGGAAAGTCGAGGAGAATCGGTCGCTTCCCCGGCGTATGGTCGGCATCGCCACGATCGTCGGGGAGATGCGCTTGTCAGCGATCATGTGGTCGAGGATGTTCTTGGCCGTGGTCGGTTTGGACTGCGTTCCCAGCCATGTGCGCTCGTTCCCCTGCGAACCGTGCATGAGGTACAGGATGTTGTAGCGCTGGGACGAATTGTCGCGGTACCCGTAAGGAAGGTAGACGACGGCCTTCTTCGTGATCGTCGTTCCCGGCTTTTCGGGGTCGGAAGTGCGATACTCGATCGTCTCCAGCCGCCCGGCCTTCGAAGCCTCGCTCCGATAGGAACTCGGTATCTCGGTGAAATGGAAGGGCTTGAAGGAGGACGGAGCCGACGTCGAAGAAGCCGACGCCGAGGGCCCGGGCGCGTCCGACGCGCTCGACGTCGCCGGGGCCGCCGTCGAATCGCTTTGCGCCGCCTTGGCGTATCCGGCCGGCGCCGGCGACGGGCGCAGCGCGATCGGCGTCTCTTTGCCCGCTCCGCCCGATTTTCCTGTGCCTGAGGCAACGCCGCTCGACGCCCCGCCGCCGGGAGAAAACTCCCCGGCGCACCCGGCGAGGGCGGGAGAGGCCGCGAGCGCGGCGCACAGAAGAGGGGCGGCGAGCCGGGAGCCCGGCCGTGTCGACATGTATTTCATCGTGTTCCCATTGCCGAGTCGAAAGAATGCAGTGCAGTCGATTAAACAGTCTTAGTCTGGACGAATCCTGTGCGCAGGCCCGCGGACCGCCCTCGTATCCCCGAGGAAAGGTTGAGGCAAGTTCTCGAGAAAAGTCTGCGGTGAAAGGGCATTGATATGACGCAGGCGAGGATGGAGCAAGCGAAGAGCTCTTGAGAGTTGATTAAAGCGCTCTTGAAAATTGATCGAGGTGTTTTCCTTGCGGCAGGGGAACGCTTCCCAAAGGACCGCGTCTCCCGGGGGATATGATGAAAGCCTGGGTAAAGTCCAGGAAATGACAGAACGACTAATGGATGGCGGAGAACGCACATGAATAACGAAGAACGCAACATTGAACGTCACGCAGACGGAGAAATCCGGGCAGATGAAAGGCCCCTCGCGCAGAGAACGCCCGTCCCGGGGGCGGAAGGCACGCCGGGTGCGCGGGGCAAAGTGGTCGTCATGCGAAGGAAAAAGTCCTTCTCCTCCAACGATTTCGCCATTGAGGACGAAAATGGAGACGAAATGGGCGCAATAGTTGAGGCGGAAAGGAAAGCTCCGCGCTTCTTCAGGGCCTTTCGCGACTTCGACATAGGAGGTCCCCGCATCGGCCTTCGAGCACGAATCACCCGGAAGACGTTGAAGCCTCGAGGGGTCCGCACGCTTTACGCGGTTGTCGGCCCAGACGGCTCGCCCTTGGCGGAGGTGAGAATCAGAACGACGTTTATCGGGAAAATCGTCATCGTCCCGACCGAAGGCAAGCCGATGGAGCTTCGCATGAAGGGCCTGCGCCGGTTCGAGGTCGTCTCCCTCGAGTCGAAGGCCAAAATCGCCGCCGGGGACCTTCGCACGCGCAAAGGCGTCCGCATTGCCTTGGAGTTTTCCCCTGACGTCTCCTCGGAATGGCAGGCGCTGATCATGACGGCGGCGTTGGCGTTTGATTTGACGCGGAGAATTAGGAGCGCCTTCTTCTCTTCCTCTGTTCTTTCGCGTTTTCTTACGCGGCAGTTTTTGCGCGACTGATGTCGGCGTTTGAGCCGATCGACGCCTGAGGGCGGGCTGGCGCCCACGTCTTTGCTGATTGTGTCGGAGGCATCCGGTAGCCTTGAAGGGATGCCGAAAGAAGGAGGAAAAGTGAGGGATTTCGACCAGTCGGCCTCCGCCGTCGATCCCGAGGTGGCCGCCGTGCTCGAGGCGGAATTGGCCAGGCAGCGCGGGACGCTCGAAATGATCGCGTCCGAGAACTTCGTGCCGCGAGCCGTGCTGGAAGCTCAAGGCTCGGTGCTGACCAACAAGTACGCCGAAGGGTACCCCGGCAGGAGGTACTACGGCGGGTGCGAAGAGGTCGACAAGGTCGAAACGCTCGCGATTGAACGGGCGAAGAGCCTGTTTGACGCCGAATACGCCAACGTCCAGCCGCATTCCGGCGCGCAAGCCAACGCGGCGGTCTACCACGCCCTTCTGTCTCACGGCGACACGGTCATGGGGCTCCAGCTCGCCCACGGCGGGCACCTCACCCACGGGATGAAGATCAACTTCTCCGGCAAGAACTACGACATCGCCGCCTACGGGCTCAATCCCGAGACGCATCGCATCGACATGGACATGGTTCGCGAGCAGGCGCTCGCCGTCCGGCCGAAGATGATCATCGCCGGATGGTCCGCCTACCCGCGCCAGCTCGACTTCGAGGCCTTCCGGCAGATAGCCGACGAGGTCGGCGCCTTCCTGTGGACCGACATGGCCCATTTCGCCGGGTTGGTCGCGGCCGGGCTGCACCCGAACCCCGTCGGGCATTCCGACGTCGTGACGACGACAATCCACAAGACCCTCGGAGGCCCCCGCTCGGGAATGATTCTCTCCCGCGACTCTTCGGCCTACGCCAAAAAGCTCAACTCCGCCGTCTTTCCCGGGCAGCAGGGCGGCCCGCTCATGCACGTCGTCGCAGCCAAGGCCGTCGCCTTGCGCATCGCCGCAACCGAGGCGTTCAAAGACAGGCAGGCCCGCACCGTCGAGGGGGCGAAGATCCTCGCGGAAAGGCTGAACGCGCCGGACGTCGCCGCGGCGGGAGTCGGCCTCGTCACCGGCGGAACCGACGTCCACCTGGTTCTCGTCGACCTGCGGAATTCGGACATGGACGGCCAGCAGGCCGAGGACCTCCTCGACGACGTCGGCATCACCGTCAATCGAAACGCCGTGCCGTGGGACCCCCGCCCGGCCGCCGTCACATCGGGGCTGCGCATCGGCACGCCGGCGCTCGCCACCAGGGGCTTCGGGGCCGCCCAGTTCGAGGAGGTCGCCGACATCCTCGCCGCGGCGCTCGTCGCCGGGAGGGGCGCCGACGTCGAGGCGCTGCGCGGGCGCGTCAAGAGGCTCACCGACGAATTCCCGCTGTACGAGGGGCTCGAGCAGGTGCGCAAATGACGGGCGGCGTCCCCGAGGCGGGGCAGGGCGGGTCGCCGGCCGCGCGCAAGCTGGACGGCAAAGCGACCGCGGCCGCGATCAAGGCCGAGCTCGCCGAGCGCGTCAAGGCGCTGCGAGCCGAGGGGAAGGCACCCGGGCTCGGCACGGTGCTCGTGGGCGAGGACCCCGGATCGGTGTCCTACGTGGCGGGCAAGCATCGCGACTGCGCGGAGGTAGGCATCGAGTCGATCCGCGAGGATCTGCCCGCGTCGGCTTCGCAAGAGGAGATCGTCGCCGCCGTCGAGCGGCTCAACGCCGACCCGGCGTGCACCGCCTACATCGTCCAGCTGCCGCTTCCGCGGGGAGTCGATCAGAACGCCGTCCTCGAACGCATCGATCCGAACAAGGACGCAGACGGCCTCCACCCGACGAACCTGGGAAGGCTGGTCTTGTCGGTCGGCGGCGAAATTCGTTCGCCCCTTCCCTGCACGCCCGCGGGAATCCTCGAGCTGCTGAGCCGCCACGGGGTGTCGCTGCGGGGGAAGAACGTCGCGGTCGTCGGCCGCGGGGTCACCGTTGGCCGCTCGATCGGTTTGCTGCTGACACGGCGCGGCATCGACGCAACCGTCGTCAACTGCCACACCGGCACCGCAAACGTGGAGGAAATCGTCCGCCGCGCCGACGTCGTCGTCGCGGCGGCAGGCGTGGCCCGCCTCGTCACGCCCGAATGGATCAAGCCCGGCGCCGCGGTCGTGGACGTCGGAGTCTCGCGGATCGTCGACCCCGAAACCGGGAAGGCCCGCATCGTCGGCGACGTCCACCCGGACGTGGCCGAGGTCGCCGCATGGCTCTCGCCCAACCCCGGCGGGGTCGGGCCCATGACCCGGGCGATGCTTCTGGCCAACGTCGTGGACATCGCCGAAAGGAAGCCATGCGCATAGCAACGTGCAACGTCAACGGAATCCGCGCCGCGGCCCGCAAAGGCATGGGGGAGTGGATCGCGTCCGCGAAGGCCGACGTGCTGCTCCTCCAGGAAGTGCGGGCGCCCGAAGAGCTCGTGGCGCCGCTCGTCGGGGAGGGATACAAAACGATTCCCTGGCCCTGCGAGATCAAGGGGCGCGCAGGCGTCGCGGTCGCGGTGCGCGAAGGGATCGAAACCGGCGCCGTCGTGCGCGGGGTCGGCGACGACCAGCCGCCGGTCGACACCGGAAGGTGGCTCGAAGTCGAACTGCCGGAGCTCGGCCTGCGCGTCGTCTCCGCCTACCTCCATTCCGGCGACTCCTCGAGCAAGGAGAAGATGGACGCCAAATACGCCCATCTCGACCTGGTCGAAAAACGACTGGCGGAACTGAGCGAAGGCGGGGGGCGTTTCCTCGTCGCGGGCGATTTCAACATCGTGCACACGCCCCTCGACATCACGAATTGGAAATCCAACCACAATCGGACCTCGGGCGTGCTGGACGAGGAGATCGCCTACCTCGACCGGTGGTTCGGTCAGATGGGCCTCGCCGACGTCCAAAGGCGCCTCGACCCGGACAGCCAGGGGCCCTACACTTGGTGGTCGCAAAGGGGGAAGGCCTTCGACAACAACACGGGGTGGCGCATCGACTACCATCTGGCCAGCCCGTCTCTCGCGGAAAAGGCCGACGCGTACCGGATCGACAGGGCGCCCTCCTACGACGCGAGGTTCTCCGACCACGCGCCCCTGATCGTGGATTACACGCTGTGAGGCTTGAGCTGATGCGAAACTGGAAGATTTGGCTCGGGCGCTTCAAAGAGCTGCGAGTGACGCGGGGATTCGTGCGGTACGGCACGGCCCGCGGCGGAGTGCTCGCCGGCGGCATCGCCTACTCGGCCCTCTTCGCCCTCACCGCCGCCATGACGATCGCGTGGACGGCGTTCATGGCGCTCATGGGCTCGGACAGTCGGCTGCGCGCCGACGTTCTCCGAGGATTCGACCGCGTCCTGCCGGGAATCCTCAAAACGGGCGACGGCGGAGGCATCGTCGACCCCGACTCGCTCGTCCTGAAGTCCGCCGTGACGCCCGCCTCCGTCCTGGCCGGCCTCGTCCTGCTCTTCACCGCGACGTCTGTCGTCGCCAACGTCGGCAAGTCTGTTCAGGCGATGTTCGGCATCGTCAGCCTCCACATCGGCCTTGCAGCCAGGCGGCTGCGCTCGCTGGGAGGCTTCGTCGTCCTCGCGCTGGGAGTCGGAGCGTCCTCCGTCCTCACGGTCTTCGGCGGCCTGGGGGCGCTCGTTTCCTTCGCCGTCGACGTCGGGGTCGTAGCCTTCATCTTCCGCGTGGTGGCAGGGGTCAGAATGCCGAGGCGCGACCTGCTTCTCGGCGCGACGTCGGCCGCCGCGGGAACCACAATCCTCAGGCTCTGCGAAAAGAGCCTCATCGGCTCCGTCTCCGACAACGCGCTCCTGGCGTCCTTCACGGCGGTCGCCGCGCTTCTTCTCGGATTGAACCTCGCAAGCCGCATCCTCCTCGTGTGCGCCGCGATCGCGGCCAACCCGCCGACGCCCTACGTTCCGGTCACGCGCGACGAGCTCCACGCGACGCAGACGCCGAACTACGTCACCCTCTCCGCTCCCCACACCCTTGACTGGCTGCACAACCCGCTTTCGGGGAGCGTCATTCCCGCGGACGCCGACGGCGTCGCCTCCGCCGACACCGGATCCGGGCGGCGCCCGGCCTGCCGACAACCTGACCAAAGCCCAGCCGACGAGCTCGGCGGAACGGAGAAACCATGACCTTCCACGCCATCGTCCCCGCGGGTGGAGCCGGCACGCGCCTGTGGCCGCTCTCCCGCCGCAGCGCGCCGAAATTCCTGGCCGACCTCACCGGGTCCGGGAAAAGCATGCTCCAGGCCACCGTGGACCGGCTCGCGCCGATAACCGACGACGTCACGATCGTCACGGGCGCCGCCCACGCCGATGCCGTCGCCGCGCTCGTGCCCGGCGCGTCGCTCGTCGTCGAGCCGTCGGCGCGGGGAACGATGGGCGCGATCGGCCTGGCCGCGGCCATCGTCGAGGCCCGCGACCCCGAAGCCGTGGTCGGCTCCTTCGCCGCCGACCATCTCATTGCAGACGAGGAGGCCTTCAGGCGGGCGGTTTTGCGCGCCGCGGAAGCCGCCGAGCAAGGCTACGTCGTCACAATAGGGATTTCCCCCGACCGCCCATCGACCGCCTACGGGTACATTGAAGCGGGAGAGAGCTTCGGCCCGGCGTGCTCCGTCGCCCGCTTTGTCGAAAAGCCCGACGAGGCTACGGCCGCCGAGTACCTCGCCACGGGAAGATACCTGTGGAACGCGGGAATGTTCGTCGCCAAGGCGGGCGTGCTCATGGACGCGCTCGCCCGATTCCATCCGGAGTTGGCCGAACCGCTGCGCGCTTTGGCCGCCACGTGGGAGGCCGGGCGCGAAGACGGCGTCGCCGAATACTGGGAGCCCCTGGAGAGCGCGGTCATCGACACCGCCGTGGCCGAGCCGCTCGCCGAAGAGGGAGGCGTGGCCGTCGTCCCCGTCGAGATGGGATGGTCCGACGTCGGCGACTATGCCTCGCTCGCCGACGTCGTCGAGTCGAACGAACAGGTGGCCCCGCGGGGGTCGGAGCAGACCGTCCTCGCGCCCCCCGACGCCCTCGTCTACACCGGACACAAGCCCGTGGTCGTTGTGGGGATCCCCGAGGCCGTCGTCGTCGACATGGACGATGTGCTCTTCGTCACAACGCGCGCGAGTTCGCAGGACGTCAAACTGACGGTGGAGGCGCTCGGCCGGTCGGGACTAGGAAGATTGGCGTGAACTATTCGGTAGTTAACCGAAAAAGAACGTAGACTTGGATCACATTCTCCGCGTCTTTTTCCGACGCGGATGCACACAACCAGGAGAAACAAGCGTGAAGAACAGCAAAGTTGCCGCGCTTCTCGGCGTTGCGGCATTGGCGCTCAGCGCCTGCGGCGGCGGCAAGGCGGGAGAGAGCGCCTCGTCGAAGGAAAACGCGACGAAGGGCCCCGCGGCAAAGCAGATCGACTATCGAGCCTGCATCGTCTCCGACGCCGGGGGGTGGGACGACAAGTCGTTCAACCAGTCGGCCAAGGAAGGTCTGGACAAGGCCGTTCACGACCTCGGCGTGCGGCCCAACACCGCGGAGTCGAAATCCGACAACGATTTCGCCCCCAACGTGAAGTCGATGGTCGAAGCCAAATGCAATCTGACGATCGGCGTCGGGTTCAAGCTGTCCGAAGCGGTCGAAAACGCCGCGAAGTCCAACCCGGACAAACAGTTCGCCATCGTCGACGCGACCTTCCAGAACCAGCCCGAGAACGCCCGCGCCCTCGTCTTCAACACGCACGAGGCGGCCTACCTCGCCGGATACGCGGCCGCGGCCAACTCCAAGTCCGGCAAGGTCGGAACCTTCGGCGGAATCAAGCTCCCGACCGTCACGATCTTCATGGACGGATTCGCCGACGGCGTGGCCCGCTACAACAAGGACCACAAGAAGGACGTGAAGGTCCTCGGATGGAACAAGGAGACCCAGGAGGGCCAGTTCACCAACACCTTCGACGATCAGTCGAAGGGGACCGCCGTGGCCAACCAGCTCATCCAGCAGGGCGCGGACGTCATCATGCCCGTCGCCGGCCCAGTCGGCCTGGGCGCGGCCGCCGCCGCCAAGTCCAACGGCAAGACGCTCGTTGTCGGCGTCGATTCCGATTGGTACGAATCGGCTTCCGAGTACAAGGACATCGTTTTGACCTCCGTGCAAAAGGGCATCAACCCCGCCGTCGTCGACACGATCAAGTCCGGCGTCGAGAAGAAGTTCGACAAGACGCCCTACGTCGGCACGCTGAAGAACGGCGGCGTCTCGCTCGCCCCCTTCCACGATCTCCAAAAGTCCCAGCCGAAAGGCTTGGAAGACGAATTGAAGAAGATCAAGGAAGAGATCGTCTCCGGCAAGACGGTTGTGAAGTCCTCGGCTGCTTACGAAGTCAAATGAGCGAGGAGGGGCCTGGGACGGCGAAGGAGTCCGGGCCCCTCCAAGCTTGAAAGGTTGGGCATTCTGTGCATCTGGAACTGCGTGGGATCACCAAGCGATTCGGCTCGTTCGTAGCCAACGACGGTATAGACCTCACTGTCCGGCCGGGGGAGATACACGCCCTTCTCGGCGAGAACGGCGCGGGCAAATCAACCCTCATGAACGTCCTGTACGGGTTGTATCGGCCCGAAGAGGGCGAGATTCTGATCAACGGCGAGCCGGCGTCCTTCTCCAACGCCGCCGACGCCGTCGCCGCGGGCATCGGAATGGTCCACCAGCATTTCATGCTCATCCCCGTGTTCACCGTAGCCGAGTCCGTCGCCCTCGGATTCGAGCCGATCAACCCGGTCACGCGGCTCCTTCGCCGCAAGAAGGCCCGCGGCCTCGTGAAGGAATGGTCCGCTCAATTCGGCTTCGACCTCGATCCCGACGCCAAGATAGAAGACCTGCCCGTCGGCGTCCAGCAGCGAGTGGAGATCGTCAAGGCATTGGCCCGAGGCGCGGAGCTGCTCGTCCTCGACGAGCCGACGGCCGTCCTCACCCCGCAGGAGACGGACGGGCTCATGAAAATCATGAGAGGGCTCGCGGACTCAGGGGCATCCATCATCTTCATCACCCACAAGCTCCGAGAGGTCAAGGCGGTCGCGGACAGGATCACCGTGATCCGCAGAGGGGCGGTGGTCGGGCAGGCTTCGCCCGAGGCCTCCCAGGAGGAGCTCGCCTCCATGATGGTCGGGCGCCCCGTGCTTTTGCACGTCGAGAAGAAGCCGGCGACGCCGGGCAAAGTTGCGCTCCGCGTCGAGGACGTCTCGCTTGTGAGCCCGGGCGGAGAAACCGGGGCAACCTTGCTCGACCGCGTCAGCTTCGACATCCGCGAGGGAGAGATTCTCGGCGTCGCGGGCGTGCAAGGCAACGGCCAAACCGAGCTCGCCGAGACGCTCCTGGGGCTCAGACGCCCAGATTCGGGCTTGATCTCGCTCAACGGGAAGCCCATTTCCAACGCCAGCGTGCGCAGGCACATCGACGCGGGCATTGGATTCGTGCCGGAAGACCGCTCGACCGACGGCATGATCGCCTCGTTCTCCGTGGCCGAGAACCTCGTTCTCAACCAGTACAGGCGCCCGCCCTTCGCGCGGGGGCCGGCCATGAGCGTCTCCGAGGTGGCGAAAAACGCCGAGAAGCGCGTCGTCGAATTCGACATCAGGCTGAGCGACGTCAACGGCCCGATCTCCAACCTCTCCGGAGGGAACCAGCAAAAGGCCGTGGTTGCGCGCGAGCTTTCAGGAAATCTGTCGCTTTTCATCGCCAACCAGCCCACGCGCGGCGTCGACGTCGGGTCCATCGAATTCATCCACAAACGCATCGTCGCAGAACGGGACAAGGGAACGCCCGTTCTGCTCGTGTCGTCCGAGCTTGACGAGATCGTCGGGCTTTCCGATCGCATCGCGGTCATGTACCGCGGGCAGATCGTCGGGATCGTTCCCGCGGACACCCCGCGTTCCGTCCTCGGAGTCATGATGGCGGGAGGCACGCCCGAAGAGGCCGCCGAACAAGCCGAGCCGACCCTGACGGACCGCGTCGAGGAAGAAGGCGTGTCCGGGCGCGGGCAAGACAGCTTCGCGCCGAAGGGCGACGCGCTGAAACGGTTCGGGCCGAAGGGCGAGGCTGCGAGGGAGGAGAACGCACATGGCTGAGACGCAAGGCAACGAAGCGGCCCAGAGAGGAACGGCCCAAGGCGGCGCGGCGCAGGGCCAGGCAGGGCCGAACGAAGTCGGGCTGGGTGGCGCGGGGCCGGAGGAAAACGGAGCTCTCCTAGGAGCGGGCGAGGCGTTCCGAGCCGAGGGCGGAACAGCCTGGGATGACGCGACGCCGGGCGAAGAGGGGCGAGAGCCGAGCCGCCTGCGGTTGGCGATGTGCCGTTGCCTCAGTTTGCTTTACAGGGCATTGAGCTCGAGCGCCGCCGTCTACGTTTTGGCGATCGTAGTTTCGCTCGCCGTCGGCGCGATCCTCATGCTCGTTTCGGGCGCCGACGTCGTCGAAGGCTATTCGGCGATGGTCCGCGGGTCCGTCTTCAATTGGAAGGCGCAGTCCTTCCAGGGCCAGATCGCCCCGCTCACATCGTCGATCTTCTCCTCCCTGCCGCTGATCATCGCGGGGCTCGCCCTCGCCCTCGGTTTTCGCGGCGGCCTGTTCAACATCGGGGGGACCGGGCAGATCGTCGCCGGGGCCATCGGCGCCGCCTGGGTGGGATTCCAGTGCCATATGCCGGCGGGAGTCCACCTCCTCGCCTGCCTGCTGGCCGCCGTCGTCTGCGGCGGAATCTACGGTTTCATCGCGGGTTTCCTCAAGGCGACGACCGGCGCCAACGAGGTGATCATGACGATCATGCTCAACTTCGTCGCCACGCTCGGGCTCGCCCAGCTTTTGACGTATCAGTCCTTCCGGCGGCCGGGGTCCGGCGATCCGCGCTCGCCCACGATAGACGCGACGGCGCAGCTGCCCGAAACCGCTCCGCCGTTCCAGATCAACGGCGGCGTGGTCGTTGCCATCCTCGCAACGATTTTCGTCTGGTGGTACCTCGAGCGTTCGACGTGGGGGTTCGAGCTGCGAGCTGTCGGCGCCAATCCCGACGCCGCGAAGACCGCGGGAATGTCGATCGGCAAGGTGACGACGGTGACGTTGACCCTTTCCGGCGCGCTGTGCGGCCTGGCCGGCGGGGTGACCATGACGGGCGATCTGAAGTACCTGACTGACGACGTCGCAGGAGACACCGGGTTCGACGCCATCACCGTGGCGTTGCTCGGCCGGAACAGGCCCATGGGCACTTTCTTCGCCGGAATCCTCTTCGGAGTGTTCCGGGCGGGCGGACGGACGATGGACGCCCAGGCCGACGTGCCCATCGACATGGTCCTCATCCTCCAATCCGTCATCGTTTTGCTCATCGCGGCTCCCGCATTCGTCCGCTGGCTCTTCCGGCTTCCAACAGGCGGGAGCGACAGATGGCGCGCGTATCTGACCCTCGCCCGGGAAAAGGCCGCGGGGCAAGCCGAAGCCTCGCCGGATTCCGCGGCGCAGGCTGAAGACAGAGCGCCGGGGAACGGGCGGCTGCGGACCGAGGCGCAGGAAACGGATGACAAGAAGGAGGCCTTCAAATGAGCGTTGAAGTCACCGGCGAATCGCTCGAATCTCCCGAGGAGCCCGCGGCCCCGCAGGCGTCTTCCCCGGCCGTCGCCGGGCGCATCAGCTGGCGCAGGCCCATCGCCTATCTGATTCTCACACTCCTGCTCGGCGCCATGTGGATGAGCGCCGATGGCGACGCGATCTTCTCCCTCACGAGGGGAGGCGAAAGCATCGAGATTCCCGATTTCACATTCGGATCTGCCGCTGTGTGCTGCGTGCTCACGCTCGTCGGCCTTCTCGCCACTGTCTACGCTTTCGTGCGGGCGGTACAGAGGAAGAAAATCGGCGTGCTTCCGACGATCGCCATCGGCGTGAGCGCCGTCCTAGGGCTCCTCGCCTGGTACGGAGGAGGGTCGTCCAGCCGTATCACCCTCACATTCGCTCTCGCATCCGGCTTGGCGTCCGCGACGCCACTCATTTTCGGCTCCCTCGCGGGCGTCGTCTCCGAACGGGTCGGAATCGTCAACATCGCGATCGAAGGGCAGCTCCTCGCCGGCGCCTTCGTCGGGGTCGTCGTGGCCTCGTGGTGGCAGAGCGTGTGGCTCGGCCTGATCGCCGCCCCCGCGGCCGGCGCGATCGTCGGCGCGCTCTTGGCCTTCTTCGCCATCAAGTACAACGTGGATCAGATCATCGTCGGCGTCGTCCTCAACGTCCTTGTGATTGGCCTGACGACCTTCTTCCTCGGAACCGAGCCGTTCAAAACGAACAAGATCAACCTCAATTCCTCGATCTTTCACCTCGATCGAATCGCAATCCCGGGCCTGTCGGACATTCCGGTCCTAGGGCCCGTCCTGTTCGACCAGACCGCTCTGACGTACTTCATGTACGCGCTCATTGCCGCGCTCACCGTCTACCTGTACCGTTCGAAGTGGGGTTTGCGGCTGCGGGCGTGCGGCGAGCATCCGAAGGCCGCCGCGACCGTGGGCATCAACGTCCGTGCCACGCGTTTCAGGAACAGCCTGCTGGCCGGGGCGATCGCGGGCCTCGGAGGCGCCTACCTCACAATTGCAGCGGACATCGGGCACGAGTTCAACGACAAAATGTCGTCTGGCAAGGGCTACATCGCCCTCGCCGCCATGATCCTCGGCAAGTGGAATCCGATCGGGGCCGTGGGTGCGGCGCTCATGTTCGGCTTTGCCGAGGCGACGGCGATCCTTCTGCCCACGCTCGACTCGAGCGCGCCGGCGAATCTCATCAACATGATCCCCTACGTCATCACGATCTTGGCCGTCGCCGGATTCGTCGGCAAGTCCCGCCCTCCGGCCGCCGAGAACAAACCTTACTAGAAGGAAACAACCCCTGTCGAAGAACAACGGCTCTCACTAGAATGCGGCAAGGTCTGCCTAGAATAGCGGCAAACCCCGCCGGAAAGCGACGGCACTCAGGAAGGCTGCAAGACCTGGCGGAAAAGCCGTCCTCGCCGGAGGAAGGCAAGATAGACATTCCAGCGAGGGCAAGTCCCTGAGACTCAATGAGGAGGCGATGTGACGGAGGATTGGCGACCCGAGATCCCTTGGCGACGCCTGCGAGAGCTCGCCCTCGAAGCGATGTCGCGGGCCTACGCTCCGTATTCTGGCTATCCGGTGGGGGCGGCGGCGCTCGTCGACGACGGACGCCTCGTTTCGGGCTGCAACGTCGAAAACGCCGGGTACGGGGTGACGCTGTGCGCCGAATGCGGGCTGGTTTCCGAGCTTGTTCGCGGCGGAGGTGGGAAGCTGCTCGCCTTCGTGTGCGTCAACGCCGACGCCGAGACGATCGTGCCGTGCGGCAGGTGCAGGCAGCTGCTGGCGGAGCACGCCGACCCCGCCATGGTCCTCGACATGCCCGGCGGCCTCATGCCCATGGCCGAGGCCCTTCCCTTCGCCTTCGGGCCGGGCGATCTGAACATCTGAACGCGGTCGAGCGGACCGCGCCGTTTGTGAGCAAGGAGAACTGAGGTGGCAGAAGCCTTCGATGCCGTCGACGTCATTCGACTCAAGCGCGACGGCGGCGAATTGAGCGATGCACAGATCGACTGGGCGATCGACGCCTACACCCGCGGCGCCGTCGCCGACGAGCAGATGAGCGCCCTCGCCATGGCGATCTTCCTCAACGGGATGAGTCGACGCGAGATCTCGCGATGGACCGCCGCAATGATCGCCTCGGGCGAGCGGATGGACTTTTCGGGGCTTGCGCGGCCCACGGCCGACAAACACTCCACCGGCGGGGTGGGGGACAAGATCACCCTCCCGCTCGCCCCGCTCGTCGCCTCCTTCGGAGTGGCCGTCCCGCAGCTTTCGGGCAGGGGACTGGGGCACACCGGCGGCACACTCGACAAGCTCGAATCGATCGCCGGGTGGCGGGCAGATGTGAGCAACGAACAGATGTGGGAGTTCCTCGGAAAAGGCTCGGGCGCCGTCGTCTGCGCCGCGGGGGCCGGGCTGGCGCCCGCGGACAAGAAACTGTATGCGCTGCGAGACATCACCGCCACCGTCGACTGCGTGCCGCTCATTGCCTCCTCGATCATGAGCAAGAAGATCGCGGAGGGCACGGGTGCGCTCGTCCTCGACGTCAAGGTCGGCTCGGGCGCCTTCATGAAAGACATCGACAGGGCACGCGAGCTCGCATCGACGATGGTCGGCCTCGGCGCCGACGCCGGAACCCAGACCGTCGCGCTGCTGACGGACATGGACGTGCCCCTCGGCCTGACCGTCGGCAACGCGCTGGAGGTCCGCGAGTCCGTCGAGGTCCTCGCGGGAGGCGGGCCGGGCGACGTCGTCGAACTCACCGTCGCGCTTGCCAGAGAGATGCTTGCGGCCGCGGGAAAGAACGACGTCGACGTCGAAGCCGCCCTCGGCGACGGCCGCGCCATGGACGTGTGGCGGGCCATGATCCGCCAGCAGGGAGGCGACCCCGACGCGCCTCTGCCAACGGCCCGCGAGACTCACGACGTGACCGCGCCCCGCGCGGGGATTCTCACCGAGATGGACGCGCTCAAGGTGGGAGTCGCGTCGTGGCGGCTCGGCGCCGGGCGCGCCCGCAAAGAAGACTCCGTCCAGGCGGGGGCCGGAATCGAAATCTTCGCCAAGCCCGGCGACCGCGTGGCGAAGGGACAGCCGATCCTGCGCCTGCACACCGACGAGCCGGACAGATTCGAGAGGGCGATCGACGCGCTTGGGGGAACGCTGACCGTGGACGACGTCGCCCACGCCCCCGGGCCCGGCGTTTCGACCGGGAGAGACGCTCCGCTCCGGGAACCCCGCCATTCAAACGGGACAGACGACGCTGCCGCGCGGAAGCCGCGGCGGCCGGCCGCCGGGAAGCCCCGCCGCTCGGTCGTCCTCGAGAAACTGGGATAAAACTCAAGAAGAAACTGGGATAAAACTCAAGAAAGGAAACAAGCATGCCGTACACCCGTGACGATGTCGCCAAGCTCATCGACCACACCCTGCTCAAGCCGGAGGCGACGCACAGCCAGGTACGCGAACTCGTCGAGGAGGCCAACGAGCTTGGGGTCTGCTCGGTGTGCGTCTCGCCCTCGCTGCTTCCCCTGCCCTTCGACCTGGGGAACGTGAAGCTCGCGGTCGTGTGCGGATTCCCCTCGGGGGCGCACCACAGCGACGTCAAGGCGGCCGAAGCGGCCCGGGCCGTCGCCCAGGGCGCCGACGAGGTCGACATGGTCGTCAACCTCGCGTGGGCGGTCGGGAACGAATTCGAGAAGGTCGAGGCGGACATTCGCGCCGTCCGCGAGGCGATGCCTCGGGCGGTTCTGAAGGCCATCATCGAGTCTGCGGCGCTGAGCGACGAGCAGATTGTCGCCGTGTGCGAGGCGGCAAAGGCCGCGGGCGCCGACTTCGTCAAGACCTCAACGGGGTTCCACCCGTCGGGGGGAGCTTCGGTCCACGCCGTCGCCCTCATGAAGGCAACGGTGGGAGAGACGATGCAGGTCAAGGCCTCGGGCGGAATCCGCGACGGGAAATTCGCCGCGGAGCTTCTCGACGCCGGGGCTACGCGCCTCGGCCTCTCGGCGAGCGCGAAAGTGCTCGACACCCTCTGAGGCCGCCCGCCGCGCTCACCGGAGGCTAGAGCCTGGCCGCTAGAGCTTGAGCGCCGCCGAAACGTCGGCCTTGAGCGCTTCGAGCCGGGAAGCTGCGGTCTTCTTCGCCGAATCGAGGCCGCCCTCGACGGGCTCGCAGACCTCGAGGTAGCACTTGACCTTGGGTTCGGTCCCCGAGGGACGAATGACCACGCGGTCGTCCGCCTGAGTGTGCCACACGATCGCATCCGTAGGAGGAAGATCCTCCGTCCCCTCGCTCAGGTCGAGGGAGCCGACCACGGGCGAGCCCGCTAGAGAGGCGGGAGGCTCGCGGCGCACCTTGTCCATCGTACGTCCTATGATGGACAGGTCCTCGACCCGGACGGTGACCGGCGCCGTGAGGAAAACCCCGTGAAGCGCGTACAGGCGGTCGAGTTCGTCGAGGAGCGAGGAGCCGGAGGCGGCGAGCCCCGCGGCGACCGACGCCAGGAGGATGCCGGCCGACATGCCGTCCTTGTCCCTGACGGCCGCCGGATTGACGCAAAAGCCGATGGCTTCCTCGTAGCCGTAGGCGATGTCGTGAACTCGCGCTATCCATTTGAAGCCGGTAAGGGTCTCGCGGTGCTCCGTCCCATGCGCGGCGGCGATGCGTCCGAGCAGCCTTGAGGAGACGATGGAATTGGCCAGCACGCCGCCCGGGCTCTCCGGAGCGCCGCTCGGGCCAGAAGCCGCTTGCCTTTCCAGCTTCTGCGCCGCCTGCTCGCCGAGAATCGAGCCGATCTCGTCGCCCGAAAGCTGGCGCCACTCGTCTCCGTCAGGGACGGCCGCCGAGCATCTGTCGGCGTCGGGATCGGAGGCGACGATGAGGTCCGCCCCGACCCTGCGAGCCGTTGCGATCGCGAGGTCGAGCGCGCCCGCCTCCTCGGGATTCGGAAAGGCGACGGTGGGGAAGTCGGGATCCGGCTCGCACTGTTCGGCCACCTCGACGACGTCGCGAAAGCCCGCGGTCGCGAAGACGCGGCGCATGATTTGCGCGCCGACGCCGTGCATCGCCGTGTAGACGATTCTCAGATCGCGCGGCCCGGCGGGGACGAGCGCGGCGCATTCGGCCACGTAGGAATCGACGAGCTCCTCGCCGACCGTCGCATAGTCGGTTGCCAGGGGGATGTCGGCGGCGGACCCCGTCGCCTCAATCTCTCGCGCGATCTCCGCGTCGGCCGGGGGAACCAGTTGGACGCCCCGTCCGTCCTCGTCGGTGTGCGTGCCGCCGAGGTACACCTTGTAGCCGTTGTCACGAGCCGGGTTGTGCGACGCCGTGACCATCACCCCGGCGTCGGCGCCGAGTGCGCGCACCGCGTAGGCGAGGATCGGCGTCGGCAGCGCCCGGGGAAGAATCGCCGCGCGCAGGCCGGCCGCCGTTGCGATTGCAGCGGTGTCCTCGGCGAACTTCCGCGAGTTGCGGCGCGCGTCGTAGCCGACGACGAGGAAGGCGTCTCCGCCGGTCTTCTTGCGAAGATAGGATGAGAGTCCGGCGGCTGCCTTGCGGACGACGGCCGTGTTCATCCGGAAGGGACCCGCCGCCATCGGCCCACGCAGCCCCGCTGTGCCGAATTGCAGGAACGAGGAGAACCGGTCGTCCAGCTCGGCCTGAGCCTCCGCCTCGCCCTCCTCGGCCCGACTGAGAAGCTCGGCGAGCTCGGCCCTGTCGTCTTCGTCGGGGTCCGCCGCGATCCACTCGCGGACGGCGCTGACATTGACCATTGTTTTCCCTCTCGTCGGTGATGTGAAGTCGTCGGTGATATGAAGTTTGCTGTACGAGATTGGCCGCGCGGAGGCCCTCCGCGCCGAGCCGGGTGCCTAGGAGCCGCCCGGCGCCGACAGGCCGGATCGCGCGTCGCCGAGCCGTTCCGCGTCGGTTCTGTCGGTGTCGGTTCAGTCGGCGTCGGCCAAAGGCCGGGCGACGCCGGGGCCGGCTCGGTCGATGATCCGCACGATGTCTGCGAGCAGCCGGGAGATGCGGGGACCCGCGGCCTTCCCGGCTTCGAGGACCTCGCCGTGGCTGAGGGCGCTTGGGGCGATCCCCGCGGCGTAGTTCGTCACGAGGGAGATTCCCAGCACCTCCATTCCCGCCGCGCGGGCGGCGATCGCCTCGAGCGCCGTCGACATTCCCACGAGGTCTGCGCCCAGTGCCTTGGCCATGCGCACCTCGGCCGGCGTTTCGTAGTGCGGCCCGGGGAATTGGGCGTAGACGCCCTCGGGAAGGCCGGGGTCGACGCCCCGGGCGATCTCGCGAAGCCGCGGCGAATACAGATCGGTCAGATCGACGAAGTTCGCTCCTCGCAGAGGCGACGTCGCGGTGAGGTTGATGTGGTCGCCGATGAGGGCCACGGTTCCCGGGCCCCATTCGGGGACGGTCGATCCGCACCCGTTGGTCAGGATGCATACTTTTGCTCCGGTCGCCGCAGCGGCTCGAACTCCGTGGGCGACGGCGTCGACGCCCTTGCCCTCGTAGAAGTGGGTCCGCGCGCCCAACACCAGAGCGCGGCCCGATTCGAGCACAATGGACCTCAAAGTGCCGCGGTGCCCCGCGACGCCGTTGGCTGAGAAACCGGGCACCTTCTCAGCCGGCACTTCGGCGACGGTCTCCCCGATGAGGTCGGCCGCGCCGCCCCAGCCCGATCCGAGAGTGAGCACGCAGTCGTGCGAGGCGACGCCGGTGAGGTCGGCGATGACCTGCGCCGCTTCGGCGGCGAGTTCGTTTGTCATGGACAATACGTTACAGGCAGTAGGCTCAGTCTATAAAGCAGTAGGCTTGGCTTATGAATACGAACGAGGCTCAGCCTCTCAATGCGGACGACGTCGTGGCTCTGACGGCGCAGCTTGTGGACATTCCCTCCGTCTCGGGGGAGGAGGGCAGGATCGCCGACGAAATCGAAGCGACCTTGAGAAGGCACGGGCGCCTTGAAGTCCTCAGGGACGGCGACGCCGTGGTGGCGCGCACGAATCTCGGAAAGCCCGTGCGGATACTCCTGGCCGGGCACACGGACACCGTCCCCGTCGCAGGCAACGTTCCCGGAAGGCTCGAAGGCGGGGTCCTTTGGGGCAGGGGGTCGGTCGATATGAAGGGCGGGGACGCCGTCCTCCTCCACCTCGCCACGGCCCTGCGTGAGCCGCGAACGGACGTCACGTGGGTCTTCTACGACCACGAAGAGGTCGAGGCCAGCCTCAACGGCCTCGGCCGCCTCTCGCGCAACCATCCCGACTGGCTCGCAGCCGACCTTGCCGTCCTCGCCGAACCCACTGACGGCGGCATTGAGGGCGGGTGCAACGGAACGCTGCGCGTGAAGGTGAAGGCCAGCGGAGTCGCCGCCCACTCGGCGCGCCCGTGGACCGGGGAGAACGCCGTGCACAAGCTCCTCGACGCCCTGGCCTTCCTGGCGAACTGGCAGTCCGAGGTCCGCGAGGTCGGCGGTCTGGAGTACCGCGAGTCCCTCCTGGCGGTCGGCGTTTCGGGGGGAGGCGGGCGCAACTCCGTGCCCGACGAGGCGCACGTCGTCGTCAACTTCCGATATGCGCCGGACAGGACGGAGGAGGAGGCTCAAGCCTATGTCCGCTCCGCTTTCTCCGGGTACGACGTCGAAGTGCTCGACAGCGCCCCGCCCGCGGCGCCCGGAATGGACCATCCCGAGTTCGTGCGCCTGGCCGAACTGCTGCGGGAGGCAGGCGCCGGCGAACCCGCGGCCAAGCTCGGGTGGACCGACGTCGCCCGGTTCTCCGCCCTGGGGATACCGGCGATCAACTGCGGGCCGGGAGATCCGATCCTGGCGCACAAGGACGACGAGGCGTGCCCCGTCGAACAGATCGAGCGTTTGGCCCGCGTGCTCGGAAGGTGGCTTCAAGCGTAGTCTTGGCCCATGACAGACGACCGATTTCACCGCCAAGGCCCCGTGATACTGCGCGGGGCGCGCATCCCCGACGCCACGGCCGACGCCGCCTTGTTGAGCAACGAGCGCTCCTCGGATTGGACGCACACCGATCCGTGGCGCGTCATGCGCATCCAATCCGAGTTCGTCGAAGGCTTTGACGCGCTTGCCGACCTTCCGCCGTCGATCTCGATCTTCGGCTCGGCGCGCGCCCGGCCCGGCGGCCCCTCCTACGAAACCGCGAGGGAGATCGCGCAAAGGCTCGCCGCGGCGGGATTCGGGGTCATCACCGGCGGAGGGCCGGGAATCATGGAGGCGGGAAACAGGGGCGCCCGCGAAGGCAACGGACTGTCTGTGGGCCTGGGGATCGAGCTTCCGTTCGAGCAGGGGATGAACGAGTACGTCGACCTCGGCGTCAACTTCCGCTACTTTTTCGCCCGCAAAACCATGTTCCTCAAATACTCTCTGGGCTTTGTGGCCATGCCCGGCGGTTTCGGAACCCTGGACGAGCTCTTCGAGGCCGTGACGCTGGTGCAGACGAAGAAGGTCTCCTCGTTCCCGATCGTCCTTGTGGGGCGCGACCACTGGGGCGGGCTCGACCGCTGGATTCGCAGCACGCTGAGGGAATCGGGGATGATCGGCGGGGCCGACGCCGACCTGTTGACGGTGGTCGACACGGCGGAGGAAGCCGTCGACGCCGTCCACTCCGGGATTCACCGGCTGGCGGCGGAGAAGAAGGCGGAAACCCCAGAGTAAAATCCACGGAAACTCTAGAATGAGGCCGAAAATCGGCGAAACGGACAGAGAGAAACGGGTAGACTGAGAGTGCGATAGGTAACAACTGTCGGGGCGAAAGGAGATTCGCATGGCAGCGTTGAAACCTCGCACTGGCGACGGCCCATTGGAAGTCGAACGGGAGGGCCGCGGAATCGTCGTCCGCATTCCCGTCGACGGAGGAGGACGCCTTGTCTTGGAGTTGAAGGACGCCGAGGCATCCGAATTGAAGGATGCTTTGGCGGCCGTCGAACGTTAGGCGCGCATCCGCGAAACAGACCCACCGCTTCTGGGGCGTGTGGGTCTTTTCGTCGCTTGGGCCGATGTTCAATCGGGGGCCGGCGGAGGCCTTCGCAGGGCCGGGCTTGGGGCGTTTGAATCCGCTAGAGGGGCGTTTGAGCCCGCTAGAGGAGGTGGGCGACGAGCAAGCCTTCGCCGACGGGGACGACGGAGGTTTCCAGGTCGGGCGAGGAGACGAGCTCGCGGCCGAGGTTGCGGATGGCGACGACGTCGTCCTCCCTGCGAGCCGGATCCGCCACGCGCCCTCCCGCGAGGGCCCGCGCCACAACGAGGATGCCGCCGGGACGAAGGAGCCGCAGGGCCTCCTCGGCGTCTTCCGGGGTCTCCAAGGGGTCGCCGTCGAGGAAGACGAGGTCGTAGGAGTTTGCGGCCAGCCGCGGCAGGAGGTCGGCGCTGCGCCCGTTGATCAGCCGGGTGCGCCCGCTGCGCACGCCGGCCTTCGAGAAGGCCTCCCGCGCGGCGTGCTGGGCCTCGCGTTCGACGTCGATCGAGGTGAGTGTGACGTCGCCGTTGGCGAGAAGGTAGAGGCCGGACACTCCGGTGCCCGTTCCCACCTCGACGATGGAGGCGACGCCCGTTGAGCTCACGAGGAGCCGAAGGAGGGCTCCGGTTGCAGGACTCACGCACGAGATGCCGAATTCGCCGGCCAGGCGGCGGGCCTGCGTTACGACGTCGCTCTCGACGTAGAGGTCCTCGGTGTAGGCCCATGCGAGCGTCTGATCTGTTGCCATGGTGTGAGGTTATCAGACCGGCGTCACGCTGAGGCTCAGCCCGGCGAGCCCCCGGGCGCGGCGGGCCAGGGACCCTGCGATTTCGCGCAGGCTCTCCTGCGCTTCGGAGGAGCCCTCGGCCAAGACGACGGGCACGCCTTCGTCGCCGCCTTCGCGCAGCGACACCTCGATCGGGACGTTGCCGAGAAGGGGAACTTCGTAGCCCAGGTCCGCGGTGAGCTGCTCGGCGACCGTCGCGCCGCCGCCATGGCCGAAGATCTCGTTTTTCGATCCGTCCGGCATGACGAGGTAGGACATGTTTTCGATGACCCCGACGACGCGCTGGTTCGTCTGGCTGGCCATTTGGCCGGCGCGCTCGGCCACCTCCGCGGCCGCTACCTGCGGCGTCGTCACCACGATGATCTCGGAGTTCGGAATGAGCTGGGCCACGGATATGGCGATGTCCCCGGTGCCGGGAGGCAGGTCGAGGAGAAGCACGTCGAGGTCGCCCCAGAAGACGTCCGAGAAGAACTGCTCGAGCGCGCGGTGCAGCCGGGGGCCGCGCCACAGGATGGGGGAGTTGTCGGGAAGGAACATCCCGATCGAGATGACCTTCACGTCGTGGGCGACGGGAGGGATGATCATTCCGTCGAGGGCGGTGGGAGGCTGGTCCACGCCCATCATCCGCGGCACGGAAAAGCCGAAGATGTCGGCGTCCACGAGCCCGACCTTGAGGCCGGACGCGGCCATGGCGGCCGCGAGGTTGACCGTGACGGAGGACTTGCCCACGCCGCCCTTTCCGGACGTGACGGCGAGGACCCGCGTGAGGCTGCCCTTCTGGGCGAAGGGGACGACGCGGTCGGCCGCGCTCCCGCGCAGCTTCGCCTGCAGCTCGGCGCGCTGCTCGGAGTTCATGGCGCCCATCTTGACGAAGACGCGCTCGACTCCTTCGAGCTCGCCGACGACGTTCTTCACGTCGGCGGAGATGGAGTCGCGCAAGGGACAGCCCGCGGTGGTCAGGAGGATCGAGACCATGACCGTGCCGTCGTCCTCAATCTGGACGTCGTCGACCATGTTGAGGTCGGTGATCGGTCGGCGGATCTCGGGGTCGATGACGCGTTCGAGCGCGTCGCACACTTCGTCGAGGCTAACCATGGCAACCATCGTACTCGCCCGGTCAATGCCCTGGCCCGGCCGAGTGGCTCGGGTCACGGCTCTTCGCGTTCGGCTTTGAGTTCGTCAAGCTCGGCCTGCAGTTCCGCGATGCGCTGATCGCGCTCGGCCAAACGGCCCTCGCGGTCCCGGTCGAACTCTTCGAGCGCCACGCGCAGCTCGGAGCGCACGAAGTCGCGCGTGGCGACGTCGCCCATGCTCATGCGCAGGCCCGCGATCTCCCGGGTGAGGTACTCGGTGTCGGCCAGGTTGCGTTCGGCGCGCTGCCGATCCTGCTCGGCCATCACCCGGTCGCGGTCGTCCTGCCTGTTCTGGGCCAGAAGGATGAGCGGCGCCGAATACGAGGCCTGCGTGGAGAAGGCCAGGTTGAGCAAGATGAACGGGTAGGGGTCCCACGACTGCCCGACGAGCTTGACGAGCACGACGTTGGCGGCCACCCACGTCACGACGAAGATCGTCATGTACAGGATGAACTTGGGGCTTCCCATGAACCTCGCCGTCGATTCGGCGAAGCGGCCGAAGGCGTCGGAGTCCTTCTTTCGCCGCAGGTGCATCCTGGAGCGGCCGGTCCGCTCCAACGGCTTGTCGAAATCAGACATGCTGAGCCTCCACCGCCTCGTCGGTCACGTCGTCGTCGGCGTCGCGCCAGTCCTCGGGCAGCAGGTGGTCGAGGACGTCGTCGACGGAGACCGCGCCGATGAGCGAATCGTCGTCGACGACGGGCAGCGCCGTCAGGTTGTAGGTCGCCAGAAGCCGCGTCACCGTGCCGATTCCCGCGGAGGCCGAGATGGCCTCGATGTCGGTGTCGAGGATCGTCCCGATCATCGCCGAGGGGGCTTCGCGCAGGGCGCGCTGTATGTGCACGACGCCGAGGAACCGGCCCGTCGGGGTCTCCAGGGGCGGCCTGCAGACGAACATGATGGCCGCCAGGGCGGGCGGGATGTCGGCGCGCCGCGCAGAGGCGAGGGCCGTGGCGATCGTCGCCTCGGGCGGAAGGACGATCGGCTCGGTGGTCATGAGGCCGCCGGCCGTCCGCTCCTCGTAGGCAAGCAGGCGCCTGACGTCCTGGGCCTCCTCCGGCTCCATGCGCTCGAGCAGCTCGGCGGCCTGGTCGGTCGGCAGCTCGGCGACGAGGTCGGCGGCGTCGTCGGGCTGCATGACGTCGAGGACGTCGGCCGCCCGCTCCATGTCGAGACTGGAGAGAATCTCGATCCTGTCCTCGTCGCCGAGCTCCTCCAGGATGTCGGCCAGGCGCTCGTCCGTCAGCTCGCTGGCCACCGCCTGCATGCGCCCGGCGGGCAGCTCGCGCAGCACGTCGGCGACGTCGGCGGGCTTGAGCTCGTTGATCTGGGCGAGGATCGAGACGTTGCCCTGGACCGCCGCGGGATTCATGAGCCCGGTGACCTCGCGGACGGGCACCGTGAAGGACCGCTGGCCGCCGACGGAGCGTTTGCCCGTGCGCACATACAGCGAGGTCAACTGCCATTCGCGGGGCTTCGTCTGAGTGATGGCGACGTCGATGACGACGGCCTCTTCGTTCGTCTCGCGCAGGTGGACGTGGCGTTCGATGAGCTGCGCGAAAACGAGCGTCTCGGCCGGACGCTGGGAGAAGCGGCGGATGTTGACGATTCCGGTGGTGATGACCTGGCCGTTGGCTATCGAGGTGACGCGGGTGAGCGGGAGGAAGACGCGGCGCTTTCCCACCACCTCGACGACGAGGCCGACGGCCAGCGGATCGCCTTTCAGGCGGAAGAGAGCTACGACGTCGTAGACCGTGCCCACCTGGTCTCCTATGGGGTCGAAGACGGGCGTGCCGATGAGCCTTGCCGCGTATACGGTCTGAGCCTGCCGCTTCATGGATTCCTCCTATCGCGCGACGGACGCCATCCAGGCCTCGATTTCGGGGATGGTGCGCGGAATTCCTTCAGAGATGCGAATGGCGCCGGAGTCGGTCACCACGACGTCGTCCTCGATGCGGACCCCGATGCCGCGGAACCTCTCGGGCACGAGAAGGTCGTCCTCGCGGAAGTACAGGCCCGGCTCGATCGTGAAGATCATGCCCGGGGCGAGCTCGGCCTCGACGTACATTTCGCGGCGGGCTTGGGCGCAGTCGTGGACGTCCAAGCCCAGGTGGTGGCTCGTGCCGTGCGGCATCCAGCGGCGGTGGAAGCCGCCGCCTTCGGCGAGCGATTCGGCCGCGGTCCCAGGAAGCATGCCCCACCCCTCCAGCCTTGCGGCGATGACCTCCATCGCGGCGTCGTGGACGTCGGAGAACTTGCAGCCGGGCTCCTGTGCGCGGGCGAAGGCGGCGTCGGCCGCGTCCAGGACGGCCTGGTAGACCTCGGCCTGGGCGGGGGAGAAGACGCCGTCGACGGGCAGAGTCCTCGTGATGTCGGCCGTGTAAAGGGAGTCCATTTCGACGCCGGCGTCCACCAGGATGAGCTCGCCGTCGCGCACCGCGCCGTCGTTGTCGATCCAGTGGAGCGTGTTGGCGTGGTTGCCCGAGGCGGCGATCGTGTCGTATCCCAGACCGTTGCCCTCCTCGCGGGCCTTGGCGTGGAAGGCTCCCTCGACGACGCGCTCGCCGCGCCTGTGCCCCTTGGCCCGGCCGAGCGAGGCGAGGATCGCCTCGAAGCCCTCGTGGGTGGCGGCGACCGCCTTGCGCATCTCCTCGATCTCAAAATCGTCCTTGACGAGGCGCAGCTCGGCGAGGGCCTCCGCCAGCTCGGTGTCGAGCTTCGCGCAGCTCTCGGCGATTCCCGCGCTTTCGCGCAGGTCGATCACCTGGGACTCGACGGAGGCGTCGACGCCGGAGACGACCGCCATCTGCACCTGGCCGAGGTCTTTGGCCAGGGCGTCCCCGAGGGTGTCGATCGCGGCGCATTTGAGGCCGGTGAGGGTGGACATCTCCTCGAGCGAGGGCCGTGCGCCCACCCAGAATTCGCCGTAGCGCGCGTCGGCGTAGAACTCCTCCGACGATCGCGAGGCGCGCGGATGGAAATAGAGTGTCGCCTCGTGTTCGTCTCCGACCGGGTTGAGGACCAGCACCGAATCCGGTTCGAGCTCGCCGCCGAGCCCCGTCATGTGGGCGAAGGCCGAATGCGCCCGAAAACGGTAGTCGCAGTCGTTGTTGCGCACCTTGTAACCGCCCGCCGGCACCACGAGGCGCACCCCGCGGAACCGTTCGCCCAGCTTCGCGTGGCGCGCCGGGAGGAAGTCGGCCGAGGCCGAACGCTCCGGCCCTTGCGGGCGGGGCCCCCAGTTTGAGCCGATGAATTCCCGGAAAGCTTGGTTGCGCGGTTGGCGCGAGCGGTTCGCCCCGCGCTCGGAGACGTTCTCTTCTTTGGTCATGCATCCCATTGTTCCAGAGTTGCCGGGGCTCAGGCGCGAAGATCGACGGCTGAGCGACGAACGACGGCCGAGCGGGGCTCGGCCATGAGGCGGGCCGAGCAGGAGCGCGGGCGTTCAAAGCGGCGCGAAGGCGGCGTAATGTTGTCTGCCGTGATCGATCTGCACACCCACTCCACCGCCTCCGACGGCCGCTCGACCCCCGCCGAGCTCATGAGGGAGGCTGCCCGCGCCGGAATCGACGTCCTCGGGCTGACTGACCACGACACTGTCGCCGGATGGGCGGAAGCCGCCGGGCAGGTCGAAGCAACGGGCACCGCGCTTGTCAGGGGCATGGAGCTCTCCGCGAAAATCGACGGAATCTCAGTCCACATCCTCGGCTACCTCTTCGACCCCGACGACGAACGGCTGACCGCGCACGTTGCGAGGATGCTCGCCGAGCGCCGCGACAGGGCCGTGCGGATGGTCGCCAGGCTCGCCCGGGACGTCCCCGTCACGTGGGAGGCCGTCGAGGCGCACGCCGGGGCCGCGACGCCGGTGGGGCGTCCGCACATCGCCGACGCGCTCATCGACTCCGGCGTCGTCGCCGACCGCCAGGAGGCCTTCGCGGTTTACCTGCGGCCCGGCAGCCCCTATTACATCCATCACTATGCGCCTCCCGCGGCGGAGGCGGTCGAATGGATTTCGGGCGCCGGGGGAAAGGCGGTCATGGCCCATCCCGCGGCCTCGCGACGCGGGAAAACCGTCAGCCTGAGCAGAATCGAGGAGCTGGCCGACGCCGGACTCTTCGGCCTGGAAGTGGACCACCGCGACAACGTAGAGCGCGAAAAGCTCGCAAAACTGGCCGAACGCCGGGGACTCGTACGCACGGGCTCCAGCGATTACCATGGGACGGGCAAACCGAACCGATTGGGCGAAAATACCACTGCTCGGGAGGTGCTGGACGCCATTTCATCTGGAACTCACCTGGAGGTGCTCAAGCCGTGACGGCATTCGACGCCAGCCTTTTCTTCACGACGTTCACGACCGTCTTCGTCATCGCCGACCCGGCTGGAAATCTGCCGGTTTTCATGTCGCTGACGGCGAGAATGACGCCGAACGAGCGAAAGAGGGCAGCGTGGCAGGCCACACTCACGTCCCTGGTCGTCCTCGCGGTGTTCGCCTTCTTCGGCCAGCAGATCCTCCGCCTGCTCGGCATTTCGGTGGCGTCGATGCAGATTTCGGGCGGTTTGCTTTTGCTCATCGTCGCCATGCAGCTGCTTTCCGGCCGAGAGGAGGACCCCGGTAAGCCCGGGGCGACCAACGTCGCCCTCGTTCCCCTCGGGATTCCGCTTTTGGCAGGCCCCGGCGCGATCGCCGCGGTGATGCTCGCCGCCGACCAGGCGGCCGGAAAGGGCGTCGGCGGCGTGTTGGCATGCGTCGCCGCCGTGCTCCTCGTCCACATCATCGAGTGGCTGACGATGCGCTTTGCCAACCCGCTCAACAGGATCCTGGGCGAGGGCGGAACGATCTTCCTCACGAAGATCTCGGGCATGCTGTTGGCGGCCATCGCCGTCCAGCTCATCATCAGCGGCGTCACGAGCGTCGTCAAGGGCTAGGCGAGGCCTCGCCCGCCGCGCAAGAGATTCGCCGGCCCGCGACGGCGCAGGCCTTGGGGGCTCGCGGGTCGGCGTCAGGGGCACGCGTCAACAGGGGCCCGCGTCAGGACTCGTCCGTGCGGCGAATCCTCTTGCGCTGCCTGTTGCGGCGCGGGGCCGCCTGCGGGTTCTCCTTGACCGGCTTCTTGCGCTGAGACTGCCCTCGGCGCTGGGCCTGCTCGTGCTGGCGCTGCCCCGAGGGGCGTTTGCCGGATCCTGAGGACGAGCCGCGTCCCCGCCTCCCGTGCGAGCCGCCGCGTCCCTTGCCGCTGCGCCTGCCCGTTTCGCCCAGGTCTTCGATGTACTCGGCCGCCAGGCCCGCCCGCGTGCGCTTGTCCCGAGGCAGCTTTCCCGTCGCCCCCTCCGGAATGTCGAGGTCAGAGTACAGGTGCTCGGACGTGTGGTAGGTCTCCAGCGGCTCAGGCTGGCGCAAATTGAGGGCCTTGTCGATGAGAGTCCAGCGCGGGAGGTCGTCCCAGTCGACAAAGGTGACGGCAGTCCCGGACTGCCCTGCGCGCCCGGTGCGGCCGATGCGGTGGATGTACGTCTTTTCGTCTTCGGGGCACTGGTAGTTGATGACGTGGGTGACGTCGTCGACGTCAATGCCTCTGGCCGCGACGTCGGTGGCGACGAGGACGTCGACCTTGCCGTTGCGGAAGGCTCTCAGCGCCTGCTCGCGCGCGCCCTGGCCGAGGTCTCCGTGGAGCGCGCCGGCGGCGAAGCCCCTCTCGGTCAACTCTTCGGCGAGGCGTGCGGCGGTTCGTTTCGTCCGCGTGAAGACGATCGTCAGGCCGCGGCCTTTTGCCTGGAGGATGCGGGCGAGGACCTCGGATTTGTTGAGGGCGTGGCAGCGGTAGACCACTTGGCGCACCGATTTGACCGTCACGCCGGTGTCCGAGGGGTCCGCCGCGCGGATGTGCGTGGGCCGCGACATGTACCGCCGCGCCATCGCGACGACGGGCCCCGGCATCGTCGCGGAAAAAAGCATCGTGTGGCGGTTGGAGGGCGTGGAGGCCAAGATTTTCTCGACGTCCTCGAGGAAGCCCAGATCGAGCATTTCGTCGGCCTCGTCGAGGACGACGGTGCGAACGTAGGTCAGGTCGAGGAATCGATGTTTCATCAGATCGACGAGCCTGCCGGGGGTTCCCACGACGATCTCTGCGCCCTCTTTCAGAGCCTCCTGCTGGGGCTCGTAGGCGCGCCCACCGTACACCTCGACGATGCGCAGGCGCCGCCTGGCCGCGGCGGCGCGCAGCTCTTCGGCCACCTGCTTGGCTAGCTCGCGTGTGGGCAGGATGACCAGACCCTGCGGCTTGCCGCGGGCCTGAACTGGGACGGACTCCCACCCCTCCTCGTCGATTCCAGCGGTGTTTTCCAGCATCGGAATGCCGAAGCCGAGCGTTTTGCCCGTTCCGGTTTTGGCCTGCCCGATGATGTCGTTTCCCCTGAGGGCGACGGGCAGCGTGAGCGCCTGTATGGGGAACGGATGGGTGATGCCCTTGTCTTTCAGCGCGTCGACGATGGGGGTTGAGACGCCGAAATCGGCGAAAACTGTCGTGGACGGAAGGTCGGCCCCCGCGGCGGAGACGTCGGCGGCGGGTTCGTTTGTTGCGGGTATGTGCACCCCGGAAGAATCGATGATGCCGGAGCCCTTGCTCATGCTTTTCCTTTCAGTGCGCGCCTCGAGGCGCTCAGTGCCGTCGGCCGATAGACGCAGCGCGCGGGAGCGTCCGCGCGTTCGTGGATGTGCGAATGGCGAGAAGTTCGGTCAACACTTGGCTTTTTGAGTGTACGGCAACCGGGAGGCACGGGAAACCGCCGACGCTTTTCGCGAACGCACGCACGCCCGCGTAACGCGTCAGAAAGCATCAAACGTCAAGTTAGTTTCGGTGATTTTAACCACATAATTTCGTGCATATCAGGCTTTTCTCAATAGACACGCCTTTTCCTGGTTGTATGACCACTGCTACATGGGTATGGTTACCCATTCGGAAGGGTCGAGACAGATCCTCCCGAAGGATAAATTGAGATCAATCCTTCCACTCACTCCTCACCAAAAATTGCACGCCATCGCGGGCAAAACTGAATGGAAACCTTATGCACTACCTGCCTTTAGCCTCCGGTACGGGACTGCTCGTCCTTGGCAACGGACTGCCGACGGGGTCGCTCCCCCTGTTGCTTGCGCGTCTGTTCGTCGACCTCGCCGGGTTGGTATTCATCGCATTGTCCCTCATCTTCCTCTTCTCGGACTTCATCGCTCGCGTCAGAGGGGCGTCGTCCGTGAAGCGGCCCCATGCCCCCCTCGGTCGGCACTTCGCCGACGGCGCGACGGCGGAAGAATTCGAGTGACCGCCGCATCGCCGCGCTTCGTGCAAGTGCTCGACGCAATCGGGTGGTGGGGCGCGCTCCTCATGGTCTTCGTGACGGTCGTCTACGGGCTCGTCCTCCTCGTGCTTTCGCGTTCGGCCCCGCGCAAGCGCGCGGCGCGCAGGAGGGCGGTCCTCAAAGCGGCTGAAACCACCGAAGGCTCGACGCAGCTTGCCAGGCCGAGGATGGTCATTCTCATACCTTGTCTGAACGAGGCCGAGGTCATCGTCGCCAGCGTCAAGGCCCTTCTGGCTTCCCCCGCTCCGGACGTCCACATCCTCGTCATCGACGACGGCTCGGAAGACGGCACCGCCGATTTGGTTGAGAGCATCGGCGATCCGCGAGTCTCCGTCATGCGGCGCGTCCTGCCCAACGCTCGCCTGGGCAAGGGCGAGGCCCTCAACGCCGCCCTCGACCTCGTGCGCCAGCGCTACGTCACGGGCTCGGCGAACGACGTCGTCGTCGGCGTGGTCGACGCCGACGGGCGGCTCGACCCCCATGCCATTACCGAAGCCAGGATTTCCTTCGCCGACCCGGAGGTGGGCGCGGTCCAGATGGGCGTGCGGATCAACAACCGCAGGCGCTCGCTCCTGGCGAGGATGCAGGACATGGAGTTCGTCATCTTCATTGAGGTCTTCCAGAGGGGGCGGCGCCACCTCGGGAGCGTCGGAATGGGAGGAAACGGCCAATTCGTCAGGCTCTCCGCGCTCGACGCCCTCGGACCGAATCCGTGGTCGGAGTCGCTTACCGAAGACTTCGACCTGGGAATCCGGCTCAACGCCAGCGGGTGGGTCAACGAGTTCTGCCGCGAGGCGTCCGTCCACCAGCAGGGCGTCACCAACTTCGGGCGCCTCATGCGCCAGAGGACCCGCTGGTTCCAGGGAAACCTGCAGGCTATGTCGCTGTACAAGTCCGTCGTTCGCGGACATCGCGGGCGGGCGCGCACCGACACCCTCTTCCAGATCCTCACACCCTATTTGGTTCTGACGGCGTCCCTTTTGACCGTCTCCTTCATCATCGCCTTGGGAATGTCGATTTATTGGGCGATTCGGGGGGTGCCGCAGCATTGGGAGTGGCTCATACTCGCGTACGTTCTCGCCTTTGGGCCTGCTCAAGCGTATGGATACATATATTGGCGCATAGAGCGGGTAAATAAATTTTCAATTTTTAAGGCGATTGGGTGTTCGCACATATTCGTTTTCTACGGCATGCTCGGCTACATTCCCGGTTGGTGGGCTGTGGGAAGGGCGATGTCCAACCGTACGAATTGGGCGAAGACTGCGCGCGAGGCTGAGGAACCTCAAGATGCCGCCGCTCCGGCTGTGGCGGTTGGGCAGGCCACGTGAAACATTTCAAAGACAACTCTAAGAAGGCCTCGAGGGCGTGGTCCCTCAGCCCGGCGATTCTCAACGACCTGTTCCTGACGCAAAAAGGCTCGGGGGCCGAGGAAACGGAGACGAGCGGGCAGGCCGACGCCGAGGCTTCGGCCTCCGCGAGCCAAGCCGGCTCGGCACAGGCCGGCTCGGCACAGCAGGCCGGGGCCCCGAGTTTCCCCATGAACGCCCGCGTTCCCTCGCTCGGCGCGAACGTGGCCAATGCTCGCGTTCGGGCCGGGAAGACGAACGCCCCGCCGCCCGTCGAAGGGCCGGGGCGGGGCGGCGTCGCCGCAGGCGAGACCTCGGCCGCCCTCGGCAGCGAGGCAGACCCCTCGGCCCCCGTTGTGCGGGGCGGAAGGGCCCGCCGCCGCCCGGTCGTCTTCTTCCTCGGGCTGCTCGTGGGGGCCGGCCTCGTTCTGGCGGGAATCCTCTTCTTCCGCAGCGGGGAGGAATGCGGCGGCTGGAAGGTCGTCTACACCGGCTACGGAGAGGTTGCGTGCGACGGGGGCGCCGTCAATCTCCACCCGACGCCGGCCGCGCAGAAAAGGGACACCCATGCTGCGCTCGTGGTGGCCGAGGCAGGCGGGTCGGGCACCGTCGGCGCGACCGTCAAGACCACGTCTCAAGTGCGCAAAGGCAAGCCCAACCCATGGGAGGTCGGCTGGTTCCTTTTCCGGTATCAGGATCCGAGCCACTTCTACGCCGTCGTCCTCAAGCCCAACGGATGGGAGATATCCAAGCAGGACCCGGCTTACAAGGGGAGCCAACGGTTCCTCGCCAGCGGGGACGCGCGAAAGTTCCCCGTCGGAGGGAGCTACAAAGTGACCGTCGAGCAGAAGGGGCCGGCCCAGTTCACGGTTTCGGTGGACGGCGAGCATCTGGCCGACGTCACCGACTCCGAGAGGCCCTACCCTTCGGGAAGCGTCGCCCTCTACACGGAAGACGCCGCAGTCACCTTCACAAATATCGCCAAAGGATCGTAAAGCCTGAAGGGGCAACACAACCATGACCAATTCTCCTGCCGAACCCATCGACGTCATGCTCGTCTACGGGACGCGCCCCGAGGCCATCAAGATGGCCCCGCTTGTCCACGCCCTCAACCACGACGCGCGCTTCCGCCCGATCGTCGCGGTGACGGGCCAGCATCGGGAAATGCTCGACCAGGTCCACAATTTCTTCGGCATTGCCGCCGACGTCGACCTGGACATCCACAGCCCGGGCCAGACGCTCACGCAGGTGACCACGCGCACTCTCGAAGGAGTGGGCCGCGTCATCGAGGATCGCAGGCCGGATGCAGTCTTCGTCCAAGGCGACACGACGTCGGCCTTCGCCGCCGCCCTGGCGGGCTTCTACCACGAGCTTCCCGTCGTCCACGTCGAGGCGGGCCTTCGCACGGGGGACATATGGTCTCCCTTCCCGGAGGAGGGCAACCGACGGCTTATCGGCCAGCTTGCCGCCCTCCACCTTCCGCCCACGCCCGCGAGCAAGGAGAATCTCCTTCGCGAAAACTTCGCGTCCGAGACCATCCACGTGACCGGAAACACCGTCATCGACGCCTTGCTCGATGCCGTCAAACGGTATGTGCCCAGCGGGGACGCGGCTCTCGACGCGGCCGTCTCCGACCCCTCGCACAGGCTCGTGCTGGTGACGGCCCACCGCCGCGAATCCTGGGGCGCGCCGATGGAGCGCATAGGGGAGGCCGTGGCGCGCCTGGCCCGGGAGCACCCCGACGTCGTCTTCGCCCTTCCTGTCCATCGCAATCCGAAGGTGCGCGAGGCCCTCCTGCCCCATGTGAGCGTGCTGTCGAATATCATTGTCACGGAGCCTCTTGCTTACGGGGCATTCTGTACGGTGATGAACAGGGCGGACATCGTCCTCACGGATTCGGGCGGAGTCCAAGAGGAGGCGCCCGCGCTTTCCAAGCCCGTCCTAGTTTTGCGGGAGAACACCGAACGGCCCGAAGCGGTCGAATTCGGCGTCGCCCGACTCGTCGGAACCGATTCCGACCGAATCTTTGCCGAAGCCTCTCGTCTTCTCGACGATGCCGACGCCTACGCGGCCATGGCGCACGCGGTCAACCCCTACGGCGACGGACGCGCCTGCCAGCGCGTTCTAGCCGCGACCGCGGAGCTGTTCGGGCGAGGCGAGGCAGTCGCCGACTTCGACCCGGCTCGGCAATAGGCCGTCGGCCGGGCGATCCCTGGTATAAACGTTCGGCCGACGTTGACAATCCACGATGCCCTCCCTCGCCGGTGGGCGCGCTGAAAGGGAAACAAACTATGCAAATCAAAGTCATGTCCGCTTCGCGCGGCTCACGGAAGCGGCGGTTGAGCGCCGCGCTTGTGGCAATGGGCATTGGCTCGTCCATGTTCGTCTTGGGCCCGGCCTATGCCGACGATCCGGACGGATCGCCTTCCGCCCCCGCCAGCCTCTTGGGGGTCGGCGGAGGAAAGCAGACTCCTGCCGCGGCCAAGGCCGCAAAGGACGGAGGCGACGGCTCAGCCTCGGTGACGGGCGACAATCCCGTTCGCAGCGTGCCCGAGCCCGTGGCCGCCAAGAAGCGGGCGCTTCCGCTGTCGCTCGACTCCGGCGCGACCGTCAACCTCAAGGAGTCCCCGCAGGCCGTCGCCAAGAAGGCCCAGCAGCCGGCAAAGCGCAAGCTTGCCCGCAAGGTGCCGGCCGTTCCTGCTTCCGCCAAGGTGTGGGGGAACAAGAATGCCTCCGCCAAGGCCCTCGTGCTCTATGACACCCACGGGGAGTACAAGCAGCTCGGCGAATACTACGCGCTGGGGACCGGGATGCTCGCCAGCCACAAAGGCAGCGTGACCGCCCTTCCCGTCTCCGAATACACTTCCGGCCTGGCGGGCCGCTACACGGCGGTCATGTACGTCGGATCGAACTACGACGAGCCGCTCCCGCGCGCCTTCATCGAGGACGTCCTCACCGGCGACGCCAAGGTGCTGTGGTCCGGCTTCAACATCTGGCAGCTCGCGAAGAACGACGACGACCGCCAGGCGTTCGTCGCCAGGTTCGGATGGGATCCGTCGACGTCCTACATCGACTCCCTTGACAAGGTCTCTACCGTGAGCTACAAGTCCCAGGAACTCACCCGGGCTGACGACAACACCAGCGGCATCATCGCCCCGCACGTCGTCGACAAGGACAAGGTCGAAGTGCTGGCCCAGGCCAACTGCAAGGACCAGGCCGGCAACGCCGCAAACTGCGGGTCCATTGCCCAGACGACCGGCTCGCAGTACCCGTGGGCCGTCCGCTCCTCGGGCCTGACCTACATCGGCGAGATTGCACTGACCTACATCAACGAGACGGATCGCTACCTCGCCTACGCCGACATCGTCGACGGCCTCCTGAGCCGCGACGGCCAGGCGCCCTCGCGCAAGGCCGCGATCCGCATCGAAGACGTCAGCCCGAACACCGAGGTCAACGACCTCAAGCCGCTCATCGACTACCTGATCTCGGAAAAGGTTCCCTTCCAGATCGCGGCCATCCCGTACTACGTCGATGCCAACGGGGTCTACAACAACGGCCAGTCCTTGACGAAGACCTTCGACCAGAACCCTGAGCTGCTCAAGCTGCTCAAGTACGCCCAGCGGCACGGCGGAACCATCGTCCAGCACGGAACCACCCACCAGTACGGCAAGCTGAACAACCCGTACAACGGGGTCAGCGCCGACGACTTCGAGTTCTACCGCTCCTGGTGCACGGCCCAGCAGAACGGCGGGACGCCGGTCGAATGCAAGACCGACACGTGGGTTCAGCTGGCCGGGCCGGTCCCCTCGGACTCCGTCAACTGGGCGGCCAACCGCGTGTCCCTCGGCAAGTCCGAGCTCAAGCGCGTCGGCCTGGGCAAGACCAAGCTCTTCGAGACGCCCCACTACGCGGCCTCGTGGAACTCCTACCTCGGCATGAAAAAGGCCTATTCCACCCGTTACGAGCGCGAGCTCTTCTTCCCGGGAATGCTCAACAAGGACAACGCGGGGAACAAGGGCAACTTCGGCCTCTTCTACCCCTACACCGTGAAGAACATTTACGGCACCAAGGTTCTGCCCGAGAATCTCGGCAACTACGAGCCCGAGTCCTACAACAACCACCCGCCGCGTTCCGGGGCAGACCTCGTGAACAACGCCAAGAAGAACCTCGTCGTGACCGACGGCAACGCCAGCTTCTTCTTCCACCCCGACTACCCGCTCAGCGAGCTGAAGGTCGCGGTCAAGGGGATCAAGGAGCTCGGCTACACCTTCACCCCGGCGACCAGACTCAACTGACACAGTCCCTCGGCTGAGAAGCCCTCGGGCAAGACAAGCCCGCGGCCTTCGATCCAAGGCGAAAGGCAGGCCCACGCCCCGATGCGGCGTGGGCCTGCCTTCATCTTCTGGGCCGGCTGTTCGTCGTCTTGACGCTTCGACGTCGTCTTGACGCCTGTCGCTCGCGACCGGCGATTGCCCTTTTGCTCTGGCTGCTCGTCGCTCGCGACGGGCCGTTTTGCGGAGCCGGCCCCCTCAGTCGGCGAGGCGAAAGCTCGTCAACTGGTGAAGCCGAAGCCCACGCGGCGTGTCTCGCCGGTGGACGTGCTGATGTATCCCACGGCGTCGGCCGGGATGAAAACGGTTCTGCCGTCTTTGTCCGAGAGGATGAGGGGCTTGCCCGTCTCCACGGCGTCGGTGAACGCCTTCTTCAGGTCATCGAGGGTCAGATCGACGTCGATCTCCACTTCGCTTTGGACATTGCGCACGGCTATTTGGACTTTCATAGAGACTCCTCGGGTTTGGGACGAGACCAAGCATAATGCGCAACCGGCCCGCCTTCGCCGGCGTGTTCGTCGAGGGCCTAACGCGGAGGGGCTGAGCCTCTCGCCGGACGCGGGGGTTTAGCCGCTCGCCGGGCCGTCTGCGCCCAGCTCGGGGCGAACTCGGGGGAGTCGGGCCGCATGCGTCGGTTTGGGACCGTACCCTTGTGTTGGACTTCGTATGGACGTTGGACCTTGCGCGGGCCCGCGGGCGCTTCTGGCGCCGAACGCAGAGGTCGGGCAACCGCGGCGAATCGCGGGCGCGCAGGCTTGTCTTTGCGGGCTTGCCCGCGCAGGCGGCGGCGCAGTCCGATCCGGCGCCGAGCCGGATGCTTTGCGAGAGCGGGCCCTTGGGCCAGAAGGAGGAGGGTGAGCGACGTGCAGCTCGACCGGTGGCAGAGCGCAGCCCTCGAGGCGTGCCGTGCACCGTGCCGCGTCAGCCTTCTGGGCGCCCCGGGCACGGGCAAATCCGCCGTCGTCGCCGCGCTCGTCGCACGCGAGGCGGCGTTGGGCCGCCGCATCGCCGTCCTCACCCTCGACAGGCGGGCCGCTTCCTCGCTGCAATCGGCCGTGTCGCTGACGAACGGCTCCCTCTCGGAGCGGGTGAGCGTCCGCTCGCTCGTCTCCTTCTGCTACGGGATCGTCCAGAGCTACGCGCAGGCGGTGGGAAGGCGCGAGCCCGAGCTTATCTCCGGCCCGGAGGAAGACGCGCTGCTGTCCGACATACTCGCCGACCCCGAAGCCGGCGTCGAGTTCCCCGATTTCGTCGACGACGACCTCAGGAGGCAGCGTGGCTTCCGCGCTCAAATGCGCGACCTCCTCACTCGCGCGTGCGAATTGGGGCTCTCGCCTCGGCGGCTCGAGGATCTGGGGCGAAAACACGGCGAACCGATGTGGGTCGCGGGGGGCCAGCTTCTGGGCCTGTACGAAGGCGTGACGACGGCGCGCGACGCGCTTGCCGGGGCCGCCGACGCTCCCGACCGGCTCGACCACGCCCATCTCGTCGGAGCGGCGACCGCGATCTTGCGGGACTGGGAGGCGAACGTCCCCGGGCCGCACCCGCGGCCGCGATGGGACTGGGTCATCGTCGAGGACATCCACAACGCGCCGCGGTCGGTGCTCGGTTTGCTCGCGGAGCTGGCCGCCGACGGGGCCTCCGTCGTCACCACGGGCGACCCCGACTGCGCGGTGCAGGGCTTCAGGGGCGGCGTCGCCTCGCTTCCCGGCGACGTCGCCGCCCCGGCTCCGCGCGGGCTCGGCAGCCGAACGGTCCCTCTGCGGCAGCGGCATCGCGGGGGGCCGAAGATCGCCGGGGTCGCCGACGCCCTCGCCGAGGCCGTTCGCGTCGGCGGAGGAGCAGTCCGCCAGCGCAACCCGAAGGCGGCCGAGCGGCCCGACAGCGTGAGTGCGCGACGCTTCGTCCACCCGGAGGAAGAGGCGGCGGCCATAGCGCGGGCCGTGCGCGAGGCGCGCCTTTTGCGGGGAATCCCCTATTCCGAGATGGCCGTGGTCACGAGGTCGCGTTCGACGCACCCCGGACTGCGCGCCGCCCTCGTGCGCCGCGGGGTTCCCGTGGGGCAGATAGGAACCGACCGCCCGTTGCGAGAGGAGCCCGCCGTGGACGCGCTCCTCTCGCTCGTTCGCCTCGCCCTTGACAGAGCGTCCGGCAGCGCCGAGCTCGTCCGCGTGCTGACCGGTCCCCTCGTGGGAATCGACCCCCTCCGCCTGCGCCAGATCGGCAGGATTCTGCGTGGCGGAGAGCTCGCCCGAGGGGGAAGCCGCAGCGAATCCGAGCTTTTGTCCCTCGCGGCCGAAGGACCTTCGCGTCTGAGCGAGGTCGCCCCCAAGGGGATCGGCGATCTGCTGCGCGCGGCCAGAATGCTCGAAACCGTGCGCGAAGCGGCCGAGCGCTCGAACCGCCAGGCCGAGGAAGTGCTGTGGGCGGCGTGGGAAAGCAGCGGCAAGGCCGAGGAATGGCGCGAGGCCGCTCTGCGCGGCGGGACTGCCGGGGATGCGGCCGACTCGGCGCTCGATTCGGTCATCCAGCTTTTCCGCGTGGCCCAGCGCATGGCGGACAGGGACGTCGACGTCCCCGTCGACGTCGTACTCGACGAACTCCAGACGCACGATCTGCCTGAGGACTCGATCGCCCGGGCAGGAGCCGCCGCCCAAACGGTGACGCTGACCACTCCGAACGCCTCGATCGGCAGGCAATGGGAGTTCGTCATCGTCGCGGGGCTCCAGGACGGCCTGTGGCCGAATATGCGGCTGCGAGACGCGTACACGGCGACCGGAAGGCTGGCCCAGATCGTCACGGGGCGCGACCCCGGCGCCGGCGCGGACGGGCTCGCCGGACGCCGCCAGGCCTACGAGGAGATCCTCGACGACGAATTGCGCCAGCTCCACCACGCGGTCACCCGCGCCGACGGCGAGCTTCTGCTCACCTGCGTGGATTCGGAGGAGGCGCGCCCCTCGCGCTTCTTCGAGCTCATGGGCTTTGTGCCCGAGGAGCTCCGGGACGCCGCCTCCGCGGGCCGGCAAGGCTCGGGCGACGCCCGTCAGTCCGGCGGATCGCCCGACGTCGCCGACGCAAAGGGCCCTTCCGCCGCGCTCGACTCCGACGGCGTGCGCCACGCTGCCGCGGCGTCCGGCCGTCTCGTCTTGGAAAGCCCGCGGGCGGCCGAGGGCGAGCTCGACGTCGTCGGCCTGGTGGCGGACATACGCCGGTCCGGAGCCGGCGGGCGGGAGGCTGAGGAGGTCCTTGCGCGCCTGCGCGAGGCCGGATTCCGGCAGGCCGATCGGTGCACGTGGGCCGAGGCCCTTGAGCCGACGCCGTCGAGGGGGATCGAGGCGGGCGGAACCGTCGTCGTCTCGCCGTCGCGCGTCGAAACGATGCTCGACTGCCCCCTGAGGGGCTTCCTTTCTCTCGTGGGGGCGGAGGATTCGGACGACAGGAGGACGGCCGACATCGGAACGCTCGTCCACGCGATCGCCGAAAGGTCGGCTGGTGCGAGCCGCGAGGAGATCATGGGCGACTTCGAGGCCAGCTGGGCGGCTTTCGACAAGCCTGAGGACCCCGTGGCCGCGCAGGCCGAGTACGCCCGGGCGCGCATCCTCGTCGAGGGGCTTGCCTCCTATCTCGAGGACTTCGCCCGCGGCGGCGGCAGCGCCGAGGTCGAGCGGCGGATATCGGTGGAGATGGAGGACGGCGTCGTGCTCAGCGGCAAGATCGACAGGGTCGAGCACGACGGCGCAGCGAGGCGGATCGTCGATTTCAAAACCGGCAAGCACACGGTCTCGGCCAAGCAGGCCGAGGACAACGTCCAACTGCAGCTCTACCAGTGGGCGATGGGCAAATCCGGCCTCCCGGCGGACGGCGGGGCGGCGCTCGTCTATCTCGGACAGACGCTGAAGAAAACGAATCTGCCCGCGCAGCGCGAACAGCGGCCGCTCGGCCCGGAAGGCAAGGCGCTCGCAGAGGAGCGCCTGAGGCAGGCCGGCCGCCTGCTGCAAGGCGGCGAATTTCCCGCGCGCCCGTCGCAAGCCTGCCGCACGTGCCGTTTCGTCTCGCTGTGCCCGGCCAAATCCCAAGGAAGGCTGACCTCGTGAGCGAGGCGACGTACGAGCGGGTCATGCGCCGGCTCGCGGGCGACCGCATGCCGACGCCCGAACAGCGCGAGGTCATCGAGTCCGAGGACGCCGCGATCCTCGTGACGGCGGGCGCAGGGTCGGGGAAGACGGCGACGATGGCCAATCGAATCGCCTATCACGTGGCTGCGGGCCGCGTCTCGCCCGAGGAGGTGCTCGGCCTGACGTTCACCCGCAAGGCTGCGGGCGAATTGAGCCAGCGCGTGGACCGGGCCCTCGGGCGCCTGCGGGCCGCCGGGATGCTGCCGCATACGGGGCAGATCTCGCGATCCTCCCTCGCCCGGCCGACGATCTCCACCTACAACGCCTTCGCGTCCGACATCGCCGCCTCGTACGGAATGCTCGTGGGCGCCGACCCGACGGCGCGGCTCGTCACCGATGCCGAGCGCTTCCAGCTCATGGACTCCGTCGTCGCCGAAGGCGCCGTCGACCCCGACGTCGCCTCTCGCCACAGCCACGCGCGCATCGTCGAGGTCGCCCTGCGCCTCGCCGCCGGGGGGATCGACAACGGGGTTTCCGTCGAGCGGATGCGGGAGTTCTTCGAGGGCGAGGCCGCGGCCCTCGAACGCCTTGGGGAGGACCCCAGGAAGTTCACGAAGGGCGACATGGCCGATGCCGGGATGGAATCGGCCGAATGGGAGCGGCTCAAAAGGGACTGGAGGGCCCTGACGAAGGCGGACTTCGCCCTGCAGTTGGCGTGCCTTCCCGCCGTCGAGGCCTACATGGAGCGCAAGCGGAGCCTCGGGTTGGTCGAGTTCGCCGACCAGGTCGCGACCGCCTCCGAAGTGCTCGGGCGGTACGGGCGGATCGGCGAGGAAACGGCCTCGAGGCACCGCCTTGTGCTGCTCGACGAATACCAGGACACCTCCGTCAACCAGGCCGTCTTCCTCCGCCGCGCGCTCGGCGGGGCGGGCGAGGGCAGGTCCGTGTGCGCGGTGGGCGACCCCAACCAGGCGATCTACGGCTGGCGCGGGGCGAGCGCCAACGCGCTGGCGGACTTCGCGGTCGCCTTCGCGGGCGAGGCGCCGGTTCGTCGCCTGACGCTCTCGACCTCCTTCCGCTCCGACGCGGCGATCCTCGACGCGGCGAACGCCGTCGCAGCGCCCCTCGATGAGGCCGCCGCCGGAGTGCGCAAGCTCAAGGCGAGGCCGGGCTGCGGCCTCGGGCGCGTCGTCGAAGCCCGCCCGCTGTTCGCCGAGGACTCCTACCGGGCGATCGCCCGGAGGATCGAGGACGTTCAGGCCGAGGTCGCCCGCACGCGCGCCGCTCAGCCGGAGATCGCCGTCCTTTGCAGGAAGCGCTCCTCGATCGAACGGGTCGCGGACGCGCTGCGCGAAAGGGGGATCGCATACGAGATCGTGGGAGGCGAGAGCCTCATCGAACGCCCGGAAATCGTCACGGTGCGCGCGGCGCTCGGCGTCCTCGCCCGCCCGTCGCACGGCGGGCTGCTCGTGCGGCTGCTGCTCCACTGGGGCGTGGGCAGCGACGCCATGAGGGCGCTCCGCGAATGGTCTTGGGAGCTGGCGCGGCGGTCCGTGGGCGATGCGCCGCTCGACCCTCGCGCCGAGGCCGGCCTCGTCGAGGCGGTCAGCCGCCTTCCCGACCCGGAGTGGGTCGGCTCTCGAGGCTTGGCCTTGGATTCGGCGGCCTTCGACCGCCTGAGCCTCGTTTCGAAATCGCTGGCCTCGCTGCGGTCCTCGGTCCACCTGCCCCTCGCCGACCTCGTTGAGAAATGCATCTCGCAGCTGGGCCTCGACCTTGCCGCAGCCTCCCGAGCCGAAGGCTCCCAGCGGGTGCGGACGTCCCTCGACTCGTTCGTCGCATTGGCACGTGGGTATTCGGCCGCCCATCCGGGGGCCTCGGTCCGAGACTTCGTCGACTGGCTCGACCTCGTCGAACGCCACGAATACGGGGGAGAGGAGGAAGCCGGAATCGACGCGTCGGAGGAGGTCGAGGTGCACGCCGGCGTGGTCCAAATCTTGACGGTCCACGCCGCCAAAGGCCTCGAATGGCGGGACCTGGTCGCCATCCCGGAAATGGTCTCCACCCAGTTCTCCGAAAAGGAGTCTGGCAAGTCATGGACCACGGACCCCTCCGTCTTCCCGTTCCCCCTCAGGGCCGACCGCGCGCACCTTCCCCGATTCCGCCCGAGCGACTTCTCCGAGAAGCTCGACGCCGCCCTGGCCTACAGCCGATTCCTGCGCGCCGACATCCCCGCGCACGAAAACGCCGAGGCCCGCCGCCTCGCCTACGTCGCCTTCACGCGGCCCCAGGAGGAGCTCTTCCTGGCGGGATACGGACTGGCCGCCAAGGAGATCCCCCCGTCCTTCGTCGAGGGCGACGCCGTCAGCCTCCTGCCGCGCTCGGTTTTCCTCGACGACGTTCGCAAGGGCGCGAGCGTCCTCCCCGCGGCCGACGTCGCCGGCCCGGAATGGCCGTCGGAGCTGACCGAGGAGTGCACCGCGACGATGCCCCTTGCGGAGGCGACTGAGCGGACCGGAGGCCCGCCCGAGCCCGTCATCGACTACGCGAACGCCGATCTGCCGCTGTGGCCGGCCGACGTCGTCCGCGCCGGCCCCGGCGCCGGGCATGCCTCCGGACCCGACGGCTCCGGGGGCGGCTCCGGCGATTCCGGGGAAAGCCCCGTCCCGCCCGAGCGCGTCGCAATGTGGCGGCGGAGCGCCGACCTTCTCATCCGCGAGCGCGAGGCGGCGTCCCGCCCGGCCGTGCCGGAGCGCCCGTACGTCACGGCCACCGACGTCGTCCACCTCAACGAAGACCCCGCGGCCTTTCTCGCCCAATGGCGCCGGCCGACGCCGCAGCGTCCGAGCCGCGCGGCGCGCACAGGAACCGAGGTGCATTCGCGCATCGCCGAGTTCTACGAACGTCCCGCCAGGCTCGACATCGACTCGGTCATGGCGCAGGGGGAGCAGCCTGTCGACATGGACGTCCTCACGCGCGAAGAGGAGGCCCGTCTGCTCGAGGCGTTCAAGGCAAGCAGGTGGGCGCGTATGCCGGCGATCGCCGTCGAGGAGAGCCTTTCGGCGGTGATCGGCGGGCGCGTCGTGCGGTGCACGATCGACGCCGTCCTCGACACCTCCGCCGAGCCGGGCCTTTCGGAGGTGACGATCGTCGATTGGAAGACGGGGCGGCGCCCCGACGGGGAGGCCTTGGCTTCCCGGGAGCTGCAGCTCGCGATCTATCGGCTCGCGTGGGCCCGCGCCCACGGGCGCGACATAGCGGACGTCGGCGCATGCTTCGTCTATCTGCGAGAGCCGGAAGGCAGGCAGACGCTCGCTGCGGCCAAACTGACGGAAGAGGAGGTGGCCCGGCGCATCGAGGATTCGCTCGCCGCGGGGATGGAAGCGGGGATCGGCCTGTGGAGGCCCGGCGGAGTGTGAGCCCGCGGCGGCCCGCTTGAAATCGGCCTGTGGAGGCCAACTTGGGGGAGGCGCAGGCCGTTTAAGATTCGGCCTCGGCGACCTGCTTGGACAGGTCGTCAAGCATGCTTCGCGCCTCTTTCTGGATCGAGGCGTTGTTCGTGCGCACACCGTGCATGAGCCACCTGGGGATGGCCAGTTCGGACATGAGCAGCATGCGCGAATACATCGCGTCGTCGATGCCGGCGCCGCGGGTGTGCTCGTAGGCGTCTATGACGGCGGCGTAGACGTTTTCTTCCAAGGAGAGGAAGGGGGCAAGGTCCATCGCCGGGTCGGCCACCTTCGCCTCGCCGAAGCCGGTGACGGTGGCTATTCCGCCGTCGGACCACAGGAAGTTCTCGGCGTCGATGTCGCCGTGGACGACGGTCGGCTCGAATTTCCAATTCGAGGACTTTTCCAGAGCGTCCTCCCAGCGCTCAAGGAGGTTGAGGGGGAGGGAGCTCGCCTCGTCGGCGTCGGTGAGCTCGGTGAACAGCCGCATGCGCCAGTCGGTCGCGCTGTAGACGGGAAGGCCGGCGTCGGCGACGACGTCGTGCGAAAGCGAATGGATGGAGGCGATGACCCGCCCGATTTCGCGCGCCTGGTCGCGCCCGATGTCCTCCCAGTCGATTGCCGTTCCGAAAGGCTGCGGGCAGATGACGGCCCGCCCTCCGGTCGCCGCGTGAACGAAGCCGGCCGGGCGGAGGATGTCGAAGGGAAGGTTGCCGCGCCGCAGCTCCCGAAGGAGGTTGGGCGCGAGGGCCGCCTCGGCTTCGATGATCGTCGCAGCGTGCGAGTTCTTCGGGCATTTGACCATCCAGTGGCGTCCGTGCGCGTCGAGCACTCCGCCTGAGACGTAATCGTCCGTGTTGACGAAGGGCGGCCGCGTGCTCACGGCTTCCAAGCCGTCGATCGCCGCCACGGCGAGGGCTGCGAGATACAGAGAATTGCTCACGTTGTTAACCTACGTCGTTTCGATGGCCTATGCCTCTTTACACACCGCTTTGGGTACCGTACCTTCTCAGCAGCCGGATTTATCCACAGGTGAGAGGCGCTTATCCACAGGGTGTGAATGGCGGCCGGCGTCCTGTTTTCGCCCCGTCTAGTCTACGAACCATGAAGACGATCCGCGATGTCGAAGCGAAAGTCCGCGAAATGGTTCGGCGCGAAAGCCTTGATCCGCAACGGGAGGCCGAAGGCCTGTCCATCGACGGCTTCGGGCCGCGATCCGTGCGCATCGGCGCGACGAGCTCGGCCAAACTGCGGGCAATCGAGGCGCCATGAGGTAGCCTTGGGCCGTGGCAACCGATCATCAGGCAGAAATCGAAGCTCTGCGAAAGACCTTCCAGCAGATCTCCTCCGTGTCGAATCCGGAGGGGCTGCGCGAGCGCATCGCCGAGCTGACGGAGGCGTCGGCCGCTCCCGACCTTTGGGACGACCAAGACAAGGCCCAATCCGTCACGTCCAAGCTTTCGCACGCCCAGGCCGAACTGGACAAAATCAATGCCATGTCCGCCGCGTTGGACGACCTCGAGACGCTCAAAGAGATGGCCGACGAGGAAGCCGGCTCCGACCCTGAGACGGCCGCGGAGCTCTACTCGGACCTTGAGCGCGAGCTCGGACAAGTCGGCGCCGACATGTCCGAGCTTGAGATTCGCACGCTGCTGTCCGGCAAGTACGACGAGCGCGAGGCCGTCGTGACGATACGCTCGGGGGCCGGCGGGGTCGACGCCGCCGATTTCGCCCAGATCCTCCAGCGCATGTACCTGCGATGGGCCGAGCGCCGCGGCTACAGCGCCAAAGTGCTCGACACGTCGTACGCCGAAGAGGCGGGGATCAAATCGACGACTTTCGAGGTCAGTGCGCCCTACGCATACGGAACTTTGTCAGTCGAAGCCGGAACGCACCGACTCGTGCGCATCAGCCCCTTCGACAACCAGGGAAGGCGTCAAACCTCCTTCGCCGCAGTTGAGGTCATCCCCCTCATTGAACAAACCGACCACATCGACGTTCCCGAAGCCGACATCCGCGTCGACGTCTTTCGCTCGTCAGGCCCGGGCGGGCAGTCCGTCAACACCACGGACTCCGCGGTCCGCATCACCCACATTCCAACCGGGATCGTCGTCTCAATGCAGGATGAGAAGTCCCAGATCCAAAACAGGGCCGCTGCGATGCGAGTGCTCCAATCGCGCCTCCTGCTCCTGAAACAGGAGGAGGAGGCCCGCGAGAAGAAGGAGCTTGCCGGAGACATCAAGGCCTCGTGGGGGGACCAGATGCGTTCGTACGTGCTCCAGCCTTACCAGATGGTTAAAGACCTGCGGACGGGATACGAGGCGGGCAACCCCGAGGCGGTGTTCGACGGCGACATCGACGGCTTCATCGACGCCGGCATCCGATGGCGGGCGACGGGCGTCAAGGCCGGCGAAGGAGAATGACGACGGCGCCGGCCCGCAAACGGCCGGCGCCAGCCAGCCCGGCGAGCCGAGAGCTTTCCAATTCGGCAGAGAGGCTCGGCCGACGAGAGACAGGTTCCGTCCGCAGGCGGCCTTCGCCCGGATTTCGACGTCGTCGGCGCGCCTAGGAGAGAAACCGTCCGTTGATGCGTAAGGTCTATTCGACCCATGGCGCTATCAATTCGGCGGTTTTTATGATCACATTCGACAAGGTGACGAAGCTCTACCAAAGAGGCGCTCACCCTGCCCTCGACGATGTCAGCATCGACGTCGAGCGCGGAGAGTTCGTCTTCCTCGTGGGCCCCTCGGGCTCCGGAAAGTCCACGATGCTTTCGCTCATCCTCGCGGAGGAGCGCCCCACGTCCGGCCACGTCCACGTTCTCGGAAAAGACCTGTCGAAGGTCTCCCAGCGCCGCGTGCCGCTGCTGCGCCGCCAGATCGGCGCCGTTTTTCAAGATTTCCGACTGCTCGGCGACAAGAACGCCTACGAGAACGTCATGCTTGCGCTTCAGGTCATCGGCGCGCCGCGCCACAGGATCAAAACCGAGGTGCCCGAGGTCATCGAGATGGTCGGCCTTGAAGGCAAGGAGAAGCGTTACATGACCGAGCTTTCGGGCGGCGAGCGTCAGCGCGTCGCGATCGCCCGGGCCATGGTCAACAGGCCGCAGGTGCTTCTGGCCGACGAGCCCACCGGAAACCTCGACCTCGAAACGGGGATGTCCATCATGCGGCTGCTTGACCGCATCAACCGTTCGGGCACGACGGTCGTCATGGCCACCCACGATCAGAGCATCGTCAATCAGCTGCGCAAGCGCGTCGTCGAACTCAAAGACGGAATGGTCGTCAGGGACGAGGCGCGCGGCGTCTACGGAGGTGAAAAGCGGTGAGGCTGCGTTTCATCAGCACCCAAACCCTCAAGGGGCTGTGGTCGAATCGGGCCATGGCCGTCTCAGTCATGCTCGTCACCTTCGTCTCCCTTCTGTTCATCGGGTCGGCGTCGCTGCTTCAAAAGCAGATCGGCGTGGTCCGCGACCAGTGGCTTTCCGACCTCGAAATCTCCGTCTTCATGTGCCCGGCCAATTCCAACAAGGCCGGCTGCGCCGACGGCGAGGCGACCGACAAGCAGATCGCGGCCATTCGCAAGGAGCTCACGGACGGCCAGCTGTCCAAGTACGTCGAGAAGTTCAGGTTCGAGACGAAAGGCCAGGCGCTCGAAAACTACCGCAAGCAGATGAAGGGATCGGGCTTCGAAGACGGCGTGACGAAGGAGGACATGCAGGTCTCCTTCCGCATCAAGCTCACCGACCCGAGCGACTACAAGAAAGTCACCGAAACTCTGACCGGCCGCCCGGGAGTGGAGACGGTCGAAGACCAGTCTCAGCAGGTTGATCCGCTCATCAGGGTCCTTGACAGGCTCAGCTATGTCTCCGCGGGCCTCGCGGTGGTCATGGTGGTCGTAGCCCTGCTCCTCATACCTACGACCATCCGCCTGTCGGCTATGTCCAGACGCGACGAAACCGAGATCATGCGGTACGTCGGCGCATCGAATTTCTTTATAGAGCTGCCGTTCATATTGGAGGGAGCGGCAGCTGCACTCATAGGATCGCTTTTGGCGGTAGGAGGCCTGTGGGCGGCCGTCGTCTACTTCATACAGGAGTGGCTGTCGGACACCGTCACGTGGATCCGCCAAATCCAAACCAGCGATCTGTTCGTCATCGCCCCATGGCTCGTCGTGGGGGCGGTGCTCGTGGCCGCTTCGGCTTCATGGATCACACTGCGTCGCTATGCAAAGGTCTGATTATGTCAATTAAAAGCTCCCGCTTCCTCTGCGCCTTCGCGGCGGCGGCTCTCGCCATCGCCGCAACGTCCCCGTCCCAGGCGGACGAGCGTGACGACCTGCTGAAGAAAAAGCAAGAGCAGGAGCGCCAGATCGAGAACTACAAGTCCTCGCTCGAAGGCGTGAACACAAATCTGCAAAAGGTCTACCTCGACCTCCAGCAGACCCAGGCTCAGATTCCCGTTGCCGAAGCCGAGTTGAAAACGGCGAAATCGGAGCTGGCTGCCGCCACCCGCCAGCAGGAAGCCGTGGCGGGCCAGCTTCAAGCAGCGCAGTCTGAGCTCAGCTCGATCGAGAAAGAGGTCCGTTCGGGCGAGAAGACCATCGCCGTCACCCGCAAGGACCTGGGGACGGTCGCCCGCGCCGAGTACCGCGGAGACGCTCTCCCGAGCACGTGGGACCTCATGGTCGGCTCGCGGTCCTCAGAGGATTTCTACAACTCGGTTTCGGCCACTCGCGCCGCATTCCGCAAGCAGACCGCGGCGCTCCAGAAGGTCCAGCAGAAGACGGCGATGGCGCGAAATCGCCAGGCCCGCCAGAGCGCCGTGCGCAAGAGAGTCGCCCAGCTGAAGTCGGAGGCGGACGCGCTCGTGGCCGACAAGACGAGCAAGCAGACCGCCGCGGAGTCGAAGGCCAAGCAGCTGTCTTCCCTTCAAACGACGTACACCACGCAGTCCCAGCAGCTGGAGGCTCAAAAGGGCCAGTTCCAGACGTCGATCCAAGAGGTCAACACCGCCCGCGACGCCACGGCTTCTCAGATCGCGGCGATCGACGCCGAAAACCGCCGCAAGGCGGAGGCCGCGGCTGCCGCGGCTCAGGCCGAGGCCAAGAAGAACAGCGCAAAGAAAGCCCCCGCGGCGCCCGCGCAGCCCCAGCAGCCTGCGGGCGGCGGGGGAGGCGCGGGCCAGTCCGTCGTCGGCGGAGGCTTCCTCGTTCCCGTCATTCCGCGGCCCCTTCAGGTGACCTCGCCTTTCGGCATGCGTTACTACCCCTTCGGCGGGTACTACATGCACAACGGCGTGGACCTCAGGTCCCGCTGCGGGCAGGCGCAGGTCGCGGCCGGCGACGGGATCGTCGCGAAGACGGTTCCCGCCCCAGGCAACTCCACGCACGGAAATCAGGTGTTCCTCAACCTCGGAGTCGTCAATGGGCATTCGTGGGTCGTCGTGACGAACCACATGTCCGGTTTCGCCGTCTCCGCCGGCCAGACAGTCAAAAAGGGTCAGCTCATCGGGTGGACCGGCCAGACCGGCCAGGTCACCGGATGCCACGTCCACATGGAGGTATGGCGCGACGGAAAGGTCATCAACCCGATGTCGCTTCCCGGTTTCTGACGGTTTCGCTTCCTGTCGCTTCCCGGTTGCCTGACCGCTCCGGTTTCCGACCCTTTCCGGTTCTCTGACCGCTCTGGTTTCCGACCCTTTCCGACGGCTTCAGTTCACGGACTTCCGGTTTCTCAAGGTTCCGTCAGGCTCCGCCCTTTTGCGGGGGAGCGTGCGTCCGATGTGTTTGTTCGGCGTCGTCCTTTTCGAGGGACGACGTCGAACGTTCGGCCCGGTGCGCAACGTGTTTCGCATTGCCGGGTCGCCTCCGGCGGGAAGCCGGCCGAATCCCCGCGTCGTTGGCCAGACGCCGGCGAAGGCGGTAGGATGGACGCCTTGTCGGCCGGGGCTAGCGAAGGAGGATCCCGTGGCTAAGAAGAAAGACGGGAAGCCGACGGCGGCCCAGAAGGCGAAGGCGCAAGCCGACGCAAAGCAGGTGATCGCGCGCAACAAGAAGGCGCGGCACGAGTATTCCATCCTTGACACTTACGAGGCGGGAATGTCGCTGACCGGCACCGAGGTCAAGGCCCTTCGGCTGGGGCGCGCCTCGCTGGTCGACGCCTGGGTCGAAATCGACCGCTACGGCGAGGCTTGGCTTCACGGCGCGAACATTCCGGTATACGCGATGGGGACGTGGACGAATCACGCGCCCACGCGCAAGCGCAAGCTTCTGCTCCACAAACAGGAGATCGGCAAGCTCATGCAGAAGGTCCAGTCAAAGGGGCTGACCATTGTTCCGCTCGAGCTCTACTTCCTGCGCGGGCGGGCGAAAGTCGAGATCGCCTTGGCCGAGGGCAAGCAGGAGTGGGACAAGCGCGAGACCATCCGCCGTCGCGACGCCGACAGGTACGCGGAGCGCGCGATGGCCGCCGCCCGGCGTCGTTTGCGTTCTTAGCGACAAGCGCGGTTACACCGCGAGATAGTGTTACCACTGTCGCCTCTAGAGCGGACAGAACACGCTCATTGAACGCAGAAATCCGCAGTGCTCAATGCGTTGCGCCGATCATGTATGAGGGCTGGCTTCACGCGATTTCTTGTACTCGTCTGCCCACTGGCTGAACTTGCTTTTTGCCTCATCGAGACGCTGCGATCCGATGATCTCTAGCGCTGCCTTGTATGCGGGGCCAAAGTAGTCGTTGGTGGCGCCCCCTGAGGCCCCTGTCACCTTCCACTCCATGACGGGGCCGCCTACTTTGGGCTCCCATTCCGATGGGATGTCACGGATAACCTTGCACAAGGCCTCTGACTTTCGCGCGTCGACGGAGAATTCCTTTGCTTCGAACGTGGGTTTTGCTCCATAGCTCGGGCCGTGTGAAAACGACGCTTTGGCGCCGTTGGCAGAAAGCACGAGGGTCCATCGCGACGAATACGGCGGGGGAGTCGAGCCGCTGTTCCAACTAATCGATCCGACGCACGGTTTTGCGACGTCGGTGTTTGTGGAGCCGTTGGCGCTTGATGACTTCGAATCCTGGTCAGGCGTCGATCCGCAAGCGGCGAGCAGACCGAGAGCCGCTGAGATCGCTAGGAACTTCTTCATGGCTTTCACTTTCTGTTGTCGCAACCCAACCTTGTTCTGTTGTCGCAACCCAACCTTGCCGTGGCAGCCTGACCAGATGTCACAACCCGATTCATGCTGTCGTCCTTTGATGAAGGGAACCTTCTCTTTCTACCGTATCTCTTAATGATCGCGAACGCTACCGCGAAAGGCGTCCGACAAAATCGACGTTGAAGACTCTTAGACGGCAACCCTTGCGCTGAATGCCCTTCTCTAGACTAAAACGCTATTCTCACCGTTAAAACAACGCCGCCGCATTAAATCGACTCCATGGACAACCGCAGGACGGGTAAGAGGAGCGGTGAAACTATTTGTATTCGCATGCTCACAGTACGCTTGCTTATGGGGTGAAAGCGGCTGCGCGTTAGAATCAGGCTTATGGAAAACGCTGGTTTGGAAGGAGGCCGATGTTCTGCCTGAATTGCAACGCGGCTCTTCCGGGAAACGCCGGTGTATGCGGCAGATGCGGGATGCCGGTCAACAACGCCTCGCCCAATCATCCCTTCAGCCACATCAACCAAACGCCGTTCCCTTATCAGAACGCCCCGACGGGCCAATCCGGAGGTCCGGCAGGCTATCGGCAAGATTTCCCCGGTTACTCGCAGGGCCCGTGGGGTTATGGGCCGATACCCTCTGGACCGCCGACGGCGCAAGGAGGCTCCGCCCCGCCTTATGGCCCAGCTCAGTCTTACGGTCCCGCTCAGTCTTACGGTCCCGCTCAGTCTTTTCCTTCGCAGCGGGGCCCCATGCAGCAGGGCGGCCCATTCCAACAGGGGACGGCGCCTCACGGTAATCCCGGCTTTCAATCGAATCTGAGCGGAGGCCATGCCTCTGCGCCTGAGCCCGACCTCGGTCGTTTTCAGCCCAGGCCTGACTCCCGCCCAGCTTCGCAGCAGCCTGATCTCGGCCCCGGCCAATCCCAGCCGAATTTCGGGCCGGGTGCGCCGCAGTCTCAGCCCGATTTGGGCCCTGTGCAGCCTCGGTCGAACTTCGCCGCCGCGCAGCCTTCATCCGATTTCGGCCCTGCTTCGTCGCAGTCCGCAGCCCCTCACGCTCATTCTGCGCCGCAATTCGGCAGCCGTCCGGACACTCCTTTCGACGCCTACCTTTGGAGGGCGTCGTCGCGTCTTCAGGTGCCGTTTTCCTACCTGCCGGAGCTTTCGAGCTACCTCATGGTGACGGAACGCATGTCGGCAGTCATGGCGAATATGCACCAGTTCTTTTTCTTCACACAGAACGACGCCTGCAACGGCGCGCTGATGCATCAGTTCACGAGCGCTTGCGTCTCCTGGGCTCTCCACAATTACCAGGGTGCGCCGCGAGGCATGATGAAAGGCGTGGCAATCTATCCGGTGATGTGTCAGACCGTCGCCAATCCCGAGGTGATCGCCTTTACCAAGCAAAAACCGGATATGCATTATTCTTCTTTCACCCTGGCCTGCTCGGTGGAGCTGTCGACGGGACGAATTGAGTGGATGGAGAAGACGCCGGTCTACGGGCTCGCCATGTGGAACGGAGTCAAAAAGGCCGCCGAAATGGCATTGGCGTAGCCTCGCTGGACGTGCTCGGAAGCGCAGCCGTAGAGTTCAATCCATCGGGCGCGATCGCATTTCTCGTTGGGTGTTGCGGCGTCTCGTGCCATGTAGTGGACGAGGTCTCGCTAGAGATCCGGCCAGGCCTCCGTGCGTGTACGAGGCGGATCGAAGGCTTTCGGCCGCGATTCTCGATGCGCTCCAAGAAAGTGAGCTGCTCCACTTCCGCCCTCCGGCGGCGGTCGCCAGCGATCTTCATTGTCGAAAACCACACGGCCTGGACTTTGGCCTGAGGTGACAATCAACTAGACTCAAATGGTTCCAACAATAGCTTAAGGTGACACATGTTCTGTACAAATTGCAACGTAGCCCTTCCAAACGACGCGAGTATTTGCAGCAACTGCGGAATGCCCGTCAATCGCGCCCACTCCACGCAGAGCCCTGCCGTTTCCGGCCCTCAATCGCCGATGCAGCAGCCGGAGATGGCTCAGGCTCAGCCCGTCTCGCAGCAACCCCAGCCCGCTGCGCAGCCTCAGCAGCCGATGTCGCAGGATCCTGATTCCAATACGCCGTTCGGTGCATACCTTGGAAAGGTGTCAGCGCGTCTTCAGGTGCCGCCGACCTACATACCTGAGCTCTCGAGCTATCTCATGGTGAACCAGCGTTTCTCCGGGGCGTTGGCCAACATCCATCAGTTCTTCTTCCTCACCCAGAACGACGCCTGCAACGGGTTGATGATGCAGCAGTTCACAGAGTCTTGCGTTTCCTTCGCACTGAACAACTACAAGGGCGTGCCTCGAGGCCTGCAGAAGGGTATTGGAATCTACCCGGTAATGTGCCAGACGACGCCGAACCCAGAAGTCATTTCTTATACGAAACGCAAGCCGGACTCTCATTTTTCCGCCTTCGCGCTGCCGTGCTCCGTGAATCTTTCTACGGGATGGCTCGAGTACCTCGACAAGACTCCCTTGTGGGGGATGGCAATGTGGCGCGGAATCAAGAACGCCGCCAAGGAAGCGCTGCAGTACTGACGTCGAAAACGGCGATCTGCGTGGCGCCTTGAACCGGGCGGATCGCCAGCGAGCGCATGCCCCGCATCCGCCCTCTCTCACACCCCGCTGCCTCCCACAAAGCGGCGTCGCGACTGGCGATGACGCAGCGGTACCAGCGGAAGGATTTCTTTCGATACCGCTTAAGGGTGCCTGTGCCGTCGTCGTCGCGGTCGACGTAGATGAAGCCGTATCTTGCTCATCTGCGCTGTGGAGGCGCTGACCAGATCCACGGGCGCCCGTGACGCGTACCCGAGGACGTCGACGCCGTCTTCCACCGCTTCGGCACCTGCACGAGATGTCGCGGAAGATAGTCGATGCGGCAGTCGTCTTCCACGGTAAGCTCTCCGCCTGCTTCCACCAGCTCGTCTTTGGCGCCCAGACCGTTCTCGACGATGAACAGCGGCTATCCCCCAACGCTGCCAGTAGTCGTTGAGAACGATTCGCAGGCCGACTGGGTCGATCTGCCAGCCCCATTCGGAGGATCGAGCCTCGGGTTGGGCACGCCGTGGAACAGGTCCGCGCTGGGCGGCGCGCCTTCCGAGCGCCGTCTTTCAGCGGGCTCCTGCGCCCCGTCGACTGGCTCGTGCACGTGGTCCGAGGCTTTGCGGCCTGCCTTTGTGTGGCGCTCGGGTTTGTGGGCGCGCGGCTCTAGCCTTGCTTGGAGCTCTCGCGCCGTTTGGAAACGTCACTCTGCCCGGAGGCGCTGCCTTGCTTAAAGGCGCGGCCCTGCCCGGAAGTCTTGTCTTGTCCGGGGGTTTTCCTCTTCGCAAGCGACCTCTCGAAGCCCGCAGACTTCAACTTGTCCCGGAGCGCCGCGGCGTACTGGCGGTATCCTGCGGCATTCGGGTGATACCAGCTGATGAAGTTGCCGACCGTGAGGTAATTTACCGGATGGATCCACAGACCGTCGCCGTCGTCCTTGCTCCGGTCGGCATGCGGCTGGTGCCCCTCGAAACGATCGGGGACGTCGCTGACGAATACCGTCTGCCCAGGATGGGACGCGTTGTCCGCTTTGACGATCTCGGCTATCTTCTTGTTGCCCTCCCGGCTCAGAGCCCGGATTTCATCGCTGACACGCACCGTGCCGCCCGAGCTGTCGCGCAGCGTGAAGGAATCGTCGCGGACGAGCGTTGGGTAGGCCATGACCGCGATCGTGGCGTCCGAACGCAGGCCGCGTTGACGGATTGCGCTGAAAATGCGCCGGTACTTGCCTTCGACGTCGTTAAGGGACCGCCTGGCTTCGGCGATGCTGTTTCGACATTCATCCGCCTGGCTTTTAGACATGAGGCACGTTTTGAGAAGGCTGCCAAAGCCCATGTCGTTGCCTCCGATCGTCATGACGACGAGGTCAGTGCCGCTCGAAACGCCGTCCGCCTGCGGCCCGTTGATCACCGAACTGCCGAGCACGGCGCTTTTCTGGCTCATCGTGACCTGTTCGATTCGCGAGTTTGCGCACGAGACGTCGCGGACCTCGACGTCGGCGCCGCGTTTGCGAAGGCCCTCCGCATAGAGGTTTCCCGTGCTGTTCGAGCTTCGGAAGCACCTTCCGCCGGAGTAGGAGCCTCCGCCGACGCCCGAGGAGTATGAGTCGCCCATGATGGTGATGGAGAGCTTGGCGCCTTTGAGGTCGTTGAGATCTTTGCGAGACGAGGCCGACGACGGCGATTGCCCCGAAGCCCGGCGAACGTTGGAGGCTCCGCGGGCTTTGGCCGAAGCGGACGGGGGAGACGTCCTCTGAGCGGCGCCCCCTTTAGACGTTGAGGCCGCTTGGGGTTCGGAGGCGGAAGGCGCGTTGCAGCCGATCATTCCGCCTATCGCAAAAGCAGCCACTCCTGCAAGGGTTAGCCTCTTGCGCGTTGAGCCCTTGCGTGCCGAGCTTTTCTTCATCGCGTGTCCCTCTCGTTTTGCATCCTATATTCATTGTCTTCGCTCTATTCTTGGCTGTCCGCGACGCTCGTCTCTTTTCGCCGTCGGCAATCCTATGCCGGCGCTCACGCGTGCATGCGGGCGGCGTGTGCGGACGAATTGCCCCTGGAATTCGACGGAGAATCGATATAGAATAGTTGGGCTTCAATAGAGGCGCGTTCAATGAGAACAGAATACGGGGATGATCGGTTTCGACGGCGACTGTGCGCCGAAGGGAAGCGGGTCGAGGATGTAGAGTCATCTCGTTAACGATTCTCTGCAAACCAATAGGTGCCAAGAACAAGAGCACCGATTTCGCCCTCGCCGCCTGAGCGAGCTCCGAAATCCGTCAGCCTAGGGGTGCTTTCCTCTTAGAATCTGGCGTCGACTTTGAAAGCCACTGCCGAGCGGGTATGCAGCGGGCCCGCTCGGAACTCTTACGCTGCTAGGTCTGTCAGCGACTTGTTCGCGTGAGCGCTGGGGCCGAAAACAACGCACTGCGAACTGCACCCGGAGAATACTTGGGCAAGCATCGTCGGACGCGGGTTCAATTCCCGCCATCTCCACACTTTGAGGTCCTGTGACGTCGTTTTGACGTTGCAGGACCTTTTTATTCATGTCTGCCTGCAAGTCTTTCAGCGTCCGTTTGCCGAATCAGCGTCGCTGTGCAAGCTTAGCCTCCGTCCTAGCTCCCGCTCGGCGGGAGTGGCGGAAGTTGGACGGGCTTTCCCCTCGCCAGCCCGCCCCGAACTCTCGCCTCTTGGGTGCTCACGTCGTGGGAGGCCGTCGTCTCTGGCGCAGGAAGCAAGGCGGCAAAGGGAAAGGGAGAAGACGAGGAAGATTGGTCAAAACTTGGAGGCCAAACAGACAGTCTGAGAGTGAGCGTTCCGATAGACTAATAGACGCTCACCATTTACAGGGAAGAATCAAGGAGGATTCAATGTCCCAGTCAACTCCTGCGCCCACATGGGCGCCAGTCCCAACGGCGCCTAGACCGCAGTTGAAGAAACCCTTCTATAAACGTTGGTGGTTTATTGCTATTGTCTCGATTGTTGTGATCGCTGCGATCGGGCGGGCTCTTGAAGAGGGAAAGACCTCGAGCTCAAAGAGCGCGTCCCAGTCTCAAAGCGCGCCCGAGGCTAAAGCTGCGCCTCAGGCCCAAAGCGCCTCGGAAGCGACCGCCCCTGCTGCGACGCCGACTCCCGAGGCTAAGCCTAAAGTTCCTCGCGAGTACCAGAACGCGCTCGAGTCGGCTAAAAGCTACTCGAACGTCATGCATATGTCGAAGAAAGGCATTTACGACCAGCTAATCAGTCCGTACGCCGATAAATTCTCTGCTGAGGCTGCTCAATACGCTGTCGATAACCTTCAAGCTGATTACAACGCAAACGCGCTTGCCAAGGCAAAGGGGTACCAAGAGACCATGCACATGTCTTCCCAGGCCATTCGCGACCAGCTCACCAGCGAGCACGGCGAGAAATTCACCGCCAGTGAGGCGGATTACGCTATAGCGCATCTCAACGATTAGCAAGAACTGACGGCGCCAGCACAGAGGCCGGAGGCAACGCAGACCGCCGGTATCAGCGCTAACTGTCAGCGCAAACTGCTTGGCGGCCCATACAGGAGGCAGCCCCGGATCCCAACAAGCGGTTCGGGGCTGCCTCTGAGAGCGGTTTCGATGCGGGTTATCGTGTGTTACCGAGAAGAAGTCAGCCTAGCTCCTCGGCCTCGGACCTTGCCGGTGTCTCATCGGCGTCGGCCTCGCGCATCGAACCGGCTCCGGGTTTGGACGACGACCCAGCTCCGGGGGCGGACGCCGACCCGGGTTCGAGTTTGGCTTTGGGCGTCGGCTCGGACTTCTTCGTCGACTCGGCCTGGGCTCTCGCCTCGCCGGCAATGGGAGCCTTCGGCGCGATCGCGCGGCCCTTCTGTTTGTGGACCTTGCTCTTTTTCGGCGCTGCGGCGTCGTCCCTCTTCGCCGAATTCTTTGCGGCAGGGGCGCCCCTGCGCGGACCCTCGAAATCGGGGCGGCCGGTGCCGTGATCGACCGTTGGGCGTCCGAGCCCCTTCGCCAGGAGGGAGGAGCGCCCGGCTTGGAAGTCTGCGAGAACGTCCCGAACGCCGATCGCGCTCGCCTGGGGCGGACGGTGGATGACGTCGAGAACCGACAGCAGCGTGGAGACGAGCACTCCGGCGTTGCGATAGACGAGGTAGCGGCTGGTCCACTCCGGCCGGAACTTCTCCTTATAGGAGCGCAAGCCTTTGAAATTGTATGCGCGGTTGCCGAAGTCGTAGATGTAGCGCACGACCTTCTGTTTGCTTCCCGAATAGACGGCCCGTCCGGTGTTCGACAGCGGCGCCATTCCGAGATTGTAGTACTCATACCCGGCGTCGCGCGCCCACTCGATAAGGGAAACAAAGATTCCGTCCATCGTGCCTCCGGGTGCGTCCGGACGAATGCGCATGAGGTCGATAGACGCGACATTCGGGCTGGCCGGCATGATTGAGGCGAAACCCTCGATCCGCTTCTCGTTGCGCACGACGGCGATGGGAGCCCTCCCAAGATAGGCCGGATCGAAGCGCCCCAGCGAGAATCCCATCTCCTCGCGTTTGCCGATCCAAGCGTCGGAAACGGATCGAACTTCGTCGAGGAACTCTTGCGTGAATGGAGGTTCGATGAGCTCGAAGTGGGTTCCCTTTTCCTCCATGCGGTTGCGCATGCGCCGGAAGATTTTGCCCTTGTTTCCGACATTCGAATAGGTTTCCAAGTTGAGCATCGCGTCTTCGCCGATCTTGACGAAGGTGAAGCCCTGATCGGCGCATGTGGCCAGGTACTTCGCCGAAAGCTCGTAGATCGCGACGTTCATTCGATGTTCTTCCGCCAATCGAACGAATTCGTCGATGGCCGCCTCGAAGCACTTCTCGTCGCCGATCGGATCGCCCAAGATGATGAGGTTGTTGCGATGAGGGCGGTACAGGAGTGCGACGTTGCCCTTGGCGGAATAGAAGACGTGCTTGTCTCCGAGGAAGAAAAGATGCGAGTACTCGTTGCCGCCGTACTTGGCCAAAAACTCCTCGTAGCGGGCCACGTCTTCCTCCGTCGGCGGGGTGAATTCCAGGCGTCCTCCCCTGGAAAAGAGGATCGTCAGGGTCAGGATGACGCACAGGGCGCCGTAGAAGAAGGTATGTCTCAAGGCCGTGCCGTGGTCCGGGAAGGGCCGCTCGATCTGGTGGTCGTGGTAGAGGCGCCATAGAAAGATCCCCAGGGGAATGCCGACGATCGTCAAGGCGGAGACGACGAACCCCTTGGCCGTCAGCTTGAGCGGAGCCCGATTGAAGGCGCTGCGCACCGAGAAAAGGATTGTGGAAAGCACCAAAAGGATGAGCGCTTCTTCCCAATCGAGGCCTTTTGCGATGGACGTGGCCGCCCCCGCCACCATGATCGTGAACGAGATTCCCCAGATTCTGGCGACTCGGGCGCGAATGCCTCGGGAAAGGATGATGAGCATGATCCCGATGAGCAGCGTCGTCATTCGCGACGCCTCGATGACGCCGTGGGGGACGATGTTGTTGAGTATGTCGAATCGTCTCGAAATGGCCGGGCTGAAAACGGAAATGATGAGGACGACGCCGGCGAGGAGCGTCCCGATCCACAGGACGGTCACGAGGGTGTCCTCGCGCTTGCGCTTGTCTCCCAAACCGATCTTCGGCGCCAACAGCTCGCTCGCTCCGTAGAGGCTGGCAAGAATCCAGGGAATCGCGTAATAGCAAACGCGATAGACGATGATCGCCAGAAGAAGGCGCGTGGTGTCGTATCCGACGCCCTTGAAAAGGGTCGCCACCGTCAGATCGAAGGTTCCCAGCCCGCCCGGAATGAAGGATATGAGGCCCACCAGGGTGCCCGTCGAGTAAACGAACAGGGAAAGCCACAGATCCGCTTCGGGAATGAAGAGGAGAACGCACGCCCAGAAATACACGCCGGCGACGACCCAGTCGAACAGCGAGGCGAAGGTCATCTCCGTTTTCTGCTTGAAGTTTTGCAGTGCGAAGGGGGAACGGCTCAAGTCGATTTTGCCGATTTTGAGTTTCCCGCCCCAGAAGTAGAGCGGGATGTACAGGCTCATGACGAGCGGGACGATCCATAAGCCCCCGCGGTCGTATTTGATCGCAAAGGGAAGCGTGGCGACGAGCATGACGAACAGGCCGATGAGGTTGGACGCCCACACCGCCAGGGTGATCTTCAGCGCCGTGTCTTTGTCTGCGCCCGCCTTCGCGTAGTACTTTGCGCGAATCGTCCCTCCGGTCAAGCCTCCCAATCCCGCGAAGTTGTTGAAGGCTTGGGCCACCCACCCGATTTTCAGGGAAGTGCGAATCGGTATCTTCACACCGAAATGACGCGAGGCGAAGATGTCGTAGGCGCCCGTCGCCGTGAAGGCCAGAGTCCCGCCGACGACGATCGCAAGCAGAGTGGGGCGCGGAACCTCGGTGAAGAGCTCGGCCATGCTGGGGCCCGAAATTGTTTCGAATTCGCCGCGGGCAACGAGGAAAACGCCGATCGCCATAAGCGTGTAGAACGTGTACCTCGCTATGCGCGGATGCGCCTTGACAACGTCAACGATCTTCTTCATACGGCCTTTCCGTCCGTCTACACTCGAGTTTTCCGTTTTTCGGCGCCCGAGTCTTGCGTCTGTCGTCGCCCGAGGGCTGTGGGCGGGGCATGCCGCCCAAAAGGCCAATGCTACCCGAGAGCGCCGGGTGCGCCATTTGATTCGGGCTCGCGCCGACGTCGCCGGGCTTGGCGTCTGCCGTGCCTGTGCGTGTGGAGGGCTTGGCGTCTGCCGTGCCTGTGCGTGTGGAGGGCTTGGCGTCTGCCGTGCCCGTGCGTGTGGAGGGCTTGGCGTCTGCCGTGCCCGTGTGTATGCCGGCGTGCGGCGCGACCGGTGGGCCGACGAGGCTGACATCGCCGGCCGTGCCCGTGTGTATGCCGGCGTGCGTTTCGGTTGTGGTCTTGATGTCTGTGTCCGCGGTGTCTGAGTTATGGACCGCTGTGATTCTTGCGCCTGTGCATGTTGCGACGGATTCCCCGGCGGCAAGGTGCGTGCCTGCGGGGGACTCCGCGTGTTTCAAAATCAAACAAGGCGGCTTCGATGGGTGACGGAAATCGCGCCCGTTGCCGCTGTCGGGTTGCGCCTTGCGATCGACGCCGAACGGCATTCTCCGCTCGGCGCAAGAGTGTGGCGTGTGGTCGGCGTCGGGTTGCGTTTTGCGGTCGGCGTCGGAGTATGACGCCATGCGGTCGGCGTCGGACGCAATGCGATTAAGCCTGCGTTCGTCAGTGGGCCGCGTTCGGGTAAGTGACGGTTCCAAATCCTTCGCTCGCTTGTCATCGCTCTGTGCGCCTGGGTCATGGCTCTACTTACTATGGCGGTAGATCCTGGGAGCTTTCTGATGGCTGTGCTGCGGTCGGCGATGGATGAGTTCGTCCGCGCTGAGATCGCTGTGTTGCGATCGGCGCAAACACGGTGATCCGACACGCCTAGTTCCGGTTCGACGTCGTTGACTCGGGTTCGACGTCGTCAGGCAGGCGCAGGCGGACTGCGACCGTTATGTCGGCGTCGTTCTGGTGTCTCGCCGGCGTGGCTGTGGGGGTTTGGCGGCGTCGTTCTGGTGTCTCGCCGGCGTCGTCCTTTCTCTTGTCGAATGCTGCGCTGCCTTGGAACTCTTTTGGGGGAGTGCGGCGCTAGCACGTTGCGTGGCGTTTGGCCAATAGCGTGATTGCGGGCCCGCAGGTGCCCAAATGCCTTGCAATTACTCATACCGTAGATGGACTTCGAGGCCTAAAAGTTACGCATCTCACTTAAAACGCGCCACTTAATGCGCGAATTTACGCCAGTTTGCCGTGAAATCCGCTAGATTACTGAAGTAGTGGCCCGTCCGGGCCCTTCACTTCAACGAAAGGTATGGGTATGTCCATCAACCGTACTGAACTTATTGCCAAAATTGCCGAGAAGGCGAATCTGTCGAAGACGGACGCCGACAAGGCCGTTGCCGCGCTCCAGGACGTCTTGGTCGATTCGCTCTCGAAGGGCGAGGCGGTCAAGATTACAGGCCTCCTGGCTGTGGAGCGCACGGAGCGCGCCGCCCGTAAGGGGCGCAACCCCCGCACCGGCGAGGAAATTCAGATTCCGGCCGGTTACGGCGTCAAGCTGACCGCTGGCTCGGCCCTTAAGAAGGCCGTGACGGAATGATTGCGGGCTAGGCTCGCGATCTTGCGAGTCTAGGTGGCGAAACCAATTTTTCCACCGCGAGTAAAGGCCTCGAGCGTCGACCGACGATCTCAAGCGTCGATCGAGAATGCCGACGTCGAACAGAGGCCGTTGCCACGAAAACATTGACGTGGCTGTGAATAAAAGCCGCAATTGAGCGGCACTGCTCTGAAAAGAGCCAATGGGGTCCGGGTCTGGTCCGGGCCCCATTTTTATTTGAGGCGCCTTTTGTCGGGGGGCTGCTTGTTGTCCGGGCCTGCTTGTTGTCCGGGGGCTGCTTATCGGGGCTTGTTATCGGGGGGGGCCGCTTGGGGCGGCGATTCGCGGGGCGGTCTCAGGGTTTGAGCGACGTTTTGCCGGCGGCGTCTTGGGGCTGGTTGGTTTGGGTGATGCTTTGCCGGCGGCGTCTTGGGTCTGGCTGGTTTGGGCAGTGCTCCGGCGCTTCGGGCGCGGGCTCGTTTGCTTATGAATCGGTTTGCCGGCGGGCCGGAGCCGTTGGGGCGGTTGTGCCGAAGAGATGGGGAAGTGCTTTGACGCCGGCTTGCTCCACGCGTGCCGCGGTGGGGTGTGCCGGAAAGGCAGGGATGTGCTGGCGATTTGGTTTGTCGACGGCTGCTGATGAATTCATTCTTAAAGTTCAAGTTTTACATTATATTTAGCGGAAAAGCATTCGAACAAAAACTTGACATTATATTTCATATATTCTAGAATAGAAGTGAAAGATGAGGGCCTGAGGTTGAAGGAGGCTGTTGACATGAGCGCCGACGTCGGCATTCTTGACGTTGCGTCCGCTCAGAGCGGAGCGCCTACGCCGACCTTCAGTGTGCGCAACGGGAGGAAAGGGCGGATTCCGGCCGTCAGAGAGGGGCGCGGATTTGGCAAGTGCCTTGCGGAGTTGGAAGCGCTTGTCTCTGAGTTAGGAGAGAAGGACGTCTTCGGATTGTCCGACGAGCAGCTTCTGTCAGGTGCGCAGGCGCTGGCCAAACTCGCCTCTCGTTTAGGCGCTGTGCGCGGGCAGGTGCTCGTTGCCGTCGACGAGAGGTGCAGCTGGCAGTCTTCGGGGATGCGTACGCTCATTCAGTGGAACGAGAGGTCCTCTGGCCAGTCGCCGAAGGCCGCCACAAGGGAAATCGAACGGGCCCGCGCCTTGGAAGAGGATTTGCCTGTCCTGTCGAGAGCGCTTAAAACCGGTGAGATTTTTGCCGAGCACGTCGACGTCGTCCGCAAGGTCTTTTCCACCCCGGTCTTGAAAAAGGCCGCGAACGATGAAGGAGTTCAAAAAGAATTCGTTTCCTGGGCGAAACGATGCGGGGCCCGGGAATTCGAACGGCGGGTCAGAGCCCGCGCTTTGAGGGACGATCCCGCTTTGGGCGTTGAGCTTGAAAAATCTGAGGCGAAAGACGAACGGGTCGCTTTCGCGCCCGAGGGATTCGGCATGCGCGTCACCGGCTGGCTTTCGAGCGAGACGTCTGCAATCCTGGACACCGCGTTGAGTGCTCTAATGGGGCGCAAAAGCGTGGACGATGCGAGAACCTTGCCTCAGCGGCGTGCGGGGGCCTTGATTGAGTTGGCGAGTCTCAAGCTTGACGAGGGCAGCCTGGGCAGAGGCGCGAGAATTCGCCCGCACCTGTCCGTTCACGTGCCTTTGGCGACGCTTGTGGAGGTCGAAAGAACATCTCGGCCGTGCGCGTCTTTGGACGTCGGCTTTTCCTCGGACGGGCGTGGCGACGAGAACAGGGGCGACGCTGAGAAGACGCACATCGGTGAAATCGGAGAGTGGCCTGGTTCTTCGCGCTCCGAGCTTGAGATCGGATCGTTCGAAGAAGTCGGATCGGTCGAAGAAGAAGGCGAGTTGCTCGAAGGGCGAATCCGATTGTTCGAGGAAAGGCGGCGAACGGCAGGGCGAAAACACGATGGATGCTGCGAGGCCGGCTGCGGGCAGGGGCGCATTGGCCGCTGCCTCGATCGGGTCCGCGAAGAAAGCCGGGAGCTTGGAAAGCTTCTGGCGGTGATGCCCGCCGCCGTGGACCTAACCGCTTTGAAGGGGCTTGAACCGGCGACGCTAGATGATGGTTCGGCTTTGTCGATGACCCAGTTGGCGCGATTGATGTGTGACTCGTCGGTCTCCCGTGTCGTGTTTTCGTCAAGCGGCGAAGTGATGGACGTCGGACGCGAAAAACGTCTGTTCACACCTGCGCAGGCCAGAGCCGTCGTCGCCAGGGATCGAACATGCCGTTATCCGGGGTGTTCCGATACGATTGCCCACGGGCAGATTCATCACGCTTTGCCTTGGCAAGCGGGAGGCCGCACAGATCTCGCCAACGCCGTTCTGCTGTGCTGGCATCACCACAGCCTCGTCCATCGTGAGATGGTCACGAGCTTTCACCACGACGGAGGGTTTCTGTTCAGCGGAAAAGACGGGGCGGTGATAGGCGTGCGTCGCAACGGAACATGAACGGAAAACGTGAACGGAATATGTCGGCGGCAATTTTGATGGGCAGGCTTGGCGTGTGGGATACGTCCCGGCGGAGGGGCTGAGCGTGCCGTAGCGGGCGGGGTTAAGATCGTCCCTATGAGTACACTGCCTCCCGAACCGCCGCGCGGTCCAGAAAGCCCGGAGACCGCGGGTTCCCCAAGCGTCGACGTCCTCGAACGCGAACAGGAGCAGCACAGCCCCGGCGACGACGAGCGCTATGCGCACTACGTCCGCAAAGAAAAGATCACCGAATCGGCCCTGTCCGGCCATCCGGTGGTGGCGCTGTGCGGAAAAGTGTGGACACCCTCCCGCGATCCCGAAAGATACCCCGTGTGCCCGACATGCAAGGCCATTCGCGACGAGCTCGGCAAGCAGGGCTCCTCGTGGCCCTTCGGCCCCGACGTCCCAGGGAACGGGAAGTGAGCAGCCTGAGCAGCCACCCACTCCCGAAAACCGCTTCCGTCCACGCCGCAGAGACCCTCTCGCCCTCCTTCCCGCAACGCGCGGCTTGGGGCACGGCGTCGTCCCTGCGGGCATGGCAGGCCGAGGCGCTCCAGGCGTACATGGCTAGCCAACCGCAGGATTTCCTCGCAGTGGCGACGCCCGGAGCGGGGAAGACGACCTTCGCCCTGCGCGTCGCGACAGAGCTCATGGCAAAGGGCGCTGTCCGACGGGTCACCGTCGTGTGCCCCACCGAGCATCTGAAAACGCAGTGGTCGGAGTCGGCCGTGCGCGTGGGGCTTACTCTCGACCCCGACTTCACGAACGCGCAAGGCGAAGAAGGCAGCTTCTTCGACGGAGTGTGCGTCACGTACGCGCAAGTCGCGGCGAATCCAGGGCTTCACAAGCGCCGCACCGCTTCCCGGCCGACCCTCGTCATCCTTGACGAAATCCACCACGGCGGCGACGCCCTCTCTTGGGGCGACGGCATACGCGAGGCCTTCCAAGGAGCGGCCCGGCGGCTCTCGCTCACAGGCACGCCCTTCAGATCGGACGATTCGCCGATCCCGTTCGTCGAGTACGCCGACGACGGCGACGGCGTGTTCCGCTCGCGCGCCGATTACACGTACGGGTACGCCGAGGCGTTGCGCGACGGCGTCGTGCGGCCCGTCATGTTCCTCAGCTACTCGGGGCAGATGCGGTGGCAGACGAAGCAGGGCGACGTCGTCGAAGCGACCCTCGGCGAGCCTCTGACCAAAGACATGACCGGGCAGGCCTGGCGGACCGCCCTCAATCCCGCGGGCGACTGGATCCAGGCGGTCCTCGCCGCGGCAGACGAACGCCTGACTGCTGTGCGCAAATCGATTCCCGACGCCGGGGGCCTCGTCATCGCCACCGACCAGAGGGCCGCCCGCGCATACGCGGAAAGGCTGGAGGCCATCAGCGGGCAGCGGCCAACCGTGGTGCTTTCCGACGACGCCGGCGCCTCCGACCGGATCGCCGAGTTCTCCGCTGGAGACGAGCGATGGATGATCGCCGTGCGCATGGTTTCCGAGGGCGTGGACGTGCCCAGGCTCGCCGTCGGAGTGTATGCGACGTCGGCCTCGACCCCGCTGTTCTTCGCCCAGGCGATCGGGCGCTTCGTGCGCGCGCGCAAGCGCGGGGAGACCGCGACGGTGTTCCTCCCCTCCGTCCCGCAGCTTCTCGGCCTAGCGGCCGAGATGGAGGTCGAACGCGACCATGCCCTGGGGGAGAAGAAGCGAGAAGACGGTTGGGACGACGAGCTTCTCGAGCGCGCCAATTCAGAAGAGCAGGCCAGCGACCAGCTCGCGTTCCCCGGCTTTGAGGCGCTGGAATCGGATGCGTCGTTCGACAGGGCGCTTTTTGACGGCGGCGAATTCGGGCTGGGCGCCGAGGCCGGATCCGACGAGGAAGCAGATTTCCTCGGGATTCCCGGGCTTTTGGAGCCCGAGCAGGTCACCACTCTTCTGCGCAAGCGCCAGGCGGCGCAATCGGCCCAGCCGAAGAAAGCGGCGCCCGTCAGCGATCCGCGGCGGCGGCGCGAGGTGCGCAAGGAGCTGACCTCGCTCGTCTCGGCCTGGGCGCAGAAATCGGGCCAGCCGCACGCCTTCGTCCACGCCGAGCTCCGCCGAATCTGCGGCGGGCCGGAAGTGGCGCGGGCCTCCGTCGAACAGATCGAATCCCGAATCGGGCAGGTGCGCCGATGGTTCGTGGGGCGGATGTAGCGCTTCCAGATCCGGCGTAAAATCCGGAGAGAAGCAGTCTTTTAGCGGGGTGTGAGTAAGAAAACCGACCCATCGCGCATCGGAGGCCGAAGCCCGTGATGCGCGAGACGAGCCGTCAGTCGTCGCCCTCGAAGATGTCGAGCATTTTGGTGGGGACGGCGGGCTCGCCGCTGGAGAGGCGCCATCCGTCGTAGGGCAGCTCGGCGCGGGATTCCTCGTGGCGGGCGGCGGCCGCTGCGATGGCTGCCTTCCCGATCCGGGATTCGTCGATCGCGCCGGCGTCGACGAGTTTGACCTGAAGGGGGCGGGCGCCCGCCCGCTCGAGGTAGTCGAGGCCCTCCTGCCAGCTTCCGGCCGAGACGACGAGCTCCTGGGCGGCGCTGCCACGCTGGTCGCAGACGCGGCCCGCGACCTTGAGCCCGCCCACGCTTGCCTTGTTCTTCGAGCTTTTGGCCACCTCGTGCATTTTTCCGTCGGCGCCCTCGCGCTGGACGAGCTTGTAGACCATCTCCGCCGTCGGATGCCCCGAGCCGGTCACGACCCTCGTTCCGACGCCGTAAGAATCTACCGGCGCGGCGCCGAGGGCGGCGATGGAGTATTCGTCGAGGTCGCTCGTGACGGTGATCTTCGTCGACGTCGCGCCGAGGTCGTCAAGCTGCTTGCGCACGGTGAACGCCTGGGCGACGAGGTCGCCCGAATCGAGCCGGACCGCGCCCAGCTCGCCGCCGGCCTCGCGTGCGGCGGCGACGGCGTTGTTCACGCCCTCGGCGATGTCGTAGGTGTCCACCAGCAAGGTGGTCCCCGTGCCCATCGTCGCGATTTGGGCGGCGAACGCCTCCTTCTCCGAATCGTGGACGAGGGTGAAGGAATGCGCGGACGTCCCGGCGACGCCGAGGTCATAGGTGCGCCCGCCTTCCAGGTCCGACGTCGCCGTGAAACCCGCGATGACGGCGGCGCGCGCGGCGTGGACGGCCGCGGTTTCGTGCGTGCGGCGCGCGCCGAATTCCAGGCAGGGGCGGCCGTGGGCGGCGGCCGTCATGCGGGAGGCGGCCGTGGCCACCGCCGAATCGTGGTTGAGGATCGAAAGGATGACCGTTTCCAACACGACGCATTCGGCGAATGAGCCGGTGACCGTGAGTACGGGGGAGTGCGGGAAATAGCATTCGCCCTCGGCATACCCGTAAACGTCGCCCGCGAAGCGGTAGTCGGCGAGGTACTCGGCGGTGCGGTCTGAGACGATCGCGCGAGACGCGAGATACTCGATTTCCTCGGGGTTGAAGCGGAAATCGCGGATCGCTTCGAGGAGGCGCCCGGTGCCGCAGACCACGCCGTAGCGCCTCTCGCCGGGAAGCCTGCGCCCGAAGGCCTCGAAGACACACTTCCTTTCGGCGGTGCCGGAGGCGATGGCTGCGTCGACCATCGTCAGCTCGTACATGTCGGTCATGAGCGACGTCGTGGAGAATGCCATGCGGCAATTGTACGCGAGTTGAACGCCGGACGCGCTATGGGCGGGCGGGGCTTGGTGGTGAGGTCGCCGGAGAAAACCGCGGCGAAACCTCTCAAAACCATGTGGTTACGGGTAGACTAGTTGTGTGAACAGCCAGTCGACGCCCTCTTCGACGCCAGCGCCAACGGAGGTCCCCGCGAAGTTTGGGACCTGGCGGACGGTTGTCCACAACGACCCGGTCAATCTCATGACCTACGTCGAGTGGGTTTTCGAAAGCTATTTCCACATAAGCCGGCGCCGGGCGCGCATGCTTATGCTTCAAGTGCACAACGAGGGCCGGGCCGTCGTCTCGCGCGGGGCGCGCGAACAGATGGAGGCCGACGCTCAAGCCATGCAGTCCTACGGACTGTGGGCGACGATCGAAGAAGCGGAGTGAGGGCGATGGAGGCGTTCAGGCCGTGGAGGGGCGGCTACCTGTCCAAGGCGCAGGAGACCGAACGGCGTCTGCTTGCGCGGATGGCATGCGACGTCGTCGAGATGCTCGGCCATTCGATGGCCGATCTGGCCGAACGCGAAAGCTCCAACGCGGCAGAGGCGGATCCGCTCGCCGCTTACGAGGCCGAGCTCTCCGGCGTCGCAGGCGGGCTCGCGAGCTCCGGACGGGCGGACCCCGAGCTGGCGGACTCCGAGCGGGCGGGCGGGCGCAGGCCCATCGACGACGCGATGTTCCGGCTCCTGCCGGACATGTCCGAAGACCCGAGGCAGGCCGAGGCTTTGCGGGAGATGACCTCAGCGAGCCTGTCGGCCGCCAAGGCCGAGCATCTGTTCATACTGTGGCGGTCGGTCAACGGGGCGACGGACGACGTGTGGGTCGGCAACGAGGACATGCCCGGGTGGATATCGGCGATCAACTCGATCCGGCTGGTGCTCGCCTCGCGCCTGGACATCCAAGGCGAGGAGGACGGACGGGAGATCTACGAGGTCGCCCAGGACATCACGGGGGCCAACGGCAAGGGCAATCAGCGCGAGGTGCAGACCCCCGACGAATTGCTTCGAGTCCTCTACACGATGGTTACCTGGTGGCAAGAGTCACTGCTTTTGGCTGCGAGGAATAAGACTCCTCACCGATAAAGTTTTGTCCATGGACTTTCGCCCCATAGGCATCTTCGACTCCGGCGTTGGCGGGCTCACCGTTGCGCGCGCGATCATCGACCAATTTCCAGAGGAGTCGATCACCTACATCGGCGACACCGCCCACACCCCGTACGGGCCGAAGCCGATCGCCCAGGTGCGCGAGTTGGCCTTGGACATCATGGACAGCCTCGTCGACTCCGGCGTCAAGATGCTCGTCATCGCCTGCAACTCGGCGTCGGCCGCGGTGCTGCACGACGCGCGCGAGCGCTATCAGGCCGCACGCTCGATCCCCGTCGTCGAAGTCATCCAGCCCGCGGTCAGGCGCGCGGTGTCAGCCACGCGGAACCGGCGCATCGGCGTCATCGGAACGGAGGCGACAATCGGGTCGGGCGCCTACGAGGACGCCTTCGCGGCGGCGCCGCACCTGACGCTGACGACGGCGGCCTGCCCCGAGTTCGTCGAACTGGTCGAGGCGGGAATCACCGCGGGCCCGCAGGTCGAGGAGGTCGCCGAGCGCTACCTCGCGCCCGTGCGCGACGCCGGAGTGGACACACTCGTGCTCGGATGCACGCACTATCCGCTGCTCGCGGGGGCCATCGGATACACGATGGGCGAGTCCGTCACGCTCGTTTCGTCCGCGGACGAAACCGCCCGCGACGTCTACGCCAAGCTCGCCTCCCGGGACCTGTTCGCCCCGCCCGGAAACGAGCCTGACCGCCGCTTTTATGCGACGGGGGACCCCGCCCGATTCGGCGAGCTCGCGGGAAGGTTTCTCGGCCCGGAGGTCGGCGCGGCGCGTTCGATCTCCCAGATCAGCTCGGGGGTGAGCGCATGAGACTGACCGTCATCGGCTGCTCGGGCTCGATGTCCGGCAGGTTTTCGGCGGCGTCGGCCTATCTTCTCCAAGCCGACGGGGAGGACGAAGACGGCAGGCTGCGCACATACTCGGCCGTCCTCGACTTCGGCCCCGGAGCCATGGGCCAGCTTCTCAACTACCTTGACCCGGCCGACCTCGACGCGATGGTGCTCAGCCATCTGCACACCGACCATTGCGCCGACATCATCGGCATGCAGGTGTATCGGCGCTGGCTTCCCGGCGGGCCGCTTGCGCGGATCCCCGTCTACAGCCCGGGCGACGGGCAGTACCGCACCCGCCAGCTCGGCGGGGACCCGGACGAGGAGACCTACGAGGGCGAGTTCGAGTTCAAGCAGATCGGGCCGGGCGACGTCGTCGAGATAGGCCCGATGAAGCTGGAGGCTTTCGCCGCCGATCACACGGTGCCCTGCGTGGGGTTGAGGGTGAGCGGGCCGAGCGACCTCGGCCCGGGCAATGCCACCCTCGGCTACACCGGCGACACCGACCTGTGCGACACGGAGGTGGAGATGGCTCGGGGCGTCGACCTCCTTCTCTCGGAGTGCGCGTTCGAAGACGGGCGCGACTCGGTGCGCGGCGTCCACATGACGGGTTCGCGCGCCGGGGAGCTCGCCCAGCGGGCGGGCGCGGCGAGGCTGCTTTTGACGCATCTTCAGCCGTGGACCGACCCCGAGGCGGTTCGGCGGAGCGCCGAGCGCGTCTACGAGGGCCCCGTGCGGGCCGTGCTTCCGGGTGAGGAGCACCGCGTCTGAAAGCGGTAGGATCGCACGCATGAGTCAACGAGCAGACGGCCGAGCCGCCCACGACATGCGTCCCGTGTCCATCTCCCGAGGCTGGCTCGACGCAGGCGAGGGCAGCGTTCTCGTCTCCTTCGGCAAAACAACGGTTTTGTGCGTCGCCTCTTTTACGGAAGGCGTTCCGCGCTGGCGCAAGGACACCGGCCTGGGCTGGGTGACCGCCGAGTACTCGATGCTTCCCCGCGCCACGGACGAACGCTCGGCCCGGGAGTCGGTCAAAGGAAAGATCGGCGGAAGGACGCACGAAATTTCGCGGCTGATCGGCCGCGCTCTGCGCGCCTGCGTCGACATGCGGGCCCTCGGCGAGAATACAATCCAGCTCGATTGCGACGTCCTTCGGGCCGACGGCGGCACCCGCACGGCGTCGATCACCGGCGCCTTTGCAGCGTTGGCCGACGCCGTCGATTGGGCTGTGGGGAAAGGGATCGTCAAGCCGCGCAGGCCTGTTTTCAGCGACACGGTGAGCGCAGTGTCGGTCGGCGTCGTCGACGGGCGCCCGGTGCTCGACCTGCCCTACGAGGAGGACTCGCGCGCCGACACCGACATGAATGTGGTCGCGACAGGCGCCGGCCAGTTCATCGAGATCCAGGGAACCGCCGAGCGCGCGCCCTTCTCAAGGGGCGAGCTGGGGGAGCTTTTGGACCTCGCCGCGATCGGGACGGCTCATTTGGCCGCCGTCCAGAAAGAGGCGCTGACGGGCGAGAACCCCATCGATCCTCGGATCGTCGCCGGATGGGAGGATCGATGAAGCTTGTGTTGGCCACCCGCAATCCGCACAAAGTCGCGGAGCTGCGCGCGATTCTTCTGCCGCTCCTGCCCGGAGCGCAGATCCTGGGCGCCGAGGCGTTCGACGTCCCCGAGCCGGTCGAGGACGAGGTGACCTTCGCGGGCAACGCCCTCATCAAGGCCAGGCAGCTGGCGGAGGCGACCGGCCTGCTCGCCCTCGCCGACGACTCGGGCATCTGCGTGGACGCGATGGGCGGGGCGCCGGGGGTGTTTTCCGCGCGGTGGTGCGGAAGGCACGGCGACGACGCCGCGAACCTGGAGCTCTTGCTGGCGCAGATGGCCGACGTTCCGGAGAGGCGCCGCGGGGCGTCTTTTGTGTGCGCCGCGGCGATGGCCGCCCCCGACGGACGCGAGGAGGTCGCCGAGGGGGTCATGCGCGGAAGCCTCCTCTTCGCCCCGCGCGGCGAGAACGGATTCGGATACGACCCGATATTCAGGCCCGAGGGCCTCTCGGTTTCCAGCGCCGAGCTGACGCCCGAGCGCAAGGAAGCGATATCGCACCGCGGAAAGGCGTTTCGGGCGCTGGCAGCGAGGATTTAGGCGTCGCAGCCGAGCACGGCGAGGGCGCGGCGAAGCAGGGATGCGTGCGCGGGAATGAGCTCGGCTTGGAGCTCGCGCGTACGGGCTTCCCCGGGCGTGAACCACGAGAATTCGAGCGAATCGTCGCCCGGGTTGCAGTCGCCCTGCATGGCGACGATGTAGGCGAGGGAGACGGCGTGCTGGCGCGGGTCGTGCCAGCCTTCCCCCATGGGGAAGTACTCGCCGACGGTGAAAGGCGTGAGCATCGCCGGGATTCGGGGGAGCGCCATGGGGCCGAGGTCTTTGTCGATGTGCCGCGCGAGCGCCTCGCGAATCGTCTCGTAGAGCAGGATGCGCCCGGACGGGAAAGCTCGGTTGATTCCTTCGTCGTCGGCGCACAAAAGCATTCCCACCGCTTCCAGGGCGCCCGCCTCGTCAAGGCGAACCGGGACGATGTCGACGTAGACCATGGGAACCTTTTCGCGGACGAAGCGCAGGTCCTCGGGCGGCAACCAGGGGCCGATGGCATCCGAATCGATTTCGCTCATGCGTTTAGTGTGCCAGGGAGATTCTGGCCGCCGCTTCCTGAACGGAGGTTTTCTCGCCGGGTGAACGGGGCGGGGCATGGGCGGTCGAAACGAGGCGGCAGTGGCAAGATAGTCGCATGGTCAAACTCGACGTCGGCGACATTGCGCCCGATTTCACCCTCCCGAGCACCGACGGCGACATCCGGCTGTCCGAGGCGCTGGGCAAGGCGGAAAAGGGCGTGATCGTCTACTTCTACCCCAAGGCGATGACGCCCGGATGCACAACCGAGGCGTGCGACTTCCGCGACAGCCTGAACTCCCTGAAAGGCGCAGGATACTCGGTCGTCGGAGTTTCGCCGGATTCGCTGGGCTCCCTGGAGAAGTTCGCCCGGCGCGACGCCCTGAACTTCCCGCTGGCCAGCGATCCCGAGCGCGACGTCATGGAGGCGTACGGCGCCTTCGGCGAGAAGAAGAACTACGGGAAGATCGTGCGAGGGGTCATCCGATCGACGTTCGTCGTGGGCAAGGACGGCAAAATTCTCCTCGCCAATTGCAACGTCAAGGCCAAGGGGCATGTGGCGCGGCTGCGCAAGGAACTGGGGATCGACTAGCCGTTTTCCCGCGGATGGTCGGCGACGGCGCAACGGATGGGCGGCTTGCGCCGCGGCGCCCGAAGAGGGCGGCTGTTTGCGACGCGTTTGCCGCTCAGTCGCGCCGCCGTCGGAAAAGGCGCTGGCGATGTGCCGGGCGGCGTGCGCCGAGGACGGCGATGGCCGGCGGTTCCGCAAGCCGTTAGAATGTGATGGCAGCGCGCGAGTGGCGGAATTGGTAGACGCGCCAGATTTAGGTTCTGGTGCCTTAGGGCGTGTGGGTTCGAGTCCCACCTTGCGCACGATGCGGCATCGAGGGCGTGTTCGAGGAGGTTGCGGTGCCAAGCAACAAGATGATCGGAGAGTTCTCGCAAAAGCCGAAGACCGACGCGTACTTTCAGGCGATCGATGCGTACGTGATGGGCCTGGGCAGCGTAAAAAAAGAGCTTCGTTCTCAGCTCAGCTACTCGGTCAATCGAAAATTCCTCTGGATGTGGGCATATGAGAAAACCGGCGACGGAACGCTCTATCTCAATGTCGCTTTGGATCACAGGGAGGACTTTCCCGGCATTCACAGGGTCTCCCAAGTCGGCGCCCGCCGGTGGAACCATCACGTTGTAGTGAAGTCCCTCGAGACGGCGAATAGCTCGTGGCTCCAGGAACTGATAAGGAAGGGGTTTGAATTTTCCTGCCGATGACAGGAAACTTGGCGTCCGCCGTCATCGCCTCGTGTCGTCTCGTCATCGCCTCGGCATGGGAAACTGCCGTTGCCCCAGCCTGGCCGGACGCCTGGCCGCCTCGGGAGCATCGCTCCTCGATGAGTTGGCCGCCGAGAATTCAGCCTCCGAACACGGCTTCGCGGACGCGATCGACCGGCATGGCGACGTCGAGCCAGATTTCCTCGGCGATGGCGGCCTGCCACAAGAGCATTCCGAGCCCGTCGATCGCGGTGGCTCCGGCATGGGCGGCGAGGGCGAGCAGCTTCGTCTCGCGCGGGTGGTAGACGGTGTCCACCACGGCCTGGCCGGGGCGGAGCCATTCTTCCTTGACGTTTGATTGGCTTTCGAGGGGCGCCATGCCCACCCGGGTGGCGTCCACGACGATGTCCGCTTCCCGCACGGCCCGCTCGAGGGCGGCCTCGTCGGCGACGTCGGTGAGCGTCAGACTCACGCCCGTGCGCTCGGAGAGCGCGGCGATCTTCTGCGACGTCGGCCCGAAGGACGCGTTGGCGCGTTTGAAGACGGAGACCCTCCCCGCGCCGTCGAGCGCGGCCTGAGTGTAAACCGCCGAGCCCGCGCCGCCCGCGCCGATGACCGCGACGTCCGCGCCCGCCACGGCGAAGTCTCGCTCGGCGACCGACCGCAGCAGGCCCGCTCCGTCGGTGTTGTGGCCGATGAGCCGATCGCCCTCGCGCTTGACCGTGTTGACCGCGCCCATGAGCCGGGCCGCGGGGGAGAGCTCGTCGAGATGCTCGATCACGGCGGCCTTGCACGGCATCGTCACGTTGAAGCCCGCGAAGCCCATGGCGCGCGCGCCCGCGACGGCGGCGCCTATGGCCGAGGGGACGACGTCGTGGCACAGGTAGACGCAGTCGAGCCCGAGCTCGGCGAAGGACGCATTGTGCATGGCCGGGGAGAGCGAATGCTCCACGGGCGAGCCGAAAAGGGCAAAAGCCTTCGTGCGGCCGGATATCATCGGGTCTCCTTCGACGGGGTTTCGCGAAGCGACCGTGCACGCGGGAACGCGTGGAGCGATGCGCTTGCGGGGACGCCTCAAGGATACCTGCGCGCCGATCGGCCGCTATTTGGGAGGGTCCGCGTAGAGGCCTTCGACGACGTCGGCGTGGCGCTCGAGGACGTCGGCGCGCTTGACCTTCATCGACGGGGTGAGCAGGCCGTTCTCCTCCGTGAAGTCGCCGTTGACCACCGTGAATTTGCGGATTGACTCGGCGCGCGAGACCTGCTCGTTCGTCCGGTCCACTGCCCGCTGGAGCGCTTCGAGGACGGCCGGATGGCGCGCCGCGGAGGCGGCGTCCATGTGCGGCAGGCCGTGCCCGCGCAGCCAGCCGGGAAGCATGTCGGCGTCGAGGGTGATGAGCGCGGCGACGAAGGGGCGTTTGTCGCCGACGGCCACGACCTGCGAGATGAGCGGGTGCCCGCGCAGCTTGTCCTCGAGGACGGCCGGGGCGACGTTCTTGCCTCCCGCGGTGACGATGAGTTCCTTCTTCCTTCCGGTGACGGAGAGGAACCCGTTCTTGTCGATCGCGCCGACGTCGCCCGTGCGGAACCAGCCTTTCTCGAACGCCTCGGATGTGGCTGAGGGGTTGTTGTGATATCCGCGGAAAATGTGCGGGCCCTTGAGGAGGATTTCGCCGTCGTCGGCGATTTTCACCGCGGTTCCCGGAAGGGGCTGACCCACCGTGCCCATCTTGAAGGCGCCGGGGCGGTTGGCGGTGGACGGGCCGGAGGTCTCGGTCAGGCCGAAGGCCTCAATGACCGAGAGGCCGATGCCGCGATAGAAGTGGCCGAGCCATTTTCCCAAAGGGGCGCCCGCCGATATCGCGTACCGGCAGTTCGAGCCCAGGGCGGCGGTGATCTTCTTCCACACGAGTGTGCGCGCGAGAGCCCGCTGGAGGAGGAACAGCGGCCCGTGGAACCTCTTGCGCGAGTTGCGCACGGCCACGTGCGCCGCCCAGCGGAAGATTTTGAGCCGCAGCCCGCGCACCTTCGCCTCGGCCGCGTTGTAGACCTTCTCCAGGACCCGCGGCACGCACAGGAGAGCCGAGGGCTCAAAGGATTGGATGTCGGTCAACAGGTGCTTGACGTTGGGCACGTGCGCGACCCGCCCGCGCCCGGCGACGGCGAAGTAGAAGACGACCCTTGCCATGACGTGGGCGAGGGGGAGGAAGAGGAGGATTCTGCTGTCGCAGCGGTCGATGATCGGCCCTTCGGCGGCGAGGGTGGACATCGTGATCGCCGCGATGTTGCCGTGGGTCAGCTCGACGCCCTTCGGGTTTCCCGTGGTGCCGGAGGTGTAGATGATCGTCGCCGTGTCCTCGCCGGTCAGCGCATTTTTCCTCTCCAGCACGCGGGCCTCCTCGATCTTCGAGCCGGCCGCGTACAGCTGTTGCAAACCGTCGCTGTCGTAGACGAGCGTCGGCATGAGGCCGGGCGTCTTCACAGAGTCGACTGCGGCGGCGTGTGCGGCCGAGTCGGTCAGGACGAGGCGGACGTCGGCGTCGGAGACGATCCAGCGAATCTGTTCGGCGGAGCTCGACTCGTAGATCGGAACCACTGTGAGGCCCGCGTACAGGGCCGCCATGTCCAGCAGGCTCCACTCGTAGGAGGTCGCGCCGAAAATCGAGACCGCCTCGCCCGGTTTCAGGCCGAGCCCGATGAGCCCGCGGGCCGCCTGAATGACGTCCGACTCGAACTCGGCCGCGGTGATCTTCACCCAGGAGGCGCCGATCTCCGTGCGGCGTTCGATGCAGACGCCGTTGGGGGTTTTCGCTGCGCGTCGGGCGAGGAGCCACGGCACGGTCATATGGGATTTGATCGCTGCAACTGGCTTGTCGGACCACGATCCGTCACGATGTTTCTTCACGGGCGCTCCTGACGTTGGGGTGCGGCATTGGGAGAATACACGGCCAGGCTAGCCGTTTTGAAACTGCGTTACACATCGGCGTCGGCTCCGCCGCATGCGCGAGACGTATCTCACGCTAAAATCCCCGTATGAAGATTGCACGAATCGGGCTCGACCAGGGCCCGCGATACGCCGTCGTCGACGAAGAGGGCGACGAGCTCATCCTCCTCGCCGACGATCCGCTGTTCGGCGAGGGCAAGCCCACCGGCCAGCGGCTCAGGTCAGAAGACGTCCGGCTGGTCTCTCCGATGATCCCGCGCTCGAAGGTAGTCGGCTTCGGCGGCTCCTATCCCGACGGCGAGCCCCCCGCCTCGACGGACGACCTCCTCGTCTTCCTCAAACCCAACACCTCCGTCGTCGGGCCGGACGACCCGATCGTGCTTCCGCCCCACCTTCCTGAGGTCGTGCACGAGGTCGAACTCGCCGTGGTCATCGGGCGCGTTGCCAAAGACGTTCCTCCCGAGCGGGCCCACGAGGCGATCCTCGGGTACACCGTCGCCGACGACGTCACCGGAGTCCACGCGAACCTCGCCGTCGCCAAGGGGACGGACACGTTCTGCCCCGTCGGCCCGTACATCGAGACCGAGCTCGACCCGTCCGATCTGGCGCTGGCCTCGCGGATCGACGGCGAGCTCTCGCGCGAAGGCCGCACGTCGCAGCTCGCCTTCTCGGTTCCCGAACTCGTCTCGCACGCTTCGAAGATGTTCACCCTGCTGCCCGGGGACATCGTACTGACCGGTTCGCCGGGCGTGCGCGGCGTCGACCCGCAGATCGCGTCGGGGCAGACCGTCGAGGTCGAATGCGAGGGAATCGGAAGGCTCCGCAATCCCGTCATCCGGCGATGAGGCCGCATGTTTGGCGCTGAGGCTGCGTCGAGGCTGCGTCCGTCGCCGAGGCCGTGGGCGCCGAGGTCGCCCCGGCGCTGCGGGCGAGGCTGAAGACGGGCGAGGGCACGAGTGAAAAAGACGTATGAGGCGTGTGGCGCGGCAAACGAGCCGCGCCACACGCCTTCCTGTCGATTATGCAGCCGCCGAGGGCAGGCGTCAGTCGTTGCGCCTGCGACTGGACGTCAGGACGTGCCGCTCGAGGGGCGTGCACACGAGCAGGGCCAGCAGCGTCAGCGCAAAACCCACGCCCAAGACTCCTGCGAGCTGTATGAATGCAGCGTTCGACGGCGTCTCGTTCATGAAGCTGATGACCAGGAAGCAGCCCAATCCGGCGCCGATCACCGAGGTGGCCGCCAAGGGGCCGAGAACCTGGTGAAGCCTGCTGAGCGTGAAGACGCGGAAGGGGAATCCGACCTTCGACAGGGCAATCGTCTGATCCGCCCTCTCGAAGACCAGGCTCGCCTGGTTCGTGAGCGAGGACTGCGCCGCGACGGCGAATCCAAAGGCGAGGGTGATCCACACGCCGAACTTGATGTCGCGGAGTGCCCACTCGAACCCGGGGTTGGTGCTGTCTGGGGCAGCGCTCACAAAGCCCGCGACGAAGCACAGGAGCGCGACTCCGCCGACCGTCCGCCACACGGCGCGCGGATCGTCCAAAAGGCGTCGAACGGCGAGCAGACGCGGCACCGAGGAGGTTTTCGTCAGCGGCCGCGCCGCGACCTGAAGCAGCCACGGCCCGACCAGCGAGAACGCCGCGACGAAGAGCCCGACGAAGATTCCCACGGACACGAGCGCGGAGGTTTCCACCCTCGAGCCTTCACGGCTGCTCGACCAGTAGACAAAGGCAAGACCGGCGACGACGAAGAGAACCAAGCGCCACATTTTCAGCGCTTTCGGCGTTTCCCTGCGCGTGACGCCGAGGGGGGAGATGCGCACCTTTTGCAGGCCGACGACGGTCGAGGCCATGGCGATGAACAGCAAAACGGCGAGCAGCCCGAGCATGGCCGCTATCGGGAGCATCATGAGCGAAGTGTCGATGGAAACCTTGAAGAAGCTGGCGTTGCCCCAGGCAGGAAGCGTGGCGTAGTAAAGGACGACGCCGGCAACCGCGCCGATGAGCCATTGGGCGGCCGTTTCGACGAGGGCCATTCGGACCGTCTGCGAACCGGTCACGCCGATCAGGCGCAAGGTTGCGAGCCTGCGGGCGCGGGCCTGCGCGCCGAGCCTCGCGGCGGAGGACCCGAGCGCGAAGATCGGGATGACGAGCAGCGCGCCCGCCACGACCGACAGAAGGTAGTACGTGAGCATTGCATCGGCGTTGTGCTCGCCGATCGCCCGAATGATTCTCGCGGGCCTTTCGTCGTTCAGCGTCTTGAACATCCAGATGCCGCCGGCCACCGTCAGGGCGATGAGGGTCGACAGGGCGAAGGAAACCACGGCCAGGACGTCCAGCCATGCCGCTCCGGATCGCATTTTTATCCTTGCCACGGCAAGGCGGGGGGCGAGTCGGGTCGTCGGGCTCATGAGCGGACTCCCTTCGCGGTCGTGTCGGCGTGGATGCGTCCGTCGCGAATCTCGATGAGCCTGTCGCACCAGGCCGCGACATTGGGATCGTGGGTGACCACCACAAGGGTGGCGCCGCCCATGCGCGCCGTCGTCGTCAGAATCTGCATGATTTCGTGCCCGGTCGCCTGGTCGAGCGCGCCTGTCGGCTCGTCGGCGAAGACAACCGAAGGCGACGAGGCCAGCGCCCGCGCCACGGCTACGCGCTGAGCCTGCCCGCCGGACATTTCGCCCGGCCTCCTCTTGCGCTCGGATTCCAGCCCGACCTTGGTCAGCCACGAGTTGGCCTCCCTGATGGCGGACCGACGCGAGGCTCCCGCGAGCATGAGGGGGAGGGCGACGTTCTCGTTTGCGGGAAGCTCGGGGACCAGCTGGCCGTCCTGGAAGACGAATCCGAAGGCCTTCAGCCGCAGGCGCGAGCGCCCTGCGTCGTTCAAACTCGTGACCGACGTTCCGCCGACGGTTATCTCGCCGGATGTCACGGGGAGTATCCCCGAAAGGCAGTGCAGGAGAGTCGACTTGCCCGAGCCGGACGGGCCCATGACGGCCACGGACTGTCCGGCGGGGATCGTGACGTCGACTCCCGCGAGCGCCTTGACGGCGCCAAAGTTCTTCACCAGGTTTCGCCCTGTCAGGGCCGTTTGCGTTGCGTTTGCGTTCATGTTTTCCATTGAACAGCGAATGCGGCAGGCGGACCATGGTGCTGCGTATCGAAAGGGGGTAGAGCCAGCTCTACTGTTTTTCGGCGGTGCGGCCGGGCTCGGCCGCCTGCGCCGGAAGCTTTACGCGGCGTCGAGGCAGGACATTTCTCCGCCGCGAGGTAGGGTATCGCCCATGGGAAAGGAACAGACGGCGCGAGTGCACCGGGCGGTCGCCCGGGCCGTCGCGGCGTCCGCGGCCGTGACGCTGACTTCTACGGTCCTCGTTTTTCCCTTGCTCGGCGAATTGGTGTCGGCGATCGCTTCCGGCTCGCTGAGCTATGCCGTCCTCGGAGCCTGCGGCGGAGGGACGGCCTTTGTCGCGGCGCTCGCGGTGCGGGCCGCGGTCAGAGCCGTCCGCCGCGCCGCCGAGAGAATCCAGACGGTCTACGGGCGGGTCAGCCCCGAAGACCTTGCGGAGCTGACCGAGTCGCGCCGCGAAATCGTGGCCGCGTTCGAGATCGAGCGCCGCCGCATTGAGCGCGACCTTCACGACGGCGCGCAGCAATACCTCGTCGCCGCCTCGATCGACGTCGGCGAAGCGGATTTGCTTTTGGATTCGGCGACCGCGGGCGGGGCCGTGGTTCCCGAGAAAATGGCCGAGGTCCGCGCGCTTTTGGGCAAGGCGCAGGACGACGCCGAAAGCGCTCTGCGCGCCCTGAGAAACACCGTGGCCGGGATCCACCCCAAGGTGCTCTCGGACCTCGGGCTGGAGGCTGCCGTCCGGTCCCTCGCGGCCTCCTCGCCCCTGAAAGTCGAGGTCTTCGTTCCCAATCGGCTTCCCGCCATTCCCGAAGGCGTCATCGCCGCCGCGTACTTCCTCGTTTCCGAGGGCTTGACGAACGTCGCAAAGTACGCGCCCGCGGCCCGCGTCTCGGTGCTGCTGGCCGCAGACGAGGACCTCCACGTCTCCGTCAGCGACGACGGCCCCGGCGGGGCGAGCGTGCAGCCCGACCGCGGCCTTTCCGGCATGCGCGAACGGCTCGCCGCATTCGGGGGCGTTCTCGAAGTCGTCAGCCCTCCCGGGGGGCCGACGACGCTGACGGGGCGGATCCCGCTCCTTTTGCGGCAAGGGGAATTCGGTGTGGTTCCGGCAAAAGGCCGCGAAGGCGTCGGCGAGATGGGCGACGACGCAAGCGGCAGCGTGCCGGAGACGAGACGGGCGGCTAAAGCCGACTGGCGAAGCCCGGGCGAGAAGACTCGGAAAGAATGGTGAGGCGTGCCGGAGCGGCCGAAGCGCGAGGGCGGCCGAAGCGCTTGAAAGCGGGCGAGGCGTGAGAAAGCCGCCGGGGCGCGCGAAAGCCGGCAAAGTGCGAGAGAATCGGCAAGGCACGACAACAGCGGCGCACGGGGGCGAGGGCCCGCCGGCCCGCCGCGAAAAGGAGAGAGAATGAGGCTAGTGGTAGCCGACGATTCGGCGCTGTTCCGCGAAGGCATCGTCGGCCTTTTGATGAGGCAGGGCCACGAGATCGCCGCGGAGGCCGCCAGCGCGGACGAGCTCGTCGAAGCGGCCGCGCGTACCGCCCCGGACGTGGTCGTCACGGATGTGCGCATGCCGCCCGGAATGTCCGACGACGGTCTGAGGGCGGCCGTGCAAATCCGGGAGAGCCAGCCTGAGATTGGGATCATGGTGCTCTCCCAATATGTCGCACCCGCCTACGCCGCCGAACTGTTCGAGCCGAGCGCGCCGATCGACGGCGTCGGGGGACTGGGCTACCTCCTCAAGGACAGAGTGGCCAGGGTCGCCGATTTCATCCGGTCTTTGAGGGTCGTAGAGGCCGGCGGCGTCGTCGTGGACCCGGAAGTGGCCAGCTCCCTGGTCAAGGGCCGCTCATCGTGGCTCAACGGGTTGACGGCCAGGGAAAGCGAGGTCCTCGAACTCATGGCCCAGGGGCTGTCCAACCACCAGATCTGCGAGCGCATGTTCCTCTCTACGGCGGCGGTCTCCAAACACGTGGCAAACGTATTCTCCAAGCTCGGCATGCTCCCCGGAGAGGAGAACCGGAGGGTGCGGGCGGTGCTGGCCTACCTGACGGAGAAGCGGAACTGAGGAGCCTTCGCCGACCCGGAACTGAGGAGCCTTCGCCGACCCGGAACTGAGTGGCGCCCGCGCGGGGCTGAGCGCGTTGAAGTGGAGCCGTTTGGCGCCCGCGCGGGGCTGAGTGCGTCGAAATGGGGTTGAGCGTGCGCTGAAGAGAGCGCGTGCCTGAGAAAAGGTGCGCAAGCCGAAGAACTGAAGCGTGCCGCGTAAAAAAGTACGCCAGTGCACCGTGCGATTGTCCGTCTGCCCGGCATGCGCCCCGACTGTCGGGGCAAAGCTGGTACGTTTGACCTAAAAGCGACGGGGTGTGCTTCGTTGCGGCGAGCGATTCAGGAGGAAGCGGATGAAGCCATACGTGGGATCCGAGGTCGGGCGGCTCAAGCAGGTTCTCCTGCATCGCCCCGGCAAGGAGATGTTGAGGCTCACCCCCTCCAACAAAGACGATTTGCTCTTCGACGACGTCCTTTGGCTCGAACGGGCCCAGCACGAGCACGACGTCTTCGCCGAGACGCTGCGTTCGCGCGGCGTCGAGGTCCTCTACCTAGCCGACCTGCTCGCCGAAGCGCTCGCGGACCGCGAGGCCCGCGAGCGCGTGCTCGACGTCGTCGTTACGGAGGAGGCCTGCGGCCCCGGAATCGAGGAGGCGGTGCGAAACTATGCCGAGTCGCTGCCTGACGCCGAGCTCGCCGAACTCCTCATTGCGGGCGTGACAAAGGCCGAGCTGCTCGACCGAGCCGATGTGCAAGAGTCTCTGACGCTCCGCACGCTCGGCGCCGACGACTGCCTTCTGGCCCCGCTTCCCAACCACCTTTTCACGCGCGACACGTCCTCGTGGATCTACGGCGGCGTCTCGATCAATCCGATGTGCCGCCCGGCGCGCGTGCGCGAGAGCGTGAACGAGGAGGCGATCTACCTCCACCATCCGCGCTTCGCCGACGCCGATTTCACGGTGTTGGGCGACGGCGTGGGATCGGGCTTCGCCTCCGTCGAGGGCGGGGACGTCCTCGTCATGGGGAACCGCTCGGTCCTCGTCGGGCTGAGCGAGAGGACGAGCCCGCAGGGGGTTGAAAGGCTCGCCCTTCAGCTCTTTGAGGCGGGCGAGGCAGAGCGGGTCGTCGCCGTCGAAATGCCGAAGGCACGGGCGCAGATGCATCTGGACACCGTGATGACGATGGCCGACGAGGGCACATTCGTCAAGTATGCGGGCCTGGGAATGCTGCGCTCCTACACGATCCGTCCCGGGGACGCGAAGAGTCCCCTGCACGTGGAGGCAAATGCGCCGGAGAGGATGCACGCCGTCATCGCGGAGGCGTTGGGCCTCGATTCGGTGCGGGTTTTGACGACGCCGCAGGATTCCCTCGCGGCCGAGCGGGAGCAGTGGAACGACGGGGCGAATCTGCTGGCCGTCGCCCCCGGCGCCGTGGTCGTTTACGAAAGGAACACCGTTACCAACGAGTATCTTTCCGAGCAGGGCATTGAGGTTCTGCCGATTCCGGGGAATGAACTGGGGCGCGGGCGCGGAGGCCCTCGTTGCATGAGCTGCCCGACGGTCCGCGCCGAGAACTGACCGTCTACCGGGGCGGGGATTCCCCTGTCCCGGGAACCGGCGGCGCATTCGGGCAACTGACGGCGCGCATCGAGGATTGAAAGCGCGTTCCGAAAACCGTCGGCGCGCACCGGCGACCAGGCGTTTGCAAGGGAAAACGACGTTAGCCGCAGGCAGATGCGAGTCGCTTTCCGCCCGTCTTCGAGAGAATCGCCGAAAGGAGTTGAAACTGGGAGGAAATAGGCGTTTCCTAGATACGCAAGCATCGCACGAACGCATCACCGTTCTCACATAGGAGCGTCTGAAAATGGCGAAAATCGTCAACTCATGGAACGACTTCGACCCCCTCAAGAGGGTCATTCTGGGGCGCGCGGACAATTCGGTCATTCCGCCCGAGGAGCCGGCGACCTCGGAGAAAGTGCCGATCGACTCCGAAATGCGCGGAATGTGGGGGCCGCGTCCCACCGAAACCGTCGAAAAGGCCAACGCCCAGCTTGACTACCTCGCCAAGGTCCTTCAGGACAACGGCGTCGTCGTCGACAGGCCGACGCCGCTGCAGTGGAATCAGGCGATCGTCACGCCCGACTTCCGCACCGACTCCGGTTTCACGCAGATGCCTCCCCGCGACATTCTGCTCACCGTCGGCAACGAGATCATGGCCTCGGCCAACTCCTTCCGGTGCCGGTACTTCGAGTACCTCGCCTACTGGGACCTCATGGGCCAATACTTCGAGGAGGACCCCGAATTCAAGTGGACTCAGGCTCCGCGGCCGCGGCTGACGGACAAGTCGTACAAGCACAACTATTACGACGAGCGGATCACGATTGAGGAGCGCCTGGAGCGCACGGCCGCCAAGGACTTCGTCACGACGGAGGTCGAGCCGATGTGGGACGCGGCCGACGTCATGCGCTTGGGCAGAGACCTGTTCATCCAGCACGGCCTGACCACGAATCGCAAGGCGATGGAATGGTTCAAGCGCTACTACCCGGATCTGCGGGTGCACGCTGTGAACTTCCCCGGCGATCCCTACCCGATCCACATCGACGCGACCTTCGTGCCGCTGCGGCCCGGCCTCATCATCAACAACCCGCAGCGCCGCCTGCCCGAGGAACAGCGCAAGATCTTCGAGGCCAACGACTGGCAGATCGTCGATGCCGCGCAGCCGGCCCACGAGACCCCGCCTCCGCTGTGCTACTCCTCCGTGTGGCTGTCGATGAACTGCCTCGTCCTCGATCACAAGACGGTGATCTGCGAGGCGTCCGAGGTCCATCAGATGGAGCAGATGGACAAGCTGGGAATGAACGTCATTCCGGTTCCGTTCCGCGACGCCTACCCGTTCGGCGGCGGCTTGCACTGCGCCACCGCCGACGTCTACCGCGAAGGCGGCAAGGAAGACTACTTCCCCAACCAGGTGGAAGACCCGACGCTTGTGTGACCGTGCGCTCGTGACGAAGGCGGCCTCCGCGTTTCTGCGCGGGGGCCGCCTTTGCGCTTCTAGCGCGCGGCCGACCGTCGATTCCGGCGTGCTGCGGCCTGCCGCGTGTGCGCCGATTGGCTTTGGGCCAGCCGCGCTGAAACGCAGACGCGCGATCTGAAGCGCAGACACGCGATGCCGAGTGAATAAAAATTCGAAAACTGTTTCCGTATCGCCGCCTCAAGGTTCTTCACCTCGTTCGATAATGGCGGATATTCGACGATCTCTTGCACAGGGGTGTAGGCTGAGTGACGTATATGGATTCGTTAATCGGAATGAATCCTCGATTTATGAAGGAGCGGTGGGCGCGTGGCGGCTGATATGAGCGGTTCAATGCCGCATTCCCTCGGAGGGAACGAGTCACGACAGCGGAAAGCGCAGCGGCTGGCCCCGCCGCGCGGAGAGGCGAAGCGGCCCGGCGGGCCGAGCGAGTCGGAGCCGGGAGACGACGCCGGAGACGCCGTCGCCGTTTCCCTGCGCACGTCGGATTCGGGCGACCAGAGTTCGGATTCGGGCGACCAGAGTGACGAGCAACATAGGGTTTTGAGGAAAGCGGCCGGTGCGAGCTTCATCGGCAACTTCATCGAATGGTTCGACTACGCCTCCTACGGATATCTGGCTGCCGTCATAGGGAGCGTGTTCTTCCCGAAAAGCGACGAAACCGCCCAGCTCCTGTCAGCTTTCGCGATATTCGCCCTCTCGTTCGTTCTGCGCCCGATAGGCGCGGTGGTCTGGGGCGCATGGGGCGACCGCTACGGGCGTCGGTGGGCCCTTTCCTGGTCGATCCTCATCATGTCTGGATCGACGTTCCTCATCGGCGTGCTTCCCGGATACTCCGCCATTGGAATCTTTGCGCCCCTGGCGCTGTTTCTTTTGCGGATGATCCAGGGATTCTCGGCGTCGGGCGAATACGCAGGGGCTGGGACGTTCCTCGCCGAATACGCTCCGCCCAAGCATCGCGGCCTGTACACCTCGCTCGTCCCCGCTTCCACCGCCGCCGGCCTTCTCTTCGGCAACGTCATTGTCATGCCGTTGCAGGGCTTTCTGGACGAGGCGGACATGCACTCGTGGGGATGGCGGATACCGTTCCTGCTCGCCGGGCCATTGGGGCTGATCGGGCGCTACATTCGAATCCACCTTGAGGATTCGCCGGTCTTCAACGAGATGTCCCAGAAGGCAGAGAAGAAAAGCAAGCATCGCGTCCCCTTGAAGACGCTGCTGCGCTCGCACCGCAAGAGGGTGGCGATCACTTTTGGCGTCGCCTGCCTCAACGCCGTGGCGTTCTACCTTCTTCTGACGTACATGCCCACCTATTTCGAGAAGCAGCTGGGGATCGAAGCGACCCACGCGGAGGCCATTTCGGCAGGGACGCTCGCGGTTTACATCGTCGCGATCTTCTTCATGGGGAAAATTTCGGATATGTTCGGACGGCGTCGCATGCTCGTCGGAGCGTGCCTGGCCTTCATCGTGCTCTCGATCCCGCTGTTCTGGGTGATGGAGCAGGGCAACGTCGTCATGATCGTGGCCGCCGAGGCCGTGTTCGCCCTGATCCTCACGGCCAACGACGGAACCCTCGCGACGTTTCTGGCCGAAAGCTTCCCGACCGAAGTCAGGTATTCGGGTTTCGCCCTCTCTTTCAACTCGGCCAACGCCCTGGTGGGGGGAACGGCGCCGCTCGTCGCGACGTGGCTCATCAAGGTCACCGGCACGGCGATCGCCCCCGCTTTCTATCTGACGTGCATCTCCGTGCTTGCGCTTGGCGCGATGTGCGCCTCGCGAAGCATCGCCCGCGAGTCGGCCAGCTTGGCCGAGGAAAACGACGCTTAGATCGGAGGCGTGCGGACCATGAGTTCAGGCGCTGGTCATCGCATTCCCGAGTCGGGCGCGATTGGTGGCGTTTGGGCCATGGCGGGCCTTCTCGCGACAGCTGAGAGCGCTCGTCCGCCACAGGGGGAAGGCGGTGGCGCGAGAACATGAGGGCTTCCGATGAGCTCGGGGCAGCCTCCAGCGGAGGGGCAGCCACTTTGAAAGGAGAGGCCAGAAGAAGGCAGATCGTGGAGGCCGCAGCGGCACTCGTGCGTGAGGGCGGCCCGTCCTCGGTCAGCCATCGGGCCGTCGCCCGCCGCGCGGGATGTTCGCTGTCGGCCACCACCTACTACTTCGAGGGGCTGGAGGACCTTCTCCACCAGGCAGGCGCCCTGAACATTTCTCTGTGGGCCTCGCGGGCCGAGCGCGTGGCCGAACGGGTCGAGTCCCGCGCCGCGGAGGACGTCGCAATGGCGGAGCGGGTCGAGGCGATCCTGTCCGCCACTCTCCCGAGCGGACAGGCGCTCATCGGCCACTACGCGCAGCTGATAAGCGCGGGCGATTTCGCGCCTGTCGCGAGCGCCTATCGAACGGGGCGCTCACGGCTCAATGCGGCCGTCGCCAGGGTGCTCGCCCATTTGCGCATCGACCTGACGGCCGACCTGGTGATCGCCGTCGTCGACGGCGCCGCCGTCTCTGCCCTGTCCGAAGGGCGCGACGTCAAAGCCACGGCCAGAGAGCTCCTGGAATTCGTCTGTCGGCGCTCCTGAGGCCGTGCCGCCTCAACGGGTTTTGCGGCTTCGCCGAACCGTCGAATCGTCGAATTGCCTCGGGACGTTTTGTGTATTTCTCGAAGCGCTTGAACGGTTAGCCTTGACTATTTTCCGAATTGCCGGGCGCTTCGGCAAATCTCCCGCCGAAGTCACCCGGCAAACGGCTCCGAGAGTCAGCTTTTGAAAAAGCTCAGAATCGGCTCTCGAAGAAGCCCGGAGTCAGTTCCCGTGGAAGACGGCCTCCAGGTTGTTGCCGTCGGGATCCAGGACGAACGCCGCATAGTAGCCGGGGTGATAATGCGGACGCTCGCCCGGCTCCCCGTTGTCGGCGCCGCCCGCGGCTATGGCCGCCCGATAGAAGGCATCCACCTGTTTGGCCGACGAGGCCGAAACGGCAATGTGGCAGGGCGTCGGGCTCTCTGCCGGCACGATCCACAGGTCTGGAGGAATCGGTGCGTTCTCGGGGGCATTCGGCAAAGGCGCACCCATGCCGACGACGGGCCCGTGCTCCATGACGATACGGTAGCCGAGCGGTTCCAACGCTGCTGCGTAAAAGGCTATGGAAACCTCTGGATTGCTTACATTAATGGAAATGTGGTCGATCATGTCCCAAGGATAGTCCGCGGTCGGCCTCAAAGGGGATTTTGCCGATTGCATGTCGAGGGGCCGATGCCCAGGACGGTCGAGGCGAAGCCCGGCCGCCAGGAGGGGCACCGCCGAGGCAGGAGCGGCCACGACGCCAGGAGAGGCGGCTTACGACGCGAGGATGTCGCGGCGACGGCAGGCGGCCGTCGCAAGCGCGGATGCGGCGAGCCCGACGGCGAGCAATCCGAGGGCCTGGGGAAGGTGCTCGGTGTCAGAGGGGGAGAAGGACCATCCCAGAAGCGTCGTCTTGGACGCCCACTCCGGCAGCTCCAGAAGCTTCCCGAACCAGGACAGTGCGAAGGACCATCCGACCAGCGCCCACACTCCGGCGGTCAGCTTCCTCGAAAGCGCGTAAAGCAAACATCCCACGCCTACGAGGCACACGCACGCGGGACATTGGGTGGCGGTTTTCCAGGCGATCTCGCGCCCGTGCTCCCAGTCGAGGGAAAGGCCGACGGCGACGGCGAGGGTCACTGCGCCCGCGGCCGTCAGGATCGCCGATTCCACGGCGCCCGCGACGGCATGGGCCGCGACGACTCTGCTTCTGGAGGTCCCGCTGGCCAGCTCGACGTCGAGGATCCCTTTCTTCTCCGTTTCGGCGAGTGAAGAGATCGCATTCGCCGATTCGCAGACGATGACAATGCCGACGATGACCGAGAAGATTGAAACGATCTGAGACGTGGCCTCGCCGCCTCCGGACATTTTCGAGAGGAGGTCGGAGTAATCGGCGTTTTTCTTTGTCAAAGTGACGAAAGAACCCGCCATGGAGCCGATGAGGGCGGCCGTCGCGACGACGCCGACGAGCCACCCGAGCAGCCTGCGCCGCCCCAGTCGCAGCGTCAGCGAGAAAACGCCGGCCGCCCGCAGGCGAGAGCCCGAGCGGTTCGCCGACTTCAGATAGGCCCCGTGAAGCTCCCTGCGCGAATACAGGCGCCAGGCCGACGCGGCGAGCGCGAGCACGGCGAGGGCCGCGGGAATCGCGAGAAGGAAACGATCGGCGGTGTAGGGCTCGAGCAAATCCTTCCATCCCAGGGGAGTGAGCCATTGCACCCAATCCCAGCCGGCGGCAACCGCTCCGACGCGCAGGGAAAACGCCGCGAACAGCGCCACGAGGGAGATTCGACGCGCCCCGACGGCGTCGTCGGCAAGCTGAGAGGCGACGAGGCCAATCGCCGAGAACGCGCAGCCCGCGAGGGCAATCGCGACCCCCAGGCACACCGAGCCGGCCACGGAGATCTCAGAAAGCAGCGGCGCCTGCACGGCTAGGACGAAGCCGCAGCCGAAACCGGCGGCCAAGGAGAAGACCGTTCCGACAGCGGCTTGAACGGCGAACACGACCGCCCGGCTGACCCCGGTCCCTTCGACAAGCTCGCGAAGGCCGTCGTCTTCGCCGCGGCGCCCGACGGTCGTGACAATGAGAATGGCCGCGATCGCCGTGAAAACCAAAAGGAGCATTCCCGTTTCCCACTGGACGAGCTGGCCGACCGTGCCGGGTTGAGGGACCGTCCCGAACAGAAGGCGCGTCGCCGCATTGGAGTTCATCATCTCGATCACGGATCTGCGAAGCTCCATGCTTCCCAGATCATTCCGGTAGGCGTTGGGAACAACTGCCAAGACGAGGCAGAAGGAGCCGATCCACGCGGCGAATGCCAGCCGTTGGCGACGCAGGGCGACGCCGAAAAGGGTCCTGAAATCCTTGGCGTTCATCGGACCGTCGCCTCGTAATGCCGAAGGAACAGGTCCTCAAGGCTCGCAGCCGTGCATGTGATGTCGGCCAAACCCGCCGCGACGGCCGCGCCGAGGACAGCCGGCACGCGAGCGGCGTCGGCCTCCGCAACGACGTCGCCGTCGTCCCACGCAACGGCGACGCCCTTCGACTCGACGTCCGCGAAGAGGCTCTTCAGCCGCGATTCCTCGCCGCGCACGCGTATCTCACGTGCTCCCAGATGCCTGAGCCGGTCGAGCCTGCCCGTCTCCACCGTGACGCCGTCCTTGATGATCGTCACATGCGAACACAGAGCCTGCACCTCGCCCAGAATGTGGCTCGAGAGGAGAACCGTCCGCCCTTCCGCCTTCGCTTGGGCGATGCACTCGCCGAAGATCTGCTCCATCAAAGGGTCGAGCCCGCTCGTCGGCTCGTCAAGAACAAGCAGATCGACGGGGGCCGACAGGGCGGCCACCAGGATCACCTTCTGCCTGTTTCCCTTCGAATACGTTCTGATGCGTTTCGAAGGATCGAGGCGGAAACGCTCGATGAGCTCGCGCTCGCGGGCCTCGTCGCGCCTTCCCCGCAGCGCGGCCAGGGCGTCGAGGGCCTGCTGCCCGGTGAGATTCGGCCACAGGGCCACCTCGCCCGGAACGTAGGCCACGCGCCGGTTGATGTCGTGGGCCGACGCAGACGGGTCCATGCCGAACACCCGCACAGTTCCGGCATCGGGGCGATACAGGCCTAACAGGCATCGGATCGTCGTCGATTTGCCCGAGCCGTTCGGGCCGAGGAATCCGTGGACGGCCCCTTCCTCCACGGCGAGGTCGAGCGAATCGAGCGCGCGCAACTGTCCGAAGGCCTTCACAAGGCCTTTGACTTCAATGGTCTCCGCCATCGATTTCTCCTTTTGTTTCGTGAGTGTGTGCAGCGCCCGCCTTTTCGCCGGCACGGGCGGAGCCTGCCTTTTCCTGAGCTCGCGCGGCGCCCGCAGGCTCTGCAGCGCCGTCTTGCGTCGTTTTTGCGTTTTCTTCTTTCGTCGCTTTGCGAGCCGCGTTTGCTCCGCGAGCCGAGGCCTTCGCCCCGTGATTCGCCCTGTGAGCCGAAGTCTCTGCCCCATGATCCGAAGCGTTTGCGAGGCCGGAAAGCCCAATCAGAATCCGAATCCAGTCTACTTCATGATCCGAAGCGTTTGCCTTTGGCGCGGCCTCGAAGGCCTCGGGCTCGACCCATCCGAGCCTGACCAGGCACAGTTCCATGAACTGGCGATGCTTTCGATCGGGGTAAGCAACCCTCGTCGCCAGGAGAAGGCGGTCGAAGTCGGCGCTTATGCCGACGATGTTGTCGGCCAGGCCGGCGAGGCCGAATTTGCTCGCGAGCTTGGTGTAGACGACGACGAATCGGTCCACGAGGGGGCCGACGTCGTCGGCGTCCATCGCCTCGGCGAAGATCTCGAGCCCCTCGACCATGGCGTCGATGTCGGCCTCGGTGGCCGAGTACAGCGCGACGTCGGGAAACTTGTCCCACGCCCCGATGATCGAGGCGATGACGCGGTCGCGCTCGAGGAGCTCGATGTGACGGGGATTCGTCAGGCGGGAACGGACAGCAGTGTAAAGAGAGTCGAGGGAGGCCGGCAGGGGAGAGATCGTCGCGTCGCTTTTGGCCAGCTCGCGCAAGCCCTCGATCCTGTCGCGTTGAGCGGCGAGCTTTTGGATCTCCGCATCTATCCGCTCCAGGGCGGAGTCGAAGTCTTCCGTCGCGTCTTTTGACGAGCCGTCGAGCAGGTGGCCGATGGAAGCGAGGCTCATCCCGGATTCGGCCAGCCACCTGATTCGCACGAGGCGGGCAAGATCGTCGAAGCCGTAGTCTCGGGGCCTTCCCTCGGGAATCGGAAGCAGGCCCACGGCGTGGTACCAGCGAACGGCGCGCACCGTGGTGCCGGCAAGGTAGGCGACCTCGGAAACTTTCATGCCCCTATCTCATCATGTGACGTTACGTCACATGCAAGCGACTTTGGCCGCCGGACGTTCGGGCTGCGCACCAACGCAAGCAAAAGCGCCGCGCAGCCTGGCCGAGCGGGAACTCGCGCCGCCCCGACGTGCCTTGCGCCGTCCGGCTGCGCGATGCGCCGTCGACGTCGGACGTCGCACCGTCCGGCTGCGCGCCGCCCCTTCGGTGCCCTAGCTCACTCGGCGCACTGCGCTTCCGCCGAGCCTCGGCGAGCTTGCGAGCGTTACCCTTGTTGCATCATGGCTATCACAAATGCTGCGGGCTCAGACATCCGCGTTCGCTTCTGTCCTTCGCCGACCGGCGCGCCCCACGTGGGAATGGTGCGCACGTGCCTTTTCAACTACGCCTATGCGCGCCACGTGGGCGGCACTTTCGTCTTCCGAATTGAAGACACCGACGCCGCCCGCGACTCCGAGGATTCCTTCGACGCGATCGTCGATTCGCTGACGTGGATGGGTCTCGAATGGGACGAGGGCGTCGGCGTCGGCGGGCCCCACGGGCCGTACCGCCAATCGGAACGCGGAGAGATCTATCGCGACGTCGCCGCGAAGCTTCTGGCCGGCGGGTACGCGTACGAGTCCTTTTCGACGCCGGAGGAGGTCGAGGAGCGCCACCGAGCCGCCGGGCGCGATCCGAAACTCGGCTACGACGGCTTCGACCGCGGCCTGACCGAGGAACAGAAGGCAGCGTACAGGGCGGAGGGCCGCAAACCGGTCATTCGCATGCGCATGCCCGACGCCGACGTCTCTTTCACCGACCTCGTGCGCGGAGAGATTGTTTTCAAGGCCGGATCGGTTCCCGACTACGTCATCGTCCGCGCGAACGGCGACCCCCTCTACACGCTGACGAATCCGGTCGACGACGCCATGATGGAGATCACCGACGTGCTGCGCGGAGAGGACCTCCTTTCCTCCACGCCGCGTCAGATCGTGCTCTATCGCGCGCTTGAGGAGCTCGGCGTCGCGAAGTTCACTCCGAGGTTCGGCCACCTGCCCTACGTCATGGGGGAGGGGAACAAGAAACTGTCCAAGCGCGATCCGCAATCCAACCTCCTGCTTCACCGCGAGCGCGGCGTGATCCCCGAGGGGCTGCTCAACTACCTCGCCCTGCTGGGGTGGGCCATCAGCCCGGACAACGACGTGTTCACGAAGGACGAGATGGTCGCCGCCTTCGAGATAGACGCCGTCAACCCCAATCCCGCCAGGTTCGACGAGAAGAAGTGCACGGCCATCAACGCCGAACACATTCGCCGGCTCGACGTCGCCGATTACGCCTCGCGCCTGGTTCCCTTCCTCGCACGGGAGGGAATTGTGGGCTCCGACAAGTACGAGGGGCTGACCGACGCCGAACGCAGGATTCTCGACGCCGCCGCGCCCCTGGCGCAGACTCGGATGCAGCTTCTCGGCGAGGCGCCGGACCTGCTGCGGTTCCTCTTCGTCGGCGCTGAAGACGTCGTATACAACGAGAAGGCCGTGGCCAAACTCAAGGATTCGGCCCCTGCGGCCCTTGCGGGGGCGGCCGAGGCGGTGCGCTCGATGGAGTCGTTTAAGCCTGAAGAGCTCAAAGAGGCCCTCGACGCCAAACTCGTCGAGGGATTGGGCATCAAGCCGCGGCTGGCCTTCGGCCCGCTCTTCGTCGCCATGACCGGCACGAACGTCTCGATTCCGGTGGTCGACTCCATGGCGATCCTCGGGAAGGACGAGGCGCTCGCGAGAATCGAGCGGCTTCTGGCGCGCCTGTAGCTCGCGTTTGCGGAAAGCTCGCTCTGACCGGACGGTCGGCGGAGTGTCGCCGGGTCCGGCGGGCGAGCGGCTTCGGCAAGAGTTCCTCTGGCCGCGCCGGGCGTGCGCCTGTAGTCTGGCTTTATGAGACTGGGACGGCGCATTTTCTGGATTCGCGGGCCGCGGGAGTGGTTTCGCAAGCCGCCCGAAGATTCTCAGTCTCCCCGCACCAGCAAGTACGCGGTTCGCCGCGGCATCATGCAGCGCGTCTTGGTCCGTGAGCTTGCGTCCGCGCTGCAGAACGAAGCCAATTTTTCGGACGGGGGCCGCGCGGAGTGGGCGCAGGGCCTTCCCGCGCTTTCGCCCGTGCATTTTGAGGAATTGCCCTCGCGAATGCGCCTCGTTTTTCAAGAGCCGAAAAGCCGCCTGTTTCGACGCAAACTGCCGCGGTTTTTGAAGTTGCGCGCCCGAACGCGGGGCCCCGCCTCCGACGATTTGAAGCTGCTCGGCGACGTCGTTCCCCACGGCGCGGCTGTGCCGAGCTCATGGATTATTGCTTGCGCGAAAGGAAACGCCGTTCCCCGCAGCATGGCTGTGGCCAGCGGCGAAAAATGCGACGGCGACAAACATGACGGCGGGGAGCTTCACGAAGGCGGCGGCCCTCCGGAAGGTCGTCCCAACCTCGGCAGCTCTCCCGAAGACCGCGGCCGCCCAACATCCGATAGGCGAGAGCTCGTTGAACGCTACGTCGCGGGCGTCGTCGCCTGGTGTGAGCGCGCGCTCGAGGCGGGCGACGAAATAGAGCTCCCGCGAATCGTCGAAATGGCTTTGTCTGACGCGACAGTGGGCTACGCCTTCGGCTCGTACGAAGAAGAGATCCCGATCGACGACCTGTGCGGCGAAGGCCTGCGCACCCAGCTCGACCGGATCGCCGAGCGTTTGATCGGCCTGCCGGGCCTCGAATGGTGGAGCGAAGGCTTCGACCCTGCCTCCTACACCTGGCATGAGGAGGTTCCGGCCTCGTCGACCGTCCGCGTCGAACGGCCCGGAGGAGTCCCTGCAGGCTCGGCGGGTCTTGCGGCAACGAGCGGCGCTGCAGAATGGGGTTCGCGGGCGCCGACGATCTGCGGGGCCGCGTGGTTTCCCTCCTCCGAGATGGAGTGGCCGGTGCTTCATAGCTACCGCGATCTTTCCGCAAGTCGATTCGACCGGGAGATGTGGGAGGACAGCGTCGTCGACGGGCGCACGTGCACGGAGCAGTGGTTCGGGGACGACGCCGGAGACTGCGACGTCGCCCGATTGGACCGCGGGGTTCTCGCAGAGGGCGACGGTTCGCGGATAGCATCGATTCACGCGCCCGAAGACTGGATGCGGCTCGTAGCGCGGTTTCCCGCGCGGTTGACCCCGGATGTGAAGGCAGGGTGGCAGGGCAACGCGGAGGGGCAGATGTACACGGTCGATTGGCAGGCCGCGCGGCGGGAGATCGACGGCGTCTACGTTTCTGTGGCGGGCGCGCTCAGATCCGCCTTTGCGCCACTTGCCCTTAAGGACGTTTTGAACCTCGAGGGCTCCACGGCCGTTGCGGATTCCGCGGCCTTGGAGGGAAACCCCGCTTTGGATGATTCGGCGGATCTTGGGGACTTTGCGACCTTGAAGGGCTCCGAGACGGTTCGCAACAAGGAAAATGGAGAGGCGGGGGAGTCTCATGGCTGCGATCCGCAAACGCCTCTGACTATGATGACCGGTTGGACGCCCGGATCGATTCTCTGGCTCAATCGGCCTGGCGTCTCCTGAGGGGGCGGCCGCCGACAGCCGGCGCCCGAGCCCTCTGCGAGCCGCCGAAGTCTCCGGCGTCGGGCGAGCGCGCCGGCTTTGCGCCGACGTCGTTCTCCGTGCCGTCCTAACGCTCCGCGTTCAGTGACGGGATGCACGCGTCGTCGTTTTGCCCAACGGCGCTCAATCCGGTAGCCTTTTTATCTGTCGCCGGCGAAAGCTGGTGATTGCACTGGGGTATGGTGTAATTGGCAACACAGGTGATTCTGGTTCATCCGTTCTAGGTTCGAGTCCTGGTACCCCAGCGGAGCGATGGTCTTCGACAACCATTTTCTCTGCGCCCCTATCGTCTAGTGGCCCAGGACGCCGCCCTCTCACGGCGGTAACGCGGGTTCAAATCCCGCTGGGGGTACGAGTATGTGCGATTTATTCGCGCCTGCTCAACGGCATTGCCCCTATCGTCTAGTGGCCTAGGACGCCGCCCTCTCACGGCGGTAACGCGGGTTCAAATCCCGCTGGGGGTACATTCACTTCCTCTGAACGAGTCCGCTGCACCGGCGGCCGTTGCGCGAAAAGCCGGTTCCCGAGGAAAACGCCGCGTCTCTCCCGGCAAACCGCAATTTTCCCTTAAGAGAAAGTCGCCGGCTCGCTGTCTGGCGAGTGCCCGAGCCCGGGCGCCTCGGCGATGGGCAGGCCTCCCGCATATTCCCTGACCAGTTCGAGTGCGGCGGCGCGCTCGCCCGCCTCGTCGATCTCCGTCAGCTGGCCCACCACGATTCCCGCAATCGCTTCGAAGGATCCGATCTGCGTGTGTTGAGCGAGGCTTGTCGCAAGCGAAAGCAGGCTCCCGCCGAGCGACTCGACGACCAGGGCCTTTCCTTTCAAATCCGGCCAGTACGGCGTTCCCGCGAGCTTGAGGAAGCAGCGAAGGTTGCCCCCGGCCCATCGCTTTTGCGCCAGACCTTCCGCCCCGGTGAGCGCCGGGCGAAGGGCGCGGCCGGCCAATGCGGCGTCGACCGCGTCAAATCCCCGCTCGACGCCAGCCGCGGGATTCCACAGGACGGCTGGCTGCCCCGTCATGGCGACGATCGAGTTGACAATGCAGCTGTTGTCGGAGAAGCCGAAATACGGTTTGGGGTGCGCGGCCACGGCGTCCCAGTCGACGTGGGGGAGTGCCTCGTTCGCGAGATCGCCCCCCGAGACGTCGAAGACGGCGTCGACGGCGTCGTCGGCGAAGGCCTCGGTCAACATGCGTGCGCGCAGCCGAGGGCTCCAGCGCCGGTCGGCGTCAAGCTCGAGAACTTCTGTGCAATCCAGCTCGTGGCCTCGGTCCGCAAGGGCGCGGACGGCGGCGGGCAGCTTCGGCCGGGCCCAATCCGGCAGCGGATTCGAACAGTTCACGAGACGGAGAGAAGCCATGGGGACAGGCTAGGTTTCCGTCTTCGGGCTGTCAACGGGACTTCGGGCCACGTCCCTCGTCCGCCCCCACAGACAAGCTTCGCGGGCCGCTCCGGCGCATGGAAAGCATCGGCCAATCTTGGCTTGCGGCCGCCCCAGGCCCATGGGCGTCAGAAGGTGTAGTACACGTACATTCCGCCGGCGAGAACGGCCACGCCTATCAGCCTGAAGAGCGTGACATGCGCCTTTCGAGCGCCGAAAAGGGCGAAGTGGTCGATGGCCATCGAGCCGAGCAGCTGGCCGATGAGGACCACGAGCAGGGTGACGCCTGTTCCCAGGCGGGGAACGAGCTGGGCCATTCCCACCACGAAAAGGGCGCCCACGGGCCCGCCCAGCCACATCCACCATCGACCGCGCGTCGTTTTATGCGGAAGCTGATTGCTGAAGACGACGAGAAGCAGAAGCAGGATCGTGCCCGTGGCGTAGGAGACAAAGCCCGACGCGATCGACGAGCCCAGCATCTTCGTGAGGTTCCCGTTGAATGCCGCCTGCAGTGCGGCATAGACGCCCACAAGGATTCCCATGACCCGCCATATGAGCTTCGGGCGCGGGCCGACCCGCGAGGATTTCCCGCGCCCGTAGACCGCGAGAAGCATTCCCGCGGCGGCCAGTCCGGCCCCCGCCAGCCGATATGCAGAGATGGGCTGGACCTGGGAGTTGAACAGGCCGAAATGGTCGATGGCCAGTCCCGAGAGGATCTTTCCGCCGACGGGCAGCACCACCGTTTCGACGGCGCCGACGTGCGGAAAGATCGTGATGATCGTCAAAAGGGCAAGGATTCCCATCGCCCCGCCCAGATAAGACCACCACGGTGTGCTGACGGGAGGAATGATGTTCAGACTCTCGCTGACGACTATCGCGCCGAGAAACGCCGTTCCGATCACAAAGGAGACGAAAGAGGCCCCTATCGTCGTTCCGTAGGAGACCTTTAAGCGCGTGTTCATGGCGCTTTGGACGGGAACCAGGCAGCCGACGGCGACGGCCAGCGCGAAGTATTCGATCACAGCAGCCCTTTCAGTAGTTCGGTCGCAGCGCCTGCTTCTGCGGTTCGGTCAGCAGTTCTTCCCGCAGGGGGGCGGCGAGGGTCGACCAACGCCACTCCTCGTCGACCCAGGCAAGCCCGGAGCGGCCCATCTCTTTGGCGCGTGAGGGGTTGTCCAGCATGTACGCAAGCGCGGAGGCGACGGCCGCCGGGTGATGCCCTGAGCAGACGACGCCGGTCTTTCCGTTGATGACCGCCTCGGGCGCGCCGCCGGAGTCCCCGGCGACGACGGGAAGGCCGGCGGCGTAGGCCTCGAGATAAACGATTCCGAGCCCTTCGAGGTCCATGCCCGCCGCGCGGGTCCTGCACGGCATGGCGAAAACGTCGCCCAGGCTGTAGTGGGCGGCAAGCTCCTCGAACGGCACCTCGCCCGTGAAGACGATGCTCGCCGCGGCTGGGCTTTCCTGCGCCATCTTCCGCAGACCGCCCTGGTAGGGGCCCTTGCCGACTATGACGAGTTTGGCCCGCGGACTGGAGGCGAGAACCCGGGGCCAGACGCGAATGAGCGTGTCCTGCCCTTTGCGCTCGACCAGTCGCGAAATGCACACGACCGTCGGCTCGTCGCCGATCCCGTAACGTGCGCGCAGCTTGTGCCGCCACGACGCCGAAAATGCGAAGTCCTCCGGCGAGATGCCGCCCGGCAGGCGCATGATTCGCGTGTTCCCGATGAGCGGGCGGAGCCGACGGAGGGTCGCCTTCGTCAGGTAGGTGACGACGTCGGCGTCGTGAAAGATCTTCCGCAGAGCCAGGCGCCCGGCAGGGACCCTTGCCCAGCCGACCTCGTGTCCGTGAGTGGTCGAAATGACTTTGCCGGCCCCGGCGGCTTTTGCGGCCTTCGCCATGAGGCCGAGCGGCGTCGATGCGCCGAACCAAACCGCCTCGATGGACTGCTCGCGAATGATTCTCTGCATCTCGCGGCGCACGCTTGGGATCGGAAGCATGACCGTTCCCGGGTAGCGTATCGTCGTCCACGGCTGCGCGGCGTCGTACTCGTCCGCCCCGCCGTCCGGGGGAGACGAGCAGTAGACGACGAGGGAATCCGGGTCGAGCTCGCGGGCGAAGCCTTCCAGATACGTCTGTATTCCTCCCTTGCGGGGCGGAAAGTCGTTCGTCACCAGGAGCGTCCGTCTCATGCGGGTAATCGTATCTGGTTTCGTCCGGCTAGTTCGGCACCGGGTTGCGTGAGATCGGCATCGGATTGCGCAAGGGAAGTCTACAGACCGCTGGGTGCCGGTTGCAGACCGCCCGACGCCAGGAGGCTGCTCGACGACATTGCCTGACGACGGCGCTTTCTTGGGTCCTGGACGTCGGCGCAACTGTTCGACGTCATTAGATTCAGCGGCGACGAGAAGACCGCTTTCACAAGCTGCGAGATTTTCATATCAATTAAATTCTAAGGTGAGTCTGAAGCGTTCTCTTCTAAAGTTGTGTTTTCCCTAGCATTCTAAGCCAGGGTGAGTGGTTTTTTGCTCGCGATATGCTGGAAACGCTTTTGTTTTCAAGGAGAATTTTATCAGAGCGTGTTCGAAAAGTCGATATTCTCAAGTCTTGAAAAATGTGATGGAAACGGATTTTTGCGCATGAGCTTCTGAGATTCGCCTTCACTGGGGAGCGCTGCAATTTATATTGCGTTGCTTGCTGTAGTGACTAAGACTACAGTGAAAAACACTAAAGCAACGAATGAAGATAGGAGGTTATGATGAAACTCATTCGTTTTGCAGCCTCGCTGTCGGCATTGTCGATGGCGATTGCGGGGGCGTCGGTCGCCCACGCAGATTCTCCAGATCAAGGTTCGGATACGGCGTCGAGTGCTACGGCGCAGCAGGCATACCAGGCTGTTGAAAGAGCCGATCGCAAGTGGACAGACGCGGCAGCCGACGTTCCGGCGAACGCTTCAGGCAGGGACGCGATTAAAACGACGCAGCAAGGCGTGGGCATTTCGGTGCCCAACGATCCGAGCTCGAAGATGACGATCGCCGGGCGCAACGGCAAGGTCTCGGTGGATCTGCCGTTCTCCGGCTCAGCGTCGAAGGCGGCGTCGTCGCGGGCCGGCACGGCCACGTTCGACAATAAAAACGGCTCGTCCACAACGCCGATCGTCCGCAAGGACGGGAGTGCTCAGATCAACACCGTCATCAACGACGCCAAGGCACCCAAACGCTATGCGTACAAGATACAGGTGCCTGAAGGGGCGAAGATCCAGCGCGCCGGTTCGTCCGTCCTGGTGACGAAGGACGAGAAGATGGTTGCCGGCATCGCACCGGCGTGGGCCAAAGATGCCAAGGGCAAGAGCGTTCCGACCCATTACGAGGTTAAAGGAAATACCGTCACGCAAGTGGTCGATCACGGCGGCCAATACGCCTATCCCATCGTTGCCGATCCTTGGTTGGGCGCCAATCTGTTCGGCACGCTGGAGAAGGATAGACCAGGTACTGACAGGAGCCATGGAACGGTTTTTTCGGGAAAGTTATCGGCATGGGGGAGCTCTGTCTATAGATCTACTCTCCCTTATAGGTGGGGGCAAGTGCCGTCGTCTGGGACGTGGATTATTGCGAATCTAGGATGGAAAGAATGGAAGGATCGCCTTGTTGGCCAGAATCCTCCCCAAACGCTCCAACAGCAGTACACTTGCCATGCCTATTATGGTTATTTTGTCGTAGGGGCCGGATGGCATTGGGATATTGAACTTTTACGTCGTTCTAATCCAGATTGGAACAAATATCCTTGGAGTGTCGTCGAACATAAGTGCAACTGGTAATGGGGTCCACCTGCCTTGCATATTTGTATAGGGGAGGCTGACGTAGATATCCTTCATATCCATTAAACGCGTGGGGAGAAAAGCAGAAAGTTTTGCTCCCCACGCGTTTCACGTCATCAAATCTTAACTGCTTCCCGATCGTAAATTGTGATGCAATTTGATTGTGTTTTGTGGCAAATGGTACTTCGCTCTAGTGGCTTGAAGTTACTCATTCCTTTACTAGATCTTTTAACATGGAGATAAGGAAAGTTCTTAAGTTATAAAATTTAATACATTGGCGCTTCTATAAATGGAAACTTTATTCATGTAATGTGTAATTATCTTACTTTATGTACAAAACATCGTTTTTAATAGTTTTCGTGCGGCAATGAGGCTGTAAAATACCTTTGGTGTGCGGGAAGAGCTAATTGACATGGGAAAATCAAAAGTGCGGTTCTGGTCGTAAGGAGGCAAGTTTGCGTGGAAGAAGCTCGTTTGCGTAGAGAGGGGCGTAACCTTGTTCTCTTGCATTTTCACAGCTCCGCGCCGAGGCCTTCGGTCGCCTGGAGGACGTCGGTCAGGCGCCGGGCCGCGGTCACGACCGCCGTCGCATGCTGGCGTCCGGGCTGGTGCCCCATCCGCTCGACGGGGCCGGAGATCGAGACCGCGGCGATGACGCGGCCGGACGGCCCGCGCACGGGGGCCGATATGGAAGCCACCCCGATCTCGCGTTCGGAGACCGACTGCGCCCACCCGCGCCTGCGCACGGCGGACAGGTTCGTCGCTGTGAAATTCGCCCCGTGCAGCCCCCGGTGAAGCCGATCGGGCTCCTCCCACGCCAAAAGCACCTGTGCGGCCGACCCGGCCTTCATCGACAGGGTTGCGCCGATGGGAATCGAATCGCGCAGCCCGACAGTGCGTTCGGCCGCCGCGACGCACACCCGCTGATCTCCCTGGCGGCGGAAAAGCTGGGCGGATTCGCCCGTGTGGTCGCGCAGGGCGATGAGCACCGGGCTGGCCGAGGCGAGGAGGCGGTCTTCGCCGGCTGCCGAGGCCAATTCGCCGAGGCGGGGGCCGAGGATGAAACGCCCCTGCATGTCGCGGGCGACCAGGCGGTGGTGCTCGAGCGCGACGGCGAGGCGGTGGACGGTGGGCCGCGCCAAATGGGTTGCGGACACCAATTGCGCGAGCGTTTGCGGACCGGATTCCAGAGCGCTGAAAACGGAAGCCGCCTTGTCGAGCACTCCGACGCCCGAGCTGTCGTCTCGTAGCGTGTCGCCGTTGCGGCCGTCGGCGTCATCCCCGGGTACAGTGTCCATGTATTGATACTTGCATCTCACGCTTTGAGATGCAAGGACAAAAACCCCTGTATTTGCGGGATCCTTTTCTTGACTCTTTCAACCGAATATGACAAAGGAGGGCACAATGGGTGCGACGCTCGCCGAGAAGGTTTGGGCTGACCACGTTGTCAAGCGCGGAGAGAACGGCGCTCCGGACCTTCTTTTCATCGATCTGCAGCTCGTTCACGAAGTGACGAGCCCGCAGGCTTTCGAGGGGCTTCGCCTGGCCGGGCGCCCCGTGCGCCGCCCGGATCTGACGGTGGCCACGGAGGACCACAATACGCCGACCCTCGACATCGATCTGCCTATCGCCGACCTCACGTCCCGCGCCCAGATCGAAGCCCTGCGCCGCAACTGTGAAGAATTCGGCGTTCCCATCTATTCGCTCGGCAACGCCGACCAGGGGATCGTCCACGTCGTCGGCCCGCAACTCGGGCTGACGCAGCCGGGCATGACCATCGTGTGCGGCGACTCCCACACGTCCACCCACGGCGCCTTCGGCTCGCTCGCCCTGGGAATCGGCACGTCGGAGGTCGAACACGTGCTGGCGACGCAGACACTCCCGCTCGCGCCGTTCAAGACGATGGCCATCAACGTCGACGGCAGACTCAAGCCGGGCACCACCGCCAAGGACGTCATCCTGGCCATCATCGCGAAGATCGGGACGAACGGCGCCCAGGGCCACGTCATCGAATACCGCGGCGAGGCCATCCGCTCCTTGTCCATGGAGGCGCGGATGACGATCTGCAACATGTCGATCGAAGCCGGCGCGCGGGCCGGAATGGTCGCCCCCGACGAGACGACGTTCGCCTACGTCAAGGGCAGGCCGAACGCGCCGGAGAACTGGGACGAGGCCGTCGCCTACTGGCGCACTTTGGCCACCGACGACGACGCCGAATTCGACACCGTCGTGGAGCTGGACGCCGACGAGCTGGAGCCCTTCGTCACCTGGGGGACCAACCCCGGCCAGGGAATAGGAATCTCCGGAAAGGTTCCCGAGCCAGCCGACATCGCCGACGAGACCCAGCGCAAAGCCGCCGAGGGCGCAATCGAATACATGGGCCTGACCCCGGGAACGCCGATGCGGGAGATCGACATCGACGCCGTGTTCATCGGCTCGTGCACGAACGGGCGCATCGAGGACCTGCGGGCGGCCGCAAAGGTGATCGAGGGCCGCCAGAAGGCGCCGAAAACCCGCGTGATGGTGGTCCCGGGGTCGGCGCGGGTCCGCCTCCAAGCCGAGGCCGAGGGGCTCGACAAAGTCTTCCTCGACTTCGGGGCCGAATGGCGCAACGCCGGATGCTCGATGTGCCTGGGCATGAACCCCGACCAGCTGAGTCCGGGGGAGCGGTGCGCTTCGACGTCGAACAGGAATTTTCAGGGGAGGCAGGGGCCGGGCGGGCGGACCCACCTCGTATCGCCCCTGGTCGCGGCGGCGACGGCCGTCAAGGGAAAGCTCGCCACGCCGTCGGACCTCGGCTGAAGCGGGAAGTTTAGGGCCTTCAGCCGGGGTGAACGGCTCGGCCGAGCCAGACGCCTTGGCTGCTAAGAAAGGAACACGATGGAAAAGTTCACGCAGCACACCGGGATCGGCGTCCCGCTCCGGCGCAGCGCCGTCGACACGGACCAGATCATTCCCGCCGTCTATCTCAAGCGCATCACGCGCACGGGATTCGAAGACGCCCTCTTCGCCTCGTGGCGCAAAGACCCCTCCTTCGTTCTCAACAAAGAGGAGTACCGCCGGGGCTCGGTGCTCGTTGCCGGGCCCGACTTCGGCACCGGATCCTCGCGCGAGCACGCGGTGTGGGCGCTCAAGGACTACGGCTTCCGCGCCGTCTTCGCCCCGAAGTTCGCCGACATCTTCCGCGGCAACGCAGGCAAGCAGGGGCTCGTTGCCGGGGTGGTGGCGCAAGAGGACGTCGAACAGCTGTGGAAGATCCTTGAGACCAACCCGGGCGCGGAGATCACTGTGGACCTCGAGAGCCGAACGGTTCACACCGAGGGCTTCGCCTGCCGCTTCGACCTCGACGATTACACGCGTTGGCGGCTCATGGAGGGGCTCGACGACGTCGGAATCACCCTCCAGAACGAAGGCGCCATCGAGGCCTACGAGGCTTCCCGCCCTTCTTTCAAGCCGAAGACGCTGCCCAAGAAGCACCTTCCACCGGTCGCGGTGGTCTCGGCGCGGCCGGTGGACCGGGACGCCCCGCTCGCCTGATTGCATCAAGGCCGCATGCGCCGTCGGCCGGAGCTATGCGGACGGCGCACGCCCCTGCGGTGCGCGAGCGTGCGGGCGGATTCACACTCGGCGAATCCACCTCGCGCCCATAAGCGGCTATTCTTGAATGCGCGGATTGTGAGCCGATCCAGTACACGCACACTTTATCGGCGGCCGTCGACATTGGAGGACGCATATGGTCAGCAAGATTCGCGTGCTGGGAGGCACGCCACTTCGCGGTGAGGTCACCGTGCGCGGAGCGAAGAATCTGGTCCCGAAGGCGATGGTGGCCGCCTTGCTCTCTGCGGAGCAGTCGAAGCTCCGCAACGTGCCTTTGATTCGCGACGTCGACGTCGTCTCGGATCTGCTGCGCATGCACGGGGCGACCGTCGACTACGACCAAGAGGCCGGCGTCCTGGGAATAACCCCCGGCTCGATCAACCTGCCCGAGGACCCGGTGGAGATGGACAAGCTCGCGGGCTCTTCGCGCATTCCCATTCTTTTCGCCGGGCCTTTGTTGCACAACCTCGGAGAGGCGTTCATTCCCGACCTCGGCGGTTGCCACATCGGATCCCGGCCCGTGAATTTCCACCTCAGAGTGCTAGAGGATTTCGGAGCCCGCAGGATCCAGGAGGCTGCGGGCATGCACCTTATAGCGGAAAAGCCGCTCAAGGCCAAGCCCGTGCACCTGCCGTACCCCTCCGTCGGAGCGACGGAGCAGACCCTTCTCACGGCGGTCATGGCCCAAGGCATCACCGAGCTGACGAATGCCGCCGTCGAGCCGGAGATCATGGACCTCATCGCCATCTTGCAGAAGATGGGCGCGATCATCTCCGTGGACACGGACCGCACGATTCGCATCGAGGGGGTCGACAAACTGCGCGGATACTCGCACACCGCGCTTCCCGACCGGATCGAGGCGGGCTCGTGGGCGTGCGCCGCGCTGGCCACCGGAGGCGACGTTTTCGTCAGGGGGGCCGAACAGCAGTCGATGACAAGCTTCCTCAACGTCTTTCGCAAGGTCGGCGGAGAATTCGACGTGCAAGACGAGGGCATCCGCTTCTGGCATCCCGGCGGCGAATTGCACTCGATGGCCCTTCAGACCGACGTGCACCCGGGATTCATGACCGATTGGCAGCAGCCCCTCGTCGTCGCCCTGACGCAGGCGACGGGCATTTCCATCGTCCACGAGACCGTGTACGAGGAGCGTTTCGGCTTCACGGAGGCGCTCAACGAGATGGGGGCCTCCATCCAGACGTACAGGGAGTGCCTCGGAGGATTGCCGTGCCGATTCGGGCAGCGCAACTTCTATCATTCGGCGGTCATTCAAGGGCCGACGAAGCTGCGGGCCGCCGACATCGACGTCCCCGATCTGCGAGGCGGCTTTTCCCACCTCATCGCCGCGCTTGCCGCCGAAGGCGAGTCGGTCGTCTCGGGAATCGACATCATCGATCGCGGATACGAGCATTTCATGCAAAAGCTGAGGGCGCTCGGCGCCAACGTCGTGAAGGAGGGCTGATGGCGGAGGCCATGCCTCTGCTCACGCGGCTGCTTGCGCGGCCGGCGCTCGCCCTCGCCGGCGCGCTCCAGAAAACGAGGATCGCGGGCGCCGAGCGTATTCCGCCCTCGGGCCCTCTCTTGGTGGCCGCCAACCACACGTGCCACCTTGACTGGCTCACGATGGCGATCGTCGCCTATCGTTCGGGGCGGGCCCCGCGAATCGCCGCCAGAGCAGACCTGTTCGCGGTTCCGGTTTTGGGGTGGATCATGCGCAAAACCGGGCAGATTCCCATCTATCGCTCCGACGCCGCCTCGGCGCCGAAGGACGGCGGCAGTCCCGCTTCTTCCATGGACGCAATGGCTCGGGCCCTGGCGGAGGGCAAGACCGTCGTCATCTTCCCCGAGTCGACGTTCACCCGCGACCCGTCGGGCTGGCCGATGAAGGCGCGAACCGGTGTGGCGCGCCTGGCCCTGGCGGACCCCGACGTCGCCGTGGTCCCCGTCGCCCATTGGGGAAACGAGGGCCTCATCGACCCGTGGACGGGCAAAGTCTCCTGGCGAAAATTCGGGCGTTGGCGCACGACGTGCGACGTGCGCATCGGCGAGCCGGTCGATCTTTCGGCATACCGCGGCCGCGGTGTCACGCACGAGCTTCTGACCGAGGCGACGGAGAAGGTCATGGCGGCCGTCACGGACGAGCTGAAGGCCATTCGGGCAGCCGACGTCGCCGCCGGAAATGGGCCCCGCCACCGCCGATGGGACCGGGCGATCGACGACGACCCCCGCGAAGCGGGCGTGCTCGTGCGCCACGCGGAGATCGCGGAACGCCAGAGGCGCCGAGCACGGAGGAAAGCCGAGCGGCAGAGGAGGCGGGCGCCGCGGAAAGGCGAAGGCCGAGGAAAACCCAGCTTGAAGGAGAAGCTCAGCCCTTCTTCACGTCGATGACGAGCCGCGACGGATCCTTGAGCACCTGGATCCGATAGGAATTCTTGGCGGACAAGCCGATGAAGACCATGTGCTGGCCCTCGAAGGGGTACTGGACGGAGACGCCCTTGACGGTTGAAAGGCCGGCAAGCGACCCGGGGTGGAGAGTCGGCGGAAGGGTGGCGACGTCGCTCGGCTCGCGAACGCCCGCGATGTCGACTTGCAAGAAAACGTCGCCCTTGACGTTGATTCGCTCTCCCTTTTCGTCGATGGGATCGCTCGTCCACGTCGTCTTCCACGTCAAATCTGCGGCGCCGCCCGTGTACTGAACGACTACCCTCTCATACTCCGGGTGCGATCCGACCCTCGACGAACTCGGGAAGGCGTGGCCGGCAGCCGTGGGGAAGCCGTCGGATTGCGACCCCTCGGCGAGCCAGTCTGTCGGGGCGACGGGCGAGGCCGACGCTCGCGGGGCGGCGGAGGAGGACGACGCGGCAGACGGGCCAGGCGTGGGAGCCGCAGACGTCGGGCTCGACGATCGGGAGGCGCCCGAATCCTGCGCGGAGGCGACCGTGCCCGGATTCGCCTTCGGCTTGCCGCCGTCGGCTTCCTCCGAGGCCGACGAGCACGCCGAACCCGCGAGGACGAGGGCGGCGCATGCGGCGCTGAGGCGAGCTTTCATTGGTGTACCTCCTTGAGTGTGGCGTCAAGGTCCCTCCATAGATCCTCGACGTCCTCGATGCCGACGCTCACGCGCAGCAGGTCCTCCGGAACGGTTGCGGCTTCCGTGGGAAAGCGGCGGCGTCGCTCGAAGCTAGACTCTACCCCTCCGAGCGACGTCGCGGGCAACCATATCCGGACGAAGCGCCCGAGCTCCTCGGCGGCCCGCAACCCGCCGACGGGCCTCATCGTCAGGACGCCGCCGAAACAGGACATGAGGCGTTTGGCGCGCTCGTGCTGCGGATGGGAGGGGAGCGACGGGTGGCGGACCTCGGCTACGAGGGGGTGCTCCTCGAGCCTGCGGGCGAGCTCGGCGGCGCTCGCCCAGATGCGCTCCATTCGCAAGGGGAGCGTGCGCATTGAGCGCAGCAGAAGCCAAGCTTCGACTGGGCCCGCGACCCCGCCGGCGTCGGTGCGTTCCTCGTGCAGGGCTTCGTGAAGGTCGCCGCGCGAGGCCAGCGCGGCGCCGAGGACGACGTCGGAATGCCCGGACAGGTACTTCGTCGCGGAATGGACGACGACGTCGGCGCCCGCCTCGAGCGGGCGCTGCCCGAGAGGCGTGGCAAAGGTGTTGTCGACCGCCACGAGCGCGCCGGCGGCGTGGGCGGCTTCACAGATCGCAGGGATGTCGGCGACCTCGAGCATCGGGTTCGTAGGCGATTCTATCCACACGAGGCCCGCGGCCTCGCCGTCTGCGGAGATCGCGGCGGCGACGGCGTCGGTGTCCGCGACGTCGACCTCGCGGACCTGGCCGCCTTCGCGCGCGGAACGGTCGTGAGCCACAATGAGCGAGGCGTGGTAGGCGTGCCGAGGCATGACGATAGGAGCCCCCGGTCGATTCAGATGCATGGCGTTCGCCACTGCCGCCATGCCCGAGGAATGGAGGAGCGCGGGCAGGGGAGAGCCCTCGAGCTCGGCGATCAGTTCCTCGGCCGGATGCCACGTCTCGTTGGACCATCGCGAGTAAAGCATGGATCCGTCGGGGGAACCAATCGAGTGGTAAGTTGACGAAAGCGTGATCGGCGGATTGACGGGAGAGCCTTGGGAGCGTGTCGGCCGCGCCGATGCCACGGCGATGGTCGCAGGTGCGAGGCCATGATTTTCACTCATACGATGTAGGCTATCGCTTTAGTGGTACCGAAAGTGGAAGGTGACCGGATAATGGCAAAGACGCGTGTGGCCCTCATCTACGGCGGGGCTTCGGGCGAGCATTCGGTTTCGTGTATGACCGCCGCATCGGTTTTGCGCGCTATGGACCCGGACAAGTATGACGTCGTCCCCATCGGGATACGGCGCGACGGCACGTGGGTTCCCGGATCCGCGGACCCCGATGCGCTGGAGGCGGCCGGCCCCCAAGGAGAGGTCGGCGGATCCCCCAGCCGCGTGCTCATAGAGATCGGAGGAAAACCGCGCGCCCTGACTCTCGTCGAATCTGAGGGCGGCGCGCCTGTCGTTGAGGTGCTCGGAAGCTTCGACGTGGCGTTCCCGCTGCTCCACGGCCCCTTCGGCGAGGACGGGACGATCCAGGGATTCCTCGAAATGGCGGGCGTTCCCTACGTCGGCTGCGGAGTGTTCGCCTCGGCCGCCGGAATGGACAAGCACTTCATGAAGGTCGTTTTGGAGTCGGCGGGCATCGCCGTCGCCCCGTACGTGCTCGTCGCCCCCAGAAGGTGGCGGACGGAGAAAGGGCAGATCCTCGCGGAGATCGCGCAGAAGCTGACCTTTCCGGTGTTCGTCAAGCCCGCACGCGCAGGGTCGTCCTTGGGAATCGGCAAGGTCTTAGAGCCCGGCGGGCTTGAAAAGGCGATCGCCGCGGCGCAGAAGGTCGACCCAAAGGTGATCGTCGAGCAGGGAGTCAAAGGCCGGGAGGTCGAGTGCGCCGTGCTCGGCGGCAGGGGCGACGCAGCCCCTCGAACGTCAATCCTCGGCGAGATCGTCATGGACGGGACCGATTGGTACGACTTCGAGACGAAGTACATCCAGACGGAAGGCTTCCATATGGCCGTTCCCGCGCCGGTTGAGGCCGACGTCGAAGCCGAGGCTCGGCGGATTGCCGCGAGGGTCTTCGAAGCCTTCGACTGCGAGGGAATGACCCGGGTCGACTTTTTCCTGACCGACGACGGCGAAATACTCGTCAACGAGCACAACACGATTCCCGGCTTCACGGAATTCTCGATGTATCCGATTCTCTGGGAACACACGGGAATCCCGTATTCCGAGCTCATCGACGAGCTTGTCGCCCTCGCACTCGAACGTCCCGTGGGCCTGCGGTAAAGGCCCCTGCGAACGTTTGATTTTGTCCCGTGGACGCGATCGGCGAAGCCCCAGCGGGCCGCCTCACGCGCAAGGTCGCATCCACAGATTGAAGGTTAATGTTGTCTAACGGCGGATTCTCACCCTCCCCGGAACGAAGAAGAGCTCGGCGCTCGCCTGGAAGGCATCGAGCCGAGGCCGCGACTCTCGCTGACCGGGCGTCGGACCCGGACCAAAAAGCTTCCCCGGACCGAAAGACCGGTATGAAGATCGGCTACATCGTCGGCTCGCTGTCAAAGGAATCGCTCAATCGAGGATTGGCCAAAGCCTTCATCGCCGTCGCGCCCCTCGGCGTCGATTTCGTGGAGCTGCCCATAGCCGACCTTCCGATGTACAACCGCGATCTCGACGGGAACTGGCCGCAAGTCGCCCTGGACTTCAAGCAGTCCATCCTCGGCGTCGACGGCATTGTGCTCATCACTCCTGAGCACAACCGCATGTACTCGGCTCCGCTGGCCAACGCCATCGAATGGGGGTCGCGTCCGTTCGGAAGCTCGGCGTGGTCCGGCAAGCCCGTCGCCGTCACGGGGACCGCTCCGAGCAATGAGGCCACCGGGCTCGCGCAGGTCCACCTTCGGGCGCCTCTTGTGTTCTGCGGCTCGACGGTCTATCCGGCCGAGGTCTACATCAACGCAGTCGATGCGGGAATCACGCCGGAGGGCCTTTTCGCCGAGAGCGCGAGGCCTTATCTTCAGGAGTTCATCTCCGGCTTCATCGATTTCGTCGAAGAGTTCTACCGGGATTGACCGGTGAGCCGTTTTCGTTCTCAGCATACGGCGTCTCTCGTTTGACGTTAAGCGCGTATGATTGTTGAATGTTCATTCAATTCGGGAGGCCTGCAAGCCTCCCGCGCGACGAAAGGCATATATGAAGATCGCCTACATGGTCGGATCGCTTTCTTCGACGTCCCTCAACAGGGGCCTGGCCAAGGCCCTCGTCTCCCTCGCCCCCGAGGGCGTCGAATTCGTCGACCTCGACGTCGGCAGCCTTCCGCTGTACAACCGCGACTACGACGGCAACTGGCCCGAAGTCGCCACTGCCTTCAAGAAGGCCGTCGACGAGGCCGACGGCGTCGTCATCATCACGCCCGAGCACAATCGCATGTACTCCGCGGTCGTTGCCAACGCCGTCGAATGGTCCTCTCGCCCCTGGGGAACCGCCTCGCTTGAGGGCAAGCCGGTCGCGCTGGCCGGAGTCTCGCCGAGCCCCGTCGCCACGGGAATCGCCCAGACGCATCTGCGCGGCCCGCTCACGTTCTTCGGATCGAAGCTCTACCCGCATGAGGCGTACATCAACGCACAACAGGCGGGGATCACGCCCGAGGGAGGCGTAGCCGAGGGCTCGCGCGATTTCCTCGCCCAATTCATCGGCGGCTTCGTCGATTTCGTCAAGGCGTCGGAATGACTCTCCCCGGGCGGTCTCTGTGCGCTAGCGTCGCGCGGCGCGATCGGAGCGTTCGGCGCAAACCGTCGCCGTCGCCAGAAGCGCTGCGCACAGCCACAGAGAGGGTTTGATGCCGTCGACGAAAGGCTGGCCGGGAAGGTACTTTCCGTGCGCCGTGAAGATTGCCGTGCATGCCGCTATGCCGATCGCCACTCCTAGGTGGCGCAGAGTCGAATTGACGCCCGAGGCGACCGCGCGTCGGTCTGCGGAAACGCCCTGGAGGGCGCCGGTCGCCAACGGCGCGAAGCTCAATCCCATTCCGAGTCCGGCGACCGCCATGGGCGCTATGCAATCGCCGTAAGGAACATCGGCCCCGACCTTCACGGCGAACCATGCGAGTGCGACCGTCTGAAGGAACATTCCGGAGACGAGAACGCGCCGAACCCCCAGTCGTTTGACGAGCCCGCCGGAGGCGGGAGAGACGAACAGCGGCAAGAGGGTCCATGGGCCGGCTCGCAGCCCCGCTTCGAACGCGCTGTATCCGAGTGTGATCTGGAGGAATTGGCTCAAGAAGAAGATCGCCCCGAAAACGCCTGCCGCAAAGAGGACCGTTGCCGCATTGACCAGCGAAAAACGCCGGTTGGCGAACAGGCTCAAAGGAATGATGGGAGCTTTGGCCGAGCGTTCCCAGAGAAGGAAGAGAACCAGGCAGGTTCCGGCGACCGCGAACCCCCCGATGGTCAGGCCGTCGGTCCAGCCCCTGGAGGGGCCTTCGACAACAGCCCATGTCAGCGGGAAGACGAATCCGATGCCGAGAATGGTTCCGATCCAGTCCGCTCCTTTTGAGCCGGCTGCGGCCCGGGGGAGGAATCGCGGAACGAGTGGCAGGGACAGGGCGCCGATCGGAACATTGATCCAGAAGACGACCGACCAGTGCAGCCCCGAGACGACTGCTCCCCCGAGAAGTGGGCCCATTGCTATTCCGAGGCCGTTGACTCCGCCCCACACGCCTATCGCGAGTTCGCGCAGGCGCCGAGGGACGGCGTCGACGAGGAGGGCGAGGGAAAGCGTCACGATCGCTGCGCCGCCCGCCCCTTGGATTGCTCGGGCGACGATGAGCGCCTCCGGCGTCGGAGCGAGGGCGCAAGCCGCCGAGGCCGCTGCAAACACGGCGATTCCGTAGGAGAAGATCCGGCGTCGTCCGAATCTGTCGCCCAGTGCGGCCATCGGGAGAAGGGCCGAGGCTACAACTAGGGTGTAGGCGTTGACGAACCACTGCAATTGGGTGACGGTTGCGCCGAGCTCGCGTTTTATGTCCGGCAGCGCGAATGTCATGACGAGGTTGTCCAGAGCCGTCATGAGAGTGGGGACCGCGGCTGCGGCTATAGCCGCAGCCGCCGGTGCTTTGTTCGTCGCCCGGCGACGCTCGGGCGGTTCGCCTGACGCCGCCCGTGCCGACGGCGGCCGACCTGGTGCGGACAGCGCCGACGAGGGCCGGTCCGATGTGGATTGCGACGGCCGCGTAGCCGGCTGCTTGTTGCTGACGTGCATGTTGTATTTCCTTGATTTCCGAGTTTCTCGTCTTTCGAGCGGTCATATTGGATAGCGGAACTATCTAGTCCAACAGGATAGCATTGCGATCCAATCGTGCAAATCGAGGAAGGAGACGGCTGTGCGGATCTCGGAGCTTGCCCGCGAATCGGGAACGTCGGTTGCCACGATCAAGTACTACCTGCGAGAGGGCCTTTTGGCGCCGGGCGAGAGGGTCAATGCTCGCGAGGCTTCCTATGGGCAAGGGCACGTGAGGCGACTGCGGCTCATTCGCGCGATGGTCGAGGTGCTCGGGGCGTCGATCGAGCAGGTGCGAAAGATTCTTCGGGCGGCGGACGACGCCGATCGCGACCCCCTCCTTGCGATGTCGGAGGCGACGGCGGCTTTGCCTTCGGTGAACGTCCCCGCAGCGAGCGATTCGAGGGTGCGTGAATTGCTTGCGCGAATAGGGTTCGAGCGGATCGTGCGCTCGCAGGACGCCAACGCTGATGCTGTGGTCGAGCGGCTCTCCGCCGCGATCGACTTTTGCGAAAATCTCGGCGTCCCTATGGACGAGGACCAACTAAAAGTCTATGCCGATGCCGCCTTCGAGATGGCCGAAAGCGACTTCGCCCGCATGCCCGAGGGGGAAGACGCGGTCGCATTCGCCGTGCTTGGCACGGTGTCCCGCGAGCCCGTGCTGCTGGCCATGCGGCGGGCGGCGCATCAGGAAGTCGGGCACCGGGCAGCCTCCGGTCTGAAAGAGAGCGGCGCGCGTTCCTTCGGCGAGTGAGCCGAGAGGTTCGGCTGGCGAGGGAGTTCGGGCGAGCGGCCGTTCGGCTGGCGAGGGAGTTCGGGCTGGCACAATGTTTCCATGCACGTGCGCGACTTTTCAGAGGACGAGCTGCTCGGATTGATTCGTCCCCATCTGCCGAGAGCTGAGGGGATCGAGGTGCCCAGCGGGGACGATTGCGCAGTGATTGGCCTGGCGGCCGATAGTGTCGCGATCTCCACGGACATGCTCGTCGAAGGGTCGCATTACCGTCCCGAGTGGTCCACGGGGTACGACGTCGGATGGCGGGCGGCCATGCAGAACGCCGCCGACGCCGCGGCCATGGGCGCCCGCCCCGTCTCCTTCGTTGCGGCTCTCAGCGTGCCCGGCGATCGCGACGTCGAATGGCTAGTCGAGTTTGCGCGCGGCATGGGCCAGGCCGCCAGACGCTTCGGCGCCGGCGTCGACGGAGGGGACCTCACCCGGGGCCCTGCAACGGCGGGAGTGACCGTCGTCGGCGACCTTTCAGGCCGTCCGCCGGTTCTGCGGTCCGGAGCAAGGCCGGGAGACCGCCTCATCCACTGTGGAGTCCTCGGGTGGTCCGCCGCCGGACTGCACTTCCTCACCAGCGGCGCCGTCGCGCCCGAATGCGCGAGCGTTCTGCCCGCCGACGGCGAGCGTTCCCCCGCGCCGAACGGGCGGGCCCCCGACGGGCCGGACGCCGTCGTCGCGGTATACAAGCGCCCCAACCCACCCGTCGACCTTGCCTTGGCCGCCTGCGCCGCAGGGCGGATAAGGGCCCTCATGGACGTCTCCGACGGGCTGGTGCGCGACGCCCGGCGCATGGCCGAAGCCTCGAATGTGGGCATCGACATAGATCCGGCTGCCCTCAAGTGCGACGTCGACGGCCTTGTCTGTGCCGGAGTGAGGCGCGAGCTTGCAAAGGGCATGGTCCTCGGCGGGGGAGAGGACCACGGATTCCTTGCGACGACGCCGAATTCCGTGCCCGAAGGATGGCGGCAGATCGGCTCCGTGCGCGAGCTTGACCCCGGGGACGAAAGAGAGTCTGGCGGCTTCGTGACCTATGGTGGCCGGAACGTTCCGAAGGGAACCGGGTGGGATCATTTTCGCGCTGAGCGTGTTTAGCTTTACTCAATGTAGGTGCATGCTGATAGTGTCGAAACCACGATCGAAAGGAAGCACAATGCAGTTTGTTACTCTGAACAACGGTGTGAAGATGCCCGTCCTCGGTTTCGGTGTGTATCAGATTCCGCCGTCGGACACCGAGCGGGCGGTTTCCGAGGCGCTCGAAGTCGGATATCGGCACATCGACACGGCTGCCGTCTACAAAAACGAGGAGGCCGTCGGCAAGGCGATAGCCGCCAGCGGAATTCCGCGGGACGACCTTTTCGTCACCACCAAGGTGTGGATTTCCGACGCCGGCGAGGACGCCGCCCGCGCGGCGTTCGAGCGTTCGTCGGAGAAGCTCGGCCTCGACGTCGTCGACCTTTACCTCATCCATCAGCCTTTCGGCGACGTCTACGGCTCTTGGAGGGCGCTGGAGCGCCTGAACGAGGAGGGCCGCGTCCGTGCGATTGGCGTGTCTAACTTCCCCAACGATCGGCTGGCCGACCTCATCGCCTTCAACCGCGTCGTTCCGGCGGTCAACCAGGTCGAGACCCACCCCTTCCTCCAGCGCTTCGCCGACCAAGAATTCATGGCGGGCGAGGGCGTTCAGATCGAATCATGGGCGCCCTTCGCCGAAGGCCGCAACAATCTGTTCACCAACCCGACCCTTTCGTCGATTGCCCGCGCGCACGACAAGTCGGTTGCGCAAGTGGTCCTTCGCTGGCTCATCCAGCGAGGCGTCGTCGTCATTCCGAAGTCCGTCAGGCGCGACCGGATGGAGGAAAACTTCGACGTTTTCGACTTCGAGCTCGCCGATTCGGACATGGCCGTCGTCACGACGTTGGAGAAGGGCGAACCGCTCTTCATCGACCATCGCGACCCCGCGGCCGTCGATATGCTCAAGGGCGTGACGGTCGAGTAACGGACGCCGGGCCGCCTTCCGGCAAACGCGAAAAAGGGGCCGAACACGGCCCCTTTTTCGCGCGCGTCGCGCTCAGCGGCGCGGAGCGCGCTCGATCTTGCCCGCCTTGAGGCAGGACGTGCAGACGTTGACGCGCTTGCGAGCGCCGTTGACGAGGGCGCGAACGCGCTGAATGTTCGGGTTCCAACGGCGGCTGGTCCGCACGTGGGAGTGCGAGACGCGCTTGCCGAAGCTCGGGTGCTTGCCGCAAATTTCGCAGACAGAGGCCACGATTGTCTCCTTCGTACGCTGACGGGACGCCAGCGGCGTCTCTTTCTGTGTTGCCGATTCCATGCCACCAAACGCCGCACGGCCGTCAAAGGCCATACGCTTGCCTTCGACGGCTGCGCACCTTCGGGCCGATTGGCGGCTAAACGTCAATCGGCGGCCGTGTACCGGGTGACGGCAACCCGTCAATTGTAGCCGCGGTTGCGTTTCGTGTCCAAGCGCGCGTCGCGGTGGCCTCCGACACTCTCCGGTAGTCTGGGACAGTCGAAACGGCCGGCTGAGGACGCCGACGGCGGTCTCGAGGCCGTTGCCGACTTCGTCCTCGTTCGACCGCGCCGTCGTCCGATTCCTCGGCTCTCCGGTTGGTTCGGCCCTCCGGTTGGCGCGGACGTCGGCGTGGGCGCCGGCACGGGAAACGATGTGATCGAGAAAGGGATGTGCCATGGTTCGTGAGGCGGTCGCCTCTGACGGCTGGAGCGCTCTCGAACGCCCCCTCGAACGCGCACTGGGAAAGCGGACGGCCGCGGCTCTGGCGAAACTCGAACTCCGCACCGTGGGCGACCTTCTGAGCCACGCCCCTTTCCGATTGGCGCATCGCGGCGAGCTCATGCCGTTGGCCGACGTCCGCGAGGGCGAAGCGGCCACCGTAATAGCCCGAGTGACGGACTCGAGGATGCGGCCGATGAACTCGCGGCGAGGCTACATCCTCACGGTCCGCGTCGCCGACGGCGTGAATGAGCTCGATCTGACCTTTTTCGGCAAGAGCCCGCGCACGCTCGATTTCCACGCCAAGCGCCTGGCCTCCGGCGTCGTCGCCAGCTTCTCCGGCACAGTCTCCTCGTATCGCGGCGGCCTCCAGCTGACCCATCCGGAATACGAGCTCGTCGAAGACGAGTCCGACGTCGCCAAGATCGCCCGCCCGATTCCGATCTACCACGCCACGGACCGGCTGCCCTCGTGGCACATCCGAAAGGCCGTCCAATCCGTTCTGCAGGCGCTTGCGCCTTCGGACGTCCCCGACCCGCTCCCCGGCGAGTACCTGGCGGCCCATCGGCTGCCCTCGAAGTTTGAAGCCATGCGCGCCCTGCACTGCCCCGAGGACGACGAAGAGTGGCGCGCGGCGCGGCTGCGAATGGCCCACGAGGAGGCCTACGTGCTGCAGGCCGCCCTGGCTCAGCGCTCCCATCGCGCGCGCGAGCGGGCCACGGCGCCCTTCCCCTTGGCAGACGGGGGCCTTCTCGCCCAGTTCGACGCCGGCCTGCCCTACGAGCTCACATCGGGCCAGAGGGAAGTGTCCGCCGACATCGCCGCCGATCTGGCCAAGACGACGCCGATGCGCAGGCTGCTGCAGGGCGACGTCGGCTCGGGAAAGACGGTCGTGGCGCTGCGGGCAATGCTCCAAGTTCTCGACGGAGGAGGCCAAGCCGCGCTGCTCGCGCCGACCGAAGTGCTCGCCTACCAGCACATGCGCACGATCGAGGCGCTCGTCGGCCCGCTCGCTCCGGTCGAACTGCTGACGGGCTCGCTCACGGCCGCCCAACGCCGCCGGACGCTGGCCCGCGTCGCCTCCGGCCAGGCGGGGCTCATCGTGGGCACGCACGCGCTCTTCTCCGACGACGTCGCGATTCCCTTCCTGGGGCTCGCCGTGGTCGACGAGCAGCATCGCTTCGGCGTCGACCAGCGTGACGCGCTGGCGGGAGGAGGCGTCCACACCCTCGTCATGACGGCCACCCCGATCCCGCGCACGATCGCCATGAGCGTCTTCGGCGACCTCGACGTCTCTGTGCTGCGCGAGCTTCCCGCGGGCCGCGCGGAGGTCTCCACGACCGTCGTCCCGGCTTCGAAGGAGGCGTGGGTCGAACGCGTGTGGGAGCGTCTGGGGGAGGAGGTCCGCGGCGGAGGGCGCGCCTACGTCGTATGCCCCCGCATCGAGGACGACGACGAAGGGCTGCCGCTCGCCTCGGTCGCCGACGTTTCGGCGGAGCTTCGCGAAAAGAGCGCGCTCGCCGGAATCGGGGTCGGGACGATGCACGGGCGCATGTCCTCCGAAGAGAAAGCCGAAGCCATGGAGCGCTTCGCTTCGGGGCGCGCGCCGATCCTCGTGTCGACGACCGTCGTCGAGGTCGGCGTAGACATTCCCGAAGCCACCGCGATGGTGATTTTGGACGCGGACCGCTTCGGCCTGTCCCAGCTGCATCAGCTGCGCGGCAGGATTGGCCGGGGGACGGCGCCCGGCGTGTGTTTGGCCGTCACGTCGGCCGAAAAGGGAAGCCTCGCGCTCAGGCGGCTGGAGGCCTTCGCCTCGACGACCGACGGCTTCGCCCTGGCGGAGCTCGACCTCCAGCTGCGAAGCGAAGGGGACGTGCTGGGGGCGGCCCAGGCGGGGCGAGGCTCACACCTGCGCTTCTTGTCCGTCGCCAAGGACCGGAAGATCATCGAGACGGCGAGGGCCGCCGCGCGCGAGGCTGTCGCCGCGGATCCCGAGCTCGTCGATCGCCGGGCCCTCGCAGAGGCGGTGGCGGCTATCGACGCGGGAAGGGCGGACTATCTTGAACGGGGATGAGCCGCGTTGAAGGGAGAGGAGTCTTCTTGAACGGGGACGAGGCTCGGCAGGCGTGCCGCCGCTCCGGCGGCGTCGATCTCGACGGGTCGGCAAAGTCGAGGCGGCGCGAAAAGCGAACGGACATGGAAGGCGAGGGGATATGACCCGGATAGTCGCGGGCGCCGCGAAAGGCCGCACGATCAAGGTTCCGGCCAGCGGCACGCGCCCGACGAGCGAGCGCGTGCGGGAAGCCCTCTTCTCACGGCTCGACCATCTCGGATACGTCGAGGGGTGCGCGGTGCTCGACCTCTACTCCGGCTCCGGCGCGCTCGGCCTGGAGGCAGCCAGCCGCGGCGCCGCTTTCGTCGAATGCGTCGAATCCTCCCGCAAAGCGGCGGAGCTCATTCGAGCCAACGCCAGGGCCCTCAATCTCAGGGCCAAGGTCAGCTGCATGCGGGTCGAGTCGCGGCTGGCCGGCCCGTCGCAGACGGCCTTCGACGTCGTTTTCCTCGACCCTCCCTACAACCTCGACGAAGAGCGTCTCGCGGCGGTCCTGGCCCGCCTTCCCGGCGTCCTCGCGCCCGACGGCGTAGCCGTGGTCGAAAGGTCCTCGCGCTCGCCGGAGCCCTCCTGGCCCTCGGGTTTCGCGACAACCGACGAACGCGCCTTCGGGGATACGCGCATTTTCAGCGTTTCGCCCGCTAGGCTTGACACATGACCATTGCCGTGTTTCCCGGCTCCTTCGATCCCGTCACCCTGGGGCACGTGGACATCGCCGTGCGCGCCCGCGCCTTCGCCGACGAGGTGATCCTCGCCGTCGGCTTCAACGCCTCCAAGCGGCACGCCTTCGACCCCGCTCAGCGGCTGGCCATGGCCGAGGCGGCCGTCGAAGGGCTTGACGGCGTGCGCGCCGTTGCCATGCCCGGCCTTCTCGTGGACCTGTGCAAAGAGCTCGGCGCGGACGTAGTCGTCAAGGGGCTGCGGGGAGAAGCCGACTTTTCCGCGGAAAAGCCCATGGCCCTCATGAACCGCAGCCTGACGGGCATCGAAACGGTCTTCGTCTTGGGCGACCCCGCCTTGACGCACATCGCCTCCTCCCTCGTCAAAGACGTGGCGCGGCACGGAGGGGACGTCACAGATCTTGTACCGCCGGGCGTGGCAGAGGCCTTCGCCGGCATCCATCGCACCGAGGAGCAACAATGACTTCACCCGACGCCGCCTCCGTCGTCGATATTCTCGACCAGCTGATCGACATCGTCCGCTCTGCGAGGTCCGTGCCCATGTCGGCCTCGGCGATGGTCAACAGATCGCAGGTCATCGAACTGTTGACGACCGCACGCGACATTCTTCCCGATCAGCTCGTCGAGGCGGACGGCCTGCTCGCCGAAGTCGACTCGGTGACGGCGCGCGCGCACGACGAGGCCGCCCGCATTCGCGAACGGGCCGAGCACGACGCCGAGGACATCGTCGCCCAGGCGCGCGAGCAGGCCGCGCGCCTGGTTTCCCAGGATGCGGTGACCGTCGCGGCGAAGTCCCAGGCGCAACGGATCGTCGATGACGCGACGAACCAGGCGGAGGCGATGAAGAAGGGCGCGGACGAATACTCGGACGAGCGCCTGCGCGAGCTGCAGGACCAGGTGGCTGAGCTCGGCAACTCCATGGATGGGCTTTCCCGCGAGTTTCAAGGGAAGATCGACGTCGTCCTCGGTCAGGTCAAGGCCGGGCGCAGGGTCATAGCCGAGCGCCAGGGGGAGATCGATCCTGTGGACGAGGGAATGGAATACGAGGAGGACTCGTGGACGTGAGGAGCCCCTTCGTCGTCGATCTGGCGTCCCTTCCCCGGCAGGAAGGCGCTTCTATCGAATGGGAGCGCACGCTTGATGCGCCCGCGGACCTGGGCACGGAGCTGATCGGCGTTCCCGAAGGCAGCCCGCTTCAGGTGCGGCTGACCTTGCAGTCGGTTTCCGAGGGCGTGTACATCGGCGGGTCCGTCGCCGCCCACGTCGTCGGCGAGTGCGCCAGGTGCGTGCGCCGCTTCGAGTACGACGTCGACGAGGCCGTCGGCGAGCTGGCGTTCTATCCCGAGAGGAGGCTCGCCCTCATCGAGGAGGGCGACGAGGAGGCCGAGGAGTTTCCCGTCATTGAGGACGGCCACGTGGACGTCGAACCCGTCTTGCGGGACGCGATCGTCCTCTCGCTTCCTTTTACGCCGCTGTGCGAGCCGGATTGCCAGGGCCTGTGCTCCGGCTGCGGCAAGCGGTGGGAGGAGCTGCCGGACGACCATTTCCACCCGCTGCCGACGAACGACGACGACCCGTTGGCGGCCCTCGAAGCCAAGCTGCGCGGAGACATGGAACAGTGAGTTATCGCGAACTCGTCGAACGGTGGGGCGTCGACATCAGGCGCCCCTTGCTCAGGCTCGCCCTGACGCACCGTTCCTTCGCCTTCGAGCACGACGAGCCGCACAACGAACGGCTCGAGTTCCTCGGCGACTCCGTTTTGGGTTTCATCACCGCAGACAAGGTCTTTCGCGAGTTTCCGGACTCGCGCGAGGGCGACATGTCGCGGATGAAGACCTTCGCCGTCTCCGAGAAGGCCCTCGCCTCGATCGCACGCGAGCTCGAGCTCGGCCGTTTTATCCGTCTGGGGCGCGGCGAGGACCTCAGCGGGGGCCGAGACAAAGACTCCATCCTCTCCGACACCGTCGAGGCGCTCATAGCAGCGACCTACCTTCAGCACGGTCTGGATGTGGCGCGAAAGATAGTCGAGCGGCTCGTGGCAGCGAAAATCGAGGACGCGTCGCTTTTGGGGCCGAACCTCGACTGGCAGACGAGCTTTGAGGAGGTTGCGCACGAGCGCGGGATGGTCGGATCCCTCCAGTTCGAACTCACGAGCGAGGGCCCCGACCACCAACGCGTCTACACGGCCGTGGCCTCGATGGGCGGACGCGTGTGGGGAGAGGGCACGGGAAGCTCGAAGAAGACCGCGAGGCAGGCCGCGGCGCAAGTCGCCTACCGCACGATCACGGCCGAAAATGGCGATTAGCCGCGAATGTGTAATGGCGTTCCCGTGTAGGTATGATAGAGGCAGGTCCGTGTAAAGGGGAGTGTATGGCATCAGACGATGACATCAGAGTCATGATCATCGACGATCACGAAGTGGTGCGCCGAGGCATTGCGGAGGTCGTCGACCGCATGGACGGCCTCATCGTCGTCGCGGAGGCCGGAAGCGTCCAGGAAGCGATCCGTCGCGGGGAGCTCGTCCACCCCGACGTCGCACTCGTCGACCTTCGCCTGCCCGACGGTACGGGAATCGACATTATCCGCCGCCTCACAGAGGCCGTTCCAGACACGAAGTGCATCGTGTTGACGTCCTTCGACGACGACGAGGCGCTCGCCGAGGCCCAGGCCGCGGGCGCGAAGGCGTACCTCCTCAAATCCGTGCGCGGCGCCGAGATCACGGAGAACATCAAGGCTGTGGCCTCGGGAAGGGTCCTTCTCGACGAACGGACTGTGTCGAGACGCAGAGCCGACCACGCCGACCCCACCGCCGACCTCACGCCTTCCGAGCGGAGGGTCCTCGAGCTCATCGGCGACGGCCTTTCGAACCGCGAGATCGGCGACCGCTTGGGCGTCGCAGAAAAGACCGTCAAAAACCACATCACCTCGCTCCTGTCGAAAATGGGCCTTCAGCGCCGCACGCAGGTCGCCGCATGGGTCGCCGGCCAGCGAGCGGCCGGTTGGCGCCACGGCTCGTAGCCGGGCGTACGGCGGCATTGCGCGTGCCTTGCCAGAGGAGACCGGCCGCGATTCCTGAGGCCCGCCTCTAAAGCGGCGACGGCAGACGGCGTCGGCCAGCCAGCCGGTCCTCATTCGACGAGCGCCGTCCATTCGATCTTCGTCCCTCCGCCGTTTTCGCCGCCGCTGCCCGGGCGGATGGAAAAAGTGCCGTGGTGGCGCCGCGCGCGGGCGGCGAGATTCGACAGCCCCGAGCGTCGGCTGAGGTCGCGGCCGATGCCCTGACCGTCGTCGATCACTGTGACGGAGACCCTGTGGTTTTCTATCGCAATGTCGATCCCCACCGATGCGGCTCGCGCATGTTTGGCCGCATTGGCTATGCATTCGCGCACGACGGCGACGACGTCGTCGGCCACGTCGGCCCCGAGTTCGTCGTCGATCTCGGTGTGGAGCCCCCCGTCAACCGCGGTGCCGAGGTTGACGATCCGCAGCTTCGGACGGAACCCCAGGATCTTCGCGCCGTGCTCGACCTCTCGGCGCAGCCGCGAGACGATCGGCGCCGTCGCCTGCGGATCGCGAAGCGAGTAAATGATCTGCCGGATCTGGCCCACGGATTCGTCGATCGAATTGATGGCGTTGTCGAGGCTCTCAAGGGCGGTTTCCGGCGCGGCACCCGAGGCCGCCAGGTCGTTGCGCACGGCCGTCAGCTCCATGCCCGAGGCGAAGAGCTGCTGTATGGCCAGATCGTGGAGGTCGCGCGAGATCTGGGCGCGCTCCTCCAGCTGGGAGGCCTGGGCTTGAATGTGGCGGGCGTCGGCCAGCTCCAGGGCGAGCGCGGCCTGCTTCGCCACGGCCTCGGCCATGGCGAGGTCGGACAGGTCGAACTCCTGTTTGTCCTGCGCGCGCAGGAGGATGATGACGCCCATCGTCGAGCCTTTGGCGACCATGGGCGCGTAAAGCGCGCTTCCGTAGGAGGCGAGCATCGGAACCTGCAGCTGAGCCTGGCGCGACATCGAGTCGATGATCATTCCCTGCCCGTCGCGGATGACGCTCTGCGCGCGTCCCGTCGGAGGAAAATCGACGCCGACGATCTCGGAGGCGCCTTCGCCGTCGGCTATCTCGCAGGTCCATGCGCCGGCAACGCCCTCGAGGACGATGAGCGCGACGTCGGCTTTGGCCACGCGTCGCATCTCGTAGGCGATGAGCGCGAGGACGTCCTCCTCGTCTTTGCCCTCGAGAAGGGCGGTAGAGATGGCGCGAGAGGCGGCGATCCACTGCGCCCTGACCACGGACTCGGCGAACAGCCGCGAATTCTCGACAGCGATGCTTGCCGCTCGCGCCAGCATCATGATCGCTTCGCCGTCGTCGTCCGAAAAGTCTCCGTCCTTGTGGGCGAGATAGAGGTGGCCGAAGGGGCGTCCGCGCACGACGAGCGGAACGCCGAGGAAGTTGTCCATGGGCGGATGGTCGTCGGGCCACGGGGGATCGGGGAATTCCTCGGCGAGGTTGTTTCGGATGATGTAGGCGTCGTCAGGCATCTCGCCGAAAAGCCCATATCCCATGGGGGGATGGCCGATGAGTCCGTTGGACATCGAATCCAGACCCGAATAGACGAGCTGGACCGTGTTTCCCCTGAGGTCGAGCACCGAGAGGGCGCCGTAGCGGGCTCCGGTCAGGGTCGCCGCGGATTCGACGAAGGCTTGGAGCGCCGAGTAGTGGTCTAGCCGCGAGGTCAGGTCGAGGGCCCTTCTGAGAAGCTCGCTCGGATCGATCATCGTCTGCTCTCCTCTCGTGAAAGCGACCATCGGTAGGCGGGAAGCGAGGCGGCGAGTTCGTCGTGGGCCCCTTGCGCCAGCACGCGGGCCTTGTCGCCGGCCCTGTCGAGGACGACGACGGAATCGACCCCTTCGAGCGCCGTCAGGCGGTGCGAGACGAGGATGACCGTCTTGCCTTCCGTCGACGCAAGGTCTCGGATGAGCGCGTCGGCCGTTTCCCCGTCGAGGTGCTCGGCCGGTTCGTCGATCAGCAGGCAGTCCGCGGGAGAAGCAAGGGCCCGGGCGAGGAGGAGTCGCCTGCGTTCGCCGCCCGAAACCGTCGTCGCGTCGGCGCCCAGGACGGTGTGGACGCCGTCGGGCAGCTCCGCCAGCCACGGTCCCAGCCCCGCTTTGACGAGCAGCTCGGCGGCCTCCTCTTCCGACACGTCCCGGCGGGCCACCCTCAGGTTTTCCAGGATGCTCGTCTTGAACAGGTGGGCGTCCTCGGCCGTCAGCGTCAAAGACGTCGAGACTTCCGCGCGAGGAATGAGATGAACCGGCCTGCCGTCGAGCAGGACCGATCCCGCCTTGGGCTCGAGCATCCCGGCGAGCGTGTAAAGAAGCGTCGTCTTGCCTATTCCCGACGGTCCGACGACGGCGAGGGACGAGCCGCGCTCGACTGCGAGGTCGATGGGGGCGCTCAGCTCGGGCCCGCCCGGCCAGCCGATGACGAGGCCCTTCGCAACCAGGCTCTCGGCGACGGGCTCCGTCTCGGCGGGCCTGGATGCGGCGAAGCTCCCGGCGGTGCGGCGCGCCGCGGCGCCCGGCTTCGTGAAATCCGCGTTTGCATCGGAGTTTGCCGGGGCGGATTCGGAGGAATCGCCGGCCTGCGCGCCGTCGAGCAGGTCGAGTATCCGTTTCGAAGCCGCCGCCGATCGAACGAGCTGCACGGCCGCCTCGCCGAGGGGATCGACCGCTTCGAAGGCCGCGAGCGGCACGAGGGCGACGATTGCCAGCTCGACGGGGGTGAGGGCGCCGCCCGCCACTTCGCCTCCGCCAACGACAAGTGCGGCGAGGACGGCGCATCCCGTCGCCAGGGTCTCGATTGCCGAAAAGAGGGCCCCCGGCCTGGCGGCGGCGTCGCGATTGGCGAAGATCCTCCGTTCGGCGTCGTCCAAAGCCGACGCGAAAGCGCCCATCCGCCCGGAGACGCGCAGTTCGTCGCTGGATTCGAGCATGGTGAGCGAAAGCGCGACGAGCTCCGCCCGGTCCTCGACCTGCTGGATCTCCGCCAGGCGCGCCCCGCGCATCGACGCGTACGGGCCGACAAGGCCCGCTGCGGCAAGGCAGCAGGCGAGTGTCAGGGCGACGGCGGGGGAGAAGAAGGCGACGACTGCCACGCTCGCCGCAGAGGCGAAGACCGCCACGGCGATGGGCAGCAATGCGCGCACCACGAGGTCGCCGACGGCGTCGACGTCTCTGCCCGTGCGCGCCAAAAGGTCGCCGCGGCGTATCCGCGTCACCCTGTCGATGCGTGAGTCGGCGAGCCTCGAGTAGACGGCCGACCGCAGATTCGACATGCCGCGGAGCGCCACGGAGTGGCTTGTCAGCTGCCGAAGATAGCGGAAAACGGGGCGGCTCGCGCCGAAGGCTCGGACGATCGTCGCCGCCAAGGCCAGGGAGGCCACGAGCGGCGTCTGGGAGGCGCGGGCGATGAGCCAGGCGGAGACCGCTGCAAGCCCGACGGCGCACACGAGCGTCGCGACTCCCGTGACGACTGCCCAGGCCAGCGGGGCCTTCGCGACGCCGAGCAGGGCAAAGACGCGCCGCAAGGCGATGCGTTCCGATTTGGGCAGCGCCTTCATTGCGATCCTCCCGTCGGGCTCGTCGCGTCGCTTTCAGCCGCTTCGGCTTCTTCTAGGGCTTGGCTTCTTTCTGGGACGTCGCTTCTCGCTGCGACGTCGATCACCGCATCGGCCTCCTCAATGAGCGCCGACCTATGGGCGACGGCGAGCACCGTGTGTCCCGTTGCGCGCAGCTCGCGCACTGCGCGTGCGACGAGCTCTTCGGAGGCCGCGTCGAGATGGGCGGAAGGCTCGTCGAGAAGCACGAAAGGCCGAGGTTTCACGAGGGCGCGCGCAAGCGCCAAACGCTGCCGCTGGCCCACCGACAGGCCGACCCCGCCGTGGCCGATTCTCGTGTTCCAGCCGTCGGACAGACAGGCCACGACGTCGTCGAAACCCGTGACGGACGCCGCCCGTTCGAGCTCGCCTCCGAGGGGGCAGCCCATGTTCTCGAGCACGGTCCCGGGAAGGATCGCGGGCCGCTGGGGAACCCACGAGATCTGCCGCCACAGGCTTTCCTTCGAGATGCGTTCGATCGGCGTGCGCCCGATCCTCGCGCTTCCCGACGTCGGGGAGACGAGCCCTAGGACGACAGCCGCTGCGGTGGACTTCCCCGCACCGGACCTGCCGCGGAAAACGGTGACTTTGCCGGGCTCGATGCTGGCCGTCAGATCGAATGGGGCGACGGTTGCGCGCCCCGGGGAGGCGACGCTGAGCCGATCGAAGACCACGGGCGAAACCGCCAGGTCGGGGCAGGGCAGGTTCGAGGCTGCCTTCCCCGGAGCCTCCGCTTTTCGCGAAGCCTCCGTCTCGCCCTCGTTTTCGAGCATGTCGAAGGCGTTTTCGGCTGCGGCGACGCCGTCGGCGGATGCGTGGAACTGCGCCCCGACCTCCCGAAGCGGCTTGAAGCACTCGGGGGTGAGCATGATGATCGCAAGGCCGGAAAAGAAATCGAGGTCGCCCCCGACCATGCGCAGGCCGACCTCGACGGCGACGAGCGCAGTCGATACCGTCGCGAGAAACTCCAGGACGGCCCCCGAAAGAAAGGCGACGTAGAGCGTCTTCATCGTGGTGCGGGCGTAGGAGTCGCCAAGGTCCTTCACGCGCTTGCGCGGCGCCGATTCGCGGCCGAGCCCCTTGAGGGTGGACAGGCCGGCGAGAAGGTCGAGGAGTTGGGAGCCCAGGCGCTGCATGGCTCGCAGGCGCTCATTTGAGTATGCCTGCGTCATCTTCCCCACGAGGACCATGAATATCGGAATGAGCGGCAGGCAGACGAGGATCGCGACGGCGCTGATCCAGTCCAGCCACACGACGGCCGCAAGCGTGGCCGGCGTCGCCAGGCACGTGAGGATGAGCTGCGGCAGGAACCTGACGAAGTACGGTTCGAGCGCGTCAAGGCCCTCGGTTGCGAGCGTGACGGTCGAGCTTGTCTTCCCGTCGGCGAGCCAGCGCTGCCCCCTGTCTGCCGCCGAATCGAGGACGCGCCCGCGCAGCTGCGCGATGGTCCGCAGGGCCGCACGATGGCCTGCCGCCTCTTGCGCGTACCCAACGAGCGCTCTCCCCGCGAACGCCCCGGCGACGAGGCCCAAGGGCAGGCCGAGGCCCGCCGAGGAGCCGCCGCGCGAAACGAGCTGGGCAAGCGCAGCCGCCGTCGCGCAACATTGGACGACGGCGAGGATCGTCGTCGCCATGCCCGCGGCCACGAGAAAGGCCATGTAGGCCCTGGCCGAACGCGCATAGCGCAGAAGTCGGGGGTCGAGGGGCTTCACTCATCTGTCCTTCGGTCGATTCCCCCGTACCTTATCGGACGACGGCGCCCGCCGGGGCCAGGCCCGGGCTCAAGGGCGTCACGCGTTTTCGAAACTCCTGACCTTCTTCGGGTCCAGGCCCGGCGTCTCGTCGGGGATGTGCTCGACGGAGATGCGCCGCGAGAAAACCTTGTACGACCACACCGTGTACCCGAGGACTATCGGGACGAATACGAGCGCCGCGGCCGACATGATCGTCTGCGTGTTGCCGGTGGCCGCGGCCTGAGCGAGAGTGAGGGAATAACGCGAATCCACGGACGACTTGAGGGCGTCGGGGAAGATCGTGAACCAGATGAAGGCCACGGCCAGGGCGATGGCGACGAAATGGGCCATGAAGGCCGCGCCCTCGCGGTCCCTGTAGAGGAATGCCGCCGCTGTGACGAGGCTCAGCGCGCACAAAGCCAGGGGAACGATCGAAATCGCGTTGTTCGTGTGGGCGAATTGCGCCCACAGGGCCCATGCGGCCGTGGCGGACGTCGAAACCAGAATGGACTTCTTCGCGAAGGCGCGGGCTCGTTTCCTGAGGTCGCCCGCGGTCTTCAACGCGAGGAAAATCGCGCCGTGGGAAAGGAAGAGGCTTACGGTCACGATTCCGCCGAGCACCGTGAAGGGGGTGATGAGCGAGAAAAATCCGCCCGTGAGATAGTGGTAGTTGTCCGCCAGCGAGCTCGCGGCGTCCTGAGGCGCGACGGGCACAAAGGCGCCGTCGTCGTAATGGCCCACCTCGATGTGCATTCCCTGAACCAGGTTGGCGAAGGCAACGCCCCACAGGAAAGAAACGACCCAGGCCGAGACGGTGTGGGCTGTGTCCCAGCCGTTGCGCCAGGCATCGGTGTCGATCATTTTTCGCCATTCGATGGCGCAGACGCGGACGATGAGGCAGACCAAAATGAGCATGAGCGCGAGGTACATGCCCGAGAACATCGTCGCGTACCACTCGGGGAACGCGGCGAACGTGGCGCCTCCCGCGGTGAGGACCCAAACTTCGTTTCCGTCCCAGTGCGGGCCGATGGAGCTGAGCGCGACGCGCCGTTCTTTCGACGTTTTGGGAAGGATCTTCAACAGCATGGCGACGCCGAAGTCGAATCCTTCCAGCGCGAGGTAGCCGATCCACAGCACCGCAACGACGGAGAACCAGAGAAGCTGAATGGTTGTCAGTTCCACGATCGTTCCTTTCAGTACGCGAAGGTCATGGGGGCGGACTCGCTGAGCTTCACAGCCTTCTTGCGGGTGTCGATGCCTTCGAGCGCATAACGCCGCAGCAGCGCGATCCAAACGACTCCCAGAGCGCTGTAAAGGAGGGTGAAGACAGCCATCGACGTGAGCACGGTCCCTCCGCTCACGGAGTTCGACAGGCCCTGGTTGGTCATCAGCATGATGCCGTTCTCACCGGGATTGACGATCCACGGTTGGCGACCCATCTCCGTCAGCAGCCAGCCGAAAGAGTTGCCAAGGAAAGGCAGGGGAATGGCCAAAAGCCAGAGTCTGCCCATTCTCTCGGACTTCTCGATCTTGTCTCCGCGCAGCGAGTAGAGGCCGAAGATCGACATCGCCAGCCCTAGGAAGCCGATGCCCATCATGGCTCTGAAGGACCAGAAGGCGACCGTCAGATTCGGCCGGTAGTCCTGGTCGGATCCGTAGACGTCGGCGTACTTGGCCTTCAGCTCGGCGTTGACCTCGTCCAAGCCCTTGAGGAAGGATTCTTTGCCCGAAAAATGGTTGGTGGCCATGAACGATTCGAGTCCGCCGGGGAACGGAAGGGTAAGCTGGGGGCCGTCGCAGTCGGACGTCCACATGGCGATGACGAGGTCGTGGCTCTCTCCCGATTCGCACACGCCCATCATCGCCGCGGCCTTGGCGGGTTGAATGTCCTTGACGTGCTGGCCCATGAAATGGCCGGAGCCGATGGCGACGCACGAAGAGACAAGCATCGCGACGAGGCCGACCTTGGCCGCGGGCTTCCAGTATTTGCGGGCTTCCTCCTCGCTTCCCGTCTTGCGACGCGAACGGGCCATCCACCAAAAGCTGAGCCCGGCCACGAGCCCGCCCGCGACGAGGAAGGCGGCGCTGATCGTGTGGGCGAAGGTGTAAAGGGAAGTTTCCGAGAACAACACTCGGAAAAAGCCGCCGACTCCGTCCAGTTCGAGCCGTCCCGTCTGGCGATTGACGACGGCGCCCGTTGGATTCTGCATGAAGGAGTTGGCGGCGAGAATGAAGAAGCCGGACAGCATCGTGCCTATTGCCAGGAGCCAGATGCACATGTTGTGGAGCCTCGGGGAAAGACGGTTCTTGCCGAAGATCCACAGGCCCAAGAAGGTCGATTCCAGGAAGAATGCGAGCAGAGCCTCGAAAGCCAAGGGCGCTCCGAAAATGTCGCCGACGAAGCGGGAATACTCCGACCAGTTCATTCCGAACTGGAACTCCTGAACAATTCCCGTCGCCACGCCCAAGGCGAAATTGATGAGCAGAATCTTTCCGAAGAAATCGGTCGCTTTCTGCCATGCAGGGTCGCCGGAGCGGCGGGCCTTCGTCTGCATGACGGCCACAAGTGTGGACAGGCCGATTGTCAGAGGCACCTGGTAGAAGTGGTATACGGTTGTGATGCCGAACTGCCAGCGTGCCAGTTCGAAAGCTTCCATCGTTGAGCCTTCCGTGGACGTGGTCCGATTGAACTCTTCCAGTGTAGAACAGATTTCCTCCGCGATCTGACAAATTGTCAGGAAAGCTTTTGCCTGCGCTGTTAATTCAGAATCGACACCAAGGTAACTTCCTTTTAAGTCGATGTGCTTTCTTCGGAGGAAGGCGCCGCGGCGCCTGTTGAGAAAGCTGTGGTGTGGAATGGATTCGCGTGTTCCGTCGTTCCGTTTCCAGATGTGTATGAGACAATACTTGTCAGCCTTGGGATTTCCCGCATGATCCCGATTGGGAGAGGCTGCACTGTGCGCCGCAAGAGCGTCGCCGCCGGTGCGCCTGTCATGAGACTTCCGCGGTTAGCCGCGATCCATAAGCCGGCGACGGCACGTTGCGGGGGTGCCTCCCGGTGGGAGAATACGTATGTCTGATTTTGTTACGGACGAGCGGGAAAATCCGCACAACGGGCCCGCGTCCCCCGTCGGCGACGTCCGGGGAGACGGGGCCGCCTCGAACGACGGCGGCCAAGGCGGGGCAGATCAAGAAGGGCAAGGCGAGAAAAGGGGAGGGGCGGTTCGCGCCGCCCGCGTTCGGCGGCCGGCTGCGCGCACCCGGCGCAGAGCCTCCGATTCCGAACAGGCCGACGCCGAATCGACGGAGGATGCGACGAGCGCCGTCGCCCAGTCGCTCGCGGAGCTGGAGCCCAAGCGCAGGCCCCGCAGGAGGGCTCCCTCCAAAGAAGTCGTCGAATCGCTTGAGGTCATCGCCGAAGGAGCCTCCGATTCGGGCGCGGCCGCACGCTCTGCGGGAGCGACGCCGCAGTTTTCGTCGCCTGAGGACTCCGTTCCCGAAGACGCCCCGCCGATGGGAATGACCGCTCTGCTTTTCCAGGAACCCGACGTCAGCAGGGTGCGCGTTCGCAAGCGCAAGTCGGCCGAGGAGCCGTCGGAGCCGGCGTCGTCCCCTTCTCGGACCAGGAAGCGGGCCTCGGCGAAGTCCGATCCGGAGCAGAAGGCGGAGAAGAAAGACGAGCGCGTCGCCGGCGAGGGCTCCGCGCACTCGGCCGAGGAACAGGAGGGCTCCGAGCCGCGGCGCCGCAAGCGCGGAACGAGGGGACGGCGCAAGAACGCCTCCGAGGACGTCCATGCGGCGGCAGAGGAGAAGCCCGAGCCCCCGAAGCAGAAAGACGCGAAGGGCAAGGACTCCGGCGATTCGGCGGAGGCAGGTACGCGTCGGCGACGTCGGCGCGCCCGTTCCTCGGACTCGGCTTCCGACGAGGTCAGCATTCCCAAGGGCTCGACTCGGCTCGAGGCGAAACGGCAGCGTCGCCGGGAAGGCCGCGAGGCGGGCAGGCGCCGCCACACCATCACAGAGTCCGAGTACTTGGCGCGGCGCGAATCGGTCAAGCGTGAGATGCTCATTCGCGAGCAGGACGGGCTCAACCAGATTGCCGTTTTGGAAGACGACGTTCTCGTCGAACACTACGTCGCCCGCCACACGCAGGTCTCGATGGTCGGAAACGTCTACCTTGGCAGGGTCCAGAACGTGCTTCCGTCCATGGAGGCGGCGTTCGTCGACATCGGCAAGGGCCGAAACGCCGTCCTCTACGCCGGCGAGGTCAATTGGGAGGCCGCCGGGCTGGAGGGAAGGCCCCGCCGCATCGAGCAGGCTCTCAAATCGGGCGACACGGTCGTCGTCCAGGTGACGAAGGATCCGATCGGTCACAAGGGCGCGCGCCTGACCGCGCAAATCACCCTCGCCGGCCGCCACCTCGTCCTCGTCCCTTCGGGGGCAATGACGGGGATCTCCCGCAAGCTTCCAGACAAAGAGCGGCAAAGGCTCAAGCGTCTGCTGCGTGAGATCGTCCCCGCCGAGCACGGCGTCATCGTCCGGACGGCGGCCGAGGGCACGTCCGAGGATCAGCTGCGCGCCGACGTCGAACGGCTCGCGAAGACCTGGCAGGACATCCAGACGAAGGCGAAGAACACCAAAGGGGCCCCCATGCTCCTCAAGGGGGAGCCGGAGCTCGCCGTCCGGGTGGTCCGAGACATCTTCAACGAGGATTTCCAGTCGCTGAAGATCCAGGGGGCCAAGGCGTGGCGGACGATTTCTGAGTACGTCGCCGAACTTTCCCCCGAGCTGTCCCAACGCCTGGAGCACTGGACCGGGGCCTCGGACATCTTCGCCTCTCACAGAGTCGACGAGCAGCTGGCCAAGGCCTTCGATCGGAAGGTGTGGCTGCCGTCGGGCGGAACGCTGGTCATCGACCGAACCGAGGCGATGACCGTCATCGACGTCAACACCGGCAAGTTTACCGGGGCCGGCGGCACGCTGGAGGAGACGGTGACGAGGAACAACCTCGAGGCGGCCGAGGAGATCGTCCGTCAGCTGCGTCTGCGCGACATCGGCGGGATTATCGTCATTGACTTCATCGACATGGTGCTGGAGGCCAACCGCGAGCTTGTCCTTCGCAGGCTCGTCGAATGCCTTGGGCGCGACCGCACGCGCCACCAAGTCGCCGAGGTCACGTCTCTCGGCCTCGTCCAGATGACCCGCAAGAGGGTCGGGCAGGGGCTCGTCGAGGCTTTCTCGACCGTGTGCGAGGCGTGCGAGGGGCGCGGATATATCATCCACTCGAATCCGGTCGAAAGGGGCGACGGCGGCGCCGACAAGCGCGCGCGAAACAAGCAGGCCGCCAAGCAGACGGCTTCCGAACCGCGAGACGAAGGCCCCAAGCACGACGACGTGAAGGCGGCGCTGCATTCCATCGCCGCAGCCGCCCAATCGAAGCACGACGAAAACTCCGAGCCGGGCGATTCGGACTCCGCGCAGGATTCGGCCAAGAGCGCCGACGACGCCGAGGAACGGACGGCCGAAGACGGCGAGGACTCGAAGCCGGGAGCGGCGAAGGCGCGCAATCGAACCAAGGCGTCCGCGAAGAAGCAGGGGACGAAAAAGGCGAAGGGCGTCCAGGGCAAACGCGGGAAGGCGGCCTCCGTGCAGGCCGCTGAGGCAGACGAGGCCGATGGAGCGGGCCAAGCGGACATTCCCGGCAAGGCGTCGGAGCAAAGCCGGGCAGAGTTTGCCGAGCGCGCCGAGTCTTTCAGTCCTGGCGGCGCGCCCGAACAAGGCGAAGCGGGCTCCCCGGCCTCGGAAAGTTCGAGGTCGCGAACGAGGCGCGTGTCCTCGTCGGGGACGATCACTCCTTCGGCGGGGCCCGCGATTCTCAGCTTCCCCGCCTCGTGAGGGCCTGTGAGCGCCGCTTTGCGGGAGCTGTGCGCGGGGCCGGGCAGCCGCGGGAAGGACTGTTTTCAAGCGGGCCGTGCGCCGCGCCTCCGCGTCGTCGTGCGTGGCGCATTGCATAGCGACATGGGGCGCCGTTCGACTTGCCCGGCAGTCGGTTGCACCAGTAAACTTGAGCGTCGGCGCGCTTGCGCCCCATTGTCAGTTGCGCCGCAGGAGCGAGCGCAGTCCTAATCAACAGAGATGAGCAGTAACGTGGTGTACGCGATCGTTAAGGCCGGCGGCCGCCAAGAGAAGGTGTCCGTCGGGTCCGTCGTCGTCGTGAACAGGCTGGACGGGGAGGTCGGCGACACCGTCGAGCTCGAGCCCGTCCTGCTCGTTGACGGTGAGAAGATCACATCGGCTGCCGACGGCATCTCCGCGAAGGTGACGGCAGAGATCGTGCGCGAGGAAAAAGGGCCGAAGATCTCGATCGTCAAATACAAGAACAAAACGGGCTACCGCAAGCGTCAGGGTCATCGCCAGAAGCTGACCCGCTTGAAGGTCGTCGGAATCAAGTGACCTTTTCACCCAACGTTATTCAGAAGGCAGGTTTTCGAGATGGCACATAAGAAGGGCGCCAGCTCCTCCCGCAACGGCCGCGATTCCAACGCCCAGCGCCTCGGCGTCAAGCGTTTCGGCGGCCAGCTCGTGAACGCGGGCGAAATCATCGTCCGCCAGCGCGGCACTCACTTCCATCCGGGAGTCAACGTGGGGCGCGGCAAGGACGACACGCTTTTCGCACTCTCCGCCGGTCACGTCAAGTTCGGCACCCGCCGCGATCGCAAGGTCATCGACATCGTCGCTGCGGAGGCCTGAAAGCAATCGAGCAAATAGGGGTGGAAGGCGCGTCCTTCCGCCCCTTTTCGCGTGGGCCTTTGCATAGGAGGGGAAGATGGCCAGCTTCGTCGATCACGTGACGCTTCACGTCAAGGCGGGTGACGGCGGAAACGGATGCGTTTCCGTGCGTCGAGAGAAATTCAAGCCCTTGGGCGGACCCGACGGCGCAAACGGAGGGCGGGGAGGCGACGTCGTCATCGAAGCCGACCCCCAGGAGACCACCCTTCTCACATACCATCACGCCCCCCATCAGAAGGCCCCCTCCGGGACGCCCGGGGCCGGCGACATGCGGTCTGGCCGCAACGGCGAAGACCGGGTGCTCAACGTTCCCGTCGGGACGGTCGTGAAGGGGCCCGACGGCGAAGTTCTGGCCGACCTCGTCGAGCCGGGGCAGCGATTTGTCGCGGCCCGCGGCGGTCAAGGAGGCCTGGGGAACGCCGCACTCGCCTCGCCCAAGCGCAAGGCGCCGGGATTTGCCCTTCTCGGAGACGCCGGCGAGGAAGGCGAGGTCGTCCTAGAACTGAAATCCGTCGCCGACGTCGCGCTTGTCGGCTTCCCGAGTGCGGGAAAGTCCTCGCTCATCGCCGCGATGTCGGCAGCGCGCCCGAAGATCGCCGACTATCCGTTCACCACGCTCGTTCCCAACCTCGGCGTCGTGCAGGCCGGAGACGAACGCTACACGATAGCCGACGTTCCAGGGCTCATTCCGGGCGCATCCGACGGAAAGGGCCTCGGGCTCGAGTTCCTCAGGCATATTGAGCGCTGTTCGGTGATCGTCCACGTCCTTGACTGCGCCACCTTCGAGCCGGGGCGCGATCCTCTCTCCGATCTGGCGACCATCGAGTCGGAGCTGGCCGCATACGCCCGACGGCTGCCTCAGGAAGAGGGGCGGGCCCCGCTCGCAGACAGGCCACGCGTCGTCGTTCTCAACAAGGCCGACGTCCCCGAGGCGAAAGAACTGGCTGAATTCGTGCTCCCCGAGCTCTCTGGCTATCCGGTCTTCATCGTCTCCGCCGTGACGCACACAGGTTTGCGGGAGCTCTCCTTCGCTTTGGCGGCGGCGGTGGCCCAGGCCCGCGAGTTTGTTCCCGTCGAGTCGAAACCGCGGGTCGAGGTTCGCGCCAAGGATCGCGCAAGCGCCTTCACCCTTTCGCGGAAGACGAAGAACGGCGAGGACTTCTTTGTTGTGCGCGGCGACAAGCCTGAAAGATGGGTCCGCCAGACGGATTTCGACAACGACGAAGCAGTCGGCTATCTCGCGGACCGCCTCAACGTGCTCGGCATTGAAGACGCCCTTGTGAAAGCCGGGGCGCAGGCCGGCGCGATGGTCGTGGTCGGCCCCGAGGATTCCGGATACATTTTCGACTGGGAGCCGTCGATTCAGACCGGAGCGGAGCTTCTGGGGCCGCGGGGGACGGATCTCCGCTTCGACGAGCGCCCCCGGGCTTCGCGAAAAGAACGCAAGGCTGCCTATCACGACCGCATGGATGCGAAGGCGCAGGCCCGGGAAGAACTGCAGATGGAGCGCGAGTCGGGACTATGGACTGACCCTGAGCGATAAACCGCAGTTTTAGTAATGCTACATTGAATAACGCGTGAGAACTTCCACATTGCGGCCTGAGGTCTTGCCATGTGGACACGAGACTGTTTTACTTGCTCGTAGGTTGAATGTTTGAGGCTCTGCCCCGATGCGGGCTTGGCTTCGAACGTTGGCGGTCGGGCGTCTTCGTGTTCTCGCGGCGTCGCTCGATCCCCGGTGTCGGCCGGACCTCGAAGGATCGAGAGCGCAAAAGGAAATTGTCATGACAATTAGCCTTGCAACGAAAGAGTCGGAACTTGACGACGCCTCGGCGGAGGGCGTCGCCGAGGCCGTCATGGGCGTCGATCTCTCGCTTCTTGGCGCCGTCACAACGGAGGCGTTTGCAGCTGCGTTCGGAAACGAGATGCCCGTCGAATACGCGAGCTATCCGCGAATAGCCTCGTGCGCCCAGGCTGCCACGCGCGGCGGGATCGATTTCGTTTGCTTCGACGCCACCTTTCGCACCCGGTCCGACAATGTGAATCAGCTTGACGCCGCCCGAGTGGCCGCTCGCCTGCTCAGTCAGCACGCCGGGAAAATCAACGTCCAGATCCCGGCAGAAGCCGCGGTGTCGCGAGAGGGAATCGGGATTCTCGCTCAGCACGGCGAGCACGTTGCTCCGACGGTCGAAGTGACGGAAGAAAGCGACCTCGACGGTGTCGCGCGACTGGCCGAGGAGATAGCCGCGAACGGAATGCCCGTGAATGTGCAGCTCGACGCCGAAGTGGCCGATGCGATCTCCCTCGGAGCGCTGGCCGCCTTCGCGGACGGGGTGCGCGTTCGCACCGACGACCTCGATCGGGCGCGCGACATTCGCTCGGAGCTTCGCGAGCTCGCGGCCTCCAACGGGCGGAGCGTGAGGGTTTTTGGGGAACTGGGCATCGTGATATCCGGATCGATGAGGGCTGCCAACGAGCGCGCGCTCCTCGTCGCAGACATTGCCGGAGCCCCGCTCTTCCAGGGGAAGGCCTCCGTTGTGGGCACGGTGTCCGACGTCGCCGACGCCTTCGAGCGCTGGATCGGCACGGGGGCAGCCGACGGCCTCATTTTCCTTCCCGCGTCGCTTCCCACGGATCTCGCCTCGCTCATACGCGGCGTCGTCCCGCTCCTGTCCGCGCGAGCCCAGATCGAGGCCGCGTGACGGACGGCAAGCCGCTCCGGGGCTGTTTTGTTTGACGCGAGCGGGCTCGGTTGACGCGAGCAGGCTCCGGTGAATCGGTTTAAACGAAGGGGCGGTCGACGCATCGCCGACCGCCCCAAGGATGCGGGATGCGCAAAGGCTGCTCAGCCCTTCATCTCGTTGATCTTGGTGCGCACCTCGTCCATGTCAAGCTCCTTGACCTGCTTGATGAGGTCCTCGAGGGAGGCCTTGGGAAGGGCTCCGGCCTGAGAGAAAACGCGGACGCCGTCGCGGAAGGCCATGACCGTGGGAATCGAGGTGATTCCGAATTCGCCGGCGAGCGCCTGCTGGTCCTCGGTGTCGACTTTGCCGAACACGACGTCGGGATGGGCCTCCGAAGCCGCCTCGAAAACGGGCGCGAACTGACGGCACGGGCCGCACCACGAGGCCCAGAAGTCGAGCAGGACGATTCCCTCCTTGATCGTGTCGTTGAAGTTGTCGATCGTGACGGCTTGAGTTGCCATTGCCTGTTGCCTTTCGTTTGGGTCCTGTACGGAAGCGTCAACGTTGCCTCCGTCTACACTATTCCCCGGTGCGCGGGCTCCTCATCGCTATGCGCTAGCAGCGGAATCGACGGAGAGAGAAAAGAAGCGGAGCGGCGTAGGCTTTCGTACATGGCATATACAAACGGAGGCGCGACGCGGAGGGCCGTGGAGGCGGTTCTCGCGTCGAAGGCGAAAGAAGGCGGCCGTGCCTGAGACCGACGTTCAGGTTCCCATCGACGTCGTCCCCGGAAGGAAACGACGCATCGGGATAATGGGCGGGACGTTCGACCCCATTCACCACGGGCATCTAGTCGCGGCTTCGGAGGTGCTGAGCGTCTTCAACCTAGACGAGGTCGTTTTTGTGCCCACCGGCAGGCAGCCATACAAACGCGACCGAAAGGTGACGTTGGCGGAGCACCGTTATCTGATGGCGGTCATCGCGACGGCTTCGAATCCGCGGTTCTCGGTTTCCCGCGTCGACATTGAGCGCGGCGGTACGACGTACACGATCGACACCCTTCGCGATCTGCGAAAGGCCTACCCGGACGCGGACTTTTTCTTCATCACGGGCGCGGACGTGCTTCCGCAGATCCTCGAATGGAAAGACTCGGACGATCTGTGGTCTATGGCTCATTTCGTAGGCGTGACGCGGGCCGGACACCAGCTGGACACGACGGGTCTTCCTCCCGAGGGAATTACGCTGATGGAGGTGCCGGCCATGGCGATTTCTTCCACGGATTGCCGCGCGCGCGTGGCTTCTGGCGTTCAGCCGTGGTATCTGGTTCCCGACGGCGTGGTTCAGTACATTGCCAAGTATCGGCTCTACAAGGAGGTCTGACGTGTGGGAAACCTGGCAAGGCTTTGGGCGAAACGCCGATGTAAAGTCGGAATATCCGCGTCAGTCGGATAAACTGAAACCCTTGAACGACGTCTCTGAGGCGTTGGCGTCGGGATAAACGCCGCCCAGGGCAGCGGGAAGGAATATGTATGAGTGACGAACAGCCGAGGATGTCACGGCGCGAAATGAGGGCAAAGGGCCTTCTCGCGCCGATCCTAGACGGCGCGTCCCCACTTGACGATCTCACCCCCACCGCGGAGATACGTCTCAAGCGCCTGACGCGCAAAGAGATGCGTGAACGCGAGGCGGGGCTGACGCGAGAAGATTCCGGAAGCTCGACTTCCGACGGACATGGACAGACCGCTTCCACAGGCGGTTCGGCGGAGGGCGTCGGCGCGCACGGACGTTTCCCGTCGGTGATTCCCGAAAGGGCCGGCAGCGCACAAGAGCCGGCGTCGAGGGCGTCGCATGTGGATTCAAGCAGGACTTCGACACATCACGGCGGGCATGCGGCCCCCGCGGAAGGGTTTTCCACGACGGGAAACATCACCCCCGTCGCGACGGTGGCCGCGGCGGAGGTCGGGCTCGTCGAGGGCCGCTGGCCGGCAGAGGGCGACGACAAAGGCGCGTCAGGCGAGCCCGGCGGACTGCCCGTCTCCGAGGGACAGAAGCCGGGTGCAGATCCGGCCGCTTCGTCCGAGGCAACCGGTTCTTTTACAGGCGTCGTCCCCGACGCGCCGGAGGAGGCTCATAAGGGGCTGGACTCGGCGGACGGCCGTTCTCACGCAGACAGCCGCCAGACAGGCACGCCGTTCCGGAACCAGCCGAGCTCTCCCCAATCGACGACGGGAACGGTTCAGCCGACGCCATCGAGTTCGATCCAATCGATCCCGAGCGCGGCCCAGCCGGCGCCCGGCGCGCCCCATTCTTCGCCGAATGCGACTCAATCGTTCGCCAACCCGATGGCTTCTCGTGAGAACGAGGCCGAAGCGCTCGATGCCGCCGGGCGCAGTTCCGTCTTCTCCCGTTTTGACGGCAGCGGGGCCGGCGCAGACGAAGGCCCCGACACCAAAGACCGCCAAACCAGCCGTTTCCCGGAGGCAAATGAAGGCGACGTCCCGCCTCGCCCCACGGCCGAAGAGCAGTACGATCCTCGGGCTTCGCTCAAGGCTCCTTTGCTGGAGAGGCTTCGGCGTGAAAGCGAGCCCGGCAGCGAGGAGAAGTATTCCGATTTCGCTCCCGTTCCCAGCCCCGCCGGCGAAGTCAGATCCATCGATCCCGAGGCCGGCTCCGCGGCAGTCGAGAGCGGGTACGAGGAGCAGCTGGGAGACATCGCCGAGGAGGATGAAAAGCCCCGCGGATGGCTCATGACAATCGTGGCGATCCTCATCGGCCTGCTAGTCGGCCTCGCCGTCGGGCTCATCGTCCGCAAATTCGTCGCCTCCGGCGGCGACGTGCAGCCCGTGCTCGAAGCCGCGGCGAGTGTTGCCCCGCCCGGTTTCGGGGTGTGATGTGGCAGCGTCCGAAGAGACATTGGAGTGGGCGAGAATAGCCGCCCAGGCCGCGGCCGAGCTCAAAGCGACGACCATTGCGGCGATCGACGTCTCGGAGAGGCTTGTGCTCACGGAAGTGTTCCTCGTCGTCTCCGGTTCAAGCGACCGGCAGGTGAGGTCCCTCGTCGATGCGATGGATGAGGCACTGCTCAAAGCCGGGGTCCGTCGAAAGCGACGCGAAGGGTTCGACGAGGCCCATTGGGTCCTCGTCGACTACGGCGACCTCGTGGTTCACGTCCAGCAGGATGAAGATCGCGAGTTCTACGCGCTGGAGCGCCTCTGGGCCGACTGCCCGAGCATTGGCCTTTCGGTCGAAGCGCCCCGGGCATGAGCGCTTCGCGAGTGGTCTTGTGGCGGCACGGCCAGACCGACATGAATCTTACGGGGAGGATCCAGGGAGCCAGGGACTTTTCCCTCAACGACACGGGTTTGCGGCAGGCGCGCGAGGCGGCTGCCGCCCTCGCTCCGCTTGAGCCCTCGCTTATCGTCTCCTCGCCGCTCGCCCGGGCGCGCCAGACGGCCGAGGCGCTTTCGTCACTCGTCGGAGTCGACGTCGAAGCGGACGACCGCCTCAAGGAGCGTTCTTTCGGACTTTTCGAGGGGCTGACCGGGGCGGAGATCGAAGAGAGGTTCCCCGAGCAGTACCGCGCTTGGCGGCAGGCCAAGGAACCCGAGGGCGTGGGCGCCGAACGGCAGGCCGATGTCGGCCGTCGGGCGAGCCGAGCGATCGAGGACTGGGCGGCCAAGACGAACGGGACGCTCGTGGTTGCCTCCCACGGCGCCGCCATCAAACTCGCAACGATCTCGCTTTTGGGCGAGGCGCCCGGCGAATGGATGGGCCTGAAAGTGATGTCCAATTGCAACTGGGCGATTCTGGAACCCTTGCGTGTGGGTCCGCCGGCCTGGCGCATCGCCGCTTACAACGTGGGCGTGGGCGAGTCCGACGAGGTTCGCACGCCCACGCAGTAGTTCCCCGTTCGTGGGCAAGTGCGGCCCGTTCGTGAGCGGCGTCTCCTAACCGTGATTTGCCAAGCATCGGGGGAGTCCGTAATATTGAGGAGTCCGCTCGGGGCTATGGCGCAGTTGGTAGCGCGCTTCCATGGCATGGAAGAGGTCAGGGGTTCGAATCCCCTTAGCTCCACCAGTTTCTTTCTCGCACATAAATTAGGGTGTTTCGGCCATCTGCGATCGCTGAAGGTACGCCATCGTCTTTGAAAGCGGGCAACGGCATTTATTCCGTTCAACGTTCTGCGTTTTCCGTTGGTCAGGACAGAATGTTGCCCGTCGGAGTCCATCTGATCAATTCTCGGCTCTCTTGGCGGGACGTCGAGGAGGCCTCGTCGCTGCCCTGATTGCGCAAAGAACCTATCGAACGATTGACAAGCTCTGGTTCGCTCCGCAACGCTTGAAGGCTAATGAACGTTAGCCTAAGATGAAGCGCAGACAATGCGGCTAACTTCTATTGGCTAGAGGGCTTGCGATGACACCAACCAAAGAAAAGATACTCAGGGAGTCGCTGGCGCTGTTCTCCGAGAGGGGATACAGCGCGGTCCGCGTCGCAGACATCGCGGTTGCGGTCGGCGTCAAGCCGCCGTCGTTGTACAAGCATTATGCAGGCAAGCAGGCCATCTTCGACGCTTGCGCGGAGTTCTTCTCCGAAAGGGTCGCGGAGGTCGGCGTCGCCATAGGCCTCCCCGGTTCGACCGGAGCCGAGGTTTCGTATGCCGACGTCGACGTCGAGGGCATCGTCGGCTTCGCGACGCAGCTGTTCGTTTTCTATCTGCAGGACGACGTCGCCGCCGGGTTTCGAAGGATGTTGACGCTCGAACGCCATCGCGAGCCGAAGCTGAATCGAGAGTTCGAGAGGCTGTTCGTCGATGGCGCGATCGAGCACGAGGAGAGGGTGTTTGCGGAGCTCATAGGGGCCGGGCTCATCGAGCGGCGGGACCCACACATTCTCGCCTTGCGGTTCTACACGCCTATATTTTATCTTTTGCAAAAATACGACATGCGCCCTTCTGAAGTGAAAACGGCCAAGGAAGAACTGCGGATGATCGTCGAGGAGTTCTGCTTCACTTACATGCAAAGTCCTGGCGCGCGAGGCGTGACGGGCGATCTTGGCGAAAGAATGGAGCACGCACGGGATCCTGCCGGAAGAAAGGCAGACACGCGAAAGTCTGATGGACCGACGACGCACGCGCGGAAACTTGACGCAACCAAACAGGACAAAGACTCGCACACGCCGAAAACAGACGCGCAAAAGCTCAACGCGCAGCAAGGGGATGGGAAGCCATGAGTGCAGGCAAAGCCATTCTTGCAGCCTGCGCCGCAGCGGTCGCAACAGGCGTATTCGTTCCCGTTCTTCGACTGAAACGGGCTGTGAAGGACGCCGAAGGGCGCTTGGAGGATTGCGCCGCTGAAACGGCGATGTTGAGCTACGGCAAGATGACGTACGTCGACTGCGGGCCAAGTTGCAAGGCCTCGGATGGCATGTGCCTGAGCGATGAGAAGCCGAGCGGCAAGGGGTCGAGCGGCAACGGGCTGGAGGGCAAAGAGCCGAGCGGCAAGGGACTGGACGACAAGACGTCGGGCGGCAACGGGCTGGACGGCAAGGAGCTCGATGGCAAAGGCCGGAGTGACCAGGCGGCGGGGGAGACGCTCCTTTCCGTCCACGGCCTCTATGGAGGCTACGACCAGGCCTTGGAGAACGTCGGGAGCCTGTCGTCGAGATATCGCATTCTTGCGCCCTCCCGCTTCGGATACCCCGGCAGCTCCGTCAAAGGAGAAGGAACGCCGAAGGAACAGGCGGAAGCATACGTCGAGCTTCTCGATCTCTTGGGGATCGAACGAGTTTTCATTCTCGGGGCCTCGGCGGGCGGGACGCCCGCAATCCGCTTCGTCCTGGATTTCCCGGAGCGAGCGAAAGGCTTGATCCTGTACTGCTCTACCGCGCCGTGGAACGAGAAGCCGGCCAAGATTCCCGGTCTGATGGGGCCGCCGCCGATCATGAATCACGACCTGTCTATGTGGCTTGCTTTTCCTATCTACAGGAGGCTCTACGGGATGGAGGCCGACGTCGTCCACCGCATGCTGCCGCTGTCGAAGCGAAAAGAAGGCGCCGATCTCGACGCCCGAATTGTCAATCGCGACATGGCCGTGAACTTTGAGGCGTACCCGATTGAGGAAATGCACGTTCCTGTGCTGCTTTTGCACGCGAAAGACGATCGAATGGCGCCTTTCAAAGGTCCCGCAGGCCAAGTGGAAGGATCGCTTCACCGCTACCCGAATCTCGAGACGAAGATCTTCGAAACGGGAGGTCATCTCATGACCGGGCACAGCAGAGAAATTGATGCGGCGGTCGTTGAGTTCATTGAAAGGCACAAACAGGGAGGATAATATAAATCGGCATCGCGCCGGTCCGCCGATTCAACGCGCTTGCCGACTACGGCACATCGAGACCAGACGACGCCGTTTCGTTCATGGCGATTTCGCCGACACCAGATCCCTCATCGAAGGAAACAACGTGCTCGAAGTGATCATCGCCGTCGCCGCGGCGATTTTTCTGGGGAACGTCCTGGCTCACAGGTTGGGAGTTCCTCCCGCCATTTTGCTTATATTCCTGGGCTTGGCGCTGGCGCTCGTGCCGGCGCATCAGCTGAACGACGTTCGAGAGCTCGGCCTGCCGCCGCACGTGATCCTGGAGATCTTCCTGCCGGTCATGCTTTTCTGGGAAACGAGGAACACCTCGTGGCGAGAGGTTCGCACGCGGCTGCGCGGGATTCTGCTCACGGGGACGGCGCTGGTCGTTTTCACGGCGTTCGCCGTCGCATGGGTGCTGCATTCGTTCGTCGGGGTCTACAGCTGGCCCGTTGCGCTCATCATCGGCGCCGCGCTCGCGCCGACCGATGCGGTGGCCGTGGCGACATTGAACGGCAAGCTGCCGAAGTCGGCGATCACCACCCTCAAGGCAGAGGCGCTCATCAACGACGGAGCCACCCTCGTTCTGTTCGCCCTTGCTTTGCAATTGGCAGGCGGACGCGCCTTGTCCGCGGCGCATGCTTCCGGCATGTTCTTTTTCTCGTTTTTGATCGGCGCCCTGGTCGGCCTGGCGGTTGGCTGGGCCGCAAACTCCTTGCGCGCCTATATTAAGAGCCCGATGAACTTCAGCGTTTTCATGTTCACGGTTCCCTTTGCAGCCTTCTTGATCTCCGAAAACATCGAGCCGTTTCAGGACATGAAGGGCTCGGGCGTAGTCGCCGTCGTCGTCGCGGCCTTTTACCTGACATACCGGGGCCCGGACACCATCAAGCCCGTCAATCGGTTCTACGGCCTGCCGATATGGTCCTTCGTCTCCTACCTCATGAACGGCGCGCTTTTCGTGCTCGTCGGGGTGCAGCTGCCGAGCGCAGTCAAACGGATGGGCGAAACCATCGAGCGCTTCGATTCTTCATGGGGATACGGACTCAAGGTGGTCGCGGCCGCCTGGGCCGTCTCCGTGCTTGCCCGATTCGTCTTCGTCCACGTGGTGATCGGGATCATCCGCGCACTGGATCGATCCGAAAGGCAGCGGCGGCTGCGCACGACGTTCCGCGGACGAGTGGTCAGCACCTTCGCGGGTTTGAGAGGCGGCGTCTCGCTGGCAGTGGCCCTTTCGGTTCCCTCTGGCACATTCGGACGGGATTTCACAATCTTCGTCGTCGGCGGGGTTGTAATGCTGTCGATGGTTGTGCAGGGCCTCCTTCTTCCCGCTGTGATCCGTTGGGCGAAGATTCCCCCGGACACTTCGGAGAAAGAGGAAATTCACTGCGCGATGAATGCGATTTCACGCGAAGGGTATGAGGCCCTCGACGACATCGCGGCCCGGGTCGGAGCGAGCCAAGAGGCAATCGACGGCGCAAAGGCCGAGTGGAGCCGCTTCCAGAAGGGACTCGAAGAGGAAGCCAACGCCCGGAGCAACCCCGACCTTGACGACTCTCAGAGCTACTGGCGGCAAAATCGCGCTTTGCGGCTGGCGGTCATTGATTACCAGCGAGAGGTCCTCAAGCGCCTGCGCAACGAGGGAAAAATCGACATGAACGTGCTCCATATAGTCCAAGAGCGGCTCGACACCGAAGAGATCCGAGTCATCGGGCCGGTCGAGCTCGATTGATCGGCGGACGCCGCGCGTCGTCGGCCTTGTTCGCTGCCTGAAGAAGCCTGCTTATGCCGTCCCGATGGACGCACCGGTCCATGCCGCGTAGGGTGAGCCGCAGAGGGCCGAACATGGAGACCCCGGTCATCGGTTGGCCCTGCCCACCAGTTTCCCGACGATTGGACCGAAGGATGAAAAAGAGAACGATTGCCGTGTCGCTTCTGTTGATCGGCGCGGCCTACGCAGCGATCTCTCGAGTCGAAAGGCGCATCGACGATCGTTTCGGCGAGACGGGATTCCCGCGAACCGACGACCTGGATTGCTCCGGGGAGCCCCGCGGCTTCGAGGAGGCCGACGGCGAAGACTCCGTCGGAAGGGGCGACGGCACAAGGATCGACTCCGACGGGGACATTGCTCGCAATGGAGCCGTCACCCACACGGCGCCAGATTTCGACCCGGCATACTGGACGGACGAGAGGGTGGCGAACGCCCTTCCGGCGAAGATGCCGCCGACGCCGCCGAGAAAAATGCCGTCCGGCGACTAGCGGCAGTCCAAGCCTGCTGCTTTCAATCGGAGCGACAGACCGAAGCTTGCCCGAAGCTCTCGATCGGGCGCTTGAGCTTTCATGCGGGCCTCGAATTTATGCGGAGGCTTGAGCTTCGAGATCGAGCAAAAAGCGCTTGGCGCCCGCCCCGCCCAAGTACTGGCCCGGCGAGCCGTCCGACCGAACCACCCTGTGGCACGGAACAACGATGGGCAGGGGATTGGAGGCGCAGGCGCTGGCTGCGGCCCGTATCGCCGAGGGGAAGCCGCTCGCCTCCGCCAGCTCCTTGTACGTCATGACCTCGCCCGGCTCTGATGAGAGAAGCGTTTCGCGCACGGCCCTTTTGAGCGGGGTCTCGGGGTCGGCGCCCAGCGGAACGTCGAAAGACGCGCGCTCGCCCCGGAAGTATTCGTCCAGCTGGCGTGCCGCAACGTGGAGAGCGACGCTGGCCACTTCCGCTTCGATCGCGTGGGCGTCGGAAAGATCGCTGAGGACGACGTCGAAGTTCTCTCGGGAAAAAGCCACTCGAACCAACGCGCCGTCGGATTCGGCGACGAGCAATTCGCCGATCGGCGTCTTGTGAATGCAGTAATGCAAAGCGGACATTGCGGCCTTCCGATTCGGTTTTCACCATCTTAGTGGGTGCTCGCCGATCGAAATAGGCAAGGGAGCCGCGTGTTCCGTCCGCTGCGTGAAAACACGCCCCTCGTTCCCTCGAAGAACACGGATCCTTCGGGCGGCACGGCGTGAGAAAGCTCGGCCCGAGAAATCCTCTGCCTGAGCAATGGCAGGCGCCCGAGGGCGAATGTACGGCGGAAAGTCCCGAGCCTTTCATTACCATGGAGCCATGAAGACGACGTCTCGACCCCGCGCCGCATGGCACCGGATAACTCTGGGCATCCAGCTTGGATGGGCCGCAGTGTTGCTTTTGACCCTGTGTTTCAACGCCGTTTTGCCGAACCCGACATGGTATGCGATTCACGTGGCCGGGCTCGGTCTCATCGGATCCGCGATTCTCGTGTGGACGTGGCATTTCGCAGACGCCCTCACTCGGAGCCAACAGTCCCAGAAAGCGCAGACGGCCAGGCTCGCGTTGCTGGCTGCGGGCGTGATTCAGCTCGGCGGAGCTTTGGCGATCACCGGCGGGGCCGCCGCGTTTCTGGCAATTGCCGGCGGGGCCACCGTCATCGCGACGATATCTTGGCACATCGCCGCCTTGCGCAAAGCCATGTCGGGATCGTTCCTCGGCAGGGCCGCCGTCACCCTGCGGTTTCACGCGACCGCGGCGGCGTTCCTGGTCCTCGGCGCCCTCATCGGCGTGTTCATGGCGGTCGACGTCGCCTCGCGCGATATCGCGATGAACTGGTGGAGCGCGCTCTATTCCCGGCACGACGCGCTTGCCCTGGCTCATTCGCTGTGTCAGACCCTGGGGTTCGTCGGTTTGACGATACTCGGCACGCTCGTGACGTTCGGGCCGACGATTGCGCGGGCGCGAATGACGCCCAACGCGGTCGCGCTGTCCACTCGTGCGCTGCCGTGCCTGGCTGGCGCGGTTGTGGCGGGAGTCGTCTTTTCCCTCCTCGACATGCCGAGAATCGCCGGTCTGGCAGTCCTCGCATGGGTTGCGGCGGCCGTACTCGGCGTGCTCGTCCCCGTCGCCAAATCCTGGAAAGGGTCGATGCCCTCAGTGGGCGACGGCTGGTTCGTCGGCGCGGGAATCACGTGGATCATGGTCGCCGCGCTGGCGTGGGCCGTCCAGCTGCTTGCTTCGCCAGACGCCGCTCATGCGCGGACGGGAACGGGCATTCAATTCGCCCTCCTCATCGGGGCGGGGGCCGTCCAAACGGTCGTCGGCTCGCTTGCCTTCCTCCTTCCCGTCGTGCTCGGAGGCGGGCCCGCCAGGCTCAGACGCACGCTCGAACGCGTCGAACCCTCCGCGGCGGCCCGATGGTTCCTCGTCAACGGCGGGGTGGCCGTGGCCCTAGCAACCCCGTCGGCCCGCACGAGAACCGCGGCGTTGGCGATTGCATGCGTCAGCGCAGCTGCGAGCGTCGCCCTCGTCGCATTCCACAGCCTGCGCCAACGGTCGCTCGACGTCGAAGAAACGCCCCCGCCGCCGGAGGGCGGGCCCAGGAAGCTTCCGAGGACCCGAATGGCGCTTGGCGCGAGCGTGGCGTCGATTGCTCTCGTCGTCGCCGTCGCCGCCGGGGCGGGAACGGGATCCGCAACCGACCCCGCAGTCGACGCCGACGCCCCGGTGACGAAGGTCGAGGTCTCCGTCCGAGGGCTCGCATACTCGCCTTCGAGCATCGACGTGCCGGCTGGCAACAGGCTCGTCGTGACCTTGAAAAACACCGGCGATCAGCGCCACGACCTCGTTTTCGCCAATGGCGCCGGAACCGGCGCCATTGAGGCGGGGAAAAGCGGAACGGTCGACGTCGGCGTCGTTGAGGCCGACACAGAGGGCTGGTGCACGATCGTCGGCCACAGACAGGCGGGAATGGTCATCAAGGTCAATGCCGTCGGCGCTTCGGGAGCCCACGCCTCAGGTCGCGGGAAGGCCGGTTCGACGCCCGCGGGCTCCGACCGTTCCCATTCTGGGCGCGACGGCGCGAGCCACGGCTCCGGCCACGCGGGAACGGGGGAGGCGATCCTGCCGACGACCGCCGAGCTTTCCGCGAAGCCGGGAAAGGGCTTCGACCCGAGCGACCCGGTTCTTCGCCCGGCTGGAAGCGAAAGGGTGCACAACGTCACTTTCGAGGCCAGAGAGGTGGAGAAAGAGGTCGCTCCGGGCCGCAGGCAGAAGGTCTGGACGTTCAACGGAGCCTCCCCGGGGCCGACTCTGCGCGGCAAAGTGGGTGACACCTTCAATGTCACGCTCGTCAACAAGGGCACGATGGGGCATTCGCTCGACTTCCACGCAGGCGATGTTTCGCCCGATTCGCGTATGAAGACGATCGCCCCGGGGAAAAGCCTCGTTTACACGTTCACCGCGAAACGCGCGGGCATCTGGCTCTATCACTGCAGCACGGCCCCGCTGTCCGTGCACATAGCCAGCGGGATGCACGGGGCCGTCGTCATCGATCCCGAGGACGTCGATCCCGTCGATCGCGAGTTCGTTTTCATTCAGAGCGAGCAGTACTGGGCTCGGAGCAAAGCCGACGCCGCAAACGCCGACGCCATCGCGCGGGTCACGCCCAGCTCCGTCTCCTTCAATGGATATCCCTTCCAGTACGTCCACCGCCCAATCAAAGTGCGCAAGGGAGAGAGAGTTCGCATCTGGGCGGTCTCGGCCGGCCCCAATCTAGACCTCCACTTCCACGTCGTCGGAACCCAATTCGACACGGTGTGGTACGAGGGCAGCTATTCCATCCGCAGAGGATGCGACGGCTCGGGGCTCACGCGAGCCTCGTGCGATCCTTTCGCTCCGGGCAAAGGGAGCGTCGGCTCGGCCGGCTCGCAGGGCTTGGACGTGTCGGTCGCCCAGGGCGGGTTCGTCGAGTTTGTCGCACCCGAAGCGGGAACGTACACCGCCCTCAACCATGCGATGACGTACGCAGAGCGGGGCGCGACGGCGAAGATCGTCGTAGCCGATTGAGCGCGGCGGCGAAGGCCGATGCGCCCCGAGCCGTCGCGGCCTTAGAAGGAGGGGCTAACCGCGCCGTCCGGCCACGTCTTCTTGATGTAGTCGGAGACTTCCTTCGAATGAAGCAGCTTGTCGAGTTTCTTGACCGCTTCGATCGTTTTCTCATTGGCCTTCGAGTTCCAGACGAGCACATTCGCGTAGGGATTGTCTTTGCCCGATTCGAGGTACAGCGCGTCCTTCGAAGGCGTTAGTTTGTTCTTCAGCGCGTAGTTGCCGTTGATGATGGCGATGTCGACGTCGGGCAGCGCCGCCGGAATCGAGGGCGCCGCATACGGCTTGAGCTGAATCTTCTTCGGATTCGATTCGACGTCGTAGATGGTCGGCGAATCCTTCTTCTTGAGCGTGATGATCTTGTTCTTCACGAGCAGCTCGAGGGCGCGAGCCTGGTTGGAAGGATCGTCGTTGATGGCGACGGTCGCATTGTCGGGAAGGTCCTTGAGGTCCTTGATCTTTTTCGAGTAGATGCCCAAAGGCTCGATGTGGACGCCTTTTCCGTGCTCGAACGAGTAGCCGTTCTTCTTCGAGGCGTCTTTCAAGTAGGGGACGTGCTGGAAGAAGTTCGCGTCGATCTCGCCCTGGTCGAGGGCAGAGTTGGGCTGGATGTAGTCCTGGTACTGCTTGATCTCGACCTTGAGGCCGGCTTTCTTGGCCAGATTGTCCTGAACGTAGTTGAGAATTTGGGCGTGGGGAACGGGCGACGCTCCCACTGTGATTGTGACTGTTCCGTCGGAGTTCTTCTTCGGAGCCTTGAACGACGCTTTGTCATCGGCTCCGCAGGCGGAGAGCGCAAGCGCGGAAACGGCGGCGAGCGCTGCGAAAGACTTGAAACGAGACATGGTTTTCCTTAGGTCTGGTGGGCGTTGCCCGAAAACGGAGTGGGCGCGCGCGAGATCGGAATGGGCGCGAGCCCGACGTGCGGTGCGAGGGTTCGTTCCCCGGCTGGCTTCCCCTCAGCGGTGATCGGCCAGCCGGCTGAGCATGTCGCCGACCCACTGGATAACCTGCACGATAATGACGATGACGACGATGATTATGGTCATCGCATCCCACTGGTGCTGGTAATAGCCGTAATTCTGCGCCAGCGCTCCAAGGCCGCCGCCGCCCACGATTCCTGCCATCGCCGAGTATCCGACGAGGGTGATGGCCAAGATGGTGACGGATTGGATGAGGGCGGGGACCGCTTCGCGGACGAGGACGCCCCAAAGAATCCATGTTCTGGAAGCGCCCATCATCTGCGCGGCCTCAACCTTGCCGCGCTCTACCCCCGAAAGATTCGACTCGACGAGGCGCGCGAAATAGGGGATCGCGCCCACCGTGAGCGGGACCGCCGTGCCCTGCCACCCGGACGCATTGCCGATGAGAGCCCTGGTAGGAACGATGAGCAGGAACATCACGATGACCATGGGAATCGAACGAGTCGCGTTGACGACGAACCCCAGGGTCGCAGCGAAGAATTTGCTCGCGCTGTCGGTGTTTTCCTTGAGGGTGATCAGGACGATCCCCAGAATTCCGCCGAATACCACGGAAAGGAGGGTGGAGACTCCGACCATCAGGAGAGTGTCGATCGTCGACTGGAGAAGCTCCTGTTTGATCGCTGAGTTGTTGAACCACGTGCCGTCGTTCATGCGCGCACCTCCGTCGCGACGTCTATGTCGGCAAATGCGGAACGGACGCGCGCGACGTCGTCCGGGTCCACGGTCAAGGCCAGACGGGCCACCTGCGTGGAGCCGATCGTCTCGAAGGTCCCGGCGCCGATGTCCGCCCCAAGTTCGCGGGCCGCGTCGAGGACGCGGGCGCCGGTGGGCTCTCCGGGCTGGGAAGTGAAAGCAACATCGACGACGGTGCGTCCGCGGGCGTCCTCGGGCGCCAGCGGCGGGGGCGGAACGATTTGCCGTGACAGGGCCGATTCGACGTCGGCGACGACGTTTTCCACGCGTCCGCTCGCCGTAATCCTGCCGGAGTCGAGAAGGGTGACGGAATCGCAGATCTGACGCACCACGGACATCTCGTGGGTGATGATGACGACGGTCACGCCGTACCTGTCGCGAACCGATTTGAGGAGGCCGAGGATCTGCTCGGTCGTCTCCGTGTCCAGGGCCGACGTCGGCTCGTCGCACAGGAGGACCGAGGGGTTGTCGGCGAGCGCTCTGGCGATTCCGACGCGCTGGCGCTGGCCGCCCGACAGTTCGGACGGGTAGGAGGTTCCGCGGTCCGAAAGGCCGACGAGGTCGAGCAGCTCGCTGACGCGCTTGGTTCTCTTCGACGACGGCATGCCCGCCAGACGGAGGGGAATGGCGATGTTCTCTCGCGCGGTTCTCGCATCGAGGAGGTTGGCGCCTTGGAAGACCATGCCGATCGTCCGGCGGGCCTCGCGCAGCTGGCCCGAGGAAACCGAGGCGAGATCGAGCCCGCCGACTCGGATGACGCCCTTCGTCGGCCGTTCCAAGGCCGTCAGGCAGCGAATGAGCGTCGACTTTCCAGCCCCGGATTCGCCGACGATGCCGTGGATGTCTCGCGTGGGGATCTCAAGGTTGATGTCGTCCAAGGCCACGACCGGCTCTTGCCCGCGCCGCGGATAGACTTTGGTCACACCACTCAGCGTTATCATGGTTCCTCCATCGGTCGTGGCGGAAGCACCCGGCCTCCCGGGTTGCTGCAACGTCGTCGAGCCACGTCTCTCGATTGCTCTAGATGAACTAGCTAGAAAGATATACGCATGGCGCCGACGTGTGCAAGAGTGCGCCATGGCGCGGCGAGCCCACGGTTCGAAGACTGCGGCGAATTCGCCCGAAGGCGGGGTGAAAAAGTGTCGGATCCCACCGCGATACTTGCGGTATGACAAGAAAGTGGTGCGACCCCGGCGGTCGCGAAGACGCCGATTCCCTCGAGTACGTCATCGACGCGCTGACGGATGTGTGGGAGCCTCAGATCCCAGTCGATTTTTCCTTCGTCGACTTCGAAATCGTGTGCGGCTCGGGGTGAGCATGCGGTTTGGGGTGACGAACCCGGCCCTGAGCCGACGTGCGCAGGTTCGTCCCGCGAATGGCGATTTGGATCCGCACGCGTTGCGACGCGCCACGTGTGCGGATTCGTCCCGCGGGGCGTATGAGAGTCGCGGACGGACAGGCCCTACGAGGATCGTCGCGCAGCGTCAATGCGTCACAGAAACGGCGTCGGCGACCGAAAGGGAGATGTCCGCCGAGGTTTGCGGCGTGGACACGCGCATGAGGCCGAGGCCGCGTTTGACGTCGGCGACGCTCACCCTGGCTCCGGGAACCAGACCGATGCCGGCGAGTTCCTTCAGCACGGCCGAATCGGCGTCGTCGACGCGGTGGACGACGCCGGCCTCGCCCGGGCCGAGCGACCCCAAAGAGACGGCGTTTTCATCCTCGGGCAGCGAGCCGTCGGGACGGGGGATGGGATCTCCGTGGGGATCGTGCCGGGGATGCCCGAGCGCGGCGTCCAGCCTTTCCACGAAGGTTGCGGAAACGGCGTGCTCAAGGTGCTCCGCCTCGTCATGGACTTCGTCCCACGAGTAGCCGAATATCGTCATGAGCCCGGTTTCGATGAGCCGGTGGATTCTGACCATGCGAGCGGCTTCGTCCCTTCCTGCCTCGGTCAGCGAGATGTTGCCGTAGCGGGCGTGGCGCACGAGCCCCATGGAGACGAGGCGCTGAACCCCCTCGGAAACCGTGGAGGGGGAAAGGCCGAGGGTCCGTGTGAGGTCGCCTGGAGTGACGGGTTTTTCCTGCCACTCTCCGAGCTTCCATATGGCGCGAAGGTAGTCCTCGTGCGAAGCCGACAGCCCCATCAGCCGACTGCCGCGGCCGCGGCAATGCTCAAGGCTTTCGAAAATTTGCTCTCCCTTTCCTCGGCCGTCATGTCGCGGCTAGGATCGAAAAGGAGGTCGGAGATTGTGAGGACGGCGAGGGCCTCCTTGCCCAGCTCAGCCGCAATCGTGTACAGGCCCGCCGCCTCCATCTCGACGCCGAGCGTGCCAATCTCGGCCAGGCGCTTCGTCTGCTCAATCGGATTGCCGTAGAAGCGGTCTCGCGAAACGACCGTCCCAACCTTGACCTGGGGGTCGTCCCCTGCCGCCTCGACCGCTGCTCGCAGCAGGTTCCACGAGGCGGTGGCCGAGAAGTGGATCCCTGGAACGACGCCGCCCACAATCGACGAGTCCGTGTGCGCCCCGAGGGCGATCACGACGTCGCCGGGCGAGGCGTCGGCGGCGAGGCCGCCCATCGTTCCGACCCTGACGATCCGTTCGACGTCGTAAAAGGAATAGAGCTCCGTGGCGTATATCGCAAGCGAGGGTTGGCCCATTCCCGACGCCATGACGGAAAGCGGCTTTCCCCGATAGAGGCCGGTGTACCCGCCGATTCCGCGAACGTCCGTGACCTTTCGGGCGTCCGTCAGCAGCGCCTCGGCCATGCGCTGCGCCCGTTTCGGATCGCCTGGCATGAGGACGGCGGGCGCAAAGTCGCCCTTTTCTGCGGTTATATGGGGTGTGGCCATGTGTGCCTTCCAAATTGAATCGGGGTATGGGAGCGCACGGCGGCGAGGTGATAGACTCCACCGGTACGTTCAATGCGGCGTTTTGCTTGGCATCTAGGCCACTATATCGCCCGTGGGGAGGTGTCCACATCCCTTCTTTCGGGTAGAAGTGGCGTTGCTGACTTACGTCGACGAAAATTGTCCTTGGCCGAACGACGCTCGTCGGCTACGGATCGTCAAGAAAGGTGCGAACATGACTGTTCCGAACAACCCCGGCCAGGGGGGCTACCAGCAGCAGCCCGGTCAGGGAGGGTATCAGCAGCCCGGCCAGCAGGGATGGGCGCCGTCGGCATACTCAGCGGCTCCTGCCCCGGGGCAAGACGCTTACGGTCAGCAGCCCGGCCAGGACGTCTACGGTCAAAATCCGCAGGGCTACGTGCAGCCCGGAGCCGACGCCTACGGCTACAGCCAGCAGGCCTTCCCGCAGCCCAAGCAGGGCGGCGGCTTCGCCGCGGCTTTCTCGATGAACTTCCAGAACAAGGGCGGCGTCGCCCTTGCAAAGGTCGCCCAGCTGATCTCGCTGATCGCAGGGGCGGGTTTCGCGTTGTACGGCCTCTTTGAGTTTCTCACAGTCGCCACGTCGGGAGGGGGCGCCCTGCAGATCTTTACGTACTTGGCCAAAGCGGTCGCCTATATTGCTTTCGGGCTTTTCCTTCCTGCCTTCAGCCGCGCCGTCCTCGAGCACGCCGTCGACGACAAGGAGTAGAGGATCCTTCGGATGGATTCCACGCTCCGCAAGGACTATCGGCTCATAGCCTTCGACCTGGACGACACGCTCGCCCCCTCGAAGTCGCCCCTTCCCGATCAGATGGCCGCCGCCCTGCGTCGGCTTCTCGACCTGGTGGACGTTTGCGTGATTTCGGGGGGCCAGTTCGGCCAATTTTCCTCCCAGCTGCTCGACAACCTGGGAGCGTCCACCGAGCAGCTGGGCAGGCTGCATCTCATGCCCACCTGCGGCACCCGCTACATGCGTTGCATCGACGGGCAGTGGACTGAAATCTACGCCAGGGACCTCACGGCCGACGAACGTCGCCGGGTCATGGAGGTTCTCGAATCCCAGGCGCGCAAACTCGGCCTGTGGCGGGAGGACACATGGGGCCCCGTCCTCGAGGACCGCGGATCTCAGATCACCTTCTCCGCCCTTGGCCAGGAGGCGCCGCTCGAGGAGAAGAGGGCGTGGGACCCCGACGGCAGGAAAAAAGAAGCCTTGCGGGCCGCCGGAGCAGCGCTGCTTCCCGAGCTTGAGGTGCGTTCGGGAGGCTCGACGTCGGTCGATGTCACCCGCAAGGGAATCGACAAAGCCTACGGAATCGGCGAGCTTTCGTCCCAGACGGGAATCGCCGTCTCCGACATGCTTTTCGTCGGCGACCGCCTCGACGAGGGAGGCAACGACTATCCCGTGCTGCGCCTGGGAATCGACGCGCACCCGGTGGGCGGCTGGCAGGACACCGCTCGGTTTGTCGAAGAATACGCGGCTGCGCACACGCCAGGCGAGGCGGATAGGCCGGGTGAAGCGGAGCCGCAGAGCAGCTAGGATTTAAGCCGATGCGCGGAGCCTTGAAGCAACCGAAACGACGGAGGAGTCCATGGCCGACATCGACATTGACACCCTGAGCGACGACGAGGTCGAAGCCTACATAGCCGAAGCGGAGTCGAAGAAGTGGAAAGCCTCGGAGCGAGAGCTCGCGGGCGGAGCGTCCTTCGAGTTGTCGATCGTCATGCTCGCGACCGGGCTCGCGGGAATGTGGGCGTCCTTCAGCCTCGTGACCGCCGAGCGCGCCATGCTCCAAAACCCCGGGGGAAAGCTGTCGTGCGACCTCAATCCGCTCATCGGCTGCTCAGGCTTCTTCAACTCGGACTACAACACCCTCTTCTTCGGCGCGCCCAACGCGCTGTTCGGGCTCATGTTCTTCAGCGGCGTCGTCGCCCTCGGCCTCGCGCTCCTCGGCGGCGCGCGCCTGCCCTCCTGGATGTGGCGCCTGCTGAGTCTGGGAATGGCGGCAGCCGCCGTGTGGATCCTCTGGTTCCAGTACACGTCCATCTTCGTCGAGGGAGCCTTGTGCCCGTACTGCATCGTCACGTGGGCCGCCGCAATCCCCTTGATCGTGCACGTCCTCGCCCGCAGCTTCGGCGCAGGCCACCTGCCCGCCGGAGACGGCGCCCGCAGGATTCTCGTCAAAGGCAGGTGGTGGCTCGTCGCGGCCGTCTACCTTGCCGTCGCATTGGTGGCGGTCGTCGCCTTGTGGGACAAGTGGGAGTATGTTTTCTGACGTGCACCAGGGGTTTCTGACGTCCAGGCCGGGGGCCGTCACCCGAGCCAGAGAGGCTTCACCGAGTGAAGGTCCTTCGGAACGAAGGATTCCCACGACTCCTTGAGAGCCTCTCGCAGGCGGACCATGGCCGCGTCGAGCTGCTCCGCCGGCAATCCGGCCCTGGCGTTCTCGAAACGGATGTCCTCCTCGCTGGTGGCGGGAATGACGTGGATGTGCACATGGGGCACCTCGAGGCCCGCGATGACCGTCATCGCGCGAGGAACCCCGAACGCCTCGATCTGGGCCTTTCCGATGCGCTGCGCGACGACGCTCAGATGGGCAAAGGTCTCTTCGTTGAGATCGGTGAAGCGCGGGATTTCTATGCGCGGAATGACGAGGACGTGGCCGTCCGTGATGGGCTCGTGGGTGCCGATGGCGACGCAGACGTCGTCGGCCCAGACGAACCGCCCAGGAATCTTGCCTTCGAAAATCTTGGTGAACACGCTCATAGCACGATTCTACGTCCGCGATCGGAGTTTCCGCCGGCCGTCGTCGATTCCTCAAAGGCGGCTCGGAATTTCTTGACCGCCGGGCGATTCGCGGACGACGTCTGATTTCACGGCGCGGCCTGATTTCACGGCGCGCGAAGCTCACAGTGGACACTTTGGGGCTCGTCGGCGGGCTTGAGTTAACCTTGGCATACCAAAATAATGAAAGGCGGACGATGAGCGGACAGGAAACAGGCGGGACGACGCCGTACCGGTACACGGCCGAACTGGCCAACGCGATCGAAGCGCGGTGGCAGAAACGCTGGGAAGAGCTCGGGACGTTCTACACCCCGAACCCGGTCGGCGACCTTGCGGGCGCGACGTCGGCTGAGAAGGTCTACATTCTCGACATGTTCTCCTACCCCTCGGGCAAGGGCCTTCACGTGGGCCACCCGCTCGGGTACATCGCAACGGACACGATCGCCAGATATCAGCGCATGCTCGGCAAGAACGTGCTCTACACGATGGGATTCGACGCCTTCGGCCTGCCCGCAGAGCAGTACGCCGTGCAGACCGGCCAGCATCCGCGCGTCACCACGGAGCAGAACATCGCGAACATGCGCCGTCAGCTCAAGCGCATCGGATTCTCCCACGATTCGCGCCGGACCTTCGCGACCACCGACGTCGACTACGTGCGTTGGACGCAGTGGATTTTCCTGCAGATTTACAATTCTTGGTACGACCCGGACGCCCCCTGCCGAGACGGTCGCAGCAAAGGTTCGGCACGCCCGATTTCCGAGCTCCGCGACGAGTTCGACGCCGGGAAGAGGAGGCTTGACGACGGACGCGAGTGGGCCGAGCTCAGCGAAGGCGAGAAGGGCGAGGTGCTCGACTCTCACCGTCTGGCCTACATCAGCGAGGCCCCGGTCAACTGGTGCCCAGGTTTGGGAACGGTTCTGGCCAACGAGGAAGTCACGGCCGACGGGCGCTCCGAGCGCGGAAACTTCCCCGTTTTCAAGAGGAATCTGCGGCAGTGGATGATGCGCATCACCGCCTACGCCGACAGGCTGGCCGACGACCTCGACACCATCGACTGGCCCGAGAAGGTCCGGCTCATGCAACGCCATTGGATCGGCCGTTCGGAAGGCGCGAGCGTAGAATTCGACGTTCCCGGAGTCGGCCGCAAGCTCGAGGTCTACACGACCCGGCCGGACACGCTTTTCGGTGCCACATTTATGGCGGTGGCCCCCGAGCATCCGATCCTCGGCGACGGCGTTCCCGGAAGCGAGGCCGACCAGTCGCGCTTGAACGTCCCCGCGTCGTGGCCCGAGGGGACGAATCCGCTGTGGACCGGCGGGGCCGCGACCCCGGCCGAGGCCGTCGCGGAGTATCGCGCCGCCGCCGCTGCCAAGAGCGAGATCGAAAGGTCCGACGACGAGCGTGCGAAGACGGGCGTCTTCACCGGACTGTTCGGAGTCAATCCCGCCAACGGCAAGCAGATTCCGATCTTCGTCGCGGATTACGTGCTGATGGGGTACGGAACGGGCGCAGTCATGGCCGTCCCGGCGCACGATTCGCGCGACTGGGAGTTCGCCCGCGCCTACGGCCTCAACGTCGTCAGGACGATAGGACCGGCCGAGGACCCCTACGGCCCCGACCTCGAGGAGGCCGCCTACGAGGGGGAGGGCGTCGCCGTCGATTCGGCCAACGATTCGATCAGCCTCGACGGCTTGTCGAAGGACGAGGCCAAGGCCGCCATGACGGCTTGGCTCGAGTCGACGGGCGCGGGGCGGGCCACCGTGACGCATCGCCTGCGCGACTGGCTCTTCTCCCGCCAGCGCTATTGGGGCGAGCCTTTCCCCATCGTCTGGGACGAGGAGGGGCGTCCGCACGCGCTCCCCGAAGACTGCCTGCCCGTGGAGCTGCCGGAGATCAGCGACTACTCGCCGCGCACCTTTGACCCCGAGGACGCTGACTCCTCGCCTGAACCGCCGCTCGGCCGCGCCGAGGAGTGGCTGGACGTCGAACTCGATTTGGGCGACGGCCTCAAGCGGTACAGGCGCGAGACGAACACGATGCCGCAGTGGGCGGGATCCTGTTGGTACGAATTGCGCTACATCGACCCCCACAACGAAGCCGAGTTCGTCGATCCGACAAACGAGGTCTACTGGATGGGCCCACGCCCGGACGCCGGAAACGTCACGGGCGGCACCGATCTGTACGTCGGCGGCGTTGAGCACGCAGTCCTCCATCTCCTCTACGCGCGCTTCTGGCACAAGGTGCTCTTCGACCTCGGCTGCGTCAGCTCCTCCGAGCCCTTCCACAAGCTCTTCAACCAGGGCTACGTCCAGGCCTACGCCTACACGGACGCACGCGGCCAGTACGTCCCGGCCGAGGAAGTCGTGGAAGCCGGGACCGACGAGAACGGCGAGACGCTCTATGCGTGGAAGGGCGAGCCAGTCTCCCGCGAATACGGGAAGATGGGCAAGTCGTTGAAAAACATCGTCACGCCCGACGAGATCTGCGACGATTACGGGGCCGACACCTTCCGGCTGTATGAGATGTCGATGGGCCCGCTGGACATGTCGCGCCCGTGGGAGACGAGGGCCGTCGTCGGTTCCCAGCGTTTCCTCCAGCGGCTGTGGCGCAACGTCGTCGACGAGCAAACCGGCGAGGTGACCGTGGCCGACGTTCCCGTCGACGGAGAGACGGCCAAGCTGCTTGCCCGGACGATCGCGGATGTCCGCAACGACTACGACGGGATGCGGATCAATACCGCCATCGCAAAAATGATCGTTTTGAACAACCATCTGACCTCTCTCGCCAAGGTTCCCAGAGAGGCGGCCGAGAGCCTGGTTCTCATGGTCTCGCCGGTCGCGCCTCACATAGCCGAGGAGCTATGGGGTAAGCTCGGACACGAGTCTTCGCTTGTCGACGCTCCGTTCCCGGAAGTGGGCGACGAGTCGCTTCTCGTCGACGAGAACGTGACATGCGTCGTTCAGGTCAAGGGGAAGGTTCGCGATCGCTTGGAGGTGCCCGCCGACGTTTCCGAGGACGACCTGGTCCAGCGCGCACTCGCATCGGAGCGGATCGCGAAGTTCCTCGACGGCGAGCCTCGCAAGGTGATCGTTCGCGCGCCGGGCCTCGTCAACATCGTCCCCTGAGGATCCATCGTCCCTAAGGAAGTGCCATGACAAAGAACGTCCCCGCGGTGACCCAGCACGAATTCGACGGGCTGCCCGCTTGGAAGCTAACCTCCCCGACCGGTGCCGAGGCACTGGTCGCCGAACGCGGGGCGACGCTCATTTCGTGGCAGCCTCGGCCGGGGGTCGAGGTCATCGACGGATACGAGTCCGCCGAAGAGCTCGAGGCGCAGGTAGGGGACAGGAGCCTCGTCATGCTGCCCTGGTGCGGGCGGATCGCCGAAGGAACATACTCCTTCGGCGGTGCGCGATACAAGCTCGCCGAGCGCGCCGAGTCAGCGGGCTTGGGCGGCAGAGCGGGGAGCATTGACTTCGGCAGAGTCGGGCGGGGACCGGCGCTTGTGCTTCGCGGGCACATGCCGGGCGACTCCGGGTACCCGTGGAACATCGACGTCAAGGTGGTTTTCGCCCTCGACGCCGGAATCGACGGGGAGGAACACCTTTCGGTGTCGATAAGCGCCGAAAACGCCTCCGACTCCGCCGCTCCCCTCTCCATGGGCTGGCATCCGTACATTAAGATGCCCGGCGTGAGAGGCATATCGAATCTGTCCCTCACAGTCCCCGCCAGAACCAAGGTGCTGACCGACGGGCGGATCATTCCGCTTCCCGGCGATTCGGCCTTCGCTGGGGTTGCCGCGCCGGTTCGCTTCGATTATCTCGGGACGACGAGGATCGACCAGTCGTACACAAACCTCGTCCCCGACGTCGACGGAGTGGTGTGCACCGAGCTCAAAGACCCGGTGCGTTCTACCAGGGTGCGCCTGACTCAGGAGCCCAGCGAGGCGCCCGTCGCCCACGTCTTCACCGGCGACGGGCTTCCTCGCGACGAGCGTCAGTCGATAGCCCTCGAACCGTGCTCCGCCCTTTCGGACGCTTTCCGCCGCGCCGATTCGGCGGTTCGCCTTCCATTGGGGCCGGGTGAGACCCGGACGATCACGGCGACGCTGACCTACATAGGCGGATAGGCCAACGGCTGCGCTGCCGGATAGGCCGCGCCCGGCAGCGCAGCCGTTGCGCCGAGAAAGTGCACAGCCGCGCCGACGGCGTCGTGAACGGCTCTACCTGCGTCGTGAACCGAACAGCGTTCGGGTGATGCTCGAGCCCAGCGACCGCCCGATTGAGCGCACAACCGAATCGATCGCCGCCTCCTTGCGCTTTTCTTGGCGCTCGGCGCGGCGCTCGTCCGCCCTACGCTGGCGTTCGGCCTCTTTGGCGGCTTCGCGTTCCTCCCGCTCGGCCGCCTTGGCCGCGGCCTTCGCCTCTGCTTCGAGCTCTTTCAGGCGGCGCTTTTCGGCCTCCGCCGCGGCCTTCTCGGCCTCCTTCTCCGCTTTGGCCTGCTCCTTCGCGGTTTCGGCCGCTGCCTTCTCAGCTTCGACGCGGGCCGCGAGGAGCTCGAACGCGCTCTCCGGATCCACCGGGTCCTTGTACTTGGCCATGAACGGCGAGGCCGCCAAACACGAAGAGACGGCCCCGGGCGAGGACGGCCCCATGACCGCCGCGGGGGCCCACAGGCGCGTGGGTGCGACCGGCGTCGGGCGTCCTTTCGGGTCGAGCACGGTGACGATGGCCTCGCCGGTTCCTAGGCCGGGGAGGACTTTCAGGAGGTCGAGCGGCGATGAAGGGAACGTGTCCACGGTCGCCTTGAGGGCCTTCTGGTCGTTCGGCGTGTGGGCGCGCAGCGCATGTTGGACGCGGGAGCCGAGTTGGGCGAGAACGTCGTCGGGAACGTCTTTCGGCGACTGCGTGACGAAGAAGATTCCGACGCCCTTGGAGCGGATGAGCCTGACCGTTTGAACGACCTGGTTGAGGAACTCCTTGCTGGCGTCGGCAAAGAGGAGGTGCGCCTCGTCGAAGAAGAAGACGAGCTTGGGCTTGTCGGCGTCGCCCACCTCGGGCAGGTCCTGGAAGAGGGAGGCGAGAAGCCACATGACGAAGGTGGAAAACAGCGCAGGCTGCGATCGCACGTCGGGAAGCTCAAGGCAGGAGACGACGCCGCGCCCGTCCGCCGACGTGCGGAGAAACGCCTCCGTTTCGAAGGCGGGTTCGCCGAAGAAGGCGTCCGCTCCCTGAGCTTGAAGCGCCGAAATCTCGCGGAGGATCACTCCCGCGGTGGCGGGGGAGACGCCGCCGATTCCGGCGAGCTCGCCCTTGCCTTCCTCGGAGGTCAGGTACGCGACGGTTGCGCGCAGGTCAGCCAAATCGATGAGCGCGAAGCCTTGCGAATCCGCCCACGAGAAGATCAGCGACAGCGCCGACTCCTGCGTCTCGTTCAGCCCGAGCACCTTGGACATGAGGATCGGGCCGAAGTCGGTGACGCTCGTGCGCACGGGGACTCCGTCTCCCGAGCCTCCCAGAGAGAAGAGCTCGACGGGGAAGGACGCGGGCTGCCACGGCTGACCGAGGGCGGCGACGCGGGCGGAGAGCTTCTCGGAGGCTTGGCCCGGCTCGAGCAATCCCGTCAGATCGCCCTTGATGTCTGTGATGAACACCGGGATGCCGGAAGCCGAAAGCCCCTCCGTCATGAGCTGGAGGGTGCGCGTCTTGCCCGTGCCGGTGGCGCCCGCCACGAGTCCGTGGCGGTTGAGCATTCCCAGGGGCATTTGCACGAGCGCGCGCGGTTCGGGCGTGCCGTCTTCGAGATACGCGCCGAGCGTGAGGGTCGGTGCGTCGAAGGCGTATCCGTCGCGAACGGCGGCGGCGTATTCGCCGAGCTCTTTTTCAGCGGAGTCGGTTTGCGACGGCGCAGAGGCGCCCCCGTCGGCTCGCTGCGGATTTTCCGCCGACGTCGTTTCTGCCGACGCCGCATCGCTCGGCGAAGCGGAAGGGTCTTCAGGCGCCGGGGAGTTCCCGGAAGCGGGAGGCGTGTCAGAGGCGGGGGAGTTCCCGGCCGCCAAGGCTGCGTCGAGCGCGGCTTGGGCGGCGTCGGCCTTCGCTTGGGCCGCGTCCGCCGCGGCCTGCGCGGCTTGCGCCCGTAGTCTTGCGAGTTCTGCGTCCGAAGTGCTCATGTGGAGAGTCTAACCGGGTTGCGGCGCCAATGGCGTTTCTTCTGCACAGTCGGCGGCGATTGGCGCACAGGTTTGCCAGACGCAGCGCCTGTCCACATTTTTGTTTTCGGGCGCGTCCGACGCCGACGCGCGGGCGAAGACTGCTTCCATGAACACTCCACCGCCGCGGCCTCCGGCATTTCGCGGGCAACTGAAAACACTTCGTCGGCAACCGAGAAGTTGCCGCTCCTTTTCGCCGCCATCGGGCGATCGATATGATTCGCGGGCCTCGATCAAGCCCGGCGACACCGATCCGCCGCCTTTGGACGTACGCGGCATTGGCGGAATCTCTGAGGCCGCGGCCCCCGCGCCCGCAGACTTTGACGCGATTTCTGAGGCCGTCGACTTGGCTCGCGAGGCTGACTCGGCGCGCGGGGCCGACTCGGCGCGCGGAGCCGACGAATTGCCGTGCCGCGGCGAAGAGGCGGACGCCGCGTCGAATCTTGCCGACACGGCCGTTCTCCCCGTCGTCAGATTTCAGGAGCTGAAAGGCCGGGTCGAGAAGCGGGCAGGCGACGCCGAAACCCAAGGAGCGGCGACGAGGCGTTCCTTCGCGAGCCTCGCTCTGGCCTCCGGGACGGGGGAGGACGTCGCGGCGCTCATGGGAGGCGCAGGGAAACGACGTTGGCGTCTGAATCGGGACAACGCGAGGGCTGTTCTCATCGCGGTCGCGGTGTGTCTCGTTGCAGCGTGGGCGTGGCTTGCGTTGACGAAGCCGGGCGGGGACGAATCGCAGAGCAAGCTAGTCGAAGAACGGGGCTCCGCGTCGGCCTCCCGCGGCGTCGGGCGCGGTAAAGCGAGCGATTCGGCCAACAGCCGTGAAACCGGGAAAAAGTCCGCTCTGGAAAGCCGAGGCGGCGGGGAATCCGGCAGCGGCTCCGCGGGCGGCTCGGCTGGGTCTTCGTCGATCGTCGTCTATGTCAGCGGAGCGGTCAAGGCTCCCGGAGTTTACACGCTTGCGGCGGGTTCGCGCGTCGACGACGCCGTGCGTGCGGCCGGCGGGCTGACCGAGCGCGCCGAATCCGCCGGAACCAATCTAGCAGCGCAGCTTTCGGACGGGGAGCACGTCCACGTCGCCGCCACGGGCGAATCTGCGCCTTCCGGAGCGCTTGGCCCGTCGTCTGGCTCGGATGCGGCGGGTGGGAAAAAGGGCGCAGGGGCCTCAGGCAAAGGCGCAGGAAAGAAGGCCGCCGCGGGGCAGAAGGCGGGGGCCGCCAAGGTCAATGTGAACACCGCCGGCGCAGAGGAGCTTCAGACGCTGCCGGGAGTCGGCCAGGCGACGGCCAAGGCAATCATCGCCTGGCGCGAGGAGAACGGACGCTTTCGGTCCGTCGACGACCTGCTCGACGTTTCGGGCATAGGCAAGGCGACCCTCGCCAAGTTCCGCGATCGCGTGTCGGTCTAGCGCGGTGCGGCAAACATGTCGACGGGCTCGAAACATTCGAACCACGCTCAAGAACGTGCGCTTTCGCAGGACGTGAGGCTGCTTCCGCTGGCCTTTGCGGGGCTGGCGGGCGCATGGGCGTCCCTGCATGCGGGCCGGGCGGCGGTCAGATGGGCCGGAACCGCATTGGCGTGGGTCGCCGTCGCGGCGGCGACGGCGGGCGCCTCGTGGGCGGTAAAACGTATGCGGCCCGAACGGGCCGTCGCCCGGACGGCCGCCGTGGCTGCCGCGATCTTCATCGGATGGGCGTGGGCGGGGTGCCTCCATCGGGGCGTCGCCGAACCGGAGGCGATGGCGCATGCCTACGGAAAGACGGCAAAGGCAGAGGCGACGGCGGTCGGCAGGGCCGACCGGGCGGGAGAGCGCTGCTCGGTGCTCGCCCGCCCAAGCCGCATCGACGCGGGCGGCGCGATGCGGCTTTCCGGGCACGTGCGGATCTCGATCGTCGGCGTTCCGTGCGACGTCCTGGGAGGGCAGAAGGTGAGCGCGGTCGGCAAGCTCGTCAAGCCGCCTCCGGGGGCGCGTCAGAGCGGGACGCTCTACGCGAGAACCGTTGCGGTCTCGGGCCGCGGGTCGACGGTCTCCCGCACGGTCGCCCGCATCGACGCGGCGCTCGAAAAGGTGCTGGCCGACGCCCCCGAACACGCCCGCGGCCTCATTCCCGGCGTCGCTCTGGGACGCGACGACGCCGTCGAACCCGGCCTCGCATCCGCCATGAAAATGACCCAGCTCACGCATCTGATCGCGGTTTCCGGCGGGCACGTGTCGATACTTCTTTCCCTCGTCATCCTCGGGTTCGGGAGACGGCGACTCGCCGCGACCGCCGCAGTCTGCTTCCTGTCGGTCCTCGCGCTGCTCGCGCTCGTCGGCCCCCAAGCCTCCGTCATACGCGCCGCGGCAATGGGCACCGTAGTTGTCCTCGCGCTCGGAATCGGGCGGGCGAGCCAAGCTGTGCCGTCGCTGAGCACAGCCGTGCTCGGCGTGGCCCTCATCGACCCGTGGCTGGCAGTGAGCTACGGATTTTTGCTCTCGGCGAGCGCGACGCTCGGCATCGTCTGCTTCGCCGAGCCTCTCACCGCGCGGCTGGCGGCGAAGGCGCCGCGCCTGCTGGCCGAGCTCGTGGCCGTCCCCCTCGTGGCGCAGCTGGCCTGCCTGCCCGTTCTCGCCCTGTTCACAGACACGGGATCGATCTGGGGAGTGCCGGCCAATATGCTCGTCGCCCCGGTGGTCGCGCCCCTGACCGTATGCGGGCTCGCCACCGCCCTGGCCAGCCCGATTTTTCCCTGGCTCGGCGAGGCAGCGCTCGTTCCCTCAGCGATGGCGACGTGGTGGATCGAGCGGGTCGCGACGACGCTCGCGAAGTGGCCGGGCTCGGGAATCGGCCTGCTGGCCTCTTTCGCCTTCTGCCTCGTCCTCCTTGCCGCGCTCGTCGCCCGCAAAGCCCTCGGCTTTGTTGTGGTTGCCGCCCTTGTGGCCGTCACATGGTGGACCGGGCGGCGCGCTCCGATCGAGATCGCAGACGGCTGGGAGGCCGTCCAATGCGACGTCGGCCAAGGATCCGGGCTCTTGGCCAGGGTGAGGGGGAAGACGATCATGGTCGACGTCGGCCCGCAGGGAAAGGCCGCCGCCGAATGCGTCGAGGCGGCGGGGGTGGAGAAGATCGACATTCTCGTCCTCACCCACGGGCATTCCGACCACATTGGGGGCCTTCCGGAGGTGTTGAAGACCGCCGACGTCGGGCAGGTCTGGGTCTCGCCGAACATGGACCCCGAGGGCAACAAGCGGTGGCTGGAAGCCGAGCTGAAGAGGACGGGGCACACGCCCACAATCGTCTCTCAGGGGAAGGTCGACGATCCCGATGCGCCTCGGGTGCGCGTCATTTGGCCGCGCGCCAACGCCCCCGCGGGCGCCGAGCAGGCCAACGCCCAGTCTGTCGCCGTCCTCGTGGACATACCCGGCGGGATGCTCGTCACGGGGGACCAGGGCCGCGAAAGCCAGGAGCGCTTCGTTCGCGAGGTTGAACCCGTGCGCATCGCGGTGGTCCCTCACCACGGCAGCTCTGATCAGTCCGAACGGCTCGCCCGCGCCGCCGACGCGAAGATTGCCTTCATATCGGTGGGGGAGAACAGCTACGGGCATCCCTCCCGTCGCGCGTTCGAGCTCTATTCCTCGGCCGATGTGTACGACACGAAATCGTGCGGGACGATCGTGGTGGCCGGATCTAAGGTGGCCTCGCGCTGCGAGGGGCCGCGAGGCTGAGGGTGCGGGAGGCACAAGACGGACGCGGAGCATCGGAAAGCACGAAAGGGGCGGAGCGCCGGAAGGGAAGCGAGAATCAAAATAGACGCGAAAGGCACGAGAACGAAAGGGACACTGCTGAATGAGCGAGGAGGGAGGAAAACGCGGGATGGCCCGCGTGAGATACTTGTGCCATGGCTAAGACAGGCGCGCTCAGACACGACCAAATCGAGCTCGCTCCGGTCGTCCTGTTTCTCGTCGGCGAGCCCGTCCTCGGCGACAGGGCCGTTTCTCGGCTCATCGAGCGGGCCCTCGAACGCAATCCGGCCACCGCCGTGACGAAGATCGACGCCGAACAGTACGCCGCGGGCCAGCTTGCCGCAGCCGTCGGCCCCTCGCTTTTCGCCGAGCCGAACGTCGTCGCCGCGAGCAACCTCCAAAAGATGAGCGACGCCTTCCTCGCCGACGCCCTCGCCTACGTCGCCGCCCCGGACCCCGACGTCGTGCTCATCTTGCGCCACGACGGCGGAACGAGGGGAAAGCGCCTCCTCGACGCTGTGCGCGCCGGCGGCTTCCAGTGCTGCGAGATCCCGGCCGTCAAGTATCCGAACGAGAAGGCCGCCCTCGTCCGAGACGAAGTGGCTCGGGCCCGCAGGCGCATGACCGCCGACGCCGTCGAGGCGCTTGTCGACGCACACGGCAACGACGTCGGAGAGCTCGTTGCGGCGACGTCCCAGCTCCTGTCCGACGTCGAGGGGACGATAGACGAGGCGGCCGTGCGCACGTACTATGCGGGGCGCATCCAGGCCGGCGGCTTCGACATCGCCGACGCAGCGGTCGCGGGCAACGGCGGCAAGGCGGTGTCCCTCGCCCGGCACGCGCTGGCCAGCGGCGTCGCCCCCGTTCCCATCGTCGCGGCTCTCGCGTACAAGCTGCGCACGCTCGCCCTCGTCGCCGCGCGAAAGGGCGCGTCGGCCCGCCCGGGCGACCCGACGATGTCCCCCGGCCAGCGCCGCAGCGCCGAGAGGATCGCCGGGCAGTGGTCGAATGAGGCGTTGGCCACTGCGATCCAGGCGGTCGCCCAAGCCGACGCCGAAGTCAAGGGAGCGTCGAGAGATCCCGAATTCGCCCTGGAACGCGTCATATTGCGGGTCGCCGCCGCCAAGAGAGGGTGAAGGAGCGCCCGTCCGTTCGCGGACACAGGCATGCGCATTCTGAAAAAACGCAGCAAGATAGTAGGCTCGATCACAGTGGTGCTGAGTATCGCTCACGCAGGAGGTGCGAAGTGCCACTCAGTGACGCTCAGTGACGACGCCAATTCGGAGGAGACAACGTGCTCATAGGAGTGCCGAAAGAATCTCGGGCGGGCGAAACCCTCGTGGCCGCCACGCCCGACACGGTGGGCAAGCTCATCAGGCTCGGCTACGACGTCTGCGTCGAGGCCGGCGCCGGCGAACGGTCGAGCTACCCCGACGAGCAGTACCGCGAGGCAGGAGCCCAGATCGTCGACGCCCAGGGAGTCTGGGCCGCCGACATCATCACCTCGCTCGATACGCCAAGCGAGGCCAAACTCCTCAATATCCGCCGGGGGGCCACCCTCATCGCGAGGATGGATCCGGCCTCTAACCCGGAGGCGGTCGAGCGGCTTGCCGCGATGGGCGTCACGTCGGTCGCCATGGACGCGGTCCCGAGGATCTCTCGCGCGCAGTCGATCGACGTTCGCTCGTCGATGGCGAACGTCGCCGGGTATCGCGCCGTCATAGAGGCGGCCAACGCCTTCGGGCGGCTCTTCACCGGCCAGATGACGGCCGCGGGCAAAGTGCCTCCCGCAAACGTGTACGTCATAGGCGCCGGAGTCGCCGGGCTCGCGGCGATCGGCACGGCGAGCTCGCTCGGCGCCGTCGTCCGAGGGACGGACGTCCGCCCCGAAACCGCCGACCAGGTCCAATCGCTCGGCGGGGAATTCGTCGAGATTCCGGTCGCTCAAGAATCCTCCGACGGATACGCCCAGGCGATGAGCGCCGACCAGGAACTCGCGGCCAGGGAGGTCTACAGCAGGGAGGCCGCTGCCTCCGACATCGTCATCACGACCGCGCTGATCCCCGGGAAGCCCGCTCCGCTCCTCATTACCGCGGAGGCCGTCGCCGCCATGAAGCCGGGATCGGTCATCGTCGATCTGGGCGCCGCCAACGGGGGCAACTGCGAGCTGACCGTTCCGGGGCGGGTGACCGTCACCGACAACGGAGTGACGATCATCGGGTACACGGACCTGGCGGGGCGCCTGCCCGGGCAGGCATCTCAGCTTTACGGCCAGAACGTCGTCAACTTCTTCAAGCTCGCGACGCCGGGCAAGGACGGCGTCCTCACGCTCGACATGGACGACGACGTCATGCGCGCCATGACCGTCACCCTCCACGGGATCGTCATGTGGCCGCCTCCGCCCGTCAGGGTGTCCAAGGCAAGGGCCGAGAAGGCGGCGCCGCCTCCGCCCGCGCCGACGCCCATACGGGCGCAGGAGACTCCGCCGTGGGTCAAGCCCGCCCTCGCCGTGGCGGCGGCTCTCGTTGCCCTCCTTGTGTACTTTGCCCCGCGGAGCATGTCCAACCACTTCATCGTCTTCACCTTGGCGTGCGTCGTGGGCTTCTACGTCATCACCAATGTGACGCATTCGCTGCACACCCCGCTTATGTCGGTGACCAATGCGATATCGGGGATCATCGTCGTCGGCGCGCTCATCCAAACCGTCAACCACGACGCATGGATACAAGTGTTGGCGTTCATCGCCATAGTCGTCGCGTCGATCAATATCTTCGGCGGGTTCGCTGTGACCCACCGCATGCTCAAGATGTTCCAGAGGAGCTGAGAATGAACGCTGCGATTTTCGCGACTGACAACGCCGGAATTCTCGGGATCGGCGGCGACGGCGCGGCCGTCAGATTCACCGACGTCGCCTACCTCGTCGCCGCCCTGCTCTTCATCCTCGCCCTTGCGGGGCTCTCGAAGCAGACGACGGCGAGCCGCGGCAACACTTTCGGCATCGTCGGCATGGGGCTGGCGCTCTGCGCGGTCTTCATCCTCACGGTGGCCTCCAACCACTCCAATGTGCTGCAGATGTCGCTGTTCACGCTCCTCGCAATGGCCATAGGCGCCGGCATCGGCCTATGGAGGGCGCAACGCGTCGAGATGACGGGCATGCCTCAGCTCATCGCCCTTCTGCACTCCTTCGTGGGCATGGCCGCCGTCATCGTCGGCTACAACGCGCTCCTCGAAAGCGCCGACAACCGCCTCCCCGAGCTGAGCAGCGGCACGGCGCTGCGCGACATACCGGACATGTCCTTCCGCCTGGGCGAGATCGGCCTGGCGGTCTTCGTAGGCGCGGTCACCCTCACAGGCTCCATCGTCGCCTTCCTCAAGCTCTCGGGCAGGATATCGGGCGCCCCCCTCGCGCTTCCCGGGCGGAACTGGATGAATCTTGGCGCGCTCGTCGCCTCGATTCTTCTCATCGTGTGGTTCGTCAGGGCCGGAGACCTCACGTCGGCGTTGATTCCTCTCATCCTCCTGCTCATCGTCTCGCTCGCCCTTGGCGCGCACCTCGTCTTGGCGATCGGCGGAGGCGACATGCCCGTCGTCGTCTCGATGCTCAACTCGTATTCGGGCTGGGCCGCGTCGATGGCCGGATTCACGCTCGGAAACAACCTGCTCATCATCACGGGAGCGCTCGTCGGATCCTCCGGCGCCTACCTCTCCTACATCATGTGCAAGGCCATGAACCGCTCCTTCGCCTCCGTCATCCTCGGCGGCTTCGGCTCGGCCGGTGCGCTGTCGGGCCAAGACGGGGACTATGGCGATTACCGGGAGACGACGGCGGACGAGGTGGCTCGCATGCTCAAGGGCGCGACCTCAGTCATCATCGCCCCCGGCTACGGGATGGCGGTCGCCCAGGCCCAGTACCCGGTGGCCGAGCTGACCCGGCGGCTGCGCGAGGGCGGCGTCGAGGTCCGCTTCGGCATCCACCCCGTGGCCGGCCGCCTGCCCGGCCACATGAACGTCCTTCTCGCCGAAGCGAAGGTCCCATACGACGTCGTCTTCGAGATGGACGAGATCAACTCGGACTTCTCCTCGACCGACGTCGTCCTCGTGATAGGGGCCAACGACACGGTCAACCCCTCGGCGCAGGAACCGGGCTCGCCCATCGCGGGAATGCCGGTGCTCCACGTGTGGGAGGCGAAGGACGTCGTCGTCTTCAAACGGTCGATGTCCAACTCCGGGTACGCGGGCGTCCAGAACCCGCTTTTCTTCAACGAGAACACGCACATGCTGCTCGGAGACGCGCGTGAGTCCCTGGAGAAGATCGTCACGGAACTCTGATCGGCGCGGGCTCGTAAAATGACCCTGACCAGAGCAGGGCCTGCACGGAGCAGGGCCCTGAGCGTTTGAAACTCCGAGCGGAAAGGAATCCCCAGCGGAAACAGGCCATGCCCAAACTCATCTGCATCGACGTAGACGGCACCCTCGTCACGGAAACCCAGGAGACGCCCGCTTCGGCGCGCGAAGCCGTTCGGGCCTCCATCGCGGCGGGCAACAAGCTCCTCCTCTCCACGGGGCGCTCGCTGCCCGAAATCTACCCGTTTCTGTGGGATCTCGGCTTCCACGGCATCATCGCCGGGTCGGGGGCGTACGTGAAGATAGGGGAGGAGGTCGTCATGGACCGGCGCATGTCGGCCGAGGAAATTTCCTACGTCACAGACATCTATCGCAGGCATGGCGTCAACTGGATGTGGCAGGGGCCCGACGAGTTCTGCATGAGCGAGGGCTTCTTCGGGTCCTTCGCGGGGGCCCCGAACGCGGAAGGCAGCCCCTGGCACCCCTACTACTTGCAGATCCTCCCGGTCCTGAGCACGAAAGTTCCCACGAGCACGTCCAAGGGGCTCTTCGTCTTGCCTTACGACTCGTCGGTGAGCTATGAGGAGTTCGTTGAGATCATCGGCCCGAAGTACCACATCATCCCCGATTCCGTAGGCGCCGCCGAGGGAACGACGGGGGAGCTCCTTCTGGCCGGGTTGACGAAGGACGTCGGCATGCGGGCGGCGGCGAAGCACCTTGGTTTCGATGTGGCGGACACGGTCGCGATAGGCGACTCCCCGAACGACATCGAAATCCTCAAGGCCGCGGGGACTTCGGTGGCCATGGGCAACGCGACCGACGCGGTGAAATCGCATGCGGACCTTGTGACGTCTGCGATCGACGACGACGGAGTGTACCGGGCGTTCGAAACCCTCGGCCTCATGTGACGCTCGCACGCACGGGCGGCGGCGCGGCCCGCCGCCCGTTTATCGACGTCGCGCCGTTTCCAATGCGGTGCGTCCGTCGCTGACGATTGAGGCCGCGTGGCCGGCGCTGCGAGCCGCCCCGGCTTTCGTCACGCTCGCGAGTGCGCCGAAGGGAGGGTGACGGAAACAGAGGTCCCCACGCCTAGGCGAGAGCTCATATGAGCGGTTCCGCCGTGGCGCGCGACGATCGTCGCCACCAGCGCGAGGCCGAGGCCGTTGCCCGGATGCCCGCCGGAATTGCTTGCCCTGCTGAGCTCATCCCAGACCGCGCCCACGTCCTCGGCGGGAATGCCGATGCCGGTGTCGGCGACCTCGACCGTGACGGTCCCTTGGCCCTCTGACCCTCGGATCTCGATGAGGGATTCGGCCCCGGAGTACTTCGCCGCATTCGACACGAGGTTGTACACCGCCGAATAGAGCAGATCGGCGTCGCCCGCCACGTGCGAAAGCGGCCAGGGCGCCTCCGGGAAGCTCAGGGAAAACGATCTGCTTTCTCCGCGCGCGGCAAGCTCTTGGGCGACGGCGTCGACGGCGTCGCGTGCGGTCTCCTCCAGGTCCACTTCCTCGATGTCGATGGGGGAGGTCCCAAGCTCGGAAAGCTTGCGCAAATCGGTCAGCAGGCGGCTCATGCGCAAGGACTGCGCGGTGACGATAGACCAGCTCGGATCGTCGGCGTCATGGCTCGCCGCGGCGGCGCGCAGGGCCGTCAGCGGATTCTTCAGCTCGTGGTCGAGGCGGCGGAGAAAATGGCGGTGGGATTGGCGCAGCTCCTCCTGGCCGGCTTTCAAGCCGTTGGCATACTCGCGTCTTCTGCCGTTTCGCCAGGCGAAGGCGATCCACGCGCACAGGCTGAGGAACACTCCGGCGGAGGCGAGCAGCGTCGGAAGCGGGAACTTCACGAGGAGGTATCGGGATTCGCCGGAGAAGCGCCACGCTGCGGCGGCGGCGAGGCAGACGACCGCGGGCAGAAACACGAAGAGAAGCCTGCGCAGACGAACGCGTTTCATGCCCGCACCGCCCCGATGAAGCGATATCCCACCGACGGCACCGTTTCGATGTAGGTCGGCTGGGTCGGATCGTCGCCGAGGACCCGCCTGATCTCGCGGATGCGGTGGTCGACGGCGCGCGTTGAGGACGCAAAGTCGATTCCCCACAGCGCGGCCAGGAGCCGCTCGCGGGTGTGGAGCTCGCCCGGATGGGTCATGAGGTAGTCGAGAAGCATCGACGCCTTCGGGGTGAGCGTGACCTCGCGGGCTTTGAGGAAGACTCGCAACGCCACTCGGTCGAGCACGAGGTCGCCGCACACCAGCCGGTCAGCCGCCGAATAGGGCTTGGGGGCGGCCGCCGTCCGTCGCAGAACGGCGCGGATGCGAGAGACCAGCTCCTGCGGGTCGAAAGGCTTGGAAAGATAGTCGTCCGCGCCCTCGTCCAGGGCCGCGGAACGTTCGTAGGACTGGTCGATCTGGGTCAGAAGAATGATGGGAGTCCATCCGCCGCGGGCGCGTATCTCGCGCACGAGCTGGCGCCCGTCGAGCTGAGGCATCATGACGTCCGTGACGACGATGTCGGGTTTGATCTTTTCGTGGACGTCGAGGCCTTCGGCGCCGTCGTGGGCGACGACGACGGAAAAGCCGGAGCGTTCAAGATAGGGGGCGAGCGCGTCCGTGATGGCCGACTCGTCGTCGACCAGCAGGACCGTTTGTCGATTGATCGGCCTGTCGGCCATTTGCGGCATCCTCTCCAAACACGGCTGCGGTTGCGGAGGAGACGCCGCAACCGTGCCGATTGCCTTCGGCCGGGCATAGCCGGCCCCGTTTCAGCCGGCCTTCTCGACCTCGTTGTCGGATCCGTTGTCGTTGACCGCAGGCTTCGAACCGTTCGCCCACTCGACTTTGTTGTCGGACCCGTTGAAGTCGACGGAGGAGACCTGCTCGACGAACACCTTGACGCTTGAACCCTGGATCGAGATCTTTTTCGCGGTCTTGGCGACGACCTTCACATCCGATCCGGTGACGGTGATCTGATCGACGTTCTCCTTGACGTGGACGGTTCCGCCGGAGTTGGAGATGACCGCGTTCCCGCCGACGACTGTGGCCACGGCGGCGTTCTTGTCGGCCGCCGCCTCCTTCCAATCGTCGTCGTCGACCGCGGCTCCGCCTTCCGCGGAGGCGCCGCCGGTCGAAGTCGCGTTCGCGGACGAACCGCCCTTCGAATCCTTCGAGCTGCTCGACCCGTTGTTGGAGCCGATGTTCTGTTCGGAGTCCTTTCCGTCGGCCTTGTTGGAGGCCCCGCCGGTGGCGGTGACGTTCTGGTCGTTGTTGCCGTTGACAGTCACGCCCGGGCTCTTGCTCGCGGCGTCGTCCTTGACTTCAGCCTGGCAGGCCGCCGTGGCGAAGGCGAGACATGCTGCGAGCGCGAGTCCAGTGGTCTTCCATGTTTTCATCGAAGTTTCCTTTCGTTTGGGATAGTCTCCCATAGTGCCGCTGCCGTCGATGCCGACGTCGCCGACCCGAAGGCAGCTTGCGAATTATATTGAGTTGCGATTGGCGGCCGCTACTTGCGATTCGTTGCAAATGCGTGCGTAGCGTATCGGGCTGAAGCGGCTGCACTGTTAGTAGGGCGTTACTGTCATAGTCGTTGCGAAGCGTGCGTGAGCTCCGCAGGGACTATTGTAACCTAGTGGTAATGCGCGTTAGCGGTCTGTGGCTAACGTGCGGGCGCCGGACGTGCCCGGCGGATTTCGTTCTCCGCGCCGTTGTCGGTGACAGAGGGCATGGGGCCGTCGGTCCAGCGCACGTCGTTGTCAGAGCCGTCAAAGTGGACGGACGAGACGCTTCGGACGAAGACGTCCACGTCGGAACCCAAGATCCTCACCTTGGCGGCCGAGTCTGCGACGACGTCGACGTCGGATCCGTAGACGGCGATTTCCTTGACGTCGCCCTCGACTCTCACGATTCCTCCGCTGGAGGAAATGCGGGCGACGCCGTTGTGGGCTTTGACGACTGTGACGGGGTCGTCCTCGCCGATGAGCGTTCCATCGGGCGTGACGATTTCATCGTCATCGTCGTCGAAGTAGTAATTGCGCGAAGCCGATCTTTCTGAGGAACCGGAACCGGCTTTGCCGCCCTCGCGTTTGTCGGACTCGCCCTTCTTGTGGGACTTGTCCTTTTGTTCGGGCTTGCCTTCCTTCTCCGACTCGTGCTTCTTGTCGGACTTGTCCTTCTTGTCGGACTTTCGGTCAGACCTCTCGTCATCGGATGCGTTGCGTCTGTCCGATTCGCGCGCCTCTGACTTGTACGCGGTCTCCGACGCCGCGTCGTCTGAGCCGTAGGAGTCGCCTCCGTGGCCGGCGCCGCCGCGGCCGTCCGCTTCGGTGAGGGCGACGGTCGCCGTCGGCCTCCGGTCGGCGACGTCGACGTTCTTGGATTCGCATGCCGTCGTCACGAAAGCGAGGCAGGCTGCGAGTGCGAGTCCGCGGATCTTCCACGTCTTCATTGCTTGTCCTTTCCTTGGGAGCCGTGACTCCGATCGATGTTCGCGAGGGATGGCGCCCCGCTGTGCTTCAAGGCTATCGGGGGGATATGGCAGGGCGGTCGCCTCGGTGTCGCAGTTTCGAAACACGGGAAAAACGGTGAAATATCAAGGAAAACACGAGTTCTGCAAAGGGCCCCGGAACTTCCAGAGTGCCTTGACGACGAATTGAGCCAGGCGTAGAGTGTCATGTATACATGTTTTACATGCAATAGATTCATCGGTTAAGTGAAAGCGACGCCGCAAGGCGCGACGAGCTCGAACGGACCGTGAGTCGAAGCTCCAGCCGAAGGCGCGAGTCGAAAGCGCTGCGGGAGAGTCACTGCAACGTAGAGTCGCAAGCCTCCCCGGCGGCGGGCGATCCGCACGGCAGGGAAATCCGCATAAGTGAAGACACAAAAGAAAGAACTGTTATGAGTCCTGTCAATACGAGCTCTTACGGGCCCGGGGGCCGCGGCTTTCACGGGGTGGTGACGGTCGGCCAGCGCGGTCAAGTCGCCATTCCTGCCAAGGCGCGCAGGGACCTGAGAATTGAGGCGGGAGCGCAGCTAGTCGTTCTGACCGACCCGAACGAAGGCATCGCGCTCATCCCGCTCGAACTCCTTTTGAGCAAACAAGACAATCCCGTGGCGAAACTGGTCCGATCGATGCTCCCGGGGGTGATGCCGCCCGACGGCGAAAACGCGGACGACAACGCGGGCGAGCATCCAGGCGACGTCGCCGGGAAGGTCGCAGACGACGGCGGCGATTCACGATGAGCGCGCGCATTTCAACCGATGTACGTGGCCCAACGGGCGCGCCGGCGGTGGCCGTCGAATCCCTGACGAAAAAGTTCGACGATCTCGTCGCCGTCGACGACGTCTCCTTCGACGTCGCCGATCGCGAGATCTTCGGAATCATCGGCCCCAACGGAGCCGGAAAAACGACCCTCATGGAATGCCTGGAAGGGCTCCAGCGGCGGACCTCGGGCGCCGCGCGGGTCCTCGGCGCCGATCCGGACGTCGCCGACCGCTCGTGGCGGGCGCGGGTGGGAGTCCAACTCCAGTCCTCGGCTTTGCCGACGAAAATCAAAGTCGGCGAGGTCATTGACCTGTTCGGATCCTTCTATGAAGATCCCAGGGAAGCCGACGAGCTCATCGCCGAGCTCGGACTGTCCGGCAAGAAAGGCTCCTATGTAGAGAAGCTCTCGGGAGGCCAGCGCCAGCGGGTGTCGATCGCGCTCGCGCTGGTGAGCCGGCCGGAGATCGTCTTTCTCGACGAACTGACAACGGCGTTGGACCCGCAGGCGCGGCTGGCGATGTGGGACGTGGTCCGCTCGATCCGGGACGCCGGGTGCACGGTGGTCATGACCACCCATTACATGGAGGAAGCGGAGGCCTTGTGCGACAGGGTCGCGATCGTCGATCGCGGACGGATCATCGCGCTAGACACCGTCGCAGGCCTCGTCGCCGGGCTCGGCGGCGCGAGCCTCGTGACCCTGAAGACCGACCGGCCGGTCAGACCCGAAACGCTCGCGAACATCGCCGGAATCTCGAATGCATCGATCGACGGCCTGACCGTGAGGCTTCATTCCGCCGGCGGATTCCCCGGCGAGGCCGTTCGCGCCATAGAGGGCGCGGGGGCGGCGGTCGAAGAGATTGAAACGTCGAAAGCCTCTCTTGAAGACGTCTTTCTCGCCCTGACGGGCCGCGCGATGAGGGAGGGGAACTGACATGCGCGTCTTCACAAAAGTTCTCAAGACCACGGCCCTGCGCACGCTGCGCGAGCCGGCGAACGTCGTGTTCATGATCGCCTTCGCTCCGGCGTTCATGCTGATCATGGGACTCATATTCGGGAACGACCCGAAGAAAGAGTTCGGCGGCCAGGGCTTCCTTGACGCGAACGTCACGGCTTTCCCCTGCATCGTCATCGCCATCGCGGCGATCATCATCCTTCCCGTCGATCTCGTGACGCAGCGAGAGACAGGAGTTCTCAGGAGGTTCCGCGCGACGCCGCTTCGCCCGGCAGTCTACATGTCGGCCGATTTGACTGTTCGCGTCGTCCTGAGCTTGCTGTCGATAGCCTGCCTTTACGCGGTGGCGATCGTGGGATTCGGCGTCGGCGCCGACTCTCTGGAAGTGGCGAACGTCCTTCTGGCCACGGCGCTCGGGCTGTGCTCGTTCATGGCGCTGGGATACCTGTTGGCGGGGCTTTTGCCCTCCCAAGGCGCGGCGCAGGGGATAGGGAACATCCTCGTTTACCCCCTCATTTTCCTTTCGGGCGCGGCGGTTCCCCTTTCTCAGCTTCCCGAGGGAGTCGCCGCTGTTGCGAGATTCTCCCCGCTCACGCAGCTGACCTTTCTGACGAAGGGCCTGTGGGAAGGCGACGGCTGGATCCAACACTGGGGTTCCGCAGCCTCGCTGATCGGAATGGGCGTGCTGTGCGGGGCTCTGGCAGCGCGATGCTTCCGTTGGGAAAAATGACGGAAACAAATGACAGGGGCAGCGAAAACCGCTGCCCCTCGTCGATTGCTCTGATGCCGGCTGTTTAGTCAGCTTGCTACTTGGCCAGCCTGGCGACCTGCACCGCGAGCTTTGACTTGCGGTTGGCCGCCTGGTTCTTGTGAATGACGCCCTTGGAAACCGCCTTGTCGAGCTTCCGGGTGGCCACCCGCAACGCCGCCTGGGCGGTCTCGACGTCGCCGGCGGCGACGGCCTTGCGCGTCTTGCGCACGTAGGTCTTCAGCTCCGACTTGACGGCCTTGTTGCGGAGGCGGCGCTTCTCATTCGTGAGAATGCGCTTCTTCTGCGACTTGATGTTTGCCACGTGTTCTACTTTCAACTCAATCGCCGTCGGCGATAGATCGTCATGGTCGGCGAGGAATCCGCCTTCGACGAGACTCGAGAAGCATTCCCCGGAGAGCGCCGTCGGCGGGACCCATCACCCGACCGGTGTAAAGTCCATCGGGTAGTTTATCAGAAGCTATCGATGAAAGCGGCGTATGGCAGCCACAACTTGTGTGAACCGCGCTTCATCGAGGCTTCCGCCCTCGCGCCGCATCTGCTCCGGGGCAACGCACAGAAGCCTGTCGATTCGCGCCTCGGACGGACGTCCCTTGGAATCCCATCCGCCCGAGCCGACGTCGATCCAAAAACGCCCGTTTCGCGCCTCTTGCTCGGCGTCGCGGTCGTGGTCCTTCGAGGTCAGCTGGGCGAATACGATGCATCGCTCAATCTCGGCCAGCACCAAAACCGGGCGATCCTTGCCCTGGCTTCGGTCTTCTTCGTAGGGAACCCACGTCCACACCACTTCGCCCGGATCGGGGAAGTCGTCCTCCCGGGGAGAATAGTCGAATTCGGGCAGACCGAGGTCCGGAACGGAGTAGACCTTTGGGGCCTCGCCGATCCTTGGGAGCTCGGAAAGCGAGTGCACGACCAGGGTCTCGCCCGAGTGACGTGCGGCCTCGGCGCGTCGCCCCCGCCCGGCATGGCGGGGGTCCGTTGAGGCGCGGCCAGCCGTGGAATCCCTCCCGCGCTTTTGGCCCTGCCCGTTCGCTTCCGCCCGTGCGTCGCGAGCCGCCGATTCGCCGACGCCGTCTTCCCGGCGTTTGTCGGCACGCCTGCCTTGTCCGCCGTGCTCGTTTCGCGGCTCGGACGATTTGCGCGACGTCGATTTCGAGGTCAGCGATTCGAAGAGGCCCGCCGCCAGTTCCTTGAGGAAACGCGGAATCGCCATCAGACGTTCGAGGCTCCGTCGGGATGGATTTCGTCCGCTTCGACTGCCGGAGCCGCCTCATCCTTGGCGAAAAGAAGATTTGTGAGCATGACGTGCACCTGCTCGGCGTTGGGGACGTCGCGAAGATAGAGGGGTTCGTCTGCCGACGTCTGCAACTCCAAGGTTCCCGCTTTAAAGAAGCGGTCGATGAGATCGCGTTCGTAGGCGACGTTGGAAATGCGGCTGAGGGGGATGTCATGTCCCGTTTTCGTGAAGATTCCCCTGCGGGTGATGATTCTGCGATTGGTCACCGTGTACGTATCGGTGATCCATTTCAACCACGGCCAGCCGACGAAAACCACGAGGCCGACAAGAAGTAGGACGAGCAGCGTCCATGTTCCGGCGGGCTTCCAGCTGTCGGGCATGTAGACAAACCCCGCGACGGCGAGGACGATCATGACGATTCCAGCCGCGATATTCGGGATCAGCCGCTTCACATGCTCGTGCATGTGAAGGATGATCCTCTCGTTTTGGCTAAGGAGTTTCTGTGAAAGTGCCATGAGCCTATCGTGCCACACGATTGGCCGCCGGGGAGGGCTGCGCCCGGGGACTCCGGGTCGCGGCCTAGAAGACGAGGGTCAAAAACGCCACGAACGTGAAGAAGACTCCCAAAGGAATCGACAGGAGGGTGAAGATTCCGGACAGGAGGGTAACCCGCAGGTCGTCTTTGAGATAGGGCGCATTGACGAGCCCTCCCGCGGCGGCGATCGCCGAGCGCTGGGCTGCCTCGATGCGCGGCATCCACGTTTCGCGCAGCTGGGCGGCCTCGGCCGCGGCGTCGTGCAGGCGGTCGCGCTCGATCGTCTCTTCGGAGTCCGCGAAGGCGTCCTTGGGAGGCGGCGCCGACGATTCCCGCCGTCCGCTCTGATCGATGACGACGATCTCCTGGGAAGGGGAGTCGCCTTCGTCGGTCCTTCTTTCGGCTCCCTCGGGCCGGGAATCCGAAGCGGACGCGACAACCTGGCCCGAACTTTCCTGCCAGCGGTCGACGGCGTCCTTGAGCCTCTTGCGGCGCCAGGCGAAGACAAGCGCCGAGACCAGGCCAAACGCGGAGACTGCGCCGAGCAAGGCCCTGAGGAACGTGCCGGCGTCGCCGCCGAGGGCGAAGACGAGCGCGACGAGGAGCCCGTTGACGACGAGGGCGTTGCCGACCAGGGTGCGGCCGGGCCCGCGGGTGATCCGCTCGATGAACGGCAAGAGGTCTTTCAACGAACCGGGTGTGAGGAACATAAAACCATTGTCCGGCCATTCGATTGGAATCTCCTGCAGGCGGGCCGGCGGTTCCGCGCAGGGACGAATTCCGAAGGCGGGTCGTTTCCGAAGGCGGGCCGTCCGTTCTCGGGGCAGCCGGCCGCTTCCCGGCAGAACTCGCGAGTCGGGACGGATTCCGGGCGCCTCGGCAAAACTCACACATCGCTCCCACGTTGCGAGGCCTGGCGAAGGCCGACGAGCACTACACTGGTGGAGACTGTTCGACAAAGGAGCACTGTGCCCGCATCCCTTCCCAGCGAGATCGCCCCCGCTTCGACGGCGCCGACGCGCATCCGCAATTTCTGCATCATCGCCCACATCGACCACGGCAAGTCGACGCTGGCCGACAGGATGCTCCAGCTGACGGGGATCGTCGACGAGCGCGTCATGCGAGACCAGTACCTCGACCGCATGGACATCGAGCGCGAGCGGGGGATCACGATCAAATCCCAGGCGGTCCGCCTGCCGTGGATCGTCGACGGCCAAGCCTATGCCCTGAACATGATCGACACTCCCGGGCACGTCGACTTCTCCTACGAGGTCAACCGCTCGCTCGCCGCGTGCGAAGGGGCGGTCCTCCTCGTCGATGCGACCCAGGGAATCGAGGCGCAGACCCTCGCCAACCTGTACATGGCGCTCGACAACGACCTTGCGATCATCCCCGTGCTCAACAAGATCGACCTTCCCTCGGCCCAGCCCGAGAAGTACGCGGAGGAGCTCGCCTCGCTCATCGGCGTCGACCCCGGCGAATGCCTTGCCGTGTCGGGGAAGACCGGCTTGGGCGTGGCCGATCTGCTCAACAGGATCGTCGCCGAGGTTCCCGCCCCCGAGGGCGATGCGGGCGGCCCGACCCGCGCCATGATCTTCGATTCCGTCTACGACACCTATCGCGGCGTCGTCACGTACATCCGCGTCAAGGACGGCAGGCTCGCTCCGCGCGAGCGCATCCAGATGATGTCGACGGGCGCGACGCACGAGCTCCTCGAGATCGGCGTCATTTCGCCCGAGCCCACGCCGACCGAGGGCCTGGCCGCGGGCGAGGTCGGCTACCTCATCACGGGCGTCAAAGACGTGCGCCAATCCCGGGTGGGCGACACCGTGACCGCCGCCAAATCCCCGGCGGAGAGGCCGCTCGACGGCTACCAGGATCCCAAGCCCATGGTGTTCTCCGGCGTCTATCCGATCGACGGATCGGACTACCCGGACCTGCGAGACGCTCTGGACAAGCTCAAACTGAACGACGCCGCCCTGTCATACGAGCCCGAGAACTCGGTGGCCCTCGGCTTCGGCTTCCGATGCGGGTTCCTGGGACTGCTGCATTTGGAGATCGTGCGGGAACGCGTGGAACGCGAATTCGGTATCGACATCATCGCCACCGCGCCGTCGGTTGTTTACCGGGTGGTGACCGAGGGCGGCGAGGAGGTGGTCGTGACGAACCCTTCGGAGTTCCCCGAGGGGAAGATCAAACAGATCTTCGAGCCGACGGTGCGGGCCACGGTGCTCACGCCCTCGGACTACACGGGGACGATCATGGAGCTCTGCCAGCAGCGCCGCGGCACGATGCTGGGCATGGACTACCTGTCCTCCGAGCGGGTCGAGCTCCACTACATCCTTCCCCTCGCCGAGATCGTCACCGATTTCTTCGACCAGCTCAAGAGCAGGACGAAGGGATACGCCTCCCTCGACTACGACATGGCCGAGGATCAGGAGGCCGATCTCGTCAAGGTCGATGTGCTGCTCAACCACGAGGTCGTCGACGCCTTCTCGGCGATCGTCCACAAGGACAAGGCGTATTCCTACGGACTTGAGATGACGAAGAAGCTCAAGGAGCTCATTCCCCGCCAGCAGTTCGAGATTCCAGTTCAGGCCGCCGTCGGCAGCCGTGTCATCGCGCGGGAGACGATCAGGGCGATGCGCAAGGACGTCTTGGCAAAGTGCTACGGCGGCGACATCACCCGCAAGCGCAAACTTTTGGAAAAGCAGAAAGAGGGAAAGAAGCGGATGAAGTCGATTGGCCGCGTCGACGTGCCGCAGGAGGCCTTCGTGGCCGCGCTCACCTCGGACGCTCCGAAGAAATGAGCGCGGCCTGTGCCGTCCGGCAGGGCCGTTTCCCCGAGGGGGTTCTACGGGGCCCGGGGGAGGGCGGAACGGACCGAACGCGGCGGATCGAAAAATGTCAGCTCGGGCGAGAAGACGCTTGTCGGGCTAGACGAGAACTGGAAGGTTGGAGAAGATGCCAGACGTCGAGACGATCGAGATAACCCGGGCCGCGAGCGAGCCTGCGATTGCCGAAGGCACGTGCATGGACGTGGAGGCCGTATGCGCGATGGCGGACGTCCACGCCGACGACGGCGCCGTCGGCGTGACAGCGATCGACAAGCGGCCCACGTCCTTTCCCGTCACGGTACACGCGCTCGGAATCCGCGGGGACATTCAAGCCGACAGGAAGCATCACGGGGGAGCCGACAAGGCGCTGTACGCCTTTGCACAGGGAGAAGCCGAATACTGGTCGGCGGTTTTGAAGCATGAGATTCCGTTCGGATTTTTCGGTGAGAATCTGAGGGTGAACGGATCCGTCGACGCTTTCGAATTCGGCGCGCGCATAAGGCTGGGCGAGGTCGAAATGGAGGCGACGGGCCCCCGCACACCCTGCATGACGTTCGCCAGGTGGATGGGACGTCCGCATTTCGTCAAGGAGTTTTCCCAGCGTGGGAGGCACGGAGTGTACTTTCGCGTTCTGAAGGCGGGAAAAATCGAAGCGACGGACAGGATCGAAGTGATCTCGACCCCCGGACACGGGGTGACCATCGCCGATTGGGTGGCTGAGCCGACAGTCGAGCGGGCGGAAGCGCTGCTCGAGAGTCAGCGTGCGGGGCGGCTGTCGATTGCAGGTTACGCGGCCAAATATGTGAACGCCGTGGCGGGCCGAAGGAATGCATGACGTGGCCGGCGAGGATTTGAAAGGCTCGGCGGCGAACCCCGAAGCACGCCGCCCGGCGCGCATCAAGTCTTTCTCTCGGCGAGGAGGCCGAATGGTGCGCCAGTACCAGGCGGTGCTTGACGAGCACGGCCCCTTCTACGTCCTCGACCTGCCCGAGGGCGATTCGCCGACGACGATTGCGCCGAATGCGCGAGTGGATCTGCTGGCTGCCTTCGGCAACGACGCGCCGATCGTCGTCGAAATAGGGCCCGGATCGGGCGAACAACTCACTTCCTATGCGAAAGAGCATCCCGATCGAAACATTCTGGCCTTCGAGGCGTGGCACGTCGGCGTCGCCCGATGCGTCGCGAACGCGGTGCGCAAGGGCGTGACGAACGTGCGGATCGTCGAGGCCGACGCCGCGCAGGCCCTGCCCGTGATATTCGCCGACCCGGAGGCTCCCCGGGCCGGCGAGCTGTGGACGTTCTTTCCCGACCCGTGGCGCAAATCCCGCCATCGCAAGCGCCGCCTGATCGCGGGACCGTTCATCGCGGAGGCGGCGAAGATCCTGGAAGTCGGCGGCCTGTGGCGGCTCGCGACGGATTGGGACGACTACGCCTGGCAGATGCGCGACGAGCTCGAGGCAAACGACTCCTTCGTCAACCTCCACGCGGGGGAACGGCCCGATCCGAACGACCGTGAGCCCGCCCGCGGCGGCTTCGCCCCGAGGTGGGACGAACGCATCATGACGCGCTTCGAACGGCGGGGAGTCGAGGCCGGCCGCACGATTCACGATCTGACTTTCCGCCGTGGCTGACCTTCCCGACGGAGAAGAGGCGCCGAAGGACGGCGCCCTGCCGAACCCGGACGTCTCCGGCGGGCTGAGCGCGTACGTCCACGTACCGTTTTGCGCTGTCAGATGCGGGTACTGCGATTTCAACACGTACACCAACCTCGACTTCGGGCCGGGGGCTTCGACGTCGGACTTCCCCGAATCCCTGGTGCGGGAGATCGCCCTGAGCCGCGGCGTCCTTCGGGGCGGTGAGGCCGCTCCGCTTATTGACACCGTGTTTTTCGGCGGCGGGACGCCCACGATGCTCGCCCCAAAGCAGCTGGGCTCGGTGCTGGCGGCCCTCAACGCCGCTTTCGGCCTGCGCGAGGGGGCGGAGGCCACCACCGAGGCGAATCCCGAGTCGGTGGATCGCGAGGGCCTTTTTCGGCTTGCCGACGCCGGCTTCACAAGGGTCTCCTTCGGCATGCAGTCGGCCGTCGAATCGGTGCTTACGACGCTCGACCGGAGGCATACGCCCGGGCAGGTCGGGCGCGCGGTCGGCTGGGCGCGCGAGGCAGGGCTCGATGTGTCCGTCGATCTCATCTACGGCGCCCCGGGCGAGACGATGGGGCAGTGGCGGCGGTCGATAGAGGCGGCGATCGCGCTTGAGCCGGATCACCTGAGCGCCTACGCGCTGACGGTTGAGCCGGGAACCAAGATGGGCGCGCAGGCCGCACGAGGCGTCATCCAGCTTCCCGACCCGGACGAGCTAGCGGATAAATACGAGGCCGCAGACGAAGCCTTCGAGGCGGCCGGATACCGCTGGTATGAGATATCGAATTGGGCCCGCGGCGGGCGCGAATGCCGCCACAATCGGGTGTACTGGGGCGGCGGAAACTGGTGGGGCTACGGCCCGGGCGCGCATTCGCACATCAACGGGACGCGCTTTTGGAACGTCAAGCATCCCCTGGCCTACGCCCGGCGGGTCGCCGCGGGGGAGAGCCCGGCGGCGGCGCGCGAGGTCCTCATGGCGTCCGAGATCGCCGACGAGGCCGTCATGCTCGGCGTCCGCATGCGCGAGGGCATCGAGATCCCCCGGTTCGTCCGAGCAGAGACGACAGCTGGCCTCGTCGCCGACGGCCTCCTCGACGGCCGGGCCGCCGTCGCGGGCCGCATCGTCCTCACGCTGCGCGGCAGGCTTCTCGCCGACGCCGTTACCAGGCGCCTGTGGGAAGACCTGGAGGGTTAGCCATCGGCCGCGCCACAGGAGATCGACGAGAAGGCACACCGAGCCTGCAGAAGGCCGCTTCCTAAACCGACACCCCGCGGGAGGCCAGCTCCTTTCGCTTGGCGAGGTACCTCCGGCGTCGACGGAAGACCTCTCCCACCTCGTCTTCGACCCCCTCGAGGAAAATCTCCCGCCCCTCCGAGGAGCTCATCGTCGCCACGGCGAAGTTGACGGTGGCGACGAGGGCCAAGAGCAAGGCGATGTAGAGGCCGGAATCAGTGAGGAGATACGTCTCGCCGTCGTAGACGAAGGCGTCGATCGTTTCAGGGCGGAGATCCCATGTCTTGTACATTTCGCTGCTTATCGTGAGAACTGAGACCGTGGCGAAGAGGGCGGCCGAAACTACGAAAATGAGGGCGAGCTGGAGCAGCTGCCGCACGATGAAGAGGATCGTGAGATTCGAACGCTGAAGCCGGGTGAGCCGTTCGTCTTCTTCCAGAAGGGCCTTCTGCAGCGAAGCGATGAACCGCGGAGCGCCCACGAGGACCGTCAAAATCGCGATCGCGCCGAGCAGCTGGAGGAGCAGCTCGATCCGGCGGTAGCTCGAAAACGTGACGAACTGCCAGAACTCCTGGGTGAAGAAGATGAGGAAGCAGAAGAGGAAAATCGCCGCCGTCTGCCGGAAGACGATGACCAGCTGGTCCCACAGGTCGGACAGAATCTTCAACAGGGCCCAGGCCAGCGTCTGGGCGAGGCCCCATCCGATGACGCCGACGACGAAGGCGCAGACGCAGACGTTGAAGGCGACGTGCCGAAGCGCCGGGTAGACTCCCACGGCGGAGTTGATTCGCATGAGCGAGGGCACGACGACGAACACCGCCGCGCTCCACCAGCCGACCCTTGCCGGAGCGGAGAAAAGCGAACGGCCCCCGCGGCGGTTGCCGCCGATCCATACCGCGAGCACGGCGGCCACCGACGCCACCAGCACGATCGCCGCCAGCCCCGGCTTCCACGACGTCGCAAGAGAGCGTGTCACCTGGATCGCGAAAAGGATGCCGAGCCAGGGCCAGGCGCGCGTCAGAACGTCTTCGGTGGCGGAATAGTCTTCGATGAGAGTGGGAAGCCCGCGGCGGCGGAAGTATCGCTCGTCGGCGAGGAGCGAGGCCTCTGCTTGCCCCAAAGGCTCTGGATCCCGGGCTGAACGGGGGTCGTCTGGAGGCGTTGTCACGTCACCATTGTGCCAGGACCCTGCTTGCAAGGGCCGCCGGATTTGCGGGCGGCGATGGCCTGGCCTGCAAGGGCCGCCGGTTTGCGGGCGGCGGCGATGGCATGGCCTGCGAGGACCGCCGGGTTGCGCCGCCGAGTCACTCCGCCGAGCCCTCGGTCACGAAGTCGATGAGCTCTTCTATGCGCCCGAGCAGGCTCGGCTCCAAGTCCTTGTACGTCGTCACCTTCTCCAGTATCCGCGCCCAGCCAAGGCCGACGTCTTCGGCGTCGGCGTGCGGCCATCCCAAACGCTTGAGCGTGCCGACCTTGATGTCCTCCCCGCGGGGAACCTCCGGCCACTCGCGCAGCCCCAGAACCGACGGACGCACCGCCTGCCACACGTCAACGTACGGGTGGCCGAGGATGAGGACGCCGGGAACCGCGGAAAAGCGCTCGGCGATCCGCTGCTCCTTCGAGCCTCGCACGAGGTGGTCGACGAGCACCCCGGCCCTCCTCGTCGGCGACGGGGAGAATTCCGCCAGGCGCTCTTCGAGCCGGTCGACTCCCCGAAGCTCCTCGACGACGACGCCTTCGAGGGCGAGGTCCGCGCCCCAGATTTTGGCGACCAGCTCGGCGTCGTGCTTGCCCTCGACCCAGATGCGCGACTCGCGGGCCGTGCGCGCCCTGGCGCTGACGTGGAAGGAGCCCGAGGCGGTGCGGGCTCTGCCCGCCGGAGCCTTCGCCTGCGGCCGGACGAGCTCCACGGGGCGCCCGTCGATCCAGAATCCGCGGCCCAGCGGGAAAGACCGGCGCACGCCCTTGCGCCCTTCGAGCTCGACCTGCCATTGGCCTGCGACCTTGCCCACGCGCACGATTTCGCCGACGAAGCCCGTGTCGACGTCCTCGACGACGAGCCCGCGGCGCGCCTCGACCGGCCGCGACTCCGGGTTGTGCGCGAAGTCCCCGCGCCGGTGGGGATTGGAACTGAGAACGTCGTTGCCGTAGCGGTCGAATGAAGAGCTCATCGCTCAAGGTTATGCCGGCAAACGCCCTCAGCGTAGAATTGGCACTCTCGCGAGTCGAGTGCTATATGCTGTCAAGTGGCCCAGTGAAGGCAGAAGCCGACGGAGAGGAGGCGAGCATGGGCAGCAGCGAACGCCGCGCGAAGGTCCTCGAGGCCATCGTGCGCGATTACGTGTCCACACGCGAGCCCGTCGGCTCGCGCAGCATCGTCGAACGCTACGACCTCGGCGTCTCGCCGGCGACGATACGCAACGACATGGCGGCCTTGGAGGAGGCCGGCCTCATCCATCGGCCCCACACGTCGGCCGGACGTGTGCCGACCGACCAGGGATACCGCCAGTTCGTCGATTCGCTCCAGTCCATCAAGCCTTTGTCGCCCTCCGAACGCCGGGCGATGCGGAAGCTGCTCGATGGCGCCGTCGATCTCGACGACGTCGTCGAGCGCGCCGTGCGCGCGTTGGCCCAAGTCACCCGGCAGGTCGCCGTCGTCCAATACCCCTCGCTCCAACGGGTGTCGCTGCGCCACGTCGAGGTCGTCGCCGTCGGCGTCCGATACGTCATTCTCCTCATCGTGACGGATGCTGGCAGGGTGGAGCAGCGAAGCCTCAGGATGGAAGCCGAGGTTGATGCGGACGACCTCGCCGATCTAGGCAGGCGTTTCAACGCCCAGTTGGCGGGCCTGCGCCTGGCCGACATCGCTCCGTCCCTGGAGGCGCTCCTGGCCGAGTCGCCGGAACGGCTGCGGCCCGTCGCCGAAGCCGTGGGCCGCGCCATCCTCGACGCCTTGCGCGCGGACGGCGAGGAGCGCATAGTCATGGCGGGCGCCGCCAACCTCTCGCGGCATTCCTTCGACTTCGCCAATTCGATCTCGCCGGTTCTGGATCTGCTTGAAGAGCAGGTCGTCCTTCTGCGCCTCCTCGCCGCCATGCAGGACGGCGTCTCGGTGTCGATCGGAGAGGAGAACCGATACGAGGAGCTGGCGGAAGCGTCCGTCGTCTCCTCGACTTACGACGTCGCCGACCAATCGGTGGCGCGCGTGGGGGTCGTGGGCCCGACGCGCATGGACTACCCCGGAACGATGTCCGCCGTGTACGCCATCTCCCGGTACCTGTCCGACATCCTCAGCAACCGCTAAAGAAGTAAGAAAAATTGGCTGATTACTATCAAATTCTCGGTGTTTCCCGCTCCGCCTCGCAGGAGGAGATCAAGAAGGCCTACCGCAAGCGTGCGCGCAGGCTTCACCCAGACGTCGCAGGCCCCGAAAAAGTCGACGAGTTCAAGGCGGTCAACGAGGCCTACGACGTCCTTTCCGACGCCGAGTCGAGGAGAATGTACGACCTCGGCGGCACGGACGCCCTGCGCGGCGGCGGCTCGGCCGGGGGCTTCGGCGGCTTCGCCGACATTTTCGAGACCTTCTTCGGCGGAATGGCCGGCGCCGCCCGCGGCCCGGCCTCCAGGGGAAGGCGCGGCCAAGATTCCCTTGTGACCGTGACGCTGTCCCTGCGCGACGTCGTCTTCGGCGTCGAACGAGACATCACGCACACCCTCGCCGTCGAATGCGAAACCTGCCACGGGACGGCGGCCGCGCCCGGAACCGAGCCCGTCACCTGCTCGGAGTGCGACGGCGCCGGCACGGTGCAAAGGGTCGCGAACTCCATCCTCGGCCAAATGGTCACGCAAATGGCGTGTCCGACCTGCCACGGCTTCGGCACCGTCATCCTCACGCCGTGCGCGGACTGCTCTGGCCAGGGCCGCGTTCGCGGAACGAGCACCGTCCACGTCCAGATTCCGGCGGGCGTCGAGGACGGCATGCGGATTCGCGTCGCCGGGAAAGGCGAGGCGGGCGTCGAAGGCGGCGGGCCCGGGGACCTGTTCGTCGAGGTGCGTGTGAGCAGGGACAAGGTCTTCCACCGCGACGGCGACGACCTGGTGTGCGAGCTCGAGATCCCCATGACCGCGAGCGCGCTGGGCTGCTCGATTGAGATCGAGACATTCGACGGCCCGGTGACGGTGGACGTGCCCGAGGGGACCGACGCCGGCCACACGATCAAGCTTTCGGGGCTGGGCGTCGGCCGGCTTCAGAGGGAGGGGCGCGGCGACCTCAGGGTGGTCCTCAATGTCAAGACCCCCGCGAAGCTCGACGACGCACAGCGCAGCCTCCTCGAAAAGCTCGCGCGCATGCGGGGAGAGGAGATGCCCGCGGCTCGCCTCGTCCAGCAGCAGGGCGGATTCTTCTCCAAGCTCCGGGACAAGCTTCGCTCATGACCCGTCCGGTCTACCTCGCGCCCGGCGTCGGCGTGCGCTCGGACTCGACTCCAGGCTGCGGGGGGCGGCTGCTGCCCGGACGCGGCGGCCCGACCTCCGACTCCGCCGATCCGGCAGACTCCCGTAGTCAGCCGCCCGGCGACGGCCGCCCGCTGCCTTGCCGGCCCGGCGATCGGTTTGTCCTGGCGGGACCGGAAGGCCACCACGCTGCGACGGTCAAAAGGGCAAGCCCGGGGGAGGAGATCGACGTCGTCGACGGGCGCGGCGGCAGGGCCCGGTGCGCCGTCGTCGGCGTGTCGAAGGGGGAAGTCGAACTGGAGGTGCTCGGATTCGAGCGCGAGCCGGAGCCGTCGCCCCGCATCACGCTCCTCCAAGCCTTGGCCAAGGGCTCGCGTGACGACCAGGCGGTGGAAACGGCCACCGAGTACGGGGTCTGGCGCATCGTCCCGTGGGCGAGCGCGCGGGCCGTGGCAAATTGGAAAGGCAAAGAGGAAAAGGCCCGGCGGCGCTGGGAATCGATCGTTTTGGCGGCTTCCAAGCAATCGCGGCGGTCGTGGATTCCCGAGGTCCTGGACGTGTGCACGACGCCGCAGGCGCTTCGGCTAGCCTCGGCCGAAGGCGCCGATCTCCTCGTGTGCCACGAGGAAGCCGACATGCCTATCGCGAGGGCGGGGTTGCAGGGCTCGAAGAACCTGTGGATCGTCGTCGGCCCGGAGGGCGGCCTGACGCAAGAAGAGATCGAGTCCTTCGAGCGGATCGGAGGGCGTACGGTGCTTTTGAGCCCCAACGTCCTGCGCTCGTCCAGCGCCGGCCCGTTCGCCGTCGCGGCCCTCTCGGGCATGCGCGGCTCGGCCGGCTAGAATCGGAACCCGGCTAGAATCGGAGGCATGGCTACGTCGACGCGAACGATCTCCGTTCCCGCGCACATCTCGATGATCAATCTTCTGGGATACCGGGACGAAGTGCTGCGCGCGCTCGAAACCGGGCTCGCGCCCGTGACGCTTCACGTCCTCGACCACCAGATCACGTTGGCGGGCGAGGAATCGCGCTTGGATTTCGCCGAGGCGCTCATCGGCGAGTTGGTGGACGTGGTCCAGTCGGGCCAGCATCTGACCCTTGACGCGGTCCAACGGGCGATCGCCATTTCGCGCGACGGCGTCATGCGCCCCTCCGACATGCTCACCCACGACATCCTGTCGGCGCACGGCAAGACCATCCGCCCCAAAACCCTCGGCCAGAAGGCCTACGTGGACGCCATCGACGAAAACACCGTGACCTTCGGGATCGGGCCGGCCGGAACCGGAAAGACGTATCTCGCGATGGCCAAGGCCGTGGACGCGCTCAACAAGCGGCGGGTCTCGAAGATCATCCTCACGCGCCCGGCCGTCGAGGCCGGCGAGTCGCTGGGCTTCCTGCCGGGGTCGCTTACAGACAAGATCGACCCGTACCTGCGCCCCCTGTACGACGCGATGTACGGGATGCTCGAGCCCGAGTCGATCCCCAAGCTCATGGCCGCCGGAACGGTGGAAGTGGCGCCGCTGGCCTACATGCGCGGCAGGACTCTCGACGACGCGTTCGTCATCCTCGACGAGGCCCAGAACACGACGCCCGAGCAGATGAAAATGTTCCTCACCCGCCTCGGCTTCGGCTCGACCATGGTTGTCACCGGCGACGTCACCCAGATCGACCTTCCCGGGAAAACAGAGTCGGGCCTTCGCCTCGTCAGGCGCATTCTTCGCGACATTCCGGGCATACGCTTTTGCGAGCTCAGCTCCGCCGACGTCGTCCGCCACAGGCTCGTCAGCGAGATCATCGACGCCTACGCCCGGTGGGACGAGGCCCGCGCGAGCGATCGCGAGGAGCTTGGCGCGGGACGCGGGGAGGGACCCGACGCGGATCGCCGCGAAAGGGGCGGCGGCCTGCACGAGGCGCGTTGGGGCTCTCGCGGCGGGGACGGCGAAGGGCTTCGCAACGACGGGCGCCTGCGCGGAAGGCGCCTCGAAAGGGGAAGTAGATGAGCATCGACGTCAACGACGAATCGGGTTTCGCTCCGGGAATCGACCTCAAGGAGGTTTCGGACCTGGCCAGGTTCGTCCTGGACCGCATGCGCGTGCACCCTGCCGCGGAACTCAACGTCCTCTTCGAAGACGAGGAGTCCATGGCCAGGCTCCACGTCGAATGGATGGACCTCGACGGGCCCACGGACGTCCTCTCGTTTCCAATGGACGAGCTTCGGCCCGCGCCGATAGGGGAGGAGCCCCGCGAAGGCGTGCTGGGGGACATCGTCGTGTGCCCGCAGGTCGCCGCCAGGCAGGCCTACACGGCCGGGCATGCGGTTGCCGAGGAGGTCCTCCTCCTCGTAACCCACGGGATCCTCCACCTTCTGGGGTACGACCACGCCGAGGAAGACGAGCGACGCGAAATGTTCGACCTCCAGCGGCAACTGCTGCTCACCTTCCTGGCCGGCAGACGAGCCGACCCCGTCGCGCCCGAACCGACCGAAATATGAACGGCTCCAACGTGCCTCTCGCGGCGCTCGCCGCGCTCGCATTCGTGTGCTACGGCATCGGCGCCCTCTTTTCCGCCGGCCTGACAGCGCTGGGCCGGATCACCCGGGCCGAGGCTGCGGACGCGCCGAAGGCCTCGAAGAGAATGCTGTCGATCGTCTCCAGACGGCAGGCGGCCATTGCCGGGCTCATCTCGCTGCGCATCTTCTTCACCTCGCTCGCGGCCGTCCTCGCCGTGCTCGCGCTTGCCTCGGTGCTCGACGAGTGGTGGGAGGCCGTCGGCGGATACCTCGCCCTGACGGCCGCCGCCTCCCTGATGCTGAGAATCGTCTCTCCCGCGTCGATAGGCGCGAGGCGGCCCGTCGAAACGCTCGCGCTCATCTCCCTTCCGGCCGCCCTGGCAACCTCGGTCGCCTCCTCGGTGGTGCGCGAGGGGGAGGACGACGACGAAGAGTTCGAGCAGCTGCACGAGGACCAGCTGGCCGTCATGGTCGAAAGGGTCTCGGACTCGACGGTCCTCGACGAGTCCGACCGCGAGCTTCTCCAATCCGTGTTCGACTTCAATCACACCCTCGTGCGCGAGGTGATGGTCCCCCGCACGGACATGGTCTCCATCGGCATTGACGCGCCGCTGGACAAGGCGATGTCCCTGTTCACGCGCTCCGGTTTCTCGCGGGTTCCCGTAGTCGGCGAGTCCGCGGACGATCTGCACGGAGTCGTCTACCTCAAGGACGTCTTGCGCCGCTGGCTGCGCGGGAACACGGAGTCCCTCACCGTGGCCGACCTCATGCGTGAGCCCGTTTTCGTCCCCGAGACGAAAGTGGTCGATGACCTCATGCGCGAAATGCAGGCCAACCAGGTGCACATAGCGCTCGTCGTCGACGAGTACGGCGGAATAGCGGGCCTCGTGACGATCGAAGACCTTGTCGAGGAGCTTGTCGGCGAAATCTCCGACGAGCACGACCGAAGCGCCCCCGAGGTCGACGTCGTCGAAGAGGGCGTGTACAGGGTTCCCGCACGCCTGCCGATCGCCGACCTCGGCGAGCTTTTCGGCGTTAAACTCGACGACGACGACGTCGACACGGTGGGAGGCCTCTTCGCCAAGCTCATCGGCAGGGTTCCCATCGCGGGCAGCCGAGCGTCGATCGGCGGCATCAGCCTGACGGCCGACCGATTCCAGGGCCGCAGGAGAAGGCTGTGGACCGTCCTCGCCCGTCGAGAAGACGAAGGAGAATCAGATGAGTGACTGGCCCGAGGGCTTCAGAGCGGGGTTCGTGTGCGTCGTCGGACGGCCGAACACGGGAAAGTCGACGCTGACCAACGCGCTCGTCGGCCAAAAGGTCGCAATAACCTCGGACCGCCCCGAAACCACTCGGCGGGTTGTCAGGGCCGTCGTCAATCGCGAGAGCGGCCAGCTCATCCTCGTCGACACGCCAGGCCTGCACCGCCCCCGCACGCTGCTGGGCGAAAGGCTCAACGACATGGTCCGCGACTCCCTGAGCGACGTCGACGCCATCGTCATGTGCCTTCCGGCCGACGAGGCGACGGGCCCCGGCGACCGCTTCCTCCTGGGCCTCGTCTCGAAACTTGTCTCGAAAAAGGCCTCGATCGTCGCGGCAGTGACGAAATCCGACCTCGTCGATCGCGCTGCCCTGGCGAGGCGGCTCCAGGACGTCTCAGAGCTGGCCGATTTCGCCGAGGTCGTCCCCGTCAGCGCGGCAAAGGGGGACCAGGTCGAGCTTTTGGCCTCGCTGCTCATCGAGAGGATGCCCGAAAGCCCGCCCCTCTACCCTCGCGACGCCGTGACCGACGAAAGCGAGGAGACGCTCATAACCGAGCTCGTGCGCGAGGCGGCTCTGAGGGATTTGCGCGACGAGCTCCCGCATTCCCTGGCCGTGACGATCGACGAGATCGTCGGCGACCGCATCCACGTCAGCCTCCACGTCGAACGCGATTCCCAGAAAGGCATCGTCATCGGCCGAGGCGGGGCCCAGCTCAAACGCATCAGGGTGCGCGCCCGCAAAGCGATCGAGCGGCTCCTGGACAAGAAGGTCAGCCTAGACCTCCACGTGAAGGTGACGAAAGACTGGCAGCGCGACCCCAAGAAAATGGGGCGGTTGGGCTTTTAGATGGCCGTCCGGAGGAGAGCCGCGGACGAAGCCTCGACGTCGGACGCCGGGGCGCGCGAGGCGCGAGCGCTGCCAGCGCGCCATCCGAGGCTCCTCGCGTGGCTTCTCGTCGTCTTCCTTCTCGGGATGTGGGGAAACTGGGCCGGCCCGCGATGGAATCCCGAGCCGATGCGCTCCGTCGTCGTCCCGGAGACGTCGGACACCGCCGTCGTCGGCAAGGCCCCTTCGCCCCCTGTCGGCACGTATCGGATCGAAAAACGGCAGGTGCAGGTGCGTTTGAGGGACGGAACGTCGATTCCCGCGCAGCTGACGACTCCCGTGGGCGTGCGCGGCCTCGTTCCGGGAATCGTCTTCGTCCATGGCACGGGGACGAAGGCGACGAACGATTTCGACGAATCGACGGATCTCATCTCCTCGGCCGGCATAGCCACCCTCGTGCCGATGAAACGGACGGCGAACTATTCGACGACGCACCGCGACTACCTCGGGCTGGCCGACGACTACGAGGACGCGTTTTCCCACCTGCTCGGCGTCCCGGGCGTCGATCCCAAAAGGTCCGGGCTGTACACGGTTTCGGAAGGATGCTTCATCGGGCCCATCATCGCGGCGCGCAACGCCTCGGTCTCCTTCGTCGTCCTCGTGTCGGCTCCGGTTCTGCCCATACGCGTGCAAGGGGCGCTGGCGGCGGACGCCTACCTGCGGCGGCTCGGTGCGCCGAGCCAGATGAGAGAGGTCGTCTCCAAGCTCGTCGGCCAACAATTCGGCGAGGATTTCCGATACATCGACTTCGACGTGTCGCAGTACCAAAGGAAGATGACGATGCCCGTCCTCATGGTCTACGGGACGGACGACATGTCGATGCCCACGGTCCAAGGTCCGGTCATCATGCGTTCGGACCTCGAAAAGGCGGGCAACAATTCTCTGACGATCCGCTACTACAAGGGAGGGCACGGGCTGAAAGTCGACGGCGTCGCGCAGGCGGCCCCCATGAGGGACGTCTCCGACTGGGTCAACGGCCTTCCCTCGACGGCCTCGGCCGAGCCTAGGATCGCCGGTGAAAAACCCCTCCAGGCCTACAAGGGAAAGACGATGGCCGCGGCGCCCAAATTCGCCTCCGGAAAACAGCTGATGCTCACACTGGGGGTCGGAGCGCTTGCGCTGATCGTTTCGTCCCTGCTTTTGGCCGTCGGGCGCATGCGGGCGCGCGGCAGGAGGCTCATCGACACGCGCGGAATGGGGCCCTGCGTCGTGGCCTCTTCGGCCGGAATCATCGTAGCCTGGTGCGTCCTTGTGCTGTACCTTGTCGCCCTTGCCTATTATGCTGTGTCTTACCAGCGGAATCTCATCGTCGTTCAAGGCGGGTGGATCGCTTGCCAGGGAGCGGCGCTCCTTTCGGCGTGGCTTTTCGTCAGAGTCCCGTTCTGCTGGCATGAAAAGAAGCCTAAGATGCGTGCGGGCGCAACGGCCGTCGTCGGTGCGGCGCTCGGGGGGCAGACCGTTCTGCTCCTCATGCTCGCTTACTGGGGACCGTTCCCCTCCTTGAGGTGAATCGTACCCATTCTCAGGGTTGGCTTGAAAAACTGTCGTAAGGTTAGTCGCATGCAGATAACAGTGGCTGGAGTGACCGATCCCGGAAGGATCCGGTTCAGGAACGAGGATCGGTACCTGCTCCACCCACCCATCCTCGCCGTCGCCGACGGAATGGGAGGCCACCTCGTCGGTGACAAGGCGGCTCAGACGGTCATAGACTCCCTGGCGGCGGTCCCGTGGGACGGCGTCGAAGGCGCCGACGCAGCCGCGAGGCTGCAAAGGTGCGTGGACGAGTCCAGGGCCAAGATCGTCACCGTGATCAAGGAAGGGAAGATCGAGGAGACCGCGACCCGCGTGGGCGCCCAGCCCGGAGCGGGCACCACCGTCGCGGGCGCCGTCTACATAGAGGGTGAGGCGAAGTGGCTCGTTTTCCACATCGGCGATTCGCGCGTCTACCTGTGGCGCGAGGGGCGGCTTCGGCGGCTGACCCGCGACCACTCGCTTGTCCAAGAGCTCATTGACGAGGGCGAGCTGACGGAGGAGGAGGCCCGGGTCCATCCCCGCAAGGCGGTCATCACCCGTGCGGTGGGCAGCTACGGCGAATCCACCCTCGATACCTCTTACGTGGACGCCCGCGAGGGAGATACGATCATCGTCTGCTCCGACGGGCTTTCCGACGAATTGGACGATTCGGACGTCTCTTCGGTTATTGTGGATGTCGAGGATGGCGAGGATGAAGTCAGCCTCGACGCTGTCGCATTCGCGTTGCGCGATGTAGCGTTGACTCGCGGCGGGCGCGACAACGTCACCGTGGCATTGATGAAGATTGGGGTTTCCGAATGAGCCTATCCCTTGAATTCTGCGGCGAGTGGTTCCACATCGATCCGGGCGAGCCCTTCCTCGTGGGCCGCGAAGGCCCGCTCGAACTCGACGACAATCAGTACCTCCATCGCCGGTTCCTCGTCATTTCTCACGTCGACGGAATGTGGTGGATTGAGAACATCGGCGCGCGCCTGTCCGCCACTCTGGCCGACGCGGAAGGCGTGACCCAGGCATACCTGCAGCCGGGCGCCCGGCTGCCGCTCGTCTACGCGGACACGACGCTGCTGTTCACCGCGGGGCGGACCACCTACGAGATGCGGCTCGTCAACAACCAGCCGGCCTACGTCCCCTCCGCGGTGTCCGAGACGAGCGAATCCGGGGCGACGACGATCGGCCCGATCGAACTGACGAACTCCCAGCTGCTCCTTGTGCTTGCCCTGTCGGAGCCCGTGTTGACGGGCAGGGGGACGACCTCCTCCATTCCGTCGTCCCAGAGCGCCGCCGACCGCCTCGGCTGGCCGATCACCCGTTTCAACCGCAAACTCGACCACGTCTGCGACCGGCTCACCCGCTACGGCGTGCGGGGCCTGCACGGCGGCCCTGAGAAGCTGGCCGTCAACCGAAGGGCGCGCCTCGTCGAACACGCCGTCGCCACGCGGCTGGTTACCCCCGACATGCTTTACCGACTGGAAGACCCAGCGGCCTACGACGACGCCAACTAGGCCATGGACACCGGCAACGCTCTAGACAACACGCAGGTCTGGGCTCAACACGTGGTCCGCTGGGGAACGGCGACCTCCGGCGACGCAGTCGCCTCGGGCGACGGGCTCATCGCTCAAATGCCGGTTTTCATAGTGACCGACCCGCACTCCGACGTGCTGCTGGCACGCGAGATTTCGTGGATGATCGTCGACGCCTTCTCAGCGTTGCGGGCGGCACACCCCGACGGCCCCCTCGTGCGGCACGTCCACGACCTGTGGCGCGACATCACCAGAGGCATCGCGCGCAGGGTCGCCGAGGCGACGATCCTCAAGAACGGGGGAGGGATCGGCGACGTCGACGACGTCAGACTCGCCGGACTCATCGCCACCCGCATCGAGGACCGCCCGACGTGGATCGCCGTCTCCTCCGGAGGAATGGGAATCGTCACAGTCGACGAGAAGGGTGCGGCCGAGCCGCTGCCGCAGTTCGACGACGTAGGATACGACCTCCCGGGCGACCTGTGGACGATTCCGATGGAGGCCGGGCAGCGCTTCGTCGTCGCGACCGAGCGCGTTCGCGCGAAGCTCACGGGCAATCAGGCGCTCGTCGCCCTCGGGCAGCTCAAGCGCGCCGAGCGGGCCGCGTCCACCGTGCTCTCTCAGTCGGTTGCCGGAGCGGGAACCGCGGCGGACCAGGCCATACTCGTCATCGACGTCCTCACTCCCGAAGACGAGGCGGCCCTCGCCTCGCCGCCGACCCTCGAAGGGGAGGCCGAGCCTGAAAGCGACCTGCCGGCCAGCCAGCTGAGCGGTTCGTGGGGCCTGGAGGCGCTTGGCATCGACCACAGCGTGCGCCCGCGCGCCCCCCGCCGCTCGCACACGGCCCCTCCCGTGCTCGACGACTTCCATTTCGTCTCCTACCTCGGCTCCGGGGGATTTTCCGACGTCTACCTGTACGAGGAGCAGCTGCCCAAGCGGCTCGTGGCGATCAAGGTCCTTTCCCGCACGGCGCTGGGCGAGGGGGACTCCTCGCAATTTCGGGACGAGGTCGACCTCATGGCCCAGCTGTCCGGGCATCCTTCCGTCGTCGAAATACACGACGCCAATGTGGCCGAATCGGGCCAACCCTACGTGGTCATGCAGTATTGCCCGATGCCGTCCCTCGCCGAGCGCCTCGCGAACGGACCGCTGCCGATCGAGGACGCGCTGAAGATGGGCGTCCAGGTGGCCTCGGCGGTGCACACGGCGCATGTCATGGGAATCGTGCACCACGACCTCAAACCCGCGAACGTGCTGTACTCCCAGTTCGGGCGCCCGCTTTTGGGCGACTTCGGGATCGCCACCCTCGTGGGCGCCACGAACCAGGACGTCATGGGCGCCTCGCTTCCCTGGGCAGCCCCGGAGGTGCTTCTCAACCAACAGGCCGACGCCAGAGCCGACGTGTACTCCCTCGCGGCGACCGTCTACACGGCGCTCAGCGGGCACGCCCCGTTCGCGACCGACGACGCCCTCACAAGGCGCGAGTACATCACGCACATGTTCGCCACCCAACTCGCTCCGCTCGGCCTAGGCGAGGGGCAGCCGCAGCAGGCCGACGCGCCCGACAACGCCGACGCCTTCGAGCGCTTGGACGAGGTGCTCATGGCGGCGATGGAGCGCGAGGTCGGCAAGCGCACCGCCACCGCCGTCGAGTTCGGCCGGCAGCTCCAGGAGATTCAGGCGGCCCTCGGGCACCAGCCCACGGATCTGGAAGTCCCCGAGTAGCGGATTCGAAGCTTGCCGAACAACGGATTCGAAGGTTCGTGGCATTTTTCTCATCCGCGCCAAAATCGGCGTTTTCTTCGCCTCCGCCCGTCTGTGCGGCTATGATTGGCGACGTGCTGGCGGCATTCTTCCTTATCTGCCGCGGCGAGGCGGGCTAGGCCGGCTCCTCGTCGCGGGTCTCGTCGCGCCGGTCGCCTCAACTCGCGCACTGTCAGCAGGAGAAAAGCAATGAAAACCCAGGGCCGTTCCAGCCGCCAAAATCCATCCGGCATGCCGATCGCCAAGTATCGGCATTTCCTCGACGTCAATCCCGTCTCACTTCCCGACAGGACGTGGCCGGACAATCGCATCCTGAAAGCGCCTCGGTGGCTCTCGACCGACCTTCGCGACGGAAACCAGGCCCTCATCGAGCCGATGGACCCCGCCCGCAAGAAGCTCATGTTCGAACTGCTCATCGAGCTCGGGCTGAAAGAGATCGAGATCGGCTTTCCCGCCGCCAGCGCGGCAGACCTCGAGTTTTGCCGCAGCCTGGTCGAAGAGGGCCTCGTGCCGGAGGACGTGACGATCTCCGTTCTCACCCAGTCGCGGCAGGAGATCATCCACAAGACCGTCGACGCCCTGGAGGGCCTGCCGCGGGCTGTCGTCCACCTTTACAACGCAACCTCGCCCGTCTTCCGCCGCGTCGTCTTCCACAACGACAAGGAGGCAACGAAGCAGCTGGCGGTGACCGGCACGCAGGAGCTCGTCGCCTACATGGAGAAGACGCTGGGCGACGACGTCGTTGCAGGATTCGAGTACTCGCCCGAAATCTTCGTCGACACCGAGCTGGACTTCGCCCTCGAAGTGTGCGAAGCGGTCATGGACGTGTGGCAGCCCGGGCCGGACCGCGAGATCGTCATCAACCTGCCGACGACGGTCGAAAGGTGCACGCCCAACGTGTACGCCGACCAGATCGAGTACATGAGCAGAAACCTTTCGCGGCGCGAGCACGTGGTGCTTTCGGCGCACAACCACAACGACCGGGGCACGGGCATCGCCACGGCCGAGCTGGCCATGCTGGCCGGCGTCGACCGCGTCGAAGGCTGCCTCTTCGGCCAGGGCGAGCGCACCGGCAACGTCGACCTCGTCACCCTCGCGCTCAACCTCTTCAGCCAGGGAATCGACCCCGAGCTCAACCTCTCCGACATCGACCGGGTGCGCCGCGTCGTCGAGCACTGCACGCAGATGGACGTCCCGCCGCGCACGCCCTACGGCGGCGACCTCGTCTACACATCCTTCTCGGGCTCCCATCAGGACGCCATCAAGAAGGGCTTCGCCGACCGCGCCCGCAAGGTCGCCGAGAACGGCGGCGACGAGAACGCGGTCATATGGGACGTTCCCTACCTTCCTCTCGATCCGAAAGACGTGGGCCGCACCTACGAGGCCGTGGTCCGCGTGAATTCGCAGTCGGGCAAGGGCGGGGTGTCCTATCTGCTGTCGAGCACCCGCCAACTGGACCTTCCCCGACGCATGCAGATCGAGCTGTCCGGCATCGTCCAGCGGCACGCCGACAAGTTCGGCGGCGAGATCACCGCCGAACAGCTGTGGAGGATCTTCGCGGACGAATACCTTCCGCACACCGAAGCCGACGGCCTCTCGCCGTGGGGGAAGTACCGGCTGGCTTCGGCCACGGTCAGCGCCGGCGACGGATCGTCGACGGCCCTCGAGGCGAGGGTCGTCGAACGCATCGAGGGCAAGCGGGACAAGCGCCACCTCATCGAGGCCTCGGGCAACGGCCCCATCGACGCCTTCGTTGCCGCGCTCTCGACGATCGGCGTAGACGTGCACGTCCTCGACTACGCCGAGCACGCCCTCGCCTCGGGGCGGGACGCGACGGCGGCGGCCTACGTCGAGTGCGACGTCGCCGGCCAAACGCTGTGGGGCTGCGGAATCGATCCGTCGACGATGCGGGCGAGCTTCAATGCGATCATCTCGGCCGTCAACCGAGCCGCGCGCTGAAGGCCGCTCCGCTCCGCGGCGAAGGTTTTTCGCTTGCGGAGGCAGGGCTTGATCCGCCTCGCGTCGATGGGCGATCCCTCCGTCGAAGGCCGGGCCTGATTCGTTCGACGCGGAAAGCGGCCGCGCTCTCCGCGATGCGCGGGCAGGCCGGGTTCGAACATGCGATAATTTGCGGGTGAAGCTTTATCGCGACGAAGCCATCGTGCTGCGCACCCACGACCTGGGCGAAGCCGACCGGATCATCACCTTCTTCTCGCGACGGCACGGAAAGATGCGCGGGGTGGCCAAGGGCGTCCGACGCACGAAATCGAGGTTCGGAGCGCGGCTGGAGCCGTTTTCCATGGTCGACCTCCAGCTCTATGAAGGGCGCACGCTCGACGTCGTCACGGAGGCCGCCACCCTCAACCCCTACGGCCGCTCGATCGGAAGGGACTATGACGCCTACACGTGCGCCTGTGTGATCGCCGAGGTCGCGGACAAGCTCGCCGCGATCGAAGAGGAGCCCGACCAGGCCCACTATCTGCTGCTTCACGGCGCGATCCACGCGCTCGCCACCGGCGCGCACCGGCCCGCCCTCGTCGTCGATTCGTACATCCTGCGGGCGATGGCGCTGCACGGGTGGGGGCTGTCCCTCTACGAATGCGCGGTGTGCGGAAGGGGCGAGGGCCTGGCGGCCTTCCATCTGCAGTCGGGCGGAGTCGTCTGCTCCGACTGCGCCCCGCGCGCCGCAGCGTACCCGGCGCCCGAGACGATCGAACTGCTCGGCTCGCTGGTTTCGGGCCGCTGGGACGTCGCGGACGCCGCCGCCGAACACGACCGGCGGGCGGCCTCGGCCATCATCGCGGCCTACCTTCAGTGGCACGTCGAGCGCAAGGTGCGTTCCTTGCGGATCGCAGAGTCGGCATGATCGGGGGAACGGCATGACACGCCGAACAGGAGAGCCGAAAGAGCCGATCCTTCCTCCGCCCCACCCGTCGGGCGCCCGCCCGCCCGAGCTGGCCAAGCCGCCCGGGCACGTCGCCGTCGTCATGGACGGCAACGGCAGGTGGGCCAACGCCCGCGGACTTCCCCGCATCGAGGGGCACCGCGTGGGCGAGGCCACCCTCATGGACGTCGTTGCCGGGGCCCTCGAAATCGGCGTGAAAGAGTTGTCCGCCTACGCCTTCTCAACTGAGAACTGGAAGCGGAGCCCGGCGGAGGTCCGCTTTATCATGGGCTTCTCGCGCCAGGTCCTGCGAGCCCAGCGCGATGACCTCAACGCCTGGGGCGTGCGCGTGCGCTGGGTCGGGCGCACTCCCAAGCTCTGGGCGTCCGTCCTGAGGGAGTTGCGCGCTGCCGAGGAGCTGACGCGCAACAACACGAAGCTCACCCTCAACATGTGCATCAACTACGGCGGGCGGGCCGAAATCGCCGACGCCGTGCGCTCGATCGCACGCGAGGCCGCCGAGGGGCGCCTCAAACCCGGGGCCGTCAACGAAAAGACGATCCAGCGCCACCTCTATGCGCCTGCGATGCCCGACGTCGACCTGTTCATCCGCACGAGCGGGGAGCTGCGGACGTCAAACTTCCTCATGTGGGAGTCGGCGTACGCCGAGCTGTACTTCTCGGACCTCGCATGGCCGGACTTCGACAGGCGGGAGCTGTGGAAAGCCTGCGAGGCCTACGCCGAAAGGGACAGGCGCTTCGGCGGCGCGCAGGACAGGGTCCCTCGCGCCTAAACGACGCCCGCTTCTCGACCGGCGGAACCGCGGCCGCACCCCCGCTCGGCGGCTCGGCTGCCTCGAAATTTCCCAGTCGACTGTGAACGGGACTGTCGGGAAATTGGGGCGGGGACTGTCAGGAGGTTGTCGACGAGCGCCCCGCCCGGGCCTTCTGACCCGCCGCAGCGAGCTCGGATTCCGCTTCCACCCATTCATAGAGGGCCGCTGCCAGTGCGTGCACGTCGACGTCGGCTGGCACGTGCAAGAATCCGGCTTTGCCGCCGTATGCGCCGGCAGACTGCACGGCTGTGTAAAGCGCCGTGTTGCAGACGTAGGTGCCGGCGTGCCAAGAAATTTCGGTTCTCAGACCCCGCTGTGCCAGAAAATCACTCAGTCTGGCTGTGTCGATCGTGGCGAACAGGCCGTCGGCTCCCGCGGCGTCCACTTTGCCGCCGGAAAGCGTGAGACCGTCGTTGTCGGCGCCGGCCTGCTCGTTTACAGCGATGCGCTCCACAAGCAGGCTGCGCGCTTTGGCGAAAAGGCCGGTGCAAAGCACAACGCGGGGGTGAAACTTCGCCGCCAGAAGCTGTATCTGGGCGCGGGCTCGAGTGAAAGAGACAGGAAGAAGCTGCGTTCGCAGCTGCCCGCAATTTTGTTGGGAGGGTGCATAATCAGTCGAGAGAATTTCTACAAGCTTCTGCGTGGGATTGGCCGCATTGTCGCCGAAGGGTTCGAATCCGGTGATCAGAACTTCCATATGCTCCAAAATACACCGATTGGAAAGGCCGCCCGGTCGTTTCGGGGAGCGCAACCTCAATCATCTAAGATTGGGCAAGGCCGTCTAAGATCGGCTACGGCGTCGCGCGCCCAAACGGGCGAGCGGCCGGACAAGGGGGCTCTATGAGTACGATGATCAAGCGTTACGCGGTGTTGACGCCCTTCGACCTCCCCGAGGTGGTCGCCGGAATTCTTGCGCTCAACCACATCGACGCCGCCGTTGTGATGACGGGGAGCGGGGCGGTGGTCGTACGCGAACTCGCCGCGCCGCAATACGACGAATGGGACATCCGCAACATCGTCGGTCCGGACGAGTTCGAAGAGGAAGACCCGGAGGCCGACCCCTCCGACAGCGCGCCGACGGTCGCCGCCTCGCTTTCGAAGCTTTCGCGCTTCGGCGTCGTGCTGCTCGACGTCGACCTCGGCACCGACGTCGGAATCGAGGCTGGCGTTTCGGGAACCGTGCGGGCTCGCCGGTTCCTCTCCGGCGAGGCGGGAGAGGAAATCTCCGCCGGGGCGCTGCTCAACGTCCTCGATCCGCTGGTGGAAAAGCTCATCCTCGGTCAAGAAAAGCCGGAGGACCACGACGCGATCCTCTCAAGCGAAGTGACGACCGCCATGATCACGAAGATGGCGCGGGCAAGGAACAGCCGCGGCGAAGGCAAGGGGACTAGCGGGCCGCTCACGGACGAGGATCCGGAAGGCAAAGGCTCCGACGGCGATTCCCCGGACGGAGGCAAGCCTTCCGGCGGATCCGAGCGGCGCGAGCGGTAGGCCGGCGGAACCCTATGACTTTGCCGCTTCAGCTGCTGCCGGCCGTCGACGTGGCCGACGGCCGATCGGTGCGATTGACTCGCGGGGAGGCTTCGTCCGCGTGCTCCTTCGGCGACCCGATGCGGGCCGTCGCCGACTTCGTCGAGGCCGGCGCCGCGTGGATTCACCTCGCCGACATCGACGCGGCCTTCGGGCGCGGCTCGAATCGAGCGCTTCTGACAGAGATCGTGAGGGAGGCCCAGACGCGGCACGGGGTGCGCGTCGAATGGTCCGGGGGAGTGCGCGACGAAGAGAGCCTGCTTGCGGCGGTCGCCAGCGGCGCCGCGCGGGTGAACCTGGCGACGGGCGCCCTCGCCGACCTCGAATGGGCGGCAAGCGCGATCGAGCGTTTCGGCTCTCAGGTGGCCGCGTGTCTGGACGTGCGCGGCGACGTTCTCGCGGCGCGGGGCGAATCCGCCGAAGTCGGCAGGCTGTGGGACGTCCTCCCCGCGCTCGAAGAGGCGGGATGCGCCCGGTACGTCGTCACCGACGTGGCGCGCGACGGCGCGATGAACGGGCCCAACACGGAGCTGCTCCGCGAGGTCGCCGCCGCCGCAAGCGCCCCCGTCGTAGCTTCGGGCGGAGTCTCGAGCCTTCAGGACATCCGCAGCCTGCGCGGGCTCGCCGCCGTCGGCGTCGATTCGGCGATCGTCGGCAAGGCGCTCTATGAGGGGGCGTTCACGCTGGCACAGGCCATCGAGGCGGCCGGGGAGCAGAACGCCGGGCCGGCCGGCTGCAACAGCGCCGGGCTGGCCGGAGACGAGGGCGCCAAGTCAGCTGCGGACCGGGAGGGAAGGCGGAGCCGCGAGCGAGGCGGGCAGAGCGCAAAAGGGGCCGCGGTCGCCGAAGCCCCCGGAGGAGGGAAGAACCCGTGACGGACCGACGCGCGCATGCCGACGCCGGAGTTGCCCCGCGCGAGAGCGCCGCAAGCTTGCAGGCGGGCGCCGCGAGGCCCGGGCGCATCGACGCCCGAAAGCTGGAGCGGCTGTTGCGTCCCAATCCTTTTCCCGGGGACATGGGCGAGATGAGCCCCGACATGGCCGCTGCCCAGGCGAATCCGGACCCGGGGGAGTCGCTCAAAGGAATTGTCGCGGCACTCGCCTCGGGTCGGGTCTTGGTTCCGGCCCTTCCGCACGAGCATCCGGGAAGGACCGACGGCGGAGGCGTCGCGGACCACGAATCCGAACCCGATCCCACCGCAGACGCGGCGGCTGAGGCCGCGACCCTCTCGGTCCGAATCCCCGGAGGCCGCTTCGCTACGCCGGTCTTCTCCTGCGCCGAAAGGCTTTCCGCATGTTACCCGGGGGCCCGCCCCATTCCCGTGCTGGGCGCGAACGCCGCGGCGCGGGCGTTGACGTTCTCCGGCGTCCTCGCCCTCGACCCGCGAGACCAGAGCGGGCGAGGCTGCATCGCTCTGGGCCGAAGCGCGGTCGCCGCCGTCGCCGCCGGGGAAGAATGGGCGGCGCCGTGGGACAGCCCCCGGGTCCTCGAGGGTTTCGAGAAAGCGCTGAGCGAAGGAGGCCACGCCGCCCGAGTGAGTCTCGCGCCGATGCGCAGCGGCATTATCAGGCTGTACGTCGCGATCGACGCAGCATCGGAGGCCGATGCATACCGCGCGGTCGCAGCGGTGGTCGCAGCCGCGGAGGGCGACAAGTACCTGCGAGCCCACCTTGACGTCGTCGAGGTCGTTCCCGTGAGCGCAAACTCACACGCGTGAGGGGCGCGAAACCTCGAGGCTTTCTCGCGGCGCGGCCCGCCGTTCTGTTATAGTTTCAGGCGACCGACCGGCACAAGCCGGAACGCAAGTGGAGACACTCCCACCTGATGCCTTCGAATCTCGCGATCGGAAGGAATCGGGTCAGATCGGGCCCAGACCCTTTCCTTCGGGCAGTTCTCCGTGCGCGTGCACGTCGAGGAAATGAAGGAATAGCCATCAACAACGAACCACGAGTTAATGAGCGCATCCATGTGGACAGGGTTCGCCTTGTCGGCCCGGGAGGCGAGCAGGTCGGCGTCGTCCGCGTAGAAGACGCGCTGCGCCTGGCTCAGGAGGCGGGACTCGACCTCGTCGAGGTCGCGCCGAACTCGAACCCGCCCGTCGCCAAGCTCATGGACTACGGGAAGTTTAAGTATGAGTCGGCCCAGAAAGTCCGCGAAGCGCGCCGGAACCAGTCGAACACAGTCATCAAGTCCATTCGCATTGGTCTGAAGATCGACGAAAACGATTACAGAACCAAGAAGTCTCAAGCGGAACGCTTCCTCACCGGCGGGGACAAGGTGAAGTTCGACCTTCGGTTCAAAGGCCGCGAGCAGTCCCGCCCCGAAATGGGCGTCCGCCTGCTGCGAGGCTTGGCCGAGGAGCTGGCCGAGCTTTCGACAATTGAAGCGGCGCCGCGCGCCGAAGGGCGCAACATGTCCATGGTGCTGGCGCCGCTGAGAAAGAAGTCCGAAGCCAAATCCGATCAGCGGCGACGCCGCGAGGCCGAACGCGAGTCACGCAAGGCACGCGAAGCCGAGCGCGCAGCGCGTTCGAACGGGTCGGAGGCGCGGGAGGACGTCGGGTCCGACGAGACCGTCGACTGACACGCGCCAATGTAAGAAACGCCGCGCGCCCTGCGCGGCCAAACCAAGGGGCAAAGAAGAATGCCGAAGAACAAGACGCACTCCGGTGCGAAGAAGCGCTTCCGGGTGACAGGGAGCGGCAAGCTCATGCGCGAGCAGGCCAACAAGCGCCACCTGTTGGAGCACAAGTCCAGCCGTCGCACCCGCCGCCTGGCTATGGATCAGCCGGTCGACGCCGCGAACCTCAAGTCCGTCAAGCGCCTGCTGGGCCGCTGAAGCTAGAAGGAGAAAGCCATGGCACGCGTCAAGCGCGCAGTCAACGCCGCCAAGAAGCGCCGCACCACACTCGAGCGCGCCTCGGGTTATCGCGGGCAGCGCTCCCGCCTCTATCGGAAGGCGAAGGAGCAGGTCACACACTCATTCGTATACAACTACCGTGACCGCAAGGCCCGCAAGCGCGAATTCCGCAAGCTGTGGATCGCCAGGATCAACGCCGCCGCCCGCGCCGAAGGGCTGACGTACAACCGTTTCATCCAGGGTCTGACCCTCGCGGGAATCGAGGTCGACCGTCGGCAGCTCGCCGAAATGGCGGTCAACGACCCCAAGGCGTTTGCGGCCGTCGTCGCCGCGGCCAAGAAGGCCCTTCCGGAGGACGTCAACGCTCCGAAGCAGGCCTGATCAAGGCTCGGCTGAAAGGCCCCGGTTGTTGTCCGGGGCCTTTTCCCGTGAAAGGGTGACTATGAAACTTCGGACCAAAGAGGCCACGCGCAGCCAGCTGCAGCGCGCGCAGAGGCTTCACCGCCGAGAACAGCGTTCACGGCACGGCCAGACCCTCGTCCAAGGGCCGCAGGCCGTGCGCGAGCTCCTCGCCTGCGCCTCCGGCCTGGCACGCGACCTCTACGTCACCGAGGAGGCGATCGAACGGCACGGCGACGTCGCCGAACTCGCCTCCGCGGCCGGAGTGTGGACTCACGTGCTCGCCGCACAGGACATGCGCGACCTCTCGGCGGACGCCCAGGGCGTGGTCGCAGTCATTTCTACGCCGGAGGCGCCCGGTCTGAATTCGCTTCTCGGCGAGGCGTCGCTGGTTGTGGCGACCCTCGACATCGCCGACCCCGGAAATCTGGGAACCATTATTCGAACGGCGGACGCCGCCGGGGCCGACGCCGTCGCCGTCGGCAAGGCGAGCGCAGAACTCTATTCGCCCAAGGTTATGAGATCGGCGGCTGGAAGCCATTTCCACGTGCCGTGCGTCGCGGGAGTCGAGGCCTCGGAGCTCGCCGCGCGGGCGCGGGAGGCCGGCCTGCAGGTCCTCACGGCCGAGGGAACGGGGGAGTGGGAGCTTCCGGTGCTCATCCGGGAGGCGGCCGAGGCGAGGATACTGGGCGCCGCGCCGAGCGGGCCCGATCTCAGGCGCAGGACGCTCTGGTTCGTCGGCAACGAGGCCCGCGGATTTGCCGGATGCGATTTCGACGTCGACGCTCGAGTGGCGGTTCCCCTTTACGGGAAGGCCGAATCCCTCAACGTCTCCACCGCCTTGGCCGTGTGCGCGTATGCAAGCGCCATGGCCCAAAGGGCGGATTGAACCGGGGCAATCGACGACGAGCGTCGACGCCGCTGAAAGCCAGGAGGAAACGATGCGTGGAAGTCGCGCCGTCAAAGCGGCGGCAACGGTGGGCGCTGCCGCGGTCTACCGAAAGATGCGCGCCCCCGTCAGGCAGAATTCGCCCTTCCGCAGGGCGTGGGAGCTCAATCTTCTTCGATCTCTGCGCGAGCTCGAGGATCTTGCGGCGGGCGCAGATTCGCGGCCGCCCGATGCGAACGGCGATCCGACCTTGCACGGCGCGGCCGCCGGCGGCAGAGCCTTGGTGGCCTCAGGCGAGGCGAAGCCTCGGCCCTTCGTCTACGCGGCGCTCGGAGATTCCGCGGCCCAAGGCCTCGGGGCCGCATCGATCGCCGAAGGGTACGTTCCAAGGGTCGCCGCGGGTCTGGAGGCGGCTCTGGGCCGCAGGGTCATCCTCCTCAACGTCTCCCTTTCGGGAGGCACAGTCGAATCCGTGCTGACGTCGCAGTTGCCGCAGCTGGCGGGCCTGCGCGCGGGCGCAGCGCGCATTGTTCCAGATCTTGTCACCCTCGACGTCGGCGGCAACGACGTCTCGCTTTCCCGCCTGAGCGTAGAAGATTTCGCCGACCTCATGGACCGCGTCTGCCGCGAGCTCCCCGGCCCCGCCGTCGTCGCGAACATACCGACGTTCAAGCCTTTGGCGAGCGCCGAGAGGGCCGCGCGGCTCTCGGCCGCAATCGACGCGGCAGCGAAAAAGCACGGATGTGGGCTGGTCGACCTCTTCGGCGTCTCCGAGGCGATGTCGACCCGCGAATACATCGTCACGCATCACGCTGCGGACATGTTTCACCCCAGCTCCGCCTGGTACGGTCGATGGGCCGAGCTGTTCATGGAGCAGATCGCGCCGGTCTTCGGCTTCGTCCCTCCCAACATGGTTGAGGTTCCCGCATGGAGCGGCGCCGCCGGCCTCCGCGTCGAGTGACCGCCTGAAGCTCCTGCCGCGTCGACCGGCCGGAAGGCGCAGTCGGATATCGCGGCTCGGTCAGATCTTGCTCCAGAAGGCCTGCGTCAGCTGCTTGCGGTTCCCCATGGACGTCTTGTGCAGGATGTTGTGGACGTGGACCTTCACCGTGGACACCGAAATGAAAAGCTCGTCGGCTATCGCCCGGTTGTCCTTGCCGTCCAGGACGAGCCGCAGCACCTCCTCTTCGCGGCGCGACAGGCCGTTGACGTTCGAGTAGCTCGCGATCGATTGGAAAACAAAAGCTTCCCGCTGGTTGGTCACGCCCGCCGGCGGATCGACGTACCTCATCCGCAGTGTTTTGTAGGCGGAGACGCATACGAACGAAGCGATGCAAAGAAGAAGGGCATTCTCGGCGAAGTTGCGCTCCGGCAGGAACGACAGATCTCCCGGGCGGCTGTTGCTGTAGTCCAGGCCGAGGATGAAGACGACGTTCCATGCCGTCGTCGCGACGGTTGCGCCGAGGACGGCAAGATAGAAACCTCTGTGACGAAGCAGGCGACGCCGCTCGCCGAGGTCGTCCGTTCTCAGGAAATGAATGAGAATCGCGATGAGCAATGCGAGTATGAAAAGCGACCTCACGCTGAAAAAGGCAAACTCGCGCCACTTGCCGACGCCCAGGAAATTGAAGGAGGCGTAGCTGACGCCCAGGAAGGAGAGGGGAATCGCCCACAGCGCCCGTTTTCTTCTGTCCAACCCGAGATATTCCCTGCACGCGCACCAGAAGAACAGGACGAGGCAGGATCCGAGCAGCGCCGATTCGACCGGCCCGTTGATCTCGTATACGGCCAGTTTTCCCGATTTTCTGCCGACGACGTCGGTTCTGAGGACCAGCGCGACGTCGAAGAAATAGACAAGGAAGGCGAACGTCGTGAACAGGTAGGGCTTTTGGCGGTTGACGAGATAGACGGAGAGGCAAACCGCGGACGCGAGTATGCTGGCCAAGAGGACGGTCAATGTGTAGTAATAGAGGGCTACTGACACTTCATCCCCTTTTCGGTTGCCGTGACGGTCTCCGTTGACGCCGTCGACAACGATTATCCCAGCATTCGCCGTAAGTTTCCATGTCCGCATCGTGGAATAAAAGTTCCGCGATGCGGAAAGTTTAGGTAGGATGTAGACGTGGAATTTAGAAATAGTCGGTTGTACGCCTCTCTTTCATACCGGCATAACTCTTGAAATGCGTCACACTTAGACGGACTATGGAGGAGCGCCGGTATCGGCGTCGCGGGGTCGGTTCCGATACCGAGCTCACCGCAACGATGCGAAAAAGAAAGGAACGACATGCCCATCAGCCTCAGCGGACGCAACTTCCTCAAGCTGCTCGACTACACGCCGGATGAGATCCGCTACCTCCTACGCTTGTCGAAGCAGTTCAAGAACCTCAAACTCGCTGGAACGCCACACAGGTACCTCGAAGGGAAGAACATCGTTCTTTTGTTTGAGAAGACCTCCACCCGCACGCGCTGCGCCTTCGAGGTCGCCGGCATGGACCTCGGCATGGGGGTCACCTACCTCGACCCGGGCAGCTCGCAGATGGGGGCGAAGGAGTCGATCGCCGACACGGCCCAGGTTCTGGGGCGAATGTACGACGGCATCGAGTACCGCGGCTTCGCCCAAAAGATCGTCGAAGAGCTTGCCGAGAACGCCGGGGTGCCCGTATGGAACGGCCTGACCACCGAGTTCCATCCAACTCAGATGATCGCGGACATGCTCACCGTCAAGGAGAACTTCCCGGGCGGCCTCAAGGGCCTGAAGTTCGTCTTCATGGGCGACGCCCGAAACAACGTGGCGAACTCGCTCATGGTCGTCTGCTCCAAGCTGGGCCTGCATTTCGTCGCCTGCGGCCCGAAGGACCTCATGCCCGAGGAGTCGCTCGTCGCCCAGTGCCGCGAGATAGCCGAAGAAACCGGCGCGGCGATCACATTGACCGACGACGTCGACGAGGCCGTCTCCGGCGCGCACGTCGTCTACACGGACATCTGGGTGTCCATGGGCGAGCCGGCCGAGCTTTGGGAGAAGCGCATCAGGCTCCTCGAACCGTACCGAGTGACCTCGCAGGTCATGGCGAAGGCCGACGCCGAGGCAATCTTCATGCATTGCCTTCCCTCATTCCACGACACGAACACGACGATCGGCGCCGACATCGCCGAGAAGTTCGGCGTGACCGAAATGGAGGTCTCCGACGAGGTCTTCAGATCTGCCAAGTCCAAGGTCATGGACGAGGCGGAAAACCGCATGCACACCATTAAGGCCGTCATGTACGCAACACTGTCGTAGCTGCATGGGGCGCCGCTGTGGCGTGAACAAACAGTCCCGGCCCCTCGCGGGCCGGCCCCTACAAAGGAGTATGAATGCAATCAGACAAGCGCATGGTCATTGCCCTCGGAGGAAACGCGCTAGGAAAGACCCCCGAGGAGCAACTCACGCTGATCGGCGCTGCCGCCGAGGCGATCGTCGACCTGATGGACGGCGGTTACAACGTCACGGTCACCCACGGAAACGGCCCCCAGGTGGGGATGATCAAGGTGGCCACTGACGTCTCCGCGGACAAGGGCGGCGGAACGCCGCTCATCCCGTTCGCCGAGTGCGGCGCGATGTCCCAGGGGTACATCGGCTATCACCTGCAGCAGGCGATCGGGAGGGAGTTGAAGAAGCGCGGGTCGGACAAACAGTGCGTCTCGGTCGTCACGCAGACCGTCGTCGACGTGCAAGATCCGGCCTTCCAGAATCCCACCAAGCCTGTCGGTGCATTCTTCAGCGAGGAGCGCGCCAAGGAACTCATGGCCGAGACCGGAAACACCTACGTGGAAGACGCCGGCCGCGGCTGGAGATGGGTCGTTCCCTCTCCCTTGCCGTCCGCGATCGTCGAGGCCGCAACGGTCAAGACGCTCATTGACGCGGGCGCCGTCGTCGTCGCCTCCGGCGGCGGCGGAATCCCAGTCATCGAAGACGGCGACGGGTACAAGGGGGTCGCTGCGGTCATCGACAAGGACCGCTCGGCCGCTCTCCTGGCTTCCGACATCGGCGCGGAGCTGCTCGTCATCCTCACGGCGGTCGACAGGGTCAGCCTGAACTACAACGCACCCAATCAGACAGACCTGGAGTCGATGACCGTCGAGGAAGCCCGCAAACACATCGACGAAGAACAGTTCGCCAAGGGGTCGATGCTCCCCAAAGTCGAGGCGTGCTTGAACTTCGTCGAGGGGGGTGAGGGGCGCAAGGCCCTCATCACCTCGCTTGTGAGGGCCAAGGACGCCCTCGCCGGACGAACTGGCACATATATAACGATGTAGCGGCGAAAAGTCCGTCGCTACACGGTGCGGGCCGGTAGACTGGCCGCCATCCGTTTGGCTGCCGGCTGACGCCTGGTTGGCCGGCGATTGGCCGGCGGCAGGCCTGCTGGGCCCGCACCGCCCATGAAGGGAACTTCATCATGTCGACGACGACAACAAACGACGTTGTGGAGACCACAACGAAAAAGAAAAGGGGAAAGTGGACGTTCCCCGGTGCATTCACCATTCTTTTCGTCCTCACCATCCTCACGGTCCTGGCGACGCACGTCGTCCAGGCCGGATCCTATTCCAAATTGGAGTACAAAGGAGACACGTTCTCCATCACCGAGCCGAGCGGCAAAGTCGACACAATGCCTGCCACGCAGGAGACTCTCGACAAACTCGGCGTGAAGATCGCCCTCAAGAAATTCGAGAGCGGGGCACTGACTAAGCCCGTCTCGGTTCCAGGAACGTACAAGGAGCTCAAAGGCCATCCGGCGGGCGTCCAAGACGTGACCAAGTCGATGGTCAAGGGCACGATCGAGGCCATCGACATCATCGTGTTCATCTTCGTCCTAGGAGGTTTGATAGGCGTCGTCAGAGCGGCAGGGGCCTTTGAATCGGGCCTCTTAGCTTTGACAAAGAAGACCAAGGGGCGCGAGTTCGCCCTGGTCTTCGCGGTGTCCGTGTTCATGGTGGTCGGCGGAACGACTTGCGGGTTGGAGGAGGAGGCCGTCGCCTTCTATCCGATCCTCTGCCCCGTCTTCATCGCCCTGGGATACGACTCGATCATATGCGTCGGGGCGATTTTCCTAGCGGGATCGATGGGAACGACGTTCTCGACCATCAACCCGTTCTCTTCGGTCATCGCCTCCAACGCCGCGGGAATTCAATTCACCGACGGCATCTGGTGGCGCGCGGCGGGCTGCCTCGTCGGCGGCGTCGTGGTGATCCTCTACCTCTACTGGTACGCCAACAAGATCAAGAAGAACCCCAAAGCCTCGCTCACTTACGAGGATCGGGAGAAGTTCAACAAGCAGTGGGCCGTCGACGTCGGCGATTCCGCCGGCGACTTCACGTGGCGCAAGAAGGTCACCCTCATCCTCTTTGTCTCGGCCTTCGTCCTCATGGTCTACGGAGTCATGCAGCTCGGCTGGTGGTTCCCCGACATGGCGGCGTCCTTCCTGGCGATCACGATCGTCATCATGTTCATCGTGACGACGGGCAAGGAGCGGCTCAAGGAAAAGCAGCTGGTCGACGCTTTCACGGACGGCGCCTCCAGCCTGGTGGGCGTTTCGCTCATCATCGGCCTGGCCCGCGGCATCAACACCATTATGAACGAGGGAAAGATTTCGGACACGCTCCTCGAAGGCGCCTCCAACCTCGTTCAGGGCATGAACGGGCCCGTGTTCATCATTATGATGATGCTCATCTTCTTCGTCCTCGGCTTCGTCGTGCCGTCTTCTTCGGGCCTGGCCGTTCTGGCCATGCCGATCATGGCGCCCCTCGGGGACTCGGTGGGAATCGAGCGCTTCATCATCGTCTGCGCCTACCAGTGGGGCCAATACGCGATGCTCTTCTTGGCGCCGACGGGCCTGGTCATGGCGACGCTGCAAATGCTCGACATGAAATTCTCGGCCTGGCTGAAGTTCGTATGGCCGATGGTGGTCTTCGTCCTCGGCTTCGGCGGGGTCATGCTCGTCACGCAGGTGCTCGTGTACTCATAGGGCCGCCGAATCTAAGGCGGCCGCGATTTGAGAGCGGGGCCTGCCGCCTTTGCGGCTCCGTCTCGGCATTCGGTACGGACAGGTGAGAAGCGGGGGCGGAGGGGACGTCCCCTCCGCCCCCGCTTTCCCTGCGTTATAGAGGAAACGCCGCCAGCTTTGCCGTGCGGGCCGCGTGAACGCCGGGGGAGGCGTGACGTACAATCTTCAGCGGAAACCTAGGGAAAGGCACTCATGTCCACACAAGCTCTCAGCCCGTTGGACGAGGCAGGCGTCGCCGCGGCCGTCGAGGCGGCCCGGCGGGCGTTCGCCGAAGCGTCCACGCTCGAGGAGCTCAAATCGGCCCGGCTCGCCCATTCCGGCGACGCCGCTCCCGTCACCCAGGCGAACGCTCTCATCAAGGGATTGGACAAGGCGGACAAGCCTGTGGCGGGCAAGCTCATGGGCGCGGCGCGCAAACAGATTCAGGCCGCGTTGGCCGAGGCGACGGCCAGACTCGAGGCCGAAGAGGCCGCGGCCGCTCTGGAAAGGGAGAAAGTCGACGTCACCGTCCCCACGCGCCGCAATCCGCGGGGGGCCCGCCATCCGCTCACCGTGCTCGTAGAGGACGTCGCCGACTTTTTCATCGGCATGGGATGGGAGATCGCCGAGGGCCCCGAGGTTGAGCACGAGTGGTTCAATTTCGACGCCCTGAACTTCGGACCCGACCATCCGGCTCGCCAGATGCAGGACACCTTCTACGTTTCGGGCGTCCAGACCGTCGAAGGCGCAGCGGCCGATGTCGCGGGCGCCCCGGACGCGGGTGCGGCTGACGGGACGGGTGACGTCGAAGCCCAACCCGGCCTCGTGCTGCGCACGCACACGTCGCCCGTGCAGGGGCGCGAGATGCTCGAGCGCGGCGCCCCGCTGTACATCGCCTGCCCGGGCAAGGTCTTTCGAACAGATGCGCTGGACGCGACGCACACCCCCGTCTTCCACCAGGTGGAGGGCTTGGCCGTGGACAAAGGCCTGACGATGGCCCACCTCAAGGGCACGCTTGACCATTTCGCCCGGGCAATGTTCGGCCCCGAGGCCAAAACGCGCCTGCGGCCCTCGTTTTTCCCGTTCACCGAGCCGAGCGCAGAGATGGACCTGTGGTTCCCGCAAAAGAAGGGAGGCGCCGGGTGGATCGAATGGGGAGGCTGCGGCATGGTCAACCCGGAGGTTCTGCGCAACGCCGGGATCGACCCCGACGAATACACCGGCTTCGCCTTCGGCATGGGCTTGGAGCGCACCCTCATGTTCCGCCACGGAATCGCCGACATGCGCGACATGGTCGAGGGAGACGTGCGCTTCTCCCTCCAGTTCGGAACCACAGGAAGGGGCAGTTGAGATGCCGCTCGTACCCACGCAATGGCTCGCCGAGCACGTTGAGATTCCCGAGGGCCTGACGGCTCAGGAACTGGCTGCGGCGCTCGTCAAAGTCGGCCTGGAAGAGGAGACGATCCACTCGGCGGAGGTGACTGGGCCCGTCGTCGTCGGCAAAGTGCTTGCCCGCAGCCCCGAAAAGCAGAAGAACGGCAAGGTCGTCAACTACTGCCGGGTCGACGTCGGCGAGCACAACGACGCCCCCGGAACAGGCAAGGAGCCGAGTGACCTTCCCTCGCGCGGAATCATCTGCGGCGCGCACAACTTCGACGTCGGCGACTACGTGGTCGTCTCGCTGCCCGGGGCGGTTCTTCCCGGAGGATTCGCCATCTCGGCGCGCAAAACGTACGGGCATCTTTCCGACGGGATGATCTGTTCGGCGCTCGAGCTCGGGCTGGGCGAGGACCACGACGGAATCATCGGCCTCGCCGCCGCGGGCGACGACGAGGCCGTCAAGAAGCTTCCCGGCGTCGGCTGCGACGTTCTGCCCTACCTAGGAATCGGCGGGGAGACGCTGGAAATCAACATCACCCCCGACCGCGGATATTGTTTCTCCATGCGGGGCGTGGCGCGGGAGTATCACCATTCGACTGGCGGCGCGTTCACCGACCGGGGACTGCCCGAAAGCCGTCAAAACTTCCTCGATCCCGGGGAAACCGCGGATTCGATCCCTTCGGACACGGAGAACGGATTCGCCGTCGAGGTGCGCGACGGCTCCCCGATCCACGGCAACGTCGGATGCGACCGCTTCGTCACGCGCATCGTCAGGGGGATCGACCCGAAGGCCGAGAGCCCCAAGTGGCTGCGCGACAGATTGACGGCCGCGGGAATGCGGCCGATTTCCCTGGCCGTGGACGCGACGAACTACGTCATGCTCGACCTCGGCCAGCCTCTGCACGCCTACGACCTCGACAAAATGCGCGGGCCGATCGTCGTTCGCCGCGCGAGGGCGGGGGAGAGGCACACGACGCTCGACGACGTCGAACGCACCCTCGACCCCGAGGACCTTCTCATCACCGACGACGGCGCCGAGCGCGTCCTTGGAATAGCCGGCGTCATGGGTGGCGCGGACACCGAGATCACAGACGAAACCGTCAACGTGCTAATCGAGGCCGCGCATTTCGATCCGGTCTCCATCGCGAGGTCGGCCCGCCGCCACAAGCTGGCGAGCGAGGCGTCCAAGCGCTTCGAACGCGGCGCCGACCCCGAACTGCCGCCGGTGGCCGCCCAGAATGTGGTGGATTTGCTCGTCAAGTACGGCGGAGGCACGGTCGGCGACGAGGTTTTCGACCTGCGGAATTTCCCTGCGCCCGAAGCGCAAGATTTCCGGCTGTCGGAGGTGGAGCGGCTGACCGGACTTGACCTTTCCGACGAGCGCATCATTGACGTCCTTAGGGAGATCGGCTGCGAGGTCGAAGTCCTCGGGGACGGAGCCTCCGGCGCATCTGGCGAATCGAACGCCGACCGCCCTGCGCCCGCGGGCAATGGCTCTGGCGGTGGCTCTGGCGCCGCCGAAGAATCCGATGCTGAAGAACTTATCGCCGAAAAATCTAAGAACGGCGCTTCGACGGGCGGGGAGAAGACAGTGCGGGTCACGCCGCCGACGTGGCGGCCCGATCTTATCGGCCCCGCCCATTTCGTCGAGGAGGTTGCCCGGCTCGTCGGCTACGACGAGATTCCCGTTCGGCTGCCCCGCGCGAACGTGGGCCGCGGGATCACGGCGGTTCAGCGGGCGCGGCGGGACGCGGCGCGGACCCTCGCCGAGCAGGGCTGGGTCCAAGTGCTATCCTATCCGTTCATCTCGGCGGACGCGCTCGAACGGCAGGGAATCGCCGCGGGCGACGAGCGCCGTCGTCTGCTCCGCCTCGCCAATCCGCTGCAGGAGGATGCGCCGTACCTGCGCAGCTCGATCCTCGATTCCCTGCTGGAGACCGCCCGCCTGAACGTCTCCCGCTCCAATCCGTCCGTCGCGGTTTTCGAGCAGGGGCTCGTCACACGGCCCGAAAACCTCGTTCCCGCCGCCCCGGCGGGCGTCGGCGCACGGCCGAGCGACGACGAATTGAAAGCCCTCCACTGCGCGATCCCCTCCCAGCCGCATCACGTCGCCGGCGTCGCCTGCGGTCCGAAGGCGCCGGCCGCCTACGGCTACGCGCCCGAACCTTGGGACTGGAGGGACGCGATTGAGGCAGCCTTCAGCGTCGCAGCCTGCGCCGGGGTCGACGCGGTTGCCGAAGCGGCCGAGTGCGCGCCCTGGCATCCCGGCCGGTGCGCACGCATCCAGTCGAAAGACGGGCGGACCGTCGGCTACGCCGGCGAACTCGCGCCCGCCGTGTGCAAGGCGTGGGGGCTGCCAGCCCGATCGGTCGCCTTCGAAGTCGACATGGACGCTCTCACGGGCGCAGAGAGCGGCAAGGCGACGTCGAGCCTCGCGCCGCTCGAGGTGAAGCCGGTGACCACCGCCCCGGCGGCGAAAGAGGACATCGCCCTCGTCGTCGACTCCGACGTCACGGCCGCTCAGGTCGAGAACGTCATACGCAAGGCCGCCGGAGACTTGCTCGAAAGCGCGGTGCTCTTCGACGTCTACACGGGCGACCAAGTGGGCAAGGGCAAGAAATCTCTCGCTTTCGCGCTTCGCTTCCGAAGCGATCACACCTTGACCGCCGAAGAGACGGCGGGCGTTCGCAAGCGCATCGTCAAGGCGGCGCGCAAGAGCGGGGCGGAGCTGAGAGCGTGAGGGCGAGCGAACGGATCCTCGTCACCGGGGCTTCCCGGGGCATCGGCCGCGCCCTCGCCGAGGGGCTGGCCGCCCCCGGCCGCAAGCTCGTGCTCGTGGCGCGAAAGGTTCCGGACCTCACGGCGGCCGCGGGCGAATGCGAGGCTCGCGGCGCGCGGGTGTGCACGGTGGGGGCCGACCTATCCAAGGTGCGAGACGTCGAAGCGATGCTCGACGTCGTCCTCGCCGACGGCCCTGTCGACATGGTCGTCAACTGCGCGGGCGTCTTCGGCGGCGAGGCCCTTCCGTGGGAAGCCGACCCGCAGGAGTGGTGGCGCACGCAGCAGGTCAACGTGCGCGCGCCCTTTCTCATCCAGCGCAGGGCCGTCCCCGCAATGATCGAGGCCGGCGGCGGGCGCATCCTCGACATTTCCTCCGGCGCAGCGGTCAAGGACAATGCGGAGGCATCGGGATACTGCGTCTCGAAGACGGCGCTCATGCGGCTGGGCGGCTGCCTGGCCGAGGCCGGCCGCGAACGCGGGATAGCCGTCTTGGAGCTCGCTCCCGGAGTCGTTCGCACGGATATGACGGCGGGCATGGCGATGCATGCCGGGCGCACGGAATGGACCGACGTCGCCCTCTCCGTCGAGATAGCCGCGGCTTTCGCCGACGGCCTTCTTGACGGACTTTCCGGCTGTCAGGTGCGGGCGGGAACCGACGATCTCGCCGACCTCGTCGAGCTCTCCAGGCGCGGCGCCGGTTCGAACGAGCGGCGGCTGCGCCGCACCGAATTTTCCGGTTGACGGTCCCTCACTGTCGGCGTTTTCAAGCCTGCGGACCGTTCGCCGATCTCGCGTTGCGGTAGGCGGCTGGCTTCGGCGCGCGGCGCCTGGACGCGTCGCCCGCAGTCGGTTTGCGACGACGGCGGGCCGATCGTGAATCATCCCGCGGTAGGTTAAGGTCTCCGTCGAAAGTATTGCATTTTTCTGACCTAGGGTATGAGAAATCGGCGGCAAAACCGAAATTTCTCGGAATAGACTGTTGCGCGTCAGGCCTCATTGTGGGCGATCTGCGTCTCTCACCGCACGCGTTCGCTCGGCATGAGGCGAAGCAAATCGAGGCAGGCTGCGGTTGTGTAGCGTGTCTTGACGCCGAAATATGACATTTTGCCGTCAATACCGGGAAAGATGTGCAATGAAGAAAGTCCGTGCGTCTTCACGACGTAAAAACACCTTGTCGCGCCGTAAAAAACTGCATGCGCTCGCCGCAATGGGATGCGGTTTTTCTTTAGTATTCAACTCTGTCTTTTCGCAAGGCGGCGTCGAGGAGGCCAAGGCGGACATCGTCGAACAGTCGTCGATCCTTCCGGCAGTCTTTGCAACCGGCGGTTCGGGCCGATACGTCGATTCGATTCAGTGGCTCCAATGGGCGGACTACTCGAAGTTTCAGAACAACCCGACTCCTAACGTCCCCGTGCTCAACTACGGGCAGACGAAGAACTTCGTCAACAAACGCGACTTGGGCGACGCCGGCGAACTCATCACCACCTGTCAGCTGTCCAATTACAAGCACCTCGGGCATCCGAGCGACGTTTCCGACCAGCAGGCCAGGGGCCCCCTCGTCGCGACGATTCCCGGCGCGTGGGCCGGCGACGCCCTCGACAACCTCTACAACATCGGCGGCCCGGGCCAATGGAAAGACGGCAGCGCCGAGTGGCACGAGGGGCTGACCTATCCCGCCGACTACGTCAACAAGAACCAGATGGCCATCGGCTTGGCCAACGGATACGCCTACAACGGCAGCAATACGTGGGACGGCAAAAAGTGGGGGACCCCCGGCTCGAGCACCGAGCCCACCGGCTACGCGGCCCGCGTGAGCGTCGACTACTCCTGCAAGGTCGAGCTGCACACCCCGGGAGGCGCGGTCAAGCAGGTGCCCGTCCAGGGGCTTGTCTTCGCCGACGCCGAGGCCTCGTCCAGGCGGTACGGAATCAAGAGCTGGGCCGCGAACGAGTGGGCGGACGAATGGGTCCAGGCCAGCACCGACCAGAACGTCCGCTGGCGCGTGCTCGACACGCTGCGTTCGAAGACGTGCGTCTCGAAGGCTACCGGCAAGTTGGTGACGACCGACGCCGAGATGTCAAACGGCGGCAAGACGCTGCGGCTCATGCCCTCCGACGAGGAATGCGTCTACCAAAGGGGCGCGGGAGGGAAAAACGGAAGCTACACCCAGCCCAACGGCCTGGGCGGTCCCGACGCGGTCATGTTCATGGAAGGCGTGACCAAGGCGACGATCACCCTGCAGGGCTCCGGCTACTCCGCCGTCGCGCTTGGACTCATCGTCGCCACGGACTTCGGCGACGCGCCGAAATCATACGGCTACGCCGGATCGACCTTCCAGCCGACGTGGAAGGGCGGAGAGGTTCCCAAGGCCGGCAGCACCGATCTTTTCGCCTTGAACCCGCAGGCGAATATGTCGATGGACCAGGGCGCCCCGCGCCTCGGCGAGCATATCGACGCCGAGGGCTACCAGAAGTTCAGCGACGACGCCCAGGGCGACGACAAGAACGGCCTGTTCGACGACGAAGACGGAATCGACACGACCAAGTGGGACGGTGGAATCCGAACGTTCCCCGGTGCCACCCATTCGGAAACGGTCAAATGCGCCGGCGTCGGCAAAGCCGCGGGATGGATCGACTGGAACAACAACGGAACGTTCGATTCCCAGGAAAAGAGCGGCGAAGTCCCCTGCACGGCGGGCGAGGCGAAACTGACCTGGAAGGTGCCGAACGACGTCACAAACTCCGTGCGAAGCGTCGACGGCGAGCAGGGCTCGCATCCCGACAGCTACATGCGCGTGCGCATCACGAACGACAACGGCGGCAACAACCAGAAGCCCACCGGCATAACCACCACGGGCGAAGTCGAGGACTACAAGGTTTCGATCCGCGTTCCCACGCTCCAGCTGACGAAGAAGGTCGACGGATCCTACGCGAGCAGCGAGGTTCCGGCGCTCGGCGCCGATCAGTGGACGCTTGAGGGCAAGGCCTCCGACGTCGTGATCTCCGGCAAGGGCAAAACCGGAAACGCCAAGGGAAATCCGCAAAGCATGCGGCAGGGGCCGGTCGCCCTTTCCGAGACTTCGACCAACCCTGCGTCCGCCGGTTACGAGAGCGGCCAATGGACGTGCTCGGAGACTCCGGGCACGAAGGGCGAGAGGTATTCGTCGCAGGTAGGCCCGACGACCGGAGGAAAGGCCACGCTCACGCTCAACCGGCAGGACAGGGTGAGCTGCGAAATCACGAACAAATCCAAGCCCGGATCGCTCGTGTGGGGCAAAGTGAGCTCCGTCGACAAGGCGCCCCTCGGCGGCTCCCAGTGGACCGTTTCGGGCCCTAGCTTCCCGGGCGGCGCGACCGTGGCCGACTGCGTAAGCGACGGCGCGTGCGCGGGGCCTGACAAGGACCCCGCAAAGGGCAAGTTCAAGCTCGCCGATCTCAAATGGGGAACCTACACCTTGAAGGAGGCCAAGGCGCCCGAAGGCTACGTGCCGACGGACAAGACCTTCGTCTTCGACAAGATAACGCCGACCAACCTGACAGCGAGGCTTCAGGATTCCGGAGACGTAGCCGATCAGATCGTTGACAATGCCATCGTCAACGAACCCTACAAGGGGACGGTCTCGTGGAAGAAGGCCGACGAGACCGGCAAAGCCCTGGCCGGCTCGGAATGGAAGCTGACAGGCCCGGAGATTCCCGCCGACACGGTTGTCGAGGACTGCGTGAAGGCCACGGCCGCGCAGTGCACGGGCGGAAAATACAAGGACGTCGATCCGCTTCCCGGATCGTTCAAGGTCGAGAACATCGGCCTGGGGTCCTTCAAGCTGACGGAATCGGCAGCCCCCGCCGGGTACAAGCTGAGCACGGCAGCCCACGCCTTTGCGATCTCCCCGGCTGCGCTCAACCATGTCTTTTCCGCCGCCTTCGTCAACGAGAAGGCCGACGTTCCTTCGCTGCCGCTGACCGGAGGGGCGAGCGCGGACTCCTTCCTTCTGTGGGGCGGAGGCCTCCTGGCGCTAGCGGGCGTCGGCGCGTTCGTTCGGCGGAAGATCCGACGCGGGAGAGGAGAAACGCCGCCTCGCCGATAGACCTGCAGATGATCTAGATCCTGCACACCCAGTTTTTCAACAGACCCGAGTCCGACCGATACGCGTCGGTCTCATCAGAAAAGGAAACAACCAGATGAGCACACACACTCAATCCGCCAGGCGGCGTGCGAGTGCCGTGGTCGGAGCGCTGGCTTTGGGCATCGCCGGCCTCGCAGGCGCAAGCGCAGCCTTCGCCGACCAAGGCAACATCGATCCCAACGCCACCGGATCGATTGTCATTCACAAACACGAGGCCGGCTCGCAGAAAGCCGACGGCACCGCCGACGGCCAGACCGACACCCAGGGGGGCGCCGGCGTCGCGGGAGTCACCTTCACGGCCTTCCCGATTTCCAACCTCGACCTCAAGACCCAGGCCGATTGGAACAACCTCAAGAACTGGAACATTCCCGCCGACGCCTGCGGCACGGATTTCAACACGCCGAAGCTCACGCTGCCCAGCGGCGCGGCGGCTGCGTTCGACGCCGGGAAGGTCAGCAGCCCCACGAACGGCCAAGGGGTGACGACGATCGGCAACCTGCCGGTCAAGGCTTACCTCGTATGTGAGACCAAGGCCCCGAGCACCGTCAAGAAGAAGGCAGCGCCCTTCCTCGTGACGATTCCGTTCCCGAACAACGCGGCCAACACCGCCCACGCCGACGGGAACTGGCTCTACAACGTCAACGTCTACCCGAAGAACACCGTCGTGGTCGCACCCACCAAGGGCGTCGAGGTCTCGAAGAACGGCATCAAGACGGCCGATCAGGTCACCTTCCCGGTGACGGCGAAGATCCCGAGCATCGCCGCGACGGACAGCTTCAAGCACTTCGTCGTCTCCGATCCCCTCGATTCCAACCTCGAGGGAGGCAAGGTCGCTTCTGTGAAGATCAAGGGGCAGGCCGTCGACCCGTCCTATTACGTCGCCACCGGCGGGCAGAATCCCAGCGTCGGCTTCACCAAGGCAGGCCTGGCTTACCTTCGGACGGTCCCGAACGAGACGATTGAGGTCGTCTTCAGCGCCAAGGTCAAGACCGTTCCCGCGGGCGGAGTCATCGAGAACGTCGCCAACCTGTACATCGACGTGGTTCCGGGGTCGACCCCGCCGGACAATCCGCCGACGACTCCTCCGAGCGAACCCCCCACGCCTACGAACAAGGTCGTCACCTCGTGGGGAGACATCGCGATCAACAAGACCGACGCCGACAACGAGAAGACGCTCGCCGGCGCGAAGTTCAAGGTCTACAACGCGGCTGACCCCTACGCGGCCTCCTGCGAGAGCGCCGTCAAGAGCGGCGACCCGATTTCCATCGGCGGGGAGGACACCTTCGTCTCCGCGGCCAACGGCGTCGTCTCCATCGAGGGCCTGTTCGTCGACAAGAAGCAGGGCGCCCCGGACGCCCAGGCCGTCACTCCGGATCACAGCCAGCGCTGCTACGTGATCGAAGAGATCGAGGCGCCCGCCGGCTATACGCTTCCCTCCGGAGGCAAGGAGTTCACCGGAATCACAGTCAAGGCCGGAAAGACGACGTCGGCCGCGGTGACCGTGAAGAACTCCAAGCAGGATGTGCCCGGCCTGCCACTGACCGGTGCGGCAGGCAAGCTCATCATGATGCTGGCCGGCGCCACCCTCGTGGCCATCGCACTCGGCTCCGTGTTTGTGGCCCGTTCGCGCCGCAAGCGTCAGACGGCAGCCCTGTGACTCCGCGGGACGCCGCGTCCGCCCACGAACTTGCGGGCGACGCCGGCGTCCTTGCGCGGGGGCGTGTGCCGTTCCGCGCGGCGCACGCAACCCGCGCACGTGCGAGCGGCAACGCGCGGATGCGCGCGCAGAGCGTCTGATCCAAATGCAGGCGGCGCCCGCTGAGCCGATATGGATATGGCAACGCGGGCGGCCTCTCGTCGAAACGCACACGGTGTGGCGGGGGAGTGAAGGCTTCCCCGCCACAATTGCGCTCTCGTACAAACTCTCTCGTGGCAAACTCTTCGCGGAAAACGGGTTCGCGCCGAAGGCTCCTCCCTAAATGCGCTCGCGCGAACTCACTTGTACATAGCGCCCTCGAACATAACTTTTGGACCAAATTTTCTATACAACCGGTTTTCGCACGAAACGCCCTCTTGCAAAGCGTTTCTGCACAGGAAGCAAGACCCGTGCGGCAAGCTGGGCGCGGCCAAGGAAGAGAATATGACATTCAAGCGATCACGCCGCAATCGCGGGCGAAAAGGCAAGTGGAAGCTCGCGCCGTCGGCCCTGGTTCCCGCACTCATCGGGGTGCTCGGCCTGAGCATCTTCCTCTATCCGCAGGCGGCCAGCTGGGTCTCTCAGCTCAATCAGTCGAAGGTCGTCGACAATTACGAGAGGCAGGTCAACCGGGCCCATCCTTCGGCCGCCGAGCAGATCAAACAGGCCCATGCGTACAATGCGGCCCTGAACGCGGGGGCCGTGTACAAAGCGGACACGAACGTTCCGACCGGGGCCGGCAAGAGCTCAAACGGCAAACTTGATTACAACGCCATTCTTCGTACCGACGAATCGGGCCTGATGGCGCGGCTGAAGATCCCCGCGATCGACGTCGACCTCCCCGTCTACCACGGGACGTCGGACGCCACCCTTCTCCAGGGGGCGGGGCACCTCGAAGGAACCTCTCTTCCGGTCGGAGGCTCGGGAACCCGATCGGTGATCACCGCTCATCGCGGGCTTGCCAACGCCACCATGTTCACGAACCTCGACCGGGTCAAGATCGGCGACACCTTCACCATCGAGGTGTTCGGCAAGGTGCTCGCCTACAAGGTGACGGAGACAAAGGTAGTTGAGCCGACCGAGACCGAATCGTTGCGCCCGGTCCCCGGCAAAGACCTCGTCACCCTCGTGACGTGCACGCCCCTGGGCATCAACACCCATCGCATTCTCGTCACGGCCGAGCGGATCGAGCCGACCCCCGCCAAGGATCTGGCCAACGCGCATGCGACGTCTGACCTGCCTCGTTTCCCGTGGTGGGCAGTTTGGCTCTGCACCGGCCTGCTCGTCGCGGCTGTGTACGTGTGGCGGTCGGGGTACCTGGACAGGACGCGCTCGGCGAAGGACCCCGCGCCTACGGCTTAGCCGACCGGACAGACCGGCCTTGCCTGTGCCCAAAGCACAGGCCGCCTTACCTGTTCCCGCGGCCCGCGCGGCCGCGACGGTCGTGCTTGAAGCCGCGCTCGTCGCGGGTGGTGCGGTCGTATCGCGACCCTCGATCGCCGCGGCTGCGGCCGCGGTCGGAATAGTCGGAGTCCCGGCGCGGGCGGCCCCGTCCGGCGTCGTCGCGGAAGCCTCCCGGGCCGCGGTCCTCGCTGATCTTCAGAGCCCTGCCCGAAACTCGGGCCTGAGAAATGCGTTTGCGCGCCTCGGGGGAGAGCGGAACTCCGATCTCGACGAGGGAGAAGGTCGGAAAAATATCGATGTGGCCCAGATCGGAGCCGCTGAGCCCGCCTTCGTGCGTGAGCGCGCCGACGATGGCGCCGGGCTTGACCCGGTCTTTGTGTCCGACCTCCACCCTGTAGCGAACGGAGTTCTTCATCTGGCGGCGCGGCTGACGCTCCTTTCGGGGACGCCCCTCGCGCTCCGAGCCGAAATCCTCCGTAAGACGCTCGGGCTCTTCGCCCGCCACCGGGCCGGGGTCGCGCACGGCGAGGGCCAGGAGCGCCATCGTCAGGGTTTCGAGGCTCACCGGACCGGCCTGCGCGTGCGAATCGCGCTGTGAGCCGGAATCTGAGCGCGGATGCGAGTCAAGCGAGTCAAGCTGCGAGTATGAATCGGAGCCGTGCTCGTGCGAGTCAAGATGCGCGCCGGAGTCGGACTGGGCGGCCGCCTTGGCTTGCTCGGCGACGAAGTCTTCGAGGATTTCCTCGTAGACCCACAGGCGCCCTTTCGCGACGCGGGCCATCGCCTGCTCCACCGTTCTGCGCGCGCGCAGCTTCGAAACCTCTGCGGGCGTGGGCAGCTCGATCTGCTCCATGCGCGAGCCCGTTTGCTTTTCGATGCGGCGCAGGCGGGGGCGCTCTTTGGGCGTGACGAACGTGATGGATTCGCCTGTGCGGCCGGCCCGCCCGGTGCGGCCGATGCGGTGGACGTACGTGTCGGTTTCGCGCGGGACGTCGAAGTTGACGACCAGCCCGATACGGTCGACGTCGAGCCCGCGCGCGGCGACGTCGGTGGCCACCAGCACGTCCAGCGTCCCGTCGCGCAGGCGCGCGACTAGCTTTTCGCGTTCTTTCTGCACGACGTCGCCTGAAAGCGCCGCCGTCGCCACGCCGCGGGCCCCAAGCTCGATGGTCAGATCCTCGGCAGTCGAGCGGGTGCGGACGAAAACGAGGGCCGCTTGGGCCTCAGTGACGGCCAAAACCCGCGCCAATGCGCCGATTTTGTGCCGCTCGGGCACTACGGCGTACATCTGCTTGACCGTCGAGACCGTGGTCGCGGGCCGCGAGATCGTCACTTCCTCGGCGTCGCTCAGGTGGCGTTCGGCCACGCGCCGAATCGGCGGCGGCATAGTCGCCGAGAAAAGCGCGGATATCCGACCCTCGGGTACTTCGGAGGCGATTTTTTCGACGTCCTCTGCGAATCCCATGCGGAGCATTTCGTCGGCCTCGTCGAGCACGAAGTAGCGGACGGCGTCCAAACGAAGGGCACCGCGGTCCATGAGGTCCATGATGCGCCCCGGGGTGCCGACCACCACCTGCGCCCCGCCCTCGAGCGCCTTGAGCTGGGGGAGATAGGAGGACCCGCCGTACACGGCGGCGACGTCGACCCCGCGCGATTTCGCCGCGAAAGACTCGATCGCCTGGGCTCCTTGCATCGCCAGCTCGCGCGTCGGGGCGAGAACAAGGGACTGGACCTCGCGCTTTTCGGGGTCGATATGAGCAAGGAGGGGAAGGGCGAAGGCTGCCGTTTTGCCCGTTCCCGTCTGGGCGACGCCGACGACGTCCTTTCCTCTCAGAAGAATCGGGATGGCCGCGGCTTGAATCGCGGTGGGCGCCGAAAAGCCGAGCTCCTTCACCGCGGAGAGGAGGTCTTCGGGCAGCCCGAGGTCGTCGAAAAGGACGTCGCTGGAATTGACGTCGTCGGATTTCTTGGGCGTGGCGTCGTTTCCAAGTCCGACGGCGTCGCTCTGGTTCTGGCCGTTGCCGCTCTCGTGCGGGACCTCGCCGTTTTGGCGCGAAGCGCCGCGGTTTCGGCTCTGGCCGTTGTCGCCCTCGGGGGAGGCGCCGGCGCCCTCGTGCTGGCTGTTGCCGTCTTTACGATCGGGGGCGTCGTGGTCCGCGGCGTCTTCTTTGACTGCTGAGGCGCCGGAGCCCTCGTCGCCGTTATACGCAAAGAGGTCGTCGATGCTTTCATCGCTCCGGAATGGGAAGGCGTCGTTGCGCGGTGCAAGGGCGTCGTCGGTTCCCTCGTCGAGCGAGGGCGCATTGTATTCGGTCATGTTCACCTGTCAGTTGTCCAGCGCGCGCCACGAAACCTGATAACACCGCGCGCTCGCCTAGCAACCGGCAGGCGAAAAGCTGGGGCGACGATGCGCCTAGAGGAGTCTAGTCCTTCAAGCGTGAAATGTTTGTTTTTGCGAGGGTGAGATGTGGCACGGACCCGCAGGCACCCGGGATGTCCCGATGCGATCGCCCGCCGCGACGGAGGCTTCGTCTTCACGTCGGCCGAAGGCGAGGCGATAGGCGTGCGAAGGCACGGGGCGTAAGGTTTAGCAGCCGTGGCTCTGTGCGCACGCGCGGTGCGAGGCGTCGGCGTGGGATTTTAAACGACGGACTCGATTGCGCGCGCCGAAGACTGGAGCTGGGCTTCCTCCTCGGAGCCAGGGTGGGGGACTGTCCTTCGCACGACGATCAAGGACACTGCGCTCAACAGCGCCATCGTTCCGACCGAGGCGGCGAAAGCCCACTCTTGGGCGGGCATGACGATGGCATAGACCAAGCCGACGACCGCGACGCAGAAGGAGAAGCCGAGGGTGTCGGCGAGCTGGATGGCCGACGACGTCGTCCCCTGCCGGCGTTTGGGAGTCATGGCCAACGCGTGAACCGCCATGGCCGAAAAGACCAAGCCCATTCCCAATCCCGCCAGGCTCCATCCGGCCACGACGAGCCACGGGGAGAACCGATAAAAGCTCGCGGGGACGACGACGAGAATGCCGCACAGCTGGAATGTCGTTCCGAGAGAGGCGATATTCCGTCGCAGATCGGGGGAGGAGATCCGCCCCTGGATCCACGAGCCCAAAGCCCACGTGATCGAACCGACCGTCAGGATGAATCCCGCCTCGGTGGGGCGCCAGCCGTGGATCTTTTGCAACAGGAGGGGAAGAAAGGCCTCGGTGCCGAGCAAAGTGCCGCTGCTCAAGCCGCGCATGAGAATCGTCGAGGCGAGACCCCGCCGGGCGACGTACGTGCCGCGCGGAAGCAGAGGGCGAATGAAAACGAAAGTCAAAACGCCGGTGAGAACGACGGCGGCGTACACCGCGCCGGTGAACTTCTCCGGCGGAGTCCCGGAGAGGATCTGAAGCCCCGCGATGGATGCGCCTGTGAGTACGGAGGGGATCATAATCCCCGTCCAGCCGACGAGCGGCCCGGGGTCCGTTTTAGGCAGGCGCTTGAGGACGACGAGCAAAAGGGGAAGGCCCAAGAGGAAAAGGACTGGAACGCATCCGAAAACGGCCCTCCAATTCAATGATTCGACCATCCAGCCTGCCACGACCGGCCCGACCATCGACGGCAGAATCCAAGCGCCCGAAATCATGGCGAAAATGCGTCCCTGACGATCGGGGCGGACGTGGCTGCCAAGGATCGAGTACAGCGGGACTATGCACATGCCTCCGCCGAGGCCTTGAACAGTTCTGCCGACAACGAAGAGCTCCATCGTGGGGGCGGCCGTGCACACCGTCAAACCCGCGGAAAGGACGCCGAGGCCCACGAGCAGGCACGCTTGGGACGAGCGAGCGTCGCACCACAGCCCGGCAAGGGCCGTCGTGACGAGCTGCGCGGCGAGGGGGATGCCCATGGCGAGCGCGTAGAGATTCTGCCCGTCGAGCTTGTCTGCGACGGTGGGCATGGCCGTTCCCACCGCCACAGCCTCGAAAGCGATCAGAGATACGCAGCCGACCGTCAGCCAAGTGAAAAGCCTCTCGACGACCGGGCTCAAATAGGCGTTCGCGAGAGAGCGCGGCGTTTTCGTGTGCTCTTTTTCCATGTGCCCCTTCTTTTCGTACAGGTGAGACAGCATTCTCCCACCGCGAACACGATCCGCGACAATGCGGCGTGGTGGCCGCGGCGCCGAACCCCGGCGCGGGATCGTTAACCGGTGCCGTCGGCGGTTTCGCGACCCGGCGTGGAATCGCAACCCGGCGCCGGGTGTCCGCAGCGCGTCGGGAAGCAACTATCATTGAGCAGTGGCCGCCGCTCGTCTGGCGCGGCCGGGCGGCCGCAGCGGTCCCGATCGAAAAGCAGCGGTCCAGATCGAAAAGAGGTAGAACGTGCTCCGCACACGCATGGCCGGTTCTCTCCGGTCGGAAGACATCGGCTCGTCGGTCACTCTGACCGGATGGGTCGACCGCCGTCGCGACCACGGGGGAATCGCATTCATCGACCTTCGCGACGCATCGGGGATCGTCCAAGTCACCGTTCGCGAAGAAGTGGCGCACGAGCTTCGCAACGAATACTGCCTGCAGGTAGTGGGAGTCGTGCGCGAGCGACCTGACGGCAACGCGAATGCCGCGCTGTCAACGGGCGAGATCGAAGTGGAGGCGGCCGACGTCGTCGTCCTCAACCCCTCCGCCGCGCTTCCCTTCCAAGTCTCCGAACACGCCGACGAGCAGGCGGGAGAGGAGGCTCGCCTGAAATATCGATATCTCGATCTGCGGCGTGCCCCGATGCAGCGGGCCATCCGGCTGCGGTCCGAGGCCTCCCAGGCGGCCCGCAAGGTTTTGCACGGCCACGATTTTGTGGAAGTGGAGACGCCGACCCTCACGCGTTCGACGCCCGAAGGCGCGCGCGACTTCCTCGTTCCCGCGCGGCTGAACCCCGGATCGTGGTACGCGCTGCCGCAGTCGCCCCAGCTGTTCAAGCAGCTGCTCATGGTCGCGGGGATGGAGCGCTACTACCAGATCGCACGCTGCTATCGGGACGAGGACTTCCGCGCCGACCGCCAGCCCGAGTTCACGCAGCTAGACATCGAGATGTCCTTCGTCGACCAAGACGACGTCATCGCCGTCGCCGAGGACGTTCTGCGAGAAGTGTGGGCGCTCATCGGATACGATCTCGAAAAGCCGATCCCGCGCATAACATATGCCGACGCGATGGAACGCTACGGCTCTGACAAGCCCGACCTGCGCTTCGGCCTCGAACTCGTCAATCTCACCGAGTATTTCGAGAACACGCCGTTCCGGGTGTTCCAGAATCCGTACGTGGGCGCGGTCGTCATGCCCGGCGGCGCGTCTCAGCCGCGCAGGGCCTTCGACAAGTGGCAGGAATGGGCGAAGGCTCGCGGCGCGAAGGGCCTCGCGTACGTGACGATCGCTGAGGACGGGCAACTCGGCGGCCCGGTCGCGAAAAACATCTCGGAGGCGGAGAGAGCGGGGCTGGCAGAAAAGGTCGGGGCCAAACCGGGCGACTGCGTGTTCTTCGCTGCGGGTTCGCCGATCGAGGCGCGCGAGCTGCTTGGCGCCGCGCGTCTGGAGATCGGCAAGCGCTGCGGCCTCATCGACCCGAAGGCGTGGGCGTTCACATGGGTCGTAGATGCGCCGCTGTTCAAGCCCTCGGGGGCGGCCGCCGCGGAGGGCGACGTCGCGCTCGGCCATTCGGCGTGGACCGCCGTCCACCACGCCTTCACCTCGCCCAAGCCCGAATGCCTCGATTCCTTCGACGTCGACCCCGAAAACGCGCTGGCCTATGCCTACGACATAGTTTGCAACGGAAACGAGATCGGCGGAGGGTCGATCCGCATCCACAGACGCGACGTCCAGGAGCGGGTTTTCAAGGTCATGGGGATCTCGGCCGAGGAGGCGCAGGAGAAGTTCGGCTTCCTGCTCGACGCCTTCAAGTTCGGCGCTCCGCCCCACGGCGGAATCGCCTTCGGTTGGGATCGGATCGTCTCGCTCCTGACCGACGCCCCCTCGATTCGGGACGTCATCGCCTTCCCGAAGATCGGCGCCGGCTGGGACCCCCTCACGGACGCGCCCGCGCCGATCACCGCGCAGCAGCGCAAGGAGGCCGGCGTGGATGTGAAATCCCGCGAAACTGACGCCGACGAGAAGCCGCGAGAAGCGGGCGGGAACTAAGCCTCGGGCGCGGCGGAAACCAGCGAAGGCGGCAAACGGGAAGCGAAGTCAACCCGCCCCGAGGAAACGGGGTCGACGTCGAGGACGCTTCCTCACCCCCGCCTGCGCCAGTAGCCGACCAACCCGACGGTCAAGGCGAAAGGCCATAGAACCGCCGGACCGTACGCGGCGACGAGGATCGCGCGCTGCGCCGAGTTCATGCCCGCCATCGGAGTCCAACCTTCCCAAAACCCCGCGCTCACGCCTATGACCCGCACCGCAATCACACCCACGACGAAGTAAAGGCAAAGCGCCCCGGCACCGCCGACGGTCGCGGCGAGGCCACGGTGTACGGTCTTTCCGCCCAGACGCGGAACCCACTTCGGAACCTTTTCGCCCCAGCCGCAGCACAAGCCCAACGAGAGCGCCGCTGTGCCCACTTGCAGCGCGTCCAAGAGCAGAACGTAGAGGACGCCCGACGCGCTCGAGCGGTAGACGCCGGCCTCCGCAAAACCTGTGTCGGCTCCGGCGAGCATCGCGATGCGCCAGCAAGCGGAGGGCAGCGGGCTGAGGAACGCGATCCAGCAGGCTGCCTTCGCCCACCGTTGGGGTTTGCGCCCGACTGCGCCCGGGGAAGAGGCAAATAGATGCGCGAATCTAAAACTCATGGCCTCAATATACCGCTATACTCAGATGCCATGGCGCGTCCGGTGAAGTACAGCCTCGACCAGATACTCGACGGCGTCGCGGTTGCGGCCCGCGAGCGGGGGATCGAGGTTTCGATTGCGGACATTGCAGCCGCGGCGAATGTGCCCTCGGGTTCGATATACCACCGCTTTTCCTCACGGCGGGAATTGCTTGTGCGGCTGTGGCTTCGCTCGGTTCGCCGCTTTCAGGAGGGTTTCGTTCGAGCGCTCGACGGCGACCCGCCGGAGCGCGCCGTCGTCGCGGCTGCGCTTCACACGCCGACGTTCTGCCGGAGCAACCCGATGGACGCCATGGGAATGACGCTTTTCCGGCAGTGGGAGCTCGTCGATGACGCACCCGATCCTTGCGCCGAGGAGGTGCTGCACGTCAACGACGGCATCGACGCCGCCACGGCGAGGCTCGTTGAGCGTCTGCGCGGTTTCCGCGACGAGCGCAGCTACGGGCTGATTGTGGCGGCGACCCGCACGTGCCCGTACGGCTTGGTCCGTCCGCACGTCGGGTGCGAAATTCCCGAGTGGATCGACGAAGCCGTGGCCGCCAGCGCCTCGGCGATCGCCGGTCTCGTCGCGCAATAGGGTACGGCCAGCCGACAAGTTCGCCGGTTTCATCGCGCATTGGGGATCAAAACGAGAATCGTGCGAAGCCGCGAACGCCGAGCTCGCCGAGGTCGGTCATTCCCACGCTTCGATAAAAGGAGGCGGTTTTCGGCTCGTCGTCGGTGATGAGGACAATCTGAGGCACGTGCGCGAAACGCTCGAGCGCCGCGGCGGCCAAGCGCGTGCCTATGCCGTTGCGCTGCCGGTCGGGACGCACCAGAATGTCCTGTATGTAGGCGATCGAGGCGTCGTCGCCGACGGCCCGGGCTAGGCCGACGAGCTCGCGGCCGTCCCACACGCTCAGTTTCCACAGCGAGTTTTCGACGGCGCGGTGCAGCAGATCTGGGTTTCGGGTGTAATTCGACCATCCGACCGATGTGTAGAGGCCGATGAGGTCGCCCTTCGCAATCGGGCCGTTCTCTGAGTAATCCAATGCGCTGCCTGCAACGAGGCGGTCAGCGGAGTGGTTCGGCGCCATGAGATTGACTTTACTCTATTTCTCAGACGCCATTTCTCAGTCGCCGAGACCCGCCGCTCGACCACGTTTGCCGCTCTCGACCGGGCTCGCGGCCGAGTGGAGCGTTGCTAACTCGCCCGATTTTCAATTGAGCGGCGCGCCTTCCGTCCCCGCCGCCGAAGAGAGCGCCGTCTAGGCCGCCGACAGCGCTTCGAGCACTTCGGGGAGCTCGGTGACGCCGTCGGACGCGAGAAAATGTCCGGCCCCGTGCACGGTCAGCGTTCTAGCGCCGATTCGCTCCGCGAACTCCGCGGATGACCCGGCCGGAACGAATGGGTCGTCGTCGGAGCGGATCACTGTTGCGCGGGCGAAAACGCGCGGATTGGGGAAAGGGTTCTTCGAGAGGAAATCCGGCAGCTGCGAGAGTATGAAGCGGTCGACGTCGTCGTCCCCGGCAAGCGGAAGTTCGCAGGCGAAGGGCGCGACGGCGACGAATGCGCCGAGCTGCGCGTCGCAGGAGGCGCAGCCGCGTGCTCGGGCGTGCGCGGCGCCGCGTCTGACGAGACGTTGGATCGCGCGCAGCGCGGCAAGGCCGCCGAGGCTGTGGGTGACGACGGCCGTCTTCCGCGAGAGGGGGCCGATTGCATCGGTCGTCGAGAGGATCCACGAGGCTGCCTCGGGCGACTGGGGGAGGGGGAGCTCCACCGCCTCGGCGCCGGGAACGGCCCGCATCAGCCAAGGGAACCAGTGATCCGCGGGTGCGGCGCCGTAACCGTGAAGGATCACGACCCGCTCGAATGGTATTCCCCTGGCGGAATCGCTTCCCCTGGCGGAATCGCCCGAAGGGGAATCGGCGCCTTTCGCAAATGAGTCCGAGTTCTTCATGGCTGGAATGCTACGGCTTGACGCTAGTGTGAAGGTCAACAGGGAGTGTGCGCCGTGTGGCGGTTGCGCAGCGTCGAAAGGCTATTGCGGAGCTTGGCGGTTCGCGGGGAGCAGAGGGGACTGCACGGCGGCGCCGAAGCGATCGCGCCGCTGCAGTTGCACAGCGTCAGAAAACGGCTGCGGCGGTGAACGAAACTCTGCGAGAATGGTGGCCGATCTCGTGAAGGGTGCGAGATTGCGGACGACGCGCGGAAGGGACGTGAGGCATGCGAATCGGCGAATTTGCGCAAATGGCCGGCGTGAGCGCCAGAGCCCTGCGCCACTACGAGACGGCCCGGCTGCTTGTGCCCGCGCGCACGTCGGGCGGGTACCGCGACTACACGGCCAAGGACCTTGACACGGTTGAGAGAATTCGGCTGATTCTCGGCACGGGTCTGGGTGTGGCTGCGGCCAGACGCTATCTCGATTGCGTGCGCGCGGGAAGCGGCGAGGCGACGGTGACGATGTGCCCGAATCTTCGGCGCGAACTTTCCGAGCTCGAGGATCGGCTGCGGCGTCGCAGTGAGCAAATAGCGGGGGAACGCGCCGCGATAGCCCGTTTTGTGGCGTCGTCCCACGGTGAAGGCGTCTGATGCCTTTTCCACGTGACGAATCTGCGCCCGAGGCCCGACGCCGACGACCTCACACTGTCCGAAGAGGACCGGCGCGAGCTCGTCGATCGGGCGGCTCGCGAGTGTGAGGACTCTGCAGCGCAAGCCGTGGCCCGGGCATGCGGGCAGGCGATCGCCGTCGCCCATATGGGCGGGCATGCGCGCAATGTTGAACGCTACACGCGCAAGGCGCTGTCCGGGCCGCCCTCGTCGCCGAACTTGAATGGCAGCGCGCCTCGATTCCGGCGCGGCTGCGCGAGTACGTCTTCGGCGGTTGGCGGGTGCGCGCAGCTGACCTTCCGGATTGCGCGGACGACGTCGAAGTCGAGAATCGACAAGCGGAGTGACGGCGGGCGCGGGAGCGCGAAAGCGTCATCGGGGCTTTCCGGCGTTAGCGGCACCAGAATCTGGTCGTTTTCACGACCTTCTGTACTTTTCATCCTAGCCGGGCGGCGTTACGGTCCCTCTTTGCACTTTTAACTCCTTCACACTGTCATTTCCATGATTTTTAATGCTGTTCGTGCGAATTCAGTGGCGTTCCTGCAGCCCTTGGTATTTATCATGCGAACCTTAAAGACACTTTTCGAGCTCGCTGCGCTTTTTTGGTCCGGTTGGCCATATTCGCCAATAGGTGCCTTTCACACCCCGCGCGGCCACTTCGAGTGTGCTCCCTTGGCAGAGCTGCGTGCCGATTCGCTTTCACCCCCCCTCGGCGACTTCGAATTGTCGAGTGAGCGCCCGGCGAATGTAAACTCCGGCGGTCGCTCTCGCGTCCGGAAAATTTGACGGAGAGGCCCGATAGCATTGACAGCATGGACCTTTTCGATGCGATGGGCACAGACGACGCCGGCATCCCCGACGGCGCGGGAGGTCCCCTCGCCGCACGGATGCGCCCGCGAACTCTTGACGAGGTCGTCGGGCAAGGCCATTTGCTGGCCGAGGGGTCGCCGCTGCGCCGGCTGGCAGAGGCGAGCGGCGGAGCGCCGTCGTCGGTGTTTCTGTGGGGGCCGCCCGGAACGGGGAAGACCACCTTCGCCTATCTCATCGCGCGTGCGGGAAACAGGCATTTCGAAGAAGTGTCGGCGGTTTCGGCCGGGGTGAAGGAGCTGAGGGCCGTCGTCTCGGCGGCGCGCCAGCGTCTGGCCACGAGCGGCCGCGAAACTGTCCTGTTTGTCGACGAGGTCCACCGATTCAACCGTGCCCAGCAGGACGCCCTTTTGCCCGCCGTTGAAAACGGCTGGGTCACGCTGGTCGCCGCGACTACTGAGAATCCCTCGTTCACCGTCGTCTCTCCGCTTCTGTCGCGCTCTCTTCTCGTGACGCTCAAAGGGCTTGCCGAGGAAGACATTCGCACGATCGTCGCCCGCGCGCTCGAAGACGAACGCGGCTTCGCCGGACGTCTGTCGATCGCGGCTGACGCGCTCGACAATCTCGTTCGCATCGCCGGGCGCGACGGAAGGCGGTCTCTCACGCTTTTGGAAGCTGCCGCTGAAGGGGCGCGAACGCGCGGCGAAACGACGATTGAACTGGCCGACGTCGCTAAGGCCTCCGACGGGGCGACGGTGCGCTACGACAGGGCGGGCGATCAGCACTACGACGTCGTCTCCGCTTTCATCAAGTCGATCAGAGGGTCGGACGTCGATGCGGCGATGCACTACCTCGCCAGAATGCTCAGCGCGGGAGAGGACCCTCGTTTCATCGCGCGCAGGCTCATGATCAGCGCGGCCGAGGACGTCGGCATGGCTGATCCCTCCGCCCTGCAGACGGCTACGGCGGCGGCGCAGTCGGTCGCTCTCGTCGGAATGCCCGAAGCGCGGATCATCCTGGCCGAAGCGGTGGTCCACCTTGCCACGGCGCCCAAATCGAACCGGGCGTACATGGCCGTCAATGCGGCGATGTCCGACGTGGCCGCGGGAAAGGCGGGCCCCGTTCCCGAGGCGCTGCGAGACACGCACTACGCGAGCGCAAAGGATCTGGGACACGGCGAGGGATACAAGTACGCCCACGACTTTCCCGGGGCCGTCGCACCCATGAAATTCATGCCGGAAGGGCTTGAAGGCGTCCGCTATTACAACCCCAGCGATCGCGGCTACGAGTCGCAGATCACCTCTTGGCTTGCGCGGATTCGGAAAGCGCTTGAGGAAGATAGCTGATACAATTCCATGGTTGTCCACCCGGGCAGCGTCAAACCTGGGGCCTCAGCCTATGGGTCGGCCCCGCAGCCGCACGCGGCTGCGCATACAACATCGACAGGAGCAATTGCATGGCGGGAAACCGTTCTCGTAAACTTGTGCGTCAGTCCCGATCGTTGGGCATCGCACTGTCCCCGAAGGCCGAGCGCTACATGCAGCGTCGCCCGTACCGTCCCGGCGAGCATGGCCGAGGCCGCACCAAGGACTCCGATTACTCAGTCCGTCTGAAGGAGAAGCAGCGCCTTCGCGCCCAGTACGGAATCCGCGAGGCGCAGATGCGCCGCGTGTGGGAGGAGGCTCGCCGCGCCGAAGGCCTGTCGGGCGAAAACCTCGTCGAGCTGCTTGAGATGCGCCTCGACGCGCTCGTTCTGCGCGCCGGATTCGCCCGCACGATCGCGCAGGCGCGCCAGGTCGTCGTCCATCGTCACCTGCTCGTCGACGGGAAGATCGTCGATCGCCCCTCCTTCCGGGTCAAGCCAGGCCAGACCGTCCAGGTCAAGCCGAGGTCGCAGACTTCGCCGCAGTTCCACGTGGCGGCCCAGGGCGCACATCGGGACGTTCTCCCGCAGGTTCCCGGATATCTCGACGTCGATCTCGAGAAGCTTCGCTTCACCCTGACCCGGCGGCCCAAGCGCGCCGAAGTTCCGGTCATTTGTGACGTCCAGATGGTCGTTGAGCACTACTCGCGTTAATCGAATCCAAGAACGCGCCCTGCGGGGCGCGTTCTTGGCATCCTGCGGGCGCGGGCAGGGACTGCCCGCGCGTGTGAAAAGTACGGGCTGCGGCCCGCGTATATGAAAAGCGGGCGCCGCGCCCGCCCTAGAAAAGGTCAAAAATGCGTACCGCCGAAATCCGTCAGCGTTGGCTCGACTACTTCGCCAAGCACGATCACCACATCGCGCCCTCGGTGTCCCTCGTCTCGCCCGATCCCTCGATTCTCTTCACCGTCGCGGGAATGGTGCCGTTCATCCCCTACATCCTGAACACCGAGCCAGCCCCGTGGCCGACGGTCGCATCCGTTCAAAAGTGCATTCGAACGAACGACATCGACAACGTCGGCAGAACCACGCGCCACGGCACGTTCTTTCAAATGAACGGCAACTTCTCCTTCGGGGACTACTTCAAAGAAGGCGCCATCGACCTCGCGTGGGGCCTGCTGACCTCCTCGCTCGCCGAGGGAGGCTACGGACTCGACGGCGACCGCCTATGGATGACGATCTGGGAAGAAGACGCGGTTTCCTACGATTACTGGACCCGCGTCATCGGCCTTCCCTCCGATCACATTCAAAAGCTCCCGTTCAAGGAGATCTCTTGGTCCACAGGCCAGCCCGGGCCGGCGGGGGCGTGCTGTGAAATCCACTACGACCGCGGCCCCGAGTACGGCCCGGACGGCGGCCCCGCCGCAGACGTCCAGGGAGACCGCTTCCTGGAAATCTGGAACCTCGTCTTCGACGAATTCGTCAGGGGCGAAGGAGAAGGCCACGATTTCGAACTCGTCGGCAAACTCGAACGCACCGCGATCGACACCGGCGCGGGCCTCGAGCGCATCGCCTACCTCCTCCAAGGCAAAGCCAACATGTACGAAATCGACGAGGTCTACCCGGTCATCCGGGCGACGGAGGAGATCGCCGGAAAGAAATACGGGGCCGACGCCGAAGACGACGTGCGCATGCGCGTGGTGGCCGACCACGTCCGCTCCTCCCTCATGCTCATCGGCGACGGCGTGCGGCCCGGCAACGACGGCCGCGGCTATGTTCTGCGGCGGCTCATCCGCCGCGCGGTGCGCTCCATCCGCCTTCTCGGCGTCGACGACGTCGTCCTTCCCTCCCTCATCGCCACGTCCAAGGACGCGATGAAGGATTCCTACCCCGAGCTCGAAGCCGAATTCTCGCGGATCCTCGATGTGGCCTCGGCCGAAGAGGCCGCCTTCCGCAGGACGCTCGCCTCGGGAACCCAGATCTTCGACCTCGCCGCGTCCAAAGCCTCCGGTGGAAACAAGGTCCTCTCCGGCAAGGACGCCTTCGCCCTCCACGACACCTACGGCTTCCCGATCGACCTCACCCTCGAAATGGCCTCCGAGCAAGGGCTCAAGGTCGACGAAGGCGAGTTCCGGCGGCTCATGCAAGAGCAGAAGGACCGCGCCCGCGCCGACGCCCGGGCGAAGAAGACCGGCCACGTCGACTCGGCCGTGTACAACGAGATCCTCGACGAAAGCGGCGGCTCCACTCGGTTCCTGGGATACTCGGAGACCGGGGCGGAAGGCAAGATCGTGGCCCTGCTCGTCGACGGCGTTTCTGTTCCGGCGGCCACGGCCCCCGCGGAAGTCGACGTCGTCCTGGACCAGACGCCCTTCTACGCGGAAATGGGCGGCCAGCTGGCCGACCGCGGGACGATAAGCGTCGAAGGCGGCGGCCTCGTTCAAGTCGACGACGTCCAGTCGCCGGTCAAGGGCCTCAACGTCCACCGCGGAACCGTCAGCGAGGGCACGATCGCCGTCGGCGAGAAGGTCTTCGCGCAGATCGACGTCGACAGGCGCGGCCAAATCGCCAGGTCTCACACCTCGACGCACATGATCCACAAGGCGCTCCACGAGTTTCTCGGGGAGCAGGCAACCCAGGCGGGATCGGAGAATTCTCCCTCCCGGCTTCGTTTCGACTTCCGTCACGGCGAGCAGATCCCCGCGGACGTCGTCATGGGAATCGAGGGGCGCGTCAACGACAGGCTCCGCGAAAACCTTGAAGTCACGGACGAGATCATGGATCTCGACAAGGCGCGAGCCGCAGGGGCCATGGCCCTTTTCGGTGAAAAGTACGGAAAAGAGGTCCGGGTCGTCTCGATCGACGATTCGTGGTCGAAGGAGCTGTGCGCGGGCACGCACGTCCCGTCGACCGGGAAGATCGGATTGGTCTCCATCCTCGGAGAGTCCTCGATCGGGTCGGGAGTGCGGCGCATCGACGCCCTCGTCGGCGAAGGGGCATACGCATACGGCGCGAAAGAGCACGCCCTCGTCTCTCAGCTGGCGGGCATCGTCGGTGCGCGGCCCGAGGAGCTGCCCGAACGGATCGACGCCGTCCTTTCTCGCCTGAAGTCCGCCGAGAAAGAAGTCGCCGCCCTCAGGCGCGAAAAGCTGTCGGCAAGAGTCGGGGACATCCTAGGCGGACGCCGTCGCATCGGGAAGTTCGACCTTTACTGGGCCGGTTTGGGCAACGTCGCCAGCGGCGACGACGTCCGCGCCGTCGCAACGGACGTCCGGGGCAGAATCGACGATTCGGAGGCCGCCGTCGTCGTCGTCGGAGGCGTCGTCAACGGCCGCCCGTCCGTCGTTGTGGCGACGACGTCCGCGGCGAGGCAGGCCGGCGCCAGGGCCGGAAAGCTCGTCTCCTCGTTCTCGAAGATCCTCGGCGGAGGAGGCGGCGGACGCGACGACGTCGCCCAAGGCGGAGGCCAGGACCCGTCCAAGCTTCTGGAGGCCCTTGAGGACCTAGAGGCGCAGCTGAGCTGATGCGCAGGGGCAGACGCGTGGGATTCGACGTGGGGCAGGTTCGAATCGGGGTCGCCCAGTGCGACCCCGAGGGCATCCTCGCAACCCCCGTTGAGACGCTGTGGCGCGGGGAGTCGGACATTGACGACGCCGCGCAGATCGTGCGAGATTGCGAGGCGATGGAAGTGATCGTCGGGCTCCCGCTCAACATGGACGGCACGGAGGGCGCATCGGCGCGTGACGCTCGCGCCTGGGCCGCCAAGTTGGCCGAATCCGTGGCGCCGGCGCCCGTCAGGCTCGTCGACGAGAGGCTCTCCACCGTGACCGCCCACGGGCAGCTCATAGCGGCTGGACGCAACTCACGCAAGCACCGCTCGATTGTGGATCAGGCCGCCGCTGTGGTTATCCTCAATACAGCACTTGAGATGGAACAGCGCACAGGCAACGCACCCGGCGAGTGCGTCTCCATCGCGCAGGAGGCACAACAATGACCGATTTCTTCGACCGCTCCGCGAATCAGAGACGTTCGCGAAAAGGCCCGTTTGTGGACCAGCAAACGGCGTCGCGCAAACGCCGCAGAAAGCAGCGAAGGCGGTCGTTCGTCATCTTGGTGATGGCCATAGCCTTCCTCTCTTCCGTCTCGGTGATCTTCATCCCCGAGTTTTTCAAAGAATCCAAAGTAGTCGAGGACTATCCCGGGCCGGGTTCGGGAAAGGTCTCGATCGTGATCCCGGAATCCGCGACGGGCAGAGAAATCGCCGCGATTTTAAAGGAAAAAGGCGTCATCGCCAACGCGCAGCCGTTCATCGACGCCTACAACAACGACAAGAGGGCGCAAAGCCAGATCAAGCCCGGCGTGTACGAGCTGAAGAAGCGCATGTCGTCGGCGGGCGCTCTGGCGTCCCTGCTCGGCCGCCAGTCCACGGAGGTCAGGGTCACCATCCCTGAAGGCTGGACGAAACAGCAGATCTATGAGAGGTTGGCGGACAACCTCAACGTGCCCGTCGCCGACGTGCAGAAAGCGGCCGAGAACACGGCGGCCATCGGGCTGCCCGAAGAGGCCGACGGCAACCCGGAAGGATGGTACGCCCCGCTGACGTACTCCTTCCCCAAAGACACAAAGCCTGAAGACGCGCTCAAGAAAATGGTCGAGTCGCGGATGGCCCAGCTCAAAAAGCTCAAGGTCCCCTCCGGGCAGTGGAAGACCGTCCTCATCAAAGCGTCGATCGTGGAACGCGAGGTCAACAAAGGCGAGTACTATCCGAAGGTAGCCCGGGTGATCGAGAACAGGCTCGCCGACAAGGGCCAGGTCAACGGCCTGCTCCAGATGGATTCGACCGTTCTCTACGGCCTCGGGCATCGCGGCGGATCTCCCACCACCGCCCAAACGCGCGACGCGAGCAACAAGTACAACACCTATCAACACCCGGGCTTGCCGCCCACGCCGATTTCCGCTGCGGGCGACGCGGCGATCGACGGAGTGCTCCACCCCGCCGACGGAAACTGGCTTTACTTTGTGACGGTCAACTTGGAAACCGGCGAAACGAAGTTCACCGACGACTGGGAAGAGCACCTCAAGAACGTCGACGAGCTCAAGAAGTGGAACAAGGCCCATCCTCACCCGAGCGCCACGAGCGGCGACGCGGCGGGCGGACAGAAAGACACGACCGGCGGCCAGAAGTCCGACAGGGAATCTGACAAGCAAACCGGCGGCTCCACCGGCAAATGACCTGCATTCTGTGGGTCGGGGAAGACTCGGTCCATCTGCGTCTTCTCGAGGCCTCCGGAGCCGTCCGGGTCGAGCGGGCCGCCAGCGTCGAAGAGGCGTGCGCCCGCCGAGCCGACGCCCTCGCTCGCGGGAAGACAGAGCCCGCGTGGGCCGGCATCGCCGTCGACGCCGCACACTACGCCGCTGCGATGCAGGCCGCCGAGCTTCGCGACGGGCTTGCCGAGGCCGTCGGATTCGCCGACACACTGGCCTTCGCCGGCCCCCTGCCCGGCGCCTACGCTTTCTGCGCGCGAGTGGGGGGAATCGTCGCGGCCTTCCGCGAGGCCACAGGCAGCCTTTGCCGTTCGGACGACGGCGCCGTCGTCGGCTCGGGACCGGAGGCGTGGGCGGGGCTCGCCGCTTTGACGCAGCTGCGAGTCCGCCGCCTCGTCGCCCACACCGAGCCGTTCGACGCCGCCACGCCGGCCGTGGCCCACAGGCTCGGCATCGAATTGGCGACCGCCGACGCCGCAGCGTTCACGGGCGCCCCCGTGGTCTATTCGGCCCGCGAGCTCGCCGCGATTGTCAATGACGACGAAAAAGGCCTCGTCGTCAACGAAACCGTCGCCTTGCACACGGCCGCGGCCCAGGTTCGCCTCCTCGCGTCGAAGGAACCGGATCTGGAGACGATGCGAAACGTCATGCGCTCTGCGCTTTGACCCCGGCGCCGTGGCCCGGGCGCTTTGCGGCGACCCTGTGGACAACTCGGCGGGCCTACGGGCGATTCGCCCTAACGTTGCAGCATGGAATTTTGGTCTCGTGAGCGCATCCTTCGCGGCGCCCTCTCGCCCCTCCGCGCTGCAGCGCTGTGGGCATGCGCGGCGATCCTCCTTGGCGCGGCTCGTTCGTTCGCGGCTTCGCCGCACGCGGACGCCTCGCTCAGCCCGGGCTTCGCAGCCGCCGAACTGACCTGGGGAGCGGCCGCCGCGGGTTTTCTTGCGGTGGCCGCCTACGTCGACGCCGTGCTCCAGATTCTGCCTGACCCGCTCGTCGCCTCGGCCGCCGCGGCGGCGTCTCTTTCGGCGGCGTCGCGGGGAATCGACGATCTTCTTGCCGCCGCCGTCACCGGCGCCTTTTCCTTTCTCGCAGCCTTCGCCCTCGCCTCCGCGACAAGCCTCGGCCGCGGCGACGCCAAGCTGACCGGCGCACTTGGCCTGTGGACCGGTCAGCCTCAGCCTTTGATCCTCGGCCTGACCGTCGGCGTCGCCTGCGCCGGAATCGTTGCGTGCGCACTGCTCGTCATCGGGAAAATAGACCGCCGAACTACCGTGGCCTTGGGGCCGTGGCTGGTGGCAGGCGCCTCGGTCGCGTGGGCGGGGAGCGGCTAGCGGAGAATCAAATGAGAAGCTTGATTGCAATCCGAACCGTGGGACAATGATGGGCATGTTCTCTTGGTCAACGGCGGGGGAGTCCCACGGACCGGCCCTCATCGCACTCATGGAAGGCGCTCCGGCGGGGGTGCGCATTTCCTCCGCGGACATTTCGCGCGCGCTCGCCCGGCGGCGGCAGGGGCACGGGCGCGGCGCGAGGCAGAAATTCGAGCGCGACGAACTGACCGTCCTCTCGGGGATTCGCCACGGCAAGACGATCGGCTCTCCCATAGCCCTTGAGATAGGCAACTCCGAATGGCCGAAGTGGCGCGCGGTGATGTCCGCCGACCCCGTCGACCCCTCCGAGCTGACCAGGGACGCGGGCACGGGAGACCCGCGCGAAATCGCGAGAAACAAACCCCTGACGAAGCCGAGGCCCGGGCACGCGGACCTCGTGGGAATGAACAAGTACGGCTTCGACGACGCCAGGCCCGTGCTCGAACGCGCCTCCGCCCGCGAGACGGCCGCCCGCGTCGCCCTCGGCGCGATCGCCGCGGCAGTCAACGGCCAGGTCGCGGGAGTGTCCGTCCTTTCCAGAGTCGTGAGGATCGGAAATGTCGTAGACGAGAGCGCCCCTCCGGGCCCCGACGCGGCCGAGGCGCTCGATGCGAGCCCCGTCAGATGCCTCGACCCCGCCGTGGAGGCTGCGATGGTCGCGGAGATCGACGAGGCGAAGAAGGACGGCGACACCCTCGGCGGCGTCGTCGAAGTGCTCGTCTACGGAGTTCCCCAAGGGCTCGGCACGTACGCGACGCCCATGGGCAGGCTCGACGCCAGGCTCGCCGCCGCGGCGATGTCGATCCAGTCGGTCAAAGGCGTGGAGATAGGCGACGGCTTCACCGGCGCCGGACGCCGCGGGAGCGTCGCCCACGACGAGATCGTCCGCGAGGGCGCCCTCCGGCGGCTGACCAATCGGGCGGGAGGAATCGAGGGGGGAATGTCCAACGGCGAGGCCATCCGCATCCGTCTGGCTTTCAAGCCCATCTCGACCGTCCCAAGGGCGCTTCGCACGATCGACACGGCCACGGGAGAGCCCGCGACCGCGCTCCATCAGCGCTCCGACGTCACGGCGGTCGTTCCGGGAGCCGTCGTCGCCGAAGCCATGGCCTCGCTCGTCGTCGCGCAAGCCCTGATCGAGAAGACGGGAGGCGACTGCGCGGACCAGATGCGCGAGTCGCTCGCCGCCTACCTCGCCTCCATACCGGAGGCCCGCGCATGAGCGCGAAAGCGGTGTTCATCGGCATGCCCGGAGCGGGCAAATCCAAGGTCGGCAGGCTCGTCGCCGAAGCGCTCGGCTGCGACTTCCAAGACTCCGACGATCTCATCGTCCAGGCCGAGGGGCGCAGCATCGCCAGCATTTTCTCCGACGACGGCGAAACGCGGTTTCGGGAGATCGAAGCCGAGGTCGTCGCCCGCGCCCTTCTCGACTTCGACGGGGTCCTCTCCCTCGGCGGAGGTGCGATTCTCGCCGAATCGACGAGGAAGGCGCTCAGAGGCCACCCCGTCGTCCTCATCGACGTCGACGACGCAGAACTCGTCAGGCGCGCAAAGCAGTCCTCCGTGGTCCGTCCCCTGTTGGCCGGCGACCCCGCCGCAAGAATGGCGGCGCTGCGTTCTGAGCGCGACGCATGGTACAGGGAAGCCGCCCTTCACACCGTGACGTCCGACGACGGCCCCGTCCAACGGGTCGTGGCCGAGGTCCTTCGCCTTCTGGGCGCCGGCTCGGAGCCGCGTCCGTGAGCCTCGCGATCCTCCTCGGGCCGCCGGGCGCGCTCGTGGCCGAGTGCGCGGAGCGGATCTCTGCCGCGAGCGGCCGCAGCTGCCTCCTTGTGGACGACGCCGTGGAAGCCGTCGCGGGGGAGAGCCCCGAGCGGATCGTCACGACGAAGGGCGCGCGGGCCCTGAGGGCCGTCGAGCGCGAGGTCGTGGGCGCGATCCTCGATTCGATCGACGCCGCGGACGACAGGATCCTCGCGCTGAGCTCGGGATCGCTCGGAGACGGCGAGGACGACGAGGACTTCGCCCCCGTCAGGCGGCGAATTGCGGAGTTGGCGGGGGAGGGCGCCGTCGTCGTGCATCTGACGGGAGACCTCGCGACCCTCGTGAAGCGAACGGGCATCGGCGGGCCGCGCCTGGCCGCCGTCGAATCCCCCCGAAAAATCTTCTACCGGCACCTTTCGCGCCGGGAGCCCCTCTATGCGGCGGCCGCCGAGGCGACGGTCGACACCTCTGGAATGGACGTTCCGGAAGCGGCCGCGCAGGTCGCCCGCCTCATCCGCTTCGCGCCGTGAAGGGCGCCGGCATCGTAACCCGCTTCGCGTCATGAGGGGGTGCCCGGCGTCATACGGACCGTTTGCTCGCAGACGCGAGCGAACCTGTATTCTAGGGACGGCGCGCAAAAGGCGCGAAAGACAACAGACAAGGAGCCCTTGTGGCAAGCACCAACGACCTGAAGAACGGAATGGTTCTGAACATCGACGGCCAACTGTGGAGCGTCGTCGAGTTCCAGCACGTCAAGCCGGGCAAAGGCCCCGCGTTCGTGCGCACCAAGATCAAGAACGTCCTGTCCGGCAAGACGGTTGACAAGACGTTCAACGCCGGAGTCAAGGTCGAGACGGCCACCGTCGACCGCAGGGACATGCAGTACCTGTACAACGACGGCACGGATTTTGTATTCATGGACCTAGAAACCTACGAGCAGATTCCGGTCTCGCCGGAGATCGTGGGCGACGCCGCCAATTTCCTCCTCGAGGAGCAGCAGGCCATCGTCGCCTCGCACGAGGGGCAGGTCCTCTTCGTTGAGCTTCCGGCGTCGGTGGTCCTCGAAGTGACCTACACCGAGCCCGGCCTTCAAGGCGACCGGTCCAACGCCGGCACCAAGCCGGCCAAGGTTCAAACCGGCTACGAAGTCCAAGTGCCCCTTTTCCTCAACCAGGGCGACAAAGTCAAGATCGACACTCGCACGGGCGAATACCTCGGCCGAGTGACGGACTGATGGACGAACAATCCAAGCGCCGGCGGCGCAAAGACGGCTTCACCGCCAGGACCAAGCAACGCAACCGCGCTCTCGACGTCGTCTTCGAGGCCGACGAGCGCGGTCTGCTCGGCCAGGGCGACCTCCTCGCCCTGCTCGGCGAACGAAGGGTTGTGTCCACCTCGCAGTCGCCGATCCGGGACTTCGGAGCGAGCATCGTCGAAGCGTACGCCGAAAACGCCGACGACATCGACACGATCGTCGAAGCGGCGAGCGAGGACTGGGCGATGAGCCGCATGAACGCCGTCGACCGCTCCATTCTTCGCGCGGCAGCGGCGGAGCTCGTGTACGTGGGCACCGATCGCTTCCACGTCATCCCCGAATGGGCGAGCCTGGCCCGCGAGTATTCGACGGAGCGCTCGGTGGGCTTCGTCATGGGAGTCCTCAACCGAGTTGCGGACATTCGCGCGCGCGAACTTGCCGGCGGACGCGAGCTTTCCGAAAGCGAGGAGGCGGGCGGCCAAGAGGCGAACTGACCCGTAGACGCGCGAGCCTTGTTGCGCCTCGGGCCGCCGAGGGCTACCGTAATCGATGGAACCCGCCTTGGTTCCGATTCTTTAAGCCCGTCCTGCGAGGCGGGGAAGGAGGCCTTTATGGCAGACAAGGCGCGCGCCCGCGTGGTGCTTGACGCCGATGACATCGAGCGGTCGCTCAAGCGCATCGCTCACGAAATTCTAGAGCGCAACAAAGGAGCCGAGAACCTCATCCTTCTCGGAATTCCGACTCGCGGGGCGCCGCTGGCGCGGCGGCTTCGCGACGCTCTTCGCGAAGCGGGAGGCGTGGAGGTCCCCGCAGGCTCGCTCGACATCACGATGTACCGCGACGACCTTCGAAGCAATCCCATTCGCGTTCCCCATCCGACCAGCATTCCCGACGGCGGTATCGACGCCGCAACGGTTGTGCTGGTCGATGACGTTTTCTACTCAGGCCGGACGATTCGCTCCGCTTTGGAGGCCATCGCCGACATCGGGCGGCCCGCCGCGGTTCAGCTGGCGGTCCTGGTGGACCGCGGGCATCGCGAGCTGCCGATTCGCGCGGACTACGTCGGAAAGAACCTGCCGACGTCGCGCACCGAAAAGGTGCGGGTGAACCTCGCCCCCATCGACGAAGCCGATTTCGTAGCGATCGAGGAGGCCTGACATGCGCCATCTTTTGGGAACAGACGACATGACACACGCCGAGGCCATCCAGATTCTGGACACGGCTGAGACGATGGCCGCGACCCAGTCGCGCACGATCAAAAAGCTCCCGGTTCTGCGCGGGCGCACCGTCGCGACGACGTTCTTCGAGGACTCGACCCGCACCCGGCTGTCCTTCGAGGCCGCCGCCAAGCGGCTCTCGGCAGACGTCATCTCCTTCTCAGCGAAGGGGTCCTCGCTGTCGAAGGGCGAGTCGCTCAAGGACACGGCGCAGACGATCGTCGCGATGGGGGCCGAAGCCCTCATCGTGCGACACAGCGCCTCGGGCGCCCCGCACAGGCTGGCCCACTGCGGTTGGATCGACGTTCCGATCCTCAACGGCGGCGACGGCACCCATCAGCATCCGACCCAGGCCCTGCTCGATTCCTTCACGCTGCGCCGCCACCTGCACACCGGGCAGGACAAGGCCGCCCCGGAAGGCTCCGACCTGGCCGGCGCGCACGTCGTGGTCGTCGGAGACATCCTCCACTCGCGCGTCGCCCGCTCGAACGTCGATCTCCTTTCGCTCCTCGGGGCGAAGGTGACTCTGGTGGCCCCGCCCACCCTGCTGCCCGTCGGCATGGAGGATTGGCCGTGCGAGGTGTCCTACACGCTCGACGACGTCCTCGCCTCCAAGCCCGAGGCCGTCATGATGCTGCGGGTCCAGCGCGAGCGCATGAGCGGCGCCGGCGGCGGCTTCTTTCCCTCGCCTGAGGAATACTCGCGCCAGTACGGCCTGAACGCGGAGCGCCTCTCGGTGCTCGGCGACGACGCCGTGCTCATGCATCCGGGCCCGATGAACCGCGGCCTGGAGATTTCGGCCGACGCGGCCGACTCCGCCCACTCGGTGGTTCTCGAACAGGTGGCCAACGGAGTGTCCGTGCGCATGGCCGCCCTCTACCTTCTTCTGGCGCACGGCGAGGAGATTTCGGCATGAGCGAGTACATTTTCAAGCGGGCGAGGCTGCTGGGCAAGGACGTCGTGGACGTCCACGTGCTCGACGGCATGATCGCCGCGGTGTCGGGCGACGAGATTTCCTCGGCGAACGCGACGGTCGTGGACGCTTCGGGCCTCGTGGTTTTGCCCGGGCTCGTGGATTCGCACACGCATCTGCGCGAGCCCGGCCTTGAGGACTCCGAGACCGTCCTGACCGGTTCGCAGGCCGCGGCCGCGGGCGGCTACACCTGCGTCAACGCCATGGCCAACACGACGCCCGTCCAGGATTCGGCCGGCGTCGTCGAACAGGTCATGCGCCTGGGAGAGATCGCCGGGTACGTGGACGTGCGCCCCGTGGGCGCGGTTTCCTCCGCGCTGGAGGGCAAGCACCTTGCCGAGCTCGGAGCCATGGCCGCCTCGGACGCCCAGGTCCGCTACTTCTCCGACGACGGAAAATGCGTTTCCGACCCCGTGCTCATGCGCAGGGCGCTCGAATACGCGAAGGCCTTCGACGGCGTCGTCGCCCAGCACGCCCAGGATCCGCGGCTGACGGAAAGGGCGCAGATGCATGAGGGCGACGTCTCGGCCGAGCTTGGGCTGGCCGGCTGGCCGGCGGTCGCCGAGGAGTCGATCATCGCCCGCGACGTGCTTCTGGCCAAGCACGTCGGCTCGAAGGTCCACATTCTCCACGTTTCCACGGCCGGATCGGTCGACCTCGTCCGCTGGGCAAAGGCCCAGGGAATCGCCGTGACGGCCGAGGCCACGCCTCACCACCTGGGCCTCGACCACACGGAAGTCCGCTCCTACGATCCGATGTTCAAGGTCAATCCGCCGCTTCGCCCCCGAGAGGACGTCGAGGCCCTGCGCCGCGGCGTCGTCGATGGGACGATCGACGTGATCGGAACAGACCACGCGCCGCATCCCATCGAGGAGAAAGACTGCGAGTGGGCGGTTGCGGCCAACGGAATGATCGGCCTGGAGACGGCGCTTTCGGTTGTCCAAGAGTCGCTCGTGGACGTCGGCCTCATCGACTGGGAGGACGTTGCCAGGCTTATGAGCTACGAGCCTGCGCGCATATGCGCCAGCCCGGACCAGGGCCGCCCGGTGGCCGCGGGGGAGCCGGCGAACCTCTGCTTCGTCGATCCCGATGCGAGGCGGGAGATTTCGGGGCGCGCCGGCCACTCGAAGTCGCACAACACCCCGTGGGAGGGCCGCACCCTTCCGGGACGGGTGATGTACACCGTCCACCGGGGCGTGCCGACCGTGTGGGAGGGCGAGCTCCGCTCCCACGGGGACGTCATGGCCGATCGTGCGAAGCTCGGTCGCGTCGGCAGCCTGACCGTCTGAACCTGACCGTCTGAAAACGCTGCAAGTCTGAGGCGCTCAACGTGCGGATGCGGTTGCCCGATCGCATCCGCACGTCTCATGGAGATATGTCTCACAGAGTTACATTCCGTGGAGGAAAAATGACGACGTTCGGTCAGCGCCTGCGCCAATCCATGGCGGCCCGCGGGCCGGTGTGCGCGGGGATCGATCCGCACGCGGGCCTGCTGCGGCAGTGGGGGCTCGAGGACAGCGCGGCCGGCGTGCGCGAGTTCTCGCTGCGCACGATCGACGCGCTGTACGACCGCGCCGCGGCATTCAAACCGCAGTCGGCCTTTTACGAGCGGCACGGGGCGGCGGGGGTCGCCGCGCTGGAGGAGACGCTGCGCGCGTGCCGCGACGCCGAGGTTCCCGTCATCGCGGACGTCAAGCGCGGAGACATCGGCTCGACGATGGACGGATACGCCGACGCCTACCTCAGCGGCCCGCTCAAGGCCGACGCATTCACCGTCTCCCCGTATCTCGGCCCCGGATCGCTCGAGGCCACGGCGCGCCGCGCGGCCGACCTGGGCGGCGGCCTGTTCGTCCTCGCTCTCACGTCCAACCCCGAGGGCGCCCAGATCCAGCACGCGGGCTCGCCCTCCGTCGCTGGCCGGGTGGTCGAGGCGGTCGCCGCGTGGAACGAGGAGATCGCTCCGGGGTCCTTCGGCCTCGTCGTCGGCGCGACCATCGGGGACGGCGCCCGCCGGCTCGGCATCGACCTTCCGTCCTTCCCAGGCGTTTTCCTCGCCCCCGGAATAGGGGCGCAGGGCGCGGGCGCCGACGAGCTCCGGCAGGTTTTCGGCTCGGGAATCGCGCGGGTCTTGGCTTCGGCCTCCCGATCGATCCTGGCCGGCGGCCCCACAGCGGCAGGGCTGCGCGAAGGCTTCGCCCGCACGCTCGCCGCGGTCGAATCCGCCCTTGGACAGTCAGAATCCAGGTAGCATGGAGCGCATGGACAACCGCGCTTTCGTCGTCGTCGGACCCTCGGGCGTGGGCAAGGGGACGGTGCTCAAGGAGGCTCTGGCGCGGGCGCCCGAGTGCTGGCTGTCCGTCTCGGCAACCACGAGGGATCCCAGGCCGGGCGAGCGGGAAGGCGTCGACTACTTCTTCGTCAGCGACGAACGCTTCGACGAGCTCGTGGAAACGGGGCAGATGCTCGAATGGGCCTTGGTCCACGGAGTCAACCGGTACGGCACCCCGCGCGGGCCCGTGGAAGACGCCGCAGCGCGCGGCCGCATCCCCGTGCTCGAACTCGACCTCGCGGGGGCGCGCCAAGTGCGGCGGTCAATGCCCGAGGCCGCGCAGATATTCATCGCCCCGCCCGCGTGGGAGGAGCTCGAGCGCCGGCTGCGGGGCAGAGGAACCGAGAGCCCCGAGGAAATCGCCCGCCGTCTGGAAACGGCCCGCGAAGAAATGGCGGCTATGGAAGAATTCGATGTCGTCGTCGTCAACGATTCCGTGTCGCGTGCCACGGAAGAGCTACTGCGCATTTTCGGAATCACACGATAAAATAAGCCTCTGGACGTCTAGTTAAGAGGGAAGAATGTTCGGAACAGTTCCTGAGCCCGAGGGCATCACCAATCCGCCGATCGACGACCTGCTCGAGAAGGTGGATTCGAAGTACGCCCTGTCGGTTTACGCCGCCCAGCGCGCCCGCCAGATCAACTCGTACCGTCAGGAGATGACGCGGGGCGACGGCAACATCACCACCTTCGGCCCTCTGGTCGAGGCGAGTCCGGAGGACAAGCCCCTGTCCATAGCCCTGGAGGAAATCCGGGAGGACAAGGTCGAGTGGACCACGGAGAAAGACTGACCGCTCGAAGGGCCTTCCGAAAGGAGGGCCTTCTTTCTATCGTCGTCGGCGTCTCCGGCGGCATCGCGGCGTACAAGGCGTGCGCCGCCGTTCGTCTGTTCAAGGAGGCGGGGCACCGCGTCACCGTCGTAGCCACCCGCGCCGCCCTTGACCTTGTCGGCGCCGTCACGTGGGAGGCGCTGTCCGGGCGCAGGGTCTACACCGACGTCTGCGAGGACGCGGCCGACGTCGCTCACGTGAGGCTGGCCCGAGAGGCCGATGCGATCGTGGTCGTTCCGGCCACGGCCAACACTCTCGCGAAGATTCGCGCGGGAATCGCCGACAACATGCTGACGAGCGTCGTGTCGGCCGCGACGTGCCCGGTCTTCGTCGCTCCGGCGATGCACACGGAGATGTGGTTCAACCCCGCCACGCAGGAAAACGTCGCCGTTTTGCGCGAGCGCGGCGTGCGCTTCATCGGCCCGGCCTCCGGGCGCCTGACGGGCGCGGACTCGGGCGTCGGGCGCCTGAGCGAGCCGGGCGACGTCGTCGCCGCCGTGCTTTCGGCCATGCGTGAATCGGGCGGGCCGCGCGATCTGCTGGGGCTGACTTTCGCCGTGAGCGCGGGCGGCACGCGCGAGCCCATCGATCCGGTCCGCTACCTCGGCAACCGCTCCACCGGGCGTTTCGGAACCGCGATCACGCGTCTCGCAGCCGAACGCGGCGCGAAGGCGATTCTCGTCGAGTCCAACGTCGCATCCGACGTCCTCCGCGAGGCGGGCGACGCGGAGATCCGCCACGCCCCGAGCGCCCTCGAGCTGCGCGACGCCATGCAGGCCGCCTCGCTCGAGGCCGACGTGCTCGTCATGGCCGCGGCCGTGGCCGATTTCCGCCCCGCGAAGGTCAGCCCCACCAAGCAGAAGAAGACGGGGGAGTCTTTCCTCCCGATTGAGCTTGTCGAGAACCCGGACGTCCTCGCAGGCCTGGCGGCCGCGCGCAGACCGGGCCAGACGATCGTCGGGTTCGCCGCCGAAACCGGCGACGAGCGCTGCTCAGTCGAGGACTACGGACGCGAGAAGGCGCTGAGAAAAGGCGCCGATCTGACCGTCGTCAACGGCGTGGGGGAGGGCATCGGCTTCGGCGACGTCGATTCCCGGATCGTCGTGCTCGACTCGAAAGGCGACGTCGTGGCAAGGGCGGAAGGAAGCAAAGAAGAGCTCGCGCGCGTCATCGTCGACGCCGTCGTGCGGCTGCGATCCTAAGGAGAAAAATGCATCGCCAACAATTCACATCCGAATCCGTCACCGAGGGGCACCCCGACAAAGTCTGCGATCGAATATCGGACACCGTCCTCGACGCAATGCTCGAGCAGGATCCCTCTTCCCGCGTGGCGATCGAAACGATGGCGACCACCGGCCTCATACACGTCGCCGGCGAGGTGACCACGTCCTCCTACGTCGAGATCCCGCGCCTGGTCAGGCAGACGATCCGCGACATCGGCTACACGTCGTCGGACATCGGCTTCGACGGCGCATCGTGCGGCGTGACGCTCTCGATCGGCCAGCAGTCCGCCGACATTTCCGAGGGCGTCACAACGTCTCTGGAAATTCGCGAGGGAATGCGCTCCGACGACGCCTTCGACCGCCAGGGCGCCGGAGACCAGGGGCTCATGTTCGGCTATGCGAGCAACGAGACGAGCGAGCTCATGCCCGCTCCCATCGCCCTTGCCCACCGCCTGGCCGAGCGTCTCGCGAAGGTCCGAAAGGAGGGCATCGTGCCCGGCCTGCGCCCGGACGGCAAGACCCAGGTGACGATCGGCTACGAAGGCCTGCGGCCGGTCAGCCTCGAAGCGGTTATCATTTCGACGCAACACGACGAGGGCGTCGAACGGCCTTGGCTGAACGAGGCCATGAAGGAGCACGTCCTCGACCACGTGCTCCAGGCCGAGGGCCTCGATCTGGACGCCTCCGAGCTTCGCCTGTTCGTCAACCCGTCCGGGAAATTCGTCGTCGGCGGCCCGATGGGCGACGCCGGGCTGACCGGCCGCAAGATCATCGTCGACACCTACGGCGGAATGGCCCGCCACGGGGGAGGGGCCTTCTCGGGGAAGGACCCCTCGAAGGTCGATCGGTCGGCCGCCTATGCCGCAAGGTGGGCGGCGAAGAACGTCGTGGCCTCCGGGCTGGCGGAGCGCTGCGAGCTTCAAGTCGCCTACGCGATCGGCCGCGCCCATCCGGTGTCTGTGCGCGTCGACACCTTCGGCACGGAGACGGCGCCCGTGGAGCGGATCGAGTCGGCGGTGACCAAGGTCTTCGACCTGCGCCCCGCGGCGATCATCGAGGAGCTCGAGCTCAAGCGCCCGATATATGCGGCGACGTCGGCCTACGGGCATTTCGGGCGCGAGGGCTTCGCCTGGGAGCGGACGAATCGCGTCGACGAGCTTCTGCGCGCCGTCTGAATCCGGCGCACAGCGGACTCGTGAGCTCAGCCAGGCCGCCGTCGAAGCCACACGCTTCCGGGCTTCGCATCGACGTCCGTTTGACCCGCATTTGAAGCTCGCCGCTCGCCTCCCCCGAAAACTGTCGGAGGCTCTTGGTTTAATGGACCCATGGACATGACGCTTCCGGGGCTGGGCGAGCTTCCCGCGGCCGAAGAGCAGGCGGGGCTGCTTGATGTCGCGCGCGCCGAACGGGAAGTCGTCGGCGAGGTGCGGTCCCCGGTCGCCCACGTCCACGTGCTGTTGCGCCAGCCGCATCTCGACAAGGTCTTCGACTACCTCGTCCCCGCGTCGATGGACTCGTCGGCGGTCGTCGGGGCGCGCGTCGTCGTCGACGTCGGCGCGCATCGGGCGAGCGGCTTCATCGTCGGCAGGGATTCGACCTCGGAGGCCGCGGGGAGGCTGCGCCCGCTGCGCAGGGTTGTCTCCTCCCTCCCCGTCCTCACACCCGAAGTGTACGGATTGTGCGTCGATGTGGCCGCCCGGTGCGCGGGATCCGCGGCGGACCTGCTGTCTCTGGCGGTTCCCGAACGCCACGCGCGCGCGGAAAAGGCCCATCTAGCCGCCCACGGCGGCGCCGTCGCGGCCGATCGGCTCGCCGTCGAGTCCTACGAGACCGCCGCCGGCAGCCCGTGGCGCGCCTACCTCGGCGGCCCGGCGTTCCTCATGCGCATCGCCGCGGGCCAAGGGCCGAGTGCCGTGTGCTGCGAGCTCCCCGGAAGCGATGCGGTTGCCATGCTCGCCGACGCCGTCTCGGCCGCCCGCGCGTCGGGGCGCGGCTGCCTCGTCGTTGCCCCCACGAGGCGCGAGGCCTCCCGCATCGCCGAGGGGGTCGCCGCCGCCACGGGCGAGAGCGTCGCCCTCGTCGTCGCCGACGAGCCGCATGAGAGCCGGTATGCGGCATTCCTTCGGATCCTCACCGGAATCGACCGCGTCGTCGTGGGAACCCGCTCGGCCGTGTGGGCGCCCGTGAGCGACTTGGGCCTGGTCGCGGTGCTCGACGACGCCTCGCCGAACCTGCGCGAACAGCACGCCCCCTACGTGAGGGCAGGCGAGGCTCTCGCGATGCGCGCGGTCCGGGAAGGCGCGGCATTCCTTTCCCTGTCGGGGTGCGTTTCGCTTTCGTCCCAGGCGATGATCGAGCGGGGCGAGGCCGCCCTCGTTCGCGGCGAGCCGTCGGCGCTGCGCGCAAGCCTTCCGCGAGTGAGCGCGGCCGAACAATGGGAGCGCGACGACGCCTCATGGTCGCGGCTGCCGGAGTCGGCCTTCGCGCTCGTCAGGCACGCCCTCGACGAGGGACCGGTTCTCGTCGTCGTCCCCAGAGCCGGGTACATCCCGATGACCGCGTGCGCCTCATGCCGGGAAATCGCGCGGTGCGAAACGTGCGGGGGCGGTCTCGGCCTCGACTTCGGCGAGGCGGAGCCGCGCTGCCGGAGGTGCGGACTGTCAGCCGCCCGATGGCGCTGCCCCGAATGCGGGGGAGGCCGCATTCGGGCGGTGCGCCTCGGCTCTCACCGCACCGCCGAAGAAATAGGCAAGGCCTTTCCCGGAACGGGAATCGTCATGTCCGGTTCGCAGGCCAGCGAGGGCATTGTCGATTCGGTCTCCGGCAAGCCTCGCATCGTCGTCGCCACGCCCGGATCCGAGCCTGCGGCGCAGGGCGGGTACCGGGCGGCCCTCGTCCTTGATTCGCGGTTCCTCAGGGGAGACGGACCGGGCTCGGAAATCGGCTTCGTCCGCAAGGCCTGCCGCATCGTCGCGCGCGTCCGTCCGGCGCGCGACGGCGGACACGTCATGTTCGCCGGAGGAATCGACCCCGTTTTCCTCAGGATGCTCAGCACGTGGGGGCAGCCCGATTTCGCAGCCGGCCTGTACGCGCAAAGGCGAGAGCTCAAGCTTCCGCCCTCGGCCTTCTGGCTCGCCGTAACGGGGGAATCCCGATCGGTGCGCACCTACCTAGGGGTCCTGCGTTCGTCGCTTTTCGCGGCGGAAGCTCAGGGGGAACGGTCTGCCGAACGCCACGGCGACGCGGCCTCGGACGCGCAGGCGCGCGACCCGCTGCTGGCCGGCGGCATCGTGCGTTTGGCTTCGGGGTACGAGCTCCTAGGCCCCGTTCCGTCCGCCAGGCCGCGAAACGATGCGAGGCGGAACGTCGCTGTGCGAAACGAAGGCTTGCGGGCCGAGGCCGGAAACAACGCCGCTGCCCGAGGCGGCGCGGGGCACAACGGCGTCGGCCAAAATGCATCCGGACGGAGCGAAACCGGGCACGGCGGCGTCGCAAGAAAGGACGAGGTCACGGTCTACGTCCGGTGCGCACACGCTCTGGGGTCCTCTCTCGCCGCGCACGCGAGGGCCGCACACCGCGAATACACTGCCAAGCAGTTTGGCCCGTCCCTGCGTTTGGAGGTCGATCCTGATGTCTAGCGTGTCTGGATGCGGTGCAATACTAGATTGCGATGGCAGGGATTGAGCTCCGAAACACTAATATATCTTATGATGATTCACGATATCGAGCGGTATTCCAGCAGGATCGCTCGTGTCCAGGTGCGCACATGGCGACGGAGTCCAAGGTCAACGACAATTCAAGGCGGTAGCCCATGCCTGCAAATAACACCTTGCCCCGCCTCGATATGGCGGCCGGGTCCGTCGCGACTGCCCTCGCCTCCGCCGGGGCCGTCTACGGCCTGTGGGCTGCCTTCTTTTACGACGGCGGCACGGCCGGCCTCGCCCCTTTTGCAATCGCGGCGTGCGTCGGCGTGGCATGCGCGGCGTTCGGGCTGCACCGCCGGTCGCCCCTCGTCACGGGCTTCGGCCTGCTTCTTGCGGCCCTCGCGCCCGTCGGTTTCGCGTGGATTTCCTCCGTCGCCTCCCTCTTCGTGGGCGCCGCGCTGCTCTTTCGCGAGATTCTTAAGCGCCGCAGGCGAAAACGATGAGGCTCGAAGCTCGAGAGCGACGAGGCAAGCGCGGCGCTTGAGAATGACGAGGCAGACGCAAAGTCGAAGCCGTCGTCCCTCGCGTCGCCTACACTGAACGGGTGAGAATTCTCTTCGCCGGAACGCCGCGGGCCTCTGTGCCGTCGCTGCAACGCCTCCTTGACGCCGGACACGACGTCCTGGCCGTCCTCACTCGCGCCCCCGCCCCGGCGGGGCGGCGCCATAAACTCGCCCGGTCGGCCGTGCACGAAGAGGCCGACGACAGAGGAATCCCGGTTTACACGCCGACGAGCCTCAAGAAGGACGAAGACGTCCGGCGCGCGATCGAGGAGCTCGCGCCCGAAGCGGTGGCGGTTGTCGCCTACGGCCTCCTCATTCCTCCTTCGCTTCTGGAGATTCCGCGCTTCGGCTGGATCAATCTGCATTTCTCGCTCCTTCCACAGTGGCGAGGAGCCGCGCCCGTCCAGTACGCGATTGCGGCCGGCCAGGAAACGACCGGGGCCTCGACCTTCAAACTCGAGGCGGGCCTGGACACGGGGCCGATTTTCGGCTCGGTCGTCGAAAAAGTGGGGGAGCGCGAAACGGCGGGCGAACTCCTCGAGCGCCTCTCGCATTCGGGGGCCGGTCTTCTGGTCGAAACCTTCGAGCGGCTCGGCCGGGGCGCCGAGCCCGTCCCGCAAAGCGGAGAGCCCTCCTATGCGCCGAGCATCTCGACGGCGGACGCCCGCGTGGACTGGAACCTCGACGCCCTGACGATCGATCGGCGCAGCCGCGCGCATACGCCGGCCCCCGGGCCGTGGACGACGCTCGAGGGAACGCGGATCAAGCTCGGGCCGCTGGCGGCGCGCCCCGACGTCGTCGATCTGCAACCGGGGCAAATCAGATCCGGCAAGCCGCCGCTGGTGGGGACCGGGGCAGGCGCCGTCGAATTAAGAGCCGTGGCTCCGGCGGGAAAGAAACCGATGGATGCGAGCGCGTGGCTTCGAGGCGCGCGTCTGGCCCCGGAGACGCGATTCGACGCGGAAAGCGAGTGACGAGTGAACGAGCAACCTCATGAGGGCAGGAACAGCCGCAGAATCGAAGGCGCCGCCCGCGCCGACGACGGCGACAACGCACGTGAGAGGCACGGCGCCGGCAACAGACGCGACGGCCGCCGCGACCGCAGGCCCGAAGGCTGGCATCCCGGGCGGCAGGAAGCCAACGCGGCCAGGCTCGTCGCCTTCGAGGTCCTCAGAGCGGTCGACGAGGACGACGCGTACGCCAACCTCGTCCTTCCCGTCGAAATCGCCCGCGCCGGCCTGAACAAGCTCGACGCCGCCTACGCCACGAACCTATGCTACGGTACCCTCCGCATGCGCGGCAGGTGGGACGCGATCATCAGCCGCTGCGCGAAAGGGCGCAGGATCTACGACATCGACCCGCCGGTCCTCGACCTGCTGAGGATGGGATGCGAGCAGCTGCTCGCAATGGAGACCCCGCCGCACGCGGCCATCCACGAAACGGTGGTCATCGCGCGCAATTTCTTCGGACAGGGCACGGGAGGATTCGTCAACGCCGTTTTGCGCCGCATCAGCGAAAAGGCCGGCCAATGGCCAGAGATCGTCCGATCGTCCACCGCTTCGCACACGGAGTTCCTCTCCCTTTGGCACTCGCATCCCAGGTGGATCGTCGAGGCGCTTGAGGAGTCGCTCGAAGCCTCCGGGCGCAGCAGGGACGACGTCGAATCGGTTCTCGCCGCACACAACGCCCCCGCGAAGGTCGCACTGGCCGCCCGTGCAATCAGCCCCGAGGCCCTGGCCGAGCGCGTCGAGGCGGCGAAGATGGAGGCGTTCCCCGGCTGCCTCATGCCGAGCGCGGTGTTGCTCGGCCGCGGCGATCCGCACCGGCTGTACCCCGTGCGCGACGGGCTCGCGGGAGTCCAAGATGAGGGGAGCCAGCTCATTGCGGCCATGTTCGCCTCTGCGCCCATTGAGGGCAAGGACGAGCTGTGGCTGGACATGTGCGCCGGCCCGGGCGGAAAGACCGCCACTCTCGCGGCGATCGCGCAGGGGCGCGGCGCCCGCATCCACGCGAACGAGCCGCAGGAGCACCGCCTCGACCTCGTCGCCGCGTCGGTCGAGCCGTGGGAGGACACGGTCGCCCTTCGTCTAGGCGACGGCCGCGAACTCGGGACGCAGGAGCCCGACGCCTACGACCGCGTGCTCGTCGACGCCCCATGCTCGGGCCTGGGGGCGCTGCGCCGCCGCCCCGAGGCGCGCTGGCGCAAGGACCCGAAGGACATTCCCGGCCTGGCCAAGCTGCAGAGGCAGCTCCTGGCCTCGGCGTTCAAGGCGTTGCGCCCGGGCGGCGCGCTCGTGTATTCGACGTGCTCGCCGGTGCTCGCAGAGACGCGCGACGTCGTCCGCGATTTCCTCGCGGCCCACGGGCGCGCAAAGCTCCTCGACGCCGGGGAGGTTGCAAACCGCGTTGCGATCCGCGACGTTTCGGCGCGCGACGGCATGGTGCAGCTATGGGCGGACGCGGACCGCACAGACGGAATGTTCATCGCCCTCATCACCAAGGAGGCCGCTGACGCCGAGGCGGCGGCCGATTCGACGACAAGCTAAACTTTCCCCATGAGCGTTGTCATTTCACCGTCGATTCTCAACTGCGATTTCGGGCATCTCGCCGACGAGCTTGCCAAAATCTCGAATGCGGATTTCGCGCACGTGGACATCATGGACAATCACTTCGTCCCAAACCTCGCCCTCGGCCTGCCGTTGGCCGAGGCGGCCGTGAAGTCCAGTCCGATCCCCGTCGACGCCCATCTCATGATCGAGGACCCTGACCGCTGGGCGCCCGTCTACGCCGAGCTCGGGTGCGAGTCCGTCACCTTCCACGCCGAAGCGGCCCAGGCGCCGATCCGCCTCGCCCGCGAGATTCGGGCGATGGGCAGGCGCGCAGGCCTGGCGTTGCGCCCCGCAACTGGAATCGAGCCCTATCTGGACATCCTCGGCGAATTCGACATGATCCTGGTCATGACGGTGGAACCCGGCTTCGGAGGCCAGCCCTTCATCGAGGCGATGATGCCGAAGGTTTCGCGCACTCGCCGAGCCATCGAGGCGGCGGGCTTGGACGTGTGGATCCAGGTCGACGGCGGAGTCTCCCGCTCGACGATCGAGAAAGCGGCCGAGGCGGGAGCTAACAACTTCGTTGCGGGATCGGCCGTCTACAAGGCCGACGACGCCGCGGCGGAGGTCGATTTTTTGCGTTCCTTGGCGTCCAAGCACTGCTGCTGAGCCGGAGCTGTGCGCCTGGTAACAGCCAAAAACCTTACTTTCTTGTAATATCAATCTGCCGAAAGCCATTCGAAGAAGGCTGTCGGGGCGAGGCCGTCTGAAAGGCGGCCTCGTAAAAGATTGAGCCGCGGCGCGGGCATGCAATCGATCGCTTCCGCGACATGAGACATAGGGGAAACCGTGCCAGACGAGATGGTTCGGCAAGCGCAGAAGTGGCTGAACACGACTTATAAGAATAGACCGGGCTTCGGCAGCGTGTCGGAGGACGGGCAAACCGGGTGGGAGACCATCCATGGCCTGATCCGGGCGTTGCAGATTGAGCTGGGCATCACCGAGACGGCGAACAATTTCGGTGCGGGCACGCAGACGCGTTTCACTGCGCGATGGCCGCAGGGAATCAAGGAGCAGGATCCCGGAGATACATCCACATCTAACGTGTATGCGATCATCCAGTGTGCTCTGTGGTGCAAAGGCTATTCCACCGGATCAAATATCACCACGCATTTCTATGGCGGCACCGGCAGTGCGATCAAAGATTTGAAAACCGACATTGGCATTGGCGGGGACTCCACCGTCACGGTTGGAATCATGAAGGCGTTGCTGACGATGGACCAGTTCGTATTACTCTTTCGCCGTGGCGGACGTGTGGCTGTTCGCAAGGTCCAACAGAAGCTGAACCGTGACTACGGCGACTATGTGGGGATTGTTCCCACTGATGGAGTGTACGGGCGGGAAATGAACAAGGCCCTCATACAGGTGCTGCAGGCCATTGAGGGATTCACTCCGGCCGAAGCGACCGGAAACTTCGGTGCAGGAACTCGTTCCCGCCTGAAAGTCATAACTGCCTCAAATGCCAGATCGCACCCCACTTGGGTGTGGTTCGCTTCGGTAATGCTCACGTGCAATGGGTATCCCGCTTCTGTGAGCAGCGAATGGTCCGAGGCAACTGAGCATCTTGAGAAGTTCCAGCGCGAGTACGCCCTTCCGGTGAGCGGAAAGGTTGATCGAACCACATGGATGAGTCTGCTTACGTCGAAAGGCGACCCGGACCGCCCGTGCGTGGCCTGTGACACTCGATTTGAAATCACCGATGAGTTTCTCGCAAAACTCAAGTCCGACGGGTACAAGATCGTGGGGCGTTATCTGACTGAACCGGGCCAGGACCAGAAGAAGCCTGAAGATTACTTCAAAGCAATCCGCCCAGGCGAGCTCGAGCGGATTGTCAAGGGAGGCATGAAGTTCTTCCCGATTTTCCAGGAGAACTCGCGTCAGCTATCCGATTTCACTCCTGAGAACGGCGCGCGCCACGCTCGTGAAGCCCAGTCTGCTGCCCAGAGGCTCGGCGTACCACCTACAATCATTTATTTTGCTGTCGATATGGACGTTTATGAGTATCAAATCGATCAGGTCGTAGATCCCTATTTTAAGGCAATAAAGGCGAATCTAGGAGGAGGTTACAGCGTAGGTATCTATGCATCGCGCAATACTTGTACAAGAATCACAAAAAATGGACATGCTATCTCTAGCTTTGTCTCCGATATGTCTTATGGATTCTCGGGCAACCTAGGTTATCCGATTCCGACCAACTGGAACTATGACCAGTTTACAGAGATTAGTGGCTACGGCGGAAGATGGGATCTCGACAAAGTCGCACACTCGGGACGAGTCCCCGCATGTGATGTCATCCTTTCATCAACTTCTCCTTCGCCATATCCCGATAAGGATCCGACTTCACCCGATCAAGATCCGCTATTGAAATGGGCGAAGACAACAGAACAAGAGTGTTTGTCGGGAATGGGGGGTCTTTTCAATCCGGTGAAGCCTTATCGAGGCTTTACAGGCGAGTTCATCCTTGAGTGGCTAAGAAAACCTGAATACTGGGGAGGTTCTTATACTGGCCTATGGCGGCTATACACCCCCGAACTCCCTACGCCTTCTGAACTTGCGGCTGCACGCGCATTGTGTGACAACGTTTGCAGTAAGCAACCGGTCATTAAAGGAACGCTGCCTCGCCGCGATATTGCTCACATGGCCGCTACGGCGCTTGGGTGTTTGACGTGGGGTATTGAGGAAAGACACGGAGACTACGGCTTGGGAGATTTAGGAGGCTGGCCTTTGGACCTGTTACAAATGTGGGGTTTTTACAGAAAAGAAACAAAGAGCACAAACTTGACTTCGTGGCTGCATGCTAACCTAGGAACTGTCAGTGGCGGTAAAGGGTTTGGCTACAGCGACGTGCTAGCCGACGCTGATGCGTGGCTCATTGCGCGGCATATGAAGAGGCACTCGTCTGATACCTCTCTGACTGACGCAATGAGCAACGTATTTGCTCGAAGTGAGATCCATCGTATTGCCTATTTTTATCGCGAACGTTTCAATGCTGATACTGATAACGTTGTCGCGGTCTTTAAGAAAGTGGCTGACGGCATTGACGCATGGGGATTTGAGAACATTCCCTTCAGCGAAGACAGACTTCTAAATGCTTGTGGCGCGGATCGTCTCCCTTCTGCTTCTGAGGCTGAAGTGCTTGCGCGCGCATATGCCGCTTTCCTATCAAATCCTCGTCGATGACATAATATCCTAGGATCGGTCCCCAATAAGAAGGGCAACACTGGGCCAATGTGGCTGAAAGGAGAGCGAATGATGACCGCTTCTCACGATCTCGATGATTTCAAGACTGAAGAAGAGTCGTCAGCAAACTCAATACGCTACCGCAAGATATCGGCGATCAGACGCACTCTGTGGTGGCTTGGCCTACTCCTTCTTTCACCGGCGCCTGCCGCATTTATCACCGAAGACGGCGTATATTCATTTTTTCGGAGTTTTCCATGTCAAATGCATGTTGAATCTACTGCAGATCCGCAACTTTTGCCAACGCTTATAGAGAAACGTATTGTCATTACTCTCTCTCTTGGATTTCTTTGCTGGATCATGTGCGTAGCTTTGAGTCTATTTTCTCCGCAGTCAGGCGCTTTATCACGGAAGCAACGTTCCAAACGAATCTTGAAACGAATATTTATAACGATAATCTCGTTCATTTTTCTATTTACTTCTAGCTATATTTATATATTACTTAATATCGGTATTGACTTATATTATCATCCAATTCCTGTGTGAAGGGCACTATCGGGGAAGAGCTCCACCTGCGAAAGTAGTTCGCAACAACGTTCCTGCGTTTGCAGTTTGATCCCCGGGCAGAAGCAAACTGGTACGAAAGGTTCAACCCGATCTCGCTCTTCTCGCGAGAAGAGCGAGATCGGGAAAACGCGATACCGTCTATGGCCAAGTCAGAAAGGATAGCTTCCGGCACTTTCGATGCTGACGTTCTCAAAGCAGTTTCTGTGGTGGTTTCGAGAACGATCCCCTCCCTCCGTCGGCTTCCTTTAGCTCGCAGCGGGACTGATCTAAGTAGACGATTTCTTTAGGTCAGCTCCATCTACTTGGTCCGAGTTCGCTATCCTGAGCTGCGCTGACTTTCGTCTGTTGAAGGCTCGAATTGTGAGTCCGGCGACGTATACCCATGTGGGGTAGCCGTAAACACTCCAAAGCCACTCCATCTCAAGTTCGTAATAAAAGAACTTATTCGGAGGTATATGACGAAAGATCATGATATACACAAGTACGGCAAAGAAACTTAAAGCGTAAATTAAAATAGTCGTAAATAGGAGCCATATAGGATTGAAATAGCATTTGAATTTCTTCGATAGAACAAGGCAAACGCAGGGAACGAGAAACAGAGCTGGAATAATGGTGAAGATGACTATGATAAATGGGCGCAGTATCCAAAATATACTTAGGATACGAATATAACTGCAGACAGGATGAAAGCGTGTGAGAAGGCTGCACCAGCAAACGCACGTCGTCGCTTATACAGATCAGCACTCATGATGTCCTCTTCTGGTTCCTCTGCCCGGTGTAGCCTTCCAGATTTTCTCATAGTCAGCAGGTCCATAGAAGAGATAGATCGGTGGAAGAGACAGATCGAATCTCTAAAGCAAGGCCGACCAGGTTGTTTGCTTGTGATTACGGCTGCCCACGAAGGTGTCGACATGAAGAATGCCGCGCGACTACGGCGACACGCGGGTTATCCGGAAAGCGCGCACCCCAAACAAATGAATCGCCAAACCAATTACCTGTACATCTGGATGCTCGATTCACATCTAGATGCCCGCAGGCGCTCGACAGCCTCTACAAGGCACCGCGCCGCTCCATGCGAATTGTCTGCATGTCCTTCGCCTCTCTGATCTCGCCAGTGGGCACGAAACCTTTCTTGCGACAGAAGGCGACACGCTTCGGCGACGCCGGGCGAACGGAGAGCTCGGATCGTTCCATGGGCGCCACGATACCAATCGGCGCCTTGACGTCGGTTAGCATTGCGGTATTTTGTCGATGGCGTGGCGTCCGCCGAACCGCATCAGCTCGCCGCCGACGCCGTGCGCCGGATCCTCGAAAAGGCAACGAGGCACGCTGCGGCGGCGCCGAGAATCGCTGCGCAGCAGAACATCAGCGGGCGAAAGGCGAGGCTGCCCGCAAGAAGCGGGCCGAGGCTAGCCCCGATGAAGAGGACGAGCCCGTTGATCGCCATTCCGCTGGCTCTATGGGGCGCACTTACCTCGCCGAAAAGCGTGATCATGGCGGGAACGGCTAGAGCAATTCCCGTGACGAACACGAGGCTTGCAGCTGTGAGGGCGACGGCGTTGGAAGAAGCCAGCGCCTCTAGGACGAGCCCGCAGGCGGCCAGGAGAAATCCGGCGCGAGCCAGTCCGGAGACCCCGCGCCTGCGAGCCAACGGGCCGGCGGCCAGTGCCGCGAACATGCACGGAAGCCCGCATAGGCGGATCCACATGAGCGCCGAGTCGGAAAGCCCGAGCGAGGCCGTGTGCGCCCCGAGCGCCGTGTACATCGCGATGAAGCACATGAGAAGCGTGACGTGCGCGGCGCACAAGGTCAACATCTCGGGCAAGCAGATCAATCTGCCGATCTGCCGGAACTGGCGGCCCAGACCCAGGCCGGGCGCGCGCCCAGGCTCTCGCACGAGAACGAAGATCGCGGCCCCGCACAGAGCCAGCACCGCAGCGCTGACCAGGAACGCCGATGCCCAACCGGCCCAGTTTGCGAGCGCCTGCGGAACGACCTGCCCCACGATTCCCGCTGCCAGAAAGGCCGTGGAGACCGCACCTATGGACAAAGCGCGGCGCCGAGGCTCGACCGCTTCGGCGATGTAGGCGAGGGCGACGGGGGCAAAGCTCGACGTCGTGATTCCTTGCAGCCCGCGCAAGATCGCGAGTGCCGAAATGGACTGGGCCGCCGCGCATCCGGCCGTCGCCAGCGTGAGCAGAATCATCCCGGCGAGCATCGTTCGACGTCGCCCGAAATGGTCGGCGAGGGGGCCCCACAGGACGAAGCCCAGGGCGTACGTCGCGCTGAAACAGGTCGACAAAGCGAAGACGGCGTCGCCTCCGAGCGACTTCCCGGCGGGGCCGGCCAGCGGGATCGCCGCGTAAAGCTGAGAGACGACCACCAGCGCGGTGAATACGAGGAGGCCGACGGTTCCTGCGCCCGCCGGGAACTTTGCGGCGGTGGCGTGCTGATTGGGATTGCTCCGGGGAGACGATCGGTCGATTGAAGGCGACATGGGGAACCTCTTTTCCAACGAAAACGTTGGAAATTACCGTAGTACTCTTGACTCCGGAAAGCAACGTTCACGTTGGAGATGGTGTGTGACGCCACGCCGAACGCGCGAATCGGCGGCGCGACGCCAGGCACGCGGATTGGCGCGGTCGCACGCCGAAAACTCGGGCGGCCTGTTCGAGCGTTGAACGTGTGACGCAGAACACGCGGATTGGCCCGCCCGCCCGCCGAACGCGGAACATGGGACGCTGCGACGCCGAGCTTTCCACGGCGTGAAGCCGCGAACGTGGCGCCTCGAGCGGGGCAACCCGCCTGGAAAGGAATGGACCGACATGGCCTGGGACACCGAGGGAACGAAAAGAAAGATACTTCTGGCGGCCGTCGATGAATTCGCGGCCTACGGGCCCGACGGGACTACGATCGAGCGGATCGCCAAGGCCGCCGGGGTCAACAAGGAGCGCGTTTACAACTATTTCGGGGCCAAACGCGAGCTTTTCGCCTACGTGCTGCGAGAGGAAATGGCGAAAGTCGCCCGGGCCGTTCCCATTTCGTTCGCCGTCGACGACGTCGGGGACTATGCCGGGCGCGTTTACGACTACCATCGCGAGCACCCTCAGCTCAATCGGCTGCTTCTGTGGGAAGGCCTCGTCTTGGGCGCGGACGTCCCGAGCGACGACGACCGCCTGGCTCGGTATCGCGAGAAGACGTCGGCCGTCGCCGAAGGCCAGCAGAGCGGGCATGTGACGGAGGCGATCGACGCCGACCACCTGGCCTTCCTCATTCTCTCCCTCGCAGGGTGGTGGTCGGCCGTCCCGCAAGTCGCCGAAATGGTCTCCAGGCCGATCGACGAAAACGAGCATCGGCGCAGAAGGGCGTCGGTGGTTGAGGCCGCCAGGCGCCTGGCGGCGCCCGACGGCCCCGGGCGTCCGCGCGGCTGAGGCAGCTGCGGATGCCCGGCCTGCGTCCGATTTGCGTTTGGAGCCCCTCAGTGCGGCGAAGCGCGCCGGACGGCCGCCTTTGCTCCCGTCGTCTCGAACTTGCGTTTGCCCGCGTATATGGCATAATCGCTACGAACACAAACGTGCTCCGGGGTCAGTGAAAGTCTGAACCGGCGGTGACAGTCCGCGACCCGCGCAAGCGGTTGACAGGGTGGAATTCCTTGACCGACGGTCAAAGTCCGGATGGGAGGCGCACGGCTGTCTGCGACGTCGTCCAGACTTCGCAGGCCGCGCTCGTCCCTGCCCCGGAATGGACCGGAAGGCAAGGGATGAGGAAGAAAAACGCAGTGGCGCCGGCGGTGCTCGGCCTGCTGCTCCTGCTGGCATGGGACGCAGCCGTGCGCTTCGGCGTCGTCAACGCCAATTTCCTTCCCGCCCCCGTCGAGGTCGCCAAGCGCGCCTACGAAGGGCTGCGCGACGGATACCTCGCCTCCGCCGCATGGGCCACCCTCAAAGAGGCGCTGCTCGGCGCATCTCTGGCCGCAGCCGTCGGCGTCCCCCTCGGGTACGCCCTGGCCAGATGGCGCGCCTTCGCCCGCGCCGTCCAGCCGTACATCGGGGCCTCGCAGGCCATCCCCGCCGTCGCCGTCGCGCCGTTGCTGACGATCTGGATCGGTTACGGAGCGGTTTCGATCACCGTCCTCTGCGCGATCATGGTGGTCTTCCCGATGATCGTCACGACGGCGGCGGGAATTTCCAGGGTCGACGGCGACGTGCTCGGCGCGGCCAGGCTCGACGGAGCCCACGGCCTGAGGCTGGCCCGCAGCGTCGAGCTTCCCATGGCCGCCCCCTCGATCCTGGCGGGATTGCGCACGGGATTCACGCTGAGCTTCACGGGCGCCGTCGTCGGCGAAATGGTGACCGGGGGAGACGGTTTGGGGCTCACCCTGACGTCGGCCCAGCATTCGGCTGACGTGACGGGGATGTTCGCCGCGATCGCCCTTCTGGCTGCGTGTGCAATGTGCGTCTACACCCTTTTCGGCTTGTTCGAACGCCGTGCCGGAGCGCGCCTCGACGGGGAAGGCGCCGAACGATGAAACCGAGCGGGCCGTACAGCGGCAGGCCGGGCGGGCCGTACAGCGGCAGGCCGGGCGGGCCGAACGGAAAAGATCGAAAGCGGCCCTGACGGCGAAAGGCAGAATCAGGGCCGGGCGGGCTGGCCGCCGAATGCCGGCCGGGCCAAACTCAAAAGACCGAATGGAAGGACAACCGATGATATCCACGAAGAGAATCCTCGCGTTTCTCGCCGCTGCGCTCTTGTGCCTCGCGGGATGCGGCGGAAACGACAAGGCCTCCGAGGGCGGCAAAGTCACGATCGGCCTGACCTACGTGCCGGATGTCCAATTCGCGCCCTTCTACGTGGCCGAAGACAAAGGCTATTTCGAGGATGAGGGAGTGAACGTCACGTTGCGGCATCACGGGGCCCAAGAGTCGCTTTTCGGCGCGCTCGAGCAGGGAACCGAGGACGTCGTCGTCGCGGGCGGCGACGAAATGCTGCAAAATCGGTCCAACGGCATCAAAGTGTACAACTGGGCAACGATGTATCAGACATACCCGGTCAAGGTTATCGTCCCGCGCGATTCGACCATCCGCTCCGCGGCAGACCTCAAAGGCAAGACCATCGGACTGCCCGGCAAGGCGGGGGAGAACTACTTCAGCCTGCAGGCCATGCTCAAGGCAAACGGCTTGACCGAGTCGGACGTGAAGATTCAGTTCATCGGGTACACGCAGACGGCCGCCTTGACCTCGGGGAAGGTCGACGCCGTCATCGGTTTCGTCAACTCCGACGCCGTCGCCATCGAAGCGCAGGGCGTCCCGGTTCGCACGATCGACCCCGTCGAGGGCGGAATCCCGCTCGTCGGCGCCGGCCTCGGCTCGCTCGACTCGTTCAAGGAGAAGGGCTCGAAGAAGGAGCGCAAGATCCTCGCCGCCCTGACCAAGGCGGTCGCATACATGCGCACCCACCCCGAGGAGACGCTCGACATCGTGCGCAAACGCGTTCCCGCACTCGCCGACAAGAAGCAGCGCGCCACCGCGTCCAAGGTCCTTTCCGCCTCGATGAAGCTGTACGGGACGGGCAAGTTCGGCGCGCAGGATTCCGCCAAATGGCAGAAGATGGCCGAGTTCATGAAGGAGGCGCGCCTCCTTCGCAATCCAGTCGAGGTCTCTCAGGCCCACATCTCGCTCGACTGACGGACGGCGCCGACGTCGCCGATCGCCGGGGCTGCGCAGCGGGAGCGCCGGAGCGGCCCGAATGCCAATTGAGCCAGCTCGAAGCGCGGGAGCCTTCGCGTCGCCCGCCGGTGGTCGATACGACCCGGCTGTTTCGCTAGAATCCGGCAGTCTTCGATAAGATTGACGCGTCCGGCGCACGGCCGGACGGCGGGCGCGACGGCGCGTCCGCGTACGGAAGGCGTCGCCGTCCGGTCACGCAGGCACGCGACGTCGGAAAGGACACCGTGTGAAGGCTTACATGTTTTACGGCCCCGGCGATCTGCGCCTGGAGGACATTGCCGCCGAGCACCCCGGCCCGGGCGAGATCGCCGTGGACATCAAGGCCGCCGCCACGTGCGGAACCGACCTGAAATCCTATCGGCGGGGGCATCCGACCCTTTTCCCCACGCTGCCCGCCCGCTTCGGCCACGAGTTCTCCGGGATCGTCTCCGAGGTGGGCGAAGGCGTGGCCGACTTCGAGGTCGGCCAGAGGGTCGTCGCCGCCAACACCGCCCCGTGCGGACACTGCTGGGCGTGCACCATCGGGCGCGAGTCGCTGTGCGAGAACCTCCAGTACCTCAACGGCGCCTTCGCCGAGCAGATCGTCGTCCCGCGCGCAATCGTCGAGCGAAACACGTACGCGATCCCCGACACCCTTGCTTTCGAAGCTGCCGCCCCGCTTGAGCCCCTGTCGACCGTGGTCCACGGGATGCACGAATCGGGAATCGCGCTCGGAGACACCGTCGTGGTCAACGGCGCGGGCCCAATCGGCCAGATGTATCTGAGGCTCGCGCAGCTGCGGGGAGCGACGGTCATCGTGGCCGACCGCTCGCAAGGCCGCCTCGCCCAGGCCGAGGCCGCGGGGGCCTCCGCCGTCGTCGACCTGACCGGTTTGGAGACGCCCGAGGAATGCGCGGCGGCGATCCGGCCGCTGACGCCCGGCGGACGCGGCGCCGACGTCGCCATCGAGGCCGTCGGGCTGCCGAACGTGTGGGAACAGACCGTTTTGTGCCTGCGCCCCGGCGGAACGGCCGTGCTCTTCGGCGGGACCCCGAAGAACGCCCCGTTCCAGGTCGACTCCTCGGACATGCACTACAAGGAGTACACGCTCAAGGGCGTTTACCACCATCAGCCGCGCTTCGTTCAGATCGCGGTGGAGCTGCTCTCGTCCGGCAAGTTCGACGGGATGACCCTGTGCACCGAGGTCCGCCCGCTGGAGGCGCTCGTCGAAAGCCTGGAGGACATGGCCCGCGGAGTCGGATCGAAGTACATCCTCACGCCGTGACGGAGGACGCGGGCGGCGCCGGCGCGTGAAGCCACGGGTCGCGGCGCGTGGAGCGGCGCGACCCAAGGCGTGAAGCGATTCGTCATAGCGCGTCTGCCGCGGCGTAGCCGGCGACGCCGGCGGCGAGAAACGCGAGGGGGTCTTCGGCGAGCCCGCGTCCCATCGTCCGCAAGGGCACGGGGGAGGAGGCGAGAACCTCGTCCAGGCCGTCCGTCGGCACGTCGACCCGCTTGAGCCTTTCGCATTCGAAGAGGGAGTCGAGCTGGGAGGCCAAGAGCCGGCGGACGTCCGCCCCGACGAGGGAAGACAGCTTCCTCGCCTTCGGCTCGGCCGGCGAACCCGAATCGTGCGACAGGTCGAAATCGGCCGGCGAACCAGGTTTATCCGACGCGCTGAAATCGGCCGGCAAGCCCGAATCGGATGCTTCCGGCCCGTCAAGAACGGGGCACGGGCAGAGGGTCTCGACCAGTGCCACGCGGCTGAGCGCCGTGTGCGTGTGGTGGGAGAGGCCGAAATGGCGCCCGCGGGAATCGGCGTTCGACATGCGCAGCAGGGCGATCGGCACGCCGCCCAACGCCGCGGCCGCGTTGAGCGCCTCGCCGACCTTCGTTCCCGAGAATCCCCATTTCGTCCCGGTTCCGAGGTTTCCAGGGCCCTGGGCGACGACGGCGAGGTCGGCCTTCCACACGATCCTCGCCGCAAGCAGCGCCGTGTGGACGTTGACGGCCTCCAGCTGGCCTCCGAACGCCTGGCCGCACGAAATGGTTCCCACGATGTGGCCCGATTCCCTCATGGCGGCCGCTGCGCGCGAGAACCAGGCCGGCAGGGCCGCGCCGTCGTCCATGACGTAGGCGATGCGCGCCCCCGGCCGACGCGCGCGGACGGCGGCGACCGCCGCGGGGACCGCTGAATGAAGATCGGCGACGAGGACCGGCATGCCATCGATCGAGTCGGCCTCTCGAAGGGCCTCGTGCCACTCGGACTCCTGCTCGTCGGCCCCCAGGGTCATGTATTGGAGCGGGGTGTAGCGTGCCTTGACGATGTGCCCGGGTCCGGGCGGCGGATCCGGCGGCAAGTTGTCCGGCAGGGCCGCCACCATGAGATAGCCCCCCGTTCCCAGGCCCTTGACCGCCGCGGAGGCGGTGAGAAGGGCCCGCTGGCCCGTCTCCGGACGGCCCACCAGCTGCGTGTAGGCGAGGGCCCGCGCCTCTTCGCCGTCGTCGAGGAGCACCCGGCATTCGACGCATCCGTCCCATGTCTTTCCGAGTGAGACTATCTCACCGTTTCGCCACATCATCACGCACCCAAGCCTACCCTTCGATTACCCTAGGCATGTGAGTCAGCAATCGGAGTACCACGCGGGCGAGCGCCAGCTTTCGCTGCTTGCCGCCCTGACGCATCGGGGGCTCACCCGGGCGCAGGCTCGCCAACGGATTCCCTCATACGCGGCCTACGCTTCGCGCGAGACCTTCCAGCGCGTCTTCGAACGCGACGTCGCCGCTCTGAGGGCAGCGGGGTACCCGATTGCCGTCGACGAAGGCGACGTCTACAGATACGACCGCACGGCCCCGATCATCGCGCCGATGTCCGCCCTCGACGTCGGCCTGGTGCGGTCCCTGCTCGTCGGCCTGGGCAAGGGCGGCGGGCTCGTGGGGGCGGCCCACTCCGGGATGGCGAAGATCTTGGCCACGAGCGAGGCGGACGGCTCGGCGCCGAAGTACTTGCGAGCCTCGATTCCCTCCGGGGACGACGTCGTGCAAATCGCGCGGGCGCTCCAATATCGACGTCGGATCTCCTTCGCGTACGAAGGGCGAGGGGCGGAGCCCGCGCGGTATCAGCTCGAGCCTCGGAGCCTCGCCCAGCATTTCGACGCCTTCTACGTCACGGGACAAGCCCGCCGCGTCGCGGGCAAGGCCCGCCCCGAGGTCTCGCCGACCTGGTCGAAGAGGACCTTCCGGATCAGCCGCATCGTGCCCGGTTCGCTTTCCGTCGATGGACCGGCCAGCCAGCCGCCGTCCGCGGACGAGCAGGACGCCTTCGCCCCCGTGCGGGCCGTGCTGGCGGTGCGCCCCGGGGCCGCGGCGCCCCTCCTCGCTCAGGGACGCCCGATTTGTCCGCCGGCAAAGAAGGCGAATTCTGCACTTGCAGGGCAAACGAGTCCCTCAGACGCTGGGAAGGCCCCCGCTGCAAGCGACATGGACGGCCTGCCGGGCACGATTTCCGCGACCGCGCAAAAAGGCGGCGAAATTGCGGCTCCCGCTGGTTGGGACGTCGTCGAAATAGGTCCGGTCAGCCGCCAGCGCGTCTTCGAGGCCCTTCTCGCATACGGGAAAGACGTGCGCCTTTTGGGCGACGCCGCACTGCTCGCCGAGTGGCGGGCGCGGCTGGAACACCTTGCCGGATTGGGGGAGCCGAGCCGTGAGGCCGGGGGCGAAGGTTTGAGGCTGGAGCCCGAAGCATGAGGGCGGGTACGAAAACAGGCCGCGGCGCGGGACGAGACATGAAACAGGCGGCCAAAGCATGGAAGACGCACGGGAACGGCGGCCAACGCATGAAAACAGGGGCCGCGGCGTGAGCGGAAAGGGAATAGTTCAAACGAACGCTCTGCTCGTCTTTCTCTCGTCCCTGCCCGGGGGCTCGGCGAGCCTTCGAGAGCTTTCCGAGCGTTTCGGGATCGAATGGAAACGCGTGCTGCGCCTGCTGTGGGACGCGTCGCTGGTGGAGATCGAAGGGTACGGCCTGCCGTTCAACCTCGATCTTCCTCCGAATCCGGGCGAGGAAGAGGCCGGGGAAGAGCCGACGACGCCCGACTCCTACGTCTCCTTTTCCGATTCGGGGGAGCTTGACGTTCCCGACCTCGCCCTGACTCTCGACGAGGTCATCGCGCTCGTGGCCGTCATCGACTCCATCGCGGAGATCACGCCTTCGGGCGACGCGCGGGACGCTCTCGCGCACGTGCGCGCCACCCTGGTCGGAGCAGCCGAGGGCGCCGGCTTCGGCTCGGCCATGTGGGACGGGCCCGCACCCGTCATCGGCGACGAAGCATTCGCCGCGGTCGAACGGGCCCTCGCCTCCAGAAGCTTCATCGAGTTCACCTACCACCGGCCCGGCCCCAACCTCGCCGAGTCCGTCACGCGGGTCGAAGCCTTTCCGGTCGAAATTCAAGCCGCTTACAACCCGCTGCTTCTCGCCGTCACATCGGCCGGGCCGCGTTCGTACCGCCTCGACAGGATCGGGGGCGTCCACGAGGGCCGCAAGGCCGGCAGGGCGGAGGCGGCTGCCGCCCGCGCGGCGGTCGTCGACGAGGCGAAGTCTTGGAGCCCCGAGGGCCAGCGCATAACTGTCACGGTGGACCCTTCCGGGCGGTGGATCGGCGAAGCCCTGCCGGGTGCGAGCATGAGGCGGTCGAACGGCGACGGCGGAGACTACGACGTGTCCTTTGTGTCGACGTCCGACGAATTCCTCGCCTCGCTTTTGGTCCAGCTGGGTCCGGCCGTCCGCGCCGTCGAGCCGCGGGAGACGGCCGCGCGGCTCGCGAAGCGCTTCCGAGGCCTGGCGGGGGCCGCATGAGCGGCCCGCCTCACGCGAGGATCGGCCTGCTCGTCAACCCGACGAGCAGGCGCGGGCTTGCCGAACGCGACGGCATACACGCGGCCCGCTGCCTGCGCGCCCTGGGCTTCGACGTCGTCGATCTGACCGCGGGATCCGCGGAGGAAGCCGCGCGCATGAGCTCGGCCGCCGTCGCCTCCGAGAGGCTCGACGCGCTCTTCGCCGTGGGCGGCGACGGAACTGTGGGCATAGCCGTCGACGCGCTGGCCGACTCCAAGATCCCGCTGGGAATCCTCGCCGTGGGGACCGGCAACGACGCGGCGCGGCATTTCGGGTTGCCCAGACGCGACGTCGACGCCTCCCTCGCGCTCGCCCTGGACGCGCTCGAATCGAAGCGCACGTTTGCCGCAGACGTCCTCGAGGTCGCCTCCAAAGCGGGGAGCAGGCTGGTGATGTCGGTCGTCTCCGCCGGCCTGGACGCCGACGTCAATCGGCGGACGAACTCCTTCTCCTTCCCGCGCGGGGGAGCGCGCTACGCGAGGGGGATAGTTTCAGCCGTCGCAAACTTCGCGCCCTACGGCTTCCGCTTGGAGATCGACGGGCGGGCGTGCTCGGCTCCGGCGACACTCGTTTCGGTGGCCAACACCCGCTTCTTCGGCGCGGGCCTGCCGATCGCGCCGTCGGCCACGGTGACGGACGGACTGGCCGACGTCGTCTTCGCCGCAGGCCTGAGCCGACTGCAGATCATCGACCTCCTCCCTCGGCTGGCGTTGGGACGCCACCCGAACCATCCTCTCGTCCATTTCGTTCGGGCGCGCCGCGTCCGCATCGCCGGCGAGCCGTGCGCGGGCGCGCGGCCGCCCGATCCCATGGCCGACGGCGATAGGCTGGGAACGCTCCCAATCGACGTCACGTGCCTTCCAGGCGCGGTGGAGGTGCTCATATGAACGACGCATTGGACCACGTCGACCATTTCGTCGAAGAATACGCGGCCCGCGGCATCGCCCTCGACGGTTTCCAGATCGACGCGTGCAAGGCCGTCGCGCGCAACCGCGACGTCCTCGTGTGCGCGCCGACCGGCTCGGGGAAGACGGTCGTGGCCCACTTCGCCGTCGAACTTGCCCTGGCCAAGGAGAAACGCTGCGTCTACACCGCGCCGATCAAGGCGTTGTCGAACCAGAAATACTCCGAGCTCGCCGAACTTCACGGCGAGGAGTACGTCGGCCTGCTCACCGGCGACGTCTCCGTCAACCGCGACGCCGAAATCCTCGTGGTCACCACGGAGGTGCTGCGCAACATGCTTTTCGCGGGCTCGCCCGACATCGACGACGTCGGATACGTCGTCCTCGACGAAGTCCACTATCTCGCGGACAGGGAGCGCGGGCCGGTGTGGGAGGAAGTCATCCTCACCCTGCCCGAACACTGCCGGCTCATCGGCCTGTCGGCCACCGTCCCGAACACGGGGGAGCTCGCGGGATGGCTGCGCTCCGTGCGCGGGAAGACCGAGCTTGTGCACAGCACGGTCAGGCCGGTTCCCCTCCGGCAGGAGGTCGCCGTGGGACGGAAGGTCTTCCGGCTTTTCGGCAAGGACGGCGGCCCGCTCGGCGCACTCGTCTCGGCGATCGCGAAGCTGCCGCCGGACGGGCGAGGGCGCATTTCGGACCGGGACCGCCGGCGGATCATCGACCTTTTGGCCGAACGCGACATGCTTCCGGCCATCGAGTTCATCTTCTCCCGCAAAGGCTGCGACAAGGCGGTCGAGGCCCTTCTCCAACGGGACATTGCGCTCACGGGCAGGAAAGAACGGGCCGAGGCGGCGGCCAGGATTGCCGAGGTGCGCGCGACCCTGAGCGAATCCGACCGCCGCGCCGTCGGCTTCGACGCCGCCGCGCGCGCACTCGTTCGCGGATACGGCGCCCACCACGCGGGCGTCTATCCGGCGATCAAGGAGCTGACGGAGAAGCTCATGGAGGACGGCCTGCTGCGGATCGTCTACGCGACCGGCACCCTTGCCCTGGGCATCGACATGCCGGTGCGCACCGTCGTCGTCGAATCGCTGCAGCGGTGGGACGGGGAGGGGTTCATCGACCTGAGCGCCACGGAGTACACGCAGCTCATCGGGCGCGCGGGCCGCAGGGGAAAAGACGCGGTCGGCCACGCGGTCGTCCTCGCCGGGCCCGACCTCGACCCCTACATTCTGGCCGACCTCGGTTCGGGCAGAGTGGAAGCCCTCCTCTCGGCCTTTGTTCCCTCGTACAACACCGTGGTCAACCTCCTCGCCAGAATGCCCTACGAGCAGGCGCGGGCAATGATGGGGCGCAGTTTCGCGCAGTATCAACGAAACGCCGACCTCGCCAAGCTCGAGGCTCGCCTGGCACGGATTCGCCGCCGGATTTCCGCCGAGGAAGGGAGGCTGCATTGCGACGCAGGCGACGTCGTCGAATACGCGCGCCTGCGCGCCGCCTCGGGAAGGGCGCCCAAGTCCGTGCGCAAGGCAGCCAAAAGGGAGTATCGCGAGAGGGTTTCCCGCTCTTTCGCACAGGCGAAAAACGGACGCCTCTACGCCGTGCACAGGGACGGCGACGTCGACTACGTGCTCGTCCTGTCGGCCGATCGCGGCAAGCTGCGCGTCATCGACTGGTACGGGGAGATCTCCTGGCTGCGCGAGGCGGACCTCGGCTCGGAGCTGCGCGACGTCGGAGCCGTGAGCCTGCCCGTGGGCCGGCGCCTCAAAGACAGGTCGACGCGGGAAGACCTCGCCGACGCCATCGTCGAGCAGGTCGAGGAACGCACCGAACTGGGCGTGGACCGCGACCTTCTCGGATCGTGGTCCCGATTCGCCGTCGGCCCGGATGCGGACCTGGCCGCGCACCCGTGCTCGGCGTGCCCCGACCTGGCAGTCCACCTCAAAGATGCGGAAACCCTCCTGTCGCTCGACGCCCGAGCCGCAGAAATCGAGAAGACGTCGGCGGGCTTCACCGACTCCGTCGGGCGCGAATTCGACGCGACGGCCGCGGCGCTCGTCGACGTCGGCGTGCTTCAAAACCACGGCGGGGCAATCGAGCCGGGGCCCGGCGCCCCGACGCTGCGCAAGCTTCACCTGGAGAACGACCTTTTGGCCTACACGTGCCTCTCAGCGCTCGCCGAAGGCCTGACTCCCTCGGAATTCGCCGGGTGGGCGTCGATGTTCCTCGCCGACGACAGGCTTGGAACTGCGCGGCCGCGCTCGCCCGTGCTCACGAAGCTGGCCAGGCAGGCCGTCGGCGAGGCCGAATTCCTCCGCTCCGTCGAGGACAGGCACGGCATCGCCAGAACCCGCGACGTCACCCCCGGGTGCGCGGACGTTTTCGCCGCCTGGGCCTCGGGCGCGAGCCTCGACGAGTGCCTGCGCGCCTCCAGGATGGCCGCGGGCGACTTCATCGCGGCGGCCCGCAGGCTCATCGATCTGCTGGGGCAGTTCGCCGTCGCCGGGGAAGGCACGTGGATCGCCGACGTCGCCGGCCTCGCCCGCTCGCGCGTGCGCAGAAGCGAGGTCGTCGCATGAGCGGGCGGCTCGCGCCCCTCGGCCCGGCCGCCCTGTCCGTCGGCGCGGGCGTGTGCCTGTGGGCGTCCTTCGCCCCCCTGCATCTGTGGCCGTCGGCAGTCCTCGGCGTCGCCCTCCTCGTCGCGGCGCTGCGCGGACGCGGCTTTTGCGCCAGTTTCGCCTGCGGTTTCGCGACGGGGGCGGTTTTCTTCGGCCTGCTGTGCGACTGGGCCACCGAAGCCGCGGGGACGTGGATCGCAAGAGCGGGGCTCGGGGGAGTGCTCGCCCTTTACATCGGCGTTCTGGCGCTCGTCTGGCAGGCGTTCCTGCGGGCATGGGGCGGTTGCGCGCAAGCGACGACGGGCACGGGAAAGGCGAAGGACCCTAAGGCCACTGCGGGCAAGGCCGCAGCCGCAGGCAAGGCGTGCGCTTGGAAGCTCGTGCCTGCTCTCGCCGTTGTATGGGTCGCCGTCGAAGACCTCCAAGGCACGTGGCCCGAGGGCGGAATGCCGTGGGGCAAGCTCGCATTCGGGCAGGTCGAAGGGCCGCTCGTGCACCTTGCGCCCTACGGCTCGACGGAGCTCGTCAGCTTCGCCGTCGTCGCGCTGGGAGCCTCTCTCGCATACGCCGCGCAGAACGCGAGGGCCCGCCCGCGCCGTGCCCTCGCCACAGCTGCGGGCGTCTGTGCCGCGCTTGCCGCGGCAGCGGCCATTCCGCTGGGCGGCCCGCCCGTAGGAAGCGCGAAGGTCGGCTTCGTCCAGGGGAACGTCTCGAGGGACAAATCGCTGATAGGCTACGCTCGGGCCGTCTCCGTCACCGAGCGGCTGGCAAAGCAAACGCGGAAGATCGAGGGGAAGGGCGCCGAACTTGTTCTGTGGCCGGAGAGCTCGTCCGACCTCGATCCGGAGACGACGCCCGAAGCACGCGACGTGATCGAAAGGGCGGTGTCGCGCCTCGGCGTCCCGCTTGTGCTCGGCATCCAGCGCTACCCGGAAGACTACCGATACAACGAGTACACGCTGTGGCTTCCCGGAAAGGGGCTGACCGCCAGGTATACGAAACTGCATCCCGTGCCTTTTGGCGAATACATCCCCGCGCGCGGGTTCTTCCGGCTGTTCACGAAGGCCGTCGACCAGGTTTCAACGGATATGCGCGCGGGGAAGGGCGCCGCGGTTCTCGACGTCCCGCTGCGCGGGCGGCGCGTGCGCATTGCCGCGCCGATATGCTTCGAGGTCGCCTACAACGAGATCGTCTCCGAATCGGTTCGCAAGGGAGCGACCCTCCTCACGGTTCCCACGAACAATGCGTCTTTCGGCGATTCCGCGGAATCGCGCCAGCAATTCGACATGACGCGCTTCAGAGCCGTCGAAACCAGACGCACGGCGATACAGATATCGACCATGGGGGTTTCAGGCGTCGTCGACGCCGACGGCACGGTGCGCGAAAAGACCGGCATGTGGACGGCCGACGCCCGGGTTGCCAGCGTCGGCCTCCACACCCACGTGACGCCGGCCGTCCGGTGGGGCGGTCCGATCCGTCTGGCGTGCAACCTCGCCGCAGGGGCCACAACGGCGCTAGCATTGTGGCAAACGCGACGCTTGCCTCAGCTGCGGCGGCTCGGCCGACGGCAGTTTGGCCGGCTGCGGCCGCGCCTGCCAAATTTAGGCGACGAGGCTCAAGGCGCGAACGGACCCGCACCCGACCCGCCTGCACCGGACTCGAACGGGCGGCTCATTCTGAGCGAGAGTCGGACTGAAAGCATCGGCATCGGAAACATAGGCAACGAGGACAACAAGGAGGAACGATGAAGGTCGTCGTGATCATACCGACCTACAACGAAATCGAATCGCTGAAGCCGATCGTCGGCAGAGTGCGGGCGGCCGTCCCCGAGGCCGACGTCCTCGTCGTCGACGACAATTCCCCCGACGGCACGGGGGACCTTGCCGACGAACTGGCCTCGGCCGACTCCCACGTCCTCGTCCTTCACCGCGCGGGAAAAGAGGGGCTCGGGAAGGCCTACATCGCAGCGTTTTCTTGGGCGACGGACAAGGAGTACACACACGTCGTCCAGATGGACGCCGACGGCTCTCACCGGCCCGAACAGCTTCCCCTCCTGCTTGAGCGGGCCGCCATGAGCGACCGGCCCGACCTCGTCATCGGCTCGCGCTACGTGCGCGGGGGAGAGCTGGAGGGATGGCCGAAGTCGCGCGAAATCCTCTCGCGCGCCGGGAATTTCTACATCAAGGCGTGGCTGGGGCTTCCGGCGTCGGACGTCACCGCCGGCTTCCGGGTCTACCGGGTGGCTTTCCTCCGTCGCCTCGACCTTTCCAGCGTCGAATCGGCGGGGTACTTCTTCCAGACTGACATGACGGACAAAGTCCACCAGTTGGGCGGGTCGATCGTAGAGATGCCGATTAGCTTCGCCCAGCGGGAAGCGGGGGAGTCGAAGCTCTCGGCCGGCATTTTCACGGAGTCGCTCAAACGGACGACGTCGATGGGCGCCAAGCGCCGCGGACGCCAACTGGCGGGACTGGCGCGCCGGGCGGCCGACAAGCTGCGCGGGAAGTGACGCCGCCGGGCGCGGCGCCCGGCGGCGCAAAACTCGCAGGCCGAGCAGCCGGCCTCCAGGCGTTCAGCCGTGGTGTCGACGGAGCCTTAGCTTGCCTGCGCGCAGCAGCTCGAGGCGCTCGCGGAGCAGTTCCTTGAGCTCGTCCTCGGTGCGGCGCTCCAGGAGCATGTCCCAGTGCGTGCGCTGAGGCTTGGCGGGTTTCTTGTCGTCCGTCGCAGGCTCGTCGCGCAGCAGGCCCTCGGAGCCGCAGCGGCATTCCCACGTCGCGGGCGGCTCGGCGTCCGTCGCCATGGCCACGCCGAATTCGTGGCCGCTGGGACAGGCGTAGATGACTTGTTTGCGTTCGACGAAGGCGACTCCTTCGTCGGTTTCCAGTGAATTTGCGCCAATCTTCATTCCGCGAAGCGAACGTTCGGCCATGGTTTTCCTTTCCTCGGCTACCGGGTCAGTCTAACGGGAAGGCCAAAGAAGCGTCGGGCAAAGTGGTTTTGCCGCGACATGACGCCACTTTCACCCGTCGGCCCCTTTTGTCTCTCGATCCGATAATGCACATTATGTCAAAACGGGACAGAGCGAGAACGCGACCCGCCTTTGAGATATTCCCCCATCGACGCCGAAAGATGAAGTACTCTCAGCTTCATGAGACTCGGAATCGACTTTGGAACCACGCGCACAACCGTCGCCGTCGCCGACCGCGGCAACTATCCGCTTCTCGCGTTCTCAGATCGGAACTCGGACGCCCGTGAGTACATTCCGTCGATCGTCGCGCTGGCAGATTCCGGTCCGGTCTACGGTTTCGAGGCCGCGAGCCTCGCCCTCAAAGGCGCTCCTCATCTGCGCTCCTTCAAACGCCTTCTGTCGCGCACGGACGTCAACCAAGACGCCGAAGTCGAACTCGGCGGCCTCACGATTCCGCTCATCGACGTCGTCTCCGGGTTCCTCACGCACGTCGCGAAGTCCGTCCGCTCCGCCGCAAAGCCCGCCAGGGGCGAGCTCGAGGCCGTCGTCGGCATTCCCGCCCACGCGCATTCGGCTCAGCGTCTCATCACCCTCGAGGGCTTCAGGCGCGCCGGAATCGACGTCGTTGCCATGATCAACGAGCCGTCGGCCGCCGGCTTCGAGTACACGCACAGGCTCACGAAGTCGCTCAACTCGCGCCGCACGCGCATTCTCGTCTACGACCTGGGCGGCGGAACCTTCGACGCCTCCCTTGTGGCCGCGGACGACAAGAGCCACGAGGTGCTCGGCTCGCGCGGCGACAACAACGTCGGCGGAGACGATTTCGACGTCGCCCTTGCCTCTTTCGCTCTCGAAAAGTCCGGACGCGGCGAACTCGCCGCAGACGAATGGCAGAGGCTCCTCGACTCGGCCCGTCAGGCCAAGGAGTCCCTGTACCCGCAGTCCCGGTACGTCGCCGTGGACGTTCCCGGCTCTTCCTCCCCCACGTCGATTCCGGTCAAGGAGTTCTACGATTTGGTCGCCCCGCTCATCGAGTCGACCCTCGCGACGATGGAGCCGCTTTTGACCCAGGACGAGGGCGGCGCGTCAAAGCTCCCGGACGACGTCGCCGGCCTCTACGTCGTCGGCGGCGGATCGGAGCTTCCGGCCGTGGGGCGGACGCTGCGATCCAGGTACGGCCGGCGAGTCCACCGCTCCCCTTACACCGCGGGGTCGACCGCGATCGGCTTGGCCATCGCGGCCGACCCGTCGGCGGGCTACACGCTCACGGACAGGCTGGCGCGCGGCGTCGGCGTTTTCCGCGACCGCGAGGGCGGCTCGGTCATATCCTTCGATCCCCTGCTCGGCAGCGAGCAGCGCGTGAGCCCGAACGAGGATGTGACGGTCGTTCGCACCTACCGGGCGGCGCACAACGTCGGCTGGTATCGCTTCGTCGAATACACGCGGACGGACGCGGACGGCGTGCCGCGCGGCGAGGTCGTCCCGTGCGGCACGCTCGCTTTTCCCTTCGACCCCGCGTTGCGCGGCGGCGAGGTGGACGTGGACGACGTCGAAGTGCAGCGAACGGGCGACGGCCCCCTCATCGAGGAGCGCTACACGGTGGACCGGCACGGGATCGTCGAGGTTTCGATCCGCGACGTCGAATCGGGATACGAGGTTACGCGCTCGCTCGGCGCCCGCTGAACCCTTCCGAGCAGCTTCGCGCTCTCCCCTGTCCCTGGACTGTTTCGCAGGGTGAGGCATTCCCCGTACAGCTTCCAATTCTCTGCTTCAAACGCCTGGCGCATCGCGCGCGTGCAGGGCTCATGATTTCTTTCGCGGTACGTCGGCTTTGGACGCCCTCGATTATCTGAGAATATGAGGAAGTGGCCCATCCAGTCGACAGGGCGCCCAGCGCGCCCACATTAGCCGTTCTGTCCATTCAACATGTTTTGGCCTTCTACGCCGGAGCGGTCATCGTTCCGCTGCTCATCGCGGGCGGGCTCCACCTGAACGCGGAAACCACGATCCATCTCATCAACGCCGACCTTCTCACCTGCGGCGTCGCGACGCTCATCCAGAGCGTGGGGATCACGCGTTTCGTAGGCGTGCGTCTGCCGATCATTCAGGGCGTGACCACCACCGCGGTGGCCCCGATCATCGCGATCGGCGTTGCATCGGCGCGGGGCGGGGACCCGAACTCGGCCCTTCCCACGATCTACGGCGCCGTCATCGCCTCCGGCCTGTTCACGTTCTTCGCCGCGCCCTATTTCGCGGCCCTCGTCCGCTTCTTCCCGCCCGTGGTCACGGGCACGGTCCTCCTCGTCATGGGAACGACCCTGTTGTCGGTTTCGGCCTCCGACTTCGTCGGATACGCCACCGCCGCGCCGTCGGCTTCTTCCGCCCACGGCGCGGTTCCCCTGCAGCCGAGATCGCTGCTCTACGCCTTCGGAACGCTGGCCGCCATCGTCTTGGCCCAGCGCTTTTTGCGCGGCTTTCTCGCAACGATCGCGGTGCTCATCGGACTCGTCGGAGGCACGGCGGTCGCCGCCGTCTTGGGCCATCTCGACCCGAAAGACATCGACGCCTTCAAGAGCGCCGGCTCTTTTGCCGCGACCACGCCGTTCTACTTCGGGACGCCGACGTTCGCCGCGGGCGCGATCGTCTCGATGACCATCGTCATGGCCGTGACGATGGTCGAGACGACGGGCGACGTCTTCGCCACCGGGGAGATCGTCGGCAAGCGCATTCGAAAGGCTGACATTTCGGCGGCCATTCGCGCCGACGGCTTGTCGACGCTCCTCGGCGGCGTCATGAACTCGTTCCCCTACACTTGTTTCGCCCAAAACGTCGGCCTTGTGCGCATCACGCGAGTGAAATCGAGGTGGGTTGCTGCCGGCGCGGGAGTGGTCATGATGATCCTCGGAGTTCTGCCGAAGGCGGGGGCGCTCGTGGCGACGATCCCCTCCCCCGTGCTCGGAGGCGCCTCCCTGGCCATGTTCGCCAACGTGGCCTGGGTCGGCATGCAGACGATAGCCAAGGCGGATATGCGGGACAACCGCAACGCCGTGATCGTAACGACCTCGCTCGGCCTTGCCATGCTCGTGACGTTCAAGCCGTTCATCGCCGAGTCCATGCCCTCGTGGGCTCGGATCTTCTTCGCCTCGGGCATGACTGCCGGGGCGATCGCGGCGATCGCCCTCAATGTCCTGTTCTTCCACGTCGGGCGAGGGGGCGGAGCGCCGGTGGTGTCCGCGCCCGACGGGCGCGCGCTCACCATCGACGAGGTCAACGCCATGGGCCGCGAACGCTTTGTCGAGGCCTTCTCACCGCTTTTCAACACGCAGACGTGGCCCTTGGAAAGGGCGTGGGAGAGCCGTCCCTTCGCCGACGCCGAAGAGTTCCGCGACGCCCTCGAGAAGGCGATTCTCACGGCCAGCCAAGAGCGCAAACTCGCCCTTTTGCGCGACTATCCCGACATCTCGCGCCTCCTCGAGGAGGACGACGCCGCAGCCCAGAAAGTCTCGCGCGACATCGGGTCGATGGCCCTCGGCGAAGCCAGCCCGGAAGAGCTGGAGCGGCTGAGCACTCTGTCCGAGGCTTACGCCGAGCGGTTTGGATGGCCGCTCGTGGCATACCTCGGCCCCCTGGACACGGCCGAGCGGCTCATTGAGTCCGGGGCGCGCCGCCTGAGCCATTCGGCTGAGCAAGAGCAGGTTCTCGCGCTCTCAGAGGTGATCGACGTCGCCTACGATCGCTTCGACATGTTGCTTGCCGACGCGAATCCCGTGCGCACAGCCTGGGAGTCCAAGCTCACCGGGCAGTGAGACGGCCCCGCCGGGGCGCGTGAGAGCCCACAGCCGGTGTGTGAGGAGTTTGCCCCCGCGAAGGGAACCCGCAAAGCCAGCGCGGGCGCCCCTCGCAAGGGTGCTTGTCCACTTTAAGCTTTGCGCTTTTTCGCCGCGCGACGCTTGGCGAGCTCGTCTTCCACAACGACGGCGCCGGCCTCTTCGGCCCGCTCCGTCGGAAGCTCGCCCAACGTCCCCTCGACTTCGCGCCACACGCGGCCTACGGCTATGCCGAAGACCCCTTGGCCGCCCTTGACGAGATCGATGACCTCGTCGTCGGACGTGCACTCGTAGACGGAAGCCCCGTCGGACATGAGGGTGATCTGAGCCAGATCCTCAACTCCGTGCGACTCGAGTTGCGCGACTGCGAGCCGAATCTGCTGAAGTGAAACGCCCGTGTCCAGGAGGCGCTTGACGATCTTGAGCACAAGAATGTCGCGAAAAGAGTACAGGCGCTGGCTGCCTGAACCGTGTGCATTGCGAATTGATGGCGAGATGAGGCCCGTCCGATCCCAGTAGTCGAGCTGCCGGTACGTGATGCCGGCGGCGCGACATGCGATAGGGCCGCGATAGCCCGTCTCGTAGTCCAGATCTGGGAGCGGATCGCCGAAGAGCATTTGCTGAGCACGTTGCATCCTTGCGTCGTGCGCGTGAGCTTCGCTCATGGTTTCCTCCATACTTTCGTGAAATAGACGGGGGTGCTCCGCCTACACAGGCAACGATATAGCAGGAACGGCTCTCAATGGTGGTACGGCGCGTCTAAACTTCGAATCAACCGCAAGAACTCCCCTAGCGACACTCAGATGGTTGAAAATTCGATTTTATTTCCTAGCGCAGCTCGACTTCGATGTTTTCCGTTAGGAGCGCGCGATAAAGCTGGGATATAACGGTTGAGTTCTCCGTCGCAGAGGCGATGGCCCTCTCTCGCGCGACGCTGGATTTGCGGGCGCGCTCGGTTGCGATGGAGTTCGTCACTAGAACGGCGTGGGCGTGTGCGGACGTCCTGACGCTGCGCACCTGCCGCAAGGTGAAGCCCGCGCCGAGCAGCATCGTTGCGAAGCGAACGATGTCCGGGGCTTGCGCGGTCAAGCGCCCCCGCGGGTCGGCGGCGAGGATTCCGGCGTCGACCATCTCTTCGACGTCGGAGACGGAGACGCCGGTGAGGTCCGCGACTTCGGTCAAACGCAGGCGCGTGCCGGGCTGGGGGCGTTTGGCTGCGTCGTCGATGAGGCGAAGCCGCCCCGGATGCGTGCCCTCGGGCTGTTGCCCGGCGTCGAGCTGGCGAAGAAGCTCTCGGATCTGGTCGAGCGGGAGGTATCGGTCGCGCTGCTCGCGCAGGATGAAGCGCAGCCGCTCGCAGTCCGCGGGTGAGAAGAGTCTCTGATTCGAAGCCGTCCTGTGGGGGTGGACAAGCTCGATCGACTCGTAATGGCGGATCTTCGACAGCGTCAACAGGGGGAACTCCGCCGCCAGCATCGACTGGACCTCCCCTATCTTCAGATAGGGGTCGTGGGGAACGTCGAAGGGCCACCTCCCCTCAGGCTGCGCTTCGACGGCCTCGGCCTCGGGGGCCGCCGCCGGCTTGCGCGCTGCGCTCGTCATGCGTTGGCGCGACGTCATGCCGTAGCCGGAGCCTCGTAGAAGGTCAGGCGGAACTTGCCGATCTGGACCTCGTCGCCCGTGTGGAGGGCATGGGCGTCGACCCGCTCGCGGTTGACGTAGGTCCCGTTGAGCGAACCCGAGTCGCGAACAGAGAACTCGTCGCCGCTGCGAATGAACTGGGCGTGCTTGCGCGAAACCGTGGCGTCGTCCAAGAAGATGTCGGACTTCTGGTGGCGTCCCGCGTTCGTGCGGTCCTCGTTGAGCAGGAAACGCGCCCCGGAATTCGGTCCAGAAAGTGCGATGAGCAAGGCGGAGCCCTTGGGCAGCGACTCGATTGCCGCCTGCTCTTCCGGCTTCAACGCGCGCCTGGCGATGTTGACGTCCGAGTCCCCGCCGACGGTCTTGAAAACCGAGGTCGTGGTGGGATCGGCCTCGTTGGCCTCAAACCGTTCAGGCATACTGAAATCCTCCTTGGATAAAGATCCGGCTTGCCTCCGTAACCGTAGATCACAATTCTATAACCTTTGAGCCCCGTGTGCCATGGGTTTTACGTTGTTGACTTTCACTTGGGCCCGAAGCGAATCGCCGTCGGACTCCGCGCGGTTGTCTCCCCGCCAGCCGTTGTGTATTCTTGTCTGGTCGCAACAACGATGGCTGATCCTGGGCTTCTTCCGGGGAAAACCCGCGAGGGCCGTCCTCACGGAGCCTGCAAGTCTCTTTCTTGCGAAGAAAGCGAGCCGCAGGATTGCACGAGCGACGACGGGCTATGGCGCAGTTTGGTAGCGCACTTGACTGGGGGTCAAGGGGTCGTGGGTTCAAATCCCGCTAGCCCGACGGATTGAAGCTCGGTGAGAGATTCTCGCCGGGCTTTTTTGCGTGGACTCTTCTTGGGCCGAATCTTAGACTGAGCGCCTTCCTCGGGCGGCAGAGGCACCCGTATCCCGGGCGCCGAAGAGGCGAACGATATGCACGCGTTCGCCCAGTTGCGCGAGCCCTCGTCAGAGCCGTCGAGGACGCGAGTGTCACGGGCCGACGGCGAACCTCATACCCCTGGGATCGCGGGCCAGGCCGGCCTCGGCCAGAGCGTCGCCCATGGCGCGCTCCAGCGCGGAGACGCCGTTGACCGATTCGACAACCGTCCGCTTCCTCGCGGCGATTCCCGGGTCCCGCGCCGCCGCGCGCCTGAGGGACTCGGTCAGGGCGCGCAGCGCCGAACGGAACGCGGCTGTCTCCGGCGTATAGGAGACCAGTGCCTTCATGTTCTCCGGCGCGTAGAGCGCGGGTTCTCCGTCGACGAGGACGACCGCCGATCCCGGCCTGCGCGAGGGGTCCGGCAAGCCGACAGAAGGGGCCGCGGCGAGCCGCTCCCCGATCTGCGAAGGCAGCGCCGGGTCGGGCCAGGGGACGCCGCGCCCCATGAGGCAGGCCGGGTCCCTGAGATCGAGCACTGCGGCCGCGGGTTCGCTGTCGCCCTCCACCACGGCGCGGACGTCGGCATCGCTCGGGGAGTCCGCGAACGAACGCAGCGCGTCGAGAGTCCCCCTTTCGGCGTATTGGACGGGGCCGAGCCCGCGGACGAAGGTTCCCCGCAGGACGGCGCCGGCGTCCTCCATTCGCCGCAGAACGGGCGTCAGGCTTGCCATTCCGCCGGGGACGCCTGCCGCAAGGGCGATGTCTCGGGAAACCACGCCGTAGCGGTCGAGCAGCGACTCGACCATCGCCACGGCGGCCTCCTCGGCGGAAACCCGGGGCGGGCTCAGGCGGCGCCACGTCGTTTGCAGCATCGCGGCCTCCAGCCGCTCCGCCCCTGCCGCGGCCCCACTCCCCGGCGAGGGCTGCCGCAGCTGGGAATTGCCCGGCTGCGTTCCCTGCGCCGGACCGCCGGAGTCAATGCCCTGCGCCTCTGTGCTCAGTGCCCGGGCGGCGGCGAAAGCGGCGTAACGGCGCGAGCGCCGGCTCGTCACCCGCCGTTTCTTCGGGGCGGCGGTGCGCGGCTGCAGGCAGGCGCGCACCGGTTCGAAGGAAAGGGCCGTCGCGGCCCCCTCGCGCGCGAGCTTCCACAGATCCTCCCAGCCGACGTCGTCAGCCGAAACGGCCGCGCCCGCAACCGGGGCCAGCGGCGAATCCGTGGGGAAGAAGGCGATCTCGCCGACCGGCGCTCCGCCCGTTTGGGACGCGTCGTTGGCCAACCGTCCAGATTCTTTGCCCGTTCGGGACGCCTCGCTGCTTGCCCGCCCAGATTCTCCGCCTGACCGCGCCTGCCACAGGACGTCGCCGGACAAAATGAGCTCGTCGAGCATGCCCGGGCTGTAATCCGCGACGCGCGCAGGGAAGACGACGGACTCCCACAGCGACGCCGGAAGCCACACACCTTCCATCAGCGAGATCGCCTCGGCCAGGGCGTCGATTCCCCGTCCGGGGCGGTCGATGCCCGCGCGTTCGAGGACCAGCCTGTGCAAGGCGGCGGGGCGGACCGGTTCGATCGCGGCCCGGGCTCGGGCGAGCGACCTGTTGCGCACCCGCGCGAAAACGGAGGCCTCCATCCAGTGCGCGTCGTCTATTCGCATGAGCGAGCCGCTTTCGGCGAGCGATTCGAGGGCTTCGGCGGCGGTTGCGCGTCCGATTCCGAACTCTGTCGCCGCGTCCGCCGCTGTGATGCGGGCTCGGGTGCGCGCGCAGCGAAGGAGCAGATCCTCCAGCGGAGAGCGCGAAACCGCCGAGGTCCGCGGTAAGCCGCCCGGCTCGGCGGCCCATTCGGGAACGTCGACGCCGAGGGCAAGCCTGAGCGCGGGCGCATCCTCGGCGCCCGCCCAGCATTCACGCCCTCCGAGGCGCACGGACACAACCCTGCGCGATTGCGCGAGCTCTTCGAGCAGGCTGCGAACCGCCTCGCTGGCCGCAGCCTCCTCTTGGCCGTCCCACGCAGAGCCTTCGCCGACTCGCGGGAAGCGGCTTTCGCTTTCCTGTCGAGGCTGCTTTTCGTCGGCCTGCGAGGAGTCGGCCGCGTCGGCCGCGTCCTCCCGCGCGGCGCTGTCCCCTTTCTCTTGTGCAGGCGGCGCATCGTCGCAGGCTCCGACGCTGCGGGCGGCGACCCCCTCGAGGGTCAACGGCCCGAGCCTGCGGAGAAGGTCGGCGACGGCCTCGGCGTCGCGCCGGACCCGCCGGCCAGGCGCCAGCCGCTGCAGTTCGGCCTCGACTTCGGCAAGGACGCTTTCGTCGAGGACTTGCCCGACGCCGCCGTCTCCGACGAGGGAGGCGATGGCCTCCGGATCGAGGGAGAGAAGGTGCGCCCTCCGTTCGGCGCGCGGAAGGTCTTCCTGGTAGAGGAACGCGCCGGTGTACCCGAAGAGCAGCGGGCGCGCGAAGGGCGAAGGCGACGCCGTCTCCGCCTCGACGATGCGAACGAATCGGGCTTCGATGCGCTCCATGAGGCCGGCAAGTGCGGGAAGGTCGTAGACGTCTTGGAGGCATTCCCTCGCGGCCTCGACGGACACGGGAAAGTTGCGGAACTGCCGCGAGGCCTCCAGCAGCTGCCCGGCTCTGAGCCGCTGGAGCCACAGCGGCGTCCTGCGCCCGGGGCGGGACGACGGCGTCAGCAGAGCTCGGGCCGCGCATTCGCGAAAGCGCGCGGCGAAAAGGGCGGTGCCGCCGATTCGGCTCGTGACGAGGCGGCGCAGTTCTTCGGCGTCGAAAACCACAAGCTCGGCGCCGGGAGGCCTGCCGATCGTTGCGGGCAACTGGAACGCGACGCCGTCGTCGCTCGCGAACACCTGCGGCTCAATCTTCGCAACGCGGCGTATGCGCTCGCGTATCGCCATGGCCCACGGCTCGTGCACTCGCCTGCCCATCGGGCTGTGCAAGACGAAGCGCCAGCTGCCGTTTTCGTCCCTGCACCGCTCGAGCACAAGGGTCTCGTCGCTCGGGATCGCGCCGGTTGCGGCCTTCTGTTCGAGAAGGAGCGAGACGAGGTTCTCCCGCGCGTTCTCGTCGAGCCCGGCGCTTTCGAGCCTGGAGAGGAACGACGCCGATACGTGCGGCTCGCTTCGCACGCCCGCCGACGATTCGGGATTGGCGGCGGGGCGCCGGCCTCCTGCGGCCTCCGGGCCCGACGCAAGTTCCAGGCTCGCCTCGGCCTCGCGGAGGAATGCGCCCTTCGCCGCGCCCGCGGAGGCCGGCCGCCCAGGCCCTTCGCCCCGCCAAAAGGGCAGGCGCGAACTTCGCCCGCTGACGTGGTCGACGATGACGCGGTCGCCTGTGATCTCGCGAATCTGCCAGCTCGACGTGCCCAGCGTGACGACGTCGCCGACCCTGCTCTCGTAGACCATCTCCTCGTCGAGCTCGCCGACGCGGCGCCGCCCCGCCTCCTCGGCGCCCTCGGGAAGGACCACGGGGAACATGCCTCGGTCGGGAATCGTGCCGGAAAAGGAGACGGCGAGCCGCTGCGCTCCGGGACGGGCGCGCAAAACGCCCGCCTCGCGGTCCCACACGATTCGGGGCGAGAAGTCGGCGAGGTCGGCGGAGGCGTAGGCGCCGGAGAGCAGCTCGAGGACGGAGTCAAAGGACTCCCTCGGCAAAGCGGCGTAGGGGGCGGCGCGGCGCACCGTCTCGAACCAGCGGTCGGCGGGCGTCTCCTCGACGCTCACTGCGGCAACGGTTTGCTGGGCAAGCACATCCAGCGCGTTCGCGACTAGCTCGGTCTCCTCGATCGCTCCGGTCCGCATGCCCTCGGCCGCGACGGCGGCGTCGACGAGATGCGTCCGCTCCACGGGGTAGATCGCTCCGCGCGACCGCCCGCCGACGGCGTGGTTGGCCCGGCCGATGCGCTGAAGGCCGCTTGCCACCGAAGGCGGGGGCGCGACCTGGAGGACGAGGTCGATGGAGCCCATGTCGATGCCGAGCTCGAGCGACGCCGTCGCCACCACGCAGCGCAGGCTGCCCGATTTCAGCTCGTTTTCGACGGCCAGCCTCTGCTCCTTGGAGACCGACCCGTGGTGGGCCTTGGCGATGACGGGCGCCTCCGGGGACGGCGTCGAATAGTTCGAGTCGCCGCTCCCCCATGACTGCCGATGCGCTCCCGCCCCGGCTGGCAAGCCCTTTCGGCCCGCACCCGGACGGCCCCGCGTTTGCCGGTGAGCCTCGACGGATTCGACCGATCCGACAGCGGCCACAGACCCGGCGAATCCGTCGGCTGCGGCTTCGGATCCTTCCGCTCCCCCGAAGCGATTCGCGTACTCCTCGTTCAGGTGCGCCGTCAGCCTTTCGCATGCTCCCCGCGAGTTGACGAAAACCACCGTCGTCCGGTGCCGAAGAACGTGGTCGAGAATGGCCCGCTCGATGTGCGGCCACATCGAAACGACCATTTGCCCGGCGACGGAGACGGGTGGAATGGCGGCCATGTCGGCAACGGGCACGCTGACCGCGACGTCGGGGCTCGCGGCAGAGTCGGCCTCGACGATCGTGACGGGACGCGATCCTCCGAGGAAGTCGGCCACCGTCCTGGCCGGCGAAACGGTGGCGGACAGGCCGATTCGCTGGGCGGGCTCCTCCAACAGCCCGTCGAGGCGCTCGAGGGACAGCGCCAGGTGGGTTCCGCGCTTGCTCCCCGCAAGGGAATGGATCTCGTCGACGATGACGGTCGAGACGGCGCCAAGGGTCTTCCTCGCCTCGCTCGTGAGCATAAGGTAGAGGGATTCGGGCGTAGTGATGAGGATGTCGGGCGGATTGACGCGGAGGCGACGCCGCTCCTTCGCGGGCGTGTCGCCTGTCCGCATGCCCACGCTCGTCCGCGGCCCTTGAAGGGCCGCGTCTATTGCCCGCGTCTCCTCCACCGGATTCGTTCGGGTATTTCCGCTCACGGGGGCGGCGGCTGCGCCGATGCCGAATTCGCCTCCAGACTCTCCAGGTTCGCCGGGCTCCCGGACGAGCCCAGGCCCTTCGGCGACGCCGAGTTCACACGCGGGTTCTGCGCTCTCCCCGCGATCGTCGAGCTCGCCGGACTCCCGAAGGCCCCGCGCGGCGCGTTCGACGCCGGCCAGCGGCCGCCGCAGATTGCGTTCGACGTCGGCCGCCAAAGCCTTGAGCGGCGAGACGTAGAGGACGCGCACGCCCTTGGCCTCGCGGTCTTCGGCCGAGCGGCGCATGAGCCGGTCGATCGCGCTGAAGAAGGCGGCGAGCGTCTTTCCCGAACCGGTGGGCGCGACGACGAGGGCGTTCTCTCCCCTGCCTATCGCCGCCCATGCGCGCTCCTGAACGGAGGTAGGCCCGCTCGGAAAGGCGGAGAGGAACCACGAGCGCGAGGCCCGTGAGAAGCCTGAGAAAGCTGGAAAGCTGGAAAAGTCTGACGGCATGGCCCGCTAGGCCTTCCTGCCGCAGACCTTGCCGATCGACATTTCCAGAAAGCCGACGACGGGGGCGAGGACGAGCGCAGCGTTTGGAAGCCACCACCAGAGGTTGAAGTCGCCGTAGTACGACCAGAACGAGAGGGCCATGAATCCGGCGCAGAAGGTGAGCGTCAGGCCGACGGTCACAACCAGCTCGCCCGCCGCACGGCCCTTGCGCACGAGATACACGCCGAGAAAGCCCAGAAGCGCAGCCGAAACGTCGAGCGGGAAGAATGACCAGTTCCACGCCTGCATGATCGGGTTGGAGTAGTCTCTGAAGCGCTGCTCCTTGGGTATGAGGTCGAGGAAGACGGCCGTCCAATACAGCAACAATCCCGCGTCGACGGCCAAAAGAAGCGGCTTGCCGACTCTCATGCGCCCCTCGCGATCGTCGTCCATGTGGCTGTGGCCTCCTTGCTGGTTTGTCCGTTTTCGCCGCGGCGGCACTCTGCGCCGGTTTGCGGGTCGCTCTACGTCTACCACATGTTTGTCTACCACATGTTTGCCAGATTCGGACGGGCTGCCTGGCGGACTCGGGCGCGTCGTCCGCGGCGCCGGGCACCCACTGTTCGAGCCGCGTGCCCTCTGCTTCGAGGACGAACTTCTGGGAACGGAAACTCGTGTCAGCCGTGCGTATATCCCCCGAATCGCCCATAGCGGAACAATGAGTGCGTCGCGCCGCAAATCGATACACTTTTATCTCGGATCGGCACCCCACAACACTTTGCGCCATTGTCCCGCCCAGGGACGACGACGCGGAGCTTTCCCGCGGCAAGAGACATCGAAAGCTTTAGGAAATGTCGGAAGCGTCCCAAGTGGCGGAGATGCAGCTTTCGGAGGTTCCGAGCACAACAACGTCGAGAGACCGGATCAAAAGTATCCGGCAATGATCCAAACGATCAAAACTACATGAAAGGAAGACGATGGCGAAGATACCCCCGGCGGTCAAAGCCGTAGACAAGAAGGCGATCCTCATCACCGGCGCAAGCAGCGGCATGGGGTTCGAGGCGGCGAAAGAGCTGGCCTCGCAGGGCCATTCCGTCTACGGCGCAGCCAGGCGCGTCGAAAGGATGGCGCAGCTCACCGAATATGGCGTGCACACCATCGAGCTTGACGTCACCGACGAGGAGGCGTGCAAGGACGCCGTCGGGCGGGTCGTCGCCGAACGCGGGCGCATCGACGTGCTGGTGAACAACGCGGGCTACGGGTCCTACGGAGCGATCGAAGACGTCGAGATCGACGAGGCGCGCCGCCAGTTCGACGTCAACGTCTTCGGCCTCGCCGCTCTGACGAAGGCCGCCCTCCCCCATATGCGCGAAAGGCGGTCGGGCACGATCGTCAACGTCTCGAGCATGGGCGGGCGGCTCGTCAGCTTCATGGGAGGCTGGTACCACGCCACGAAGTACGCGGTGGAGGCCCTTTCTGACGCGTTGCGCATGGAGGCGGCCGAGTTCGGCATTGACGTCGTGCTCATCGAGCCCGGCGGAATCAAAACCGAATGGGCCGACATTGCCGCCGACCACCTCGCCGAGTCCTCGAAGGGCGGGGCGTATGAGCAAACGGCCGTCAAGACGGCGGAAGGCATGCGCCGCCAGTATTCGGGCAAGATGATGTCCGACCCCGACGTCGTGGTGCGAGCGATTTCGCGGGCCGTCAACGCGAAACGGCCCCGGCCCCGCTACCTCGTCGGCTTCGGCGCCAAGCCTTTGGTCGCAGCCCATGCGATGCTGCCCACGAGGGCCTTCGACTGGGTGATGAAAAGGGCCGTCTTCGCCCCAAGCCGGCGGAAGCCACGGCGCTCGCAACAGTGTCGGCCGCGGTAGCCGTTGCGGCTTGACAGTTATGAGGGCACGCCCCTGCGTGAAAGCGCCCGTTTGCGCCCGTGAAAGCAGGCCGAGCGGGCGCTTCTCGGGCCGTCGGGCTTTGCGCTCGCCGGTTGTCTGCCCGCGCTCGTCGGCTGCCGACTTCTCCAACAATCAAGCCCGCCAACAGTCAAACTCACCGACCGTCAACTGAAGGAGGCGCCCCATGATCGTCGCAGGGCTCATTTTCGCCGCCGTCGCCGCGTTCATTCATATTTATATTTTCTATCTGGAGTCGATCGCCTGGGAGAGCGAGCGGGCGCGGGCCGCATTCGGCACGGGCTCCGTCGAGGAGGCGCGGACGACGAAGTTCATGGCCTTCAACCAGGGCTTCTACAACCTGTTCCTGGCGCTGCTGGCAATCGTCGGAATCGCCGCGTGGGCTGCCGGGGCGAGCGCCGTCGGGCTGACGCTGGCCTTCGCGGGCACCGGTTCGATGCTGGCCGCCGCGGCAGTCCTTTTCATCGCCTCCGCTCCGCACAGGGGTGCCGCCGTCAAGCAGGGCGCGTTCCCTCTGCTGGCCGTAGGATCCCTCGGTTTGGGCCTCATGCTCTAGGCTTCGGCCCAGTACTCTAGCAGGATGGGCACCTTTACCCGTCGGTGCCTATGACCGTCGCCCGGGGAGTCTATTTCGCCCGTGTCAATTGGAATCGTTCGCGAAAAGCGCCGCGGCTCTATCGGCTGAAAACCGCCGGAATTCCCGCTGCACGTCGATTGAAAACGCCACTGTATCAGCTTGCGTTCGGAGGCTGTCTGCGTCGTTTCGGCCTACTCTGCTGCCGCATCGCCCTTGTTAAACTCTTGCCATGCCCACCACGCGAATCAACGACAGGGAGACAGAGCGCAAGATGCTCGACGTCGCCGTTTCGCTGATTCACCAACAGGGCATTTCCGCGGAGCTCGACGACCTCGCCTTCGAACAGATCGTCCAGGAGGCCGGTGTGCCGCGCGATTCGGCGTATCGGCGCTGGCCCAAACTCCACGAGTTCTACGGCGAGGTGCTGCTCGAGCTCGCCAGCGGCACCACCCTTCCGGTCACAGAGTCGGCCATCGCCGAGCCCGCAGGCGCGATCGTCCTCGATCGCATCGAGCACCTGGGAACGGCCCAGGGGCGGCGCAACGTCGTCGTCGAAATGTTCCGCGTGGCGATCGGCGCCGACTACGATTCGATCGTCGCCTCCCCGGAGTGGAACACGTTCGCGGCCCTCGTCGCCTGCCACCAGGGGATCGCCGACGACGGCATTCGCGACGCCGTCGCGGCCGAGCTCGCCGCGACCGAGGACCGATACGTGCTGGCCCGCGCCCGCGTGTACGCCCAGCTCTCGGCGATCCTCGGCTACCGCCTCGTTCCCCCTCTGGCCGGCCCCGACGGCTTCGAGCTCATGAGCCGGGCGGCCGGGGCCGCGATCATGGGCCTCGTGGCAAAGATAGGCCTAGGAGGGCCGGCCTACGAGTCTCCGCGTTACCTGCGCGCATTCGGCAGCACCGACGTCGCCGAATGGAAGCCCTCCGTCTACATCATGGCCTCAACGATCTTCAGCTTCATCGAGCCCGACCCTCGCACGCGCTGGTCGCGGGCGCGGGTCGAGGACCTCGTCATGGCGATCGCGCAATTCGCCTCGCGCAAGTAATTCGTTTCACCGGCAGTCACATCACCGGCAGCGGCCGAAGTCAAAACGGAAGGTTTGGACGCGGCGGAGTTCGACGTCGGGCCGTTCCCGCGCCGCCTCCCCTACTTGTTGACCCCGCCAGCTTCCTTTAGCGGAAGAGCCGCCGGAGCAGGCGCACCCGCAGGGGCCATTTCGCGGGGCGGGCGAGCGTTCCCGTCGCCTCGCGTTCGGCGTTGTCGAACATGTCCTCGACGACGGCGTCGTGAAGAGGTTCGACTGCCAAAGGAAAAAGCAGCCGCATGCGGCCGCGGGCACGCCCGACGAGCACGTGCCTCATGCGGCAGCGGCCGTCTGAAAGCTCATCTAGGCTCAGCTCGTGCGCGCCGTCGATCCCCGTGGCGGGGTCGAAGGCGAAACGCACCCTCGCGCCGGGCTCGTACTCGGCCACGTGATAGCGGATGGCCCCGTGGCCTCCGGCGCCGCCTTCGGAGACCGGTCGGTCCAGCACCATGGGCGGCCAGTTTTGCGCAGGCCAGAGGCGATCGCCCTTTTGGCCCAGCCCGTCAAGCAAGGCGTCCAGCCGCTCGATCGGCGCATCGACGACGCGTTCGTGGACGTTGCGAATCATTGTTTCCTCGCTTCTCTCAAGGTTATTGTAAACTCATTCTAAAACCCTGAGGGCGGCGAGTGCGAAACAGCGGCGCACGGCAGGATGTATGCCTGCCGAGCGCCGCCTGGCCACACCGAGCTTTGCCGGGCGGCAAACCCAGGCGCGGCCGTTCGGGGAACGCCGCCTGGGCGCGCCGAGCTATGCTCAGCCGACGCTCTCCGCCGCGTGCTGTGCCAGCTTGGGAACCGGCACATAGCGCGTGAGCTGGGTGATGTGGCGGGGCTCCAGCTCCTCGATCGAGGAGACTCCCAGCAGCTTCATCGTGCGGACGAGCTCGTCGCGCAAAATGGCGATCGTCCGATCGACGCCCGCGCGGCCGCCCGCCATGAGCCCGTATAGGTAGGCGCGCCCGATGAGCGCAAAATCGGCGCCCAGGGCAACTGAGGCGACGATGTCCGCGCCGTTCATGATGCCGGTGTCCACCATCACGGCCGTGTCCTTGCCGACCTCGCGGACCACGTGCGGCAGCAGGTGGAAGGGAACGGGAGCTCGGTCAAGCTGGCGGCCGCCGTGGTTCGACAGCAGGACGCCGTCCACTCCGGCGTCGGCGAGCCTCTTCGCGTCGGCGACGGTCTGCACCCCCTTGACGACGATCTTCCCGTCCCACATGCTTCGAATCACGGCGAGGTCGTCGTGGCTGATGGTCGGGTCCATCGCGTTGTCAAGCAGCTCTCCCACGGTTCCGCCCGTCGACTTCAGGGAGGCGAACTCGAGCTTGGGCGTCGTCAGGAAATCGAACCACCACCACGGGCGGGGGACGGCGTCGAGCACCGTCTTCAAAGTGATCTGGGGCGGGATCGAGAAGCCGTTGCGCTTGTCCCGAAGGCGCGCGCCGGCCACCGGAGTGTCGACGGTGAACATCAGCGTGTCGAATCCCGCCTTCTTGGCGCGCTCGACGAGCGCGTAGGAGATCTCCCGCTTGCGCATGACGTAGAGCTGGAACCAGTTCCTGCCGCGGGGATTGGCGGCTTTGACGTCCTCGATCGACGTCGTTCCCAGCGTCGAGAGCGTAAAGGGGATGCCGGCCGCTCCCGCCGCGCCGGCTCCGGCGATTTCGCCCTCGGTCTGCATGAGCCGCGTGAAGCCCGTGGGGGCTATGCCGAAGGGCATCGACGACGGCCCGCCGAGGATCTCGCACGAGGTGTCGACGTCCTCGGCCGGATGCAGGATGTCCGGATGGAACTCAATGTCCTGGAAGGCGCGGCGGGCGCGCCTGAGCGAGAGCTCACCCTCGGCCGCCCCGTCCGTGTAGTCGAAGGCGGCCTTCGGCGTGCGACGCTTGGCGATCTTCCGCAAGTCCCACACGGTGAGGGACTTGTCGAGCCGACGTTTCTTCGCGTTCAGTGTCGGAGTTTTGAAATGCAGCAGATCGAAAATCTCGCTGGGCTTCGGGAACTGACGTTTGACCATATTGGCCTCTCCTTTGGGGATGTTTACAGGTCTTTTGAAACTGTTTGCCGGCCGGACATCGCTGTTCGACGTCGTTGCCTTCGACAACCCTAAGGGAACCTCCTCATTTACGCAAGGAAATCCTTGCGTAAAGCCAAGATCTTGCTTGCCATTTCTAAGTCCCTGCGTATACGATGGCCGCATGGCAGGCTGACAACGAGAGACCGCGTCCCTTACCCGTTTTACAACGATCGGTGTTTCTCTTGTCAGTCATATCTTTTTCCCATGCCTATTTTTCTTTCACGTCCGAGCCGCTGCTGACCGACGTTTCTTTCGTGTGCGCGGGCGGCGAACGCCTTTGCGTCGTCGGCCCGAACGGCGCGGGCAAGACCACCCTGCTGCGCTTGGCCGTCTCCGAGTTGCAGCCCGACTCCGGGAAAGTCGAGGCCCCCGCGTTTTCTGCGTCGACGTCGGGCGGATTCGACGTCGGCCTTCGCGGCTTTGCGCAGGGCTCCAACGCCGAACGGCGGTCCCCCGGCGCGCTTCACGTCGGCGCAGGCGAATCGGAACGCTCCGCGACGGTCGGCGACTCCCTCGATTCGGCACTGCGCCGTCCCCTCGGCCTGCGCGAACGCTTCGAAAGGCTGACAGCGCGCATGTCCGAAACGCCCGAAGGCCTCACGTCCGCCGTAGCCGACGAATACGACCGCCTCGCGGCGGAAATGGAGGCCTTCGACGTGTGGACGCTCGAGAGCAGAATAGGCGCGACCCTGGCGGGGCTCGGCCTCGGCGGCGTCTCGAGGGACCGCCCGCTCGACTCCCTCTCCCCCGGCCAGCGTGCGCGCCTGGCCCTGGCTCAGACGCTCATGGTGCGACCTCCCGCGCTCGTCCTCGACGAGCCGACAAACCACCTCGACTCCGAGGCCCGAGCATTCCTCTCCGCCACGATGCGTTCGTGGACCGGGCCCGTGCTTTTCACGAGCCACGACCGGGCATTCATCGACGACGTCGCCACCGGGACGCTCGACCTCGACGTCGCGGCGTGGCAGGCCCTCGCCCGCGCCGACGGCGGCGAGCTCCGCGGCGGAATCCATCGAAGCGGCGGAGGGTACTCCGACTACCTCGCCGAAAAGCGGCGCGCACGGGCCGCCCACGTCGAGGTCTACGAAAGCCAGCGAGCCGAAAAGCGGCGAATCGAGGCCCACGCGCGCGCTTCGACGTCGATCGGCCACAAGCGCGCGAAGCCTCGGACCGAAGTCAGAATGGCCCAAAAGTTCTACGCCGATCGCGCCCAGAAGGTTTCAAGCAGGCGAATCAACGACGACGCACGGCGGCTGGAGGATCTGGACCGCGTCGAGGTGGCAAAACCGCGCACATCCTCCCTCTCCTTCGCCATTCCGCCAGCAGGGCCGTCAAGCGGGATCCTCGTGTCGGTTCGCGAGGCGGCTGTGCCCGGCAGGCTCGCATCGGTCAGCTTCGAGCTCTCCGCCGGGGAGCGTCTGCTCCTGACCGGCGCGAACGGCTCCGGGAAGAGCACTCTGCTGAGATGGATCGCCGCGGGAGCCCCGCCGACGTCGGATTCGACCGGCAGCGTCGACGCGGCAAAGGGCCGCGCCTACGTTCCCCAAGACCTTCCCGAACAGCCCGCGCCGGAAGCGAAAGCCTCCCCTGCGGCGCCCGGCGCCGCGCCAAACGACGCGCTCGGCCTCGTGCCCGCCGACGTCTGGACGCGCGGCATTCGCGAGCTGGGCAAGGGAATCGTCCAACCGCGCTGCACGGCCACTCCGTTCCCTCTGCTTTCTGCGGGAAACCGGAGGAGAGTCCAACTGGCCCTCGCCGTCGCGCGCAATCCGCGAATCCTGCTCATCGACGAGCCGACGAATTTCCTCGACCTCGATTTCATCGAAGCGCTCGAAAATGCGATGACCGCGTGGGACGGCACGCTCGTCGTGGCGACCCACGACGAATGGCTCATCGAGCACTGGTCCGGCAAACGCATGCACCTGCATCCCTTGCGACGGAATGGGTATCAAGACCCGCTGACAATCGCCTCGCGGCGGTCAAACGGCTGACCGATGTAATATCAGCCATGTGACCGTAGGAAAAACGGCCGGTGCACACGCAGCACCCGCTCCCAAAAGGACGCCTCTCTTCAGGCCGTTTACAAGCGCCTGTGCGATAGGCGTGGCAGTCGGCATGCTCAGCGGATGCCCGGGATGGGACCGCTCCGACTCTCCGGCCGCCAGCGCTTCGCCGACGTCCCGGGCGTCGGCCCATTCGCCTCGTCCTTCGAGGCCTTCGCCTACGCCGTCCCCCTCCTCGGAGCCGTCGGTCCCGCAGGAAGGCTCGGGCTCCTTGTCGTTGCCCACTTCGAACGCGACGGCGGAGGCCAACGAAGCCTTGGACCGCTCGGCCGCGCGCAAGTCCGCGAAAAGCCCGCGGGCCGCCGCTCAAACGCCGGACGCCGCACAGCCGAACGGGTCCAACGGACAGAGCGGCTCCGTCCCCGCGCCCCAAGCGACGCAGCCTCCCGCGGCGTCGCCGCAACCCGCCCAACCTCAGCCGGCTCAGCCGCAGCCTTCGCCGACGCGCGCTGCGCCGCGCACGTTGGGGCCCTTCCCGATCTACCCCAATCTGCCCAGACGCATGAAGCACACTCCGAAGCCGCCGGCGACGCAGCAGCCGAGCGACGACGATGACGACGATGACGACGCTTCCCGCCACTACGGACGCTGGCGGTGCGACAGGCGGGGGCGCTGCTGGGTCGAAGGGCGCCACGTCCGTCACTGGCGCCACGGACACCATGGCCATCACGGCCACCGTCACTGGCACGACGACGATGACGAGGATGACGACGACTGACCTCGCGTACCATTGGACGCATGGCAAAAATCGTCGTCTCCGTCCCTTCTCAACCGTACGCGAAGGCGCTTGACGGGCTCGCCGTCGACGTCGTCGAGTGGACGATCGACGCCCCCTGCGGGCGCACGGACCTCGACATGGTCGTCGTTCCGGCCTACAAGCCCTTCTCCGCGTTGAGGCGCCTGGAGGGAAACAAGCCGGCGCTCGTCCAATTGCCGTCGATTGGCTACGACGGCGTCGAACACGTCATTCCCAAAGGGTTCCTGGTCGCCAACGCGGCGGGCGTCCACGAGACGGCGACGGCGGAGCTCGCCGTCGGCGCGACCATCGCCGCGCTGCGCAAGCTCCCCGACGCGGTCCGCAATCAGGGCCGCCGCCTGTGGCAGCGCGAGGACGCCCCCGGATTGGCCGATTCCACGGTTCTCATCGTCGGGGCCGGAGGGGTCGCAAACGCCATAGCCGACAGGCTCGCCCCGTTCGAGGTCGACGTGCGCCGCGTCGGGCGCAGCGGAAGAACCGACTCTCGCGGGACGGTCCGCGCCGCCTCCGAGCTCGCGGACCTGCTGCCGGCGGCCGACGTCGTGATTCTCGCCGTCCCCCTTACGGATGCGACGCGCCGCATGGCCGACGACGCCTTCCTCTCGCGGATGCGCGACGGCGCCGTCCTCGTCAATGTGGCGCGGGGCGCGGTGGCGGACACGGAGGCGCTTCTCACGCACGCGGACAGGCTCGCGCTCGTGCTTGACGTGACCGATCCCGAGCCGCTGCCAGAGGACCACCCGCTGTGGGAGAAGGCCGCGCTCATCACGCCGCACGCGGGCGGGGCTTCCGCCGCTTTCGCGCCGCGGATCAAGGCGCTCGTGCGCAGGCAGGCCGAGCGGCTCATAGCCGGGGATCAGCCGGAAAACGTCGTCCTCCGGCCGTGACCGGGCCCATCGGCCGCCCGCCTCTCGCAGTCCGGAGCGCACGGCGCGCTCCTGATCGCCTACCCCGACCGTCGAATCAGCGTTTGCCTCCCTTTTTCCGCTTTTCGCGCACGCGCACGGAAATCTCGATGGGGGTTCCGGCGAAGCCGAAAGTCTCGCGTATCTTGTTTTCGACGAATCTGCGGTAGCCCGCCTCGATGAAACCGCTCGCGAACAGGACGAAACGCGGCGGGCGCGTGCTCGCCTGGGTTGCGAACAGGATGCGCGGCTGCCTGCCCGACCGCACGGGATGGGGGTGCGCCGCCGCAAGCTCGCCGAGGAAGGCGTTGAGCTTGCCCGTGGGAACGCGGGCCTCCCAGGAGTCGAGAGCCGTGTCCATGGCGCGGGTCAGCCGATTCGTGTGCCACCCCGTCGCGGCCGAAAGGTTGACGCGCTCGGCCCACTGGACCTGCACAAGGTCGCGGTCCATTTCGCGGTCGAGTTCGCGGCGTCGATGTTCGTCGACGAGGTCCCATTTGTTGCACACGACGACGAGAGCGCGCCCGGCGTCGATCGCCTGCTGCATCACCCGGATGTCTTGCTCAGTCAAGGGCTCGGATGCGTCGATGAGAACGAGGGCCAGCTCGGCCTTGCCCAATGCGCCGCGCGTGCGCAGCGAGGCGTAGAAATCCGCGCCCTTCGTCTGATGGACGCGACGCCGGATGCCCGCGGTGTCGACGAATATCCACGTCTGCCCGTCAAGCTCGATCGCCTCGTCGACCGGATCGCGCGTCGTTCCGGCGGTCGGATCGACGACGACCCGCTCCGACCCCGCCAGTCTGTTCAAAAGCGAGGATTTGCCGACGTTCGGCCTGCCGAGAAGGGCGACCCGCCGCGGCCCCTCCGGCAGGGCGTCCGCAACGGCCGAGCGCTCGGGCAGGGCGGCCAGCACGGCGTCGAGCAGGTCGCCCGTCCCCCGCCCGTGCAGGGCCGAAATCGGGTACGGCTCGCCCAGGCCCAACCCCCACAGCACCGCCGCGTCGGACTCCTGTATCGGAGAGTCGACCTTGTTCGCGGCGAGGACCACGGGCCGTTTGCTCCGGCGGAGCAGCTTGACAATGTCGGCATCGGCGTCCGTGATTCCGACGTTCGCGTCGACGACGAGCACGACGGCGTCCGCCGCCTGCACGGCGGCCTCGGCCTGGCGGGCGACGGAGGCGTCGATGCCGGCGACGTCGATCTCCCAGCCGCCGGTGTCCACGAGCGTGAAATCGCGGCCGGCCCACGAGGCGGGGTAGCCCACGCGGTCGCGCGTCACCCCGGGGACGTCCTGGACTACCGCGACGCGACGGCCGACGATGCGGTTGACGAGGGTCGATTTTCCGACGTTGGGCCTGCCCACGACGGCCAGCACCGGCGGAGCCGCGGGCCGGTTTGCGGCCCCGCCCGCAAGCACGGCGACGTCCTCTTCGTCAAGGTCGTAGGCGTCGAGGTTTTCGCGCAGCACGGCCGCGCGGCGCTCGTCGAGGTCGTCGTCCTGCTCCGTCCATTCCTTCGAGGCGAGCCATTCCTCGGCGCTCATCTCCTTGCCTCCGAATCCTTCGCCGGTTGCGCCCTGCCCGCCGGCCTCGGCGAGGCTCCCCTCGGCAAGCGCTCCGTCGGCGGCCTTTCTCGGCACGCCGTCGCGCCCTGCGGCGTTTCCTTCGCGATTGTGAGGGCCTTCCTCCCGCTCGATCGGCCTCTCGGCGTTCGCGCCGCCGTCTGCCGCCCGGGCGTTCATCGGCGCTCCTTGGGGACGAGGGAGACGACGGCCTCGACGACCTCGTCGATCCCCAGCGCCGAGGAGTCGATCTCGGTCACGCCGTCTTTGGCGGTCATGAATTCGGAGACGGTCGAATCGTCGGCGTCGCGGCGGAGCACCTCGTCGCGCGTGGCCTCGAGGGCATCGGCGTCGTCGCTGCCGCGAACCTCGCGCGCGCGGCGGGCGAGCCGCGTCGCCTCGGAGGCCGTCAGCAGCACGCGCACGTCGGCGTCGGGCGCCACGACCGTCGCGATGTCCCTGCCCTCGGCGATTATGCCCATATGGGCCGCAGCTATGATCTCGCGCTGGCGCCGCTTCATCTCGGCGCGCACGCGGAGATTCGTCGCGACCTTCGAGACGACGCGGGAAAGCTCCGATTCGCGTATGGCCTGCGTGACGTCCACGCCGTCGCACACGATCCTCTGATCGTTTGGGTCGAGCGGCATGTCCAGCGGCATGGCGACCGTCGCCTCGGCCACGGCGTCGAGGTCGTCGAGGTCGATTCCGCGGCGCTCGCAATGCCACGCCGCCGCCCGATACATGGCGCCGGTGTCGAGGTAGCTCAGGCCGAGCCTTTCGGCCACCTTCTTGGAGACGGTTGACTTTCCGGAGCCAGACGGCCCGTCGAGGGCGATGACGACACCCACGTGGTTTTCCTTTCCTTCGACGACGACGCGCCATCCGCGCCGCTCCAAAGCGACCGCCAGGCGCATCGTCTCGTGCGGGAGCACCGAGAGCATGGCGCGCCCAGCCTCCCGCCCTATCGTGTGCTCGAGGCTCAGATCCTCGATGTTCACGCCGATCTCCCCCACCTCGGCGAAAAGCCGCCCGAGCATGCCGGGCTCGTCGGGCACGAGGACGAAGACGTTGCCGTAGCGGCGCGGGGCGCCGCCGTGCTTTCCCGGGATCCGCTCGACGCCCTCGTTTCCCTTGCGGATCGCCTCGCTCACTCCCGAGAGGACGCCGAGGGCGAAGGGGTCGTCGACTCCGGCCTCGACGGCCGCTATGAGCCTGTCGAGATTGGCCGAGATTTCTTTGAGCACGCGGGCCACTTCGCGCGCGTTTCCGGCGACGATCGTGGCCCACAGACGCGAGTCGGAATGGGCGATCCGGGTGACGTCGCGCAGGCCCTGGCCGGCCAGGCCGAGGGTTTCGGGAGGGACGTCGCGCAGCGCGCCCGCCACGAGCGAGGAGACAAGCTGGGGCATGTGCGAGACGACGGCGGCGGAGCGGTCGTGGGTTTGCGGGCTCATGACGACGGGCAGCGCGCCGACCGACAGGGCGAATTGCTGGACGGCCAGCACGACGTCGCTTCCCGCGGCCTCCTCTGTCGCAGCGCCGGCGGGCGCTTCCTCCGTTTCGCTGCCGCTCCGGCCCCCCGATTCCGTCCCGATCGGGGTGATGACCCAAGGTCGTCCGATGAAAAGGTCGGCGTCCGCCGCCAGGGCGCCCGAGCGCTCGCGCCCGGCCATCGGGTGGCTGCCGACGTAGCGGTCGGCGCCGGGATGCCCCTCGACTTCCTCGACGACCCGCGCTTTGACCGAGGCGATGTCGGTCACGAGCGCGCGGCTGAAGCGGTCGAGGCTCTCGCGGACGACGTCGGCGGCGACGTCGGGCGGGGTGGCGACCACCACGAGCTCGGGCTCCTCGGAATCCTCCGCGGCGATCTGACCGGCGCCCAGGTCGCGCGCGAGCGCCAAAGCGGCCGGGGACGTGTCTTCGAGCTGAACCTCGACGCCGAGTTGGCGCAGGCGCAGGCCCAGCGACGCGCCGAGCAGGCCTGAGCCGACGATCCTGACTGGGTTCACAGATCGACCAGTTTCATGAGCGCGCCAAGCTCGCTTCCGGCGACGACGCGCGTTTTGCCGGGCTTGAGATGGCCGACGACGACCGTTCCGAACTTCATGCGCACGAGTTCCATGACCGGATGGCCGACTTCCGCCATCATCCTGCGCACGATGCGGTTGCGGCCCGAATGGAGGGTGATTTCCACGATCGAGTTCCGGGGGGCCGACTCGCGCAAAACGAACCGGTCGACGCGGGCGGGGCCGTCCTCTAGAGTGATTCCGCGCTCGAGGACTCTCCCCAGCCCGCGGGTGACGGAGCCTTCGACGCGGGCGATGTAGGTTTTCGGCACCTCGTACTTCGGATGGGTGAGGCGGTGCGTCAACTCGCCGTCGTTCGACAGGAGAATGAGCCCCTCGGTGTCCTGATCGAGCCGGCCGACGTGGTAGAGCCGCTCGGGCCGATCCTCGACGTACTGGACGAGCCCGGGCCTGCCCATGTCGTCGTACATCGTCGAGACGACCCCCGGCGGCTTGTAGAGCGCGAGGGTCAGGAGCGAGGAATCGGTCTGAACCCTGATGCCGTCTACGTGGATGACGGAGGCGACAGGATCCACGCGCGTGCCGAGCTCGCGCACGACGTGCCCGTCGACGCTCACCCTGCCCTGGGCTATGAGGCCTTCGCAGGCGCGACGGCTTCCCACGCCGTTGCGGGCCAGAACTTTCTGGAGCCGCTCCCCCGTGGGAACGTGTGGGTCTGTCATTGCATGTCCTCTTCCTGTAGGTCGTACGCCTCGGGCAGATAGGGCGCCAAAGGCGCGAGTTCGGCCAATGAGTTCATCCCCATAACCTCGAGGAAGTACTCGGTGGTGCCGTAGAGCGCGGCGCCCGAGGCGGCGGTGGCTCCCGCCTCGGTCACAAGTCCGCGCGTCACGAGCGTGCGGACGACCGAGTCAACACTAACACCTCTGATCGCCGCAATCTGCGCGCGGGTGACGGGCTGTCTGTAGGCGATCACCGCGAGAGTCTCCAAGGCCGCAGCCGAAAGCCGCCCCGAGTTCTCCGCCGCGACGTGGGCGGAGACGACGTCGGCAAAGCGCGGGTTCGTGTAGAGCCTCCATCCGCCGCCCGCCTCCCTCAGGCAGAATCCGCGCGTGCGCGCTCCGCCCTCCCCTCGATAGTCCGCGGCGATCGCGCGAAGCATGGCGTCGGTTTCGGCTTCGCTCGCGCCGACGGCCTCGGCCAGCGTCGCCAGCGGAACGGGCTCCCTCGCCACGAGCAGAAGCGCTTCGAGGGCTCCGAGCACGTCCTCGTCTGCCCGCCTATCCATGCGCCCCTCCTGAATCGCCGGGGTCTCGGGCGTTTCGGAGATCGCCGGAATCGCCGAAATTTCGGGATTCTTGCGAGTGTCCGGAATCGTCGGCCTCACCCGGTTGCCGGACGCCCGCCTCGGGCCCAGGCGGATCGACGGCGACGAGGACGAGCGCGCCGAGCGCCTCGGACTGTTCGACGTCGATCCGGCCTGCCCGCAGCAGCTCGAGGACGGCGAGGAATCGCGAGACCACCGTGGGCATGTCCGCGGCGTCGGCGCACAGGTCCGCAAAGGCGAGCCTCTCCCCCGCCGCCAGCCGCCCGGCGACGTATTCGACCTGCGAGGCGACGGAGACGGGCGCGGCGTGCAGATGCTCGACGGGGACCTCGGGCTCGCGATGCTCGCGGACAAACGCCGCCGCCGCGAGGGCCGCGAAATCGGCCAGCCCGATCGAGACGGTCACGGCCGGAACCGCCTGAGCGTAGCGCTCTTCCAGGGGGACCGAGCGCGGAACGCAGAGGGCCTGCTCGGCCAGCGTCGAGGCGATGTCCCTCGCGACCTCCTTGAAAGCGCGGTATTGCAACAGCTTGGCGAAAAGGAGGTCGCGCCGTTCGAGGAGCTCCAGGTCCTCTTCCTCCTGGCCGTCGCGAGGCAGCAGGCGCGCGGCCTTCATCTCGAGCAGCGTCGCCGCGACGACGAGGAATTCGGAGACCTGCGAAAGGTCGAGCTCCGGGCGCGAGCGGACGAAGGCGATGAATTCGTCGGTGACCTCGGCCAGAGCCACCTCTGTGACGTCGAGGCGCTTGCGCGCAATGAGGGAAAGCAAAACGGAAAACGGGCCGGAGAAGACGTCGAGCTCAACGGCGAATTCCCCGTCTTCGCCGGCTTTGGCGGCGTCGGACGGCGCGGCGTCCGCGACGCCGTCGGCTAGGCGCACCGGCCCCGGGCGATGAGCTCTCTCGCGAGCTGCCTGTAGGCGGCCGCCCCCGGGTGGGACGGAGCGTACTCCGTGATGGGCACGGCAGCGATCGAGGCATCGGGGAATTTGACGGTGCGCGAGATGTACGTCGTGAAGACGCTTTCGCCGAAGCCCTCGCGCACGGATTTGACGACCTCGCGCGAGTGGAGGGTGCGCGCATCGACCATTGTCAGCAGCACTCCGTCGAGCTCGAGGCGCGGGTTGAGGCGGTCCTGGACCCTCTCGATCTGCTCGATGAGCAGCGCGACGCCGCGCATGGCGAAATACTCCGCCTCCAGGGGGATGATGACCCCGTGCGCCGCGGTCAGGGCGTTGACGGTCAGAAGGCCGAGGGAGGGCTGGCAGTCGATGACGATGAGGTCGTAGTCGTCGAGCACCGGCCTGAGCACGCGCGTGAGGGCCTGCTCTCGCGCCACTTCGTTGATGAGCACGATCTCGGCCGCGGAAAGGTCGATGTTGGCCGGGGCGATGTCGAGATTCTCCACGCTCGTCTCCACGATGATCTCGCGGATGTTCGGCTTGGCTGCAATAAGTTCGTTGTATATCGTTCGGTCGAGCGCGCGGGCGTTGACGCCCAAGCCGGCGCTGGCCGCCCCCTGGGGGTCGAAGTCGACGATGAGGACTTTGCGTCCGTATGCTGCGAGCGCGGCGGCCAAGTTGATCGTCGTGGTCGTCTTTCCCACCCCGCCCTTCTGGTTCGACATCGCGACGATGCGAGCCGGACCGTGGGATGCGAGCGGGGCCGGTTCGGGAAAACTCTGGCCGGAGGAAGGTGGCAGTAGCGCATCTCGTTGGGTCACGGTCTTAGCCTACCTAAGAGAGCGCCCTCGGGTGAGCTAAGGAGTAAACTTCACGTACCGTGTCGCGGCTGACCATCGTGTATATCTGCGTCGTCGATAACGATGAATGTCCTAGCAATTCTTGGACTACGCGGATGTCGGCGCCTCCTTGAAGCAGATGGGTGGCGAACGAATGCCTTAGCGTATGCGGGCTGACGTGCACGCTCAGTTTGGCGCGTTCGGCGGCGTTTTGAATGATTGCCCACGCACTTTGCCGGGACAACGGCCGTCCACGCGTGTTGAGGAAGAGCGACGGCGTTCCGGGGCCGGAGCTCGCCAACGATGGTCTTGCACGAACGAGGTAGGCGTCTATCGCCTCCACGGCGTAGCCGCCGAGCGGCACGACCCGTTCCTTGCGCCCCTTGCCGAAGAGCCGCGCCGAGGCCCCCGCCAGGTCGACGTCGTCGACGCTGAGCCCCACCGCCTCAGAAATGCGGGCCCCCGTTCCGTAGAGGACCTCCAGCAGCGCCCGGTCGCGCAGCGGCGCCGGCCCCTCGCCCGCGCCGCCCGCCGCTATGAGCGCGGCGACGTCGTCGATGTCCATCGCCTTCGGCAGCCGCGAAGGGATCTTCGGGGGGCGGACGTCGGCGGCGGGATTCGCGCCCGTGCGCCCTTCCTCGAAGACGAAGGCGTGGAAGGAACGGACGGCGGCCATGCTTCTGGCCACGGATGCGCGGGCCATCCCCTCGAGGCATTCGGCGAAGGACGCGACGTCCTCCGGTCTGACGTCGCTGATTTGCATGACTTCGCGCGCTCGAAGGTGCGAAAAATACTTCGTCAGGTCTCGCCGATAGGAGGAAACGGTGTTGTGTGACAGCGAACGTTCAACGGCGAGGTGAGCGAGAAACTGTTCACCCAATCTCGCAATCGGCTTGGGCCCGGGCAAGGGTGTATGAGAAGCCATGATCCCTTTATATTATCTCGAATGCTGTCTGGAATCGGAACGAAACCGACGGCTAAACTATGAAACGGCGGCCTCGGAAAGGCCGAGGCGAAACAGACGAAAGGCTTACAATGGCGAAGCTTGAATGGACGGACCTCGATCGGCGCGCAACGGACACGGCGCGCGTTTTGGCCGCGGACGCGGTGGAGAAAGCGGGCAACGGCCACCCCGGGACGGCGATCTCGATTGCGCCGTTGGCGTACACGCTCTTCAACAAGGTCATGCGCCACGATCCTTCGGACCCCTCGTGGCTGGGCCGCGATCGCTTCGTCCTGTCGATCGGCCATTCCTCCGTCACCCTCTACAACCAGCTCTTCCTCACGGGCTACGGCCTGGAGCTGGAGGACCTGAAGTCCCTGCGGACCTGGGGCTCGCTCACGCCGGGCCACCCCGAATACGGGCACACGAAGGGAGTCGAGATCACGACCGGCCCGCTGGGCCAGGGCCTCGCCTCCGCCGTCGGCATGTCCATGGCGTCGCGCCGCGAGCGCGGCCTGCTCGACCCCGACGCCCCCACGGGCCAGTCTCCCTTCGACCATTTCGTCTACGTCGTCGCCGGAGAGGGCGACCTCGAGGAAGGCGTGACCAGCGAGGCCTGCTCGCTCGCCGGAACGCAGCACCTGGGCAATCTCATCGTCATTTGGGACGACAACCGCATCTCGATCGAGGACGACACGAAGATCGCCTTCACCGAGGACGTCCTGGGTCGCTACGAGGCGTACGGCTGGCACACCCAGCACGTCGATTGGACGAACGGCGGCGGCGAGTACAAGGAGGACGTCGAGGCCCTCTACGAGGCGATCGAAAACGCCAAGGCCGTCGCGGACAGGCCCTCGTTCATCCGCCTGTCGACGATCATGGCCTGGCCCTCCCCCACGAAGCAGGGAACCGGGGCCGCCCACGGCGCGAAGCTCGGCGCGGAGGAGCTCGCCGGTTTGAAGAAGGCTCTGGGCTTCGATCCGGAGAAGTCCTTCGACGTCGCCCAGGAAGTCCTCGATTACACCCGCAAAGGCGCCGCCGAGCGCGCCAAGGCCGAGCGTGCAAAGTGGGACGAGAAGCTTAAGACGTGGCGCGCGGCCAACCCGAAGCGCTCGAAGCTGCTCGACAGGCTCGTGGCGAAGAAGCTCCCGGAAGGGTGGGCCGACGCTCTGCCGTCCTTCGAGGTCGGGACGTCCGTGGCCACCCGGGCCGCCTCGGGCAATGTGCTGACCGCCCTGGCCCCCGTCCTTCCCGAGCTGTGGGGCGGATCGGCGGACCTGGCCGGATCGAACAACACGACGATGAAAGGCGAGCCGTCCTTCCTTCCCCCGGACCGCGTCTCGGAGGACTGGGACGGAAACGTCTACGGCCGCACCCTGCATTTCGGCATCCGCGAGCACGCCATGGGCTCGATCGTCAACGGGATTACGCTGCATGGGCTCACCCGCGCCTACGGCGGGACGTTCTTCGTCTTCTCCGACTACATGCGGGGCGCCGTTCGCCTCGCCGCCGTCATGCACATCCCGTCGATCTTCGTGTGGACGCACGATTCGATCGGCGTGGGCGAGGACGGCCCCACCCATCAGCCCGTCGAACATCTGTGGGCGTACCGCGCCATTCCGCAGCTTGACATCGTCAGGCCCGCCGACGCCAACGAGACGGCCGCGGCTTGGCGGGGAATCATCGAGCGCCGCGACGCCGGACCGGCCGGCCTCGTCCTCTCCAGGCAGAATCTGCCGGTGCTCGAAGGCACGTCCGCAGAGGGAGTCAAGCGCGGCGGGTACGTCCTCGCCGAAAGCCCGACGGGCAAGGTCGACGTCCAGATCCTCGCCACCGGCTCCGAGGTCTCCCTCGCCGTCGAGGCGCGCGACGCCCTCGCGGCCGAAGGCGTCGGGGCCCGCGTCGTGTCGCTTCCGAGTCTCGATTGGTTCGCCGAACAGAGCAAGGAGTATCGCGACTCCGTCATCCTTCCCGACGTCAAGGCGCGGGTCTCCGTCGAGGCCGGTTCGACCTTCGGGTGGGCCGGATACGTGGGCGACGCCGGACGGTCCGTGGGAATCGACCACTTCGGCGCCTCCGCTGCTGCGGGTAAGCTCTTCGAGGAATTCGGGGTGACCGCGCAGGCCGTGGTCGAGGCGGCTCGCGAGTCGATCAAAGCGGCAAAGTAGCGGAACAACGGGCTTGTGCCGGGCGGAGGCCCGGCACAAGCCCGGAGAATCCACGCATGCGCGGGTGCGGATGAAAACCACCCGCGCATGCGTGCGCGCTACCCTCGATATGCGGCCTTACATATGCCGCGCATGTCATCAGCCAATCTCGGGGAAAGTTGAGAGTTCATGGTCAATCCGCTTCGCAGCGCACCCGACAGCCGCTTGCAGCGAATCGCGGGTCCTTGTGGAATCGTCCTTTTTGGCATCACGGGCGACCTGTCGCGGCGAAAGATTCTTCCGGCGCTCTACGATCTCGCCAACCGCGGGCTGCTTCCGCCGTCGTTCACAATCATCGGCGTCGCCCGAAAGGTGGACCCGTCGCTGCCGGAAAAAGTCGAGGCCGCCATACGCGAGGGCGCGAACACCTCCGTCACCGAGACGACGCTCAAGCAACTCATGTCCGGGCTCGTAGTCGTCAACGGCCAGTACAACGACATCGAGACCTACCGTTCCCTCGGCCATGCGATGGACAGGATGTCCGCCGAGCGCGGAACCAACGGCAATTACGCCTTCTACCTGGCGATTCCGCCCGAGCTGTTCCCCACCGTCCTCGGCGGGATCGGAACGGCCGGGCTTTGCGCCGAGGACGACGGATGGAGACGCGTCGTCGTCGAAAAGCCCTTCGGGCACGGCCTCGAATCGGCTCGCGAGCTCGACGACATGGTCACGAAAGTCTTCCATCAGGACGCGATTTTCCGCATCGACCACTATCTGGGCAAAGAAACGGTGCAGAACCTCATGGCGCTGCGCTTCGCCAACGAGCTGTACGAGCCGCTGTGGAACTCCGCCCACGTCGACCACGTCCAAATCACGATGGCCGAGGACATCGGCATCGGCACCCGCGCCGGATACTACGACGGCATCGGCGCCGCCCGCGACGTCATCCAAAACCATCTTCTTCAGCTCCTCGCCCTGACCGCGATGGAAGAGCCGATTTCCTTCGAGCCTTCGGCTCTTCGGATCGAGAAGGAAAAGGTTCTGGAGGCCACGAGGTTCTACGGCCCCGTCGGCGAATCGGCCGTGGCCGGCCAGTACACGTCGGGCTGGCAGGGAGGCGAATGGGTCAGGGGATACAAGGAGGAGCCGGGCATCCCCGCCGACTCGATCACCGACACATACGCGGCGCTGCGCCTGGGAATCGAAACCCGGCGGTGGAAGGGCGTGCCCTTCTACCTGCGCGCCGGCAAGCGCCTGGGGCGTCGAGTCTCCGAGATCGCCGTCATTTTCAAGTACCCGCCGTTCCTTCCGTTCCCCTCGACCGACGGCTTGGGCCACAATGCGCTGGTCATCCGCGTCCAGCCCAACGAAGGCATGACGTTCAAACTCGGTTCAAAGGTGCCTGGATCGGGCATGCAGCTGCGTGACGTGACGATGGATTTCGCATACGGGCACGCCTTCACCGAATACGCCCCAGAGGCCTACGAACGGCTCATCCTCGACGTTCTGCTGGGAGATCCGCCGCTTTTCCCCCGCCATCGCGAGATTGAGCTTTCCTGGAGGCTCCTCGATCAGGCGGAGAGCCACTGGGCGGAAAATCCCGAATCGATCGCGGAATACGCGCCCGGGACCTGGGGACCGGCCGCCTCGGACCGCATGCTCGCTCGCGACGGCCGCGCCTGGCGCCTGCCGTAGGAAGGAACCGACATGATCATCCACATGAACGGAACAAACACCGCCAGGGTGGGTCTGCGCCTTGACGAGCTGCGCGAGACCGCCGGCTCGAGCGCCCTCGGGCGAGTTCTCACGCTCATCATCATCGCGAAAAACGAGGGCGGGGTTCGCGACGCCATCGCCTCCGCCGCGGGCGCCGCCCGGGCGCATCCGTGCCGCATCATCGCCGTCCTCCCGGTCGACGGCGAGGAACCGAAGGTCGACGCCGAGTTGAGGGTCGGTCCCGAGGCGGGCCTTTCCGAGATCGCCATCCTTCGGTGCTCCAACGGCTCGGCCGACAATTTGGAGACGCTCGTCATTCCGCTGCTTCTTCCCGACGCGCCCGTCGTCGTCTGGTGGGTTCAAGACGCGCCGGAGAACCCGTCGCGCACACCGATCGGGGCCATGGCCCAGCGCCGCATCACAACGGCCCAGAACTCCGGCGTTCCGGCCGACGAGATCCTCCGCCGGGTGCGCGACGGCTACGCCCCGGGCGACACCGACCTCGCGTGGACGGGCGTGACCTTCTGGAGGAACCACCTCGCCGCCATGCTCGACGAGCCTCCGCACGAGGTGGTCGAACGCGCCGTCGTGCGCGGCAACCGCACCCATCCGGCGGTGGTTTTCCTTGCGGCGTGGCTGGCCTTGCGGCTGGAGGTCCCGGTGGAGATCGAGCACACGCGGGGAACCGCCATCGACGGGGTGTCCATGTTCCGCTCCTCCGGGGAGCTGCGGCTGGATCGCCCGATCGGGTCCGACTTCGGCGACATGGTGCGCCCCGACCGCGAGGTCCAGCGCGTCAACCTGACGATGCGCACGATGGAGTCGAAGATGATTGAGGAGCTTCGAGAGATGACGCCCGACACCGCCTACGAAGAAGTCCTCAAGCACGGCCTTGAAAGGGTGCTGCCTTCCGGCGAGTGAGCGCTGGCCCGGCGAACGAGATTGGCTTCGTCGCTTGGGCGGGCGAGCTGTAGCCTTGCAAACGGGCGACTTTGCCTTCCTGCGAATGGGCTCGGACTTGCGCCCGGCGGCCTATTTTGAAAGCCGCCAAACGGGCGCGTCTATAGTTTGAAAACTGTCAGTTTGAAAACGGGGCGGCCGACCTTGCGAGCGCTTTCGGCCAGAGAGCGTTCGCAAGGTCATGCGGCCTTCATCCGCGGGGCTACAATCCGAATTTCACGATGAGTCCGATGAGGACGATCACCACGCTCCAGATGAGGGCCACGCCGACGGTGATGCGGTTGAGGTTGCGCTCGGCCACTCCCGACGAACGCATCGAGGTTGAAATGCCGCCGCCGAACATCTCGGAGATGCCGCCTCCCTTGCCCTTGTGAAGCAGAATCGACAAGACGAGCAGAATGCTCGTAATGACGAGGAGAACCTCGCAGACTATGAGGAGAACTTTCACAACGTTTCCTTCCGATGCCCCACGGACGCAAGGCGTGCCTGCCTGGCCTTATGCAGAGCGGTGATTGCATTCAAAAGTGCCCCGCGGACGCGAGGCGTGCCTGTACAAGCATAAATGCCGTGCGCGGGCGCCGCAATGAAGCGCCCGCGCACGCGCGTGAGTCACTTGTAATAGGTCACGATCTTCGCGAACTCGTCGGCCTTGAGGCTCGCTCCGCCGACGAGGGCGCCGTCGACGTCGGGCTGGGCCATGATCTCGACGACGTTCGAGGATTTCACAGACCCGCCGTACTGGATCCGCACGGCGTCGGCGACGGAATCGTCGTAGAGCTCGGCGATCCTCCGGCGGATGGCCCCGCAGACCTCCTGCGCGTCCTCCGGCGTGGCGACCTCTCCCGTGCCGATGGCCCAGATGGGCTCGTAGGCAATGACCGAAGAGGCAACGTCCTTCCCGCTGAGATGGGCGAACATCGCGTCGATCTGCCCGACGACGTACTCGACCTGGCGGCCTTCCTTACGCACTTCCAGCGCCTCGCCGCAGCAGACAATCGGCGTCAGGCCCGCCTCGAGCGCCTTCTTCGCTTTCGCGCCGATGAGCTCGTTCGACTCGCCGTGGTATTCGCGGCGCTCCGAATGCCCGACCACGACGTACGTGCAGCCGAGCTTGACGAGCATGTCCGTGGAGATCTCGCCGGTGTATGCGCCGTTGTCGTGGGTCGAGACGTCTTGGGCGCCGTACTTGATCTTCAACCCTTCGGAATCGACGACGGTCTGCACCGTGCGGAGGTCAGTGAACGGCGGGATCACGGCCACCTCCACCTTGCCGTAGTCATGGTCGAGGTCTCCGAGAGACCACGCGAGCTTCTGAACGAGCTGATTGGCCTCGAGGTGGTCGAGGTTCATCTTCCAATTGCCCGCCATAATGGGTGTGCGCGCCATCAGTCCTCCAAAACTGCGATGCCCGGAAGCACCTTGCCCTCGAGAAACTCGAGGGAGGCGCCGCCGCCGGTGGAAATATGGGAAAACTTCGACTCGTCGAAGCCGAGGTTGCGAACGGCCGCGGCCGAGTCGCCGCCGCCGACGATCGTAAAGCCTTCGGCGTCTTGCATGGCCTGCGCGATGGCGCGCGTGCCCGCGGAGAATGCGTCGAACTCGAAAACGCCCATGGGGCCGTTCCAGACGATCGTCTTCGAATCCGCGATCGCGTCGGCGTAGGCCTTGGCCGTCTTCGGGCCGATGTCGAGGCCCATCTGATCGGCCGGAATGGCGCTGGAGGCCACGACTGTCGAGGGGGCGTCGGCCGCGAACTTAGGCGCAACGACGGTGTCGACCGGGATGAGCAGCTTGACGCCGTTCTCCTTGGCCTTCTTCAGATACTCCGCCGCGGTGGCAACCTGGTCGTCCTCGCGCAGCGAGGTCCCGACCTCGTGCCCTTCGGCGAGCAGGAACGTGTAGGCCATTCCGCCGCCGATGAGGAGCCGGTCGGCCTTGTCGAGCAGGTTCTCGATGACGCCGAGCTTGTCGGAGACCTTCGAGCCTCCGAGCACCACGGTGTAGGGCCGCTCGGGGTTCTTCGTGGCGCGGGAAAGCGAGTCGATCTCCTTGAAGACGAGCTCCCCGGCGGCCGAAGGAACGAGCTTGGCGACGTCGTAGACGGACGCCTGCTTGCGATGCACGACGCCGAAGCCGTCGGAGACGAAGACGTCTGCGAGGCCGGCGTACTCCTTGGCGAGCTCCTCCCGCTCGGCGTCGACCTTGGAATCCTCACGCTTGTCGAAGCGGACGTTTTCGAGGAGGACGATCTGGCCGTTCCCCAGCGCGTCGACCTTGGCGTGCGCGTCGGGGCCGACGGTGTCGGCGGCGAGCGGAACGTCCACACCGAGAAGCTCCGAGAGGCGCGCGGCCACGGGCGCGAGGGAAAACTCGGGCTTGACCTGGCCCTTGGGCCGGCCAAGGTGGGCTGATACGACGACGCGCGCGCCGGCGTCGAGGAGCCTCTTGAGTGTGGGAAGGGCGGCGCGGATGCGGCCGTCGTCGGTGATGTTGCGATTCTCGTCGAGTGGGACGTTGAAGTCCGAGCGGACGAAAACCTTCTTGCCGGCGAGATCGCCGAGCGTGTCGATGGTTCTCATGATTTCCTTTCTGCGCACAGATGCCCGCACACGCCGAGACGTGCGCGGGCATCATGTCAATTCATTGACGTCAGAGCTTCGAGCCCACCAGCTTGGCGAGGTCGACGAGACGGTTGGAGTAGCCCCACTCGTTGTCGTACCAGGAGACGACCTTCACCTGGTTGCCGATGACCTTGGTCAGGCCGGAGTCGAAGATCGAGGAATGCGGATCGGTCTCGATGTCCTTCGAAACGATCGGATCCTCGGTGTAGGCGAGAATGCCCTTGAGCGGGCCCTCGGCCGCGGCCTTGACGGCGGCGTTGACGGACTCCACGGTGACGGGCTTCTCGGCCTCGAAGGTGAGGTCGGTCACGGAGCCGGTCGGCGTGGGAACGCGAAGGGCGTAGCCGTCGAACTTGCCCTTGAGCTCGGGAAGGACGAGGGCGACGGCCTGGGCGGCGCCGGTCTTCGTGGGAACGATGTTGAGAGCGGCGGCGCGGGCGCGACGCAGATCCTTGTGCGGGCCGTCCTGAAGGTTCTGGTCGGCGGTGTAAGCGTGGATCGTGGTCATGAGGCCGCGGACGATTCCGAACTCGTCGTTGAGGACCTTGGCCAGAGGCGCAAGGCAGTTGGTGGTGCAGGAGGCATTCGAAATGATGTCGTGATTCTTGGGGTCGTAATCCTGCTCGTTGACGCCGATGACGAAGGTGGCGTCCTCGTTCTTGGCGGGGGCCGAGATGATGACCTTCTTGGCGCCCGCGTCAAGATGGGCCTTGGCCGCAGTGGCGTCGGTGAAGCGGCCGGTCGACTCGACGACGATGTCCACTCCGAGCTTGCCCCAGGGGAGCTTGGCCGGATCGCGCTCTTCGAGAGCCTTGATCGTCTTGCCGCCCACCGTGATCGAATCTTCGGTGTAGGTCACGTCCTCGTCCAGCTTGCCGAGGATGGAGTCGTACTTGAGCAGGTGTGCGAGCGTCTTGTTGTCGGTCAGGTCGTTGACCGCGACAATCTCGATGTCCGCGCCCTGAGCCAGAGCAGCGCGGGTGAAGTTACGGCCGATGCGGCCAAATCCGTTAATGCCAACCTTGACGGTCACTGTTTCCTCCTAGTGCGCTTTCGCGCAGGTGGTCTTGGCCTGTTCGGCCATCTTTACCGAACGTTGTACGTCCGGTGTACGTCTCAATTCTATTGGGCGAACTGCGAAGAGCCTAGGAATGCCCGCATCATGGGCTGCGACCTTTCCCACACGTCGGCAAAACGGCGGCCCGGGCGTGTGTAGAAAGTCCTAGGCCGACGCCGATTCGCTGCACGAATGCCGCCGTTGGATTGCACACGTGATTTTCGCCGACAGGCGTCTCGGCAATCGGTCGCCGTCTGCACCCGGTTGTGCTTTCCCGCGGCAGGCGCCCGCGTTCGCCGTTTGGCGTCCGCGCGTCAGGGGGCGTCGTGGCCCGCGGCGCGGGCGGCGTCGAGCGTCGAGGGGACGCCCAACTCGGCGGCGCGTTTGTCGGCCATGGTGTTCAGGCGCCGAAGCCGCCCGGCCACTGCGTCCTTCGTGGCCGGGGGGTTGAGCCGTTCGCCGAGGAGATTGAGCGAATCCTCCGGGTACTTCATGCGAAACTCGCCGGCTTCGCGCAGATTGTCGGGGATGTCGTCGCCGAGGATTTCGAATGCGCGCTTGACTCGGATGACGGCTATGACGGCGGCGTCGGCCGAGCGGCGCATATTTGCGTCGTCGAAGTTGGCAAGGCGGTTGGCCGATCCGTGGACTTCCCTCTCGACCCGCAGTTCCTCCCACTTCAAGACGACGTCGTTGGCGCCCATTCTCGTGAGCATCTCGGCGATCGCGTCGCCCTCGCGGATGTCGACGCGATGCGCTCCGCGCGATTCGCGCGCGCGGTACGGGATCTCCATGCGCCGCGCCAATCCCCCCAGGGCGTAGGAGGATTCGAGACTGGGGCAGATGACTTCGAGGGAGGCGTTGCGCCCCGGCTCCAAGAGGGACCCGCGAGCCAGGAAAGCGCCGCGCCAGGCTGCGGTGCCGTCGGCCTTGGACCCTCCGACGATCGCCGGCGGAAGCCCGCGCACGGGCCGACCGTAGCTGTCGAGCAGGCCGAGGCGGCGCGCGATGCGCTCGCCGTTGCTGGTGATGCGGACGAGGTAATGGTTTGACTGCCTCATGGACGAGGAGACCGTTAGAAGCTCGCTGCTTATGTTGAAAGCCTGGGAGACGAGGTCCCACAGGTGGCGGGCGCTCGCCGCGTGGCTCAGTTCCGCATGAAGCGCGACCTTGCCTCCCGCGATTTGCAATCCGCCGGCAAAACGAAACATCGTCGAGACCTCCGCGATCACGCACGAGAGCATGCGCGGGCGGACTTGCGAAAGTTCGTCTTTGGCTAATTGGGTCAATGCTGGCATTGGCTTCTTCCGTTGACTGATGATTGCGGGGCGCGCCGGGTCACTCGGCGCCGGCGACATCCCCGAAGATCCCCGTAAACGCGTCGCGATAGGCCGCTGCGAGCCGCAGCGGGTCGTGGCGGGCCGATCCGTCGCTCATTCTAACCTGCCTCAAAAGAAGTTGCGCTCCGCATTCTGTGGCGGCCCTCTCGGCTCCGTCGATGTCGTCGATGCTCGTCGGGTCGGCGACAATGATATCGAATCGCAGGTCCGGGCAGTGGTCTCTCAACGAGCGTATGTGTGCGGCCGCCCCCATCCCCTTCGTCTCTTTGTCAGCGTTGAGGTTGAGCGCGAGGGCCTTGCGCGCCTTCGTCGTGCACAGGGCCTCGCGAAGCTTGGGGACCAGGAAATGGGGAATGACGGACGTGTACCACGATCCGGGGCCGACGATCACCCAGTCGGCGTCGAGGATCGCCTCGACGGCTTCGGGCTGGGCGGGGGGATTCTCCGGGACGATGCCGATGTGCTCGACGGTCCCGGGGGTGCTGGCCACCGCGACCTGGCCGCGAATGGGCGCCCTAGGCCCGCCGAAGTCCACGATCGCCTCGATTTCCAGCGGCTCCGGCGACATTGGGAGCACGCGACCCTTGATGCCGAGCAGCTGCCCGACCCAGTCGAGGGCGAGGACGGAGTCGCCCATCTGCTCCCACAGCGCGAGGATCAACAAATTGCCCAGCGCGTGGCCGCTCATCGGGCCGTTGGACGTGAAGCGGTGCTGGAGGACGTCCCTCCACGTCTGCCCCCATTCGCCGTCGTCGCACAGCGCCGAGAGGGCCATTCGAAGGTCGCCCGGCGGAAGCACGCCGAATTCCTTGCGCAGCCTGCCCGAGGATCCGCCGTCGTCGGCGACCGTGACCACGGCGGTGACGTTGTGCGTCATAAGGCGCAACGCCGAAAGGCTGGCGAAGAGGCCGTGTCCGCCGCCGAGGGCCACGACTTTGGGGCCGTAAAATCCGCGTTTGGCGTCGTCCGCCCCGTTCATTCGCTGCGGGAGGTTCGTTCGCGGTCTATGCGGTGCCTCGCTCATTCGCGTCCCACGTCTCTGTGGATCGTCCGCACCGCCTGGCCTGAGGCGCGGAGTCTTTCGGAGATGGCCTCGGCGATGGCGACCGACCGATGTTTGCCGCCCGTGCACCCCACGGCGAATGTCACAAAGGGCTTGAGTTCGCGGGCGTACCCCTGAAGCACATCGAGGATGAGCGAGGTGTATTTCTCGACGAACGCGGCGCCCCCGACCTTTTCGAGGACGAAGTTCGCCACCGGCTCGTCGCGCCCGGTCAGGTGCCGCAGCTCGCTGACCCAGTAGGGGTTGGGCAGAAAGCGGACGTCGACGACGTTGTCGGCGTCGACCGGCAGCCCGTACTTGAAGCCGAAGGACATCACGGTGACGCGAACGTCGGATTGGGCTTCGTCGGCCACAAGCGCCCTGATTTTGCGCGCGAGATCGTGTACGGAGTACCCGCTCGTGTCGATGATGATGTTCGCCTGTTTGCGCATGTCGTCGAGCAGGGCGCGTTCGGCCGCGATTCCGTCAAGCACCCGGCCGTCTCCCTGGAGGGGGTGCGGGCGGCGGACGTTGTCGTATCGCTTGACCAATTCGTCGTCGCTGCAATCGAGGAAGAGCAGTCGGTAGTTGAAGCCCGACTCTTTGAGGTCGGCCAGTATGGATGAGAATTCGGCGAAGAACTCGCGGGAGCGCACGTCGACGACGACGGCGAGGCGCCGCACTCCCCCGTCCGGCGTCATCATCCCGGTCAGTGCCCGCAAAAGGCGCGGCGGGAGATTGTCGACGACGTACCAATCGAGGTCCTCGAGCGTGTCCGCCGCGCGGGTGCGCCCCGCTCCCGACATTCCGCTGATGATGAGGAGCTCGGGCTGATCGCTGGGCGGCAGCTTCGCCGCTTCGTCCTGCTCCGGCACGCAGGCCGGAATGAGGCCCGTGTCGTTGATGTCGTCCATGGATAACATCATGCCACAGACCTAGTCGCCGCCCCAGAAAACTGCGTCGGCGAAAGCCGGGCGACGGCCTAACGGGAGCGGTCTGGCCCCGTCGGCGTTCGCCCCGCACCCGCCAACTGGCGCGTCAGCCCGCGCCTGCCAACTGGCGCGTCAGCCGGCGTCGGCGAAATGCTCGACGATGGCGCGCGCCAAGGCGGGGCCGATTCCCGGCACTTTCAGCAACTCCTCCTGGGAGGCCGCTTTGATCTTTGCGAGCGACCCCAGCGAGCCCAGAAGGGCCTTCTGTTTGGCCGCCCCCAAGCCGGGCACGGCGTCCAGCGCGGACCGGGTCATGGCCTTTGCCCGCTTTTTCCTGTGGAACGTGATGGCGAATCGGTGCGATTCGTCGCGCAGCTGCTGGAGAAGCCGCAACGAGGGGGAACGCCTTGGCAGGACGACGGGGAAATCCTCGCCCGGAATCCACACCTCCTCGAGCCTTTTCGCCAGGCCGACGATGCGGACGTCAGCTCCCGTTTCCTCGACGACCCTCTGCGCCGCGTTGACCTGCGGCAGCCCGCCGTCGACGACTATGAGGTCAGGCTTGTAAGCGAATCTTCGGGGGGCGCTCGGCTGCCCGGCGACCCGAGGGACGTCGCCGCCGGCCTCATCCTCGCCGGGCGTTGCGTTCTCCGCGTCGCCCGCTTCGGCCGCGTCCTCCGCGTCGCCCGCCCCCGCCGCGGCGTCGCAAGCTTTGGAAATCTGCCCGGTTTCGAAGGACTTCTCGGCTTCGGGAACTCGTTCGGCCTTGCGGGCATTCTCAGTCTCGCGGGGCGTTTCGGCTTCGCCGGAGGCGTTCGCGCGATCGCCTCGATCCTCGTCCTCGGCGGCGCCGACGTCGTCGCCCGCCGCTCCCGCGAGAAGCCTGGCAAGCCTGCGGCGCAGCACCTCGTCCATCGCGGCCGTGTCGTCCGCTGCGCCCTCGCCGTCGGGCCCGCGCACGATGAAGTGCCTGTAGTCGGCCTTTTTTGCCAAACCGTCCTCAAAGACCACCATTGAAGCCACCTGGTGCGTGCCCTGGGTGTGCGAGACGTCGTAACACTCGATCCGCAGGGGCGCGCGATCGAGCTCGAGCGCGTCTCGCAACTCCTCGAGCGCCTGGGAACGGACGGTGATGTCGCCTGCCCGCGCCAGCTTGTGGCGGGCGAGCGCCTGTTCGGCGTTGAGCCGCACGGTGTGCGCGAGCTTGGCTTTGTCGCCGCGGCGCGGCGTCTTCAGGCGGACCGTCCCTCCCCTGCGCTCGGCGAGCCACTTTTGGAGCTCGAGCGCATCCTCGGGCAGCCCCGGAACCCATATTTCCGAGGGGATCGCCCCGAGCGGCGTGTGCGCGCGGTCGTCCACGCTGCGCGAGGCCTCTGGCACGGCGACGACGTCGTCGAACTTCACGTCGCCGTAGACCTGCAGCACGAGATTCGAAACGATCTCGGACAACTCAAGGCCGCCGATCTCGTCGCTTATCCACGCCTGCTGGCCGCGGATCCTGCCGCCGCGGACGTAGAAGACCTGCACGGACGCTTCGATCTCGTCGAAGGCGATGCCGAAAATGTCGACGTCAAGGTTCTCGTTCAAAACGATGACGTTGCGCTCGTTGACCGCTTCGAGCGCCGATATTTCGTCGCGCAGCCTGGCGGCCGTCTCGTATTCTTCGGCATTGGCCGCCTCGAGCATTCGTTTGCGACGCGTCGCTATTGCCTTCGAGCCGCCGCCTTCCATGAACCGGATGAGGCTCATTGCCGTTTCGCGATGCTCTTCGGGCGTGACCCTTTCGATGCACGGCGCGCTGCATTTTCCAATGTGCCCGAACAGGCAGGGGCGGCCCAGGCGCCGGGCCTGGTTGAACTGGCTCTTCGTGCACGAACGCATGGGGAACACGCTCAGCAGCTGGTCGAGCGTTTCGCGTATCGCCCACACTTTCGTGTACGGGCCGAGGTAGCGCGTGCCCTTCCTGTGCTCTTGGCGGGTCACCCACACCCGCGGATATTCCTCGCCCAACGAGACCGCCAGGTAGGGGTAGGACTTGTTGTCGCGGAAAACGACGTTGAAGGGCGGCGTGAACTCTTTGATCCACAGGTATTCGAGGGTGAGCGCCTCGACCTCGGACCCGACGACCACCCATTTCACGTCCTCGGCCGTGTAGACCATGGTACGAATGCGGTCTGACAGGCCGGCCGGATCCTGGAAGTAGCTCGAAAGCCGGGCGCGCAGATTCTTGGCCTTGCCGACGTAGAGGACGCGCCCTTCGCCGTCGAGAAACCGATAGACCCCCGGCTGCGTGGGTATGGCGCCTTGCTCAGGCCTGTACTGACGCGGATCGGCCATCTAACGCTCCAGCATGGGCGCCAGGAACCGGCCGGTGTGGGAGCCTTCGACTTTGGCGACGTCCTCGGGCGTGCCCTCGGCGATGACGCGCCCGCCGCCGTCGCCGCCTTCGGGGCCCATGTCGATCACCCAGTCCGCGCTTTTGACGACGTCGAGGTTGTGCTCGATGACGATCACGGTGTTGCCCTTGTCCGCCAAAGACTGGAGGACTTGGAGAAGTTTGCGGACGTCCTCGAAATGAAGGCCCGTGGTCGGCTCGTCAAGGATGTAGACGGTTTTGCCGCTCGAGCGCCGGTGCAGCTCGGAGGCCAGCTTGACGCGCTGGGCTTCTCCGCCGGAGAGCGTGGTTGCCGACTGGCCGAGTTTGACGTAGCCGAGGCCCACCCTTTCAAGTGTCTGCAGGTAGCGCCGGATCGCGCTGATCGGCTCGAAGAAGACGGCGGCCTCCGCAATCGTCATGGCAAGGACGTCGCTGACGTTTTTGCCGTTGTAGGCCACTTCCAAGGTCTCGCGGTTGTACCGGGCCCCGTTGCACACCTCGCACGGAACGTAGACGTCCGGCAGAAAGTTCATTTCGATCTTGATCGTGCCGTCTCCCCTGCACGCCTCGCAACGCCCTCCTTTGACGTTGAAGGAGAACCGCCCGGGCCCGTATCCGCGGACCTTTGCCTCGGCGGTCTGCGCGAACAGGGCGCGGATCTTGTCCCACACGCCCGTGTACGTGGCCGGATTGGAGCGAGGCGTGCGCCCGATGGGCGACTGGTCGACGTGGACTACCTTGTCGAGGCCTCCCGCCCCCGTAACCGACTTGTGCCGCCCGGGGATCGTCTGCGCCCCGTTGAGCGTGTGCGCCAGGGACTCGTGGAGGATCTGGTTGACCAGAGTGGACTTGCCGGAGCCCGACACGCCCGTCACGGCCGTCACCACGGAAAGGGGAAAGGAGACGTCGATCCCCTTGAGGTTGTTTTCCCTCGCCCCCTTGACCTTGATCGCACGCTTCGGGTCGACGCGGCGCCGCTCGCTGGGAACTTCGATCTTCCGTTTTCCCGCGAGATACTGGCCGGTCATCGAGTCTTCGCACGCGCTCAGCCCCGCGCTGGGGCCCGAGTAGACGACCTCGCCTCCGAGGGCCCCGGCGCCGGGGCCGATGTCGACCACCCAGTCGGCGGTTCGGATCGTGTCTTCGTCGTGCTCGACGACGATGAGCGTGTTGCCGATGTCGCGCAGCCGAGTGAGCGTCGCGATGAGCCTCTCGTTGTCCCTTTGGTGAAGGCCGATCGACGGTTCGTCAAGGACGTAGAGGACGCCCGCGAGCCCCGCGCCGATCTGGGTGGCGAGCCGAATGCGCTGGGCCTCGCCGCCGGAAAGCGTGGAGGCGCCGCGCGACAGGCTCAGGTACGTCAGGCCGACGTCGACGAGGAACCCCAGACGCGCCTTGATCTCCTTGAGGACCTGCTCGGCGATCTTCGCCTGGCGCGAGTCGAGTTCGACGGTGTCGACGAACTTCTTCGCCTCGTCGATGGAAAGCCGGCAGACGTCGTCGATGTTCTTTCCGTCGATGCGCACAGCAAGGACCTCAGGCCGCAGCCGGGCGCCCCCGCACGCGTCGCAGTCCACCTCGCGCATATAGCCTTCGTATCGGTTGCGCGACCAGTCGGACTCGGTCTCGCCGTGCTTGCGCTTGACATAGGCGACGACGCCCTCGAATCCCGTTCCGTATGTGCGCTCCTTGCCCCATCGATTGCGATAGGTCACGCGCACCTTGTAGTCCTTGCCGCGCAAAATGGCGTTCTTCGCCTTCGTCGGGAGGTCTCGCCACGGCGTGTCGACGTCGAAGCCGAGGTCCTCGCCGAGGGCTTCAAGCTGCCGGGTGAAAAAATCCTGGTGGATCGTCCACGGGGCCACGGCGCCCTCGCGCAGGGTAAGCGAATCGTCGGGAACGACGAGCTCGGGGTCTACCTGCAGATGCGAACCGATCCCGTCGCAGGCAGGGCAGGCGCCGTAGGGGGCGTTGAAGGAGAAGGTGCGCGGCTCGATTTCCTCGATTCCCAGCTCGTGCTCGTTCGGACACGAACGCTTTTCCGAGTATCTGCGCTCGCGCGTCGGGTCGTCCGCGGGGGCGTCGACCTTCTCGACGGTGACGAAGCCGCCGGCGAGCCTCAGCGCCGTCTCGATCGAGTCGTTCAGGCGCGAGGATATGCCGTCTCGGATGACGAGCCGGTCGACGACGACGTCGATGTCGTGCTTGACGTTCTTTTCCAGCTTCGGCGGGCTGTCGAGGCGGACGACCTCGCCGTCGACCCGCGCCCGGGAAAATCCGTCGGAGGCGAGCTGGGAGAACAGCTCCGCGTACTCGCCCTTGCGGCCGCGGGCGACCGGCGCGAGAACCTGGAAACGCGTGCCTTCGGGCAAGGCCGACACGCTGTCGGCGATCTGTTCGGCGCTCTGGGCGCGGATCTGCTCGCCGCATTCCGGGCAGAACTGGACGCCGGCGCGCGCAAAAAGCAGGCGCAGGTAGTCGTAGATTTCGGTGACCGTGCCGACTGTCGAACGCGGATTGTGGTTCGTGGACTTTTGATCGATCGAAACCGCAGGGGAAAGCCCCTCGATGAAATCGACGTCGGGCTTGTCCATCCTTCCGAGGAACATCCTGGCGTAGGAGCTGAGGGACTCGATGTACCTGCGCTGCCCCTCGGCGAAGATCGTGTCGAACGCCAGGGACGACTTGCCAGACCCGGAAAGCCCCGTGAATACGACCATTTTGTCGCGGGGAATGCTGAGGTCGACGTTTTGGAGGTTGTGTTCACGTGCGCCTTGGATGCGGATCTCGTCAATCACCCGGCAATTGTATCGCCTTAAAACATCTGTTCGAAGCATCGCGATCGTGAGATTGCCTACCACCGGCGGCAGGCCGACGGCGGCCATGAGGCTCTTTGGCGTCCGAGAGGCTCTTTGGCGTCCGAGAAGGTCTTCATCCCAGGGAATCGCTAGAATTGACCCCATGGCTATCATTGCAATCGAGTACACGTACGATGTCGCCCAAAGCGAGCTCATCGCCGAGCATCGCCCGACCCATCGCGCCCACCTCCGCGACCTTCACGAGGCAGGCGCCGTCCTGACCTTCGGGCCGCTGGGAGACGACAGCGCCCTCATCCTCGTCGAAGCCGACTCCCCCGAGGCGGGCCTGAATGTGCTGGCGGGCGACCCCTTCCGCGAGCTCGGCGTCATCAAGAACGCGAACGCGCGAGTCTGGAATCCCGCGGTCAACCCTTGGGCATGAGACTGAAAGCCCGGGCATGAGCCGAAGCAGAGACCGGGGGCATGATGGAGACCGGGGGCATGATTTGGAGTGCACGGGCACGGTCAGGAGACTGAGGGCATGAGCCGGCGCCCTTCGAAGCTGAAGATCGACCCTTTCGTCGCGGGGATCGTCTCGGCGATGGCCCTCGGGCTCGCCTTGCCTGTTCCCGCCAAGGGGCGCGAGATTCTTTCGATGGTCGCGGACCTGTCGGTATGCCTCGTCTTCCTTGTGTATGGAATGCGCCTGCGCACAAGCGAGGTGCTCGCGGGTCTCACGAACGTCAAGCTGCAACTTTCGGTTCTTTTGGCCACGTACGTGGCTTTCCCGGCCTTCGGATTCCTCATGTACAAGGCTGCCGAGCCCTTTTGGGGACACGGATTTGCCACCGGTTTCCTGTACTTGTCGATCCTTCCGTCGACGATTCAATCTTCGGTCACCTTCGTCTCCATCGCGAAGGGAAACGTGGCGGCAGCCGTCTGTTCGGCGACGATCTCCAACATCCTCGGCATGTTCGTCACGCCGCTCCTCGTCCTCCTCGCCCTCGACGTCGGCGGGGCCTCCGGAGGCGGTTTGGGATCGATCGTGACCAAGCTGCTCGCCCCATTCATCGTGGGCCAGCTTTTTCAGCCGTTTGTGGGCGGCTGGTTCCGAGCGCGGCGTTCGATGGTGAAGAAGATCGACAATTCTTCGATCATCCTCATTGTGCTTTCGGCGGTCGTCAACGCGACGGCCGAGGGTGCGTGGGCCGGCGTGACGGTGTGGACGGTTCTCGTCCTCCTCGCCCTGTCCGTGGCTTTGCTCGCCACGATGCTCGCCCTCACGTGGTTTGTCCCCGGGAAGATCGGAATGCCGAGGGAAGACCGGATCGTCGTTCTCATGTGCGGGTCGAAGAAATCCTTGGCCACGGGGCTGCCCATGGCCAAGGCCCTGTTTCCGGCTTCGACGGTGGGCGCCGTCATCGTCCCGGTGGTCCTGTTCCATCAGATTCAGATCTTCGTGTGCGCGATCATCGCCGCGCGGCTGGGGCAGACGGCGCCCGACGATTAGGCCGCCGAGCCAAGCCTCGGCGCCGGGGGGCGCTCTCGCCTATCCCCGCGCGCCCGGAGGCCGACTCGGGCTCCCTCAACCCCCGGGCAGTTCAACCCCAATTGCGGGGCTATTTGTTCGAAGGGCCTTTGCGACCTGAGAGACTTCCGTCTCCCGGCCGCTGCTCGTCTCCGGGCTGCCGTTCCTCTCCCGATCGTTGCGATTCTTCGAGCTGCCGCCCGTCTGCGGATTTCCGCGCGCCGCTCGGCTCGGCGCCCTTCTCGCGGAAGGCTTGGGCGACCCGGCCGGCTTCGATCTCGTCGCCGGCCTCTTCGACGTTCGTGCCTTCGATGGCCTCGCGCTTCGTCTTTCCGAGGGATGTGACGACGGTGAGAACGAGTATGACGAGTATGACGGCGAGGGAGACGAGGGGATGGATGTCAGGCACGATTTCGAGCCATCCTTGCCCGTGACAGGCCTCGACGAGGAGCTTGAAGCCGATGAACGCGAGGATCGCGGCGAGCCCGTAGTGGAGGTAGACGAGCCGTTCGAGGAGCCCTTCGACGAGGAAGAAGAGCTGGCGGAGCCCCATGAGTGCGAAGGCGTTGGCGGCGAAGATGATGAACGGTTGAGCGGTCAGCCCGAAGGACGCCGGTATCGAGTCGAGCGCGAACATGAGGTCCGCCGATCCGATGGAGATGATGCACAGAAAGAAAGGCGTGACGAAGGTTTTGTGATTTCGCCGCACCAGCATTTTGTCTCCGACGAAGCCGTCGGTGACCATGAATACCTTGCGCGCCCCGCGAACGACGGCGTTCGGCTTGTACACGTCGTCGTCATGGTCCGGGTCCTTCCGGTCCTCGACGCCCTCGCGGAGCTGGTTCCATGCCGTCCACAGGAGGAAGGCGGCGAAGATGAAGAACAGCCAAGAAAAACTCTCGAGGAGGGTGGCGCCCAGAAGGATGAAGACGAGCCTGAGGACGAGGGCTGTGACGATGCCCCACAGGAGCACCTTTTGCTGATACTTCCTGGGGACTCGGAACGAGCCGATGATGATTATGAAGATGAAGATGTTGTCGATCGAGAGGGAGTACTCGGTGAAATAGGCCGCGAAGTACTCGAATGCGAACTTCGACGAGTGGCGGAACAATGTGTAAACGCCGAAGACGACGGCCAGGCTGACGTAGAAGACAAGCCACCTAGTGCACTCTTTGATCGTCGGCTCATGGGGTTTTCGCAGGTGGAGAAAGAGGTCCATGCCGATGAGGGCGACGACGAGCCCGCCCAGAGCGAGCCACTCGTGCATATGAACCTGCATGGACTGCGCGGCGTCGGTCGCGGCGAGCGCGTTCAGGGGCATTGACATAGTTTCCTCCGGTCTACAAGGGACAACCGGAGGTCTCTTCCCGCCATCGCTGGCCTCGGTCCGGGAGCGTTCCGTGATGACGAACCGATGTTGGGTGGGAATACTCCCCTCCACCACGAATTCTACGCGAACATCCTGCTCGTTTCGGCCAAGGCGTTCAACGCCCGTCTGTGGGATTCGATACGCGTCGCGCGTCTACTTCTGGGCCTGCATGGAATGCCACAGCTCGCTTTTGAGGCCTTTGATCTCGTCCCTGTAGCGCGCAGCGAGTTCGAATTTCAACGACGCCGCGGCTTCGTGCATGAGCTCCGTCATCTCCTCGATGAGCCCCTTGAGGTCGCGCTCCCCTTCGGCTGCGGCGCTTTCACGCGACGTCGCCGGAGCCTCCGGCGTCGCGGCCCTCTCCTTGCGGTATCCGCCCTCGAGCAGAGCCGCCGTGTCGATGTCTTCGCGGGCGAGCATGTCCGTGACGTCGGCGATTTTCTTGCGAAGCGGCTGCGGGTCGATTCCGCGCTCCTCGTTGTAGGCCATCTGTTTGGCGCGGCGCCTGTTCGTCTCGTCGATGGCTTCGCGCATGTTCGGCGTGATCGAGTCCGCGTACATGATGACTTGGCCGGAGACGTTCCTGGCCGCCCGGCCGATCGTCTGGATGAGCGACGTCGTCGAACGCAGGAAACCCTGCTTGTCCGCATCGAGGATTGCGACAAGCGATACCTCGGGAAGGTCGAGGCCCTCGCGCAGGAGGTTGATGCCGACGAGTACGTCGAACGTCCCCAGGCGCAGCTCACGCAAAAGCTCGACGCGGCGCAGGGTGTCGACGTCGGAATGCAGGTACTCGACCTTGATGTCGCGTTCGGCCAGGTAGTCGGTCAGGTCTTCCGCCATCTTCTTCGTCAGCGTGGTGACGAGCACGCGCTCGTTGCGCTCGACCCTCTCCTTGATTTGCCCGAGCAGGTCGTCGATCTGATCCTCCGTGGGCTTGACGACGACTTCGGGGTCGACGAGCCCGGTGGGCCGGATGATCTGTTCGACGACGCCGTCGGAGTGTTCCATCTCGTACTTCCCCGGGGTGGCGGAAAGGTAAACCGTCTGACCGATCCGTTCGAGGAACTCGGGGAACTTCAACGGCCGGTTGTCCATGGCCGAGGGCAGGCGGAAGCCGTAGTCGACGAGCGTGCGTTTGCGCGACATGTCGCCCTCGTACATCGCTCCGATCTGCGGGACCGTCACATGGGACTCGTCGACGATGAGGAGGAAGTCTTCGGGGAAATAGTCGAGCAGGGTATTGGGCGGCGTTCCGGGCCCTCGCCCGTCGATATGGCGCGAGTAGTTCTCAATTCCAGCGCACGACCCGATGTTTCGCATCATCTCGACGTCGTAGTTGGTGCGCATCTGCAGGCGCTGGGCCTCGAGCATTTTGTTCTGCGTCTGAAGCACATCCAGCCGTTCGGCCAGCTCCGCCTCTATCCCTTCCAGCGCGCGCGCCATCCGTTCGGGGCCCGCCACATAATGGGAGGCGGGAAAGACGTGGGCGCGGTCTACGCGGCGGATCACTGTTCCCGTGAGCGGGTGCAGCAGCGTGATCGCGTCGATTTCGTCGCCGAAGAACTCGATGCGGATGGCGAGCTCTTCGTAGACGGGGATGATTTCCACCGTGTCCCCGCGCACCCTGAACGTTCCGCGGGCGAAGGCGACGTCGTTGCGCGTGTACTGCATGCCGACAAATCTACGCATGAGCTCGTCGCGGTCGATCCGCTGCCCCACTTCGAGCTGGACCATGCGAGCCACATACTCCTGCGGCGTGCCCAATCCATAGATGCACGAGACCGAGGACACCACCACGGTGTCGCGCCGAGTCAGAAGAGAGTTTGTGGCCGAATGCCGCAGCCTCTCCACTTCGTCGTTGATCGAGGAGTCCTTCTCGATGAACGTGTCGGTTTGCGGAACGTAGGCCTCGGGCTGGTAGTAGTCGTAATAGGAGACGAAGTACTCGACGGCGTTGTTCGGCATAAGCTCGCGGAACTCCGCCGCCATCTGAGCGGCCAGCGTCTTGTTCGGCTCAATGATGAGAGTCGGGCGCTGAACCTTCTCGATGAGCCACGCCGTCGTCGCCGATTTGCCGGTTCCGGTGGCGCCCAAGAGGACGACGTCCTTCTCCCCCGCCTCGATCCGCTCCGCCAGCTCCGCGATGGCCGCGGGCTGATCGCCGGAGGGCGCGTACTGCGACACCACTTGGAAGGGCTTTTCGACCCTCTCAATCTCGGATTCGATCTCGGTCGTCATGGTTCGAGCTTACACGAAAAGGCGCCTATGCCGAACGAATGTTCGCTCACAACGCAGCGAGAGGAGCGGCGGTCGGAGACAGACAAGGCAAGCCTTGCCGGACCGCAGGCGGGCGAGGCAAACCGTCGGGCCGCTGGCAGGCGAAACGGCGTCGCAACGTCGTAAATGACGCGCCGACGTCGCATCAATCGTGCCCGCCCGTCACGACGGCCGCCATCGCAAAGCGGGGATCGGCCGAAACGTAAAGGCGAGGCCCCCCTGGCGCACAGGCGGCAGTCTCGGAAAAGACACGGCCGGAATCGCCCAATGCGCAACGACCAGACCCAGACGCGACATCGCCGGAATCGCCCGACGCATCACGACGAGCGTCGGGCGAAACGCGACGGCTCTTGTAGGTCTGACTCGCCGCGCGCAGCTCACCCGCGCAAGGGACAAAACCCGCGTTGGCAAGCGAAGACTCATCGGCCGGACCGACGATTTCGAGCACGCCGCCGCCTTTGTCGCCGGCCGTTTCCCCGCCTCCCCCTCCGAGGGCCGCCTCCGCGCCCTTCCGGGAAGGCGCCGCCCCTCCCTTTCCGAGGGCCGACTCCCGGTTCACGAAGGCCCCCTGCCGCGTCAGGCGAGCCGCCGCGCGAGCGCGTTGCCCGGGGCTCGGCGGGGCGTCGCCCCCAAAGACGCGCCGGCCTTCCCGCATGTTCGCGGCATAAGGGACGAGCCAGCCTTCCCACAGTTCGCGGGCCGCGCGGGCGGCGTCCTCGAGGGAGCCGCCGTTGTCGACGACGACGTCGGCCAGCTCCCGCACCCTCGACGCCGGCGTCTGGCTGGCGATCCTCGCCCGAGCGTCGGCTTCGTCCATGCCCCTCGAGTCCACAAGCCGCAAGACGCGCACGTCTTCCGGGGCGTCCACGACAATCGTCCCGGGATAAGCGTCCTGGTACGGGCTTCCGGCGAGGAGAGCCAGCTCGACGACGACGACAAACTCCCGCGCGGACTGCGCTTGAAGGCTTTCCTCCCGCCAGGATGCAAGCTGCGCCTGCGCACGCTCCCACGCTCTCGGGTGGACGACGGCATTCAAACGCGCGAGCGCCGCGGCGTCGTCGAAAACGATCCTCGCGAGGGCAGCCCTGTCGATCTTGCCTTCTCTCACTGCCTCGGGCCACAGATCCCCGACCTCGCGAACGGCTTCCTCGCCGGGCGAGAGGACGTCGCGGGCGACGTCGTCTAGCGAAAGCAGCCGTGCCCCGCATTCGGCGAGCGCCGCGGCGACCGTCGACTTGCCCGAACCGATTCCGCCGGCAAGCGTCACGATGAGCATCGGCTTCTCCTTTGCACGATGGCATGGTTGCCACAACCAGAATGTGCGGCCGCCGCGTCAGGGGCCGCCGCCTCGTCATGCGAACGGCCCCGGACGTCGACACGGGCAACCGCCAGATCGGACGGGTTGCCCGTCGCCCTGAGAAGGGCGGCCTCCCCGTACATCATCGCGCATCTTCCAGTTGTCCGCATCGTTGCCCGTGCCCGCCGCCGTCGCCGCCGCCTTTCGCCTCGGCGCCCCGTGCCTCCCACGCCGCTTCTCACCCGCCGCTTCCCCCAAACGCAAGCCCAGCGATCGACTACGCTTGACACATGAATCTCACGGACATTCCCATCGGCATCGGCACCTGGTTCCTCGGCGAGGATCGCCGCAAGCGCGACTCGGAGATCACTGCGATCCGCCGCGGCCTCGACCTCGGCCTGCGGGTGATCGACACGGCCGAGATGTACGGCTCCGGCGCCAGTGAGGAGCTGGTCGGCGAGGCGATCGCCGGACGGCGCGACGACGTATTCCTGGTCTCAAAAGTGCTTCCCTCGAACGCCTCGGCGTCGGGCGTGCGCAGGGCGCTGGAAGCTTCGCTCTACAGGCTCAACACCGATCACCTCGACCTCTACCTTTACCACTGGCGCGGCCATCACCGGCTCGAGGAGACGGTCGAGGCGCTGCAGGCCGCCGTCGACGACGGCCTCATCGGCGCATGGGGCGTCTCCAACTTCGACCCCGCGGACATGGACGATCTCGCAGACCTCGGCGTGACCCCCGCGACCAACCAAATCCTGTACAACCTTCTGCGAAGAGGCCCCGAATACGACCTTCTCCCCCTCATGCGCGAACGCGGCGTGGACCTCATGGCCTACTCGCCGCTCGAGCAGGGAAGGCTCTTCCAGGGCCAGCCTGGAAAGCTCCTCTCCGAGATCGCCGCAGAGGCGGGGACGACGCCGGCGGCCCTGGCCCTCGCGTGGGCGGTGCGTGAGCCGGGATCGATCGCGATCCCCCGGACATCTTCTCCTGAACGCATGGAGGAAAACGCCTCCGCCCTCCAGGTGACGCTCACCCCGGAGATCCTGCGCGACCTTGACGAGGTGTTCACGCCGCCGTCCGGGCCTCGCCCGCTCGAAGTCCTTTGATTCGGGAACTCTCCGTTCTCAGAGGCTGCGGGCGCCGTTCCACCCGCTCTAGGCGCTTTGGCGCCCCTCCCGGTCTGCGCCTTCGTCAGACCCGCCGTTCCCACCCGCTCTAGGCGCTTTGATCGGCAGGCACGGCGCTTTGCCCGACGGGCGCAAAAACGAGCGGGGCTCGCCGGCGTCGATCAAAATGGCGAGCCCCGCTCGGGCAGGGGCGGAGTTTACGGCAGTTCTGGGAGGTTGCCGAAAGAGTCCGCTGTGGCGACGGTGGGGACGTACTCCAGCGCGACCCAGCCGTCATATCCCGCCTTCTTCATAGAGGCAAGCAAACCCGCGATGTCCAGGTCGCCGGTCCCCGGCTCCCCGCGGCCGGGGAAGTCGGCGATCTGGCAGTGGGCGGCTGCTCCTCCGTCGCCCGCGGCGACGGCTGCGACGTCGTCCCCGTTGGCGGCCAAGTGATAGAGGTCGCACAGGAAGCCGACGTTTTCGACGCCGCGCTCGGCCTTGAGCTTTTCCACCACGGCCAAGGTCTGGGCGGCCGTCTTCAAGGGATATTCGGCGGCGCCCGAAACGGGTTCGACCAAAACCGTCGCCCCGATCTCGGCCGCGGCCTTGGCCGCGAACTCGAGGTTGTCGATCGCAACGGCGTCTTGCACCACGGCGTCGACGCCCTCCTGGCGAAGGCCGTACAGGGCGTTGAACGCCTTGCACCCGAGCTCCCGCCCGATTTCCACTGCGACGGGAACGTTCGCCTTGAAATCGTCGACGCGCGAGGGAAGCGAGACGAGTCCGCGCTCTCCCCCGGGCATGTCGCCGGCGAAAAAGTTGAGCCCGATGAGCTGAACGCCGGCGTCGCGGATCGAAGCGACGAAGGCGTCGATATCCTCGCGCTCGGGAACCGCGACGTCCCACGGCCACCAGAACTCCACGGCCTTGAAGCCGGCGTCGGCGGCTGCCTTGGCCCGCTCGAGGACGGGAAGCTCCTTGAACATGATCGAACAGTTGACTGCGTACTCCATAATGTGTCCTTTCGTCTGTTGGCGGCCGGCCTCGCGAGCCCTGACGGGCCGGCCGCCGATGTCATGCTTAGCGGGTTCGCCGGCGCCCGGCTTTTTCGCGCCGGGCCCGACCGATCCCGTTCGGGCTCAATGTCGGCGCCGGACGCCGATGCCGCCGTCTCGCCCGGCTCAGCTCCGCTTGGGCTCGAGGGGAAGGACGGCCGTGGGGGCGTCCTCCGGTGCCTCGGCGAGCGGTTCGAATTCGTTGACCGAATCCAGCGCCGCGCCCATGGAAACGTTCGTCACGCGCTCGAGCACGCACTCGACCACAACGGGAACCTTCAGCTTGTCGGCAATCTCCCGGGCGCGCTTGAATGCGGGGACGAGGTCCTCCGGCTTGCGCACGCGAATCGCCTTGCATCCGAGGCCCTCGGCGACCTTGACGTAGTCGACGCCGTACCCCTCCGTCTCCGGCGAGTTGATGTTCTCGAAGGAGAGCTGCACGCAGTAGTCCATGTCGAAGGCCCGCTGCGACTGGCGGATGAGGCCGAGGTAGGCGTTGTTGACCAGAACGTGCACCCACGGAACGTTGAACTGGGCGGCCACGGCCAGCTCCTCGATGAGGAAGTTGAAGTCGAAGTCGCCTGAGAGCGCGACGGTCGGGGTGTCGGGGTCGGCGACGCATGCGCCGATCGCCGCGGGGATCGTCCATCCCAGCGGCCCGGCCTGACCGGCGTCGAGCCAATGGTGGTGCTTGTAGACGTGCAGGAGCTGGGCGGCCTGGATCTGCGACAGCCCGATCGTCGTGACGTAGCGGGTGTCGCGCCCAAACGCCTCGTTCATCGCCTGGTAGACGCGCTGCGGCTTGAGCGGCACGTTCTCGAAGGCCGTCTTGCGTTGCATCGTGGCCTTGCGGACGTCGCATTCCTTGGCCCACACGCCCCAGTCGGCGAGCTTGCCGGCCTCCTTGTACTCGCGCGCCTTGTCCGCGAGCTTGACGATGAGCGCCTTGGCGTCGGAGACGATCCCGAGGTCGGGCGCGAAAACACGGCCGATCTGGGAGGGTTCGACGTCGACGTGGACGAACTTCCTTCCTTCGCGGAAAACCGAAAGGTCGCCCGTCATGCGATTGGCCCAGCGGTTGCCGATCCCCACCACGAGGTCCGAGGCCAAAAGCGTGGCGTTCGCGTACTGCTGGGAGGTCTGAATGCCGGCCATCCCCTGGGACAAAACGTGGTCGTCGGGAATCGCGCCCCAGCCCATCAGGGTGGAGATCACCGGTATTCCAAGCGTTTCCGCCAGGTCGACGAGGGCGTCCGAGCCGTCGGACTGGATGACGCCGCCGCCCGCGAGGAGGACCGGCCGCTCGGCCGAGGCGATGAGGTCGATGAGGCGTGTGACCTGGGCGTCGGAGGCGACGGGCTTGTGCACCTCGATCGGCTCGTACGCATCGACGTCGAAATCGATCTCGGCCGTCTGCACGTCGCCGGGAAGGTCGATGAGGACGGGGCCCGGGCGGCCCTCGCGCATGAGGTAAAACGCCTTTTGGAAGATTCCTGGGATCTGTGCGGGCTCCAGGACCGTCTTCGCGTACTTCGTCACCGGCGCGGCGATCGAAGCGATGTCGACTCCCTGGAAGTCCTCTTTGTCGAGCTTGGGCGTGGGCACCTGGCCGGTGATGCACAGGATGGGAAGCGAATCGGCCATGGCCGAGTACATTCCCGTGACCATGTCGGTTCCCGCGGGGCCCGACGTTCCCAGACACACGCCGATGTTGCCGACCTTGGCGCGCGTGTACCCCTCGGCCATGTGGGACTGGGCCTCGCCGTGCCTGGCGAGGATGTGGCCGATCCGTCCGTCGGCCTTCAGCGCGGAATACAGGCCGTTGATCGCGGCGCCGGGGATTCCGAATGTTACCGTCACCCCCTCTTTTGCGAGGATCTGAACGATTGCGTCGACGACGCGCATGCGTGCCATGTAAATCTCCTAGCGAACTCGGCGGCCTGCTGAGTGTTTCTGCGTCCGGGCCTCCGTGGGCCCGCCGGTAAACGGAGGCCCGGACGCGGGGCGTACGCGCGCCCCGATCGATCAGAGTGGCCGGAACTCGATGTCCTGGGCGCCTTCCCACAGGAACTTCTCGCCCAGAGCCTTGAGGTTCTCGTTGCCCTCGACGATCGTGGCGAAATGGTTGCCGGGGAGCTGGCCGGCCTTCGATGCAAAGTTGACGTAACCGTACCCGATGAGGAGCTCGGTTTCCGACTTTCCTCCCGGATAGATGACGATCTCGCCGGGAAGCGGGTAGCAGGTTCCGTTCTCGTGTCCGATGCCCAGATCGAGGTCCCCGAAGGGGATCCACCCGGCCTGGCCCGACCAGCGAACGTGAATGATCTTCGACTTCAGGCCCAGCAGGTGCTTCTTGAAGGCGGCGACCGTCTCCGGCGCCATGTCCTCATGATAGACGGCCTTGAAGGTGTAGCCGCCGGCCAAAATCTCGAAATCTGCCATTTGTGTTTGTCCTTCCTTGAAGTGCTTTGTTTGCGGCGACTCAGGCGCCGAGGATCGCGGTCAGCAGAGCCATGCGGATCGACACCGAGTGGAGGATCGACTCGAAGCACAGCTGGTTCGGGGTGTCGTCGATTGCGAGGTCCATCTCGCCCGCGCGGCGCGGAAGCGTGTGGGTCACATAGATCATGTGCCCCTTCTCGCGCTCCTCGTCGAGCGTCTCGTGCTTGACGAAGTAATCGTCCATCACCTTCTTGAAGGCCTCGGCGGTGGCGCCGGCGGGCGCCGAGCAGCCGGGCAGATAGACGAGGTCCTTGTCCCGGATGAACTCGTTGAAGGAGTCCTTCTCGAAATCGTAGGCCTCCTCGAGCTTGGCGTTCGGGTAGTTTTTCTTGATGTTCTCGATGACCTCGCGGGGAACTGCTTTGTCCTTGGGAGAGGCGATGGTCACCTCGGCGCCCAGCCGTGCCAGGCCCTGCGCCATCGAGTGGCCGGTTCGCGCCTCGATCATGTCCGCGGCGGCAACCGTGACCTTGAGCCCTTCGATGTGGCCGAACTTGCGCCACAGGGTGTACAGGTCGAGCAGCGCCTGGGTCGGATGCTCCCAGTGGCCCCAGCCGCCGTTGATGACCGGCGCCGAGCTGTACGACGCGCCTTCGCGGGCATCGACGTCGTTCGGGTGGCGCAACACGATGACGTTGGCATACTGGGAGACGCAGCGGAGCATGTCCGCCAGCGACTCTTCCTTCGCGATCGACGACGTCGTCTGCGGGGTGTTTTCGACGATGACGTTGCCGCCCATGCGGTACATCGCCGTCTCGAAGCTCATGCGCGTGCGCGTCGAGGGCTGGAAGAAGAGAAGCGAGACGATGGCGTCGGGGTACAACTGCCAGTTTCCGCGGTTCTGCAGCTCGAGGTTGCGTCCGAGCTCAAAGAGCGCGAGCAGCTGGTCGTTCGTCATCGAATTGATCGAGATGAAACTCTGCCCCTCGAAGTCGACCTCTCGGATGAGAGACTTGATCGACTGCATAGGAAGTGGTGCCACGTGAGTTCCTCCTTAGTGGAATATGGCTTGGTGTTTACTTGTTGTCACGCGTGATTTCACGCCCGCGCGCGGGGCCGTGGGGCTCGACGGGCTCGCCCGCCAGCCACGTCGCCTTGACGACGCCCGCGAGCTCCCTTCCGTGGTAAGGGGACACAGGGTTCTTGTGGAAGAGCTTGTCTTTGTCGACGACGAAGGTCTCATCCGGGGCCACCGCGATGAGATCGGCGGCCGCCCCGACCTCGATGGATCCTTTGCCCGCGAGGCCGACGACGGCCGCCGGGTTTGAGCCTTGCCACCGGGCGACGTCGCTGAGGCTCGCCCCGAGCTTGCGCCCTTCCGTCCACACTGCGGAGAAACCGAGTTGAACCGAGGAGATGCCGCCCCATGCGGCGCCGAAGTCTCCGGTGTCGAGGTGCTTGAGCTCGGCCGTCGACGGCGAATGGTCCGAGGCGACGAGGTCGATGACGCCCTCTTGGAGCGCCTTCCACAGGCCGATTCGATTGGCATGGCCGCGCAGGGGCGGGCAGCACTTGTACTCGGTGGCGCCGTCGGGTATCTCCTCGGCGTCGAAGGTCAGGTAGTGCGGCGCCGTCTCGACGGTGAGCGGCAGGCCTTCGGCCTTGGCCCTCCGAATGGAATCGACGGCACCGGCCGAACCGAGGTGCAGGATGTGCGCGCGGCACCCCGTCTGACGAACGGCTTCGACGACGAAATCGACGGAGGCGTTCTCCGCTTCGGCCGGATGCGAGTTCATGAAGGCCTCGTAGGAGCGTCCGTCGCACCCCGGCGCGGAGTCGAGGACCGAGGCGTCCTCCGCGTGAATGATGAGAAGGCCGCCGAAGGAAGCGATCTCCTTCATCGCCGCCAGCAGCGTGGGCCGGTCGACGTACGGGTACTCGTCGAGCCCCGAATCGCCGAGGAAGCACTTGAAGCCGAAGACTCCGGCCTCCCACATGGGCCGCAGCTCCTGGATGTTCCCCGGTATGACGCCGCCCCAAAAGCCGACGTCCATGGAAAGCTTGCCGCGCGCAGCCTCTTTCTTCAGCTCGAGGTTTTCGAGCGAGGTGGTGCACGGGCTCGAATTCAAGGGCATGTCGACGAGGGTCGTGAATCCTCCCGCCGCGGCGGCCCGAGTGGCCGTCTCATACCCTTCCCATTCTGTGCGGCCCGGTTCGTTGACGTGAACGTGAATGTCGATCAGACCCGGCATCAGAGCCTGGTCGTCGGGGACGATCACCTCCTCGTCGGCTTCCCACGGGGCGTCCTTTTCGAGGATTCCAACCACCGTGCCGTCTTCGACGGCAATCGCCGCGGGCTTTTCGCCGTCGGGAAGCACGACGCGCTCGGCGCGCCAAATCTTCCTCGTTGCCATTGGTGTTTCCCTTTCTAAATCGTCGTTGATCTGGGAACTTCGCGCTCTCTTTCCACGATTCTAACGCAAAATTCCACGATGCGGAAGCGGAAAGAAAACGTCGTTTTTATTGTTTTTTGATTTTATTAGTTACGTTTTGGGACTTTAGCGATTTTTAGTTTATGAGACGTGCGCTGCTAGCCGCAGACCTCGCCAAACCGATGGGGTAGGCTACGTAAGTCAGCCTAAGGAGCAGCTTATGTCCACCGAGAAGCAAACCTCGCGATCAAATTCCACGGTTCAGGCTGTGAGCCGTGCCTTCGACATACTTGAGATCGTCGCCTCCGCCGGTTCGCCGATTAGCATGACGGACATTTGCAAACAAGCAAAGCTGCCGAGACCCACCGCCCATCGCCTCCTGCGCACGCTCATGGTCAGCGGATACATCTATCAGACGCCGCACAGGAAGTATGCCCTGGGCACCCGGCTCATCTCGCTTTCGCGCTACGCGGGCGGCGCCCTCGGGGTGGCCCTCCGCCCGATCCTCACGAAGGCCGTCGTCACCCTGGACGAATCGGTTTCCGTGGCGATGCTCGACCAAGACTATGCACGATACATCTCCCACGTCCCCTCCGAGCGCGCACGGCGCATGTTCACCGAGGTCGGAAACCAGGTCTCCCTCCACGCCACAGGCGTCGGCAAGGCGATTCTCGCGGCCATGCCCCACGCTCAGGCCCTCGCGACGATCGAGCGGACCCAGCTGCGTGCCTTCACGCCGACGACGATCACCGACAAGGACGAACTCATACGGGAAATCGAATTGACCCGCGAACGCTCCTACGCGCTCGACAACGGCGAGCACGAACGCGGTCTGCGCTGCGTGGCCGTTCCGGTTCCCGGAGATCTGTATCTCGCCGTCTCCGTTTCGGCCCCCGCCGAGCGCATCACGGACTACCTCATCAAAAACTCGATAGTTCCGACGCTGTATTGCACAGCCGACGACATCGCCGGCGCCCTCTCGGCGGAGGCCGATCGCCACTCTCAGCCCTGAGCCTCGGCGGCTTTGTCCGCATTCTCGGCTTCGGCGGCCATTGCGGCGGCTACGGACTCGCGAAGAGAATCGTCGTTCCTCATCGTCAGGTAGGTCAGAAGGCCGCCGAGGGCCGCGCCTATGAACCACGAGAAAGAGGAGGCCGCCTCAAAGAACGGCATGTCAAGGGCGGCCTTGCCTCCCTTTGCAAAGGGGCCGTCCGTCTTCGCGAGGACTCCGAGGATCACGAAGGCCGCGGAAATGATCGACGATCCCACGGTCACCCATATGGCCTTCATGTTCCAGCCTTTGGCGTAGGTGTAGTGCCCCTCTTCCTTGAACAGATCTGGCACGAGGACCTTCTGCCTGCGCAGGATGAAATAGTCGACCATGATGATCCCAAACAGCGGCCCGAGCACCGCCCCGACCCCTTCGAGGAAGATGTTGACGACAACGGGACTGTTGAACAGTCGCCAGGGAAGGATGACCAGGGCGATGCAGGCCGATATGAGGCCGCCCTTCTTGAAGTCAATGTGCTTGGGGGCGGCGTTGGCCAAGTCGTACGCCGGCGAAACGAAGTTTGCTACGACGTTGATGCCGAGGGTCGCCACCGCAAAGGTGATCGCCCCGAGGATCGCGGCCGGCACCGAGTCGATGCGGCTGACCACCTCTACGGGGTCGAAGATGTACTTTCCATAGACTTTGAGCGTTCCTGCCGTGACAAGCACCGAGACCACGGAAAAGGCGATGAAGTTGACCGGAAGCCCCCACAGATTGGCCCGCGTCACCGACCGGCGGTCGGGTGCGTTGCGCGAAAAGTCGCAGAAGTTGAGCATGAGGGTCGAGAAGTAACTGACCGTCAATGCTGTCGCCGCGAGGAATGCGTGAAGCGTTCCGAACTTCGGCGTCGCATTGCTGAGATCGAGGTTCACCTGCCAGTCGGCCTGGTAGAGAATGTAGACGGTGAGAAGAGCCATGACCACCCACACGGCCGGCCCCGCCCAGTCCTGGAAGCGGCGAATCGTCTCCATGCCGTTGCGCAGCAGCAAAAGCTGGAGCGCCCACATAAGGAGGAAGGCTACCCATCCGATCAGCGACAGGCCCAGGATGTTCGTCGTTGTCCAGACGGTGCCTTTGATGTCGGGAACGAGCTTGAGCACGAGGATGACGACGGCGTGGGAGGCGAGATAGGTCTGGATGCCATACCAGGCGATGGCGACGAAGCCTCGGATGAGCGCGGGGACGTTGGCGCCGAAGGTGCCGAAGGCGATGCGCGCGAGAACCGGGTACGGCAGTCCCGTCGCCTGCCCCATCCAACCTGAGAGGTTCATGAGCATGAAGGCGATGATGATGCCGAAGGTCAGCGACAAGAAGACGTTTCCGGCGCCCAACCCCAAACCGAAGAGCCCCGCGGCGAAGGTGTACCCGCCGATCGAGTGGATGTCTGACATCCACATGGCGAAAAGGGAGTAGAACGTCCAGGTTCGTTGTTCGGCCGGAGCCAGGTCCTCGTTGTACAGCCGTGGCGAAAGGCCCTCGGGAACTTGTGTACTCACGGAATTCCTTTCTGTAGGCGGTTTGCGGCGTCGTCGCCGCAAACCGGCGGCGTCCCTTTCGGAACTCCCCCGCGATGTAAGAGTCGGCCGCAGCCCGCGGGGTGATGGGAAGGGCCAGCAGACCTTTCGGTCCGGTTCGGCTGCGTCCGCTGAATCGCGTGATGCGGACGCCGCCGACTGATTGCGTGACGGATTCGGTTGTGCGTGACAGCCGCCGCAACGCGGCGAACTTTAGGCGCGACTGCCTGCCGGAGGATCTTGCTATGCGCTCGATCCGTCCCGTGAGATGTGGCGCGACAGCGGCCAAGAGACGATCGTCTTGGGCCGCGGCGGCGCGTACGTGCGCACCTTCGACGTCTTCAAGCCCAGCCCCACGAGGGATTCGGCGAGCTTGACGGCCGCGGCGACGCCGTCGACCACGGGCGCGCCGGTCCTCTCCTCAATGGCCTTGTCGAGGCCGGCCATCCCCCCGCAGCCGAGCACAATCACTTCGGCGCCGTCCTCCTTCAAAGCGAGCTCGGCCTGCCTGACGATCGCATCGACCACCGTGCTCTCCTCCCCTTCGAGCTCCAAAACGCCCAGGCCCGACGATCGAACGGAGGCGCAGTGACTCGACAGGCCGCCCAAAAGCAGGCGCTCCTCGATGAGGGGAACCGCGCGGTCGAGGGTGGTGACCACCGAATAGCGGTAGCCCAGGAGCATCGCCAGATGGGCGGCGGCGTCGGTGATGTCGACGACGGGCGCCTCGACGAGCTCTTTCAGCCCCTCCTGGCCGTGTTCGCCGAATCCGGCTTGGACCACGGCGTCGTAGGGCTCGTCGTATGCGAGGACCCTGTCCATGACGGCGACGGCGGCGAGGTAGCTTTCCATGTTCCCCTCGCACGAGTCTGCGCCGAAGAAGGGCGTGAGGCCGACGACTTCGGTTCCGGGCGACGCCGCGGCCGCGGCTCCCTTGCGGATCGACTCGGTCATCGACTCGGTCGTGTTGACGTTGACGACTAGGATTCTCATGCCTGGCTTCCTTCCTTGCGTTGCGCGCTGAAAGCGTCGCCGGGTTCGGCGCGATTCGCGCCGTCGCCCTCAGTTTCGGTTCGATCCGCTTCGCGGCTTCCAATTTCGGCGTATCGTCTCAAACTAGGCGGCCCCATCGTCATGAGCAGATAGTAAATGAGGCCCGCCGGGATGAGCGACGAGTACCACGCGACCGCTTCGAAGACGAAGGCCACGGCGACGCCGGCCAGAGTGGCGACGTATGCGGCCCAGTTGACGCCCTTGAACCTGCCGTCCTTCTTGTACAGTTCGACGACGTCGAGCCGCTGGCGGCGAATCAGATAGTAATCGACCGCCATGATCGCGAAGACCGGCCCGAGGAAAGCCGAGTAGATTTGGACGAAGGTCTGCAGCCCGTCGGCCGACTCCTTGGAGACCAGCTTCCACGGGAAGGTGGCAATCGAAAGCAAGCCCACGAGGGCCACGGCGGGTTTGAACGGGATCTTGAAAATGTCCTGCAACACGTAGACAGGGGGCACGACGTTGTTAAGGACGTTCGTCGTCACCTGCGCAAAAACGATGAACAAAAGCGTGACGATGAGAAGCAGCTTGTTGTCGACCGCGCCCGAGAAGACGTCAATGGGGTCTTTAGTTCCGGTCGCCTGCGAGACGATGAGCCCGATAAGCCCCATAAACACCGTGACGGGAAGGATCGAGAAGGCGTAGATCGTGGTCAGGAGACTGCGACCCGTTCCCTTCGAGTGCTCGCGCGAATAGTCCGAGACATTGAGGATCATCGTGGCATAAATGCCCAAGAACAGCATCGTCGCGTTCCAGAACTTCAGGCCCCACGTGCCCTCGTTCCCCGCCCCGAGCGACTCCGAAATCTGGTCTCCGTACTTCGCGACGGTGGAGGCGAACATGTATATCAGCGAGAGGATGATGAAAACCGCTCCGACGTTCTCCAGCCATTTGATCCCCTCGAAGCCGAAGATGGACAGGAGCGTCTGAAGCCCGAGGAGGACGACGAAATAGAACCAGACGTTCTCGAAGCCGAAGATGATCCCCGAACACTTCGAGAGGGCCGCGGCTCCGATCCAGCTCTGGAATCCGTACCACACAAGGGCGGGAACGGCTCGCACGAGCCCCGGAAGGGCCGTCCCATGAAAGCCGAACGAGGCCCGCGCGTGAACGACGAATGGGATGCCGTACTTGTATCCGGCCGCCCCGTTGAGCATGAGGCAGAATCCGATGACGAAGCATCCAATCGTCATGGCGACGATTGACTGCAGGAGATTGAGCGTTCCCACCAGGCTCGAGCCCATTGTGAACGTTCCGATGGAAACGCAGCCGCCGAGCCAGGCGAAGAAGTAGGAGGTCTTGCCCATCGTTCGACGGGTCGTAGGCTGCAAGCTTTCGACAGTGCCGGTGGCCGCGATTTCGGCCCGCTCGGCAGGCGTGACGACGTCGCCGCCGCCAAGGGGTGTTGTCTTCATTGACACATCTCTTCCCTTCAACTTCCGGTAGAACCGGTAGGTTTCCGTTGTCGGCAGGAGAGAACTTCCACGATGCGGAACTAACGTTCCACATGCCGACATACTTAGGTTAGAGACGCAGCCCACAGCAGGTCAAGGGGCGCGGCTGGCAAATCGACTCGAAGAAAGAATCGGGAAACGCGCGGGACGCCGAGCGCGACGATGGTCCCAATCGATCCGCCGCCCTTGTGAAGGCGCTGTCCGCTGCGGGCGCGGGGCGCAAGTGAAGGCACTTATAGAGTTTCTTCCAAAACCCCGCTGCAGGTCCGCCCCCTGCCGGACGGGCGCGGACGCAAAAAGGCGCGGGGCTCTGTCGTGCCCCGCACCTTCGCGACCGGTCGTCAAGCGGCCAGACGTCAGTTGTTCGTCAGCTTCTCACGCAGCGCGGCGAGAGCCTCGTTGGACACCAGCGTTCCGCCAGTCTCCGAGCCGGAAGAGTAAGACGCCTGCGCCGACTCGGTCTCCTCGGGAGCCGGGGCAGCGGCGGCGTCGGCCTCCAACGCCTTGGCGACTTGAGCCTTGTGGGCCTCCCAGCGGGCCTGCGCTGCGGCGTATTCGTTCTCCCAGGCCTCGCGCTGAGCCTCGAAGCCCTCGAGCCACTCGTTCGTCTCGGGATCGAAGCCCTCGGGGTACTTGTAGTTGCCGTCCTCGTCGTACTCCGCTGCCATGCCGTAAAGCGAAGCGTCGAAATCCTCCGAGTGGGGATCCACGCCCTCATTGGCCTGCTTGAGCGAGAGGGAGATGCGGCGGCGTTCCAGATCGATGTCGATGACCTTGACAAAGACGTCCTCGCCGACCTTGACGACCTGCTCCGGCAGATCGACGTGGCGCTGGGCCAGCTCCGAAATGTGGACGAGGCCCTCGATCCCGTCCTCGACGCGGACGAAAGCTCCGAAAGGCACGAGCTTCGTGACCTTGCCGGGCACGATCTGGCCGATGCCGTGGGTGCGCGCGAAAGTCTGCCAGGGATCTTCCTGCGTGGCCTTGAGCGAGAGAGAGACGCGCTCGCGGTCCATGTCGACGTCGAGGACTTCGACGGTGACCTTCTGGCCGACCTCGACGACCTCCGAAGGATGGTCGATGTGCTTCCAAGAGAGCTCGGAAACGTGGACGAGGCCGTCGACGCCGCCGAGATCGACGAAGGCGCCGAAATTGACGATGGAGGAGATGACGCCGTCGCGCACCTGCCCCTTCTTAAGGTTCGTGAGGAACTCGCCGCGCGCCTGGGACTGGGTCTCCTCGAGCCACGAGCGGCGCGAGAGGACGACGTTGTTGCGGTTCTTGTCGAGTTCGATGATTTTCGCCTCTATCTCCCGGCCGATGTAGGGCTGAAGATCGCGGACGCGACGCATTTCGACGAGGGAAGCGGGAAGGAATCCGCGCAGACCGATGTCGAGGATGAGGCCGCCCTTGACGACTTCGATGACCGTACCGGTGACGACACCGTCGGCTTCCTTGACCTCTTCGATCTGCGACCACGCACGTTCGTACTGCGCACGCTTCTTCGAAAGGAGCAGACGGCCTTCCTTGTCTTCCTTTTGGAGGACGAGCGCCTCGACTTGGTCGCCGACTTCGACGACTTCGTCGGGATTGATGTCGTGCTTTATCGACAGTTCCTTCGAGGGGATGACCCCCTCTGTCTTGTAGCCGACATCGAGAAGAACTTCGTCATGATCGACTTTGACGACAGTTCCTTCGATTATGTCGCCGTCGTTGAAATACTTGATGGTTGCATCGACGGCGGCAATAAGGTCTTCCTCGGACCCGATGTCGTTGATTGCGACCTCGGGCAGCGAGGCGGGGGTGTTTGCGGTCATGAAATAATGACTCCGATACGGACAATTGTAGAGATATGGATAAATACGATGTGGAAGGCCCACACCAAGTCCAGAGTCTACGGGACGATTCTCGGCTGCGCAAGCGCTTTGTGGCGTCATGACGCGGATAATCTGATCGATTCCCTCAATCGGCTCTGAACCGGGCTTTGTCACACAAAGGAGATTGCCATGTGGGTGGGCCGCGAACCCCTGGACCCGGACGAACGTCCCAGCGTTGCGCATTCGCGTTGGTGGTCCGCCAACGCTGCGGACTACCTGGCAGAACACGGCGACGTGCTGGGCGAGGCCGACTTCGTGTGGGGGCCGGAGGGGCTCGACGAATCCGAGGCCGAGATACTGGGCGATCCGTCGAAGCTTCGAGGCTCCCGCATCCTCGAAATCGGGGCGGGGGCGGCGCAGTGCTCCAGATATCTCGCGGGCCTGGGCGCACGCGTCGTCGCAACCGACGTCTCGCTGGGCATGCTGGCCGAGGCGGCCTCGATCAACGCGTCCGCATTGGCGAAGGCGCCGCTCGTCGCAGCCGACGGGCTCCGCCTTCCCTTCGCCGACGGCTCTTTCGACGTCGTCTTCACGAGCTTCGGCGTCGTCCCCTTCGTCGAGGACCTCGAAGCCCTGTTTGCCGGCGTGGCGAGAGTGCTCGCCCCCGGAGGGGTCTTCGCCTATTCGGCCCCACACCCCGTGCGATGGATGTTCCCCGACTCGCCGACGAAGCGCGACATGACCGTCACGACGTCCTACTTCTCTTCCGATCCTTACGTTGAGCGCGGGGACGACGGCGAGCTGGTCTACGTCGAATGCCACCACACGCTGAGCGAGCACATGAACGCCCTGACGACCGCGGGCTTCGCGATCGAACGCGTGTGGGAGCCCGAGTGGCCGGAGGGGAGGGAGGTCGTCTGGGGCGGATGGGGCCCGGAGCGGTCTCCCTGGATTCCCGGAACGCTCATCGTCCGCGCAAAACGGAAGTGTCAGTGAGCTGCCTCACGCCAAGACGAACCCACGCCTATTCCCACGGAGAGCGGAACCGCCAGCTCGACGGCGTTCTCCATCTCCCGCCGGACGACGGCCTCGACGGCGTCGCGCTCCCCCGGCGCGATTTCCAGGACGAGTTCGTCGTGGACCTGCAGCAGAACGCGCGAGCGCATCTCTTTCATCGAATCGACCACGGCGACCATGGCGAGCTTGATGATGTCCGCCGCCGATCCCTGGATCGGGGCGTTGAGGGCCATGCGTTCGGCCGCCTCCCGAGCCTGCCTGTTGGTCGAGTTGAGGTCGGGAAGATAGCGGCGGCGTCCGAGGATCGTCTGAGTGTACCCCTCCTTGCGGGCCTCCTGGACCAGAGAGTCGAGATACGTGCGCACCCTGCCGAAGCGCGAGAAGTAATCGTCCATGAGCGCCTGCGCCTGGGCCACCGAAATGCGCAGCTGCTTCGACAGCCCGTAGGCGGAGAGCCCGTAGGCCAGGCCGTAGCTCATCGCCTTGATGTGCGAGCGGTCGTCGGCCGTGACCTTTTCCTCGGGAACGCCGTAGACGCGCGAGGCGACGTAGGTGTGCAGGTCCGCGCCTTCGCGAAACGCCTCTATGAGCTCGACATCGCCCGAAAGCGCCGCCATGAGCCGCATCTCGATCTGCGAATAGTCCGCCGTCATGATCGATTCATAGCCCTCTCCGGGCACGAAGGCGGCGCGGATGCTGCGGCCCTCCGCGGTTCGCGCATGGATGTTCTGAAGATTGGGGTCGGTCGAGGAGAGCCTGCCGGTTGCCGCCGCGGTTTGCTGGAACGTGGTGTGTATCCGTCCGTCGCGGACCGACCGCTGAAGGCCGACGACGGATTGACGCAGTTTGATGGCGTCGCGGTGCTCGAGGAGGGAGGCGAGGAACTGCTGGCCCGCGAGGGCTTTGTCGTCCTCGCGTCCAGCGATGCTCACGGCAAGGTTCGCGAGGGCGTCGGCGTTGGTGGTGTGACCGGATTTCGTCTTGCGAGTCGGCGGCAGTCCCAGCTGGTCGAAGAGGACCTCCTGAAGCTGCTTGGGGCTCGACAGGTTGACCTCGCCTCCGATGGCGTCGTAGGCCGAGCGGGCCGCCGCGAACACCCTCCCGTCGAAGTCCTGCCTCAACTGTTCGAGAAGGCCTTCGTCCACGGCTATCCCCGCGTCCTCCATTTCCCCGAGCGTGCGGGAAACCGCCATTTCGAGGTCAAGCAGGGCTCCGTCCTCTCCCCTTTCGGCGAGTTCGGAGTCGAAGGCATCGGCGAGCTCGACGAGCGCCGCAGCGGCTGCCGCGCCGTCGTCGGAATCGACGTCGTCGAAAAGCGTCGCCGGGCTCTTTCGGCCCTCGATCTCCCTGCCCAGATAGCGGATGACGAGGTCGTCAAGGTCGTAGACCCGCTGGTCGGGATGCAATAAATAGGCTTGGAGAAGCGTGTCGCGGCGCACCCCGTCGAGTTCGACGCCGATGTTGCGAAGCGCGTGCCCCGCGCCCTTCGCCCCGTGAAGGACCTTGGGACGGCCTGGATCGGCTAGGAACGCGCCGAGGGCTTCCGCGTCGTCCTTCCACTGGCGAACCCACGCCCTTCCGCCGGGGGCGCCGACGGCGACCGCCCCGCCCGAAGGCAAGGCGTCGGAATCGACGAGGACGACGCCGCACGGGCCCTCGACCTGCGCGAGCCACTCGGCGAAGGGCTCGCGCGAAACGAAGACCTCCGCTGCTTTCCCCGATGCGTCGGCGTCGCCCCCGCCGCGCGCCGGGATCTCGGCGAGCACCCTGCTGCGCAGATTGCGGAAGCCGAGGGTGTCGAACAGCGCGTGAAGGGCGTCCCTGTCGACTCCGATCGGGCGCAGTTCCTCTATGTCTTCGACGATCGGGAGGTCGCGCACGAGTTCGTTCAGCGTCATGTTGAGGCGCACCTGCTCGGCGTTGGCCCGCAGCGATTCGCCGGCCTTTCCCTTGATCTCGTCGGCGTGGGCGAGAATTTCCTCGACGCCTCCGTAGGCCGCGATCCATTTGGCCGCCGTTTTGGGCCCCACCCCCGGGACGCCGGGAATGTTGTCGGCGTTCTCTCCCACGAGCGCAGCAAGGTCCCGATAGTTGGAAGGGAGCACGCCCGTCTTGTTGAGGACGCCGTCGGCGTCGAGGACCTGCGTCTCAGACCGAGGCATCGGGTAGAGGACCGTGCACCGCTCGTCCACGAGCTGGAAAGCGTCTTTGTCCCCCGAGGATATGTAGACTTGCATCCCGCTTTCTTCCCCTCGCGCGGAAAGCGTGGCGACGATGTCGTCGGCCTCATAGTCCTCAACGGTCAGCCAGCGGACGCCCATGGCGTCCAAAGACTGTTGGATGAGCTCGATCTGCCCCGCGAACTCCGCCGGGGTTTCGCCGCGACCCCCCTTGTAGTCGCCGTACATTCGCGTGCGGAAAGTCCCGCCGGGAAGGTCGAAGGCGACGGCGATGTGAGTGGGCTCGTAATCGGCGATGAGCTTGAGAAACGTGGTGAGGAAGCCCGAGACAGCATTTGTGTGCTGCCCGCCGTCGGTGACGAAGTTTTCCGCGCGCAAGGCGTAGAACGCCCGAAACGCGAGCGAATGGCCGTCGATGAGAAGGAGAGTCGAGTCTTTCACCCTTACAACTCTAGTGCCTCCTGGCGGCCCCGGAGCTTCCGGACGGAAGCGACGCCCTCGCTTCGGCCGTGTTTTCCCCCGCGAGCCAAACAGTCCGCCTCCTCGGCGAGGCGACCTGGGCTTTCGGCGAGGCGACCTGGGCTTTCAGCGAAGCGATTTCGGCTTTCGGCTGGCGCGACCCCGGGAGCTGTTACGATCGTCGGCATGCATTCACTTGAGGAATTCGGCGAAAGCGCCCTTGGCGAGCTGGCCTCGCGCATGGGGCTGAGCTTCGTCCGCGCGGACGCCGAAGCAGTCGAGATGCGCATGCCGACGGAGGGAAACCGCCAGGGCCTGATGCTTTTGCACGGCGGCGCCAACGGCGTGCTCCTCGAACATGCCGGGTCGGTGCTGGCGATGTTCAACGCCCCCGCCGGCCGTGTCCCGGTGGGGACCGAACTGTCCGTGAGCCAGCTGCGCTCGGTGACGGAGGGATGCGTGACGGCAAAGGCGACCGTCGTTCATCGAGGGCGGTCGAGCATGTGCGTCGGCGTCGAGATACGCGACGACTCCGGCGAGTTGACCGCCGTGGGAAGGCTGTCGCTAGTGTTCGTTCGGAGGTGACGGGTGTCAGTCGCGGCCGCCGACCTGTTCGATGACTGCGTCCGCAACCTCCCTCATCGTGAGCCGACGGTCCATCGACGTCTTCTGGATCCACCGGAAGGCCTCGGGCTCGGACAGCCCCATCTTCGCCTCGAGAAGGCCTTTGGCCCGGTCGACCCTTTTGCGCGTCTCAAATTGTTCCGCAAGATTGGAAACTTCGTTTTCCAGCGCAAGGATCTCCTGGCTGCGAGAAAGAGCGATCTCGACGGCGGGAATGAGGTCCGCGGGAGTGAACGGCTTGACCACATACGCCATGGCGCCCGCGTCCCGCGCCCTTTCGACGAGCTCGCTCTGTGAAAATGCGGTGAGCATGACGACGGCGCATCTTTTCGCCGCTAGAATCTTCTCAACCGCGGTGATGCCGTCCATCCCGGGCATCTTCACGTCCATGACGACGAGGTCCGGGTCAAGCTCCGCGGCAAGCTCGATGGCCTTTTCGCCGTCGCCGGCCTGCCCGACGACCTCGAATCCGGCTTCTTCAAGGGTTTCGACGATGTCCAGCCTGATAAGGGCTTCGTCTTCGACGACCAAGGCACGGTACGCCGTGCTCGGAGTCGAGGCCTGCTCGGTCCCCGAGTCAGCATCATTTGCCATATGTACTGTCTCCTTCGACTGTGCCTCCGATTTGATTCGTGATGCGTCCATACTAGCGCGACGAACCGCGCAACGTGGTGTTTTTTTAACGGAAGTCCGAAAACTGCAAAGACGCGATGCCCAGGAAAAGGCCCGCCACAGAAGAGTGTGCTCCCGGCGGGACTCGAACCCGCACGCACGAGGCGCCGCATTTTGAGTGCGGTGTGTCTGCCAATTCCACCACAGGAGCCGGTTCCTCAGCCGTGCCGAGGAAGCGTCTCACCCATTTTATGGACTCGAATCGTATTCGTCGAACCGGACTCGCCAGCGGGCATTCCTGCGACGACGACGATGCGATCTCCGTCCACGGCCATACCGAGCTCGCGCAGAAGATGGTCGACTTGCGCCACCATATCGTCGGTGTGCTTGACGTGGGGAACGGTGAACGTCGTCAAGCCCCATGTGAGCGCAAGCTGATTGCGCACATCAGGGTCGGGGGTGAAACACAGAATGGGAAGGCGTGCGCGCAGCCGTGCCTCGCGTCGAGCAGTCTGGCCGGTTTCCGTGAACACGACGAGGTCTTTCACGCCCAGAGCTTCGCCGATTTCCATGGCGGCGCGAGTTATAACGCCGTTGCGCGTCCTGTGAAGGTTGCCGATGAGCGGGATTTGTTCCATCCCGTGTTCCTCGGCGTACTCGATGATCGATGACATCGTCTCGACGCACTCGATCGGGAACTTTCCGACGGAGGTTTCTCCCGAAAGCATGACGGCGTCGGCTCCGTCCATGACCGCGTTCGCGCAATCTGAGGCCTCGGCGCGCGTCGGGCGCGGATTGTCGATCATAGAATCGAAGACCTGAGTGGCGACGATGACGGGCTTCGAGCGCTTGCGAGCCAAAGAAATCGCCCGCTTTTGCACGAGCGGCACCTGCTCGAGGGGAAGCTCGACGCCGAGGTCGCCTCGCGCGACCATGATGCCGTCGAAGGCCCTGACGATATCCTCCAAGTTCTCGACGGCTTGGGGCTTTTCGATCTTGGCTATGACCGGGCGGCGGATTCCGACCTGGTCCATGATCTCGTGGACGTCGTCGACGTCTGAGGGAGTGCGGACGAAGGATAGCGCGATGAAATCGGTGCCGAAGTTGAGACCCCATTCGAGGTCCTCGCGGTCTTTCTCAGAAAGCGCCGGAACGGAAACGGCGACGCCGGGAAGGTTGACGCCCTTGTTGTTCGAAACGGGGCCGGGGACGATGACCTCCGTGCGCACGGTCGTGTCCGTGACGTCAAGCACGCGGACAGCCACCTTGCCGTCGTCGATGAGGATGCGGTCGCCAGGCTTGCAGTCGCCTGGCAGTCCCTCGTAGGTCGTGGAAACAAGTTCCTTCGTTCCGGGAACGTCCTCGGTGGTTATCGAGAATATGTCTCCGATGGCTAGATCGTGGGGCCCGTCGGCGAAACGCCCGAGGCGAATCTTGGGGCCCTGGAGATCGACGAGGACAGCGATGGCCTGCCCCGTGATCTCGGCAGCCTTGCGGACGCGCCGAATGCGCTCTTCGTGCTCGGCGTGGGTCCCGTGCGACGCGTTGATGCGTGCGACATTCATTCCGGCTCTCGCCAGAGCAAGGATTTCCTCCTGCGAATCGGTTGCAGGGCCCAAGGTACACACAATCTTCGCTCTTCGCATGTATCCAAGACTACCCGAGCGAGGGCGGCGCGGCACTCAACGCGCACAGCGTTGAGCGCCACATCACGTCGACGGCGACGAATCGCTGCGCTTTCATAACCGCCTTTTGCGGCCCCTGGCTTCGCATCGGACGGTTTGGGCTTTTCGCAGCCGGTCCCCAGCCTCTTTTGCCCCTTCGGCGCTCTTTGGAAAGCCTAGGGCTTCTGCCCGTCGGCCTCCCGTGCCGCTTCGGGCGTCCCTCCGTCGGCGTCGGCCGTCTCCGCGGCCGCAGGGGAAGCTTCGGGTTTCTCCGTTTTCCCCTCGACCCCGTCGGGCTTGCCTTCGCCGGACTTTTCGGCTGCGAGCTCGGAGATCTTCTTGGCCAGCCCTGCCTTCTCTTGGGCGGCGGCGATCTTCCTCCGAGCCTCCTTCTCCCATTTGGTCAGTTTGTCCCGTTCGCCGACTTCTTCGCCGTCGGCGCCTTTCCCGGCATCGGCGCCGTCCTTCCCCTCGGCGTCGACGTCCTTTTCAGCCTTGCCCTTTTCTGCGTCCTCCTCCGAGCCTATGCGCTCGAGGAACTTCTGGCGCGCCTCGTCGCTCACCCAGATGTCGTCGACGTCGGGGTCTTCCTTCACGCGTCGGCGGAGGACGACGAATGCGACAAGCCCGCCGAGGAAGACAATGATTGAGGTCCAAACGTTCAGGCGCAAGCCGAACACAAGATTCGCCTTGTCGATGCGCAGCGTCTCGATCCACAGTCTGCCCGCCGTGTAGTACATGACGTAGCAGGCGAAAAGCTGGCCGCCGACGAGCTTGAACCGCCTGTCGAGCAGGGCGAGCAACACTGCCCCCGCCAAACACCACAGCAGTTCGTAGAGGAAAGTCGGATGGAACGTCGTGGCCTCGGGATATCCTCCGACGATGTGGCGGGCGTCGACCTCGAGCGCCCAGGGGACGGAAGTCGGCTTTCCATACAGCTCTTGGTTGAAGTAGTTGCCGATCCGGCCTATCGCCTGAGCCGTGAGAAGCGCGGGGGCTATGGCGTCGCCGATCGGCATGAGACGCAGCCCGTAGTGCCTCGCCACGAGCCAGGCGCCGACCCCGCCGAACGTTATCGCGCCCCAAATGCCCAAGCCGCCGTTCCAGACGGCAAAAGCCTGTAGCGGGTTCTTGCCCCTGCCGAAGTAGAGTTGATGGTCGGTGACGACGTGGTAGATCCTCGCGCCGACGATTCCGAAGACCACCATGGAAAAGAGGAGGTCTCCGACGACGACGTCCGGTCCTCCTTTGGCGCGATACCGCCGCAGAAGTATCCACCACGCGGCGGCGATGCCGCAGATGATCGCCAGGGCGTACGCGCGAATCGTGAGCGGGCCGACGCTCCACGAGCTCACCGGCGGGGACGGTATAGAAGCAAGGACGCTCATTGTTCCTCTCCGTGTGCGGCGAGGGCGAGGCCCTCCGCTGTCGTTCTCATGTCGCGCAGCCCCTGCAGGCCGCCCCGCATGAGCGGGCGGATGAGGGCGGAGCCGACGATGACGCCGTCGGCGTAGGAGGCGACGTTCGACGCGTGGGCGGGCGTCGTCACGCCGATTCCCACACACACGCGCCGCGCTCCGGCGGCTCTCGTGCGTGCCACGAGGTCGCGCGCCTTCTCGTCAAGGCTGGCCCGCTCCCCCGTGACTCCCATCGTCGATGCAGCGTAGACGAAGCCCCGCGAAGCCTGTGCGACTCTACGCAGTCTATCCTCTCGCGAGGATTGCGCAACAAGGAAGACTCGGTCCAAGCCAAGCGCGTCGGAAACCTGCAGCCATTCGTCCGCGTGGTCAGGAATGAGGTCGGGGGTGATGAGGCCCGCCCCGCCGGCCGACGCCAGATCGCGGGCGAAGCGCTCGATTCCGTAGCGGAAGACGAGATTGAAGTAGGTCATGACGATCGGGGTCGCGCCGGCACCGGCAATGGCTTCAACCATCGCGAACGTGTCCGCCACGCGGGTCCCGCCCTCGAGGGCCATGCGAGTCGCCTCCTGGATCACTCCGCCGTCCATCGACGGGTCCGAGTAGGGCACGCCGACCTCCACGACGTCGGCCCCCGCCGCCACAAGCTCCTTGGCCGCCGCAATCGAACCGGGGAGGTCGGGGAAGCCGACGGGCAGATATCCAACGAATGCGGCGCCGCCGCGTTCCTTGGCCGCGTCGATGGCCTGCCCCACCTTGGACGTTTGCGTCTCTTCCCTCACAGCGTCTCCCCCTTGCCTTCAATGCCGAAGTAGTCCATTGCGGTTTGCACGTCCTTGTCGCCCCTTCCCGAAAGAGAGACGAGAATCGTGGGCGGCCTGTTTCCCGCAGCCTGAGCCTCCAGGCCGATCTGAAGGGCGCCGGCCAAGGCGTGGGCGGATTCGATGGCCGGGAGGATCCCTTCCTCGCGGGTGAGAAGCCGGAAGGCCTCCATGGCCGCATCGTCGTCGATCGCCCGGTACTCCGCCCTTCCGATCGAGTGCAGCCACGCGTGCTCGGGGCCGACGCCGGGATAGTCCAAGCCCGCCGAAATCGAGTGGGACTCGACCGTCTGGCCGTCCTCGTCCTGCATGAGATAGCTCATCGAACCGTGGAAAATGCCCAGAGAGCCGGCGTTGATCGTCGCCGCGGTCTTTCCCGAGGCGACGCCGGAGCCGCCGGCCTCGCATCCGACGAGCCGCACCGACGGGTCGTCGAGGAAGGCGTTGAACAGACCGATGGCGTTCGATCCGCCGCCGACGCAGGCCACGGCGACGTCGGGGAGCTCGCCCGTCAGCTCGAGCACCTGGGCCCGGGCCTCCTCGCCGATGACCTTTTGCAGGTCGCGCACGAGGGCCGGGAACGGATGCGGCCCGGCGGCCGTGCCGAAAACGTAGTTCGTCGTCTCGACGTTCGTCACCCAGTCGCGGAACGCTTCGTTGATGGCGTCCTTGAGCGTGGCCGACCCTGCGGTGACAGAAATCACCTTTGTGCCGAGCAGCTCCATCCTCGCCACGTTGAGGGCCTGCCGGCGCACGTCCTCGGCGCCCATGTAGATCGTGCAGTCGAGGCCCAAGAGGGCCGCCGCCGTAGCCGTGGCGACGCCGTGCTGGCCCGCCCCGGTCTCGGCGATAATGCGCGTCTTTCCGACGGCCCTGGTCAAGAGCGCCTGCCCCAGCACGTTGTTGATCTTGTGCGATCCGGTGTGGTTGAGGTCTTCGCGCTTGAGGATGATGCGCGCCCCTCCGGCGTGGCGCGCGAACTTGGGCGTCTCGGTGACGATCGACGGACGGCCCGAATAGGTCCGGCCCAGGCGGTCAAGCTCCTCCCGAAAATCCGGATCGTCCTTGAGCCGCTGCCAGGCGGCCGAAAGGTCGTCCAAAGCCGTCACGAGCGCCTCGGGTACGTACCTTCCCCCGAAGTCGCCGAAAAACGGCCCCTGAACGGCGCCGAGCTGCTGATTCACTTACCTCTCCCTTGCATCGAGTGACGGGTGGTGCCCGACGGCGACCATGTCGCCTATTGCTGAACGCGGATCGCCCGAGGTCACGAGCGCTTCCCCGACGAGGACGGCGTTGGCGCCGCTGCGGGCGTAGTTGAGGACGTCCTGCGGTCCGCGCACGCCCGACTCAGCCACCTTCACCGTGCCGCTTGGCAGGATGTCGACGACTTGGTCGAACACCCGCATGTCGACGTCGAGCGTCTTGAGATTGCGCGCGTTGACGCCGACGACGCGCGCCCCGGCGTCGATCGCCCTCCTGGCCTCTTCGCGATCGTGCGTCTCTACGAGCGCCGTCATCCCGAGCGAGTGGATGCGTTCGACGAAAGACATGAGAACGGTCTGTTCGAGCGCGGCCACGATGAGCAGGACGATGTCGGCGCCGTGGGCCCTCGCCTCCCAAATCTGATACGGCGTGACGATGAAATCCTTGCGCAGCACGGGCGTTCCCACCCGCGCTCGGACGGCGTCCAGATCGTCCAGGCTTCCCCTGAAACGTCTCTTCTCCGTGAGGACCGAGATGGCCGCCGCCCCTCCCTCTTCATACATTTGAGCCAGGCGGGCCGGGTCCTCGATGGACGCCAAGCTTCCTTTGGACGGGCTCGACCTCTTCACCTCGGCGATGATCGACAGGCTGCGTTCGCTGTTGCCGCGAAGCGCGTCCTCGGCCGAGAGCGCCGAGGGCATTTTTCGCGCCCGTTCCTTGAGGTCCTCGAGGCTCACGCGCGCCTGACGCGCCGCGAGGTCCTCGCGCACCCCCGCGATGATCGAATCAAGTACTGCCATTTTTACCTCCCACGTCTTGCCCGACGGCTTGCAGCCGATTGGCGATTTGAACGGCGCGAACGGCCGCGGCGGCCTTGTTTCGCGCCTCGACGTACTCAGTTTGCGGCACCGAGTCGGCCACTATCCCGGCGCCGGCCTGGACGCTTGCGCGCCCGGCGTGAACGACCGCCGTCCGAATGGCGATCGCCAAGTCGGCGTTTCCCGAGAAGTCGAAATATCCAACGACGCCCCCGTACAAGCCCCTGCGGGCGGGCTCCAGCCGATCGATGAGCTCGATGGCGCGCGGCTTGGGCGCGCCCGAAAGCGTTCCGGCGGGAAAGACCGCCGCCAAGCAGTCGACGGGCGTCTTTTCCTCGTCGATGCGGCCGGAGACGGTCGATGAAATGTGCATGATGTGGCTGTAGCGCTTGACCTCCATGAACGTCTCGACCTCGACGGTTCCCGGGACGCAGACTTTCGCCAGATCGTTGCGTCCGAGATCGACGAGCATGACGTGCTCCGCCCGCTCCTTGGGGTCGGCCAGCAGTTCGCGCTCGTAGGCCTCGTCCTCGGAGACCGTCGCTCCGCGGGGCCGGGAGCCCGCGATCGGGAACATCGTGATTCGCGACTGCGAGACGCGCATGAGCGTCTCGGGCGAGCTGCCGACCACGGAGAAGGAGCCTCCGGCGCCGTCGGACAGCTTAAGGAAGTACATGTAAGGAGACGGGTTGACGGTGCGGAGCGCGCGGTAGACGTCGAGGGGGTCGGCCTCGCACTCGATATCCGCCCGCTGAGAGAGAACCACTTGGAAGACCTCGCCGTCGCGAACCGCTTCCTTCCCGGCGAGGACCGCCTTTTCGAAGTCCTCCTGGGAGACCCTCATCGTCGGTTCGTCCGGCTCGCCAGAATCGAGGCCGACGGCGAAAAGCGGCACGGGATCGGCCAGATCCCGCTCCATCCGCCGAAGGCGTCCGACTGCCCGGTCGTATGCCTCGGCGGCGCCCTCCGCCCGATTGTTCGCATTGATCGCGTTGGAGATGAGCCACACTTCGCCTTTGTGGTGGTCGACCGCGACCATGTCGGCAGCCAGGCACATGGCGGCGTCGGGGCCGTCGAGTTCGCGGGGCGCCGTGCGCGAAAGCGTCGGCTCCCAGTCGTAGAGCGTGTCCCACCCGAGCGCTCCGACCAAACCCCCCGTCAACGGCGGCAGGCCGGCGAACGCCGGCGTGCGGAGCTGGTCGACGGCGTCGGCGAGCATCGACGTCGCGCTGCCCGAAAGCGACAGACCCTCAGGGGTCTCCCCTTCCCATCGAGCCTCTCCCCCGATCGCAATGAGATGGGCGAGGGAGCGGACTCCGACGAAGGACCACCGATCCCACGTGCCGTCGCGCTCCGCGGATTCGAGGATGAACGTGCCGTCGCCTTCCGCGAGGCGCCTGTAGATGCCGAGGGGCGCCGCGTCGTCGACGAGGACCTTTTCCACGACGGGAATGACCCTTCGCGAAGCCGCCATGTCGAGGAACTCGTCCTTGGGCGGCCACACCTGTCCCCAGCGCAATTCCTCAGGGTTGGAAATCACCCAGCCACCTCTTTCGATCGAAGTGGGACGAAGCAGAAAGCCGCCCGGAAGGAACGGTGCGCAATGTCTGCTGTCGACCCGCTCGTGTTCGTCGTCGTTCTTAGGTTACTAGCATCGGGGACGGCTCACCGACTCGCGTCAGAAGGCGAGACGGGTCCGCGAAACGCCGACGGTCACGGGGCGGCGGTTTTCTCTTTTCCCGGCGAGGAGGAGAGGATGCCGAGGATGTCTACGACCACGATGCGATCGCCCTCGCCTTGGGCAAAAGACGCGGGGATGAGGACGACGACGCGCGATCCCACCTTTTGATCGACGAGGCCTTCCGCCAGCCCGCGCATCGCCTTGTCGAGCTTGAGCTTGACGGGCTTGCCGCCGTTCCACGTCGTGTCGACGATCTGCCCTTTTGTGTCATAAATCGCGTACTGAACGGCGAGGGTGTCCCCCTTGGACACCTGGTCTCCCGACCCTTCGACGAATGGGACGACGGCGAGCTCTGGAATCGGCTGGCCCGACGCCTTGATCGCGGGGCCTCCGCCGTCGGCGACGGAAAGGGAGGGCATTCCCGAAGGCGCGGGATTGGGGGCGGGCGCTTTCTTTCCCTGGGCTATCGTGCTGAAGACGTCGACCACGATGATCTCGGCGCTTTGGCGGTTTCCATCGACCAACCCCGGGCGCTTGAAAACGAGCCGGCTTCCCTCTTTGACGCCCACGAGGTCGTCGGCGATGTCGCCCAAGCCTTTCTTCGACACTTCGGCCAGCCGAAGATTCCCCGAATTGTACGCGGAGACGATCTTCCCAGAGCGCGAATCGAAGGAAGTCGCCCGCAGCAGAGCCGTCTGCCCCTTGTCGATGGCGTTTCCCTTCCCCTTGATGAGGACGTCTTTGACGACGTTTCTCGGGGCTGACGGGCAGTCCACGTCGACGGTGACGGCCGAGCCGAAGGCGCCGTTGACGCCCACCTTGCACTCGCCTTTCGCGGAGTGGTCGCAGGCCGTCAAGGCGGCGAGGGCCAGGGAGGCGGCCGCAGCTGCGCGAACGGCGCGGGCCCGGCTCACCGATCCGTCTCTTCCATGAGGCGGTCCACCCTTTCGTCGACCGAGGCGAAGGGGTCCTTGAGGACGACGGAACGCGTGCCCTCGGCCTCGAGAAGCCTGAGGTTCGTCCAATCGACGGCGTAGTCGAGGCGGCGTCGGCGGGCCTTCTCGACGAAGTCGCCCCGCAACTTGGCGCGAGTGTCGGACGGCGGCGTCGTCATAGCCTCCTGGACGGCCTCGGGCGAGGCAAAGGTTCGCAGCATGCCGGTCTCCTCCATGGACGGGCGCAGGCCCGCCGCGGTGATGTCGTGATAGGCGAGGTCAAGCCTGGCCAGCCTGGGATCGTCAAGCGTCGCGCCCGCGCGCTCCATATATCTGGAGAATAGCGAAAGCTTGGCCGCCCAGTCGATTTCAGTCGCGACGGCCGAGGTGTCCCCGGATTTGACCGATTCGACGGCGCGCCCCCACAAGTCCAGCAAATACGAGGTCGATGCGTCCAGGTCCGCCGTGTACCCCTTGGCGTCGAAATGCCGCAAGACCGCCTCGCGGGTGCGCTCTTGGACCTCGATCGGGGTGATCCACCCGCCGTCGGCCAGTTCGAGCCGCGCGCGTCCGGTTAGGTCCACGCTCGTCTCGCGTATCGCCAAGACGGGGTCGGCAAGCTCCATGCGCGGCAGGATTCCTCCGTCTTCCAGCATGGCGAGGACGGCCTGGGTCGCGGCGACCTTGAGCGCCGTCGTCGCCTCGCACATGTTGGAGTCGCCGACGATGACGTGCATTCGTCGGTAGAGCTCCGGGTCTCCGTGCGGTTCGTCGCGCGTGTTGATCATCGGGCGAGACCTCGTGGAGGCCGACGAGATGGCGTCCCACATCTGGTCCGCGCGCTGGGAGAAACAGTAGGCGGCCGCGCCGTCCTTGGCGCGGCGGATGCATCCGGCCCCCGCGACGATCTGGCGCGTGACGAAGTAGGGCAGCGTGGCCGCGATCCGGGTGCGGTAGTCGGTGCGGCGGCGCACAAGGTAGTTCTCGTGGCACCCGAACGAGTTGCCCGCGGCGTCAAGGTTGTTCTTGAACAGGTGGATGCGTCCGCCTACGCCCTTGGAGGCCAGGCGCGAATCGGCCTGCGCGGCCATCGAGGCGTACAGGCGCTCGCCCGCGCGGTCGTTGGCCACGAGGTCGGCGACCGAGCGGCATTCGGCAGTGGCGTACTCGGGATGGGCGCCGACGTCGAGGTAGAGCCGGGCCCCGTTGGAGAGGAACGAGTTGGTCGAGCCGCCCGCCGCGAGAATCGGGCGGAAGAGCTCGGCCGCCGCCGCTTCGACGTCGAGGGGCGGCTCGCCTCCCGAGTCGGAGGCGCACATGAGGCCGAACTCGGTCTCCAAGCCCATGATCCGCTGGGGAATCACTGGCCGCCCTTTTGAACGAAGCCCTGGACGAAGGACTCGGCGTTAGTTTCCAAAACGGAGTCGATCTCGTCAAGGATCGAGTCGACGGCCGAGGTTTGCCTGTGCGCCTGCGGGATGTCGGAAACGGTCTGCTCTTCGACCCTCTTGCGCGGCTGAGCGAATTCTTGTGTCATCGGGTGCCTTTCTCCTTCTGCGTTGATGTGTGTGGAAAGCCCGTCGCTGTGGCGCGGAAAGCCCGTCGCCGTGCGGGCGCTCGCTGCGACGCGGATCTGCCCGGCGTTCCGTCGGGCCGGGGCGAAGGGTGCCTCGTCCGCCGGCGGGGATTGCCGGGCTCTCAGCCCGCGCCGAGGCGCCTGAGAAAATCGGCCGGATCGCTCGCTGCGGCGAGCATCTGCCCGACGTGCGCCTCGGTCCCCCTCTCCGGATGAAGGGTCGGCAAACGCACGAGTTCCCGGGAGTCGTCGAGGACGACGCCATCCCATCCCGCCGCCGGAACGGCGGAAGGAAACTTGGCCACAAGCCCTCCCCTGAGGAATGCGCGGGTGTCCTTCGGCGCCTGCGCCGCGGCCCGCTCGACGTCGTCGCGACCGAAGAGACGCGCGACTTGGCCGGCGGCGTCGAGCCTTTCGACGATCGACTTGCCGGGCCGCAGATCGTGCCATTGCAGATCGACGGCGCGGAGTTTGGCGTCGTCCCACGCCAGGCCGCCGCGTTCGCGCATCCCTTCGAGGAGGCGGCGTTTGGCCGCCCACTCGACCATCGGGGCCGCAGCGTCCCAGTCGCGCCGATCGAGCAGGTCGAGGACCAGCTGCCAGTATTCGAGGACCTCGGCGGTGTCGGGATCGGCTCCGCCGCGGCGCTCGACGGCCTCGCGGACGGCGTCGAGGTAGATGCGTTGAACGTCCAAGGCCGTCTTCGTCGAGCCGTCGTGCATGTCGAGCCCAGCGAAAGGATCGTGCGAGATCTGCCAAGCCGCTGCAACCGGCGAGTGAAGGAGGACCGAGTCGAGGGCGAGCGGAACCTCGTCGATCTCGATCAGCCATAAGACGGCGCAGGTCGAGCCGACCTTCAGCAGGTTCGACACGTCGAAGAGGTTGGCGTCGCCGCCGATGACGTGCAGCCGGCGGTAGAGCGAGTAGTCGGCGTGGGGCTCGTCGCGCGTGTTTATGATCGGCCGATTGAAGGTCGTCTCCAGGCCGACGTCGTTCTCAACGTAGTCGGCGCGCTGGGAGATCTGGAATCCAGGGAACTCGCTGGCCTGGCCGAGCCCCACCCGACCGGCGCCGCACAGGAGCGGGCGCGTGACGAAGAAGGGGGTCATGTACCTGACGACGTCGGCGAAGCTGGACTCCCGGCTCATGAGGTAGTTCTCGTGCGAGCCGTAGGCCGCGCCCTTGCCGTCGACGTTGTTCTTGTAGACCGCGACCTCGCGCCCCTCGGCGCGAAGCTGCTCCATGGCCTCGATTGCCACGGCCTCCCCTGCGCGGTCCCAGAGGACGGCCGCGCGCGGTGAAGCCGTCTCGGGCGAGGAGTACTCGGGATGCGCGTGATCGACGTAGAGCCGCGCCCCGTTCGCCAATACGAGGTTCGCCGCACGCGGGCGACGCAGCGACGAAACGTCCCTGATCTGCTCGACCTCGCCGAAGGCGGGCGCCGAGGCTTCGGGAGAGTCCGTGAGCAGGGAGGGGTGGACGTCCCCGCGGCCCAGCCGGTATCCCCTCGCGTCGTTGAGCGGGTCCTCTCCGTGGAAGTCCCATCCAGTCGAGGCGCCGGTCCTGCGGCCGTAGGCCTCGACCAGGTCGGCCGAGAGGGCGATCGGGCTCGCTCCCGGCTCGCTCGGCTCGAGAATGCCGAATTCGGTTTCCATTCCCACGATTCTGCGCACAGTCATGAGATCAGCCCTCTCATCAGATCAGCCCTCCGGACCTGGCGGGGTCGAATTCGCGAAGAGAGCGGCCGCCGCCCTCGACGGCATCGGCGGCCTCGCCTCGCGCGAGCTCTTCACCGGCCTCGCCTGCCCTTTCATTCGTTTCCTCCGCGCCGTCCCGCGCTCCGCCGATCCGGTCGGAAGCTCCGCGGAAAAGCGGCCGGACGTCGACGACGCGCTCGCCGCGTCCGCGGGCGTTGACCCGCGCCCATTCCTCGGGGTTGACCGCCGTGGCGACGTCTTCGCCCGCGAGCGCCTCTTCGCGCACGGCTGCACGGACGTGTTCGACGTCGATGCCCCGCGTCCCCGTGGCGAGGAAGTCCTTGATGGCCAGCTTCTTCGCTCGGTCGACGACGGCCGCAAGGAGCGCGCCGGAGACCATGTCGGAGACGTAGAGCACCTCGCGTGCCCCGCTCGAGTACGCGAGTTCGACGTACTCGTTTTTCGGGACGCGCGCGAAAAGCTCATCGACGGCGGCCTCTCGCAGCGCCCGCGCGGCGTTCTCCCTGCTTCCCTCGGCCTCGACGGCCTCGGCCCGCAAAGGCAGATCCGCCGTCAAGTACTTTGAGAGAATGTCGAGGCTCCCCTCGCGCGTCGGCCTCTCGATGCGGATCTTCACGTCGAGGCGGCCCGGGCGCAGGATCGCCGGATCGATCATGTCCTCGCGGTTGGAGGCGCCGACGACGATGACGTTGTGCAGCGCCTCGACCCCGTCTATCTCCGCCAGAAGCTGGGGAACCACGGTCGTCTCGACGTCGGAGGAGATCCCCGACCCGCGCGTGCGGAAAAGGGCTTCCATCTCGTCGAAGAAGATGACGACGGGTATGCCCGCGGCGGCGCGGTCGCGCGCACGAGAGAAAATCTCGCGAATCTGGCGCTCCGTCTCTCCCACGTATTTGTCGAGCAGCTGCGGGCCCTTGATGTTGAGGAAGTAGCTGCGGGCCCGCTCGCTTCCCTCCTTCGCCGCGATGCTCGCCGCCAGCGAGGTGGCCACCGCTTTGGCGATGAGGGTCTTGCCGCATCCGGGAGGTCCGTAGAGCAGAACCCCTTTGGGAGGCTTGAGCCCGTGCTCCCGGTAGAGCTCGGGCTGCTCGAAGGGAAGCTCGACGGTGTCCTTGATCTGTTGGATCTGCGGGCCGAGGCCTCCGATGTCCGCGTAGGAGACGTCCGGGACCTCTTCGAGGAGCAGGTGCTCGACGTCGGGGCGTTCGACGACGTCCAGCACGATGCCGTTGCGCATGTCGGCGACCACGGTGTCCCCCACACGCAGCGTTCCGGGCTCTATCTTGCCTGAGACGTACATGATTCGGTGCTCGTCTTGGTGGACGCGCACGAGGGCTCTGCGCTCGTCCACGAGCATCTCGATCCCGACGATCGTTCCGGTTTCCTCGTAGCCTGCGGCCTCGATCGCCACGAGGGACTCATTGAGACGAACCTCCTGGCCGACCGTCAGGCTCTCGGTCTTCAGCGAGGCGGCCGCGGCGAGGTTCATTTTTCGTCCGCCGACGTAGGCGTCGATGGATCCGTCGTCGGCGTGCGCCTTGAGGAAGGTGGCGAAGGATGCGGGAGGGTGGGACAGGGAGTCAACCTGCGCTCCCAACTCTTCGATGCGCGTGCGCGCGGCTGTCAACGCCTGGGTCAGGCGCTCGTTCTTCTCTTCCAAGGAGACGACCTGCTGGCGAAGCTCGTAGAGCGGGTTGTGGCTGGGGACGGTCATGGGTGCCTTTCGTTCTTACCCGTCAATGATATTCGCCGAGGCTTGAAGCCGCGGCATCGTGAGTCACTCCGACGCCGCCGGCCCCTCCCCGCCTTGCCTTCGGGCCTTCTTCTCCCTGGCCCGTTCCTCAACCTCCGCCTCGATCTTCTCTTTCATCGCCCTGCCGTGGCGTCCCGCCTCGGATCGTCCTGTCTCTTCGACGTCGGCCCTGTGGGCGACGTCGCGGCGCACCTTGCGAAGCTTGCGTTCGGAAATTGTGCGCTCAGCGTATTCGGCCTCCCACGCGGGGGCCTCGGAGTACGCGGCCTTGGCGGGCCTGCGCGTCGGCTGCAGCGGTTCGACGCCGGGCGCCAGCCTCCGGGCCAGGGCGAGGAAGCCCGTGTGCGCCACCATCCGGTGGTTGGGCCTGACGGCGAGACCTTCCAGATGCCAGGTTCGCACGAGGGTCTCCGAGGCGGAAGGCTCCGTGAACAGCCCGCTTGCACGCAGTTCTTCGACGAATCGGGAGAGCTGGGTGGTCGTGGCGACGTAGGCGAGGACGACGCCGCCGGGCCTGAGCGCGCGGGCCGCCGCCTCAACGAGGTCCCACGGGGCCAACATGTCCAGGATGACGTGGTCGAGCTCGCCCTCTTCGAGCTCCTCGAGGACGTCGAGCGCCTCCCCCGTCCGAATCGTCCACGGCGGACACTCCTCGCCGTACCACGAGCGAACGTTCGCCTCTGCTATTTCGGCGAATTCCGGGCGGCGCTCGGCCGAGAGGACGTGGCCGCCCGGCCCCGCCGCGGCGAGAAGGGACAGGGTCAGCGCACCAGACCCAAGGCCCGCCTCGAAAACGCGGGCGCCGGGGAAGACGTCGGCGGCGTGGACGATCTGGGCGGCGTCCTTGGGGTAGACGACCGTCGCCCCGCGCGGCATCGACAGCACGTAGTCGGAGACGAGCGGGCGGAGCGCCAGAAAACGCCTGCCTTCTTCGGTCTCGACTACGGTTCCCTCCTCGCGGCCGATGAGCTCGCCGTGGCGGAACGAGCCCCTGGTCGATTGGAAGTAGCCGTCGCTTGTGAGGGAGATCGTGTACTGGCGACCCTTCGGGTCGGTTAGCTGCACGCGTTCGCCCGCTTTGAACGGGCCGCGGCGGCGCGAGGAAGTCGGTCCGGTCATGGTCTCAGATTCTAGCGAGCCAATGCGTCGGGAGCCCGATGTACGGTTGTGACATGAGCAGACATGCGGCTCTTTCCCCTTCGCGGGCGAAAGACTTCAAGCAGTGCCCCCTGATGTTTAGGTTCCGGACGGTCGATAGGCTCCCCGAGCCGCCGTCCCTCGAGGCGCTTCGAGGAACCCTCGTGCATTCGGTTCTGGAGCATCTCTATGACGGGCCCGCCGCCGCCCGCACGGAAGAGGCGGCCCAGGGGCTTCTCCTTCCCCGCTGGAACGCGCATCTGGAGTCCAAACCGCGCGATCGCGATCTCTTCGAGGGCCCCGCGCATCTCGAGACGTGGCTCGGCAGCGCGCGCACACTCATAGGCAACTACTTCCGCATGGAGAATCCGACGTTCATAGAGCCCGCGGCGCGCGAGCAATTCGTCAACGCGCGCCTCGCCTCCGGCCTGGCCGTGCGCGGCATAGTCGATCGAATCGACGAGGCGCCCAACGGCGCGCTTCGCATCGTCGACTACAAAACGGGAAAGTCCCCCGGCCCCAGATTCCAAGACGAGGCGCTTTTTCAAATGCGCTTCTATACAGCGGCCATCGCCCTGTCACAGGGAAAGCTCGCCAGACGCACGCAGATCATCTACCTCAAGGACGGGCGGACGCTGACCTACGACCCGGTCCCCGACGACGTCGACGCCGTCGTCTTTGAGCTTGACTCCATATGGAACGCGATAGAGGAGCGCCTCGACGCGGCCGATTTCGAACACAAGCCGTCCCGGCTGTGCGACTGGTGCCATTTCCAGGAGAACTGCCCCGCCTTCGGCGGCGCGGCCCCGCCCATGAGCGAGGAAGGCGCGGCGGCCCTCCGCACGGCGAAAGGGACGGCCCCAGCAGAGCCTTCCGATGAATGGCGGCCTGCCGCCCACCGGCGCCCGCGGGGAGGGATTCAAAACAGCGGCTGACGGGAGCAGCTTACGAGAGCAGCTTGCGACGAACGTCCGACAAGCCGTCCGTCGCGCCGCCCCGTTAGGTCGCTCTCAGGTTCGGAGCGCCGTCCGCATAAGGGTCGCCCTGCGGGCGCTCCCCGTCCATGAAGCGCCGCAGAGCGGCCTCGTCGACCGATTCGAGGGAGTCGATCTTGACGAGGCCCGGGGCGGGCGGCACATCGACCATGTAAGGCACGTGGACCACACGCGCCCGCGCGGCCATCCCCGATCGCACCCCGAAAAACGAATCCTCGATCACGAGCGAAGAAGAGGGGTCCGCCCCGGCGAGCTCCGCGGCGCGCAGGTAGGGCGCGGGATCGGGCTTGCCGGGAAGGCCGTGGTCCCCCGCGACGATCGTCGTGAGGGAGCCCGGCGGCGCATCCTTCACCACGATGCGGGCAAACCGCTCGTAGGAAGACGTGACGAGCGCCGTCGGGATCCCCAAATCGACCGTGAGGGAGAGAAGCTCGTAAGCACCCGGCCGCCAGGGCACTTTCGAGGCCTCTCCGATCTCGCACACCCGGGAGACGAGCCTGCGGCCCAGCTCCTGCGGGCTTATCGGCAGCCCAAAGTCCGCCACGGTCTTCGACGTCGCGTACTCCAGCGAACTTCCGACGATCTGCGCCACGTACTCCTTCGACCACGTGGCGCCCAAGTCGGCCATGATCTCCGTCTCCGCCTGGTACCACCAGTCTTCGGAGTTGGCGAGCGTGCCGTCCATGTCGAGCAAGACGGCACGCGGAAGGCCGCGGGCGGTGGAATCGGAACGCATGTTCACCTCGATCTGCATGTTCACCTCGATCTGGAAGAGACGGCCTTTTGCAAAACGGCCCGTCAGTAGGCGTAGACGACGCCGCCGACCAGAAGGCCCACCACGACGATCGCGAGGACGATGCGGTAGACGACGAACGGCATGTAAGACCGCGTGGAGATGAGCTTGAGGAACCACACGATCACGGCGTATCCGACGACGAATGAGACGATCGTCGCCAAAATGGTCGGCCCGGCGGCAAGCGAGGCGGTGTCGAAGTTCTTGGCGAGCTGGAAGAAGCCCGAAAGGACGACTGCCGGGATGGCCAGAAGGAAAGAGACCCGAGCGGCCGCCTCCCTCGTGTACCCGAGAAGGAGGCCGACGGTGATCGTCCCGCCCGAGCGAGAGACTCCCGGAATGAGGGCCATGGCCTGGCCGAATCCCACGAGGACGCCGTCTCCCAGCGTCATCTCGTCAAGATGCTTCGTGTGCGCGGACCTGCGGTCGGCCCACCCCAGGATGACGGCGAAGAGGGCCAAGACCGCGGCGACGATGTAGAGATTGCGAAGCTTGGTTTCAATGGCGTCTTGGAAGAGCAGCCCGAGCACGCCGATCGGAATCGTGCCGAAGATGACGATCCACCCCATGCGCGCGTCGGGATCGGAGGAGGGAAGGCGATTTCTGCCGGCAAGCGGAAGGGAGCGGAACCAGTGGGAGATGATCCGGCCGATGTCTTTGGCGAAGTACGTGATGACGGCGGCCTCGGTTCCCAGCTGTATGACGGCGGTGAAGGCGGCTCCGGGATCGCCCCATCCGAATAGGTCGCCGAAGATTCGAATGTGCGCTGAGGAGCTGATGGGCAGGAACTCCGTGAGCCCTTGGACTATGCCTAAAACGAGTGCTTCAAAATATCCCATCGGGCCAGCTTACTGGCCAGGGCTGGAAGGTTCATACTGCGGGCTAAGCTAGGCTGGTCTCTATGAGAGAACGCACAGTGGGCGCCAGCGGCCTCGTCGTGGGGGCGGTCGGGCTCGGCACACTCACCTGGGGCCGCGATACCGACGTCAAGGAGGCCAAGGGCCAGCTGGAGACGATTCTCGATTCCGGGGGAAATCTCATCGACACCTCGCCTGCCTTCGGCCAGGGCGCGGCGGAGTCTTGCGTCGGCGAGCTTCTCGACGTCGTCGTGGATCGCGAGTCCGTCGTGCTGTGCACGCGCGCCGGATTCGTTCCCGGCCCGACCGGGCTTCGATTCGGCGCGGGACGAGGGCCCATTCTCGACTCGGTGCGGGCCTCGCTCGAACGCCTCGGCACGAGCTACATCGACCTTCTGCTCGTCGCCTGCCCCGATCCGTTGGCGCCCGACGAGGAAACCGCCTCGGCTCTCGGATGGCTCATCGATCGCGGGATCGTCAGGTACATCGGGGTTCAGGAGTACTCGTCGTGGCGCGCGGCGATCCTTGCCGAAAGGCTTCGGGCCGCCGGGCTTCCTCTCATCACCGCGGTTGAACGGGAGTATTCCCTCGTTTGCCGCGACGTCGAGGCCGAGATCGTCCCCATGGCCTCTCACACGGGGATGGGCCTCCTCGCCTCTTCTCCGCTCGGCCGCGGAGTGCTCACCGGGAAGTACCGCCATTCGATCCCGCCGACGTCGCGCGCCGCCTCCGAGCACCTCGCCGCCTTCGTCGAGCCGTACCTCAACGAGAGGGCCCGCCGAATAGTCGAAGCGGTGGCGAAGGCAGCCGACGGCCTCGGGCGCACGCCCGCCGACGTCGCACTTTCATGGGTCGTCGGCAGGCCGGGTGTCACCGCCGCGATCGTCGGCGCGAGGACGGCTGCCCAGCTTCAGGCGACGGTTTCCCGGTGCAAGCCGCTCCCCGAGCTCGTTTCCGAGGCCCTGGCGGACATCAGCAACTGACCCGCCGAGTCGGCCTTAACCGTCGGCGCCTTCCTCCGAATCTTCCTCGTAGCTGCCGTCGTCAAAGTCGGCGTCGTCGAGGCCTTCCTCGTCTTCAAGCGTCTCGCCGTCTGTTTCCTCGTCGTCCTCGAGATCGTCTTCGTCTTCAAGGTCGTCGTCGAAGTCGCCGTCCTCGTCCAAATCGTCGTCGAGGTCGGCGTCGTCCTCGTCGTCCAGATCGAAGTCGTCGTAGTCGTCGTCGAAATCCTCGTCGTAGTCCTCGTCGTCGCCGTATACGTCCAAGGGAGCCTCGACTCCGTACCTGGTGAAAACGACGTCGTCGTAGACGATGTAGGCGTCGGCGAGAGCGTCGGCGGCCTCGGCGACGCTGGGCGCACTCGGGTCCTGCGCGGTCGAAGCGGCGAGATGAAAAGCTTCTAACGCGCCGATCAGTCGATCGAGGGCAGAACGCGGGTTCATAGACATGCACTAAGGGTAACCCGACAAAGGCGACCTACGCCACACCATGAAACTTTCAACGTTTTTGTCGCTTTCCAAATTCTCCGCTTTGCGCATGCAGCCTTCGAAGCCTCCGGCTTGCGAAGCTTCCGACGTCGTCGAACTTCGGGCGCCGTCGGCCCGCCAAGGTTCAGATCCAACCGTTTCGCCCGATTTCCAGCCGTGCGAAAGCGGCTTCGACCGCCTTTGCCCGCAGACGGCTCAGCCCGCCGTCAATTGCCAATGACTCAGCTCGCCATCAGGGGTAAAGTGAGCGGTGTGGGCCTCTGTACACAAGTCCACGTGTCGATGAGTTGCAGCCTGAAGAGTCGGTTCGAAAATAAATTGGGAAATCCATTTCAAGAATGAAATTGAATTCATTTCAAAATCGAATTGGGATCGATTTCAGCGATTGACTTCCGGATCGCTTTAGGGAGACGGCCAAACTCATATCATGTAAAGAAGGCATGTATCACTCGAAGGGAGCGGACATGATACGCAGAAGAAAATGGAGGGCGCGCGTCGGCCTTGTCTCGGCGATGGCCGTCATAGGCGCGGGGGCTTTGGCCCCGCAGGCGGCCCACGCCGAGGGCACGCCCAAGCCGCCCGGCCCCAGCGGCGCCCAACAAGACGACGGCGGCCAAAAGCAGGCCGGCGGAGCCGCACGACAGAAAAACAAAGACGAGATTCGGCAGAGGCTTCAGACCCTGAAGAGCAAGGCACACGCCTCCCCCGGGTTCGCCGGCAAGTGGTTCGTCCAATTCTCCGAAAAACCCACCATCAAGGGCGGGTCGGCCAAGACAATCGCGGCCCAGCAGAAAACCTTCAGCTCAACAGCCCCGAAGGACGTCAAAGTCACCGATTCCTATTCGAAAGTCTGGAACGGGGTCGCCGTCAAGGCCGAAGACAAAGACCTGGGCAAAATACTCAAAGCCAAAAACGTCAAAGCCGTCTTCCCCGTCCTGACCGTCCAGAAACCGGAAGAACCCGCTCAGAAGCCCGAGCAGAAGAACGGCGTCAAGCCCACCCTTTTCACGGCCGGAGACCTCACGGGCGTCCCTTACGCCCGCAAAGAGCTGGGGTTGACGGGCAAGGGTGTCAAGATCGGGATCATCGACACCGGCATCGACATCGACCACCCCGCCTTCGGCGGATCGGGCGTGCCCGGATCGGCGGCCTTCCCCACGTCCAAGGTCGTCGCCGGATACGACTTCGTCGGCGACAAATTCAACAATGACAGCAGTTCCGGCACCTACAACCCCAATCCGAAGCCCGACCCGGTTCCCAACGACTGCGACAATCACGGAACTCATGTGGCCAGCATCGCCGCCGGAAACGACGCCGCCAAGAAATTCAAAGGCGTCGCCCCCGACGCCAAGCTCGGCGCCTACCGAGTCTTTGGATGCGACGGCTATACCCGAGACGACGTCATACTCGCGGCGATGGAGCGCGCAACCAAGGACGGCATGGACGTGGTCAACATGTCCTTGGGCGGCAACTTTGTGTCGTGGCCCAATTATCCGACGTCGGCCGCCGCCGACGCCATGGCCGACTCGGGCATCGTCGTCGCAGCCTCGGCGGGAAACTCGCGCGCTAAGGGAATTTTCGCCAATGGCGACCCTTCCGTAGCGCACAAGGCAATCAGCGTCGGCTCTGTTGACAATACCCATACGCGTTCCTTTGCTTTCAAGGGCCCCGACGGAAAACTCGTTGCCTACAACGCTTTAAAGGGAAGCCCGGAAGCGCCCGCCGCCGGAAAACTGGAGCTCGCAGCTTACCCCGACGGGAAGAAGACAGGCGGCGTCGACCTTCCCGGCACGCCTTTCAAAGGCAAAGCCGTCCTCGTTTCCCGCGGAAGCACCAAGTTTCACGAAAAGGCTTTGGCTGCCCAGAACGACGGCGCGGCAGCGGTGATCATCTACAACAATGAAGAGGGAGCCCTTATGGCAGAAGCCACGGGCGAACCCGCCATCCGGATTCCAACGGTCGGCATCACTCAAGCCGAGGGCGCGAAGCTTGAGGCGGCTGCGGCGGCGGGTTCGGCCTCGATCGAATGGACGCGCGAGGAGGTTGTGAGCGCGAATTCCAACGGAGGCGCGCTTTCCGATTTCTCGTCTTTCGGCTTGGCGGCGGATCTGACGGTCAAGCCGGACGTCCTCGCCCCGGGAGGCAATATCTTCGCCGCGATCCCGATCAAAAAGCAAGGCGAACGGGGATATGCAGTCTATTCCGGCACGTCGATGGCCTCTCCGCACGCGGCCGGCGCCGCGGCGTTGCTGTTGCAGTCGAATACGGCGCTGAATCCCGGCGACGTCCGCACGGTCCTGCAAAACACCGCGAAGCCGCTCGACCTGCGCAATCCCGAGGCCCTGAAATTGGACGCATCGACGAAAGGCAAAGAACCAGTCCATCTCCAGGGGGCGGGGTTGATCAATGTTCCTGCGGCTGTGGCTCAGGCCCATTCGCATGCGAAGGTCACCTCGGATGCCGTGCCGAGCACGGTGACCCCGTCGAAGGTCTCCTTGGGCGACACGGACTCAAACGATCCGACCGAACTGACGATTGCCAACCGGTCAAACAAGGAGGTCACCTACACACTCTCCTCCGACGTCAGCCCCGTCGGCACCGCCGGACCCAACCAATTCCCCAGCTATTTTGCCGGATTGAACACGAAGGTGTCCTTCTCGGCGAAAACGGTCACGGTCCCGGCCAACTCCACACGGACGGTCAAGGCCACGGTCACCCCGCCGAGCACCTACACCGACAAAGGAACGGCCAAGAAACTTCCCTGGCCCACCATCTACGGCGGATACCTCGTGCTGAAAGGCTCGAACAACACCGTCCAACACATCCCCTTCGCAGGCCTAAACGCCGACTACGAATCACTCGGATTCCTCCGTTCTGAGTGGACGGCGAACGACCTGCCGCCCAACGAGCCGCCGAGCGACGATTATGCGGGCAAGTTGTACATAGAGCCGAATCTGGCCTTCGTTTCATCCTGCCCGAGCGGCCGCGTCCTGGACGCCGAATGCCCTGACGCCACGCTGTCGCTTGTTTCAAATGACGATCACAAATATTCGATGAACGGATACGACGTTCCCAACGTCGTCATGCACGTCGAGAATCCCGTCTCGAAACTCGAGGTGGCCGCCTATCACGCGAACGCAGACGGCTCGAAAGGCAAGCCCGCAGGCAAGGACAATATCGTCTTCCGGTCTGATGGAGTGGGAGCCGACATCTCTGTTTGGAGCTACGCTTGGGACGGGACGGTTGCCTCAGGCAACGGGAAGGCTCCCGTTCCTGACGGGCGGTATGTTTTGGAGGTGACCGCGACCAAGGGAACAGGCCACGCCCAAAACGGCAAGAACACCGATGTGTTCACATCCCGGCCCTTCGTCGTCCGATCCAACCCCGGAACCACGCCAAGCCCAACGGCATCGCCGACGCCGAGCCCAACCGCCTCCCCCGGCCAGACGTCCACACCGACGCCAAGCCCAACAGCCAGCCCGTCCTCGTCGTCTGACCCGACGACGTCGCCGACGGCAGACCGAACCCCGTCGGCGAAACCGACGAGCACACTCGAAGGCGGTGCGCCGCGCACACGCAGGTGAGGTAAAACAAGATCCTTCAGCACAGAGTGAGTGGTCGTGACTCCGGATTCGGGGTCACGACCACTTCCATGCAAGCAGCGGGCGATCCAGGCGCTCATATAACAGAGCCTGAACTCCAAGCAGCAAAATTGACCGTATCTTAAAACTGCAACCGTTTTTCCCCGCCCTCCGATTTAGTCGCTTAAATCAAAGACTGTTGATCATTAAAACATAACTGACAAAGGACGTGAAAAGTCATAGAATGATCTCGCGGGCGCTTACGCACGCACCCGCATTGTCATTGAGCACCGGACCGCCGAGCCGGCCAAGGCGGCAAGCGCCGAAGCCGATTCGGACAAGCTTTCGGACCTGTTCCGGCAAGCTTTCCGATGGGCTCAGAGGGAAAGAAGATTCCAAATCGCTTCGGACGTCAAGTCTTCTGAACCGGTTCCTGGAGACGGGCGGGCTCGCACTGCAAGCAAGGGAGCGGACATGATACGCAGAAGAAAATGGAGGGCGCGCGTCGGCCTTGTCTCGGCGATGGCCGTCATAGGCGCGGGGGCTTTGGCCCCGCAGGCTGCCCACGCCGAGGGCACGCCCAAGCCGCCCGGCCCCAGCGGCGCCCAACAAAAGACAGGCAACCAAAAGAAAGCCGACGCCGCCCAGAAGAACAAAGACGTTCAACAGAGGCTTCAGGCCCTGAAGGGCAAGGCGCACGCCTCCCCCGGGTTCGCCGGCAAGTGGTTCGTGCAATTCGCCGAGAAGCCCGCCTTGAAGGGCGGGGCGACAAAGACGATCGCGGCTCAGCAAAGAGTATTCCGCAATGCGGCCCCGAAAGACGTCAAAGTCACCGACTCCTACTCGAAGGTCTGGAACGGGGTCGCCGTCAAGGCCGAAGACAAAGACCTGGACAAGATACTCAAAGCCAAAAACGTCAAAGCCGTCTTCCCCGTCCTGGCGTCCAAGCCTCCGAAGGAACCCGCTCAGAAAGAAGACGGCAAACCGAATCTCAACGTCTCGGGAGAGCTCACAGGGGTCACGGAGGCCAGAAACAAGCTGGGGTTGACGGGCAAGGGTGTCAAGATCGGGATCATCGACACCGGCATCGACATCGACCACCCCGCCTTCGGCGGATCGGGCGTGCCCGGATCGGCGACCTTCCCCACGTCCAAGGTCGTCGCCGGATACGACTTCGTCGGAGACGAATACAACGGCAGTTCCTCCTCTGAAAAATACAATCCGGTGCCTAAACCCGATCCACTTCCCAAAGACTGCATGGGCCATGGAACTTCCGTGGCTAGCATCGCCGCCGGAAACGACGCCGCCAAGAAATTCAAAGGAGTCGCCCCCGACGCCAAGCTCGGCGCATACAAGATCGCCGGATGCGAAGGCGGATTCGATTCAGACGTTTTGCTCGCGGCGATGGAGCGCGCAACCAAGGACGGCATGGACGTGGTCAACATGTCCTTGGGCCTCCCATTCGCGTCGTGGCCCAATTACCCTGTCGCTACGGCAGCGGACGCCATGGCCGACTCGGGCATCGTCCTGACCTCCGCAGCTGGAAACGAGGGAGAATCGGGAGTTTTCTCCACCAACACCCCCTCCGTAGCGCGCAAGGCAATCAGCGTCGGCTCAGTGGACAGCGGCGAGATATCATCAAACACCTTCAGGGGCCCCGACGGAAAACTCGTGCCTTACGATAGTGTGGCGGGAAGCCCATGGCCGCCTACTGCTGGAAAAGTCGAACTCGCAACCTACCCTGACGGGAAGAAGACAGGCGGCGTCGACCTTCCCGGCACGCCTTTCAAAGGCAAAGCCGTCCTCGTTTCCCTCGGAGGCAATGCTGCTGCTGATCAGAAGTTTGCAGCGGCGGAAAAGGACGGCGCAGCAGCAGTCGTCTTCTACGACGAATCAGATTCTATCGCACCGGTTTTTAAGATTGCGGAAGGCAAACCCGGGCCAAAACTTCCGGTCATCCAGATCAAGTACGCCGAAGCTAAAAAGCTGGAAACGACAATTGCTGCCGGATCTGCCTCAATCGAATGGACAGACGAGGAATTTGCGATTCGCCGTGAAGACGGTGGGTTAGTCGCCTTCAGTTCGTCTTTCGGCTTGGCGGCGGATCTGACGGTCAAGCCGGACGTCCTCGCCCCAGGCGAAAGCGTCTACGTCGCTATCCCGACAAAGAAACAGGGAGACAACGCATATCGCTTCAGATACGGCACGTCGATGGCCTCTCCGCACGCGGCCGGCGCCGCGGCGCTGCTGTTGCAGTCGAATACGGCGCTGAATCCCGGCGACGTCCGCACGGTCCTGCAAAACACCGCGAAGCCGCTCGACCTGCGCAATCCCGAGGCCCTGAAATTGGACGCATCGACGAAAGGCAAAGAACCAGTCCATCTCCAGGGGGCGGGGTTGATCAATGTTCCTGCGGCTGTGGCTCAGGCCCATTCGCATGCGAAGGTCACCTCGGATGCCGTGCCGAGCACGGTGACCCCGTCGAAGGTCTCCTTGGGCGACACGGACTCAAACGATCCGACCGAACTGACGATTGCCAACCGGTCAAACAAGGAGGTCACCTACACACTCTCCTCCGACGTCAGCCCCGTCGGCACCGCCGGACCCAACCAATTCCCCAGCTATTTTGCCGGATTGAACACGAAGGTGTCCTTCTCGGCGAAAACGGTCACGGTCCCGGCCAACTCCACACGGACGGTCAAGGCCACGGTCACCCCGCCGAGCACCTACACCGACAAAGGAACGGCCAAGAAACTTCCCTGGCCCACCATCTACGGCGGATACCTCGTGCTGAAAGGCTCGAACAACACCGTCCAACACATCCCCTTCGCAGGCCTAAACGCCGACTACGAATCACTCGGATTCCTCTACTCCAAATGGACCTACGGCGACGCAGTTCCCGAAGACACTCGCGAAGAGACGGGACACGAACCCACGGATCCCCTGAACATACAGCCAAGCCTAGGCGTCGTTTCATCCTGTCCGAACGGCCGCGTCGTAAAAATCGAATGCGGAGACAGTCAAGCGGACTACGCTCCGGTGGAGGAAAACGACCATGTGTACTCGATGAAGGGGTACGACGTGCCTCGTGTGATCATGCACGTCGAGAATCCCGTCTCGAAACTCGAGGTGGCCGCCTATCACGCAAACGCGGACGGCTCGAAAGGCAAGCCCATAGCCAAAGACAACATCGTCTTCAGCTTGAATGGATACGGGTTCAAGCCCGGCATCACGGACATCGGCTGGGACGGGACGGTTGCCTCAGGCAATGGGAAGGCTCCCGTTCCTGACGGGCGGTATGTTTTGGAGGTGACCGCGACCAAGGGAACAGGCCACGCCCAAAACGGCAAGAACACCGATGTGTTCACATCCCGGCCCTTCGTCGTCCGATCCAACCCCGGAGCCACGCCAAGCTCAACGGCATCGCCGACGCCGAGCCCAACCGCCTCCCCCGGCCAGACAGCCTCGCCGACGGCAAACCCAACGGCCAAACCGACATCGTCCGTCAAACCGACGGGGCAGGCCGCCCCGTCGCCGTCGGGATCGCAGCGTCCCACAGCGACCCCTCCAGCCGGATCCGCGAAAACATCGCAGCACGCCCGCAAATAAGAAAGGAAAAACTAGGCGCAACATTCCTGAATTAAGGCAATAGAATAGTAGAAGACAAATCAATATATAACGAGTTGCCGTGGCCTCAAATTTGAGGCCACGGCAACTTACATGAAATTAACCGTTGATTCCGGAACCGATCGCACAGATAATTGACTCTGGGTAGCCTGACTCACCAACAGGCCCTGAAAATGAAGGGAAATATCCATGAAATACTCTCATTGGCGCGGACGCTCGCTTGCGTTTTTCAGCGCCATCGGGATCGCAATCGGCGTCGTCTCCTCTCCGATTCACGCCGATCCCCCCAAAACTCCTCCCACGCCTTTGGACCCGAACGGCCTCCAAAAGAAAGCGGAAAGCACGCCGGGATTCACAGGAAAATGGTTCGTGCAGCTGGCATCGAAGCCGACGATATCGGGAGGGTCGCCGCAGGCGATCTCTTCCCAGCAAAAGACTTTCAGCTCGGACGTTTCGTCGCGAGTGCAAGTGACCGAGAAGCATTCGCGCCTGTGGAACGGCGTGGTTGTCAAAACCGACAAGGCGGGGCTCGAAGAAGTCGTCAAGGCCTCTAACGTCAAAGCCGTCTTCCCCGTTCTCAGCGTAGCGATGCCGAAGAACCAAAAGTCCAAGGTTCTCCCGCAGGTGCGAAGGGCCGGTGCGATGACCGGCGTCCCCTACGCGCACAAGGAGTTGGGCCTTACGGGCAAAGGGATGAAAATCGGAATCATCGACACCGGCATCGACATCGACCACCCCGCCTTCGGCGGGTCGGGCGTGCCCGGATCGGCGACCTTCCCCACGTCCAAGGTCGTCGCCGGATACGACTTCGTCGGAGACAGGTACAATTCGGACATCAATTCCGACGCCTACGATCCCAATGCCGTCCCCGACTCGGTCCCCAACGACTGCCACGGCCACGGAACCCACGTCGCGGGCATCGCGGCGGGCAACGACCCGACGAGCAACTTCCGCGGCGTCGCGCCGAACGCGCTCTTGGGCGCGTACAGGGTTTTCGGGTGCGACGGCTCAACCGACACGGGCGTCATGCTCACCGCGATGGAGCGCGCCTCGAGGGACGGCATGAACGTCGTCAACATGTCGATTGGCGCGCCTTACGTGACATGGCCGGAGTATCCCACCGCCGTCGCCGCAGACGCCCTCGTCAATTCCGGCGTGGTCGTGACCGTGTCCCAGGGGAACGAAGGCGACAACGGCGCGTTCTCGGGCAGCGCCCCGGCGGTGTCCCCAAAGGCCATCGCCGTAGGGTCGGTGGACAACAACGGCTTGCTTCTGTCGACCTTCACGACGGCCGACGGCGCCTCCTACACATACATGCCCGTTGACGGCGCCGCCGTCCCTCCGACGACTGGAAGCGCCCAGCTCGCCGCATACCCCGACGGCCAGAAGACCGGAGCGGTCGACCTTCCCGGGAAGCCTTTCGAAGGAAAGGTGGCGCTGGTTGCCAGAGGCGATTCCACCTTTGCCGAAAAGGCCGCCGCGGCTCAGGCCGACGGCGCCGTCGGCCTGTTGATCTACAACAATGAAGACGGCGTCGTCAGGGCCTCGATTCATCCAACGACCGATCTCCCGGTCGGCACGATCACCAAGGAGCAGGGCGAAAAGCTCGAAGGGCTCGTAGCGAAGAGCGCAGGAAACAGCCCTGTGATCACCTGGACGGACAAGCAAGAGCCGATCGTCGACCCAGACACGGCCACGATGGTCTCCACCTTCTCGGCGTGGGGAATGACGGCCGACCTCAAGCTCAAACCGGACGTCCTTGCCCCCGGCGGGGAGATCACGTCCGCCTATCCCCTGGACAAACAGACCGCAAAGAAGGGCTACGCCGAACTCTCGGGAACTTCGATGGCCGCTCCGCACACTGCGGGAGCAGCCGCACTGGTGCTCGAGTCCAATCCGTCGGCCTCCCCCGATGCAGTGAAGGCTGTGCTCCAAAACACGGCCGACCCCGTTCTCCTTTCCTACCCGATACAGCGCGGATTCCCCTCGCAGGCGCGGATTCAAGAGCCCGTCCAACACCAGGGCGCGGGTCTCATCGACATTCCTGCCGCCGTTTCCCAGGCGAATTCCTATGCCGCCCCCGGGAAGGAAAAGCGAGTCTCCACTGTGACCCCGTCGAAGATTTCCCTGGGCGACACAGATTCGAACAATCCAACCGATCTGACGATCACAAACCATTCCAACAAGGAGAAGACGTACACCCTCGGCTCCAACCTGAATGCCGCGGGAACGTACGGGCCGAACACCCTTCTCCAGTATGCGCCGGGGCTGAACACCAAAGTCACGTTTTCTGCGGACAAGGTGACGGTTCCCGCCCATTCGACGCGAACGGTGAAGGCAACCGTCACCCCGCCCAGCAGCTACAGTTCCTACGCAACGGGAACAGCGGTGGAGACGAAGCTCCCCTACATCACGATGTACGGCGGCTACATCACGTTGAAGGACGACGCCGGGCGCATTCAGCGGATTCCCTTCGCCGGGCTCAACGGAGACTACGAATCGAGGGAGGCGATCAGTTCGAAATGGACGTACGGCGATCTCTACGACAGTCAGACCCTCAGCTTCGTAGGCCGCAAGCCCGAGGACAAGTACAACGTCTCGCCCTCGCTCGTGAGGGTCTCCTCGTGCCCGAACGGCCGCGTTGTGGCCTCTGACTGCGCAGACGACAACGCACAGTATACGGAAGTGACCGAAAAGGACCACGTGTATTCCATGAAGGGCTACGACGTCCCGAGAGTCCGTCTGCATGTGGAGACTCCCGTCAAGAACATGAAAATATACGTCAATGCCGTAGGCCCCGACGGCAAAAAGCAGGGCCAGTCGGTCCCGGTGCATCAGGTGTACGACAACGACGGCGTCGGCGCGGACAAGAGCTTCCAGACGTTCTCCTGGGACGGAAGGATCAAGAAAGGCGGCAAGCTGCAGATGGCCGACGACGGTCGTTACGTCATGTCCGTGCTCGTGACCAAGGGCACCGGCCACCCTCAAAACTCGAAGGACGCCTCTGAACGTTACGAGACCCCGCCCTTTGTCGTCCGTTCGCTCACCGACGCGAACCCGACGCCGACGGCCTCGCCGACCGAGTCGCCCAAGCCGACCCCCACGGACTCGCCTAAGCCGAGCCCGTCCCCGACAGCCGATCCCGGCGGATCGACGGTCACCACCTACACCGACTGGACCGCCGACTCGGCCCAGCCTGCCACGCCTATCGGCAAAGGCACCCCCTACGCCGGCGACTTCACCGGGAAGGGCAAGGACGGCTTCATTACCCGACAAGGCATGACCTTCACAACCGAAGGCAAGTCCTTCACCTATGGACGCGCGGACGACGCCGTCTTGACCGGTGATTTCGACGGCGACGGCAAGGACAGCGTCGCCGTCGTGCGAGGCAACCGCATCTACATCAAAAACACTCTGACCGGAGGCGACGCCGACGCCGACTTCACATATGGACGCGAAGGCGATACGTTCCTGGCCGGTGATTTCGACGGCGACGGCAAGGACAGCGTCGCCGTCGTGCGAGGCAATCACATCTACATCAAAAACACTCTGACCGGAGGCGACGCCGACGCCGACTTCACATATGGACGGAAGGGCGACGCCTATCTGGTCGGAGATTGGAACGGCGACGGGAAAGACACCTTCGCGATTCGCCGAGCCAACGTCTATCACTTGAGGAACTCGCTGAGCGGAGGCAACGCCGACGCGACCCACACCTTCGCCCAGCCCGACACCGCTGTGCTCACCGGCAACTGGACCGGCTCCGGCAAGCACACCCCCGCCACGCACCCGTAGCGGGCAAAATCGCGGCAATCGTCTGACCGCCGCAGTGAAAGGGCGCCCAACCGCGAGCCCCATCGGCTCGCGGTTGGGCGCCCTTGACGATTGGGAACCCAGACCTCTTGACAGACGGCAAGCCCGTGCCCCGGACGGCGGCGGCCCGAGCAAGCCCGAAGCCTTCGTCGGCACGCGATTCAGAGCAGGCGTTTGCGCCGCAGCAACGCCCGGGTGTCGACCGGGCGCCCAAGGAGCCTTTCGAAGCCCTCGAGCGGATTGCGTGAATTTCCCCGGCTGAGCACTTCAGCCGCCATCTTTGCCCCCGCCTCGCGGTTGAGGCCGCCGTCTCCGTCTTTCGCGGCGACCGTCCGGAACCAGTCTGCCGTGTCGGCGTCGAGGGCCTCACTCCACAGGTAGGAGTAGTAACCGGCGGAATAGCCGCCCGAGAAGACGTGGTTGAAGTAGCAGCTTCGGTACCGGGGAGGTATCCAAGGGCTCGCGATACCGAGCCTCTCGAGGGTCGCCTTTTCGAACTCTTCGACGTCGTCGGGGCTTTCGGGAAGGTCGGCGGGCGTGCGGTCGTGCCAGGCTTGGTCCAAAAACACGGCCTGCAGCATTTCGGACATTTGGAACCCCGCGCCGAAGCCGTCGGCGGCGGACAGCGAGGCCGCCAAATCCTCCGGCATGGGCTCGCCCGTGGCAAAATGCCGAGCGTAGTTCGCCAGCACCTCCGGATGCCTGGCCCATATTTCGTTGACCTGCGAAGGATACTCGACGAAGTCGCGCGGAACGTTTGCGCCGGCGGCGGAAGGCCATTCGACGTCGGAAAGCAAGCTGTGCAGAGCGTGTCCGAATTCGTGGAAGGCTGTCTCGACCTCGTCCCACGTCAGCAGCGCAGGCTCTCCCTCGGGCGGTCGCGTGACGTTGAGATTGTTGCAGACGACGACGCATCCTCCCCCTCGCCGCGAAGCCTGCCGGATTGTGTGTATCCAGGCGCCGCCTCGCTTGCCGGTGCGCGCGAAATAGTCCCCCAGGAAAAGGCCTGCGAGAGCGCCGTCCTCGCGGCGAACCTCCCATATTTTGACGCCCTCGGCGTATCCGTGCAGATCCGGCCTCGCAGAGAACGTCAGCCCGTAAAGCCTGTTCGCGGCGTAGAAGACGCCTCTTTCGACGACGTTCGTCAGCTCCAGGTAGGGTGCCAGCGCCTCGTTGTCCAGCTGGAACTGCTCGCGGGCGAGCGCGTCGCGGAAGTAAAGCCAGTCGGACGGGGCGACCGGCGCCTCGGCGTATGTTTCAAGCGCCTCATGTTCGGCTTCGGCGTTGCGTTGGGCAGGTTCGATCATCGGCTCGAGAAGGCTGTGAATGGCCCGCGTCGATCCGGCCGTTTCCTGGGCGGCGACATACTGGGCGTAGGTGGAGTAGCCGAGAATCTGGGCCTTTTCTGCTCGAAGTCGCGCGAGCGCGAGGACGATGCGGCGGGTGTCCGTCGCAGGGTCGCTTCCGTCGCCCCGCGACGTCGAAGCCTCGAAGATCCGTTCGCGAACATCGGCGCGCGCAAGAGCTGATTGGACGGGCTGTTGAGTGGGAAGGCGGAGGACGACGAGGCAGGGCTTGCCCTTAGCCAGTTCCGGGTTCGATTCGGCGTCGGCCGCCAAACCGGCCTTCTGGGACTCGCTCAGGCCTTCGGCCTCCTCCTCGGTCAAGGGGACCGATCCGGCGAGCTGGGCTTTGAGCGCCAGCTGCCCGAACTCGGTCGTCAGGTCAGCCGCCTCCCTGTTGATCGTGCGCAGCCGCTCTTGGGCGACTGCATCGAGGTGGCAGCCGTGGGCGCGAAACGCCTTGAGGTGCTCTGACACGCACCAAGCCGTTTCCGGGCCTAGTTCGGCCGATCCCAGAGCCTTGAAACGGTCGTACAGCCGCGAGTCGAGGTAGACGTCGTCTTCATGCTCGACTATGAGGGGGTTGAGCCTGGCCTCGACGGCATGCCATTCGTCGCCGCCGACGGAGGCCGCAAACGTGTGCAGCACATCGACGGCCTCTTCCAAACGTTGGGCTTCCAGTTCAAAGGGAAGAAGCGTGTTCTCAACGGTTGTCGGAGCCTGAGACGACGCGATCGCTTCCAAAAGCGCGCGACGGCCCTCGAGCTTCTCGCGTATATCGGCTTCGAGCCGAGCGGGGTCGACATCGGTGAGATCGGGTAATCCAAAGTCATCCATGGCCAGATTTTATCGATTCTGTGCGCCTAGACGGACTTCGCCGCCCGCCCGGGGGCGCGTATCCCGGTGCGGGCGGCGAAGTCCTGCGTGAAAGGGACTAAGCGTGAATACTAGCCCCGGTATGCCCAGGCCCGAACGTAGTCGACGACGAATTCGGTGGAATCTGCCGTCTTCCCCGGTTCAGGCAACCCCCAATAGGAGGAGCCGACCTGGACGTTGAGACGAATATTGAACTTGCCGGTTGTGAAGAACTTGTCCCATGTAGCCGAGCCCCAGGTTTTCTTCGTCACTTCGTGATACTTCCGCCCGTCGATGAAGAAGGCGATCCTGCCGGGCGTCCACTCCGCGGCCCATGTATGGAACTTTCCGTCGTTGAGATTGATGCTTTGGGGAGTCCACGCGTTCTTCTTCTTTCGCCCTTCGGGAGCCTGCAGCCCTCCGTGCCGGCTGGGTTGATAGACATGCACGGTGGCCTCGCTTCTACCGTAGGGATCGACGTCCGCGTTGCCTTGGTCGGGCGTGCCGTAGGCCTCGAAGACGTCGATTTCCCCTTCGTTTCCCTGGCCGCCGTCGGGACGCAGCCAAAAAGCCGGCCAGACGCCTCGGGAATTGTTCTTGACCGTGGGAAGTTTGGCGCGCACTTCGAAACGTCCGTATTTTTGCGAGAACTTTCCGACCGTGTCGAGGTAGCCGCTGGAGTACCGACGGGAGGCGTCGCGAACGTCGGCCTTGGCCAGACGCTTGGTGCGAATCGTCAGCCGTCCGTCGGAGACCTCCACATTCTGTTTACTCGTTACGGCTTTGTCCTGATTGAGCCGCCAGTTGTCGCGCACGTTCCACTTGGGCAGGGAGGCGTCGTCGAAATCGTCGTTGAAAGCGGGTTTGCCCCAGCCTTGAAGGCGGTCCGAGCCTCCGCGTTCCGCCCCAGCGGCATTCGGTTTCACCGGCGAGTGGCCTTTGGCCGCTTCGACCGGCGACGTCGAAGTGTAGCGCCCGTTTCCGGCAGCCGACGCAACGTCTGGAGCGAGCACGGTGCCGGCAGCGGCCAACATCGCGCAAACGGCCCTGGAGGCCCGACGACGGATGGACATGTCCCCCTCCTTTCAACAAACCATTCGCATCGACCCGCGAAACGTCAGAAAACGCAGCTCGATTCGTCCATTTCCTTATCCAGTGACATCCGAACGACGCACTGGCTACACTCTGTCAACTAGCTATGTATGTTCAGCTGTTTTCTACTATAAACCACACTATCATCAAACGTCAAATGTTTTTGAATAATCGATCGATCGAGTTTCCCGACGGAATAAATAACGATAAAGTTAGGTAAATAACCGGAATTGCACCCTTCATCAGGACGCCTCATTTTACGGTTGAGTATTATAACTAAACGGTTATATCGACAATCAGGTAAATAACTGCTTTCGGAGCCGCAACGCCGCTTGCGGCCGACCGCTTTCACGCCGCCCCGACTTCGCCCATGGCCTTCTCCGGCCTCGTTCGGTCGAATTCGCCAGGAGAAAAACGCCTCTTCCCGCGGTTTCACGCCGAGGCCCGTCCCGCTTTCGCTCCCAACCTCAAGGAACTCAGCCTCTCAACAAGACGCCTGGCCTCGGCCTTGCGCGGCTAGATTCGGGGACCTGCTCCCCATATTCGGGCACGCTTCTTTCTTTATGTAGTTGAAAAGGTTAACATTGATTTGTCGCCTAGATATGCCGCATGCAAATGCGGAAAACGAGAGCGGCAGCCTTCGAGGGCTTTTACGTGACGGGCCCGAAGAGGCAAGGGTCGGGACCGATTGGCCAATAGGGCCGTGCAGGCATCACCTCCCTTACCTGCACGGATTCCTCAATCGGGACCGCCCATCGGCGTGACAGCCGATCGGGGCCCGCCTTCTGTCGAGGCGGGCCCCGATTTTATGCCCGCAGCATTTGGGGCTGGAACGATTCGCGGCCGGCGGGCGCAACGACGTCGAAGGCCGACGTGTCGATGTCGCCGGTTCCGACGTCCTGCTGCCGAGCTTCGACTGTCAAAATGCGACCGGAACTCCGGCTTTCAAGAGTGGGAGCCCTCGCCCGTCGACGTGACGGTGGTCAGAAGAAAGACGGCGTCTTCCAACGCGAGCACAGAGTGCCGTTCGTGGGTGAGAACCCATATCTCCCCGGCGGAGAACACGCCCTGCTGGCTCTCGCCTATCTCCACCCGCACCTTGCCGACGAGTACCTGGAGCGAGGCGGCCGGAGGCGAGTTGTGGGCGCCGAGGCGGGTGCCTTCGCGCAGGGCGATGACAGTCTGGCGGAGCATGCCGTCGCGTGCCACGACGGCGGCGCTCTTGCCGGCTTCGGAAGCGAGGGCTTTGTCAAGGTTGGTCGCAGCGACCGCGGTCAGGTCAGCCATGGCGCCCGATTCTACTCGTCCCGCTCGGCCAGGCCCAGGGCCGAGCGGATGTCCGGCGGACAGTAGTCGGGCCCCTTGAGCACCTTGCCGTCCTCGCGCAGAACCGGCTTGCCGTCCTCGCCGAGCTTGGACAGGTTCGAGCTTTGAATCTCGGCCAGAACGCTGCTCAGGGGGATCCCGAGTTCGAGCGCCATGCCGTAGACGACGTAGACGATGTCGCCCAAAGCGTCGGCCGTTTCGACGGTGTCGCGCGTGCCGTCGTCGAGCTTGCGCGCCTCTTCGAAAGCGGCTTCGATCCGTTCGCGGGCGGCCCGGCCGTACACCGCCCCCACGAGCTCGGCGAATTCCTCGGCCACGAGGGCCAGGCGCATGTGCACGCGCTCGCGGCCGGCGTCGGGGCCGTCTTCGACGACAGGCAGCGAGTAAACGTCGTGAAACTGGCGGACGAGATCCTCGGGGCGGTTCGGATCCCCGAAGCCGGGACGCCGTTTCGTGGGGCCGGTCCATGGCCCCTTGGGTTCGCGGGAATCGCCCGGCAGGAGGGATCCGATCACAACGTCGAAGGCCTTGCCCTTGTTCGACAGCATGCCCCGGGACACCCCTTCGAGGGTGAAACCGGCTTTCCAGGCCACGCGCATGGACGGCCAGTTGGGCTCGCCGTCGCGTATCTCGCACCGCCACGCCAGCGCCTGCAACCCCATTGCCTCGAAGGCGAAGTCGCACACAGCCTTGAGAGCCTCGGCTGCATAGCCGCTTCCCCTTTCTTGCGGCGACATCCAGAAGCCCACTTCCCCGACCACGGAATCGGACCTTATGCCGATTATTCCGATCAACGGAGGGCGTTCGACCTCGGGTTGGCGTTCGGCTGCGGAGGCGTCGTCTGTCAAATGGCCTCCTTCGGCGAGGCGAATCGCCCAATTGGGCGAATGCCCCTGCCAGCCCGGTTTGGCCACGCTCTCAACGAAGAACTCGGCGGACTCGCGCGTATAGGGTGAGGGAACCGTCGTCCATTTTTGAATCTCGGGGTCCTGGCAGAGTTCTGCAATCGTGTCGACGTCTGACGCCTCGACCGGGGAGAGCACGAGCCTAGGCGTGCGGAGGGTTGCAGGTTCCATGGCTCAAAGACTACATGGCAACGTGCGCCTTAAGCGGCCGACTGACCCGGGGAGGAATTCGCGGTGATCGAGGGCACATGAAACCCACTCTTTTCGCTTTGATTCGGGCAGAAAGGCATGATAATCTCTTATCCGTTGTTCGGAGCCACAAGCTCCGATCAACAACCTGCGCGGGTGGCGGAATAGGCAGACGCGCTAGCTTGAGGTGCTAGTCCTCGTATAGAGGGTGGGGGTTCAAGTCCCCCTCCGCGCACAAGCAAGAGGGTGCATCCCCACACCAGGGGCTGCACCCTTCCGCATTGTTGCGTTCTATTTGCCTTTATTTGCCGTTTTCGGTTGAGCCTCACTTTGCGCCCGCGCCTCACTTTGTGCCGGCTCCTCCGTTTGCGCCCGAGCCTCAGTTTGCTTCCGCACCGCCCTTTTCGTCCGGGCCGCCACTCCCTGCCGAGCCGTCATTCCTTGCGGAGCCGCCGTTTTTGGCTGAGCCATCATCGCCGGCTGCACCGCCGGTTCTTCCGTCCTTGGAATCGCCGGCGCCCGCCGCCTCGTCGCCCTCTTCGACGATCTGGGCGTCCTCGACGGCGTCCTCGACCGTCGCGGCCAGCACAGATGCGGAGATTCCGTCGAGTTTGCGTACCAGCTTCTTGCGCTCGGCCGACTGCTCGCGCCTGCTCATCGACTCGACGATGGGAATCGCGTGATCGATCCGTTCGAGCTCTTCCCGCCACTTCGCGGCTTGGCGTGCGACGTCGGACGTGTTGGCCGAGGCGTAGACGTATGTGACCTGCTCGTGGAGGACCTCGACGCGGCGATGCAGACCCTTTTTGTCGGACGGTCCTTCCTTCGCGCCGGCGACGGCACGGAAACGTTTGGTCATCGATTCGACGACGCGGGGGTTGTCTTTGACGAGTTTCCGCAGTTCGGGGCCGTACCGGACGACGGCGAGCAGCGCGGCGGGCCCCGCCTTGCGGGCTGCCTTGAACAGGATCTTGATAAGCGACATGTGGACAATTCTATGGGCAGGCCCCCGTTTCCCGTCTACGGCCAGGCGCCGCCGTTCGTCTACGGCAAAGCTCCGCCTTTCGAGACTTGTGGGCTAGCGGAAGTCCCGTGACTTGGCCTGGACCGGAAGGACGAGCGGCTCCAGAGCGTCGGCGACGAAGTTCATGGCGCCGTCGCCGCGTTCGACCATCCCTCTGACGACGAGGCCCTGGCTGCGCCTTGCAACCTGGCGGTATCGGTCCCACAGCCCCGTTGAGCACACAACGTTCAGGATTCCCGTTTCGTCCTCCAGGGAGATGAATGTGACTCCCGTTGCTGTCCACGGACGCTGGCGGTGCGTGACCACCCCCGCGACGCGCACCCGTTCGCCGACGGGCGCCTCCCCCAGATCGGAGACTTTCAGGATCCCCCGGCCGGCCAGATCGCCGCGGAGGAATTGCGTGGGATAGGACCCCGCAGAAACTCCGGTGCTGGAAATGTCCGCGATCGCGGCCTCCTGCTCGGTCATTTCGTCGAGGGCCGGGGCGGTGCCGATGCTCTCGGTTCCCGGAAGCGTGGGCTGATACCAGCCTTTTCCTTGAACAGTTTTGTCGGCGAGGGCCTGAGCCGCCCATATTCCCTCGCGCCTGCCCACTCCGAGCGCTTGCAGAGCCCCCGCGGCGGCGAGCGCCTCAAGCTGCCCGCGCCCCAGCCGGGCGCGTCTGGCCATGTCCGCCGCATCCGTGAAAGGCGCACCCTGGCGGGCCTTCAGAATCCTGGAAACCGCTGCGGCGCCGAGGCCCCGAACGGAGTCGAGGCCGAGGCGCACTTCCAGGTCCCCATGGGGATCGACGAGCCGCGTAGAAGCCGCGGCGCCGTCGCCGCACTCGGGTTCATCGCATTCCATTTCGGCTCGTTCTCCCCCGCATTTTGCGACGTCGCGCTCTGCGGCGCCGCGTTTCCTCACGCTCACCTCGCCTAGCGAACGCACGACGCACGGGGAGGCCACGTGCACGCCGTGGCGCCTGGCGTCGGCCACGAGGCTCTGGGGAGAGTAGAAGCCCATGGGCTGGGCCGCCAGTATGCCGGCGTAAAAGTGCTCGGGAAAGTGGACTTTGAGCCATGCCGAGGCGTAGACGAGGTAGGCGAAGGAAAAGGAGTGGGACTCCGGGAAGCCGAATTCTGCAAAGGCGTCGAGCTTGTCATAGATTTCCTCGCGGACGCCCGGGGGCACGCCTTTGGCGGCCATCCCCGAATACAGCTCGCTTTTGAGCTCGGACATGCGTTCGTGCGAGCGTTTCGCGCCCATCGCTTTGCGCAGCCGATCGGCCTGGGCCGGGGTGAACCCGGCGACGTCGATCGCTATTTGCATGAGCTGTTCCTGGAAGAGCGGGACTCCGAGGGTTTTTTCCAGGGCCGGCTTGGTCAAGGGATGCGGGTACGTGACGGGTTCTCGGCCCCGGCGCCTTGCGAGGTAGGGGCTGACGGCGTCGCCCTGGATGGGGCCGGGGCGGATGAGGGCCACCTCAATGACGATGTCGTAGAAGCATTCGGGGCGCAGGCGCGGAAGAGTGGCCATCTGGGCGCGCGATTCGACCTGGAAGACGCCGACCGTGTCGGCAGCCTGGAGCAGGGCGTAGACGCGAGGGTCTTCTTGGGGAAGGTTGTGAAGCCCGAGGGGCTTCCCGTCGCTTCCCGCGATTCCGGCGTCGGTCAGCTGCGTGTACGACTTTCGCAAAGCCGTGAGCATTCCGAGCCCGAGAAGGTCGAATTTGACGAGCCCGGCTTCAGCGCAATCGTCCTTGTCCCACTGAAGGACGGTGCGTCCCGGCATTCGCGCCCAGCCCGCCGGGCACACGTCGATCACAGGACGGTCGCACAGGACCATCCCTCCCGTGTGGATGCCGAGGTGGCGGGGAAGCCTCTGCATGCGCGAGGCAAGATCGGCCACAGCGGCGGGCACGTCCGCCTCGTAGCCCGCGGGCTCATAGCCTGCGGACCCGCCGACGTCGGCTTTTGCAGGAACCTTGTGCTCGACGGATCGCAGCCACGCCTCGACTTGCCCTTCCTCGTATCCGAGGGCTTTTGCGGCGTCGCGTATGGCCGAGCGCGGACGATAAGAGATCGTGTTGGCGACCTGCGCGGCGCATTTCCTTCCGTAGCGTTCATAGACATGCTGGATGACCTCTTCCCTTCTGTCAGATTCGATGTCGACGTCGATGTCCGGCGGACCCGAACGCCCCGGAGAAAGGAACCGTTCAAAGAGCATCTTGTGGCGGACGGCGTCGACGGCGGTGATGCCCAAGGCGAAGCAGACCGCCGAGTTCGCCGACGATCCTCTGCCCTGACACCAGATGCCCCGGCTGCGGCAAAAGTCGACGATTTCACAGACGATGAGGAAATACCCGGGAAAGCCGAGGCCGACGATGACGTCGAGTTCGTGGTCGATCACCTCCCACGCCCGCGGGTTCGACGAGCGCGGCCCGTAACGCTTGAGCGCGCGCTCGCGGGTGAGGCAACGCAGCCAGCTCGCTTCGGTATGGCCTTCGGGAACGGGAAAATCGGGAAGGTCAGGGGCGACGAGCGCCAGATCGAAAGCGCATTCGGCCCCGATCCTGGCGGCTTCAGCCACCGCTTCGGGGTGGTCTCGGTGCAGGGAGAGCATCTGTTCCCCCGACCGAAGGTGCGAACCGTTGGCCGGAAGGAAGGGGTCAATCTCTTCTAGGGTGGTTCGAGCCCTCGTGGCGGCGAAGACGTCGGCGACATCCCTGTCGCGAGGGCGCGCATAGTGCACATTGCCTGTGGCCAGGTAGGGGACGCCGGCTCGGTCGGCCGTTTCGACGAGGGCGCGGCAGCGCTCGCGGTCAAGCGGGGCTCCGGAGTTCGTCAGTTCGACCGCTACGTTCTCCTTGCCGAAAAGTGATTCGAGGCGGCGCACCTGTTCGACTGCGGCGTCGACGTCCCACAGAGCGGGAGAAGGCCCGGAAAAAGCCGAGGCTCCGGGATTGAAGCCGCTGTTCCTGCGGCCCCCGGCGATCCCGGGGCTTCCGGCAATCCCAAGGCAATCGGCTCGTTCGCGGCTTCCGGCGCCCTCCAGGGGGAGGCCGCCGCGGGAACCCTCCGCCCCTTGCCCTTCCAACCCCTCCAGGGCCCGTCTGACGCCTCCCTTTCGGCAGCCGCTGAGAACCATCCAATTTCCGCCGGAGGCAGCCGCCAGGTCTTCGAGCTCGTAGCGAGCGCGGTTCTTTTCCCCGCTCGCCAGCATCGCCTCCCCCACCGTCCGGGAAAGGCGTCTGTAGCCTTCGGGGTCGCGAGCCAGGAGGACGATGTGCTCGCCGGGAGGATCGGCTTGGGCGCTTCTATCTTCGGACAGAAGGGTCAATTCGGTTCCGATGACGGCGGGCAGCCCGGCCGCCCTGGCTGCGGAGGCAAGCTGGACGACGCCGGGAAAGCCGCCGTGGTCGGTCACGGCGAGAGCCTGCAGCTCCAATTCGCAGGCCCGAGCGACGAGGTCGGCGGGAAGGCTGGCCCCGTCGAGAAAGCTGTAAGCGGAGTGGACGTGCAGTTCTGCGTACGGAACCGCACCCTCGGGCTCGGCGAACGGCCGCCTCGAAGGCGAATGCCTCGCGGCCCCCGGCCGAACGACGGAGAGGCGTCTATTCATACCGGCCCTCCTCATGCCACGTTCCGCCCTCGCAATAAACGAGGGCGGCCGCCCCGTCGAGGACGATTTGGAGATAGGCGCGTCTGGAGCGTCCGGAGGGATCCCACCACCGCTCGTCGATGGGCCAAGGCCCTGCGTAATCGCGGATCGTCGCCGAGCCTTTCGCCGATCGCAGCAGGCCGGGTTCGGGATCGGCGCAGCCGCCTGCGCATGTCAGCTCCGCCTCCCCCGTGACCGCCAAGCGGTGTCCGCATCGCCCGTCGAGCCCAATGTCGACGGGCGCAACATGGATGCGCGAAGGCCCCGGCTCGGGTATGGCGCCCGGCCACGGAAGAGCCGATCTGCGCCCGTCGTCCGGACTGTGCTCGCCCCACGCGATTTCGGCGTGGCGCCGCGCCGCCGTGCGCCCTCCCACCTTGCGGGGAACCCTCACCGACTCCTCGCCGAGGACCGTCTGGATCCGGGCTACGGCCGCCGCCGCTCGCTCGTTTCCCGCCGACCTTCCTCCCCACAGGGGCTCGGGGGCCGCATCGGCCGACGCGGCGTCGAGCCTGAGTTCGAGCCGCGCGAGGGGTCCGCCGCCCGCCCATCCTCCGAGCTGCCACCGAACTCGATCGACGACGTCGCGGGCGCCCCCGCCCCCGACCGACCAGGATCGCGAGAGCTCTTCGCCGTCGTCGAAAACCGCGTCGATGCGCAGCCTCCCGGAGGCGGCGGTCCGCACTCCCATGGCCTGCACGAGCTCCTCGGCTAGGCCGCGGGCAGAGAATACGGCTTCTTCGACGTTTTGGAGGGGCGGCTCGAAGACCCGCGTGCACACGATTCCCGGCGACGTCGTAGCCTCCGCCGGCAGATGGACGTCTCTCCCTCGCGCCAACTGCCACAGAAGCGACCCCATCTCCCCGAAACGGGACGCCATGGCGGCTGCCCCGAGATCCGTCAAGTCCCCGACGGTTCTCACGCCGAGGGTCGCCAGCAGCTCCAGGCAGGACCGAGCCTCGGCTCTGCGCGAGGGAACGACGCCGACGAGCGTCCCCTCGACCTTGGTCCGCTTCAGGAACTGCGCCGATCCTTCGACGTCGAGGAAAACGTCCGATTGGGCGGCCAGAAGGGCGGCGAGGGTTCCCTCGCCACAGCCTACGTGCGCCTCGCAGCCGGCGACGTCGGCGATCTGCCCAATGAGAGCCTCGGCCAGAGCCTCCATCGACCCTGCCGCACGCACAGCGCCCCGGGCGGGAAAAATCACCCTTCCCGGCTCGACGACCACGACGTGGGCCACATGCGCGTCCACGGCCTGCAGGACCGATTCGAACCGAAGGGCGTCGCGGCGAACGTCGCGCTGAACGACGACGAGCTCCGGGCAGATCGACAGCGCCTCGCGTTTGCGCATGCCCGTCCGAACCCCCAGCCTGCGCGCCCAGGCATTCGCGCATACGACGCCGCCGACTCCCAAAACAGCAGCCGGTTCGTCGGAGCCGACCTGCCCCGCCGACGTCGCCGCCGCAACCGGCCAGTCGGGAACCGCCACAGATGCGTGCATCATGAGGGAATCGCCTCCACCAACGAGAGCCCGCCTTGGGCGCGGCCGGCGGCTTCGTTCTTTTCACCGTCGGAGGCCTGGACCGGGGCCCATCCGCACGCCCCGATCCGCAGCCGAACGCGACGCCGTCCGGAAGTCGCCTCCACGAGGAGCGCCCGCACATGCCCGACGCCGCGGTCGACGCCTTCGACCGCGACGACCTCTCCCCTGACGCGATCGCGGCAATCCCATCCCTCCCCGAGTAGAAGGCTCCCACGCACCGCTGCCCGCTTGGAAAGCAGACGGCGCTCGCGCGCATCCAGGCGAATGGAAGACCCGACGACCACGACGTCGAAGCCGTCGACGGCGGCAGTCAGCGCCTGTGTGCGCGCCGCATCCCCCACCTTCGGCACGCAAACCGTTCGAGAGGCATCGACTCCCAGCGATCCGGCCGCGTCCCACCCCATGCCCGGCATTCCGAGGAAGACGCTCCACGCCCCCGAACCGCTGGCGATTCCGGCGAGCAGGAGGCCCATGAGGACGCTGCCGGAGAATCCGACGCTCATTCCCGGCTCGAGTCCTCGCGGGAGGATCTCGGCCAAACACTCGGGGACCGCCCAGCCGCCCGAAGCCTCCCTCCAGTGCGCCGCATCCGAGGCAGCCCCGGACCAGGCCCTGCCCGTCGCCGCGCCCAGCACCGCCTCGCCATGCGAGGCCCTGCCCGGCAAAACGGCGACTGAAGAAACCCCCGCTGCGCTCTCTGCCAAAACAAGCGCACGCCGAGCGGCCTCAAGCCGCTCCGCCGCGCTTAAAACCCTTCCGCCGAGGGCGCAGGCCGCAGAAGTTCTCATGTTTCTCCACACCTCTTATTGAACGTTAGTTCGACAAATAGGATAGGCAGAGGGTCCGACACATTCCAAACGAAGCGCGCTCAGCCCTCGCCAAGCCGCGGCAGGGATCGGGCAAAGACGGGCCGCGCGAGCCCATTGCAGCCGTGCCCGCCCCTTCCCGTGTACGCTGAGCTGGTGTTTCACATCGTCTTCTACGAGCCGCGAATCCCCGGCAACACGGGGGCTGCGATTCGGCTGGCAGCATGCACGGGAGCCACGCTCCACCTCGTCGAACCCTTGGGCTTCTCCTTCGAAGACTCTCACCTCAAGCGTGCGGGATTGGATTACCACGACCTCGCAGACCTTCGAATCCACGCCGACTTCGAGGCGCTCCTTCGCGAGCTCCCGGATTCGCGCATTTTCGCCTTCACCGGGCACACGTCGAACAGCTTTGCCGACGTCGCCTACCGCGAAACGGACGCCTTTCTCTTCGGACCCGAACCGACGGGGCTTCCCGCGGACGTCATCGCCCATCCGGCGGTGACGGCGGCCGTGCGAATCCCCATGATGCCTCACCTACGCTCGCTGAATCTGGCCAATTCCGCGTCGATCGCCGTTTACGAAGCCTGGCGTCAATGCGGCTACGTCGGATCGTCGGACTTTTCCTAAGAGGATCGACGCGGAAAACCCCGCACGCTCCCGTCGGTTCGGACATCTTCGAGAAACGTCATTCATTGACAAACAAGTTTCGGCAAGAATCAGAAAAGGCATGCCATAGTCACATATTAAATCGGCGTATTCAACCGATAAAAGAACGCCGAGCGCACAGCTAAATACGAAGTGCACAGCCACCGCAAATAGGCGCGTTTTCGGCTCATGCCCATTATCGTCGGCACACCGAGCCAGCAAGTATGCGCCGAGGCACATCAAAGCCCAGCTGGCGACCGGTTTGGGCGACAGCGACCGACCTCAACCGCCGCCTCCGGCAACGAGGTCAAGCCGACGTCCGCTTTGTTCGGGGGCAATTCGGCGATCGCCCCGCAACAAGGCCGAGACGGCCGACGCGCGACGAGACCGAGCCGATCGCAGCCCCGTCATCGGGGAGGTCGACGAAGGTTTTGCGAGATTCGGAAAACCCGCGCAACTCGAAGGAAGCCCTGAGCGGCCGCCCCGCATCGGGGCGTCCGCCGCGGGCTAAAGGGTTTCGCCCGCCTCCACTTGCTCTTGGAACGTCTCGGAGGCGGCAAGGAGGAGGTCCTCGACGGGGAGCTCGAGGGCGTTGGCAAGCCTGAACAACGTGAAAAGTCGGGGATTGACGGCTTTGTTCGAACGCCGATCGGACCTGGCACTCTCCATTAGTTGATAGTGGTTTCTATCAATGTCGGCACGCAGCGCCACCTGTTCCTGAGACAGTCCGAGCTCTTTCCGCCTGGCTCGGATCGTCATGGCGAATATGTTTGCAAGTTGGCGCTCTAACGGCGAAGAATCGGGCATATCCCAACTTTTGCCGTGTAATCAACGCTTTACTACGGTGTATGCACGGTACGTAGCTCCCAGCACGCAACGGCCATCGCAGCTGCTACATTAAGCGAGTCGACGTCGCCAGCCATCGGAATGACGACCGAATGGTCGACCGCGGCGATCGTCGAGTCGCGAAGGCCGTCCCCTTCGGCCCCGAGAATGATCGCAATTTTGGAGTCCTTCGCCGAGCACACCTCAAGGCGGGAGAACGCATCGAGGGCGACGGCGTCGTCCGTCAACGCCAGCGCAGCCGTTGTATAGCCACATTCAGAAAGCATTTTCGCGCTTCGAGGCCAGCCGTCGATTCTGGTCCAGGGAACCTGGAAGACGGTTCCCATAGAAACCCGAACCGACCGCCTGTAAAGGGGGTCTGCACAATCTGATGTGACGAACACTGCATCGACGCCAAGCGCTGCAGCCGAACGGAAGATCGCTCCCACGTTGGTGTGATCGACCAGGTTTTCGAGTACGACGATCCGCGCGGGGCCCGATCCCACGGCCTCGAGCATCGCTCGAGGGTCGGCCAAGGCGGGGCGATTCATGGCGGCTATCGCTCCGCGGTGAAGGTGAAACCCGGCAATCTCCTGGAGCTTCTCCTCGTCGCACACGTACACGGGGATGTCGCCTCCCTCGCCGTCCCCGCCGGCCTTCGTCAACGAAGGGGCGAGATCGGCGAGCCACCGCTCGTCGGCCAAAACCGAACGCGGTCTGTGGCCTGCGGCTATCGCCCGTTGGATGACTTTCGACGACTCGGCCATATACAGGCCGTTCTCCGTCTCAAGCTTCTTTCGAAGGGCCACGTCGGTCAGCCTGACGTAATCCGACAGGCGATCGTCGTGGATGTCGGTAATTGGCACTAACACAGAACAAGAGTGCCATAAACAACGCCATCGCACGCGCCAAAGAGCGTCTATCGACGCATATGTGCCACCAAGCATTCCGTGCATGCACGGAAACGATAGGTTGTATTCGCGACCGTAATGACGCGCATCGTCGTCTCTCACGAAGCACCGGAAACATTGACGCAAACGTAAATATAGCCAAACTCTTATTAAGACGTCGGTTCCGTAACAATTGAACGCAGGCCTCACAATCTGTACGCCCCGATCTCGCATGCGCCGCAGGACGAGCCCACCCACGCCGGAATCGATCGCGGAGAGCGTTGCAATTGCCGCTGGGATTTGAACCGATCCCGCACATCTGGAACGGAGCGCGCCACCCGAAGGGACGACGACGTTTGCACTCTGCCACGCGCATGCAAAGCGGGGCGCGAACGGCCGTTCTCCGCTCGCGCCCCGCTCCCAGGGTTCAGCGCCCCAAAGGCGCCTGGCCCGTCAGGGGTTCTCAAGCATCACTGACCCACAGGGGGCGTTCCGTTTCCGTTGGGGCCCTCTTGGTCGAAGCTTCGGAACTCCGGCGGCGCAGGCGGCGTGGGCCTCTGTCCTATCTCCGCGTCCGGGTCGAAATGGCGCCCGGACTGGCGCCCCGAGGTCTCGGCCTCGTCGATGGCGACGTCGGCGGCGCCCTTGGCGTCGGCCAGAGCGTCGTCGATGTCGGGCAGCGCCGTGGCAGCCAGGGCGTCGGCGATCTTTCCGGTGCCGTCGAAATCGACTCCCGATTCGCCGTCGCCGCCGTGGCCCCCGAAGCCCTTGGCGACCGCGTTGAGGGCGGCCGTCATCTCCGTCGGGACGATCCACAGCTTCGAAGACGAGGAGTTGGCGATCTGCGGAAGGGTCTTGATGTACTCGTAGGAGAGGAGCTTGGGATCGACGTTTCCGCGGTGGATGGCGTCGAAAACCTGGAGGATGGCTCGCGCCTCGCCCTGTGCCCTCAGAATCGTCGACTGGGCCTGGCCCTCTGCCCTGAGGATCGCGGACTGCTTCTCGCCCTCGGCCGTCAGAACGGCGGACTGCTTGACGCCCTCAGCCGTGAGGATCGCAGCGCGGCGGTCGCGCTCGGCCTTCATCTGCTGCTCCATTGCGCCTTGGACGGAGCGCGGCGGATCGATGGCCTTCAGTTCGACGCGTGACACGCGAATGCCCCAGCGTCCGGTCGCCTCGTCAAGCTGGCCGCGCAGCTGGCCGTTGATCTGATCGCGCCCCGTGAGAGCCTGCTCCATGTCCATCGTTCCGATGATGTTTCGAAGCGTCGTGACCGCAAGCTGCTCGATGGCGGCCATCGGGTCGGCGATCTCATAGGTCGCGGCGATCGGGTTCGTCACCTGGTAATAGATGACGGTGTCGATGGAGACGTTGATGTTGTCCGAGGTGATGACCGGCTGCGGAGGGAAGGGAACGACCTGCTCGCGCATGTCGATCCTCTCCCGAATGGAATCGACGAACGGAAACAGGAAGTGCAGACCCGGCGTAAGGGTCTTGTGATACCTGCCCAGGCGCTCGACGACGTAGGTGTACCCCTGGTTGACCATCTTGATCGCCATGAAAACGAAAAGGATCACGATGAATGCAACCAAGGCCAAAAGTATGAGTCCGACGTTTATATCGTTCATAATGGGTCCTTCTAGTTGTTGCGGTTACTGATGTAGGGTGTGATGGAAAGCTGCGTCGCCGGAAGGCCGGGCAGCCGTCGGCAACGGAGATTTCCCGTGAGAGAGGAAGTCTTCCCATCGGCCAGAGCGCGCACTGCTGGCCAGCATGCAGCCCTTATTGGCCGGAATGAGCCGACTGCGCGACGATGGCCACGACGCCCTCAATGTCGGTGACGACGACGTCGCTCCCCTCGGGAATGACGCCTCCCGCCGAGCGCGAAGACCAGACGTCCCCGCCGATCTTCACCCGTCCGGCATTCTCGTCTATCACTGTGAGGGCGCGGGCCCGCTTGCCTATCTGATCTTGGACCGTGCCGACCTTCGTCCCCTTGGGGTTGAAATGGTTTTTCGCCCACGGGCGCACGATTGCCAGAAGGAGGATGGAGACGACGGCGAACGCGGCGACCTGAGCCACAAGGCTGTCGTTCCCGGCGGATACGCCGGCGGCGACGAACGCGCCTCCCGCGATCATGAGGAAGGAGAAATCGACCGTCATGAATTCCAAAGCGATGCAGCAAAGGGCGATGATGCCCCAAACTTCCCAGCTCACGTTGCTACTCCTAGCTATAGTAGAGATGCACTCTAGTTTAACGGGCGGAGCCCCCCAGTTATAGACTCCATTCGGGTAGGAATCCCCACAGCCGCCGCGGCGAAGAAAACGGCGGGCCCGCACGCGGCGCGGGGTCGACCGCGCACAGGGCGCTCAGACCTTCCGTGCCGAGAACCGCCCGTCCTCGCGGCTCACCGCGAGATTAAGGCCGAAGACCGCCGAGAGATTGGCCGATGTGACAGTTTCCCCTATCTGTCCCGAAGCGTAGACGGCTCCGTCCTTGAGCAAAAGTGCGTGGGTGAATCCTGGGGGAATCTCTTCGACGTGGTGGGTGACGAGCACGATCACCGGCGAAAACTGGTCGAAGGCCAGCTGCGAGAGCGTTTCGACGAGGTTCTCCCGCCCGCCCAGATCGAGGCCGGAGGCCGGCTCGTCGAGGATCAGCACCTCGGGGTTGGGCATGAGCGCGCGGGCGATCCCCACGCGCTTCTTCTCCCCCGAAGAAAGGGTCGAAAAGAGGCGCGTCTCCAGGGATCCCACGCCGAGGCCGGCCAGAAGGGCCCGGGCTCGGCGGTCGTCTTGGGGGTCGTAGACCTCCCGCCACGTCGCCAAGTGTCCGTAGGCGGCCGTTCGAACGACGTCGACGGCCCTCTGGTCCCCCGGGATTCTCGCGTCGACGGCGGCGGACATGGTGCCGACGAGAGGCCGCAGATCCTCCAGGTTGACGCGGCCCAGGCGTTCGCCGACGATCGCCACCGATCCGCTGGTGGGATGCATGCGCCCCGAGACCAGCTGGATCAGAGTCGTCTTGCCCGCGCCGTTGGGGCCGAGGACGACCCATCTCTGGCCGTCGTCGACGCTCCAATCGACCGAATCGAGGATGGCGCGGCCGTCGCGTCGAACGGTCGCCTCCCGAACATCAAGCACATCGCCCATGGAACAAGATTACCGCGAGAGGCCTAAAGTCCCGCTATGACGTCGCGGTAGAAGTCCATCGTCTTGAGGGCGATCGACTCCCATGAGAAGTGCTCCTCCACCCGCTTGCGGCCTGCTGCGCCCATCTCGCGCGCCTTCTCGGGGTCGGCGCACACAGCCTCCAAAGCCGAGGCGAGATCGGCCTCGAACGTCTCGGGATGCACGGGCGTCCCCGTCCCGTCGTCGAGCTGCTCGATCGGGACGAGGGTTCCGGTCACCCCGTCCTCGATGCAGTCCGGGATGCCCCCCGTCTTCGTTCCGACGACGGGAAGTCCGACGGCCATCGCCTCGAGATTGACGATTCCGAGGGGCTCGTAGATCGACGGCGTGACGAAGACAGTCGAGCAAGACAGGAGCTGGATGATCTTGCCGCGGCTGAGGAAGTCCGAGATCCACACGACGCCTGTGCGCCTGCTTCTAAGGTCCTCGACGAGGGCCTCGGTTTCGGCGGCGATCTCCGGGGTGTCCGGCGCCCCGGCGCACAGCACCACCTGGATCTCCGGCGGCAGCTTGGCGATCGCGCGCAGCAGGCCGGGAACCCCCTTCTGCCGAGTGATCCTTCCGACGAACATGACCGTGGGCTTGTCGGGGTCGAGCCCATAGGAGGCGAAGCACTCCCTGGCCGCCGCCGTTTCCTCGTCGGTCTTCGGGGCGTTCCAGCCCGACAGGTCGATCCCGTTGTGGATGACCCGCACCCGATCGGGGTCGATCTTCGGGTAGCAGCGAAGAATGTCGTCCTTCATGGCGAAGGAGACGGCGACGATTCCGTCGGCGGCCTCGTAGGCCGTCCGCTCGACCCAGGAGGAGACTTCGTAGCCGCCCCCCAGCTGCTCGCGCTTCCACGGGCGCAGCGGCTCCAGGGAATGGGCCGATATGACGTGGGGAATGCCGTACAGCATCCCTCCGATGTGGCCGGCCATGTTGGCGTACCAGGTGTGAGAGTGGAGGATGTCGGCTTCTCGCACGCGATCGGCGATCTCCAGGTCGACGCCGAGAGTCTTGATCGCGGCGTTCGCCGAAGCGAGCTCGGCCGGATAGTCGTATCCGTACACCGTGACTCCGGCGGGCGATGCGCCCGCTTCGCGCGGCCCGTCGAAGGCGTGAACATCGACGTCGGCATGGGCCGCCAGCACTTTGGACAATTCCTCAACGTGGACACCCGCGCCACCGTAGACGTTTGGCGGGTATTCTCGAGTCAATAGAGCGACACGCAATGTGGGGTCCTTCCTTCGGTGGTCAACGCTGACCCCTTCACTGTACCCGCTCTGTCGTCCAACGGCGGACAATTCGTGCGCTGAACCAATATATGAGATAGGTGGAACCTATGGGAGCCAAACCCCGCGTCCTCGCAATCGTCCTGGCTGGCGGAGAAGGCAAGCGCCTTATGCCCCTCACCCAGGATCGTGCCAAGCCCGCCGTGCCTTTCGGCGGCATCTACAGACTCATTGACTTCTCTTTGAGCAACATCGTCAATTCGGGATACCTGAAGATCATCGTCTTGACCCAGTACAAGTCCCATTCCCTCGACAGACACATCGCGCGCAACTGGCGCATGTCCAATCTGTTCGAGAACTACGTCGCCCCCGTGCCCGCGCAGCAGCGGCGCGGCGACCACTGGTACCTCGGGTCGGCCGACGCCGTCTACCAGTCGCTCAACATCCTCGACGACGAGCGGCCCGACGTCGTCCTCATCACCGGGGCGGACAACATCTACCGCATGGACTTCTCGCAGATGGTCGACCAGCACGTCGAATCCGGCGCGGAGCTGACGATCGCGGGAATCCGCCAGCCGCTCGAGCTGGCGTCCGCCTTCGGCGTGATCGACGTCAACAAGACCGATCCGCGCCGCGTGGCCGCCTTCGTCGAAAAGCCCCAGGACACCTCGGGGCTGGGCCTTCCCGATTCGCCCAACGAGTTCCTGGCCTCCATGGGCAACTACGTCTTCAACACCGACGCCCTGTACAAGGTTCTCTCCGACGACGCCGTCGACCCCAATTCGAAGCACGACATGGGAGGAAACATCGTTCCCTTCTTCGTCGGGAAGGGCACCTGCGGAGTCTACGACTTCACCTTCAACAACGTTCCCGGCCACTCCGACCGGGACTGCGACTACTGGCGCGACGTCGGAACGATCGACGCCTACTACGAGGCGAATATGGACCTCATCTCCGTCAACCCGGTCTTCAATCTGTACAACGACAGGTGGCCGCTTCTGACGGGGCATTCGAACCTCGCCCCGGCGAAGTTCGTCTACGGGCACCATGAGAGGCTGGGTCACGCCCTCGATTCAATCGTCTCCCCCGGGGTCATCGTCTCCGGAGGCGAAGTGATCGGGTCCGTGCTCTCCCCCGACGTGCGCGTGAACTCATGGTCGACCGTGCGCGAATCCGTTCTGCTCGACGGCGTCAACGTCGGGCGCAACGCGACGGTCATGCGCGCGATCCTCGACAAGTACGTCGTGGTCGAAGAGGGCGCGCAAGTGGGCGTCAACCACGAACACGACCGGGCCCGAGGTTTCCACGTCTCCGAGGGCGGCATCACCGTGGTCCCCAAGGGCGCGCGCGTCAAGGCCACGCTTTACGCGCCGACGCCGGCCGAGGCGCCCGATCCGGCCGAAGCGCCGGGAGCCGCCGGCTCCGCCGATGCGCCCGCGGGGTCCGAGGCATTCGAGGTCTCCGACAGCTCAGGCGGCGCAGGAGACGACGGGGCGACCACACTTGTATGAGCCTGTGCGCGAGGGGGAGCCGGTCAGGTTTTCCCTCGCTTCGCCCGAACCCCTTCCCGCGGGGCTCCTGGTGCACACGAGGCATGTTTTCGGGTCGGCTTGCGGAGAGGTCGCCGAGCGCTCGCCCGCGGTTCCCGGCCTGCAGACGCTGTCGCTGTTCGGCGTCGCCGGATCCGACGCCTCCGCGTTGGAGCGGCTGAGGGACGAATTGCGCGGCCCTGCCTTGGCTTTGAGCGTCGATTGCGCGCTCACGCGCGGAAAAATGGCCGAGCGCGGTCCGCGCCTCATCGTCTCCGACGTGGACTCGACCTTCATCCGCGGCGAGGCCATCGACATGCTCGCCGACGCCGCCGGATCCGGCCCTCGTGTGGCGGCCATAACGGAGGCGGCGATGAACGGCGAGCTCGACTTCGCCGAGGCCCTCGCGGAGCGCGTCGCCACGCTGGAGGGCCTGTCCGTCGATCGGGTCGAGTCGATCGCGGACAGCATCGAGCCCGTTCCCGGGGCCGAGACGCTGGTTGCGACGGCGCACGCACGCGGATGCGCCGTCGGCCTGGTCTCCGGCGGATTCATCGAGGTGATCGGAGGGCTGGCGCGCCGTCTAGGCGTCGATTGCGTGCTGGCCAACCGGCTCGAAACGAGCAGCGGCGCCCTCACCGGCAGAACGGAGGGCGAGATCGTCACCCGCGAGCGCAAGGCCGAGGCTCTTCGGCGCTGGTCCGAGGGCGGCCGGCTGCCCGGCGCCGACCTGCCCGGAGGTTCCGATTCGCCAGAAGGCTCCAATTTGCCGAAAGACCCCGACTCCCCGTTGGAAGCTCGGGGCAGAGAAGGCGCGGACGCTCGTTCTCGTGGCTTCCCTTCGTCGCGCGAGAGGATCGACCTGTCCGAAACCGTGGCGGCCGGCGACGGCGCCAACGACCTGTCGATGATGGAGATCGCCGGGCTTTCCGTCGCCGTGTGCGCAAAGCCCGCGGTGCTCGCCGCCGCCGACGCCGCGGTGACCCGGCCGCGCCTCGACATCCTCGCGGCGATCCTCGGCTGGGACGCGGTTTGACGCCTTCCGCCGCATGGCAGGCTGCTCTGTTTCACGTCCGGGGTCACAGCGGACCCAAGGTTTCGCGCCGTCGCCCGCTGCCGGACGGCGCTTTAATCCCGCCGCCGGAAAGCGCGAACTGGGCTGCCGGGCTGCGCCCTCACCCCGCCGCCAAATCGCGGGGGCGCGCCTTGACTCCCGCGAGCGCCAGGGCGAGGGCCGCGGCGCCGACGCATCCCGTCGCGATCCACGACGGGCTTTCCATGGGAACCCTGCCGACGAGGTAGAGGGGCGAGAGCTTTCGCCCCCACTCGGGAAGGTCGAGGGGGTCGGCCAGGAGCTCGACGACGGCGACCCAGCAGGCGAGAGCCCACACGGCGGCCCACGCCTTCGGCGCATAGGAGAAAACGGCGAAGGCCCCGGCAAGCACGGCGACGATGGGAACGAGCAGGAGCGCCGCGGCCCCCAAAGAAGAGGAAAGCTCCCATTTGCCGGTGGACGCTCCGATGGAGATCCAGTAGGCGAAACCCCCTGATGCGGCCACTGCCGCGGCCGTGAGGGCCGATTGGGCGAACCAGGCGCGCATGACGCTCGCGTAGCCGCAGCGCGTGGAACACACGAGCCCCAACCTTCCGCTCGCCTCTTCGCCGCGCAATTCGGCCGCGGTCGCCAGCCCGGCCGCGAGCGCGAGAAGCCCGATGATCCCGACGGCCAGAACGGACATGAAGTCGCGCGGCGCGTGCCCTCCGAAAAGCTGGGCGATGCCCGGGTTTTGTTCGGCCCAGACGTCTATCTCGTCTCCCATGGCTCCGACCGGAGCCGCCCAGCAAAGCGCCGCCGCGCACCACCCTGCGGCGCTGGAGCGAGTGAGGCGCCAGACGTAGCGTGTGCCGCGTATCCACTTCGCCGCGCCGGCCCTTCCGGGCCTCGGCGAGACCGCGGCGCCTCCGAGGTCGCGGACGCGGCAGAGCGCGAGGGCAGCCGCAGCCAGTGCGGCGGCCGCCGTTGCGCAGGCGGCGTAGGGCCACAGGCGGCTTGCTCCCCACGGCCGGGCTTCAGCCAGCCAGCCCATGGGGGTGAGCCAGGTCGCGGACAGGCGCCGTCCGTCTATTGCCGCGCGCACGAGGTAGCAGAACATGACCCACGCCATCACTGCGGTTCCCGCTGCTTTGGCGTCCGCGACCGTCTGAGCCAAGAGGGCGGCTGCCGCCGCAAAGACGAGCGCGAACAGGCAGAGAATGAGGCAGTATTTTGCGGCGCCGCCGGCGGGAAAGCCAAACAGGAGGAGGCCCGCAAAACTCGCGGCCCCGAAGAGGGCGGTCGAGCACGCCTGCGCCGCCATGGCGGCCGCCGTCGGCGCGGTTTTCCCGTAGCCTCCGGCTGAGACGACCTCCCATCGGCCGAGTGCCTCCTCGGCTCGCATGAGGCGGACGGCGAGCAGGCTTGCGCCGACGGGGACGAGGACGAGCCCGAACATGCCGACCTCAAAGGCCTCGATCCCGCCCGCGGACGTCAGATTGTAGCCACGCCCGTTGAACAGCTCTTGAATGCGCGAGGAGCCGATGGTCGAGGCGTAGCGCAGTCGGCTCGCGCCGTCGGGGTAGAGAGACCTCGTCGCCGACGCCATGGCAAGCACCAGGGCGGTCCAAGCCAGGGGCCAGGCGAGAAGCCTTCGGCCGTGGGCCTTCCACGTGAGCGTCCAGAGCGCCCGGCGCGGCCCGTTCATTTCTCGCCTCCGTAGAAGCTGAGAAAGGCCGCCTCCAGGGAGCTTTCGACCTTTCGTATCGACGCTCCTCCCTTCAAGAGGCCGGCGACGGCGGAGTCGGCCTCGGCGGAGGGCACGTTCAGGGAGATCGGCTCCCCCGTCCTGCCGACGGCGGAGACGGCGACGTCGGCCCTGGCGCGCACCCCTTCGAGGCTTCCCGAATAGGCGGCGCGCCCGCGCCGAAGGACGGTGACCGTGTCGCACAGCGTCGCAACCTCGCTCATGATGTGGCTGCTCAGCAGCACCGTCGCCCCGGAGCCTTGCGCCTCGCGGACCGTTTCGACGAAGCGTTCGGCCATGACGGGGTCGAGACCCGACGTCGGCTCGTCGAGGAGCAGGAGCTCGGCCCGCGTGGCGAGGGCCGCGACGAGGGCGACCTTTTGCCGATTGCCCTTCGAGTACGTGCGCGTTTTCATTCGAGGGTTGAGTTCGAAGCGCTCGATGAGCTCGGCTCTGCGGGCGGCGTCGATGCTGCCCTGCATGCGCCCGAGAATGTCGATGCACTCGCCTCCGGTGAGATTGGGCCACAGCACGGTGTCCCCGGGGACGTAGGCGAGCCGTCGGTGGACGTCGACAGCGTCCTTCACCGGGTCGCGGCCAAACACGCGCAAACAGCCGCCGTCGAGCCGAATCTGGCCGAGAATCGCCCGGATCGCCGTCGTCTTTCCGGCGCCGTTGGGGCCGAGAAAGCCGTGGACGGAGCCTGCCTTCACGCTCAGGTCCAGCCCGTCGAGCGCCCGGACGCTGCCGAAAGCCTTCGTCAAATCCGTCCCTTCGACAAGAATTTGATTGTTACTATCTTTTGAAAGTGACTCTCTCATAAAGGAGACGCTACCACCGGCGCAGGGCGACGACAAGGCCGTGAATGCGACAAGGCTGTAAAGTGGCATCGACAAGGAGGTGCGATGGCACAGCGGGGATTGCGCGAACGGAAAAAGGCGGCTGCCATGCACCGCATACAGTCGGCCGCCCTCGAGCTGTTTTCGACAGACGGATACGACAACGTGACGATCGAGCAGATCGCCGACCGCGCCGACGTCTCCCCTTCGACCGTCTATCGATATTTCGGGACGAAGGAGGGCTTGGTGCTGCAAGACGAGCACGACGACCTGCTCATGAGCACGATGGCCGGCGCCCTCGCCGATGGCGCGAGGCTCCTCGACGCTCTGCGAGAGGCCGTCCGGGCAATCGCCGAGGAGCATTTCGTGCGCGACCGCCAGGCGACCGTGCAGCGGGTGCGGCTGTACTTCGAGGTCCCCGCGCTGCGATCGGCGGCGTCGACCTTGGTCGCCGAGCTCATCGACAAGCTCGCCCAAACCCTTAAGGACAGCGGGAAGGCGGATTACGCGGACGGCCTGATCGCCTCGAGCGCCGTCGTCTCGGGACTGCTGGCGGCCGCATGGAACTGGTATCGAGAAGGGGCGGAAAGGCCTTTCACCGTCTACGCCGACGCCGCTATGGACGTCCTCGCCGAAAAGCTCACCACGATGTAGAGCGGTCTAAGAGCGATGTAGAAGCGGTCTAGGGACGCAGCACGTCGACGATCCGCATGCGGCCGGGCGCCAGAGAGCTCCACGATTCGACGTGTCCGACGACGGCCATGGCGGTGGAAAAGCCGTACCTGAAGCTGTCCGCACGCGCCGCGCCCGACCCTCTCAAAGCCCGAAATGGCGCGCGGCCCCGGGACTCGGGCAGGTCTTTCTCCCGCGTGGCCAGCAGCCCCGCCAGCGTCGACATCGTCGGCTCGTGTCCGACGACGAGAACTGCCTCCGCCTTAACGCCGCCTTCGGCGTCGGCCGACTCCCGGACGGCGCCCTCGATCCCGCAGCGGTCCAAACCGCGCAGAGTTTCGAGAAGGCCCTCTCCCCCGCGAGCGTAGAGGCTGGCTTCCTCCCAGACTCTGGCGACGGCCAGTCCGGCCGAGCGAAGGGCGACCAGGGTCTGCCGCGTGCGCGTCGCCTCCGAGACGATCGCCACGTCGATGCCGCCGACGACTCGCGCGATCGCCCGCGCCTGAGACGCGGCCTCCTCCCTTCCCCGCGGAGTCAGCGGGCGGGCGCGGTCCCTGGCGGCGAATCCGGCTTCGCCGTGGCGCATGAGAACGAGAGTCGGCATGGTGCAAGGCTATCTCCGATCGGGTCGATTGAACAGGGATGCGTTCGAACCGACGCCCGCGACGCAACGGGGCCCGCGCGGCAAACCCGACGCTCACGCCAGAGCGACGAGGTCGAAGTAGTCGTCGGACCACAAATCCTCGTCGCCGTCGGGCAGCAGAAGAACGCGCTCGGGGCGGAGGGCTTCGACCGCCCCCTCGTCGTGGGTGACGAGCACGACGGCGCCCTCGTACTTGCCGAGCGCGGCGAGAATCTCCTCGCGCGAGGCCGGGTCGAGGTTGTTCGTCGGCTCGTCGAGGAGAAGCACGTTGGCCGCCGACACGACGAGCATGGCCAGGGCGAGTCGAGTCTTCTCCCCTCCCGAGAGCACGCCGGCGGGCTTGTCGGCGTCGGCCCCGGAAAAGAGGAAAGAGCCGAGCACGGAACGGGCCCTTGTGTCGTCGAGCTCGGGGGCTGCCCGCCACAGGTTGCCGACCACCGTCTCGTCGGGGTCGATCGTCTCGTGTTCCTGCGCGTAATAGCCGATCTTCAATCCGTGGCCGGGCACGACGCCGCCCGTGTCGGCCTCCTCCACGCCGGCGAGCAGGCGCAGGAGGGTCGTCTTCCCGGCGCCGTTGAGGCCGAGGACGACCACGCGCGACCCGCGGTCGACGGCGAGGTCGAGGCCGGAGAAGACTTCGAGGGACCCGTACGATTTCGACAGCCCCACGGCGGTCAGCGGCGTGCGCCCGCACGGGGCGGGATCCGGGAACCTCAGATTGGCGACCTTGTCGGCCTTCCTCTCCGCTTCCAGCCCGGCGAGCAGGCGCTGCGCGCGGCGCTCCATGTTCTGCGCTGCCGCAGCCTTCGTCGCCTTGGCCCGCATCTTGTCCGCCTGCCCCATGAGCGCGCCCGCCTTGCGCTCCGCGTTCATCCGCTCGCGGCGGCGGCGTTTCTCATCGGCCTCGCGCTGTTTGAGATACTCCGCCCACGGCATGTTGTACACATCGAGGGCGGCGCGATTGGCGTCCAGATGCCACACGGCGTTGACCGTCTGGTCCAACAGCTCCGTCGAATGGGAGACCACCACGAACCCGCCCGCGAAAGAGCGGAGGTAATCGCGAAGCCACAGGATCGAATCGTGGTCGAGGTGGTTGGTCGGCTCGTCCAGCAGGAGATTCTCGGCCCGTGAAAAGAGGATCCGTGCGAGTTCGACCCTTCGCCGCTGACCGCCGGAGAGCGTGTGCAGCGGCTGGTCGAGGACCCTTTCGGGCAGCCCCAGCGCAGCCGCTGTCTGGGCGGCCTCGGCGTTGGCGGCCCATCCTCCAGCGTTCGTGAATTCCTGGTCGAGGCGCACGTAGCGTTCCATCGCCCTGACCTGCCGCGTGCCCTCCGATTCGGCCATTTCCCGCTCGGCCTTGCGGATGCGCCTTATCGTCTCGGCGATTCCGCGAACCGAGAGGATCCGATCGCGCGCCGTCTGGTCGAGGTCGCCCTCCTGCGTGTCCTGCGGAAGGTATCCGACCGTGCCCCTGCGATTGAGCGTTCCGGTCGCTTCGACGACGTCGGACGTCGCTCCTTCGCCCGCCATGAGCCGCATGAGCGTGGTCTTTCCGGCGCCGTTGCGGCCGACGAGGCCCACGCGCATCCCTTTGCCCACTCTGAATCCCGCGTCGACGACGAGTTCGCGGGTTCCGATGCGCATGGTGAGGTTTTTGGCGTCGATCACCCCACTAGCCTACTCGAGAACACGCCCGGCCATTGCGCACCTCCGACCCCTAGCGGATATGCTCACAACATGTCCATGAACGACGACATTCAACTGGATGCCTCGCGAGTCAAGGTTCGCGGGCGCGGAACAATGGCGGCCACCGGCGTCGGCGGCCTCGGACTCATCGGCGCCATCGTCTACTTTTTCCTGACGGGGCAGGTTCCGGACAGCCTGGTCACCTCGGGGCGTCAGCCCGCCGGAAACCAGACCTCGCTCATCGAAACGTGCAAGACCGGCGAAGACGCGAACAAAAACACCGAGTGCTGGATGGTCGCCACCGCCGAATCCCTGGACGCCTACTGGGGCGGGGCGCTTCCCTCCGCCGCCGGCGCCGCATACAAGAAGCCCGATTTTGTGCTCTTCTCCGGTTCGACCTCCACGGCGTGCGGGACGGCCAGCTCCCAGACCGGCCCCTTCTACTGCCCCGCAGACAAAGCCGTCTACCTCGACGTCGGCTTCTTCAAGGAGCTCCAGTCCCGGTACGGCGCGACCAACTCGAGGCTGGCCCAGGCCTACATCGTGGCCCACGAATTCGGCCATTCGATTCAGGACCAGACGGGGATCCTCTCCAAAGTCAACCACAAGGACACCGGCCCGAGCGGCTCCCTGGTGCGCTCGGAGCTGCAGGCGGACTGCCTTGCAGGCGTGTGGCTGCACAACGCCTCGAAGACGGTCGATCCGGAGTCGGGGAAGAAGTTCCTCGTCCCTCCCACCCGCGAGGAGTTGAAGACGGCCATCGACGCCGCAGCCGCCGTCGGCGACGACCACATCTACGAAAGCGCGGGCATGGAGGCCAATCAGGAGTCCTTCACCCACGGGTCCTCGGCCAAACGGACCGAATGGCTCATGAAGGGATACGAAGGCGGAAAGTTCGAGAGCTGCGACACGTGGTCGGCGCCCGCCCCTTGATGCGGCCGGCCGCCGCGTCCAATGGGCAAGCGCGCCGAGCCGGCGTCAGGGACGGCGCGCCGCCGCTGACGCCGCGCTAAACGTTGAAGCCGAGGGCCTGGAGCATTTCCCGGCCGTCGGAGGTGATGCGTTCGGGCCCCCACGGCGGCAGCCACACCCAGTTGATCCGGGTCGATCCGGCCATTCCCTCCAGCGCCCTCGTCGTCTGCTCCTCGATCACGTCCGTCAGCGGGCAGGCCGGGGACGTCAAGGTCATGTCGATGACCACGTCGGCCCCTTCCAGCGCAATGCCGTAGACGAGGCCCAAATCGACGACGTTGATCCCCAGCTCGGGGTCGATCACGTCCTTGAGCGCCTCTTCGACGTCCTCGACTTTCGGGGCGCCGACGGCCTCCTGGGAGGCGCCTGTCTCTTCGCGGGCGGCGGCCCCGTAATCGGGCGCGAGCTCGAGCTCGTCAGCCATGGCTCTCTCCTTTCGCAGCGACGGCCTTGTCCGTCGCGTCTCTCAGGGCCATCCAGCCCAAAAGCGCGCACTTGATGCGCATGGGGAACTTCGCCACGCCGACGAAGGCCGCGGCGTCTCCCAAGGCCTCTTCGACGTCCTCGGTCAGACCGGCGCCGCGCGAATCCATGAGGGCACGGAACTGCTCGTACAGATCCTTCGCCTCGTCGACGCTGGCGCCCTCGAGCATGTCGATCATGATGCCGATGCTCGCCCGGGAAATCGAACAGCCCTCGCCCGTCCACGCCACCTCGGCGATGCGTCCGCCGTCGTCGGACATCCGCACCCTGAGGTTCACCTGGTCCCCGCAGGTCGGGTTGACCTGGAAAGATTCGCCGTCGAAGGGGTTGAGCTCGCCCTCGCCGCGCCGTTCGTGGGCGGCGTCGAGGATGATCTGCTGGTACATCTGATCGAGGTCGTTCATCTCTCCTCCACGCAAGAGTCGTTCATCTTTGCTCCACGCCGAAAAATGGGCGGACTTTCTTCAATGCCTCCAGGAAGGCGTCGACGTCGGCCTCGTCGTTGTACGGCCCTAGGGAGGCCCTGGACGAGGCGAAAACGCCGAAATGCCGGTGTATGGGCTGCGCGCAGTGGTGCCCCGTGCGCACCGCCACGCCGTCGGCGTCGAGAACCTGCCCGACGTCGTGGGGATGCACGCCGTCGACGGAAAAGGCGACGGCGCCCGTGCGGTCGACCGCCTCGCGCGGGCCGAGCACCCAGACTCCCGCGATGTCCGCCATGCCGGCCAGCATGCGCTCCGTCAGCTTTTTTTCGTGCTCCGCCACGCGGCTCATCCCGGCGGCGGCGAGATACTCGGCCGCGGCGCCCATGCCGACTGCTTCGGCCACCGGCTGGGTCCCGGCCTCGAAACGCTCGGGCGGCTGGGCGTAAGTCGCCCCGTCCATCTCGACCACCTCGATCATCGACCCGCCGAATTGGTACGGCGGCATCGCTTCGAGGAGCTCGCGCCTGCCATAGAGCGCTCCGACCCCGGTGGGGCCCAGCATTTTGTGCCCCGAGAAGGCGGCGAAATCGACGTCGAGGGCCTTGAAGTCAACGGGCATATGCGGAACCGACTGGCAAGCGTCGAGCACCGTCAGGGCGCCCGCCTCGCGGGCCGCAGCGACGACGGCCTCGACCGGAGCGATCGCCCCGGTGACGTTCGAAACGTGGGCGAAGGCCACGATCTTGGTCGATCCGTCGATCACGGAGAGCGTCTCCAGGTCGATCCGCCCGTCCGAATCGCAGTCGAGCCACCTGAGAGCGGCCCCCGTCCGTTTGCACAGCTCCTGCCAGGGCACGAGGTTGGCGTGGTGTTCGGCCCTCGTGACCACCACGCTGTCGCCTCGCCCCACGGTCAACCGCCCCTGCAGCGGCGACGCGCCCACGGAGGGTCCGCGGCCTGCCGAAACATTCGACATCGCGTAGGCGAGGAGGTTGATCGACTGGGTCGTCCCCGAGGTCCAGACGAGCTCGCCGGGATCGGCCCCGACGAATCGGGCAACCCTCTCGCGCGCGTCCTCGAATGCGGCGCTCGCCTCCTCCGCGAGAAGATGCGATCCGCGTTTGACCGCCCCGTTTTTGGCCACAGACATCTCCTCGACGGCGTCGAGGACGGCCCTCGGTTTGAGAGAGGTCGCCCCCGAGTCAAGGTAGACGAGCCGGTTTCCCCCGCGCGCCTGGCGCGCGAGGGTCGGGAAATCCGTCCGCGGAACCGGGCTCGCCACGTCAGGCCTCGATGTACTCGTCGTAGCCGCGCTCTTCCAGCTCGTCGGCCAGTTCGGGCCCGCCGGTCAAGACGATCTTGCCCTCCGCGAAGACGTGGACGAAATCGGGTTTGACATAGCGAAGGATCCGCGAGTAGTGGGTGATGAGCAGGATCGAGTTGCCCGTCCGCTCGTGGACCCGGTTGACGCCCTCGGACACGACGCGCAGGGCGTCGACGTCGAGGCCGGAGTCGGTCTCGTCGAGGATCGCGACCTTCGGTTCGAGCAGCTCCATTTGGAGGACCTCCGTGCGCTTCTTCTCGCCGCCGGAGAAGCCGACGTTGAGGTCGCGCTTGACGAAGTCGGGCGAGACCTTGAGGGCCTCGGTCGCCTCGCGCACGCGCTTCGTCCACTCGCGCAGCTTGGGGGCCTCGCCGTCGATCGCCGTCTTGGCCGTGCGAAGGAAGTTCGTCACGGACACTCCCGGCACCTCGACGGGGTACTGCATCGCGAGGAAGAGGCCCGCCTGGGCGCGCTCGTCCGGCGTCATGTCGGTGATCTCTTCGCCGTCGAGGAAGACCTGCCCCTCTGTAATGCGATACTTGGGATGGCCCGCGAGCGCGTAGGCCGTGGTGGATTTGCCCGAACCGTTCGGGCCCATGATCGCGTGGATCTCGCCGTCGCCGATGCTCAGATTGACGCCGTGGAGGATGGGCTTCATTCCGTCGGTTGTCTCGACCGAGGCGTGAAGGTTGCGAATTTCAAGGGTTGGCACTTTTTGTCTCCTAGGAGGCGGCGTCGACGTCGACCAAGACGTCGTCGCCTTCTATTTCAATGGCGTATACGGGGACCGGCTTGGTCGCCGGCAAGGTGAGCGCCTTTCCGCTCCTGATGTCGAACAGCGCGCCGTGCTTCCAGCATTCGATCTCGCCCTCGTCGACGTCGCCCTCGGCGAGGGAGTAGTCGTCGTGGGAGCAGGTGTCGCCGATGGCGTGCCACGTTCCGTCGGAATCGCGGACCACCGCCACCGCCACCTGTTCGCCTGCGGCCGATCTCATCTCCACCTGGAGCGCTCCGGCGGCGGCGACGTCGCCCACGGAGCAGGCGCGCGCGTAGCTCATTCGGCGTCCCTGGAAGCCTGGGCGAGGTCGAGCTCGCGCTCGATGGCGGCCATGAGCTTGGCTTGGACGGATTCGACTCCGATCGACTCGACGAGCTCGGCGAAGAAGCCGCGCACGACGAGCCTCCTGGCGACGTCTTCGGGCACTCCCCGCGCGCGCAGGTAGAACAGCTGCTCCTCGTCGAAGCGGCCGGTCGCCGAAGCGTGGCCCGCACCGGCGATCTCCCCCGTCTCGATCTCGAGGTTCGGCACCGAATCGGCCTTGCCTCCCCTGGTGAGCACGAGATTGCGGTTGAGCTCGTAAGTGTCGGTGTTCGTGGCGGTCGGGCGGATGAGCACGTCGCCGATCCACACCGAATGCGCATCCTCGCCCTGCAGGGCGCCCTTGTACGTGGCGCGCGAAATGCAGTTGGGCGGGTTGTGGTCGACGAAAAGCCGATGCTCGTGGTGTTCGCCGCCCTCGGTGATGTAGGCGCCCAGAAGTTCGACGTCGCCGCCCTCGCCCGCGAATTCGGAGCTCGTGGCGATGCGCACTGCGTCCCCGCCCAGGGTGACGACGATGTGGCGCACCTTGGCGTCGCGCCCCACGCGAATTCGCTGATGGGAGACGTGCCTGGCGCTGCGCTCTGCCTCCTGAACCGAGACGACCGTCAGCTCGCTGCGGTCCTTGGCTTCGATTTCGACGGTCTCGGCAAGGTCGCCGACGCCGGCGTGCTCGATCACCACCGTGCCCTTGGCGTCTTCCTCCGCGAGGACGAGCAGCTGGGCGACGCTCATTCCTTCGGGGGCGTCGATGGCGATCATCGTGTCGGGGGCCTCGCCCGCGACGGTCACGACGTGGACGCGCTCGGCCGCCTGCCAGGCCAACGCGCCTGTGCGGTCCTCCGGCTTTCCGACGAGCCCGACGCGCTCGTCGCCTCGGGACGCGGATTCGACCGAGCCCGCCGAGACGAGGACCTCGGCCTGAGCTGCGTCGAGCGTCTCAAAGAAGGGGGCGAGCCGCTTCATCGGCGTGAAGCGCCACTCTTCCTCTTCCCCGGTGGGAACCTCGAAATCGGCCGGATCGAAGGAGCAGAGCCTGTCCGCCCGCGACGACCCCGTTCCCTCGCCGACGCCCTCGCTTTCGAGGACGGCTTTCGAATGGTCAGTGGACAGCGTGTCGCTCATCAGCCGACGCTCCCTTCCATCTGGAGCTCGATCAGCCTGTTGAGCTCGAGGGCGTATTCCATGGGCAGCTCGCGGGCGATGGGCTCGACGAAGCCCCGCACGACCATCGCCATGGCCTCTTCCTCCGAAAGCCCGCGCTGCTGCAGATAGAAAAGCTGGTCTTCGGAGACCTTGGAGACCGTCGCCTCGTGCCCCATTTCGACGTCGTCGGTGCGAACGTCCACGTAGGGGTACGTGTCGGTGCGCGAAATGTCGTCGACGAGCAGCGCGTCGCACACCACGGAGGACTTCGACCCCTGCGCTTCCTCGCCGATCTGGACGAGTCCGCGGTAGGAGGAGCGTCCGCCGCCTCGGGAAATCGACTTCGAGACGATCGACGACGTCGTGTGCGGGGCGAGGTGGATCATTTTCGCGCCCGTGTCCTGATGCTGGTCGGGGCCGGCGAAGGCCGCCGAAAGCGCCTCCCCGTGGGCGTGCTCGCCCAGCAAAACGCAGCTCGGGTACTTCATGTTGACCCGCGAGCCGATGTTCCCGTCGACCCATTCCATCGTGGCGCCGGCGGCGACGGCCGCGCGCTGGGTCACGAGGTTGAGGACGTTGTTCGACCAGTTTTGGATCGTCGTGTAGCGCACGTGGGCGTCCTTTTTGACGATGATCTCGACGATGGCCGAATGGAGGGAGTCCGACTGGTAGATGGGCGCCGTGCAGCCTTCGACGTAGTGGACGTAAGAGCCCTCGTCGGCGATGATGAGCGTGCGCTCGAACTGCCCCATCGACTCGGTGTTGATCCGGAAGTACGCCTGGAGCGGGATGTCCACGCGCACGCCTTTGGGGACGTAGATGAACGATCCGCCGGACCACACCGCCGTGTTGAGGGAAGCGAATTTGTTGTCCCCCGCCGGAACCACGGTGCCGAAATGCTCTCGGAACAGGTCGGGGCACTGCTTGAGCGCCGAGTCCGTGTCGAGGAAGACGACGCCCTGCGACTCCAGATCGTCGCGAATCTGGTTGTAGACGACCTCGGATTCGTACTGGGCCGCAACCCCCGCTACGAGCCTGGCCTTCTCGGCCTCGGGAATTCCCAGACGGTCGTATGTGTTCTTGATGTCCTCGGGCAGTTCGTCCCAAGAGGCGGCCGGTTTGTCGGTCGAGCGCACGAAGTACTTGTACTCGTCGAAGTCGATGAACGACAGGTCGGGCCCCCACACAGGCATAGGCCGACGTTCGAAGAGCCGCAGAGCCTTGAGGCGATTCTTGAGCATCCATTCGGGCTCGTTCTTCGCCGAGGAAATGTAGCGCACCACGTCCTCGTCCAAGCCTCGCCGCGCATTGCGGCCCGCTTCGTCGGAGTCGTGCCAACCGTAGTTGTATTTTTGGCCGAGCGCGTCAATGGTCTGCTGCTGCTCCTGAATCGCTTCGGCCACCGCGGCTTCATGCCGGGTTTGTGTCATGTGTTTCCTTCCTGACTTCGGCCTCGCGGATCCGCGAAACCAGGGGGATCGTCAGCGTGCACACGTGCTCTCCGCCGGCCAGAGTCGCGAGCCTTTGGACGTGTACGTTGAGCAGACGATGGAAAGCTTGAGTCTCCGCCTCGCACATGACCGGGAAGGAGGACGCGACGTCGTGTATCGGGCAATGGCCCTGACACAGCTGAAGCGTCATATCCCCCGGACCGCGCCGAACGCTGGCCGCATATCCGTCTCGCGTAAGTGCGTTTGCAAGAGCGGCGGCCCGAGCCTCTGGATCGGGCCCGGCCTCGTCGACGATGCCGGTGTAGCGAGCCTCAAGCTCGTCGATCCTCTGGGAGGCGAAGGCGTTCACTCCTTCGTCGCCCAAGGAGTCCTTTAAAAACGAAAGAACCTGGTTGGCCACGTCCGCGTAGGAGTCGCCGAACGTCGCCTGCCCGAGCGACGTCGCGACGTAGCGGCGAGACGGACGCCCGCGCCTGGCCGGGCGGGAGGCGGCGCCCGTGTACTCGGCGATCTGCCCGTCCGTCTCCAACTGTGTGAGGTGCCTGCGCACCGCGGCGGAGGTGAGGAACAGCATCGAGGCCAGTTCGGCGGACGTTATCGGCCCGCGTTCGATGATGAGCCTGAGTATGTTGTCGCGCGTGCTGACGTCGGCGTCGGGCTTGACGGCCATCGTTCCCCCTCTCCTGGGCAGTGCAATACGCAAAACGCGACTTGTCTTAATAAGTTTAGGACTTCAGTCGCAATCTTTCCACGTCGCCGCGACGCGCGTTTGCGGAGCCCCGCCACATTTCGTCTGCGGGCGAAAGCCCGGAATGCCGAAGTCTGTGCCGCGCGGGCCGAGGCTTAGAAGCCGTTGTCCGCCAAGGGCCCGAACGGGCCTAGCCTTTGACGAGGGACTGGCCTAGCCTTTGAGGAGGGACTGGGCGGCCAGGACTCCGACGACGAGGGTCGGGCTGGCCAAGGCGCCTTCCCGGACGGCGGCGACGACGTCGCTCAGCGCCCGCCATTCCATCTCGATCTCCGCCTCTTCGTCCTGCCTGACGAAATCGGTCTCCACACTCGTCAGCCCTCGCGCCAGGTAGACGGTCAGCAGCTCGTCGGAGCATCCCGGGGACGTGTAGAAACGCGCGAGGAACTCGTATTCGGCGGCCGCCATCCCGGTTTCCTCCGCCAATTCGCGCTGGGCGGCCCGCATGGGCTCCTCCCCCGGCTTGTCGATCAGCCCCGCGGGGATCTCCCACAGGACCGAGCGCGTCGGATGGCGGTACTGCCGGATGAGGAGGATCTCCGGTCCGCCGCTCCCTTCCCGAACGGGAAGGACGGCGACGGCGTCGTCGTGCGTGATGTATTCGCGCATCATCTTCGAACCCGTAGAGGCGAGGGCAAGCTCGTCGGTCACGAGGTTGAGGATGTGCCCGCGATAGCGGACGTCCCTTTTCTCGACCTTGACGTGCCGGTCGTCCCTGATGTCGCGCAATTGCTTCATAGCCGCTCCTTCTTTCCGCGCGGATCGCTCCGCGCCGTCGTCATTGGGCGCCGGCCCCGTCGGAGGCCCGTCCTTCGACGTCGGACCCTTCTGCCCCGCTTCCTTCGACGCCGGGTTCTTTCGCGCCCCCTCCGGCCAGGCGGAGGGCGTCGCGGTCGAAGAGGAAGACGGCGCCCCCTCCGGCGGCGAGGACGACGGCTCCGCCGACGGCGGCCGAGGCGAATGCGCCGATGCCGCCGGTCCCCAGCGCGCCGAGGACGAGCCTGACTGCCAGATGGCCGAGCGCCGCGCCCATCGCCGAGGCGGCCCCCACGATGAGCGCCGAACGCGCCATGCCGACCGTCGCCCGCTTCCCGACGGCCTTGCGAATCGCCGCTATCTGGCCGATCGCGCCGATCGTCATGCCGACCGAGACCGAAGCCCCGACCGCGATGAGCGTCTGCCGCCTCCCGTCGATCCCGATCGCGACGCTTGCCCCCAAGGCTGCGCACACGCTCAGCCACGCGAGGGAGTTGACGAGGACGACGGCGCGCGAAGCCTCCACGGCATAAAGCACGCGCGAGCCGTGGTAGATGAGCGCGTACCCGGCCAGGCCTGGGGCCATGGCGAGCATCGCGACGTCCATCCCCCTGGCGGGGCGCAGTATCTCGAAGACGAGGCCGGCGGGCGAGGCCAAGACGGCGAGCAAGGCCACGGTGACGATCCCGACGTCGAGGACCAGGCGGGTCGAGCGCGCCGTCAGGGACGTCAGGCCGGGCCTGCCGGGAAGCGCGGCAGCTTCCGAAAGGCGCGGGAAGACCGCCGTAGCGATCGGCACGGCCAAAACGGCGTAGGGCACCATGTAGACGGCGTTGGCAAAGGTGTAGACGGAATAGGCGCCGGTGTCTCCGAAGCCGTTGGCCACCACCATGATCGTGACGATCTGCACCTGCTGGGCGAGCAGCCCGCCGAGGCCTGCTCCTATGAGGCCTCGAGCCCGCCTGGCGACCCCGTCGGGGAAGCGGAAGGTCGGCCTCAGCTTGACGATCCTGGCCACGGGAACGATCTGCGGCAGCGCGAAGGCCACCACGCCCACGGTGGTCCCCCATCCCAGCCAAGCCACGGCCGCCTCGGTCAGAGCGCCCGGAGAATCCTGTTTGCCGTTTGCCGCTTGGGCGAAAACCGCGAAGACGGCTATCACGGCGACGGAGGACAGCATCGGCGCGAGGGCCGGAAGAAGGAAGCGCTTGTGGGCCTGGAGAATGCCGGTGAGCACGACGGAGAGGCCGTAGAGGGGAACCTGCAAGGCGAAGGCCCGCAAAAGCGTTGCAGCCAGGGCAAGCTCCTCGGGCGACTTGTGCGCTCCCAGAAGGGCGCGCGTGATCGGCTCGGCCGCGAGCGCGACGGCTCCCGCGATGGGCAGGCCGACGGCCAGAATCCACGTGACGAGCGCCGAGGCTGTGCGTTCGAGCTCGTCCTTCATTCCCTTTGCCAGGAAACCCGAGACAAGCGGGATGACGGCCCCGGCGAGCGCCCCTCCCGCCGCTATTTCGAACAGGACGTTCGGCACGGTGTTGGCCGTCGAATAGGCCTCCCCGGAGGCGGTGTCCCCCAGCGCTCCGTTCTGCGCCCAGGTTCTGACGAATCCCACGAGGCGCGAGAGCAGCGTGAGAACGGCTATCGAGCCGGCCGCACCCGCAACCGAGGCGCCGATCTTCTTCATGACGCTTCCGACGTCATGGGCGTGCGGGCCCGGTTTGCCGATGTCATGGCGCTAGCGCGTTTCACCGGCGTCCGAGCCGATCCGCCCAGGCCAAAATAGGCGTCTCCTCTATCACTTTGGAGAAGGAGAGCTTCTCGCTTGCGAAAGTGAGGGCCACGACGCCGGACAGGCAGGACCACCGCGCGAAGGCGCCGGGGGCCAGAGCGAGTGAGTACCCTAGGGCTGCGCCGACGGCGTTGGCGCCGAGGTCCCCGAGCATCGTCTTTCCCTCGAGGTCGCCGCGCATGCAGACGGCCGACACCGCGACGATTCCGTCTCGAAGGCCCGCCGCGGCGGGCCCGGATGCGCCCGCGGCGATTGACGCGGCGGCGCTCGCTTTGAGGGCGCGCCCGGGCCGAAGGTCGAGGAGGTTGACGATGTTGGCCGTTCCGGCGATGAGCGCGGACTGGTTGGCCCAGGCCGCAGCTCGCCGCAGGCGCCCGCCGTGCCGCGGAATCGCCAGGGCGCCGAGGCCGGCGCCGGCGCCGATGAGCCCGATCTTGAGTGCCCCTGACGTTGCCTTCCCTTCGCGCAGGGCCCCGATGTGGCCTTTGAATCCTTTGCCCTTGGCGGGAAAGCGATCCTCAAAATGGTCGTCGACGGCTCCGGCGGCGGCGGCCGCGCCCACGGCGATTCCCGCGCCCGCCCGGACTCCGGCGGGAAGCGCGGCCGAGGCGAGGCCGAGGCCCGCAGCGGCGGCCAGGCCTTCCGTCAGACTGACCGGCGTTCCCGCGTAAGACGTGCGGTTCCACGAAGAGAATGCCGAAGGGAAGCGTTTGGCAGCCGCGACGGCCGCGCCCGCCCCCGCGACCGCGAGGCCCCCGGCGAGGGCCGCAACACGAATGCGCACGTCGATCATCCTTCTTCCGAGGTGGGTCCGGAGGCGGGCTCAGGCGCCTGGGTCGGCGTCGCCGGGGCGTCGACGCGCGTTCCTATGACCGCTTGGGCGCCGTCGCCTTGGCCGAGATGGACGTGCGAGCCCTTGATCTCGGAGGCCACGGCGATGGCAACGTTGATTCTCCCCGCCACGGTGTCAAGTGAATCGACCGTCGATCCGGCGCCCTTGGCTTCGCGCACCTTGGCAAGCAAACTGGTCGAGGAGGTCCCCTCCCCGACCGTGACGGTCGGTCCTTTCGAGGAAAGGGTTTTCACCATCTTGACGTAGCCGTTGGAAACGCTCTTCGTTTCGGCGGCGGGCGTGGCGGCGGATTTGTCGATCTCCATCTTCTTCGGCGTCACCACGACGACTGCCTGAACGCCGCCTTCCACGTCTCCCTGGATCTGGATCATCTGGTTGTCTTTCGCCGTGAGGGCGTCTCTGATCACGGTCATATTGGGGTCGGACGACCCCATGAACAGCAGTCGGCCGACGCCCGAAGCGACGACGACGTGGGGGTCGGCGTCGCTTTTCTCGCCCACGTACTGGGCGAGGGAACGCGCCAGCGTGTTGCGGTAGGGGTTGGCCGAAGTCGCCGCGTAGGAGTCGGCGAGCGTTACCGTCCCGGCGACTGTGGCGCCGGCTTTGGAAACCTTGTCTTCGGCGGCCTTGAGATCAGAGTCCTCAACGCCCGGGAGGGCGACGATCGCGACCCTGCGGTCTTTGAGGGTACCGCCGACGAGCTGCGTTCCCGCCGAATCTAGCTGCTTTTCGTTCTCGGAAAGCGCGTTGTTGGCGGTGTCGGCCTCCGTCCTCGCCTCGTCGCGGGACTTCCTCAGCGACTCGACCTGGGACGAGAGCGTCGTCCCGATCGAATTCTGGAGCGGGCCCGCGCCCAAGATGACGCCGATCGCGAGGGCCATGAAAACCGAGACGAGCGATACTAAGTGATATCGAAAATCAACCATGAGTAGCCTTTCAGAAGAACGATCCAAACCATCGAAGAATGTCGCCGAACCAGGCCGAGACGAGCCCGAAGGTCGCCCGCCCCGTGGCGGTCGAGGCCATGGCTGCGCCGATGGCGATGCAGCCAGCCAGCAGGAGCGCGAAAATCTGCCAGTTGGATATGCGGGAGCGGTACAGCTGAGAGACGCCTTTCGCGTCGATGAGCTTCCCTCCTACGGCGAGGCGCGTGAGGAAGGTCGAAGCCATCCCCGGGCGCCCCTTGTCGAGGAATTCTATGAGGGTGTTGTGGGTGCCCAAGGCGACGATGAGCTTTGCCCCCTTGTCGTCGGCCAGCAGCATCGCGACGTCTTCGGACGTTCCGGTGCACGGGAAGACGACGTGGTCCACCCCGAGCTCGTCCACGCGCTTGCTTCCAGGGGCGCGTCCGTCCCGGTAAGCGTGGACGACGATCTCCGCTCCGCAGGTGAGGGCCTTGTCAGAAACGGAGTCCATGTCGCCGACGACCATGTCGAGCTTGTACCCCTCTTCGAGTATCGCGTCGGCTCCGCCGTCCACCCCGATCATGATGGGCCTATATTCGCGAATGTAGGGGCGGAGGGCCGCAAGGTCCTCCTTGTATCTGTAGCCTCGGACGACGACGAGGACGTGGCGCCCCTCGAAGGAGGTTTTGACGTCGGGCACTCCTACGCCGTCGAAGATGAGGTCCTGCTCGCGCTCGACGTACTCCATCGTGTTCGTGGCGAAGGCTTTGAGCTGGACGTTCATGCCGGCCCTCGCGTCCTCCTGGTTGGCCGCGATCGTCTCGGCCGTCTGAACGGTTCCCGTGGCGACGAGCTCCTCTCCGGCGTACACCTCACCGGTCTCCGTCACGCGCACGCGCGTGCCTTCGCCTACCTCCATGACCTCGGGCCCGCAGTCGTCGACCAGCGGCACTCCAGCCGCGTTGAGGATTCCCGGCCCGAGGTTGGGGTATCGCCCCGACGTCGATTTCGCCGCATTGACGACGACGAGCGGGTTGCACGCCACGAGGGCCTCGGCGGAAACCCTGTCGATGTCCGAATGGTCGATGATTGCGACCTCGCCCGCCCGCAGACGCTTCGTCAGATTCTTCGTGCGCGGATCCACGCGCGCCTCGCCCGCATGGTCATCGACCAGCGGGGCTTCCTTCTTCCGCCTGAATGGGAGTGCCACGGCTTTATCGTGCCACATCCGGACCGCCGCCGAGGAGTTCGGCCGCGTGGGTTCGAGCCGCTTCGGTGTCGTTTCCCGAGAGCATCCGCGCCAATTCTCCGAGCCGCTCGTTGCCGGTGACAATCGTGACGTTGGTTTTTGCCCCTGATTCGTCCTCTTCTTTGACGACGACGGCCTGCGTCGCCGCGTGAGCGGCCACCTGCGCCAAATGAGTGACAACGATCACTTGGTGTTTTTCAGCGAGCTTGGCTAAACGCCTGCCGACCGCCTGGGCGGCTCGGCCGCCCACTCCGGCGTCGACCTCGTCGAAGAGGAAGGTGTGGTCCGACTGCGCCGCCCGCTCCGCGAGGGACACCTCGACGGCGAGCATGACTCGCGAAAGCTCGCCGCCCGATGCCGACGCGCCGATGGGCCGGAGCGGCGCCCCGGAATGCGAGGCGAGGAGGAATTCGACGACGTCTGCGCCGTGGGCCGCGGGCTGCCCCTCGGTCACGGCGATTTCAAACCGGGCGTTGGCCAGCGCCAGTTCGGTCAGCTCGTCGCCGACGAGTGCGCCGAGCCGACCGGCCGCCTGCGACCGGGCCTCGTGAAGAGCCTCCCCGGCGGCCTCCATGCTTTTGCGGGCATGCTCGCACTCTTCTTCGAGACGTTTTCTCGTGCTTTCGGGGTCCTCGAGGTCGGCCAGGGCCGCGCGGGCTTCCTCGGCGGCCTCGATTGCCTCGTCGTTTCCCATGCCGAGCTCTCGCCGCAGTCCGGAAAGCTCCTGGCGCCGCGCGTATATTTCGGCGAGCCTGGCCGGATCGGCCTCGGTGTCCGCCGCGGCCGAAGCGAGGGTGGCCGCGATGTCGCCGAGCTCGTCGCGAACCGAGCGAAGCCGCGCAAGAAGGTCGACGACGTCGCCTGTCTGCTCGAGGGCGCGCACGGCTGCGTCGATTCCTTCCATGGCGGACGACTCGACCGTGTCTGAGCCCGAAAGCCGCGCCGCGGCCTCCGACAGCCCCGCGAAGCGCGATTCCGTGTTCTCCAGCCTGAAGGCTTCCGCTTTGAGGGCCTCGTCTTCGCCCGGGCGCGGGGAGACCTCCTCGACCTTCGCCGCCAAGGCCTGATATGCGAGACGGCGGCGCGCGTTTTCGCGGGCGTTCTCGTCGAAGGAGCGGAGCCGTCCTTCGGCCTTCGCGTGGGCCGAGTACGCCTCGCCCCATTGCCGAAGCGCCTTTGCGACCTCCTCGCCTCCGAACGCGTCCAGGGCCTGTCGCTGCTGGGCCGCCGTGGCCAGGCGCAGCTGGTCCGACTGCCCGTGGACGGTGACGAGGCCTTGGGCTATCGACCTCAGGACGGCCGTGGGCACACGCCGTCCGCCGATGAACGCGCTCGACCTGCCGGAAGCGGGCACCTGCCGAGCCACGACAATTTCTGCCTGCCCGCCGTCGACGTCGTAGGCCCCTCCGGCGTCGTCGATCGCCGCCAGAACGGGGGAATCGTCGGCGACGAGGAACGTCCCCTCGACCCGCGCCGCCTTGGCGCCGGTGCGGACGTGTCCGGGGTCAGGCTTTCCGCCCAAGATGAGCTGCAACGATGTGAGGGCCATCGTCTTTCCCGCGCCGGTCTCGCCGGTCAGGGCCGTGAGCCCCGCCGAAAGGTCGAGCCGGGCCTCGGCGATGACCCCGAGGTTCTCTATGGTCAGCGTCTCAATCACTGATGTCCTCCTGCTCAGCCACAGGCGCCCTCCCGATCAGTCACGGACGCCTTCCTGCGCGGGGTCGCGCCATCCGCGCACCGGCAGTCTGAATTTCGTCACGAGCCTTCCCGAGAACGGAGTGTCGTTGAGCCGGGCGAGGAGCACGGGATGCTCGCCCTTGACGGCGGTGATCGTCGAGCCCGCAGCGGCGTTCAGCTCTCGCCGTCCGTCGCACCACCCCCGCGCGGCCCCGTCGAGGACACGCAGTTCCAGCTGCGAGTGCGGCCCCACCACGAGGGGCCGGGTGAACAATGCGTGCGCCGCCACGGGCGTGAGGACCATGCCTTCGACGTCGGGCCACACGATCGGCCCCCCGCCGGAAAAGTTGTAGGCCGTCGATCCCGTTGCGGTCGAGAAGAGAACGGTGTCGACCTTGAATGCCGAGATTTCGCGGCCGTCGACGCCGATGGACACTTCGAGCATGCGGAAATCGGCGTCTTTCTCGATGGCGACTTCGTTGAGCGCCCAGTCTCTTTTCACCTTTCCGTCCGGGCAGACGATCGTGACGTCGATCGTCATTCGCGAATCGACGCCCCACGAACGCTCCGCGATCTGGCGAACCACCTGCGGCGCATCGACGGGGTCGGCCTCCGAGAGAAAGCCGACGTGTCCGTAGTTGATTCCGAGGATCGGCACCCCCGCCGGCCGGCCGAGCTCCGCGGCGTGGAGGATCGTTCCGTCCCCTCCGAGAACGAGGATGAGCTCGCATTCGGCCACACTCTTCCTCGTCGGATGTGTTTCCGCCTCGAGCCCCGCCTCTTCGAGCAGATGTACGATTTTCGCCGACGATTCTGCGGCCGCGCCGCGCTTTCGGTGCGTGACAACGGCGATGCGTCGCGCCATTCAACTCCTCGCATTCTCTCCCGCAGGCCCTTGGGCTACGGCTTGCTCTATTGCTGCGTCCACGTTAGCGCACGGAGAATCGGCGTCGCCCGCCCGCATGTACAGGAAATACTCTACATTTCCAGCGGGCCCGGGCAGTGGCGAAGGCGCGGCGCCTGCCACGGAAAGGCCGTTGGCCGCGGCGCAGTCGGCAACCTTGCGCATCGCCCAGGCGTGCAGGGAGGTGTCGCGCACAACCCCTCCGCTTCCAAGCCGCTCCTTGCCCACTTCAAATTGGGGTTTGACCAAGAGGAGGAAGTCGGCGCGGGAGTCGGCCGCCCCCACGAGCGCCGGAATAACGAGCGTGAGCGATATGAACGACAGGTCGCCGACGACGAGGCCCGGCGCGGGGGCGACTAGCGCGGGATCCAAGGTGCGCACGTTCGTTCTTTCGACGACGGTGACTCTGGGATCCTCTCGCAGTCGCCAAGCGATCTGCCCGTAACCGACATCGACGGCGACGACATGCGCCGCTCCCCGCCGCAAAAGAACGTCCGTGAAGCCGCCTGTGGAGGCGCCGGCGTCCAGACACCTGACGCCTTCCACCGCGGGCCCGTCCTCGCCGAGGAGATCGAGGGCGCCGATCAGCTTCCAGGCTCCACGCGAAACATAATCCTCCCGTTCGCTTTCGACGACGAGCAGCGGCTGGGCGGGATCCATTTGCCGGGCGGCTTTTCGCACGGCCTCGCCGTCGAGGAGCACTCTCCCCGCCGCGATCAGTTCCCGAGCATGCTGCCGGGAAGGAGCGAGGTTGCGGCGCACCAACTCGGCGTCGACCCTGATCAGCCGACCCATGTTCCCTCCTTCACGCCTGAGCCGAAGAAAGGGTGCGCTTCAAGCCTTCGAGCACGTCCTCAAGAGATTCGATCGTCTTGTCGACGTCGTTCCCATCCGGGTCCCTTTCTTCTGCGCTTTCAAGCTCGCGCAAGGCTTCCTCCGGATCGAAAGGCGCTTGCGGAACGGGTGTCCGCGGAGCGGGCGAAGTCAACGGACCACCGTGATTTCGCCGACCGCCGCGTCAAGGTCGGCCCCCGCGTCCGCGGCTTTCCAAGCCGCGTGCACAAGGGCGCGATACTCGTCAAGGTTCAGGGTTGCGCCCCCGGCCACATCGATCTCTCTTTCGCCGAAGAGGCGGACCCCGCTCTCGGTCCAGCGGGCTTGGGCCGATCCAACTGTGACCGTTCCCGCCTTCGCGACGGCTCCGGAGCCGATCTCCTCGCCGTCGTCGATGAGCTCGTCTCCTGTCTGGCGGCTGCGCCCGTCTTCGACTTCGATGAGCACCTCGGGATACGGCTCGTTGAGTCCCCGCATGTCGTCGCAAAGGAAGGTCGGCCGCACTTCGGGCGGCGCCAGGCAGATGTTGCGGGCGCTGGCGAGGCCCGTGAGAACGTGGAGGCAGTCGATGCCTGCGCTGACGGCGCCCTTGATGTCCGTGTCGAGATTGTCGCCGATCGCGAGGGGTTTGCGGGAATCGAGCCCTCGGGCGGCGGCGAGGAAGATTTCCGGCTCGGGTTTGCCGCCCGAGATCGGTTTGACGCCGGTCGAAAGGGAAACTGCGCCGACGAGGGCGCCGTTGCCGACCATCAGCCCACGCTCGCGCGGAATGACGAGATCTAGATTGGTGGCGATGTAGAGCGCGCCCGCCCGGATGGCCAGGGCCGCCTCGGAAAGGTCGTGCCACGTCACGTCTTGGAAGAAGCCCTGGAGGACGGCGTCAGGCCCGTCGTCCGCAGAGTGCACGATTTTCAGCCCGCGTTCCTCGACGGCGCGGACAAGCCCAGCCCCGCCGATGACTAGGACTTTCGCTGCTTCTCCGCATCGCCTGGCGGCTATGTCCGCTCCCACCTGCGCCGAGGTCACCACGTCCGCCGCCACGGCTGGAAAGCCGAGGGCGGCTAGGTGCCGGGCGACGTCGTCGGTTGTGCGCGAGGCGTTGTTCGTCACATAGACATGGCGCAAACCGCCCGCTACCGCGCGAGCGACTTCTTCGGGGGCGTGTTCGATGGCCTCGTTTCCGAGGTAGCAGACGCCGTCAAGGTCGAAGAGTCCGACGTCGTACCGCTCTGCGAGGGTTTGATCGGGCGTGCTCACCGGGCATCGCCGCCTTCGGAATCGATCTCGTTTTCGAGGCGTTCCTTGTCTTCCAGGCTCTCAACCGCTTCGGGACACTCCCTGTCTTTCAGGCTATCTCCGGCTGCAGAGTGCCCAACTCCAGGGCTCTCCGCTGCCTCGGGGCCTTCCTCGGCTTCGAGATCCTCTCCAGCCTCGGATTCTTCTCCGGCCTCAGGGTCCTCTTGGACGTCGGGGCCGTTCCCGGTCCCGAGAGCCTCGACTTCGGGATTTCCTTTGGCCTCAGAATCTTTGGTTTCCTCAGACTCGTCAGATTCGACGCCGTTCTCGGTTTCGCCGTAGCCGCGATCAAACGGAGCGTCGTCCGTCTCTGCCTCATACTGGCCATCGTGGACCTCGGCGCTGTGCTGGGCGCCGTCGGGTTCCGCATCGTACCGAGATTCATCGTTTTCGGCTCCATAACGGGCATCGACGGGCTCGTCGCCATAACCAGCGCCCTCCGATTCGTCTCCATAACGGGCGTCGACGACGTCAGGGTCGGCCTCGTCGGATTCTTCCTCGTAAAGGTCGACTTCTCCTTCGTCGGAAAGAACGGACTCCCACGAAGCGCGCAGCTCGTTGGCTTCTTCCTCTCGTCCGAGCTCCTCAAGGCGGTCGGCCCGGATGAGCTCGACGCGGGCCCGCAAGTCTTCTTCGAAGTTTTCGACCGCGAGTTTCTCGATCACGGCCAGTCCGCCTTCAGAATCGCCTGTGTCAGCCTTGGCGCCGGAGGCCACTAGGGCAAGCTCAATCTTCGATTCTGCGTCAAGTCTCGACAAAGGGATTTCCGATATGAATGCAAGAGCCTTCTCAGAGCGTCCGAGGCCGCGCTCGGAATCCGCTTCGATAGCTACATGACTGTAATCGTCCGTCATTCGGCGGTACGTGCGCAGTTCGCGCAAGGCCTCGGAGTATCTTCCGGTCATATACGCCGCAAGACCGAGAGCTTCACGCACTACGTCCACGCGCGAAGCGCGACGATAGGCCGCCTGAGCATGCTCATAAGACAACTCAGGGTCGACGTCAAGCATCGATCCAGCGTAAACAAGATGACGCGCAACACGTTCCGAGTTGTCCTTCGAAAGGGTATTGAGTCGACGGCGCGACTCGGCATCGAGATCCTTTTCGGACACTGAATCCGGCACGATCGGATCACGTCGGCCGCGGGGAACGTCGGCGCGCCTGTCGTCGCGTCGGTCCGAATACCCGCCGCGGCGCTCATCCCGGTCCCCGTAGCGTCCGCCCCGGTCCTCATAGCGTCCGCCGCGGTCCTCGTAGCGTTTGCCGCCGCGATACCCGTCACGATCGTTGTACCGGCTGGGCCGACGGTCATTGTCCCGGTCCTCCCACCGACGACCCGACCCACGCGAATCCCTCCGATCCCCGTAGCGATCCTCCCGGCGGTCGGAGTATCCGCCGCGGCGCTCATCCCGGTCCCCGTAGCGTCCGCCCCGGTCCTCATAGCGTCCGCCGCGATCCTCGTAGCGTTTGCCGCCGCGATACCCGTCACGATCGTTGTACCGGCTGGGCCGACGGTCATTGTCCCGGTCCTCCCACCGACGACCCGACCCACGCGAATCCCTCCGATCCCCGTAGCGATCCTCCCGGCGGTCGGAGTATCCGCCGCGGCGCTCATCCCGGTCCCCGTAGCGTCCGCCCCGGTCCTCATAGCGTCCGCCGCGATCCTCGTAGCGTTTGCCGCCGCGATACCCGTCACGATCGTTGTACCGGCGATCCCCCCGATCGCCACCGGGGGAGCTGCGGCGTTCGGAAGCCGACTGCCACCCCGAGAATGGGCGCTCGCTGCGCTCGTTGCTTGTTGAGACGTTGGAATCCTCGGTCATGTCCATCCTCGGTGTTTCAGTTTTCAGCAAAGTACATAGCCGCCCTTATGACTCAAAGCAAAAGGTCGGACTCAACAAGCATACCTGTGGTTGGTGTGTTGGTGGTTTGGCGGGCGGTGTTTATGGCTGGGTTCACGCTGAGCACGCCGGCAGCCGCGTCGGCGTCTGGCGGTGTGTTGGTGGTGTGTTGGTTGTCTGCCGCGGTGTCTGGCGGTGCGTTGTCTGCCGCGGTGTCTGGCGGGTTGGCGGCGGGGGCGGGGGCAGCCGCGTGCGTGCGGTGGCAGGCGACAAGAAAGGGGGGGCCGCTGAGCGGCCCCCCCTTTGTGGTGTGGGCGGCGGTGTCCTACTCTCCCACACCCTGGCGGGTGCAGTACCATCGGCGCTGGCAGTCTTAGCTTCCGGGTTCGGAAAGGAAAGGTCCGGGCGTGTCCCTGCCGCTATGACCGCCGCCACGCGGTCCCGGGCTGCCACACCCCGCCCGGAAGACAGGGGGGTGTGGGGTTCGGGTATCGCATAGCGGACGCGAATCGCCCTCCCCCCAACGAATGGAGAGAGAGGAAAAGTGTGTTGGGTTGGTCGGCCCATTAGTGCCGGTCGGCTTCACTCCCTTGCGGGGCGTCCACGTCCGGTCTATCAACCCCGTCGTCTTCGGGGGGCCTTCCCACCGCGAGGGTGGTGGAGAACTCGTCTTGAAGCGGGCTTCCCGCTTAGATGCTTTCAGCGGTTATCCCTCCCGAACGTAGCCAACCAGCCGTGCTCCTGGCGGAACAACTGGCACACCAGAGGTTCGTCCGTCCCGGTCCTCTCGTACTGGGGACAGCCCTTCTCAATTCTCCTGCGCGCGCAGCGGATAGGGACCGAACTGTCTCACGACGTTCTGAACCCAGCTCGCGTACCGCTTTAATGGGCGAACAGCCCAACCCTTGGGACCTACTCCAGCCCCAGGATGCGACGAGCCGACATCGAGGTGCCAAACCATGCCGTCGATATGAACTCTTGGGCAGGATCAGCCTGTTATCCCCGGGGTACCTTTTATCCGTTGAGCGACGGCGCTTCCACACGCGACCGCCGGATCACTAGTTCCCACTTTCGTGCCTGCTCGACCTGTCAGTCTCACAGTCAAGCCCCCTTGTGCACTTGCACTCGCCACCTGATGACCAACCAGGCTGAGGGGACCTTTGAGCGCCTCCGTTACCCTTTAGGAGGCAACCGCCCCAGTTAAACTACCCACCAGGCACTGTCCCTGACCCGGATCACGGGCCGAGGTTAGGAGCCCAACACGGCCAGAGTGGTATTTCACCAGCGACTCCCCGCCCGCTAGCGCGAGCGGATCACCGTCTCCCACCTATCCTACACAAACCGCGCCGAACACCCATACCAAGCTGCAGTAAAGGTCCCGGGGTCTTTCCGTCCTGCTGCGCGAAACGAGCATCTTTACTCGTACTGCAATTTCACCGAGTTCGTGGTCGAGACAGCGGAGAAGTCGTTACGCCATTCGTGCAGGTCGGAACTTACCCGACAAGGAATTTCGCTACCTTAGGATGGTTATAGTTACCACCGCCGTTTACTGGGGCTTAACTTCCCGGCGTCACCCCCACAAAGAGGGGCTGACCGGTCCGCTTAACCTTCCAGCACCGGGCAGGCGTCAGTCCGTATACATCGCCTTGCGGCTTGGCACGGACCTGTGTTTTTGATAAACAGTCGCTTCTCCCTGGACTCTGCGGCCCCGCCACGCTCCCCGCCGCACGGACGGACCACGCGCAGGGCCCCCCTTCTCCCGAAGTTACGGGGGCATTTTGCCGAGTTCCTTGACCACGAGTCACTCGAACGCCTCGGTATACTCTACCTGACCACCTGTGTCGGTTTCGGGTACGGGCGGACAACGGCCTCGCGTCGATGCTTTTCTCGGCAGCACAGGATCACCCGCTTCCCATCAACGGTCCCCATCAGGCCTCACCCACACACCGCCGGGATTTACCACGGCGAGGGGCCACACCCTTGGCCGTGCCAAGCCATAAGACACGGACAGGCTACCTCACTGCGTCACACCTGTTACCACGCTTGCCACACCAGACAGGCACGCCCCGCNCCCGCACGCCCCCCACACCCCGAAAGGCGCAGAAACGACGCACAGGGACGACAACGCCCCACCCAGCAGACATCGGACGGCCGCCGTCCGGTACGGGAATGTCAACCCGTTGCCCATCGACTACGCCTGACGGCCTCGCCTTAGGACCCGACTAACCCAGGGCGGATCAACCTGGCCCTGGAACCCTTAGTCAATCGGCGGACGGGATTCTCACCCGCCACTCGTTACTCATGCCTGCATTCTCACTCCCACGCAGTCCACCGACGCTCACACGACGGCTTCCCCCCACGCAGGACGCTCCCCTACCCACCCCCCACACGGAGGGCGCCGCGGCTTCGGCGGTGTGCTTAAGCCCCGCTACATTGTCGGCGCATCACCACTTGACCAGTGAGCTATTACGCACTCTTTCAAGGATGGCTGCTTCTAAGCCAACCTCCTGGCTGTCACAGCAACGACACATCCTTTCCCACTTAGCACACCCTTAGGGGCCTTAACCGACGATCCGGGCTGTTTCCCTCTCGACGACGAAGCTTATCCCCCGCCGTCTCACTGCCACGCTCACACTTTGCGGCATTCGGAGTTTGGCTGACCTCAGTAACCCGGTGGGGCCCATCAGCCATCCAGTCGCTCTACCTCCGCAAAGAACCACGCAACGCTGCACCTAAATGCATTTCGGGGAGAACCAGCTATCACGGAGTTTGATTGGCCTTTCACCCCTACCCACACCTCATCCCCCGGGTTTTCAACCCCGGTGGGTCCGGGCCTCCACACGCTCTTACACGCGCTTCACCCTGGACATGGGTAGATCACCCCGCTTCGGGTCTAGAACGCACGACTGACCGCCATATTTCAGACTCGCTTTCGCTACGGCTGCCCCACACGGGTTAACCTCGCCACACGCCCCTAACTCGCAGGCTCATTCTTCAAAAGGCACGCCATCACCCCCACAACAAAGGGCTCTGACGGATTGCAGGCGCCCGGTTTCAGGCACTCTTTCACTCCCCTCCCGGGGTACTTTTCACCTTTCCCTCACGGTACTCATCCACTATCGGTCACCAAGGGTATTCAGCCTTGACAAGTGGTCTTGCCACCTTCACACGAGATTCCACGAGCCCCGTGCTACTCAGGAACACACTCAGACAGCCGCCGCGATTTCGGCTACGGGGCTCTCACCCACTCCGGCGGGCCTTCCCAGACCCTTCGCCTACCCCGACGGTTTCTCACTGCCCGGCCGCACACCGGCACGGCCACAAGCATGCCCACAACACCGCACACGCACCGCCCGGCGGCTGATACACGCACACGGTTTAGGCTCCTCCGCCTTCGCTCGCCACTACTAACGGAATATCTTCTCCAGCAGGTACTAAGATGTTTCACTTCCCCGCGTTCCCACCCGCGCGCTATGAACTTCACACACGGGCGACCAGGCACAACCCCGGCCAGGTTCCCCCATTCGGACACCCCCGGATCACCGCTCGCTTGCCAACTCCCCGAGGCTTATCGCAGACTGCCACGTCCTTCTTCGGCCCTTGATGCCCAGGCATCCACCGAACGCCCTGCACACACCCAACACACGCCGCCCCGCCCCACAACAGAACGCAGACGACGCACAACTACAAGATGCTCGCATCCGCTATACGATTCCCAAACACCACACCCACCCCACAGGCAGGCACAGGCACAGCGCCCGACAGCCTGACAGCACGCGCAGACAACACCACCACAAAAACTCCCTAGAAAGGAGGTGATCCAGCCGCACCTTCCGGTACGGCTACCTTGTTACGACTTCGTCCCAATCGCCAACCCCGCCTTCGACCGCTCCCCGCACAAGCAGAGCCACGGGCTTCGGGCGTCGCCGACTTTCGTGACGTGACGGGCGGTGTGTACAAGGCCCGAGAACGTATTCACCGCAGCGTTGCTGATCTGCGATTACTAGCGACTCCGACTTCACGGGCCCGAGTTGCAGACCCCGATCCGAACTGAGACCGGCTTTACGAGATTCGCTCCGCCTCACGGCATCGCCACCCTCTGTACCGGCCATTGTAGCATGCGTGAAGCCCAAGGCATAAGGGGCATGATGATTTGACGTCGTCCCCACCTTCCTCCGAGTTGACCCCGGCAGTCCCCCGTGAGTCCCCGCCACAACGCGCTGGCAACACGGGACAAGGGTTGCGCTCGTTGCGGGACTTAACCCAACATCTCACGACACGAGCTGACGACAACCATGCACCACCTGTGAACCGGCCCGAAGGCAGACGCGTCTCCGCGCCCTCCCGGCACATGTCAAGCCTTGGTAAGGTTCTTCGCGTTGCATCGAATTAATCCGCATGCTCCGCCGCTTGTGCGGGCCCCCGTCAATTCCTTTGAGTTTTAGCCTTGCGGCCGTACTCCCCAGGCGGGGAACTTAACGCGTTAGCTCCGGCGCAGAATCCGTGGAACAGACCCCACACCTAGTTCCCAACGTTTACAGCGTGGACTACCAGGGTATCTAATCCTGTTCGCTCCCCACGCTTTCGCTCCTCAGCGTCAGTGACGGCCCAGTGGCCTGCCTTCGCCATCGGTGTTCTTCCTGATATCTGCGCATTCCACCGCTACACCAGGAATTCCAGCCACCCCTGCCGCACTCCAGCCTGCCCGTACCCACTGCACGCGCGGAGTTGAGCCCCGCGTTTTCACAGCAGACGCGACAAGCCGCCTACGAGCCCTTTACGCCCAATAATTCCGGACAACGCTCGCGCCCTACGTATTACCGCGGCTGCTGGCACGTAGTTAGCCGGCGCTTCTTTGACGCGTACCCTCAACCCCGCCAAACGGAGCCTTGTCCCGCGCCGAAAGGGGTTTACAACCCGAAAGCCTCCATCCCCCACGCGGCGTCGCTGCATCAGGCTTGCGCCCATTGTGCAATATCCCCCACTGCTGCCTCCCGTAGGAGTCTGGGCCGTATCTCAGTCCCAGTGTGGCCGACCACCCTCTCAGGCCGGCTACCCGTCGACGCCTTGGTAGGCCGTCACCCCACCAACAAGCTGATAGGCCGCGAGCCCATCCCCCGCCGAAAAACATCTTTCCCCGCCCAGCCATGCGACCAGACAGGCACATCCGGTATTAGACCCCGTTTCCAAAGCTTATCCCGAAGCAGAGGGGCAGGTTGCCCGCGTATTACTCACCCGTTCGCCACTAATCCACACCACCACAAAGACAGCGCTTCATCGTTCGACTTGCATGTGTTAAGCACGCCGCCAGCGTTCGTCCTGAGCCAGGATCAAACTCTCCACAAAAAACAAAACATTGCAGACAGCCCAAAACAGGCCCACCAAAACCCGACCCCAAACAGGCCGGACACGCCGCCGAACCCCCAAAAAGACCCGACGACACAATCGTCATCCACACGCACTATCAAGCAATCAACCACCACACCCACACCCCGCACACACACCCCCACAGGCACACGCACAAGGAAGAAACACAACCACCGCACCCACACAACCAAGCCCGGCAGCAGACAACAACACTACACCCCCACCCCCCACCCCCACAACCCCCACCCACGTGAC
>NZ_LVZK01000002.1 GCF_001652275.1 Peptidiphaga gingivicola
CCCCACCACACACCCCACACAACCCACGCTCTTGCGGACAAAGACGCCCACCCCACACACAACCCCACAGACAAGCCCGAAGGACCACCGGACCACGCAACCTTGAGGGACTACCGGACCACGCAACCCCGCCGACCACCACAACAGAAACCACCGCAAACCAGACCGGCGACCCCCCGCCAGATGCCCCCGCCACCGACGTCATCATGGAGCTTGAAAATCCTCCCCAACACGCCCACCGCCCCACCGCACGTTTTCGCGGATAAAGGCGTCCACCTCAGGCGGCGGCACCCGATTCCAATTACCAAAACCGTCCTCAGGAAATTCCTTCGATTCTCGGAAAGCAAGCTCATAGACTTCTTTCATCGCTTGGGCAACGACGGAATCCTCTGCGCCCGCGAAAAGCTCCTGCCGTACGGCGCCGTCGACTGCGACACATTGAAGGGCAGGGGCGGCCCTGCAACCTTTCAACGCCGACGAAGCCGGATACGCCGCTTTAGGATCACCGGTCTCAGCGGCGACGATAAGACAGTGCAGGATGTCGAACTGAGCGAGGGAATTCAGAAGAACATCGTCATCCTTTAGATCGGCATGATTGTCGGGCAGGAGACTTTCAGGCACGTCAGGCCGCATTGGCGCATGCTCAACCATCAGACGGCGTGCCGCCGGGAGCATATAAGCCCCTTGCTTTTCTGATGAGAGGAGCCCGGCGCGGATAGCTCGCACCTGTCCGTCTCGAATCCAGACCACAGGCTTCGCAGGCTTGAGATTGTTCCTCGGGAACTTAATCACCAAGCAAGAGAGAATGCTCCATGCTTTGAGGCGAACTGCCGCACTTCCGATAACGTAGAGGCGGTTGACAATCTCAAGAAGAATCTTCGCATTGCATTCTCCCGCACACTCTCCCGCTTGTTCGTAAACATCAAAGAGTGCGTCAATCGCCCTGCACGCCACCTCGCGCTTCTCACGATACAAGGCGAGGACCGCCACCATTGTCAACTTGTCAAGAATCGAATCCGCATCCTCTTCCGCTCCGTTGCTCACAGTCCTGACGAATAGCGAAACGTCTTGGTCACGTCCCCTCTCGAGATGACTATTGACGGCATCTTCGAAAGCGGAATCGGAAAGGCCGATCGACAAAGGCATGAGTGCCTCCTCCTTGTTTTCCCTGCTCGAGCGAAGAACGGCGGTGAGCTCGAACAGGAAAGAATCGAGATGCTCTGTCGCCTGTCGGCGAATCATCTCGTCATGCCTTTTAAGAAGGGTGGGCCAATGCGCATGTCGCAAAGGAACGTTCTGGGCGCCCTCGCGGACAAGCAGCTGACCGACGTCGAACACCTTTTTTTGCCGTTTGTCTCCCTTCGGCGTGTACTCTCCTTGTTTGCTGAATGGGACAGGAAACCCGTCGCCATGTGGGGCAATGTACAAAAGCACAACCGCTCCCTGGTCGAGTTCGTGAATCTGAGACACAATGCGGATCTGCCCTTCAATATAGGGGCGCACAATGTCCTGCAAACATGCCCCGTCCCAGTCGTCCCGATTGACGTCGCCCATCCCAACAGGCGTCCCGTCGTCTTTCACGCCGATGAGCAGGTAGCCTCCCCTGGGAAGATTCGACAACGCGACGACGTCCTTGACGAAATTGAGACGATCGGGCTTCTGCCTGTCTTTCAAATCAAGCGTCGACTTGAATTCAAGTTCGGTCTGCTCGCCCTGCCTCATCAACTCAACAAGCTTTTCTCTGTCCACCCTTCCGTCGACGACAATCACGGCTTTTCTCCTTAATTTATGCACCAGACGGCACCCAATCAATGAATATAAACATTCTGCCGCCAAACAAACGAAACTGTTTTCCACCCAGGAGCTGACGCCTTGCGGAAGTTCGACACGGTTTGGATGTAGACGGTTTCCGCGCCCACACCAGAATCTCAGAGACGTCGGGGCGTTCGCGACGGCGAAGGCAACGGTCTCCGCGCACACGCAAGAAACTCTCACATCGCGGGCCTCCGCCGTTTTGACAGGAAGCGGATGCTCTCAATCGCACGGGGACCCAATCGTGGGCCACTGCGCAGGCCTCCCCGAGGACGGAATGACACCTCGGGAATCCGATGGCCTTGCGCTTCTCCTTAAACAGCCGCAAAACCGTTTCGCCATCATCCCTCAAAATTTCATGTCAAACACGCAATCGCTTCATTGCCGTCATCAAGTGACTGTCGCAACGCCTTCCTCACCGCTCAAACATCACAGCGGATCCGCCATACCAGGCCCGACACAACTCGCCAGCGCCTCTGCAAGACGCTGCCGCGCCGCCGAATCGGCCGCCACATCCTTCATCTTGCCCGCTACGGAGGCTTCGACCGACCTCGCGCACACCGGAATGCGAGACAAGCTCTCCAGCGCTTCGGCCGCCTCCACATCGCTGACGCCGTAGGCCACCATATCGACGAGAACGGGAATGGCAGCCGCCTCGCCCAGCCGCCCCAACGCCAGAGCCGCATGCTTGCGCGCAGTCTCATCCGAATCGCCAAGAGCCCCGACAAGGACGACGTCGGCGCCGGGCGCCTCCGGCATAGCGGCGATCGCCAGTATGGCGCGACGCCGGATGTCGACGTCGTCGGATTGGGCGCCCGTGCGCAGCCCAGCGACGACGTCGCCGTCCGAGCGAGCAAGCGCCCATTGCAAGGCTCCGGCGACGTTTGGATCAGATTCGGACAGGACCGCTCTAACCAGCAGATCCACTGGGGGCGCCACATCCGCCGGCCAGGACAGCACGGCCTGCTGCCTGCGGGAGGCGCTGGTCGAGCCCAGACCCCGAACGAGTTTGACGATGCGCACGGCTTCCTGCCAATCAGCGGGCCTGGATGCTGCAATCGTCCGGAGCCGGTCGAGCAGTTCGCGTTCCCGATCCAGGCGTTCCTCCGTCTGACGAACGAGGTCGCCGACCAGGGGGCCGGCGCGCGACCGGGGTCCTCCAGAATGCGTCCAATCTGCTTGAGCGTGAGCCCCAGAGAACGGAGGGTCTTCACCTGAAGAATCGTCCGCACGTCGTCGTCCGAATAGTCCCGATAGCCGCCGATGGTGCGGCCCGTCGGCCGCACCAGGCCCATGGCGTCGTAGTGTCGAAGCATCCGAACGCTGACGCCGGTATAGCGGGCCACATCGCCGATCAGCAATCCGCGCCCTCCTGAAGCCGTCTCGCCTCAGCGGCGGCGCCTTCCGCATTCTCCGCCGTGCCCTGCGGCCTCTTCGCCTCGGCTTCGGCCGCCGGCGCGGCGTCGGGCCACACGCCGCCGGCATCCAAGGCAATGGCGCGTTTGGCCTCTTCAATCGCCGCGTCGAAGCCCGGCTCTGGATCCAGGCGAAGCGACTCCGTGGCGCGGGCGTGGGCCGCCTTCGCGGGATTCGAGCTTTCAGCGGCCTTGCCCAGAGCGGGCTCAACGGCGTCGCCGAGGCCGATCAGCGCCCGGCTCAGACTCAGCTGGACGTCGCGGTCCCCGCGGCCAAGCTGGCCCGCCAGTTCCCCGCCGAACGTCTTCTTCTCGCTCTCCGGCACGAGGGCGACGGCGCAGCGCCACGCCGTCCGGGCAAGTTCGTCGTCGGAATCGCGCAGCATGTCGCGGGTGATCCAACCCCAGGCGCTCTTGTCGCCGATCTTCGAAAGGGTATGCAACGCCTGGCTGCGAGCTTGTCGGCATTGGGAGCCCAGTTCTCTGCGGAGCCGGGGTAAAACGGCCTCCAACGGCAGGCGGGTCAGCGCCCAGGACAGCATGTCTCGCACAAAGAAATCCGGTTCGACCGCGCAACGCTCGACGAGCGTCTCCAGCCGCTCGGGTCGGCGCGCGAGCCCGCCGCCAAGGCTGCTTTCAGCCGAGTCGAAGAGTTCGACGCGCTCAAAGCTTCCGCGAGATGGGTTTCTCGTTGGGATGCCGTTCGCGACGGCGGAAGAGACGAGGATGCCGACGACGCCGGAGGCTGTTGAAGAGACTCGGACTGCGGAGACGACTCGGACTGCACAGACGACTCGGACTGTGGGGATGCATTGGTCGTATTCATAAAGTACCTCCTCGTCCCAAGGAAAGACCCTGTCACAGTGTCAGGGTCAAGCTTGGGCAAGGCTCCAAACGACGCAAGCGGTCAGACTCGGCGGGAGATTCGACGGGCGGACGTCGCCCGGCGCCAAGGCCCGTTCCGTCGACGTCTGGACCTCGGACACGTCACAGACGAGACTTGTTCCGGGGCCAAGGCCCGTCGTCAAAGGCCCGCACGGGATCCGACGGATTGACGCGCCGAGCCGCGACAACCGAACGCCAAACGACGCGTCAAAATGCCAACCGGGCGCCAGGCCGTCAAGCAGCGCACCAACAAGCAGCGCACCAAGACGACGCGACGACCGAACGTGAAACCATCAACCGAACGCCAGGCTGCCCAACCAGCGCACAAGACGACGACCGAACGTGAAGCCGCCAACCGGGCAGCGCGTCAGGCCTCTTTCACGGCGGCCTCCATGCGGGAGAATTCGGCGTCGACCTCTGGGTCCTCGGTGTACGTCAGGCGGCTCACGATGACCGCGACGAGAAGATTGAGAAGGAAGCCGGGGACGATCTCATACATCTTCGCCTTGAGGAAGTCCACATTGGCCCATACGAAAACGGTGACGGCGCCCGTGACCAGCCCGGCGAGTGCGCCCGTAGGCGTCAGCTTCCTCCAGTAGAGGCAGAGGATGACGATCGGGCCGAAGGCCGCGCCGAAGCCGGCCCAGGCGAACTCGACGAGTTGGAGGATGGCCGAGTTTCGGTCGAGAGCCATGAGGGCGGCCACGATTGCGACGCCGAGGACGCTGAGCCTGCTGAGAATCAGGAGATTCCTGGCTGAGACCTTGCGGCCCATCAACGAGTAGAGGTCCTCCACCAACGCCGAGGCGCAGACGATCATCTGGCTGGACATCGTCGACATGATCGCAGCGAGCACCGCCGCGAGGACGAGCCCCGCAACAAAGGGGTGGAAGAAGATTCGGCTCATGACGAGGAACACCTCCTCGGATTCCCCTTTTCCGAGCTTTATCTCAGGATCGCCTGCGAAGTAGCCGATTCCGATGAGGGCCGTGAAGATCGCGCCCGAGGCGCTCAGGGCCATCCAAAAGAGGCTGATTCTGCGAGCGGTCTTCGCCTCGCCGGGGCTGCGCAGCGCCATGAATCGGACGATGATGTGGGGCTGTCCGAAGTAGCCCAGCCCCCAGGCCGACGTCGAAATTGCCGTGACGATCCACAAAATGCCGTTGTTGGAGAAACCCGAAAAGAGGTTGAAGGCCTCGGGCTTGACGTCGGTGATCCGGCTCGTTGCCTCGGACCATCCGCCGAGTTCGAAGATCGTGACGATCGGAACCGCTATGAGCGCGGCGAGCATGAGGAGGCCCTGGGCCACGTCGGTCAGAGTGGCGCCTAAGAAACCGCCGAAAAGGGTGTATACGAGGGTGACGACGGCGACGACGGCCATTCCGACGAAGTAGTTCCAGCCGAAGGAGCTGACGAAGAACTTGCCCGCGGCGACCATTCCCGACGAGACGTAGAAGGTGAAGAAGACGAGAATGACCAGAGCCGCCAGGATGCGCAGCTGCCGCGAGTTCCGCTTGAGTCGCTTGGCGAAGAAGCTCGGAATCGTGATCGCATTGTCCGCGACCTCCGAATACGCCCGCAGGCGCGGTGCGATGAAGCGCCAGTTGAACCAAGCCCCGACCGTGAGTCCGATCGCTATCCACGCCTTGATGAGCCCCGCGGCGTAGATCGCCCCGGGCAATCCCATGAGCAGCCAGCCGGACATGTCCGCGGCGTTGGCCGACAAAGCGGCGATGCCCGGAGACAGCTGACGCTCGGCGAGCATATAGCCGTCCACATTCGCGGTGCGACGGTATGCGTAGTAGCCGATGCCGAGCATGACGGCGAAGTAGAGCAAGATCGCGAGCAACTGATAGGTGTCGGCGGACATCGCAGCCCCTTCCCTTATGTGGCCGAATGGGGACTAGACTACTGGAATTCTTTGGCTTTGTCCCATATTTGTCATAATTTGGTAAAGAATAATCCTCGAAATGACCTCAAAGACTTTCAATCAGAATATAAACCCCGAACCCAAAAGCCAAACGGCAAAACCGAGGTCAAGCCTCCCAAATGAGGATCGCCGGAACGAGGACAGGCGCGGGAATGCAGGGGTTCGACGCGGCCGTCTTCGGCGCATGCGATGGCGGCAGGCGCCGAAGACGGCCTTTAGAATCCCAACAGGACTGACGAGACGGCCGAGGCAATCGCCTCCGGCGCGCGACGGCGCAGCGGACCTCCATTCGGAACATCCCGGCCTGGCCGGGCAGACCCGGCCGAGCCGGGCCGATCGCGCTACTGGCAGCGTTCCATGACGATCTCGCGCACCCTCGCGGCATTGGCCTTGCCGCCGGTCGCCTTCATCACCGCGCCGACTATGGCCCCGGCGGCCTGGACCTTTCCGCCGCGGATCTTCTCCGCCACGTCGGGGTTTGCGGCGAGGGCCTCGTCGACCGCGGCGACGAGGGCGCCGTCGTCGCTCACAACCTCCAGCCCGCGAGCCGAAACGACCTCGGACGGCGTCCCTTCGCCCGCGAGCACGCCCTCGAGCACCTGACGGGCGAGTTTGTCGGTCAGCTTGCCGTCGCGAACCAGGCCGTCGAGCTCGGCTATGTCCGAGGGGGCGACCGGCGCATCCCGCAGCTCAACGTCGGCTTCCTTGGCGTGCCGGGCGATGTCGCCCATCCACCACTTACGCGCGCCGGAGGGACTCGCGCCCGCGGCCACGGTGGCCTCGACGAGATCGACGGCGTCGGCGTTGACGAGATCGCGCAGCTCCTCGTCAGTAAGCTCCCACTCGACCTTCACGCGGCGGCGCTTGGCGGCGGGAAGCTCAGGCATGCCCGCCCTGAGCTCCTCGACCCATGCGAGGTCCGGGGCCACGGGAACGAGGTCGGGCTCGGGAAAGTACCGGTAGTCCTCGGCGTCGGACTTCACGCGGCCCGCCGACGTCGTCCCGTCGCCCTCGTGGTAGTGGCGGGTCTCCTGGACCACGGTCCCGCCGGCTGCGAGGATGGCGGCCTGTCGGCAAATCTCGTACCGGACGGCGTTCTCGATGCCTCTGAAGGAGTTGACGTTCTTCGTCTCAGTGCGGGTGCCGAAGGGAGCATCGGGCCCTTCGCGCAGCGACACGTTGACGTCGGCGCGGACGTTGCCTCGTTCCATTCTGGCCTCGGAGACCCCCAGGGCGCGGAAGACGTCGCGCAGGGAGCGAACGTAGGAAGCGGCGATCTGCGGGGCCTTCGCTCCCACGCCGGTGGCCGGGTGCGAGACGATCTCGACGAGGGGCACGCCCGCGCGGTTGTAATCCACGAGAGAGTAGTCCGCCCCCTGGATCCTTCCCTCGGCGCCGCCCACGTGGGTGTTCTTTCCGGCGTCCTCCTCCATGTGCGCGCGCTCGATCGGGAAACGATAGGACGAGCCGTCGGACAGGTCGATGTCGAGGTGGCCCTCGTAGGCGATCGGCTCGTCCGACTGGGAGGTCTGGAAGGCCTTCGTCAGATCGGGATAGAAGTAGTTCTTGCGCGCGAATCGGCACGAGGATGCGATTGAGCAGTTGAGCGCCAGTCCGATCTTGATCGCGTACTCCACGGCCTTCGCGTTGACGACGGGAAGCGAGCCGGGAAGCCCCAGCGAAACCGGAGTCACATAGGTGTTGGCGTCCCCGCCGAAGGCATTGGGGGCGCCGTCGAACATCTTCGTTTCGGTGCCGAGCTCGACGTGGACCTCAAGCCCGATGACGGGGTCGAAGCGGGCGACCGCCTCGTCGAAATCCATGAGTTCTTCCATCACTTTTCCTCCCATCCGGCCGCCGGGCAGCTTTCAGCCAGCGGTTTTCCAAGCCCCGCCTCGACGGCGCCTGCGACCCGGTACATTTGAGCGTCAGCATGGGCGGGCGCAAGAATCTGAAGCCCGACCGGAAGGCCGTCGGCGAGCCCGCTGGGTATGGAAATCCCTGGTATTCCGGCCAAATTCGCGGGAATCGTCGTAATGTCGAGGACGTACATCGCCAGGGGATCTTCCAGTTTGGAGCCCAATTCCCATGCGGTCACGGGCGACGTCGGCGAAACGAGCACGTCCGCTTCGCCGAAGGCGGCGTCGAAATCGCGTTGTACGAGCGTGCGCACTTTTTGGGCGCTGCCGTAATAAGCATCGTAGTAACCCGAGGACAGAACGTGCGTCCCCAAGACGATCCGGCGTTTGACCTCCGGGCCGAACCCCGCGCCTCGCGTTGCGGCCATGACCGTTTCCGCGGTGACCGGCCCCTCCTCCGGCTCGACGCGGATTCCGTAGCGCATGCCGTCGAATCGCGCCAGATTCGAGGAGACCTCCGCGGGCATAATCAGGTAGTAGGCCCCCAGCGCGTACTCGAGCGAGGGGCAAGAAACCTCGACCACCTGCGCGCCCAGGTCTTCGATCGTCTTGAGCGCCTCCTGGAAGGATGCGACGACGCCTTCCTGGCAACCCTCGCCGCCCAGCTGCTTGACCACGCCCACGCGCACGCCTTCCAGCGGCTTCGCCGAAGAGGCCGCCTCGGCGGCGATTTCCTCGAAAGGCGGAACGGGCGCATTGAGCGACGTCGAATCGCGCGGGTCGTGCCCCCCGACGATCTCTTGGAGAGCGGCGGCGTCCGCGACATTTCTGGCGAAGGGCCCGATCTGGTCGAGTGAGGAGGCCATGGCGACGAGGCCATAGCGCGAGACGCCCCCGTAGGTCGGCTTCGCTCCGACGGTCCCAGTGACAGCGGCGGGCTGGCGAATGGAGCCGCCGGTGTCCGAGCCGAGCGCCCACGGAACCATAAAGGCCGAGACCGCCGCAGCGGACCCTCCCGAGGATCCCCCCGGAATGCGGTCGAGGTCCCAGGGGTTGTGCGTCTCGCCGTAGGCGGAGCGCTCCGTGGAGGACCCCATCGCGAATTCGTCCATATTGGTTTTGCCGACGATCGGCAGGCCGACCTCGTGGAGCCTTTCGACCACCGTCGCGTCATAGGGGGGAAGCCAGCCTTCCAGTATCTTCGACGCGCAGGTCGTGGGCTTGCCGCGGGTGACCATGTTGTCCTTGACCGCAATCGGCACTCCGGCGAAGCGGTGGAGGCTCTCGCCCGCGGCGCGTCTGGCGTCGACGTCGCGGGCGGCGGCCAGCGCGCCTTCGTCGTCGACCGAAAGGAAGGCGCGCACCCGCTCATCGACGGCGTGGATCCGGTCGAGGCAGGCCTGCGTCAGCTCGACGGAGGTCGTCTCGCCCGCCTGGAGCTTGCGAGCCATCTCCGCGGCGGAGAGCTTGAGGAGATCCTTCATCACTCCTCCCCCAAGATCTGCGGGACGAGGAACTTTCCGTCCTCGGACGCGGGGGCGGCGGCCAAAACCTCGTCGCGATCGAGAGTCGGAACGACGACGTCGGCGCGCATGACGTTGGTCAGCGCGATGGGATGGCTCGTCGCCGGAACGTCGGGGGTGGCGACCTCGGAGACCTTGGCTACGGCGGAGGCGATCACGTCGAGTTCCCCGGCCATTCGCTCGATTTCCCCTTCGGTGAGGCGAATGCGAGCGAGGCCGGCCAGACGTGCAACCTCGTCAACTGAGAAAGACGACATGCGTTCAATATTACGCGGTTGCAAGCGAACTCGCCGGGGTGCGTCCGGGGTAGTTTTTCACGGAGCGGCCGATGCAAAAACGACGTCTCTCTCTATACAGTTGGACCATGCGAAAATTCCGTGGCCCCAAGCAGCGCCATGTCCTTTCCGCCGCCAAATGGTGGGTTTTGGGAACGGTTGCCGCGCAGGCCGCCGCAATCGCCACTGTCAGCGTCATCGACGCCATGCGGAAGAAGAGGGCGCCCCAGTCGGGCCGTTTCCCCCACCTTCCGCCGCAAAACGCGCAGGTCGGACCGAACTCGATGACGATCTTCACCTACGGCCGCGAGCTTTACGACGCCATGCTGGCCGACATCCGCGCCGCCAAGGACCGCATTTTCTTCGAATGGTTCATCATCAAAGCCGACGAGACGGGCGCGGAGTTCCGCAACGCCCTCATTGAAGCGGCGCAGCGAGGAGTCGACACCTACGTGATCATCGACACATGGGGCAACGCCAATCAGGATCCCCGTTTCCGCCGCCTGCCCAAGATGGAGCATCTGCACACGCTCCTCTTCCCCTTCGTCCGCCCCGGCCTGTTCAACGGCCGCGCGCGCGACAAGGGGCGCGACCACCGCAAAATCCTCACCGTCGACAAGCGCATCGGGTACGTGGGCGGATACAACATCGGCACGCTCTACGCCCACGAGTGGCGCGACACCCACGTGCGAATCGAGGGGCCGGCCGCCTGGGAGCTCGACGACGCCTTCATCGACATGTGGAACGACTACCGCAAGAAGCACCATCCGGCCATCGCCGACGACGGCGTGACCGACTGGGACGCCACCGTCCGCGCGGTCATGAACACTCCCGCCCTCAATGTCTTCCCCATCAGCGCCCTGTACATGGACGCCATCAACCGCTCCGCCGTCCGTGTGTGGATAACGATGGGCTATTTCATACCCGAGGAGCCGATGCTCATCGCCATGACGAACGCCGCGCGCCGAGGCGTCGACGTCCGAGTGCTCATTCCCGAATACTCGAACCACATCGTCGGCGACTGGGCGGGGCGTCCCCATTACGAGCGCCTTCTGCGCTCGGGGGTGCGTATTTTCCTCTATGAAGAGGCAATGGTCCACTCCAAGACGATGACCGCCGACGGACGGTGGTCCACCGTCGGCACGGCAAACATCGACAGGCTTTCGCTTCGCGGCAACTTCGAGATCAACGTCGAGGTCTTCGACCCCGGATTCGCCGCCGCCATGGAGCGCATATTCGAGGTCGATCTCGCCAACTCGCACGAGCTGACCCTCGAGCAGTGGCAGGCGCGCGGAAGGCGCGACAGGGTTCTCGAGACGGTGCTGCGCCCTCTGGCGCCGCTGCTGTAAAAGCAGACCGCTTCAAGAGCCTGCCGGTTTGGATCTAGGCGCCGGTTTCCGAGCGGGCGCCCTTCTAGGAATGTGCGTCGGTTTCCGAGCGGGCTCCCGTTCCGGGGGAGACGCCGGTACGGACGATTCGCCCCTCACGTCTGCGACGGCCCCGTCGGAATCTCGCCGGTGCGAAGGAGCTCTTCAAACTGCCCCTCGTCGAGCGTCGGCACGCCCAGCGCTTCCGCTTTCGCAGCCTTGGACCCGGGATTTGCCCCGACGACGACGGCCGCGGTCTTCTTCGAGACGCTTCCGGCGGCCTTGCCGCCCCGAGCCTCAATGGCCTCCTTGACCGAATCGCGGGTGTACCCCGCGAGCGCCCCGGTTGCGACCACGGTCATCCCCTTCAGGGTCTGCGGAAGCTCCTGCCTTTCGGCGGCCTCGTCCGCGAAAACCACACCGGCGGCCTCCCAGGCTTCGACGATCTCGGTGTGCCAGGGAACGTCGAACCAGTCGAGGAAAGACTGGGCGATGACACGGCCGACGCCGTCGATTTGCGCCATCTCTTCAACGGAGGCCTCCCTGGCCGCGCTCAGCGAGCCGAAGGACGAAGCGATCGCCTTCGCGGCAGTCGGGCCGACGTGCCGAATCGACAGCGCGACGATCTTTCGCCACAGCTCCTTCGTTCGGGCGGCCTGCAATTCTGCGACGACGAGCTCGATCATCTTTCCCGGCTTCGAAGGCGACGCGAGCTCGGCTGGTTTGCCCTGGGGACGGCGCCATTTCGGCTTCGTCCAGGCCGCCCGGACCCGGCGGAAGTCGCCCGTAGGCTCGCCTTTGACCCGGACCTCCTGCCATATCCACACGTCTTGGACGCTCTCGGGGACAAGCTCGAACAGTCCCGCCTCCGAGGAGAGCGCCGGCGTCTGGGGGGCTGGAATTCCGAAGCTTCGCTGGACGTCCGGGGCGACGATATGCTCGGAGTCGATTATCGCGCCGTCGTGGTCGACGACGCCGAGTTCGCGCAGCTTCTCCGTTGGCGCACAGACCGCGCGGGTGCGGCCGCCTTCGCCTTCGATGTACAGCTTGCGCCCCTCGGCGAAGGCCATGAGCGCATCGGGGCGGCGTCGCTCGGGATCGGTCAGCCATAGCGAGGTCTCCTCGCCGAGCGCCTCGACGTCCAGGGCCGCGCGGCTGCCGATGTAGGCGACGCGCTCGGCCAGCTGGGCCGGGCACGAGCGGGCGTTGGGGCAGCGGATGTCGACGTCTCCATCCTTGGCGGGGGCCAGCTCGGTTCCACACGACGGGCAGGCGGACGGCATCGTCCACTCGCGCTCGCTCCCGTCGCGCAGCGCGCTCACGGGGCCGAGGACCTCGGGAATGACGTCGCCGGCCTTTCGCACGACGACGACGTCGCCTATGAGCACGCCCTTGCGCGCGACCTCCGAGGGATTGTGGAGCGTCGCCTGCGCGACGGTCGACCCGGCGACCGTCACGGGCTTCATGACGGCGAAGGGGGTGACGCGCCCCGTGCGCCCCACCTGCACCTTGATGTCGAGCAGCCGCGTCTCGACCTCCTCCGGCGGATACTTGTAGGCCACAGCCCACCTGGGCACGCGCGACGTGGCCCCCAAGTCCTCCTGTTCGGCGCGCGAGTCTATTTTGAAGACCGCGCCGTCGATGCCGTGAATGAGATCAGATCGCAAATCGGCGTACTCGCGGACGAATCCTTCGACGTCGTCCCAGCTTGAGACGAGCCGCACATACGGGGAAACGGGCACACCCCATTCCTGGAAAAGCTCGTAGAGGCCCTTTTGGCTCGCCAACTTCTCGTCTACGGCCGAGGACGTCCCGTCGATGCGCCCGGCGCCGTGGGCGATGAAATCCAACGGACGTTCGGCCGCCACTTTTGGGTCTTTCTGCCGGAGCGATCCGGCCGCGGCATTGCGGGGATTGGCGAACTCCTTGAGCCCGGCGGCCCTCTGCCGCGCGTTGAAGCTGTCGAACTTGGCGAGCGGAATAAAGACTTCGCCCCGAATTTCGACGACGTCGGGGAAATCCCCTCTCAACGACTGCGGCACGGACGAAATGGTGCGAACGTTCGCAGTGACGTCCTCCCCTGTCACCCCGTCGCCGCGCGTCGCGCCGACGACGAGCTCGCCCCCGACATAGCGAAGGTTGACGGCGAGACCGTCGATTTTCACCTCGGCGGTGCATCTCGCGGCCCCGGCGGTTCCCTCGTACCACTCCTTGAGGTCGTCGAGGGTGAAGACGTCCTGCAACGAGTAGAGCCTTTCGAGGTGTGCGACGTTTTCAAAGCCCGCTGCTGCGGGGGCGCCGACGGATTGGGCGGGCGAGGAATCGACCGCCAACTCGGGATGCTCCGCCTCGAGTCTCCGCAATTCCCGGACGAGGCGGTCGTAGTGCTCGTCGGTGACGATCGGCTCGTCGCCCGAATGATAGGCCCTTTGGGCCGAAGACACGAGGGGGGCTATCTCGTTCCAACGCTCCCGGGCGTCGCCGAAGTTCTCAGTCACCTCACCATTGTGGCCCATCTGACGGCTCGAGGCTCGCTCATCCTCGCGAAGGGCTGAGCATCCCCCCAAAGGATCGGTTGCATACACAAGAAAACATGGCGCATGCCACTAACTCCATGCGACTCCGGCTAATTTTCGTGCTTTCGCATGGAAATTTCAGACATACCATGCGAGCGACACGCAAACCTCCTCCGTCCGTAGACCTATTTTCTGCTGCCTGACCGTATCCTTGTGTCTATGGCACAAGTGTGGCGTGGCTATGTGACGTTCAAGGGGGTTAGCCCCATCGACGTCGTATCCGCGTTACTCGTCGGACTCCTTTTTTGGTTCCAGCCAACTCCCTTTCTCATCCCCTTCACCCAGCTTCCGATAGAGCGCCAAGGGCTCGGCTGGTTTGCCAACCTTCTCATCGGGCTGGCCTACGCCGTCCCCATGGCCTTCCGGCGCACGCACCCCGTGCCGAGCGCGCTGACAATTCTCTGCGGAGCCGGAGTGCACCTCCTCCTCGAGCCCGCCAACATCACCCTCGCCGATTTCGCCGTGGTGGCCGCAGTCTACGCCGTGACCGTCTACGGGCCCGTGTGGGCCCACCGCCTTGTTCTGAGCCTCACACTGCTCGGGTCGTTCTTCATCGCGATCCCGACTCTCACGATGGGCGGGGCGATACGCAACGACTGGGCGACGTGGGGCCCGTTCCTGGGAATCGTCACGTATATCATGGCCGTAACCCTCGCCGTCTACGGCCTGGCCCTCGCCAGGCGCTCACAGCTGGCGAAAATGCTCTCGCTCATGCGCATTGCCAGCGACGCGCAGGCCGCCGCGAAGACCGAGAGAGAACTGGCAGTGCTCGAGGAGCGCTCGCGCATCGCCAGGGAAATGCACGACATCGTCGCGCACACGCTTTCGGTGGTCATCGCGCAGGCCGACGGCGGACGTTACGCCGCGACGAAAGACCCCGAAGCCTCCACCCGCGCCCTCGCGACCATTTCCGACATGGCCAGGGACGCGCTCAAAGACATCCGCTCGATCATCGGCGTCCTTCGGGAGTCCGAAGGCGACGAGCAGCCGACCCTTCCCCAGCCCATTGAGCGCGATCTGGAAACGCTCGTGCGGAACGTGCGCGATTCGGGCGTCAGGGTCTCCTTCGTACGCACGGGGCAGTCGCGCACCCTTCCCGTCGGCGTCGGAAACGCGGTTTACCGAATCTGCCAGGAAGCCATCACCAACTCTCTAAAACACGCGGGCCCGACGCCCCACATCACCGTGCTGCTTCAGACCACCGATGCGGCCCTGCTCTTGCAAGTCGACGACGACGGGCGCGGCGCCGCGGCCCCGAGCGACGGGAAGGGCCACGGCCTCATCGGGATGTCGGAGCGGGCGTCGGCATTCGGCGGGAGCGTCACATCCGGTCCACGCCCCGGAGGCGGCTTCCGCGTCCTCGCATCCATTCCGATTCCTCACCTCGACAACAGCAATAGGAGCGAACATGACTGAGGTATCTAAAATCCGCGTGGGTCTCGTCGACGACCAAGCCCTCGTGCGGACGGGCTTCGCCATGGTGATCGACTCCCAGGACGACATGAAGGTGGTCCTGGAGGCGAGCAACGGCAAAATCGCCCTCGAACGCCTGACCGTCGTGCCCGCGGACGTCATCCTCATGGACATTAGGATGCCCGTCATGGACGGGCTCGAGGCGACGGCGACGATCACCTCCAAACCGCTTCCCACCGGCGTTTCCCCGAAGATCCTCATCCTCACGACGTTCGAAGAGGAGGAGTACATCATGGGCGCCGTCCAGGCCGGCGCCTCGGGATTCCTAGTCAAGGACGCGCCGCCGGACCAAATGCTCGAGGCGATCAGGACGATCCACCGCGGCGACGCCGTGATCGGCCCGTCGTCGACGAAGAAGCTCGTCGAGAAGCTGGCCAAGGAGGCCACCGCAATGCGAGCAACCGACCCGCACATCCTCGACGGGCTGACCGAGCGCGAGATCGAGGTCCTCAAGCTCGTTGCGCAGGGGCTGACCAACGGCGAGATTGCGAAGACCCTGACGGTTGCGGAAGCCACGATCAAGACCCACATCGGCCACATCTTCTACAAGCTCGGCGCGCGCGACCGCGTTCAGGCGGTCGTCCTCGCTTATGAAGCCGGCCTCGTTCGTCCGGGCGATCTGACGTGACCGACATCCTCTCGGCGTCGTCGCTGACAAAGGTCTACGGCGAGGGCCCGCTCGCCGTTCGTGCTTTGAACGACGTGAGCCTCGCCTTCCCCAGGGGGCGGTTCGCCGCGATCCTGGGGCCGTCCGGCGCGGGAAAGTCTGCCTTCCTGCACATCGCGGGAGGCTTGGACGCCCCGACGTCGGGAAGCGTGACGGTCGCCGACCTCAAGCTCCCCTTCGCCGACGAGGAGGCGCTGGCCCGGATCCGTTCCGAACACATCGGATTCGTCTTCCCCGGGGAGAACCTCCTGCCCCATCAAACGGCACGCCAAAACATTGAGCTCCCGATGCGGCTGCGGGGCGAGAAGCTCGACGAAGGCTGGTATTCTTCGGTGGTCAGGACCATGGGCGTTGCGGGCGCCATGGACGAGCTTCCGGCCCGCCTTCCGCGGGCGATGCAGCAGCGCGTGGCCGTCGCCCGCGCGATCCTGGGGCGCCCCGCGATCATCTTGGCCGACGATCCCGCGCATTCCCTCGACGCGAGGGCCTCGCTGGAGATCGTCGAATTGCTGCGCCTATGTGTGCGGGAATTCGGGCAGACAGTGCTCATGTCCACCCAGGATCTGGCAGAGGCGGCGTTGGCCGAGCGGGTGATCCTGTTCTCCGACGGCGGCGTCGCCGGCGAGATATCCGACCCCACTCCAGTTTCCATCCTCACCGCCCTTGAGGCGCTGAGCCTACGCTCGGGGCCGGGATGATAGACCAACTCGTCGGCTCGATTCTGGCCAACCGGCTCAGGTACCTGCTGGCGGCGCTCGCCATTGCCGTCGCGAGCGCCCTGACAGTCGTGTGCCTGGCCGTGGCAAGTTATATGAGGACGGCCTTTCCGGCCGCGCCCGCGGGCGAATTCGGGCAGGCACAGGCTGCAGTCACGTTGGCCGAGACCGCTCAAGATCGGGATGTCGCGAAGTCCGTCGAACGCCTGAAATCCGTCGGGGAAGTTTACTCCCAGCAGGTTCACCGTGCCGCGATCACGCGCACCACCGCCTCGAAGGGTCTGTCGGTGACCGAGACACCGAATGCGCGCTTCGGCTTCTACCGGCTGCTCGAGGGAAAGACGCCGAGGCTGACGAACGAGATCGCCATAAGCCAAACGACGGCGCAGCAGATGCGCCTCAAGGCGGGCGACACCATGACGGTGACCGTCTACTACAAGACCCCCGATTCCTCGGATTCCCAGTCTTTTTCCATAGGCATGCGAGTGACGGGCGTCTACAGGGAACTCCACCGCGTCGCCCGAGGCGGGCATTCGTTCGCCGGCTACATCACGCCCGAGGCCGCGAAAGAGTGGCGCAACCGGGAGGGGCGCCCGCCCGCCGACGCCGAAACGACCGTCTACGCCATCAGCGCCGCCGGCCATTCGGACGCCGAAATGCTCGCCGATCTTTCCGCGATTCCCGGAGCCTCGGTCGAATCCCGACTCGGCGAAGACGAGCGGGGCCTCGGCGAAAGCCTTTCGCGCGCGAGCTTCGGCGCGGCCGCCATGGCCCTGGCTGTTGCCCTGTTCGCACTGGGTTTGGCGGGGACCGTCGCTTGGAACGCCTTCCGGGCGGCGGGCGCCTCCCGACGCCGTCAGCTCGCGCTCCTGGCGACCCTCGGAGCGTCTTCGCGCCGCATACGCAAGATGATCGCCTGGGAGGCGGTCACGGTGGGCGCCGTCGCCTCGGCCATCGGGGCGGCTGTCGGCGTGAGCTTGACGAAGCTCGTGCCGCGGCTCGTTCTGGGCGATCCGGCCTCTGCCGTGCTTCCCGCGGGGATCGAAGCGAACCCTCTCTACGGCTTTTTCGCTCTCGTCGCAGGCTCCTTCGTCGCGGTCTCCGCCGCCGTCCCCTTCGTTTTCCGCTCTCGCGAGGTCGCCCCCTTGGAGGTCGCCGACGATTCCCTCGCAGCCGCGCCCGGCGACGGAAAGACCATCCGGCCCACCGTCGCTTTCGGTTTGGTGGGAGCGGGCGTCGCGGTGACGTTCACGGGGGTCTTTTTCTCCAATCCGGGCGGCAGTGAAGGGCCGCTGCTCGTAGTCATCGGCGCTTTCGCCCTTTTCAGAGGGATCGTCGGGCTCGCGCCCTCCGTGGCGCGAAGGCTTGGAATTCCGCTGGCGAACTTTTTCGTCGGAAGCCTGGGCGGCGGACGCAACCGAGTCCGCCTTGCCTTCCACGACGCGCGTGAACAAGGAACGAGGGGCAAGCTCGCCCGGGCGGCCATGGCGACGCTGTTTGCCTCGACCTTCCTGCTGTCGTCGGCGGCGGTCACGATCGGAGTCGCCCACGCAAACGCGCTCGCCGCCATCGACGCTTCCTTCCCGCGCGACGTCGACGTGCGCCAGGCGACCGACTCGGAGGGCGTCGGCCTGGGAATCACGGCTTCACAGGAAAAGGCCGCCGCGGCAAATCCCAACGTCGCCGCCGTCGTGCCGGTCTACGAAACCAAGGTCGATTCGGACTTCGGCAAACTCACCCTTTCCGCCGTCGATCCGGTTCGCGCCTCGTCGGCCCTGCGAGGCGATTCGCGTGCGGCGTACGAGAAAGCCGGAACCGTCACCCTTCCCGAGCACATGCGCACGGCGAAAACGGCCAAGAGGACGATCGCCGTGACAGGGCGCGACGGCAAGAAGCTGAGGCTCTCGGTCGCTTTCGGCGGCGTCGTCTCCCCCACGGTTTCGCTCAAAGACTTGCGGAAGCTCGACGACGTCGGAACGCCCGCAGCCCTGTGGCTGAGAACGCGCGGCGACGAGCCGACGGTTGAAAAGGTCCGATCCATCGCCCACGACGTCAACGAAGCCAGCGGCGACGTGTTGGCAAAGGTCACGTCTTCCTTGCTGCGTCAACGATCCGCCTATTCCGCCGCCGTCGACTCGATCGCGCGTCTGCTGACCGGGGCGCTCGCAGGCCTGGCCGTCGCATCCGGCCTTGGCGCGTCGCTTGCGATCGCTCTCTCGCTTTCAGCCAAACGGCGTGACTTCGAGATTCTTCGCGCGATAGGCGCGTCCGGACGCTCGATTAGGCGCGCGGAGGCTTCGCGTCAATGCGCGCTCACATCCGCGGGAATGATCCTTGGGGCGCTTCTGGGCATCCTCGTTTCCTCGGGCGTGGGCGCCGCATTCTTCTCGTGCATGGGCGGCGCAGTGGAAGGCGCCCTTCCGCCCCTTGGCCTCGTCTGCGTTCTCCTTGCCGAAGCGACAACAATCGGTGCAGTGATTTATTTCACTTTAAGGACGTTAACAGGGAGACATTTGGCCCAGTCCACAAGGCTAATGGACCACAAGTCCAACTCGTGAGAATAAGGAAGGCCGAACATCACGAAAAAAGGTCTTTACGTGGAGGCTCAAACCTGCCACCCTTATTAACTGCACGCATCACGCACGGCGTGCTAACACACGAAGGAGATACATCGATATGGATTGGCGTCACCGGGCTGCCTGCCTCACTGAGGACCCGGAGCTGTTCTTCCCTATAGGCAATTCGGGCCCGGCCATCGCGCAGGTCGAGCAGGCCAAGCGAGTTTGCAATCGCTGTGCCGTCCAGGACATTTGCCTCAAATGGGCTTTGGACACAGGCCAGGACGCTGGCGTACGGGGCGGGCTTTCCGAAGAAGAGCGGCGTTCGCTCAAGCGCAGGACGGCACGCGCACGCCGTTCTAGTCTGACCTAGGAACCGCGGTCTGGCGGCGCTCCGCAGCGCCGCTGACTTCCGCGCGGCCTCACTCGGCAGTCTCGCCCCTGCCAGCCGCAGGCGGTTTTGGCGGCCCATGAGCCCCTCTACTTGCCGACGAACGCCTCGATATGAACCCGAGTGCCCCCGCCCGGGCGCGAGCGCCACTGGATTGACCCGCGAAGTTCCGCCTCAACCAGCGTTTTGACGATTTTCGTGCCCAGCCCTTTGCCGGGCCCGCCGCCGGCTATTCCCAAACCGTCGTCCTCGACGTCGATCGTCAGGCGATCGCCGTCCCGGTCAGCCGTCACTTCAATGTGACCGCCGTCGACCAGGCCGTGCTCGACGGCGTTGGACACAAGCTCGGTCAACACGACGGCAAGCGACGTCGTCTTCGTCGCATCGATTTTGCCGAAATCGCCCGTAAGGTGCGTGGTCACCGACACGTCAGTGGCCGCGACGTCGCGCGCAAGGTTGAGCAGCGCGCCGAACACTTCTCCGAAATCGACGTTTTCCTCGACCGTCTCCGAGAGCGTTTGATGGACGAGGGCGATCGTCGCCACGCGCCGCTGGGCGTTCTCCAAGGCCTGCCTCGTTTCCGCGTTCACGTCGGCGCTGCGCGCCTGCATGCGCAAAAGGGCTGAGACCGTTTGGAGGTTGTTCTTCACCCGATGGTTGATCTCGCGGATAGTCGCGTCCTTGGTCAGCAGCTCCAGCTCGCGATGGCGCACCTCTGTGACGTCGCGGCACATAAGGATCCCGCCCAATTTCCTTCCCTTGTCCGTCAGGGGCACCGCCCGCAGCGAAAGGATGACGCCGTGGGCCTCAACTTCTGCAAGCCACGGCGCCCGCCCCATGACGACGACGGGAAGCGCCTCGTCCACGACGCTGTGGTCCTCTATGACGTCCGTGATGACCTCGGCCAACAGGCTGCCGACGATTGGCCCTCCGATCCCGAGCCGATGGTAGTTGGAGACAGCATTCGGGCTTGCGTAGAGCACGACGCCCTCCGGATCGAGGTGGACGAATCCGTCCGTCACGCGCGGAGTGCCGTGCCTGTACCCTGTCGGTCTGCCGTCGAAGGGAAACTCGCCCGTCGTCACCATGTGGACGAGATGCGAAGAGATGGTCGAATAGTTGGTGGTCAGCGCCGGAACTTGGACCGGAACGACGTCCAACGAGTCGGCCTCCGTAATGCACAGCGCGGCGACGGCCTTTCCCTCACGGCGAACAGGAACCACCTTGAGGTTGAACCCCTGGCGGGGGATCAAGCGTTCGACGCCGTCGTCGAGGACTTCGTCGATCGCCTCGGCGAGCCACGGCTCGATCTGACGCCCCACGATGTCGTTCTCGTAGAAGGTGCTCGCTGTGGCGGGCCTGCATTGCGCCACCACGGTTGTGCAGCCGCCCACGTCCTGCACGACGAGAAGGAGGTCCGAAAAAGAAACGTCCGCTATCGTCTGCCAATCCCCCACAAGCTGGTGAATCCAGTCCTGGTCCGCCGTGGTGAGGCGCCGAGCGCGGGCGAGCATGTTCGAAAGCGAAGGCATGTGCCTTAGCCTATCGCGGTCGTGCACAATAGATGGCATGGATATCTCTACCACACAGACGTACAACGCGAGCCCGAGCGCCGTCGCGCAGGCGCTTCTCTCATCCGAGCTGGCGGCCAAGCGGGCCAAGCTGGCACGCGTTGACGACTACACGCACACCGTCGACGGATCCAAGGCCACGACCGTGGTGAACGTCCCCGCTGAACGGCTCCCCTCCAAGGCTCGAACTTTCGCAAGAAACGGCGCAAAAGTGACGATCACCACCGTCGCGTCGGGCGACAGCGTGACGTACACCGTCGATCCCCACGGCCTGCCCGCCGAAGTTTCGGCGGCCCTCAAGCTTTCCGGCGACGCGACCACGACGGCCGACCTCTCTGCCACCCTCAAGGTGAAGATCCCCCTCCTCGGCGGGAAGATCGAGAAGAGGGCCGCCGGAATGGTCGATCGCCTGCTTGCCAAAGACGCCAAGCTGGTCGAGGAAGTCATCGAAGAACAGGGCTCATGACGGTCAATCGGGCCTACGAGGATCTGCTCGCCGACGTCCTGGAAAACGGGGCGGAGAAAGGCGACCGCACGGGCACGGGGACTCTCTCCGTGTTCGGGCGGCAGATCCGCTACCGCCTCGCCGAGGGCTTTCCACGCATCACCACGAAATTCGTGGCGATGAAGGCCGTCAAAGGCGAGCTCCTATGGTTCCTTTCGGGCGACACGAACGTTCGCTGGCTCCAGGAGCGAGGAATAACGATTTGGGACGAGTGGGCCGACGACGCCGGCGAGCTCGGCCCGGTCTACGGCTATCAATGGCGAAGCTGGCCCACGCCCGACGGTCGCCATATCGACCAGATCGAGCAGGTGCTCGGCGAGTTGCGGGCGCATCCCGATTCGCGCCGACTGGTGGTCAGCGCCTGGAATCCGGCCGACCTCGACAAAATGGCGCTGCAGCCGTGTCACGCGATGTTCCAGTTCTACGTCGCCGACGGCAGGCTTTCGTGCCAGCTTTATCAGCGCAGCGCCGATCTCTTCCTCGGCGTCCCCTTCAACATCGCGTCCTACGCCCTGCTGACGCACATGATGGCTCAGCAGGCGGGCTTAGATGTCGGCGATTTTGTGTGGACGGGCGGGGACTGCCACATCTATCTCAACCACGTCAAGCAGGTGAAAGAGCAGCTGACGCGCGAACCCTATCCTTTCCCCACGCTGCGCCTGAGGAAGGCCCCGTCGATATTCGAGTATGCGATGGACGACATCGACGCCTCACAGGGGTATCGGCACCATCCCAAGCTCCACGCCCCCGTGGCCGTATGACGGCCGGATCTGCATGATTCTCGGGGCGATCTGGGCGCAGGGCCGCGAACGGGCCATAGGGAAGGACGGCGCTTTGCCGTGGCGCCTCCCCGAGGATCTCGCGCTCTTTCGACGGGTGACCTCAGGGCATCCGGTGATCATGGGCCGCAAAACCTGGGAGTCGCTGCCGCCCAGATTTCGCCCGCTTCCGGGCCGCCGCAACATCGTCCTCTCTCGCGATCCGAGCTTCGCCGCCGACGGCGCAGAGGCCGTCCGATCCCTGGCCGAGGCGGCGGAGGCGGCGTCGCACTGCGAACAGGCCTGGATCATCGGAGGAGCCGCCCTTTACGCAGAGGCCGTCAACGTGGCCGACGTCTTAGTCGTCACCGACGTCGATGTCGACGTCGAAGGCGCCGACGCCTTTGCGCCTTCGATTGGCGGCTCCTGGCGGAAGGCGGCCGGCCTCCCCGAACGGGGCTGGCTCGCATCGGGCAGGCTGAACTATCGCGTGTCCGTCTACTTCCAGCCGGGAGTGAACGCAGACGACGTCGTTCGAGCCGTCGCGGGCCGAGGTCCCTCGCGGACCTGAGCCAGCCCGGCCAAGACCGGACGGACGGCGAAAACGGGCCTTCTCCTGCGCGCATTGAACGCCGGAAAGGGGCCTCCTTCAAACCGCGAGCGCAGGAGACCCAAGCCGAAGCGACGACGTCGCGGCTCGTCAGCCGTCGGTGTCGAACTGCGAGTTGTACAGCTCCGCGTAAAAGCCTCCGCGGGCCAGGAGCTCCTCGTGGTTCCCCGTCTCGACGATGTCGCCGTCGCGCATGACGAAGATGACGTCGGCGTTGCGGATGGTCGAGAGCCGATGGGCGATGACGAAGGACGTGCGGTCCTTCGTGAGCGTGTCGAGCGCCTCCTGAATGAGCTTCTCTGTGCGGGTGTCGATTGAAGACGTGGCCTCGTCGAGGATGAGAAGCGGATTGTCGGCGAGCATCGCCCTGGCGATCGTCACAAGCTGCTTTTGCCCGGCGGAAAGCGTGGTCTGCTCGGACAGGACGGAGTCGTATCCCTGCGGCAGCTGCGAGACGAGCTCGGAAAGCCCGACCTTGTCCATGACCTCGTCGAGGCGCTCGGGCGAGACCCCCTCGCTGCGGTAGACGACGTTTTCGCGCAGCGTCCCCTCGAAAGTCCACGTGTCTTGAAGGACCATCGAGAAGAGGGCGTCGACGTCCTCGCGCCGCATGGACGACGTCGGAATGCCGTCGATCCGGATCTCGCCGTCCCACAGCTCGTAGAAGCGCATGAGCAGGTTGACCATCGTGGTCTTTCCGGCGCCGGTCGGACCGACGATGGCGACCTTCTGGCCGGCCTTGACGCTCGCGGAAAAATCGTGGATGACTTCCTGCCCCTCGACGTAGCCGAACTTCACATGGTCAAAATCGACGTCGCCCCTAACCTTGGGAACGCCAGCCGGCTTGTCCGACTCGGGGTCCATCTCGGTTTCGTCCAGCAGTTCGAACACCCGGTTGCCTGCCGCAGCGGCCGATTGGAACGACGTCGCGGCCTCGGCCATCTGCCCGAGGGGATTGGTGAAGATGCGGATATAGACCATGAAGGCGACGATGACGCCCACTGCCACGGTTCCGTTGAGGACGAGCACGGCGCCGACGATACACACGACGACGTACCCGAGATTGCCCACGAATCCCATGAGCGGCCACATGAGGCTGGAGAGAAACTGCGCCTTCCACGCGCTCGTGTAGAGGGCGTCGTTGCGCTCGTGGAACTCCTGGCGCGCGTTCTCCTCGGCGTTGAACGCGCGGACGACCGGATGGCCGGAGTACGTCTCTTCGATGTGTCCGTTGAGGGCGCCCAGCTGCCGCTGTTGAGCGACGAAGTGCTTCTGGCTGACGCCCATGATCGCCCCCGAGCCGAAGACGCCGATGAGGGCCGCGCCGATACCCGCAAGCGCCATCCTCCACTCGGTCGCAAACATCATGATCGCCGAGCCGAGAATCGTGATGACCCCGCTGACGATCGATGCGACCGAGTTGTTGAGAGTCTGCGAGAGAGTGTCGACGTCGTTGGAAACGCGGGAAAGCGTGTCGCCGACCGACTGCCTGTCAAAGTACGCCAAGGGCAGGCGGTCGATCTTGCGGTCGAGGTCCGAACGCATCTTTCGGGCGGTCCACTGGGTAGCACGGACCATGAGCAGGCCCTCGACGAAGTTAAAGAGGAAGGATCCTACGAGAATCGCAACCGAGATGAGAGTCAGCCTCCGCACCTCGTCCATATTCACGCGCCCCGCGAGCCCTTTTTCGATCTCGTCGGTGATGTCGGACAGATACTCGGGCGCGATGACGGTGAGCACCGCACCCGCCACGGCCATGAACGTCGCGGCGACGAGCAGCAACCGCACCGGCCTGGCGTAGGCGAGAAGCTTTTTGACGGTCGGGCCCATGGCGCCTATGGCCTTGCGGTCCACGCCGCCGCCTTCCCCTCCGAAGACGCCGGATGGGAGGTTGTCCCCTTCGGAAAGGCCCTTTTCGCGATTGCTGCGGGCCAGTTCCAGGCCGCGCCGAACGGAGTCGAGGTCGCGCTCGCCGCTCGAGGCCTTTGCGGTGCCCCCGCCCAAAGCCTCCACGGCGCCCTGGCCCTTTGAGGTTTCCTTGCCTTCGCTCATGCCAGCTCCCCCTCGCTCAGCTGGGACAGCGCGATTTCCCGGTACACGGGATTGCTCGCGAAAAGCTCGTCGTGGGTTCCGATGCCGACGATCCTCCCCTTGTCGACGACGAGGATCTTGTCTGCATTTCGGACGGTGCCGATCCGTTGGGCCACGATGATGATCGTCGCGCCCGCTGCGGCATCTCGCAGCGCGGCGCGCACGTCGCGGTCCGTCTTGTAGTCGAGAGCTGAAAATGAATCGTCAAAGATCATGACTTCGCCGTCGCGGGCCACGGCCCGCGCGATCGACAGCCTCTGCTTTTGTCCGCCCGAGAAATTCGATCCGCCCTGCGCGACGGCCGAGGCGTAGTCATCCTCTTTCGTTGCGATGAATTCGGAGGCGTTCGCCACGCGTGCGGCTTCGACGACGTCGGCGGGGGCAAGCTCTTTCGTCCCCTTCCCGTAATCGATGTTTGAGGCGATCGTCCCCGAAAACAGGGTGGCCTTCTGCGGAACGAGCGATATTCGATTGCGCAGCGCCTCCTGCGTCCACTCGCGGACGTCGCGCCCGTCCAAGAGAACCTGCCCCTCGCGCACGTCGTAGAAGCGTGGAATGAGATTGACGATTGAGGACTTCCCCGATCCGGTCGAACCGATGACGGCCACCGTCTGGCCCGGCTCCGCTGTGAAGGAGATCTCTTTGAGGGCGTCGTCTTCGGCGTCGGGGTAGCGGAAGGAGACGTTCTTGAATTCCACCGTCCCTTTGAAGCCCGAGCGGCCGACGCTGGCCCCGCCGTCCCGGATTGAGGGCTTCGCGTCCAAAACCTCCAGGATTCTCTTCCAGGAAACCCTCGCCCTCGGGAGGAACACGAAGATGAAGGCCAGCATCATGAAGGCGCCGACGATCTGCAAGGCATAGGCCGAGAAGACGACCATCTGCGTGAAGAGGGTGATCCTCTCGGCGCCGGACGCAGAATCTATCATCCCGGCGCCCAGTGTGTAGATTGCGAGCGTCAAGGCGGTCATGAGCGCCGTCAGGGCGGGCATGAGAAGCGCAAAAGCGGCCATCACCTGCGTGTTGTTGCGGGTCAGCTCCGCGTTCGTCTCCTCGAACCTGCCTTCGTGAAACCTCTGTGCGTTGTACGAGCGGATCACCCGAAGGCCAGTCAGGTGTTCGCGCGTCACCCGGTTGAGGTCGTCGGTGATTCTCTGCATCCGCATGAGGCGAGGCATCACGACGGCGGTGACGGCGCCCAGCAGAACGACGAGCACGGCGACGGCGATCGACGTCGCCGCCGTCCAAGTCCCGTTCGCGCCGGAAATCTTGGTCATCGCCCAAACCGCCAATATCGGGGATTTGACGAGCATCTGGACGCCCATGACGATGAAGAGCTGCACCTGGTTGACGTCGTTGGTCGACCGGGTGACGAGGCTGGGCGTTCCGAATTTCCCGACTTCGGGAAGCGAGAAACTCAGAACCTTCTCGAAGACGTCGGCGCGCATCCTGCGGGAGACCCTCGTTCCGATGACGGCCGTGCAGTATCCCGTGGCCACCATCGCGGCCATTGAGCCGAGCGCGCTCGCAAGCATGAGGGAGCCTTCTCCAAGGACGTCCTGCATGCGAGTCCCCGGAGTGACGATGCGTTTGGTGATCTCCTGCATGTACTCGGGAACCTTGAGGTCGAAGTAGACCTGCAAGACGATGGTCGCGAAGGCGATCGCGGCAAGCAACCACTCTCGACGGCCGATGAATTGTCTTATCCGCATAGTTGCCTTCTTCTCCTCACGACGTAGCCGTTCAACACTACGCCGCCCAAGACTTTAAACACTGTTGTGCCAATGCGACATTCGCCACTGGCTTGCAATTGCACGCGCACGAGTGTACTTTATACCTTCTACGCAAACGGAATATGAAAAGGGTCGCTTGCGTTGCGTAGACGATGCGCCGCAGCAGGGCGCTCAGCCGTTGGCTTGCCGCCAGCGGCAAGCACGCACGAAAGTGTCGGCGTTCCTCACCTGTTCGCCGTTGAGGAGTAGGTACAAATGAATAAGGAGAAAGAAACGCGGCGCAAGGACCGCGCCGCAGCCGAGTTGCAATCGGCTCGCGCTGAGTTCGCTTCGCTCGATCGTCACGCTTCGCCGTCCCGCGCAGAGCGCGCGGCATTCCGCTTGAAGGCGGCGCAAGACGCCTGGGAGAAGGCAAACGCGACCGAGCTTGCAGCCTGAGCGCCCGGCCCCGTCGGAATTCCCGACGGGGCCGGATCGTTTTCCGCGCCAATTCGCGAAGATATCGCCAAGTCACCGCACTTTCCGGAAACACTTCCGGCTTTGGTACGGTGATTTCCCCCGCCGCCATCCTGTTTTCGGCCGGCGAAGGCCACGTCCGACCCTCCGAAAACGTAAACGCTGCTTCCCGCGCAAATCTGTTCTTTCTCAGCTGAAGTCTCCACTCAACCCTTCGAATGCTTGGGAAAATTCTGAGTTACGACTCGAAAAACTTAGGGATTTGACGTGAATTTTTCCCAGTTTTCACATTTCAACCTCCCTTTGAGGCAGAATGATATATATGACGTTAAGCAAACCGATCCGTTTTGCACTCGTTGGCTTTGTCGTCACGGCTTTAGCGGCCTTGGTCTTCATGGTCAATCGAAGCAATCTAAACGAGGACGAAGATTATCCAGTGGCACTCACATCCGCGCCTTCGCTCCCCTTGAAGGGAGTGACATTAGATACGCCCTACGACATTGGCAAGGCTGTATCCGTTATAAAAACACACGATTCCCGTTTGACCGTACGTCTTGTCATGGATTCGGGAGTTCCCGTCGCAGACTACAAGAAAGCGGTCGACGCGCTTTCCCCCCACGCGAACATCATGGTCGAAGTCTTGGATTCCGAGGAGCTGAGCGACCACTCGGCCGATTGGATCAGAACGCGAACCGAGCAGGCCTTCAAGGCATTGGGCGACAAGGTCAGCATTTGGGAGATTGGCAACGAGCTCAATGGGGAATGGACCGGCTCCTCCCCCCGTGAGATCAACGCGAAGGCCAAAGCCGCCTACGACGTCGTGAAGAAACACGGCGGGAGGACGGCAATCACTCTCAACTATTGGTCTGGCTCCGACTGCTACACACACGATTGGGAATCGACCCTCTCGTACGCACGAACCCTGCGCAGCGAATTCAGCAAGATCGACTACGTCTTCCTCTCCGTCTATGAAACAGCCTGCACGCCGCGCCAACACCCGTCTGCACAGGACCTTTCCAAGACGCTTAAGTCTTTGGGCGAGTATTTCCCCAACGCGTACTTGGGGATCGGCGAAGTGGGCGCCCAGCGTCCCGAGGATGACGGGATCGCCGAGCCTGACTTCGCCGAGAAGAGCCGCCTTGCGAACTATTACTACGGCATGCACGGGCAGATGAAGAACAGCGTCGGCTCGCGGTACGCCGGAGGATACTTCTGGTGGTACTTCCGCCAGGACGCCGTCGACGCACCCGCCGCCCAATCGCTGTGGCCCAGCATTCGTGAACAACTGAAGAAGATGTGACCCCTTGACACAACTGAATATCGTTTCCGTTCCGCGGCCCGCGCATCCACTCGATGCCCGGGCCGCACGCGGAAAATGGGCGGCATCCGCGCCGAGCTTTGCGCCGCCTCCGAATTCTGCGGCGTCTGTCTCTCACGGAGCCGATGAGGCCCTGCCTTGCGCCCGAGCTCGCGTGATCCGTCTCGCGCGGGGCCGATACGCGCCGCTTATGCACCGAACCCCGCTCTCGTGCATAATTGAGCCATGACGATCAAGCGTGCGCCGAGTACAGCCAAGCGCGGAAGTGCGCGCGCCCGAATGCCTAGGTAACTCACAAAGCCCTTTTCCGAACGCCGCATTCGCGACGCTGCCTTAGGACGTGAACAGTTGCCTCTTTCTCCCATGTTTCAACCTTCTCTCACAGCGCCCGTCACAGGGGGCTCCTCCGGCGAACGCAGCCACAGCCGCGCGCACACAACGGTTTCCTTCGAAGTCATGCCGCCCAGGCGCCCCGAGAACACGCCGGCCTTCTGGACCATGATCGACAGACTGCTGGCAGTTCAGCCAGATTTCGTCTCCGTCACCTACGGCGCGGGAGGGAAGAACCGGTTCAGCGCGCGAGACATCGTCACGCGACTGTCCCGCGACACCCCCGTCAATCCGATTGCCCATCTGACCTGCGTCGGAACGTCCGTGCGCACCGTCGAATCGGTGATAGAGGATTACCTCGACGCCGACGTCCGAACCTTTCTCGCCCTGCGCGGAGACCCGCCTGCCGACGATCCCGACTGGAGGCCGCCCCCGGGCGGCGTCTCGTCGGCCACCGAACTCGTCGCTCTCATCCGCAGCGTCGAGACGCGGCGCTGCGCGGCGAACGGGTCGGCGGCTCTGCGCGCGGCCGTGAGCCCGCTGACGATCTCGGTCGCCGCCTTCCCTTCGGGCAATCCCGCAGCCGGAACGAATCCCGAGCAGGAGGTCGAGCGCCTTCTGCTCAAGCAGGCCGCTGGCGCCAGCTTCGCCATCACCCAATTGTTCTGGGACGCGCAGACCTACATCTCCTTCGTCGACAAGGCCCGGCAGGCCGGCGTCTACATACCCATCCTCGCGGGCCTCCTCGTCCCCTCGAACCTTCGGAGGCTTTCGCGCACGTGCGATCTGACCGGAATAACGCCCCCCGATTCGCTCGTCGAGCGTTTGAGGGCGGCCGACAACGCCGAGGCCGCCTCTCTCTGCGGCGTCGCCGAGGCCGCGCGCATCGCCCGTGAGGTCCTCGAATCCGGCGCGCCCGGACTGCACCTGTACACGTACAACAAACCCGAACCCGCCCTGGCCTTGCTCGAGCAGATCGGGCTCGTCGAACCTGCCGAAAGCGTCGAGCCCTCTGCAGGCGTCAAGCCCTCCGAAAGCTAGGCCCGCCCCGCAACGCGACGTCGTCCGTCAACCGGCGGGCCCGCGACGCGAGCGGACCGTCAACCCCTATCAAACACCTGGAGAATCCTCATGACATCACCCCGCTTCCCCTCAGCGACAATCCTTGGGTACCCGAGGATCGGGCCTTCCCGCGAACTCAAGCGCGCCGTCGAATCCTATTGGGCGGGGAAAATCGACGCGGACGAGCTGCGGAGCGCGGAGCGCGGCCTTCGCCTGGCGAGCTACAAGCGGCTGCGCGAGCTGGGCCTGACCGAGGCCGCCTCGATTCCCGAATCGTTCTCGCTCTACGACCAGGTCCTCGACGTCACGGTGCTCCTCGGCGCCATTCCCGAACGCTTTGCCGGGCGCACGGGATACGACCTTTACTTTTCCCTGGCCCGCGGCAACGACACGGCGCCGCCGCAGGAGATGACAAAGTGGTTCGACACGAACTACCACTACCTCGTCCCTGAAATCGGCCCCGAGACTCCTATCGGGCTGGCGGACCGCGGCGTCGTCGAACGTTTCGCCGAAGCGCGGGAGGCGGGTTTCGACGTCCGCCCCACGCTGGTCGGCCCGGTGACCTACCTCGCGCTCGCCAAGGCGGCCGACGGCGCCCCCGCCGAGTTTTCGCCGCTGGACCGGCTTGACGACGTCGTCGACGCATACGCCGAGCTTTTGGGCGAGTTGGCCGCCGCGGGGGCCGAATGGGTGCAATTCGACGAGCCCGCATTGACCTCCGACAACCTTCCGGCGGCGCGCAGCGACCTCATCGCCGCGGCGTTCCGGGCGTGGCAGCAGCTCGCCGCCGTCGACCCGCGCCCGAACATCCTCGTCACCACGCCTTACGGCGACGCCAGCCAGGCGATCCCCGCCCTGACCCAGACGGGAGTCGAGGCGATCCACGCCGCGGCCGGCCAGCTCGCGCCCTTCGCCGGATCCGGCGTCGACTTCTCCGAGGTCGTGCTCGTGGCCGGAGTGATCGACGGACGCAACATCTGGACGGCCGACCTCGGGCGGGCCGAGCGCTCCCTCCAAGCCCTCGAGCCCCTCGGCGCGGCGGGAGTGAGCGTTTCGACCACGACGTCCCTCCAGCACGTCCCGTACAACACCGAGGTGGAAAAGTGGGACGACCCCGAGCTGGACGCGAACCTCCACGAGTGGCTGGCCTTCGCCGACCAGAAGGTGCGCGAGGTCGTCGTCCTGGCCGCGGGACTCACCGAGGGCTGGGGCACGATCGCCGACGAGGTCAGGCGGTCAGAGGACATCCTCGCCAGGCGCTCGCGCAGCGCCGGCGTCGTCCGCGAAGACGTGCGCGACAGGGTCGCGGCCGTCGACGAGTCGCTGCGAACCCGCGTCGAGTACGCCGAGCGCGAGCCGAAGCAGCGCGAGAGGCTTGGGCTTCCGCCGCTGCCGACGACGACGATCGGCTCCTTCCCCCAGACTCCGCAGATCCGCAAGACCCGTGCGGCCTTCAACCGCGGCGAAATCGACGAAGCGGGCTACCTCGAGGCGATCCGCGCGGAGATAGCCGACGTCATCGCCCTTCAGGAGGGCCTTGACGTGGACGTCCTCGTCCACGGAGAGCCGGAGCGCAACGACATGGTGCAGTACTTCGCCGAGCTGCTCGAGGGCTTCGCGGTCACGTCGCAGGGCTGGGTGCAGTCTTACGGCACGCGCTGCACACGCCCGTCGATCCTTTGGGGCGACGTCGCCCGCACCAAGCCGCTGACCACCGAGTGGACGGCCTACGCCCAATCCCTGACGGACCGTCCGGTCAAGGGAATGCTCACCGGCCCCGTCACAATCCTCGCGTGGTCTTTCGTGCGCGACGACCTTCCGATCGCCCAGGTGGCCGACCAGGTCGCCCTGGCGCTGCGCGACGAGATCGCCGACCTCCAGGCCGGCGGAGCCGCAATCATCCAGGTCGACGAGCCGGCGCTGCGCGAGCGGCTTCCGCTCGCCGAGGAGGAGCACGAGGCCTACCTCGCGTGGGCCGTCGGTTCCTTCCGCCTGGCCACCGCCGTCGCCGAGCCCTCGACGCAGATCCACACCCACCTGTGCTATTCGGAGTTCGGGCAGATCATCGACGCCATCGACGCCCTCGACGCCGACGTCACGTCGATCGAAGCCGCGCGCTCTCGCATGGAGATCCTTCCCGAGCTCGCCGAGCACGGCTACGTTCGCGGCATAGGCCCCGGCGTGTGGGACATCCACTCCCCGCGCGTTCCCTCGACAGAGGAGCTCACCGAGCTCATTGAGGCCGCCGTCGCGGCCATTCCGGCTTCCCGGGTGTGGGTCAACCCCGACTGCGGCCTGAAGACGAGAGCGTATCCGGAGACCAAGGCGACCCTCGAGAACCTCGTGAGCGCGGCAAAGGCCGTTCGAGGCCGGCTGAGCTGAGACAGTCGCAGGCTGACTGCAAGAGCGAGGCGATATGTGGGTCGGGCGACGTTCGCGTTGCCCGACCCACGCGAGATTTCGGAGCCTTCGGCGTCAACTTCAAACGCGTCCGCTGCGTCGCCTTAAGCTGTTTCCACAGGCGCCTAGCCGATTCGAAACAGGCCTTCGGCCGGGCGAGGCGATTGCGGCGAGCGGACAGCGGGGCAACTGTTGCCAGCGGGCAGCGGGGCGATTTTCATGAGGTTTGACCGTCAGCCCAAGCTTTGGCGCGACAGGCATGGAAGGGCCCACCGAGAGATCGAGGCCAACGTTCCGATCCACTCGGCCTCCATCGAGCGAGTCACCGGCCCAATCGAAGCCGCATATGCGCGCCAATCCCACGATTTCGAGAGGCTCCTGGCCGAGGGCCTTTCGCGTCCCAACCCAATTGTCACGCCTTACGGCCGCGACGCCCTGTACACGTGGCTCGTCGAAGCGCCGTCGGCCCGGAACGTTCTGCTGTGGCTCGCAGATCTGATTGAACCGGAGCGCATCGAGAACGCCGAGTTTTCACGGCTCGGCGGAACCGGAATATGGGCGCTTACCGTCAAGCTTCCACGAAGTTGGCGCGCCTCATACAGGATTGCGACAAGCGCGGCGGATCCGAGCGATTCCCCCTGGAGAGCGGCTCGCGGATACGGGCCGGTGCGCGTGTCCGCGCTCGAATCGTCGAGTTTGGATCGACGTTCTTCCGAGGCCATGCGATCGACGGCGGGCGAGTTCTCGCTGGCCGCCGGTCCGGAGGCTCCCCCGGAGCTCTGGCGCTGCGACGTCGGGCACGAGGCCGAGTGCTCGGACGCCGGGCGCCGCACCGGAGGCGAAGCCGCCCGTCAAGGCGAATGCACTCGGCCCGGAGACTCGCGTCCGCCACGCAGCCGCGGCGCACAGAAGGGCGGCGAGCTTGCGCTGCGAGGCGGCGTCGAACAGATCTCCGACGGTTGCGAGCAAGCATGGATCTATGTTCCCAAGGCCGACGTTCCCGATTTCGACCGACCCACACCGCTGCTCCTGCTTTTCGACGGCGGCACGTGGGCGCGAGACATCGAACTCCCTCGGCTTCTCGACGCCGCAATCGCCTCCGGGGCCATTGCCCCGCTCCACGTGGCGATGCTCGAAGCCGGCAGCGAGGGCGACCGGTGGGAAAGCCTCGGCGTTCCCTGCGGCCAGGTTGATGCCGTCCTCGATTGGCTGCTTCCCGAGCTTCGCAGCCGCTACAACGTGGCACACGACGGCGAGAGCACCTGGGCGGCCGGGCAAAGCCTGGGCGGGCTGAGCGCCCTGTGGACGGCTGCTCTGTCCGAAGGGCAGGTTCGCCACGTCGTTGCCCAATCCCCTTCCCTGTGGCGCTTCGACCTGGCGGGCCCCTTGGCGGAAGCTCCTTGGGATTCGATTCGCATCGACGTCGGCGCGCTCGAGGGCACAGCGCATCTGGCGCACCGACTCGCTGCCCGGGTTCCCGGCATCGACGTCAAGGAATTTTGCGGCGGCCACGATTGGGCCTGCTGGCGCGCCGCGCTATTCTCCGCCCTCGCAGGCATGTGAACCCGCCCCCGGTGTCAGTCAGTACGCCCGGCCAGTCCCCGTGTATGACCAGGGCGTCCTAAGACCGCTCGCTGCACGGGTTGGCGGCGCTGTCGCCTCCATCCCGGCGGCGACAGCGCAACACCGCGCTCACAGCACCATGGCTGCAATCCAACCGGCGGCGAGCAGCGGCAGGTTGAAGTGGAGGAAGGTCGGTATGACGGTGTCGCGCACGTGGTCGTGCTGGCCGTCGGCGTTGAGCCCCGCCGTCGGGCCGAGGGTCGAATCCGAGGCGGGAGACCCCGCATCGCCCAGAGCTCCTGCGGTGCCGATGATGGAAACCGTCGCGAGCGGCGAAAAGCCCAGGGACACGCACAACGGAACGTAGATCGCCGTGATGATCGGAAGGGTCGAGAACGACGAGCCGATCCCCATTGTGACAATGAGCCCCACTAGGAGCATGGCGAACGCGGCCATCGGCCGATTGTCCGCGAACACTTTGGCGATGTCGGCCACGAGGGGTTTGACGTCGCCAGTGGCCTCCATTACCGCGGCGAAGCCCTGGGCCGAAATCATGATGAACCCGATGACGGCCATCATCTTCATCCCTTGGGTGAAGACGTCGTCGGCGTCGCGCCAAGGCACCGCGCCCGTGACGAGGAAGACCATCAACCCCACGAGCGATCCGATGAGCAGACCGTCCGCTTCGGCTCCGGACGCCTTCATCCACAGCTGCACCCCGAAGCACGCAACGATTCCGACGAGCGACATGACGATGGGATAGGCGGATGGGCGAGCCTCCCCCTTTTCTTTCAACTCGTCAGAATCGCCGCCCGAGCCACTGGTGCGGCCCTTGCCGAACAAACCTGCCAAACCGCGCCTGCCCGCACCGGATTTGCCCGAGCCGCCCGCACCGGTTTGGCCGCCGGAGGCGCTGCCGTCCGAGCCGTCGTCGGCGATGACCGCGTCCAGTTCGGAAACGCCGCTGCCGACGGACTTCGATCCGTCGATCGCAATGTCGGCGTATTCGCGGGGCTTTCGATAGGAGAAGAAGACGGCGACGAGGAGGCCGGCGACCATTCCCAGCGCGGGAATCCCCATGGCCGCCATCACGTTGACGCCGTCGGTCCTCATTCCGGCTTTGCGGATGTTGCCAAGAAGAATGTCATTGAGGAAGATGCTGCCGAATCCGATCGGCAGATACATGTAGGTGGTCACCAAGCCGAAGGTCAAGACGCAGGCCACGAGCCTCCGGTCGATCCGCAGTTTGTTCATGACCGTCAAAAGCGGAGGAATGAGCAGCGGGATGAATGCGATGTGCACGGGAACGAGATTCTGGCTCATGATCGACATGGCGAGAATCCCGCCGAGCATCGTGTACTTCATGACGGTCAGCACGCGTTCGCGCGACGCGTTTTCCTCGCCGATCCGCGAAATGAGCGCATCGGCGAGAAGCTTGGGAAGCCCCGAGTTGGCCACGGCCATCGCGAAGGCGCCGAGGAGGGCGTAGGAAAGGGCGATCTTCGCTCCGCCCGAGAGCCCCTCCTGAAAGGCGACCAGCGTTCCGTCCAGGCCAAGGCCGCCTAGCAATCCGCCTACGATTGCGCCGATGAAAAGGGCGACGACGACGTGGACGCGCACCAGCGAGAGGGCCAGCATGACAACCACGGCAATGAGAACGGAGTTGGTCAACATTGCCCAACTATAAAACACGGCGAGTCCCGCGTCCCCCCAATCGTCCGGCAAACGGACAAAGAGACGCATATTGCCCGTCAGACAACTAGCGTCCCGGAATTCCGTTCACTGCGCTGCCGACGGAGGGAATCACCGGGAAGGCCCGTCACCGATGGGAAGCGGCGCCGTCGCGTTGAAAGGCCCGGCGATACTCGATCGGCGGCACTCCGACGGAGGCGACGAAATGTTTGCGCATGGACACGGCGCCGCCGAAGCCCACGCGGCTGGCGATCTGCTCGACGCCGAGCGCCGTCGTCTCCAGAAGCTCCTGCGCGGCCGCCACCCTGCGGGAGATGAGCCACCGGATCGGGGGCATCCCGGTCTCGGCGAGAAATCTCCGATGCAATGTGCGCGGCGACGTGTGTGCGCAATCGGCCATCGTCTGAGCCGTCCACGGGGCGGCGAGATCGCGCAGAATCGCCGCTCGCAGTTCTTCGCCCTCGCTCGCCCTCCCCTCGGTTTCGCCTCTCAACGGAGGGATGAACTGAGCCTGGCCTCCCGGGCGGACCGCCGGCAGAACCATCGATCGGGCGACGGCGGCCGCTGCCGCCGATCCGCACTCTTGAGCCAGAATCGCCAGGCAGGCGTCGATTCCGGCGGCGACCCCCGCCGAGGTCCACAGCCGCCGTGCGGCGTCGTGCGTGTAGAGCACCTTCGGATCGACCCGCACCCTCTTGTGCAGTCGTTGAAGCTCGTCGCAAAAACGCCAGTGGGTCGTTGCGTCGGCTCCGTCGAGCAAGCCGGTCGCCGCGAGGAGAAAGGCCCCTGTGCACAGGGAGGCGATGTGCGTTCCGGAGCTGTGAAGCCGAAGCACGAGGGCCGCGGCGCGCTCGACGTCGTCTCGGACGACGCCGGACCTGGCGGTGCCGGGACGGGCGGCGTCTTCCCGGGCGGCGGCGGACGGGACGACGCCGCCTCCGCCGGAGACGGCGCGGACGACGTCGGGATCGACCGCCCCGAGCGGGTCGGCGAATCCAGGAATGACGAGCAGATCGGAGCCGTCGGCCTCCTGGAGCGGAAGCGCCCGGATGCGCAGGCCGCCTTCCAGTTCGGGTTCGGGCGAAGGAGAGACCGCGGCGACGTCGTTGAGCGGCACTCCCCTGTCGCGCCGGTCGCCGCCGAAGACCTCGAGCGCGGCACAGAGGTCAAAGCCCCGCATCCCCGGCAAAAGGACCACTCGCACCTTCATGGCAGAATTTTATCGGCAGGCGGCATTCGTGCCACTGTCGGCCTCGCGTCGGCGCTGGTTTCCTTGAGCCATGGAAGGAAAGAACACAGCCCTCATCGTCATCGACGTTCAAAAAGGCTTCGACCACGGCGTCTACGGCCCGACCGCGAATCCGCATGCCGAAGCCAACGTCTCGCAGCTCATCGACGAATGGGCGGAGAGACGGCTCGGTCCGCTCGTCGTCGTCCGCCACGACTCGCCCAACCCGCTTTCTCCGCTCCACCCCGATTGCCCAGGCAACGAACTGAAGGAGGACGTCGCCCGAGCCGAGGCCGACCTCACGATCTCCAAGCACGTGAACTCGGCGTTCTACGGGAACCCCGATCTTCACGCGTGGCTTGGCCGTTCGCACATCGAGTCGCTCGTGCTCTGCGGAATCCAGACGAACATGTGCGTCGAGACGACGGCGCGGATGGCCGGCAACCTCGGGTACGACGTCACGGTTGCCTTCGACGCCACGCGAACGTTCGACATCGACGTCGAGGTCCCCGGCCTCGGACGGCTGCGGGAGAGCGCGGAAAACCTCATGCGGGCGACGGCAATGAACCTCGCCGCCGGAGGCTTCGCGAAGGTTCGCACGACGGCGGACATTCTGTCGCGGCTTTGACCGCGTAACCGCCTTCGGCCTGGGCGGCCTGCCGGCGCCGCGAGCCGTGGCTTTTCGCAGCGCGCGGAGCTTGCTTCGCTGCGGGCACGTGCCGCGTGACGAAGTCTTCCATGCCGCGGTCGTCGGTCACGACGGCGGTCACTGTCGCTTTCTCCGCCGAGGGAATTTGGACCGACGTCCGGGCCCCGGACACGACCGTTTCGCCGCCGTCGGAGCGCTGGACATACCAGTCGACATGGACGACCTTCCCGTCGGCGTCGGTCGAAGCCGAGGCGTCCAGCGACATCCGGTCTCCGTCGCGCTCAACCGCGATTGCGCCTGCAGGCCGCTCATTGTCCGCCCGATCCGCGGCGACCCGGAGCTCTTTACGAGCCTGGGCGTCTCGGGCCTGGACGCCCTCGGCCCGGGCGCCTCCCGCTTTGGCATCCCGAGCCCTGGAGTTTCCGGCCTTTGCGGAACCCGACGAATCCGACTGGCCGCCAAAGCCTCCCAGGGTTCCCGTCACGGCCTCCGCTGTGGCCGAGTGGCCCGCCTGGGTCGGGTGGAAGCGTCCGTCGTTGAGAATGTCATGGATCCACGATCCGTTCGATCCGCACAGCTCGTGCCCCTCGAACGCGGAAGCCGTGTCTGCAAACAGGAAGCCGTGGCGCAGCGCGGCGGCCTTGAGGGCGGCGTCGAGCTCGTCGGTCTTCGCCGTCATCCACCGCTGATCCACCTTTTTCACGCCCTGACAGCGCCCCGGAATCGGCCCGCCCGTTCCGCCGCCGGCGGGAAAAATGCGCGGATAGCCCACTGCCACGACCGTCGCGCTCGGGGCTCGCGAGCGAATGTCCGCCGCGATCGAGTCGTAGCTGCGGACGCCTTCTTTCTTCGTCTTGCCTCGAAGAGCGTCGATGGCGGAATCGACTGGGCCGGTCACCGCCCGGTCGGTGCTGCAGGCGACGAACGGAAGGAGGCTCTTGCCTCCGATGCAGTCGCTGAGAACCCTGCTGAAGCCGGCGTCGTTGCCGCCGATCGCAAACGTCACGAGGCCCGTTGAGGCGTCGAGCCGCGAAAGCTGCGCCGGCTCTCCCCAGGCGGACTTGGCGTTGTAGAAGTCGCCGGTGCGGGCCCCGGAGCAGGCCCCGAAGTCGAGTGTTTTGCCCGCTTGGCCGCTCACTCGGTGGGCGTACGCGGAAGACGAGCGGTGGCATCGGTTTCCATTTGCCTCGTCGGTCCCTTCGGCGTACGGAGGGACGCCCTCACCCGAGGCGTAGGAGTCCCCGAGGGCGACGTATTTCCCGGCGGGGACGGTCGCCGGCTTCGCGCGGGCCGCCGACGCCTGGTGGGAGGCCGACGTTTTGTGGGAGGCCGACGCCGCATCGCGGGCGACGCCGCCCGGATTGGCCTCCGCCGCCGCGCCCTTCGAGACCGCGCCCCGGGCATCCGCGGCCAGGGCGAGGGCGCCGGATGGCGCAGATCCCTTGTCAGCCTGGCCGGCGCTGGCTTGCGCACCGATCGCCGAGGCAACGAAGAAGGCCGACGCCGCAACGGCGACCTTGAGCCGAGACGGCGAGGCTCCGAGCCTAGACGGATGGACGCTCCGTCGCGACGGCAGGTGCCCGAGCCCGAACGGGAAAGAGCCGCGCCGGGGCGGCCGACCGCTGCGTCGAAGCGACGGCCTCCCGCGCACGGCCCCGAGAGGACGCCCATAGATTCCTGCATCCTCGAGGCGCCCCGCGAATTTTCGACGAGGAACTTGCGAGCCGCCGGATCTACGGGCGACACAGTCGGGCTCATCGACGACGTCGCCGGTTCGACGCGCGATGTCACGGATGCGCGCGAACAGATTCGATGAATGGGATGCGTTGGACATGGTGGGCTCCTCAAGCCTTCGGGGCCGCCCTTTGCCTGGACCTTTCAGCCGCCCGGACCGCCAAGCGGACCCTACCGATCAGTAGTCAATTATGAAGAGCATCCTTCGCGGATACGGCGACGTCAAGGCTTAGTTGCAGTTTTTAGTACCCGTCGCATGCAGGAGCCGCCGAAATTCAGTCCCGCCGCAATTCCATCCGTTTCTTCCGTCGCGCCTGGCTTTCCGATCGACAGGCTGAAGCGAGGCGAACCGGCGGGCTCGCGCACCGTCAAACCCGCCGGTTCACGATGGGGACCCAGAGAGCGGCCCTCCGAAACACCCGCTCAGAGGCGTTTGCCGGCCTCGGCCTTTTGCCGGATCCGAGCCTCAGACCCCCTTTTCGGCCTTAACGCAACCTTCCTTTTCGGCCTTAGCGCTGCCTTCCTCGTCGCGTTCCCCATCGCCCTCCTCTCCCAGCTTGGCCTCCAGCTGAGCGACGATTTCCTCGTGGGCCTTTTCGCTCAGCGTCACCTTGAACATGAAGGTGAGGGCCGAGAGGACGATGAAAGCGAGAGGAGCGTAGAACGCGGCCGTTTTGAATGTTTGGATGTTGCCCGCAGTGAGGCTGTCGGGGTCGGCCCCGTTGGTCATCGCGGCGGCGATCGCAACGAAGCCGACGATGCTGTTGGAAACCGCGCCCGCGATCTTGTCGAGCATCGGCCGCACGGAAAGCGTGACGGCCTCGTCTCGCTTTCCGGTCTTCAGCTGGCCGTACTCGACCGAGTCCGTCAGCGAAAGTATCGCCGTCATCTGAATGAAGGTCGCGGGGACGTAGAACAGCACGAGGGCGATGAATACAACGACGACGTTGCTCGAGAACAGGATGAAGAGCACGTACGCCGCAATGAGCATGCCCAGGCCGCCCAGGTATAGACTGCGCCGGGGCACGCGACGGTTGATGAGCGGGTAGAGCGGCGTCGTGGCCAAGCCCGCGACGAAGGCGATGACGCCGACGATCGAATACTCACTGGGCATCCTCAGGACGAATGTGAAGAGATAGAGCATAAATCCCGTGGTGGCCACATTGGCGACGGCGTAAAGCAAATAGCTGAGCGCCACCCAAAGCAGCTGATCGTTCCGGGCGATCGCGACGAATGCCTGCAACGGGTTCGTGTTCTTCTTGGCTTTCGCTCGCAGCGCGCTCTCCTGCTCGGTGGTTCCGAAGGCGACCGCGAGCGCCGTGACGATGCCGAGGACGGCGATGATCGCCCCGAACGCCGTCCATCCCGCCTGGGTCTGCCCCGAGGAGCTTGCAAAGAGCCCGCTGAAGAAGCTGACGATCGGGATGACGACGACGGTGATTCCGTTGTAGCCCAGCGACCCCGTGAACATTCCCAGGGCTGTGAAAACTCCGCGCTCGTGCGATTCGGTCGACAGGGCGGGGATCATTCCCCAGTAGGAGATGTCGCGGATCGAGTAAAAGATGTCGAGCAGGATGAAGACGATGGTGAAGACGACGATGAAAACGGTTTTGTTGACGTTTACGAGGCCGAACAGCCCGGTGAAGATCGCGAACATGAGGACCGAAGAGACGACGCCGCCGATCACTTGCCATGGGCGGAAGCGGCCAAAGCGCGTGTTGGTGTTGTCGATGAGGTTTCCGAGCAGGGGATCGAGGAAGATCTCCGCGATGCGGACGATGAAAACAAGGGCTGTGATTATGCCGATCAGCGCTTTCGCTTCGGACTTGCCGTAGTGAGAGAACAGGGTTTGGGCGGCGTAGTACGTGACGAAATAGGTGCTGAGCGCGTTGTAGAACGCCGCCTGCCCAAGGTTGCCCACAGCGTATGAGATTCGCTGGACGATTCTTCCCCGCGGGGCCCCCTTCGTGGTTGTAGTGGACATCTTCTTCTCCTTCGAAGAGCGGACCGCGGTCGACCGCGCCCCGCCGACAGACAATCGATTACCTATTCAGGTAAACAAAGATTACCTTAGTTTTAGCTGTCAATCTCCCATTTGTCCAGAAGAAAACCAACTCGTTGCGGCGCACACAGGATCAGGTTTACACTTGCAGCTAACCGGTTTACCTTAACGACAACGACGTGATGCACCACTGGAGGTAGATCCCAATGCCCACACCGTTCCCCGCCCCGTCTTCATTGCCCGCGCCTTTCCCGGCGTCGGCCTCCGCCCCGTCGGCTTCCAAGGCGAAATCCTCCTGGCTTGAGGACCCCGCCGTTTTCGCCGTCAATCGCCTGCCTTCCCACTCAGACCACGCATCGGACTCACCGACGCAGAGCCTGGCCGGCGCCTGGACGTTCCGCACCGTCCTGGCGAGCGAGATCGACGTCGAGAACCCTGAGTTCGCGAAAACCGACGGGCAAACGTCGAACTTCCGAACAATCGACGTCCCCTCGACCCTGGAAACCGAAGGGGGATGGCGCCCCGCCTACGTCAACATTCAGATGCCCTGGGACGGACACGAAGACCCTCAAGCGCCGAAGATCCCCAGACTCAACCACGCGGCCCTCTACCGCAGGGAGTTCCGATTGGACCCCGCCCTCGCCGAAGCCGCGAACGGCGGCAACGTCACGATTGCCTTTGAGGGATTTGCGACGGCCATATACGTGTGGCTCGACGGCGCCTTCGTCGGATACGCCGAAGACGGCTACACCCCGAGCGAGTTCGACGTCACCGGCATCCTGTTCGGGCGGGAGGGCGCCGACATCGACCCCTCTGCCGCGGACCACGTTCTGACCGTCGCCTGCTTCGAACACTCGAGCGCCTCATGGCTGGAGGACCAAGACTCGTGGCGTTTCCACGGCCTTTTCCGCGACGTCGTTTTGACCCGCAAACCTCGCACGCACCTCGACAATCTGCGCGTGAACGCCGATTACGACCACTTGGCCGGGGCCGGTTCGCTCAACATCGACGCCGCAGTCGCCGAACCGGAGGAGCAGGGCGACGTTCGAGCGGTCCTCACGGACGACGCCGGCGCCGTCGTGTGGCAATCGACGGCGCGGCAGCAGGGCCGCACCCGAATGTCCTCGGGCGAACTTTCTGGGATCAGGCCGTGGTCGGCCGAAGATCCGGCCTTGTACACGCTCACGTTGACGTTGACCAGGCGGGGCGCCGCCTCGGACGCCGCGGTCTCCTCGGGCGAAGCCGTCTCCGACGTCGTCGAGACCGTTTCCCAGCGCATAGGATTCCGGCGATTCGCCGTCGAGGACGGAATCATGACTCTCAACGGGAAGAGAATCGTCTTCAAGGGCGTGAACCGGCACGAATTTGACTGCCACAAGGGACGCACCCTCACGGAGCAGCAGATGATCGACGACATCGTCTTTTGCAAGCGCCACAACATCAACGCCATCCGCACGAGCCACTATCCCAACGACCGGCGCTTCTACGCGCTCGCCGACCGCTACGGCGTCTACCTCATCGACGAAGCCAATCTGGAGACCCACGGCTCGTGGAACGTCCCCGGCGACGTCGCAACGCCGGAAACCGCTATCCCCGGATCGCGCATGGAATGGGAAGGCCCCTGCGTCGACCGCGTCGAATCGATGATCCACCGCGACTACAACCATCCGTCGGTCCTCATCTGGTCCCTGGGCAACGAATCCTACGGAGGCGAGGTGTTCCGAAGCATGTACCGCCGCGCGCACGAGCTCGACCCCGTCCGCCCGGTCCACTACGAGGGAGTCACCTGGAATCGCGAGTACGACGACGTCACCGACATAGAATCCCGCATGTACGCCCATCCGGACGCGATCGAGGATTATGTCTCGCACTCCCCAAACAAGCCCTATATTTCGTGCGAGTACATGCACGCCATGGGGAACTCCGTCGGAGGCCTGTTCGAGTACACGGATCTGGAACGGTATCCGCATTACCAGGGCGGGTTCATCTGGGACCTCATCGACCAGGCCCTGTGGAAGGAGCACGCCGACGAAACCCAGGGCGAGCTTCGGGGCTGTTTGGAGTATGGAGGGGGATTCGCGGACCGCCCGTGCGACTACGAATTTTCCGGCGACGGCCTGCTGTTCGGCGACCGTTCAATCTCCCCGAAGGCGGCGGAGGTCAAACAGGTTTACTCGAACATCCGCCTTTTCCCCAGTCCCGCGGGCGTGCGCGTAGTCAACGACAATCTATTTGCTTCAACCGCAAGCTGCGAGTTCGTCGCCAGCCTCCTCGCAGACGGCGTGAGCGTCTGGTCCCAAACGCACCGGTTCGACGTTCCGGCGGGGAACGCCGAAGAGTTTCCCATCCCATGGCCGAGCGCCGAGAGTCAGACGCCCGGCGTCGAACTCACCTACGACGTCGGCGTGCGCCTTGCCGAGGAGACTCTGTGGGCGCCGGCCGGGCACGAAATCGCCTTCGGCCAGCACACCGTGCGCGTCCCCGCGAAACCGGGGCAAGCCGCCAAGGAGACGCGCGACGTCGGCGAGGCGGCGCACGGCGTCGCGGCTGAGGCAGGGCGGGCGACCGCGGTTCCGTCGCCGGGCGATGAAGGGGGTGCGGCGCCGGCCAACGGAGCGCCAAGCCCCGCGGTCACCGTCGGGCGCTGGAACGTCGGCCTGCGAGTTGGATCGCGGGAGGCTCTGCTCTCGCGAACCCAGGGCGGGATCGTCTCGTGGACGAAGAGCGGCAGAGAGTACGTGCTCCGCCCGCCCAGAATCACGACGTTCAGGCCGCTGACCGACAACGACCGCGGCGCGGGCCACGGCTTCGACCGGGCGCGGTGGGCGACGGCCGGACGCTATGCGCGGTGCGTCGACGTCGCCGTCGACGCCTCCGAAGGGGACGTCGCGGTCGCCTACGTCTACGAACTCGCCACTCCGGCCAGGAGCCGGGTCACCCTGCGCTACGCGATCGACTCGGCCGCGCGCATACGCCTGACCGCCGACTACCCGGGCGAGGCGCACGCGCCCACGATCCCCGCCTTCGGTGTCGAATGGGCTCTGCCCGGCGAGTTGAGGCATTTGCGCTACTACGGCTTGGGCCCCGAGGAAACCTATGCGGACCGCTCCTCGGGCGCACGCCTCGGCGTGTGGGAGACGACCGCCGCGCGCGACTACGCCCCTTACCTCGTCCCTCAGGAGACGGGGAACCACCGGGGCGTGCGATGGGCCGAGATCACGGACGGCGCCGGAAGCGGAATACGCGTCAGGCGGCACGACGCCGACGGATCGGCGCTTGCTGCGGCCGACGTCGAAGGGGCGGCGCTTGCTGCGGCGGACGCGGAAGGAGCGGCGCTTGCTGCGGCGGACGCGGAAGGAGCGGCGCTTGCTGCGGCGGACGCGGAAGGAGCGGCGCTTGACGCGGCGGAGGGATCGACGCTCAACGTGTCTGTGCTCCCCTACTCTTCCGCGCAAATCGAGGAGGCCTCCCACCAGTGGGAGCTGGCCGATCCGTCGAGGACGCCCCTGACGCATTTGCGGCTCCTCGCAGGGCAGATGGGCGTCGGAGGGGACGACTCGTGGGGGTCGCCAGTTCACGAGAAATACCACATCGCCGCTGACCGGCCGCTGCGGCTCGACGTCGATCTGGAGCTTATCTAAACTCCCCGGCCCAGGGCGTGGGCCGGGCGGTCTGCCCGACCTTGGAATGCGGGCGGCCAAACAGCGGCGCGGGGCCCGGCCGCGAGGCTACGGGGCCAGGGCGCCGTGCCGCACCCGCCACGCATTCACCCCGCGGGGGCGAAGCTGTCGCGAGCCACGAGCTTCGTCGACACAAGGACGTGGTGACAGGAGGAGTATCGGCCGATGATCGAGTCCGAGAGAAGGAGAATGGCAGACTCCGCCAGCTCCGAGCAGTCGATGTCGAACGAGGTCAGCGTCGGCGAGGTGTATTGGCAGACCTCCTGGTTGTTGATGGAGACGACGGCGACGTCTTGAGGCACGCGGACGCCTGCGGCGTCGAGGGCCTGCAACGCGCCCACGGCCAGCGGGTCCGCGGCGACGAGGATCGCATCCGGCATGCGATCCTCGTTTTCCGCGATCAACCGGGCAGTCAGGCCGCGGCCGTTCTCGACGGTGAAGGCGCCGCCGACGTATGAAAGGCCGTCGACGTCGAGGCCCAAACGCTGCGCCCAGTTCGAGTACGCCAAATGGCGAAGCTCCTCGTCGTAAAAATGCCGGCCCATGATGTGGCCCGTTCCGCCGACAAAGGCGATGCGACGACGGCCCGCCGCCATCAGCGCGTCAAGCCCGTCAAGAACCGTTTGCTGCAAATCCGGCCGCACCGAGTGGAACAGCCCCGGAGCCGGATTGATGTCGATGAACACGCCGTGCGGCAGTGCGCGGCTGAGGGCCGTGAAATCGTCGTCGGCCAGCGGCGCCGGGCCTATGGAGATGAAACCGTCGAATTTCTTGCCCGCGCCCACGAGGGAACGCGTGTCGGGAAACGGGGTGAGCTTCGTGTTGTGTTCGTCGGCTTTGGCTTTCAGAGCCTCGCGGATCTCAAAGAAATAGGCGTCCTGCAGCCCGCGCTCTGGGTCGATGTTGTCTAAGACGGCCACGTCCTGCGGAATTCCTACGCGACGCCCCTGCACGGAATACCCCATCTCGTTGCCCGCTTGAAGGATGCGCCTGCGCGTTTCTTCACGCACGGTGAACGTGGGGTCTCCTTTGAGAACCCGGGACACGGTGGCCTTCGAGTACCCTGTCGCAGCGGCGATGTCTGCGAGGCTGACCATGACGGTTGACCGCCTCCTTTTGAACGGGAAAACGAACGAACTTGAATGGAAAATCGTTTTCGCTGACCAATGTACCCATAGAAGCTGGGCAAACCCAAGAAATAAGCGAGGAGCCCTCCGCCTTGGAGGAGGGCTCCTGAGATACGGCGCACCGGTCCAAGCCCGATGCTCACACTGAATAGTTTAAGATCCGTCAAGGCTTTGTGCGAGCCAGACTCTTGCCGGAGGCATCGGGCCAAGGGCCGTGGCCGAACTGCCGCGGTCAGACGGCCCGGGCGAGTTCTGCGAACACCTTTCCCACCGGGTCGCGGATGACGAGGTTTGCCCGCGAGTCGTATGGGGTGGGCGTGGCGTTCATGAGCACAAGGCGGTCGCCGTCGTAGTAGTCGACGAGGCCGGCGGCCGGATACACGACAAGGCTCGTTCCGGCGACGATCAGCATGTCGGCGTCGGCGATCGCTCGAACCGCGCCCTCCAGAACGCCGCTGCCGAGCATCTCCCCGTAAAAGACGATGTCGGGCCGAACGACGCAGGCGCATGAAGGGCAGCGGGGAGCCGCCCCCGTCCGCGCCTCGTCGAAATCGGCGATCGAAAAACGCCGTCCGCAGCCCGTGCATAGCAGGCGCGACCAATTTCCGTGCAGTTCGAAAATCCGCTCGGATCCCGCCGACTGGTGCAGCCCGTCGATGTTCTGCGTGACGACGGCGGAAAGCGATCCCCTCTTTTCGAGCTCCGCCAGAAACTTGTGCGCGGCATTCGGCGCGACTCCCTCGCGTGCGTTTTCCTGTGCAAACCACTCCCAATACGCCTGCGGGTGCGTCTCGAAGAAGTCGATGGACAAAACGCGCTCGATCGGGATTTCACGATCCTGATGGAAAAACCCTTTGGCGCCGCGAAAGTCCGGTATGCCGGACTCCGTCGAGACCCCGGCGCCGCCGAAGAAGACGATGCGATTAGATTGCCCGATCCATTGAGCCAGCTGGCGCCATTGACTGTCCATGTCACCAGCCTAAACCTTGGGGGGCCGCACCACAGCCGGTTTCGCGACGTCGGCCTTTTACGACGCAGGCCTTTCACGACGCCGTCCCGCGCCGCCCGGCCTTCGCACCGCCTGGCGACGTCCGAACTTCGTGCGTTTCGTCTTTCTAGGCGGAACGTAACAGGTTAGAGGCTCCCGGATTCGCTAGGCTCATATCATGACGATTAAAGACGCAGCCACTGCTTCCGCCATCGCCCTGCGCTTGGAGCTTCTGGGAATTCCCGCTTTGGCGCAGGTCGATCAGAGCGAGACGGACAGCCTCATGTCCCCGATATTGGCACGCCAGCGCGAGCTTTCTCGCCGCCTGGCGCATCGCCCCTGCGCTGCCGATCAGCGCATCCAGAACTTCCTCGACTCCTACTTGGAGGGCGCCGCCGAAACTCCCCAGCTGCCGCGCTCCACTTTCGTGCTCGACCAGCCCGGTCTGGCTCGCGCGCTATCGCTCCCGGCGGATTCCACGAGCTTCGTCTCCGACTACGTCGAGAGCTACAAAGTGCTGGGAGGCGTCCTGCACAACCCTCGAAACGACCGCCGCACAACGGCCGGCGTCTTCCACGTCGCCGAAGGCGGCCTTCCCATCCCGGATGACAAGATCGCCGTGGACCGTGACGTCTTCGCACGGCTGTTGGCCCACGCGGTCGACGCGCCGGACGACCTGCTGACCCTGCCGTGGGCATCGACCCGCGCCGAACCCGCCCGCTGCTTTGTCTCGCTGCTGCTGCGTCCCATCGTCGTCCCCGAGGTTCCCGGCTTCTCTGCCGAACGGTCGATGGAGATCCGCTTCATCGCCCCGGGCGGTCTCGTCTCGAATCTCGACTTCGTCGAGGGAATCTTCGGCAACGGCGGCGACCCCTATCTTCCCGAGAACGACGCCTCGCTCGCGCCGGAGTCATGGACCGGCCACACCGGCTGCGTCGTCCTCGCGCCGCATCTGACGAAGCTGACCAAGAAGGAGCTGGGCCTGCCCTCGTGGGAGGATGCCACCGAACGCCAGCGCCGCGACGGCCAGTGCTGGAAAGACGAGAACGAGCTTTACAACGGAGGCAAGGCATTCAAGTGCGTGGCGCGGGACGAGCGCGGCGTCATCGTCACCGTCGTAGCGGACAACTACTTCGGCTACTGCAAGAAGGAAGTGAAAACACAGATCGGCTACTCGGCGAACCTCTTCGGCTGCGTCGAGGAGGAGCACGCCGGCGGCGCCATCGCCTACCCGCGCTACAACCTGGGTCAAGAGTTCACCGACGTCCACACGCCCGAGGGCCTGACCCTTGAACACGTTGTGGAAAGCAACCCGGGCCGCTTCGAGGTGCGCGAGGACGGCTCGGCCGTCGCCGTCGAGGACCCAACAGTTGTGCTGGTGCCCGGCGGGGCCCGCTACTCCATGCGCAGCCAGACGATCGCGTGGACGCGGCCCGACGGCGGGGAATCCTCGATTCGGCTGCTCGTGGGCAACACCTACGTGGCACCCGGAGGCTATCGGGTGCACGCCAAGCACCGCGAGGGCGACGCCACCCAGTGGCATCTGGTGGGCACGGCTCCATGGTCGACCCAGGCGCACAAGCCCGCCACAGTTTCAGGCGGCGGAAAGTCAGAGATATCCAAGTCTCTCCTCGACGCCTTCGTATTCGGCGAAGCCTACGTCGGCGACGTCGACGAAGATTTCGACACCGTCCAGAGAATCCTCGACGGCAACTACGCCGACCGCTTCGTCGACCCGGCGAACAAGAGCGAGCATCACCGCTCGATCCTTTCCGAGCGTCGCTCGCTGGGAAGCGTGATCAAGCTGCTGACGCCGTCGTCTATGTACACCGACGAATACAACGCCTTCCTCGAATCCATCCCGGACCACATCAAGGAGCTTATTTTCACCGTCAAGCGCTTCTACCAGCCCAGCTGGGGCAAGGACTGGCGCAGCCACTTTTCCGTGGGAATCATCAACGGCCGCAAGGGAAACTCGCTGCGACTGGACGGCGAAGTCATCAAAGTCAACATGCTGCGTGTGGGCTTCGAAAACGACGGAGCCTGGCGCCTCCTTTCTCTGCGTCCGGATTTCTCGCCCGCCGCGAAGGTTCAGACCGAGGACGACATCACCGCCTCGATCGTCGCACCCGGAGGGCTCGAATCGACGCCGGATTCCGAGCTTTCACGCAAGTTCGTGGCCAATTGCGAGAGCCTGCTCTTCCAGCGGCCCGACGACGCGATCGTGCGCGGTTACGACAAGCAGACCGAATCTGACATGTCCGCCCCCGACGCCGACCTCTTCATCTCGAATTTCCAGCCGCTGACGCCCGACGACGCCCGGGCAATGGCCGCGGACGCCCCCGGGCTGTCACATTTCACCGAGCCCATGCAAAACCTGGTCAACCGCGCGGCGAAACTGCCGAAGGCCGATGACCCCGCCAAGGAAACCTACTGGGTTTGCACGGCGAACCCGCGCCTGGTGAACGGGGTGCCCACCAAGAATCCGCGCTATCTCCAGGTCCGCCCGGACATCGCCAATCCGAAGGACGTGGCGCTGGCGGATCTGTCCAACCACCTCTTCCGCGACGTTCCGCTGGACAAGCCGCTGCGCCACAGCGTCGACGTCGTCGCCGCGGGGCGCCGCAACAACCCGCCCGAAGAAGGCGTGCCGCCGCTGTGCGCGTATAATCCCCTCCATTACATGGAGCTTCCCGAGCTGTTCATGGAGTTCATCTCGTCCATGACCGGGAAGTCCCCCTCGACGACCGGCGCCGGAAGCGAGGGCGCCCTGACCAAGGCCCCGTTCAACGCCTTGCCGGCCATATACGACCTCAACGCCGCGCTGCTGTCTTACGCCCTCAGCGGCTACGACGGCTGGCTGTCCTCCGCCGGCTACATCGGCCCGAAGGTCAAGGTGGCGCATGACATCTCCCTGCTCATCCCCGAAATCTTCTCGCGAATGAGCGTCGAGGAGCGCAACGCCCGCAATCTAGTCAAGCGGGGCTTTCTCGAGAAGATCGAGGACTTCGAATACGAGGGCCGCACAGTTCACGCCTCCCGCCTCGGCTACCGCATGAACCGGGCATTCGCCTCGACCTTCTTCGGCCGGATCTTCCTGCATCCCGACATCGTCTTCACCGAGGAGATGCTGCGCCCCGAGCTGCAGGACGAGGCGATCTTCGCCGACTCGGTGGACGTCATCGTCACCACCCACAAGGTTGTGGCGGAGCACTACCGGGCCGACGGCTCCATCGAGTGGGCCGTGCCGCCGCTGCGGGCCCTGCTGGAGATCATGATCGACGGCGTCTCGCGCGAGGGCTGGAATTTGGCAAGCCCGGAGTTCCGCGCACAGTTCGAGCGCGAGAACATTCTGAACTCGGCCTGGTATTCCGAGCGTCTGGACGCCAAGGCGGCCCGCGACGCACGGCAGGCTCGAGAGGCGATCGAAGCCCTTGCCCGTTTCTACAAGGGCGAGAACAACGAGGAAGTCATCGAACGTTTGGGGCTTGACGAGCGCTTGGCGGCGGCCCGCGCTTGGCTGGAAGAGGTCACTTCGCAGGCCTATCGCGACCACCTCGTCGGCAGCCTCGGCCTCCAGCCCTCGCTGGCCTGAGACCAAGGGTCGACGTCGAAGTTTCGTCACCCATCGCGGCCAGGATATAACGGGCGGGCAAAGCGGGCGCCAAGCCTCGCCTGACGCACAACATACACCCCGGCAAACGGCAAGCCCCGGGCGCCGCGCAAGCCTCAGCGGCGAGCGCGGCGCCCGAGCCAAAGCTTTACGCCCCGAGGCTTTCGGCTTGCCTTTCGGATCCCTCTCCATTCGAGATTTGCGCATCTACGCCGGCGTTCTGGTAGAAAGCGCCTCTCCGCGCTCCGGGAGAAAGCGCCTCTTCACCGCCGCGACAAATCGGGCGTTGAGGTCGTCGTCGCCTTGAGGCGGGGCATTCACCAAGATGCGACGTTTTCTGTGATTTGCTGCTGCCAAGCGGCTTGCGTAAGGAAGTCGGCATGGACGATGTCCACATCTCGATCCCCTACTAGGTCGCAGACAATACGGACTTCGACTTCAAGAAGATGTCTGCTAATCAGAAGAGTCTTCCGAAAGAGACGCAGAAAGCTCGGTTTTCAACCACTCCACAGCGGATGGTTGGTCTTCTGGGTTGACGGAATGGCGATTGGTCCAGATCACTGCATTGCCAACCTGTCTATTGAATGACGCAGCGGCCTCTACGCGCTTCCATTGACTGCCCGTCAGCCCTTTCAACGTCGCCAAAGTCTTCACTAACGCACGCGCATCGTCATAAGACTCCGACTGTTCCAGAGCAAAGATCAGCATGTCGGCAATGAAATCAGAAGTTTGACCATTCGAAGCGAGCCACTGAAGGACAGCGTCGGCTATCCCTGCAGGTTTCGCAACGTCTTTTGGTTCCAATGCCTGCTGATGAGCCAGAAAACCGAGCGGCACTTCATCCTTTGCGTATCTGATCCACAAAACCGGCAATTTGCGCCCCAGCGCGTACCCAATCTCCTGTTGAGCCCAGACGCTCTTGGAATAGCCGCTGGTTGCCACACACACAAGAGCGATGCTGTCGCATAGATGCTTCCGTATCGTTTCAACCCAGTCTGCACCTGGATTGATGTTGTGCTTGGCCATAACCGAGCCGATATGCAATTCCGAAAGCGCGTTATGCAATTGATCTGTGATCCGTTCTCCTTCGTCATCTTCGACGTAACTGAGAAACAGCTTCAGTCCTTCCATTAGCACTGCCCTCCCGAAGAACCGCTCTGTGTAGAAGCACCCCAGTCTCGATTCGCGAGTCCTTTGACTATCAGGCCAGCAAGATCAGAAGCGCGTTGGGTCGTCATCATTCTGACTCTGTCGGTTTCCTCCAATCCTGTAAGACTGACGTCGTAGCTGCCGAGAATCTCGTCGATTGCCGATTTGTACTGAGAATTCGCCTCGATCGCCGCAATCGACTCGCGCGCAATCGGAAGCTTTGCCTCGGGACTGAGCAAACTCGCGAGAACAGCCGCAGCCCCGCCAAAACCACCGGCAATAAAAAGAGGTTGTCCTGCTCTCACCGCATAAAGTGCTTCCTCCACGATCCCGGGGAGACGGCCCGAGTAACCTTTCGGATTCAAGCTTGATCGAGGCGTGGTTTTCCCACCGATGACAAGCCTAGCGTTGCAGTGCTCAGGCAGGCGTTTTCGAATTTGTGTCAACGCCATCGAAGTCTCCTCTGCAGTGCGATTCTCCCACGCCGACGATTCTGTAACGTCTTGTGCAATGCCACGCTCGTCAAGAACCTGAATTCGTCCAGTGGAAGCGAACGTGTCGGCTGCGTCTGCCAGCTGCTTAAGAACGTCCGCTGTCAGAACACTGGTGCACGGGACGGTTAATTCGAACATTCGACCAGGGTGAAGACTCTCAACATTCTCAACGCTGGTCCCATTGTGGCGATGCCGCTCCAATTTCGCGGTCTCGATATAGCGTCTCACGGTGTCGAGAACGGGAGTGGCGAGATCGGGAGCATGCGTGCCAGGCGCACCGGCATAGGTGATTCCGCCGCCGGCTAAAAGCACCATCTGTGCAACCTCCGCAACAGCGAGCTGGAGATGGCCTGGTTGCAGCCCCAGGGCCTCCAAGTCTTCATTCCTAGCCATGGATATTCCGAGCATAAGGCCGCTGAGCGGACGTTGAAGAGCCAGATTGGGCGTGTGGAGCGTCGGTTCTCCATCACCGTGAGTGCCCCCGGCAGCGAAGAAAGTCCGAGGCGTAAGCAGATGAACGTGTTTTCTCTCATACCCCGAAAGAACGCATAAATCAACCATGACCTCGTGTTCGGGAGGAAGAAGGGGAGGATCGGGATGCAAAAGCCAAAGATGAGTGTCATCAGGGAATCTTTGCTTGTGCTCGGCGAGGAAAGCTGTAAGCATCAAAGGCTCGGGAGCACGGGCGGGTGCAGCGTCGAAGCCGATGCTATTGGAGTTTTTCATTCTTTTCGCTTCGATGCCAACCTCGCATCCTTGCGCAAAGCCTGCCTCCTTCTCGCATTCGACAGCGAAAGGAATGTCTTGATGAAACCAAAGAGCACGCTTGAGAGTCTCATCGACCAGGCGATTGAGCGCAGAGACTATAACGGCATCTCCCTCGTGCACTTGCCGAGCATCGGTTTTATCAATGTCAGACTCGCGAAAAGCGACAGTTGGGACATGGTCAAGAAGAAAAGAGCCACGCTGCTCGCCATTGGAAAGCGCACTTAGACAGACGATGGGCATATCCGCTTTCTTCGCCTCGAGAACTTCCCACTGCGTCCATTCGCGGCTCGCATATGCATCTGTTCGCACCATAAGCAGCGCACTTCTTCGAGCGCGCTCACGGATTTCGCTGTCCCAATCAACTCCTGCTTGAAGGTCGTGAACATCGACGAAAGTTGCCAGTTTCGTCTTTTTTGCCACAGCCTCAACCTTGGCGACGGGGCCTGTGGGCATCGTTCCAAATTGATCTTCGCGGGGAGCGTCCGAGCGGGCGTGTGAAACGAATATTGTCAAACGATCGGACAACTTTGAGTCACGAAGAAGACCTTGGATAACTGCCTGCCCGAGATCTCTCGCCAATTCTCCTTTCGCGGCAGGGAAAGACTCCTCACTAGAGGTTCGAAGACACTCAATGTATCCCTGGTTGACGCCTTGCCTCCCCATGAGACGGCCAACAATGGGAGCATTTGAATAGTCGGGCGAAACAGCAGGAAGAACAGGCAAAATAAGAGTTTGTGTCTTCTTGTCTGCATTCATTTCACGGAGTCTTACGGCACTTTCGAGGTATCGAGCCCACGGCGAGCCGACGTCCAAGGACGCTTGTACGAGATTCCTGCCAACAACCGGCAGCACAACACAAAACGGCGCGTTTTCTGACTGCGCCGAGAATCGTTCCTCTCCTATAATTCCATTGGGCGTGACGATCGGAAGAAGATTACCATTTCCGCCTGGCATAGGGAGCGAGCGGCCATACACTTCGACAGCGCTGCCCGCCAACCCTGAAAAAGAATCGGAGTGATAGTGCTCAAAAAGCGTGGAGCAAACATCGGCACCGTCTAAGTCGTTCGGATGCCACACGACGAAAACATCCAAAACCGCAGCCGAAGGGGCATCGCGACGAACGCTTTGGGATCCGGAATGCTTGAGACTCATAACAGAAATAATAGTAAGTAATAGAGCATTTAGCAGGAGTAATTACGTGATCTAATTTCGCGCGTTCAAGAGCGCTGCCGGAATCTTCTTAGACCAGGAGAAGCCTGATTCATCCGGCAGTTCAAACGAGAAGCGCGTCGTCGGGGCGTGGGAAAGGCCCGGACCTTGACGGGTCCGGGCCTTTGTCTGTGGCGGGGGCAGGATTTGAACCTACGACCTCCGGGTTATGAGCCCGGCGAGCTACCGAACTGCTCCACCCCGCGTCGGCCCGTCTAGTCTACCGACGTTCCAAGCCCGCTAGCAAGGAGGGAGGGAGTGTGAGGTGTCACGTTGAGGGCAGGGCGTATGCTACAGGCTCCGCCCCGCCCCAGTTCGGTCGCATAGGCGATGCCCGCCGCATAGGCGATGCCCGCCGCTACTTGCCGCCCTCCGTTTCTCGGCGAGCTTTGACGGCGCGCTCAAGCGCACTCTGCAGCTTCTTCTGCGCCTCGCCATAGGCCGACCAGTTGCCTTCCTTCATCGCCGAATTCGACTCTTCCATTGCCTTCTGAGCGTCGCTCAACGCGGACTGAAGCTCGTCAGCCGGCGTCGCCCCTCCCCCGCTCGGCGACGCGCTGGGCGAGCTAGGCGAAGCCGAAGGAGAGCCGCTCGGGCTCGGCGAGGCGCTCGGATCTGCTTTCGGTTTGTTGTTCGAATCCGCCGACGGAGCCTCCTTGTGCCCGGAAACGTTTGCGTCGCCGGCCTGTGCACCGGAATCACCGCCGAAGGTCTGGTTGAGCGACTCTTCGAGCGTCGGCGCAAATCCAATCTTGCTTCCCTTGCCGAAGGTCGTCAGCACGTACTGCGCGATCGGGTAGGAGGTGCTTCCGCTCGTCTTAGATGCTTGGACGTAGACAGGTTGGACGTACAGGAGCCCGCCGCCTATTGGCAACGTCAGAAGGTTGCCCATGATGACCTGCGTCCCTCCCTGTTTGAGAAGGTTGAGGGTAGTCGAGACCTTCGAGTCTGTCAGGAAGTTGTTCTCCGCCTGGCCTGGGCCGGGTACCGTCACGTCCCTCGGTAGCTCTATCAACCTCAATTGCCCGTATCCCTTGCGAACCTTGCCGGGTTCGCTGCCGGCTTCCGAATCCACCGCCAAGAATCCCGTCATGACATTTTGCTTGTCCGCTCCACCCAAGATGAATCCCGTGGAAAGCGAGAACTGCGCCTTGTCCTGGCCGGGCATCTGGAGGGTCAGGTAGTACGGGGGCTGATCCTCCGTCGAGCCCTTGGGCGCCGTCGGCTCCTGCGGAACGTCCCAGAAGTCCCCTCCCGAATAGAATTCCTTGGCGTTGGTCACGTGGTAGCGAGACAAGAGCGTGCGCTGGACCTTAAACATATCTTCCGGGTAGCGCATGTGGGACATCAGATCGCCCGACATCTTCGACATGGGAGTCAGCGTTCCCGGGAAAACCTTCGACCACGCGTTGACGATCGGGTCCTTCTTGTCCCACTGGTAGAGCTTGACGGATCCGTCGTAGGCGTCCACAACCGCCTTGACCGAGTTGCGTATGTAGTTGACCTGCTCGGGAGACTCCCCGTACTGGCCTGCGCCCTTGGACTTCGCGTCCACCGTGGCCTCGTTCAAGGATTGACGGGCCGAGTACGGGTACTGGTTGGTGGTCGTGTACCCGTCGAGGATCCACACGAGGCGCTTGGGCGTCTTGGGGTTGCCGTCCATGTCGACGACGGCGGGGTAGACCCTCGAATCCAAGGTCAGATAGGGCGCAACCTTGGAAACTCTCACACGGGGATCGCGGTCGTAGAGGATCTGCGAGTCCTTCGTGACGCGGTCGGAGAAGAAGAGGTCCGTGTCGCGGAATTTGATGGCGAACATGAGCTTGGAGAAGGCGTTGCCGATCTTCGGGCCGCCGTCGCCGGCATAGGTTGTGGACTTGACTCCGTTCTTCGACCCGCCGGTCGGATAGTCGAGCTCCCACGGCGTCGTTCCCTTCGGTGCACCGACCACGGAATAGTCGGGCGAAGACTTTCCGAAGTAGACGCGCGGCTCGTACTTGCCGAGTTCGCCCGTCGAGGGGATGCCCTGCTGGAAGAAGGACGGTTCGCCGTCCGACGTCGTCGTGTTGCCGTAAGCCGAGACGACGCCGAAACCATGGGTGTAGACGGTGTGGTCGTTGACCCACGTACGCTGCCCCTCCGAAAGCCCGCTGAGGTTGAGCTCGCGAACGGAGATGACCGTGTCGCGCGGAGTGTCCTTGATTGTGTAGCGGTCCACGGAGAGCTGCTGATCGAAGGAATAGTACGGCCTGTTGCGCTGGAGCTGGGTAAAGGTCGGCGAGATGATATTGGGGTCGAGAACGCGGATCTGCGCCGTGGTCTCGGCGTCGGAACGGAGCTGGCCCGCGGCGGCGTCGGTCTGCGCCTTATATCCGCTCTTCTTCACGTTGTCGAGGCCGTAGGCGGCGAGGGTGGCGTTGATGTTGCGCTGTATGAAGGTCGATTCCTTCTCGGCGGCGTTCGGGACCACCTGGAAGCGCTGGACGAAGTAGGGAATCGCCGTCGTGACGACAAGGCCCGCCACGGCCGTGACGGCGATTCCGATGACCGTGAACTTCCACAGCCCCTTGACTGCCGCGAGAACGAAAAGGCCGGCGATGAGCACCGCGGCCAGCGACAAGATCGTGATGCCGGGAAGGGAGGCGTTGATGTCCGTGAAGGAGGCGCCGGAAAACTTCTCGTTGTTGGCAAGAAGCATGTTGTACCGACGAAGCCAAAGGAAGCCGGCCACGACAAGCGCCGCGAGCGCTCCGAGCACGCCGAAGTGGACCCGGACGCGAGAGGTGAGGACGACCTTCGAGCCGTCGGAGGAAATCCCGCCGTAAAGATAATGGCTGACGATGGCCACCACCGCGCCGACGGCGAGAAGCGTGACCGACAATGCAAGGAGCGATTGCAGAACCGGAAGGGTGAAAACGTAAAAGCTCACGTCATTGCCGAATTCTGCATCCTTCTGACCGAAAGGCGTGCGGTGAAGCCACAGAACGTAGGTGCGCCATTGGCTGCCGAGCTGAGCGCCGAAGACAATTCCCAGGGCGAGCGGAACGAAAAGGCGGGCCAGCCACGGGTGCGCCTCTATCTGCTGGCGATACTGGTCTATTCCCTTTCGAACGGCCGTTTTTTCCCCTGTTCGGGCGACGATGTGGTTGACGAAGGCAGACAGGCCCACAAGGAGTGTTCCGAACGTGCCGAGGGCGATGGCCCACCCCCATTGGGTCCAGAAGACCTTGGCGGCTTTCAGCTGGGAATACCACTGCACATCTGTCCACACATTGGCGAAGACGACAAGGCCGGCCAAGAGGACGGCAAGGACGACGAGGGTCGGCACGAAAACGCCGACCGACCGGCTTCGGCCGCCGTCCTTGGAGGGACTGGGGTTAATGCTTGTAGCGGACAACTTCGCCTCACGTGTTTCGACTCCGCGGTCGGTCGACCGCGCTATTCCAAAACTAGCCGATGCGCGGCGACATTCCCAGACGCTCGAGGCCTTCGACGCCCGATTCGGCCCGGAACGACGCCCTTTGACGCATCAAAAGAAACACAGGGCCCGGTGGGATTCCCAGGGTCGGCCATCCTCGTGTCGGCAGAGAAGACGACGCACGGCTTGGTTGCAATCCTACCAACGCCCGCAGCGAACGCGAACCTCGCCTGCAGTTCAATGCGGGCGGCGCCTTGGGGCGGGGCGACGTCGGCTGCGGTGCGCCCGTGGCACACTTGTGGCGTGAGTGAAATCGAACAAGCAGTCAAAGAGATCGAAGCCTACGTCGCCGCAGACGGATGGGACGGGCCGGTTCGCGTCTTTTCCCTCGTCGACGCGGAAGCGGCGATGGCCGTCAATTCGACCCTGGCCGCGGAGCTGCCGGCCGACGCCACGGGCCTGCTGTCCATTGAGCAGGAGGGGCTTCCCAGCTCGGACTCGATCGACGAGCTGCTTGGCAGGCTCGCCTGGCCCGACGCCGTCGACGGCGCGGCGATCAGCCTTGAACGCGTGACGCTTCCGCCCGAGGCGGAGGCCGAGATTCCCGACGACGCGGAAGAGGCCCGGCGTTTCGTCGCCGCCGACCCTCGCCGCGAGGACATAAGGATGGTCGTCGGCGTTCTTCGCAACGGCGAAAGCTGGTGCACAATCAGGCTGCGCTCGCACGATTCTCAGGCCGAGGCGATCTCCGGCGCCGATTTGGTTCCCCAGATGGTTGAGGCTCTCCTGGCGACGTTCGCCGAGTAACCCGCGACGCTCGACGAGCGACCCGCGACGCTTGACGAGCGGCCACGCCCTCCTTGCAGGCGCGTCGCTTTCCGCGTTCGGGCGCGTCGCCTTCCAAGGGACTCGGCCTGCCGCTTTCCGCTTTCAGAGCTCCTAGTTTTCCGCGGAGCGCCCAACCCGTCGCTTCTTCGGAACTTTCAGCTCCTCACTTTTTCGGAGATTTGGCGACTACGTCGCGGCACGTCTGCAAATCCGAGGTTTTGCCCGCGCCGATGGCCTGGACCGCCTTGACCGCCTCGTCGAAGGTGCGCACGGAGTAGACCTTCATCCCCTTCGGCTCGTACCCGACCGTCTCGGCGCAGTTTTCCGCGGGCGCGAGGAAATGCTTCGCTCCCTTTTGCGAAGCCCCGACGAGCTTGTGCTGGATGCCGCCGATCGGGCCGACGTCGCCGCCCATCGACATCGTTCCGGTGCCCGCGATCACCTTGTCGCCGCCCAGCGAGCCCGGAGTCAGATCGTCGTAAATGGCGAGGCTGAACATCAATCCGGCCGAGGGGCCTCCGATCTGTTCGACGCCGTAATTGACCTTCACCGGGTACTTGAGGTTCTTGCTTGAAAGGTAGACGCCGAGCTTGGAGCCGGGATGGGTCCAGCCGGTTGCGTCGGCCTCGTGCGCCGCCGTGACGATCTCGGCCGTCTTTTCTTTTCCGTCGCGGGCGAATCCCACCGTGACTGTCGTTCCCGGCGCGATCTTGGCCAGCCGTTGGACCAAATCGGAATACGTCCGTATCTCGGTCTTCTGCCCTGCGGCCGAGATCGAGGTGAGAATGTCCCCCTTGGTGAGCTTGCCGGACGCGCGGGAGCTTTTCGGCACGCCTGCCACCACGAGTTTCATCGCGACGGTGTGGCCCGTCTTCCCCAGGGCGACGACGGCCGCGTTGTCCTGAGAGTCAGTCATGAGAGCGGCGTTCTTCTTGTCGACGTCGCTGGACGTCTCGTTCTCAGAGTAGAGAGCCCGCACCGGGACGGCCTGCATGTCCGGCGCGAAGAGCGAAGCGAACACCTGGGCGGAGGGAACCCCGTTGTCGGCGGTTCCGTACGAGCTGACCGTCGTCATGAAAAGTTTCGTCGAAGAAGTGTACGTCTTGGCGCCCGAAAGCGTGACGAGCTGCTTGCCCTGGTACTTCCCGGCGACGTCGATGGCAGGGCCGGCTGTCTCGACGACGTAGGCGCTGGGCATGACGAGGCCTATGACGGCAAGCAAAGCGAATGCCCCTCCGGAAACGAGGCGTCTGCGTGTTGGATTCACTCGTCTATCATGCCCGAGGGAGGCGCGTCTTCGCATGCGCAGAGAGGCCGGCCACACATCTTCAAACACCTCCTCAAGGAACGGCGCGTCCTCGCATACGCGGAGAGGCCAAGCGTCAAAACCCGACCACCGGCCCAACGAGCGCGTCTTCGCATACGCGGGCGCCGTCTGCCGGCAATGCCCCTGCACTGTGCGGGGTCTTTGCACTGCGCAGGCCGCGTTCGGGCGGCGGTCGTGCGCTCGCGGCGCATGGTCTTAGCCCTCGGCGGACAGCCGCACCATATTCGACGTCGAACAAATAAACTTGAGCCAGTGGATGAGAGGTGCCCAACGTGAGTGAGAACGAACTGCCGCAAGACCCCGACCAGTGGATGGAAATGCTCCGGGCTGTGATGGGAGACGAAACCGCCGAACGCATCATTGAGCAGATGCGCGAGTCGGGGGTCAATCCCGCAGCGGCCCTGCAAGGCATGGAAAACCTAGACGTAACAGCCGTCATGAATCAGGTCAGGTCCATGCTCGGCTCTTCCGGCGACGGTCCCGTGGATTGGAGCATCGCCGAGAAGGCGGCGCGCTATCAGATCCAGAACGAGCACTACGACTCCCTCAGTTCCGCGGAAGGCGAACGGGCGCGGGAGGCACTTTCCGTCGCTTCCTTGTGGTTGGACCCCGCCGTCGACGTCGATCCTTGCACCGGCCCGAACCAGGCGTGGAGCCGGCTGGATTGGCTCGCCCATTCGCTTCCCACGTTCAAGAGGCTGACCGAGCCGGTCGCCGAGAACGTCGGGCGCGCCTTCATCCATGCCATTCTCGGCCAGCTTGGGAACATCCCCGAGGAATTCCATTCGGTTCTCGGCGACTCCGAGTCCCTTCCCGGCATGCGAAATCTGATCTCCGCCGTCATGGGCCTCCAGTACGGACGGGGCATGGCCGAGCTTTCCACCGTGTGCTTCGGCACCGCCGACGCCGGCCTGCCGTTGGTCGAAGGGCACACGGCCGCACTCGTCCCCTCGAACGTCTCCGACTTCGCCGAAGGCCTGGACGCGCCCGAGAAGGAAGTCCGCATGTTCGTTGCAATACGCGAGCAGGCCGTTGCGCGGCTGTACTCGAAGGTTCCCTGGCTGCGTCCGCGCGTCCTCGACGCCGTGGCCGCCTATGCTCGCGAAATTCAGATCGACATGAGCTCGATGGAAGAGCAGGTCCGCGAGACCGGCTTCGACCCCCAAAAGCTCCAAGAGTTTGACCTGTCGAAGGTCTTCTCCAGCAAGCCCACCGAGAGTCAGTCGGCCGCCCTGGCGCAATTGGAGCACCTGCTTTCCCTCGTCGAGGGATGGGTGAGCGCGGTCTCCCTACAGGTCGCCTCGGCGCAGCTGCCCCATGCCGTGGCGCTGGGCGAAATGTTCGGCAGGCGCGCGGCTGTCAGCTCGCCCGCCCAACGGGTGTTCGGGCCGCTCGTCGGTCTTCACATCCGGCCGCGCGCCAATCGCGAGGCCCAGCGTTTTTGGGAGGTCGCCTACGCCAAGCTCGGTGCCGAGGGCCGCGACGGACTGTGGAAGCATCCCGATCTGCTTCCGACCAGCGAGGCTATAGAGGATCCTGACGCGTTCTTCGATTCGTCGGGGCCCTCCCCCGCCGTGGCGGAGGAGCTTGACGCCTTCCTCGCCGAGCTTTTGGGCGAGGACGATCCGCCGACTGAAGCCGAGTGATCTCCGTGTCATTCAAAGCCTAAGAGTTTCCACTGCACCCATGCGACGCCAACCGCCGTCGACAAGGCTCTCGCGAAGACTGATAACGCCTGTGCATAACTCTGCGGTGGAAATCTGGGATAACGGTAGCTTTAGCCCATGGAAAGGGTCTTTCACATTCGCGAGGGCCTCGGAGTGTTCTGGCGCGACCGCGACACCCTGCAGATCGGTCTTGATCCCCGCACGGGCGTGACGGTAGGCGGGCTCAATCGAACCGAGCAGGATTTCGTCGCCGCCCTTTCGCGCCCATTGTCGGCAACCGAGGTTGAGTCTTCGGCGCATCGAATGCACATCGCGCCTGCGCGCCGCACTGAAATCCTCGACATGCTTGATCGCGCGGCCGTCCTCGCGCAGCCGCTCCGGAGTCTGTCCGGAACATGCGTGCAGCTGACAAACCTCGATGCCCTTGGCGTGTCCATAGCGTTGGCTCTCGCCGAGGCGGGAGTGGGCGCGATCGTCTTCAGCCCAAACATGGGAACGGTGGGACAGGAGGATCATCCGGCCCTCGCGAAGCGGCTCGGGATGCCGCGAGCTCAGGCTTTCCTGACCGCGTTGCGTTCTGCCTCCGTCGAGATTCGCACAAGCGGGACTCCCGACGTCGCCGTCGTCACCGGCTCGCGCCTCATCGATCCGAGCGCAACCGGCGATCTGTGCGGGCGAGGCGTCCCCCACCTCCTCGCGTGGGTCGAGGAGGTCGATGCCTGCATCGGTCCGCTGGTCGAACCGGGCGAGAACGCCTGCGCCGGCTGCGTGTACGAAGCGCGGTGCGAAGCCGATCCGGCCTGGGTCAACCTCGCGCCCCAGGCCGTTTTCGCCAAGCCGATCGTCGCCCCGACGAATGTCAGGAACCTTGCTTGCGATCTGGCCGTCCGCTGCATCTTGGGCTTTCTAGCGGGCGACGGCAACAGTCTGCGAGAGGCTCAGTGGAGGGTGCCTCGCGGCACGGCGGCGCCCCGCCAAGTGGCCGTCGTCGCGCACCCGGCGTGCCCGTGCAGCGCGCACTCCCTTCTCCTGGGCAAGATCGACAAAACAGACGGCGAATCCGATTTCGAGGCGAACGGCGTCGGAGCGAATGCAGAGCGCAGCGTCAAGGCGAGTTCCAGGTCCTGCTTCGAGGCGGCTGCCGCGGCCAACGGGGAGGCGGGGCCGGCGCCCAACGCCTCGGGCGCCTCACCGACCGGAACCCGATTGGGCGACGACCCCGAGGATCTCCTCCCCCCATTCGGCGAGTTTTGAGGCGCCTATGCCCCGGATCTTCCCCAACTGGGCGAGCGTCGCGGGTTTGGCGACGGCGACGGCGCGAAGCGTCGAATCGTGGAGGATGACGTATGCGGGTTTGTCTATGCGCCGCGATGCCTCGAGCCTCCATTCGACGAGCGCTTCGAAAAGAGGAACGTCGTCTTCATGTTCGGCCGCGAATTGTCGCGCCGCTGCCGCTTTGCGCTCCCTGTAGCTCGTCGCGCGGGAAACGGGCTCGCTTGGCCGGGGCCACGTCCCCTGCAGAAAACGCGACATTTTCCGGGCGGATCGCTGCCCGTTGCCCTTGGCGTAGGAAATCTGGAGGCACTGCTTGGCGCGTGTGATGCCCACATACATGAGACGCCGCTCTTCGTCTATCGCATCCTCGCCCTTGGCCAGGGAAATTGGCATGAGGCCCTCGCTCATGCCCACCAGAAAGACGGCGTGCCACTCGAGGCCCTTCGCCGAGTGGAGGGAGGCGAGCGTCACTGAATCGGTCTCGGGCGCAGCCTGAATCTGCGCCCGTTCCTCAAGCTCGGCGACGAACTCGGCCATCCCCGCGCCGCGAGCCCGCTCCATTTCTTCGGCCATCTTGAGCAACGCGGCCAGCGCGGACCATCTTTCGCGCGCGGCGCCCGCGCCTTCCGGCGGCTGTTCGCGCCACCCGCGTTGCATGAGCACCGCCTTGACGTCGTCTGCAAGCGCCCCGCCAGCTTCCGCCCGGGCGGCTGCGCGCATGCCCACCATCGCTTCGCGCACTTCGCGCCTGGAAAAGAAACGCTCGGACCCGCGAATGGAGTAATCGACGCCGGCCCGCCCCAGGGCAGCCTCGAACTCTGCCGACTGGGCATTCGTCCGGTAGAGGACGGCGATGTCAGCGAGTCCCACTCCCTTTTCGCGCAGCTGGAGAATCTCGGCGGCCACGGCTTCGGCTTCTTCGACGTCGTCCCCGTACTCCTTGAAGACGACCGGAACCGACGAGGGCAGCTGCGAGACGAGCCTGACGGCGCCTTTCGAGGAGTCGGGCGCGATGACCTCGTTGGCGCACGCGACGATCTGGGGGCTGGAACGATAGTCCCGGATGAGCTCGAGAATCTGGGCACCCCGAAACTCTCGCGCAAAATCGGCCAGGTAACGGGAGGACGCCCCCGCGAAGGAGTAGATGGTCTGGGAGACGTCGCCCACCACGCACAGGTCGCGGCGCTCGCCCATCCACAGCTGCAGCAACCTGTGCTGGAGCGGGGAGACGTCCTGATACTCGTCGACGACGAAGTGACGGTACTGGTCGCGCACCATGCGGGCGACGTCGGGACGGTCGATGAGAATGCCGATGAGCAACAGCAGGACGTCCTCAAAGTCGATGACTCCCCGATTCTGTTTAACATCCTCGTAGGCCCGTATGAGCCGAGCGATTTCTTCTGCGGGATAGCCAGCGGCCTGATCCCGCTGAAGGCTCCGGGCCCGGTCTGGGTAATCGTCGGGGGTCACGAGGCTGACGCGCGACCATTCGATCTCGGAAGCCATGTCCCGCAACGAGACCGAATCGGTTGTCATGCCGAGCTGGCCGGCGGCCTGCGCAACCATGGAAAGCTTGTTCTCCGCGATCGGCGGGACGGCGCCGCCGATCGCCGTCCCCCAAAAATAACCGAGCTGACGCAGGGCCGCGGCATGAAAAGTGTGGGCCGACGCCCCGCGCACGCCGAGATCGCGCAGGCGCGAGCGCAGCTCCCCCGCAGCACGCGACGTAAACGTGAGGGCCATGACGTTTCGGGGGTCGAGGATCCCCGCCCGCGCGGCATATGCGATCCGGTACGTTATCGCGCGCGTCTTCCCCGTTCCGGCCCCCGCACGCACACACAGTGGAACTCCGAAGCGCGTGGCGACTTCACGCTGCTCCGGATCGAGGTGCTCGAGCAATTCGTCCGCCGATTCCATGGTTTAAGTCTGGCACGTCCCTCCGACACTTTCCGGAACGGCAGTTTCCCCGGATCGCCGGCGTCGTCCATGATCGCCGACGTCGTCCATTCCCGTTCCCGCCGTTCGCGAACAAGAGCCCCGCAAGCGCGAAGCGGCGCGCAGACGGACCTAAACTTGCGTCATGGCACAATTCAAAATGTACACGACCACGTGGTGCGGCTACTGCAAGAACCTCAAGCGCCAATTGGACAAAGCGGGGATAGCCTACGACGAGGTCGACGTCGAAAAGGACCCTGCGGCAGCCGAGCGCGTCATGTCGTTCAACGGCGGGAACCGCACCGTTCCCACCCTCGAGTTCGAGGACGGCAGCGCGCTGACCAATCCGAGTCTGAGCCAGGTGGAGGCCAAGCTCGCGGAACTGTGAGCCGACCGGCTCGAACCTTCGGCAATGCGGCGAGGGCTCGAGCCGAGACAAGCCGCGGGGAATTGAGACGGGGTGAGACATGGCCAGGCCTCGCAAACCCATCGAAGCCGGGCGGCGCGACAGGCTCATGCGGCAGGCTCGCGCGCACTTTGTGCACTGCGGATACACCGGAGCCTCGCTGAGCGAGATCCTCTCCGCCGCCGAGTTTCCGCGCAGCTCCTTCTATTATTTCTTCGGCGGCAAGGCCGCCCTGTTCGAAGCGGCATTCTCCGACGGCCTGGCGCGCCTGGCCGAAAGGGTGCGAGTGCCCGACGTCGATTCGCTGGACGCAGAGTCGTTCTGGCCCTCGATTCTCGGGTTCCTCGACGATCTTGAAGAAGCCGGTGCAGACCAAGACATCTCGATGATCCCGCGCCTTTTCCACATGCCGGACGCTCCGGAATGCGCCGCCCGCGTCGATTTTGGCAGGGCGGCCAGGCAGTGGTGCGAGCGTGCTGTACGCACCGGGCGGGCGCTCGGCGTGCTCGATCGCGAAATCCCCGTGAGCCTTCACGTCGAGCTGGTGTGGAGCATCGCCATTGCGCTCGACCGCTGGATGGCCTCGCAGGCCGCCGGCGCCGTTGACGGACGCGGGCTCAGCCGCATTCTCATGACGCGAGTGCTCGGGGCACCCTCATGACGCGAGTGCTCGGCGACATGGCACGCAGGCTCGGCGCCATTGGGCCTATGCTCGGCGCCACCACGCCCATTGCGCGGCGCCATTAGGCCTATGCTCGGCGCCGCCGCTCCCATGTTCGGCTCTACTCAGCGCTGGCCCGGCTTCTATGACGCGAGCGCTCGAGGCGCCGCGCTTCGGCGCAGACGGCGCCGGGCGAAGAGCAAGTGAACTGCTGCGCCGCCGAAGGCGACGTCGATCGGGACGACCTGCGGAAGAGCCCGTCGCAAGATCAGCATGAAACTGCCGAGCATGGGAAGCGTCATCGCCAAGGCGGCGTCGGCGAGGCGGCTGTCGCGTTCAAGGAGAACGCATCCCGCGCTCGCCATCGCGACTGCGACGACGGTGTTGGCCTCCTCGGCGTGATCGCCCAGCCAGCGGGTGACGCCCTCTTCTGCATGCCCGCGATTGGCCTGCAGCGCCTGTGCCAAACGCCCAGGCGTGCTTTCTATGGCCGGAAAACACTTGCCGACGCCGGCTGCGAGGTAGGCCGCCCCGAGCACCCGGCGACGCCGCAGCTCGCGCTCGGCCGCCGAACGATGTGCGTGATTCATTGTCTCGATTCCTTTCTCTGCGCTGTTCTCTGTGCCGTCCCGATTTCCCTTCCCCAAATTCGTGGACAACATTGTCCATAAACGCTAGCATGGTTTCAGGCGCTCGCGCAGCCGTACTTCGACGAAGCCTGCGGGAAGCAACCGTTCAGCAAGCCCCTGGACCCCGCATTCCCGCAAGGGCCGGCCGTGATCGCTCGACACATCCCCGCCAGGCTCACTGGGACGGAACAAACAGTCAGACGGAACGAAACAGCGAGGCTGACGGGGCCGACTCAGCGACGCGAAAAACGAGCGCAAAGACGCGAAAGGAAGAACAATGTCCACCGTTCTCGTTGCCGGAGCAACCGGCTACCTCGGCCGCCACATCGTCGAGGAGCTCCACCGCCGCGGCCGTCGCGTGCGAGCAGCCGTGCGCGATAGGGCGCGGGCCGAAAAGGAGGGGCCCTGGAAGTCGCCGTCGTTGGAGGGGCTCGTCGAAGAATGGGCCGTCGGCGACGTCGCCGACCCCGACTTCGCCAAAGACCTCGCAAAGGGCGCCGCCCAAGTCGTCTCGGCCCTGGGCGTGACGCGGCAGAAAGCCGACCCGTGGCAGATCGACAACCTCGCCAACCGCGCCATTCTCGCCTCCGCGCTTCGTCACGGCGCCGCCTCGTTCGCGTACGTCAACGTCCTTGGCGGAGAGAAATGCCCGGCCAAACTGACGCGGGCCAAAACCGCTTTCGCACGAGCCTTGGAACGAGCCGACGTCCTCTATCAGATCGTCAATCCGTCGGCGTACTTTTCCGACATGATGTCGGTTTTGAAGATGGCCAAGCGGGGCAAGGTGCACATATTCGACCCAGCCATCCGTCTCAACCCGATCCACGGGGCGGACCTCGCAGTTTGCATCTGCGACCTCATGGAAAAGGGCGAGAAGGGATCGTGGGACGTCGGCGGACCCGACGTCTTCACATGGGACGAGTTGGCGCGAACAGCTCTTGCAGCCATGGAGAAACGGCCGCGCGTGGGCAAAATTCCGACGTGGATCCTTCCGCCCGCGCTGGGGCTGACGTCGCTGTTCAGCAGACGCCTGGCGGACGCCGCGCGTTTCGCGACGTGGAACATGCTGCACGACTGCGTCGGGTCCGCAACCGGCGTTCGCCATCTTGCCGACTTTTATGCCGAGAACCGCGACCTCGTCTGAGTTCGACCGCTCGGCGCGGCGACGTTCGACGCCGACCCGGCTTGACGTGGGCCGCCTCCCGCCGTCGCCCAGGGCCAAGATCAGTCTGCGGGCAACGAATCCCCTCTCTCCGTCAACGCCTCGACGCATGCGGACAGATCCTCCCGCAGGCGGGCGAGCCGATCGCCGTCAAAACCGGACGTCATCTGCCTTTCGATCCGGGCAACCTCCCCGGACGCGCGTTTGAGCAGTGCCTGCCCTTTCTCTGTAAGCCGGAGAGGCAATGCCCGCCCCTCAGGAGCGCGCTCCGCGCGTTCGGCCAACCCTCGATCGACGACGCCGCGAAGAAGCGAGCTCATCGTCTGGCGCGCGACGAATGCGCCGCGCGCCAGATCGGAAGCGGAGGCTCCGGGATCCCTGTGGAGCAATTCAAGGCAGGCATACTGGGGCGCGGTCAGCCCCATCGGACGAAGCGCTTCGTCCATGCGAGCCCTCAGCGCAGTTTGCAGCTCTTTGAGTTTGTAACCGAGAAACTGCCTCGGATCGCCATTTTGAGTCATACTCGAACCCCTTCTTGACCCACTTTCGAACCTCCCTCAAACCATTTTCAGCGCCTTCAACCGGTTTCGAGGGCCTGAAACGACTTCAGACTTCCAGCCGGCTTCGACCGCCCCTTGACCCATAGCAGTATTCTGACATACCCTTTTTAATGTCAGAATACTGACATTGGGTTTGTGTCCACAAAACAGACGCATAAAACCGCCCATGAACAGAGGAGAAACATGACCGTCACAGGACCGGATTTCATCGCACTGCAGGTTCGCGACCTCGAACGCTCGGCGCGCTTCTACGAGACGAAGCTCGGGCTTCGCCGCACCCCCTCTTCACCGAAGGGCGCCGTCGTCTTTGCCACCGCACCGATCCCCTTCGCCGTCCGCGAGCCCCTGCCCGGCGTAGACCTCGACCAAGCGGCCCCACGCCCCGGCCTTGGCGTTGCACTCTGGCTTCGCTGCGACGACGTACGCGAGCTGCACGGTTCGCTCACGGCGGCCGGAACGCCGACCCTGAACGAACCGACCCTAGGCCCCTTTGGACCGACCTTCACCTTCCTTGACCCCGATGGGTACGCGGTGACGGTCCACGAAGACTCCTAAACCCCGTCGCGTCGAAACCTTTCACAGCCCCCGAGGCCCGGCCTCGGGGGCTTTTCCGCGTCCGCGAAGCCTTTCGCGGACGCCTCGCCCCACACCCTAATGCCTCGCCGCTGGAACGCTTCGCGGCCTCGAAAACCCCCAGACCCCAAAGAGCCACGACCGCCGCCTGCCGCAACGGAGGCCGCCCCGGCCGGATCGCATCCTTGCACCCAACCGACCGCAAGCAGGAAGCAAAGAAGCATGGGGCGACTATTTGAAGAAAAGTGAAACAGCCCACAGTAGAGTGTAAGTTCTTGCAACTACCTCAACCGCATCGTAGGCTAAAGATCGTCGGGCAGATGAATCTCGTAACCGAGAATCATCGTCTACGTCAAAATACTTATAACTTCGATTCGCACAACTGAGAATCCGCGGATTTGCGCGGTTAAACCGCAATGGTTTGACGCAGCGAGCTCCGCTTTCACGCCTGCACTCAGTGCCGCAACGTCAACCGACCACAAGAGTCGATGACAGGCAAGCGGCCCTCATAACATACCTGTCCACTCGTCGTTTTGAGCGACATACCGTTCGAGCGGCATCCTACTTGAATTCGGTCCACAACGAAACCAATCCAGACCCGCGCACACCGCGCCACAACCCAAAGGAGAAACAATGAGCGAAAACGAGAAGTACGACGACCTAGACGAATCCATCGGTCGGCTCAAGCGCGCAGCCATTGACGCATACGTCAGAGACAAAATAGGAGGCGGGGCGGAGTCATTCACCCGGAAAGCGAATGAGTATCAAAGGCAATGACAAATAATAGAAAGGAAGAGCGATGACGAAACCCATATTCATCACCCTGCGCATCCTCATCGTCGCGCTGACCTTCTTCACCCTCAAATGGCTGTTCTTAAGCAGCCCGACCATAACCCTCAACGCCAGTGAGATCCACTGCAAGCCCGCGGGCTGGGACTATCTGAGAGAAGGCTATAACACGTCTGGTTTTTTCGACATAGACAACTCCGAAGAAATGGATCAGTTCACGGCAACCAACAACATCGGGGGAGAATTGGCCGAGCAACGAAGAGCGCGCGACAAGGCCATCGAAGCATGCAGCCTCGCACGCGACAACCGCAGGCTCTACATGAACCTGACAGCGATCTTCGCCGCGACCGCCTTCGTCACACTCCCCAAGCCAACACAGAAGAAGCTTAACCTCAACTTCTTGAAGTTAAAACGAAAGGATGACGAGCTCGTCACCATTCCCGAATCGCAGTAGAACTCAGCTCCGTCAATCAGCCACTCGCAAACCGGAACGGCCAGAGCACCAGCAGAAAGAAATAGAAAGGAATGGCAATGACGAAACCCATATTCATCACCCTGCGCATTCTCATCGTCGCGCTGACATTCTTCACCCTCAAATGGCTGTTCTTGAGCGGTCCGGTCATAACCGTCGGTGCCAGCCGGATCCACTGCCGGGCGGTCGGTTGGGACTATCTAGGCGAACCTTATAGCGCGTCTGGTTTTTTCGACATTCACAGCGCCGACGACATGGACAGGTTCTCCTCAACCAACGACATTGGAGAAGAATTGGCGGAGCAACGAAGAGGGCGCGACAAGGCCATCGAAGGCTGCAACCTCGCACGCGACAACCGCAGGCTCTACATGAACCTGACAGCGATCTTCGCCGTGGGTGCTTTCATCGCTCTCCCCAAGCCAACACGAAAGAAGGCAAACTTCAATTTCCTGAAGCTAAAACGAAAGGACGAACTCGCCGTTGCCGTCCCCGAACCGCAAGAGAGCACGCTCTGTCGATCACGCAACGGCGAACCAAAACAACAAGACGACGCAGGCTAAGACCGAACGAACACACGGCCGCTGGCCAACGTCAGTTAGGCGTCGGCCAGCGGCCGGCCCAGCCATCGCTCGATGAGCCTCGCGGAGACCGACGTCGGCGTCGGCAAACCGATCTCCCCCGAGGCCAGAGCTCCCGAAAACTCCTCCCGCGAAAAGAACCGGGCGAAAACGAGCTCCTCGCCGTCGACCTTCACGTCTTCCTGGCGGGCACGGGTGCGCCCCTCAAACGCAAGCATGAGAGAACGCGGGAAAGGCCACGGTTGGGAGGTGACGTATGCGACGTCGTTGACGACGACGCCGGTCTCCTCCAAAACCTCCCGCGCGACAGCCGACTCGAGCGGCTCGCCGGCCTCGACGAAACCCGCGAGAACCGACAGCCTTCCGGGGGCCCATCGCCCGTTGCGCGCGAGGAGAAGCCTGTCCTCGGCGTCGCGGACGGCCATGATGACGGCAGGATCCACACGCGGGAAAACCGTGTGCCCGCGCCCGCAGACCATCTCCCATCCCCCGGACCGCAGCGACAAAGGCTCGCCGCATCTGTGGCAGAAACGGGTGCCGCCTATCCAGTTCGAGATGGCCACGGCCTCAACGGCGAGCTCGGCCTCGACCGAAGGCCACAGATGGGACGTCAACGGCACCGAAGCGAAGTCGGCGCTCACAGACCATGCTCTCTGGCATCCGGCGCTCTCAAAATTCGTTCCCTGTGAGCCGACCCGCTCGGAACTCGCTCTCTTGGAGCCGGAGCCCTCCGAACCCTCGAAGCCCACTTTCTCAGAGCCAGCATGCCCAGAACTCACGTTCCCAGAGCCGGTACCCTCGAAGCCCACTTTCTCAGAGCCAGCGCGCTCGGAACCCGCGTTCCCAGAGCCGGGCCTCTCGGAACCGGCTGCCTCGGACCTTGCCCTCTCGTTACCCTCTGCAACGGCCGCCAGCCGAGAAGAGGCCGGAATTGCACGCGAGACGACCCTAGGGTCACGTGCGGAATCGTCCGCGTCGCCTACGTCGCAGGCGAAATAGGGGGTGCCGTCCGCCAAGCCGAGGTATACGGCGCGGCGCCGCGCTTCTGGGTCAATGGACTCCGCGGAAACTGCGAGCACGCGTTCGGCGCCGGGCTCGACGGCCACCCTCGCCCCCGAGACAAAGAGAAATCGAGCGCGGGGATTCTCTGCGGCCGCGGCAAGCGCGTTCGAATCGCGCCGGGTGGCCTCGTCCCTTTCGACTCCCACCCGAACAGCGCCTGTCCAAGAGCCAACACACTCTTCGCCCGCCTGCCGAACGCCCGCCGATCCGCGCTTCGCGCCCACACGCTCGGCGTCTGCAAGCCCGTGTTTGGCGCCCGCCAGCTCGTGCTCCGCACCCGCGCGCTTGGTTCCCGCCATCACATTGCTCCCGTCCTCGGCCTTGGCCCAACCAGCCTAGTGCTGCGCGCATCGCACGCAAAACTCAGCCACGGCGACGGGCGCGCCGACAGCGGGAAAGGCCGACCAGCGGAAAGGAAGGCCCGCCAAACGAAAGAAAGGCCGACCAGCGGAAAAGCGGGCTTATCAGCAGAAAAATCGGCCGACCACGGGAAAAGGCCCGCCAACAAAAAGGGCTCGTCAATAGAAAAGGCCCGTCGACAAGCACAGTCAACACAGCCTATTTGCGCACGCAGTTTCGGACCGTTTACGCGCAAGAAGGGCTATTCAAGGGGCGAACTTCACATATGCACGCGAAAATTGGTTGAAGAATGACGAACTGCCAAGGAAAAGACGCGCGGAACTCGTTTTTCGCAACGTTTTTCCCAACATCGCGCAATCGCGGCATTCCGCGGAAATCCGGGCCTTCTCATCCGCGTCTGCGCTTTCTCGCCGGGCAAGCCCTCGCATCGGCATGTTCTGGGGTTGAATCTTTGCCATACTTGCACTGTGAAATCCCACCCGTTGTCGAACGCCGCGGTCTTCGCAGAAACAGAAACGATGCCGACGGAGCACGCCGTCCGCTCACCCGTCGCCGCAGGCGCACACGTCGTAGGGTCCGGCACAGATTTTGCGCTCATGGCGCCGCACGCCAGCTCAGTGATGCTGTGCCTTTTCGACGGCGACGACACCAGCGGCGAGCGAAGATTCGCACTCCACTCGCTGGGGCAGGGCCTTTGGGCGGGCCACGTTCCCGGCGTCAGCGTCGGGCAGCGCTACGGATACCGCGTCGCCGGGCGCTGGGCGCCCGAATTGGGACTCCTCCACAATCCTGCCAAGCTTCTTCTGGACCCTTACGCCAAAGCCGTCACGCGCGCGCCCATCCTCGACGGCGCCCTCTTCTCGCCGGGGTTCAGCCTGGACCGCTCCCGAATCCTCGACCCCGACCCCCTTGACTCCGCTCCTTTCATGAGCCTCGGCGTTGTGACGGAACCGGAAGAGTCCGTCACCCATCACCCCCGCATTCCTTGGCGCAACACCGTCATCTACGAATGCCACGTCAAAGGCATAACGGCGCTGTGCGAGGGCATCCCGGAGGAGCTCCGGGGGACCTACGCCGGCCTGGCCCACCCCGCCGCCGTCGACTACCTCAAGCGACTGGGAATCACGGCTGTCGAGCTTCTGCCGATTCAAGCCAAGATGGACGAGACCTTCCTTGCGGACATCGGATTGACCAACTATTGGGGCTACAGCACGCTCGATTTCTTCGCCCCCGAACCCAGCTACGCGACGCAGGCCGCACAGGAGGCCGGCCCCCAAGCCGTCATAGACGAGGTCAAGGGCATGGTCGCGGCCCTGCACGAGGCAGGAATCGAGGTAATCCTCGACGTCGTCTACAACCACACGTGCGAAGGCGGCGGCGACGGGCCGACGATTTCGTGGCGGGGCATCGACAACACCTCCTATTACATGGCTCAGCCGGACAACCCTGGACGCCTCATGGACACCACGGGATGCGGCAACTCGCTCGATTTCCGGCGACGATCCGTGCTCCTCTTGGCGCTCAACTCGCTGCGCTACTGGGCGGACAAAATCGGAGTCGACGGTTTCCGATTCGACCTCGCCGTGACGCTGGGGCGCAACGGAGAGCATTTCGACACGAACCATCCCTTCCTCATGGCCATGTTGACCGACCCGATCCTCGGCAGCCTCAAGCTTGTCAACGAACCCTGGGACCTCGGCCCCTTCGGCTGGCGGACAGGCCAGTTCCCGGCCCCGATGGCCGATTGGAACGACCATTTCCGCAACACGATGCGCTCGTTCTGGGTAGCCGATCCACGGGTGCTCGCACACGGCGGAAGCGGCGGCGACCTGCGGGACATAGCGACGCGGCTGGCCGGATCGGCCGATCTTTTCGGGCACGGGCGCATACCCGGCGGCCGCGGCGTGTACGCCTCGATCAATTTCATAACGGCCCACGACGGATTCACGCTGCACGACCTCGTCTCCTACGACGCCAAGCACAACGAGGCCAACCGCGAGGACAATCGCGACGGGACCACGAACAACCTCTCCTGGAACTTCGGATTCGAAGGCGCGACCGATGCGCCCGGCCCCGTCAAAGCGGAGCGGCGCAAGGCCATGCGCAACCTCTTGGGGACGCTTATCCTTTCCGCCGGAACGCCCATGATCACCGCCGGCGACGAATTCGGGCGAACCCAAAAGGGCAACAACAACGCCTACTGCCAGGACAACGAGCTGACCTGGGTGAATTGGGATCTGGCCCCTTGGCAGCGCGACCTGTGGGAGACGACGGCCTTCCTCCTGCGCCTGCGCAGAGAGTCGAACGCGTGCCGCCCCACCGGCTTTTACACTGAAACCTCCTACAAGGACGACGTTCTCACCGATTTGGACTGGTTCGACGCCGAAGGCAACACCATGCCCCAATATCTCTGGTTCGACCGCGGGTACCGAACGATCCAGATGCTGCGCTCGGGACGGGGAAAAGACAACGACGTCCTCGTCATCCTCAACGGCTCGCCCCACGACAAGGAGATTCACCTGCCGGAGGGCCGAGGAACCATTTTCCGCCTGGCTTGGGATTCGGCCTGGGAACGCCCGAAAGCGAACCAGCCCTCCTATGCCCCCGGAGCAAGGACGTCGATCGGCGCACTGTCGATGCAGGTGTACACCGCGCCGCCAAAGCCGCGCGAAACGGCGGCTCCGGCAGACTGACAGGCAAACCTACTAGACTGTGTGTCGAAAACGCGTCTGATGGCTTAGCGCGCGTCCGACCGCGAACCGAACCGACGACGAGACAAGCTGCGCGTCAGATGAGACGAACCATGCGTCCGACGCCGAAAGAAGGGACATATGACCGAGGACAATCGGACTGCCGACGCCGCGGCAGTCAGCGACGGGCGAGCTGGCGACGCCGATCGATCCGACGTGGCCGGCCGGTCGCACGGCCGCAAGCAAGCCGCGGGCGAGGCGCCGGAGGCGAGCGCGACCCTCGCCAAGGCTCGCGACATCTCCCGCAAGATCGAGAAGGCGATCGAGGAGGACCCCGGCCAGTTCCGCGTGTTGACGGGCGACCGGCCGACCGGCCATCTTCACGTCGGCCATTATTTCGGCTCTTTGCATAACCGCGTGCGCCTTCAGAACGCGGGAGTCGAGACGTGGCTCGTCATCGCCGACTACCAGGTGATCACCGACCGAGACGGCGTCGGCCCCATCGGGGAACGCGTCCGCTCGCTCGTTGCCGACTACCTCGCCGTGGGAATCGACCCTGCCAGGGCAACGATCTTCACCCATTCGGCTGTGCCCGCCCTCAATCAGCTCATGCTCCCCTTCCTTTCGCTCGTCACGGAATCCGAGCTTCACCGCAATCCGACGGTCAAGGCTGAGCTCGAAGCGGCGGGAAACCGGGCGATGTCCGGCCTCATGCTCACCTATCCCGTGCACCAGGCCGCCGACATCCTCTTCTGCAAGGCGAATCTCGTCCCCGTGGGCAAAGACCAGCTGCCGCACATCGAGCAGACGCGCGTCGTCGCCGACCGCTTCAATTCCCGCTACGGCAAAGTGTTTCCCCGCCCGCACGGCCTGCTTTCCGAAGCGGACATGATCCTCGGCCTCGACGGGGACAAGATGAGCAAATCCCGCAACAACACGATCGAGCTGCGAATGGACGCCGACGAGACGGCCAAGCGGATCAAGAAGGCCGTGACCGACTCCGAGCGCTTCATCGCCTTCGACCCCGAGAATCGCCCCGAGGTCTCGAACCTCCTGACGCTCGCGGGCCTCGCCCAAGGGCGCTCGCCCCGCGAAATTGCGGAGAAGATCGGCGACGCCGGAGCTGGAAGGCTCAAAGCGGTCGTCACCGAGTCGCTCAACGATTTCCTCGCGCCGATCCGCGCCCGCCGCGCGGAGGTCGAGGCCGACCCCGGATACGTCGAGAAGGTCCTGCACGAGGGCAACGAGCGGGCGAACGCCATGGCAGACGCCACCCTCGACGAGGTGCGCAAGGCCATGAAAATGGTTTACTGAGAAGGCTTTGCGACGACGGCCGCGAATCAACGGCCGACGTCGAGTCGAAGTCCTCGCCGTCCAACCCGGCCATGAGCCGAGCTCGCGATCATTCAGGGCCGTCGAGGATCAAGCTCGCAAAGGCGTCGTATGCGATAGTCTCGCGGCGCGGGCCCGCGATGAAGGCGTCCCAATCGTCGACGAGGCAATCGTGGGTTCTGCCGACCTCGTCCTTGGTCTCGCCCCAGGTGAAGCCGCGCAGGTAATAGAAGGTCGCCCACCGGCGGTGCTCCAGGGCCGACATGTAGCTCAGCAACGGATCGGCGGCGATGGCGTCGGCCTGCTCAGCCGCCGTCAGTCCCTCCAAGACCCGCTCCCAGTGGTTGATGAGCTGAAAGCCGTTGACTCCTGCGAAAGCCCGGGCCGTCGCGTCGAGCACGGCGCCTTTGACGTGGCGATGCAGGGCCTGCGCGAAGCTTGACTCCTTCTTGACCGTGCTCAGCCCCGTCCACGCCTCTTGCGCGTTGATCGGCGGAAGCCCGCCGGAAATGCGGGCGTCCGTCTGAGCGTAGACGAGGTTGAAATGCCGCGCCTGCTCCAGGTAGCGCTCGGCGAGGATTGCCCCGGGATTGAGCACCTCCGAGTCCAAGCCGAACAGGCGGATCCGCGAGCCTTCGGGCATCGCATTGAGAATGGGATCGACGTCGGCGCGATGCGGGCACCACACGGCGGTGTTGATCCCCGCGAGCACGGGCATCATGAAATCGGCGGACAGGAGTGATCCCCTGGAGTCTTCCAGGGCGTAGACGGCCGCGCTGAAGGGACGCTCGGCGGAGATGCCCGCCAGAGCGTCGCGCATGGCGCGGCCCTCGGGGTTGACGTCGAGGACGGTCAGATCGATGACTTTCGACAGATCCTCGACCTGCGCGAAGACGTCGTCGATCTGCTCGCCCACCCCGCGCCCCGCCACCGTCACCCGCAGAGGCCTGTTCGGGCTGGTGATCCCCAGATTCGCCAGCATGGCCAGAAGCTCGCCGCCCACCTGCCCCATGCCGACGACGAGCACGTGCGGCTCGGCCACGGCCGCGTCGATCTGTTCGAAAGTCAACCCGCCGTATGGGAGGATGCGGCCGGGCTCCTCGTTCCACGGGGCGGGGTCGCCGGCCATAAACCTGCGCGAGGCGTCCAGGGCCGACGGCAGGATCGAAAACTCGCCCGACCCGAGAAGCTGATAGGAAGCCAGCTCCGAGAGGGAAAAGTAGTGCATGTCGAAATCGGGGAAATTGTCCATGTCCCGTTCGACGATCTCGCGCAGGCGGCGGCTTTCCGAGTTGACGTGGACCGTCGCCCCCACGCCCTTCGGCGCCCTCGCCGCGAGCCAGCGAACGTGGCCGAAGGTGGCCGGCTCCGGCTCCATGGAGATGATCCCGCGGGCCGACTCCAAGTGGATTCTGGCGATCGCCCTGGCCTCCTCGGCCGTGTCGTTGGCGTCGTAATCGACGGCGACCACCTGGATTCCGGCGGATTTTAAGGAGCGGACGTCGTCGAGCGGCGTCGTGTCCGGGACGACGCAAACGACGCCGCTGGCCTCCTTCCAGCCGAGAATCTCATGCATGATCGCCCGCGACCGCTCGCCGCACCCGAGCACCACCACGTGGTTGCCGGACACCGGGTGGAGCCGCAGACGCAGGTCCACCGCGAATACCTCGAAGACGGCGAGAACGCCGGCCGCCGTGGTCATGGGCGCGAGCCATCTGGCAACCTCGTAGACGGGAGGCCCGGGGTCCCCCTCAAGCACGGAGTCGAAAAGGAAGAGCTTCATGACGGCGTACACCGTCATCGAGGCGTCGGTCCACGAGTTTCCGTTCTTCCCCCACTCGACCTGCAATCCGGCTATGAGCGCAGCAAGGAAGGCCACCGCGGCAAAAGTCATGAAGTAGGGAGAGCGGGCAATCGACTTTCGGGGGGCGACGCCCTCGCGGGAGCTCACTGGCCGATCACTTCTTTCTCAGCCTCCGTGAGCTTTCTGTCCCCCACCATCTTCTTTGCGGCCGCTTCCGCATCGGCTAGCTTCACGTCTTTGACGAGGCGAAAGCTCCCGGATTGGGCGTCGTCGACGTCGTAGGCGATGCCGTCGGAGACCAGCAGAGCCCGCGCATTGGCCGCCGGCGCTCTAAGCCGCTGAACCACCTGGCCGACGGTGAGGTCAAAGACGACGATTTGCTTCTGCGTCCGGATGAGGAACTTGTTTTCGTTTGCGTCAAGCACTTGCCCCGAGCGAACGTGGCGGCCGATTTCCCTCGGCATCTCGACCTTCCGCTTGACCTCGCCCGACGCGTCGACGGCGCTGATCGAGTTCCCCGCCAGCAGCGTCGCGGATTCGAAGGCGCCGTTCTTCCCGGAAACGTCATAGACCGCCCCTGTCCCTCGTTTGAGGAGCTTGCCCGTCTTGACATTGTGGGCCTGCCACTTTCCCCCTTCCCGATTGACGACGAGAACCGATCCGTCGGCGCTCGCCCGGAGCGAGGCGACGTCGCCGTCCTTTTTCGATCCGTAGGAGCCAAGTTTTCCGCTCGCGCCGTAATGGACGACCTCCCCTTTGACCGTCACGTATACGACGTCGTGAGACGGGCCGAAGACGATCGAGGTTTCCGAAACTCCCAAGGGCATGCTCTCGGGAGTCCTGTACTCGGTTTTGCCGGAGTCAGAAAGGACGCTCACCCCTTCCGCATGCGCCTGCGACATGAATGCGAGCGCCTTTCCGTCGTTGCTCACAGCTGAGTCGCTGGAACTCTGAATCTCCGTCAGAGTGGCTTTCCCCCTTTTCTTGCGCGCATCGACGATCACCCCTCCGTTCCTGCCGCGGCTGTAGAGGAAATTGCGGTTGTTGGAACGGACGACGACGGAGCCCGAGGTTTGGACTCCTCCGTCGGGGGCCGCGACGTCGTAGACCGTCAGGTTGCCGTCGGAGCTTGCCGTGACGAATCGCTTCCCGTTCTGGGTGAACCTCCCGTACTCGATGGGCGATCCGGTATAGGCCCTCTTCGCGACCGGCAATTTAAAGGCGTCGTCCGAGGCGGCGTCGGACAAATCGTCCCACAGCATGAGCTCCCTGCCGTTCGTGCCGACGATGAATGCGTCGTCGCGCGGGGAAAGCCACGCCAGGCTTCGAGCGTCGCCTTCCATCAGCGCGTAAGAGGAGAGTTCTCTGCCCGTCGCGGCGTCGATCTTCCTCCTCGTGGCGGGGTCGATGACGAACGTGCCGTCTCTCGAAATCTTGGCCATTCCTCCACCGTAACGTTTTTCGAAGGAATGAGAGGCGACGGATCCCGACGGCAGGGAAACCACATACATCGTCGCCGCGGAGAAATAAACAAGCTTGTTTCCCGACCTCGAATAGTCCAAGGATCCGCCTTCCGTGTGAGAATCGGCCAGCGCGGCGGCGTCCTGGGCGGAATCGACAATCGATTGGCGAAGGGCGCCGGTGGCGCCGTCGTACCTCTCGGCGCCGCCTCCTTTGAACGCAACGGCGAATTCCGAGCCGTCCGGGGCGCAGTCGAAGTGGGCGAACGGCCTGTTGGAAAAATCGACGTCGAAGATCTGCGCCCCCGTTTTTACGTCGTAGCCGCGGACGCGGGAGCTGCCTTTTGCCGGGTCGTGGGCCACGAAGAGACGATCGCCGGCGAGAACAGTGCCGAGTATGGCCCGCGCATCCGCGATTCGAACGGTTCTGGCAGGGCCCCCGTCTGCGGGAGTGACCGTCAGCCGCCCTCGGCGGTCGATGCCGTAGAAACGCGTCCCGTCGGTCGACGCGCCGACGTCGATGGGCTTCTCCGAAAGGGTGACCGAGCGCAGACGCTTGCCGTTCTCGCTGCTCCACACGCTGAGATTCGCGCTCTTGCCCGCCGTGACGATCGTGCCGTTGGATCCGATCCCGAAACTCGCAACGCCTGAATCCGTCTTGATCCTCGTCAGCGGCGCCAGCGGGCCCTGCGACGTCGCACCGTTGACGTTGACGTAGTGCCTTCCTCGCAGCCCGGCGTAGGAGTCCCAGGACTGTTTCGCCCTGGACAGAGCAAGATTGCTGTAGAGAAGGCCGAGCTCCCTGTCGCCTCCGGCGATCGTCGTGTCCGCAAGGTCCATAAGGGTTTCCACGCTTCGCCGGTTCGCCACGTCGCTGTCGCGGCGCGCCTTGATCCACAGCCCTGCGCTGGTGGCGGCGAACAGACCGGTCACCAGCGTGGCGGCGGCTGTTGCTGCGGTGATTCGGCGCATCCGACGCTCACGCTGACGCTGCCGCAAATCACCCAACGACACCCCCACAACACCAGCCATCAACCGATCAATCCCATCCCGACGCAACACACCCACCGACTGACGCACCAACCGATCCACCACACCCGACCCACACCCCTCAAACCCACCAAACCCCTCCGACCTCACCGCACCCGCACGCACATCCACAGCCAACACATCCCCACCCACAACATCCCCCACAACCACACCAGGATCACCCTCCACCACAACAGCCAACACATGATCCACACCCCGCACCCGCGAAAAAAACTCCACCTCACGCATACACCACACCGACCCCGCCGTCCGCGGCGAACACACCACCACCAAAAACTCCGACTCAGCCAACGCCGACTCAATCAACACACCCAACTCACCCGACGCCAACTCCTCCACATCACGAAACACACGAAACCCCCGCCTCTTCACCACACCCCCAACAGACCCCGCAACCACATACCCCTCCACCAACCGCGCAACAGCCCTCGCCACATCCGCATCCGGACGCACATGCCGATACGACACAAACACGTCATACTTCACCGTATTTCCTCCTTGTCCTCTTCGGAGAGCCGCCGCCCGCCGAGCACCTTGTCGGCCGTTTTCTCAAGCTGGGCAAGAGAACGCATCTGCGTCTCCTTGAAACCGTCCCGCAAATCGGTGCCCAGAACGCTGTACACGATATACCGTCCCGAAATGAACGCTTTAGGGTACCGCGCGTCCGTCGATATCCTTCTGAGCACCTTTCCCGTCTGGGCGTCGATGACGAAGTACGAGCTTTCGGAAGACGGCACGACGACCTCCGTGCCGTCTTCCGACCCTTCGAAAAGAACCTCGCCGTCTGAGCGGGCGCCGGAGGGAAGCGCGACGTTCGAGAGCTCCTCTCCGCGGCTGTCCCGGCGAACGATTCTGCCTCCGCCGACGGACAGCGTCGATTCGAGCTTTCCCGCGCTTCCGACGACGCTGAGCATTTCGCCGGACCCCATTGCCACAGGCCTGCCTCCGTCGACCTTGAAGACCTGCCAGCTCGCTTCGGCGTTCGCGGGCTGGTTCGAACGCGTGACGGCCAAAAGGCTGCCGTCCGCACTCGCCCTGAGGGAGAGGACCTCGCCCCCAAAATCGAGGTAGGTTTCGCGTTTGCCGGAGGCGTCATAGCGGACCACTTTTCCCTTCGCAGTCACATAGACGACGTCGTCGCGCCTGCCGAACACAACCAACGGGCGATCGCCCGTGTACTCAGTGCCGACCTTTTCTTCAGGAGAATACAGAGCCTTGCGGCCATGGGAGACGATCAGCCGGTCGGCGTTTTCCCGGGACACCCAGGCGACTTTCCCGCCGTTGCTCACGGCGACCCTGCTCAGGCTGTACGGGGGCGCGGCAGGCGAGCCCTTCTTCGTCCCCGCCTCGTGGACGAAGCCGGTCACGCCGTCGTATGCATAAATCTGCCTCCTGTCGTTGGAGCGCGCGAGCAGTTGAGAGTTCCCCTCATACGATCGGTCGGTCCCACGCACGTCGACGACGCTGACCGTGCCGTCCTGGCCGAGAGAGAGAAGCCTCGAGGCGTCTTTCGTCATCCTGACCTGCACGATCTGCGCTCCGAGGTCGTCCGTCTTGCCGATCGCGCGGATGGAAAGGACCCCGTTGGAACGGGGGTCCCATGCGGCCAGGGAGTTGTCCGAATTGACGCCGATGAAGAGCGACTGAGCAGAAAGCAAGACGCCGTCTTCGATTTGGCCTTCCCTCTTGCCCCTTGTCTGATTGGGGAGGAGCAAGCTCACGGAGCGCGCGTACTCGTCGGACAGGTCTATCCGATTTGAGGAGAGAGAGCTCCCTCCGCCGATGAGATAGGCCCATCGACCGTCCTCGGACAGGGACAAAGACGTCACTCTGGTCGGAAAGGAATCCTTGTGACGGATCAAACGCTCTCCGGTGCCGGTGTCCACCCTGTAGAGATGCGTCGCGGAGTAGTAGAGCAACTTTTTCGCACCAAACGCATAACTCACCATACCGTTGACGTTCGGGCTGCGCTTCCGTTCCTCCGCTCGGTGCGCAGCGTCCTCTTCACGCGAGACGACAGCCTCTTTCTCGTTGCCCGTCGAGTCGTAGCGAAACGCTCCGCCTTCTTCATAGGAGACGGCGAACTCCTTGCCGTCCGACTGAACGTCGTAGCTCTCGAATCCGGGGAACTCTTTGTCGAAGAGCGCCGTGCCCTTGTTTATGTCGTACGCCGCGATATGCACGTTTCCGCCGTCCTTGTAGGGCAAATAAAGGCGGCCGCGCACCACGCTTGCCCGCATGGACGACGACGCGCCGAGCTTCACCTTGAAATGGCTCAGGCGCTTGCCCCCGGCGTCGAAGACGCTCGCCTTCCCATCCTTCGTCATGACCAAGAAGCCGCCGTGCGAGTCCGTCTTTTCCAAGTACAAAGGCTTCTCTGCGACGTCGATCGTTTTGACGCGTCTGCCGGTGGACGCGTTCCACATCGTCACGCGGGCGCCTTCGCCCGCAGTGAGGAACAAATCGCCGCTTCCGGGAACGACCAACATGCCGGCCTTGTCGCCCAGGGCGCCGGTATCGATTTTCGAAAGGACCGTCATCGGCGGGTAGACGGCGCCTTCGGCAAGATTCTCATAGTACTTGGTCCTCAAAGCGTCGTACGAGGGGCTGCCGGGGTCGGCTTTCTTCCAAGCCTCCTTCGCGTACAGAAGCCCTCGGATCCGGTCGCCCGAGGCGATGGTATCCGACGCCATCCTCATCGTCACCGTCGCGCTCTCCTCGTGGGCCGCGCGTTCGGCGCTCCTTGCCCGCAGCCACAGGCCGGTGACTGACACGCCGATGCCGCCCATGACAAGCGCCGCGGCGGCTGTTGCTGCGGTGATTCGGCGCATCCGACGCTCACGCTGACGCTGCCGCAAATCACCCAACGACACCCCCACAACACCAGCCATCAACCGATCAATCCCATCCCGACGCAACACACCCACCGACTGACGCACCAACCGATCCACCACACCCGACCCACACCCCTCAAACCCACCAAACCCCTCCGACCTCACCGCACCCGCACGCACATCCACAGCCAACACATCCCCACCCACAACATCCCCCACAACCACACCAGGATCACCCTCCACCACAACAGCCAACACATGATCCACACCCCGCACCCGCGAAAAAAACTCCACCTCACGCATACACCACACCGACCCCGCCGTCCGCGGCGAACACACCACCACCAAAAACTCCGACTCAGCCAACGCCGACTCAATCAACACACCCAACTCACCCGACGCCAACTCCTCCACATCACGAAACACACGAAACCCCCGCCTCTTCACCACACCCCCAACAGACCCCGCAACCACATACCCCTCCACCAACCGCGCAACAGCCCTCGCCACATCCGCATCCGGACGCACATGCCGATACGACACAAACACGTCATACTTCATGGAAACCCCCGTCTCGAATGCATGGGCCAAGGCCGACGATCCCGCGCAATCGCCGAACGATTCCGAGCGACCGCCTGATGCCTCACACCGCCGCCGGACGACTTTCAGGCAACTTCCGGCCGCCTCAAGCCGTCAGGAAACATCCTAATGTTTCACTTCGCTCCGGGGAAAGGAGCACCATTCCCCAACCGGGACGGTTGCTTCCGGGGCCTGCGAGGGCGTTTGCCAGTCCCACGTTGCGGACTCTTCCGGTCCACTCTTCGAGCGCTCCGTGCAATAACAACGCGCACCCTTTAGGCTGTGAACTGTGAGCACTCCGAAGAAGCAGTCCGCGCCGCGAGCGCATGAAGTCCCAGCCGCCCCGGACAGCGCGTCAGCGCCTGCGGAGGCGGCGTCGTCCTCGGCCTTTGCCCCTGCAATCGGCCGAATACCGATCATGGAGGTCACGCCCCAGGTCGAAGGCGGACGCCTGGCCGCCAAAGGCACAGAAGGCGAGTCTTTCCCCGTCCAAGCAACCGTTTTCCGCGAGGGCCACGACAAGTTCGCGGCCCAGGCGGAGCTGATCGACCCCTCCGGCCAGGTCGTCCAAACCTCCCCCATGGTCCTCGTCCTTCCCGGGCTCGGCAGATACGAAGGGTGGCTCACTCCCGGATACCCGGGCTCGTGGTCCTTTCGCGTGCGCGCGTGGTCCGACCCTTACGCGACGTGGCTCCACAACGCCGAGGTGAAGTTGGAGGCCGAAGTCGACGTCGAACTCGTCTTCCTCGAAGCCGTCGCGCTTTTCAGGCGTGCTGCCGAGGGCGCCCCCGAAGGCTCCGAAGCCAGACGGGTCTTCGAGGCCGCCGCCGCTGCCGCCGCGAACGACGGGGCCTCGGCAGACGACCGCTTCGCCGCCGCGACGTCGCCCGAGGTGCGGGCGGCCTTCGAGGAGGCCCCCCTGCGCGACCTTGAAACGGAAAGCGCGGCGCTGCCCGTGAACGTCGACCGCATCCGGGCGCTCGTAGGTTCCTGGTACGAGATCTTCCCGCGCTCGATCGGGGCATACAAGGACGGCGACGGCTGGCATTCGGGAACGCTGCGCACTGCCGCGGGCGACCTTGACCGCATCGCCGGCATGGGCTTCGACGTCCTGTACCTCACGCCCGTCCATCCAATCGGTTCGACGAACAGAAAGGGCCGCAACAACACGCTGACGGCCGAGCCGGGCGACCCGGGAAGCCCCTATGCCATCGGCTCGCACGAGGGCGGGCACGACGCCATCCACCCCGACCTTGGGACATTCGAAGACTTCGACTTCCTCGTCGGCGAGGCAAAAAAACGCGGGATGGAGGTGGCTTTGGACGTCGCCCTCCAGTGTTCGCCCGACCACCCGTGGCTGACCGAGCATCCGGAGTGGTTCACGACGAGGGCCGACGGAACGATCGCCTACGCAGAGAACCCTCCGAAGAAGTATCAAGACATCTACCCCCTCAACTTCGACAACGACCCGGAGGGAATCTATCGGGAGATCAAGAGAATTCTGGAACTGTGGGTGGAGCACGGGGTGACGATCTTCCGTGTGGACAACCCGCATACGAAGCCGGTGAACTTCTGGGAGCGGTTGCTTGCAGACTTCAGGGAGAGCCATCCCGAGGTGATCTTCCTGGCCGAGGCGTTCACGCAGCCGCCGATGGTGCGGGGGCTGGGCGCCGTCGGCTTCCATCAGAGTTACACGTACTTCACCTGGCGCAACGAAAAGAAGGAGATCGAAGACTACCTGTGGGAGCTTGCTCGAATCTCCGACGATCGCATGCGCCCGGCCTTCTGGCCCACGACCCATGACATTCTCACGCCCTACATGCAGCGCGGCGGCCTCGCGGCCTTCTCCATTCGCGCCGTGCTGGCGGCGACCGGCGCTCCCACGTGGGGCATCTATTCGGGCTATGAGCTCGTCGAGAATGTGGCGCGCCCTGGCGCCGAAGAGCAGATCAACAACGAAAAGTACGAGTTCAAGGCCCGCGACTACACGCCGGGCGAGGACAACGGCATCCCCCACCTACTCGGCAACCTCAATCGGATTCGCAGGGACCATCCGGCGCTTCAGCGTCTGCGCGGGCTCGTCATCAACCCGACGTCGAATGAGAAGATCCTTTCTTTCACGCGCTTCGCCCGCCCGGAGGAGACCCCCAACGGAAAGTTCGACGCCGTCATCGTGGTCCTCAACCTCGACCCGTACGCGACCCGCGACGCCCTCGTCTACCTCGACCTGACGCCTTTCGGCGTGAATCCGAGGTGGGATGCCGGCCCGATTCTGCGGGTCACCGACGAGCTGTCCGGGCAGACGTTCCTGTGGAACGAGAGCCCGTACGTCAGCCTCGACCCGCGCGGACAGTGCGCACACATTCTCTCAGTCAAAGCAATCTGATGGAGGGCAACACTATGAGCGAAGCGAAACTGCTTGGCTTCGAAGCATCCGACCTTCTGACATGGCTCGGCGGAATGCGATGGTTCGGGGGTGGAAAGCCGAAGATCGACCGTGCGTTCGCGCTCGGCGGCCCCTGGGACGAAAAGGTCTTCTGGCTCGCCGTCTCCGCCGACGGCAGGGAGTACAACGTCCCCGTCGTGGTCACGGAGGACGGGCCGGTCGACGCCGCCGAGCACACCGCCGGGCAGCGGGCCTTGCTCGCTCTGGCGACGGCGAGCGAGCGCGTCGAAGCGACGTCCGTCGTCGGCGAATCCGGCGCCCGGCTAGCCTCGGAGCCCCGCGCGGCGGGCGCGGCGGCTGTCAGCGCGCACAAGCTGACCGGCGAGCAGTCCAACACCTCCGTGATCTACGAGCTTGCGGACTCCACGCGGGCGATAGTCAAGGTCTTCCGGGTGCTCAGCCCGGGAGAAAACCCGGACGTGTTCCTCACGGGAGTCCTCTCCGACAGCGGCACGGTGCCGCGCCTGCTCGGCAACGCCCGCATGGCGTGGACGGGGCAGGTCGCGGACATCCTCGTGGCGCAGGAGTTCCTGGCCGGCTCGCAGGACGCGTGGCGCACGGTGACCGCGCAGGTGCCGGGGGCCGACGGCAGCCAATTCGATCCCGACAAACCTGTCCAGACTCCCGAGGAACGCGACTCCATTGAGCGCCTGGGCGCCCTCACGCGGAAGATTCACGAGGAGCTCGCCGCCCGCTGCGGAACGTCCGAGGCCGACGCCGCCAGCCGGGCACGGCTCAGGCGGGCGTGGTCCAAACGGGCCGACGAGGCCGTGGCCCTCGTGCCGGGGCTGGCCCCTTATCGCAAACGGATCGACGCCCTATATGCGGCGACGGAAGACGTCGCGTGGCCGCCCCTGCAGAGGATTCACGGCGACTACCACCTGGGCCAGGTCCTTGACGTGCCCGGCCGAGGATGGGCGGCCCTCGATTTCGAAGGCGAGCCGCTCCGGCCGCTCTCAGAGAGGACCAAGCCCGACCTGGCCGTTCGCGACGTCGCCGGAATGGTCCGAAGCTTTGGCTACGCGGCGGGCATGACCCTCAACCGCCTCGCCTACGCCCATGACCGCCCCGATCCGAGCGACGTCGAAGAGCGCGAGGCCGAGCAGATCGCAGCCTGGGAGAAGGCCGCGGTCGCAGCCTTCCTGCGTGGATACGGGGAGCTCAGCGAAGCCGAGAAGCTCCTGTTGGACGTGCTCGTTCTCGACAAGGCCCTCTATGAATTGGCCTATGAGGCCGCTCAGCGCCCGGATTGGCTGGGTATCCCGCTCGGCGGAGTTGCCGCGATCCTCCGGGTCAATCCCGAGTCGATCGCCGAGCCCGCCGGCGCCGGGAAGAGCGTTGCCTCCGTGAAAAATGCAGACGCCGTCCCAGATCAGAGCGCCGACGCCGGCCAAAGCGCGGACGCAGGCCAGGACATCGACCCCGAACAGAGAGAGGAGTCGCCCGAAGCAGAATCAGCGGCGGGTCCCTCTTAGCCCGGCTTCGAGGTCCGCCGCATGGTCGTCTTTCGTTGCCATCCGCGCCCGCTGCCCTCGTGCCGCGGACGCGGATTGACGATGAAGGCCGCACCGGCCATCGAACATCAACGTCTTTCCCCGTCAACGCAAACCCCAAGCTCAACCGTCTGATGGACGGACAAATCCAACTCGCTTCATCTGTGGCACAGTGAAGTCGCAATCACCTAATGGAGAGTAAAGCCATGAAGGAAACAAACTACGTTCACGTCGACGAGGACCTCCTGAATGCGGTCTCGAACGGCTGGTACCACGCCCCCCACGAAGTGCTGGGCGCCCACGTCGAAGACGGCTGGACAACCATCCGCGTCCTCCGCCGCCTCGCTGATCGCGTATTCATAGAAACCTCCGAGGGCCGCACCGAGGCCGAGCACGAGTTCAACGGAATCTGGCGGGCCGTCCTAGAGACGGCCGAAGTCCCCGACTACCGGGTCGTCGCGGTCTACGGCGACGTCGAAGACCGGGGCGACGATCCCTACAGGTTCCTTCCGACCGTCGGAGAGCTCGACCTCTACCTGTTCTCGGAGGGCCGCCACGAGCGGCTGTGGGAAGCGCTCGGCTCGCACGTGAAGACCTTCCCCAGCGAACTCGGCGACGTCAGCGGCGTGAGCTTCGCGGTGTGGGCGCCCAACGCCAAGTCCGTTCGAGTCATCGGCGACTTCAACGGTTGGGACGGCAGCCTGCACGCCATGCGCACGCTCGGCTCGTCGGGAGTGTGGGAGATCTTCATCCCCGGCGCGCTCGAGGGCCAGAGGTACAAGTACGAGATCCAGTACAACGATCTTTCGTGGCATCAAAAGGCCGACCCAATGGCCCAGCGCACGGAGGTGCCGCCGTCGACCGCCTCCCTCGTCACGGATTCCCGCCATGAATGGACCGACGACGAATGGATGGCCGAACGCGCCTCGAAGGACCCCCACGCCGGCCCGCTCTCCGTCTACGAGGTGCATCTGGGAAGCTGGCGGCCCGGGCTGTCCTACCGGGAGATCGCCGAACAGCTCATCGGCCACGTCAAGTACTGCGGCTTCACCCACGTTGAGTTCATGCCCCTGGCGGAGCACCCCTTCGCCCCCTCCTGGGGCTATCAGGTGACCGGCTACTACGCGCCGACGGCGCGGTATGGCACCCCCGATGACCTGCGCTACCTCATCGACGAGCTCCACAAGGCCGGAATCGGCGTCATCGTCGACTGGGTCCCCGCCCACTTCCCGAAGGACGAGTGGGCCCTTGCGCGCTTCGACGGCACCCCGCTGTACGAGGACCCCAACCCTCTGCGCGGCGAGCATCCTGACTGGGGCACCTTCGTCTTCAACTTCGGACGCACCGAGGTTCGCAACTTCCTGGTGGCCAACGCCCTGTACTGGCTCCAGGAGTTCCACATCGACGGAATCAGGGTCGACGCCGTCGCCTCCATGCTCTACCTCGACTACTCTCGCGAGGCCGGACAGTGGCAGCCCAACGTCTTCGGCGGGCGAGAGAACCTCGAAGCGATCTCCTTCATCCAGGAAGCCAACGCCACCGCCTACAAGACGGTCCCGGGCATCATCATGGCGGCCGAAGAGTCGACGTCCTTCCCGGGCGTGACGGGCATGACCGAATACGGCGGCCTCGGCTTCGGCCTCAAGTGGAACATGGGGTGGATGAACGACACCCTGCGCTACCTCGAGGAAAAGCCGATCAACCGCTCGTGGCACCACGGCGAAATCACCTTCAGCCTCGTCTACGCCTTCTCCGAGCAATTCCTCCTGCCGCTCTCCCACGACGAGGTCGTCCACGGCAAGGGATCCCTCTACGCGAAGATGCCGGGCGACGATTGGCAGAAGCTGGCCGGCGTCCGCGAGCTCCTCGCCTACCAGTGGTCCCATCCCGGCAAGCAGCTGCTGTTCATGGGCCAAGAATTCGCCCAGACCGACGAATGGAACGAGGCGATCGGCCTCCAGTGGTGGCTCACGGAGGAGCCTTCCCATGACGGAGTGCTCTCGCTCGTCAAACGCCTCAACGAAGTCTACAAGGAGCATTCGGCTCTGTGGAGCCAGGATTTCACCTACAAAGGCTTCGAATGGATCGACGGATCCGACGGCAACCACAACGTCATCAGCTATCTTCGCCGCTCCGCCGACGACGAAGACGTCGTCGTGGTCGTGTGCAACTTCGCTGGAATACCGCACGGCAATTATCGCGTGGGCCTGCCTTCCGGCGGGGGGTGGGAGGAGATTCTCAACACCGACGGCCTCGAATACGGCGGCTCCGGCGTCGGCAACTTCGGGGAGGTCAAGGCCGAGGAGGTCAGCTGGAACGGCCGCGACCACTCCGCCCTCTTGGAACTCCCGCCCTTCGGCGTCATCTACCTGACCCCGAAGGCCGGCCAGAAGCCCGCGAAGAAGGCTGCGGCCAAGGCGAGCAAAACGGCCAAGGGCTCGAAGGCGTCCGACAAGAAACCCGCGGCAAAAGAGGACGAGCCCAAGAAGAGCGCGAAAGCGTAATCCGGCGCCGGGGCAAGGGCGCTGGCATGGCGGCGGCGGTGCGGCGTCGCGCTCCGACGGGGTGAAAGCGTCACTCGCCGACGGCGCGACGTCAGCCGTGGGCGGCGCGGAAGCCTCGCCTTCAAACACGGCTATGCCGCGAGGCGCTGGCTGCGGTCGGTCAACTGGCCGCAGCCAGCACCGGTAAAGGCGCAAAATCACGCAAGATCGGAATGAGGAACGTCCTTTTATATAAAAGTTACCATTTTTGATGTTCGCAATATGAAAAGAAATTTTTAAAGATTAAAAACACTCATTACACGATCAAATGCATACGCCGCGTGTTCTGAGCGTGCCTCGCGAACGGCCGCCTCCGACGGTGAAAGGACGCTTCCAACGGCTGACGACGGCCGCCGTCAGCTGCGGAATTTCGCACGGATATGCTAGGGCCCCACATGTGGCGGTAAACTGGCGAGCAGAACGGCGTCGGCGCATCGGCGTCGGCACATCGATTTGGCGTATTGACGTCGGCACGTCGACGTGACGTCTCAAGACGAGGGGCGGAGTTGCCCCCGGGGGTGAGCATGGCGGATCGCATCCGGCTTTCGGATCTGGCTCGGCAGGCGGGGGTATCGACCGCAACGGTTTCTCGCGTTCTCAACGGGAAAGAAACCGTCGCTCCCGCCACTCGGCAGGCCGTCCTGACGGCGCTCGACCTTCTCGGGTACGAACGGCCAGAGAAGCTGCGAGAGCATCCGGGAGGCAGGATCGGCCTCATTGTGCCGGAACTGACGAATCCGATCTTCCCGATCTTCGCGCAGAACATCGAAACCACGCTGTCCTCCCGCGGCTACACGCCCCTGCTGTGCACACAGACGGCAGGGGGCATCACCGAGGACTCCTACGTCGAACTGCTCATAGAGCAGCACGTCGCGGGGATCGTCTTCATCTCCGGCCTGCACGCCGACTCGATGGCCTCCGTGGGCCGGTACGCGCGTCTGACGCAGATCGGCCTGCCGTACGTCACGGTCAACGGCCCCAACCCGGAAATCGCGACGGCGGATTTCTCCACCGACACCGTCGACGCCGTGACGCAATGCGTGCGCCACCTCGTCTCGCTCGGCCACACCGCGATCGGCCTGGCAATGGGGCCGGAGCGTTTCATCCCCTCCCAATTGAAGGTCAAGGGCTTCGTGAGCGCCATGAACGCCCTCGCGCCCGGTGCGCCCGCTCCGGTCGTCCACACCCTCTACACGGTCGAAGGCGGCCAGAGCGCCGCCCGAGCGCTTCTGGCCGACGGCTGCACAGCCATCGTCTGCGGCAGCGACATCATGGCGCTCGGCGTGATTCGCCAATGCGCCTCCCAGGGGCTCTCGGTGCCCGAGGACGTCTCCGTCGTCGGCTTCGACGACTCCCCGCTCATGGCCTTCTCCGCCCCTCCCCTGACCACTATCCGACAGCCCGTGAGGGCCATTTGCGAGGGCGCCGTCTCCTCCCTCATGGCCCTTGTCTCCAGCAGCGAGACGCCGACGTCGATGGAGTTCCACGGCGAGCTCATCGTCCGCGAATCGACTGCGCCTCACAGGACGTGACAACCATGCTTCTCCACACCCCCACAGCGCCGGGCCTATGGTGGCGAGACGCCGTCATCTACCAGATCTACCCGCGCTCTTTCGCCTCCTCGGGCGGGCCGATCGGCGACATCCCCGGGGCGATCTCTCGATTGGACCACCTGGCGCGCCTCGGCGTCGACGCCGTCTGGCTCAGCCCCTTTTATCGAAGCCCGCAGCGCGACGCCGGATACGACGTTGAGGACTACAGGGACATCGACCCCGTCTTCGGCACGATGGACGACGTCGACGCCCTCATCGCACGCGCGCATTCGCTCGGGCTGCGCATAATCTTCGACATCGTGCCCAACCACACGAGCGACCGCCACGTCTGGTTCAGGCAGGCCCTCGAGGCCGGACCGGGCTCGCCCGAGCGCGAGCGCTACTGGTTCCGGCCGGCGCCCAACAACTGGCGCTCGGTCTTCGGCGGAGGGGCGTGGACACGGGTATGCGACCGGGAGGACGCGCCCGGGTCGCCGTGGGAAAGCGACGCCTCCTGGTACCTCCACCTCTTCGACTCCTCCCAGCCCGACCTCAACTGGTCCAATCCGGAGGTTCAGGCCGAATTTCGCGACATTTTGAGGTTTTGGCTGAGGCGCGGCGTCGACGGCTTTCGCGTCGACGTCGCCCACGGGCTCGTCAAGGACCCCGCCCTTCCGAATTGGGGGCGCACGGCCGCGATTGTCGAAGGAGAAAAGACGAAGGAGAGGAACGAGGCCGCGCCGATGTGGAATCTCGACGGCGTGCACGACATCTACAGGCAGTGGCGGAAGGTTCTCGACGAATTCGGCCCGGACCGGATGCTCGTGGCCGAAGCGTGGGTCTCCCCCGCCTCGGCGATCGCGAAATACGTTCGCGCCGACGAGATGAGCCAGTCCTTCAACTTCGAATTCCTCGCCTCGGCGTGGACCGCCGACCGCATGAGAACCGTCATAGCCGATTCTCTGCGGAACATGGACGCCGTCGGCGCGACTGCCACATGGGTGCTGTCCAACCACGACGTCATCCGAGCGACCGCCCGCTTGGGGCTTCCCGACGCCGGCAACTACCCGAAGGGCATCAAGGAGGGCGACCCGCTCCCCGACGAAGTCGGGCACAGGCGCGCACTGGCCGCGCACGCACTCATGTCGGCGCTGCCCGGCTCGGCCTACATTTGGCAGGGCGAGGAGCTCAACCTTCCCGAGCACATGGCCCTTCCAGACGAGCTGCGCGAAGACCCGGCCTACTTCCGCACGAAGGGCGAGGAGACGGGGCGCGACGGATGCAGGGTGCCCTTGCCGTGGGAGGCCGACTCGCCCGCCTTCGGTTTCTCCCCCGACGGGAAGTCCTGGCTGCCCCAGCCGCCCGAGTGGAAGGAGTACGCGGTGGACCGCGAATCGGCCGACCCGCGCTCGCCCCTCAACCTCTTTCGCCGGATGTACGCGCTGCGGCGCGAGCTGCGGCTCGGCTGCGGCGGGCTCGTCGACGTCACGGACGACCTCGCCGCGGACAGCCGCGGCTTGGCTTTCCTCAACACGCCCGCTGCGTCCCTCAACACGCCCGCTCCGACGGAAGGAGGGGACGCCGCCCATAAGGAGCCGCGCAACGACCGGCGCGAGCGCGGCCTCGAAGGGCACGCCGGCCTCGAAGGGGGCGTCGACCTTGAAGGGCACGCCGGCCTCGAAGAGGGGCGCAACCGCGTTTCAGGCGGAGTCGACGAGGCCTCAAGGGAGCCTCGCAGCGAGGTCCTCGTCATCACGGCATTCGACGAGCCGGTCCGAATCCCCGAGGGATGGCGGCCGATTCTCTGCTCGACCGACGAAGCCCTCGACGGATCCGTCCCCGCAGACGCCACGGCGTGGTTTGAGAGAGCCTAGAAGAGGACGCTCGCCAGAGCCTTTCTCGCCTGCGAAACGAGGGGGTCGGAGGCGCCGACCGCCTGGAAGAGGTCGAGCAGCCGTTCCCTGAGCTTTTCGCGCTCCTCGCCCGCCGTCGCCTGGACCGCCGCGATGAGGCGCGTGAAAGCGGCGTCCGGCCGGCCGTAGGCCACTTCGACGTCGGCGGCCGCGAGCTGGGCTTCGACGTCCCCCTGCGGCGCCTCGTTCGCCGATTCGATCGCGGCGAGCGGCTCGCTCACCTCGCCGACCCTGAGCATGAGACGCGCTTGGGCCAGGCCCCGCTTAAGGTCGTCGTTTCCGGGCTCCTCCTTGAGGGCGAGCCTGAACTCTTCCTCCGCTTTGGCAAAATCACGCGCCTCGAGGGCGGCGAGCCCCGCCGCGTGATGCGCGCTGAGGGCCGGCTCGGCCGGCGCCTGCGCGCCGTCGAGCCTTCCCGTGATGCCGTATTGCGCGGCCGCCGCGAGCAGCTGATCGATGAGGGGACCCAGCTCGGCCTCGGCGGGCGCCCCCTCGAACAGCGGAAGCGGCTGGCCCTGGAGCAACGCCACCGCCGCGGGAATGCGGCTGACCCTGAACGCCTGAACGATTTCCGGCGCCGCATCGACGTCGACCTTGGCCAGCTGGAAGCTTCCCGCGGACTTGACGGCGAGGCTCTCCAAGCGGGCGGCCAGCGCGGTCGATTCCTCCGAGCGCGCGGCGGAGAAGACGGCGACGACCGGCACGCGGGCCGAAGTCTCCAGAATGCTCTGAAGGTTGGCTGCGGTCGCTTCCACCGAGAAGGGGCCGGGAACCGCGTCCCCGCCTGCGGAAGTCGCTCCGGAGGCCGAGCCCGCGGCCGCGAGATCGATGGCACCGTACATGGACAATGGCTGAGACATTTCTACCTCACTGAACTTGTGCGCCCAGCATGACGTCGTCGCTCGATCCGATCACGCTGATCGTCTTGTCTTTGGACTTCGCGGCGGGAACCCTGAACGCCACCAAACGCGTGTTGGAGGTGGTCAGCGTCTTCCCGTCGAGTGTGACTTTGCCCTCTGCTTTGCCGCTTGCGATGCTTCCCGCCTTGTCGCCGACGGTCACCGTGTGCTGGGAGTCCGAGGAGATCGTCGTGAAGTAGTTCAGCTGCGCGACGACGACGGCGCCGCCGTCAGACGTGCGCATGGCCACAGGCCCCTCGTTGCCGACGGCGAAGGTCATCGTCGACTTGCCCGCTCCATTGACCGCGGCCGCATTTTTGTCCGCAGTCTTCTTGAGCTCTTGGCGCAGGGCGTCTTGCGAGAAGGTCAGCCCCTGGGCATCGCTGCCGGTCTTGTTGAGGTTGACGTATGCCTCGATCGTCTTCTTCGGGCTGGCGGCAAGGCCCTTGTCCGACTCGGCGGCGACTGTTTCGGCGCCCGTCTTTCCTCCCTCGACGGAAGGGAACTCCGCACCGGGGAAAAGCCGCAGGCTTCCCCACAGCTTCCAGTTCTCGCGCGCCTTTCCCTGGGCGAAGACGTCCATCGTCGGGAGGTTGTTCCCCTTCAACGGATCCATGACCGTCATCGCCAGCCGCGGATAGCCCTTGGAGCTGGAGATCGCGACCCGGTTTTTCGTGACCTCGGTGGCCAACTCGGGGAATTTGTAGGAGTCCCCGAGGAGCCGTTTCGTGTTGTACTGAGCCTGGCGGATGACCGTCATGGGGCCCGTCGTCGTCGCTCCGAGTTTGTCCGTGCTCTGATCCTTGTCGGTGGCGTTGACGGCCTCGAGAACCCGCTTCGAGACCTTCATGAAGTTCTCGACCGACGTGGCCGGACGCGAGGTCGACTTGGCCGCCGTCGGCTTGGGCACGGGCGGCTCCGATTCCCCGCATCCGGCCAAGGCCCCCGCGGCCAGGGCGGCCGCCAGGGCGAGGCCCATTCCTTTCTTAAGCATGTGCATCCTCCTCGTTGTCGTTGCCGCCGACGGGGTTTTCAGCGTCCTCCGAATGGGCGAATCCCCATCGGCCGCGCCAGGCGGTCTTGGGCACGTCGGCGCCGCGGACGCCGACGTCGCTCACAACCGAGGCGTCCGTCACGCGCATGTCCCCGTCGGCCTGGGCGCCGGGCTCGGAGGCCGCTTGCGCGCCGGCCTCGGGCATTCCGTCGCCCCGAGGCATTCCGTCGCCCTTTTGCGCACCGGGGGCTTCAGGGATGACGATGCGGTCTTCGGCAGAAAGCTCCCTGCCCCGCAGTTCGTCGGCGCGAGGGCTGCCGGCGATGATTCCCGCGCCGAGGGTTCTCCCTGTGGCGTTCGCCTGTTCGTTTCGGGCAGTCTCATGCGGCTGCCCGGCAGGCGGCGTCGGGAAGCCGCCCTTGGCGACCGCCCCGAGGTCGATTTCCTGCGTGTCGCTCCCCAGGCCGGGAACGCTCGTGCGCGGAGGCATCGTCTGGCCGCCCATGATCTGGGCGATCTCGGGCGCCGCGTCGGCTTGGGGCAAGCCGTGCGGCTGCGCGCCGCTCGCCTGTCCGCCGCTGGGCCGCGGCGCACTTGGCGGGGCCGCCCTATGCGGAGCCGCCTCGCGCACGGGAGCCTCCCGCGGAGGCAAGCCGCCCGGCGCGGAGCCGGGGGCCGCGGGGCCGCCCGCCGTCGAGCGGTCAGGCGCAGCGTGCCGCCTCGATTGTCTCACGTCGTGGGCGGCCAACGCCTCGGTCGGCGTTGCATCGGCGTCGGCCCCCGCCGGCGCGCCCACAGCGGGGACCACCCCGGGACCCGACGAAGCCCCGCGGCCGGCCGAGGGATTCGGCCCGGGCCCTCCGTCCACCGGGGCCATGGGCACGGTCGGTTTGCCGCTTTCGAGATCTTCGTCCCGCTCGGCGTCGGAAGCTTTGCTCAGAACCGTCGTCTCTGCGTTCGCGCGGGCTGCTCGGCGAGCGAGCTTGCGTTCGCGAATGGCCTCCCGCTCGGCCTTTTGCAGGCGATCCTGGTGGTCAAGCGCCAGCAGGGCGGCCCCTACGAGGGCCATGAGCAGGCCGACGACGACGATCGGTATGTTGTTGAACGGCTTGAGGTTGCGGTCCCAGGTGAGCGACACGGTGGGAGCCTTGCCGTCCGAGCTCGTCGCGATGAGCGAGATCGAGCCGGCGTTGTTTTCGTCGATTCGATACTGCTCTTCGACCGCCCCCTTCTCGGTCTTCTTCTCGATCCACATGTCGGAGTCCGCAAGGGTCGGCGCGCCCTTCGCATTGCCGCCCTTGGCCTTTTCCGTTTTCAGCGTGTTCCAGTTCGTCAGCCCGGTGATCTTGGTGGCGGGGAGCCCCTTTACCCAGCTTTCGACGTCGTCGGAGGTGCCGAAGGCGAGCGTCACACTGGCGTTCCCGGATCCCGCCACTTTGACCTTGACCGTTTCCGCACCCAACTCGAGCACTCCCGGCGCCGTGTAGACGTAGGGGGCCGACCCTCCCTCGGCGACGGCCGTCGCCGTGCTTTCGGTCTTGTCGACGACCCCGATGATAATACCGACCACGGCCACTATGAGCCCCAGCGCAGCAAGCGCAATGCCGGCGGTCCTTCGCATGTTGTCCCTCTCGTCGAGCGGCAAGGGCGCCTCGCACGCCCGCGAATCGGGCTTCTTCCGAGTCGCGGCGCCCCTCTTTAATAACGATTTTATAACACTATCGGCCGTCCGATCCGACGTCCCGGTTAGGCCGATCACGGCCTATGAAAGTAGCCTAGTCTGTATCCGATTCACAACCCACATATCACCCATCGGAAAGGTCGGAGAATGGTTGAGGAAACCAGCAGGTTCCCGCTTGTGCGAAAGGGGTATGACCGCGCGCAGGTCGACGAACACATACATGAATTGGAGTCGGCGCTCGAAGAAAGCGAGTCCGCACTCGAGGAAACTAAGTCCCAGGTCACCGAGCTGGATTCACGCATCCTGCGCCTGTCGGGCGAGCTCGCCGAGGCGAAACAACAGGTTCGGGAGAACTCCCGCCCCAGCTACGGCGGGCTCGGCTCGCGCGTCGAACGCCTCCTGCGTTCGACGGAGGAGCAGGCCATGGACGTCATGTCCAGGGCAAATTCCGACGCCGAAGCCATCATCGCGCGGGCAAAGGAGCGCGCCGCGCTGCTGACCAGCAGCGCAGAGGCCGAAGCTCAGGACACGCTCACGAGCGCACGCACCAAGGCCGATCAACTGCGAGCTACATCACGTCAGGAGGCGGACGCTTTGGCGATCAACGCACACCGCACCGCGGAAGAACTCGTCGCGTCCGCCGAGCGCGAAGCCGATCGGGTCCGCACATCGGCGTCGAACGAGGTCTCGTCCATGCGCTCGGAGATCGACCACTACGTCGAGTCCCAGCGGGCCAACGTCGACGCGGAGCTGTCCGAGATGCGCGCCGCAGCGGAAGAAGAAGTGTCCAAGATCCGCGCGGAGGCAACCCGCGACGCCACACGGCTTCGCAGCGAGACCGACGAGATCGTCGCCGCCCTGCGCGCCTCGGTGGACCGCGAGGTCGCGAATCTGCGCAAACGCAGCGCCGATGAGCGCGCCGCCATCGACGCCGAGGCCCGCGAGCGCACGGAGGCCATGGTCTCCGACGCCGAAGGCAGGGCCGAGGCTGCCGAAAGGCGCTTGGCGGAGGCCACGCAGAGGGCCGAGCAGATCACGTCCGACTCGGAGAAGACGGCCACCGCCACGCTGAACCAGGCTCAGGAGGAGGCCTCGTCCATCGTCTCCGCGGCACGCGACGAGGCTCGCAGAATCCGCTCTGAGGCCAACGCGGAGGCCGCCGCGATGGCCCACTCGGCCGAGGAGCACGTCGCCTCCCTGGAGAGCCAGCGCGACGCACTTCTGACCTACCTGGAGGACATGCGCTCGATGCTCGCGTCTTCGGATTCCGGGCTCGCGCTGGCCAACATCGTCAGCGCCGGCCAGGCCCGAGCCGAAACGCCGACGGTCACGTCCGCGGCGTCGGCGGCTTCTGCGCCCGAAAGCGGGGACGAAGGCGCCGAGGTCCACGAAATCGAGGTTCCCCGGGCCGTCGAATCGGAGGAAGACAAGCCCGCCGATCAAGACAAGTCGAAGTCTGCCGCCGGCAAGAAGAAGCCTCAGGCAAAGGCCTCGGGCAAGTCGGCGTCCTCGAAAGCGGGAGGGGCCGCAAAGAAGAAGCAAGCGTCCTGAGGGCTCACGCGCCTGAAGGGCTCACGCAGCTTGTGATATCACGCACGTAGTTCGCTCACGCGGGAGGGAAGGCGCCCCTCCCGCGTTTGTTTTCGGCGCTCCCCGTCTGCTCCAGCAGGCCGGCGGAGTCAGCCGGGGCGCTACGCAGCCTGCCGGTAGAAATCGGCCAGAGCCTTTGCCAGCACCTCGGGCTGTTCGTCCGCAACAAAGTGGCCGGCGCCTGGAATCTCAATGATTTTCGCACGCGGAGCAAGCTCCTTCCATTGCTGGAGGAGTGCGAAGCTGCACGTGGCGTCGTCCGCGCCGCGCTCGAGAAGGATTGGCCCGTCGATGGCGGTCAGCGCGCCGATGGCGCTGTCGCGGTCGAGCAGAGCCCTCTGAAGCCAGGCGAGCGAAGCCGAGTTGAACAGCCGAAAACGCCGGTCGAGGCTCTGACGCACGGATTCCGGCGAGGCGGGGGAAACAAGGAAATTGCTCCATTCCTTGACGGACTCATATCCCTTGCCCTCCTCGCACAGGGCGATGCTCTCGCGCCGAATGGCGGCATGGTCGGCGTCGTCCACGCCGATGTTCGTGTCCATAAGCGCCAGGCCGGCGACCCTCTCGGGGTAGGTCTGCGCAAAGGTCGCCGCCACGGTTCCGCCCATCGACATGCCCCCGAGGACGACGCGCTCGACCTCGAGCTCGTCAAGCGACTCGCGGATCGCCTCGACGAAGACTTCGAGCGAAGGCTCGGGGCGCCCATAGCGCTCTTGAAGTTCGGCGCCGCTTGGGGAGCCGCCGAAGCCCGGGGCGTCGACGGTGAGGACGTCGATCGGGGCGAGCCTGTCGCGAACCAGATCCCACATCGTCGAATCGAGCGGCATCGCGTGAAGAAGAAGGAGCGGGAGCTTTCCCGCGTCTCCCGTTCGCCTTGTAGCTAGTACAGTCATATCCCCACCCTAGCCGCGCATCGTCGTTCAGGCCAGGGTTACGCGCCCGTGCACTCGCTTTCGCTGGGCGGGGAGCTCGCGTCGCCGCCGATGCGGCACACCCGCCTCCGCCTACGCGGAACTCGCGCCGACGGCGCAGGGCGTCATCTCGTTCCGCGATGCCTCCAGCACGACGTGTGCCAGTGTCGTCTCGAATCAATCCCGAACTGCGAGCCCAGGACGGTGTCCTCCGTCCACGCCACCTCGTGCGCCTCGCCGACGTCGATCGAGCCTCCGCATCCGGGGCACACGTAGCGTTTGGCCGCTTCGCGGATGTGGAAGACCTTGTACTCGGCGCCGTCGCGGCCGATCTCGTGCTTCACGCCGCCCATGGCCGCACGCGCATTCAGCGGGCGCACCGGCCGCGAGTACTTTTTCGACCGGCGCATCAGAACAGCCTGTCCTCCGGGTTGTCCAAGCCGCGCATTTCGTCGTAGTCGAGAACGACGCACTCGATGCCCCTGTCTTCGGCCAGGACTCTGGCCTGGGGCTTGATCTCCTGGGCGGCGAAAACCCCGCGCACCGGGGCCAGCAGCGGATCGCGCTCAAGCAGCGCGAGATACCGGGTCAGCTGTTCGACGCCGTCGATCTCGCCGCGCCGCTTGACCTCCACGGCCACGTGCCCGCCGTCGCCGTCGCGCACAAGAAGGTCGACAGGCCCGATGGCCGTCGGAAACTCCCGGCGCACCAGGCTCATGCCCTCGCCGATCCGCTCGACCTGCTCGGCCAGAAGCGCCTGCAAATGCGCCTCGACGCCGTCTTTGACGAGGCCCGGCTCGATTCCTAGGTCGTGGCTGGCCTCGGCGCACACCTCGAAGATGCGCACGACCAGCCTGTCCTCGCTCTTGTTGCGTGAGACCTCCCACACTTCGCTCACGCCGGACGCGGCTTCGTCTTCGTCGGGCTCGCGCACGGACATCGAGCAGGGAGGGCTCATCCAGTTCAGCGGCTTGTAGGAGCCGCCGTCGGCGTGGACGAGCACCGAGCCGTCGGCTTTGACCATGAGAAGCCTCGTCGCCTTCTCCAGGTGGGCGTCGAGGCGGCCCGAGTAATCGACGGAACACTCAGCAAAGACTACGCGCATAGCCTCACAGCCTACCCGATGCGCCTGACGTCGCGCCTCGCTCGCCCACTAGGCACACGCCCGACGTGCAGCGAATCGATCAGAAGTCGGCCGGCTCCTCGGCCGGCGGCGCGGAATCGATCCATGAGACGAGCCCCGCGAATTGGGCGGTGCGCAGCGCGGCCTCGTATTCGACCCCGTCGCCGAGGAACTCGACGACCGTGGTCCCCGGGAGGATTCCCTGGCGATGCCCTCGGATCTCCAGGAGCTCGCGGGGAAAGCTCCATTTGGAGTTCAGCACCAGGGACCTGCGCGGATACCATTCGATTGCATCGGCTTGGAGCGCGATGATCCCGGGAATCCAACGGCCTCCCTTTCGCCGCAGCGCGCATTGGAACGTGCCGTACTTGTGCAGAAGCCCTCTCAAACGCACGAAGTAGACGCTGAGAAACGCGAGGCCCGCCAGGGCGCCTGCGAAGGCAACGGCCAATATGACGTCAAGCGCCCTCATATCCCCGCCTTTCGTGCCTTTGCTGCGTGTTCCCGGCCGCAACGCGCCCGGCTGACCTGCGCCCGGCTACTCGGTGTGCCCGGTGTCCGAATGCTCGACGACGACGTAGGCGCGGTCCTCGTCGACCGTCACAAAGCCGCCGTCGACCTCGAAGACGAGCGAGCGGCCCTCCGAAAGGTTCACCTCGACCCTGCCGGGCACGAGGAGCGCCATGAGGGGAGTGTGCCCGGGTAGGATCCCCATGGCGCCTTCCTGAGACGGAACGACGAGGTGGCCGGTGTCTCCCGACCACACGAGCGCCTGCCTGTCGACGATCTCGACCTTCATCAGCCCTGCTCCTGGCGAATCTTCTCCCACGAACGCTCGATGTCCTCGATGCCGCCGATGTTGAAGAACGCCTGCTCGGGAATGTGATCGTACTCGCCGTCACACAGCCGGCGGAAGGCCTCGACCGTCTCGTCCACGGGAACCGTCGACCCCTCGACGCCGGTGAACTTGAGCGCCGTGTAGGTGTTTTGGGAGAGGTACTGCTGAATGCGCCGGGCCCGGGCGACCGTCACCTTGTCCTCTTCGGACAGCTCGTCGACGCCCAGGATGGAGATGATGTCCTGCAGCTCCTTGTTCTTCTGAAGGATGGCCTTGACTCGGGTGGCGACCTCGTAATGCTCCTGCCCCACCACCTGCGGGTCGAGGATGCGCGAGGTCGACGTCAGCGGATCGACTGCCGGGTAGAGCCCGCGCGAGGCAATCTCTCGCGAGAGCTGAGTGGTCGCGTCCAAGTGGGCGAACGTCGTGGCCGGGGCAGGATCGGTGTAATCGTCCGCGGGCACGTAGATCGCCTGCAGCGAGGTGATCGAATGGCCCCTCGTGGACGTGATGCGCTCCTGGAGGGAGCCCATCTCGTCGGCGAGGGTCGGCTGGTATCCGACGGCGGAGGGCATGCGGCCCAGCAGCGTGGAGACCTCCGAGCCGGCCTGGGTGAATCGGAAGATGTTGTCGATGAACAGAAGGACGTCCTGGTTCTCGACGTCGCGGAAGTACTCCGCCATCGTCAGCCCGGACAGCGCCACCCGAAGGCGCACGCCCGGAGGCTCGTCCATCTGCCCGAATACCAGGGCCGTCTTGTCGAGGACGCCGGCTTCGCCCATCTCGTTGATGAGGTCGTTGCCCTCTCGGGTGCGCTCGCCGACTCCGGCGAACACGGAGACGCCGTCGTGGTCCTGGGCCACGCGCTGGATCATCTCCTGGATGAGGACCGTCTTGCCGACGCCCGCGCCTCCGAACAGGCCGATCTTGCCGCCCTGGACGTACGGAGTGAGAAGGTCGATGACCTTGATTCCCGTCTGGAACATCCGCGTCTCGGGCTCGAGCTCGTCGAAGGCGGGCGGCTTGCGGTGGATCGGCCACCGTTCTTCGACCTGGAGGACCTCGTCGCCGTCGAGGTTGAGGCATTCGCCGAACACGTTGAAGACGTGCCCCTTCGTCGCCTCGCCGACCGGCACGGAGATGGGCGCGCCCGTGTCCGTGACGAGGGCCCCGCGCACGAGGCCGTCGGTCGGTTTGAGGGCGATGGCTCGGACGATGTTGTCTCCCAGGTGCTGGGCGACCTCGAGCGTCATGTCGTATGAGCCCTCGCCCTCCCCCTGGGCGCTGAGGTCCACGTGCGTGGTCAAGGCGTTGTTGATCTCGGGTAAGGAGTCCGCCGGGAATTCGACGTCGACGACGGCTCCGATGACCTGGACGATGCGTCCGGTTCCCGGATTGGATACGAGCGTGGTCATGTTTCTCCTTTAAGCACCCTGCTTGAGCGCGTCGGCGCCCGAGACGATTTCGGTGATCTCTGTCGTAATCTCCGCCTGGCGCGCGTTGTTGGCCAGGCGGGTGTAGTCCTCAATGAGCTTCTGGGCGTTCTCCGTGGCCGAATGCATCGCCTGTTGGCGCGAGGCGAGCTCCGAGGCGGCGGCCATGAGGAGAACCGAATGAATGCGCTGGCTCACGTACATCGGCAGCAGCGCGTCGAAGATGTCCTCCGCCGAGGGCTCGAACTCGAAGAGAGGACGCGTTTCCTCCGGCCTGTCCCCCAGGTCGTCGACCGGCCCGCGCTCGTCGTCGTCTTCCGCCTCGACGACTTCGAGGGGGAGCATGTGGCGCACCTGGACGATCTGCCGGACCATCGAGACGAACCTCGTGTAGACGACGATGAGCTCGCCGACGCCGCCGTCTTCGGGCGCGGCGAGATAGGCGTCGAGAAGGGTGGAGGCGACGTCGTCGGAGACGTCGATGTCGGGGTTGTCGGACTTGCCGGTCCACGACTTCGCCACCTCGATTCCCTGGAACCTGTAGTAGGACTCGCCGCGGCGCCCGCTCACGTACAGAACGGGCTCCCTGCCTTCCGTCCGCAGCTCCTCGACCAGCCTGTCGGCCTCGCGAAGGACGGACGAGGAGTAGGCGCCCGCCATCCCCCTGTCCGACGTGACGACGAGGACGGCCACCCGGTTCGTGTCCTCGCGGTGGGTGAGCATGGGATGGTTGAGCTCGTGGTCGTGGAGGGCCACGGCCGCTATCGACCGCGTGAGGATCCGGGTGTAGGGATCCAGGCCGCTCGCAGCCTCTCGCGCCCTGCCGATGCGCGAGGCGGCGATGAGCTCCATCGCGCGGAAGACCTTTTCCAGCGTCGCCGTCGCCCTGATCTTCTCCTTGAAGACCCTCTGTGCGCCCGCCACGGTCAGCCTCGCTTCGCCCGGACGATCTGCTCTTTGGCGACCTCGGTCTCCACTTCGACCTCGCCCTCGCCGTCCGCGGCGACCCCTTCGGCGACGAGGTAGCCGTGTGTGAATTCCTTGACCGCGGTGCGAAGCTCTTCTTCCGTCTCCTTCTCGAGGAGCCCGGTCTCCGCGATCTTCTCCAGCACTCCGGTGTTGTGGCGCAAATAGTCGAGCAGACGCTTCTCGTAGTCGTGGACCTTGTCCAGCGGAAGCTCGTCGAGGAAGCCGTTGGTCCCCGCCCACACCGAGGCGACCTGGTCCTCCACCTTGTAAGGCGTGTACTGCTGCTGGCGCAGCAGCTGCATGATGCGCTCGCCTCTTGTCAGCTGCTGGCGCGTGGTCGCGTCGAGGTCCGAGGCGAACATGGCGAACGCCGCCTGCGCGCGGTACTGCGCGAGCGTGATCTTCAGCGTTCCCGCCACTTTCTTCATCGCCTTGATCTGGGCGTCGCCGCCCACGCGCGAGACGGAGATTCCGACGTCGACGGCCGGGCGCTGATTGGCGTTGAACAGATCCGACTGGAGGAAGATCTGCCCGTCCGTGATCGAGATGACGTTTGTGGGAATGTAGGCGGAGACGTCGTTCGCCTTCGTTTCGATGAGCGGCAGCCCCGTCATCGACCCCCCGCCCATCTCGTCGGAAAGCTTGGCGCAGCGCTCGAGGAGGCGAGAATGCAGATAGAAGACGTCGCCAGGGTAGGCCTCGCGCCCCGGCGGGCGGCGCAGCAACAGGGAAACCGCTCGATAGGCTTCGGCCTGCTTGGAAAGGTCGTCGAAGACGATGAGCACGTGTTTGCCGTTGTACATCCAATGCTGGCCGATGGCCGAGCCGGTGTACGGCGCCAGATACTTGAAGCCCGCCGGGTCGGACGCCGGAGAGGCGACGATGGTCGTGTAGTCCATCGCTCCGGCCTTCTCGAGCGTTCCGCGGACGGAGGCGATGGTCGAGCCCTTCTGGCCGATGGCCACGTAGATGCACCGGACCTGCTTCTTCGGGTCGCCGGAGAGCCAGTTCTCCCTCTGGTTGAGGATCGTGTCGATCGCCAGGGCCGTCTTGCCCGTCTGGCGGTCGCCGATGATGAGCTGGCGCTGGCCGCGCCCGATCGGAATCATCGAATCGATCGCCTTGATGCCGGTTTGCAGCGGCTCGTGGACGGATTTGCGCATCATGACGCCGGGGGCCTGCAGCTCCAAGGCGCGCCGGCCCTCGACTCCCTGGATCTCGCCGAGCCCGTCAAGCGGCCGTCCGAGCGGATCCACGGTGCGGCCGAGGTAGCCCTCGCCGACGGGAACTGAGAGAACCTCTCCCGTGCGCCGCACTTCCTGGCCCTCTTCGATCGACGAGAATTCGCCGAGGACGACGACGCCGATCTCGCGCTCCTCCAGGTTCATGGCCAGGCCGAGGGTTCCGTCTTCGAAGGTCAGCAGTTCGTTGGCCATGGTGCCGGGAAGCCCCTCGACGCGAGCGATGCCGTCGGCGGTCAGGGTGACGTGGCCGACCTCCTCGCTCACGGACTTGGCGGGCTCGTAGGAGCTCACGAAGTTGTCGAGCGCCGCCCGGATCTCCTCGGGCTGGATGGTAAGTTCAGCCATTCCTCTTTCCTTAACTACGTAGGCGGTGGCCGCCGGTTACTTGATGACGGCGTCCTTGACGCCCTTGATCCGCGTGGCGAGCGTCGCGTCGATGACGTCGTCGCCTATGTGTATGCGAATGCCGCCCACGGCTGCGGCGTCGATCGCGACGTGAACGGACACGTCTTTGCCGTAACGCGCTGAGAGGATCCTCTTCAGCCGTTCTTCCTGTTTGCGAGTGAGCGGGCTCGCCGCCGTCACGGAGGCGACGAGCTTGGATTGGATCTCCGCTGCGGCGTCGACGTACCCCGTCAGCGAAGCGGCCAACGTCGGGAGCGGCGCCCGCGCCACCGCGCGGCGAATGAGCGTCAGCGCGGGCGCGCCGACGTGCTTTTTCCACACCCGGTCGGCCAGCGCGTCCCTGCGCGCGAGGGAAACGGCGTCGTCGGACAGGGTGATGCGCAGGTCGCGCTCTTCGGCCAAAAGCCTCATGGCCCGATACAGCTCGCCCTCCGTTTCGCCCAGCTTTCCGGCCGAATCGGAGTGCGCGAGCACGGATTGGACGCCCAGGAGTTCGACGGAGTCGGCGATGTCCGCCTCGTCGGCCCACCGGTCGCGCACGAGCCCGATGACGAGCTCGGACATCTCCTCGGAAAACCGTGGGGAGAAGACGTCGGAGGCTAAACGTGCGCGGTCCTGCGCCGCTCGGCTGGAATCCGCAAGCGAACGCGCAAGCTGGCCGGACGCGCGAAGAACGTCGGCTACGGCGAAGGCCTCCTCGCCGAAATCGAGCCCGCGCGCGCTCTTTTGCCGCAGAAGCGCGCCCCAGCGGTCCTTTGCACGCTCGTAGGATTCCCGGCTGACGGCACGCATCTACTTCTCCTTCGGCCGCGGTCCGGCCGGGGCGCTCACATCCGCCTCGAGCTCGTCGAGGAACGAATCGACCACGGCGGAAGAGACCTTGGGGTCGAGGGCCTGCTCGCCGACGATTCGCCCGGCCAGTTCGGCGGCCAGCGATCCGACGTCGCGTCGAAGCTGGGTTCTCGCGAGCTTCGCGTCGGCGTCTATCTGGCGCTGAGCTGCGTCCGCGACCCTCTTCGCCTCGACGGAGGCATTCTTCTTGGCGTCCTCGACGATTGCCGCGGCGTTGCTCTGAGCGGTCTCGCGAATTTGCGCCGCCTCGCGTCTGGCCTCGTTAACCTCGTCCGCGAGCGCCGCCCGTTCGCGGGCTGTCTCCTCACGGGCGCGCTCCGCCTGGTTCAGTCCTTCGTCGATCTTCTGCGTGCGCTCGTCGAGAAGCCGCATGAAGGTGGGCCAGGCGAACTTGAAGATCGCCAAAGCGACGATGACGAACGAGACGGTTCCCCAGACCAGGTCGGCCGTCGCCGGAAGTATGAGGGAGTGCTCGGAAGCGGTCGTCATGATCAGGAGCCGAAGGCGAAGCCGGCCACGAAGCCCAGAAGACCGAGGGCCTCGGTGAAGGCGATCGACAGGAACATATTGACGCGCAAGTATCCCTTGAGCTCGGGCTGGCGCGCCGTCGCTTCCTGATTCTTCGCGCCGATGAGTCCGATGCCGATGCCGGGGCCGAGGGCCGCGAGACCGTAACCGATGGTGGCGATGTTGCCGATCATTTCGAGTTCCTTTTGTTCGGTGGATAAATCAGTGTTCTATGGACAGTGAGATGTAGGCCGCGGCCAGCAAGGCGAAGATGTATGCCTGCAGGGCGGCCACGAAAGCCTCGAAAAGCGTGAACACGACCCCTGCCGCGAGGGTCAGGGAGCCTAGTGCGATCCCCATTCCTCCGCTCATCGAAAGGTAGAGGTAATGGGTTCCCAGGAAGCAGAGGACGAGCAGGAGGTGCCCCGAGACCATGTTGGCCAAAAGTCGGATGGTCAGCGTGAGCGGGCGGATGACGAAGGTCGAGAGCAACTCGATCGGCGTCATGAAGATGTAGATGGGTTTGGGCACGCCCGGCGGGAAGAGCTGTTCCTTGAAGAAATGCCCGGCGCCGTTGGCCTTGATTCCCGCGTAAAGGAAGGAGACGTAGGCCACGATCGCGAAAATCAATGGCATGCCGATGATTGACGTCGATGCGATCTGCAGCCCGGGAATGATGCCCGTGATGTTCATGAAGAGCAAACCCATGAAGATCGTGGCCAGAAGCGGCTGATACGGCTTCGCCCTCTCCCCCAGGATTTCATGGCCCACCTGGTTGCGCGAAAAATCGAGGATCGATTCAAAAGCTCCCTGCGCACGGCCTGGCACAAGCTTCGCCTTCTTGTAGTAGAGAAAGCAGAGAAGGAAGAGCGCGGCCACGGCGATGAGCCGGACGAGGACCACGCGGTTGATTGCGAAGGGCGTCCCGCCGAAGAGTATGGGGTCGGGAAAGAACTCGTCGATCGACGGCGCTTCGAAGTCGCCTGAGGCCAAGACCCCGCCGTTCGCCAGAGCCGTGAACGCGTTCGACACTTCCTACCCCTTCGTTGATCCGGCAGCTTGGTTTGTCGCATTCGCACCATACAGCACTCGCGGGAATGCCCGCGAGCACGTACACCTCTCGATACTACGCCTTGACCGAGAGAGGCGCCACATGCGCGTCAAACCGGAGCGGTGAGACGCTCCCCGTCGAGCGAAACAGACGCGAAACGGAGGGAAGACGCTAAACGAAGCGGACAGAAGGCAAGCGGACAGAAGACGTCAAGAGGGGGCGTCGGCCGCCTCGTCGTCCCGTCCCCCGTTCCGTTCTTCGAGGCCTTCGCGCTCCTCGAAGTTCTCGCACTCCTGGAAGCCTTCGCGCTCCTCAAAGTCCTCGCGCTCCTCGAAGCCTTCGCGCTCCTCAAAGTCCTCGCGCTCCTCGAAGCCTTCGCGCTGTCTCAACGCACCCCACGAATCGATCGCAAGGGAGGCGACGACGCCGAGCGCCACCGCAACGACCAGTGCTCTGCGATTCAGGCCGGCCCAACTGTCGAGGGCGCTGAAGACGCCGAGCACCGCCGCCATTTTCAGAACGAAGCCGAAAGCCATCGCCGCGCCCGAGCACCGGCGGGCCGCCACCGCCGTGAGCGCGCCCGCAGCGCCGACCGTCGCCGCGGCGACGGCAATCGAGCGGGCGACGTCGAATCTTCCCGCCGCCGCGAAAGCGCCTGCTCCGAGGCAACCGAGCACGGACATGGCCGCGAGGTTACACAGAGCGATCGTCCGCAGCGTCTTGTCGGCGTCGGCCGCGTCGGCCATCCGCGCCTTATGCCCCTCGCCGCGCATCGGCGCGTCCCTGAACGCGTTCAACGCTTTCGACGCCGTCTCCCGGGCTCGCTGCCAGCTCCCGAGGCGCCGTGCGCTCGCGGGGAACGTCGGCTTCCTTCTCAACCTCGATCAGCTTGTGTCTGGCCGCGCGCCGCGATCGCGGCAGCAACGATCCGCCGGGAGCCTGCTCAGCCTGCCACGACGATCCTCCGGGCGCCGGAGGATCAGCCTTGCGAACCTCGGGGTCCCCGAAATCGGCATGCTTTCCCCCCGCCCGCTGAAGCGTGGCCCCTGGAGTCGTCTCCAGCGGCGCCCCCGCTCCTCGCAGCGGTTGCGTCTCCGCCGGCTCCGCGGCTTTCGTCGGCGCCGCGGCCTTCATCCGGCCCTCGCCTGCCTCCCGCTCGGGGGCGGCGGATTCCGCGCCCTTGGCGTCGGAAGAGCGGGCGTTGGCCTCGGAAGAGCGAGCGCCCCCCGCGGGCGAGCGGGCGTTCGTCGCATTGGCAGAGGGGATCCGCGTGTCGTCGTCGGCGTCGTCCCTGCGCCTGCCGAATTGATGTCGTGTGACGAATATCCCGAAGATGAGGCAGACGAAGGCGACCGTCCCGACGATTCGCGCGGGGAATCTCACGAGCGCCACACAGGTCAGAGAGGCCATCGCGGCCCACATGTAGAGAATGAGGACGGCGCCCGCGTGGGAATGCCCCTGGCGTAGAAGCCGGTGGTGAAGATGGCCTGCGTCGGCGGCGAATGGGGACTGCCCGCGGGCGAGCCTCCGGGTGACCGCCCACGTGAAATCGAGGAGCGGCAAGAAAATCACGGCGGCGGGCACAAGAAGCGGCATCACCGCGGGCAAAGCGTATCCGGGCGACGTGTTGACCGGATCGATTTGCCCCGTGACGAGGATGCCCGCCGCCGCGATGAGCACGCCGAGCATGAGGGCGCCGGAATCGCCCATGAAGATCCGGGCCCGGTGGAAATTGTGGGGAAGGAAACCTGCGCATATGCCGACGACGGCGGCGACCACCACGCACGCCGCCGACGCGTAGTCGCTCGGGGAGGCGTCGCGCGTAAGCGTGTAAGAATAAACGAAGAAGGCCATTCCGGCGATTCCCACGATTCCTGCGGCCAGACCGTCGAGCCCGTCGACGAAGTTCACGGCGTTGGCCACGATGACCATGACGATCGTCGTGATGAAGAGCGTCAGCCGCGTCGACCCGACAGTCAGCCCCATGAGGGGGACGGTGACCAACTGGACTCCCTGCCACGCCATCGTCCCGGCGGCGAGCACCTCGCCAGCCAGCTTCGCGTACCAGACGAGCTCCCAAACGTCGTCTATCGCGCCGACCAGACACATGAAACCCGCGCCGAGCAAGACTCCCCAAATCGCGGAACCTCGGGGAAAGACGCCCGAAAGGTAGGGTATTCGCGAGGCTATGAGAATGGCGGCGGAAAATCCCAGATACATGGCCACTCCGCCCAGTCTGGGAATGGGAAGGGTGTGCACGTCGCGTTCGCGCACCTGCGTGATGGCACCGAGCAAAAGCGCCAGACGTTTGACGACGGGGACCAGCAGATACGTCGCAACGGCTGCGATCGCCATGATGAGAAGGTAAACGCGCACTAGGCAACATCTCCGAATCGTGCGAGTTCGCCCCTACCGACGCCGCCTTCTCGCAGAACCCTCATAAGCCCGCCGTCGAAGGACACGATCGTGGAGGGGGCGCCGCCCGGGCACGGACCGCCGTCGAGGTAGACGGCGACCTTCCCTCCGAGCTGCTCGACGGCTTCGCCCACAGTCGCAGCGGGCGGGCGGCCACTGAGATTCGCGGACGAAACGGCAAGCGGCCCGGCTTCCTTCAGCAATTCCAAGGCGGCGGGATGATTCGGCATCCGCAACGCGATTGTGCCGTTCGTCTCACCAAGGTCCCATCCAAGCCGTTCGGACGGCAGGACGAGGGTCAGCGCGCCGGGCCAGAACTCGGCCATGAGGGCTTTCGCGACGTCGGGGGCCTTCCGCGCCAGCTCCTCGGCCTGAGCCACAGAGGCGACGAGAACGGGCGAGGGCTTGTCTCGCCCGCGTCCCTTCGCCGTGAGAAGGCGATCGACGGCTCGGGGGCTTCGAGGGTCGGCCCCGAGCCCGTAGACGGTGTCGGTCGGAAGCACGACGAGCAAACCCTCGCGCACAGCTGCTGCCGCTGCCCCTGCTGCGGCAGCGTCCGCGCTGTCGATGACTCTCATCGCACCTCCCAACTTCAATGCTCATCTAAGGGTAGCCGAGCTCGCAGCCATCGCGGGCGTCCGGCTAGATCCGCCCTCGTCTCCGCCTTGACGAATCCCGTCTTCAACGCAAGGCGCCGCAGCGGCTCCGCTTGTTCCTCGGCGTGTTCCATGACCAGAAGCCCGCCCGGCTTCAAAAGTCCAGCCGCCTTTTTGACCAACGCGTTCGGCATGTCCAGGCCGTCTTCTCCGCCTCCCCACAGGGCGGCGGCGGGGTCGGCGAGAACCTCCGGAGACAGTTCGCAGCGCGCGGGCACATACGGGGGATTCGTGACGACGACGTCGAACTTCCTGCGCGCGCCGCCGGATCCGAGGGCGCCAGATTCGCTCGCTCCAGGATCTTCGCGCACGTCAGGCTCGCACGCGCCGGAGAATTCCAGCGCGTCGGCGAGGACGAATTCGACGGGGCCGCCGTAGGCGGCGTTGTTTTCACGGGCCACTTGAAGGGCCTCGGCCGAGGCGTCGACGCCGACGACCGCGGACCCCGGGACCTCCGTCGCCACGGCGAGGGCGATGGCGCCCGATCCCGTGCACAGGTCGAGGACGCGCGGCCGCTCGCCCCGATCGGCGATTCGCCGGGCCTCGTCGACGGCGTCCTGCGCAACGGCCTCGGTTTCGGGCCTGACTATGAAGGCGCCCGGGCGGCTGACGAGCTCAAGCCAGCGAAAGTACATGCGCCCGGTGATGTGTTGGAGCGGCTCGCGGGCGGCTCTGCGCGCGACGGCGCGCGAAAACATCGCGCGTTCGTCAGGCGTCGGGTCTGCGGCCGGCAGGCGGCGTACGCCGGCCGCGAATTCGGCAAGCTCGCGGGCGTCCGACGTCGGGGAGGTCACTCCGGCGTCGCCCAAAAGCGCGGACGCCTCAGCAATCAGGCGATGCCAGCTTCCCCGCGTCACTCCTGCGAGGCCATCCGTTCGGCCTCGTCCATCTCGCGAGCCGAATCGACGAGGGGTCCGAGGTTTCCAGCGAGAACCTGGTCGAGGTTGTACGCCTTGTATCCCGTGCGATGGTCGGAGATCCTGTTTTCGGGGAAGTTGTAGGTGCGGATTCGCTCGGAGCGATCGACCGTGCGCACCTGCGAACGGCGCATGGCGGCGTTTTCCTCGGCTTGCTGTTCGAGCTGCATCTGGCGAAGCCTCGCCCTCAGGACGCGCATGGCGGCCTCTCGATTCTTGATCTGCGATTTCTCGTCCTGACAAGAGACGACCAAGCCGGTGGGAATATGCGTGATGCGCACGGCGGAATCCGTTGTGTTCACGGACTGCCCGCCCGGGCCCGAGGAACGAAACACGTCGACGCGGATGTCGGCGTCGGCGATCTCGACTTCTCCGGGGTCGTCGACCTCGGCGAAGACGAGCACTCCGGCTGCGGAGGTGTGCAGGCGGCCCTGCGATTCGGTGACGGGGACGCGCTGAACGCGGTGCACCCCGGCCTCGAATTTGAGATGCGCCCACACGCCGTCGGCGGGGTCCTCTGGCGCCGAGCGCAGGCGGACGGCCAGCTGCACGTCCTTGAAGCCGCCAAGCTCGGTGGGCACCGAGCTGAGGATCTGCGTCTGCCAGCCCATCCGCTCGGCGTAACGCTCGTACATTCTCAGCAAATCCCCGGCGAAGAGGGCCGATTCCTCGCCGCCCTCCCCCGCCTTGACTTCGACGATGGCGTCGCGGGCGTCGTCGGGGTCGCGGGGAATAAGCGCATCCTTGAGCGCAGCCTCGGCCTGCGCATAGGCTTCTTGCAAACCAGGAAGCTCGGGGCGGAAGAGCTCGGCGTCCTCGCCGCCGGCTTCGACGATCTCCCGGGTCTCCGAAAGATCTGCCTCGGCGCGCCGGTAGGCCTGATAAACGCGGACAACCCGCCCCAGCTCGGCGTATCTGCGCCCGAGGGATTTCATCTTCTCGGGGCTGGAGAGCGCCTCGGGGCTGGACATCTCCGTTTCAATCTTGCGGTGCTCGGCGAGCACCTGCTCGGCAAGCTCAATCTGACTGCTCATTCCTCGCCACACTCCTTCTCAAAGAAAATACACCTCGGCGCCGACGCATTTCCTGCGCCGGCGCCGAGAGCACGAACTACTTGGCCTTCCGCTTGCCGTAACGGGCCTCGAACTTGGCCACGCGGCCGCCGGTATCGAGAATCTTCTGCTTGCCCGTGTAGAAGGGGTGGCAGGCGCTGCACACATCGACGCGAAGGTGGTCGCCCTCAATCGTCGAACGAGTTTCAAACTCGTTGCCACATGTGCATGAAACCTTGATGGCATGGTATTCGGGATGGATTCCCTGCTTCATTTGAGCTCCTTGGATCGTTGAACGCCCCGGGTCCGATGCGCGGACGAGCTCTCAGAGGAGACCGCCCTTGCCGCAAAGCAAAAGCGCCTGCGGCCGCGACACCGGTGAACCGGAAGCCGACGAGCTATTTTTACACAACTCGCCGCTTTTGTACATCTGCTTACGCCGTGGGAGGACAGGCGAATCGCGGCGCTGCCGGCGCTGCCTGCAGCGCAGATCAATTCGCCTGCATTGACTTCATGATCTGCACGAGGAATTCCGCATTCGACTCGGTCTTGCGCAGACGCCCGAGCATAAAATCGGAGGCCTCCGCCACATCGAGCGTTCCAAGGGCCCGGCGCAGCTGCCAGATGACCTTGAGTTCCTCCTGGCTGAAGAGCAGCTCCTCGCGGCGCGTGCCGGAGGCGTTGACGTCGATCGCCGGGAAGATGCGCCGATCCGCCAACTGGCGCGACAGGCGCAGCTCCATGTTTCCCGTGCCCTTGAACTCCTCGAAAATCACCTCGTCCATCTTCGAGCCGGTTTCGACGAGCGCCGAGGCGATGATCGTCAAGGACCCCCCGTTTTCGATGTTGCGGGCCGCTCCGAAGAACTTCTTCGGCGGGTAGAGGGCAGCGGCGTCGACGCCTCCCGAAAGGATGCGCCCCGAGGCGGGAGCCGCGAGGTTGTAGGCGCGAGAGAGCCTGGTAAGCGAGTCGAGGAGCACGACGACGTCTTGGCCGAGCTCCACGAGGCGCTTGGCCCGTTCGATGGCGAGCTCGGCGACGATCGTGTGGTCGGAGGCCGGGCGGTCGAAGGTCGAGGCGATGACCTCCCCCTTGACCAGGCGCTTCATGTCCGTGACTTCCTCGGGGCGCTCGTCAACGAGAACCACCATGAGGTGGACGCGCGGATTGTTCGACGCGATTGCCATGGCTATCTGCTGCATCACCATCGTCTTTCCCGCCTTCGGCGGGGCGACGATGAGGCCGCGCTGGCCCTTTCCGATCGGGGCGACGAGGTCGATCGCGCGTGGCGTCATGGCCTTCGGCGTCGTCTCCAAACGCAGCATGTCCTGCGGGTAGAGCGGGGTGAGTTTGTTGAACTCGGGCCGCGTGAGCGAACGTTCGACGTCGAGGGAATTGATCGTGTCGATCTGAACGAGCTGGTTGAGCTGATTGTAATGGTTGCGGTTGCGATTGCGGTTGCGGTTGTTGTAATGCTGATCGGCCTCGGTGCGCGGCCGGACCGCGCCGACGATGGCGTCGCCGCGGCGCAGCCCATGCTGCTTGACGATCTGCTGGGAGACCGCGGCGTCGTTCCCGCCCGGAAGATACCCTCCGGTGCGGAGGAAGGCGTTGTTCCCTTCGAAGTCGAGGATGCCGGCGACTTGCAGAAGGTCCTCGTCGTCGCGCTGCGTGGCCTCCTGAAACTCGCTGCGGTCGCGATTGCGGTTCCTGTTGCGGTTGCGCGACCGACGGTCGGACGCCGTGTCGTCCCCGCCCGCGCGGCGCTCCGCCGCATCTCCGATCGCGTCGAGCGCCGCGCGCTTGTCGGATTCGGTCATGCCGCCGTCGCGCCCGCGATCGTCGCGGTTCTTTCCCCTGCCATTGCGCTCGTTGTTGCGTTCGGCGCGCTCGCGCGCCACACGCTCGTTGCGTTCGCGCCTCTGACGCCGCGAAAGATGTTCGGGCTTGTCTTCGGAACCCTTGGATTCGGGCAGAACGATGTCGATCTCCCCGTCGCGAGGGCCGCGACGGCGAACTCGCGGTCCCTGGGCGCTGCGATCCGATCCCTGGCTTCCGCGATCGCTCCCCTGGGAGCCGCGGTCATCGGAACGATTTTCAGGCTTGAAACCATCCTGCCCGGCCGCCTTGGCGCCGTTCCGATCCTGGGCGTTGTCGCTCGAATTGTCGCCGCCGTTCGAATTGTCGCGGCCGTTCGAATTGTCGCCGCTGCCGCTCGGATTGTGCGCGTCCCGGGCTGCGGGCCATTCGAATGGGGTGTTGGTTTCGACCTTTTCCTTTTCCTTGGCAGGCTTGGCTCCGGCCGAGGCGCCTGCGTCGCCTCCTTTGGCCGCATTTGCACCGGCGGAAGCAGGGGCCGCGTTGACCCGCCCGGCGAGCGGATTGGCCTCGCCAGAGGCCGATTTGGCGGCGTCGGCCTTGATCTTGGGGGCTTCGTAGCGCACCTTGATCTCGGTCCTGTTTTTAGGCGGGCGTCCGCGCCGCGCCGGTCCCGTTACGGATCGAATCGCGGCGACAAGATCTGCCTTCTTGGCTTTCGGGTCAACCTCAAGACCCAGAGCTTTAGCCGCTTCCCGTAATTCGGGCAGGCGCATGGTCGATACCGCGCCCAGGTTGATTTGGCTCACGAGGTTCCTTCCTCGGATTGTCGGCCTATGTCGACAATCGACTTGTGGGGGAGTAACACCGAATGTGCGTAATTTCGGTGAAGGGAATAGCCGGGGACGCCTCTGGTCTCTCCGAGCTGGTTCTAGAATAGCAGCATTTTTTATCAGTACCTACATTTTGAGGAAATTCCCGGTGAGTTCTTCTCCCCAACCGGCGCGTCTTCTCCTTTCCACGACCCTCTGCGTCCACCGCATTTCAACGGACCGTCCTACCATTTCATCGCGATTCTTCAATGAGGTGCGCACCGCTGCCGATTCCCGCGGTAATCGATCTGAATCCCCGGGCGGCGAGCAAATCCCGCGTGCGCCGGTCCAACTTGTCGAAAACGAGCACCGAAGGGCCCGCCCCGGAAACGACAGCGGGCCATTCTGCCTCGCGCAAGGCCCGAAGGACTTCAGCCGATTCCGGCATGGAATCGGCCCGGTAGCGCTGATGCAGGCGGTCGCCGGTCGCCTCGAGGAGCAAGTCCGGCCTCCCTTGAAGCGCGAGGACCAGCATGGCTGCCCTGGACGCGTTGAAAGCCGCGTCCCCGTGGGGCACATCCGACGGCAAGACGGAGCGCGCGGCTTCGGTGGCCAATTCCGCTTCTGGAACCAAAAGGGTGGTCTTTATCTCTTTTGCAACGTCGATCTTCGCGGCCTTGGGCCCCTCGTCCGTCATCCATGAGAGAACGGCCCCGCCGTGGAGCGCAGGCGCCGCATTGTCGGGGTGCCCCTCGAATTCCGTGGCGAGGCGCAGGACTGCGTCGTCGTCGAAAAGCTCGGGTTCGTCGACAAGGCCTCGCACGAGCATGAGCCCCGCGACAACCGCAGCAGCGCTCGATCCAAGTCCCCTTCCCTGGGCGATTCCGTTGCGGCAATTGAGCTCGATTCCTGCTTGCGGGAGCCCCGCAGCGTCGAAGCCACGCCTCATCGCCCTGACGATGAGGTGGGAATCGTCGGTGGGCAGCGCCCCCCGGCCCTCGCCCAGAATATGGACGCGCGTGGACCCGGTGGTCAACCGCACGTGGACTTCGTCCCACACGTTGTGGGCAAGTCCGAGGCAGTCGAACCCCGGCCCCAGATTCCCGGATGTGGCGGGAACCCTCACTCCCGCCGTCGCCCGTACGATGTGCATCACAAATCCAAAGCGGACGCAACCGCCTCGAGAGTGGGCGCAACCGGGTCGAAAGACAATTCGCGCCCCTCGAGCGCGGTGGCCGTGTCCTTGAGGCCGTTGCCCGTGACGGTGCACACGATCGTCGCGCCTTCAGGCACCTTCCCCTGCTCAGCAGCCTGCAAAAGCCCAGCGACGGAAGCGGCCGACCCCGGTTCGACGAAAACGCCCGTCTCTGCGGCGAGGATCGATTGAGCTTGAAGGATCTGCTCGTCGGTCACCCTGTCGATCCATCCCCGCGAATCGTCGCGGGCGGCCTCGGCGTACTTCCACGACGCCGGATTTCCAATTCTGATGGCTGTGGCGACGGTCTCCGGGTTCTCGACGACGTGGCCGAGCACGAGCGGCGCGGCGCCCCACGCCTGGACGCCCCACATCTGAGGCGTCTTCGTCGAAACGGGGGCCGCTCCGGCGGTGCGGGCCATCGAGGTGAGAGCGGTGCGGCCTGCGTATTCGCAATAGCCCATCCAGTACGCGCTGATGTTTCCGGCGTTGCCCACCGGAAGCACGTGGATGTCGGGAGCGTCGCCCAGCTCGTCGACGATCTCGAACGCGGCTGTTTTCTGCCCTTGAAGCCGGTATGGATTGACGGAATTGACGAGGGCGACGGGATGGCTTTCGGTCAGTTCGCGGACGATCCTCAAGCAATCGTCGAAGTTCCCGTCGACGGCGACGAGCGTGGCGCCGTGGACGATCGCCTGAGCAAGCTTCCCGGCGGCGATCTTGCCCGCGGGCAAGATGACGGCGGCGCTCAAACCTGCGGCTGCCGCATAGGCCGCGGCCGAAGCCGACGTGTTGCCCGTCGAGGCGCACGCGACGACTTTTGCGTCGGTTGTCAGCACCTGGGAAATGGCAGTCGTCATCCCGCGGTCCTTGAAGGAGCCCGTGGGGTTGGCGCCTTCGACCTTGACGTAGACGGAAGCCCCTGTTCGCGAGTCAAGGGCGCGAGCGTGGACGAGCGGGGTCCCGCCTTCCTTCAGGGTGACGATCGGATCGCCGTCGTCGAAGGGGAGCCAATCGGCATACTCGCGAATGAGCCCCTGCCACTGATGCGCCATCAGGATTCCTCCACTCGGTTGACGTTGTGAACCTCGGAAATGAACTCGGCGTCGGCCAGCTCGGCCAAAGTCGCCTCGAGATCCGCTTGGAGGGCTTCGTGCGTGTTGACAGTCAGACGCGCCAGCCCGTCTTCTCCGACCGTCTGGACGACGGCCCTGATCGAGACGCCGTGTGCGGCGAACACCCCTGTGACCTTCGTCAACACACCGATTTCGTCGCGCACGGCGAACTCCGCCTGGAAGCTCGAACGGCCGCGCGAGGCTTCGAGCACCGGAATGTCCCCGTATATGAGTTCGCGCGGGGCGCGCCCGCCGTCGACCTTGTGCGAGGCGGCGGCGACGACGTCGGAGAGGACGGCCGAGGCCGTCGGCGCTCCCCCGGCCCCCGGACCGTAGAACATGAGCCGATCGGCCGCTTCTGCCTCGATGACGACCGCATTGAACGCCCCGCGAACGGAGGCCAGCGGGTGGTCGAGCGGAACGAGGGTCGGGCCGACGTGCAACTCGATGCCTTCGGGGCGGCGCTTGGCCGACGCCACAAGCTTCACCACGCACCCCGAACGTCCGGCGGATTCGATGTCCGCCTTCGCTATTGAGCGAATGCCGTGGACGTGCACGTCGTCGATGCTCACACGGGTGTGGAAGGCGAGCGAGGCTAGAATCGCGCACTTGGCCGCGGCGTCGAGGCCGTCGACGTCGGCGGTGGGGTCGGCCTCCGCGTAGCCCAGCTCCTGCGCTTTGGCGAGCGCTTCGTCAAAATCGAGGCCCTTTACGGTCATCTCGTCGAGAATGTAGTTCGTTGTGCCGTTGACGATGCCCAAGACGGCGGTGATCCTGTCGCCCGCAAGCGATTCGCGCAGTCCGTAGACGACGGGGACCGCGCCCGCCACCGCGGCCTCGTAGTAAAGGTCGACGTCGGCCTGCGCCGCGGCCTCGTAAAGTTCGGGGCCGTGGGCCGCGAGAAGCGCCTTGTTGCCCGTGACGACCGATGCGCCCGCGGCGAACGCCCGAAGAATGTAGGCGCGCGCGGGTTCGATTCCGCCCATGAGCTCAATGACGACGTCGGCCTCGTCGATGATCGACTCGGGATCGTCCGTCAGAAGGGACCTGTCGACGGCGGGATCGCGAGGAGCTGAGACATCCCTCACAGCGATTCCCACGAGCTCGAGCTGAGCGCCCGATCTGGCGGCGAGGTCCTCCTTTTGCTCCGAAAGCAGGCGGGCGACCTGGGTTCCCACGGTTCCCGCTCCGAGAAGGGCGATTTTAACGACGGTCACTGTTCTCCTTTCGCTGGAAGTAGCTTACCGCCATCGGGCCGATGAGGCTCGTCTATCCACAGCTTCTCGCCAATCCGCAGCCTCTCGCCCGTCTGCAGCCCCCTGTCCACTGGCGCCTCTCCTGTCTGCAGCCCCCTGTCCACTGGCGCCTCTCCTGTCTGCAGCCCCCTGTCCACTGGCGCCTCGCCTGTCCAAAGCCTCTCTGCCCACAGGCCCCTCTCCTATCCGCAGCCTCTCGCCACGTGTCATCGAGGCGCAGCGGTCACCTGGGCGCACACAGCCCTTGCCTATGCGCGATGTTCGCGCCTTCGCGCGCCGCGCCGCCGCACAAGCCTTCTTGACGAAATTCTGGGAGAATCGAATCCCGGTTCAATCTGAGTCCGGGCGGATGCGAATCCCCGCGGATGCGAGTTCGGAGAATCCAAGTCTGAGAAACAGTCGAGAAAGGCGACGGCATGAGCAGCGGAAAAAAGACGGCGACCCTCGGCGGCGTCGTTCTCGGCGAAGGCCGGACGAAGGTCATCGTCCCCGTCACGGCGGAGACTTTCAACGAAATCTCCGAGCAAACCGCGAGCATCGCGAAGCTCGGCGGGCAAACCGCGAGCGGCGCGTGGAACGGCGTCGACGTCGTCGAATGGCGGATGGATTTCCTTTCCCCTTCGATTGACGTCCTCTCAGCCCTCGAAATGCTTGCGGGCTCCGCCGATCTGCCCGTCTTGGCGACTTTCCGCACCGCGGACGAAGGAGGAAAGGCGATTGAGGCCTCCGCCTACCGGGATCTGCTCCTGGCCGTCGCTCGATCGGGAAAGGTCAGCGCGATCGACGTCGAAGCATTCCGCGACGAATCGACAGTGAGGGAAGTCATTGACGGCGCTCACGGGGCAAACGTGGCCGTCGTGGCCTCCTACCACGATTTTCACGCCACGCCGACGTCAGAGGAGATCATCTCGCGGCTCGGGGCCATGGACGCCGCCGGGGCGGACGTTCTCAAGCTCGCCTGCATGCCTAACTCCGTAGACGATCTGCTCGTTCTCCTAAGCGCGACGCATCAGGCCTCGCGTACTTTCGACCGTCCCCTCATCACGGTGGCGATGGGACCGATCGGGACGCTCTCGCGCATCGCGGGCGGCGTTTTCGGTTCATGCGCCACGTTCGCAGCCGTCGGCAAAGGCTCGGCGCCGGGCCAGATCCCGGTCTCGGACCTACGCCCGGCGCTTGACCTGCTGGATCCGGCGCAGTCGGCGACTTCTTAGCCTGCTGCGCCGCTTCTTATCCTGCTGCATCGCAGCCTCAGTCCTTGCCGCGGCCGCAATCCTCAGCCCTCCCCTCAGCCTCAGTCCTCGCCGCGGCGGAGGTAGTCGGCGTCGAGGGCGAGGAGGTCTTCCACAGTCTCGCGGCGCACAATCCAGCGCGACGCACCGCCTCGAACGGCCACCACGCCCGGACGCGGCACGTGATTGTAATTCGAGGCCATCGACCGTCCGTACGCACCGGTGGCGGGGACGGCCAGAATGTCGCCCGCCGCGAGGTCCTCGGGCAGCGACACGTCGCGCACCACGATGTCCCCGCTCTCGCAATGCTTGCCGACGACCCTGCTTCTCACGCGACCTTCCCCCTCGCGAGACGCGAGGGCGGCCGTGTACGCGGCGTCGTACAAGGCAGGCCGAATATTGTCGCTCATCCCGCCGTCGACGGAAACATAGCGACGCGGCCCGTCCTCCAATTCGACCGTTTTGACCGTCCCCACCGTGTAGAGAGTCACGCCCGCGGGGCCCACGATGTTGCGTCCCGGCTCGATCGAAACCCTCGGCGGCTCGATCCCCGACTCCGCGGAATGCGAAGCGACGACGGACGCGAGGGCACTTGCCAATTGCGCGGGGCTCGGGGGAGCCGAGTCGCCGCCCGTGTAGCGGATGCCATAGCCTCCGCCGAAATCGACCTCGCGAAGCTCCAATCCGATCTCGCGATGGACCCGGGCACGCAAGTCGAGCACCGCGCGTGCGGCTTCCTCGAAGGCCTCGACGACCAGGATCTGCGAACCGATGTGCGAATGCAGGCCGACGAGCCGCAAATTCGGCGCGTTCACCGTTTTCTCGACGGCCTGCCAAGCGGCGCCGCTCGCGATCGACAGACCGAATTTTTGATCCTCCACAGCGGTGGACATGTATTCGTGGCCGCCGGCGTGCACCCCGGTCGTCACCCTGAGCATGACGGAGGCGACGGCACCCTCGTCGCGCGCGATCGAATCGACGAACTCCAACTCGGCCAAAGAATCGACGACGAAGTGCCCGACTTCCGCCCGCAGAGCGAGCTCGACTTCTTCGCGCGACTTGTTGTTGCCGTGCATCCCGATGCGGCTGCCCGGAACGCCCGCAGCCAGCGCCGTGCGAAGCTCCCCCTCGGAACAGGCGTCCACGGCGAGCCCCTCGTGTGCGACGGCCTTGGCTACAGCGACGCACAAAAAAGCCTTGCCTGCGTAATAGACGTCAGCCCCCCGAAGGCGGGAGAAGGCCTCGTCCATGGCCTCTTTCCAGGCGCGCGCCCGGGCGCGCAGCACGTCCTCGTCAAGAACGTAAAGCGGCGTTCCGTACTCCGCCGCCAACTCGCTCACGCCGACGCCGCCGATCGCGATCTCGCCGCCGACGCGGCGGGCCGACGAGGGCCACAGCCCGTCCAACGAACCGTCGGGTTCGGCCGCGGGAAGGTTTTCGAGATTCATATAAGCACTACATCCTCTCCGGAGCGCCGACGCCGAGCAGGCCCAGCCCGTTGGCAAGAACCACGCCCGCGGCGTCGTTCACCCACAAGCGCGTTCTGTGAAGATCGGCGACCTCCTCTTCCGCGCGAGGTGTGACCCGAGCTTTACCATACCATGTATGGTATGCGGCCGCAACCTCCTCGAGGTAGCGCGCGACGCGGTGGGGCTCGCGAAGAATCGCCGACTGTGCTGCGACGTCCGGAAAGCGCGCAAGCGTGCCGAGAAGCTCGGAATCGATGGCGTCGAGCAGACCGGGGGCAAATCCGTCCTCGCGCCTGACGCCGTGGGAGGCGGCGTTCGACGCCACCGAGCACGTGCGCGCGTGGGCGTATTGGACGTAGTAGACGGGGTTGTCGTTCGTGCGGGAGGCGACGAGGTCGAGGTCGAGGTCGAGCGTCGTGTCCACGGATGCCCGGACGAGCGAATAACGGGCCGCGTCCACGCCGACGGCGTCGACGAGGTCCTCAAGCGTCACGACGGTTCCCGCCCTCTTGGACATGCGCACGGGGACGCCGCTGCGGACGAGGTTGACCAGCTGGCCGATGAGGATCTCCATGTTCTCGCCCGGCCCGGCCGTATCGCCGTAGGCTCTGGCCATGGCGTACATGCGGCCGATGTACCCGTGATGGTCGGCGCCGAGCATGTAGACGCAGTTGTCCGCGCCGCGGGCGCGCTTGTCGAGATAATAGGCGAGGTCGCCCGCAAAATAGGCTGCTTCGCCGTCGGATTTGACAATCACCCTGTCCTTGTCGTCGCCGAAGTCTGTCGTGCGAAGCCACAGGGCGCCTTCTTTTTCATAGACGACGCCGCGCTTGCGCAGACGCTCGATCGCCTTGGAGACCGCACCCGATTCGTGGAGCGAATCCTCGTGGAAGAAGACGTCGAAATCGGAGCGGAAATCGTGGAGCGAAGACTTGATTTCTGCGAACATCAGCTCGACGCCTCGCGAACGGAAAGCCTCGTGGGCCTGCTCGTCGGGGAGCTCGCGCGGATCCGGTTCGCCGTCGGCGATTGAATCGGCGACGACCCTCTCGGCGATCTCCGTGACGTACTGCCCGCCGTATCCGTCCTCGGGGACGTCCTCGCCACGCGCTCGCGCCAGGAGGGACGCGGCGAAACGGTCGATCTGATTGCCGTGGTCGTTGAAGTAATATTCCTTGACGACTTTCGCCCCCGAAAACTCGAGGATCCGAGCGAGCGAATCGCCGACGGCGGCCCAGCGCGCTCCGCCGATGTGGAGGGGGCCGGTGGGATTGGCCGAGACGTACTCGAGATTGACCGTCTTGCCGGCGCCGCCTTCCGTGCGCCCGTAGGAGCCGCCCGCCTCGACGACAGCCCGGGCGAGCTCGCCGACCGATGCGGCGGAGAGCCGTATGTTGACGAACCCGGGACCTGCGACTTCGGCTTCCTCCACCCCGTCGTGCGCAGCGATCCGCGCCGCGAGGAGCTCGCCCAGTTCGCGCGGATTCCTCCCGGCGCGCTTGGCCAGCTGCATCGCGACGTTCGTGGCCCAGTCGCCGTGCTCGCGAGACCGAGGGCGCTCCACCTTCACGACGGGCAGCTCGCCCTCGATCGTCAGAGTGCCGTCGGCGACGGCGGAGGCAAGTTCGTCGGCGACAAGCCGACTGAGTTCTTCGGGTGTCATGCGCGCAATTCTACGCGGCGGCTCCGACACATTCTCGCGAACGGGCCGCCCCGGGAAGCGCGAACTCGGTCATAGCTGCTAAAGTTACTTCTCAGGCCCCAATAGCTCAGTGGATAGAGCGTTTGCCTCCGGAGCAAAAGGTCGCAGGTTCGAATCCTGTTTGGGGTACAGCCTATGAACTCGGATGCCGCTACGAACCGGGGCGCGGCTGGGAACCGGGGCGTCGCTACGAGCGGCTGACCGGGAGCCCTCGTTCCCGCAGCCCCTCGTACATCGCAGTCGGAACGTCCGTGATGATGCCGTCCACGCCCATGTCGAGAAGCCGGGCGGCGGCATCGACGTCGTCGATCGTCCACGCGTGGACCGCGATCCCCGCCTCGTGCGCCGATGCGACGAATCTCTCCGTCAGCACGCGAACCCCGCGGAAGGAAAGCGGGACTTGGGCGACTTGAGCGTCGGGAAGGCCCTTGAGCAGACGCCGACGCGCCGCCCCCGTCCTTGTTCGCGAAGCCGCGACGATCCTGGCGATGGCGCCTATGCCCAGCGAGCTCGCGGCCCCCGGCAGCTCGCCTCGCAAGCGCCGCAGCCGGCGCTCCGAAAAGCTCGCGACGCACACCCTGCTCTGGGCGCCCGCCTCGCGTATCGCTCGGGCGAGCGGGGCTGCGACGTCGTCGGACTTCGCGTCGATGTTGAAAACGGCGTCGGGGTGTCTTTCGAGCGCCTCGTCCACGCGCAAGACCGCCGGTCCGCCGCCGCGAACCCTGGCGAGCTCCCTCCACGTGTAGCCGCGGACCTTCCCGGCGGCGCCGACGGTTCGGTCCAGGGTCGCATCGTGGCAGAGGACGGCGACGCCGTCGAGTGTGGCGCGAGCGTCGGTCTCCAGGTAGCGGAAACCTCGCTCGCCCATGGTCAGGAAGGCCTCAGCGGTGTTCTCCGGGCACTCCCCGGCGCCGCCGCGGTGGGCGACGACGATAGGGGCGCCGATGGGATAGAGCATCGCATCAGCCGCAAACCTGCGAGGCGTCGACCGCCTTCTGATCCTTCAGGAACTGGACGGGGTTCATGAGCTTGTCGTTTTGGTCGTGCACCTCCAGGTGCAGGTGCGGACCGGTGGAATTGCCGTTGGAGCCCACCTTTCCGATGACCTGGCCCGCCTTGACCGTGTCGCCCTTCTTGACGAGAACCCCGTTGTCGTACATGTGGATGTACCACGTGTAGTACGTCTTGCCGCCGATCTCGTGCTTGACGATGATGAGGTTGCTCGAACGCCCTTGAATCCCGGCGCCGGCGTGGGTGACGACGCCGTCGGCGACGGCGTGGATCGGCGTTCCCATCGGCGCCGCGAAATCCTGGCCGGCGTGCATCGAGACGTCGCCGTAAATCGGGTCGACGCGGTATCCGAAGGCCGACGTCAAACGATAAACGCCTTGCTGGAGGGGCATGACGATTTGACCGCCTTGGCGAGAGCCAGCGAATGCCGCCCGCGCCCCGGCCGCCCCGGCGGCGGAGCAGGTGGTCGTCTCGTTGCCGCTCTCGTTCTCTTTGGCCTGATGAGAGAATTCGTTGGCCATCGAGCGGGCCTGCGCGTTGGCGTCGCCGGTGAGAGCGGCAGGAACGTCGGCCTTCTCTTTCGTCTCGCCGCCGATGTAGGAGCGAGAGAGATTGTTCTGCGCGGCGGTCGCCGGCGTGTTGTTCGTTGCAAGAATCGGCACGCCTACGGCCACCAGCGTCGCGACGCCGGCCGCCACGCCCTGGATAGCCCACTTCTTCGATCCGAAGGAAGCCGGCTGCTCGCTCGCGGCGCGCTCGGAGTCCGCCTTGGCGATTTTCCCCTTGGCGCCCCTGCCGTCCTTTGCAGCTTTTCCGTCCTTCGCGTCTGCCGGGGCCTTCGCCTGCGCGGCGGCCCTTCCTGCTTTGCCGCTTCTGCGCCGACGCTCCAAACGGGACATCTGCGCGCCTTCGGAAATGGCGTCGCTGATCTCGTTGCGGGTGAGAACGGCGGTCTCCTCGTCGGACTCATTCGCCCCGGCCTCGCTGTCGAAGGCCGCTGCCGCGGCCTCGGCCTCACGTTCGGCCTCGAGGATCTTCCGCGCCAACTCGGCCTGCTGCCGCCTGCGCTCCCGGCGAGCCTCTTGGCTCACGGTTTCTTGATCTGCGCGACGCTCCTCGGCGGCCCTGCGCTCGTCTTCGGCGCGTTGCTCATCGGCGGCGCGGGCCTCCGCCGCTTTTCGCGACGCCTCGGCCTCCTGTTCCCGCAGCTGTTGCGCCCTGCGGGACTTCTCCAGGCGAGCGGCCTTCTTGGCCTCGCGCTCCTTGCGCGCCTCCTCGGCTTTGCGGTCCGCCTCCGCCTGTCGGACGATCTCCAGACGCCTCGTAATGACGGCGAACGGGCTGCTTCCCGCGGGTCCGGCGGCTGCGGCCTTTGCCTTCTGGGCTTCCTGAGCCTTCCGGGCCTCCTCGGTTTTCCGCCGCACCTCTTCGGCCTGGCGAATCGCCTCGGCCTCTTGCTCTTCCTCCGCCCGACGCGCCTCCTCAGCCTTGCGCGCCTCTTCGGCGCGCCTGGTCTCTTCGGCTTCGCGCGCCTCCTCAGCCTTACGGGCCTCTTCAGCTCTCTGTGCCTCTTCGGCGCGACGAGCTTCCTCGCGTGCGGCCCTCCGCGCCGCGCGCTCCTTGCGAAGCTCCTCCAGCTTGCGGGCCTCCTCGGCCTTGCGCGCTTCCTCGGCGCGGCGGACTTCCTCGAGTTTGCGTGCGGCCCTCCGCGCCGCGCGCTCCTTGCGAAGCTCCTCCAGCTTGCGGGCCTCTTCAGCCTTGCGGGTTTCCTCGGCCCGCCTGGCCTCTTCAGCCCGACGCGCCTCCTCCAGCTTGCGGGCTTCTTCAGCCTCGCGGACCTCTTCGGCCTTGCGCGCGGCCTCAACCCTTCGCGAAATCTCTTCTAACCGAGCTTCCTCCTCGGCGATCCTCGCACGCTCCGCCTCCTGGCGCGCGCGATTCTCAGCCTCACGGTGCTCTGCCCGCCTCGCCTTGCGTGCTTCGGCAGCTTCTTCCATCTCGCGAGCCAACCGCACCTGGCGGCGGTTGAGGCTCGGGGTCTCCTGCCTAACACCCGAACGGCGCGTCCGGGCAGCCTGAACCTGAGCCTGCGGCTCGGTGTTAAGTGCGTGCCTGCCCATCATCCTCCGGTTCTACGTGATTTTCCGGTGACTCCATTACAAAATGATAACGGACCCGCCGAAAGGCCACCACCCGCTTCACGCGACGACGGCCGAGACGACCTTCTCAATGGCGGGACGTTTTCCCAAACGCCCCCTCACTCCCTTTTAAATCACTCCTACAAATATCGCATGTATCTGCGGTCGACGTCGGTTTTAGAAGTACACATCACTTTTGACGCATGAAACTCGTCGCCAAGTCCCGTAGCCTTAATGTGTCGAATTCCAAAGGAGTGGGGAAAACAGTGTCAACGCAGCCACACGACGACTTCGGGCCCAACCGCGGCTTCATCGAGGATCTCTACGCCGACTTCCTCAAGAATCCGTCTGCCGTCCCTCCGCAGTGGGGCGACCTCTTCAGAAGATGGCGCGCCGAGGGGCGCCCCGTGCACAGACGGGCGGATCCCGACACCGCCAAGGCGCAAATCGAGATTCACTCCCAGAACGACTCCCGGCAGGCGGCCCCGGACTCGGTCTCCACCCGTTCGGACCTCCCTCCCGCTCCGCCGGCCGCGGCGCAGCCGGCCCTCACCCCCTATGCCAAGCGGCACAAGCTGGTGGCGAGCGACACCCCTATCTCTTCGGGCGAAACCGTCCGCATGAAGGGCACGGCGAAGTCCGTCGCGGCCAACATGGACGCTTCGCTCGCCATTCCGACGGCGACGTCGTTCCGCGAAATCCCAGCCAAAACGATGTTCGACAACCGCGCCATCGTCAACGAGCGGCTGCGGGCCACTCGGGGCGGCAAGGTGAGCTTCACCCACCTGGTGGCCTTCGCCGCGATTGAGGCGCTCGTCCAGATGCCTGAGATGAACGACTCGTACGCGCTGGCCGACGGCAAGCCCGCGGTCCGCCATCCCGAGCACGTCAATTTCGGCATCGCGATCGACGCTCGCCGCCCCGACGGCTCCCGCACCCTCGTCGTGCCTTCCGTCAAAGCCGCCGAACTCATGACTTTCCGCGATTTCCTCTCCGCTTACGAAGACCTCGTGCGCCGCGGACGCGAAGGCGCCTTGGGAATCGACGACTTCACGGGAACCACCGTCTCGCTCACAAATCCCGGAGGCATCGGCACAACCCAGTCCGTCCCCCGGCTCATGGCGGGGCAAGGCGCGATCATCGGCGTCGGCTCCATGGTCTATCCCGCCCAGTTCGCCGGCACGTCAGACGCCGTGCTGGCCCGCCTCGGCGTCTCCAAAGTGGTCACCGTCTCCTCCACCTACGACCACCGCGTGATTCAGGGGGCCACGTCGGGCGAGTTCCTACGCCTCATCGAACGCAAACTCACCGGCCTCGACGGCTTTTACGACAGGGTCTTCCATTCGCTCCACGTTCCGACGGAGCCTTTCGTCTTCGAGCGCGACGTCGAATACAACCCGCTCAAAGACCTGGACAAGGCTTCTCGCGTGACGAGCCTCATCCACGCGTATCGCTCGCGGGGGCATCTCATTGCGGACACGGACCCGATCTCTTTCCGCACCCTCCGCCACCCGGACCTTTCCCTCGGGTCCTACGGCCTGACGTCGTGGGACCTAGACCGCTCCTTTCCCACCGGGGATTTCACGGACAACGGCTCGATGACCCTGCGCGATGCGCTTTCGCTGCTGCGAGAGACATACTGCGCGTCGATCGGCTTCGAGTACATGCACATCACGGATCCGGAGCAGCGCCGCTGGTTCCAGGAGCGAATCGAGCGCCCGCGCGCCAAGCTCACCGACGACGAGCGCTTTCAGATTCTCGAGAAGCTCAATCAGGCGGAGGCGTTCGAGACCTTCCTGCACACCAAGTACCTCGGGCAGAAGCGCTTCTCGCTCGAAGGCGGGGAATCGCTCATTCCCGCGCTTGACGCCATACTTTCCCGCGCCGCCCACGACGGCCTCGATTCGGTTGCGATCTCGATGTCCCACCGGGGAAGGCTCAACGTCCTGACGAACATCGCGGGAAAGCAGTACAAGCAGATCTTCACTGAATTCGACGGATTCGTCGACGAGCGCACCGTCCAGGGCTCGGGCGACGTCAAGTACCACCTGGGAACCGAGGGGACGTACACCTCCCCGACCGGCGAGACGACCGGCGTCTATCTCGCGGCGAACCCTTCGCACCTCGAAGCGGCGAACGGCGTTTTGGAGGGCATCGTCCGCGCACGCCAGGACCTCCAAGACCGGGGAGACCGGGGCTTCGCCGTCTTGCCGATTCTCGTCCACGGCGACGCCGCATTCGCCGGCCAGGGCGTCGTCCCGGAGGTTCTCAATCTTTCGCAGCTTCGCGGCTACCGCACCGGCGGAACCGTTCACATCATCGTCAACAACCAGATCGGATTCACAACCGCCCCCCATTCCGGGCGCTCCTCGAACTACGCGAGCGACGTGGCGAAGGGCCTGCAGATACCGATCTTCCACGTCAACGGCGACGACCCGGAGGCAGTCGTGCGCGCGGCCGCGCTCGCGTACGAGTATCGCCAGGCCTTCTCGAAAGACGCAATCGTCGACGTCGTCTGCTATCGACGCCGCGGACACAACGAAGGCGACGATCCGTCGATGACCCAGCCGGTCATGTACGCCCTGGTCGATTCGAAGAGGACGACCCGCCAGCTGTACAAGGAGGCGCTCATCGGCCGAGGCGAGATGACAGCCGAGCAGGCAGAGGCCTTCGAAGAGAACTACCGGGTGACCCTCGACAACGCCTTCCGGCAGGTCAAGGCCGCCGAGGCCGAGGCGGCGGCCGGCAAGTCCGGCGTCTACGAAGGCCTCGAGATTCCCGCAGCCCAGCAGGAAGACGCGGGGACGATGATCGGCTGGACCAGCTGGACCACCCGCGAGATCCTGGCCAGGATCGGCGACGCCCACCTTCAAATCCCCGACGGCTTCACGCCTCACCCGAAGATCACCCAGCTCTACGAGCGCAGGGCGAAGATGATGCGCACCGGAGACGTCGATTGGGGCATGGGAGAGATCGCCGCATTCGGCTCGCTCCTCATCGAAGGGGTTCCCGTGCGCATGTCCGGGCAGGACGTGCGCCGCGGAACCTTCGTCCAAAGGCACGCGGTTTCCCACGACCATGAGACCGGCGCAGAGTGGACGCCCCTCGATCATCTGACGGAAGACCAGGCAAAGCTGTGGATCTACGACTCCCCCCTTTCCGAGTATTCGGTCATGGCCTTTGAGTACGGCTATTCCCTCGAACGCCCGGACGCGCTGGTGGTGTGGGAGGCGCAGTTCGGCGACTTCGCGAACGGCGCCCAAACGGTTGTCGACGAATTCGTCTCATCCGCCGAGCAGAAGTGGAACCAGCATTCGTCTCTCGTGCTCCTCCTTCCCCACGGATACGAAGGCCAGGGGCCCGACCATTCCTCCGCGCGAATCGAGCGGTATCTCCAGCTGTGTGCGCAAGACAACATGTGGGTCTGCCAACCGTCGACCCCGGCCAACCATTTCCACATGCTGCGCACGCAGGCTTATGAGCGTCCGCGCCGGCCGCTCATTGCTTTCTCGCCGAAACAGCTTCTGCGACGTCGGGGCGTCGTCTCGCCGGTAGAAGACTTCATTCGGGGTTCCTTCCTCCCGGTCATCGGCGACGACGCCGAGCATGAAGCCCGCAGAAGCGATGCCTCGAAAGGCGCGCCCGCCGGAGATGCGCCGGCGCGAGAGGCGAGCGCCGGAGGAGCATCACGAGAGGCACCCGCCGGAGGCGCATCCACGCGAGAGGCGCCCGCCGGAGGCACATCCACGCGAGAGGCGACTACCCGAAACATGCCGCGAGCCCACGTCGACCGGGTCCTCCTCTGCTCCGGACGCATCTATTACGATTTGGCCGATTTCCGCAGGAAGATCGGGGACTGGCGGACGGCGATCGTCCGGCTCGAGCAGTACTATCCGCTGGCCACCGAGGCTCTGCGGGCGGAGCTGGCGAAGTACCCCGGCGCCGAGATCGTATGGGTCCAGGACGAGCCCGAGAACATGGGCGCGTGGCGCTTCCTCCTCGTCACCGTGTTTCGCGAGCTCGGGCTCACGCCAAGGCTTGTCTCCCGCCCTGCCTCGGCGTCGCCGTCGGTCGGCATCGCCCGAGCCCACACCACTCAGAACGAGATCCTCATGCGTGCTGCGTTCGAGCGCTGAGGCCCGCGTTCAAGAGCCTCCGCGCGCCTTCAAAACGCCGACGCCGACCTCCAGGAGCCGCCGCACGCTTTCACGGACTGCCGCTCCGCGCGGTTTTCTCTCGGAGCTGCTTCCCAGTCCCCAGATTGGGGCATTCTAGCCCGGCTTGTCCTCGGCTGATTCTAGCCCGGCTTGTCGTCGACTTCGGCGCAGGCAGCCCCAGCCCCGCAGAATGGGGGCGGTTCCCGCCGACGACGGCAACACTGCCCTCAACCTTTCCCAGCCCCGCAGATTGGGGGCAGTTCTCCAAGCTGGACGGGCGGCTCTCTGATGCCGACGGGCGGCCCTCCGATCCGAATGGGAGCGCTTCTTCGCCCCAGATTGACGCTTCTTCGCCCCAGATTGGCACCGCTTCCACAACAGCGGAGGCGCTACAGTCTAGAGTTGAGGTAACTTCTAAGATGTAGCACAACTGAGGAGCAAACGTGGCGATCTTCTTCATCGGCGACGAGCTCGTCGCGGGCTTCGGCGACGCGCGGGCTCTCGGCTGGACTGGGCGAGTCATGGCACGAACCCGCAGCGAACCGCCTCTCATGCCAATAACCCTTGCCGTTCCAGGCGAAGACACAGCAGCGCTGGCCAAACGCTGGGGCGACGAAGTGGCCCGACGCCTTCGCCACGATGAAGACAATCGTCTCATTATCGGTCTAGGATCCCATGACCTCGACTCAGGCCAGACGCTTGCCCGCGCTCGCCTCCATCTGGCGAACATCCTCGATGCGGCTGCGCGAATGAAGCTCCGATCCTTCATCGTCGGTCCTCCCCCGCGTCGAGAAGTGCCTTTCAAAATCCAGCTGGATCTGTCGAAAGCCTTCGGCGACGTCTGCGCTCGCCGCGATCTCCCTTACGTCGACACTTTCACTCCTCTCGTCGAGCATGAACAGTGGAACACCGACTTGTCGATGTCCAGCGGCTACGAACCACGCCAAGCCGGCTACGGCCTCATCGCATGGCTGGTTCTCCACAATGGGTGGAACGATTGGCTGGGAGTCCCGGCCGTCGGCGCGTCTTAGGCCCGCTTAGAGTCTTTAGATCAATTTAGACTCTTTAGTCCCACTTAGGGCCTAAACCACCCTTCAAGGCGTTCCCCCCCCCCGCGGCCTTGGCGACCGCGCCGACTCTTTGCCCAACCGCCTTACGTCTCTTGCTCAGTCATGTTCCGTGCTTCCTGGTACCCATTGTTTTGCCGTCAGGCGATGTGAAGACAAAGCCTCCGCTGTGGTGCGCGATCGCGATTTTTTCACGGTGAACTAGGGCATGGTGGTGCCAGCACAGCAGGACGGCGTTCGCAAGGTCGGTTCTACCGCCCGCTTCCCAGGGCAAGGCGTGATGAACCTGTCCATGGGAAATCGTGTCTCCGCATCCCGGATATCGGCATGTCCGATCTCTCGCGATGACCGCACGGGTTTGCGCGGGAGTGAACAGGCGTTTCTCCCTGCCCACGTCGAGCACTTCGCCGTTTGCCGAGAAAATGAGGCGTGAAACGGACGAATCGCAAACCAGCCTCGCCAGCTGGGTGGCAGACAGGGGCGAGTCGTCGTCTAAAACAGCAGGATCGTTCCCTCGTAAGGCATCAACGTCGGTCAGAGCAGGAATCGCCCCTAAAATCGTTCCAAATTCTTCTTGTTGGCTCACAGACGATTCCAGGCACGCGCCGAAACGCCCTTGCCCTCGACCAGCTTCACGGCATGCTTCCCCTAGGCAGCCCACACCGTCGCGGCGTTCCGGTTGGTCGGTGCGGCCACGGCTCCGATCCGTCCTCGCTTTCGACAGCCGCGTCTCCTCCTTTGAAGGCGAACCGTCGCGTTCCTCGCCGATGCCGTCGTCGCCCGCAACACTCCGGCCTTGCACGTCTTCAGTTCCCGGACGAGGCGTCCCGTTTTCCAAGCCGCGAAGAGTCTCGAAGGGGACGTGCACTAAAATATGCGGTCGGATTCTTGCTCCTTTGCCGAGGCCGCCTTCGTCAAGCTTCGCGCCGGCCAGTTCGACGAGCGCACTGGCTCGCCGTTGCGGCAAACTTCTGGCGTCCTCAACGCGTTTGCGGCCCATGAACGCCGACAAGGCGGTGTCCACGATCGCCGAACTCTCGTCCGATAGCCACCCGGAAATGCGCATCCCCGACCCTTCTTTCGCGAAGGCCACGTTCTCTTTCTTCGCTTCGACTTTCTCGGTCTCGACTCCGAACGACGGGCTGTGCCGATAAGCGCGCGCCTTGACGCGCCGCTCGAACTCCCGCGGGGCGCACTCCCGCGCCCATGCGACAAACTCCTCCTCAACGGCGTCGGTGAACGCGTCTTCCAACTCGGGCGCCGACAAGAAGCGACGAACGACATCGACGTGCCCCGCAAAAACCTCGCCGTTCTTCAAGGCCTCCGACATCCTGCGCAGCCCCGAATCAAGGGCCTCGGCCCGTTTGATTTCCTTGACAGCCGCGCTCGGGGATTGCCCTGAAGTCTTCTCGCTCCAAAGCACAAAGGTGCGAGCCCCCGAAGCGCGCCAACTTTCATTCTTCTCAATGGCGACGAGCATCCGCCCGCGCACCGCTCCCAGCCGAGAAACGGCCTTCGCGAGATCAGCAGCTCCAGCCGTCAGCCTTTCCTCGGACAAGGCGGAAAGGTCGACCTCCCCCAACTCCGTCACAACTTCATTCAAACGCGAAAGGCAATCGGCAAATCTGTTGTCGCCCCCTAGACTCCGCCGCTGGACAGGCGGATCCACATCGGACGGGCCGCAGCCGGATCCCGCGGCATCCGGCTGCATATCGGCGTCGACACTCATCGAACTCGCCTCCTTTCGCTCTCCATCCCTTCGCCCACCATCCTACAGAAGCAGCAGCCCAATGTCAATTTTTTGTTCGATAAAATCTTTCAAATTATTCTTTTAAATACTTTATAATTACCGACTAAACAAACGACATCGAAACCTAAGTTTGCAAAACCGCGATGGAGCGTTCGGCCCTCAACCGACGCCCACCAGCCTATTCAGGAACAGTCATCACGCAACCAACCTATTCAAAGATCACCACGCAACCAGCCCTATTCAGGAACAGTCACCAGGCAAAACGGGTGCCCTGCGGGATCGGCGTAGATCCGCCATTCTTTAGGTCCGGGGTCAAGAATCGGCGTGAGAGGGCGCCCGCCGGCCTTTTCGACGACGCCGCAGGCCTCTGCCAAATCCTCAACCAGCAGATCGAAATGCACTTGATGCTCGCCGCTCCCTCCGGGCCACCTCGGAGGCACGTACCCCTCACAGCGATGGAATGAAAATCTCCCGACGGGTTCCCACTCCAAGGTCACCCACTCCGGCCGCTCTTCGCCGGAAACAGCCAGCTCCGGCTCTTCGCTGGCAACACTCCATTCGCACGCATCGCCGACAACACTCCATTCGCACGCGTCGCCGACGGCGGAAGCCCGACCGCCTGCCTCCCGACCGCGACCGTCCCCGTCGGCAAAAGCCCCGCTTTCACCCCCGGCGCCTTTGACAAGCCCCCGCCCTCCCGGCGGCTCCGGAAGCTCGAGAACCTGTTGCCAGAACCTCGCCAGCGCGACGGCGTCGTCGCATTCAAAAACAAGTTGCGTCAATCGTCCAACGGCCATGGACCGAATTTATCACCGACGTACACAGCGGACTCCTCGAACGGCAGGAGGCACGGCGCAGACTCGGCAAACGACAGGAAAACACCGGGCAGACTCGGCGAACGGCAGGAGGCACGGCGCAGACTCGGCAAACGACAGGAAAACACCGGGCAGACTCGGCGAACGGCAGGAAGCACGGCGCAGACTCGGCGAACGGCAGGAAACACCGGGCAGACTCCCTGGGCGGCGAATGAAACGCAGCCGATTCCGCGAACGCCAGCCGAAAACACCGCACTCACGATCGGGCGCGGCAAACACCCGACCGGTTTCGCGCAACGAGATACCGCGCACCGCACCCCGCGATCGGACGCGCGAAATACACTGCCATAGCGCAGCCACACCTGCGGGCCGCACGCAAACAAAGCCACAGCACGGCCGCGCCCGGAAAACCCGCGAAACGGGGAAAATACGGGCGTCGAAAGGGCCCGGATCTTAGACCCGGGCCCGGCGCTCATGCGTTGGGACGCTTGCCGTGGTTGGCAGGCTTTCCCGCGCGCGAGCGACGCTTGCGACCGCGACGGCTCATTGTTGCTCCTCAAATCGATTGCGCACCCGAAAGGCACACGACAGATCGAAAGTGTATCAGCCGACGACGTCGGCCGCTATGCGCCGCCACAACCGCCAGCCGCCCAATATGGCCTGCGCATCCCCCGCGGCATGAAAGGCCTGTCAAACCGCACCCAGTTCAGCTTTGGTCGTCCTGCTTTAGTCGTCCCGCGCCTCTTGTTCTCCGTTTGTTCCCCGTCGCCCCAAAAAGGCCCGCGCGCTCGCCTGCCCCCGCCGCCGGGAAGAATCGTGGTGCGCCGGAGAGCGCCAAAAGGCGCGATGCGTTCCCGACTTTCACGGAAGAGCATTTCGCATGGAAAACGCTTTACGCGCAAGAACGGCCCACAAGAGAGGGTTGTCCACAAGCGGAACTCTGCACACCCGTCCTCGTATAGACTTGGAACCACTCGAGGAGAAAGGACCGCCACGATGGCCGAAACGCTGAGTCGCCTGAAAGCCCAGTTCATCGACACCGTAATGGACCCCGATTCGGGCAGGGAAAAGTTCGAAGCATTTCGCTCTCACCTCGTTAGAAGCATCATCGACAACAAAAATGACGAGTTTTCCCAAATCGTCGAAGGAAACGTGTATCGCGACTTCTCCCGAGGAGAGACGGTTATAACCGTCTCTCTCATCGTTCGCGACCCTGTATCAAAAAGCGTGCGCCAGGCCGATCGGCTGATCAGCGACTCGGCCTCAGAGGTCGGCATAAATGTCGTCGACGACGACACTCCGCGTTCAGAAGACAAATACAACTTGGAACAAGACGGACTCAGCTTGGTCCCGGCATGAGCGAGGACGTGTCTCGCGAACCGCTCTTAGTTCGCTTTGCGCGCATGGTAAACAGCCACCTTGGAGCTTTCTTAACTTCCACAGGATCAGTTCTGTTGGCCGTGGCCGCATTTTTCCCGACCTCATCGCTCCTTTTGTGGCTTTTCCTCGGCGGCGGTGCGTCCTTGACGATCATTGGACAGATCCAGTCGGAGAAAAAGGGGAAGAGCCTCCGTCAGGTTTTAATCGATCTGGACAAGGCAAGGGAGCAAAAGTCAACTGCTCAAGAAGCTCTTTCCGAGGCAATTGAAGTCATAGGCACTAATCTTTCGGAGGAGCTCGGCCTATGGTCGCCTGAAGTTCGTTTTACGATATATGCGCACGACGACGACAAACGCGAGTTCATTCCCATAGTTCGGGGCTCTGACAACCCAAAACTGGCCAAAAAGAATCGAACATCCTATCCGGACTCACAAGGGTATCTGGGGAAAGTTTGGGAACAAGGGGAATGCAGCCACATGCGCAAACATGAACGGAGCGTCAGGGCAGAATCTCTAGAATTAGGTTTCACGGAGGAAGAATACGGGAACCTCACCCTCAAACCACGCTCATTAAAGGGCGTCCGTCTGAGCAAAGGGAAACAGCACATTGGGGCCATCCTCTGGGAATCCGAGAACCCGAAACGCATCGACACCAGCAACTCCCTCCTCGACAACATCAAAGACAACGCCACGCTGCTTGACCTTCAAGCGGTCTTCGCCGCCTCTACGCTTCTCTTTTCCGATCTTTCCGAGCATTTCTTCGAGAAGAGCAGCTGAAGAGGAAACGGAACAGCTAAAGAAAACAGTTAGAGAAGTTATCGAGGGCGACGACGCCAGATAACGACGGCAGCCAAGGAACGCGGCAAACCGCATTCTCCACTCGGGCCCAGCAAAGCCGGACGTTCAAAGCCACAGTTGCCGCAGCCTCAGGCCAGTCCACCCCGCCGAGCTCCGCTTCGCCGCCGGGCCTCCCCCACAGGACTCGGCTCCGCCGCCAGGCCCTCGTCCCCGGTGTCGGGACAGACACCACGACGCGGGCGCAGGTCTGGCGGCGACCTCTGCCCTATGGCCGCCCCGGCCCGAGGTTCTACGCCGCCCCTCCCTATGCAGCGCAGCGCTACACCGCCGCCAATCCGCAGACGCTCTACTCCTTCGCCCGGTCTGAAAACCACCACGGCTTTCATACGGTCGCCAACTCGTAGACGCTCTAGGCCTTCGCCGGCCTGCAGCCGTTTTACGCCGTCGTCGACCTGTAGACGGCTATCTGGTTCGTCACCCGCATGCGAAGGCTGACGGGCGCTGATTCTGCGCAGCACGACCTCTTAACGATTTCGCGGACGTGGATTTCCGCCTCGGCCAGCTCCGAGCAGTGGGGGCACGTCTCGCAGTGGCGCCGCAGACGCGCGGCCGCTTCGAGAGGCATTTGAGCGTCGAGCAACTCGAAAAGGTGGTCGGCAACCTCTTCGCACGACCCTTCGAGGAAGCTCCCCGCCGCCCCGCACGGGCCGCCGACGCCCGCGCCTCGCACGCCTCGGCTGCCGTCGCCGTTCAGCCTGCCGCCGTCGCCGCCTGGCCCGCGGTCAAGGCCGTCACGCCGGTCGCCGACGCCGTCGCGCCCATTGCCGGAGCCATCGGCCCTGTCGCGAAAGCCGTCCGGCCCGTCGCCGGCTCCAGCCAGACCCTCGGCCCCGCCTGCCCCTGCGTCCTGCAAGCTCCGATCCGACTTCGCCCTCAAGATCTCCTCGACGGCCTTCGCTATCTCCTCGTCGCTTCTCATTTCGTCTCCTTCTTGCCGTACCCCAGATCCCGCGCGTAGTCGGTCAACAGATCGCGCAGCTGCCGCCTGCCTCGGTGAAGCCGCGACATGACCGTCCCTATCGGGGTGTCCATGATCTCCGAGATCTCCTGATAGGAAAAACCTTCGACGTCGGCCAGATAGACCGCGAGGCGGCGATCCTCCGGAAGCTGAGCCAGGGCGTCCCGAATCTCGGAATCCGGCAGATTCTCGATCGCCTCAGCCTCCGCGGACTGCAATCCGCTCGACGCGTGGGTCGAAGCGTCGTACTCCTGCCAGTCCTCGACCTCCGCCACATCCGCCTGCTTCGGTTGGCGCTGAGCCTTCCGATAGTTCGAGATGAACGTGTTGTTGAGGATGCGGTAGAGCCACGCCTTGAGGTTCGTGCCGGGCCTGTACTGATGAAACGCGGCGAAGGCTTTCGCGTACGTTTCCTGGACGAGGTCCTCGGCGTCCTGCGGATTGCGGGTGAGCCTCATGGCCGCTCCGTAAAGCTGGTCGAGGAACGGAAGCGCCTCGCTTTCGAAGCGACGCGACCTTTCGGCCTGCGTCTCGCCTGCGACGTCGAACTCCGCCGCCCGGTCGGCGTCGGGGCCCTCGGCTTCTGGAATGGTTGTCTCGGTAGTCATCGTCTCCTAGGGTAGCGGGATTGGCCCCGCCATCGAAGGTAACGCTTCGCGGCGGTTTTCATTCCCGGTCGCTGCGCCCGGTTCGCCCCTGGCGCACCTGCTTGCCTGCCGCCCGCCTGCTGGCCTCGGCGGCCTTTCCGTTCGTTTGCCGTCCTTTCGCGGCGGCCGTCGCGATCCGCCTTGCATGGTGACATTCCCGAGATTCCCGCTTGTCCACGGCCGCCAACCCGCAGCATGTCTAGCCGCCAGCCCGCGCCTCGTCTTGCGTCCTATCCGCTTCTCGCCCGGCGGCCAGCCCGCTTCTCGCCCGGCGGCCTACCCGCGCCTCGCTTAGCGTCCCACCTGCGCCTCGCTTAGCGTCCCACCCGCGATCCGCGCTTTCGAACCGGAGTGATTACTGCGAGCAAGGCCCTTTATGCTGTAGGAATAGACACATGAGTATTCTACGTGCAGTTGCCCGGCCCCTTCTCGCAGCGCCTTTCATCGTCTCAGGCGCCGATGCGCTCGCCCGCCCCAAGGCTCACCGCGAGCGCGCGCAGCGGCTCGCCCCCGTCGCTTCGAAGTTCGGCGTCGAACTGGATGAGACGACGTCGGATTCGGCGATTCGCAGCCTCGGCGCGGTCTTCGCGGTCGCTGGAGTCGCTCTGGCCGCCGGCAAGTTCCCGCGCGCGGCGGGGGCCGTCCTCGCGGCCGCGCAAGTCCCGGTGGCGCTGGCGAACAATCCAGTGTGGTCGGGCAAGGGCAAAGACCGCAAGGAGCGCCTCACCGAGCTGACGGGGCTTCTCGGGGCTGCCGGGCTCGTCGGCGGCGCTCTTCTCGCCGCGGCCGACAGGGACGGCAAGCCTTCCCTCTCCTGGCGCCGGCAGGCCAATCGCCGCCACAAGGAGGCGCTCAAGGCCGCTCGGGCGAATCGGGCGCAATGAGCTCGACCGCAATGGGCTCCGCCTCATTGAGCGACGGAGGCCGCGACGGCGCCGTTCCCTTCGAGGCAGAGAAAGCCGAGCGCCATGACGCATGAACGTTCCGCGTCGGCGCAGCGACGGGTGCCGCACCCGATCCCGGCGCAGCAAGCATCCGCGGCGGCACAGCAGTCAGAGCCGCGGCAACCGTCCGCGCGGCACTCGTCGTCGCCCGGGCCGCGGGCCGTGTGGACCGCGCCGCAGCCTTCCGGCCCCGTCCGCGCAAACGTGAGCCTTCCCGGTTCAAAGTCGCTGACGAACAGGTACCTGCTTGCGGCGGCGCTCGGCGAGGAGCCCGCAGTCATACGTCGCCCCCTCATTTCCCGGGACACCGCATTGATGGCGCAGGCCTTGGCTGCGATGGGGGCAGGAGTCGAAGGCGACGGCGCAGCGATCGTCGTCACGCCCGGCCCGCTGCGGGGCGCGCACGTAGACGTCGGCTTGGCCGGAACCGTCATGCGTTTTGTCCCCCCAATCGCCCTCTTTGCGCGGGGGGACGTGGTTTTCGACGGCGACGAGGCCGCTCGGACGCGCCCGATCGCCCCGCTCGTCCGGGCGCTGGAGCAGCTGGGCGGCCAGATCGCGCATTCAACGTCCGCCTCAGGCCAGGCCGCCCTGCCGATGACCGTCAAGGGAAAGGGAGCGGTCACAGGAGGGACGGTCGAGATCGACGCGTCGGGATCTTCGCAATTCGTCTCGGCGCTATTGCTTGCCGCACCCCGAATGGAAAGGGGCCTGGACATACGCCACACAGGCCGGCGAATACCCTCGGCGCCGCATATCGCCATGACCGTCGACGTACTGCGCGAGGCGGGCATCGCAGTGCGCGCCATCGACGGTTCCGGCCGGTCCGGCGGACTTTCGCCTTCCGTCGAACCGTCTCCGTGCAACGGCTCCGACGCCTGCGGCGGACTCGGCGCCGAACCCGCCGATCCCCCCGGTCAGCCCACGCGATGGACGGTCGAGCCCGGAATCCCGAGGATCGGCGACGTCACCGTCGAACCGGACCTGTCGAATGCGGGGCCGTTCCTCGCCGCCGCTATGGCGACGGGCGGCGAGACAATCCTCGACTGGCCCGATTCGAGGCAGCCCGGGTCGGCCTATCGCGAGCTCTTTGAGGCCATGGGGGCGCGCACCCGCGCAGCCGATGGCAGGCTCGCCTTGCGCGGACCGGCCACGATCGCCCCTCTTGACGCGGACATGCACGACGTCGGCGAGCTCGTGCCCACGGTCGCCGCGGTCGCAGCCTTCGCGAACGGCCCGTCTGCTTTGCGCAACATCGGCCAGCTCAGGGGCCACGAAACCGACCGTCTGGCGGCCCTCGTCGCAGAATTGACGAAGGTCGGCGCGACGGCGCAAATCGAAGGCGACGACCTTCTCATCGAGCCGGGCCCGCCGAAGCCCGCGACGATCGAGACCTACGCCGACCATCGCATGGCCACCTTCGGGGCGATCCTCGGACTGCGCATTCCCGGCCTGAGAGTTGCGAACGTCGAGACGACCGCCAAAACGTTCCCCCAATTCGTCGACATGTGGGAAGACCTCGCGGCGGGCGCCGAGGACGTCGCACCCGCCCCGCTCGGCGACATCTTCGGACACGCCGGACTCGGGGCATGAGGCGGGACATCGGCACCGACGACCCTCGGGTGAGGGTCCGCCCCGGCAAGGGGTCGCGGCCCCGCACCAAGATCCGCCCCGACTATTCGTCGGCCAGCACAGCGGAGGTCGTGGGCGTCGATCGCGGCCGCTACCGCCTCGTGCTCGCCGACGGCCTCGCCGTCACCGCGGTCAAGGCTCGCGAGCTGGGCCGCGGCTCCGTCGTCGTCGGCGATCGAGTGCGGGTGACGGGCGACGTTTCGGGGAAAAAAGACACCTTGGCCCGCGTCGTCTCGGTCGAGGCCCGCGCCTCCCGGCTTCTGCGCAGCACCGAGGAGGGAAACGGCCGCGAGCGCTGCATCGTCGCCAACACCCAGCAGCTCGCGATCGTCACGGCGCTGGCCGACCCGCCGCCGAAAACCGGGATGATCGACCGCTGCCTCGTCGCCGCCTACGACGCCGGGATGGAGCCGCTGCTCGTGCTGACGAAGGCGGACCTCGCCTCGCCCGACCGGCTCCTCGATTCCTACGGGGCGCTGGGCCTGCGCGTCGTCGTCGTCGACTTGGGATCCCGCAGGGACTTGGAGGCTCGCAGGCTCGAGGAGGGAGACGCCGAGGCCAGCGGGCTGGAGGCCCTCCGGAAGGCGCTCGCGGGCGTCGAAACGGTGCTGGTCGGCCATTCGGGAGTCGGAAAATCGACCCTCATCAACGCTTTGGTGCCCGACGCCGATCGGGCGACGGGAGAGGTGAACGCGGTCACCGGAAAAGGGCGGCACACGTCGACGTCGGCCGTCTCGCTCGCCCTGCCCGGCGGCGGGAGGATCATCGACACGCCGGGGGTGCGCAGCTTCGGTTTGGCCCACGTCTCGCCGCAGGATGTTCTCAGGGGATTCACCGACCTCGCCGCGATCGCCGAGAACTGCCCACGCGGTTGCGAGCACGGGTGGGATTCCCCGGAATGCGCGCTGTCCGAGCAGACGGATCTGAGGCTCATTGCCCGAACGGCCTCCTTTCGCCGGCTCTTGGCCGCCTGCACCGAGGATTGGAGCTGAGAATGTCCCTCACCCGCGTCAACGACGACCTCGCCTTCGCGAGCTCGATCATCGACCGCGTCGACTCTGTGACGCTTCGCCATTTTCAGACCGAAGATTTCTCCGCCCAAACGAAGGAGGGCCTTTCCCCCGCGACCGGCGTCGGCAGGGAGGCGGAGCGGATCATCAAGGCGATGCTCGGCCGTTCGCGCTCGCGAGACGCCATCTATGGCGAGGAACACGGCGGGATTCTCCTGCGTTCGGCCAGGCGTTGGATCATCGACCCCATCGACGGGACGAAGAACTTCGTCCGCGGGGTCCCCGTGTGGGGAACGCTTTTGGCGCTGGAAGAAGAAGGCGAGATCGTTGTGGGCATCGTCTCGGCGCCCTCGCTCGGCAGGCGGTGGTGGGCGGCTAAAGGCGTCGGCGCGTTCACGGGCAAGAGCTGGGTGGGCGCGCGCCGGCTCCTGGTCTCGGAAGTCTCCGATCTGGCGGAAGCCTCGATGTCTTACTCCTCGCTCAAGGGTTGGGCGGACCGCGGCCAGCTTCGCGCGTTTCTCCGCCTCGCCCAGCGCGTGTGGCGCTCGCGAGCCTACGGGGACTTTTGGAGCTTCATGCTGGTCGCCGAGGGCGCCGTCGACCTGGCGTGCGAGCCGGAGCTGGAGCTGTTCGACATGGCTGCCCTCGTTCCCATCGTGACCGAGGCTGGCGGCTCCTTCACGTCGCTGCACGGCGAACCCGGCCCGTGGGGAGGCTGCGCCCTCGCCACCAACGGCGCACTCCACCCCGAAGTTCTTGAGATACTGGGGTCCATTCGCGACGAGGACGCCGTCGGCGAAGGCGCGCCGAGCCTCAGCGCGTCGGCCGCGCGAAGCCAAAGCGGGCATAATTGACGCATGACTGACGAGCGCGAAATACTCACCTGGGATGAATTCGGGGAGGCGTGCCGCGACCTGGCCGGCTCCGTGTGGGATTCGGGTTTTCGCCCGGACATCATCGTGTGCGTCGCCAGGGGCGGCCTCCTTCCTGCGGGCTCCATCGGATACGCCCTGGACATCAAGAGCCTGCTCGTGCTCAACGTCGAATTCTACACGGGAATCGGAACGACGCTCCTCGATCCCCGACTGGTCGATCCCGTCCCCGACAACCACGGGATGGCGGGAAAAAGGGTGCTTATCGTCGACGACGTCGCCGATTCGGGGCGAACGCTCAAATTCGTCCACGAGATCTGCGAACAGTACGCCTCCGAGATCAGGACGGCCGTCCTCTATGAGAAGCCCCGAACCGTCCTCAAGTGCGAATACGTCTGGAAGCGGACGGACCGCTGGATCGCCTTCCCGTGGAGCGCGCTCCCGCCGGTAAACTCCCAGAAAAACTCCGAGGCTTGAAAGGCGCTCCGCCGCGTGAAACGCCCGCCCGCCGCCTCTTGACGCTCCGAAGCGCGCCGTCCGGGCGGCTTCAAGGAGTCCGCCCGCCCGGAAAAGCGTCGGAGGCCCCCGATAGGTTGACTCCATGCTCGTTCTGCACACGTCCGATTGGCATCTAGGCCGCAGCCTCCACCGGGCGGACCTCTCGCCCGCCTTCGAAATGTGGAGCCGCCACGTCGTCGACCTTGTCAAAGAGCGCCGGATCGACGCCGTCCTCATTTCGGGCGACGTTTACGATCGAGCCGTGCCGCCTACGTCGGCCGTTGAACTATTCGACCGAACACTGGCGGAGCTCGCTGAGCTGACGACGGTCGTCCTCACCTCCGGAAACCACGATTCGCCTCAGCGTTTGGGCTTCGGGTCCTCGCTTATGCGCCCGAACGTCCATATCCGCACAGACGCCCGCCGATGCGGGAGGCCCGTCGAAATCGTCGGAAGGGACGGCAACCGAGTTTTCGTCTACCCCATTCCGTATCTCGACCCCGACGTCGAGCGGCTGCGATTGGCGCCTTCCGATCCGACGTCGGGCGACGACGGAGCCGCCGAGCCTCTCGGCCGGTCTCACGAAGCCGTCCTCGCCGCGGCTCTCAAGCTCGTCTCAGCCGACGTCCGCTCGCGCCCGCAGGACGCCGGGGCGTTCATAGTCATGGCCCACGCTTTCATTTCCGGAGGGAAGCCTGCCGACTCCGAGCGCGACATTTCCGTCGGGGGAGTCGACAGCGCCCCGTCGGGGCTTTTCAGGCTCGGCGAGGACGGTCCGGGCCCGCTTTCCTACGTGGCGCTCGGCCACCTGCACTCGCCGCAGCGGGTGGGAAGGCCGGGCGATCCCCTTATGCGCTACTCCGGATCGCCCGTGGCGTTCTCTTTTTCCGAAACCGCGCCCAAGAGCTCGATCCTGCTCCACATTGACGGCAAGCGGGTCGAAACCGAGATCGTTCCCGCCCCTGTGTGGCGCGAGGTTCGCACATTGGCCGGCGGCTTCGAGGACCTTTTGGCCCAAGCCCCGCACGAGCCGGCCGACGCCTTCTTCCGAATCGTCATCACGGATCCGAGCAGGCCTGCGAACATGGCCGCCCGGATCTACGGCGCCTTTGACAACGTCCTCGAGCTCCGCCACACGCCCGAGGGAGGCCTTCGCTCGCACGAGCGAGCCGATTCCATTGCCGCGATGGCGCCCCTCGACATCCTTTCCTCCTTTATGGCCGCCGCGGGCAACCGAGACCTGACCGGCGAGGAACGCGCGATCCTCGCGGAGGCGTGGGAAGCCGCCCGTCTGGACGGGAAACGGAGATGAAAGGCACTCCCGTGAACGGAGACAAAGAGCGAGCCCCCATGAAAGGAGCGAGGCGATGAGGCTTAGGCGACTGACCGTCTCGGGCATCGGCCCTTTTGCGGACACGTTTTCCATCGACTTCGACGCCCTCACAGCGGGAGGGCTGTTCTTGCTCGAGGGGCCCACGGGCTCGGGAAAGTCGACGATCATCGACGCCGTCGTGTGGGCGCTCTACGGCGGCGTCGCCGGAGGGAGGGATTCGACGGACGCCAGGATGCGTTCGACGCACGCCAGCCCCTCTCGCGAGTCCTTCGTCGATCTCGTCTTCTCCGTCGAGGCGGGAACCTTCCGCGTCCGCCGCACTCCCCAATGGACCAAGGCCGGAAACAAGAATCCGACGAACGCGTCGGCCAAGCTGTGGCGGCTCTCCGAAAGCGCCGTGGAGGCTCAACAGTTCGACGCGTGCGAGATCCTGGAGGCCAAGCCCGCGGGAACCGGCGCTGAGATCGCACGCCTCGTGGGGCTCAGCCGGGAACAGTTCCTCCAAACGATCGTGCTCCCCCAGGGGAAGTTCGCCGACTTCCTCACGTTGGACTCGACCAAGCGCACCGCCTTGCTGGAGCAGGTCTTCGACACGTCCGCCTACAGGCGGGTCGCCGAACTGCTCAAGGAAAGGGCCGCGGCGGCGCAGTCAAAAGTCGATTCGGCCCGCGGGGAATGGGCGTCGTCCGTCGAAGGCCTGGCAACGGCCCTCAGGCTCGAAGGCGAAGCGAAGGCCGAGCTGGCGGAAGCCGCAGACGCGGCCGGGGACCCGGCAGACGCGGTCCGGACGACGGCGCTCGCCGCAGCCGCCGTGCTCCGAGCAGAAGAAGAAAGCGAGTCAGCCGAAGAAGAGTCCGCGCTCGCGGCAAAGCGAGCCCGCGAGCGAGCCGTTGCGGCTCAAGAGGCGGCCGACCTCGCCTCCCGCCTCCAGAAACGCTCGCGGCTTCTGGCCTGCCGGGACCGCTTGCGCGCGGAAGAGCCCGAGATCGACAAGCTCGACGAATCCCTCGCGGCCCACGCCCTCGCCGCCGGCGTCGCCTCTTTCCTCGCGGCCTTCGACAGAGCAAAAGCCGAGCTCGGCCAGGCCGAGCGGCGCTTTGCGCTCCTCGACGCCTCGGATCGTTCGCCGCACGACGTCGACGCGGCGACACTGGAGTCGCAGACCGCGCTCCTTGAAACCATGACCTCCCTCACCGGCCGCCTTACTGAGCTGGCTGCCGTGGAAAAGGAACTCGCAGCCTCGCGACGCGAGCGGACCGCCGCGCGCGAGGTCCTTCGGCGCGCACAGGAGAAAGTCGCGGCGGCGCGGGCGCAGGCATCAGCGCTCCCGCAGGCGATCCTTCGGGTCGAGGAGAGGCTGGCCGCCGAAGAAGCGGAGGCGTCGCGCGTCGAGAGCATGGAATTGGAAGCCGCGTCGCTCGCAAAGGCGGCGGCGCGCTTCGCCGATCTGGACCGCGCGCGCTCCGCGTCGAAGGAGGCGAATGCGGCCGTCGCCAAGGCGGCCGCGGCGTTCGAGGAGGCCCGCCTGCTGCGCGACGAACAGACGCTCGCGTGGACCGCTTCGATGTCGGCGATCATCGCGGGCGGGCTTTCCGAGGGCGAGGCCTGCCCGGTCTGCGGTTCGACCGAGCATCCCGCTCCCGCGCCGCCTTCGAACGTCAAGGCGACCCGGGAAGACGTCGAGGACGCGGAGAAGGGCGCAGCAGCAGCCCGGGGGCTGCTCGCCGAGACCGAAAAACACGCTGTGCGGGCCCAGGCCGAGGTTGCGTCCGCCGAGGCGGATTTGAAGGGCCTCACGCGAGAGTCCGTCGCCTCCGCGCTCGAACGGACCCGCTCCGAGCTCGCGTCGGCCCGTCGCGCGCAGCGCAAAGCCGCGGCAAGCCAAGTCGAGCTGAGAGACCTGCGAGAGCGCTCCGAGGCTGCAGGATCATCCCTTTCCGCCGCCCAAAGCGAACAGGCGGCAGCCGAAGCCAGAATCGCGGGCCTAGATGCGGCCGTCGAACGGGCGCAGGCCAGAATCGTCCCCGAATTGGCGGGTTACGAAACGATATCCGAAAGGCTGAAAGCCCATGTCGAGCGGGCGAACGCGCAGCGCCGCCTGGTCGAGGCCGTGCGGGAACTGCTCGGCGCACGCGGGCAGCTTGACGCGCGGGAGGGCGAGTTATCCGCAGCCTTGTCGGAGGCGGGATTCGCGGATGCGACGGCCGCGCGCGAGGCATTCATGCCCCGCGAGGCCGCCGAAGCCGCAAGAACGCGGGTAGCTGAGCACCGACAGGCCTCCCACGACGTCGCCCGCGACCTCGCCGCGCCTGAAATCGCCGAGCTGACGGGAGACGAGGCGCCCGACGTCGAAGGAACCGCCCGCCTCGCCGAAGAAGCCGCCGAAACCTCCAGAGCCGCCCAGAGGCGGGCCGCGGTGGCGAACGAGCGCAGCCTAGGAGCACGCGCCCAGCTCGGCGTCGTCTCCGAAAGGGAGGAGGCGTGGGCCCGGCTGCAGAGCTCGGCGGGGCCCGTTTTGCGCCTGGCCAATCTCGCCAACGCGGGAAGCGATTCGATCACGAAGATTCCGCTCGCGACCTTCGTCGTGCGCCATAGGTTCGAGCAGATCCTCGACCGCGCCAACGAACGGCTCGCCGACATTTCCCTCGGCAGATACCAACTCGCCCGCAGCGACGAAAAGGAACGCGGCTCGCGCGAGATTAAAACCGGTCTCTCCGTGACGGTCATCGACCGCGACGGAGAGGCCGACGGCGCCGCCAAACGGTCTCCCCGCAGCCTCTCGGGAGGCGAGACTTTCTACGTCTCGCTTGCCCTCGCGCTCGCCCTCGCCGACGTCGTCCGCGCCGAGAATGGCGGAATAGCGCTGGAAACCCTGCTCATCGACGAGGGGTTCGGCTCCCTTGACGAAGACACCCTCGGGCTCGTGATGTCGACGCTCACGGGCCTGGCAAGGGACGGACGGGCAGTCGGCCTGGTCAGCCACGTCGCCGAGATGAAAAAGATGATCGCCGAACGCGTGACGGTCAGGCCCCTGGGCGACGGTTCGTCGCGCGTGGAGATCCGCTGTTAAGTGTCCATTGTCACTGCAGGCACGGGGGTACGCGCCGCCCGCCACTGGTCGAGCTGGAATCCGGTTAATTGTCACTGCGGGCACGGGGGCGCGTCTGCAGGCGGGCGCGCGGCGGGCAATCGGAGCACACGCGGAAAAGCCGCCCGCCTCTCTCGCCCGGCGAAATGCGCAAAGTCGCGTTTCCCCGGGCAAACCGCCCTTCATCGGGTCCGCCGCCCGGCGTCGCCGCCGAGCGGCGGACCCGGGGCGACGTCTTCGCGCCCTGTCCGCATGTCCGCTCCCCCGGGAGAATTCTGCCTTTCGTTCAATCCTGCCCCTTTCCCAATTCGCCCACGAGTACTAATGTAGAAACGTACATAACAACTACCTGGGAAGAACAAGTTGTGAAATCTTTTAAAAAAGAGCCGCGCGCCGCCTTGTCGCTCGCGGCCGCCTTCTTGCTTCCATTCACGAGCGCAGGATGTTTTTCGAGCGAGGGCGCTTCCCGTCCCGCCTCCGCAGCATCGTCTTCCCGGGCACAGACCGGCCAAACCGACGGGTCCTCCAACCGGTCGAGCTCAACGCCGTCGGCGGGGGCTTCCGCCTCGCCCAACCCGGAGGCCGCGAGCGCTCAGACTCCCGCAAACTCCACCGCGGTCTCCCCTCCAGTTGACGCAAACGACCCGTGGCGCCCCCTCACCCACTACACGCCCAAGGGCAACTGGATGAACGATCCCAACGGACTCGTCTACCACAAGGGCGAGTACCACCTTTTCTACCAGTACAATCCGAAGGGATCGGACTGGGGAAACATGTCGTGGGGGCACGCCGTCTCCAGCGACCTCGTGCATTGGAAAGAACTAGGAGTCGCCATACCCGGGACCGACCAGTACGGCGTCTTCTCTGGCTCCGCCGTCGTCGACGCCCGCAACACGTCGGGATTCGGGACCGCAGACAATCCCCCCATGGTCGCGATTTGGACGCGCAACGACAATGCGAGCGGCATCCAATCGCAATCGCTGGCCTATTCCACGGACAACGGCCGAACATGGACCCTTCACAACGGCGGGGCGCCCGTCTTGGACGTCAAATCGAAGAGCTTCCGAGACCCCAAAGTCTTCTGGGACGAAAAGACGAAGCGCTGGACGATGGTCTTGGTCAAGGCCGACGAACACAAAGTCTCTTTCTATTCCTCGCCCAACCTGAAGGACTGGAAGTTTGAGTCCGATTTCGGGCCGGTCGGAGACGTCTCTTCCGTTTGGGAGTGCCCCGACCTCTTCCCCATGAAGGTCGAGGGCGAAAGCGGCAAGACCCGATGGGTTCTCACGGTCAACACGTCCCCTTCCGCTCAGTACTTCGTCGGCGACTGGGACGGCAAGACGTTCAAAGCCGATTCCTCCCGAACCTACACGGGCAAGGAGGGCAAGACTCTGGCGGACTTCGAAGACGACGCGTACGGCTCGTGGACGACGTCGGGCTCCGCCTTCGGGAACGGGCCGTCGCATGCCACCGGCAGGGACATTTCCGGGTACGTCGGCTCAGGCTACGTCAACAGCTACGGATCGGGCGATTCCGACACGGGAACTTTGACGTCGCCCGAATTCACGATCAACGCCAATCGCCTCAACATGCTCATCGGCGGCGGAAGCCACCCCTACAGTTCGGTGGAAGGATCCCAGCACACGTCGGTCAACGTCGTCGTCGAGGGCAAGGTGGTCGCCACCGCGACGGGCAACGACAGCGCAAAGATGTTCTGGCAGAGCCTCGATCTGAAGAAGTGGCGGGGAAAGAAAGCCCGTGTCGTCATAGAGGACAAGAACACCTCGAGTCACTGGGGTCACATCACGGTCGACCAGATCGTGCTCTCCGACACGCCCGCGTTCAACGAGTCCGTGCCGAAAGTCGACTACGGCCACGATTACTACGCTTCTGTCACGTGGGAAGGCGCCCCCGACGGCAAACGCTACGCCGTCGGCTGGATGTCGAATTGGACGTATGCGAAGGAAGTTCCCACGAAAACGTGGCGCTCCGCGATGAGCACCGTGCGCGAGCTCAAGCTCCGCAAGGCAAACGGCAAAGAGCGCCTCGTGTTCTCCCCAGTTTCGTCCCTCAATTCGCTGCGAACCGGAGGCGAATTCAAGAAGTCCGACGTGACGATCGAGCAGGGCACGACGCCGCTTGACGCTGCAGCCTCGGGCAAATCCCTCGACATCTCGTTGACCCTGGATCCCCTCAAAGCGAAGGAGAGCGGAATCTCCGTTCTGGCAGACGCCACACAAGACGCCCGCGGCAAAACGCAGGGAACGAGAATCGGCTACGACGCCGCGAAGCAGCAGATTTTCGTCGATCGGTCGAACTCCGGCGAGGTCGGATTCTCTCCCGCCTTCCCGGGGCGGAGCGTCGCGGATTTCAAACCCGGGAAGGACGGCCTCGTCCATTTGCGGGTGATCGTCGACTCCTCGTCCGTCGAGGTATTCGCCGACGACGGCAAGCTGGCCCTCACCGAAACGGTCTACCCCGCTGCAGGCGCGGACAAGGTGTCGCTTTTCGCCGCGGGAGGCGAAGCCAAAGCCCGCAGTCTCAGCGTCTGGCACTTGGGGTCTTACCGCCAAGGGTAAGGCGCTCAATATCCTGAGCGCAGCTGAATCGATGTTCCGGAACACAAGCGATTCCAGCGTGTCAGGCCTAAGCAGCTTGACGCCGCGCCCGCCAAGCAGGCCGCCGAACGTCTCGTTCTGAAGCGGCGCGCCTTGTCGGCGGCTTGGTTGTCGGATTTGGGCCTACGTCCAGCCGATTCGATTCAGCCGAAGTACTCGATGAGTCGACCTCGTTCCTCAACGTCGAACCACATGAGGTCTTCGTCGTCGGTCACGCGCTCGAGCGCGGCTGCGTCGCCGCCGATGGCGAGGACGACGTCGTTGGCGGCCTTTGCATCGTCGACGTGAAAAGAAACGACGTCTTCCCATCCAACCGGTTCGACAAGCTGCAAGGCGGTCGGGAGAATATCTTCCCCCTCGACGTGCGCAGTCTTTTTCTCTTCGATCTCGGCCGCTATCACCACTCGAAGGGGATAGACGGTTTCCCCACTGGCCGCCAACGCAGCCAGCACACGCAACGATTCGTCTGTCGCGGCGTTCATGGCGACCGCTTCAAGCACTTCCTCGACGTCGCCCGGAAGAAGGTCCCGCAACTCGTCGGTGACAGCATGCACGGTTCGGGGAAGGAGAGCGTCTCGCCCGATGTCCACGCCCGTCGCAGGAATATATATTCTCACGGCGCCATACTAGCGACACATGGCGAATAATATCTCGAAGCGCCCTCGCACGGCGTTTCTTTCCCAACGATTATTTCTGAGACCCGATGGACGCCTATCTGTCTTCTCGGAACGGGCTCGCCCTGAAATACTCAGGTGCGGCCACTCGAGCCTGCGGCATTCCCCTGCCTTCGTTTTCGAAGCGGAAACAGCCGCTTCATTCGCCGCAAACGACTTTCTTCCGCGCCATCGCCATTTTCTTCCGCGCCGTCGCCGGTGCCTTGTTTTCGATCGCGTCGATGCGGCTCTCCGCCCGAGGCTGCTCTTTTCTCAGCGGTCACGTGCCTTTCCTTTTGCCTGTTTGCCCTAGACCGCCTGTCCGACGTCTGGCCCGCCCGCCTTCGGACGGCACCGTGCACCCGCATGGGGCACTCCCGCAGCACATCGCCCGCATCGCCGCGATTGAGCCTGCGCGCAACCCCGACGAGCGCCGAAGCTTCGCCCTCCACGCAGAAAGGCTGAGACAGCGACGCGTACATGTCTGCGTCGACGAGCAAAACGCCTTGTGGCACCGAGCAGGTACACAGGCCGCGTCGCGCGCCAACGTCGATCTTCCAGGAGACCCCTGCCCCAGGCGGCGACCGGCGTTCCCCGGGCCCCTTGCCTTCGCTCAGATCGTCGGCTTCCGCGCCGACGACGTCGATCTTCCAGGCGACCCCTGCCCCAGACGGCGACCGGCGTTCCCCAAACCCCTTGCCTTCGCTCATATCGTCGGCTTCCGCACCGACGACGTCGATCGCCTTCTCCTCCGCGGGCGGAATCCCCGCATCGCCAGCCATCGCCTCAATGAGACTTCGCACACAAGCAACGACGTCCCCGGGAAAGGCGAGGTCAGGGCGTCACACACCGGCGTCGAGGGCCGAGATTGGGATTCCCGGAACCGTCGACATGCACTATAACAATCCTACATCTGTGGAGATGTTTGGAGAGCTTGAGATCCCATTCGCGGAGCACCGCGACCGAACCGACGCCGGCTTCCGCGGCGGTCACGACTTCCGCACGGTCGGCGCATCGCCGCGCAATGCCGACGACGGGATCGGATTTCGAAAGGATGCGGGCGACTTCGGCCTCCAGCGCGCCGCCAAGACACAAAAGCAGACTCATCGCCGCCTCCCGGCCAAAACGTATCCGTCGTCCGACCGCATGGCCGAAAACCTGACGCACGCACTGGTCCGGCATCTGGACTTCGGCCGTCGCCCCCCTCCGCGGCGTTCGAGCCCTCCGCGTTGACCGACAACACAAGCACATCCAGCGCCACAAAAAGGCCGCCGCGGGAGCGTCGCCTCCCCCACCGGAACGCAACGCGCCAAAGTTCGACGCACGCTCTGGGCGTCGCGGACAAAGAAGCCGGAGGCGTCAAGCGAATGGCGACCCTCGTTCCGCCCTCGCCACTCCGATCGATGCGACTCCTCGCCACAAGCTCGCCCTTTCAACCGATTCTCCAATATCCCCTTCTTTTGTGGAAGGCCCCACATGCGAGACGGCCAACGTTTCGGCAATCTCCACAACGTCAAGATCCTCCTTAGAAATCACAGCCCCGGGGACCATCGCGGAACAAGCCCGGTAGACGGGGACTTTCTCGGGGCCAGACAACGCGAATGCGCCGCCCATCCCCGAAAGAGCCACAAGAAGAACTTCGACCCCCAACCGTGGATCGCGCCATCATGTCGCCATTTTCGATTTCCTTTCTCATGCGAATGCGCCTATCATCGCAAAAACGGCGATTGTCCCGAAAAAGTTATCCACACCATTGTGGATAACTCCCATTCGGAGCAAAACTATGTCACAATGTATCTATGGCTAAGTTTCTAACTATTGCAGATGTTGCTGAATATCTAAACGTTTCCGTCGGCCAAGTCCGCACGTTGATCAAGACGGGCGAACTTCCCGCAATCCAAGTGGGCGGCCGCGGCCAATGGCGCATCGAAGACGACAGGCTAAACGAATACATCTCGCGTGGATACGCAAACACGCGTGAAAAGATCGAGTCGTCACGTCACTAATCCCCCACCAACCCAACTAATCTCGTAGGTCAACCCTTAGTATCGCCTGCAGATTGATGCATGTGCAGCCACTCGGGGTATCGACATCTATGAAGTCACGCCCAACACGAGCCAGAACTCCCATGTGGAGTCCTTCACGCGTTCTACATGTAATAAACCGTCCGTCGGCATAACGGCGCAGACCCGAGGTCAAGCCGAGCTTACGAGCGACCCCGGGTCTCGCCTCGACGGCGACGGGCAGATTCACAACAGTGCCAATCGCGCAAGGCCGCGCGATGGCCCACCCCGTCGCCCCCAGCAACCATTCTTCTACACACTCCTCCAGTCTCACCCTCAGGGATCTCCTCTCACAATCAACGTGACATCCTCTCCTACGTGTGCGTATAATTTGTTTGCAAGGGTAGTCGTCGCCCCCTCACAGCGCCGCAGCTTGACCTCTTCCCCATTGCATCCTGGCGAATATCCGCCTTAATGCGGCTTTCAGCGTCGGCGGCGACGTCTCTCCACGATTCGTTCGGGAAGCTAAACTAGCTTGCGGGGCGACAACTTTCATACCGTGCATACTTTGCAGACTTCAAACAGAAGCCGATGCAAACTATTCATATATAAGAATATGAAATCCACTATTTGAGCTTAGAAAAGGTTCAAAATGAGTCACTCACCGACTACTTACATCTTATGCGGATTTGCCTGCGCTTGGACGGCAGCCGTTTCGTGGACCAAGCTGATCCCGCGTATCGCCGCGGACGCACAGCTGAGCAACTCGAATTTCCGTTTGGCCGCCGTCGCCTTCTGTGCGAGTGAGGCCACGTTGGTCTGCGCCTGGTTCGCGATTTCCTATGTGGGCCTCGCCCACGCGCGCCGAGGAAGAAGAAGCGCCTTTGTCGCCTTTGCTCGAAGATTCGGATCTCCCTCGGTCAAACGCGCCGTCGGCCTGCTCGCGCCGGGCGCCGCGGCCAAACCCAAGCGGCCCCGGCGCTCGGCGGGCGAGGAGAGGGGCCGCGCCCGCAGTGGCCCCTCAGAAGCGCGAATGGTCACCGCGCTTCCGGGAGGCTGCCCGTGGGCCATGGCGGCACGGAACCTTCCCGGAGAAGCGAGCCGCTCGGACATCGCGTCCCACACTCAGCTCTGGTTTGAGGCGAACCGCACAACGCTGTCCTCCCCGACCTTCTTCGCCCCGGCTAAGTCCTGAAAGCACCTAAGGATCCGCAATGAGCACCCTCGCCACGAAGTCTCCCCGACCGGCAAACACTCCGGGTCGGGGAACGCCCGCCGTCTCGGAGCCTCCCGAGGCGACAAAGCTCTCCATCTCAGAGAGAGCCCCAGTCTCCGCGAAGTCCACCGGGCCGGCAGAGCCTACCGGTCAAAAGGAACGTGCCGGACAAATCGTCGTCGGGCGTCCGCCTTCCCAGCTGCTCGCCCCTTCCCCGGCTCCCGAGGAGGGCATTCCGCGCTCCTTTCCCCACACGACGCCGGAGCGACCATGGGATCGTCTTTCAGTCGCGGCCCGGAAGCCCGCCAAGACCGCGTGGGATGAGGAGGCGCCCCGGCTTGACGCCGAACTTCCGCCCGACGCGCCAAAAGGGACCTCGCTGATCGGGTCGATTGTCATTCTCGTGGTGGAGGTGCTCCTCGGGCACCGCCCGGCCACGGCTCTCAGGCACTGGCTCGCGCCGGAGGTTTACGGACCTGTTGCGCGCAGAGCGGGCCTCGCGATCCGAATCAAGGGGCGGGCGCCGTGGACCTGCCGTCCCCGCATTCTCAAAGTGTTGGCGAACAAACCTCTCGCCCGCGTCATCGAAGCGGCGGCCGCCGTCTACGACGGGCAGAGGGTGCGGGCGGCGTGTCTGCGCATGGAGTTCCTGCGGGGCAGGTGGAAGGTCGTCGCCCTCGAAATAGCCTAATCTCGGGAGCCGAGGGCATCCACGAGGGTGCCAACCGGCAGTCGTTCACGGGAAGCCGCTGATCCCCAGACGCGCCGAGAGGTCGGCCCTCGATCCGGACGGCGCCGAGGGCTCTCAGTGCTTGCGCCGCCGGGCGGCGGCCCGGCGCTGGGCGCGGTTCATGCCGTCGCTTGACCCTTCCGAGCCTCTCGGGGCCGCGCGGCGCACGGACTTGCCGGATTCGTCCGTCGTCTTGACCGTGCCGTCTTCCGAAGCAGCCGAGTAGGAAACCGCCCGCGAGCGCTTCGGCGTTTTGATGCCCAGAACCTTCTCGGCATCAACCCGCGAGCGGGCGCTTTGGGCCGCGGTCTGCGCGGCCATCTCGGCAGCCAGCTCGCGCTGAGCGGCCTCCGCCTCGGCAGCGGCCTGCGCCGCGGACTCGGCGCTGACGATGGCGGCCTCGCGTTCCTCCCTCTCGCTCGGAAGCTCGAAGTTGAACAGGTAGCGTACCGACTCTTCCTTGATTCCGTCGTTCATGGCCTGGAACATGTCGTAGCCCTCGGACTTGTATTCGACGAGCGGGTCGCGCTGGGCCATCGCGCGCAAGCCGATGCCCTCTTTGAGGTAGTCCATCTCATACAGATGCTCGCGCCACTTTCGGTCGAGGACGTTGAGGATCACCTGGCGTTCCAGCTCGCGCATGGCGTCCTCGCCCACCTCCTCCTCGCGGTCGCGGTAGTTCGTGTGAATGTCGGTTTTGAGCTCGTCAAGCACGTGTTCGCGTTCTAGCTTCGACACGCCGCCAACCTCGTCGATCAACTCCTCGACTGTGAAACCGGGCCGGTAGAAGCCTTTGAGCTCAATCCACGCCTTGTCGAGGTCCCATTCGTCGGGGGCGTCAGACTGGGTGTGGACGCCCACTATGTCTTCGACGACGTAATCGAGGAAGCCTTCGACCATCGCTTCGAGGTCCTCTCCTTCGAGAATGCGGCGGCGTTCCGCATAGACGACGTTGCGCTGCTCATTCATGACGTCGTCATACTTCAGAACGTTCTTGCGGATCTCGGCGTTGCGCGACTCGATGGACGTCTGCGCGCGTTCGATCGACTTGGAGATGATCTTGAATTCCAGCGGCTCGTCCTCCGGGTATATCGAAGGATTGAGCGCCCTCTGCGCGATCCCCGTGGCGAAAAGGCGCATGAGGTCGTCCTCGAGCGAAAGGTAAAAGCGGGACTCGCCGGGATCTCCCTGGCGTCCGGATCGTCCGCGCAGCTGGTTGTCGATTCGCCGAGACTCGTGCCGTTCGCTTCCCAACACATAGAGCCCGCCGAGCTCGACGACCTCGTCGTGCTCCTCCGCCACGGCCTCTTCAGCTTCCTTCAGGGCCTGCGGCCAAGCGGCCTCATACTCATCGGGGGTCTTTTCGGGGTCAAGGCCCCGGGATTTGAGGGCCGCGACGGCCCGGTGTTCGGGATTTCCGCCGAGCATGATGTCAGTTCCGCGCCCGGCCATGTTGGTCGCGACTGTGACCGAGCCTTTGCGCCCGGCCTCGGCGACCACGGCGGCCTCCCGTTCGTGCTGCTTGGCGTTGAGAACCTGGTGGGGAACGCGTGCGTCACGCAGAAGCTTCGACAGCTCCTCGGACTTTTCCACGCTCGTCGTGCCGACGAGGACGGGCTGGCCGACTTCGTAGCGCTCCTTGATGTCCTCGACGATCGCCTTGAGCTTGCTCTTGCGGGACGGGAACACATAATCGACCTTGTCCTCCCGGATCATCGGCATGTTCGTGGGGATCGGAACGACGCCGAGCTTGTAGGTCGAGGCGAACTCCTCGGCCTCGGTCTCGGCGGTTCCGGTCATGCCCGAAAGCTTGTCGTACAGGCGGAAGTAGTTCTGGAGCGTGATCGTGGCAAGAGTCTGATTCTCCGCCTTGATCTCCACGCCTTCCTTCGCCTCGATCGCCTGATGCATGCCCTCGTTGTACCGGCGCCCGGGCAGGACTCGCCCGGTGTGCTCATCGACGATGAGGACCTCGCCGTCGCGGACGATGTAATCCTTGTCCCTGACGAAAAGCTCCTTGGCCTTGATCGCGTTGTTGAGGTAGCCGATGAGCGGCGTGTTGAGAGATTCGTAGAGGTTGTCGATGCCCAAGAGGTCTTCGACTTTGTCGATGCCGGGCTCGAGGATGCCCACGGTTCGTTTCTTCTCATCGACCTCGTAATCGGTGTCTTTGCGCATCCGCAGAGCGAGACGGGCGAACTCCGAATACCACTTGTCGGCGTCGCCCTCCGCCGGGCCCGAAATGATGAGCGGGGTGCGCGCCTCATCGATGAGGATCGAGTCGACCTCGTCGACGATGACGAAATTGTGCCCGCGCTGGACCAAGTCAGAGGTCTGCCACGCCATGTTGTCGCGCAGGTAGTCGAATCCGAATTCGTTGTTCGTGCCGTAGGTGATGTCTGCTGCGTATTCCTTGCGGCGTTCGTCGGAATCCTGGCCCGTGAGGATGCACCCCGTGGTGAGCCCTAGGAAACGGTGGATGCGCCCCATGAGCTCGGACTGATAGGAGGCGAGGTAGTCGTTGACCGTGACGACGTGCACGCCCTTGCCCGTCAGCGCGTTGAGGTAAGAGGGAAGCGTCGCCACGAGAGTTTTGCCCTCGCCGGTCTTCATCTCGGCGATGTTGCCCAGGTGGAGCGCCGCTCCGCCCATGATCTGGACGTCGTAGGGCCTTTGCCCGATGGTTCGCCTGGCGGCTTCGCGCACAGTGGCGAAAGCCTCGGGAAGAAGCTCGTCAAGGGTTTCGCCGTCGGCGATACGCTCCTTGAACTGCTCGGTCTGACCCCGGAGTTCCTCGTCCGTCATGTCCTCGAAAGTGGGCTCGAGCGCATTGACCTGCTTTTTGATCGCCTCGAGCTTCTTCAGGGTGCGACCCTCGCCTGCGCGGAGGATTCTGTTGATGAACTTTCCCACTGGGGCTGTCTCCTAAGTCGTTGCGAGGCGCCGGGCGCCTGTTGCCTCATCCCATTCTAGGCGAGTTGTCTAGGCAGCTGTGAGTGGGAGACAACGCCCTCGGATGAATCCGCTCACGGACGACGGCGGAGCGAGGCTTGCCTGCGCCGAATCGCAACCCATCCTGCGGCAGCTGCGAGCAGGCCCGCGAGCGCCAACGCCCGTGCGTCCAGGCCGGTCGCGGCCAACTTCTGGTTGAAGGTCCGCCGGCGGTCGGCGACGGGGTCCGCCGATCGGCGCGGATTCCGCGCTTCTTGCCGGCCGTCCGAGTCTTCGCCGCCCCGGGCGCCGCGGGCGCTTGGCAAAGCGTCCGAGCCGGACGACGCCTTGGAATCGGACGACGCTCCGTTCGAAGCGGAGGACGCTGCGCCCGAAGCGGACGGGGCTGGAGAGCCGGAAGGAGCGGCGTCGGAGGGATCCGCGGGGCCGGAGGAAGCCGGTCGCGAAGGCGCCGCGCTGGCCGACGGAGCGACGTCAGAAGGCCGAGCGCTCGCCGACGGCGCTGGAGCGGCGGACGAGCTCGTGACGACCTCCCAATTTCGCTCGAAGAACACAGCGGGGTCGATGGTCTTTGCGTTTTGCGCGTAGTCGATGAGGAGTTGGCGAATCTCCTGCTGCTCGTCGTAGACGACGCGGGCATTGCCGCCCATGTGGGGGAATCCTCCGCCGCCGTTCTGCCGGTAGTTGTTGACAGCAAGGATCAGCTTGTCGCCGTCGCCCAGCGGCCGGCCGTCCGGATAGCTCAGGCCGACGATGCGGCTGCCGACCGGCTTCGACACGTCGATTCGGTACCGGAGTCCGGTGAGTGCGTCGTAGTTGTAGTCCGGGATCCCGCGGGTCGCGCCGTCGTACTTGGCGTTGACTTTGCTCGGATCGAAAGTCGACCCCTCCGGGACCTGCACGAAGTACCGGGCCGAGTGCTCCAAATAGTCCTTGAGCTCGCGCCCCGTGACGAGCACTCCGCCCAAGGTGTTGTCGAAGACGTACAGCCCCGCGATGTCCTTGATCGTCACGTTTCCCTTTGGGAACACGGCGGTTCGCGAGAACGGCGAGGTCTGGGCGACGACGGGCAGGCCCTCGTACTTCGTTCCCTTGAGCCCGCGCCTGACGTTGTCGGCCATGACGTAACCGACGAAGTCGAGGATGGGAGTGTCCTCGTAGTGCGACGTCGCCGACGTGAGCCTTTCCTTCGACTGGGCGACGACGGTGTTGACGTAGGCGACGGTCGCCTCGTGGTCGGCCTTCAGCTTCTTGTTCGCCGCGAACGTCGGCGAATCGGCGACTTGGTCGGCGTACTTCGCCTGGGCGAGCGCCTCGATCTGCGTATCGGTCCGAGGCCAGGAAACCTTGTAGCCGCGCCCGTTTTCGTTCGCCTTCAGAGGAAGCGTCACCTGTGAAACCGACTGAGCCCAATAGGTCGGCTGGGTGAAGAGCACCGGGTCCCCGTCGGGGGCGCGGAAGACTTTCGAAGGAATGTCCACGTGGGAGTGCCCGCCGACTACCACGTCGACGTCGTTGACCTTCGACGCCACCGATCCGGCCACGTTTTCCTGGAGAAGCGCGGGGTTCCAGGCCACGCCCTCGGCGTCGAGCCCCGAGTGCACGAGCGCCACCACGACGTCGGCGCCCCGCGCCTTCATCTGGGGCACGTACTTTTGCGCCGTTACAACGGGGTCGCGAAACTCGAGCTTGCCGTCGACGACGGCCCGGTCCCACACGCGCACGCCCGGAGTGACGAGCCCGACCACTCCGATTTTGACCCTCTTCCCGCCGATGGTGCGATCGATGAGGGTGTAGGGCGTGAACGCAGGCGTCTCCGTGCCGGCTTTGACGACGTTGGCCCCCAAAAGGGGCGCCTTCAGCTGGGCGCCGTAGCTTCTGAGGACGTCGAGCCCGTAGTTGAATTCGTGGTTGCCCAGCGCCTGCGCGTCGTATCCGACATTGTTGAAGGCCTCCGCCATGGGGTGCGTTCGCCCCTGCAACAGCTGCGGGCGCTTCGCGGCCACGTAAGTCAGCGGCGTCCCCTGAATTGCGTCGCCGTTGTCGACGACCAGCACGGATCCTTTCGGTTTGGACTTCCGGGCGTTCTCGATGATCGTGGCGGCCCGCGCCATGCCGAGCTTGCGAACCCTCCCCTGCGGGTAGGGCTGATCGCGGAAATAGTCCCAGTTGTATGCGTGTCCGTGGACGTCGGTGGTGGCCATGACGGTCAGATCGAAGGAGTCGCCCGACGGCGTCGGCGAGCCGCCCGCGCTCGAAGAGCCCGGGCGGCCGGGCGCAGTGGGACCAGCGGGGTCGGCTCCGGCCCCGTCAGAAGCTGAGGGCGACGGGGAGCCGGACCCTCCGCCGCCCCGGCCGGTCCCGTCCGCGACGATCCCGCCGCGAAGGCCCGCCGGATTCTGGGCGGTCTGTGCAGCGTTCGCGGGCGCCGCTTGGACCAACAGCATGCATGCCGCGGCTGCGGCGGCGCTCGTCGTCAATCGTTTTTTCGTGCTCATAGTTCCCTCCCGCGGAGTCGTGGATCGGAGGTCGTCGTGAGCTTTGAGTCTAACGGGAAAGCTCGGCGGTCGAGCCGAAGAACGGGCGTGTTGCGAATATGTCGTGCTATACGACGGCTTGACGTTTCCGGTGTCGGTCAGACGTCGCCGTCCACCGGCCCGCTCGCCGCCACACAGCGCAGACGCCTCGCCCGCGGGACGGCGCCGCAGCCTGGCGCTTAGACGTTGCCATTGCTGTGGGGCCGCAGATTCTCCTCCTTCTGCTTCTTATGGTCCCAGGGGTCCATCCCGCTCCCCTGCGCGACGTTGCTCGCAACCGCGTCCAAAGCCTTCTGCGAACTCGCGTCGCTCTCCTGAAAATCTCGCATAGCAGCCCGGAGGTTGACGTTCCCTTCATCGACTTTCCACCGAAGATCTTGAAGCAGCTCATAGAGCACTTGGCGAAGCTCGGCAAACGCTCCGCCAGGCCCCGTCGGGCCCATTCCAATATTATGTTTGCGCCTAACGAGATCTACCATTGAAATGCCGGTCAACGCTTTGGCCGCTTTTTCGAGCTCCGCGGCTATTTGGGACATGTAACCACCCGTCGCTCCGTCGCCCACAGTCATCTGATTGACCGCGTTCTCATCCATTCGGGTCGCCCCGGCGGCGTCTTGGATGGGCGCCGGCGTCAAATGGAAGAAAGTGTCTGTGTATCCATGACGCGCCCTGTCTTCTAGCACCAACTTCATATTGTAACGTAAGTTCTCATCAACAGCCTCTTCGGCGGCTTTGAAGTCGTCGCCGATTTCCTCGAAAGCCCTCTTAAACTCTTTCATCATTTCTTCGAAATTGTCCGCTTCAAAAGTTGCTTTTTTTGCAGTTTTGCTGCCCTTTAACGATCTAACGTCTTTAAGGACCGCTAAGGGAACAGAAGCGCCTCCAGCCAGACGCGCGGTCGCAGCCGCCCCTCCTCCGGGAATTGTTGCCGCCATGCAACCCCATATTAGAATGTTCAAGAGCATGTCAAAACTAACACCGTCTTCCTCTTCGGCAATCTCCTCAAAAGCGTCTGTCGCTTTTTCGACCGCCTCCACAACTTTCTTACGCAACTGCTTCAGGAAAAGCTGCTCCGCCAGAAGCGTTTCGCCGTGAACGCGCGCCAACAAAGCAAGATTCCCAATCACAGAGGGCATCGATGTCACAAAAGTCGCACGGAACGTGTTGAACGCACTGCCTTCGAGTGCGGGAGCGTAGTCGTTCATGCCTTTCAGCAGGGTTCTCATGCGACCGGGGGCGATTTTGTCGAAGCTTTGGAGTTTGACCGTTGATACATCTGTCGTTTTCGTCGTGGGATCGAGCCCCTCAATGGATGTCTCCGACAAGACGGCCGCAACCTTTTCCCTGTATTCATTTATTTTTCCATTAAAACTATCCGAATAGGGATTGGGCAAATCCATCCATGGTTTTACAATCTTGTCCACCCGTTTGCGAATCTGATCGAAAAGCTCCTTATAGCCACTACGTTCAGTCCGCTCCGGGGACGCAAATTCGCCGCCTCCTGTCCCATCCGCGTTAGGGCGCGACATGGAGATACTCATGTCTAGACTTCCTAATTTGCCAGAAAGGACGTAACAATTAGAGCTTTTGTCCAAGGAAAAGTTAGAAGAACTACCAATATAAGCGTCTATCGCCGCCAGCTTGAGTTTGCCCACAAGCTTTGGAAGATCGCGGTATTCTGCGGACATGCCGTCATCCCTTCAGTGTTAAGCGTCAATTAATAGTCATCGAGCCAAATCGATGTCTGAGAAGCCAGCGCCAGGTCACGCTCAATAGGACATCTTCTCGCGACCAGATTACTGGACAGACACATACGCTTCAAGGGCGTCCCGCGTTTTGCAAACGCCGTCACGCAGTGCGAAAGTCGTTCCTACGTTCCTATGGCGCTTCATCCTTCTCTACGTGCTTTTCCGCTTTGTTTAGAGTCAAGAAGTTCACCCTCTTCCTTTTAAAAGTCCCAATATTCTTTTCCAAGCTCGTCATTCGCCATTGCGTGCCCTCCGCCTGATAAAATCGGTTCCGGTTTCCGTAAACGCGACGTCGAAGGCGAATGCCGCGAAGCCGCCTCGCGGAGGCCGTTCAGATTCGAGATTACGACAGACAAGGAAAGTTCGATTAGTGGCCGATCCGAAGTACAACGTTATCTTTCAGATCCTGCGGCACAGGATTGAGCAGGGAGAATACAAGTTTCTAAGCCTGTTGCCTTCGGAGAACGCTTTAGCGCTTGAATTCTCATGCACGCGCAACACCGTCCGCAAAGCGCTCGCCCTTCTGGCCGGCCAAGGCCACATCCTGACCATGCAGGGGCGCGGCGTCCAGGTGATCTATCGGCGTCGGCCCGTCCCATCGCGGCCGCCGTCGACCTTCCTCCTGGGAGGAATCGAATCGCTAAAGGAGGCGGCCGACCGCAACGGATTCTCTCTGAGCACTCGCATGCTCTCCCTAGAGGAAAGCTACGTAGACCGAGAGCTGGCGAAACGAAGCGGCATGGCGGTGGGCGAGGTGGTTCTTCGTCTGCGCCGCTTGAGGCTGCTCAACGACGTGCCGCTCATTCTCGATGAGAACGTCTTCCTCAAATCTATCGTCCCCAGCCTCAACAAAACCATCGTGGAGAGCTCAATTTACGCGCACCTTGAACACGAGCTCGGAGTGACGGTCGGCAGCGCCACGCGAACCGTCACCGTGGAGCCCGCGACCGAAGACGACGTCGAACTCCTCCACCTGGGAGGCTTAGGCTGCATCGTCGCCGTGACGTCGTCGACCTTCGACACCAACGGTTTGCTGTTCGAGTACACCGTTTCGCGTCATTCGCCCATAGGCTTCGAGTTCAACACGACGGCCCGGCGGCTGCCGGCATCCATCTGATCGGCGACGCGGCCCTGCAACGGCGGTCCCACTGAGAGCGGAGCGACGTATCGGACTCGCTTAAAGACGAAATCAGCGCACGGCGGCACTAGAACGTGCAGCTGGGCCGCGCAGCGTCTCAACCGCGCGGCCCAGCTTTGACTTTTCAATTGTTTGGAGCGAAACGCCCGGCGGAGTCGGCCGGCGTCACTTCGCGACCGGCTCGCGCCTGCCGAGCCGAACCTTCTCCACCTTCCGCTCGGTTTCCAGATCGGAGTCCTTGAATCCGAAGAGGTAGGTGCATGCGAAGGCGACTATCACCGTGACGAAAGACGCGATCCAGAATCCGGTGAAGCTGGAATCGATTTCTCCCGTTTGCTTGTTGATGAAGGACGTGAAACCGACGAACGCTCCGGTGAATCCCCACATGTTGACATTGAGGAGGCCGGTCACCAATCCGCCGACGGCTCCGCCGATCGAGGCGGTGATGAAGGCCCGTCCATACTTGAGGTTGAGGCCGTACATCGCGGGTTCGGTGACGCCGCACATTGCGGATATCGTCGCCGGCCCTGCTATCTGCTTGATGCGCGGGTTCTTGGACTTCACCCAGATGGCGAGGGCTCCCGCTCCCTGGGCGATCATCGTAACGGAAACGATGGCGTTGATCTTCGAAGGGCCGTTTCCATGGTAAGCGGCGAGCTGCGACGCAATGATCGGGATGACGGCCCAGTGCAGACCGAATATGACGAGCGTCTGGTACAGGCCGCCTATCACAAGACCGGCAAGAATGTAGTTAAAGTCGATGACCGAGTCGATTCCGTTGGCGATGAAGCCGGAGAAGAACATGACTAGAGGTCCGAAAACCACCAACACCAGGGTTGAGACGACGAAGATCTCGACCAATGGGGCGAACATCGAATGGATGACGGCGGGAATCCAGCGCTTCAACCAGGGTTCCATCTTTGAAGCCAGCCACGCCGCGATGATGATGGGGAAAATCGTGGAGGTGTAGGCCATGCCTTCCTTTCCAGTGGGCAACGCCACCGGAATGCCAAAGAAGTCCGCGTTGAAAACGGTATCGCCCAGCGTGGCGACGACATGATAGCCTCCGCCCTTGGGATTTGACATCGCCACCAAGCTCGGGAAGCAGAGCACTCCTCCGATAATGGCCACAATGATCGGGTTGGCCCCCAGTCTTCTCGCCGCTGTGAAACCGACGATAATTGGCAGGAAGTAGAACATCGACGAAGCCATCGCATCGATGAACTTGTATGTGTCGCTATTTGCTTCAACAACTTTATAGTAGGTGAGCAACGCCAAGATTCCCTTGAGGATGCCCGAGGCGGCGAGCACGCCGATGATCGGAATCATCGATCCCGTGATGACGCCGATCAGCGAGCTGAAGCCGTACTTCACCCAGCCGAAGGGCGTGGTCGGGCGCTCCCTCTCCTCTTCGCCTCCAAGCACGTCGTCTTCAGAGTTGCGAGGGAGGAGCTTGACAATCGCTTCATAGACCTGGCCGACCTTCGGGCCGATGACCACCTGGTACTGTCCGGCGGCCCTCGCGACGTCGATCACCTCGTCGATGTCGATGACCGCCGAGTCGTCCGCCAACGCCTCGTCCTTGAGATAGAAGCGCAGGCGAGTGATGCAGTGGATCACCTTGCGGATGTTGCCCGCCCCGCCGACTCCTTCGACGATGTCGCGGGCAGCAGCGTCGAGCTGGGCATGCTCTTCGGCCGACGCCGCCTTCTTTTTTCCTTTGCGTTTGTTTGGGCCGCTCAGGGCGTTGTTTTTCATGGGATTGGTCCCTTCGGTTTTAGGAGCCATAGCGCCGGGCGAGGCTGAGCCGTTCGCCGTGTGAGCGGCGACGTCGGTCCCGTCGGCGGCGTCGTCCGCTCGCACCTGAGCGGATTTTGCCCCCGCCTGGGCTTTTGCGGCAGCTCCTTTGAGCGTGACACGCGCTGCCTCACCGCCTGCGTCTGCCAGGCCCGTCTTGACATCCAAAGAGGAAAGGCACTCGTCCCCGTTGGTGAAAACCAGGACGGATTCCGTCTTCTTTCCCGCCGCGGCTATGCCTGCGAGGTCCATCGTCCCGATGGTCTCGCCCGCGCGCACTCTGTCGCCGGCGCTCACATTGAGATGGAAGGGACCGCCTTTGAGCTCCACCGTGTTGATCCCCAGGTGGAGGAGGATCTCCAGCCCCGAGTCCATCTTGAAGGCGATGGCATGTTCGGTTTCGGCGACCATGACGACTTCGGCGTCGGCCGGCGCGAGTACCTCGCCGATCAAAGGTTTGATTCCAAAGCCCTCGCCCATCACCTTCGAGGAGAAGACGGGATCGGGAACATCGGGCAATTCGATCACTTCGCCAGTGAGAGGTGAAACGATCGGAATGCCTGAAGCGGGGATGTCAGACATGAGGCTCCTTTCAAAGCCAAGTGCAGTGAGGATATGCGTTTTGTGTGTTGTTGACTGCGCCGCCTTCAATGCGACGCGGGGGCGCGGTCCCTAACGGTTCCGCGCACTCATCGGGTGCGCCGGCCGCTGCTCGCCTGTGCCGTTTCGCTCGCCTCGCGTGGACGCCTCGCCGTCCGCCTCGGTTCGCTCAGCCCGCACATGGGCTCGCTCATCGGCCGCTTTGTGTTCACTCGCCGAGCGGTTTACTCGCCGAGCGTGTCTGTGTGTATGAGAATCGCCAACGCCTCGTATGGGCGCAGGGTCAACGTCGGTTCGACGTCGTCCGCCGGACCGGGTTCAGGCGTCGAATCCGAGCCGGACGCCGAGTCGAGATCGGGCCGCGAGTCCGGCGTTGAATGCGAGCCTAGCCGCGATTTAACGCCGTTCTGCGAATAGTTCGAAATCAAGACCTTGCCGTCGAGAAATTCTTCGGGGATGTCGATCTCTGCCGGTCTCGGACGGAAGTTCGTGAGAACCAGCAGCTTCTGCCCTTCGTACTCGCGAATGTACGCGTATATGTCGGCGTGATCCATGGCGTACGGCTCATATGTGCCACGGGCGACGACCGCGCATTCCTTGCGAAGGGCGATGAGGCGCCGATAGTACGGGAGAATTCGGCCCGAGGACTCTTCCTCTTCGACGTTGATTCGATCCTGACCGGTGGGGCGCAGCCAGGGCGTCCCGGTAGTGAACCCGGCGCCCTCGCTCGAATCCCACTGCATGGGGGTTCGAGCATTGTCACGCGCTTTCCCGCGGACAATTGCGAATGCCTCTTGTTCACTGCGGCCAGACTCGACGAGCTCGGCGTACGCATTGTGCGCTTCGACGTCGACGTAATCCGATATTTGGGTGTAGCCGGGATCGGCCATGCCGATTTCCTCGCCCATATAGACGAACGGCGTGCCCCGCAGGAGGTGGATGACGGTCGCGAGCATGGTCGCGGACTCGACGCGATAGCGTCCCGGATCGCCGAATCGGTTGACGGCGCGCGGCTGGTCGTGGTTGTTCCAGAACAGCGCGTTCCAACCGTCCCCTTCCTGCATGCCCACGGCCCATTCGTTCAGGACGCGCTTAAGCGCACCCATGTCGAAGGGCATGGACGTCCACTTCTCGCCGTCCTTGTAATCGACTTTGAGATGGTGGAAGCTGAAAACCATGTTGAGTTCGCGGTCGCGCGGATTCGAGTAGCCGACGCACGCCTCGACGCTCGTGGAGGACATTTCACCCACCGTTATCGAATCGGCGTCGCGGCCGAAGCTAGCCTCGTTGAGCTCGCGTAGGTAGGTGTGAACGTCGGGGCCGTCCGTGTACATCTTCCGATCGTCGGTTCCGGCAGGCGCGTCGAGAAGCTCCGCGTCTTTCCCAATGACGTTGATGACGTCGAAGCGGAACCCGTGCACGCCGCGGCGGCGCCAGAAGTTGACGACGTCGATGAGTTCGGCCCGCACCTCCGGGTTGTGCCAGTCCAGATCAGCCTGGCTGAGATCGTAAAGGTGAAGGTAGTAATCGCCGGTGTCGCCGAAGGGCGCCCACGCCGGCCCGCCGAACTTGGAGACCCAATTGGTTGGGAGGGAGCCGTCGGCCTTCGGCGGGCGAATGTAGTAGTAGTCCTGGTATTTCTTCTCGCCGGCTAGGGCCCGCTGAAACCACTCGTGGTCTGTGGAGGTGTGGTTGAGAACCATGTCGAGCATCACGCCGATGCCGTGGCGCCCCAAGGCGCTGACAAGCTCGTCGAAGTCCTCCATCGTTCCCATCGCCGGGTCGATGTTGCAGTAGTCGGAGATGTCATAGCCGTTGTCATGTTGAGGCGACGGGAAGAAGGGGCTGAACCAGACGTAGTCGATCCCCAGCGAAGCGATGTAGGGAACCTTTTCGATGATTCCGCGAAGGTCGCCGACTCCTGTCCCCGTCGAATCCTTGAAAGATTTTGGGTAAATCTGATAAACGACGCTTTCTTCGAAGCTCATTCCATGCCTTTCCGTTCTTGGGATCCAACGCGGCAAGGACAGTGGTTGCCTCGACGACGGCGAACACCGAAAGTGCCCAGTTCGCCTGAACGCTCCAACCAGCCGAAGCAAATCGACCCGCCTGAACGCCGCAACCCGCCGAAGCTCCGCAACTCGCTCAAGCTGCACAAGCCTTTGAGACGGTGCGCGCCGCTCAAAGGGCCTCGTCCGCTTATGGGAATCGGCCGCAACCCATCTGCAGGAGTCAGTCGCAGCCCATTCGCAGGAGTCAGTCGCAGCTGCCCGCGGCGTCGTCTAGACTTTTTGTGCCGACTCGGCGATGGATTCCACTTGCTCTCCATCGAGTTGCTCCTTATGAATACCCACGATCCAGACAAGTGAGCCTGTACACGCAGGAAACTTGTGTACGCGGTCCCAGATCGACTTGTGTACGTTGTTTCTGGTGGAAGTGCCGAGTCAAACCCTGTCGGCCCGGTGCTCGCAACCCAGTCTCCAACTTTTCAGGTCGTTCTTGTGCGCACAAGTTCAGCCTAGAGCAGAAGTTCCGTGTAGGCAATAGGAAAAGGCAAGGTATTTCCGAAGCTGATCGACATAGCATGTTTGGCCTACAGCGTTCCGATAACCCCATTCAAAAGTCGCCATTGCAGGGTTTGTCACGCGCACGCTCGAAGCACAGACGACGAATTGGGGCAAGCAAGATGCGAACGAGATCTAGAATTCCTTGACCTAACGCTGAACGACGGCGACACCTTCGCATATGTCCCCGTTGCCCCCTGTGCAAAGTCAAATCAACAGAAAGTCGACCCGAGTCACAGATGCGCGATCGTTGGAGTCGCGAACCGGCATTGCGAAGCAGGTTCAACAGAACCGCCCTTGAGACGATCAACGAGGCCTTCGTTGAAACGAACCGGCAACGCTGCTTCAACAATCGGGGGTGCCCTCAAGCATCTCCCCAAAAAAGCGTCTTGACCCTCGGTCAGTTTGCCGGACTCGAGAACGACGTCGATCGCCTTCTATGCCCGTCTCCCCAAAACATTTTCTCACGCGCCACGGCTGGGTCGCCTTTCCATACACGGCACTGAGCTTTCTTTCCGTACTCGGCACAGTGCCAGGCCGTCTTCTCGCACTCACCTTTGAGGCGTCCTCTCAGCCGCCTTTCGACAAGCAGGGACGGGGCCTGTCTTGTCACGAAGCTTGACAGCCACGAAGCAAACGTTACGCCACCGGACAAGACATCCGAATCGCCTGCTGGACACACCTCCGATTGCTAAGGGCGCTTCTCGGGGGATTGGTCGCACAAAGCCGGGAAAATCTGTGGTTGGTGTGTTGGTTGTTTGGCGGGCGGTGTTTATGGCTGGGTTCACGCTGAGCACGCCGGCAGCCGCGTCGGCGTCTGGCGGTGTGTTGGTTGTCTGCCGCGGTGTCTGGCGGTGCGTTGTCTGCCGCGGTGTCTGGCGGGTTGGCGGCGGGGGCGGGGGCAGCCGCGTGCGTGCGGTGGCAGGCGACAAGAAAGGGGGGGCCGCTGGGCGGCCCCCCCCTTTCTTGTGGTGTGGGCGGCGGTGTCCTACTCTCCCACACCCTGGCGGGTGCAGTACCATCGGCGCTGGCAGTCTTAGCTTCCGGGTTCGGAAAGGAAAGGTCCGGGCGTGTCCCTGCCGCTATGACCGCCGCCACGCGGTCCCGGGCTGCCACACCCCTGCCCCGCGGGGGGTGTGGGGTTCGGGTATCGCATAGCGGACGCGAATCGCCCTCCCCCCAACGAATGGAGAGAGAGGAAAAGTGTGTTGGGTTGGTCGGCCCATTAGTGCCGGTCGGCTTCACTCCCTTGCGGGGCGTCCACGTCCGGTCTATCAACCCCGTCGTCTTCGGGGGGCCTTCCCACCGCGAGGGTGGTGGAGAACTCGTCTTGAAGCGGGCTTCCCGCTTAGATGCTTTCAGCGGTTATCCCTCCCGAACGTAGCCAACCAGCCGTGCTCCTGGCGGAACAACTGGCACACCAGAGGTTCGTCCGTCCCGGTCCTCTCGTACTGGGGACAGCCCTTCTCAATTCTCCTGCGCGCGCAGCGGATAGGGACCGAACTGTCTCACGACGTTCTGAACCCAGCTCGCGTACCGCTTTAATGGGCGAACAGCCCAACCCTTGGGACCTACTCCAGCCCCAGGATGCGACGAGCCGACATCGAGGTGCCAAACCATGCCGTCGATATGAACTCTTGGGCAGGATCAGCCTGTTATCCCCGGGGTACCTTTTATCCGTTGAGCGACGGCGCTTCCACACGCGACCGCCGGATCACTAGTTCCCACTTTCGTGCCTGCTCGACCTGTCAGTCTCACAGTCAAGCCCCCTTGTGCACTTGCACTCGCCACCTGATGACCAACCAGGCTGAGGGGACCTTTGAGCGCCTCCGTTACCCTTTAGGAGGCAACCGCCCCAGTTAAACTACCCACCAGGCACTGTCCCTGACCCGGATCACGGGCCGAGGTTAGGAGCCCAACACGGCCAGAGTGGTATTTCACCAGCGACTCCCCGCCCGCTAGCGCGAGCGGATCACCGTCTCCCACCTATCCTACACAAACCGCGCCGAACACCCATACCAAGCTGCAGTAAAGGTCCCGGGGTCTTTCCGTCCTGCTGCGCGAAACGAGCATCTTTACTCGTACTGCAATTTCACCGAGTTCGTGGTCGAGACAGCGGAGAAGTCGTTACGCCATTCGTGCAGGTCGGAACTTACCCGACAAGGAATTTCGCTACCTTAGGATGGTTATAGTTACCACCGCCGTTTACTGGGGCTTAACTTCCCGGCGTCACCCCCACAAAGAGGGGCTGACCGGTCCGCTTAACCTTCCAGCACCGGGCAGGCGTCAGTCCGTATACATCGCCTTGCGGCTTGGCACGGACCTGTGTTTTTGATAAACAGTCGCTTCTCCCTGGACTCTGCGGCCCCGCCACGCTCCCCGCCGCACGGACGGACCACGCGCAGGGCCCCCCTTCTCCCGAAGTTACGGGGGCATTTTGCCGAGTTCCTTGACCACGAGTCACTCGAACGCCTCGGTATACTCTACCTGACCACCTGTGTCGGTTTCGGGTACGGGCGGACAACGGCCTCGCGTCGATGCTTTTCTCGGCAGCACAGGATCACCCGCTTCCCATCAACGGTCCCCATCAGGCCTCACCCACACACCGCCGGGATTTACCACGGCGAGGGGCCACACCCTTGGCCGTGCCAAGCCATAAGACACGGACAGGCTACCTCACTGCGTCACACCTGTTACCACGCTTGCCACACCAGACAGGCACGCCCCGCNCCCGCACGCCCCCCACACCCCGAAAGGCGCAGAAACGACGCACAGGGACGACAACGCCCCACCCAGCAGACATCGGACGGCCGCCGTCCGGTACGGGAATGTCAACCCGTTGCCCATCGACTACGCCTGACGGCCTCGCCTTAGGACCCGACTAACCCAGGGCGGATCAACCTGGCCCTGGAACCCTTAGTCAATCGGCGGACGGGATTCTCACCCGCCACTCGTTACTCATGCCTGCATTCTCACTCCCACGCAGTCCACCGACGCTCACACGACGGCTTCCCCCCACGCAGGACGCTCCCCTACCCACCCCCCACACGGAGGGCGCCGCGGCTTCGGCGGTGTGCTTAAGCCCCGCTACATTGTCGGCGCATCACCACTTGACCAGTGAGCTATTACGCACTCTTTCAAGGATGGCTGCTTCTAAGCCAACCTCCTGGCTGTCACAGCAACGACACATCCTTTCCCACTTAGCACACCCTTAGGGGCCTTAACCGACGATCCGGGCTGTTTCCCTCTCGACGACGAAGCTTATCCCCCGCCGTCTCACTGCCACGCTCACACTTTGCGGCATTCGGAGTTTGGCTGACCTCAGTAACCCGGTGGGGCCCATCAGCCATCCAGTCGCTCTACCTCCGCAAAGAACCACGCAACGCTGCACCTAAATGCATTTCGGGGAGAACCAGCTATCACGGAGTTTGATTGGCCTTTCACCCCTACCCACACCTCATCCCCCGGGTTTTCAACCCCGGTGGGTCCGGGCCTCCACACGCTCTTACACGCGCTTCACCCTGGACATGGGTAGATCACCCCGCTTCGGGTCTAGAACGCACGACTGACCGCCATATTTCAGACTCGCTTTCGCTACGGCTGCCCCACACGGGTTAACCTCGCCACACGCCCCTAACTCGCAGGCTCATTCTTCAAAAGGCACGCCATCACCCCCACAACAAAGGGCTCTGACGGATTGCAGGCGCCCGGTTTCAGGCACTCTTTCACTCCCCTCCCGGGGTACTTTTCACCTTTCCCTCACGGTACTCATCCACTATCGGTCACCAAGGGTATTCAGCCTTGACAAGTGGTCTTGCCACCTTCACACGAGATTCCACGAGCCCCGTGCTACTCAGGAACACACTCAGACAGCCGCCGCGATTTCGGCTACGGGGCTCTCACCCACTCCGGCGGGCCTTCCCAGACCCTTCGCCTACCCCGACGGTTTCTCACTGCCCGGCCGCACACCGGCACGGCCACAAGCATGCCCACAACACCGCACACGCACCGCCCGGCGGCTGATACACGCACACGGTTTAGGCTCCTCCGCCTTCGCTCGCCACTACTAACGGAATATCTTCTCCAGCAGGTACTAAGATGTTTCACTTCCCCGCGTTCCCACCCGCGCGCTATGAACTTCACACACGGGCGACCAGGCACAACCCCGGCCAGGTTCCCCCATTCGGACACCCCCGGATCACCGCTCGCTTGCCAACTCCCCGAGGCTTATCGCAGACTGCCACGTCCTTCTTCGGCCCTTGATGCCCAGGCATCCACCGAACGCCCTGCACACACCCAACACACGCCGCCCCGCCCCACAACAGAACGCAGACGACGCACAACTACAAGATGCTCGCATCCGCTATACGATTCCCAAACACCACACCCACCCCACAGGCAGGCACAGGCACAGCGCCCGACAGCCTGACAGCACGCGCAGACAACACCACCACAAAAACTCCCTAGAAAGGAGGTGATCCAGCCGCACCTTCCGGTACGGCTACCTTGTTACGACTTCGTCCCAATCGCCAACCCCGCCTTCGACCGCTCCCCGCACAAGCAGAGCCACGGGCTTCGGGCGTCGCCGACTTTCGTGACGTGACGGGCGGTGTGTACAAGGCCCGAGAACGTATTCACCGCAGCGTTGCTGATCTGCGATTACTAGCGACTCCGACTTCACGGGCCCGAGTTGCAGACCCCGATCCGAACTGAGACCGGCTTTACGAGATTCGCTCCGCCTCACGGCATCGCCACCCTCTGTACCGGCCATTGTAGCATGCGTGAAGCCCAAGGCATAAGGGGCATGATGATTTGACGTCGTCCCCACCTTCCTCCGAGTTGACCCCGGCAGTCCCCCGTGAGTCCCCGCCACAACGCGCTGGCAACACGGGACAAGGGTTGCGCTCGTTGCGGGACTTAACCCAACATCTCACGACACGAGCTGACGACAACCATGCACCACCTGTGAACCGGCCCGAAGGCAGACGCGTCTCCGCGCCCTCCCGGCACATGTCAAGCCTTGGTAAGGTTCTTCGCGTTGCATCGAATTAATCCGCATGCTCCGCCGCTTGTGCGGGCCCCCGTCAATTCCTTTGAGTTTTAGCCTTGCGGCCGTACTCCCCAGGCGGGGAACTTAACGCGTTAGCTCCGGCGCAGAATCCGTGGAACAGACCCCACACCTAGTTCCCAACGTTTACAGCGTGGACTACCAGGGTATCTAATCCTGTTCGCTCCCCACGCTTTCGCTCCTCAGCGTCAGTGACGGCCCAGTGGCCTGCCTTCGCCATCGGTGTTCTTCCTGATATCTGCGCATTCCACCGCTACACCAGGAATTCCAGCCACCCCTGCCGCACTCCAGCCTGCCCGTACCCACTGCACGCGCGGAGTTGAGCCCCGCGTTTTCACAGCAGACGCGACAAGCCGCCTACGAGCCCTTTACGCCCAATAATTCCGGACAACGCTCGCGCCCTACGTATTACCGCGGCTGCTGGCACGTAGTTAGCCGGCGCTTCTTTGACGCGTACCCTCAACCCCGCCAAACGGAGCCTTGTCCCGCGCCGAAAGGGGTTTACAACCCGAAAGCCTCCATCCCCCACGCGGCGTCGCTGCATCAGGCTTGCGCCCATTGTGCAATATCCCCCACTGCTGCCTCCCGTAGGAGTCTGGGCCGTATCTCAGTCCCAGTGTGGCCGACCACCCTCTCAGGCCGGCTACCCGTCGACGCCTTGGTAGGCCGTCACCCCACCAACAAGCTGATAGGCCGCGAGCCCATCCCCCGCCGAAAAACATCTTTCCCCGCCCAGCCATGCGACCAGACAGGCACATCCGGTATTAGACCCCGTTTCCAAAGCTTATCCCGAAGCAGAGGGGCAGGTTGCCCGCGTATTACTCACCCGTTCGCCACTAATCCACACCACCACAAAGACAGCGCTTCATCGTTCGACTTGCATGTGTTAAGCACGCCGCCAGCGTTCGTCCTGAGCCAGGATCAAACTCTCCACAAAAAACAAAACATTGCAGACAGCCCAAAACAGGCCCACCAAAACCCGACCCCAAACAGGCCGGACACGCCGCCGAACCCCCAAAAAGACCCGACGACACAATCGTCATCCACACGCACTATCAAGCAATCAACCACCACACCCACACCCCGCACACACACCCCCACAGGCACACGCACAAGGAAGAAACACAACCACCGCACCCACACAACCAAGCCCGGCAGCAGACAACAACACTACACCCCCACCCCCCACCCCCACAACCCCCACCCACGTGAC
>NZ_LVZK01000003.1 GCF_001652275.1 Peptidiphaga gingivicola
CCCCACCACACACCCCAGGAAAAGTATCCGACAAACCAAAAACCTTTTCGCCATCGTCACAGCCCAGCGTCGCCGTCACACCCCCAACCCACGCACCACCAGATCTACACAACCCCAACCACAGCCAAATTCTTCTTCCCCCTGCGCAAAAGAACCACACCCCCCGGAAGAAGATCCGACAAACCAAGAACCTTCGCGCCATCGTCAATCTTCACGTTGTTCAGGTACAAACCGCCCGACGCAACGGTGCGCCTAGCCGCCCCCAAGCCCTTTTCAAGGCCCGTTGCGACAAATAGCTCAATGAGGGGCGTCCCCACTGCCCCTTCCGCGCGGGGAAGCTCTGCAACGGCGTCGGCGAGCGTGCGGGCGTCGAGGGACTCGAGGCCACCCCCGCCGAAAAGGGCTCGAGAAGCGGCTTTGACGCGCTCGGTCGCATCTGCGCCGTGAACCCATGTCGTCACGTCTTCCGCCAAGGCTTTCTGCGCCTCGCGGGCGTGCGGGCGCTCCGCCAGAGCCGTTTCAAGCTCGGCGATTTCTTCGCGGGTTCTGAACGTGAAGACCTTGAGCATGTGAATGACGTCGTCGTCGGCGGTGTTGAGCCAGAACTGGTAGAACCTGTAGGGGCTGAACATCTCGGGATTGAGCCAGATCGCCCCTCCGGCGGTCTTGCCGAACTTCGTTCCGTCCGACTTCGTGATAAGCGGATTCGTCATGACGTGGACGGATTTTCCCTCGACCTTCCTGATGAGGTCCATGCCGCCGACGAGGTTGCCCCACTGGTCGTTCCCGCCGACTTCCAACGTGCAACCGTAGCGGCGATACAGCTGGAGGTAGTCATTGGCTTGAAGAATCTGGTAGCTGAATTCCGTAAAGGAGATGCCCTCGTCGGATTCGAGCCGGCGAGCGACGGTGTCCTTCGAGAGCATCGTTCCGAGCCGGAAGTTCTTCCCGATGTCCCGCAGGAAATCGATGGTCGACATCGGCCCGGTCCAGTCGAGGTTGTTGACGATCCGGGCGGGGTGCTCCCCTTCAAAGTCGAGCAGCGATTCAAGCTGGCCGCGCAGAGCCGCGGCCCAACCGGCGACGACGTCGGCCTCGTTGAGGTTGCGTTCCTCCTTGCGCCCCGAGGGATCGCCGATGAGCCCCGTGGCCCCGCCGACTAGGGCTAACGGATTATGGCCGGCCATCTGGAGGTGCCTCATCACCTTGACCGCGACGAGATGCCCGTGATGGAGGGAGGCCGCCGTCGGATCAAAGCCGCAATAGAAGGTGACGGGGCCTTCGGCAAGCGCCGCGCGCAACGCGTCGATGTCGGTGTGTTGGGCGATGAGCCCGCGCCACTGAAGCTCGTCGAGGATGTCCGTCAAGGTTCCGTGCCTTTCGATCTCGTATTTGACAGCTGGGAGATTTCCTGATTTTCAAGTATGCCACAGGCCCCTCACGGAGCCCGCGAGGGCGTCGTGAGCGGAATGGGCGGCGATCGGAAAGCCGCGGATTCGCGGCAGCGAGATCACACATCGGCCACGACGAGGCCCCTGACTTCCTCTCCGACGTCGATGGGCACTTCGACGCCGGACATACGCGGAGTCCAACGAATCCCCGGCCCGATCTCCTTGAGCACCGACAGGGGCAATGGATCGTCGAGGTCGAGAAGCGCAGTCAGTCTGATGTCGACCCAGCCGGTCACCGGGCGGGCTGCGTCAGGGTTCCAGTGAGGTCCCTCGTAAATCGTGCTCGTCACCTTGCCCAAGGCGACGAGCCCTCTCGGGGCGACGCCGACCTTCACGAGAAGGGCGAGGTCGCCCGGCTCCATCCCCGAGCGACGCGAGCCGGTGTTCCACTGCATGTCGATCGCCCCGCCGCCGTCGACGATCGGCAGCCACTTTGCCCAGTCGGGATAAGGGTCGTAGTGCAGTTTGGGGTTGACGAGGAAGAGAAAGGCGCGTCGCGTCGGCCTCGCTTCCTCGGCAGGGGCGCCTTGCCTTGCGCTGTCGTCCATGTTGCGAGTTTATCGCCGCAAAAGGGAGGCTTAGCGTCGTCCTCGCGGCCTCTCTCGGCTTCGCCCTCTTTCGCGCCCTTTCAGTGGCGGCGCCGACATGGCCTCTCTCACTTTCGTATAGGTTCCCTCTCAGTTTTCGCGCTCGTCGCACGCAGCCTTCGAACGGCGACGAAACGGCGGCAGTTCGCCGTCTCAGCGAAAGAATCCAGGCGAGAGGCAAATGCTGTGCGAGAAGGAAAGACTAGGCGAGAGAAAGAAGCTCAGAGCGGATTTCTTCGGCCCGTTCGGGACTAGAGGTGATCACGAGGATGGTGTCGTCACCCGCCAAGCACCCGAGCACCCCGTCGATCATCGCCCTGTCTATCCCGACGGCCAGGATGTTGGCGGCGCCCGGGGGCGTGCGCAAGACGAGTTGACTGCCCGCGCACTGGGCGCTCACAAGCACCTCGGGGCACCAGCGCTCGAGCTGGGCGCGCGCACCCTGTGCGGCCTTGTACAGCTCGGCCTCGTCCGGGATTCTGTAGATTTGACGCCCGCTCTTGTTGCGAACCTTGATCGCTTTGAGCTCGTCCAGATCGCGAGAAAGGGTCGCTTGCGTGACCGATATTCCGGCTTCGCGCAAAAGGGCGCGAAGCTCACCCTGAGACCCGACGGATTTGTCCGCAAGGATGCTCACTATCAACGCTTGCCGCGCGGTTCGCGACGTCGGCACGGGCCCGCTAGCCATCATTCACTCCGATCCGAACGAAAGTACGTAAGCAGATGCGTCATCGCGAATAACTATACGCTCTTGTGGGGCGGAAACATGCCTCGGCAGAGACGGGGCGGCGCCGAAACGCCCGCCGCGCTCATCGGACGCGCGAAAGATTCCCAATCGCCTCGACGAAGCGAGAATACTCGGCGCGTTGAGCCTCCACAGGCTCGCGCACCGCAAATCCAGCCCGCTCGTCGAGCGCTCTGGCAAGCTGTGACATCACCCGTTCTCGCGCCGCATTCGATCCCCGAGAGCGCATGACGCCCACGCTGATCCACACCGCCAGGGCAGCGAGAAGCCCCAGACCGATGAGAATGATCGGCAACCCGACGCCGACCGCCTTCGGCGGATCGAACATCCCCAAAGCGGCCCAGAAAAAGAGCCAGAGAACCCCGACGACGACAGTCGCCAACGAAGCCCTGAAAAGGGCGCGAGTCACGCCCCACCAGGACGGCTGCTCCGAATCGCCCACTTCGATGTCTTTCGCCGCGTCTCCCGTGCTTTCAATGAGCCTCACGGTGCGGGCATCGACATCCCGCGCGACCGAAGACTTCCACGACGTCGGAAGCGCGGCCAACTCGCTGTCGACATAGGTCCGCACAGCCATCTGAGCGGCCGGTATCCGAGCCGGCTCGGGTATGTAGCGAGGGATCCCGCTGGGCCCGACGACGGCGTCGAGCGGATCGGGAGCGCGATGCGCGCTCCGCGACTTCCACGGAGTCTCTCGCCTGCTTCGCAGGTCGTACGAACGTGCAGCCGCCTCCGCGACGGCTTCTCCTCCCGCGGCGCTGACCATCGCGCGGGCCGCAGGCATGAAGTCAGCGTGAACGGGGCTCGGAGAAGCTCCGCCGTCCTTGCGCGAAGCCACGGCCAACGCCTCGCCCGCGGATCGAAGATCCGCCCCCAATCGCAAGCGGGCCGCGTTTCGTTTGGACACGATCTCGGTGATGGAACGGCGAAGCTGTTCAACGCCCTCGCCCGTTCGCGCCGACGTCGGGATCAATCGATCGCGAAGCCCGTCTGTGGCCAGCAGCCCCCGCGCATCGACGAGAACGACGTTCTTCTCTCGTTGGGCGAGCCTGTCGACCTGGTTGAGGACCACGAGGGTGACCGCTCCGTGCTCGCCGAAATGCTTGAGGTACTCCCTGTGCAGCAAGGCGTCGGCATACTTTTGCGGGTCGAGGACGAAAACGACGACGTCGGCCCTCTCAATCACCCGATCGGCGGCGCTGCGATGCTCCTCCTCCGTAGAGTCGAGGTCGGGCAAATCGACGAGAATCACGCTGTCGTCGCCGAAGGCCCCCGGAAGGACGTGGCGGGGGCCGACGCCCATCCAGTCGAGGACCTCAGAGGTCTCGCTCCCCGAAACCGAGAGCGGCTCGGCGGTCGTCGGCCTCGTGGGTGCGACTTCCGCCACGGTCTCGCCGACAAGGGCGTTGACGAGCGAGGATTTTCCGCTTCCCGTCGCGCCCGCGAAAGCGACGACGGTGTTCTCTCCCCCGATCTGGACCCGGTCTCGCACGCGGGCCGCCACCTTTTCGGCGTCCGCGCATTCGTCCCGGAAATACAGGCGAGCGGCCCCGATGGCGTCATCCAGTTCCAGCAAGCCCGCTTCGATACTCATCTCGGCGCTCATTCTCATCCCTTCTCTTCGCGCGCCGACTCGATGTCGTCGCACGCAGTCTGGATTCCCACGGCAATCCCGGGATCCGTCTCGGCCTCGCGGCACACGTCGCGGAACGGATCGAGATCGGCTCCAACGAACTTCCTGGCGCGCACAAGGAGCTCCTCGCGTGCCCGTTTCGCCATCTTCCGAACGGCGTCGCCGTCGAAAACGGCCTCCAACAGCTTTCGAGAGGGAGCTGCGGTGCCTCCCGTGACGCCGTCTCCGTTGGCCAGTCCCTTGGCAGAGGCGAATGTGACGATGATCAGGGCTGCCTCTATCGCCTTCGCGCCCACCGACGCGGCCCGCTCCGAGGCCGCCTTTCCGCCGCCTTGCTCCTGCACGATGGCGGCAAGCGCCTGTCTCCACCGGCGGACCGTTTCAACTGCCTGCCGTCCCCGTTCGTCATTGGGACGCACACTCTCGCCAGCCGCGGCACGCGACGCCTCGGCGCCGGACCTTTGACGCCATGCGTCGTCCACCGACCGCGCCGCCCTTTCGGCCTCCGCCGTCAACGAAGCGGCCAGGGCAGCCTCGAGGTTCGCCTCGATTTCGGCGACCGGCAGCGGATCGTTGGCTTTTGGCTTTCCCTTAAGCCATCCGGCGACGCGGTCGCGGATTCCCCCGACCGATCCGACGATCGAACGCATCGTCCGATTCGCGCCGACGGCATCGTTCCACCTGCTTAGAGCCTCGCGGCGCACGAGGCGCCCGTCCTCGACGGAGGCGATGATCGATCCGATGGCGACGCCGTCGGCTCTGGCGATGTCGCCGCGCATGGCGCGCTGAAGATCGATCTGTTCCTTAAGCCCCTCGACGATCGGGTCGCACTGCTCAATCAGCGAGTCCACGGCTCCAGCCAGGGTCTGCCTGGCAACGGAGGCACGAGCCGGCCCGTCGTGCGAGAGCCCCGCAAGCCACGTCTTGATCGGGGCGACGTCCTCCGAAGGGATCCGGCCGTCGCCGTCGATCCTTTCGGATATGGCAAAAAGCGGGGCGTGTCCCAGACCGCGCTCGGCGAGCCTGTGAGAAAGGTCGGAGCGCACCTGCGCGCCGACGCCCGAAGGGACCCGGTTGAGGACCACCGCAATGACGATGTCGCGTGAAACGGCTTCGTTGAGCATCGACCATGGAATCGCGTCGGCGTACCGGGCCGCGCTCGTGACGAAGAGCCACAGGTCGGCGGCTGCGAGCAGCTGGGCGGCGAGGCGCCGATTGTCTTCGACGACCGAGTCGATGTCAGGAGAGTCGAGAAGCGCGATCCCCTCGGGCAGCTCCTTGCTGTCGGCCAAGGCGAGCTCGGAGTGGGCGCCGTCGTCCACGTCCGTGCTCTGCACCCTTGCCAAGCTCGGCAAAATGCTCTGATCCGCGAACCAGGCCCCGTCCTCTTCGCGATGGACGAGCAGCGGACGCCGCGTCGTGGGCCTGATAGCTGTCGCCTTGGCCACGTTCTCGCCGAGCAGCGAGTTGACGAGCGTCGATTTGCCCGCGCCCGTCGAACCTCCCACGACGGCCAACAGCGGCGCGTCGATCCGCGAAAGCCTGGGAAGGATGTAGTCGTCAAGCTGACGGAGAACTTCGGACGTCGCTTTGGCGCCGTCCGAAGCCAAGGGCGTCTCGAGAGGGAACGAGACGTCTTCGAGGATGTCGCGCAGCGCGCCGAGCGCCTCCTCGAGTTCCTCCTGAGAAGCTATGGGAATGCTCATTTAGTCTCTTTCAACTGCGGGAAGTAATCCGATGATTCTGGCACCCATGCGTCGGGGTCGGCTTCGACCTGTTCGCCCGTACGGATGTCTTTGACCTGCTCCCCCTCGTCGGTCGAGAACCAGACGAAGGGAATGCCGCGTCTGTCGGCGAACTTGATCTGTTTGCCGAATTTGGCCGCGGTTGGCGAGACGTCAGTGGGAATCCCGCGACGTCTCAACTTCATGGCTGTAGCCGTCGCGGCAGCCCTGGCACCCTCGTCGTTGACGGCGATGAGAACGCAGGTGGGGACTTTCCTCGTCGCGCTCACCGTCGCCTTGCCGATCAAACGCGAGACGAGCCTCGAAACCCCGATGGAAAGCCCAACGCCGGGATACGTGCGTTTGCCGTCGCTCACGAGCGAATCGTACCGCCCGCCGGAACAGATCGACCCCAGATCCTCGTGGCCGACGAGAACGGACTCGTAGACCGAGCCGGTGTAGTAATCCAAGCCTCTGGCGATCTTGAGGTCGGCCACGACCGAGCCCGGAATGAGCGCGTTGGCCCCTTCGACGAGGCGCACGAGCTCGTCGAGGCCCTCCTCGAGCAGATCCGAACGCTGCCCGAGCTCCCGAACGCGGTCGGCCACCGATGCGTCGCTTCCCGAGACGTCAGCGAGCCTGAGGGCGAGATCGGCCTGCTGCGGCGTCGTCCCCGCCTTCTCGACGAGAGTCTCCGCGACCGCGGCCGGGCCGATCTTGTCAAGCTTGTCGACGATCCGCAGCGTCTCGCCGACGTCCTCGATTCCGACCGCCTCATAAAACCCCTGGGCTATCTTCCGGTTGGAGGCTCGGACGACGACCCGCGGGATCGGCAGACCCGACAGCGCGTCGACCATGACGAGGGGAAGTTCGACCTCGTTGTGGAAGGGAAGCGTTTGCTCGCCGACGACGTCGACGTCAGCCTGCACGAACTCGCGAAAACGCCCGTCCTGCGGCCGTTCCCCGCGCCAAACCTTCTGCATCTGGTAGCGCTTGAATGGAAAGTCGAGCTTTCCCGCGTGTTCCAAAACGTACCGGGCTAGCGGAACCGTCAGGTCGAAATGAAGGCCCATCTCCGAATCTTGGGACGGCCCGCCCTGGAGGCGGCTCAGGACGTAGATCTCCTTGGAGGTCTCGCCTTTGCGCAACAGCTGGTCGAGAGGCTCGACCGCGCGGGTCTCAATCCCCGAAAAACCGTGCAGCTCGAAGGTGCGCCGCAGAGCGTCGAGAATGCGGTCTTCGACGATCCTGTCCTGCGGCAACCACTCGGGGAATCCGGAGAGAGGGGCAATCTTCATGGGGACTATTGTTCCACGATTGGCGCCCATCCCCGGCATCCGGGCAAATCGCCGGAGAGAAAGGGCGCGCATTCGATCCGATTTCAGGCCATTTCGCCTGAAATTGCAAGCTTCAGATAATGCGAGCGCTCCTTTTCCCGCCCCATCGTCGAGGACGGGCCGTGCCCGGGGAAGAAGACGGTTGCGGGATCGATCACTCCCGCCAGCGTCCGCAACGACTCTGCGGCCGCAACGGGGTCGCCCCCGGGAAGGTCCGTCCGCCCGACGCCGTCTCTAAAGAGCACGTCGCCGCTGAGCATGAGCTTCTCGCCGAAAACGCCCTCGGGGAAGACCACGGATTCGCGATCCGGATCGATTTTCCCCGATAGAAGGAAAACGCACGAACCCTCCGTGTGCCCCGGCGCAGGGACCGCGCGCATCGCCACGCCGGGCACGATCTGCCCGCCCTCGCCCTCGAAGAATTCTCGGGGGAGCGCCGCGGTTCCCTTCGGTTTGATCCAGGAATGCCCGCTGGCTTCGGGGAATACGCCCGCCGCGGCGGGGCCCATGGCCGCCGGGTCCTCCATTCTGTACAGGTCCGGGCCGGGAACGTAGACCGGCGCTTCGCCGGCAATCAGCCCCGAGTCCCACACGTGGTCGATGTGCCCGTGGGTGCAAAGCACGCCGCCGAGGCTCAGTCGGCGAGAAGTCAGGGTTTCTTCGATCCATTCGGCCGATCCCGCGCCGGGGTCCACGACGAGGGCGACCCGCTGCTGCGAATCGGCGAGTATATAGCAATTCGCTTCGATGAGAGTCCGATTGTAGCGGAGAAAGATCATGGTTGTACGCTATCGTTTTCAAGGCTTCCGTGTCGACGGGGCGACGGCGTTCGCAGGGTGGACAACCCGGGCGGAGGCCGCGATTTTGGTTTTACAATGTCTTCTACAACGCTGTTTCTTACGGCGTACAGTCACGCCGTCTCCCCGAGGAGCTTCTATGACCGAGTCGACCCCGCCTCCGACGCCTAAGCCAGTGCCGCGTCCGATTCCCAAGCCCCATCCGGTCGGGGCCGCCAAACCGGCGCCTTCGCGAAGCGACTCCGCTGCGGCGGAGGCCGCAGCGTGGGGAAGGGTGGACGACGAGGGAAACGTGTGGCTGCGCTCGGGCGACGGCGAACGCATCGTCGGGCAATATGCCGCCGAGGGGTCGAAGAAGGACGCCTTGGCCATCTACGTCCGCCGTTACCTTGATTTGGAAGCTCAGCTCGCCCTCATTGAGGCGCGTGTGGAAACTGTCAACCCCGAAGAGTCGGCTTCGGCGCTGCGGGCCTTCGACAAGCAAATCGTCAAGCCTTCGGCGGTGGGCGACATCGAGGGGCTTCGAAATCGCTCCGCCGCCCTCGCCTCCCGGATTTCAGAGCTTCGAGCCGAGCACAAAGCCAAGCGTGAACAAGCGAAGGCAGAAGCGCGCGCTCAGCGCGAGGCGCTCGTCGAACGCGCCGAGGCCATTGCGGCCTCGGTCAACACGCCGATCAACTGGCGGGACACGCGGGCAGAGCTCATGGAGCTTTTCGAACGTTGGAAAGACGCGCAAAAGAACGGCCCTCGCATCAGCAGGTCCACGAACGACGCGCTGTGGAAGCGCCTCTCGCACGCGCGCAAGGTGTTCGAGGACGCCCGCAGAGCGTTCTTTGCCAGGCTCGAGAAGGAGCGCGCGCACGTCGTCGCCGCGAAAGAACGGCTCATCAGCGAGGCCGAGGCGATCGCTAAATCGACCGATTGGCGTGAGACGAGCAACGAAATGCGGCGCCTCATGGACGAATGGAAAGCAGCGGGAAGGGCGTCCAAACATGACGACAACGTCCTGTGGGAGCGTTTCATGGCCGCGCGTGAGGTCTTCTTCTCCGCGCGTTCGGCGCACCACGCCGCCGTCGACCAGGAGTTCGCGAACAATCTGGCCGCCAAGCTCGAGTTGTTGGCCGAGGCGGAGGCTCTTCTACCCATCGACGACCTCGACGCCGCCCGGGCGGCGTACCGCGACATCGGCGAACGCTGGGAGGCCATCGGCATGGTGCCGCGTTCCGACTATCCGCGGGTCGAGGGCCGAATGAGGCAGATCGCGGACGAGATCCGCCGTGCCGAGGACGAGCAGTGGCGGCGGACCGATCCGGAGAAGAAGCAGCGTTCGACCGGCATGGCGGCCCAGCTCGAAGCGCTCATCGCCGAACTCGACGGGGAAATAGCCGCCGCTAAAGAGGCCGGAGACGAGGCCAAGGTCAAGGAGCTCAACGAAGCCCGGCAAGCACGACAAGCCTGGCTCGACCAAGTCAACTCCGACCTCTGACGCCCTCCCCGCCGCGGATTCCAACGCGACCGGACGTTCTTGCGCGACCGGGCCCTTCGGGGCTGGAGCGCCTTTCGGGACAGGGTTCGACGCGGCTTGAGCGCCTTTCGAGACAGACAGTTGTGCACAGGCTGGCGGCAGACAGCGCGGCGGCCGCTTCTTTTGATGTAGAACGGTTGCCATGAAAACGTGGAGGCCCGCGCAGCTGTCAAGAGGGCGTCAGACGCTCGTGCACGACGGATTGGCGGTGGAATACGCTCCTGGGCGCATAGCCGCTGCTGACCTCGCGGCGACGCCGGCCATGCGCGCCCGGCTGGTGTGCCCCCTGCTGCCCGACGGCTCGACGCCCGCGACCCTTACTGCCGCATGGATCTACACGGGATGGTGGCCGCCCTCCCGGCTCAAGCGTCTGTGCGCGGCTCACCCAACGAGCCGCCATCACTGCGTCGTCTACCGCGCGCAGCTCGAGGAGGAATACTCCCGGGAGCTTGGGGGCTTTACGGTTCCGACGACGGCGCGAACCGCCTTCGACCTTCTCGCGATCGAAGAACCCGGCGTCGCCGTCGAATGCGTCATACGCCTTCTGCGGAGCGGCCTCAACCCGGAAGATTTGCTGCTGCACAGCAAGCGGGAAAGGCGGCGGCGGGGCGGGCCCTTCGCCCGAAAGGCGGCGAAGGCCCTGAAAACCTACATCGAGGAAACGAAGTAGCCTAAGCCCGCCTTTCGCTGCCCTTCTTCGAGCCGGTCACGCGATAGGCGTCGTAGACTCCGTCCACTTTTCGAAACTCGCGCAAAATGCGCTCCAGATGCGAAGGCTCGGCCATTTCGAAGGTGAAGCTCAACTTCGACATCCTCTCCTTCGTGGTCGTCATCGTTCCCTGGAGGACGTTGATTCCGTGCTCGGACAGAACGCGAGAAAGATCGGAGAGCAGACCCTGCCGGTCAAGCCCCTCGATCTGCACCTGGACGAGGTATGTCGCCTCCGAGCCTTCCGACCAGGCGACGTCGATGAAACGCTCCGGCTCCCGCTTGAGGGGCAGCACGTTCGGGCAATCGACTCGATGGACCGACAAACCGTTCCCCCGCGTGACGAAGCCGACGATCGCATCGGGAGGGACGGGCGTGCAGCACTTGGCCAGTTTGACGAGGACGTCGCCGGAATCCATGGATTCGACAATGACGGCGGAATCGCCGCTGGCGCTGGAGCGGTGGGCGATGCGCGTGGGGGTCACCGCCTCGGACAGCGTCTCCTCGACGCCGGGCTCGCCGCCCTGCGTCTGTATGAGGCGTCTGACCACCGTTTCGGCTGAGATCACTCCTTCGCCGATCGCGGCGTACAGATCGGTCACGTCGTTTTTGTTGAGGTCCTGGGCGATGCCCCGAAGCGTATCGTGGCTCATCAGCCGCTGAACCGGCTGATTCTTCCGGCGGATCGCTTTGGCGAGCTTGTCTTTCCCGGAATCGACGGACTCCTCGCGGCGCGAATGCTTGAACCACGCCTTGATCTTCGCCCGCGCCCGCTGGGAGGCGACGAAGTCAAGCCATCCGCGGGAAGGCCCCGCGTCGGGATTCTTCGCCGTGATGATCTCAACGTTGTCGCCGGACTCGAGGCGATGGTCGAGAGTCACGAGCCGGTCGTTGACGCGCGCGCCGACCGTGTGATGCCCCACTTCCGTGTGGACGGCGTATGCGAAGTCGACCGGCGTCGACCCTGCGGGAAGCTCCAAAACCTCCCCCTTGGGGGTGAAAACGTAGACCTGGCTCCCGGAGATCTCGTATCGAAGCGAGTCGAGGAACTCCGTCGGGTCGGCCGTGTCACGCTGCCAATCGACGAGCTGGCGGAGCCAATTGAGCTGGGTCTGTTCTTCCGACGTCGGTCCGACGCCGCCCTTGGACTGCCCCGCGTCCTCCTTGTACCGCCAATGGGCGGCGACTCCGTACTCGGCCCGCTTGTGCATGTCGTAGGTTCGGATTTGGATCTCCATCGTCCGCCCGCCCGGGCCGATGACCGTCGTGTGAATCGACTGGTAGAAGTTGAACTTCGGAGTGGCGATGTAGTCTTTGATCCTGCCTTGGATCGGGGTGAATGCAGTGTTGGCGACGCCGAGGGCCGCATAGCAGTCGGCGATTGTCTCCACCAGCACGCGCACGCCCACGAGATCGTAGATGTCCTCGAAGTCCTTTCCGCGGAGGATCATCTTCTGATAGATCGAATAATAGTGTTTGGGCCGTCCGGTAATCGTGCACTTGATCTTGGCGTTTTTCAGCTCGCTCTCGAGGATGTCGCGCACCTGGAGAATGTACGCCTCGCGTTCGGGGGTCCTGTCTGTGACGAGCCTTTCGATCTCGCCGTAGACGGTGGGGTAAAGAACTTTGAAGGATCGGTCTTCAAGCTCCCACTTGATCGAGTTCATTCCCAGGCGGTGGGCGAGAGGGGCGTATATTTCAAGAGTTTCGCGGGCCTTGCGCCTGGCGCCTTCAGCCGAGACATACTTCCATGTGCGCGCGTTGTGAAGGCGGTCAGCCAGCTTGATGAGCAGGACGCGGATGTCCTTCGACATCGCAATGACCATTTTTCGCACGGTCTCCGCCTGCGCAGCCTCGCCGTACTCGACCTTGTCGAGCTTCGTGACGCCGTCGACGAGCACTTCGACGGCGGAGCCGAATTCCCTGCGCAGATCGGAGAGCTGGTAGTCGGTGTCTTCGACCGTGTCGTGCAGGAGCGCGCCGATGATCGTGTCTTCATCCATTCCGAGTTCTGCAAGGATCGTCGCGACGGCGACGGGATGGGTGATGTATGGCTCCCCCGATTTGCGCGTTTGGCCCTCATGGCAGTGATCGGCCACCTCGAAGGCGTGGAGGATTCTGGATTTATCGACGCTTTTCGTTCCGAGGGCGCGCATAAGCGGCTCGAGCGTGGACGGAATCTGCGGTCCCGACCTGCCCGCCAGCCAGCTTAGACGCGATCGAAGGCGCGGGCTTGATTCTCCCATGGCGTCCCCCTTTCCCAGAACAATATGGTTATAGCACTCTGGAGAGCGGATATAAAACGGTGACGGCCATAGGCCGTCACCGTCGATCAATAGGTGAGAACCGCATCCACTTCGCGGCCAGCGAGTCTTTCGCGACCTCCGAGCTCCCGAAGTTCGATGAGCACGCACAGCCTAGTCGGAACGCCGCCCGCCCTTTCTATGAGCTCGAAAGCGGCGTTGGCGGTTCCTCCCGTCGCGAGGACGTCGTCGATCACGAGGACCCTCTGCCCGTCGGCAACCGTAAATGGTTGCAGCTCCATTCGGGCCGAACCGTATTCCAGGTCGTAGTCCACTCCGACGACGGGGCCCGGAAGCCGCCCTCCCTTCCGCACCGTCAGCATTCCCACGCCCATCTCTATTGCGAGCGGCGCGCCAAGAATGAATCCTCTCGATTCCAGCCCCGCGACGGCGTCCACTTGGCCCCTGTAGCGCTCGGCTATCGTTTCGATGAGGACCTTGAACGCTTGAGGATCGGCTATGAGCGGCGTGATGTCGCGAAAGAGGACACCGGGCGCCGGAAAGTCCGGAACTTCTCGCAGATGGGATTCGACGAGGGAGACTGCGTCAGAAGGGAACACGGATTGACTGCTCACTTCTTCTTCCTGTTCTTGCGGTGGGGCTGAGCCGCCGTACCTAAATGCCGCCCCGGCGTGCGGATGACGTGCCCCGCGTGCACCACCATGTCCTCTTCCTCCTCGCTCGAAATCTCCTCGCCGGCGGCCCTGCGCTCGGCGATTCGCTCCCTCAGCTCTCCGCGCGCCTTCTCGACCTTCTCGGTGTGCTGGCGAATCTTTGGATCGAGATGGGCCAGCTGCACAGCGATGGGCGAGGCGATGAACATCGAGGAAAGCGTCGAGAGAATCATGCCGACGAACATGACGAGGGCAAGGTCCCGCAGCGTGCCGGCGCCCAAAAAGTAGGTGCCGATGAAAAGGATGGAAACGACCGGCAAAAGGCTCGTGACCGAGGTGTTGAGCGATCGAATGAGAGTCTGGTTGACCGCGAGGTTCACGGACTCCGCGAAGGTGTAGTCGCTTTGCGACAGGAGCTTCGCGGAATTCTCCCGCACCTTGTCAAAGACAACGACGGTGTCGTAAAGAGAATACCCGAGGATCGTCAGCAGGCCGATGATCGTGGACGGGGTGACCTCAAATCCGAAGAGGGCGTAGACGCCTATGGTGATGACGAGGTCGTTGAAAAGCGCAAGAATCGCGCCGGCGGCGTTGCGCCAGCTTCGGAAGTAGAGGGTCAGACCCAAGGCGACGGCCACAAGGAAGGCGATGAATCCCTTGAGCGCCTTCGAGGAGATGTCCTGCCCCCACGTCGGTCCGATGAAGGTCGAGGCGACGTTCGACGGAGAGACCTTGTAGGACTTGGCCAACTCCGAGCGCACCGTCCTAACGTTGTCGTCGCTCAGCTTCGTTTCGGCCGTCTGGATTCTCAGCGTCGAATCGCCCACCTGGACCACGCGGGCTGCGGTGTCCTTGGCATAGGTTCTCATGATGTCGGCCGCCGGTTTCTGATCGGTGACCTTCGTATGCGAGACAGTGAACTGGGAACCGCCGGTGAACTCGATGCCCAGATTCAGACCCTTTACCGCGAGGGTGACCGCAGAAATCGCGATGAGGGCAAGCGAAATGGCGAACCAGTACTTCCTCTTGGCGATGAAAGGAAAAGAACGCCGTCCCGTGTAGAGATCGTTGCCGATGGAACCTTTAGACATCGCCGTTCTCCTTCCCTTGCGTCGCGTGGCCACTGAAGCCGTTCTTCCGGGCTTCCTCGCGGGCTTTCCTGCGTCGGAGCGCCTTTCTCTCCGCCAGAGAAAGGCCCTTTTCCTCTTCGGACAACTCTTCCCGAGGCTTCGGATGGGAGGCCTCTTCGTCGTTCACCGAGTTCGCTCCGGCGCCGATCGCGTCGTCCTCTTCCGCCTCGGCCTTCCGGGAAGGAGCCGAACCCCTGCGGGAAAAACCGACGTCTTTGCGAGAGCGACGAGAGGAGGCTGCGCGGTTTTCGGAAGAATCCTCCGGCGAGCGGCTTCCGGGGGCGTCCGCGCCGTCGTCCTCCGAATACTCGGTGACGACGACGGCCGTGTCCACAGCCGAGCCCGACGATTCCTCGTCCACGACCAGTTTGACGTCCACATGACGGTCGCTGCGGCGGCGGAAGGAGCCTCGGCCGCTGTAGGCGGGGGCGTTGCCCAAGACGATGGCGCTCATGCCCGACCACCGGTGGCCTTCGCCGAAGAAGCTGCCGCGGACGAGGATCGCCATGACCGGGTAGGTGAACATGACTACCACGACGAGATCGAGAATCGTCGTCAATCCGAGAGTGAATGCGAAACCTCGGACGGAGCCGACGGCGAGGAAGTAGAGGACGAGCGAGCACAGCAGGTTCGTGCCGTCGGCGACATAGATCGTTCGCTTGGCCCTGTGCCATCCGTGCGTGACCGCGGCTCTGACCGAGCGGCCCTCTCGGATCTCGTCGCGTATTCGCTCGAAGAAGACGATGAAGGAGTCCGCGGTGATGCCGATCGATATGATGAAGCCGACGACGCCCGCCATCGAGAGACGATAGCCGATGGTCCACGACATCAATGCGACGATGAGATAGGAAAGCCCGGTTGCCAATGCGATCGAGCCGATGGCTACTATTCCCAGCCCGTGATACGTCCACAGCAGGTAGAGGGCGAGCAAAGCGACGCCGATCGCACCGGCGATGAGGCCGCCTCGCAGCGATTCGGAGCCGAGGGTGGCGGATATCTGCTCCTCCGACTGAACGTTGAATTTCAGCGGAAGCGATCCGAAACTCAGCTGGTTCGCGAGCGTCTTGGCGGTCTGGTCGGTGAAGGAGCCCGAAATCTGCGCCTGACCGCCCGAAATGACCTCGCTCGGTGCAGCAGAGGAGATGACCGACCCGTCAAGGACTACCGCGAACTGGTTCCGCGGCCGCTGAAGCTTGACGAGACGACGGGTCACGTCGGCGAAAGCCTTCGTGCCCTTGGAGTCGAATTGAATCTGAACGATCCACTGGTTGCTTCTCTGGTCGAATCCAGAGGAGGCTTTGGTCAGCTGGGTCCCCTCGATCTCAGCCGGGCCGAGGATGTACTTCGTCGCCTGGCCCCGTGAGCGGTCGCAGGCCACAAGCGGTTTCTTCGGATCGTCTACGATGTTCAACTTCGACGACGGCTTGGTGCAATCCAAAACCAAGGCGTCGTAGGTGAGCTTCTCCGTTCTCCAATTGTCCGCGTCCGAGGCGTTGGTCGGCTTGGACTTCGGTTGGTCGGAGATCTTGCCGTCGTGGTTCTCGTCAGCCTTTTCCCTGGCGACCTTCTTCAGCTCTTCGGTGCCGTACGTCGCCTTGGGATCGGGGGTCGGCGTCGCCGACGTGGAAGGGCTCGGACTTGCAGACGGGCTTGCGCTCGCCGAGGGACTCGCGCTTTTCTGCGCTTCCTTCTGTTGTTTGTCAATGCTCGCGACCTTCGCGGGAGTGAGCGAGCCCGCGTCGCCGGCGATCGCAAGCACCGGACGCATGCGCATGACCGCGGACGTGCGGACAAGCCTGAGAGTCTGCTCCGACGGCCTGCCCGGGAGGCCCACGATGATGTTCTTGCCGCCCTGGGAGCTGATCTCCGCCTCGGCGACGCCGGAGGCGTCGACGCGCTGGCGGATGACCTCGATCGCCTGATTGACGTCGGACTGGGTGATCTCCGAGTTGTCGGTCGTCTCAGGAGTGAGGATGATCTGGGTGCCGCCTTGGAGGTCGAGGGCGAGCTCGGGAGCCCACTTCGAAGATTTGCCCCAGCTTCCGATCGTCAGCGTCGCGAGGAGCGCGATAATCATCAGCATCAACAGGACGAGGCGTTTCCGAGGCACCTCGGAGGAACGCGTTGCGGTGCGCTTTGCCATACGTGTGCTTTTCTATCGATCCGATGAGAAGGGTGAGGAAGGCTTGGGATGGTCCTCGTCCGGCGCGTCTGCGGACTCGGCTTCGACGTCGGCCTCAGCTTGGCCCTCGGCGTCGTCCTCGGAATCGACTTCCTCGGATTCCGCCAGCGGAAGCTCGGCTGCCTTCGAAATCGCACGCCGGTCCCAGACGGTCTCGTCGCCGGCCGGGCTCAGGAGCGTGACAGCGTCGCCGTCGATGTCGACGATCTTTCCGTAAAATCCGGCAGTCGTCATGATGTCCTTGCCGACCACGATGATCTCTTCCCGCTCTTGGTTGAGGCGTTCGCGGGCCTTGCGTCCGGAGTAGGACATCCAGAAGAACAAAATCACCATGCCGACGAGGAGGGCGATCATTGTCGGATCCATTCCGAAGTCTCCTAGCTGTAAAAAGACACGTACCCGCACAAGTGTACGCGCGCTTGCTCTCCCGGGGGAAGCACAACCTGGCTCTCGGACGAAATTCACTTTCGGGCGACGCCGATTTCCAAGCCGCCTGCAGTCGGCGGCCGCAAAGCAGGCATGCGGCTGGCCGACGCGCGCTTCAACCGACACTCGGCTCTCAACCGACGCGTCCGTCAGCCGAAGAGCGTCTCCTCCGGCGCCGGGCCGGGCAGACCGAGGTGGTCGAAGGCCAGGCGCGTGGCGGCCCTTCCTCGCGGCGTTCGCACGAGGAAGCCCTCCCGAACGAGGTAGGGCTCGGCGACCGTCTCGACCGTTTCGGGCTCCTCTCCCACGGACACCGCGAGAGTGGTGAGCCCCACAGGCCCTCCTCTGAACCTCACACAGACGGCTTCGAGGACGGCGCGGTCGAGCCTGTCGAGCCCGCGCCTGTCGACTTCGAACACGTCGAGCGCGGCGCGCGCGGCGGCGAGATCGAGGACGCCGTTTCCGCGGACCTGCGCCCAATCCTGCACGCGCCTGAGCAGTCTGTTGGCGATTCTCGGCGTGCCGCGCGAGCGCGAGGCGATCTCGTGTGCCGCGTCGGCTTCGAGGTTTGCCTGGAGTTTGACGGCGTTGCGGGTGACGATGAGGGCGAGCTCTTCCTCCTCGTAGTACTCGAGGTGGCCGGTGAAGCCGAAGCGGTCGCGCAGCGGGGCCGGGAGGAGGCCGGCGCGCGTGGTCGCCCCCACCACCGTGAAGGGCGGCAGCGGAAGCGGGATCGACGTTGCGCCGGGCCCTTTGCCGACCATGACGTCCACCCTGAAATCCTCCATCGCCAGGTAGAGCATCTCCTCGGCCGTGCGGGCGAGGCGATGGATCTCGTCGATGAAAAGGACGTCGTTCTCCTGGAGGGAGGAAAGCACGGCGGCCAGGTCTCCGGGGTTCTGAATCGCCGGGCCGGAGGTCAGGCGCAGCGAGCCGTTGACCTCCGCGGCGATGATCATCGACAGCGTCGTCTTGCCCAGCCCCGGCGGGCCCGAAAGCAGGACGTGGTCCGGGGTCTTCCCCCGGGCCACCGCCGCTTCGAGCACGAGCGATAGCTGAGAGCGCACGGTTTCCTGGCCGACGAACTCGCTGAGCTGCCGCGGGCGCAGGGCCGCTTCGGCCGCGCGTTCGGATTCGGAGGCCGCCGGCGAGACGATGCCCTTCGAATTCGCGTCCGAGCTTTTCGAGTCTGCCACCGGCTACCTCCCAGCCCCGAGGATCTTCAGGCTGGCGCGCAGGAGTTCGGGGACCTCCGCCTCGGGCGTCGCCTTTTCGACCTGGGAGAACGCGCTTTCGGCGTCGCGCTCGGAGAAGCCGAGCCCGACGAGCGCGGCGACGACGTCGCCGGACCGAGCGTTCGAGGAAGGCGCTTCAAGGTCGCCTCCCCGCCGAGGCCCAAGCTTCGCCCCGATTTCCAGGACCAAACGCTGGGCGCCTTTCTTTCCGACGCCGGAGACTCGCGTGAGGGCCGCGATGTCGGCGTTGGCCACAGCCTGACGCAGCTGGTCGGGAGTCAAGGTCGCAAGAATGGTGAGCGCGAGCTTCGGCCCGACCCCCGAGACGGTCTGAAGCACATCGAAAACCTCCCGCTCGTCGGCGTCGGCGAAACCGAAAAGGGTCATCGAATCTTCGCGCACCACGAGCGAGGTGTGGACAAACGCCTCCTGCCCCACGCGCAACCCCGCCAAGGTGGCGGGCGTCGCCTGGACGGCGTATCCGACGCCGCCGGCTTCAATCACCGCCACCGTCGGCTCAACGCTGAGAACGCTCCCTCGCAGCGCCGCTATCATCGGCCCTCCTCCGCATCGACCCTTTCGAACTTTTGTTTGCAGATTAAGACTACACGTCATTCTTGGCGGCGGGCGCAACCGCGCCGTGGCGCCGCGACATCCGCTCTGCTCCGGCCCACATTCTCTGAGCGGGAGTGAGGTCGCCGCCGGTCGCCCGCGGCAGCGTCCCTGCGCCGCCGTGCTGCGCCTGGTCGGGCTCCTCGTCGGAAAGCGCGCTGCCGCGCCAAGAATGGGCGATGGCGATGGCGACGGCGTCGGCCGCGTCGGCCGGCCGCGGAAGGCTCGCAAGCCTAAGAATCCGCTGAACCATGACCTGCACCTGGCGCTTGTCCGCGCGCCCGTTCCCGGTCACCGCGGCCTTGACCTCCGAAGGCGTGTGCATCGCCAGGCGCAGTCCCGCCCTCGCCGCCGCGAGCATGACGATCCCCGCCACCTGCGCGGTGCCGGTGACGGACCTGACGTTGGACTGGGCGAAGACCCTTTCGACGGCGACGACGTCGGGCTTGAAGGCGTCGATGACCTCCTGGAGCCCGTCGGCGATGATGAGGAGGCGCTTATGCGGGGCAAGTTCGGCGGGCGAGCGCACAACCCTCATGTCGACCAGGCTCACTCGCCTGGCTCCCCCGGCATCGACCGTCCCCATTCCGCACCGGGTCAATCCCGGATCGACGCCGAGCACGCGCACGTCAGCCCTCGGCCTCCAGCTCGGCCATGACCGCCTCGGGGACGTCGAGGTTCGAGAAGACGTTTTGGACGTCGTCGCAGTCTTCGAGCGCGTCGATGACCTTGAGCGCCTTCCGGGCCCCTTCGGCGTCGACCTCCACCTTCATGGAAGGGACGAACTGGACCTCGGCCAAGTTGTATTCGATCCCGGCGTCTTGAAGGGCCGATCGCACGGCGACGACGTCGCCGGGCTCGCAGTAGACCGAGAACGACTCGCCCTCGTCCTCGACTTCCTCGACGCCGGCCTCGAGCACCGCCGTGAGAACGTCGTCCTCGCTCACGCCCTCGGAGGGAACCTCGACGACTCCCTTGCGGGCGAACATGTAGGCGACCGAGCCGGGGTCGGCGAGCTGCCCGCCGTTGCGGGTCAGGGCGACGCGCACTTCGGACGCGGCGCGGTTGCGATTGTCCGTCAGGCATTCGATGAGGACGGCGACGCCGCCCGAGGCGTAGCCCTCGTAGGTAATCGACTCATAGTTGACCGCGTCTGCGCCGTCTCCCGAGCCTCGCTTGACCGCGCGATCGATGTTGTCCGCTGGAACCGAATTGCGTTTGGCCTTCTGGATGGCGTCGAAGAGGGTGGGGTTGCCCGCGGGGTCGCCCCCGCCCGTGCGAGCGGCGACTTCGATGTTTTTGATCAAGCGGGCGAAGAGCTTGCCGCGCTTGGCGTCGTTGGCAGCCTTCTTGTGCTTGGTCGTGGCCCACTTCGAGTGTCCTGACACTGGGTTCTCCTCGGTTCGTAGTTTTCCAAGGGGCATTCTACCGGCTTCAGCAAAATGCCGCGCGGGCGAAACGGCCGCTTCCCCTTCGAAGCCGGTGCGCTCCGTCACCGAGGGCTTCGCGGCGGAGGCGAACTGGAGAGGGGACGAGCGGCGCCGGTTTCAAGCCCAGCAGCATGTGAAGGAGCCTCTCCACCTTTGCCTAAGAGGAGGACCGGGCCCGAGCTGGACAGGATTGCCGTCCACATGGCATTCACGGCATAGAAAAAGGACGGAACCCATGCCGGCCGGGGACTGGGCTGAGACAGGGCCGACGGGCGGCCTGGCAGTCCAATTCACCAGGAAGAAAAGCCGTCTTGCTATTAAGGCGAAACAGAAATCAAGTTCACTACTGACAGCGACATAAACCAAGGCTCCCCAACTCTCAGGTGAATGGGAAACACTCCCCATAGAACAAGTCGTTTACGCAGCGTTAGGATGGTGGCAGTTCAAATCGAAGCGGAAAGGAAAATCAATGTCGCTCTATGATGACATTCTATCGTGGAAAAGCGATGGACTGAGGCGAACTCACGACGCGCTAATCAGGGACAGTCGCGAATACGAACTTACCCACGATGTGCTCAATCGTCTGTTTACGGAGGAATTTCTAGGTTTGTATGCGCAGGCCGAGGCGCGGGCGCGCAGGGCGCTTGTAGACGACGCCGGCGATATGCAGAAACAACTCGAACGCGCGGCACACCAGTTCCTCGCAATCGCCGAAGCGGTCGATGCGTTGGTGAAGAAAACCGGCGATTTCGTTCGTCGGATCCGCAATGGAGAATTTGGCAATTTTGGTAACGAAATTCTACATGTGAGCGACGACGCGCCATCACATTCACAAATGGAGCTACTCGAAGGCAATAGAGTTATCTTGGGTGATTTTCTCGCGATCGTCAACTCACTGGAGTTAGCGTACAAGACCCTTGAGGATCTTCAAGAGCGGGCAGAGGCGCCGAGCGCCGCGATTCTTTCCCACGGCGCAGCCAAGCCGGACCCGTCGTGGAATGTTGAGGAGGTCAATGACTGGTGGACCTCGCTGTCAGTTGAGGAGCGTCAGAAGATCGAGGTCATGCATCCCGATTGGATCGGCAACCTCGGGGGCGTGCCTTTCGACGTGCGCGACCGAGCCAACCGCCGCCGCATCAACCCCATGCTCTCCGACATCAACAAACGGATCGCACAGGCACAGAGGAACATAGCCTACTTAGAGGAGCACGGCACCGGTTTCCATGACGGAATCAAGTTGTACATGGAGAAACAAGAGCTAAGGATCCTCCAAGAAAAGTATCGCGACCTACTGTCGGTCAAACGCAAGTTTGGGGAATCGTCGAGTCATTCGCATTCTCTAGTAAGCTTAGACGCGGAAAAAGGGGACCATCTGTGGGCCGCGGTCGGTTCGGGCGACATTGACAACGCCGACCACGTCATGGTTCATACCCCGGGAATGACGGCCACCGTCGAATCCCACCTCATGGGCAAGGGCAAAGGGTGGGGATCGGGCGTCTCCGGCGTCGACAACGTCCTTGCTGAAGGCAAAGCGCAACTAGAGTCAACCGGACGCGACGAGAAGGTTGCCGGCATCACCGTCCTCAATTACGACGCTCCGCGCTGGGGAGAGATCGCAACGCGAAATCACTCGGTGGCCGGGGACCACCAGGTCGAGGTTGGCGGAAAGTCGGGGGCGGACATGCTCTACGCCGTCCAGGCCACCCACTCCGGGGATCCCCACCTGGTCGCCTCGGGCCATTCCTACGGGTCGTCGGCGACCGGCTGGGCGCTCCAACACTCGACGGTCGCCGACGACGTCGCGGTCTCCGGCTCCCCGGGAGCAACAACGATGCAGAACAAAGACCTCAACATGCTCCCCGGCCACACGAATGTCGGCGACGCCGCGCGGGACGCCGTGGCAAGCCTGGGAAGATTTGGCGGTATCCCCTCCCAAAGCAGAGAATTCACCCACTGGAGCTGCTATAAGTGGACCGCCCCGGACGGCACAGAATACAAGATGTCCGAGGGCCACTCCGAGTACATGAACAAGGGGTATACCTCCACCCACAACCAGGGAAGCATCCTCATCGGCAACGGCGTCGCGGTTCCCGACGAGGGCGCGGCTCTGTCCGATCCCTTAAAATACTAAGGAATGCCATTGACAAGCAAAAGAAAACAAATCGTATCAATGATAACAATTTTAGGAGCAGTTATGGCCGCTTGCAGCACCACTCCCGAACCCGGACACGGCCAGGGAGAAGAGACCTTTTCACCTACCCGGGTCGTTCCCCTAGTCGAGGCCAGGCGCAACGCCATCCAACTCGAACTCAAAATCCAAAGCCTCCTCACCCAAGAATACGGCGTCGGGCAGTGGAACCCGCCCCAGAAGAACTCCCAGGTAACGGCGTCATCGACGGTGACCTGCCCCGACGAGTACGTCACCGAGTCCTGGGACTTTGCCACTGCCGGGCCAATCAAAGATTCCCAGTGGAGGAATGCCGTCGAACGCGTCTACACGATCCTCAAACCCCTCGGATACGACAAACCGGCTATGCGGCAAATCCGCAACGACCACATCACTGTCTTCCCCCACCCCGACACCGGCGGGCGCGTCGAGATTCGATACGACAAAGCCACGGTAATTATCGTCAACACCGGTTGCGCCAAGGGCGGAGAATGGGAAGGCTGGCCCGACGGCACCGAGGTCCTGCCCGAGCATCTGCGCACCACGGGCCGCGCCCCCATCGACCTCGACCACGAAATCTGGCCGACCGCCGCGCCGCCTTCGGACACCGGACAGCCGCAGACGCCCGGTTCTCCTTCCACGCCGCAAACCAACGGCAACACCCCTGCGCCGTCTCCCGGAACAGCTTCCCCCGGACAAGCCGGCCTTTCAACCGGGAAAGCCAACCTGACCTCCTCACGCTTCCCCTACATCCCGTAACTCAGGCAACCCGGTCATTCAATAGCTCGGACAACTCGACAATGACAATCACCGAACCTGATGCATCTTTTGCCATCTCACTAATCACCTGAAGGAGAGAAAAATGAACGATATGTACATGGTCCCAAACGCCGTTAGGCACGCAGGAACGGAAGTCACCGAAATCGCCTCACGCATCCGTATCACGTCGAGCGAAGACGAAGTGCGTGCCTCCAACGACCAACTCGCGGGAACAAACCTGGACGCCGCGGCAGAACGCGCCGCCAACGCGCTTGTAAAAGCACGCACCACTTTCTCCAAGCGCCTCGACAGCCACTCCGAAGCCCTCGTCCATGCTGCCAACGCTACCGAATCCCAAGATCAGAACTCCGGCAGAAGCTTTTTCAGACCCTAGGGCAGCAACGACGCAAGGTCAGTCTGAGTCCATGAACAAGGGATATACCTCCACAGAATTGTCCCTGTTTTGTGGATACGGTGGTATTAGGCCGCGAGTTTAGCAGTGGTTGTTTACTCGTAGATTGTTGAGGGCTGGTAGCCGCGGAAGGAGTGGCGTCTGCGGATGTTGGAGCGGTCGATGCAGGGAACGTGGTTGCGTCGGGCGTTCGAGGTGGCTGTCCCAGAAGGTTTCCTCACCGCAGGGTTTCAGGTGTCAGGGTGCCGTCGGATCCTAGGCCAGTGCAGTCTCGGCCGAGGATCGCACGGCAGGCATGAATTGAGTGACTCCGCGCCTTGTGCATGCATCGACACACCTGGCGGGAGGCAAGAGGGCGATCGACAGTCAGATGCCAAAGACAGCCCCGGCCAGAGGGATCGACGAGAAAATCAATCGGCGCGTTCTTCGGGCCCGCCGAGCTGGCTGAGGCGGCTCTAGGCCGGTAAAGACTCCATTTAGCCTGCCGAGGCCTCGGTCAATTTAGCCCGTACGACTCCGTTTATCAGATTAGGGTGTCCGGCCGCCGGGTCGGAACCGCGGCCGTCCCTGAGGCGGGGGCGCGGCGGGCGGGTAGTCCGCGTCGGACTGCTGTGGAGGACGGTAGCCGCCGGAGCCAGCCTGCTGCGAGTTCTGCTGGGGATGCCCCTGGGGACGCGGCTGGCCGTCGGAGCGCGGCTGTTCATGCCCCTGGGGACGCGGCTGGCCGTTGTGTCCGCTGCCTCCATTCTGCGATTGACTTTGATGCGGAGACTGGCCTCGCGGCTGAGACTGTCCTCGCGGCTGCGCCTGCGGCTGACCATGACGCGGAGGCTGCATCCGCCCCGGAGAAGCTTGCGGAACGGACGCGGGCTGACGGCGCTGCGGACGGCCAGGAGACGGCACCTGCGGACGGCCCGGAGTCGGCGCCGGACGACCCGCCGAAGGCGACTGAGACTGGCCCGCCGAAGCCGACCGCGACCGAGCCGCAGAAACGGCTTGCGGATGAGCCGGAGTGGCGTGCACCGGGGCGACAGCGGCCTGAACCGGAACGGGAGCCGACGCCGGGGCCGCGTTGGGCTTCGACGTCGTCGAAGGAAGGAAAACGCTGCGCAGTTTCAAAATGAACGACATTCTTTCGCGTTCGCGCCTGATGACCGCGAGGTCCGGAGACTTTTCATTGTCCGCCAGCAGAGCCCGGAAAAAACCAGCCTGAAGCAACTCGCTCTGATACCGCCGCATGGCCTTGCGGCCGTCCTGAGCCACTCCCCCGCTCGCCGCAAGGCGCTCGCCCGCCCAGGCGACGGCCCGAGACCTCAAGCTAGACTTCATCAGCATCGTCTCGTCTTCTTTGCCGATGAAACCGTCGGCGACGAGCAGTCGTATCCCGCGTTTGACGGTGGTTCGTTGGAGATTCTTGACCACTATGATCATCGCGATCGCGGAAATGTAGACCGGGATTTGGATGAGGATCCTTGTCCAGGTGTCCTCGGCGATTCGGATGATTCCGGAGAAGTTGTGGCTCGCGTGCAGCCCGGCGGCCATGGCGTATCCCGCAAGCCCGAGCGGAAGGACGAACAGCCAAGAAAGCCTCTGTGTGGCCGCGAGCCCTATGAGCAATCCGGTGATGGCCGTGCATATTGGATGGACGAAAGGCGAGGCCACCGCTCGTATGACGATGGTCTGCCCCAAAACGTCCTGAGACGCGTCCATCCCAGCTTGCTTTATGAAGTTGTTTTTGACGTCGGCTGTGGCGAAATAAAGGATGTTCTCGGTGAAGGCGAACCCCGCGCCGATGAGCGTCCCGTAGATCATTCCGTCGATGGGCCCGTTGATGTACTTCTTCAAGAAAATGAACATGAGGAGGAGCCCAAGGCCCTTGACTCCCTCTTCGATGACGCCGGCCCCGACTGCAGTGTGCAGAATGTTATACAGCAAAGCGATTCCGTCATCGCCTTTTATGTACGGTATTCCGCCGTCTCGGTCGCTGAGCTGACGGTTCTCGAACAGCCATTTCTTCATCTCGTTGCCCCACCACTTGTTGCCCTCGAAGGCGAGGTAGACGGAGACGCCGGCGCCCCAGCCGAGAGAGAGGACGTAGAAGAGGATGGGCTCGGGCTCCCATCTGTCGATCCATCGGACCAGGGCGATGATGACAAGAAGCGGGATGAGCGCGACGATCGTAAGTTTGAGGATGCTCGTGGTGTTCTCAAACTTCTGCGAGGCCCTCCTGCCCAGAACCTGGTATTGCTCTTCGACCATGTCGTTGATGAGTTCGAACGAGACGATGATCGCCACCACGGCAAGCACGATGATGCATATTGCAAAAACAAGCGAACCCGGCGTCCATCGGCCGGGAAGGTTGAGGCGTCGAGGTTGAGCCTTTACCTGCCCGTACCCTTGTGGGTAGGCCGGGGGACGCATATTTCCGGAGCCCTGCGGGTACAGCTGGGCGGGAATCTGCCCGCCCGGCGCGTACTGCTGATGTTGAGCCACGTCCACTCCTTTCAACGTTCCACCGTGCATCCTAATCTGGGAGGGAAAGCCCACGCGACTCTTGGGGAGACGGCCCCTTACTCCAACGCCCTATCCGTGACATTTCTGACGATTCCGTCCCATTTGGGCCACCATGTCTCGACCAAATCGGCCAGCCCCGCAGGATAGAAGGTCTCGCCCTTTGCTTCGGCCTCGCGGATCTCCGCCAGGCTCCACCACCGAAACTCGTCAAGCGTCTCCCGCTCGGCGGCCGTCAGATCGTATCCCGGCCTGGCCGAACGCGCTTCTTCTCCGCTCACCGCGAGGACGAAAAACACTTCGTCTTGCCTCACGGTTCGCGCGGCAAACCGAAACTCATCGCTGCGCAGCAACACCGGCCCAACGAGCCGCGAGGGGTCGGCGCTCACGCCGGTCTCCTCGCGCAGTTCGCGCACGGCGCCCTCGCGAGGCCCTTCGTCGCCCAAACCGCCGCCCACGGTGAACCACCATGAATGGTCGATGTCGTCGAAGTCGTGGCCGTGCACGAGAAGAACGCGTCCCTCGGGATCGACGACGACGACGCGCGCAGCCCGCCTGTAGGGAACGCCGTCGGCGTCCGGAGACCACTCGTCAAGCCAACTGTCGCGGACCTTGTCCGACGGATCTCCCGCGCGGCTCGCGTGCTTTTCGACGCTCATCCCCTTGGCTTCCGGCGGATTCGCGACGCCGTTGACCCAACCCGCTCCGGGCGCGTCCGCGCCGCCCGCCCCCTCGCAGGGCGATATGTTCGCGCCTCCGCTCATCGCCTCAGATTCCGGCATGCTGTTCCCGGCCTTTCGCCGGCGTCGTGAACACCTTGCGCAATTCGGTGATGTACGCCAGGCGCTCCGCCTCCTTGCGCCGGACCTGCTCCGTATGCGCGGTGCGCCGCTGAACGTTGATGCTCCTCGTGTACCCGAGGTGAATGAGCTCGTTTTGGAAGGAGCGCATGGCCTTGCTCCCCGCTTCGACGGTCCTGCCCAGTTCGGCCGCGGACGCTCCCGCCCACAGGCGGGCCTTCCGGCGGTTGACGAGGCTCATGACCATGCGCACCTCGTTGGCGCTGAGCCACCCCGCCCGCGAGTATTCAACGAGGCCCCTGTGGACGTCTCGCCGCTGCATCCCCGCAACAAAGTAAATGAGGACGGCCGCGCCGATGTAGACGGGAAGCTGGAGCATCATGCGCGTTGCGGGCTCGTCGGCAAACCGCTTGATTGAGGAATAATTGTGAAGGCCGTGCAGCAAGGCGGCCAACGCGCAGCCAACAATCGCCATTGGGAAGATTGCGATGTAGGGCTTTCGCGACGTCGTGGCCAAGCCGACGAACAGGCCTGTGATGGCCGTCGCAAGCGGATGGACGAGCGGCGTGAGAATCGCCCGGGCGAAGAAAAGGGAGCCTATCGTCCACGTCTCCATGCCGGAAAGGTCCACTGAGCCGCCCACGGTCTCGGCCACCGAGGCTCTGGCGAAATAGAGGATGTTCTCGGTGAAGGCGAAGCCCATCCCGACGAGGAGGCCGTAGACGAGGCCGTCCATCGGCCCGTTGACGTACTTGTTGAGCGCGAAAAATATGACGAGCAGGCCGAGGCCTTTGGCGGACTCCTCGATGATCGCCGCTCCCACGGCTTTCGTCATAACGTCGTACTGGGCGCTGTTCGCCGCCGTGCCGAGGACGCGCTGCGACCACCACCCGTTGCCGTCGAATGAGACCAGCACGGAGACCCCGGCGCCCCATCCTATGGCGATCACGTACATGACGACCGGCTCTGGCTCCCAGCGATCGATGAACCACACGGCGGCGCCGATCACCACAGCAGGGACCAGCGCAAGGCAGATGAGGAGCGGGTAGGGGACGTCCTCTTCGTACTTGTGGCCGGAGCTGCGCGAAGCGTAGTCGAACAGTGCCTGGGTCTGGTCCTTGATCAGCCCGAAGGCGAGAGTGAGGGCGACGACGGTCACTCCGACCAAGATCACGCATGCCACAAGCGTCTGCCACGACCAATTCGGGGACAGCCGCCATCTGGGGGCCGGTGCAACCCGGCCCTTCGGCGGCTCCTGCCGGGCCGGGCGAGGCCGCTGCGAAGGCGGAGCCCCGGCGTCGGCCTGACTCGGCGGAAACTGGACGGGCATCTCCGCCTCGTCCGGGACGTCGGCGTGCCCGTCGGCCGGTTCGACGAGTCTCTGAAGCTCGTCGTCAACCGCCTCGGACTCTGGCGAACCGGAACCGGGGATCCCCTCGGACACCGGAGCCGTCTCGGGTTCGGTAGCCGCCTCGAAGACCGGAGCCGTCTCGGACTTGGGCGAGCCGGAAGCTGGAGGATCCTGTGGGATGAACTGGTCTGTCACGCAACCCCTCACTCGTCGTCGATGTCCACGGTGGCGGGTGCCGGCGCCCGCCCTGCAAGAAAGAAAAGCCGAACGTAAAAGGACCTGCGAACACGCCGTATCTGATCGACGTGCGAATTGTGGAACGTTCGGGTAAGGCGCACGTCGAGGCGAGCTCGGGACAGCTTGTCTAGAAGCGGCTTGAACTCGGCTGAGACGTCTTCTTCTTCGAGCTCGTCTACCGTGAGCCTTAGGGTTCGCGACATGGAGGATTCGATCGTCCGCCGATCGGATGCCGCGCCTCGGGCGACGTCGAGAGGCAGGCCGTCCAGGCCGTCGTCGACTATCGGGTTGATGCCCTCGCGCAGACAGGCGTCCGCCGCATCGGTCAAGAGGATGGATGCGGCGACGTCCAGCCCGCCCTCGGCCGCGAATTCCCGGGCATATTCCGCCCTGGCGTGGAGGGCGAGCTCGAGGGCCCTGCGAGACTTGACGACCGTCTGATGGAGCCGGTCGAGGCGGCGTGCTGCGAGAGTGAGATAGAGGACGAGCAGGCCCGCCAGCACGCACGCGACGACGAGAAGCGACGGGTGATTCAATCCTCCACCTCCATTCCGGCCGTGCGAACGGCCGTTTCATATACCGCGTAGATCTGTGAGGCAACTGTGTGCCAGTCGTATCTTCCGGCTTCTTCCTGGGCGGAGGCTGTGACGGAGGCTCGCCTGGCCGGATCGCCTATGGCCTTGACGACCGCGTCGGCCAGACCGTCCGAGTCTTCGTTGGCGAATTGCGATCCGAAGGCTCCGTTGCCCAAGACGGCCCTGAACGCGGGGATGTCCGAGGCGACGACGAAGCTTCCGGCGCTCATCGCCTCAACGAGGATGATTCCGAAGGACTCTCCGCCGGTGTTCGGAGCGAGATAGACGTCCACGGAGGAAAGGAGGGCCGCCTTGTCTGCGTCGGAGACGCCTCCGAGGAACTCCACCGCCTCGGCGTGCGGGCCGAAAAGCCGCCTGGCCTCGTCGATGTCTCCCCGTCCCGCGACGAAAAGGCGGACGCCCGGAAGCGCCTCGCGGACGGCCGGGAAAGCGCGGGCGACCACGGGGAGCCCCTTGCGAGGCTCGTCTATTCTGCCGAGGAATCCGAGCGTCGGGCGGTCAGGCGTTCCCGTGAAGCGCCCGTCCCGCGCCGCTTCGACGAACTGGCGAGTGTAGACGCCGTTCGGTATGACGAACGCGTCGCCCCCCAGGTATTGGACGGCCGTGCGCCGGGCCTCCTGGGAGACCGCGATCCTCGCCTGGATTTTTTCGAGCACCGGGCGCAGCACGGGCGTGAACACCTCGAAGGCCCTCGAGCGGTCCATGGCCGTGTGAAACGTCGAGACAACCGGGCACTCGGCGCTCATGAGCGCGAGCATCGACACCGAGGGGACGAAGGGCTCGTGGACGTGGACGACGTCGAAGCCGCCGCCCCTCAGCCAAGCGCGCACCTCGCGGTTGACGCGCGGGCCGAAGGCGAGCCTGGCGATCGAGCCGTTGTACGGAATCGAGATGGCCGACCCCGTCGCAGTGAGATAGTCGGGAATCGGGGATTTCGCCTCGGACGGGGCGACCACTCCGACGTCGTGCCCGCGGCGGAGGAGCTCCTCGGCGAGATCCCGGATGTGGACGCCGACCCCGCCGGGGACGTCCCACGAGTAAGGGCATGCGATTCCTATTCTCACGGTCGATCCTCCACACTTCTCACAGGCGGGCCTCCGATTCGGCGACGGCCTCGCCTGCGCCCGTCGCGGCCGTCTTCTTTTCTTCCGCAAACGCCCTCGCCGCCGTCGGCGCATTCTCGGCCTTCGAAGGCGGCTCATGGCCCGCCCCAAACGCCTTCGCGTCTTTCGGCTTCTCTCTTAGAGCCTCGGCGGCCCGACGGCGGGTTCGGGCGAGGCGCTCGGGATCGAGGTCCTCGACGAAGACCTTTTGGAGCATATGCCAGTCCTCGAGGTGCTCGCCCACCCACGGCTCGAATTGGGAGACCCACTCCTGGCTCATTCGAGCGATGTCGGCCGCGCGTTCGTGGCTCGGAGAGGAGGCGTCCGTGCGCGCGCAAACCGGTTCGCCGACGAGCAGGCGCATCCCCCACCGCGTGCCCGCGCGACGGCGCCGCTTCCCGGAAATCTTCTCGTAGAAGGAGAAAACCGGATAGACGGGGACGCCGACCCTCTGCGCGAGCAGCGCGGGCCCCGCCGCCACCAGCATTGCGCTGCCGAAGAACTCGACCTCGACGCCGCTGGCCGTCAGGTCGCGGTCGGCCAGAATCGGCGCCAGGCAGGCGCCCTCGCGCATCGCTTCTTCGATCCGGTGGATCGCCCCGGCGCCGGCCGGATAGACCGACATTCCCACTGCGGTGCGGTACCCGACAAAGAAATCGTAGAGTTCCTGAGGCTCGAGCTTTTCGGCCAGGGTGTGGACGTGGACGAGGTCGATTTCAGCCCACGCCCCCGCCAGGTCCCAGTTTCCCGAGTGCATGAGGGCCGCGGCGGCGGCCTGTCCCTCGGCGAATTTCTCGCGCAGCCACTCGCTGTTGTCGATTCGCACTCTCGCGCGTATCTGCTCCCTGCTCATGCGAGGCAGCCTCAGCGCCTCGTAGTAGTAACGCATGTACGAACGCATGGCCCGCCTGGCCAATGCCCGGCTCTGCCGGGGCGTCATTCCCGGGCGAATCCTCGCCTCGTTCGCGCGAAGCCTGCGGACCCCTGCGCTCGGGAGCGTCCCCGCGACGGTTCCCACCGCGTCGAAAACGGCCCTGCCGACGGCCTCCGGCAAGGCTCCTGCGGCGGCGTCGGCAAAGCGGAAAAGGCGAACGGCGTCCATGTCACTCCGTCGTCTCGTGGGCCTGCCGGTAAACGACCGCCATCCTTTGGACGACCGTGACAAGGCCGGCGGCCGCCAGGTACCAGGCCGACGCGAGAAGAACCCACTGCGGCAGCCCGAGGCCCACAAAAAGGGCGCTGAAAAGGATGATGACCAGCCTGTCCGCCCTTTCGGCGATCCCCACCGAGGCGGTCATGCCGAGGCCTTCGGCCCGCGCTCTGGCGTACGGCACGACGGATCCCGTCCCCATGGCCGCAAGCAGACCGATCATGAGGAAGGTTCGCATCGCGCCGCTCTCGCCGTGCAGATACGCCCAGGCGAGCAGGCCGCTGAAAATGGCGACGTCGGTGATCCGGTCGAGGGTCGAGTCTAAGAAGGCGCCCCATTTCGACGACGTGTTCGTCAAACGCGCGATTTGCCCGTCGATGCTGTCGAACAGGGCGAGCCCTCCCAGGCTGAGAGAGCCGACGACGAGGCGATTCGTCGGAAGCAGGGTGAGCGACAGCGCCACGCCGAGGACCGTGCCCGTAAGAGTCACCGCGTCCGCGCTCACTCCCATCTTGACGAAAAGCTTCGCGATGGGCCCAAAAACCGTCTGAACGAATGGTCGGCCAGTCCTACTGAGCATTTCCGCTCCCTTCTTCGCCCGCCGGGTCTTCCCGGGCAGGGCCTTTGCCCGTCGCGCCTCCGCGCATTGAGCCTTCGCCCGTCGATCCGCGGTCGATGCGCGACCAGGCCTCGGAAACAAGGTTCCTGGTGTCGGCGAGAATTGCCGGAATCGCCTTCGTCTGAGCAATTATCGGCAAGAAATTGGCGTCGCCGAGCCACCTGGGAACGACGTGCTGATGGATGTGCGCGGCGATGCCGGCGCCGGCGACATCGCCTTGGTTCATCCCCAGGTTGAAGCCGGCAGGCCGAAGAGCCTCGCCCAACGCCTCCATCGCCCGTGCCGTCATGCTCCCCATCTCGATCCGCTCCTCGTCCGTCAGGTCCGTGTAGAGCGAGACGTGGCGATACGTGCACACCAGAATATGGCCGGAATTGTAAGGGTAGAGATTGAGAAGGGCGAAGCACGCGCGGCCCCTGGCGACGATGAGGGCCTCCGCGTCGCTCAGCGACGGCGCGACGCAAAAAGGGCACTCTCCCGTTTTCTCAGGCTTGGCGGCGCCTGAGACGTACGCCGCTCGATGCGGCGTCCACAGACGCAAGAAACCATCCGGGGCTCCGGGAAGGCCTGCCGCGTCGACGAGGCCCTTTGAGGAGCCGAGACTTTCCGAGGAGCTCAAACCGTCGGTCATCGACTCCCTCCCCCGGAGGCGCCTTCGGCACAAGCCCTGTCTGCGGCGGGCTTGCCCTTCGCGCCTTCGCCCGATTTTTCCCCTCCCCCGGACGCCTCAACCAGACGCTCGCAAGCCGGATCGTTGACCCTGCGGGCGACGACGCGGCCGATGTGGGCCACCGCCTCGTCCACGGAAACGCCGTTCTCCTGATGCCCGTCGCGGTAGCGGAAGGAAACGGCCTCCGCCTCGGCGTCCTCTCCGCCCGCGATGAGGGTGAAGGGGATCTTCTCCTTTGCCGCATTGCGGATTTTCTTGCCGAAACGGTCGTCGGACAGATCGACGTCGACCCTGATTCCCGCGGCTCGGAGCTTGGCCGCGACCTCTTCACAGTAGGGGTTGAAGGCTTCTGCAACGGGAACGAGCCGCGCCTGGACCGGGGCGAGCCAGGCGGGGAACGCCCCGGCGTAGTGCTCGGTGAGGACGCCGATGAAACGTTCGACCGACCCGAGTTTGGCGGAGTGGATCATGACCGGCCTTCGCCTCGAACCGTCGGGGGCGGTGTATTCCAAATCGAAACGCTCGGGCTGGTTGAAGTCGTATTGCACCGTCGACATCTGCCATGTGCGGCCCAGCGCGTCCTTGACCTGCACGGAGACCTTTGGCCCGTAAAAGGCGGCCCCGCCCGGGTCGGGAACGAGGTCGAGCCCGGTGGCCGCACAGGCTTCCTCGAGGATGCGGGTCGCAGCCGCCCAATCTTCGTCCGAGCCGATGAATTTGTCCTTCTTCTTCCCCTCGTCGCGGGTGGAGAGCTCGAGGTAGAAGTCCGTCAGCCCGAAATCGCGCAGAATGTCCAAGAAGAAATTGAGAAGCATCTCTATTTCCCCCTTGGCCTGCTCCGGAGTGCAGTACGTATGCGAATCGTCCTGGGTGAAGCCACGCATGCGGGTGAGTCCGTGGACCACTCCCGACTTCTCATAGCGGTAGTCGCGGCCCATCTCGAAGAAGCGCAGCGGCAGCTCCCGATACGAGCGTCCGCGGGAGCGGAAAATGAGATTGTGCATGGGGCAGTTCATGGCCTTGAGGTAGTAGTCTTGGCCCGCCCTCGTCACTTCGCCGTCGGCGCCGCGCTCCTCGTCGACCTTCATGGGCGGGAACATCGTGTCCGCATAGTACGGAAGATGGCCCGACGTGTGGAAGAGCCCGCCCTTTGAGATCTCAGGCGTGTGGACGAAGTCGAAGCCTTCCTCGAGGTGCCGCCGGGTCACATACGATTCGACGATGTGGCGCAAGATGCCGCCTTTGGGGTGGAACACAACGAGGCCCGGCCCTATTTCCTCGGGGAAGGAGAAGAGGTCAAGCTCGGCGCCCAAGCGGCGGTGGTCGCGGCGTTCGGCCTCGGCGATGCGCTTTTGGTAGGCGGCGAGTTCGTCCTTCGTGGGCCACGCCGTTCCGTAGATCCGCTGGAGTCGGTCGCCCGCCTGATCGCCCTTCCAGTACGCGGCGGAGGCCTTCGTCAACGCAAACCCGTTCCCAATGAAGCGCGTGGAAGGCAGGTGCGGGCCGCGGCACAGGTCGGTCCACACGACGGAGCCGTCGCGCGAGCAATTGTCGTACATCGTCAATGCGGCCCCGCCGACCTCGACGGAGGCGCCCTCGGCCCCGGCGCCCTTCGTGCCGACGAGCTCGAGTTTGTAGGGCTGGCCGGCAAGTTCGGCGGCCGCGTCGGCGTCCGCGATCTCGCGGCGGCGGAAAGTCTGCCCCTCCTTGACGATCCGCTTCATCCGCTTTTCCAGGTCGCGCAGGAGTTCGGGCGTCACGGCGTCGATGTTCCCGAAATCGTAATAGAAACCGTCCGTTATGAACGGGCCGATTCCGAGGTTGGCGTCGGGAAAGACCTGTTGGACCGCCTGTGCGAGGACGTGGGCGGTCGAATGGCGGAGGATGTTCAAACCGTCGTCGCTTGAAACGTCGACGCCTTCGACGACGGCGCCCTCGGGAAGGGACGCGAGATTCGTCGCCAGGTCCTTGAGTTCGCCGTCGACCCTCAGGGCGACGACGTTCTTGCGGTCGGCGAAGAACTCAATCCCCGAACGCGGCCCTTCGATGGCCGTTGCATTTCCGTCGATTGACAGGTTGACGGGCACGTAAACTCCTTAAACATCAAAATTGAGCGCACATACCGGGCACGCAGGCTCAATACTACCTGCCAAGAGCGGACGGACGGCGTGAAGAGGGCGACGGGCGCCCAAATCGCTTACGCGAAACCGGCGGGTTGAAAAACTCTATCGCTGTCGAAGAACAGATCGGCGATTTGCTCGAAACGGCGAGGTCGATGACGTAGCTTTGCCTGAGCGAGTCCATTGTGGGCTTTGCCGGGCAAGTCCATTCCGCGAGGCTCCGCCACCCATCTGACCCAAGTCCGGCGTCATCAGGCGTCCGAGCACGCCTCAACGAAAGGTCGACACATGTCAGCTTCAAAGGATCCCGTCCCCGATCGGGCCGAGCACAACGCGTTCTTCCCCTCGGACTACTCGATCGGGCAGTACGTGTCCAAGAAAACCGATTTCGACGGCGCGGCCGGGGCGCCGCAAGTTACGTCCGGGCCCCGCAAGATTCTCACGATCGCAGTCGACGAGCGTTACCTGCCCACCGACGGCGGACTCTTCTCAACCGGAAACCACCCCGTCGAAACGCTGGTGCCGCTCATGCACTTGCGAGCGGCCGGCTACGAAATCGAGGTCGCAACCCTCTCTGGGAACATGGCAAAGTTCGAGATGTGGGCGATGCCAACGGAAGACGAGGCGATCACGGCAGGCTACGAGGAGCTGCTCCCGGCGCTGCTCAAGCCCCGGCGCCTTGCGGACGTCGCCGCCGGGCTCGGCCCCGATTCGGACTACGCCGCCGTCTTCGTTCCGGGAGGGCACGGCGCCATGGGCGGCGGCATTCCCGACAGCCCAGCCGTCAGAGACGTCCTCGTCTGGGCGCTGGAGAACGAACGGCCTGTCGTCGCTCTGTGCCATGGCCCGGCCGCGCTGTGCGCCGCGGTGGACGAGGGCGGCGCCTCCCATTTCGCCGGCTATTCCCTGTGCGCTTTCCCCGACTCGTTCGACGTCGGCCCCCTCGTAGAGAGCGGCTATCTGCCGGGCCGGCTCACATGGAGGCTGGGCGAGCGCCTCAAGCGGCAAGGGCTGACGATCGTCAATGACGGCGCGAGCGGACAGATCCATCGGGACCGCCTTCTCCTCACCGGCGACAGTCCGCTGGCCGCCAACGCCTTGGGCCGCCTTGCCGTCGAGACTCTCACCGGCAAGGCCTACGGCGTCTGAAAGGAACGGCTGAGGAAGGACCGACGCCGGGGAAGCCGGGCAAGGAGAGCCGGCGGTTTCGAGCGGCCCGGCATCTCGGCGTCGGCCGCATACGCAAAAACCCCGGATCTCTCCGGGGCCGTGGTGGGCGATACTGGGATCGAACCAGTGACCTCTTCCGTGTCAGGGAAGCGCGCTCCCGCTGCGCCAATCGCCCATGCGAGGTGGGTACGGGACTCGAACCCGTGTACACGGCTTTGCAGGCCGTTGCCTCGCCTCTCGGCCAACCCACCGTGCGAACCGAAACAACTTTCGATCCTCCGAGCGGATGACGGGACTCGAACCCGCGACCCTCACCTTGGCAAGGTGATGCTCTACCAACTGAGCCACATCCGCGCGTCCGCCCGGCTTTCGCCCGAACGGCGCTCACTAACTATAGACCGGTCTCAGCGGAGATGTCCAACCTTTATGATGAGGTCCACGCCACGCAGGTCGTTCTTGCACCGAACTGCGCTTTCAGGCTAATCTCAGGTGCGCAGAAGGGCGATTAGCTCAGTGGTAGAGCGCTTCGTTCACACCGAAGAGGTCACTGGTTCGAACCCAGTATCGCCCACTCCCTTTTATTCGGGTTGCAAGTTTATCCGGGTTTTAAATCCGCCTGCCCAGTCGCGGATAACCTTGGCTTAACTGTTCACTTGTCTGATTTGCGTCAGCTACAAGGATGCCTTGGCTCCGTTGCGAGCTTGCCTTGCCTTCCTGTATACACAATTTTCCTGTGTTCGCTTATATTTTCCTCGCGGCTCGCGTGGGAAAACGGCGGACAAGGCCCACCGCGAAGTGCGAGAATTGCTGTATGCAAATATGGCCTGGACGTTCATACCCACTCGGAGCCACGTACGACGGCTCCGGGACGAATTTTGCCGTTTTTTCTTCCATCGCCGAAGGAATCGACTTGTGCCTTATCGACGACGTCGTCGGCGAGACGAAAATCGAGCTGCGAGAAGTCGACGCCGGCGTGTGGCATTGCTATCTGCCCGGAGTGCGCCCCGGGCAGCGCTACGGATTCCGCGTGAAAGGCCCTTACGATCCCTCCAAGGGCCTGCGCTGCGACTACTCGAAACTGCTTCTCGACCCCTACGCGAAAGCGATCACCGGCAAGATCGCCAACGAGCAAGCGCTCTTCTCCTACGATTTCAACGACCCTTCCAAGAGAAGCGAACTCGATTCCGCGCCCCACACGATGGTCTCGGTAGTCATCAACCCGTTTTTCGACTGGGGGCACGACCGCCCTCCGAAGCACCGCTACAACGACACAATCATTTACGAGGCGCACGTACGCGGCATGACCATGACGCACCCGGACATTCCACAGGAGGTCCGGGGAACCTACGCGGGAATCTCGCACCCCGTCATCATCGACTACCTCAAGAGCCTGGGCATCACCGCCATCGAGCTCATGCCCTGCCATCAATTCGTCAACGACACCGCGCTGCAGGCCAAGGGCCTGTCAAACTATTGGGGCTACAACACCATCGGCTTCTTCGCCCCCCACAACGGCTACGCTTCCACCGACTGGCTCGGCGGGCAGGTCGACGAGTTCAAGGCAATGGTCAAGGCCTTCCATGAGGCGGACATCGAAGTCATCATGGACGTCGTCTACAACCACACGGCCGAGGGCAACCACATGGGACCCACCCTGGCTTTCCGCGGCCTCGACAATCCCTCCTACTACCGGCTCGTCGAGGACTCCCCGGAGCACTACTTCGACACCACCGGAACGGGAAACTCGCTCAACATGCGCTCCCCCAACACACTGCAGCTCATCATGGATTCGCTGCGGTACTGGATCACGGACATGCACGTCGACGGGTTCCGCTTCGACCTCGCCTCGACGTTGGCGCGCGAGCTCCACGCCGTGGACAAGCTCTCCAGCTTCTTCGACATCATTCAGCAAGATCCGCTGATCTCTCAGGTCAAGCTCATCGCCGAGCCCTGGGACATCGGCGACGGCGGCTACAACGTCGGCGGCTTTCCGCCTCTGTGGACGGAGTGGAACGGCAAGTACCGCGACACCGTCCGCGACTTCTGGCGGGGCGAGCCCGCGATGCTTTCCGAGCTCGCCGGGCGCCTGACGGGATCTTCCGACCTGTATGCGTCGAGCGGGCGGCGTCCGATGGCGTCGATCAACTTCGTCATCGCCCACGACGGCTTCACTATGCGCGACCTCGTTTCTTACAACGAAAAACACAACGACGCGAATCTGGAGGGCGGCAACGACGGCGAATCTTACAATCGCTCGTGGAACTGCGGCGCCGAGGGCCCGACCGACGACGATGCGGTCAAAGTGCTGCGCAACCGCCAAATCCGCAATCTCCTCACGACGCTCCTGCTGTCCCAGGGCGTGCCGATGCTCGCGCACGGAGACGAACTCGGGCGAACGCAGCAGGGCAACAACAACGCCTACTGCCAAGACAACGAACTCTCCTGGATCAATTGGGACCTCGACCTCGAGGCCGTCGGATTGCTCGAGTTCACCCGCCAGCTCATTGAGTTCCGCAAAGCGCATCCCGTTTTCAGGCGGCGTCGCTTCCTCGCGGGCGACTCCGAGAAAGGCGGCCGTTCGGAGATCGGCGAGATCGAATGGTTCCGGCCCGATGCGACCACCATGGAAGAATCGGACTGGACCACCGTTTACGCCCGGTCGCTCATGGTCTACTACAACGGCTCCGCCATCGGAGAGCCCGACGACCGCGGCGAGGACGTCTACGACGACGACGTTCTGCTGATGTTCAACGCCGACGTCGCCGACCAGACCTTCACGATTCCGAGCGAGCTGTACGGCGGAACATGGGCCGACGTCCTCGACACGGGCAACCACATCAATGCCGAACGCCGCTACGAGCCGGGCGATTCCGTCAAGGTCGAAGAACACTCGATGCGTGTGTTCATCAGGGTCGACGGCGAAGTCCCGCTGAGCCTTAAAGCCCGCAGCGAGGAGCTGACCCAGTGCATCAAGCCGCATTTCGCCTTCCCTCCGGAGAGCCACCCAAGGTTCGCAAACGTCGAATGCCCGGGCGACTGCGACTCCGATGGAATCCAAGCGACCCGCGACCCTGAGGGCAGCAACTCCTCCGAAGGCGGAACTGCAGCGGGCTCTGAGGGCGGCGCGACCTCCAATCCCGAAAACGGCGCCGCCCCAGACGCGGAAGGCGGCGGCGACTCCGAAAACGGCGCCACCCCAGACCCAGCAGACGAGGCGGCGGAGGCACCTGCAGAGGCCCAGGCAGACGGTGCGCTCGGTTCAGGCGAAGGCTCGGAAGGAATCCTGGACGGTTCGCAGGAGGGCCAGGACGAGCTTTCAGAGAAAGGTCCGGGCAACGGCTCTGCTTCTAAGGGCGCAGTGAAATCGGGCCGCCCAGCCGAATCGAGCACGCCGAACCCGTTGGCAGGATCAGGCGCGCCAAGCGGCTCAGGCGAGCCGGACAGGACCGAAAACAAAGACGGGAAAGACGGGACCGTCCGCGGCAAGGACGCACCCGGCAAAGGCGAGGGCGCGTCGGCCAAAGGCGCGCCGGACAAACCGTAAACCCGGGAGGACGGGCAAGACGGGGGCGAGGCTGTCCGGAAAACGGGGCCTCGCCCTTGTCGGCCCTTACGAATCCTGGTCTTCCGAGTCTCCTCGCAAGCGCTGCCGCACCGAGTCGAGCTTCGCCGTCGCCCAGCGCTTGGCGGCCAGGGCCTTGACCAAAGCCTCGTAACGCAAACGCGAGACCGGAACGTCCCATGCGCCGGGGACTTCGGCGATCTCCTCGCTGAACTTGGTCTTGAATCCGCGCACGCCCGCCAATTGCGGCGCACGCTCCGAATCGATGCCCATGAGGTCGAAGCTCTCGATTCCACGCTCGCGCAGGAAGCGGGCCATGGCGAAAACGAGCAAGTCGGGGGCGCCGGCTTTGCGGCCCTCGTCGTTCGACGCCGCGTAATAGTAGGTGGCCTGAGAGGCGGTGGTCGTGACGATTCCCCAGCACAGCGGCCGGCCTTCGCGCCGAACGGTGTACAGGCGGCAGTGCTCAGGCCCGAGCCCGACGAGCATCGCCTCATACGTTTCCTGCGGCAAAATACCGAAAGAATCGCGCTCGCCCGTCTCGACGAGCAGCTCGTAGAGCTCGCCGAAAACAGCGTGCGCATTCTCGGTTTCGTCGGCGGCGACGAGAGATTCGTCGCGCATGGCCTTGCGCACATCGCGCCGCCCGCGCTTCTTCATCGATGCGAGGAGGGCGTCCGCGTCCTTTCTCAGATCGAGGACAACGGTTCTGTCATAGGTGACCGATTGGAGGAGCTCGCGAAGGTCGCCGGCACGATGGTGCGCGTGAAGCCGGACGAAATCGACCTCGGGTTCGATGCTGCGGACCACCCTGACGAGGTCGGAGCGAAACGCCGCCTCTTCCCGCGCGCTGGGAGTGGGGCCGGCCCAAACGGGGCCGTGCTTCGCCCAAAGGTACGTGAATCCTCGCCCCCGCATCTTCGTGGCGGTGAGAAAGGCCCTGGGCTCGCCGTCGACCAGCCACACGAGCTTGCGCCACGGAAGCCGCCCGCCCACGGCCCAGTCGAAGACCTCCCAGGCGGAGGTCTGTTCGAGAGGCAAATCGACCTTCGCTTCTTCGGCCAAGCTTTCGAATTCCGAGCCTACATCTTCGAATCTGCTTGTCTTCATGGTGTAAGCCTACCTGCATTCGGCGCGCCAGCTTCAGCCCGAGCCCTTCGTCCGAGTAGTGTTGCGACGTGCCACAAATCGAAGCGCCTGCCGAGTTCCTCACGGCCCTCGAGTCCCTCAAGGGGCACGCGTTCCGCAGCGAACTCCACGTGAGTCAGATACCGCCCCCGGCGAAAATTGCGCCGTGGGCGGTGGCGCTTCAAGCCGAAATCAACGATTCCGCCTCGCTCGATCCCGATTCCTATCGCGGAAACGCGCGTTTCGTTCTCCTTTACGACCCCGAAGGCCAGCCAGCGTGGGACGGCACCATCCGAATAGTCGCCTACGCCAACGCCCCCGTAGAATCCGACATGGGCGGCGATCCCCTGCTGGGCGAAGTATCCTGGACATGGTTGGCCGAATCTCTCGAAGCCCGCGGCGCCGAGTATCACAACCTGACGGGAACGGTCACTCGAAACTACAACGAAACATTTACAGGAATGCACATGACGGATTCGACGATCGACCTCGAGGTGAGAGCCTCGTGGAGCCCCGACTATGCCGACGTCTCCGCCCACCTCGACGCTTGGGCGGACTTTGCCGCGAGCGTGTGCGGGCTGGGCCCCGACGGCGTCGCGGCTCTTCCCCGTTCCTCGGGAGCTCTTTAATGTCGGATTCGGTAGACATACAGCCGCTCGACGTCCCAAGCGGGGGAATCCCCGAACTGACGAACCTCGACATCGACGACGCCGTCTCCGCCCTCGGCGCCGGCCGCGGCCCGTTCGCCATCGACACCGAGCGCGCCATGGGCATCCGCTACTCGGGAAGGGCGTACGTCGTCCAAATCCGCCGAGAGGGCGCAGGAACCTTCCTCATCGACCCCATCGGCATCGAAGACCGCCTCGGCCCCCTCGCCGAGCTCCTGGCGACGGACGTGTGGATCCTCCACGCGGCCGATCAGGACCTGCCGTGCCTGCGCGAACTCGGCTTCAATCCGCCCGAGATCTTCGACACCGAAGTCGCGGGCATCCTCCTCGGCTTCGAACGCATCTCGCTTCAGGCGGAAGTGGCCGAAGTCCTCGGATACGGCCTGGCCAAAGAGCATTCCATGGCCGACTGGTCGGAGCGCCCCCTCGCCCCGGAGCTGCGGGCGTACGCGGCGCTCGACGTCGAACTGCTCATCGAATTGCGGGAGCGGCTCACGGCCATGCTGCGCGCAGCCGGGCGCCTCGAATGGCTTCACGAAGAGTGCGAGGAAATACGGCTGCGCGAGCCGAAAACCCCTTCGCCCCAGCCGTGGCGCAAGTCTGCCAGGAGGAACGGAATGACGGACAGACGGGCGCTGGGCATACTCGAGTCCCTGTGGCGCTCGCGCGAGAAGCTGGCCAAAGAACGCGACCTTGCCCCGGAAAAGGTGCTTCCTTCCAAGGTCTTGGCGGAGCTGGCCTCCCGCAAGCCCCGTTCCCACGCCGACGTCGCGCGCTCGCCCCTGCTCCAGTCGAGGATGCGGCGCAAGGACGCGCATACGTGGTGGAACGCCATTTCCTCGGCCTGGGCAGTCCCCAAGGAGGAACTGCCCCAGCGCGTCTTCCACGAGTCCGCCGAGCCTTTCCCGGCCACCCGCAATTGGGAGCGCGCCAACCCCGATGCCGCGGCGCGATGGAAAGTCGTTCGCAGCACGGTGCTGGCACGCGCCGACGATCTTGGAATTCGCCAGGAGATTCTTCTCAAGCCCGCCTATCAGCGCGCGCTCGCCTGGGACGGGTGGGACGACCCCGAGGAGATCCCGATTCTGCTGGCCGCCCTCGGCGCGCGCCCGTGGCAGGTCGACAACGTCGGCCAGGTTCTCGTGGCCGCGGCGCGCAGGGCGGAAAAACCTCGGTCCCAGCCGCCTCGCCCCTAGCTGCCGGCGGCCGCAGCGCGGGGCTTCGCCGGGAGCCTAGGAGCGGATCCCCTGCCGCACCGAATCGATGGCCGAGCCAATCGCCTCCGGTGTCAGGCCCTCTGCGCGGCGGACCGATGCGCGGGAGGCGTGAGGCAGGAAACGCCGACCGATCCCCAGATGCCGCAGCCTTCCGCCATACCCCGCCTCGCCGAGGGCGAGGGCGATTTCGCTTCCGACCCCGCCGTCGACAAGGCCGTCCTCGACGGTGACGACGGCGTCGTATGAAAGCAGAGTCTCGACGAGCGCGGGATCGACCGGCAGCGCCCAGCGAGGGTCGAGGACGTCCGCGTCGCCGCGGTCTACCGCTGCCTCGATCGCCGCGGGAACCGCCGCCCCGACCGCGACGACGGCGGTCCTTGCCCCGCCCCTCGAATAGACGAGGTCCGCGCCGTCCACGGCGCCCACGGCTTCGATCGGAGGCGGCGCCTCCCCCTTGGGATAGCGCACGAGCGTCGGCCCCTCGACGTCGAGCGCCTCGCGCAATAGCTCCCTCAGCCGCTCGGCGTCGCGGGGGGCGGCGACCCTCAGGCCGGGGACCATCGCGGCGAGCGAAAGGTCCCACATGCCGTTGTGGGAGGCTCCGTCGTCGCCGGTTATCCCGGCGCGGTCGAGGACCACTGTGACGGGAGCATTGTGAAGGGCCACGTCCATGAGCAGCTGGTCGAAGCCCCGGTTCATGAAGGTCGAATAGAGGGCGACGACTGGATGGCATCCGGCGTACGCCAGGCCGGCTGCCATCGTCAGGGCGTGCTGTTCGGCGATTCCGACGTCGATCACCCTCTCGGGAAAGGCGTCGGCGAAAGCGCCCAGTCCGACTGGCCGCAGCATCGCCGCCGTCACACCCACGACGTCTTCGCGCTCGCGCGCAATCTGCGCGATTTCCTCGGCGAACACGGCGGTCCATCCGAAGCGCGCGGGCTCGATCGGCAGCCCGGTCTCGGGGTGGATGCGCCCCACAGCGTGGAACCGATCGTCGGCATTCTCCTCAGCGGGGCGATACCCCCTGCCCTTTTCGGTTATCGTGTGCACGACGACCGGCCCCCCGAAGTCCTTCGCCAAGGCGAAGGCCTCCTGGAGGTCCTTGAGGTTGTGCCCGTCCACGGGGCCGATGTACTTCAGGCCGAGCGAGTCGAAGATTCCGGCGTCGACGAAGATGTCCTTGACGCCCTTTTTGATCGAATGGAGGGCGCCGTAGGCGGCCCTCCCCGGCACTCCCGCGCCGAATAGATGGCGTTTCGTCCATTTGAGGAAGGCCTCGTAGTTCTTATTGAGGCGGAAGTTGTCCAACCGCCTGACGGGCTCGAACTTGCGGACGATTCCGCCCACCGTCGGCGCGTAGGAGCGGTCGTTGTCGTTGAGGACGACGACGATGGGCCGCTTCGGATCCTCGGCGATGTTGTTGAGGGCCTCCCATGCCATTCCCCCTGTCATCGCTCCGTCGCCTATGACTGCCACGACGCGGCGGTCCTCTCCGCGAAGCTCGAAGGAACGGGCGATCCCGTCGGCCCAGGAGAGCGCGGTGGAGGCGTGCGAGTTTTCGACGACGTCGTGGACCGACTCTTTGCGCGCGGGATACCCCGACAGCCCGCCTTCCTGGCGCAGCGTGGAGAAATCGCGGCGCCCCGTGAGGATCTTGTGCACATAGCTCTGGTGCCCGGTGTCAAAGACGAGGACGTCCGACGGGGAGGAGAAGACCCGGTGGAGGGCTATCGTCAGCTCGACGACGCCGAGGTTGGGGCCCAGATGGCCGCCCGTCTTCGAAACGTTCTCAACGAGGAAGGCCCTGATTTCCTCGGCCAGGCCCTCAAGCCGCTCCGGCGGCAGACCCTTTACGTCGTCAGGTCCGAGTATGCCCTCAATGAGTCCCAAGGCGACCTCCTTTTGCCATCGTCCATTCTAACCGCCCGGTCGGCCGTTGCAGCGCCGCGCCGGCCCTCCGCCCATGTGTGCGAAGGGCCGGCGCGGACGTGACACTGTTTTCGGCGCGACGCGGCCGTCAGAAGGGCGCCCGCCCGGAAAGAGGCGGTCCGGCCGTCTCCCCGTCAGCCAAGCGAATCCAGCACGATGTTCAGGCCCTCGGCCATCGTCGGGTGGGCGATGACTGCGTCGCGCAGTTTGGGCCAGGGAAGGCCGCCCAGCATGGCCGTCTGAACGGCGGCGATGACCTCGCTCGCGCTTTCGGCGACGATCGCGGCGCCGAGGATCTCTTCGGTCTCCGCGTCGACGACGACCTTGTAGAAGCCCTCGACGTGGCCGTGCGTCTTGGCGCGCGGTACCGCCGCCGCGGCGACCTTCGCCACCCGGATGTCTCTTCCGGCCGCGCGGGCCTCGCTCTCGCTCATTCCGACGCGCCCGAGCTCGGGGGTCGCGAAGACCGCCCACGGGATGAGGCGGCCCTCCGTCGAGGCCTCCTTGCCCGCAAAGAGATCGCGCAACACGCGGAAATCGTTCCACGAGGCATGCGTGAATTGGGGCGTTCCGGCGACGTCGCCCGCAGCGTAGACGCCGGGCGCCGTCGTCTCGAGGCGGGAATCGACCTTGACGAAGCCGCGCTCGGTCAGCTCGACCCCAGCCGCTTCCAGGCCCAGGCCCTTCGTGACCGGAGTGCGTCCCAGAGCCACGAGGAGGCGCGTTCCCGCGACCTCGCCGGCAGTCGTGTGGACGACGACCCCCTCGCCGTCAGAGGACACGCGCATCGCGCGCTCGCCGGTGCGCACCGTCACGCCCTGCGCGGCGAGGTTGGCCGCCATCTCTTCGGCGACGTCCGCATCCTCCCTGGCAAGAATGTGCTCCCCGCCCTCGATGAGGGTCACGTTCGCCCCGAAGGCCGCCATCATCGAGGCCATCTCGACGCCGATGACTCCGCCGCCGAGAATGACGAGGCGATCGGGGATCTCGGTCAGGCGAAGGGCGTCCTCGCTCGTCCAGTAGGCGACGTCGCCCAATCCCTCGATAGGAGGAATCGCCGGCGTCGTCCCCGTGTTGATCAGGACCTTCTCGCCCTCGACCACGCGGACCGATCCGTCGGCCAGCGTCGCCTCGACCGTCTTCGGCCCGACGAACTTGGCCGTTCCGAGAACGAAATCCAGCCCGGGCGCGGCGAACATCTTCTTATGCGCCTCGACCATGCCGCCGACCACGCTCTCCTTGCGGGCCCGCAAGGCCTGAAGGTCCACTCTCGCCGAGGCGAGGTCGGCCCCGGGCAGATCGACCCCGTAAGACGCGGCCGTGCGAACCTCGACAAGCCTTCGCGCGCTCGAGACGAGCGTCTTCGTCGGGATGCAGGCGACGTTGATGCACGTCCCGCCGATTTTGTCCCGCTCGACCATGAAGACCTTGTCGCCCATCTTCGCACGAAGCATGGCGAGAGACTTTCCGGCCTTTCCGCCTCCGACGACCACAAGATCGTATTTTTCGGGCGCGCTTGCCATCGTATTCCTCCGTATATTTTGCGTTTATGCGGCATGGGCTCGTTCCCATCCGTTGCATACAACGTGCAGCGCACAGAACGCATTCCGAGACGCGGATCACTCGATTCGCATCACTCTACTACGGTTACGCATTCGAAATGATGTGTGTTCGGGAAAATGTCGACCGCCTCAAAGAAGGTTGCCTTGCGCCCGCATCCCCGCATGACTGCGACGTCGCGCGCCATGGACGCCGGGTCGCAGGAGACGAGGACGATCCTGCCGACCTTCGCCTCGCCGAGCATCGCCGCCAGCTCCGTGCCAAGCCCCGCCCTGGGCGGATCGGCCACGACGACGTCGCCGTTGACCCCCTCCAGCGCGTGGGCGTCGATCCTCGCCGCGCGGGTGCGTGCCCACGGCAGATCCCGAAGGTTCGCCCTCGCATCGTCCACCGCCTCTCGAGTCGCCTCCATCGCGTAGACGGCGCCCGCTTCTCCCGTCGCGACAGCGAGCGGCTGCGTCAGCAGGCCGGCGCCCGAGTAGAGTTCGACGACGCGGTCCCCCGGTTGGACCTTCGCCCCGCGCATGACGAGCTCGATGAGGCTCGCCGCCGCTGCACGGTGGACCTGCCAGAATCCGCCTGCGTGGACCTGGTAGGCGTAGAGCTCGCCGCCGACCACGACGTCCTCGCGGACGACCTCGTCGGCCCGCATGCCCGGCGCCCACCACACATCCCCGCCGACGAACAGGGCGGGGTCCGACCCGGAAGGGGCAAGCGCCTTGACTCGCTCCCCCGGCTTCCACCAAGAACGCCAGCCGCCGAAGAGGTCGAGCTCGCCGATCTCCTCGACGGCCAGAGGAAAGCTCGCCACCCCCATGAGCTCGTGGCTCGAATCCCTGTACATCGCCGGCCGGCCGTCCTCGCCCACGACGAATTCGATCCGGGTGCGAGTGGCCCAGCCGGAGGTCTCGGCGTCGCCGGGAAGGGCGGCGACCCGCGGCGAAAGGCCCTGCTCGGCGAAATGCTCCTGAAGGTCGCGGCCGCCGATTCGGCCGAGGGTCGTTGCAAGGACGTGGCTCTTCCACTCCGCCTGATAGTCGAAGGCGACGTGCCCGAGATCGGCCCCGCCGACGCCGAGCGGCCCGGCCTCCGGCCACACCAAGTCGACCCTGTGCTCGGAGGGGTTCGACAGGACCTCCACGACGTCGCCGCGGATGAGCGTCGAGCGCTGCCCCGTCACCTGAACTCGCACGCGCTCGCCGGGAAGGCCGAAGCGGGCGAAGACGACCCTGCCGTCCTCCGCCCTGCCGACGGCGGACCCGCCGTGGGCGACGTCGGTCAAATCTATGTCGAGCGTTGTCATTCGTCCTCCTCGGTCGGATGGAAAAGATAGGGAACCTCGGCGAGGATCACCCCGGGTTCGTGGCGCAAATCGGCTATGACGCTCGGCATCGACCTTCGCAGAAAATATCCCTCCCAGACGCCCGCCGCTAGGATCCTCTGGTAGAAGACGGCCACGACGTCGCCGGGATGCATCTGGTGCAAAGAGTGGACGTAGTCGACGATGTGCCCGCGCGTGGCCCCCTGCGGCGTGCCGAGAACCGTGAGGTCGACGGGAAGGCCCGCCTCCTTCCAGTCGTCGCGAAGCTGGCGCGTGCGATTCGGATCGAAATCGACCGTCAAGGCGGTCAGGCTCGACAACCTCATGGCCCGAGCGTAGCTCAACGTGCGCAGCGTCGGGTCATCGACCACGCTGACGAGCACGACTCCGTGGATGCGCGTGGGCAGGCGGCGGCCCGCCGAAAGATTCGCCACGGCGAGGGTTCGGGCGACCTTGCCCATGCTCCGGCGCGCCAGGAGCATGATGAGCGCGGGAACCGCCAGGCCGACGAGGGAGACGGCAAGCCATGTGCGTTCGATGAAAACCGTCAGGCCAAGCCCGGCGCCGCACACGCCCGCCATGGCGGCGAAGGCCCATTTCGTCAGACTCGCGCTCCTGCGCTCGGCCCGATCCAGCGACTCCTTGAGTATTCCCACCGAGCGCAGCGTCATCGCCACGCACGTCAAGCCGAATTGCAGGAACGCGCAGACGACGAAGACGGTGGCCCCCGCCAGGCTGGAGACGAGCACCCCCGCGAACCCCGCGGCGAGGACCGCCGTCAGCCCCACGATGACCAGGCGCGGCTTGATCGCGTCGCGAGTGCCGAGGCGGCGCGGGAGGATGCCGTCTGTGGCGAGCTCGCTCAGCAGGAAGGGCAGGCGGGCGTACGCTGCAAGTGCCGCGGAGACGCCGAGCAGGGCGTATCCCGCGGCAACCGCCTTGTAGCCGCCTCCCCCCAAGAGGCCGTGGGCGATCGACAGGCTCGGTATGCCGAGCCGCTGGCCGGGAAGCTCGAAAAGTATGGACAGGTAGAGGGTGACTGCTATGGCGACGGTCGCGCCGCCGAAGCGGGCGGCAAGCCAAGGCGGGCGGACCCTGCGGGTGCGCGCGCCGCCGTGGACGCGCTCGCTCAGGAGCACGAGAAGGCAGGCCGGAAACACGGCGGCCATGACGGCCGTCATGAGCGGATGGGAGACCCCCGGGTTGCGGCCCGACAGGACCGCCTGGCGCCGCGCGGACATGGCGGCGTCGGCCGTGGATCCGTCGCTGAGCTCGACGACAAGGCCCCAGACGAGAACGGTTGCGATCGCGAGGGCACCGAGGGCGGCGGTGACCCAGTACAGCCGCGATTCCCTTCCCCTTCGCAAAAGCACGGGAAGGGCCAGCGCCAGGACGAGCCCGTAGAGAAGGGGCCCGCGCGGCAGCGCCGGGAAGACTTCCACGAGACTCGTCGTTGCGACGCCGACGCCCAGAACGATGACGATGACGTAGCACAGGTAGCGCGCCGAGGCGGCCACCACGCCCATCCCCGGGCCGATGTGGGAGGCCACAATTTGGTAGGAGAGGCGGCGCGGAACGAGGCGCCCCACCCACGTCGCCCCGAGGAAGGCCGCCAGGAGGCTGAGAACCGCCACGGCGGCGGCTGCTGTGATGTCCGCGGAATTCGCCCCCGAGGGGACGGAACGAAGAATGATCTGGGGAACGATGACGGCCGAGAGGACGATCATCGTGGTGTCGGCCGCTGCCGAGCGGGCGGGTATTTCGTTCGTCACAGTGTTCAGGCTACGCCACGTCGCGGTTTGAGGTAGCGTTCTTAGCGTGCACTTTGTCATCATGGGGTGCGGTCGCGTCGGAGCGACGTTGGCCGCGAATCTAACGGAGTACGGCCACTCCGTGGCCGTCATCGACCACAGCCCCGACTCGTTTCGGCGGCTCCCGGAAGGTTTTTCGGGCCAGCGCGTCACGGGGATGGGCTTCGACCGCGAGGCGTTGATCCAGGCCGGCATCGAGGACGCCCACGGCTTCGCCGCCGTCTCCTCGGGCGACAACTCGAACATCATCGCCGCCCGCGTGGTCCGCGAGACCTTCGGGGTGTCCAACGTCGTCACCCGCATATACGATCCGACGCGCGCAGAGGTTTACGAGCGGCTCGGAATCGCCACAGTCTCAACGGTCAAATGGACGGTCGAGCAGGTCTTCCGGCATCTCATCCCGCTGGGGCCGCACTTCGACTGGATCGAAGACGACGCCGGAATCGCGATCGTCGGCATCGACCTCGACCCTTCCTGGTTCGGACGCAGCGTTTCCGATTTGGAGCGCGCGACGAAAGCAAGAGTGACCTATCTCACTCGTTTGGGCAGAGGGACGCTTCCCTCGCCCAGCCTCGTGCTGCAAGACGGCGACGCGCTGCACATGACGGTCGAAACCGATCGGGCCGGCGCCGTCCAAAGAATCGCGAACCATCCAGCCCAGGAGGATCTGTGAAAGTCATCATCGCGGGGGCCGGGTCCGTCGGCAGGTCGATCGCCAAGGAGCTCGTCCAATCCGGCCACGACATCACGATCATCGACCGCCACCCCTCGGCGATGAAAGTCGCCTCCGTCCCCGAGGCCGAGTGGCAGCTCGACGACGCCTGCGAGCTCACGAGCCTCCAGCGGGCGAACCTCGACGAGGCCGACGTCGTCGTGGCGACGACGGGCGACGACAAGGTCAACCTCGTCGTCTCGCTCCTGGCCAAAACCGAATTCGGCGTCGAGAGGGTCATCGCCCGCGTGAACAACCCGAAAAACGAGTGGCTCTTCGACGAGTCGTGGGGAGTGGACGTCGCCGTCTCGACGCCGCGCGTCATAGCGCCATACGTCGAGGACGCGGTCGCCAACGGGCGCCTCGCAACGGTCATGCACTTCCACAGCTCGGGGGCGGCCCTCCTGCAGACGACCCTTCCGCCCAAGGCCCCGATCGTCGGGCTTGCCGTCTCCGACGTCGTCCTCCCGCCCTCGATCGTCCTCAACGCGATCGTCCGGGACGGGGTGCCGTTCACGGCGGAACCCGATCTGACGGTCGAAGCCGGCGACCAGGTGCTTTTCCTGCGCTCGGCCGAGGCGGAAGAAGACCTCGACATCGTGCGCGAGCTCATCGGCGACGACGCCTCGCTCGAATCGATCTAGCAGGCGACCCCGTTTTCCGACGGCGGTTTCGCCTCTCCGGCCGGCTCCGCTTCCGTCCGTCGGCCGCGCTCGCCGACCCGTTCAGCGGTGCTCGCAGCCGTCCGTCATCCGCGCTCGTCTGCTCCGGCGGGGCCCTGCCCCGGCCCGGCCGCCGACGATTCGGCCGCGGGAGGAAGCGCGCGGACCGTCATCCACGTCGCCCAGGCCGCGAGGGCGAAGAGCGGCAGGCCCATGACGAGCTTGCTCACCGCGAGGGCCGTCGTCGCATCCGTCAAGTAGAGAGGCGTCTGAACGAGGAGGCGCAAGGCGAACACCCCGGCCCACAGCCACGTCAAACGGGTGTACGCGCGGCGAGTCGCGAGCCCGTCCTCGTCGTCGGCCCTCCTCCATCGCGTGGCATCCCCGCGCAGGAATCCGAGCACGAGGCCCATCAGCGGCCAACGCACGGCGAGGGAAAGGGCGAGCGCGGCCAGATACCCGGCGTTGAGGAGCAGTCCGACCGTGAAGTAATTGGATGCCTGGCCCGTGCGCAGCGCCCAGAAAGCCGAGACGCCGACGCCGAGGAGGCCGCTGACCGCCGGGGTGACGTCGAGCCTGCCGACAAGGCGGGCTGCCAGGGCGAGGACCGCGGCGGCCACCGGAGCGACCGAGGAGACGACGACGTCTTTGGTCGCTATGTAGACGACGAGGAAGATCGCACCGGGGGCGACGCTTTCGACGACGCCCCGCTTGCCGCCCACGGCCCTCGACAGGTCGAAGTCCTCGCCGACGGCGGCCGCCAGGCCGCCTCTGCGCCTGGCCGACTGCCTTCCGGCGGCCTCCTCCGCACGATCCGGGGCTTGCTCCTCGTCAGCCGCTTGATCTGTCACATCGACCCTCTCGGTCACGTCGTTCCTTTCCGCCGCGTCGATTCTGTTCTGTCGCTGTTCTGCTGGCTTCGTCGATTCCGTCGCCGCAGCGCTCTTTCTGAGCCGCGGGCGCCGCCTGGACTGAGGGCGTCACTCGCTCGGCAGCACCGTGTAAGCCGGGTCGAAGATCGTCGGGACGGCGTCCCGGCCGGAAACGGCCCCGCGCACGGTCAAACGCGAGCCCACCTCAATGCAGCGGACGATGGTCCGCCCCAGGAATGCGAGGACGAACTCCCCCTCCGGAGCCTTGATCCTCGCTCGAAGGACCGGCGAGTTCCCCGCGCCGGGATATGCGATCGACGTGATCTCGCCGGTCACTTCGACTCGGCGAGGGCTCACCTCAGCGGACCTCCGAGATTTCCGGTCCGCGGCGCGGAAGCGAAAGCCTGTCGCGCTGAGGCTCGGAATGCTTGCTGCCCGAACGGGGCACTTCCAGCGGAAGAATGTCGCGCGGCGGATGGGCGGCGACGCCCCTGACCACTACGAGCCTGTCGAGCACGGCGTGGAGCAAGTTGCGCGCCTCGGCGTCGTCGACGGCGGCTCTGCCCGTCAGCGTCGCCCGCAGCAGCCACCGAGGCCCGTCGATTCCCAGGTATCGAACGGGGTTGACCGTCCTCGACCCCTCGACCGGCATCTGCGCGTGGATCTCCCGCCCGTACTCTCCGTCGGCCTCGCGCGAAGACCCTCCCTGCGAGGCAATCGAGGAAATCATGTCGGCGCGCACGTCGTCCCAGAGGTCGCTCGACTTCGGGGCCGCGAAGACCTGAAGCTGAAGGGCGCTCTCGCCCACGATGTATACGGCGCCCAGGACCACTTCGCGGTTGCGCTCGACCGTGAACTGGATCGTTGCGTCCTCAACCGGCGGCAGCCTGAGGGCGCCGCATTCGAGCAGCTCGTCGTCTTCGGGCGCCTCGGCTTCGTCGTAGGGCCCAACGGTCTTCTCGACCTCGGCCTCGGCGACGTCGGCCTCCGCCTCTCGGGCCTTGGCCCTTTTCTTCCCAAATAGTCCCACGTGTCAACCCTTTCAGAATCGCGGTTCGCTCGGTCGGACCATGCGCACCATTTTAGCCCGCGCACTCCGTGCACACGGGCAGTCCGCCTTCTTCGTAGGCAAGCTGTGATCTATGGTGCACCAGGAAACACTGCGAACACGTGAATTCGTCGTCTTGGGCGGGCACGACGCTGATCGAAAGCTCGACGTTCGACAGGTCGGCCCCGGGCAGCTCGAAGCCTTCGGCGGCCTCGACCTCGTCCTCCTCGACCTCCGCCGACTGATGCTCTGAGCGCCGAGCCTTGAGCTGCTCGAGGGAATCCTCGCGGAGTTCTTCGTCCTGCTTGCGCGGTGCGTCGTAATCGGTTGCCATTGTCAGCTCCACTCGTCTTGTCTTGGCGGCATCGTCTGCCGCTGTTTAGGCCGCGGACACCCCGTCCGGCCCCGCGTGCGCCCACAATGTATCAGGTTTTTCGGATTCGTCCAGTCTGTCAATCCACAAGCGAAACGCACAGCAGAGCGCCAAGCGTGACACACCCGGGCGAATCGGCCCATTCCGCCCGTCGTGTGGCAACCTTAAGGTGACTACGATTTCAAGGGGAGACATGAAAAAACTGGAGCTCTTGGGACTCGGGCCCGACGGCGAGACTCTCACGCTCAATGACGCCGAAGGCAATAGGTATATCCTACCCATCACCGACCTGTTGCGCGCAACGCTCAGACGCGATAAGCCCGTCGTCGAGAACCCGTCCGAATCGAAACGGCAGATGACGCCGCGGGAAATCCAGTCCTATATACGCGAGGGGCTGTCCGTCGAGGACGTGTGCGAGCTTTCCGCGCTTCCCGCCTCCCGAGTCAACCCCCTCGCGTTTCCGATCGTCGCGGAACGCGAGTACACCGCCCAGCTTGCCCGGTCCTTCTCAATCGGCCACGACAGCGCCGGCCTGACGCTCGAGGAGCTCGTCGCATCGCGCCTCGTCGGCCGCGGCGTCAATCCAAACGACATCACCTGGGACTCCTTGCGCAAGAACGGCGAGCCTTGGACGCTCGTCGCCGTCTTCGTCACGGGCGACCGCGAGCATCGCGCCACGTGGCACGTCGATCTGGAGCGGCGCCTCCTGGAGGCGCTCGACGACGAAGCCGCCTGGCTCTCGGAGACCCAGCTGCCGGCTTCGACAGGAACTTGGCGGGCCGTGAACACCCCGCCTGCGCCGGTGGATTTAGTTCAGAGCGAAAAAGGACATCGCCGCCACTCGCACAGAGCGGGCGGCGATGACCGAGAAAAGGCAGACGGGGGCGGCGGGAACGCTCCGGCCGAGGCGCCGGCGAACGCGCGAAAGGCGAACGGCGACGCGGACGCGGCAGACGGTCGCGGCAAAGCCGATGAAAAGGGGCGAATCGAAGAGGTTCTCGCCTCCCTCGACACTCAAAGGGGCAGGGTCCGTCCGATGCCGAAGGTCGAGGAAGACCCCGACTACGACGGCGCTCACCCTCCGGCTTCCGCCCCGGAGACGGCCCGCGACGCGACGATTTTGAGCCTGCCCCGCCGTTCGACCGCCGATCGCGAACAAAATTCCGCGGCGAACGAACAACCCAAGCCCAACGAGCGGGCGGGCAGCGGCGCACGCCCGGACCGATGGGGCAATGAACCCCCTCAGAAGGCGAAAGGCAAGCGTTCCCGAGGCAAAGAAGGCAAGGGCGGAAAGGGCGCATCGGCGGAGGCAGACGGCGCGGCCCGCGGCGGGCGCTCTCCCGAGGGAGAGAAGGGAGACTCGAAGGCCGAACAGGCCTCTCCGGACGCCTTCGCCCCGTCCGAACGGCGATCCGATCGCTCGAAAAAACGGCGAGGCTCGCGCCCGTCGATGCCCAGCTGGGACGAAATCGTCTTCGGGAAGAAAGACTAGACGGTTCGAAGAAGGGCTAGACGATTCGCAAAGAACGGCCCGAAAGAAAAGGAACAGTCTGCAAGAACAAGGTTAGGGCTCGCCGAGGGGGAGCTGCTTCGCCGCACGGGCCGCGCTCGCGGTCATTCGCCTCATGTGGTGATATCGGCACAGCACCTCGTAGCCCGCCTTTCCGGCGTCGGTGTCGCCGACGACGACCTGCTCCCCCTCCGTGACCATGGCGCCGTCGACGGTGCGCGCGTTGTGCGTGGCGTGTTTTCCGCACCAGCACAGCGCCCTGACCTGCAAAACCTCCACTCTGTCGGCAAGTTCGATCATGCGCGCGGATCCGGGAAACAGCCTCGTCATAAAATCCGACGTGATTCCGAAGCCGAAGACGTCGATTTCGATCTCGTCCACTATCCTCGCCAGCTGCTCGATCTGGGCCTCGGTGTAGAACTGGACCTCGTCGCAGATGAGAAAATCGACCTCCCGCCCGTCGGTCCGCTCCCTCGCCACGGCCTTCCAGAAATCGGTGCTCTCGTCCACCTCGAAAGCCCGCGACTCCAGGCCGATGCGCGAGGAGAGCCTGCCGGTTCCCGCCCTGTCGTTGCGGCTGTAGAGAAGGCCCCTCATGCCGCGTCGTTCGTGGTTGTACGCCGTCTGCAACGCCAAAGTGGACTTCCCGCAGTCCATCGTCCCCGAAAAGAAGACCAGCTCCGCCATCAGGCGGCTCCAGCAACAAACATCAAATGACCTCCACTGTCAAACGACCTCCGCGATGAGAGGAACGAGCATTTCGACGGACGTGAGGGATCCGTGGACGCCGCGCATCGGCGGGCCCGTGCGCCCCCGAGAGTCGAAGACGGCGCAATCGCCGCGTTGGAAGGAGACGACGTCGCCCATGACGGAGCGGGCGAAATCTCCGACGGGGCCGAAGACTCCCGTTGCAACGGCTTCGTCGGCCGTCAGGACGAGCGCAGACTCGCCGAGCTCCTCCCTCCACCGCGCCACGAGGGCCTCCGGTTCCCGGGTGTACACCTGAACCGCGCGGTCCTCGCCCGCGACGAGGTCCGCCCCCTCGCGCAGCCGGGGAGAATCGGCGAGGTCGATCCTTGTGCCGACGTCGACCATTCCGTGGTCGGCGGTGATGACGATGAGCGTCCCGCGAGGGACGGAGCGGGCCAGGGAGGCGACGGCGGAGTCGAAGCTCTCCAGCTCGGCCACCCATTCACCGGACGTCCACCCCGCGGCGTGGCCCGCATGATCGATTTCGCCCCAGTAGAGGTAGACGCATTCGGCCCCGCGCCGCAAAGCCCTGGCGGCCGCATCGACCCGCTCGTCGAGGGTTTCGGCGGGCACGGCCTCCGCGCCCCGGAGGGCGGCCAACGTCAGTCCCGAGCCGACAAAAGCGGAAGGCTGGACGACGCGGCAGGCCTGCGCGCGCGGACCCAGCCTTTCGAACAGCGTCGGCTGGCTCTGCCACGAAAGCGGGTCGAGCCCGGGGTCGTCCCATTTGATGAGGGAAAACGGCCTGCCGCTGGCCGGGGAACGCAGCGAATACCCCATCATCGCGGTCTTTCCCGGCGGCTCGCCCGTTCCCACCGCGGTTATGGCGGCGGCGGTAGTCGAAGGCGCCACGGTCGCAAGCGGCTCAAAATGGGTCATCGACCGAAGCGTGGGGGCGTGGCCGCCTCTGGCGTCGAGGTTCTCGGCGCCCAGCCCGTCGACCATGACGAAGCAGACGCGGTCGGCCTCGGGCAGCCCGAGCGCCGCTCTGTCGCGTTCGGAATCCGAGGCCGACGTCGCCGTCGCCAAGCCGACGGCGTCCATGGCGGCCGAAAGCGCCGCCCGAAGGCGCCGTTTTCCGGGGACTGGAAAATCATCGGCCAAGGGCCGGGCGGTTTGGCTCACCGGCCCGCCCCGACGAGGATTTCGTGGAGGCGGAGGATGAATTCGGCGCCCTTGGAGAAGACCGCGGCGTCGAGCGACGTGTCGACGAACACGTCGAGGTCCTCGGCCACCGCGTGGGCCATCGAGCCGTGGTCGAGGGTGCAGGACGGGTCCTCGCATCCCGCCGGAAAGCTGTCGATCAGCCAGGACCCTCCCCAGACTGCGTGGACGCCGATGGCCGAAAGCTCGCCCGCATGCGGCCCCTGAAGGCTGCGCCGCCGCAGGAGCTGGACGTCGCGGAGCATCGACAAGGGCAGGGTGCGCACGCTCGTCAACAGTTCGCCTTCCGGCGCGAACTCGTAGGAGACGTCGGAGGAAATCACGTGCAGCGAGGAGTCCGTCACGGCGTAGCATGTGACGGACTCGTAGACGGAGTCGCTGTCGAAAAGGGTTTGGGGACGCACGAAATACGCCAAGATTTCGGGATCGGATTTCAACGCCGCCGCGACGTCTCGAGCCACAGGGGCGTCGCCGTCGTCCAATTCGTTGAGTTCCGATATGAAATCCTCGTAACGATTAGCGTTCACTCGCCGATTGTCTCATTTTGATCGATCCCACGCACGCACGGCCTGCCCGGCGGACCCTCGCGAGGCGGCCGGGCGTCGCCAATATCACCTTGAATGACGGGCGGGAAACCGGGAACAAGGGGAATACTTGTTCGCATGCCAAAGATTAGCGAGCCGTCTGCGGAGAAGGTCATAGACATCGACGTCACGCAGGAGATGCGCACGTCCTTCCTCGAGTATTCGTACTCCGTGATTTACGCGCGGGCCCTCCCCGACGCCAGAGACGGGCTCAAACCCGTTCAACGGCGCATACTCTTCCAAATGGGACAGATGGGGCTTCGCCCCGACCGCGGCCACGTCAAATCCTCCAGGGTCGTGGGGGACGTCATGGGCAGGCTCCATCCGCACGGCGACGTCGCCATCTACGACGCGATGGTCAGGCTGGCCCAGCCGTTCACGCTCAGGCTGCCGATGATCGACGGGCACGGCAATTTCGGTTCGCTCGACGACGGGCCGGCGGCGCCCCGATACACGGAGGTGCGCATGGCGCCCGCTGCCATGGCGATGATTTCCTCGCTCGACGAGGACACCGTCGACATGGCGCCCAATTACGACAACACCCTCGAGCAGCCCGAGGTGCTTCCCGCCGCCATCCCGAACCTCCTGGTCAACGGGTCCTCGGGGATCGCCGTCGGAATGGCGACGAGCATGCCGCCCCACAACCTCGTGGAGGTGATCGCCGCGGCCCGCTGCCTCCTCGCCAATCCCGAGGCGGACCTGGAGGAGATCATGCGGTTCGTGCCCGGGCCCGACCTTCCCGAGGGCGGGAAGATCGTGGGGCTGGAGGGCATCCGCGAGGCCTACGCCTCCGGCCGGGGAATCTTCAAAACCCGCGCCACGGCGCACATCGAGAACGTCACGGCGAGGAAGAAGGGAATCGTCTTCACCGAGCTCCCCTACCTCGTGGGGCCGGAGAAGGTCATCGAGAAGCTCAAGGACGCGATCAACGCCAAGAAGGTCCAGGGCGTGACGGGCATCCAGAATCTGACCGACCGCCATCACGGGATGCGTTTGGTGGTCGAGGTCAAGAACGGCTTCAACCCCGAGGCCGTCCTGCTTCAGCTTTACCGGCACACGCCGCTGGAGGATTCCTTCGGCATCAACAACGTGGCGCTCGTCGGCGGCCAGCCGCAGACCCTCGGGCTGATCGAGCTGCTGCGCGTCTTCCTCGACCACCGCCTCGACGTGACCAGGCGCCGCTCGCGCTTCAGACTCGACAAAGCCTCCCGCGAGCTTCACCTCGTGGACGGCCTGCTGGTGGCAGTCGTCAACATCGACGAGGTCATCGCGCTCATCCGCTCCTCCGACGACGCCGCGACGGCGCGCACGCGCCTCATGCAGGTCTTCGACCTGACCGAGCCCCAAGCCGAGTACATTCTGGAGCTTCGGCTGCGCCGCCTGACGAAGTACTCGGTGATCGAGCTCGAGCAACGCCGAAGCGAACTCCTGGAGGCCATCGCCGACCTCGAGGACGTCCTCAATTCGCCCGAGCGCCTGCGTGACCTCGTCTCGGCCGAGCTGGACGAGGTCGCCCGGGCCCACGGCACCCCCCGCAGGACGGTCCTCCTCGAATCCGACGGCGCCACGGAGGCGGGAAGCTCGGCCGCCCTCCCGCTCGAGGTGGCCGACGACCCCTGCTTCGTCCTTCTGTCGGGAACCGGCCTGGTGGCGCGGACCGCGGATTCCTCGCCGCCGGCCAGGGAGGGCGAGCGCGGGCCTCACGACGCGATCCTCGCGTCCGTCCCAGCCACCGCGCGCGGGCAGATCGGCGTCGTGACGTCGGCGGGCCGGGCGGTTCGGCTCGACGTCCTCGACGTTCCCGTCGCGCCCGACGCCCCCTCCCTCGCCGCCGGAGCGCGGCTGCGCGAGCTTGTCTCCCTCGCCGAGGGCGAGCGCGCCGTCGGCCTCATCGACCTTTCCGAGGCGGCCGCCCCGCCTGTTCTCGCCACCGAGCGCGGCAGGATCAAGAGGGTCGGCGCGGGCCACCCCGGCAAGGATTCGTGGGAGCTCATCGGGCTAGAAAAGGGCGATTCGGTGATCGGGTGCGGGCATTGCGCGGACGCGGACCAGATCGTCCTCGTCTCTTCCGACGCCCATCTGCTTCGCTTCGACGGCTCGTCCGTGCGCCCTCAGGGCCGGACCGGGCGCGGCGTCGCGGGAATCCGCCTGGGAGCAGAGGCGAAGGTCATCGCCCTGGGCGTCGTTCCGGGCGACGACGTCGGCGGAACCCTCGTCGCAACCGTCTCGGGAAGCCGCGACGCGCTCGAGGGAACCGTGGCGGGAAACGCGAAGGTCACGCCGCTCGACCGGTTCCCGGCAAAGGGCCGCGGAACCGGCGGAGTCAGGGCCCAACGGTTCCTGCGCGGCGAGGACTGCCTGCAGCTCGCGGCCGTGGGACAGGCGCCGCTTCACGCCGTCGGCGCGGGCGGCCAGCCGATCGGCCTGCCCGAGACGGACGAAAGGCGGGACGGCTCTGGCCAGCCCCTGGCCGCGCCCGTCGCGGCCATCGGCTGAGTGCGCCCGGTCGCAGTTCAGACCCCGTGCAAACCCCGTGCAGTCAGCGCGCACTCAAGCCAAGGAAGCGCATCCGTGAATCGGGCGCGCCGCCGCGCGCGGAATCGAGCGCGAGAGGCTTTCGATGCGTCGCCCGGAGCGTGGCGCGCCGCCGCGCGCGCGGAATCGAGGCGGCCAACAAGGACGCTCAGAAACGGTTGACGTATACGCGGGTGACGCCCATGCGTTCGAAGCCCCGGTCGAGGAAGGTGCTCAGCAGGTAGTCCCCCTCGGGAACGTCTACGCCTACGTATGAGACGCCGACTTCTTTGACCGCGTCGATCGTTTGGCGGAGCAGCACGGAAACCAGGTTGATCCCCCGATGCTCCTCGCCGAGGACCACTTCGGCTAGGTAGCCCTCGGACCATCCGAGGGCCTCCCATTCTTCGTCGTAGCGTTCGCACACCACATAGGCGGCGACCCTCGGGCGGTCTCCGCGCACGTCGAGCGCGACGAAGCTCCACGTTCGGTCGATGGCTGCGTGTTCGGCCTGCCAATCCCCGCGCGCCGAGGGCTCCCCGCCGGACTTCGTCTGCACGGCGTTGTAGAAGCGCAGGACGTCCTCGTCGAGATCCTCCGTCAGGGGGACGATCTTCATGTGCGGGGGAACGTCGAAACGCGGAAAGCTCGCCACGCTCTTGCGCAATTGCACGTACTCGTGCGAAAGCTCGAAGCCCTCGCGCGCCAAGAGCTCGGCAAGCCCGGCGTTGGCCCCGTCGACGTGGACGATCGCGCTGCTGCCGCCGATGGCGCGCGCGGACTTGACCTGTTCGGCCGCGAGCAGCTTTCCAATCCCCTCGCCGCGGGCGTCCGGGTGGACGCCGCCGAAAAGACGCACTTCGCCCCCGCTGCGCACGATTCGGGCCATCCCGACGGCCAGAAGGCTCGAATCGGAGGCGCGAACGCCGATGGCGCGCCACGCCAAAGCGGGATCGAAGAACCTCTCGATCTCTTCCAAGCTGGTGCGCAGCGGGCTGTCGTCGGCCGCTTCGATGGCGCCGACGACAGCATAGATTTCGCCCGCGTCTGCGGGCCCTAACTCAACCCACCCCATCTTTGGCAATTTTAGGCGTCGATCCGATCGCGGTCCACAGCCGCAGCCCCCTCGACGATGAATTCCCTGCGCGGAGCGACGTCGTTGCCCATGAGCAGCTCGAAGACGGTCTCAGCCTCCATAAGCGCCCGTTCGTCCTCCATGCGGATCCGCCGCAAGGTTCGACGCGAAGGGTCCATCGTCGTCTCCGCGAGCTGGTGGGCGTCCATCTCGCCGAGGCCCTTGTATCGCTGAATGGGCTCGCGGTAGCTCTTGCCCGCGCGCTCGAGCTTGCGAAGCTCGGCGTGGAGCTGGTCCTCCGAGTACGTGTATATGTAGCTCTTCTTGCCGCCTTTGCCGCCGGAAACTTCGATTCTGTGAAGCGGGGGCACCGCGGCGTAGACTCGCCCCTCCTGAACGAGCGGGCGCATGTAGCGGAAGAAGAGGGTGAGCAGAAGGGTGCGAATGTGGGCGCCGTCGACGTCGGCGTCTGTCATCATAATGACCTTGCCGTAGCGCGCCGCGGGAAGGTCGAAGGTCCGCCCGCTTCCCGCCCCGACCACCTGGATGATCTCGGAGACCTCTTTGTTTTTGAGGATGTCCGCCGTCGAAGCCTTTTGGACGTTGAGGATTTTGCCGCGGATGGGAAAAAGGGCCTGGAATTCGCTCGACCGCGCGAGCTTGGCGGTTCCCAGGGCTGAATCCCCCTCGACGATGAAAAGCTCGGTCTCGGCCACATCCTCGCTCCGGCAGTCGGCCAGCTTCGCCGGAAGGCTCGAGGCTTCGAGGGCGTTCTTGCGCCGAGAGATCTCCTTGTGCATGCGCGCTGTCACGCGGGCGCGCATCTCCGCCACGACCTTCTCCAGCAGCCTGGACGTCTCCGTCTTCTGGTCGCGCTTGGACGATCCGAGGATCGCGCCCAGCTCCCTCTCGACCACGCCGGAGACGATCCCGCGAACGGCGGACGTGCCGAGGATCTCCTTGGTCTGCCCCTCGAATTGCGGCTCGGGCAGGCGCACGGTCACCACGGCTGTCAGGCCGGCCAGGACGTCGTCCTTCTCGATCCTCGGGTCTTTCGCGCTCATCTTCAGGCGCCGAGAATTCGATTCGACGAGCGAGCGCACGACTTTCATGAGCCCCTGCTCGAATCCGCTCTGGTGCGTTCCCCCTCCCGGAGTGCGAATGATGTTGACGAAAGACTCCACTCGCGTCTCGTAGTCCTTGCCCCAGCGCAGCGCGACGTCGACGGCGACGGCTCGCTCAACCTCGCGGCTGACGAGGTGGCCCGATTCGGCGTCGAGAACGGGGACCTTCTCGGCGAACGTCCCCTCGCCGGTCAGGCGCATCGTCGCCGTGACCGCGGAGTCGGGCGCGAGGAAATCGACGAAGTCCACGGTCCCGCCGTCGAAGCGGAAGGTTTCCGTGCGAGGGCCCTCGTGCGGGGCCTGCCCTTCGTCGCCTTCCCCTTCGGCATTTTCCCCTGCAGTGCCCTCCCTCTCGTCGACGAGGGAGATGGTCAGGCCGGGCACGAGGAAGGCCGTCTGGCGGGCCCTTTCGACGAGCTCTTCATAGGAGAAGGCCGCCGAGGCGAGGAAGATCTCGGGATCGGCCCAGTAGCGCACCCGCGTGCCGGATTTGTTCTTGGCGACTTTGCCGACGACGTCGAGCACCGAGGACTCGGTGAACGCCGAAAAGGGGGCGCGGGGGTCGGGGCCGGATGCGCCGTCGGAGAAGCGCCCCGGCTCCCCCCTGTGGAACTGCATCTGGTAGGTCTTCCCGCCGCGATCGACCTGGACGTCCATGCGTTCGGACAGGGCGTTGACCACGGAGGCCCCGACGCCGTGCAGACCGCCGGAGGAACCGTAGGACCCTCCGCCGAACTTCCCTCCGGCGTGCAGCTTGGTGTAGACGACTTCGACGCCTGAGAGCCCCACGCCCGGAACCTCGTCCACGGGGACGCCGCGGCCGTTGTCCCGCACCTCGACCGATCCATCGGCGTAGAGGCGGACCTCGACGGCGTCCGCGTGGCCTTCCAGCGCCTCGTCGACGGCGTTGTCTATGATCTCCCACAGGCAATGCATGAGGCCGCGCGAGTCGGTGGACCCGATATACATTCCGGGTCGCTTGCGGACCGCCTCGAGGCCTTCGAGGACCTGAAGGTGCCTCGCGGTGTAGCTTTCGTTAGACGTCACTCGCACATCGTACTCACACGCGCCCCTTTTCAGGCATCGGCTCGCACAATCGGGCGAATCTCACTTTCGCACTTTTATTCGACAGCGAACGCCGCCGCCAGCCGATGGGCTCGTTTTAGCCTGCCTCAGCCGATGCGTTCGCGCTCGTCACGCACCGAAACCGCCGAGGCCACCAGCTTCTCGAGGTGCGCATTCGCGTGATGTCCGCAAAACATAAGAACCCCATAGGGCATCTCCACGCGAACGTAGGCTTGCGCGCCGCAGGCGTCGCACCGGTCGAGAGCGGTCATGGCGCCGTCGTGGACGGCGGAGTCGTGCTTCATCTCGTCGTTCGTCAAAGTAGCCACGGGTATATACAAGCACGTGAGACGGCCTACGCCAGCGCCGAAAGCCCCGCTTTCACCTCGGGCTAAATGAGCGCTCTGCTACACTCGCGTGCCCCCGGCGGGCTTGGGCGCGGCGGCGAGACGGAATCGGAAGGCGAGGCAGAATCGGAAGGCGGCGGCGAGGAAGAATCCGTTCGGAGGCCGTCGGCATTGCGCAGAAAGCGGGAGGCCGTCGGCATTGCGCAGAAAGCGGGAGGCCATCGGCATTGCGCAGAAAGCGGGAGGCAGACGCCGTCGAAGGGACTTCCATGGTCGAAGCGGCTTCCACGAGGCCGTCGGGGCGGGCCCGACGTTTGCCGCGAGGCAGAGGGCGTAGAATTCTTTGGACACGCACACAGCGGGACTTTCGCTCTTTGAGGAGCCTGGCGGCGTCCGCGCATCGACGGGCCGAGCGCGAATGGAGGGGCCATGGGGTATGCCGTCGTCGATGTAGAAACGACGGGGCTCAGCCCTGTGCGCGATCGGATCGTGGAGATCGGAGTCGTCTTGCTGGACGAGTCGGGCGAGCCGGAGGGCGAATGGCAGAGCCTCGTCAATCCTCTGCGCGGGATGGGGGCGGTTTTCGTGCACGGCCTGACGGATGCCGACGTCGCCGACGCCCCGACGCTTGCCGATCTGCTTCCGCAGATTCGCGGGCTGTTCTCCGGCAGGGCACTCGTGGCGCACAACGCGACGTTCGACGTCGGATTCCTCAACGCGTCTTTCGCCCGGGCGGGCTATGGCATGCACGTTCCGCGCGAGGCGACGGTGTGCACGATGGAGCTGTCGAAGATCTACCTTCCGCCGGGAAGGCACGGATTGGCCGCCGCGGCCGAGCGCGCCGGCGTGGCGACGGCAAAGCGTCACCGCGCGCTGGCAGACGCGCACACGGCTGCCGGCCTGCTGCGGCACTACTTGAACGCCGAAGCCGACGGAGTTCGCTACGCGGAAAGGGCTTTCTCGCGCAGCGGCGAGGCCGTAGAGCCCGCAGCGTGGATCGAGGCGCGCGGCGCGGCCGCGGAGCTCAGTTGGCCCGATTTCCTTTTCTGACGCGGATCGGGGCCTTCGAAGCGCAGCAGCCGACGCTCTATTTCGCCGTCCTGCGGCACGGCGCCTGCGCGTTAGCCGGGGCAGCGGACGCGCAGCCCGCCGATCAGTCGAGATAGTCGCGCAGCACCTGAGAGCGCGAGGGATGGCGAAGCTTCGACATCGTCTTGGACTCTATCTGCCGGATGCGCTCGCGCGTGACGCCGTAGACCTTCCCGATCTCGTCGAGGGTCTTCGTCTGCCCGTCGGTCAGGCCGAAGCGCATCGCAACCACGCCCGCCTCCCGCTCCGAGAGCGTGTCGAGGACCTGGCGCAGCTGCTCCTGAAGCAGCGTGAAGCCGACGGCGTCGGCCGGGACCACCGCCTCCGAATCCTCGATGAGATCGCCGAATTCGGAGTCTCCGTCCTCGCCGAGGGGCGTGTGCAGCGAAATCGGCTCACGCCCGTACTTTTGGACCTCAATGACCTTTTCCTCGGTCATGTCGAGTTCCTTGGCGAGCTCGATCGTGGTCGGCTCGCGGCCGAGGTCCTGAAGCATCTGACGCTGAACCCGCGCGAGCTTGTTGATCACTTCGACCATGTGGACGGGGATTCGAATGGTGCGCGCCTGGTCGGCCATGGCGCGAGTGATCGCCTGCCGAATCCACCATGTGGCGTACGTGGAGAATTTGAAGCCCTTCGTGAAGTCGAATTTCTCGACGGCGCGAACCAGCCCGAGGTTGCCCTCTTGGATGAGGTCGAGGAAGAGCATGCCGCGGCCCGTGTAACGCTTGGCCAAGGAAACCACCAGGCGGAGGTTGGCTTCGAGGAGGTGGTTCTTCGCCTGCTGCCCGTCGCGCGAAATGAGCTTGAGCTCGCGCATGTACATGCGGTCCTTGGCCTTGTCGAGCGAACCGGATTCGAGGATGTGCTGGGCGTAAAGTCCGGCTTCGATGCGCCGGGCGAGTTCCACTTCCTCTTCGGCGTTGAGGAGCGGAACCTTGCCGATCTGCTTGAGATAGTCCTTGACGGGGTCGGCAGTGGCGCCTGCCACGTGGACGCGGACGGCGGGCTCGTCCGACTCGTCCGAGTCCTTCATCGTGAAAGCGCCCTTGGATGCCGGGATCGCGTCCTCCGTCAGGTTCCTCCCGCGGGGGCGCTCCGTTCCATCCTTGTCGTCGGAATCTTCCCCTTCCTCGTCCGAGTCGGCGTCCGCATCGGCCTCCTCCGCGTCCGCCGAATCGTCCAGTTCGTCGGAGCCCCGGTCGAGATCGTCCATATCGACGTCGGAATCGACGCCCCCGTTCTGCGCTGCGCCCGTCTCGCCCTCGGCGTGCCCGCCTTCATCGGCGCGCTTCGCCGAAGACTTCTTCTTCGAGGAGGCCTTCTTAGACTTCTTGGCGGGCTTTGCCGCGGCTTTCGACTCGGAGGCCTGTTCGTCTGCGGCGCCCTGCCCGGCGGCCTCTTCATCGGCCTCGGACTTCGAAGCCGAAGACTTCTTGGGCGCGGCCTTCTTCGCGGAAGCCTTCGTTCCAGACTTCTTGGGCGCGGCCTTCTTCGACTCCGATTTCTTCGTCGAAGGCTTCTTGGAACCCTCCTGGCCGTCCTTTCCCTTCGCCTCCTTCGAGCCGTCCTCGCCCTCGGCTGCCTTGGCGTCCGTTTTCTTCGTCGCCGTCTTCTTGGCGGCGGCCTTTGCGCCCTTCCCAGCAGCCTTCGCCTTCTTCGCGGGAGACTTTTTCGCGGAGGATTCCTTCTCGGAGGCCTCGCCGGCCTTTTTCTCCCCGGAGGCCGCCGTCTCCTTGCTCTTGGCCGACTGCGGCTTGTTCGTGGCTGGCTTCTCGGCGCCGTCCTCGCCCTGCGCCTGCGAAGCCGTCTCGTTCTCGGTTGCCTGTGCGGATATCGTTGCCACGTGGGACCTTTCACCTAGGTTTTCTCCCGAACCAGCCGATTGTGGGCATAGTTCTAGATAGTGTCTATAACGCGCAAGCGGCGGAGGCAATTCCCGCCGCTTGCGACTGTGAGCTAGTTCTCCAGATCTGCCTCGAGGAGCCTAGTCCTCGAAGACTTCGACAGGAGGACACGTGCAGCTGAAGTTTCGGTCTCCCCACGGCCCGTCGATCCTCCGGACGGGCGGCCAGTACTTCGTCTCGACGAGGCGGCGTACGCGCCGGGCGTCGTCGCCCCCCTTCCTGGCCGCCAGCGCCCCCGGGTAGGCCGCGAGCTCGCGCGAATAGGGATGGCTCCATTCGTCCGCAGCGATGCACTCGGCCGTGTGCGGCGCGTTGGCCAACGGGTTGTCCTCGGCGGGCCACCTTCCTTCGCCGACGTCCCTGGCCTCGGAGACTATCGCCTCGACCGCGCGGCAGAACCGATCGAGCTCGCCTTTGCCCTCTGACTCGGTCGGCTCGACCATGAGGGTTCCGGGAACGGGGAAGCTCATCGTCGGGGCATGGAATCCGTAGTCGATGAGCCGTTTGGCGACGTCGTCGACCGTCACCCCGAATTCCTTGAGGACCCTCGTGTCGAGGATGCACTCGTGGCCCACGAAGCCCCCGGGCCCGCGATAGAGGACGGGTAGGGCGCCTTCCAGCCGATTCGCCACGTAATTGGCCGCGAGAACCGCGCTGGCGGTCGCCTCCTTCAAACCGTCGGCGCCCATGAGCCGCAGGTAGGCCCACGTGATGGGAAGGACTCCCGCGGAACCCCACTGTGCTGCCGCGACCCTTCGCCCCTCGCCCGGGAGGAAGGGCGCCAGATGCCCCTTGGCGCAGACGGGGCCGACGCCCGGCCCGCCGCCCCCGTGCGGGATCGCGAAGGTTTTGTGAAGGTTGACGTGTGACACGTCGCCTCCGAGGTCGCCGGGCCGCGCATAGCCGACGAGGGCGTTGAGGTTCGCGCCGTCGATGTAGACCTGTCCTCCGGCCTCGTGGACGGCGGCGGTCACTTCCCGCACGTGCGGCTCGAATGTGCCGTGGGTCGACGGATACGTGATCATCAGGGCGCCAACGCGTCCCTCGTTGTCGGCCAGCGCCTCGCGCAAGGCGTCCATGTCCGTGGAGCCGTCGCGCGCCGTGCCCACAACGACCACTTTGAATCCCGCCAGCGCCGCTGAGGCCGCGTTGGTTCCGTGGGCCGACGCCGGAATGAGGCAGACGTTCCGATCCGCCTCGCCGCGCGACTCGTGGTAGGCGCGTATGGCGAGCAGACCCGCGAATTCCCCCTGGCTTCCCGCATTCGGCTGGACGGAGACGGCGTCGTACCCCGTGATGTCGGCGAGCCACCTCTCGAGGTCGCCTATCATCTCGCGATATCCTGCCGTGTCCTCCTGCGGCGCGAAGGGGTGGATTCGGGCAAAGCCCTCAAGCGTTATGGCCTCTGCCTCCGCGGCGGCCGTCAGCTTCATGGTGCACGAGCCGAGCGGGATCATCCCCCGGTCGAGGGCGTAGTCCTTCGCCGCGAGCTCGCGCATGTACCGCATGAGCTCCGTTTCGGTCCGATGGGAGTGGAAGGCCTCCTGCGCGAGGAAGCCGTCCGCTCGCAGCCCCGAGGCCGGTATGTCGCCGATTCCTGTCTCCTTTGCGGTGGCCGGCGCCGCTCTGCCTTCCGACTTTCCCTCCGCCGCCGGATCCTCCTCGCCGAAGGCGGACAGGGTCTGTGCGACGACGTCGAGGTCGCCCGCACGGGTCCTTTCGTCCGTTGAGAGGCGAATCGTCGAGGAATCCCTGACGAAGACCCGGACGCCGCGTTCGGCGAGCGCCTGGGCGGCCTCCTCGGCTCGGCCCGGCAGCGAAATCTCGAGGGTGTCGAAGAACGGCTCCGGCTTGACTCGCACTCCCGCCGAGTCCAGGGCCCGCGCGAGGGCGCGGGCTTTCTCGTGTGCCTCCGAAGCGATCCGGCGCAGGCCCTCCGGTCCGTGGTAGACGGCGTACATGGAGGCGAGAATGGCGAGCAGGGACTGCGCGGTGCAGATGTTCGACGTCGCTTTTTCCCTGCGGATGTGCTGTTCGCGCGTCTGGAGCGCCAATCGGTAGGCAGGATGGCCGTCGGCGTCGCGGGAGACGCCCACAAGACGGCCCGGGAGCTGCCGTTCGCGGGCCTTGCGCGCGGCGATGTAGCCGGCGTGCGGACCGCCGCCGCCCATCGGCTGCCCGAGCCTTTGCGCGCTTCCGGCCACGATGTCCGCGCCGAAGTCCCCGGGCGGGGTCAGGAGCGCAAGGGCGAGAAGGTCTGCAATCACGATGAGGCTTCCGCCCTCGGCTTGAACGGCCTGAGCAAGCTCCCGATAGCGTCCGACGTCGCCGATCGAGCCCGAAGCCGCCGGATACTGGACGAGCAGGCCCGCACACCCCGAGACGTCGACGTCGCCGCCGAGGACGTCCACGTCGACGATCTCCAGGCCAAGGGCCGCCGCCCGAGTGTCGATGACCGCGCGGGTGTGGGCGAAGACGTCCGAATCGACCGCGACCTTCGTCTTTCCCTTGGCGCCGCGCACGGCGAGGGCGACGGCCTCGGCGGCCGCGGACGCTTCGTCGAGAAGGGAGGCGCCCGCGACGTCCATTCCCGTCAGCTCGGTTGTCAGCGTTTGGAAATTGAGGAGGGCTTCGAGCCGTCCCTGCGAGATCTCGGGCTGGTACGGCGTGTAGGCCGTATACCACGAGGGATTGCAGAGAATGTCGCGCACGATGGGAGCGGGGACCACGGTGTCGTAGAAGCCCTGGCCGATCATCGACGTCGTCACCCTGTTGGCCGACGCGAGCCGGGCGAGTTCGGCGGCGACCTCGGCTTCGCTCAGGGCTTCGGGCAGTCGGCTCGGCGGAGGCGCAGGAAAGGGAAGGGCCTTAGCCATGAGCTCGTCGAAGCTGCTCGCCCCCGCGGTTTGAAGCATGGCCTGCCTGTCGGCGCCCTGCGTCCCGACGTGTCGGCGTGCGAAGGACATCATGCCTCCTTGGCGAACGCCTCGTAGGCCGCGCTGTCCATGAGCTCGGGCCGCTCGGCCACCTCGATTTCGTAGAGCCATGTTCCATGGGGATCGTCCGTGGCCAGCTTCGGGTCGTCAACGACGTCCTGATTGACCGCCACGACCTTTCCGCCGGCGGGGGCGACCAAGTCCGAAACCGATTTCACGGACTCGATCTCTCCGCATGCCTGCCCCGCAGTCACCTCGCTTCCCACCTCGGGAAGGTCGACGTACACGGCCTCGTCCAGCGCGCGGGCCGCGAACTCGGTGATGCCGACGCGGGCGGGGCTGCCGGCGGATATCCACTCGTGGTCTTCGGAGTACTGGCGGTCATCGGGGTATGACATCTTGGTTCCTTTTGTTCGGACGGATTGATTGTTGGACGGATTGATTTGCGGACGGCCGCTCGCCTGGAAGGCATCCGGCTGCCCGGGCCGCTTGAGGATTCACCAAGCCGCTTGAGGATTCACCTGGGCCGCTTGTAGAACGGGAGGGACGTCACGCGCATGGGCTGCAGCGTCCCCCGCACGTCGACGTCGAGAACGGCGCCTTCGACGATTCCCGGTTCGAGGCGGGCGAGCGCAATGGGATATCCGAGGGTCGGCGACAGCGCGCCCGAGGTCACCTTTCCGACCTCGCGCCCCTCGCTCATCGCCGTGTTGCCCGCCCGGGCGGCGCGGCGGCCTTCGCCGACGAGCGCGTAAAGGTCCCACGTCGGTTTGCGTTCGGCCAGAGCCGCGCCCCCAACGAATTCGTGGTCCGCCGGCAGCCGCGCGGCGCCGGCGTCCGCGGGGGTGACGTCGCGCCCGAGCTCGTTGCCGTACAGCGGCATTCCCGCCTCGAGGCGAAGCGTGTCGCGAGAGGCCAGGCCGCAGGCTTTGGCCTCGATTTTCCGCCATACGTCGGGTGCGGCGGAGGCGGGGAGCATGATTTCATAGCCCGTCTCCCCCGTGTACCCCGTCCGCGCAATCATGGCGGGGACGCCGTCGACCTTCGCTTCGAGGGCGCGATAGTATCCGAGAGCCGCCACGCGTTCGGCGTCCTCCGGGCCGAGCAGCGCGACGACGGCCTCGAGCGACTCCGGCCCCTGCACAGCTATGAGCGCCCGTTCGAGGGTGCGGTCGACGATGGAATGGCTTTCGGAGGCCTCGTTCTTGGCGCACCATTCGCGCCCGCGCCGAGTCAGCTCTTCGACCACCGTGATTCTGTTGGCCCCGTTCGGAACGACGAGGTACCTGGCCTCCTCCAGGCGGTAGACGATGAGATCGTCGATGATCCCTCCGTCCGGTGCGAGCATCATCGAGTAGCGGGCTCGCCCCGCCGGCATGGTGGAAGGCTTCGTGCACAGCGAGTAGTCGAGAACCGCGGCCGCCTGAGGCCCCTCGACCTCGACCTGTCCCATGTGGGACAAGTCGAACTTCCCAACCGATTCTCGGACCGCCCGGTGTTCTTCGCGATCGGACGTGTATCTCAGCGGCATATTCCACCCCGCGAAAGGCGTCATAGTCGCCCCGGCGGCGACGTGCTCGCCGAATAGCGCGCTCGGGCGCAATTCCTCCATTGGACCTCCTCGACCCTCCATTGGACCGTCTTGTCGGACGCTTCCCTCCATCGAATGGGCCGCGTCACATTCTTCGTTTCGATGCTACCGCGCGCCGGCCGGATTCGCGAAGCCGCGCCCACGCCGGATCGGCGATCGTCGCCTGCCCGCCGAATGCCGCCGTCCGCGCCGAGCCGGCCTCACTGCCGTCGTCCGCGCGTCCGCCGAATTCACTTCCGCTGCAAAGTCATGTTGCCATCGACCGCTGTTGCGGCGTCGACCGGGAGCCACCGAATTGCAAGCATGAGTATTGCAGTTTCCCGACTGAACGCCTTTTTCGCGCTCAAGAGAAGTCACGGGGAGACGTGACCAAAAACAGGTCAACAAGCGTTTTCCCGCAATCTAGAACGTAAGATACGAGAGTTCGATGAAAGAACGCATTCATACGTTAATAAAAGATCAAAGGATAGAGATGACACGGTTTGTTGTCGATGCTTCAGGGCTCCGATCGCAGAACGACGCCATGAAGAAATCTGAGGCCGAGGTGGCCTCCTCCGCAAAGAAATACCTCGATTCTTACGCACCCGGCTTGCAGAACGCGTTGCCGACGGCCGGCCTTTACAACGCCGTCGCCGAGGCGAGCCGTCAGCTGACAAGCAACCTTCAACTCACTTTCAACCAGCTGCACACGGTTCTCATCGGCACGTGCAACCAGGTAGACGGCGCGATCGATTACTACGAGAAGACCGACGAAGACAATGCTCGCTCATACGACCAGACACTGGGAGAAAACCGATGACAGCCCAGTCCATTCTCGATTCGCCGCCGCCGGCCAAAGAATTCGAGCGCTTTGACGACACCCTCATGGGCGAGGCCTTCGACCTTCTCAGCCCGTCCTACTGGGTGCTCAAGATCCTCTCGTGCCTCAACTTCGACCCGATGAAGATCATCATTAAGCCCTTCTCAGGAGACTACGAGGCGGCGGGGCAGCATGCCAGTGCGTACGGGCAACTCGGCGAGGCCTTCGACGCACTCGCCGACGAGCTGGGCAAACGAGCCGCAGACATGACGGCTCAAGAGATGTGGGAGGGGAACGCGTCAGCGAACTTCGACGCCCACATGACGGAGCTCGTCGGCGGAGTGCGGACGCTTGGCGCCAACCTGAAGGAGGCCTCCGCCGGTTTCGACGACGCCGCCCAACGGATCTACGGCCAGTACATGATCGCCAGCCAGCTCCTGACGACCTTCCTCGACTGGGTGACCGAGACGGTTCTCGCCGCCATAAGCGGCATCGGATGGCCCACGCTCCTCGAAAAAATCCCCAGAGGCTTTGGGTTGGTGCGCCGCATCCTCGACTGGTTCGACAACCTCGCCGACGCCGTCCGCACGTTGAGGGCGGGGCTGTTCGAAAAGATAGGAAAACTCGTCTGGCAAGGAACGGGCAGGCTGGGAGACGCCCTCGATTTCGGGAAGTACCTCAACGCAGCCGGAAGATCCACAAGAAGTTGGGGAACGCTCGACGACATTGGCATGGGAGCCCTCACGGCGGGAAAGAACCTCGACAAACTGTCAGACTGGATAGACACGCATGATCTAGCAATAAAAGGTCTGCAGATAGCACACGCGACGGGTAGAAACACGGAAATCAATCTGACGGCAAATGGCACGTTGCCAAACCCCTCTTTGGGCGACGAAACGCTCGGCTCTCAGCCGCCCGGCGTCGCCGACGGATCCGGTTCGTCCATGTTCGGCATCGGCCTTCCCGGGTCTCCCAAAGGGGAGCTCCAAGGCGTGTCCACCGCTGAAATACACCAGAAGGAATCATGACGGAAGGGCAAAAGAAGTCATGACCGCAAGTGAACAAAGCAGACGCGACCGAGGAAAGGAAAACAGACATGGCTGAAAAAGAGAAAACGAAGATGGACGAGGGCAAGATGGAAGAGCCGCTCCCCGAAAGCTTCCCGCGCACTCCTCCTCCTTTCACCGACGGATTCATGCGGGAGACTGAACGGCGCTATTCGAACCACCGCAAAAGCCTGGCCTGGCTTGTCAAAAACGCCGAAAGCGAAGACATTCGGCGCAAAGCCAAAGAGATGCTCGAGGGCAGGCGATCCGTTTACGAGGTGCTGCGCGACCCGGAGTTCGGGCGAATGGCCGACAGGAGCATCGAACGCCTGCAGCAGGTCATGAAGGCCGAGTCGATCGACCCAAGCGACCCTTCGACCTTCCCCGACCGGAAGAGGCTGGCCGAACTCGTCGGAAAGTACGGCGAAGGCGAGAGCCTGGGCCGAGGCGAGGACGCGAAGGACGACGAAGCCGACCGCCGCAGGGCCGCCTTCGACAGGCGGCGCCGAAGCGACGAGCAGCACGAAGGCTTCGGCGCCGGGCGTCGTTGAAGCGGCTCAAGCGGGCCGGGGCCTCCTAAACCGCGCCCCGCGCGTAGAAGTACCACGGCGCCATCATTCCCGAGGAGAGGGCATCCACTAGGAGACGCGTCAAAGAGTGCCCCGAATCCTTGCGCAGAGCTCTTTCCGCCCTGTCGGCAGCGATCGAATTCAGGCACGCCCACCAATGCAGATATGCGCTCGCAGCGAGCGCATCGACCGATCCGCGGCAGTCGTGCGCCGCGACGAGGTCAAGCACCCTGCAGGCGGTTTTCAGCCGAGAAATGGAGGGAGGCTTGGAGACGGCTTCCGCAAGGATCTCGGCGACCGCCTGCGCGTCCGCGTCGCCGCCGTGTTGCAGACTGGGCTCCAAGCCCCACGCCAGGGCGGCGTCGCGGTTGAGGGGGACGGTGAGAGAAGCGCTCGCCTGCCCCACTGCTCGGGCGAGACTCTCGTCAGACCCGAGTCGACCGACGCCGCCGCTCGCTCCCGCCGAGTCTCGCGCGCAGCCTTCGGCCCCCTCTGACACGTGGCCGAAGACGTTTCCCCGGAAGAGGACGCTGTGCGCCTGCGCGGCGTCAAAGAGATCCCACAGGGCCTGGGCGGCGGGCTCGCCCTTGCCGGCGGCAATCGCTGCAATCGCGGCGTCGGCGGCGGGTCTCGCCGCGGCGCGCATGCGCGGATCCACTGTCGGCAGGGCCATTCCGGGTTGCTCGGCTCCCGGGGCGCTTCCCTGGAAGACAAGTTCGGCCGCCGTCGCGCAGGATTCGAGTTCGCGGACGTCGCGCACGGCCCGCGAGCCGCCGTCGAGGCGGACGAAGCGTTCGGCGTCCACGGCGAAGGAAAACAGCACCGCCCCCGGACGCTGCGCGTGAGAGACCATCGAGTGTATGAGCGCGATCCGTTGCGCCAATTCGCCGACGTCCAACTCGCTCAAGCTTTGGCAGTAAAGGACGAGAACGGCGATTGTGACGTCGTGCCGGCGCGCCACTTGGGCGAGGAATCTGCCGTGGTCCGCTGACAGCGGCTCACTCCGATAGTCAAGGTGCACGATGGGCCCGACGCACGAGCCGGTTCCGGCGGCGTCGGTGCAATGCGAGTCGAGTCCGCACATGACGAAAGACGAGGTCGGGCGGTAGCCGAGGATGTGGGGGACGAGGACGAGCGCCTCTTCGGGGGTTGTGACGGTGACCATGCGCCGATTAGACCTCTCGCGGCCCGTGCGCGTTCGCCGACGTGCGCCGCCTGTGAAGGGAGCGAACGCGAAAGAGCCCTGTGGACCGAGCGCGACGGCCGAGGCCCGACGAGCGGAGCGCGCGCTCGTCGATCGGCAAAGAGGAGACCTTCTTCGAACGCCGGGGCCCGACGAACGGAGCGCGCTCCCGCCGGGGCAAAACGAAGCGCGGCAGACCTCGGCAAACCGGCTGCTTCGGCAAACCGGCGGGTTGGGAGAACCGTCGGTCTAGACGGACCGGCGGGTTAAACTGTGCGCATGAGCGAGAAGTCCGCGTTGGAGGAGCTGCGCGAGGATGTCTCGGCGCGGGCGCGCGCCTACCTCGACCGAGCGCGCGAGTTGATCGATTTCCCGGGCGACGCCGAAAGCCTGGGCGAGTTTCTCGATCCCGCCCGCCGCCTGCTCTCCGGAGGCAAGCGCACGCGCGCCGCCCTTCTCGCCGCCGGCTACGCCTGCGCGACCGCCGAAGACCGCGAGCCGGCGATTTCTGCGGGCGCCGCGGCGGAGCTCTATCAAACCTCGGCCTTGATCCACGACGACATCCTCGACGCCGCCTCGACGAGGCGCTCCCAGCCTTCCGCCCACGTCGCTCTGGCCCGGCTGCACTTAAGCAGCGGATGGAGCGGCGACCGCGCGCATTTCGGCACATCCTCGGCGATTCTTCTGGGCGACTTCCTTCTATCGCTGTCGACGGAAGCCTTCGCGGACGCCTGCGCGCAGGTCGGCCCCCGCGCAGGCCGGGCGGCCCTTCGCGCCTTTGCCCGCATGACCACCGAGGTCGCCTTCGGCCAGTACCTTGACATCCGCGCCGAAAACGCCCCGCCCGCCGCCGATTCAGTCGGCGCCGCCCTGTCCGTCGTCGCCCACAAGAGCGCGCGGTACTCCGTGGTGTTTCCGCTGCGCATCGGCGCACTCCTAGCCGGAGCTTCCGGGGACGTCCTCGACCTGCTAGAACGGGTAGGCGCGCCTCTGGGCGAGGCGTTTCAGCTCCGCGACGACGATCTCGGGGTCTTCGGAGACGAGGAGGCGACGGGCAAACCGGTGTGCGGCGACATCGCCCAAGGAAAGCGGACCGTTCTTCTGGCGCTTATGCTCGAGCGCCTGAACGGCGCCGACCGCGGCCGCCTCGTCGGCCTCCTCGGCAAGCGGATCGAGCCCGACGACGCCCGCTGGATTCAGGAGGCCGGGATCGCCTCGGGCGCCCGCAGCGCGCACGAAGACATGATCCGGCGTCGCGAAACTGCGGCTTTGGCCGCTCTGGACGCCCTCCGCAATTCCGGCCTTGCGCTCGCGGACGGACTGGCCATGGCCGAATCCCTCGTCTTCGAACTGATCGGGCGCGTCTCGTAGCCCGTCTGATCGGGCGCGTCTCGTAGCCCGTCCTCGCTGCCCCCGCGACTGGAGCGACCCGCCGCGGGGCGCGGCGCGAATCTTCCGCGAGGCGGAGCGTCAAACCCCACGAGGCGCGGCGTGAAGCCGCGGGCCGCCTTCAGAACGCGAGAGTCGCGGCTGCCCTGCGCACGGCGTGCACGCGTCCGGCCCGCAAGGCGTCGATCGGACGTTCGCCCAGTTCGCCGTTCGCCGCGGTCAGCCACCGCCACGCCTCTTCGTCGCTGCAACCGGCGTCGGAAAGGGCTGTCAGCGTGCCGCGGAGCGACGGGAGGACGGCGGCTTTCCCGCCCTCGTCGACCAGCGTCAGGGACGAGATCGCGAGAGCGGCCGCCTCTCCCCTGCGGACCGCCAGGATCCGCCGATCGGCCAGCATATTCCTCACGTCCCTTTGGGCAACGCCCAAAGCCTCGGCCGCCTCGGGAACGGAGAGCCATGTCTCAGGAGTAGTGGTCACGCGCACAAATCTAACCCAAATTCGCCTCCCATGTGGCGCGAGGCCCCAATAACCACTATTGTCACATATGGCACTTTAAACACAGATGAATCAGACATATCTTTTGTCACTTTCATCGCTGTACGCACACGACATTTTGGAGGCACACATGTCCTTGCGCACTCAGCTCAGCGTGGCCGTCGCCGCAACCGCTGCGGTAGGCGGAATGGCGCCGGCGGCAGCCGATTCGAGCACGTCGGTCAAAACCGCGGACGTCGCCCATCTCGAGAAACTCGGCACGAAGGCGCCGTCACTGACATATCGCGCAGCTTCGCACGACACCCTCGAGACGGTGGCGAAGCGAACGGGAGTCTCGCCCACGGCGATCGCACAGGCCAACGAACTGACTGGCCCCCTTCGAACGGGGCAGCGCCTGAAGATTCCGTCGATCTCCGAGGCTCCGAAGGCGCCGCTCCCCGCAGAGCCTTCAGGCTCGCTTTCCCACACGGTCCAGCGGGGCGATACGCTCAGCGGGATCGCCCGCCAGCACGGAACAACCGTCGCCGCCATCGCACAGGCCAACGGAATCGCAGACCCGGCCCGCATCTACGTCGGCCAGCAGATTGCCATTCCTGCCGCTGCGCAGCCATCGCCTCAGACCGCGGCCCAAAGCGCGACGCAGACGAACGGGTCCCACACGGTCCAGCGGGGCGATACGCTCAGCGGGATCGCCCGCCAGCACGGAACAACCGTCGCCGCCATCGCGCAGGCCAACGGAATCGCGGACCCGGCCCGCATCTACGCGGGAAAGACGCTGACAATCCCGGGAGCGGCCACGGAGGCCTCGGCGACGCCCCAGAACCCCGTTCCGAAGACCTTCCTCCACTACACCTACCCGGATTCGACCAACTCGGCCGCGAACGCCAACAAGCTCGCCCTCGAAGGGGCAGCCGTCCCCTCCCGCGCCCAGATGCAGGAGATCGTCCGCTCCACGGCCGTGCAAATGGGAGTCGATCCCAAGCTCGCCCTCGCCCACGCGTACGTCGAGTCGGGCTTCGACATGCGATCGGTCTCCCCCGCCAACGCAATCGGCGTCATGCAGGTCATTCCCTCGTCGGGAGAATGGGCATCCAGGCTCGTCGGAAGGCGCTTGAACCTATTGGATCCGCGTGACAACGCCGTCGCCGGCGTCGCCATCATCCGCTACCTCCAGAGCAACGCGGACAGCGCCGACCAGGGAATCGCAGGCTACTACCAGGGCCTGGGCGGCGTGCGAAAGAACGGAATGAAACCAGACACAGCCATATACGTCAACAGGGTCAAAGCGGCGCAGGCGCGTTTCTGACGGTCTGAAGGCGCGGCCGGCATTCGGCATGCCGCCGCGCCTTTAGTAGTCTTGACTCGTGTCGGATTCACTCATCGGCTCAGTCGTCGACGGACGTTACGCCATCACGGCCCTCATCGGACGCGGCGGAATGGCCACCGTTTATCGCGCCCGCGACAAGCGCCTTGAGCGCGACGTCGCCATCAAGTTCATGCACACGCACTTGGGCGCGCACCCCGACTTCACCGAACGTTTCAACCGCGAAGCACGCGCAGCCGCGAGGCTTTCCAGCCCATACGTCGTGGCCGTCCACGACCGCGGCGTGTGGGCTTCCCCCGAAGGGACGCGGGCCTACCTCGTCATGGAGTATGTGCCAGGCCCCGATCTTCGCGCCGAGCTTTCGCGGCTGGGCAGCTTCACTCTGGGAACCTCGCTGACACTCGGCGAACAGGTGCTTCGCGCTCTGACCTCGGCCCACGCCGCGGGCATCGTCCACAGGGACGTCAAGCCCGAGAACATCATGCTGACCGCACCCGTGCCGGACCCGCCCGAAACCCTTGAATCCCATCCCGACGTGTACGCGAAAGTCACGGACTTCGGGCTCGCCCGCGCAGTGACGTCGAACGCGACGGCGACGGGGCAGGTCATGGGAACCGTGGCCTATCTCGCCCCGGAGGTCATCACCGACGGCGACGCGGGCGAACGGGCCGACCTGTACGCCCTGGGCGTTCTGCTCTACGAGTTCCTCACGGGAACCCTTCCTTTCGCGGGCAAAACCCCCATCGCCACGGCGTACAAGCAGATCAACGACGACATGCCGCGAATCGCCGACCAAGCCGACTGGCTGCCGCCCGAGGTCGATGCCTTCGTCGAAAAACTCACGGCGAAGAAACCCGAAGACAGGCCTGCCAACGCAAAAGAGGCGCTCGACGACCTGATCTCCCTCTGTCGAAAAATCGACGTCGAAACCCTTTCCCGGTACATACCCGTCGCACCGAAACGCGCGGCCCACGCGGAAAGGACGAGGGTCGACGTCGTCCCGGGCCTGGGGCAGGCCACGCAGGTCGACCTCGACCCGACGGCAGTCATCGGAGCGGCAAGCTCCGAAGAGAGCCAACCCGCCCGGGCCGCCGCGCAGAGCGGTCTGCCCGCCCGCCAGGCGACGCTCGTCGACGCGCAGCCGGTGCTCGTCCCGCCGCAGGGAGCCTTTTCCCCCGATTCCTCGCTCCAGCGCTCCCCCGAGCCTCCGCGGCAGACGAAGCGCTCGCGCAGACTGTTCCGGAGGGGCAGGAACGCTGCGGCGCCGATGCAGGGCTCCGGCCTCGCGGCGCCGCAGGAATCCGGCGTCGCGCCGGCCAAATCGAGAAAACGCATCGTCGTCGCGACCGCCCTCCTCCTCATCGTCGCTTTGATTGCCACCGCGTGGTATTTCATGGCGGGACCGGGCCAGCGCGTGAACGTGCCGAAGGTCGCCGGAAAGAGCTACAAGGAAGCCGTCGCCGCGCTCTCCTCAAAGGGGCTGAGCGCGACGAAGAAGGAATCGTACTCCGATTCGGTGCCGTCCGGCCGCGTTCTTTCGACCGATCCAGGGGCGGGAACCAGCATTCACCCGTCGACGCGCGTGACCGTCACCGTGTCGGCCGGGGTCGAGAAGGTGGAGGTCCCCGACCTTTCGGGAAAAACGGAAGCGCAGGCGAAAGAGGCGCTCCGCAAGGCCCGTCTCTCCTACGAGGTGACCACCCAATACTCGGAATCCGTGAAAAAGGGCCGCGTCGTCACCCAGTCGTCCAAGGCGGGCGCGTGGGTGGAGCACGATTCGGCCGTCAAAATCACGATTTCCGGGGGACGCGAGCCGATCAAGGTTCCCAAGGTCGTGGGCATGTGGAAAAACGACGCCGTATCCAAGCTCGAAGACGCCGGATTCACGGTTTCGATCGAGGAAGAAGCCTCGGATTCGGTCGCCAAGGACGCGGTGATCTCTCAGGACCCCGAGGACGGAGAAAGCAGCCATAGACACGACAATGTGACGATCAAGGTCTCCACCGGCAACGACCTCGTCGACGTGCCCAACGTCCTGGGCAAAAGCACCGACGACGCCGAATCCGAGCTGAAGTCCGCCGGTTTCTCGGTCAAGAAGCGCAGGTTCTTCGGCGCGTTCTACGACACCGTCAATCTTCAGTCTCCGAGGTCGGGAAAGAAAGCCCCGCGCGGATCCACGGTGACGATCGGGGCCCTGTAGTCACAGGCTCACGTCGCGGAGCATCTCGGCCACGATGAAGGCCATTTCCAACGACTGCTGATGGTTCAGGCGCGGATCGACCAGGGTGCGGTAGCGCTCGCCGAGAGTGTCTTCCACGACTTCCTCCGCGCCGCCCAAAACCTCCGTGACGTCGTCGCCGGTCAGCTCCACATGGATTCCGCCGGGGTGGGTCCCCAACTCCTCGTGAACGGCGAAGAAGCCCTTGATTTCAGCCAGGATGTCCTCGAGGCGCCGCGTCTTCATGCCGTTCGACGCCGAGATGGTGTTGCCGTGCATCGGATCCGTCACCCACGTCACGGGCCGACCGTCCTTTCGGACGGCCTCGACGATCGCAGGCAGACGATCCGCGATCTTCCGGGCGCCCATGCGGCTGATGAGCGTCAGACGCCCTGCCTTGCCGCCGGGGTTGAGCCTGTCCACGAGGGCGAGGACCTCGGCGGGCTTCGCGTCGGGCCCGATCTTGACCCCGATCGGATTGGCGACCTTGGACAGCATCTCGACGTGGGCGCCGTCGGGCTGGCGCGTGCGCTCGCCGACCCACAGAAAATGCGCGGAGCAGTTGTAGGGCCGGCCCGTGCGCGAATCTATGCGGGTCAGCGAGTCTTCGTAGGGAAGGATGAGCGCCTCGTGCGCCGAGTAGAAATCGACGGTGCGCAACGATTGGTCGTCGACGCCCGCCGCCCTCATAAAGCGCATGGCCCGGTCGATTTCGGCTGCGACGGTCTCGTAGCGCGCGTACGCCGGGTTGGCGACGAAGCCCTGATTCCATTCGTGCACTTTCGACAGATCGGCGAAGCCGCCTTGGGTGAAAGCGCGAATGAGGTTGAGGGTGGCGACCGATCGCTGATACGCCTCGATTAGGCGCCGGGGGTCCGGCTCGCGGGACTCGGCGGTGAATTCGTGCCCGTTGACGGCGTCGCCGAAATAGGAGGGAAGTTCGCGGCCTTCGTGCACCTCCGTGGCGGAGGAACGCGGCTTGGAATACTGGCCCGCCATGCGTCCGATCTTCACGACGGGAACGGAGGAGCCATACGTGAGTAGGACCGCCATCTGAAGAATCGTTCGAATCTTGGCCCGGATGCGCTCAGCAGTGGATTCGGCGAAGGATTCGGCGCAGTCCCCGCCCATGAGAACGAAGGCCCTTCCGCGCGAGGCGTCCGCCATTTCCTCCAACAGCTGGTCGGTTTCGCCGGCGAAAACCAGCGGAGGCAGGGTGCGCAGATAACCGACGACGGCGTTCAGCTCAGTTTCGTCGGGCCACCGAGGCTGGTGCTCGGCCGGAAGGGAGCGCCACGAGGCAAAAGCGTCGATTGAATCCGCGTTGGAGAACATGCGGACCAGCATACAGTCCCCGGCGTAGGCCGCGTGACAAACGCCGGCCGTCCACGTGTCGCGGCGGCCGGCGTTCTCACCGGAATGGCGGGTTGTCAGCGGGTTGTCAGCGAGCCTGGAATTTCTGCCCTATCGCTCCCATGAGGTTGGCGAACCACTGCTGGGAGACGTCGAAGGCCTTATGGCCCTTGATGCGCGGGAAGGCGATGCAGGAGAGCTCGTTGCCGTTCTCCTCGTCCTCGCCGATCACTCCGGGCTTGCCTTCGAGGGCGCAGTCCACGGCCATATCGACCATTGAGCCGATGAGGGCGAGGTCGTCCGCATTCGAATGCCACGCGCGCGAATAGTAGCCCGACTTTTGCACCATGACCTTCTCCGCGCCGAGCCGCTCGGCAAACTGCTTGGCGAACCACTGGCCGGGGTTGATGCTGTCGAGCTTAACGTGCCCGAAGGGATCGCGCCCAACCTCTTCGCCGGCGGCCTCCTTCTCGGCGACGATCTCATCGACGCCGGCGCCTTCGGAGAGGAAGATGTTGACGTTGCCGATCTCGTCCATGATGCCGCGAAGGCGCTTGGCCTCCCCGTCGATGTCGATGGACAACTCGGGCAGATAGACGGCGTGGACGTCCCACCGTTCCTTCGAAAGGCCGAGGGAGGGCGCCCATTCCTGCTCGCCCACCCACGCGTGGTAGTACTGGGCCGATTGCGCGGTGAGGTAACCGCAGTTGCGGCCCATAACCTCGTGAACGATGAGCATCCTGGGGTTAGAGCGATGCTCGCCGATAACGTGCTGGGCGAAGCCGGAGGCTTCTTCGGCCGCCGTCCAAGCGCCCAGCGACTGGCGGATCGGGACGATGTCGTTGTCGATCGTCTTGGGAAGCCCCACGACGGTCAGCTCGTAGCCGTGGTCCTTCAAATACGCCGCGAGGTCCGCGGCGGTTGTGTTGGTGTCGTCGCCGCCGATCGTGTGGAGCACGTCCACGCCGTCGGCCTTCAAACGCTCCGCGGCGACCTCGAGGGGATCCTCGCCTTCCTTGACCAGGCCCCTCTCCACGAGGTTCTTCGCATTCGTCAGCTTGACGCGAGAGTTGCCGATCGGCGATCCGCCGAAACGGGGCAGGACGTGTGCGCTGCGGCGCGCCTCCTCGTCGACCACGATGTAGTTGCCCGTCAGGAGGCCGTGGTATCCATACTGATAGGCGATGATTTCGATGTCCGGCGCAATCTCGGTGTAGCGCTGGATGAGTCCTCCCACGGCGGAGGAGAGGCACGGGGCAAAACCGCCGGCGGTGAGCAATGCGACGCGACGAACAGTCATCGTGAGCCTTTCTTTGGTCGTGATTCTTCGTGCTTTGGTCTTGGTTCTTCGTGCGCGGGCACGCACACACTTCCATTCTATGCATGAGTATGCTGGAGGTCATGACCGATGAGACAGCGCGCGGCGATTCCGGCGACGGCTTGGGAGACGACGATGTCGAAGACACGTTGCACGGCGGCGTCGAGGGCGGATCCGGCAACCAAGTGAAGGGCGCATCTGGGAACAGGGCGAAGGGTGCCCCCAAAGGCGACGTCGGAGACGACTTCGAGGAAAGGTGGGAGGAGATCGTCGCCGGTCTCGAGGACTTCGACGCCGAGCTCGAGGACCTCGACGGCGATCTCGGCAAGCTTGACGGCGGGCTTAGAGGCTTCGACGGCGGACTCGGCCTCCCGGGAGGATCCGAGGGCGGCTTCGACGACGGCTTGGACGGCGCTCTTGCCGGCCGTTTCGGCGGCACGTTCACGGACCGATTCTGCGACGACGTCGATTCCGACGCCCCCTTCGAAGAGCCCGAAGTCGTGGCGAATTTGCGCGCCGGTCCGCGCGATTGGAGCGCGCCGGAAGAGGAGGGACTGGACGTCGAGGACGGGGTCGACGTCGTCGAACTCGGCACTCTCATGCCAATCGACGAGGAGGTTCCCGAGGGGCATCCGATGTCCCGGTTCCTTTGGCTGTCAGCCGGGCTTCTCTTGCTCATGGGAGTCCTGGCCGCCTTCGACCTCGCCCCCGGAGGCACGCCTTTGGCCTTCGCCTGGGGCGCCGCCGGATTCGTCTGCGCGGGAGTCGCAGCGTTCCTCACATCGCCGCGGTCGGAGGACATCGATCCCTTCGACGACGGCGCGAGGCTTTGAGCGACGGCCGGGCGGGGGCCCGCGGACGGACCCGGGCGCCGGGCGCACACCTCGACCTTGACGACGGCGGGCCTGCCGGTCAGCTGTCCTTCGACGATTTGGGCACGCCACTGGAAGAGGTGACGTTCGTCGTCGTCGATCTGGAGACGACCGGCACCAAACCGGGGCCCGAATCGATCACAGAGATAGGCGCCGTCAAGGTCCGAGGCGGGGAAACCGTCGGCGAATTCTCCACTCTCGTCAACCCGGGCCGGCCGATACCCGCATTCATAACTTCGCTCACCGGCATCACGACGGCTATGACGGCCCGGGCGCCCAGGATCGCGGCGGTCATCCCCTCCCTCATCGAGTTTCTCTGCGCGGGCCCGTCCACCGTCGTGGCGGCGCACAACGCGCGCTTCGACGTCGGCCATCTCAAAGCGGCATTTGCGGGCGCCGATTTTACGTGGCCCAGCGTCAGGGTGCTCGACACGGTCGCATTGGCCCGGCGCGCCTTTTCCTCAGACGAGGTTCCCAACTTCAAACTCTCGACCCTGGCGGGCGCATGCGGGGCGACGACGGCTCCGAACCACCGAGCCCTCGACGACGCCCGAGCCACCGTGGACGTTTTGCACGCGATGCTCGGCAGGCTCGGGCCGCTCGGAGTGACGCATCTGGAGGACCTCGCGACCGCCACGGACCCGGTCCCCCGGGCGCGGCGGAGAAAAGCGCGCCTGGCGGACGGAATCGCCCGCTCCCCAGGCGTCTACCGTTTCATCGGCCCCGCCGGCGACGTCCTCTACGTCGGGTCCTCGTCGAATCTCCGTGCGCGCGTGCGCCAATATTTCACGGCAGCGGAAACGCGGAAGCGCATGGCCGAGATGGCGGACCTGGCCGAGCGCGCGGAAGTCGACGAAACCCCGACCGTGCTCGAGGCGCGAATCCTGGAACTGCGCCAGATCGCGGAATTCGACCCGCCGTACAATCGCCGGTCGCGCCGTCCGGACAACCGCCCGTGGCTTGCGCTGACGGACGAAGCGCACCCTCGGCTCAAGGTGACGGCGTCCCTTGCCCTGGAGGATGCGGCGGCCGCCCTCGGCCCGTTCGGATCCCGCAAGGCCGCGCGGCAGGCCGCCGAGCTCGTGGCCGACGACGCCCGCCTGCGCACATGCACGGCGCGTCTTCCCGCGAAGCCCAGCGGACGAAAGGCCCCGTGCCACCTGCATGCCATGGGCCGCTGTTCTGCGCCCTGCGCGCTGCCGGGGGATCCCGACGGCCCCTCGCTTGCGGCCGCGCGCTCGATTCTCGGCGGGGGCCTCGACGGCCTGTGGGAGCGCAGCATGCAACGACTGGCGAGCCTCGCCGCGGCCGAGAGGTTCGAACAGGCCGCCGTCGAGCGCGACCGCCTGCGCTGCGTGATCGACGCGGCTCGACGGCGCGAACGCATCCTTCCCCTTCTGGCGGCGCGTCAGATCGTCGGCGCCCGGCGCGACGACGACGGATCGTGGGACGTGGCGGTAATCCGATGGGGCCGCCTAACAGCGACGGGCCGCTGCCCCGGAAACGCCGATCCGAGGGAGCTGGCGGCCGAGCTCGTCGCCTCGGCGAGCCAGACGGACAGGCCCGCCGCCCCCGGGGACGTCGCGTCGATCGAGGAAACCGAGCTGCTCGCCGCGTGGCTGTGGAAACCGACCGTCCGCCTGCTTTCCCTCGAGGGCGAGGCGCCCCTGGCGCTTCCCCGTGCCAGCGCTTTCAGATTTTCGCTTCCCGGGCCGGACGCCGATTGAGCCGGACCGGACGCCGATTGAGGAGGCCGCGGGCACAGAGCCTTGGATCCGGACGGCGCAGAGCCTTGGATCCCCGCATAGAGCTCGGGGAGCCTCGCGAACGCCATGCGCCGAGGCCCTGAGGACTTTCCGGAATCTTAGGGTTTCGAGCCCTACTGGCCCTTTGGAAAGCCCTATGAAGCCGGTTCGTTCGACAGGGCAATCCACCTGTCGAGAAGCCGAGCCGCCGCGCCGGAATCGACCGTGTCGGCCGCGATCTGCATTCCTGCGCGGATCCGTTCGGCGAAGGAGCCGCTCTGCGCCCCCGTGCCCGGAAGCGTTCCCGCGGCGACGAAGGCGCCCGCCGCGTTGAGCAGCACGGCCTCGCGCACGGCCCCCGCCTGCCCCTGAAGGAAGGCGCTGGCGACTTCCGCGTTGAAAGCCGGGGACCCACCGCGCAAATCGTCGACCGTTGCCGGAGCGACCCCCGCCTCCGATACGGCGTCGAACTCGTGCCTTTCGACGCGGCCGCCCTCGATCTCCCACAGGTCGTTGACCGTCACGGAGGAGAGCTCGTCCATCCCGTTGTCGCGTCCGCGCACCACCAGACCCCGCGAACCGCGCTCGGCCAAGACCCCCGCGACCAGCTCCGCGTAGTCCGGCCGGGAGACGCCGACGACGGACACGGCCGGGCGCGCAGGATTCGTCAGCGGGCCGAGTATGTTGAAGGCGGTGGCGACGCCCAGCTCGCGGCGCGTCGGCGCAACGAAGCGCATAGCGGGGTGAAAGACGTTCGCGAAGATGAACGTGATGCCCAACTCGTTGAAAATCCGCACGACGTCGGCGCTGGAAAGGTCAAGGTTGACGCCGAGGGCTTCGAGGCAATCGGCCGAGCCGGAGGCCGACGACGACGCTCTGTTCCCGTGCTTGACCACCGGGATGCCCGCGGCGGCGATGACCAGCGCCGCCATGGTGGAAATGTTGACCGTCTGGAGCCTGTCCCCTCCGGTGCCCACGATGTCGAGGACCTCGCCTTCGACGTCGACGGGAAGGGCGTGCGAAACCATGGCGTCGGCCATTCCGCGAATTTCCGTCGGCGTTTCTCCCTTGGCCGCAAGGGCCGTGAGGAATCCGGCCAGCTGGGCCGACGTCGCCGCCCCTTCCATCGCCTGGTCAACGGCCCAAGCCGCCTCTTCGCGGGTCAAGTCCCGACCGCCGACGAGCCGGCTGATGACATCGGGCCACGTGGGAAGCGACACTATTTCTCCTCGGTGTTCAACAGCTCGGCGACCGCCGCCGAAAGCTCGCGCGGATTGACGGGGTATGCAAGGGTTCGAGCCGCCCCGGACCATCTCGCCAGCCACTCGTCCTGGGGGCGCGCCACGAGGAGGATGAAAGGAATGGACGGATCGACTTCGTCGTGGACCGTCTTCCCCAGCCCCATTCCGCCGAGTTTGGGGGCCTCGGCGTCGAGAATCATGAGCGAGCAGCCTCCCCGGCGGACCTCTAGCATGAGCGCGTCGGGCGTTGCGACCTCTTTCCAGGCGATCTCGGGCAACCCCTTGGCGGCCCTCCGGCCGACGGAGGCGCGCACCTCGCTGCGGGTCTTCGAATCGTCCGAATACACGAGGATCGTCGTCTTCCCGTCGGCGCCCTCCTGCGCCGCAGGAGGCGCGTCGGTTCTGGTCGGGGCGCTCGTTTCGCTCATGGCATCCTCCGTGGTCGATGGGTTGGCCAAGGCAATTGTAGCGAATGCCGGTGCGGCCTCCGCCTCCTGCCCGGCCAGACGGCGTTTTCGCCGTCGGACGAAAGCGCACCTAGGCCACGGACTAACGTCCCTATACTTGACAGCGTCCGACAGCCGGTTTTCGCAACCGGCCATGCCGCACCGACTATGCCGCCGACGGCGGCGCCCCACCGGAGGAACAATGACTTACACCCTTCCCGAGCTGCCCTACGACTACGCAGCCCTCGAGCCGCACATTTCCGCCAAAATCATGGAGCTTCACCACGACCGGCATCACGCAGCCTACGTCGCCGGCGCGAATGCGGCTCTCGCGAACCTAGAAGCTGCGCGCGACGCGGGCGACCTTTCCAAGGTGAACCAGTTCTCCAAAGACCTCGCGTTCAACCTCGGCGGGCACACCAACCACTCGATTTTCTGGACCAACCTCTCCCCCGCCGGCGGCGGCCAGCCCGAGGGCGAGCTCGCCGAGGCTGTCAAGGACTCCTTCGGGTCCTTCGAAAAGTTCGTCGCCCACTTCACCGCGGCGGCGACCGGAATTCAGGGATCGGGATGGGCCGTGCTCGCCTATGACTCAATCTCCGAAAAGCTCGTCGTCTTCCAGCTCTTCGACCAGCAGGCCAACGTCCCCGCGGGAACCATTCCGCTGTTCATGCTGGACATGTGGGAGCACGCCTTCTACCTCGACTATCTCAACGTCAAGGCGGACTACGTCAAAGCCGTTTGGAACATCGCCAACTGGGAGAACGTCGCCGAGCGCCTCGAGGCCGCGAAGGCCCAGGCCGCCGGGCTCATCGTTCGCTGACGCGACAGCGGGGGCGGCGGGAAAGAATCGCCTTTCCCGCCGCCCCCGCATTTGCCGTACATATTTCAGAGGCGGCCAGTCAGGCCCCCTCGGTCACTTCGTGTTCTGAGGCTTTGTAATCTCAGCGTTTTGAGGAATGTAGCCGAGAATATCGACCACAGCGTACATCGCCGGCGAAGAGCCTTGGTCACCCTGCCCCTCGACGGCGGGGACGGTCATGAAAACCCGCGAACCGACTGGCAGGCCCACAAGGGAGTCGAAAACGGTTTTGTTTCCGATGGCGGCCAGCTGCGGGCCCTGGTTGCGCTCGCCCCAGGTCGTTTGGAAATTCTGGCCGTCGGGAGAGATCGCGGCGTAGGCGACTGTCATCGTTCCCGTCTTCCCCACGGCGGGCCCGGTGCCTCGGGCGATGACGGAAACGCTCTTCTCCGAAATGCTCGCCGAGGCGTCCTTGACCTTCAGCCCCGTGACCGGCGAGCCGATCGCACCTTGAATGGTCACAGGAAGCGTGGCGAGGTCCATCTCGGTCCTTGCGTCGGCTTGCCCGGCGGTCTCCTTGTTCGAGGTTTGATGGACCGTGATGTAGAACGTCATCACGTCGTCTTTGCCGATTCCCGCTCTAGGCTCGCCCTTTTCCCCGTAGCCGAGGTCCGGAGGAATCGACACGAGAAGCTTGACTCCGACTTTGTGGCCGGCGATGGCCTCCCCCCATCCCTTGACCACTGCGGAGAGGTCGGTGCCCATCGGAAGCCCGCGGCTGTAGGAGGAGTCGAAGGGCTTGCTTTTGCCCCACACCTGACCCACATAGTCGGCTACGATGTAGTCTTTCTTGGTGATCGTCGCCCCCGTCCCCTCTTCAAGGACGGTCACGGACAGCTTGTCGGGCGCCTTCGTCTTGGGGAAGGTGATGAGGGGGGTCTGACCCGAGGTGTTCAACGACGGTGCCTGGCTGTCTCCTTTGGGAACGGAGCTGGCGGAACCGCCCTTCTGCGAGGAAGTCGTGGGCGACTTGCTGCTTTCGCCGTCGCTAGAGGATCCGCAGGCGGAAAGCACAAGGGCGAGCGTCGCCGCGCATGCGGCGGCGATCTTTCGATGCGACATCAGCGCTCCCGTCAGTGGAAAGAGTCGCCGCATGCGCATGAACCGGCGGCATTCGGATTGTCGATCGTGAAGCCCTGACGGTCGATGCTGTCGGCGAAGCCGATGGTGGCGCCGTCGAGATAGGGCTTGGACATCTTGTCGACTATGACTTCGACGCCGCCGAAATCGCGGATGGCGTCGCCCTCGAGCTCGCGCTCGTCGAAGTAAAGCTGGTACATGAGCCCAGAACATCCGCCGGGCTGAACGGCGACGCGCAGGCGCAGATCGTCACGCCCTTCCTGCTCGAGCAGGGCCTTGACTTTGGCGACGGCGTCGTCGCTGAGCACGACGTTGTGGGCCACGTCAAGCGTCTCGGACATTTTTCCTCCAATGACAATCGGATGTGTACCCATCAAGGGTAGTTCCCCCAATCGGAACATTCCAAGAGCGCGCTGAGCGGGAACTCGTGTATGCGCTGTGGGCGAACCGGAATCGGCCGTCGATCCGCGCGTCGCCCCGCTGTGCTTTCGCAGCCGGTCCGAGCGTCGCCCCGTTCATTCCGACGGCCTTCACCATCCCCACGTCCTGGCGACCGTGCGGATGGCCTCGCCGAGCCTGTCGCGGACCGCCGCGGCCGATTCGGGCGTTTCGGGCTCGTCGAGGAAGGAACGCTCGGGCCGCATTTCGTAGGCGCCGTTAAGCCCGAGCCCGGCGAGCTCTCCGCGGCGCAGGGAACCGCAATCGTAGACGAGGACGACGGGAAGGCCCGCTTCCTGGGCCCGGCGAATTGCGCCCGCGGCGCCCCCGGGGAGCTCGTCGCCGACTCGACCGCACACGTAGACGCACAGGTCCGCGCCCTCGGCCCACCCTTCGAGAGAGGAATGGACGACGTCGCCGACGGGAACGATCCTCCCCCCGACGGCCTCGAGGCCGAGCGCGAGGCCCCCTCCCGCACCGGAATGGGGGCCGCGGGTCGAAAGCCTTCGGCCTGCAAGATCCTTCCCGGGCGTCGCATTCGCAGCGCGAACAAGCCGATCGGCTGCCTCGCCGATGCTGCGTTCCGCCTCTTGGGCGCGGCGCCCGTCCAACCCCTCGCGCATCCACGCGCGGGCCAGACCTGACATTCCCATGAGGCGCTGCCGTCCGCCGACGACGACGCTCAGGCAGACCGTCCCCACAGCGGCGCGCGCATCGGCGACGAGCCCCGCGAGGTCGGCGACGTCGGCGGCCTCGGCGACGTCGGGTTTCTCGGATGTCTTTCCCAAACCGGCGGCACCGCCCGCTCGCCTCGATTCGCCCGCTCGCCTCGAACCGTCTTCTTGTCCCACCCCGCGCCGCGCCTGCGCGATTGCCCCTATCATGCCGACGCCGAGATCGCCGATTCCGCCCGGGACGCCGAGGGCGACGACGATCTCATCGACTCCCCGGCCGAGCGCCCACGCGATGTCCTCGCCAAGCGCCGTCGAATCCCCGCAGAAGGGCCCGGGCAGCGACTCGATCCAATCGAAGGCGATTTTCTTCTGAGAGACGCCGGCAAACCGGCGCAGCGGCCCGCCGCGTTCGACCAGCTCGTCCAATCCGAGCAGCTCGTAGACCCCCGACTCGGAATAGGCCGACGCGACGCCGTCGCTCGTCGGGCGGCAGCGAAGCGAATCCCGAGGGCGCTCGGACCGCCAGGCTTCGCGTGCGACGTGGCACACCGTCGAGGCGCGAAGCCCGGGAAGCGGGGAGGCCGCGAGCGCTACCCTCACTCGGCCGGCCCGCCGGCCCCGCCGCTTCGAGTAAGGCCGGCCTCCGCCAGGCGGTCAAGGAGCAGAGCCTCGGCCACAATGGCGTTGCGCCAGTCCCCCAGGTGCAGCGATTCGTTGTGCGAGTGGGCGCGCGTGTCCGGGTCTTCAATCCCGGTGACGAGAATTTCGGCCTCGGGGAAGACCTCCTGCAGATCGGCGATGAACGGGATGGAGCCGCCGACGCCGATGTCGACGGGCTCGGTCTGCCACGCCTCGCGGAGGGCCTGCCGCGCGGCGACGGTCGCGGGAGTGTCCCCTCCTGCTTTGAAGGCCGGGCCGGACTCCTCCAGCTCCATCTCGAGTTGGGCCCCGAAGGGGGCGTTCTCGCTCAGATGCGCCATGAGGGCGCGGCCCGCCTCTTCGGCGTCCTGACCCGGCGCCACCCGAAGGGAAAGGCGCACCTTGCATTCGGGGACGAGGGTGTTCGAGGCCTTGGCGCAGCTCATGACGTCCATCCCGATGAGGGTCAGGGACGGCTGAGTCCACAGACGCGACGCGAGCGAGCCTCTTCCGGCCAGGCGCACGCCGTCGAGCACCCCGGCGTCGGCTCTGAGGTCCTCCTCGGGGTAGTCCGCGTGGGCGTCGTCGTAGGAGGCGAGCCCGGCGACGGCGACCGCGCCCTCCTCGTCATGGCAGCTCGCGACAAGGCGGCACATGGCGGTGGCGGCGTCGAAGACGGGGCCGCCGTACATGCCCGAGTGCACGGCGTGGTCGAGCATTCTCAGCGTGACGGCCACCTGTGCGATTCCGCGCAGAGACGTGGTGAGCGAGGGAACGCCCGCTTTCCAGTTGTTCGAGTCGGCGACGACGATGACGTCCGAGGCCAAACGATCCCGGTGCGTCTCCAGAAAATGGTGGAATGTGGGCGATCCTACCTCTTCCTCGCCCTCGACGAAGAGGGTGACGCCGACGCCGCCGCCCTCCCCCAGAGCCGCGAGCGCGCCGAGGTGGACCATGATTCCAGCCTTGTCGTCGGCTGTTCCGCGGCCGAACAGGCGGCCGCCGCGTTCGACGGGCTCGTACGGGTGGTCTTGGTTCCAGCCCTCCGGCGCCCCCTCCGGCTGGACGTCGTGGTGGGCGTAGAGGAGGACGGTGGGCTTTCCGGGCGCCGCCTTCCTGTGGGCCAGGACCGCGGGGCGCCCTGCGAGGCCGCCCGGGGCGACGACTTCGATGACTTCTGCGTCGAGCCCCCGCAGGCGCGCCAGCTCGGCCACTCGCTCGGCGCTGCGGCGCATATCGTCGGCGTTGTCTGGGAAGTACGCGGACACCGAGGGGATTCTCACGAGGGATTCCAGCTCCGACCTCGTGGCGGGCAGATTTTCGTCTACGCGACGGGCGATTGTATCTGAAGCAGTCATTCTTCTAGGGTATCCGTTCCACCGATGCCCTGCGCTCTGCCGTTCCGCGCTCTGCTCTGTGCCGAAGCCCGGCTTTCCGGCGTCGTCCCCTCCCCTCGCTTTGCAGGTCGGGAAGAACAGACTTTACAGGCCGGAAGAGACAGAACCGAGAAACGACGATCGCGCAGACGAAGGCTGCGGGGGAAAGGCGCCGGCGGGCCGAGGCGGGAGCGCACACTCGGGGAACGGGTGTGCGCACCGGAGGAGGCGCGCGGAGCGGAAAATGGAACGTAGACTTATACGCGTCAATGACCGCGAGTAGATGGAGCCGCAGTGTTCGGCAAGAAGAAAACCGAGGCGACCCCCGAGCCTGAAGTCGAGGAGGCCGCCCCCAAACCGCGCAAGGGCTACACCCCGAAGAAGGCCACTCCCACGCCGTCGCGCAAGAAGGCGAACGCGGCCAACAGGCAGCCGATCGTCGCCAATCGCAAGGCGATGTCCAGGGAGGAGCGCAGGGAGCTCAAGCGCGAACGGTCCGAGGCGAACACCGCCCGGTGGAACAAGCAGCAGGAGGCCATGCGCACGGGCGACGAGCGGAACATGCCTCCCCAGCACGCCGGCCCGGTTCGCCGTTTCGGCCGCGACGTCATCGATTCGCGGTTCTCTCCCGGCTCGTACTTCATGCCGCTCGCTTTGCTCCTTCTTGCCGGGCTGTTCGTTCAGAGATTCGCTCCGCGCCTGTTCGTCGTGTTCACAGTCTCTGTCTACGCGATCTTCATCGTCATCGCCGTGTGGACGGGAAAGAACGTGCGCCGCGCGCGGGTGCTGGCGGAGCACAAGTTCGGCGCAGACCGCATTCCTCGGGGATTCTCCATGCAGCTGTTCAGCCGCGCCTTCTATCCCAGGCGTTGGCGCATGCCCCGCCCCCAGGTCGCGCCCGGGAACATTCCGGCGGGGGCCGGCGACGCCGACTACAAAGAGGCAAAGGCGGAGCGAAAGAAGGGCTGAGGAGCAGCCGCCCGCCGACGCGCACGTCGGCCTAGGCCGTGCGGCGGCCGCCCCGCTTGCGCGAAGAGCTAGGCTTTAACTTGCTTGCTGGCAGTCACTTCGGCCGCCCCGCTTGCGCGAGCTGGTCTATTTGCGCGAAAAGGCTAACCGCGCGGAAGGCTATTTGCGGGCCAAAGCGCGGTTGATCCGGCCTGGCATGAGAGGCCCCTCGTACACGAAGCCAGTGAGGGCTTCGAGGAGGTCGGCGCCGGCGCTCACCATCGCTTCCGCGTCGCTCACCGTGAAGATCCCCCCGACGCCGATGACGATGTAATCCGGCCCGAGCCTCTTCCTCAAACGGGAAACGACCTCCAGGGCCCTCGCGCGAACCGGCTCGCCGGACAGTCCTCCTTCGCCGTGGGAGTGGGCGACGGTCGTATTCGTCGCGACGACGCCGTCCATCTCCTCCTCGACTGCCAGGTCGGCGACGCCGTCGACGTCGGCGTCGCCGAGGTCGGGGGCGATTTTCACGAGAATCGGGACGCGGCGGCCGGCGGCGAGATCGGCGGCCTCGCGCGTGGCGCGCACGATCGGCCTGAGCGACTCGACGGCTTGAAGATCGCGCAGGCCGGGGGTATTCGGCGAGGAGACGTTGACGACCAAATAGTCGGCGTAGGGCGCGAGCTTTCTGGCGCACACAGCGTAGTCGGCAGGGGCGTCGGCCGCTTCGACCCACTTGTTCTTGCCGACGTTGACGCCGACGACGCAGGCCCGTCCGCGCCGAGTCAGCCGCAGCATGGCGAGCCGCTCGGCGACGGCGTCGGCGCCGTCGTTGTTGAAGCCCATGCGGTTGCGGAAGGCGCGCTCCTCCGGCAGGCGCCACAGCCGCGGGCGGTCGTTGCCCGGCTGGGGCAACGGCGTGACCGTGCCGACCTCGGTGAAGGCGAAGCCCATGGCGATCGTTCCGAGGACGGCTGTGGCATTCTTGTCCTGCCCGGCCGCCAGGCCGAGCCTGCCGGGAACGGGGCGGGCGAGCAGGCCTCGCAGGCGGTCGCCGCCCAAATGCCCGACCGTCGCCGAGCTCAGCCGGGCCAACGGCGACCGTCCAAAGGCTCCGATGAGGCGCATGGCCGTTTTGTGAGCCTGCTCAGGATCGGTTTTCGCCAGAGCGTGCTTGTAGAGAAGGCGGTAGAGCATCTCATCCTCCGTTGCGCGTGGCTATCTTCGCCGGCATCGACCACGCCAACCAGGCGAGCGCCGCCAGCGCGCCAACGGTCGGAAGATAGAAATAGGTGCTTCCTGCGTCGTGCCAAGGGCTCACCCGGTCGAGAAAGTCCCCGAAAGGCGTCAAGGCCGCGAAGGGGGCGCAAAGGTTGGCCGCCCAGCAGGCGGTGGCGACCCTGCGCATTCTCCTGCCGTTGTGCACCACGCCGATGGTCCCCGCCGCCCAAGCGGCGGCGGAAAGGAGGGTCAGACTCCCGCGGGCGCCGTGCCCGCCGAGAAAATCGTCGGTCGAGGCGACGATTCCCCTCCACAGAAAAATCGCCGAACCGACGGCCAGGAGAACGAATATGACGCGCGGCCAGCCCGTGGCGGTTTGCCGCCCGTCGTGCAGTTCAACCCCGTCGGTCATTCGACGCTCCTTCCCGTCTATCATGGTGTCCATGACCCCGTTTGCCGCGATTTCGCCGAGCTCAGCCCCATCCGACGCCACCGCGGTGGTCGCCCATTCCAGGGGGAACGTCCTCTCCTCCATCCTCGACGAGGACGAACGCGACGACATTCTCGCGTCCTTTCGGGGATTGGCCGACATGTCCTTGCCCAATGCGACCCATCGAATTGTCTCCCGTTCGAAAGAGCATCGCCAAATCATCGCCGTCTCGCTGCCGCCGGATCCGTCGCCCGGCGATCTGCGCGAAGCCGCGGGCGCAGGCGTGCGGGCGGCGGGAGAGGCGCGCAGCGTCGTCGTCGATATGCCGCATGCGAACGCCAAAGAGTTCGAAGCGCTCGCAGAGGGGGCCGGGCTGGGCGCCTATCGTTTCACCGCGTACAAGAGCGGGGCAGGCGCCGCGACGAAAGTGTCGGTTGTCACTGGCGTCCCGGCCGCCCCCGTCAAGCGCGTTCGCCGCATCCTCGAGGCGCAGTGCGCCGTGCGCGATCTCGTCAACACTCCGGGAGGGGACCTCGGGCCTTCGGAGTTCGTGCGCCGGATTCGATCGCTGGCCGACGACGCAGGCGGTTCGGCGATCGACGTCGAAGTGCTCGAAGAGGAAGAACTTCGAGCCAAAGGCTGCGGCGGCCTGCTCGGCGTCGGCAAAGGCTCGCAGGAGCCGCCCCGCCTCGTCAGGATGGAGTGGAACCCCGTCGGCGCCCGCGTCCACATCGCGCTGGTCGGCAAGGGCATAACCTTCGATTCGGGCGGCATGTCGCTCAAAAGCCACGAGGGCCTGGCCGACATGAAGACGGACATGGCGGGCGCCGCCTCCGCCGCGGCGGCTGTGCAGGCGTGCGCGGGGCTTCGAATTCCCGCGAGGGTCACCGCCTGGCTGTGCGTCGCGGAGAACATGCTTTCCGCCTCGGCAATCAGGGTCGGGGACGTCCTGCGCATTGCGGACTGAACCACCGTGGAGGTGACGAACACCGACGCCGAAGGCCGCCTCGTCCTCGCCGACGGCCTCGCCCTCGCCTCGCGGGAGAGTCCAGACGAGGTCATCGACGTCGCCACTCTAACCGGGGCGCAGATTCGAGCCCTCGGCACGCGGTGCGCGGGCCTCATGGGCTCTTCGAACCTCGTCTCGGACATCGCGGCCGCTGCAGAGTCCGCCGGCGAGATTCTCTGGCCCATGCCCCTGCCCGATTATCTTGAGACCTCCCTCTCATCGAACGTCGCGGACATGAAAAACACGGCCGGACCCGAAGCCGGGATGCTCGTGGCGGGCGTCTTTTTGCGACACTTCGTCGGCGACGCCGAATGGGCCCACCTCGACATCGCCGGCCCGTCCTTCAACACGGGAGAAGGCTGGGGGTGCACTCCCTCCGGGGCGACCGGCTACGGCGTGCGCACCCTCGTGCGCCACATTGAGCGGGCCGCAAAGGCGATGGGCTCGCAAGGCGCGTAGGCCCCTTCCCGTTCGCCTGCGGCATCCCGCGGTTCCGCTGCGGGCGTAAGGCGGCCGCGTCGAGGACTCAGCGGCCTTTAGGCCGTCAGCCGCGCCTCTTCCTTTCGTTCCACTGGCGAACGGAGTCGGGATATCCCGTTTTGACGACCTCGTAAAACGGAATTCCCAGCTCATTGGCGAGCCTCGCGCCGTCTCTGAGGCCGGGGACCTTGCGGCGCGTCCATTCGCCGTCGCGCGCGACGAGCATGAGGGCGGACGGCTCGCGCGGAGTCTCGGCCTCGTAATAGGCCTCCACGCCCTGGCGCGTGGCGACGAACTCCCGGAAGTGCGCGGTCGTCGCCGAACGCGCCTGCGCCTGGCCGCGCCTCGACGAGCCGGACGTGCCCGGCGATCTCTTTCGTGAAAACAGACCCATGGATCTAAGGGTAAGCCGGAAGAGAGAGAAAGGTGGCACAATGGGAGAGTGCGAAATCAACCACTTAGGTGGATAATTGGGACATAAGTACTACGTCCAACCTAAATCAACTCGAAGGAGAGGTACGTGGCTGAGACTCTCGAATACGACGTCGTGGTGCTCGGAGCGGGAAGCGGCGGATACGCCGCGGCCATGCGAGCGGCGCAACTGGGACTCAAAGTTGCCCTTGTCGAAGGGGACAAGGTCGGCGGCACATGTCTTCATCGCGGATGCATTCCCACGAAGGCCCTCTTGCACGCCGCCGAAGTGGCCGACGAAATGCGCGAAGGCGGCTCCATCGGCGTTCGCGGAAGCTTTGAGGGCATCGACATGGATGCCCTCAACTCGTACAAGGACGGCGTCGTCCAGCGCATGTACAAGGGACTGACGGGGCTCGTGGCGTCGCGCGGCGTCGAGACGGTCAACGGGTGGGGCCGCCTCGTCTCGAAAGACACCGTCGACGTCGACGGAACGCTCTACCGCGGAAAGAACGTCGTCTTGGCGTCGGGGTCCTTCTCGAAAACCCTGGGCCTGGAGATTGCGGGCCGCATCATCACCTCCGACCAGGCCCTCAACATGGACCGCGTTCCGAACTCCGCGATCATCCTGGGAGGCGGCGTCATCGGTGTGGAGTTCGCCTCGGTGTGGCGCTCTTACGGCGTCGACGTGACGATCGTCGAAGGCCTTCCGAGCCTCGTTCCCAACGAGGACCCCTCGGTCTCCAAGCAGCTGGAGCGCTCCTTCCGCAAGCGCGGCATCAAGTTCTCGACGAAGACGATGTTCGAACGCGCCGAGCAGGACGAATCCTCCGTGACGGTCCACACGCAGGACGGAAAGTCCTTCACCGCCGATTATTTGCTCGTCGCCATCGGGCGGGGCCCGGCGACGTCGGGCCTCGGCTATGAGGAGCAGGGGGTCTCGATGGACCGCGGCTTCGTCCTGACGGACGAGCGGCTGCGCACGAACGTTCCCGGCGTGTACGCCGTGGGCGACATCGTTCCGGGGCTGCAACTGGCCCATCGCGGCTTCCTTCAGGGAATCTTCGTCGCGGAGGAGATCGCCGGGCTGAACCCCAGGGCCATCGACGAAAACCTCATTCCCAGGGTCACCTTCTCGAACCCTGAGATCGCCTCCGTGGGCCTCAACCAGAACAAAGCCGAGGAAAAGTACGGCAAGGGCAACGTCGAGGCAGTCGAGTTCAACCTTGCGGGCAACGGCAAGTCGCAGATGCTCGGCACGCAGGGCTTCGTCAAGATCGTGCGGGTCAAGGACGGGCCCATAGTCGGCTTCCACGCGATCGGCGCCCGTATGGGCGAGCAGGTCGGAGAAGGTCAGCTGCTCGTCTCTTGGGAGGCACAGCCTGAGGACTTCGACGGTCTCATTCACGCCCATCCAACTCAGAACGAGTCGATCGGCGAGGCGATCCTCGCCCTCGCCGGCAAGCCCTTGCACACTCACAACTAAGAAGTAGGGAATCATGTCTGAACCGATTAAGATGCCCGCGCTGGGCGAGTCTGTCTCCAGCGGCACGGTCACCACGTGGCTCAAGCAGGTCGGCGAGGCGGTCGAGGTGGACGAAGCCGTCCTCGAAGTCTCCACCGACAAGGTCGACACCGAGGTCCCGGCCCCCGCCTCCGGGGTGCTCGAGCAGATCCTCGTGGGCGAAGACGAAGAGGTCGACGTCGGCACGGTCCTCGGCTACATCGGCGACGGCTCGGGCGCCGCTGCGCCCACGGAGACGGCTCCGGTTGAAACGCCCGCCCCCGCAGCCCCGGCTCCCGAGCTCCAGGCTCCGGTCGAACCGGCGGCAGGCGGCGACGCGGCTCCGCCGTCCTCGTCCGGCGCCCCCGCCGCAGGCGTCGAAGTCCGCATGCCTGCACTCGGCGAGTCCGTCGCCGAAGGCACTGTCACCACTTGGCTCAAGCAGGTCGGCGAGGCAGTCGAAGCCGACGAACCGCTTCTGGAAGTCTCCACCGACAAGGTCGACACCGAGGTCCCCGCACCGGCTTCCGGCGTGCTTCTCTCCATCGCCGTGGGCGAGGACGAGACCGTCGCAGTGGGAACCGTCCTCGCCCTGATCGGCGACGCCTCCGCGGCGCCGGCCGCCGCTCCCGCGCAGCCGGCCCCAGCCGTCGCGGCGCCGACTCCCCCGCCCGCGCCTCAAACGCCTCCTGCTGCGGCCGCGCCTGCCAAGCCCGTCCAGCCCGCAGCTCCGGCGTCGAACACGCCGGGCGCCGCCGATTCCCCGGCCAAGCGCGCGGCCTCGCCGAAGCACGCCGCTTCGGCCGTCGCAGCCGCCGGAGAGGCCTCGGGCTACGTCACGCCCATCGTCCGGAAGTATGCCAAGGAAAAGGGAATCGACCTCGCCGAGGTCACGGGCACCGGCGTCGGCGGACGCATCAGGAGGCAGGACATCGACGCCCTCGTTGAGGCGAAGAGACAGGCTGAGGAGGCTCAAAGGCAGGCCGCAGCCGCGAAGGCCCCGGCTTCCGCGGCGTCCTCGGGCAAGCCCTCGGCCGAGGCAGAGCAGCTGCGCGGCACCACCCAGAAGATGAGCCGCCTGCGCCAGGTCATCTCCGAGCGCATGGTCGACTCCCTCAAGGTCTCCGCCCAGCTGACCACGGTCATCGAAGCGGACGTCACCCGCATCGTCGCCCTCCGCGGCGCGAAGAAGGAGGAGTTCCAGGCGAAGACGGGGGCGAAGCTGACGTTCCTTCCCTTCTTCGTCAAGGCCGCCGTCGACGCGCTCAAGTCGCACCCGAAGATCAATGCGTCGATCGAGGGCAAAAAGGTGCACTACTGGGACCACGAGCACATCGGCATCGCCGTCGACGCCCCCAAGGGCCTCATGGTTCCGGTCATCAGAAACGCAGGCGACCTCAACATCACGGGCATCGCCAAGTCGATTGCCGACCTTGCCTCCCGCACCCGCGGCGGGAAGATCGGGCCAGACGAGCTTTCCGGCTCCACCTTCACGATCACCAACACGGGTTCGGCCGGCGCGCTGTTCGACACCCCGATCATCAACCAGCCCGAGGTGGCGATCCTCGGCGTCGGCACGATCGTCAAGCGCCCCGCGGTGATCAAGGACGCGGACGGCAACGAGGCGATCGGCATTCGCTCCTTCGTCTACCTTGCGCTGAGCTACGACCATCGCCTGGTCGACGGCGCCGACGCCGGACGTTACCTCTCCGACTTGAAGAAGCGACTCGAGTCGGGCGATTTTGAGGGCGATCTGGGAATCTGAGTTTCCCCTCGGTTTCGGATCCGAGCTCGAACGAGCCGATCCCGCCGCGGACCGGTCGATTTTGCCCGCAGGGCGCCACGAACCGAAAGGCTCGGCACGCCCTGCGGGCTTTCGCATGTCTGCGCGGCGACCCGCCCTTCGCAAGGGCAGCCGCAGCCGAGCACTCTGCAACGTCGCGCAAACGCAAAGGCCTGTCCACGGCTTTCCAAAGCGAACATCAAGGATTGCGCGGCCCCGCCGACCACCCGTCCGTCGTCGTGAACTCCTCCTGAACCGTCCTCACCCTCCACGTGCGCGCATCGACCGCCTCTACGCCCAGCAGCTTGGGCCGCAGCGTCGCAACTTCGCCGCCGTGACGTCGAAACACCGCCCGGTCGCAGCGTCAAGCGGAGTCCTCCGCCGAATGACAACGCCAACGCTCGCTTCATAAGCCCATGAGAGCACAAACGCGAGAGCACACGCGCCGTTCCCACAGACCCCCGCGAGAGCACACGCGCCGTTCCCACAGACCCCATCACATTGGCCCGCGCGGCAGTATCCACTAGAATCTGGGTGTTCGGAGGAAGGACTGACATGGCCAAGGACAAGAACGGCAAAAAGCCCAAAAAGCAACGCTGGTACAAGGTCATCGGCGAGGCATACAAGATCACCAAACGCTCCTACCCGTGGGTGGGCTGGGCGCTCCTCGGCGCCGCCGCCCTGGGATTGCTCGTCGGCATCGTCCTCACAATCGTCCTAGGCGGCTTCTTCTGGATCGTCTTCGGCGTCATGCTCGCCTTCATCCTGCCGATGATCACCCTCGTGCGGCTCGTGCGGCGGGCGAGCTACGGCCAAATCGACGGAATGCCGGGAGCCGTCTCCGCGGTGCTCGACAACATCGGGCGCGGCTGGAACGTCACCACGGAACCCGTCCGATTCAACGCCCGCACCCAAGACCTCCTCTTCAGGGCGGTCGGCCGAGCCGGAATTGTCCTCGTCACCGAAGGCCCCACGCAGCGCGTGCGCAACCTCGTCGCCGAGGAGAAGCGCGCCCTCAAGCGCGTCGCCCCCAACACTCCCATTCACGTCATCAACGTCGGCAACGACGACGATCAGACAAAACTCATGGCTCTGGAGAAGGAGATGCGCAAGTTCCCCAAGGCCATCACCAGCCAGGAAGTCGCTGCGCTCTCCAACCGCCTGGACGCCCTGAACTCAAAGGCCCTTCCCATCCCGAAGGGCATCGACCCCGCCAAGGCCCGCGCCAACCGCCGCGCTCTGCGAGGAAACTGACACGGGCCGACTCGCCTCGCGAAGCAGCCGCCCCGACAAGTCGAGCCAACCGTGGATCGCGCAAGAAACAGACGGCCAAACGCCAAGCATGGTCGGTCACACCCCTGGAACACATGCAGCGAAGCTCCAGACAGCCGGGTAACATGCAAGTGTTCGAGGCATTCCGCCCGCGTGTGCGACGTCGGCGGACTCCCCATCGCCTCACAGACGAAGAGCATTAAGGAGTGACCGTGTTCTCAACCGCGGAAGAAGCCATCGCCTACACTCGAGAGGAAGGAGTCAAGTTCATCGACGTCAGGTTCTGCGACCTGCCCGGCGTCATGCAGCACTTCTCCATTCCCGTGGACGCCTTCAAAGACGACGTCTTCACCGAGGGCCTCATGTTCGACGGTTCGTCGATCCGAGGATTCCAGGCCATCCACGAGTCGGACATGAAGCTCGTTCCCGATGTGACATCGGCATACGTCGATCCGTTCCGCATCGAAAAGACCCTGGTCATGAATTTTTCCATCGTCGACCCTTTCACGGGCGAGCCTTATCCCCGCGATCCGCGGAACATCGCCCGCCGCGCCGAGGAGTATCTGCACTCGACGGGCATCGCAGACACGGTTTACTTCGGCGCCGAGGCGGAGTTTTACGTCTTCGACGACATCCGCTTCGACTCACAGGTCAATTCCTCCTTTTACGCCATCGACTCCGAGGCCGGATGGTGGAACACCGGCCGGGACGAAGCGGGGGCCAACCTCGGATACAAGACGCGGCTCAAAGGAGGCTACTTCCCCGTTTCACCGAACGATCACTTCTGCGATTTGCGAGACGCGATGTCGGTTCGCCTCGCCGACGTCGGCCTGGAAGTCGAACGCGCGCACCACGAAGTTGGCACCGGCGGACAGCAAGAGATCAACTACACCTTCAGCACGCTTCTCGCCGCAGCCGACGACCTCATGAAGTTCAAGTACATCATCAAGAACACGGCATTCGAACACGGCAAATCGGCGACTTTCATGCCCAAGCCCCTTTTCGGCGACAACGGCTCCGGCATGCACTGCCATCAGTCACTGTGGAAGAACGGCGTTCCGCTTTTCGCGGACGAGAGGGGCTACGGAGGCCTGTCGGACATGGCGCGCTGGTACATCGGGGGACTCCTCGAGCACGCCCCTTCGCTCCTCGCCTTCACAAATCCTTCGATCAACTCTTTCCACAGGCTCGTTCCCGGCTTTGAGGCGCCGGTGAACCTCGTCTACTCGGCCCGCAACCGCTCGGCCTGCATCCGCATCCCCGTCACAGGCTCGTCCGCAAAGGCGAAAAGGGTCGAGTATCGGGTGCCGGACCCCTCCGCCAATCCCTACCTCGCTTTTGCCGCGCAGCTCATGGCGGGCGTCGACGGCATCAAGAATCGCACGGAGCCGGCCGAGCCGATCGACAAGGACCTTTACGAGCTCCCGCCCGAGGAGCACGCACTGATCGACCAGCTGCCGGAGTCTTTCGAGGACGCGCTTCGCGCGCTCGAGGCGGACCACGACTATCTCCTCGAGGGCGACGTCTTCACCGAGGACCTCATCCGCACGTGGATCGACTACAAGACCGCCAACGAGATAGCTCCTGTGCGCCAGCGCCCCCACCCTTACGAATTCGCTCTCTACTACGACATCTAGAAGCGCAGCGCCCCGCTCGGCGGTCGGCTTAGATGCCGGGCCCGGCGGACGGCGAGACGTTCGAGCGGCAACTCGGCAACGGAGCGGCGCCGCGTGCCCGGCCCGGCGGGCGGCGGAGAGCTGATCGGCTTTATTCGCGGCGTCGTCCGTTTGGCCAGGCCCTGCGGGGCGGGCCGACGTCGTCGCGGCCTCATCCGTCCAGACTTCCAGGCAGAGGGCTGGATCCGGCGCCGTTCGTCGAACGATTGCGCTCGTAAACAACATCGTGCTCGTAAATGACCAGGTGCCCCCGTTTCCAATGGCGCCCTCCAGGGACAAGCCTGACATCGCGGCCCGAAAAGGCATCCGGGGTCCATGAAAGCCCCTCCTCGAGCCAAGAAAAGTACCCGGATCGCATGAGAAGCGGCCTGCGATCAATGAAAAACACCCAAAATCCATAAAAGCTTCCCATAAAACGCCAGGGCTCTCCGTCCTGCCGCCTCCTAACGGACTTTGCTGCCTCCCACCGGACTCTGCCGCCTCCTAACGGACTTTGCTGCCTCCCACCGGACTCCCCGCTGCCTTATAACGTCCGCCACACTTCTTGCATAACTATTAGCATTTATTTATAGTTATTTATTGATAAGTCAAAACACGCAAGCCCTGAAGTCTGGAGTGTCCATGCTGAGAAAGACCCGCGTCGTCGCCGTCGCGTGCGCGTGCATGCTTGCACTTGCGTCCTGCGGTTCGGCCGACGACGCCGTCCGTGACTACAACCAGTCCGACATAGCGGTTTTCGACGCCTCATCAGTGCGCGCCGACCCCAAGATCGCCGCAATGGTTCCTCGGGCCGCAAAAGCCGATGGGAAGCTGACGATCGGGTCGAACCTCTATTACGCCCCCGCGGATTTCAAGCAGGGAGAGACGCCGGTCGGCTACGAAATGGACGTCATGAGAGCCGTCGCCGCGCGAATGGGGCTCGACTTGGAGATCCAAGAGTCCAGTTTCGATTCGATTCTCCCCCGAATTCCCAAACGTTACGAAGCGGGAGCCTCGGCCTTCACGATCACCAACGAGCGAACTGCGAACTTCAACATGATCCAGTACTACGAGGTGGGCACCTCTTGGGCGGTGGCGGCCGGCAACCCCTCGAAGTTCACGCCCGGGTCGATATGCGGGCGGACGATCGGCGTCCAAACGGGCACTCTCCAAGACGAGGCCGTCGCCAAAACAGCGAAGAAATGCCATAAACAACCGACGATACAGCGATATGACGCCCAAGAGAACGTCACCCTGGCGCTGAGCGGAGGGAAAATCGAAGCCATGACCGCCGACTCCTCGGTGATCAACTACGCCATCCACAGAGCCAAGGGCGCATTGGAAGCCGCCGGGCCGATCATGGAGAAGGCGCCGCAAGGAATCGTCGTCTCAAAAGACAACCCTGCTCTGACGGCAGCCATTCAAGCGTCCCTGCAGTCCCTCATGGACGACGGAACGCTCAAAAAGATCTTCAAGTCCTGGAACATCGACGAGAACATCGCCTCCAAGGCGCTCCTCAATCCGAAGGTGTGACATGAATTCGAACACTGCAAACAAGCCTGCCGAGCAAAACGGCAACGAGCAAAAAGGCAAGGCTCCAGAGGCGAAACAAACCAAGGGAATCAAACCACTTGGATCCGCCCGCCCCGCCAAAGAAGCGGAATCCGCTGCCCGACAGGCTAAAAAGGGCGGTCAGCAGGCCGAAGAGCAGCCTCAGCTCATCCGCGCAATCCCCGTTCCGCACTACGGCCGGTGGCTGGCTGCCGCCATCCTCGCCCTCCTGGCCGCGATGGGCATTCACAGCGTCGCCACGAACAAGAACTTCCACTGGGAGCTCATATGGAAGACGCTCTTCACGGTGGAGATCTTTCGGGCAATCGGCTGGACGCTCATTCTGACGGTTGCATCCATGGCCATCGGCATCGTCCTGGCGATCCTGATGGCGATTATGCGGCGCTCGGACAACCCGATCATGCGGGCGGTCGCCACATTTTACATTTGGTTCTTCCGCGGGACGCCGGTCTACACGCAGTTAATCTTCTGGGGGCTCATAGGCGTTCTCTACCCTCGTCTGAGCTTTGGCGTGCCCTTCGGCGAGGAGTTCTTCAGCTTCCGCACCTACGACCTGTTCACGGCAGCGGTTTCGGCGATCGTCGGGCTGGGCCTGAATGAAGGCGCATATCTTTCCGAGATCATCAGATCGGGCCTCAACTCCGTCGACAAAGGCCAAGAAGAGGCCGCTCAGGCACTGGGAATGAGCCCCCGGCAAATTCTCTATCGGATCATCATCCCCCAGGCTATGCGAGTCATCGTTCCACCCACCGGCAACGAAACGATCTCGATGCTCAAGACGACCTCCCTCGTCACCGCCGTTCCCTTCACCTTCGAGCTGACGAAAGTGGCGACGGACTACGGCTCGCAGACGCTCCTGCCGATTCCATTCCTCGTCGTCGCCGCGATCTGGTACCTAGTCATCACGTCAGTGCTCATGATCGGCCAGGCACGCCTGGAGGCATACTACGGAAAGGGATCGACGAATTCGACGTCGCGCGCATCCCGGCGGCGCAAGCGCAAGCGGAACGAGTCTAGGCAAGAGGCGATCAACGCCGCCCACACGACGCCGGGCGGCAACTCGGGCCAATGGACACCCTAGGAGAAACACATGGCAATGGTTGAGATACAAGACGTCCACAAATTCTTCGGCGAGCTGCACGTCCTCAAGGGAGTGTCGCTCGAAGTCGAGGCGGGCGAGGTTTGCACGATCCTCGGACCGTCCGGTTCGGGGAAGTCGACGCTATTGCGATGCGTCAACGTTCTGGAGGAGATTCAGGCGGGCTCGATACACGTGGACGGCATACTCATGGGGTACGGCCAGGATGCCGAAGGGCGCCTGTACGAGCTGCGTCCCAAGGAACTCGCGGCCCAACGCGCGCCGATCGGCATGGTCTTCCAGAGATTCAATCTCTTTCCGCATATGACGGCGCTCGAGAACGTCGTCGAAGCGCCGATCAAGGTCAAGGGGGCGAACAAGAGCAAAGCCAAAGCCAAGGCGAGCGAGCTCCTCGAGCGGGTGGGGCTGGCGGAGAGGGCCGACCATTATCCGGCCCAGCTTTCAGGCGGACAGGCGCAGCGGGTCGCCATCGCCCGCGCTCTGGCGATGGAACCGGACCTCATGCTTTTCGACGAGCCCACATCCGCGCTGGACCCGGAGCTGGTCGGCGAGGTTCTCGCCGTCATGCAGGATTTGGCTGCTTCGGGTATGACGATGCTGGTCGTGACCCACGAGATGGGCTTCGCCCGCGAAGTGTCCGACACCGTCGTCTTCATGGACCAGGGAAGCATCGTCGAGAGCGGCTCCCCGGAGGACGTCCTCGTCAACCCAAGCAACCAGCGCACCCGCGACTTCCTTGACAAGGTCCTGAGCCACGACTCGTGAGGCACGCCATGGCCGAGGACCCTCAAGGCCGAACGGCAAGCAGTCGCAGACGGCCGCACTCTACAGCGCGCCGCCCGGGTTTCCTGAACGCGGCGTCAACGGCCGCATGTCGCCGACGTGCTTCGAAAACGCCCGAGCGCCCCCGCTCAGCGGCTCTCGCCCGGCGGGGCCCCGTTCCATGAGACAACCCGGTAACCGCTGGCGAGGTCTCCTTCGATCACGCACATCTGCCCGTTCTTCAACACCTGCAAAGGGGCCACGTCGAGGTTCAAAGCCCGTTCGACGGCGCGGCTGTCGATGCCCGACGCTCTCATGCACGTCCAAAAGCCTATAGCCGCCCCGTGGCTGACGGCGGCCGCAGTGTGTGCTCCGCTAGCCTCTATCGAGCCGATCGCCGCGTCGTACCGTTCGAGCACGTCCGCTCCGGTGACGCCGCCTCCCATCCGCTCCTCGAGCCGGCCGGAAAGCCACTGTTGAACCGTTCCGAGGTAGCCGCGATAGGTGGATTCGTCGCTTCCGCCCTCCCAGGATCCCGCTTCGATCTCCCGCAGGCCGTCCAGTTCCACCGGATCGATGCCGCGCGAGAGGGCAAGAGGCTCGGCCGTCTCCCCCGTGCGGCGCAGCGACGAGACGTAAATGGCGTCCAAATGCACGCCGTCGAAGGCTCCTACGAGGCCCGCTGCCTGTTCGCGGCCCAGGTCGCTCAGGTGCGCGCCGGGAGGGTTCGAATCGAGAATGCGGCGGACGTTGTTCGTCGTCTGGCCGTGCCTTATGAGATAGATTCGCATGATTGTCTTTCGTTTCAGGTCTCCACGCCGAAGAATACCTTTTCGACGTCGGCTCGGGCGCGCCGGGCCGAACGCATGTACTCTTCCTCGATGTCGTGTTTTACGGCGACGTCGCGCCCCAGGATCGTCGCGGCGGTCGCGAGGTCTCGAATCTCATGCGAAAGGACGTCGATTCTGCTGCCCGAGGCCCTGCCGGATGCGAGGACGTTGATGTCGCGAAGCGCAGAGGCGAGCTCCCACGATCGCACGAGCCGCCGCTCCTCGTCGCCGGATAAGAGACCCGCCGCGGCGGCGGCGCGAAGCGCCTCGAGCGTCGAGACCGTTCGCAGCGCCGGGTGGTTCCACGCGTGGCACAGCTGGAGAAGCTGGGCGGTCCATTCGACGTCGGCCAATCCCCCGCGCCCGAGTTTGAGATGGCGGTTCGGCGAAACCCCGCTCGGAATCCGCTCGGTCTCCACCCTGGCCTTCATCCTTCGCACCTCGCGGATCTGCTCCTGGCTCAGGCCGCCCTCGGGGTAGCGGAAGGCGTCGATCGTCTCGATGAAACGCCGACCGGTCGCCTCGTCCCCCGCGCACGGACGCGCCCGCAGAAGGGCCTGAAGCTCCCAGGTATGCGCCCAGCGCCGGAGATATTCGGCGTAGGAGTCGAGGGTGCGGGCCAGCGGGCCGCGGCGCCCCTCGGGCCGCAAATCGGAATCGACGCGCAGGGGAGGCTCGCTATCGACGTCGCCCGCCAGTTTCATCGTCTGGGAGGCCACTTCCTCGGCGAGCCTCGCGGCGGCGGCCGGATCCGCGCCGTCGTGGGGCTCGTGCACGAAAACGACGTCGGCGTCGGAGGCGTACCCCATCTCCTTGCCGCCTGCCCTCCCCATGGCGACGACGACGTAGGAGCTGAGCGCGCCCTCCAGCCCGAGCTTCTCGCAGGCAGCGGGAACCGCCCCTCGCAGAGCCGCCTCGACGGCGATGTCCGCCGCGCTCGAAATGGCGGCCCGCGAGGAGACGGGATCGACCATCCTGAGCACCTGGCCCATGGCCGTGCGCAGCAGCTCGCGCCGCCTGAGGTAACGGCCCGCCCGGGCGATCTCCTTGGGGTCCGACCGTCGCGAAATCATAGAGGCCAGCTCGCCTTCGAGTTCCTCGCGCCCGCGGGGGGCGAGCCCTCCGTCGTCGAGGAGCCACGACACCGATTCGGCGATGTTCGGCAGCTCTCGGGCGACATAGCGCGACGTCGACAGAAGGATGCACAGCCTCTCGGCCGCCGCCCCGCCGTCGCGCAGCGACCGAAGGAACCAGGATGTGCGGCCCATGCGCTCGGAGAGCACGCGGAAGGCGAGGAGTCCGGCGTCGGGGTCGGGCCCCTGTGCGAACCAGCCGAGCATGACGGGCAAAAGCTGGCGCTGGATGGCGGCCCCGCGCGATATTCCGTCCGTGAGCGCGCCGATGTGCCGCAGCGCCGCCGCGGCGTCCCTATATCCGATGGCCTCCAGACGGGCCTTGGCCGGACCTTCGGCGAGGGCGATGTCGTCCGGCGAGAGGCGTGCGGCCTCCGGGAGCAGAGGGCGATAGTAGATCTCCTGATGGAGGGAGCGGACTTCCCGCCGCGTCGAATGCCACAGACGTTCCAGGTCCTCGGCGCTGGAAACGCCGGGCAGGGCCATTGCCCTGGCGAGCGCGCGCAGGTCGTCCGGGCCCGTGGGCAGAAGATGGGTTCGCCGCAGGCGCCTGAGCTGCACCCGGTGCTCGAGCACACGCAGGGTTCTGTAGTCGCGGTCGAGCTTTTCCGCGTCGGCGCGCGAAACGTACGAGCCGTCGCGCAGACGGCGAAGGCCCTCGACGGTCTCCCGCACCCTCAGGGAACGGTCGGTCCGGCCGTGGACGAGTTGGAGGAGCTGAACCGTGAACTCCACGTCGCGAAGCCCGCCCTTGCCCAATTTGAGCTGGCGATTCGCGTCCCGGGCGGGGACGTGGTTTTCCACCCTGCGGCGCATCGCCCTCGAATCCTCGACGAAGTTCTCGTGGCCGGCCGCCTCCCAGACCATCGGCCACAGCGCGGCCATGTACTCTTCGCCGAGTTCGACGTCGCCGGCAATCGGCCTAGCCTTGAGCAGCGCCTGGAATTCCCAGCCTTTGGCCCACCTCTTGTAGTAGGCGACGTGCGATTCCAGGGTTCGAACGAGCGGTCCGTCCTTGCCTTCGGGCCGCAGATTGGCATCAAGGACCCACAGCCCCGGCTCCGCTGCGGGCGCCGAGACAATCCGGGCCGTCAGGCAGGCGAGCTTCGAGGCGACCTCCAGTGCGTCCTCCACCGCCTCTTCGGTCCGTTCTGTGCGATTGCCGCCTCCGCCCTCGCTGGCGCCGTCTGGAAGCCCTGTGCCTGCGCCGTCTGGCAGTCCGGCGTCCGCCGCAGGCCGCGCCACGTAGACGACGTCGACGTCGGATATGTAATTGACCTCGCTCGCCCCGGTCTTCCCCATGGCGACGACCGTCAGATCGACGTTCTCGGCCCCGGGCGTCTCGGCGCGGGCGATCGCGAGCGCGGCCTCCAGCGCTCCGGCGACGACGGCGGAGATCGCAGCCGACACCTCCGGCATGGCCTCCAGAGTGTCGGAGCAGGTCAGATCGCACCCCGCAATCGCGAGGATTCGACCGTAGTACCAGCGGCGCAGAGCGTTGACCGGCTCGGCTCCCGCCTTGTCGGCGACGGGGCGTCGGCCTCGGTCCGCTCCGACGGCGGCGAGTGCGCCGCGCTTTTCCGCTTCCTCGGTGAAGTCCCCTAGGGAGACTGCCGCGTCGAGCCCCGCAAACGACTCGGCGCCGGGGTGGGCCACGAGGAAGTCCCCCAGCGCCTTCGACAGGCCGAGGACGGCCAAGAGCCGAGGGCGCGAAGGCCCGGCGAGGAGGCTGCTCAACGCCTGCTTGTCGGAACACGCCTCGGCCAGGCGCGTGAGCAGGAGGAGGCACTGGTCCGGGCTGGCGGCCTGGGCGAAGGCTTCGACTGGCGGCGGATCGATTCCGTGCTGCGCGCACTCTTCGAGGAGCCGTCCGGCCTTGGAGGGGTCGGCGAAGCCCGCTTTGCGCAGGCGCGAGGAGACGGATTGTTCGCGCATGGCGGTCAACAGGTCGGAAGGAAGCGCGTGCGTTCGAACGGCGTGACTTGGCGGTGGTAGACGTTCCACTCGTGCCGCTTGTCGCGCAAGAAGTAGTCGAAGCAGTCCTCGCCCAGGGTCTCGGCCACCAGCTCGGAGGCCTTCATGAGGTCGACGGCCTCCCCCAGGGAGCTCGGGAGTCCCTCGATGCCCGAAATTTCGCGCTCAAGGTCGGACATGAAGGCGACGTCGGTCTCGGTCGGCACGGGAAGTTCGTAGTCTCTTTCAATTCCGCGCAGACCGGCGCGCAGGACGACGGCGAAGGCGAGGTAGGGATTCGCGGCTGAGTCGAGGGCGCGGTATTCGACTCTGGTCGATTGGGGCTTGTTCGGGCTGTGCGCCGGCACTCGCACGAGCGCCGAGCGGCTGTAGGGCCCCCAATAAACGTAGGAGGGGGCTTCGTCGCCGCTGTAGAGACGCTTGTAGGAGTTGACGTACTGATTCGTCACGGCCGTGATCTCGCGGGCATGGCGCAGGAGGCCGGCGACGAACTTTTGACCGGTTCGCGACAGGCCTCCCGGGCCCGTCGCGTCATGAAACGCAGGCCTGTCCCCCTCGAAGAGCGAGAAGTGGGTGTGCATTCCGTTGCCCGGGGAGTTGACGAGCGGCTTGGGCATAAAGGAGGCGTGGACTCCCTGTTCGATGGCGATCTGCTCGACGACCGTTTTGAGGGTCATGACGTTGTCGGCCATTCTCAGGGCGTCGGTGGAGCGCAGGTCGATCTCGTTCTGCCCTGGCCCGGCTTCATGATGGGAGAATTCGACCGAGATGCCCATGTCTTCGAGGGTGAGAATCGCGTCGCGTCTGAAGTTCTGCGCGAGTGAGCGCGTCACGTGGTCGAAATAGGAGGAATTGTCGATCGGGACGGGCTCTTTGTTCGGATCGTTCTCGGGATGGAAAAGGTAAAACTCGACCTCGGGGTGGACAAAGCACGAAAAGCCCATGTCCGCGGCCTTGTCGAGCGTGCGCCTGAGGATCGACCGCGGGTCGGAGCGCACGGGTTCGTTGTCGCGCGTGAGCACGTCGCAGAACATTCGAGCCACCGGAACGTCTTCGCCGCGCCACGGAAGGATCGAAAACGTCTCGGCGTCGGGCCGCACAGTCATGTCGTCCTCGTAGACGCGAGTCATACCCTGTATGGACGAACCGTCGAAGCCGATGCCCTCTTCAAAGGCCTCTTCAAGTTCCGCCGGGGCGATCGCGACCGATTTCAGCTGCCCGACGACGTCGGTGAACCACAGGCGCACGAAGCGCACGCCCTTGTCCTCGATCGTCCGCAGGACGTACTCTTGCTGTCGCTCCATGACGCTCCTTCGCTAGGCTCCCATTGTGCCACCCTTCGGGGCGGAGCTCACCCTCCCGGGCGGGCTTTGTCTTCGGGCCACGACGAGGGCGTGCCATTCCAGCCCGCGCGCAGAGGCGGCAGAGGGTCGGAGGAGTCGTCGGAGCTGTCTTCGGCGTGGATCCTCGCGCGAAGATGCCTGATCACATCAGCGACGTCGCTCCAGGCGGCCAGGTTCCGTTCGGTCGAAGTGAGCCACGGGGCCATTTCCTCGACCGCCCCCTTTTCCGTGAGGCCGTCGAGGGACCTCGCCCATTCGTCGACGCAGTCGAGGGCGACCGCCCACCCCGCGTACCTGCTGAGGCGGCGAGGGTCGGCGTTCTGTGAGCCTTCGACGAGGAAGCGGCGGAATCCGAGCGCCTGGTCGTGGGCGACGCTGCCGTCGGCGGAACGGCCCTCCGTCCCGGCGAAAGTGGCCGCCCCCGCGAGGGCGGCGATGCCGAAGACGATCATCCAGAAATGGCTGATGTAGCCTGCAAACCATCCGATCGCAGCGACGACCCACGCAACGGCGCCGCCTACCAGCATGAGCGCGCCCGCGCTGACCACGGCCTCGTGCCAGCGGTCGAACCACTCGTGGTCTTCGACGGCCCGCCGGAAGACGAAAGCCCCCAAACGCTGCGAGATCGAGCGTCGAAGCCCCGAAGCCCGAGCCGTGGGCGCGCCGAGCTTGGCCACTCCGGTGCCGAGCAGCTGCGACCTGAAGTAGCGGGCGTCGAACGGTCTGGCGGAAACGAAGGCCGAGGCCTCCGCGGCCCCCGGCGTCTGGAATAGGTTGAGCAGTTCCCTTTCGACCTCGTCGCACTCCGGCCCCGGCCTCTTCCGGACGACGACGACTATGGTGCTGCGGGGAATGGCCAGCTCCTGATACTCGACGATGTAGAGGTATCCCCGCGCGGCCAAGTCGACGATCGTCGCAAGGGTCATGTCGGAGGGCCCGCAGTCGAGTGCGACGAATCCCGCCTCCGCCGGCGTCATCGACGGGGGCTCGGCAACGACCGGAGGGGTTCCGTCTCGGTACCTGCCGATTCGGGATCGCTTCCCGGGCTTGGGGGACATCCCCCGTTCGACGTCCTTGTACTGACGATTCGGCCAGAAGGCCGCCACGAAAACGACCGTCGAGAGCACAAGGATGACGATGCCCGCGAGGAACTCCCCGCCGCTGATGCCTGCGTAATACATAAGAGATGCCAGAGCTCCTCCTTCCGCCCACTATCTTACGCAACCGTTGGACGCGTCGTCGCCCACTCAACGATAACGGGTATTCCTATCCATTTGGCGTTGGCCCTCGGCGCATGTCTCGCCTCGGGCTGCGACGCGGGGGCAGCATGCCTCCCCCGCGTGCGAACGAAGTCTCCCCGCGGGCGCGTCGCCGTTTTCGGCCGTACAATGGGGCGCAAACGTTAGGAGCGCAATGAGCGAGAACACAGTCAAGCGAGTCCGCGTCCAGCACCTTCGCCGGATGAAGGAACAGCGCGAGCCCATCACAATGTTGACCTGCTACGACGCCGTCACGGCGAGGATCTTCGACGCCGCCGGAATCGACGTCCTTCTCGTCGGCGATTCCTACGGCAACACCTACCTCGGTTACGAATCCACCGTTTCCGTCAGCTTGGAGGAGATGGAAGTCGCCACCGCCGCCGTCGCCCGCGGAGCCAAGAGAGCCTTCATCGTGGCCGACCTTCCCTTCGGATCCTACGAGGAATCGTCCGAGCGAGCGGTCGCCAGCGCAGTCCGCCTGATCAAAGCCGGCGCCCACGCGGTCAAACTCGAAGGGGGGATCCGGCAGGCCTCCGCCATCAAAGCGATCGTCGAGGCCGGGATCCTCGTCGTCGGCCACATCGGATTCACCCCGCAATCGGAGAACAGGCTCGGCGGCCCTCGGGTTCAGGGCCGAGGAGAGCAAAAGGACGCCGTCATCGAGGACGCCGTCGCAGTCCAAGAGGCCGGGGCCTCCGCCGTCGTCCTGGAGATGGTTCCAGCCGACGTAGCCAAGAAAGTGACGAGGATTCTCCGCATTCCGACGATCGGGATCGGTGCGGGGGCGGCGACCGACGGGCAGGTGCTCGTCTGGACGGACATGGCCGGGATGACCGATTGGAGCCCCAGGTTTTCCAAGCGATTCGGCGACGTGGGAGGCGCCTTGGCCTTAGCAGCCGCCGGTTTCCGCGACGCGGTCAAGGGAAGGGGCTTCCCGACGGAGGAGAACAGCTTCTAAGGTCCGAACGGCGCCTTGGGCCATGAGCGGCTTCCGCCCCCCCCGGGACGCCGTCTAAACCCTGGGAGGCTTCGAGGCTCGAGCCGGGGAAGGCGGACATTCGCCTCAGCGGAACCGCTTTACATGGCTATGCTTGTACCATGCTTGCTGAACGCGCTCCATTGGGCACCCTCGTTCCCGGCGCCGTCTCCGCGCCGAGAGTCGTTCCCCCCGCCATCGAACGCCCTGAATACATGTTCCACCCCGGCCCGGAGGCCGTCACCGCCTCCGACGTCAAAGACGCCGAGACGATCGAACGAATACGCACGGCCGGCCGGATCGCGGCAGACGCCCTCTACGAGGCGGGCAAGGCCGTCGCGCCCGGGGTGACGACCGACGAGCTCGACCGCATCGCCCACGAGTACATGTGCGACCACGGCGCCTACCCTTCGTGCCTTGGATACATGGGCTTTCCGAAATCGATCTGCACGTCGGTCAACGAGGTCATATGCCACGGGATCCCAGACTCGACCGTGCTCAAGGACGGCGACATCGTCAATCTGGACGTGACAGCCTACATCGGCGGGGTCCATGGAGACACGAACGCCATGTTCGCCGTCGGCGAGATCGACGAGGAGTCGCGCCTGCTCGTCGAACGCACGGGCGCCGCTACGCTCAGAGGCATCAAAGCCGTCAAGCCCGGCAGGGAGATCAACGTCATCGGCCGCGTCATCGAATCGTACGCCAAACGGTTCGACTACGGCGTCGTCGAGGATTACACGGGCCACGGCGTCGGCGAAGCCTTCCATTCCGGACTCATCGTCCCCCACTACGACGCCGCCCCTTCCCATGCGACCGTCATGGAGGTCGGCATGGTCTTCACAATCGAGCCGATGCTCACCTTGGGCGACATCGCCTGGGACCAGTGGGACGACGGATGGACTGTCGTGACCCGGGACCGCGGCAGGACTGCCCAGTGGGAGCACACCCTCGCGGTGACGGAAGAGGGGGCGGAGATCCTCACTCTTCCTTCCGACCCCGAGCTCGGCCTGCGCCCGTGACGCGTCGGGCGGGGCGGCGATCGACGTCGTTCTCTGCACGCCGCGAGCGGCGACGGCGAAACACAGGCAAATGAAAGGCGCCGCCGAGGCAGCCGAACCGGTGGAAGGCGGGACCATTGAGAGGGTGGGGCGAATGAGTCAGCCGATACGCCGGGTTCTGTTCCGGATCCGCTGCGGATCCGGCGGCGGCCATCCCTCTAGGCCGCGCGTTGCCGCGCGGCTCAAGCGGCCCACCCGCGCGCTAGACGGGAAGCCTCATCGCGCGCTGTCTGGCCTTGCTCCCGGCGGGGCTTGCCCTGCCGCTTCGGTCGCCCGAAGCGCGGTGGTCTCTTACACCGCCGTTTCACCCTTGCCGCTTGCGCGGCGGTTTGTTTTCTGTGGCGCTTTCCCGCGGGTCGCCCCGGGTGGGTGTTACCCACCGCCGTTCCCTGTGGAGCCCGGACGTTCCTCGTGGACGCGGCCGAAGCCGACCCACGCGGCCGCCTGGCCGACTCATTCGCAGGAAGAATCCTACCTCGAATCGCCTCGGAGGCCGATTCGGCAGAAGCGTCGGCGGCCTCGTCCCTCGAGCCCGCGGCCATTTCAAACGCCTGGGCGCCCTCATTGGCCCGGCCGCCGCCTGATCAAAGAGCCAAACCCCGCACGATTTAAACACGCCCTCCCGATTCAGACATGAAAGAGTGAATGAACATGCGAATTCTCCTCCCGCCCTCCGAGGGCAAGACCGCGCCGTTGCAGGGGCCGACACTCGATCTGCCGTCGCTCGCCTTTCCGGAGCTGACGGACGCGCGCCGCGCAGTGGCCGACAAACTCGTCGCGGCGTCCCGAAGCAAAAACGCGCTTTCGACGCTCGGCGTCGGCGAACGAGCCTTCGGCGAAGTCCACGCCCAACGCAACCTGTACGACATGCCGTGCGCCCCTGCCAGGTCCGTCTACACGGGCGTGCTCTATGAAGCGGCGCAGCTGCAGCCGGAAGACGACGTATGGATATTTTCCGCTCTGTTCGGCCTCACCCGAGCCGAGGACCTCATCCCCGCCTATCGTCTGAACATGTCGGTCACCCTTCCGCGGCTGGGACGGCTCTCAGCCTTTTGGAAACGAGAGCTGGCCAGCCTGGAGGGCGAGGACGACGTATACGTCGACATGCGATCGGCCAGCTACCAGGTGTGGAGCCCTTCGAACAACTGGTGGAAAATTCGCGTGGCCGACGCCACGGGACGAGCGATCTCCCATCGGGCCAAACATTACAGGGGCCTGCTGACCCGCGCCCTCCTGGATGCGGACTCTTCCGACGTCGTCGCAGTCGCCGAAGGAATCGGACGCGTGAGCGTCGAGGACGGGGGAACGCGCTTCAAAATCCTCACCCTCACAGTGGAGTGACATAGCCGGCCTCGCAGGCCCGCCGTCGATCCGCGGGCGCCGCCTATGTCAGAGCCCCGCGTGCCCCCGCCGTTTGAACCGGTTCCCCACCCATGAGTGGGCGCTATTGGAGAGGGCCCGCGCTTACCGCAGACGCACGATGATGCAGTCGTAGTCCTCGGACAGATAGACCTCGTCCTCGGGAAGGGCCTTGATCTGCGCCACCTCCACGGGCGAGAGGGAAATCCCCGCGTCGGTCCCTCCGTCGGGCTGCATTCCGATGACTGCGTAGCCTCCCGTCCTGCGCGACCTCTCGTAGGCGTCTTTGAGGCTCGGGGAAAGCGGAGCGAACAGCTCGTCGCGTTCGGCTTGGACCCTCTCCCGCTCGGCGAGGATCGAAGCGACGTCGTCTTCGAGCTCAGAACGGCCGCGGAGCACTTCGTCCTTGATGCGCTCGATCTCCGCGGACAGCGCGTCAACGGCCGCCTCGGCCTTCTCGACGCCGTCCAATGCCGCGAATTCCGCTTCGGAGGCTTCCTCGAGCATGCCCCGCAAACCGGCGATTTCGTCCTGCAGCACGAGCAGGTCCCGACTCGTCAGTCCGGCGCCGGAGTTGAGCTTGGCCTCTTTGTCGTCAATCTGACCGCGCAAGGCGGCGCTCGCGCGCTCGGCCGCCTCCAGCTTCTCGCGGGCGGCCTGCGCGCGCTCCTGCGCGGCTTCCTTGTCACGCGCACGCGCGGCGGAAACGTTGATGAGCGTTCCCAGTTCTTGCCGGAGAGGATGCTTTTCGTTTTTTCTGTCGAGTTTGGAGATGGTTTTATCGAGTTCGGCGATGTCAAGGAGCTTCAGCTGCTCTTTTGCCGGTGCCTTTGCCATATCACTGCCTTACGACGATATTCCAGGGGTCTGTTGGTATTTTCGACACATAGATTTCAGGTGTGCTCGGGCCCAACAATTCGGCGAGGCGACGGGCCATCTCCCCGAGCAACGGCCACTCGCTCGCCCAGTGCGTGGCGCACACCAGCGCACAGCCCGAGTTCCACAGGTGGTCCGTGGCAGGGTGGTGCCTGAGGTCCGCCGTCAAGTAAACGTCGGCCCCGGCTGCATTTGCCTCCTCCAAAAGGGAGTCGCCCGCCCCCGAGCAGAGGGCGACCCTGCGAACCTCCCGCTCAGGGTCACCTGCGGCCAGAATGCCTGCCGGGACTTTGGGAAGGACTTCGCCGACCTTCGCTGCGAAAGCGGCCAGGGTCACGGCCTCTTCAAGCTCGCCCACTCCCCCGATTCCTGTCTCTCCGTCGAGCGGCCGCTCGACCCTCACGCCGAGGAGGCCCGCGAGGGCCGACGTCGAGGCGGCGACGTCGGCGTTCGTGTGCGCCGAAAAGAGGCTGACCCCTTCGCGGACGAGAGCCATCGTCCACCTGCCCTTGCCGGTGGCGCTGGTCACCGCGTGGGTCCCCCGCAGGTACAAAGGATGGTGGGTGACGAGCAGCTGCGCGCCTCGCTCGATCGCCTCGGCCACGGTCGCCTCACAAGGATCGACGGCGAAACCGACCCGCGTGACGGCCGCGTCGACGTCGCCGACCGACAGGCCGACGCGATCCCACGACTGCGCGGCGGACGGGGGAAACAACCCGTCCATTGCAGCGACGACGTCGCCCACTTGCAGTACTGCCATGTGTTTTACCTTACAATACCGAAGCGCCGAAAACCACGTCCATTGCCTTCAAATACTCAAAAAACGCTAAGTCATGCCCATGAAAAGTGTGAAAACCGACGATTGGAGGTATACTCGTGTAGTGCTTTCACGCCAGCACGTCTCCGCATGATCGGAATCAGAACGCAAAGCGGCACACAAGCCCGCCGAGATTCTGACAAGACATGCGGGCGAGGGGTTTTGCTGAAAGCGGAATCTCTCGAACGGGGCTGACCGTTTGCCGAGGTCCCGTTCACCACGGATCCCCAAGCCAATGCCCGTGGACACTTAAGGGCCCACCCACACATCACGCGTGGGCTGCCGAGAAAGGAATACACACTTGTTTAGGCGATTGAAAAGACTCACCGCAGTCGCCGGAATCGGCGCGCTAGCCGTTGCTGGCGCCGCGGTACCGACATATGCCTCCGCACCGGGCTGGTCAGACGGACCGAGCGTCGGCGCCGGATACACAGGAAACCACGGGGTCATCTTGGGCCCCAACAACCAGAAGTACATGTGCGCGGCGGACGGCGACGGCCTTTCGGCCGCGGCTCCGTCTGTCACGTCGACGGACATGAGCGAAGCCAAGCCCGTGAACTCGCTGAGGGCCGCAACCTTCGTGGGACACTACTACCAGCAGCTCGGCGGAACCCGGGCCTACGGAATCACGGACGCCACGACCCTTGGAAGGATCGCCTGGGTCGCCTCGAACGCTGAGACGTCCGACGGCGTGCGGGCCGCCGCCTACCAGATCGGCCTCATTCGGGTCGCCGGGACCTTCGAGCACAGCATCTACCAGCTGCAGGAGCAGGGCAGGCTGTCCGACGGCAACGCGCAGCTCGGCAACGCCGTGCAGATGTCGAAGAACGTCTTCGCCAGGGCCGTTGAGGAGGCGGGCCCCTACAACGTCGCACCGAAGCTCGAGCTGGCCAAGAGCGGCAGCGAGGGCTCGATCACGAACATCGGCGCGACCGCCCAGAGCGGCAAGTGGATGTCGGGATACTCCTACACCCTCCAGCTCTCCGGCCCGGCCGTCTTCGAGTCCAACCAGGGCAAGTCGCTGAGCGGAACCACGTCTCAGTCCGCCCAGAACGTCAAGATCAAGACCACCGGGGCCGGCGAAGTCTCGGTCAAGCTCGTGGTCAAGGACCTTCCGACCGCCAAGCCTTGGGTCACCACCGGCAACGTCACGTCGCACGGCAAGACGGTCCGCGGCCAGAACCTCGTCGTTCTCGGCAAGAAGGCCCCGGTGGAAGGCACGGCGAAAGCCAACAAGGAGAACACGGAGTTCGCTCCCTCCATCTCCACGCAGGTCAAGGCCAAGAAGGTCGCGAAGGGCTCCGGCCTGGTCGACACGGTGACCGCCAAGGCGGACAACTGGGCCAAGATCCCCGGATCGGACAAGTACGTTCCGGTCAAGGCCACGGTCGACGTCTACGGCCCCTTCAACTCCCCCGTCGCTCAGACGAACGACGGCAAGGCATTCGCCGGCAAGAAGATCGGCTCTTACGATGTTACGTTCAACGGCCCCGGAACCCTCGACACCGCGGACACGGTGAAGGCGCCCTCCGAAGGCTTCTACTTCTTCCAGGCGCGCGTCGAGAAGTCGGCCCAGGGCCAGTACAAGGAGTACGTCAAGAACTACACCTCGCCGTTCTTCGAGACCTCTGAGACGACAGTCGCCCCGTGGACCCCGTCCATCAAGACGAAGGCCTCCCAGGTCGACTTGGGCGGGGGCAAGGTCGGCGTTCAGGACCTCGTGAACGTCTCCGGCTTCCCCGAGGACCACGGCTCCTTCCAAGGAGTCGGCGATTGGAAGGCCGATTCCAAGACGATCAGCCACTCGATCTACTTCTTCCCCGAGGGGACCAAGATCACCGAGGGCGCCACGAAGAACATGAAGCCGCTCGGCACGGTCGAAACGCCCGCCAAGAACGGCACCTACACCATCGACGCGAACAAGTTCGCCGTCGATTGGAACCTCGGCGTGGGTACCTACGTCATCGTCTCCACCTACCAGGGCGATTCCCGTTCGTCGGCGATCAGGACTTCCGAGCTCGACACCAACGAGCACGTCAAGCCGACCTTCGGCAAGGTGACGACGGTGGCCAGCACCGAGAACGGCGGAAAGCAGCTCGTCGCGGGCGACAAGATTCGCGACAATGTGAAGCTCGAAGGATCCTTCCCCTCGGGCGCCTACACCGAAGTCAAGCTCTACTCGTGGGGCAAGGACAAGGCTCCCAAGTGCGAGAGCGCCATCTGGACCTCCAAGCGCATTGAGCACTCCGACAAGGCCGGCGAGTACAAGACCGACTATTACACCACGGACGCCAACGCCCAGGTGACCTACGGATTCGTCGAGACCACCTACGACAAGAACGGAAAGGTTCTGTCGGCCGGCAAGTGCGGCGAGTCCAGCGAAACGCTGACCTCGGTCGTCGAGAAGCCGGGCAAGCCGGGCAAGCCCACCACGCCTGCCCCCGCGCCCACTCCGACCCCGAAGGCCACGCCCAAGCCCAACAAGCCTGAGCTCGCCAACACCGGCGCCGCCGTCCTCGGACTCGGCGCGGTTGCGGGCGGACTCCTGCTGGCCGGCGTCGCGGCTGTCGTCGTCCGCCGCCGTCGCAAGGACGCGTGACCCTAACGGTCTGCACCGATAACGGTCTGCTGCCGTAACCGAGGGGCGCTGGCATTGAGCCAGCGCCCCTCTTCTTTGTCAGACTCTTTCTCAACGGCCCTCCATTGCCCTATTCGCAGCTCTCCATTACCCTTCTATTCGCGGCTTTCCATTTGCGTTTTGACTCACCGCTTTTGCGCTCCTTGTGTTCATGACTCTTCCTTCCACCGTTCGTAGCTCGTATTCTTTTCCCATTCCTGTATTCCCTGCTTTTGTTGATTGAAACTTATCCATTTGTTGTTTAGAACCTATATACCGTTCTATCTTACCCATCGTCCGCATTTTCCATTTCTTCTATCATTAAGCAGCATTTTCTCCCTGAAGAATGCAAATCGATCCCACGGAACCTCATCCTGCACGGCGTTATCGCGCAGGGCAAAACGAGGCCGCCAAGCTGAACCGCTTTCGATGTCGATCGCGACGACTATCGCCTCCGGTAGTAGCCCGAGAACAAGACGTCCGTTCGAGGAACTCCCCATTCTTTGACGACTTTGCGTGTCTCTTTGGCGAGCGATGCCTCTCCACACAGCCAGGCGCAGGCGAGCGCAAGCTTCCCGCCTCGCCTCAATGCGGCGGCTGCGGCCGCCGCTTCTGCGCCTTCGGGAACGAAGTGCTCTTTGTAGGAGGCCAGTTCCGATCGGAACGAATCGTGCCCAGGCTCCAGCAGGTCGGGCTCGGCGCCGCTATCCGCACGTGGGTGGCCGCCAACTCCGCGTCTGTGCACGCTTCGAGAAGCCCTCGCATAGCCGGGGCGGACGTCGAATCGGCCACAAGCAGCTGGATGCCTGCCTTCCGCCGCCACGTCGACGTCATCGCCCGAATTCCAACCTCGTCGCCCGTTTGCGCATGCAAAGCCCAGGCCGATCCCGGCCCGCTCTCACCGTGCGTGACAACGTCAAAAGTCAGCATCCCCCGCTCCGCGTCGTGACCGCGAACCGTGCACCAACGCAACTCGGGCCGATCAGCCTTGTCGATCGCGTCCAACTTGGCACGGATGTTGAGCCCCTTCGCGCCAAGATGTGGAGCGCGCCTTATCTGCGATGCGCGAGAGAAGGCATCTCCAGCAGCGCGAGCCGCCCTTGTATGCGTCGCCCCGTGCATTGCGAAACGGCTCGCCGCCACAGCGCGCCCGGCCGTCGCCGAATGCGGATGCCGCCCGGCAAAGGCGGTCACTTCCCGCGCGAATGCCCCTCCGAGTCGCCGCCGGGTTCGAGCTCGTTCTCGCTCGGGTCGAGTTCGTTCTCGCTCGGGTCAAGTGCGTCGTCGCCGAGGTCAAGCACTTCGACGTCGGGGTCGAAAACGATGTCGACGTCGACCGCGACGTCGTCCTCCGAGCAGGCCCCTCCCCCGTCGGCCTTCGAGCCGGTGCGAGAGGAATCCGCTCGGGAGGCGCCTACGCCGACGACGGTCAGCGAACCAAGGCCTTCGACGTACTCCGGCATGCTCTCGCGAAGCTCGACACGCACGAGCGGCTCGCTTCCGCAAGGCGAGTCCGGAGAGAAAGAAAAGGAGACGACGCTTTCGCCGCAGGACCGGCAGACGGAGCCCAGGGCCAACGTTCCGCGAGAGAGTGCAAGCGGCGGAATGTTGCCGGCGAAGCGCAATGATTGCACGTTGATGACCATAGTGGGCCCGGCCGGACTCGAACCGACGACGCCTGCGGTGTAAACGCAGTGCTCTACCAACTGAGCTACAGGCCCTCGGCGTTGGACGGCAAGGGCCAACGCCACAAGTGATTACTTTAGCGCCTGGCACCGGTCGCCGTCAGGCGGATTCCGATCCAGTCCTTGCTGGCTGCAACATTCGTGGTGGCCATGAGACCGGCCGTCTCAGCCGCCTCTTCGACGACCGCAGCGGAAACATACCCGGGTTCGCGCGGGCCCGGCACCAAGAGCCAGCACACAGCCGAGTCAGATTCCAGGTTTGCCTTCATGTCGAGGAAAAGGTCCGCCAGGTCGTCGACGTTGCCGTCGTCGTCGCGCCACCAAGCAATTGCGCCGTCGGCGATGTCGCCGTAGTCCTCATCGACGAGCTCTTCGCCGGTGGACTGCTCGATCGCGGAGCGCACCTCTTCGGCGACGTCGTCGTCGTATCCGAATTCTTGAACAATGCTGCCTTCGTTGAATCCCAAAGAACTCATGTGAATAGCCCACCCCATTCCAGCCGATTTGGCAAATGGTGAAGGCTTTCACGACAAACGTTTACTTTCGAATCTGCGAAACACACCCAACGCCGCTACACTGGAAGCAACATTGTGGGACCTTCGTCCGCACCTTCGACTCGTCGGTGCGATCCACTGCCAACGCGATCCACAAACCAAAACGTAAGGAAGAACAAGTGAGCGTGCAGCCCGGTGCATCACCGTTGATCAACGGCCAGCCGAACTACGTACCCGACATCGACGCCGAGGAAACCAGCGAATGGCTCGAGTCGATCGACGACCTCATCCAGACGGGCGGGCCCAAACGCGCCCGCTACATCCTCATGTCCATGGAGGAGCACGCCCGGCGCAAGGGCGTCGAGACCCCTCCGAACCTCACGACCCCCTATGTCAACACGATTCCCGTCGAGGAGGAGCCCCTTTACCCCGGCGACGAGACCCTTGAACGCCAGTTCCGCCGCTGGGTCCGATGGAATGCCGCGGTCATGGTCACGCGCCAGCAGCGCCCCGGACTGGCCGTGGGCGGCCACATCTCCTCTTTCGCCGCGTTGGCCACCCTCTACGAGGTCGGCTTCAACCATTTCTTCCGGGGCAAGGACCATCCCGGGGGCGGCGACCAGGTCTTCTTCCAGGGGCATTCTTCTCCCGGCAACTACGCGCGCGCCTTCCTCGAAGGCCGCCTGACCGAGGCGGACCTGGACTCCTTCCGCCAGCAAGTTTCAAGAAAGTCGGGCGGCCGCGGCCTTCCGTCTTATCCGCACCCGCGCCAAATGCGCGACTTTTGGGAGTTCCCCACCGTCTCCCTCGGCATCGGCCCAGCCGCGGCGATCTACCAGGCGTGGTTCAACAGGTATGTGAACAACCGGAAGATCAAGGACACAAGCGACCAACGCGTGTGGTGCTTCTTGGGCGACGGCGAAATGGACGAGCCGGAGTCGCGCGGCCTCCTCCAGCTCGCGGCGACCCAGCAGCTTGACAATCTGACCTTCGTCGTCGACTGCAACCTCCAGCGCCTCGACGGGCCCGTGCGCGGAAACGGAAAGATCATCCAGGAGCTCGAGGCCTTCTTCAAGGGCGCAGGCTGGAACGTCATCAAGGTCATCTGGGGGCGCGAATGGGACGTGCTGTTCCAGGCCGACAAGGAAGGCGCACTCGTCAATCTCATGAACGAGGTGCGCGACGGCGACTACCAGGGGTTCAGGGCCAACGACGGCTCTTTCGTGCGCGATTCGTTCTTCGGCCGCGATCCGCGGACCAAGGCGATGGTCGCGGACTGGACCGACGATCAGATTTGGTCGCTCAAACGCGGCGGACACGACTATCACAAGGTCTATGCCGCCTACCGCGCCGCGACGGCCTACAAGGGCCAGCCGACCGTCATTTTGGCCCACACGGTCAAGGGCTACGCCCTCGGGACGAACTTCGCCGGGCGCAACTCGACGCACCAGATGAAGAAGCTCAACTCGGCCGACCTCCGCCTGCTGCGCGACACCCTGCACCTGGACATCTCCGACGCGCAGCTCGAGGATCCCTACAACGCGCCGTATTTCAAACCCGATCCGAGCGAGCCGGCGATGGAATACATGATCGAGCACCGCAAGCAGCTGGGCGGATACCTTCCCGAACGCCGGGTGTTCTCCGGAGGGGTCGAGCTTCCCGCCCAGAAACACTACGACGCCATCACCACCGGCTCCGGCAAGCAGAAGGTCGCCACCACCATGGCGCTCGTACGCCTCATCAAAGACATCGCCAAGGACAAGGCCTTCGGCTTCAGGCTGGTGCCGATCATTCCCGACGAAGCGCGCACCTTCGGCCTTGACGCGATGTTCCCGACCGCCAAGATCTTCAACACGCTGGGCCAGCAGTACACCTCCGTGGACCACGACCTGCTCCTTTCCTACAAGGAGTCCGAGAGCGGCCAGCTCATGCACACGGGCATCTCCGAGTCCGGCTCGGTGGCCGCCTTCCAGGCTGTGGGCACCTCTTACGCGACTCACAACGTCCCGATGGTCCCGTTCTACATCTTCTACTCGATGTTCGGCTTCCAGCGCACGGGCGACCAGTTCTGGGCAGCGGGCGATCAGATGGCGCGAGGATTCATCGTCGGGGCGACCGCCGGCCGCACGACGTTGGCCGGCGAGGGCCTGCAGCACATGGACGGGCACTCTCCCGTCCTCGCATCGACCAATCCGGCCATCGTCCAGTACGATCCGGCCTACGCCTATGAGATCGCACATATCATGAAGGACGGTTTTGTGCGCATGTACGGCGACGGATCGGACGGGCGCGACCAGAACGTCATGTACTACCTGACTGTGTACAACGAGCCGATTCATCAGCCGGCCCAGCCTGACGGCGTCGACGTCGAGGGCATTGTCAAAGGCATCCACCTCCTTGAGCCGGCCGAGGGGGATGGGCCGCGCGTCCAGCTCCTCGCCTCGGGCGTGGGAGTTCCGTGGGCCCGCGAGGCCAAGCGCATGCTCGCCGGGGACTGGGGCGTGCAGGCCGCCGTGTGGTCCGTCACCTCGTGGTACGAGCTGCGCAAGGATGCCCTTCAGGCGGACGAGCACAATTTCCTTCACCCGGAGGACGAGCGCCGCGTGCCCTACGTGACCGCCAAGCTGCAGGGCGCCGAGGGCCCGTTCGTGGCGACGTCGGACTTCGAACACCAGGTTCAGGACGCGATCGCAAGGTGGGTGCCGGGCGATTACTACACGCTCGGCGCCGACGGCTTCGGTTTCTCGGACACCAGGCCCGCTGCCCGCCGGTTCCTCAAAATCGACGCCGCCTCCATGGCGGTGCGCGCCCTTCAGGGCCTCGCCGACCAAGGCAAGATCGACCGGTCGATCGTCAAGCAGGCCATCGACAAATACGACCTGTTCAACCCCAACGCGGCGGATCCGGTTCCCGACGATCTGGCCTGAAAGGAAACACCATGATCGTCACCACGACCAACAGCATCGAGGGCTTCAAGATCGACAGATACATCGGTCTGGTCACCGGAGAGGTCATCGCGGGCGTCAACCTGTTCAAGGACATCGGCGCGGGCCTGCGCAACCTCTTCGGCGGCCGTTCGCAGGGATACGAGAACGAGCTTCAGACGGCCCGCGAGAGCGCCCAGAAGGAGCTCGTCGAGCGCGCTGAGAAGCTTGGGGCCGACGCCGTCGTGGGCGTAGACCTCGACTACGAGGTCCTCGGGCAGGGCGACATGCTCATGGTCTCGGTGACGGGCACGGCCGTGACGCTCTCTTACGGAGGCCAGGCATAGAAGGCGGCCCCCGAAGGAAGGCTCAAGGCTTCGGAGCCTAGAGGCTCCGCCGCAGGCGCCTCTCGACGGGAACCGCAGCCAAGGCGGCGGGCTAGGAGACTCCGCAGATCAGCAAGTCAGCCAGTTGGCCGGGGGTCTCCGCCGTTCGCCAGGCCAACGCGTATTCCTCCTCGGGAGCGGCGCCCCAGCGGACGAGCACGGTCGGCAGGCCGTGCGCGGCCGCGCCGTCGACGTCGTACTTCCTGTCCCCCACCATGACGGCGTTCGACGCGTCGACGCCGGCCGCCTCGAGGGCCTCCAATGCGTCCCCGACGATCCAATGCTTGGCCGTGCGGCCGCGGGATTCGTCTGCCCCGCAGACCGCGACGAAGCGTCGCGCGATGCCCAGGCGCTCAACGAGGGCAACAGCGGCTTCGGTCCTTTTCGACGTGGCGATCGCCATGGGCACGCCCGCCTCGTGCAGGCGCTCGAGCATGGCCTCGATTCCGTCGAAGAGGCCCAGCTCCAATTCCCTCGCCGAATAGAGTCGCCGATAGGCGCCGACGAAATAGCCGGGGTCGACGCCCAGCTCGGCGAAGGACTCGGGCAGCGGCGGCCCGACGAACCGCCGGTAATATTCGCGTGGGTGGACGATTCCCGCCTCTTCCCGCATGATTCGGTCGAACGTCTCGGCCACCGCGTCCATGGAGTCGACGAGGGTGCCGTCCACGTCAAAAAGCGCCGGCCGGAGCGTGCGGCCTCCGCTCACAATTCGATTCCCTCGACGCTTCCGGCTCCGACGCGGGCGATCTTGCCCTTGACGAAGTCGAGAACCGTCGTCGGGCCTCCCTCTCCGCACGGGCCTTCGACGACGACGTCGACGAGATGCCCGAGGTCGTCCTTGACCTCCCAACCGTTGACCATCGGGTCCTCCTCTCCCGGAAGGATGAGCGAGGATGTGAGCATGGCCTCCCCCAAGGCTTCGAGGATCGCCTGGCTGATCCGGTGGTCCGGGATTCTCGCGCCGACTGTGTGCTTCTTCGGATTGACCGAGATGCGCGGGACGTCCTTCGTGCCCTTGAGGATGAACGTGTACGGGCCGGGCGTGAGGGATTTGATGAGACGGAACTCCGAGTTGCCGACGATCGCCAGCTGTCCCAGCTGGGCGAAGTCGTGGCACAGGAGCGTGAAGTGGTGCTTGTCGCCTACCTGGCGAATCGAGCGGATCCGCTCCAGGCCTTCTTTGTTTCCGAGCGAACAGCCGAGCGCGTAGCCCGAATCGGTCGGAAAGGCGATGACCTCGCCCGACCGTATGTGCTCGACCACTTTGTCAACGAGCCTGGGCTGAGGATCGACGGGATGAATCTCGACGTAACGGACCATGCGTGCACCTTCCCTTCTGGCATACTCACATTGCACGGTACACAAAAGACTACCAAGGAAGGGGAAGCATGGATCGTCAAGCAGCCTGCGAGGCCGCGCGGGCGGCCCTCGAACGGGAAGGCGTCGGCGGCGCCGACGAGGCGTTCGACATGGCGTCGGTCGACGTCGTCACCCGGTGGGTCGTCGCCCGGGCCATCGAGACGGAGGCCAAGCGGACGCTTCCCGACGCCGGCATCGCCGGGGCCGGCACGTTGGGCGAGCTCCTCGATTTGGCGGAGAAGGATCGGACCTAGACGGACAATGCCTAACGGACGAACAGGACCCCGACGGGGTCCTGTTCGTCGATTGAGGCGACTGTCACGGCAAGTCATCGCACGCGCCGCGGACCGGGCTTCACCCGACTCGGTGGAGCCACCGAACCGGCGCGCCCGCACCGGCGTAGCGGAAAGGCTCGAGCTCGTCGTCCCAAGCCTGCCCGAGGGCGAGATTGAGCAAGCGACGCATCTCGTGAGCATCTCCTCCCGCCTGGTCGATCGCAGCGCGGATTCGATTTTCCGGCACGACGACGTTGCCCATGAGGTCCGTCTGGGCGTAGAAGATCCCGAGGCCGGGTGTGGCTGACCATCTCCCGCCCTCGCTCACCGCTGTTCCGTCCTCAGTGACCTCGAAGCGCAGATGCTCCCACCCGCCGAGGGCGGAGGCAAGCATCGCGCCGGTTCCGACGTCGCCCACCCAAGAGGCCTCAGCGCGGCTCATCGAAGGCAACGCTGGCTGTGCGGTCCATTCGAACCGCACGTCGTATCCGAGCACACTAGACACCGCCCATTCGACGTGCGGCCGAACGGCGGGCGATACCGAGTGTATGAATATGACGCCTCGGGTGGCGTGTTTTGCACTCATGGCGTTCCTCCTTTAGGTGGCTTTCCCCTTGTCACCCTGCCGGAGGAATCCCTCCTATCGTGCCACATCACGAGGGAAAACGCCATAGGCGGAAGAAACCCTTTGCCGGCGCAGGGCCGGCGCCCGCACCGGCCCTCAGAGATCCCGTATCGCCCTCATCGCCTTCTTCCGAGTCTCCCGATCAAGCCTGTCGATGTACAAATGCCCGTCAAGGTGATCGACTTCGTGTTGAATGCATCGTCCCATGAGACCTTCGCCTTCGACGACCTTCTTCCGTCCGTCAAGGTCGGTTCCCTCGGCACGAGCGTACAACGAGCGCTTCGTCGGGAACCACAGATCCGGGACCGACAGGCACCCTTCCTCGCCGTCTTGAAATTCGTCGTCGGAAAGCTCGACGATAACCGGGTTGAGAATGTAACCGATCTCACCTTCAATGTTCCAGGAGAACGCACGCAAAGAGACACCGATCTGATTTGCTGCGAGGCCTGCGCGTCCGTCCATGTCGACGTTCTCGATGAGGTCTTCGACCAGCGCCTTCACCCCCGGCGTGATTTCGTCAATGGGTGAGCACGGCGTGCGCAGGACGGGATCGCCCACGATGCGAATTGGTCGAAAAGTCATGGATCAAGTCTAGGGCACATCGGCGCGAGCGGAGGGGCGGCGTGCCTGAGCGGCGTCGGAGCGCCCCGCCAGGTCCTTGAAATATCTGGCCACCGGCCACCGTTCGAATCCCACCGCTTCGTACGTCGCCCGGGCCGGTGCGTGGCCGGGATCTCCGCCCGTTTCCACCATGAGCATCCGCATTCCCAGCCCCCGGGCGCGCGACTCCGCCCGTTCAATGAGGCGACGCGCTATTCCCCGCCTCCGCCACGGCGGATCGACGGCGAGAATGTACACCTCGCCCATGCTGTCTTCGGGATGCATGCGCGTGCAGACCCATCCGACGGGACGTTCGCCGTCAAGGGCGACGTCGATGCCGGAGGGCTCCGCGTCGAGCACGAAGGCGACGTCGTCGGCCTGGCGCCGCTCCCATCCCGCCGGATAGAAGCACTCGTAGACGAAGTTCGGCACGGACTGGTGCATAAGAGGAAAGACGGCTTCCCACGCCCTCAGCGAGAGCTCGATCAGCGCCTCGCGGTACTCTGCGCGGTATGGGACAACGGATATCATGGACAGCGCTCCTAACGATCGTGCAGGGGTCGGCCGTGCCCGAGGACTCTTCCGCGGAAGGGCCGACCGCATTCGTCCCTAGGCGAGTTCCCGGCTCCTATGTCCGCACACGGCGGCTGCGCCTGCCGAGCGGTCGGATCTGGGTACTATGCGAAACAGGGGCGAAACCGGATAGCTTCACCCCTGCCTTCAAGCTCCCGCGGCTGGACTCGAACCAGCAACCGTTCGATTAACAGTCGAATGCTCTGCCATTGAGCTACGCGGGACCGCGAACACGAAAACTTTAGCAGCAGCAGCGGATCGCCGCCAATCTCGTTGCGGTGCCTTGCATCACAGAGACTTGCGGCGCTCCGCCGCGCTGCTTTGCGCGCCGGAAACGGCACGCCGTCATGACGAGGAGGCGCTGCCCCTTTCGGAAGCCTTCGACTCTGATCCACGAGTTCCCGCGGCAGGCGCGGGTTTCTCCGCGTCGCTTTCGGTGGCGCTTGCAGGCGACGTCGCCTCTGCGGCGTCTGCACTCGTCTCAGCCACGCGCATTCGTCGCTGGATCGGCCGCCGAGGGCTGCTCAAGGCCGTCTTTCGGCAAGTTCGAGGAAGCGTCCGCCGGGCCTTCCTCGTTCGCGGCCGCCGTCGGGTTCGCAAGTCCGTCGGATGCGCCGGGCGACGCATCGACGTCCGGCGGCGTCAGGACCTCCGGCTCAGGCTCGCTTTTCGGAGCCGCCGCCTCCTGCGAGAGGGCAGGGGCGCCCTCCGGAACGGCAGACGCACTCGGCGCGTCCGATGCGCCTGCGGAGCTCGCATCCGACTCGGACGCCTCGCTTGAAACCGCGCCGTCGGCAGCCTGTGCAGCGGCTGAGACGCCGACCACCGGCTCGCTCGCAGAACCGACAGTCCCATCTGCTCCCGCATCGTCGACGGCCTCCGCAGCCTCAACGGTTTCAGGGGCTGCGGCCTTGGCAAATTCCGCGTCTTCCGCGGCCTCAGGAGCTTCCGCGGCCTCAGCGCCCTCGACGGATTTAGCGGGCTCCGCCGCGAGCGACTCCGGCGAGGCGACGTCCGCTTCAGCTGAGGTCTGAGACTTCTCAACCGCCTCCATCTCCGCCTGGGCCTCTTTGGATCCCTCTGGGGGCGTCTGAGGGCCGGCCGAGTCGGCGTCGTCTGCTGGCAAAGCGGACTGCGTCGAGGACTCTTCGGAGGCGCCCCGCCCTTCGTCGCCGTCGGGCTCGAGTCCGACGATGTCGCGCAGCGTCTCTTCGAGCTCGGCGATCGCCTCTTCGTCCTCTTCCTTCGCTCGCCCGTCGATGATGACCTGAGTGAACAGGTCGTCTTTGTCGTCGCGTCTGACCATCGCCCGAACTTCGGCGCCCGACGGCAACTTGGCACTGCGGCGAACGACGATCGAACGCTCGAGGCGTTCGCGGACCACGAGTGCGATGTTCTCTTCGCCGTCGGCGAGCTTGAGCTCGAAAGCCGGAATGTTCCAATCGACGAAGGGCATCGTCAATGTGTTCCCGCTCCACGTCGCACGTTCGAATTCGAACCAGTGCCGCTCTTCGGTTTCTTTGTCCGTCGCCACCGCGATCCTGTCGGCGAAAACGGCGAGCCAGGCTTCGGCGTCTCCGTCTATTCTCGCGATCTCAATCGGCTTGCCCCCCAGGGCCGCCACCGCCGAGGGCGTCCGACGCTTTTCCCCGGACTTTTTGCGTTTCACAATTATTCCGTTCTCTCAAAGTCCGCGGCGGTAGGCGTGCGCTCACCCATCACGGCCGTGATCGCGGCGTCGGTGTGCACCGCGCCCGCTCCGTTGGTGTCGCCTCCCGCCAGTTTTTGGCCCGCGAAGTAACCGAGAATCGCCATGATCGTTCCGAGTACGAGCGCCAGGATGAAGCGCCTCTTCTGCGCTTTGCGCAACTGCGCGATCTCCTCGGGCGTGAGAGACGACATGTCCGGTTGCTTCATAGCCATGCGTAAAGACTACAGGAGCGATTTTGCCTGGCCCATATGCCGCTGCCGAAAAGCCCGCACTTTGTGACGTCGAATTCGCCGCTCACCCCTGCAACACGGCCGATCGGCCTAGGTTACCCCGCTCGCCGAACGGTAACGAACGCAGCATTCTCTGCAAACTCGCACAGCGACCGACCAGGTTTCCTTCGCAAATCGGGCTCCGGGCGCCGCGCCTCGGCGGACCGCCCGCAGCGCCGCGGCTTTCTTCCGCGGACCTCGCTCCCGGTAGGATGGACTCCATGCGTTTCGTCCTACTGACCCCCAAGGCATATGCGCGTTTCCTCGAGGAATCTCGCCCCCGAGTCTTCATCCCCCAGAGCATCGAGTTCGCCCGCGTTCGCGAAAGGCAAGGGTACAAGGTCGAGTACGTCGGCATCGTCGACGACGCCGAACGCAAAGTCGTAGGGGCGGGCGTGCTCGCCTACCAACCATGGAAGAAAGTCTTCTGGAGGGCGCAACTGACCTACGGTCCGCTGCTCGATTGGGAGAGCACCGCCGCGATCGAGGCGTTTTTCACCGGCTTGAAGCGCCATCTGAGGAAGAACCCCCGGGTCCTCGCCCTGCGTTTTAACCCGCTGCTCCCTCGGGCCTTCTACGAGGACATCAAGGTCGTCGAGGAAAATCCCGTGGCGGCGAAGGCGCAGGAGACCTTCGCCAAGTTGGGCGCGACCCGCCTGAAGAAGGAGTTCTACGAGCAGCCGGACATACAGATCCGGTACATCTACACGAAGGACATATCGGGCAAGACGTTCGACGAGGCGACCGCGACCTTGGCAAAGGGCTTGCGGCGGCGCTTTCACAACGAGGGGCGCTACGGCGTCGAGACGCGCCTGTTGGGGCCCGAGGAGTTTGACGTTTTCGACAAGCTCCACGAATCGACGGCCGATCGGACGACAATGCACGGCATCTCCGGTTCGAGCAGGGCGTTCTACACCGAGCTCATGCGCGAACTCGGACCGGAGCGGGCACTCCTATGCGTCGCCTACCTCTCCCCCTCGCGCTACCTCGAGCAGATCGCCGACGAGCGGCAGGAGTCGCTCAAGCGCATCGAGTTGCTGGAGGGCCGCAAAGCCACGAAGGCAAGGGACAGGGAGCTGGAGCAGCTGCACGAGCGTTTGACGACGCTCGATTCCCAAGAGGAGCAGGCTCGCAAGACCCTCGACGAGTACGGCGACGACATTCCGTTTAACGCCGCGCTGAGCTTCCGCTTCGGGGACGAGCTCATCCTCCTGCTGGGCGGCATGGACAAGCGTTTCGCCGCCTACGGGAGGGACTACCCCGTGGAGCGCGCAATGTTCAAATGGGCTTGCGACAACGGCCTGTCGGTCTACAACACCTTCGGCGTGTCTGGGATCTTCGACGAGACCGCGCCCGACGCCCCCGTGCTGAAGTTCAAGCGCTGGCTCGGAGGAAACGTCGAAGAGTTCGTCGGCACATATGTTCTGCCGATCCATCCCCTTCTCGCCAAGGCGACCGGCGCCCTCAACTGAGGAAGAGCCCTCGGCCGAAGGGGAAGCGCTTCGGCCCATTCGAAGCCTCGAATCCCGAAGGGCGTCGAATTCTCAGAACCCCGAGTCGGTCGGCTCGGGGTACCACGCGCGCATTCGCCGCCGCTGGTTGAAGCCGTTGGCCAAGCGATAGAAGGCCCGCTTGAGGCTGCGGTCCGCCGAATACGCCAACGGGTTGACGACGCCGGCTTTCTTCGCTCGCCGCACGCGCGCGTAAAGGTCCGCGTCGCGAATGTACCTTCGATTGGCCAGCGACGCCGGAATAATGCAGAAGATCGCCTCGCGCGCATTCGTCGCGCACGCCGCCCCTTCGGGGGCGGGATCTGCGCTGGGCGCATCGCTTTGGCAGAAGCGCCCGGCGGCGTCGGCTTGACCCAGTCCGGCCCCCGGGGCGCCGTGGGCCCCGTTTTCCTCCATGTCCGCGAGCATCGCTTTGGCGAGGTCGACGCCGGCGACCTTGAGGTAGTAGTGGCCGCGGCCGATGCGCGGGTTGAGGTCGAGCCAGCGGGCTGCGCCGTCGCGCGGATCGACCTTCACGTCCATCGAAAAGAACCCGCGCAACCCTGTCCGCGTGACGATGGACTTCGCCTGTTCGATCAGCTCGGGATTGTGTTCGGTCAATATGATTCCGGCGTTGCCAAGGTATTCGGGTTGGTGCAGGCCGAGGATGACCCTCCCGGAGCCGCACGCAGTGACCGTCCCCCGGGCGTCCACATATCCGTTGACGACCCACTGGGTCGTGTCGTCGCCTGGGACGAGCTCCTGGACGATGAGGCGCGTGTCCACCCCTCCCTCGCGCCATCTCGCAAAGGTCGCCAGCGCGGCCTCGCGAGTCTCGAGCGGCAAAACTTTGCGCAGCCCCTGGTTCCAGTAGCGGCTGAGGTCGCTCGCCTCCTCGGGCTTGACGACGACGGGGAACGTCACGCCCCCCAGTGCGCCTTCCCAGGAAGCGGGCTCCCGCAGATCGATTCGCGTGCGCGCCGGAGCGCTCAAGCCGAGCCCGGCGATGATCGCGGCCATCTCAGCTTTGGAATTCGCAGTCGCGACCGCCTTCCGGTCTCCGTACGGAAGAAACCAGTCGCGGCTCAGAGAGTCTCGATGTCGGGCGACGAAGCCGACGGCCTCGTCCGTGTTGACGAGGAGGATCAGGCGGCGGTCGGGAAACTCGCGCGCCAGGCCGTCGAGGATGCCGAGGAAAGCCGCCTCGTCGTCCAGCGAGCCCTTGCCCACGAGCCGCACATCGAAGATCGAAGAATGGTCGATCGGACCGCGCATGGCGTCGGCGACGACGAGCGAGCGCACCCCGGCCGCCTCGTGGAAGATGCGGGCGAAGCTGTAGGCGGCTATGTCGTATCCGAAGACGACCGGGAGAATCGGCTTCTCACGCGCGGGATCGTCGAGGCGACCCCGGCGTCCCCGGTGCGCCTGCGACCCGCCTTCGGTCCGCGGCCTCTCGCGCTCGGCGCCTCTTTGCGGGCCGTCGTTTTCCCGGCCGTTCCGGCTGTTGTGCACGGCATTCCCCATTCGCTTGCACGCCTTTCCTTCATCGGAGTTTTGGCCTGTTCTGTTGTTCAGGCCTGCCTGTTTGGGCCTCGCCTGTTTTGGCCGCAATCGCCAACCTCGCCGTCGCGTGGTTCGTCGTCGCTTTGCGCGCGGCCGTCCCGCCCGGCGGCAGCTGGCTCGAGATCGCCGCGCCCCCGAGACCGTTGCGCTCCCTTTCGCTCACCTGCGCTTCCCGATCCCGAACTTTCGCGCGATCGAGGTGAGCGGGCCCATGAGCACGCTCAGCTCCTCCATCTTCAGAGCCTTCATGAGGCCAAGGTAGAAGGCGACGAGCACAGGCCCGATCACGGCGCAGCGGAGGATCGCGCCAATGAACCCGACGGGCGCGAAAATGGGGCCGAAGAAGACGGCGTGTATGAGCCAGCCCAGCAGGGCCGTGGCCGAGGCGATCCACAGGAGCTTGACGTGGACGCGAAGCAGTCTGTCCTCGTCAAGGCCTCCCATGCGCTGGGAAAGCTTGTAGATCATGGCGAAGACGGAGAGGATGTTGGCCGCCGACATGACGAGGCCGATGCCGACCACCGTCCAGCGCGGATCGATGAAGCTGCACAGATAGTAGCCCACCAGGCCGAACAGGAGGAAAGGCAGGTTGATCCAGAATGCCCCGCGCGTGTCCTCGAAGGCGTAGTAGACGCGATCGAGCACGCTCACCGCGCCCACTCCGACCAGCCCGATGCACATGGCGATGAGGACCTTCGCCAGCTCCACGGCCTGGTCCGGCGGAACGGTGAACGTGAGGATCCTCGTGATGGGGACCGCCAGGGCCACCATGCCCGCCGAGGCCAGAAGCATGAGCGTGGAGACCATCCGCAGCGTCTTCGAGGCGTCCCGGCGCATCCTCGCCATGTCGCCGTCGACGGCGGCCTTCGTGAGCCTTGTGAACATCGCCGTCGCGATCGAGACGACGATGAGCGACGTCGGCATGGAATAGAGCGCGTACGCGCTGTCATAGGCCGCGTTGCCCGCGACGTCGCCGCCGAGCCCCATTCTCTCAGCGCGGCTGCGGGCGCCCGCTGCCACATTCGACAGAAGCATCGTGGGGACCATGCCGGAGACCATCATGAGGAGCATCCACCACGACGCCTTCCCGGCCTCCCCCAAGCCCGAGCCCCGCCAGGCGAAGTCGGGGCGATAGCGGATGCCCAACCTGTACATCGGCCAAACGAGGACCAGGGCCTGCACCGCGATGCCCGCGGTGGAGACCCCGCCGAGCAGCATGACGCGCGTCGAATCCCATTCCTCGACGCCTCCGCGCTCAGCCCCGCCGAAAACGCTGAGAACGCCGAGGAATCCCACAATGGACACGACGTTGTTGAGCACGGGCGCCCACATGTAGGGGCCGAAGTTCTCCCGAGCGTTGAGAATCTGGCCGAGCACCGTGTACATGCCGTAAAAGAAAATCTGCGGCAGACACCAATAGGCGAAGGCGACGGTGAGGTTGAACCACTTGCCCTCCATCGTGGATGCGAAAACCTTCGCAACGAACGGCGCGCCCAAGGTCAGCAGGAAGGTCACCGAGCCGAGGGAGACGATCGAGAGCGTGAGCAGCTTGTTGAGGAAGGCCTCCCCGCCGTCTTCGGACTCTTTCGTCGCCCGAACGATCGAGGGCACCAGAACCGCGTTGACCAGGCCGCCGACGATGATCATGTAAATGAGGTTCGGCAGCTTGTTCGCCACGGCGAATGCGTCGGCGGCCGGCGTCGTGACGCCGACGATCGCCCCGAGGAGGATCGGCGAACGGACGAGCCCAAGGAAACGCGAAACCAAGCTCCCCAGAAACATGACGAAGGACGAGCGTGCGACGCTCTTGGGCGAACCCGCCTGTTTCTTGGCCTCGCCCGGGCCCTTGCGCCCGCCAGAGGGCGCCGGCGCTTCAGGTTCGGCCCCGCGCTCGCGGACGTCCTCGCCGCCCGGCTTTCCGTCTTCCCGAGTGACCGGGATGACGGCCGTGTCCTCCGCCTCTCCCAAAAAAGCGGCCCTGTTGGCTGTGTGGGCGGCATAGGCCGCCGCTGCCCTCGCCGCCCGTTCGGCCGCTCGACGCCGGGCCTCGGCCGGATCGAGCTCCTCAGGCTGACTGACCTGCGGACGTACGGGAACGCCTGCTTTTTCCGGCCCGTCTTTGAAGTGACGTCCGGTAGGCGCTGGAGGTCGATGCGGCATAGTTCGATGGTATCCTGCGAGCGGCCGAAGGGGAGCCAGCGCGGGCCGTCCGTGAGCTTTCTCCCGCTCCTTTAGGCAATCAAATTGTCCGTAACGTAATAGAAGGCATTTTTGACTGGCGATCGGAGTTGCATTGCGTTGGCTTTTCCACCGAAATGAAAACTTGAAATTGCGGGCTGTCCACCGAGTATGGGAAGGTAAGGAAATCCGGGTCGAAAGGAAGGTTTCCTTGTGTCCACGCATAACGTACCCCCACATCGCGCAAGTGAAGAGAGTGCCGGCGGCGTCGCAACGGACGACGAAGCAGTCGACGCATCTATCGGAATGAAGTCCCCTGACGCCGAAGAGTCCCCACGGCCCGAGGACGAAGCCGAACTCGAAGCGTCCTCTTCCCGGAGCCGCGTTTCTCTGGCTCTCCGCTACCAGGTTTTCTGGCCGTCGGTCGGCATTACCCTCGCCTTCGTTGTGCTCGCCGCCCTCTGGCCGAAGAGCGTCAACGACGTCATTGCCCGCATTTCGAAAGTCGTCGTGACGAACGTGGGCTGGTACTACATTTTGGCGGTCGCCCTGTTCGTCGTCGTCGGCTTCGCCCTTGCCTTTTCCAGGAAGGGCGACACCGTCCTCGGGCCGGACGACGCCGAGCCCGAGTACTCTCGAACATCCTGGTTCTCGATGCTTTTCGCCGCCGGCATGGGCATCGGCCTCGTGTTCTGGGGCGCGGCCGAGCCGCTCTCCCATCTCGGCAAGCCAGCTCCGAGCTCAAACGCCGCGAATGCGACGGACCGGGCGTCGGAAGCCATGACCAAGTCCTTCCTCCACTGGGGTTTGCACGCATGGGGGATTTACGTGATCGTCGGCCTGGCCATCGCCTACGCCGTCCACCGCCGGGGCCTGCCGGTCTCCGTCCGTTCGACGCTGCGTCCGATCTTCGGCGACCGCGTCAACGGAAAGCTCGGCGACGTCATCGACGTCATAGCGATCATCGGAACGCTCGTGGGAATCGCCACGTCGCTGGGCTTCGGAGTCAAGCAGGTCGCGGCCGGCTTCGATTTCCTCGCCGGATGGCACATCGACAACGGAATGCTCATTCTTTTGGTGGTCGTCATCTCGGGCATGGCGGCCCTGTCGGTCGCCAGCGGGCTGGACGCGGGCATCAAGTTCATTTCGAACCTCAATCTTGTTCTGGCCGCTTTGCTCGTCGTCCTCGTCGCGATCCTCGGCCCCACGGTCTTCCTCTTCAACGGATTCGTCACGGACTCGGGCAGCTACTTCCAGAATTTCATCTCGATGTCCTTCGAAACCCACCCCTATGCCGGCGCCAAGGGCGCCGAATGGCTCTCCCAGTGGACCGTTTACTACTGGGGTTGGTGGATCAGCTGGTCCCCCTTCGTCGGGGTTTTCATCGCCCGCATTTCCAAAGGGCGGACGGTCCGCGAATTCGTCCTCGGCGTCATGCTCGTCCCCACGCTCGTCACGTTCGTGTGGTTTGCGATTCTCGGCGGAAACGGCCTTTATCAGCAGATGTTCGGCGCTAAGAACCTCATCGGCCCCGACGGGACGGTCAACGTCGACATCGCCCTTTTCCGAGTCTTCGAAGGAATGCCCATCGGCGGAGTGCTCTCGATTCTGGCGATGATCGTGGTGATCATCTTCTTTGTCAGCTCCTCCGATTCCGGATCCTACGTCATGTCGATGCTATCGACCGGCGGCAACCCCAACCCGCCTCTGGCCACGCGCCTGACCTTCGCGGCGCTGTCCGGCGCCATCGCCGCCGTCATGCTGGGATTCGGCGATTCCCAGGAGGGGATGAAGGCGCTGCAAACGCTGTCAATCCTCACCGCCTTGCCGTTCTCCGTGGTCATGGTGCTCATGTGTTGGGCCCTTTGGAAACAGCTCGCGGCGGAGCACGCGATACGCCGCAGACTTCGGGGCGAAGAGTTCGCTCGGGCGATCGTCACCGACGTTTCGGGGACCCTCCGGGCGGAGATCTTCGACGAGCTGACGACCCACAGCCGGAAGGCGAAGCCTCGGCCCATCGAGACGACGGTCGACCTGCACAAGTTCTTCACCCGACTCTCGCGGCAGGCGCGCAAACGCGAATACGAGTCCAAGGTCAGCGAGGTGCTGGCCGCGCAGACGGGGACCGAGGAGATTCCCATCGCCGTCGAGGAGGACCTGCCGACGTCGTACGACGCCATCAACGCCACCGACCCCGACGCCCCCACCTACGAGGATCCGTCGGCGGGAGCCGACGAGGCTCCGGAGCAAAGTTCCGGCGGCGGCCGGGCCGAGGAACAGGCGAACGGCGACGGCGGATCCGAGGAACGAGGCGAAAGCGGAAGCGCCCAAGACGCGAGCGGCGAAGGCGAAAACGACGCGTCAAACGAAGACGGGTCGGCGTGAAGACGACGGCGGATCCGAGGCCTCGGCTGACTGAGCCGACGGCCCGCTGATCGGCGACGCGTCAAAGCGACCGGGTCGGCGATCCGCAGACTCGTGCAGGCGGGCGCCCCGGCCGCAAGGCCGCGTGAATGCAGTCTCCCGTCGGAAGGTTCGGGGCGGGCTGGGATCTCTCAGCCCGCCCCGCGGCTCTCAGTCCGCCGCGGCCTCGAGCACGATCGAGTAGGCGTTGCCGTCTGGATCGATGAGATTGAAGACGTCGACGACTTCGTCGATCGTCTCGATCTCGGTTACCGAGAATCCGAGGTCTGCGAGGCGTTGCTGCTCCGCCCGGGCGTCGTCGACTCCCAGAACAAGCGTGATGCCCTCGGCGCCGGCCGTCTCGGGCGATTCGAAAAGCTGGAGCCAAAAGCGGCCGAGGTTGAACTCGACGATCCCTTCCATGGGCATCGAATGCGGAGCGCCGAGCTCGAAGGCTGCCTGATACCAGGCGACTGCTTCCTCAATATTGGACACGGGCACACAAGCAACTATGTTGTTCATCTTCATGCTGCCATCCTAGAGGCCGTGCATTCCTCTCGCGATGGTCTGCTCTCCCCAAGCAGGGTCTTGAAAGGGCCGTCGCGTGCAAAGACGAAAATGCTTTAAGATCTCGGCATGTACGTGATCCTCATCGACTATACGTCCGAATTGGAAGACATCGACTCAGCCCTCGACGCACATGGAATCTGGCTCAATGAAAACTATGCCGCAGGCCGTTTCCTTGCGTCAGGGCGTCGCGAGCCGCGCACGGGCGGAGTGATTCTCGCGGCAAACCGTCCTCGTGAAGAAATCGAGGCGGCGGTGGCGAAAGACCCATTTGCCCTTCGCGGCTTGGCCAAGCATGCGATCGTCGAATTCCACCCTTCGCGCGTGGCCGACGATTCTCTGGCGAAGCTTTTCGGCGACTGACGCCGCTTCGCTTCAGGGCCGAAAACTCCAGGCGACTTTGCGGCTTCGCCTCTCTGGTGTGCCCCCGGCAGGACTTGAACCCGCGACCGATGGATTATGAGTCCACTGCTCTAACCAACTGAGCTACAGGGGCGCGCCGGAAACCGGCCCTCATATCTTAGCCGGATTTCTTCGACCACGTCACCGCGATTCGCAGCAGCGTAGATCACTCGATTTGAGCGTCGCACGCCCGGCGCTGTTCCTCCAGCTCGATGAGCCGCGAGAACAGCGCGGAATACTGGGGGTCGTCGGGCGGCGTGCGCTGCAGTCGTGAGCGCAGATCGCCGATCTGGCGGGTGATTCCCTGCCTGATAAGGGACACGGCTATCCCCCACACGTACCGCTCGACTCGGTCTGGCCGGCTCTCGGGAAGCGTTTCGACGGCGAGCTGGGCAACGGCTCGCCCGACGACGTCGTCGGCGTTCTCGATGACCCTCTCGACGTACCACCCGGCGGCGGCCTCCTCCGCCTTTTCCAAAGGGACGCCTTTCGCCGAGAGCTCGGCGACGCGCTTGTCGTAGGAGGCGGCTCCCCCGGTGGCCCGGATCGCCTCGTGCACGCGGCGATGAACGGGCACGGTGAAGGTCTGGGAGGGCAATTCGTCCATCTGCGCCGGGCCCGCGAGGCCCGGCAGTTGAAGGTATATCCCAAGAGCCTCCCTCTCGACCCTCTCTACGGGGTCCCGCACCGTCGCCCTTGGCGCGAGAACGGGGGCGGGGCGCTCTTGCCCGTCCTGAGCGCCGCCGTTCGGCCGTCTCTGTCCGCCCTCCATCCGCCGGCCGGAAGCGGGCCTCCGGCCGGAGGAAAGCACGGCGCGGCGAACGGTGCCCTCGTCCATGCCGAGCCAACCCGCCAGCTGCCTCGTGTACTCGCCGCGAAGCACCCTGTCGCGGATCGAAGCGACCATTGGCGCGGCGGCGCGGAGCCCGGCGGTCCTCCCTTCGGCGCTGTTCAACGGCAGGCCCGTCAGCACCGAGCGAATAGCAAACTCGAACAGGGGGCGGCGGGCCGCCACCATCTCGCGCACCGCCTCGTCGCCGTAGTTCATGCGCACCTCGCACGGATCCATTCCCTCGGGTGCGACGCAGACGAAGGTCTGCGCGGCGAAGGCCTGATCTTCCTGGAAGGCTCTGAGCGCGGCCTTTTGGCCGGCGGCGTCGCCGTCGAAGGTGAAGATGATCTCGCCGCCGTAGGCCGCCCCGGAACCCAGGATCACCCCCGCAGCCGGATCGGCCCCGTCGCCGATGAGCCTGCGGACGACCTTGACGTGTTCGGAGCCGAAGGCGGTGCCGCACGTGGCGACGGCCGTCTCGACGCCCGCGAGCTGGGCCGCCATGACGTCCGTGTACCCCTCGACGACGACGATTCTCCGCTGCTGCGAGATGGCGCGCTTGGCCATGTCGAGCCCGTAGAGCACTTGGGATTTCTTGTAGATTGCGGTCTCCGGCGTATTGAGATACTTCGGGCCGTTGTCTTCGTCGGAGAGCTTGCGCGCGCCGAAGCCGATCGGGTCGCCGGTGATCGACATGATCGGCCACATGAGGCGCCCGCGAAAGCGGTCATACTGGCCGCGGTTTCCCTGGCTCGCCAGTCCCGAGGCGGCTATTTCACGCTCGGTGAATCCGCGGCGCCGCAGCTCTTTGAGCAGGCCGTCCCACGAGTTCGGCGAGTATCCGACCTTGAAGCGCTCGATCGCTGCGGCGTCGAAGCCGCGCTGGTCGAGCATCCGCCGCCCCGCCTCGCCCTGGGGGGAGGCCAGCTGGGCCATGTAGAAGTCCACCGCAACCCGGTGGGCGTCGATGAGGCGCTGGCGCGTGGCCCCGGAGTCGCCGCGTTCGCGCCGCCCGTCGTTCTCGTAGCGAAGCTCCACGCCGGCCTTTCGGGCGAGGATTTCCACAGCTTCGACGAACGGCACGTGCTCGATTCGTTCGACGAAGGAAATGACGTCGCCGCCTTCGCCGCATCCGAAACAATGCCACCTGCCGATGTGCGGCCGGATGTGGAAGGAGGGCGTTTTCTCATCGTGGAAGGGGCACAGGCCCTTTTGAGAGTCGACGCCGTCGGGGCGCAGCTGGACGTACTGGGAGACGACGTCCTCAATCCGCGTGCGCGAACGAACTTCGTCGATGTCCTCTCGCCTGATCAACCCCGCCATGCCACCATTCTATCCGGGCGCTCCAATCGATCTGAGCATTCAGACAACGCATCCAAACAGACAGTCTCGGGCGACGCCGCGGAGACTTGCAGGCGACGCCAGGGCCTGTTGGTCGACCTCGCGGAGGCCTTGGCCGGAAGTCAGTCGAAAGGTGGAGGCCGGTGCCCGAAGGCCGAGAAAAGTCGTTTCCGCGTGTCAACGAAACGGAACTGAGTGCTGATGAAACGGACTTGACGTGCGGTCCGCGTATAGCGAGGCAAGACCTCAACTGCGGGCTAGCAGACCGGAAGCCAGTTGGAACGAATCTGGTCAGACGCTGCTTGCAGAACGCTCAGGCTCGCATTGTGGATTGCCATAATTCACGCAATGAGTGATATTAGATGCGAAGAAGCATAATCATTTGATAATCAACTCTTTAAGATTATCTAATACATTTTTCTAAATCTAGAAAGCGTAAAAATCGTCTCTTGCGACGACACACCCTTTCTATTTCAACTAAACGTCTTTGCTTTTGCTTTAAGCGTGTTTAACATTGCGGCAATGGCCATGTTTGGCTGGTTGCGTCGAAGGGAATTTCCGGATGACCAAGGCCGGGTTTCCCGCACAGTAACGCGAATGACGAATCATTGTGACACAAATGGTCAGAAGTTTACTATGGAAAAAGGGGGTGCGTCAGGAGGCCGGGGCTGCTACCGTTAGTCCTTGACGGCACTGTAACCCTTGGCGTCGTGGCAAACAGGGCGTGCATACCCTGTCGTTCCGCCGGTCAGCCGCAGGGATTTGCAGTCCGTCCGCCGTGTGTGCCTATATGCCTGAATACGGTGTTTTTGAACAGAGACGACGTCCTTGAAAGGAAGGGAGGCACCCATGTCCCAGCTCCGTCTCGACCGGGATAAATTCAACCAGACCATCAACCGTCTGGAACAAGAGGGCCAGCGATTCGACAAAGCCCAAAGCGACTTCGCCCTCGGGGCCCAAGCGGCCACAGGAGCACTGTCCCCAACCCCTGCCCCAAGCGCAGACGGCTGCGGCATCGGCGAGTTCGACCAGTTCCACACTCCGCTGCACGCAACGCTGTTCGCCTCCGAGAACGAACTCAAGACCGTCTCACGCGGGCAAAAGCACTTTATCAGCCAACTAAGGGAAGCCGTCTCCTCAATCGAAGGGGTCAACGAGGCCGAGCGGGCCAAGTACTTGGAGCGCTTGGCGGCGGTGGACGGAAAGTTCACCTACCGGCGCCCTGAGGAAATGAAGGAATACGTCGAGGCCTACGCCCGGGCCCGCAACCTCATCGACAAGCTCTCCCAGTGGGGAGGCAAATAATGGCCACCCCGCACGCCGACCGGCTGTACAAGATGGAGTCTTGGCGCACCAGCGCCATGGAAGACTCCCACCGGCACCTGACCGCCGTCAGCCAGGCCCTGGTCGAGATCGCCGCCGGCGACCGGGAAGTCGCCGGCGACCTGGGGCTCGAGGGTGCGACCGCGCGGGCGGCCTGCGCCTGCCTGGACCGGCATACCAAACACATACTCCAAGCGTCCGACAGAATCAAACAAATCGTCAAAGCCTCCACCGAAGCTCTCAACGCCGGAATCGACGCTCGAAACGAAAGCATCGAAATCCAAACCAAACTCAAACGCGTCAACAAGTCTTTCGCGAATATGGGCTATTCTCAGCAGGCTAGTGGCGGTTCGTCTGCGCCGGGCATTCCCGGCACTGGGGTGACGACGGCCGAGGTTGAGGCTCAGCGTCAGGCCGCGCACGCTGAGATCGATGCGTTGGCGAAGAAATCGCTGAACAAGCTCAACGGCCGCATCCTCGCTGCCATCGACACCCTTCCGCCCGACGGCCACACCGGCCAGACAACCGCCCACGCAGGCTCCGGGGACCAACACTCAGGAAGCGAAAGGACCGGCGACGGGCCCGCAGCAACGCCAAACACAGGGTCGGCGCGCTCGGCGACCGCCTGGGGCGCAACCGTCGACACATCCCTCGGCAGCCCCGGACACCACGCCCTTGCCGGGGGCCACGGCCTCGTCGCAGGCGGCAGCGGTTCTGCAGGCGGACACGAGACCCCCGCGGGCAGCGGCGTGTCGCTGCAGGGCACGCACTACAGTCCGCCTTCACAGCCGACGGCGCCCCGCCCCTCGGCAGGTCCGTCTGCCGACATGGCCGGGCATTCGCCCGCGGTGTTCAACCCGCTCGCCTCAGCCACTGCCATCGGCGGAGGAGCCGCTGTCGCCGGTTACAGAGCCTACCAAGCCGCCCGAACAGCCCGGCCCGTGCAGACGCCCGCCTCTCGTCCGTCTGCCGTGCGCGCAGCGGGAGCCGCCCCAACCCCCTCGGCCCGTTCGGCCGGCATCGCGCGCGGAACCACCACCGCCACGCGCACACCGACGACGTCGGCCTTCGGCGGACGCGGGACTGTGCGGGGAGGGGCCACCGGAATCGCCCGCCCCACCCCCGCAAACAACGCAACCCGCTCGTCGGGAATCCTGCGCGGAACCACCACCTCGGCCCGCACGCCAACCACCTCCTCGAAAGTCTCGGGCCGCGCATCCGGAATCCTGCGAGGCACAACCACCGCCGTGCGCAAACCCACAACCACAGCAGCCTCAGCCGGACAACCCGGCGCACGCACACGAGGAACGGGTTCCAGTTCGAGGGCGCGCATCCTCACCGGCGGACGCACCCCAACCACTGACGGCACATCCCAAACCACAGGAGCCTCCCGCGGAACCGACTCGCGCGGGGGCACGGCCGCCCGCAGCGCCTCAACCGGTGCCAGGTCCTCCCAGTCCGGCGTCCGTCAGGGCGGGGTCCGCAGCGGATCGACCTCACGGACCCTGTCCAACCTGACCGGCAGACCCGACAAAGACAAGAAGTCGCGCCGCCGAAACGACGACACACCCCAATCGGTCGCCCCCTACGAAGACGACAAAACCGTCACCTTCCTGCCCGCAGGACACCGCAGAATAACCAACCCTCAACCCCGATAAAACAAGATCGCCAGGCACAATAAACGCAAGGGCGGGTGCGGAAAGCCAACCGGCTCCCCACACCCGCCCGTTCCGTACTGTCAGCTCGTGACCCTTGACGTTGAGAGCAAACTCTTGCCGGGACGCAGCGTTAGAGCCGCCCGGCCCAGAAGCCCTAGTCGTCAGTGCGCCTCCTGCGCCCGGCCGCAAACGCAACGACCGCGACAACGGCCGCGGCCCCCGCGCCGACGCCGAACCACCCCCACACAGGAAACCCGCCAGAGCCCGAAGACAACACCCCAGGCTTTCTGTCCAAAGGACCGGCAGACTTATCCGCAGAATTGCCTTGCCCTTTTTGCGCCGTAATGGAAATGCCGCGGCTAGTGAAGTCGAAGGTATCGATGATGACCTTGTTGCCGCTGACCTTGCCCTTGCTGGCCTTGATGACCTTCCCCGGCATCGTCACCACAATCCGGGTCTTGAAGTCACTGTAATCATCGTCGTCGTGCTTATCTGGAACGGTAAACGTGTAGCTGTTCTTGTTCTCTTCGAAGCGGATAGATCCGATAAATGTATCGGTTGCTGTTACCTTGCATTTAGTATGTCCGCCTGGAGGTGTGAGATTCTCGATTTTTGGTTCTTTACTTAGTTTTATGCGCCCTAGAAACATGACGCGAAAGGCTTGGCATGTTTGATGGATTTTAGTCATTGTGCCGTCAGAGTCTTCGAAGGTCAGATCGATTTTCGCTCGACCGTCGGCATGGAACTCCACCGTCCCGTCGACCTTGCATCCTGCGAGAAGGAAGGCGATGATGCCCACCAAACAGACAACAAGACGGGAGAAGCGTCTCGTTCGGACAATCATATTGAATCTCCTCCACTCCCAGAAAGGAACAGACGTTCGGAATCGACAGGCAAACCTATGCAAGCCAACCGTGCAAACACCAGCCTAACGCCTAGGGCTACCTTCGCGGAGGTCCTGTCCAAAAACAAAGTTATGCCCTCACAAACAAAACAACGGCAGCCCGGCGTCAGTTCCGCAGGAAGCCGCACAGGCGCGAGTGCCACTGGCGGGCAGACTGGTCTGTCAGGCTCGCAACCTGGTCGACGACGGCGCGAAGCCTGCCCGACGCGTCCCCGCCCGCCATGTTCCACTGTTCGAGAAACTGCGGCTCCAGCCGCTCGGGGCTTCCGTTGAGCGCGTCCACCAGGTCGTAGACGACCGTGCGCTGCTCGTAGTAGAGGGGCTCGCTCTCGCGCGGCAGCATGACGTAGTAGACGGCCAGCCCCTTGAGCAGCATGATCTCTTCGCGGGTCGCCTCGGGAATGACGAGGGCGCCGGAGTGCCGGCGGAGGGATCCGGTCCCGTGGGCCGAGGCGGTGGATTCGCACACTCCCGATATGAAGCGCCCGATAAGATCGCTCGTCAGGTCCTTGACCTGGGCCAATTGCGCATAGGTCCCGACGAATTCGGCCGGCCAGTTCTCCTGGCCCAGCAGGCGCTCGAACGCGGCGCCCAGCGCGTCGCCGTCGGCAAAGCCGTACCAGCGGCACGTGGCCTCGACAATCCGATTTTGCTCGGCCGGGTCTCGCAGCCGATCCGTGCGGACGAGCCCTCGCACGATCCCGTCTTCGACGTCGTGGGTCGAGTAGGCAATGTCGTCGGCGAGGTCCATCATCTGGGCTTCGACGCATCTGCCTTCGCCGGCGCCGTCGCGCACCCAGGCGAAGACATCGGCGTCGTCGGAGTAAAAATTGAACTTCGGCGTGGGCGATCCGTCCTCGCGAAGGGGGCCCTCGCCTGCGCCCCACGGGTATTTGACGACGGCGTCGAGCGTGCCCCGAGTGAGATTGAGCCCGACGTGCCGCCCGCTGGGCGCGATCATCTTCGGCTCCAGTCGCGTGAGAATCCTGAAGGTCTGGGCGTTTCCCTCGAATCCGCCGATCGATGCGGCGACCTCTGCGAGGGCCCGCTCGCCGTTGTGCCCGTAAGGCGGATGGCCGAGGTCATGGGAGAGGCAGGCGGTTTCGACGATGTCCGGGTCGGAACCGAGGTTGATGGCGAGGGAGCGCCCGATCTGGGCGACCTCGAGGGAATGGGTCAGACGCGTGCGGATGAAATCGTCCGATTCGGGCCCGAGCACCTGAGTTTTTGCGCCGAGCCGCCTGAGCGCGGAGGAATGGAGCACCCTTCCGCGGTCGCGTTCGAATTCGGTGCGGCTCGACCTTTTGGCCGATTCGTCGATCCAGCGTTCGCGCGCGTTCATTCAACCTCCCGAGACGTTGATTTCCGCCCGTGCGATTCTTGCCCGGTCCGCCGGGCTCAGCTCGCGCGAATCGAGCCACCCGTCGGGAATGTGCGGGCGCTTCGGCCCGCCGGCCCGCCCGCGCGGGCCTTCGGCCGCCTCCGGGTAAGGCTGGTCGAGGTCAAGCTGCGCCAGGCGGTCATGGAGTTCCTCGCGGGTCGAGACAAGCGCAAGCTCCCTGCGACTCTCGCCTCCCACCGCGAATCCGCGCAGGTACCAGCCGATGTGCTTGCGCAGCTCCCTCATGGCCCGGTGCTCGTCCCCGTTGAAGTGCTCGTAGGAAAGCTGGCCGTGCCTTTCGATCATGGCGACGACGTCGCTCAGCCCCGGCCGGGCTGTCTCTCCGCATCCGTGCAGGCGCGCCGCGAGCTCGCGAAACAGCCACGGCCTGCCCTGGCATCCTCGCCCGACGGCCACGCCGGCGCAGCCTGTTTCGGCCATGAGGCGCACCGCGTCCTCGACCTCGAAAACGTCTCCGTTTCCCAGCACCGGCAGGCTCGTGGCCTCCGCCAGCTCGGCGATGCGCGCCCAATCGGCGCTGCCCGAATAATGCTGTGCCGTCGTGCGCGCATGCAGCGTGAGGCCCGCGATTCCCGCGTCCTCGGCGATTCTCGCGGCGTCGAGGAAAGTGGTGTGGCCGTCGTCGATTCCCACGCGGATCTTGGCCGTCACGGGCACTTCGACGTCGCGGTCCGCGCTTGCGCGCCGGGCGGCCTCGACGGCGGCCGAAACGATCTCACGGAAGAGGTCAAGCTTCCACGGAAGCGCCGATCCCCCGCCTTTGCGGGTCACCTTCGGTGCGGGGCAGCCAAAATTGAGGTCGATGTGGTCGGCCCTGTTCTCGCCGACCAGCATCGCCACGGCGGCCGCGGAGGTTTTCGGCTCGACGCCGTAGAGCTGGATCGAGCGTACCGGATCCCCGGGATCGGGTTTGATCATGTTCATCGCCTCGGGGTTGCGTTCGACGAGAGCCCGCGAGGTGACCATCTCGCACACCCACAGGCCGCCGGGCGCGTCGGTTCTCGGGAGCCCCCGCGGCGCGCGGTCGGCCCCCGCCAGGGCGAGGCCCTCTTCGGCCTGTTCTCTGCAAAGTTGCCGGAAGGGCGGGTTGGTCACGCCTGCCATGGGCGCGAGCATGACGGGAGTTCGAAGGCGCAATGGCCCGAAAGCCAGGCCGGGCGGGCGCGTTGCAGCGGCTTTCGTCGCGGTCGGCGCAGGGGCTTTCGGCGCAGGCTGCACGGCCCTCATCGCGGACATGGGCCGTCTCCGCGCGTAGCCCTGTCTATCTCGGCGCCGTCGTATTCGAATTCTTCGCGACGGTCGCGCGCATAGGGGCTGCCAGCTTTCCGGCCGCCGGCCGGCTCGCCGTCCCAGGCTTCCTCGTCCTCGTCCCAGATTCCGTCGGCATCGTTCCAGGCCTCCTGCGCGTCGGCGGTTTCCTCCGCGTCGCCGTCGCCCGAATCGCCTTCGGGATCGTCGTCGGCTGACCGTGCGGCGGTCGGAGCGACGGGGGCGAGGACGGCGGCGACGGCCGTCGTCAGCGGAATGGCGAGCACCAAGCCGATGGACGCCGCCAAGGTCCGCACGATCTCTTCGGCGATCTCGCCGAGCTGGACGAGGTCGGCGGCGGGCCGCTGCATGAGCGCCGCGGCGACGAGCAGCGTGAGAGCCGTGCCGACATAGGCGAAGGCGAGCGTGTAGACGGTCGAGGCGATGTGATCGCGTCCGACGGCCATCCCTTGGCTCACGAGCCTTCGGCGCGTCAGGCGCGGGTTCGCCGTGTGGAGCTCCCACACGGTGGAGACCTGCGTGATCGTCACGTCGTTGAGCGCGCCGAGTCCGGCGAGGATGACCCCGCCGAGCAGAATCGCCTGGAGCTGGACGTCAGGCAGCTCGCCGGCCAGGATGCGCGCGTCGTCGGAAAGGGCGCCCGTGAGATTGGCCGCCCCGACGGCCCACCACGCCACGCCAGTCGTGATGACCAGTCCCGCGAAGGTGCCGATGACGGCCGTCGTCGTTCGAATCGAAATCCCGTGGGCCAGGTAGATCGAGGCGAACATCATCGCCGCGGCGCCGACCAGTATGACGAGAACCGGATGCCCGCTGACGGTCAACGCGGGCACCATGAACGCCCCGACGACGGCGAGGGACACGCCGAGGCCCGCGAGGGCCATGGCGCCTTTCCACCGCGCCACCGCCAAAACCACTGCGACATACACGGCCAACAGCCACAGCATCTGATGGGTGCGGACGAAATCGGTGAAAACGTAGGCCGTGCCGCTTTCGAGGGCGGCGGGATTGAAGATCGCCCGAATCTCGTCGCCGACGTCAAGCCCGTTTGCGATGATCTCCGGCGGAACGTGAACGGGCACGTCCACGCCGTCGACCTTCATCTTCACGGGCGTCTGGCCAGAGGAATCGACCTTGCCGACCGACGTGACCTTGCCCGTCACGGCTTGTGCGCCGTTGGAGTACAGGGGCCGCGAGCCGACGGGGGTCTCCCCCTTCGGCCACAGGGCCACGAGCAGAACGGCTGTGGCTATCGCCAACGGCAGGACGACGGCGGCCAGAATCGCCGAGACGCGCCTTCGAGCCCCCGGGGCGATGTCCAGGGGACCCGAATGCGAATGACTATGGCTCGTCAACACCCAACCAGCTTAGCGGCGAGGCGACCCTCGACGTCGGCGATCGGAAGGCGGACTTGCTCCATCGTGTCGCGGTCGCGAATGGTCACGGCGCGGTCTTCGAGAGAGTCGAAATCAACGGTGATGCAGAAAGGCGTGCCGATCTCGTCCTGGCGGCGATAGCGGCGGCCGACGGCGCCGGCGTCGTCGAAATCGACGTTCCAATTCTTGCGGAGCTCAGCCGCCAGCTCGCGTGCCAACGGCGAGAGCCGCTCGTCGCGCGAGAGCGGGAGCACGGCCGCCTTCACTGGCGAGAGGCGCGGGTCGAGCCGGAGCACGACGCGCTTGTCGACCCCGCCCTTGGCGTTGGGGGCCTCGTCCTCCGCGTAGGCCTCGACGAGGAAGGCCATGAGGGAGCGAGTCAGACCCGCCGCGGGCTCAATGACGTAGGGAATCCAGCGTTCGCCGCTGGCTTGGTCGAAATAGGACAGGTCTTTGCCGGAATGCTTTGTGTGCGTCGACAGATCGAAGTCCGTGCGATTGGCGATCCCTTCGAGCTCGCCCCAATCGGATCCGCGGAAGCCGAAACGGTACTCAATGTCGACCGTCCGCTTGGAGTAATGGGAGAGTTTCTCCTGCGGATGCTCGTACAGCCGAAGATTCTCCGGGTCGATTCCCAGGCCGACGTACCAGTTGCGCCGCTCGTCGATCCAATACTGGTGCCATTCTTCGTCGGTTCCGGGCTTGACGAAGAATTCCATTTCCATTTGCTCGAACTCGCGCGTGCGGAAAATAAAATTTCCAGGTGTGATCTCGTTGCGGAAGGACTTTCCAATCTGCCCGATTCCAAACGGGGGGCGCTTGCGGGCCGACGTCATGACGTTCTGGAAATCGACGAAAATGCCCTGCGCCGTCTCGGGTCGAAGGTAGTGGAGGCCCGATTCGTCCTCGACCGGCCCCAGGTAGGTCTTGAGCATCATGTTGAAGTCGCGGGGCTCCGTCCATTGGCCGCGCGTCCCGCAATTCCCGCAGGCGATCTCGGCGAGCTCGACCGAATCGGGGTCTTCGATCCCTTTCTTAGCCGCGAATTCCTCCTGGATCTGGTCGACGCGAAAGCGCTTGTGGCACGAAAGGCACTCGGTGAGCGGATCGTTGAAGACGCCGACGTGGCCCGAAGCGACCCACACCTCGCGAGGAAGGATGACCGACGAGTCGAGGCCGACGACGTCGTCGCGCGACGTGACCATGTGCCGCCACCACTGCCGTTTGATGTTCTCCTTCAGCTCGACGCCCAGCGGGCCGTAGTCCCACGCGGATCTCGTGCCGCCGTATATCTCGCCGCAAGGGAAGACGAAGCCGCGCCGCTTCGCCAGGGCGATGACGCTGTCGAGCTTCGAGGGGGCCTGCTTGGCCATAGAGCTGCGCTCCTTTCGTTGCCGCGCCTGGATGACGCGGAGTCCTCTCGATTCTACCGGCGATCGCCCTGGCGGCGTCGGCCGAGGGTGGGGTTTTCCACACAGCCCAAAAGCCCCGTTGATGCGGAGGATCTGTCGATCGGAAAACGCCCAAGGGCAAACCGCCGTTCCATCGGTCGGAATACTGCTCGCGCAATTAGAAAGTCACTTCAGACTACGCGAGCCTCCGGCAAGCAAAACGCGAGCCGTCGGCAAACAAGAGGCATCTTTTGACAGCATTCCGAGACAAGGATGATAATGGTTCTCATGTTTAATAGACATCGTACACGCATCGTCGCGGCCATGTCCGCGCTGACCCTCGCCCTCGGGCTTGCCTCCTGCTCGGATTCTTCCGACGATTCGAAGGGCGGATCCTCCGGGAAACTGAAAGTGGCCGCCTCTTTCTACCCGATCCAGTGGCTCACGCAACAGATCGGCGGCGACCACGTCGACGTCTCTTCCGTCACCCCCGCGGGCACCGAGCCGCACGAGTTCGAAATCGGCACGAAGCAGATCGCCGAGCTGAACAAAACAAAGGCGCTCTTTTACGTCAAGGGATTCCAGCCGTCTCTTGACGACGCCGTCGGCTCCCTGAGCGACGTATCGGCGGTCGACCTGACGAAGAACGTCAATCTGGTCCACCATGAAGGCCTCCTAGAGCACGACCATGGCGACAAGGACCATGGCGACAAGAAAGACGGCGAAGCCAAGAAGGACGACGGAGAAAAGGGCCACGAAGACGGGAAAGAACACGACCACGCCGAGGGCCGCGGCGACGACGCCGCCGACCCTCATTTCTGGCTCGACCCCGCTCGGATGAAGCGCGCCGCCGACGCGATCGCGGCCGAGCTTTCGAAGAAGGACCCCGGCCACGCCGACGCTTATAAGAAGAACAACGAGGCTCTTCAGAAGAAGCTCGACGGGCTCGACAAGTCCTTCCAGACCGGCCTGGCCACGTGCGAACGCCGCTCGATCGTCACGACGCACACCGCTTTCGGCTACCTGGCGGACCGTTACAAGCTCTCCCAAGTGGGCCTGTCCGGCATCGACCCGGAGTCCGAACCGAGCCCGGCCACGCTGGCCAAGGTTAAGAAGTACGTCCAAGAGAACGGGACCACGACGATCTTCACCGAGGAGCTCGTCAGCGGCAAGCCCGCCGAGACTCTGGCGAAAGAGACGAAAACCGTCACCGCGGTTCTCAGCCCGCTGGAGTCCAAGCCCGAGAAAGGCGACTACGAGGCGGCCATGACGGGCAACCTGACGGCGCTCAAGAAGGCCCTCGCCTGCAAGTGACCAAGTGAGGCCGGCGGCGCACGGTCGGCACGCAGGCGGGCATGTGACCGGGGCGCCGACGGACATGCAGCCGACGGACATGCGGATGGACATATGATTGCCGTGCCCGCAGGGCATAGGATCGCCGTGCGACGGACGCATGATCGGCGCGCAGACAGGAGAACGCAGACAGGAGAACGATGAACGCCATTCTTCCCGTGGCCGTGGAGGGCCTCGCCGTCCATTTGGGCGGCTCGCGCATCCTTGACGACGTGGCTCTGAGCGTCTCCTCAGGCGAATCCGTCGCCTTCCTCGGCGCCAACGGCTCGGGCAAGTCGACGCTGGTGCGCGCCATTCTCGGCATCGTTCCGGCCTCCGCCGGAAGCGTCGAGCTTTTCGGGGAGAGCGTCGCCGCCAGAAGGTCCGTCCCCTGGTCTCGGATCGGGTACGTCCCTCAACGGGTGACCGCCTCATCGGGCGTGCCGGCGACGGCGCTCGAGGTCGTCCGCTCGGGCCTGCTCGGGCGGGGCCGCCTGTGGGCCGACGTCGGCCCGAGGGCCAAGCGCAAGGCGTTGGCGGCCCTCTCCGCCGTCGGCCTGGAGGACAGAGCCCGCGACCACGTCCAGGTTTTCTCCGGGGGCCAGGCGCAAAGGGTGCTCATCGCCAGAGCGCTCGTGCGCGAGCCCGATCTGCTCTTTCTGGACGAGCCCCTCGCGGGAATCGACCGCGATTCGAGGCGGGCACTCGCCTCGATCCTTTCCGAGCTTCGCGAGCGCGGCACGACGTTGGTCACCGTGCTTCACGAGATGGGCGAATTGGAACCGATCGTCGAGCGGGCCGTCGTGTTGGAGGGCGGGCGCGTCGTTCACGACGGCGCGCCTCCCCCGCCGCCTCCAGGCCACGACCATCCTGAGCACGACCACGTCCACCCGCACGACTCCGCCGATTGGCAGGCACACCACGCACCGACTCTGAGAATGGATCCATCGTGACATTTGAAACGATCCGAGAGATGCTCGAGGCGCCGTTCATGCAGCGGGCCTTCGTCGTCGCCATACTGGTGGGGGTCTCCGCGCCTGTGGTCGGCACCTACCTCGTTCAGCGCGGAATGGCCCTCATGGGCGACGGGATCGGGCACGTCGCTTTGACGGGGGTGGCCGCCGGCTGGCTGGCGGCGAGCGTCTTCGGCCTCGACCCGAAAGACTCCTTGGCGATACCGGGGGCGATCGCAGCGTCGGTCATCGGCGCCGTTCTCATCGAGGTTGTGCGCGCCCAGGGTCGCACGGGCGGCGACGTCGCCCTCGCGATGCTCTTTTACGGGGGAATCGCCCTGGGCGTCATCATCATCTCGCTGGCCGGCGGGAATACCGAGAAGCTGACGAGCTACCTTTTCGGCTCGATCGCGACCGTCTCCCCAAACGAGGTCTTCTATACCGCTGTTCTCTCGGCCTTCGTCCTGCTTTTCGGGCTGGGCCTGCGCGGCCCCCTTTTCTCCCTTTCGCACGACGAAGACTTTGCCAAGGCCTGCGGACTGCGCGTGAGAACGCTCAATATCCTCGTTGCCGTGGTCGCGGCTTTGACGGTTTCGGTGGCCATGCGGGTGGTCGGCGTGCTCCTGGTCTCGGCGATCATGATCGTTCCCGTCGCCATCGCGCAGCTGCTTTCCTCGTCGTTCAACAAAACGATGGGGATAGCCATGGCGTTGGGCGTGCTCGCCTGCGTCGTCGGGCTCGCAACCACCTATTTCGTCAGGCTCGCGCCCGGAGCGACGATCGTGACCCTGCTTATCGGAACATATACAATTGTCGCGACAAGCCGCGCAGTTATCGCGTTCTGCATCCGCCGCAGGCCGAAGAAAGCAGTCACATGGGACGAACACGAAACACAGCCCAGCGCCAGGCGATAGCAAAACGCCTAGAGGAGCTTTCCTCTTTCGTTTCCGCGCAGCAGTTGCACGACGACCTCGCGAAGTCGGGCTCCAAGATCGGCTTGGCGACCGTCTACCGCACCCTCCAGGTCCTCTTGGACGAGGGGGAAGTCGACGTTCTGCGCACCGACTCAGAGCTTCTCTACCGCTCCTGCGATTCCACCGAACATCACCACCACCTGGTTTGCAGAATATGCGGGAGAACGGTCGAAGTGGCCGGCCCTCAAATCGAGGCGTGGGCAAGGCAGGTCGCCGCCGAGGCGGACTTCATCGACGTCGAGCACACCCTCGAGCTCATGGGAACGTGCTCGACGTGCGCGGGCGGAAGGAAGGGCGTTTAAGGCGTCGCATAGATTCTTCTGCAACGGCAATGTTTAGTCCGGCCTCCTCACGATAGTGTCGCAAAGACGTTTGGGTTACAATCTGGATATGTTCAAGAGCATCGGCGAATTCACGTCGACGGGGCCGTTCCCTCTCGTCTTCCTCACGCTGACACTGCTCGTTGCGTCGCGATCGAACCTCGTCTACGGAATCGGGCGCTACGGCAGACGGGTGACGATCTCCGGCAGAGAGCCGTCGGGCGGCTTTCGGCGCCGAGCGTGGCAGTGGGCCAACACCGCCCGAACGCAGCGGGCGATGGACAAGATCAAAAAACGCGGGTGGATCGTCATTTCCTTGGCCTACCTGACGATCGGGATTCAGACGGTCGTCAACGTCGCGGCGGGGGTCGTCGGGCTTTCGTGGCCCAAGTACAATCTGGCTGCGTTTCCCGGATGGCTGGCATGGGCTCTCATCTATTCGACAGTCGGCTTTGCCGTGTGGAACGCCGCCGTGGCCGCAGCGGCGGGCTCCCCCGCGGGAATCGCCGTTGTCTGCGCTTTCGCGCTGGCCGCGGCCGTAGGCTGTACCCTTTCCCGCAGAAGGAAAAAACGTCGCGGCTGCGAACCCGAGGACCCTCCCGTGGCGCCAACCGCCCAGGTTTAAAGGCCAGTCGCCCCGGTCCGAAAAAACCCTCCGACGGGGTCTGGGGGCGTTGTCCGGGAACCCGCGCTTTAGACCCACGAGCCTGCCGACCGGGCTTGGGATTCTGCCGACCGGGTTCGAGACCCTGCCGTCCGGGTTTGGGAATGCCCCGGCCGACGCGGGAACCTGACCTTTGGGCCTGGAGGCTTTTGGCCTGCCAAGCCGCCCGCGCGGCGCCGAGGAGAACCTGCTCTTCGAGTGCCTGACACCGTCACACAGGAGGAACGATGGAAGACGTCGAAGTCAATCTGCCGATCAGACTCGGGCAGTTCGTCAAGTACGCCTCTCTGGCAGGAAGCGGCGCCGAGGCCGCCGAGCTGGTGAGAGCTGGAGAGATCGTCGTCAACGGCGTCGTCGAAACCCGGCGGGGCCACAGGCTGAGCGACGGCGACGTCGTGGCGATGGACCTCCCGAACGGAAGGCGGATCGAGGTCCGCGTCGTCGCGGCCGAAGGCTGAGCGGAACGAGGCGATTGACTAGCCTCCGTGCAAACAGGCCAGGTGTCGTCTCCGTCGAAGCAGGAGTCGCAGTTGCGAACTGGCCTCCGCGCAAACAGGCCAGGCCCCCCAATCTAAAGTGAATCAACTCACAACTAAAGAAAGGGCTTGCCTCGTTTCTTTCTGCACCATAGGCTAGTGGCCGTCAGGCGAACGGATTCCGCGAACAGGAGTCGCAAGCTCGTATCGGCGCAACCCATAACGTCGATTCACACAACTGAAAACTCGCGAATTTTGCTTGCTGAAGCCAATCGGCCCGGCACTGCAAACTTCGCACGCCCCCTTCACTCAGTGCCGCCGCACCACTCGATCACAACGATCGACCAAGCGCCCGCGGTCCCCATAACTGAATCGTCCCGCTTCGTTTGACGATGCGCCGGTCAAACAAAGCCCTATCTAAAATTTACATCCAAAAGAAACTCATTCACACCCACATATTCACGCCATGGCCTTAAGGAGAAAACAATGGCCTCTGACGACAAGAACGATGGCAAGTCGGACTACAGGGAATGGTTCGACGACCCCTATGTGTTCAACATTCCCGACGCGACTTACGGCGACCTCCCAAAGTTGGTTCGCAGCCTCAAAAGGGCAGCAATCGACGCCTATGTGCGCGACAAAAAAGACTCACTGACTGCGAATTACTCTCGCACTGAAGACGAGTACACAATATCCGTGGGCACGGCAAACGGCGGCTCTGTCACAACTCGCATTACCCGCCCCGACGAAAACGGCGAAGGCGGCGGAAAGGTGACTACTACTACATTCACTGCCTTTGGATACAGTAAAGACACTTCCGAAGATATGACGGAAGAGTTCGAAGGCGTTCGCCATAAGATCAATAGTATTATTAAGCCATGGGTTGACTTGCCGGACCCCAAACGGATTGGCGAAGAAGTCGGAGAGTGTCAACGAGTAATTTCTCTGCTCGCAGACAAAGCGACTATCCAGTCGGGGAAAGTGGTTCCTAGCGGCACCATACAGACAAAGGTTAACTCAATACACGAAGAACTTGTGCAAATGGGCGGCTACACAATGGAAGCATTTAAATCCAACATTATTGAGAATGTAGGAGGGATAGTAAGCAATTTATATGCGGCTACCACTTTGTGGAGTGCAACGTTGAATGCAGAACAAGGAACGTTTACAAAAGCGCGCGAATCTGTCGTGCAGACGGTAAAAAACAGTATAAAATGTTTAATGATATCGCCAATGACGATCATGGCAAGTTGGAATTCATCTTGGAGGTTGCCAAATTTGCAGTAGAGGCATTCAAGACTTTTTCTGGAGTCGAAGCTCTAGGCAAAGTCGCAGATACAGCAAGTTCTGGCCTTAGAATCATGGAGAAAATAAAGGATGATAAAAGTCCATCTGCAAAAGCAGCTAGCTACGAAGATGGAATTGCTGCACTATTAGGTGCCTTCAGAGACATCAATCGAAGTATAACAAAGGTAGAAAACGCAATAAAAGCTAACATAATCGACAATATGGATGCGATGAGCAAGGCTCGCGAGTCATATGACCTCAAAGTTAAAGCTACAAAGTCATCGGATATCAAAAATTCCGATAAGACCCATATCGAACAGAGTCGCATTGACAATATACTGGGTGACTGTAGGCATACAATTATCGAGCAGCTCGACTTAGCGTGGACTGCTATTGAAAATATTGATATGGCGGATTGCGTTATTCGTAGCGAGCATGTGGGTATCGGCGTACGTGGGCCGTCTCCGAAGTTTCATGACTTCAAATGGCTTCTTCATGATCTCATAAAGAGGCTGTCCAACGATACACAAAACGCATTCAAAAATTTCGAACTAGCGATCGAATGCATAAAAGAACAAGATCAACTATCAAAAAGGAATATTGACTCAATGAGAGGTTCGATCGAGGGCGAAAGTGGTCCCGATCCGTGGCAAGATCGTGACTAACAGGCAAAATATTTAACCGCACACTTGGAGAGACCCATGACAAAGAAAACATTCGTCACGCTTCGCATCCTCATCCTCGCTTTCACCCTGTTCGTCCTCGGGTGGCTTTTCCTCAGCAGACCTTACATACGCGCATCTCTAAGCGGAATATCGTGCGAACCTGTGGGATGGAACTTTCTAGAACGACCATACTCCTCCATTGGTTATTTCGAAGCCGATTCCGATGAAATCGAAAGGTTTGCTAATGAAAACGGCTTCAACGAGGACCACTACGACAGGGTGAGCCAGAATCTTCACGAAGGCTGCAATCTTGCACGCGAGGACCGCAGGCTCTACATGATCCTGCTGACCGTCGCCGCCGCCACGGCCTTCATCACCCTGCCCAAACCGAAGCAAAAACAGGCAGCATCAAAAGAAAAGGAACCGGCGTCCAAAGAGCACGGCGAGGACGAGGAGAACTGATCACGAGCCCGTTGGCCGGATGGGCTCCCGCCAGGGTCCACTCGGTCAACGATAAACGCTTCCGCCTCCAAGCCAGCTTTGCGTCCATTGTGCGTCGTCTGCGCGCAATGGACGCAAAGCTGGAGTAGACCCCGTCGCCTTAGCAGCTACTGCCCAGCAGCACGCGGAGGCCGGAGAGAACGTCGCGGCGGGGGTCGTCGGGCTTTCGTGGCCGAGGTACAATCTGGCTGCGTTTCCCGGATGGCTGGCATGGGCTCTCATCTATTCGACAGTCGGCTTTGCCGTGTGGAACGCCGCCGTGGCCGCAGCGGCGGGCTTCCCCGCGGGAATCGCCGTTGTCTGCGCTTTCGCGCTGGCCGCGGCCGTAGGCTGTACCCTTTCCCGCAGAAGGAAAAAACGTCGCGGCTGCGAACCCGAGGACCCTCCCGTGGCGCCAACCGCCCAGGTTTAAAGGCCAGTCGCCCCGGTCCACGAGCCTGCCACTAAGTTCGAGACCCCGCCGTCTGGATTCACCCTGCCGTCCGGGGCTCAGGAACGCCCCGACCGGCGCGGAGGAAGCAACTCACCCCCGCGCAAACAGTCTAAAGTGCGTGCAGACTGAGGCCGAGCGGAAGACAGCAAGAGGAAGCTCTTTTGGCGTCGCCAAAGTGCGTCCGGCACAGCAAGCCAATCGACGACGGCGTCTGACTGGCCAGAGGCCTCTCGGCCTCGGCAAGGGGGCAAGGCTCGACCTTGGCGCCTGCGGAATTGGCTGCGATGCCGCGACATTTGGCCGAAAGACATCGCCTGTCTAAAGGCGAATGCGCACCAAGGCACGGACCCGGGAACAGACAGTCGCCAAACGGCCACCGACCCTCAATCTAAAGTGAATCAACTCACAACTAAAGAAAGGGCTTGCCTCGCTTCTTTCTTCACCATAGGCTAGTGACCGTCAGGCGAACGGATCCCGCGAACGGGAGTCGCAAGCCCGTATCGGCGCAACCCATAACGTCGATTCACACAACTGAAAACTCGCGAATTTTGCTTGCTGAAGCCAATCGGCCCGGCACTGCAAACTTCGCACGCCGTCCCTTCACTCAGTGCCGCCGCACCACTCGATCACAACGATCGACCAAGCGTCCGCGGCCCCCATAACTGAATCGTCCCGCTTCGTTTGACGATCACGCCGTTAAAACACTGATCTACCTGAATTCACTCCACAACTAAACCGATCCGCAAACGCAATCGACAGCCCAGATACCGGCCGTCGCAAACTAGGTACCCCATGGCAAAGAAAACATTCGTCACGCTTCGCGTCCTCATCGTCGCTTTCACCATGCTTATTTTCGGGTGGTTGTTCCTCAGCAGGCCTTATATACATGCTTCTCTCAGCGGAGTGTCGTGTGAGCCTGTGGGATGGAACTTTCTAGAACGACCTTACTCGTCGTTGAGTTATGTTGAGGGGGATGGAGACGAAATCGAGACTTTTATGAATGAGAATCACTTTGACGAGAAGTATTTCGATAGGGTTAGTCGGAATCTCCACGAGGGTTGCAACCTCGCGCGCGAGGACCGAAGGTTCTACATGACTGTATTGACCGTCGTTGCGGCCACGGCCTTCATCACCCTGCCCAAACCAAAGAGAAAGGAAAGGTCAAGGACCATACCTGCTGAAAGCGATCAACCGACGGGCTAGCCTCTGTCACTTTACCCTCAAGAAAACGTCGGTAACGCGATCAAGAATCCAAGTTGCGGACTGCAAGCGCAGCGTAGACGCGTAACCGGGCGACTGAAGTCGTCAGTTTGAGTCGCCAACGCGTCGCAGGACAAGACAAATGACTTGTCCGGAGACGCAAGAACGGCTCGCAGCCTGTGCGCTGAGACGGCGACTGAAAGTTCAAGATTATCGCTGTGGTTTCAACACAAGGATTACCGATACAGGCCGCAGCCACACCCTTCACCACAGCCAAACCTAGATTATCCACTCGAATACTTGGAGAAACCATGACAAAGAAGGCCTTCGTCACACTCCGCGTCCTCATCGTCGCTTTCACCCTGTTCGTCCTCGGCTGGCTTTTCTTCAGCAGACCATCAATTAACCCTGGTCTTAGCGACTTTAAGTGTCAGCCAGTTGCATGGAACTATCTCGGAACGCCTTACGGAATGTACGGCTTCTTTGACATCGAGGATGGCGACATGATGGACGAATTTGCCGCTAAATACACTATTGACAATGAGAAAGACAGAGCGGAAGCTCGTCTTAATGTCACCGCCGCGTGCAATCTTGCACGTGAGGACCGCAGGCTCTACATGATCCTGCTGACTGTCGTCGCCGCCACGGCCTTCGTCACCCTGCCCAAACCGAAGAAAAAACAGACAGCATCCAAAGAAAAGGAACCGGCATCCAAAGAGCACGGCGAGGACGAAAACGAGGAAAACTGACCACGAGCCCAATACCGGCCGGGTGGGGCCAGCCCACCCGGCAAAGCGCCTCCGCCTCGGCTTTCAAGCGCAGCGTAGACGCATTGAGTCGCCAACGCGTCGCAGGACAACAAATGACCTGTCCGGAGACGCAAGAACGACTCGCAGCCTGTGCGCTGAGACGGCGACTGAAAGTTCAAGATTATCGCTGTGGTTTCAACACAAGGATTACCGATACAGGCCGCAGCCGCACCCTTCACCACAGCCAAACCTATATTACCCACTCGAATACTTGGAGAAACCATGACAAAGAAAACATTCGTCACAATCCGCGTCCTCATCGTCGCTTTCACCCTGTTCATTCTCGGCTGGCTTTTCTTCAGCAGGCCGTCGATAGTCGTCAGTCTGAGCGACGTGGATTGTGAACCCGTAGGGTGGACGGTTTTAGGGACCCCCTACGACATATACGGTTTCTTTGACCTAGAAGACTCCAATGAAATGGACAGAGTCGCTTCTGAGAACGGCGTTGACGGCAAAGCCGACAGAGCGACAGTCCGCACTAACGTCAACGAAGGATGCAATCTCGCGCGAGACAATCAGAAGCTCTACATGATCCTGCTGACCGTCGTCGCCGCCACGGCCTTCGTCACCCTGCCCAAACCGAAGCAAAAGCAGACAGCCTCGAAAGAGGAAGAGACAACACCCAAAGAAATAGAGCCAGCGTCCAAAGGGCTCGCTGACGAAGAAAACGAGGAGAACTGACTAGACCGGATGGGCTCGCAACCGAGCTCATCCGGCAACCCTTCCGCCGTTCGAGCCGCTTCCTTTCAGCCACTGCGTGCCGACAAGCGACGAATACACGGATAAAGCAGCATGGGTCATAGGGCTGATAAAACGGAAAAGCACTCAAACGGACGAGAGACTAGCGCAGCGCCGCCGACACGAGCCCAGAGCAGGACCCAAGGCCAAAACCGACGCAAGGCTAGAAGGCCGCAGGCCAAGGCAGCGCCGTCACCTCAGGCAGTTGCGGCCCAGCAGCACGCGAAGGTCGGAGAAAAGGCCCGCACCGGGCTGGACGTAGTACTTTCTGTCCACTTGGACCACGCTCGTCGCGTGCGGCCTGTGGATATGCATGCGAACCGGCGCGCTTCCCGGATAGCTCGAGAGGACGCGGGCCAAGGACGCCATCTGCTCCGCCGTGCACATACGCTCGGGCATCTGCAGCTCGACCGGCGAATCAGGAAGAAGATCCCCCGAGGGCAGCGTCATCTCCTGGGCCGAAAGCTGGACCGTCCCGTCGCGATCCTGCACCCGCACCTTGACGACGGCCACGGTGTCCGGCGTAAGCATCGTCGAAACCGTCTGATACGTGGCAGGGAAAAAGTTGATCTCCGCGCTGCCCGTCAGGTCCTCCAAGATGATCGTCGCCCATAGCTTGCCGTTCTTCTTCGACACCCTCGGCTGCACGGACGTGATCAGCCCCGCGAGGCTGACAAAGCCCTCCTGGATGCTCTCCTCGTTCATGAGCCTGACGATCGTCGTGTCGGCGGCGCGATCGAGAACGTGCTCCATTCCCGAAAGGGGGTGGTCCGAAACGTAAAGCCCCAGCATGTCACGCTCGTGGTCAAGCTTCACCTTCTTGTCCCACTCCGGGATGTCGGGCACAACGACGTCGACGCCCGCGCCGAGATCGACGTCGGCCCCTCCGAAGAGATCGAACTGCCCGGCCGCTTCGTTCTTCTTCAGCGAGACGACGGAGTCGACCGCCTCTTCGACCTTTGCCAGAAGAGCCTTGCGCGAATACCCCATGGAATCGAATGCCCCCGCCTTGACGAGGCACTCAATGGCGCGCTTGTTGCACACCTGGAGGGGAACCTTGTCGAGGAAATCCTGGAACGACGTGAAAGCGCCCTTCTTGCGCCGGGCGCCGAGGATCCCCTCGACGACGTTCGCGCCCACGTTGCGCACCGCGGACAGGCCGAAGCGGACCTGCTCGCCGACAGCGGAGAAGTCGGAGTCAGAATCATTGACGTCGGGAACGAGCACCGTGATGCCCATGCGTCGGCATTCGCCGAGGTAGAGGGCGAGCTTGTCCTTGTTGTCCTTCTTCGACGTCAAAAGCGCGGCCATGAACTCGACCGGGTAGTTGGCCTTGAGGAAGGCCGTCCAGTACGAAATGACGCCGTAGCAGGCCGAGTGCGATTTGTTGAAAGCGTACTGGGCGAAGGGAACGAGGATCTCCCACAGTCTGTCGACGCATTCTTTCGAGTATCCGTTGGCGAGCATTCCGGCGGAAAATCCCTCGAACTGCTTTTGCAGCACGTCGAGCTTCTTTTTGCCCATGGCTTTGCGCAGCGTGTCGGCCTGGCCCATTGTGAAGCCCGCGCACACCCGCGCGATTTGCATGACCTGCTCTTGGTAGACGATCAGGCCGTAGGTCGGCGCCAGAATCTCGCGCAGCGGTTCCTCGAGTTCGGGGTGGATCGGGGCGATCTCTTGGAGTCCGTTTTTGCGCAGGGCGTAGCTCGTGTGTGAGTTCATCCCCATGGGACCGGGCCGATACAGCGCGGAGACCGCGGAGATGTCCTCGAACTCCGTGGGCCGCATCTGTTTGAGCAGAGCCCGCATGCCCGAGCCGTCGAGCTGGAAGACGCCGAGGGTGTCCGCCCGCTGGAGAAGCTCAAAGGTGGGCTGGTCGTCCAGCTCGATCTCCTCGATCGCCACCCGCTCCTTGCCGTTGTAGACGATGTTGTCGAGAGCGTCCTCGATCGTCGTCAGATTCGACAGTCCGAGGAAGTCCATCTTCAGCACGCCCAGTTCCTCGCACAGAGGATATTCGAACTGGGTGATCGTGGCGCCGTCGGACGGGCGTTTCATGATCGGGATGACATCCATGAGCGGCTCGGAGCACATGAGCACGGCGCAGGCGTGCACGCCCCACTGGCGCGTGAGGCCGGCCAGACCCTGGGCCAGTTCGAAGACCTTGGAGGCGTCCTGGTCGCCCGCCACGAGCTGGCGGAAATCCCCCGCCTCGACGAACCTCTCGGCTTTTTCGTTGTGGATGTCGGCGAGCGCGATGTCCTTCCCCTGGACTGTCGGGGGGAGGGCCTTCGTCATCCGCTCCCCCATTTCGAACGGATAGCCGAGCACCCGCGCCGAATCCTTGAGCGCCTGCTTGGTTTTGATCGTTCCGAAAGTCACCACCTGGGAGACCTTCTCAGCCCCGTACTTCTTCTCGACGTACTCGATGACCTCCCCTCGCCTGCGCTCGTCGAAATCGACGTCGATGTCGGGCATCGAAACCCGTTCGGGATTGAGGAACCTCTCGAAAAGCAGGCCGTGGCGAATCGGGTCGAGCTCCGTGATCTGCAGGGCGTAGGCCACCATCGACCCGGCGCCGGAGCCGCGTCCGGGCCCCACTCTTATCCCGTTGCGCTTGGCCCACAGGATGTAGTCGGAGACGACGAGGAAGTACCCGGGGAAGCCCATCTGCAAGATGACGCTCACTTCGTAGTCGGCGCGCTCGCGCACGTCGGCCGGAATCTTTTCGCCGAAGCGCACGTGCAGGCCGCGGTCGACCTCCTTGACGAACCACGAGGTGAGATCCTCGCCTTCGGGGACTGGAAAGACCGGCATGTAGTTCGCGCCCTCGTCGGCCGTGGTGAAGGAGACGTTGCAGCGCTCGGCGACGAGCAGGGTGTTCTCGCATGCCCCGGGAAGGTCGCCGAAGAGTTCGTGCATTTCCTCGGAGGAGCGCAGGTGGTAGCCCGTGCCGTCGAAGGTGAAGCGGTCCGGGTCCTGGAGCGTCGAACCGGAGTTGATGCACAGCATCGCGTCCTGGATGGGCGCGTCACCCGCCTTGACGTAATGCGAGTCGTTCGTCGCGATCAGCGGGGCGTCGATCTTTCGGGCAAGGTCGAGAAGCTCGTTGCGCACGCGCTTTTCGATGGAGTTGTCGTGGTCCATGACCTCGACGTAGTAGTTCTCCTTGCCGAACAGGTCCTGCATGCGCCCGGCGGCCTCGTAGGCTTCGTCGAACTGTCCGAGGCGCAGCCGCGTTTGAACTTCGCCGGAGGGGCATCCTGCCGTGGCGATGAGCCCCTCGTGGTACGTCTCCAGAAGGTCCATGTCCATCCGCGGCCACTTGCCCATCTGGCCTTCGAGCGAGGCGCGCGAATCCATGCGGAAAAGGTTGTGAAGCCCCTTGTTGTTGTAGGCCAGAAGCGTCAAGTGCGTGTAGGCGCCGCGCGCGGAGACGTCGTCGGCCCTCTGGCCCTCCTCGCCCCAGAGCACCCGGTCCGAGCCGAAACGGGAGGTTCCCGGCGTCATGTACGCTTCGACGCCGATGATCGGCTTGACCCCCTGGGCCTTGCACTCTTTGTAAAACTCGTAGGCCCCGAAGCAGTACCCGTGGTCCGTGATCGCCACGGCCTTCTGGTTCTGGGCCTTGGCCTGGGCCACGAGCTTCTTGATCTTCGCGGCCCCGTCGAGCATCGAGTATTCGGTGTGGACATGCAGATGCGCGAAGTCTTTGGCCATGGGCCCAGTCTACGCGGAGCGTCAGTCACTCGCCTCAGGACGCAGCCGCCTTCGCCGAGAGAAAAGAAACGGCGGCCGAACGCGCTTGCAACAAAAGAGGCTCTCTAGGCGGAATCCGCCGTCCGAAGGTTCCTGCGGCAAGGCGCCCGGCGGCGGGCTTTCTCAGCGGAAGACGCCCTCGCGCATCGCTTCGAGCGAGTTTTGCAAATCCTCCGGGTACGGAGCGGCGAAGGCGACCCACTCCCCGGACGTCGGATGTTCGAATCCCAGGCGGACGGCGTGGAGCCATTGCCGCGTGAGGCCGAGTCTCGCCGAGAGCGTCGGATCTGCTCCGTACATGTCGTCGCCGACGCATGGATGCGACATCGCCGACATATGGACCCGAATCTGATGCGTCCGGCCCGTCTCCAGACGGACCTCCAGCAAGCTTGCGCCGGCCATCGCCTCGAGTGCCTCGTAGTGGGTGACGCTCGGGCGCCCGTCGGCGCGCACGGCCATTTTCCACTGGCGCCGATTGTCGCGGCCGATGGGCGCTTCGATCGTTCCCGACATCGGGTCGGGATGGCCCTGCACCAGCGCGTGGTAAACCTTCTCGACGGCCCGGTCTCGAAAGGCGCGTTTGAGCGCCGAGTAGGCGGCTTCCGATTTTGCGACCACCATGCAGCCGGTCGTTCCAACGTCCAGCCTGTGGACGATGCCCTTCCTCTCCTGGGGGCCATGTGTGGTGAGTTTCACACCTTCGGCCATGAGGGTTCCGAGCACGTCCGGTCCCTCGAAGTTGAGCGAGGGATGGGCCGCCATGCCCGCCGGCTTGTCGACGACGACGACGTCCTCGTCCTCGTAGAGCCTGACGATTCCCTCTGCCGAAGGGCGCGGTTCGAGCGACGGCGGGTCTGGGACGAGGATCTCCAAGACTGCGCCCGAGGGGACCCGGTCGGATTTGGAGGCGACCGCCCCGTCTATCCATGCCTCGCCCTTCTGAACCGCCGCGGCGCACACGCTCCGGGAAAGGCCGGTCATCCGAGAAAGGACGGAGTCGATCCTGTCTCCGGACAGCCCGTCGGGGACCGGGTAAAAACGCCTTTCAGGCATGGCCGAGCTCGCCCGGACGAGCTGAGAGCTCGGTGTTTTTGCCCGGTTCGACAGGCTTTTCGGCGTCGGAAATCGCGCCTTCGTCCACTCCGCCCGGGCTCAGGCGCGCCGCTGCGCCGCCACAGCCTCCGGCCGCGACCGCGACGCGGTCACCCACGCCGGCATCCCTCGCCGCGCCGCCGTCCGTGCGCCTCGCCTCCGCAGCGCCGTCGGATTGGCCTTCGCGGCCCTCTCCGCCATCGGCCTCGCCGACCTGTTCGTTTCCACGCCCTGACTCCCCGTCGAAAGGAACGGAGAGCCAGGTGAGAACGACGATGACGACGATCCCGAGAACGAGTGCGACATCCGCCACGTTTCCGATGAACCAACGCCCGTAGGCGATGAAATCGACGACGTGGCCGCGGCCGACGCCCGGCTGCCTGAAGAGCCTGTCGACGAGATTGCCAGCTGCGCCGCCCCATACGACCCCCAGCGTGATCGTCCAAAGGAGCGACGACGTGCGTCTGATCCACAGGGGAAGAGCGAGGACCACCACCGCCGCGACGACGGTGAAGACCCACGTCGAACCGGTAAGAAAGGAGAAAGCCGCTCCGGGGTTGAAGTGCAGCTCAAAGCCCAAAAGGTCGCCGAAAAGGCGACGGCGCGCGCCGTCGCCCAACGATGAGAGAGCCCATTGCTTGGTCGCCTGGTCGATGGCGACAGTGAGAAGGCCGACGACGATTGCCCACATCGTCAGCCGGCCCGCTTTGTGTGCCGTGCTCATTCGATATGTCCTACGCCGAACGGCGGCAGCCGCGGGCTGCCGCCGTTCGCCCGCTCAGGCTCAGCGTTGATCCGACGAGGGCGTGGAACCCGATTCGACGTCGGCCAAGAGCGACTCGAGGTAGCTCTTGAGGCGAGTGCGGTAATCCCGCTCGAAGTCTCGAAGCTCCGAAATCTTGCGCTCGAGAAGCCCGCGCTCCTGCTCCAGCTGGGTGAGCGTGCGGTTGTGCTGCTCCTCCGCTTCGGCAATGATCCGCTGGCTCTCGGCATTGGCCTCGGCGAGGATGCGATCGGCCTCGGCCTTTCCATCGCTGATGTACTTGTCATGCAGCTGTTGGGCCAGGGCGAGCATGCCTGCGACGGCGTTGGTGTCGCCGCCTCCAGCTGCGCCACCTCCAACCGGCGCGAAGGAGGCCGTGGTCGCCGCAGAGAACGGGGCCTCGCCACGCCCAGTGGCAGCGCCGGAGTTCTCCAGCTCGGCGATCCGAGCTTGAGCCTTCTTCAGCTCGTTTTCCAGCTCGGCCTTCTGGGCGGTGAGCTGGGCGATTGTTTCGGCAACTTCGTCGAGGAAGAAGTCGACCTGGTCAAGGTCGTATCCCTCCTCGATTGAGCTCGGTGCCTTGAAGCGTGCATTCAGGACATCGGATTCAGTCAGCAGCGCCATGTGTGTATTCACCTCTGTGTTTTGGTACGTATTCCTCAGCGGGCAAAAACGCCGCCTACAGGGATACGTTACCTGAAATGGTGCCAATGTTCACCGTGTGAATGGTGCTGCATCCCTGCAAGCCTTTTCCGCGAGCGAAACCTCAACGGACCAATCCGCGAGATTACACGCAAAAGTCGATATTTGCCGACGAAGCGGAGTAGGGAATCCCTCCCAAAATTCTCAAAGCGAAGACGATGGCGGCGAGCGCTGAGCCAGCATTCCCAAGCCGAGTCGAGGTTCGCCGTTCGAACGTCGTTCCTCCCCGGGGCGCCATCGATTCCGCGTGCGCGCTCAACGACGCAGCCGGGCAGCGAGCTCGAAGAGAGGCCAGCATCAACGCCCCACGCCGCCCGAGCTCGAGTCGATGTTCACTCTGCGCGAAGCGTCGGGCGAAGCTGGCAGAGACAGGCCGCCCCGGCGCGTTCGGTCAGGCTCGAAGCGACGGACGCAACACGAACCGTTGAACGCGCGGTGCGCTCTGCTTCGGCCAAAGCACACCGAGTGAATTGCTGCAACGCGCGCCGCGCTTGGGGACGCCTCTCGGCCGTGCAAAAGGGCTTTCAGTTGCACGACAGCCGCCCGGGCGACTGCGCAGGCGGCTGTTCCGGGGCGGACCCTAGGAGGCTAAACAAACTGCTGGAGCAGCCTTCCGAGAATCCCAAGGCCCAAAATGACGATGAGAAACGCCATGTCGAAGGCCACGGGCCCCAGCCGCAGGGGCGGAACGTACTTGCCGATAAAGCGCAAAGGGGGATCCGTGGCCTTGTAGACGACATTGACGGCGACGAGGGCGAAGCCAGTTGGGTTCCAGTCCCGCAGGATCATCGACACGATGTCGATGACGACCCTCGCAAGAAGGAGGACCATGTAGAACTGGATGAAAAGAAGAAGTATGCCGATGGCGATTTTCATCAGAAAGCAGGGGCGCCGCCCGCGGCGGCGTGCTCGTCCATCGTCACAGTGTGAGGAGTCATGAGGAGGACGTCTTCAGAAACCTTGTTGAGCTGGCCTTCGAGGCCGAAGCACAGGCCGAGTGCAAAGTCGACGATTCGCTTTCGCGACTCGGTGTCGGTCTCCGTCAGGTTGAGGATGACGGGAAGGCCGGAGCGATACTGTTCAGCGAAAGCTCGGACCTCGGAAAAAGAGGTCGGGTGCACCGTCACGATGCGTGCAAGCTGAGGAACCGACGGAACCGAACGAATGGGCGAGACGTCGGCGTCGAGGCGCTCCTCGTCGTCGTACTCCTCGTACCCGTCCTCGTATTCGTCGTACTCGTCGCTCAGCGTCGACCTGTCAACGAAGCGTTGGAACATTCCCATGCCGATATCTCTTTCACTCGCGGGGCGTACTCCATCCAACGTATTGCAGATCGCGGCGTTTGACGGCGATTTAGAAAGGCGTGTCGCGCCTTACCTGAACGAGGCCGACGAACCTTCCGCTTGCCCTTTTCGCCGCCATCTCGCGGCGATGGGAGTAATATCGGGCGTCTTCCATCGTGCAAATTTCCGACCGGACGACGTCGTCGACCTCGGCCTTTCGCAGCTGCAGCTCGAGCGCCTCGGGGATGTCGATCGCCGGCGTGCCCCAAGAGGTTCTCGAATAGCTCCCGGGCGCGAGGCTCTCCGCCTCATCCCGCATGTCCGCGGGAACTTCGTAGCACCGTCCGCAAATCGACGGACCGACGTATGCGCGGATCCCTTGGGCTCCCCTCTCGCGCATCGTCTCGAGGGCCACGGAGGCGATGCCCGCAAAGAGGCCGGAGCGGCCGACGTGGACCGCCGCGGCTATGGGCGCGTTGGAGGCGGCGAGGAGGAGGGGGACGCAGTCTGCCACCATGACGGCGGCGGAGCAGGGATGCAGGGAGGCGTCGACGACGAGGCCGTCGGTGTCCGCAAAGGTCCGCCCGGGGGTGCCGGACGTCAGAACCTGCGAGTCGACCACCTCGACGTTGGCGCCGTGGACCTGGTCCATCCACGTGATGAATCCGACCTCGCTCGTCAGGCTCAGCCTGTTGCGTGCAACGGCCGAAGGGTCGTCTCCGACGTGCAAGCCCAGGTTGAGGCCCTCATAGGCCCCCTCGGAGGTCCCTCCCCGACGCGACGTGAAACCGGCCCGGATTCGGCCGCCGGGAACGGCCGAATCGAGCACCCACTCGACGAGAGACACGTGAGCTTACTGATCTTCGAAGAGGAACGCTGGAATATCCAGGTCGCGGCTGGAGCGCGTCGTGGGCTCCTCGACGACCGGAGGGATCGACCGGGCGGGGGCCGGCGACGTCTTGGCGACGGGCTCGGCCACAGGATGGCTCGGCGTCGCGATGTGGTGCTGGCCGGTGCTCACCGGCTGAATGGCCGGCTCTTCGGCGCGGTGCGAGGGAACAGGGTCTTCGAACGTGCGCGAGCGCGTCGGCGGTGCCTGCGCAGGGCGCGAGGCGGACGTGAACTGTTCGTCTTCCGGCTCGTCGAATCCCGCGGCTATGACTGTTACGCGCACGACGTCGCCGAGCGAATCGTCGATGATGTGGCCGAAGATGATGTTCGCGCTGGGGTCCGCGGCTTCCTGGACAAGCTTGGAGGCCTGGTTCATCTCCTGGAGAGAGAAGTTCTCGCCGGATTGGAACGACAAAAGCACGCCGTGCGCGCCGTCGATGCTGGCTTCGAGAAGCGGCGAGGAGATCGCCGCCTCCGCGGCGCGCATCGCCCTGTCGTCGCCCGTGGCCTCGCCGATGCCCATGAGCGCGGTTCCCGCGTCCTTCATGATCGCCTTGACATCCGCGAAGTCGAGGTTGACCAGCCCCGGGATGGTGATGAGGTCGGAGATTCCCTTCACGCCGTTGCGCAGAACCTCGTCTGCGAGATGGTACGCCTCGAGGACCGTGAGATTGTCGTCGGCGATCTCCAAAAGACGGTCGTTGGGGATGACGATGAGGGTGTCGACGGCCTTGCGCAGCTCGGCCAGGCCGGCCGTCGCGTTGTTCGCCCGCTGGCGCCCCTCGAACTCGAACGGCCGCGTGACGACGCCCACCGTCAAGGCGCCGATGGATCGGGCGATCTCGGCGACGACGGGGGCCGCCCCCGTTCCCGTTCCGCCGCCTTCTCCTGCGGTGACGAAGACCATGTCGGCGTCTTCGAGGGCCGCGCTGATGACCTCGCCGTTCTCCTCGGCGGCCCTCCGGCCTACCGCCGGATCGGCGCCCGCGCCCAGGCCGCGGGAAACCTCCCTGCCGATGTCGAGCTTGGTCTCGGCCTCGGACTTGACGAGGGACTGGCCGTCGGTGTTGATTGCAATGAACTCGACGCCTGCAAGTCCATCCTGAATCATGCGATCAACGGCGTTCACACCGCCGCCGCCCACACCGATGACTTTGATGTTCGCGCCGTTGTTGAGAGTGGGCATCGCTCTCTTCCTTTCAGACTTCAACTCGTACTTGAAGTTTTCTCCGTTCACCTTCGCGGACAAGGTAGAGGGCCGTGTTCGGCCGTTCAACCTCCGCGCGGGGCGTGTCGCGTATTCCAGAGTCGAATATACGTGAGAAACGGACCGATGTGCAGAGCAACCCGCCCAGTTCGCCAGGCGCAAGAATTCGCCTAGTTCTCGGTGACCGGGGCATGCGGGGCGGAAACGTCGTAGCGCTTCGCCTTCTGAGAGAGCAGCCCCTTGAGCACCCTGGCCTTCACCGCGGATTCCTCGGCGCCTCCCCAGTTCACAGTAGCCCCGTCCGAGAGGGTGAAGGCGACCTGCCCCGCGCGCGTGACCTGCACAGAGGCCACCTGCCTGCGCGTACCCTCGTCGAGGGCGCCAAGCACGGCGCCCATGATCGACGTCGCCCGCGGCGCGTCGCCGTCGGCGAGCTTGAGCTTCGGGAGCGAGGACGTCTGGCTCTTGGGGACGTCCAAGCGCACGCCGTCCTCGTCTATGGCCGTGCACGAGGCCTTCTCCACCATGCAGGCGACGGGTTTTCGCAGCGTGACGGCGACGGTTACCCCGCCCGGAAAGTTTCGCGTGACTTTGGCCCGCTTGACCATCGGGAGGCTCTTGCGAACTTTCGATTCGACCTCGCCCGTGTTCAGGCGAACGAGCGGCGTTCCAACGTACTCGGCGACGGCGGCCTTCACGTCGCCGTCGGCGACCCCGGCGGCCCCCGCACCGCGAACCGCGACCCCGCCCGATCGCAGGGCGAGCAGCGGGCTGAAGAAGACGACCCAGGCGAGTATGACGACGGCGGCCCCGGCGATCGAGGCGCGCACAATTCTGCGCTTGCGGACGCGGCGGCGCTCGGCCAAGCGTTCGCGGCGACGCTCCGTCATGTCTACGGGGTCCGACTCGCGCCTTGACGCCGCGCGCCAGCCCCGCGGGGGACCTCCCTCGACGATCTCGGCGACGACGGCCTGTCCGCGACGGTCTCGGTTCTCCGAAGCGAGGTTTGGCTCTCCGCGGCGCCCCGCGCCCGCGAGGCCGGTCGCCCTGCGCGGACCGAGGCCCGCGACGCCGGAAACGGCGGCCTGCTCGCCTGTGCGGGCTTCTGAGGGACTCGACGGGCTGAGGGAGGAAGCGGCCTCGGGCCTCTCTCGACGGGACTCCTCTTCCGGCCGACGGGCGCCCTCCTCCACTCGCCTTCTGGGCCGCCTGGGAGGCCTCATCGCTGCCCGATCTGGTCGAGGATCGTCGGGCCGAGCTCGGTCACGTCGCCTGCGCCCACGGTCATGACGAGGTCGCCGGGGCGGGCGCGCGCAGCGAGGGCGCGGGCCGCCTCGAACCTGTCCGGCACAAACTGGGCTCGGGCGGGGTCCATCTTCGACGTGACAAGGTCGCCTTCCACTCCCGGCGTCGGGTCCTCGCGGGCCGCGTATACGGATGTGACGACGACGTCGTCGGCGAGAGACAAAGCCTCGGCGAACCGATCGGCGAAGTTGGCCGTCCGCGAGTACAGATGAGGCTGGAAAAGCACGCGCAGCGCGCCGTCGCCGACGACGGCCCGAGCCGCCCGAAGCGTGGCCTCAACCTCCGTGGGATGGTGCGCGTAATCGTCGATCACACGGACTCCCCCGGCTTCTCCTCGCAGCTCGAAACGCCGGCCTGTCCCCAAGAAATGGGAGAGAGCGGAAGCCATCTCTTCACGGCCGACCCCCAACTCCACGCCCGCGGCCCATGCCGCGGCGGCGTTGAGCAGATTGTGGTCGCCGACGACGCTCAGATCCACGCGGACGGGCCCCGAGCCGTCGTCGAAAGTTCCCGACGCGCCCAGGGGCCGCGAGGCCTCGCGCGGCGATTCGTCTGGCTCGGCTTCGCCCGGCTGGAGTCGTCCCTGCTCGGCTTCGCCCGACGCCGCTTTTTCCTGCCGCGCTTCGCCCGATTGAGCGCGTACGGGCGAGACCCTCACGTGCGCTGCGGCCCCACGCGGCCCGTCGCCGCGCCCGTAGGTGACCACCCGCTGCCCGCGGTCGATTGCCCCGACGGCCATGCGCAGCGCCCCCGGCGAGTCCGCGCAGGCGACTAGGACGCCGTCGGCCTTGAGCAGCCGGGAGAACTCGGCGAAGGCCTCTTCGAAAGCCTCTGTGCTTCCGTAGTGGTCGAGATGGTCCGGTTCGACGTTCGTGACGACCTCGACGAGGGGCTCGTAGTTGAGGAAGGAAGCGTCGGACTCGTCGGCCTCGGCGACGAATGCCCTGCCTCCTCCGAGGTGGCTTCCGCCGCCCGCGCCGACCACGCTGCCGCCGATGGCCCACGAAGGGTCGAGGCCGACCTCGCGCAGCGCCATCGCGATCATCGCCGACGTCGTCGTCTTTCCGTGGGCCCCGGCCACAGCCACGAAGTCGCGGCCGCGGGCGGCCAAAGCGAGGGCCTGCGACCGGTGGAGGACCTTTTGCGAACGCTCGCGCGCCACGGCAAGCTCCGGGTTGCTCTCGCGAATGGCGGAGGAGACGACCAGAACGGCGTCGGCGGGCACATGCCGGGCGTCGTGCCCTATCGACACGGCGATGCCCTCGGCTGCCAAACGACGCGTCGTCTGGGACTCCTTCGAGTCCGACCCCGAAACCTCGGCGCCGGAGGCTGCCAGCAGCTCCGCCACGACGCTCATGCCCGCGCCTCCGATTCCTACCAGGTGATACTTTCCCTGCGGCGCGCCGGGCGAGGCCGCCCCCGTCCTCGCCTCCGTCATCGCCTCTCCCCCGTTTCTTCGATGAGTCGAGCCAAACGCTTGTCGGCGTCGACGGGCATGAGCTCGCTCAGAGCGGTCGACATGGCTGCGAGCCTGTCGCCGTCGAGCACGAGCGGAATGATCTCGTCAGTCACGTTCTTCACGCTGAAATCGCGGTCGCGCACGAGGCGCGCGCCCCCGGCTCGGACGGCTTCGGCCGCATTCTTCTCCTGCTCCCCGTTGCCTATCGGCAGAGGAACGAAGTAGCCCGGAATGCCGAGGGCCGCAAGCTCCGCGACCGTCCCGGCGCCGGAGCGGCACAGAACGAGGTCGGCCACCGCGTAAGCCAACTCCATGTCCGTCAGGTAGTCGATCACCCGGTAGTTCGAGGCCTTCGCGCTCGCCTTTCGGACGGGGCCGTCTTTTCCCCGCCCGGTCAGGTGGACGACCTGAATTCCCGCCTCGTCGAAGGCCGGAGCGGCCTGGACGAGGACGTCGTTCAAGTGCTTGGCGCCGAGAGAGCCGCCGGTGATCAGAAGGGTCGGCAGGGCGGGGTCGACCCCCAGCTCCTCGGCCGCCGCGACGTGGGCCGATCCGCGAGCCTCGGCGTCGTCGCGCAGCGCCGCCAAGTCCGCGATCTTCTGACGGAGCGGCAGGCCGACCACCCGGGTCGTGCCGGACGAGGCCGACAGGCGGGTCGATCGGAAGGTCAGGGCGACGACGGCGGCCTTTCGCGCGCCGTACCTGTTGGCCAGGCCGGGCTTGACGTTCTGCTCGTGCACGACGAAGGGCACGGAGCGCTTGCGCGCCGCGGCGTAAAGCGGGGTCGATGCGAAGCCGCCGAAGCCGACCGCCACGGCCGCGCCGGCCTCGTCGAGGACCTGGCCGGCTTTGGCGACGGCGCTCTTGTACTTCCCCGGGAATTCGAAAAGACCCTTGCCGATTCTGCGCGGGAGGGGAACGCGCGGAATCTCGACGAATTCGATGCCGGCGGCGGGAACGAGCTCGGCCTCCAAGCCTTCCTCGGTGCCGATCGCGCAGACGTCGATGCCCCGTTCAGTCAGGGCCTTCGCCGTCGCCAGCAGAGGATTGACGTGGCCGGCGGTTCCGCCGCCCGCCAAAACGACTTTCATACTCATCCTTTCACTACGGCGCGTACGCGATGGGCCAGGCGTCCGCGCACGCGGAAGGATTCCCTGACTCCGGGGGCCGAAAGCGCGCACGAGACGGCGAAGCTGACGGCCAGAAGGCACGCGATGACGGCGGAGCCCCCCTGTGAAATGAGGGGAAGCGGCACTCCGAAAACAGGGAAGACGCCCGTTACTACGAGCATATTCGCCATCGCCTGCCCGCACATCCACACGGCTATGCCGCCGCATGCGAGCCTCGCGAATCGCGACGGGTGGTAAGTGGCGATTTTCATAAGTCCGAAACCGAGCACGAAAAACATGGCGACGACGACGAGGCAGCCGAAGAGCCCCAACTCTTCGCCGATGACGGCGAAAATGAAGTCATTCTGCGCCTCGGCGAGGTTTCCCGGCCATTTCTCAATACCGGTTCCCAGGCCGCGCCCGGACAGACCGCCGGACCCAAAGGCCCACAGGGCGAAATCCGACTGGGTCGGGTCCGCCGAATCGGGCAGACTAGCGAGATTGGCCAGATACTCCTTGATTCGCGTCAGGCGCGAAGGGCTCATGGCCACCAGCACGGCGGCGCCGAACCCGGCGAGCGCCCCGCCCGCGATGTAGTAGTGGCTCGGCATCCCGGCCAGCCAGAATATGCCCGCGCAAATGAGGGCGAAGACCATGGCCGTGCCCATGTCGAAGCCGAGGAGGACGGCCGCCAGGGCGAGCGCGGCGCCCGCGGCGACAGGAAGCCTGTGGACTCCCCTCCAACGCTCCGGCAAAATGCCCCAGGAGGGCATGAAGAAGGAGTGAATGCCCCAATCGTTCGTCCGACTCCTGCCCAATTGCGCGGCTATCCAGACGATCGTGGCGAACTTCAAGAATTCGGACGGCTGGATGGTGAAGGGGCCGATCTTCAGCCAGTTGAGGTTGCCCGCCACGTCCTTCCCGAGAGGGGTGACGACGGCGCACTGCAGGGCGACGCCGGCGGCGAAGATCCAGTTGGCAGCGCGCAGGAACACGCCCGCCGGAAGGAAGACGGCGACGGCTCCGACTGCCAGGCCGATCGCCGCGTACATAAGCTGGCCGTTGGCCGTTGTGAAGGCCAAAGCCTCCCCGTTGATCCGCGCGTTTCTGATGGCCGCCGGAGCCGTGGCCGAATAGACCATGACGATGCCGATCACCAGCAGCGCACACGCGGAGACGAGGATGAGCGAGATCGCCCGGTGCATCTGGTCGCGGACCGTCTCGGCGGGGTAGGCGGGCTCCGGCCTGCGGGCCTCCGCCTTCGCCTTGGCGATTCCGACTCCGTGGGCGCCCTTGAGCCTGACGAGGGCGCCGCCCGCCTTCGGGCGTCGGCGTTCGCTGTCGGTGCGGGCGCTGTCAGTGCGGGCCATCGTTCCTCCTTGCGGCCTCGGCGAATCGCTCCCCTCGCTCGGCGTAGGAGGCGAACTGGTCCATCGACGCGCACGCCGGCGCAAGCAAAACGACGTCGCCCCGGCGGGCGTGGGAGCGCGCGGCCGCCACGGCGTCGTCCATCGGCGCGGGCGACGCCGGATCGATGTACGTCACCGGAACGTCGATGCCCGCCAAAGCGCTCTTCCACGGTTCCTGGTCGACGCCGATGACGACGACGGCGCGGAGCTTTCCCGAGACGTCCGCAACGAGGTCCTCGAAACGCCCGCCCTTGGCCAAGCCTCCGACGATCCACACCGTCGTCCCGTCCGCCTGCGCCCCGAGGCTCGCCCTGGCGGCATGGGCGTTGGTCGCCTTGGAGTCGTCGACGTAGCGGACGCCGTCGACCGTCGCTGCGAGCTCGATCCGGTGGGCCCCCGGGCGGAACGCCCGCAGCGCGGCGCGCACGTCCTCCGGCGCCACCCCGGCCGCCCGTCCCAGGGCAGCCGCCGCCATGGCGTCGCAGACGATGTGCACGGGCAGGTCCGCGCCCGTCGGTGCGAGCTGCGCCAGGTCGCCGAGGGAGAAGAGCTCGATCGCCTCCCGGAAACGGTCGGGCCCGAAAGCCCGGTCGACGACGGCGTCCTCGACCAAGCCGACCTGGCCGGCCGAGGGAACCCCGAGGGCGAGCCCGATCGCCCTGGCCCCCTCGACGACGTCGGCCTCGTCGACCATGCGCTGGACGGAGGGGTCGCCCACTGGGTAGATGCACGCCGCTTGGACGCGCTCGTACACGCGGGCCTTGGCCCGCCAGTACGCTTCGCGCGAGCCGTGCCATTCAAGGTGGTCGTCGGCGATGTTCAGGCATATCGAGGCCAACGGCGACATGGTGCGGGTGGTGCGCAGCTGGAAGGAGGACAGTTCGACGGCGAAGGCGCCCGCCGCGCCGCCGTCGGTGCGGGAGACCTCCGCAACGGCCGGATTGCCGACGTTTCCGACGGCCTTGCCCTTCAGTCCCCCGGCGTCGAGGATGGCCTCGGTCATGGACACGGCGGTGGTCTTGCCGTTGGTCCCCGTCACGCACAGCCACGGGGCCGCGCGGCCGTCGTCGAAGGCCCTCAGGCGCCAAGCCAACTCGATCTCGCTCCATACCGGGACCCCGGCGCGCGCCGCTCGCTCGAAGAGAGGGCCGACCTCGGGGACGGCGGGCGCCGGAATGACGACGTCGGGCTTCCATGCGAGGGCCTTCTCCGCGAGGGCGGCGGGGTCGGCTGCGGCGCCGCGCTCGTCGACGTCGCCGACTCCTTCCAGGGCGCGCTCGTCTGCATCCCACGCTGAGACGACGGCCTCGGTCGCATCCGCGAGCGCTTGGACGCAGGCAGTGCCGGATTTGCCGAGGCCGACCACCGCCACCCTCGCGCCCGCGAGCTCGGCCGCCCCTGGGATTTCGACGCTCACTGGTGTGCCAGCCATTCGGCGTAGAACGTGCCGACCGCCACGAGCATGAGGAGCGCCTCGATGATCCAGAAGCGGACGACCACGGTCACTTCCTTCCAGCCTTTGAGCTCGAAGTGATGGTGGAGCGGGGCCATGCGGAATATCCGTTTCCTCGTGATCTTGTAGAAGCCCATCTGGAGTGCCGCCGAACCCACTTCGATGAGGTAGAGGCCGCCGATGAGAACGGCGAGGATCTCGGTGCGGGTGAGGATGGAGATGCCGGCGAAGGCGCCTCCGAGGGCGAGGGACCCGGTGTCTCCCATGAAGATCTTGGCGGGCGAGGTGTTCCACCACAGGAAGCCGAAACAGGAGCCCACGATGGCGGCGCAGACGATGGCGAGGTCTCTGGGGTCGCGGACGTCGTAGCAGCCGGGCGCCTGGCCGAGGACCCCGTGGCAGACCTGGTTCGACTGCCACATGGTGATCGTCGCGTATGCGCCGAATGCGATCATCGATGCCCCCGCGGCGAGCCCGTCGAGGCCGTCGGTGAGGTTGACCGCGTTGGACCAGGCCGTGATGAGGAAATTGGCCCAGACAACGAAGAATACAATTCCGACTCCGACGCCGAGGAAGGCGAGGTCGATGTTCGTGTCGCGCAGGATGGAAATTCGCAGGGTCGCCGGGGTTCTGTTCTCCGAGTTGCGGAAGCGCAGGGCCATGACGGCGAAGCTGATCCCCACGAAGGCCTGGCCGAGTATTTTCGCCCACGGGGTCAGCCCCAGGGACTGCTTCTTCCTAATCTTGGCGAAGTCGTCAAGGAAGCCGATGAAGCCGAGGCCGACCGTGAGGTACAGGAGGAGCAGGCCGGAGGCGTTGGGCGAGCGGCCAGTCGCGAGATTCGCGACGAAGTATCCGAGGAGGGCGCCGACGATGATCATGACGCCGCCCATGGTGGGCGTTCCGCGTTTGATTTGGTGGCTTGTCGGCCCGTCTTGGCGGATGAACTGACCGTATTGCCGGGCCACGAGTATCTTGATGAAGAACGGCGTGCCCACGAGGGTGACGAAGAGCGAGATGCCGCCCGCGATGAGTATCGACAGCACTACTTCTTCTCCTCCCTCAGGGAGTCGGCTACCTTCCAGACCCCCGAACCGTTCGATCCTTTCACCAACACTACGTCACCGGCGGCCAGGGCGGCGTCTAGCTCTCTCAGCGCGCCTTCGGGCCCGGCGGCCCACGTTGCGTCCACGCCTTCGGCCTCGGCGGCCGAAGCGAGGGGCCGAGCCTCCTCGCCGACGGCGACGAGGCAGGCGACGCCGGCCTGGGCCGCCGCCTTGCCGATCGCCTCGTGCTCGAGCAGAGAGGCCTCGCCGAGCTCGAGCATTTCGCCGAGCACGGCAACCTTGCGCCGCCCGCGCCCGAGCCGTTCCAGGGCCGCCAATCCGGCACGCATGGAATCGGGGTTGGCGTTGTACGAGTCGTCGATGACGGTCGCGCCGCCCGCCTCGAAGACGTCCATGCGATGGGGGCTCGCGGCGCCGACGGCGCTGAGGGTCGAGGCGATCTGCGCCGTTGCAATCCCCAGCGAATGGGCGAGCGCCGCCGCGGCGAGGGCGTTCGCCACGTGGTGTTCGCCGACGAGTCTGAGCTTGACGTCCGCCTCGCCCTCCGGCGTGACGAGCGTGAAGGACGCGCGTCCGTCCGCGCCGACGTCGATGTTTCGCGCTGCGACGTCGCCCGCCCCGCGCGCCGAGAAGGTCAAAACCGGCCCGTGCGCGAGCCCGGCCATGGCCGCAACCCGCGGGTCGTCGGCGTTGAGGACGACGACGCCGCCTTCGCGGGTGCCGGTCACAAGCTCGGACTTGGCGCGCCCGACGTTGTCGATGCCTCCGAATTCGCCCAGGTGCGCGCGGGCGACGATGAGGACGGCCGAGGCGTCCGGGGGCGCGATCGACGTGAGGTAGTCGATGTTGCCGACGTGGTCCGCGCCCATTTCGAGCACCAGTGTGGCTGTGCCGGCGTCCGTGCGCAGAACCGTGATCGGAAGGCCCAGTTCGTTGTTGAAGGACCCGGGAGGGGCGATGACCGGCCCCCTGCTTTCCACCAAGGAGGCCAGCAGATCCTTGACGGTTGTCTTGCCGACCGACCCCGTCACGGCCACGACCTTGAGGGCGGGGTTCCCTTCGGCCCTCGCCCTTTGGAGATTCGCGCGCGCCAAAGCGCCGATCGCCTTTTCGACGTCGTCGACGACGATGACCCGGGCCGGGTCGGCGCCCGAGGCGACCGCGGTGGAAGGATCGGATGTGACGACGGCCCGTGCGCCCGCCGAAAGTGCGGCTCCGGCGAGCTCGGCGCCGTCGACCCGTGCGCCCTTGATGGCCGCGAAGACCTCGCCGCCGCTGACGGTCCGCGTGTCGGCCGTCAGCGATGAAATCTGTTCTCGCGCGACGTCGGGGGGAGTATCGCCCGCCGTCGTCGCATTGCAATCGGCAACGACTTGCGCGAGCGTCACCGGTATCATGCTTTCTCCTCACCGTCGTGGACGCGGGCGCGCTTGCGTAGGGCGCGCCGCGCCTCGACTCGGTCGTCGAGTTCGATCGGAACGCCCGCCACCTCCTGGATGGTTTCGTGGCCGCGCCCCGCAAGGAGAATGGTATCCCGCTCGGAGGCTTCTGCGATTGCGGCGTCTATGGCTTGGGACCGGTCCGCGATCTCGACGACGGGGGTGTCGAAGCCGCGCGTTCCCTCGATGACGGCCGCTCTGATGACGGCGGGGTCCTCGTCGTGGGGATCGTCGTCCGTGATGTAAACGAAGTCGCCGTACCGGGCGACGGCGGCGCCCATGGCCGGGCGCTTGCCCTTGTCGCGGTCTCCGGCCGACCCCGTGAGCACGACGAGCCTTCCTTCGGTCGAGGGGCGCAGCGCCTTCATGGCGTTGACGAGCGCCTCCGTGTTGTGGGCGAAGTCGACGATGACTCGCGGGCGGGCGTTGAGCACCTCCATGCGGCCCGGCACCGAGGGATTGATCCCCGCGGGCAGGGCGCGCGCAAGCTCGTCTGGAGAGTACCCGGCAGTCATGACCATGACGGCCGCGAGCGCTGCGTTCGCGACGTTGAAATCCCCCGGAAGGGAGGTGCTCGTCGCCAGCCTGCGCCCGTCGGTCGATTCGAGGACGAAACTCGACCCTTCCAGGGCGAGCGCCTTCCATCCCACGACGCCGTCGGGCAGATCCGGCAGGCCGGAGTCAACGGCGAGGGCGGCGACCTCCCCTTCGAGCCTCGGCGCGCATTCCGCAAGGAGCCGACGGCCGTATTCGCCGTCGACTGAGACGACGGCGTTGCGGGCCCTCTCCGGGGTGAAGAGGCTCGCCTTGGCTTGGTAGTACCTCTCCATCGTGCCGTGGAAATCGAGGTGGTCCTGGGTGAGGTTCGTAAACCCGGCCACCGTGAATCTCACGGGGTCGCTGCGGCCCTGGACGAGCGCGTGGCTGGAAGTCTCCATGACGACGTCGGTCCCTCCCCCGCGGCGGTGGAAGGCGAGGTAGCTTTGGAGCTCGTCGGGCATGGGCGTCGTCAGGTGCGCCGGAACGCTCATCCCCGCCAGGCGGATCTCGACTGTGCCGATGAGGCCGGGCTTGCGTCCGAGGGCGCCGAGTATCGATTCGACCATGTAGGCCGTCGTCGTCTTGCCGTTGGTTCCCGTCACCGCGTATGAATCGAGGTCGGCGGCAGGTTCGCCGAGGATCAAGGCGGCCGCCTTTCCAACGGCGGCGCGGGGATCGTCGACGACGAGGACGGGGACGGAGCGCCCGCCGAGGTCTCTGCGAAGGATGTCGCGCCCCTGCGCGTCGGTGAGCACGGCGTTCGCGCCGGCTTCGATCGCGGAGACGGCGAAGGCCGCGCCGTGGACTTTCTCTCCCGGAGTGGCCGCGAACAGGTCGCCCGGCCGCGCCTGCCTGCTGTCGGACGTGACGGATTCAACCGCTGCGTTGCGAGCCTCGGGCCCTCCGTCGCCGACGTCGACCGTCGCTCCGACGGCCGCGGCGAGCGCGTCGAGCTGCGTGAAAAGCCCGGTCTGTCTCGTATAGTCAGTCATTCTTGCCTATCTGATACTCGTACCACGGGTACTTGAACAGGGGCTCGGTCGAAGGCGCGATCCCCAGCTGCCGTACCGCAAAGTGTGCGACATTCGAGAATACCGGAGCGGCCACCTCGCCGCCGTACCCGGCGCCCTTGCCGTTGAAGACGGTGACCGCCACGGCGATCTGAGGCTTGTCCGCTGGCAGGACCCCCACGAATGTGCCGACTCGCTTGGTGAGCTTGCCGTTGGCGTCGGGCACCTGCGCGGTCCCCGTCTTTCCCGCGACGTTGTATCCCTCGACCCTGGCGAGATAGCCGGTCGAATCCTTGTCGGTGACGGCCTGCATCATCTTCAGCATCGTCGCCGCCGAGTCTGCCGAGATCACGCGCTCTTTCTTCTCCGGCGCCACGGGCTTCTCGTTTCCGTCGGCGTCGACGACGGACTCGACGATGTGCAGCGGAACCCTCACTCCCCGATTGCCGATCGTCGCCACCATCTGGCCGAGCTGAACGGTGGTGGCCGACCATCCCTGGCCGAACATCGTCGTGTAGCGCCCCCTGGGACCCCAGGAGCTCGGCTGCGTGAGCCTCCCGCGGGACTCCGCGGGGAGCTCGATGCCCGTCTTCGAGCCGATGCCGAACTTCTTCATGTAGTCATAGCGCTTGGCGTCGGTCACTTTGTCGCCGATCTGAATGAGGCCCGTGTTGTAGGACTTCGCGAGGATCCCGGCCACCGTCATCCTCTCGGTGCCGTGCGAATCGTTGTCGTGGACCTTCTCGCCGTTGGGCATCGTGATCGAGTAGGGCACAGTGAAAACGCTCTCGGGCGTGACTTTCTTCTGGTCGATTGAGCCGGAGAACGTGATGAGCTTGCCTGTCGATCCGGGCTCGACGGGCGCCTGCACCGCCCGCGACCCCCAGTTCGAGGACGCCGTCGAACCGAGATCAGCCGGATTCGGGGAGCCCGAATCCACGAGGGCGAGAATCCTTCCTGTTCCGATCTCGACGACGACGGCCGCTCCCCACTCGGCGTTGTTGGCCTTGACCGAATCGTCGACGGCCTTCATGAGTTGGTTCTGCAGGTCGCGGTCGATCGTCAGTTTGACGGTGGAGCCGTCCTTCGCGGCCGCTTCCTTGCGCTTGCCGTTGGGCAAAACCGCGCCTCCCCCGGCGACCTCGACCGTGAGGGAGCCGTTCTTTCCCGCGAGCGCGGCCTCCTGTGACTTCTCAATTCCGGCCTGGCCCTTGATCTGGGCGGGCTCGTTCTCGACCTGTCCGGTGTAGCCAAGCACGTTTCCGGCAACCGCGCCGTTGGGGTACTCGCGTTTCATGTACTGCTCGGGCTCAATCCCAGTGATGCGCAGCGCGTTGACCTTGCGCCAGAGATCCGGCGAAACGTCCTTCTTGACGTATGCGAAAGACTTCTTCTTCTCGCCGCCCAGGAGAAGGCCGCCCAGCTCGGCCCGATCCATCTTGAGCAGCGGCGCGAGCTGTTCGGCCGCCGCCGCGGCGCCGGATCCGATGAGGTTGCCGTCCTTGTCGTAACGCTTGTACTGGGCGATGGCCTTCTGGTTGACGCCGATGTTGTATCGCTCGATCGACGTCGCCAGCACCGAGCCCTTCGAGTCGACGATGTCCCCCCGCTTGGCGTGCAGCGTGTACGTCCTCGTTCTGAAGCCCGACGCGGCCTGCGCGAGGGAGGCGGATCTGACGCCTTGGAGGTCGGCGAGCCGAATGCCCAAAACCAATGCGCACACAACGAAGGCGACGGCGAGCGAATGCAGGCGTCTGGCCGCCAAAGGCAACGACGAGTGGTACTCCTTCAGTCGACGAATGTACCGAGAAAAGGCAGCGCGGCGCGGACGATCCGCGCCACGCCCCTCCGACTCATTGTCGGTGGCAGAAGACGACATCTACTTCCTTTGCGGCTCCGAGGGCTTCTTGACGGCCCCAGTCGTGAGGTCCAAGTGGAGGACGCTCGTTGCTGGAACCAATCCTAGTTGCTCGGCCTTGGCGGTCAGCTTCTGCGGGGTGGAGGCGGAGACGACGCGATCGGCGAGCGTGGCCTCTTTTGCCGTGGCAACGTTGAGTTCCTTCTGCACCGACTGGATCTCGTAAGCCGTGTCGACCATCTGCGTGTTGAGGGCGAAAGCGGTGCCCAAAGCGCCGACGAGGAGCAGTGCGCAGACGATGACGACGCCGAAGAAGCCTCGCGCCGACGCCGGGGCCGGAACTAGTTTCAGGCCGGGAACCCCCGAAACGACGGGGCGGGCGGCGCGCCGGGGCACAGTGGTGGCGGGGATTGCACTCATCGGTTCTTTCCTCGTGTAGTTGCTGGTTTATGCGGTGTGCGGGGTTTCGCGCAGCCTCTCGGCGGCTCTGAGGCGCACCGATGCGCTGCGCGGATTGGCCTGCAGCTCCGCGGCGTCGGCCTTGAGGGCGCCGCGGGTGAGCAGGCGGAGATACGGGGCGCGGTCGTCGAGTTCGACGGGCAGGCCCGCCGGCGTCGAGGACGTCGCCCCTTTCGCCATCTCACGCTTGACGATCTTGTCCTCCAGCGATTGGTACGACTCGACGGCGATGCGGCCTCCAACCGCAATCGCCTCGATGGCGCGCGGGATGGCGCGCCGGAGGAGGGCAAGCTCGTCGTTGACGGCGATTCGAAGCGCCTGAAAGGTTCGTTTGCATGGGTTGCCTCCCGTGCGCCTGGCTGGCGCAGGGATTGCATCGCGGACGATGTCGGCGAGTTGGCCGGTGCGCTCGATCGGCTCCGCGGCGCGGGCCGCGAGGATCCTGGCGGCGATGCGCGAAGCAAACCTTTCTTCGCCGTATTCGCGCAGGATCCGCGTCAGCTCCGCCTTGTCCGCGGAGGCCAAAACGTCCGCGGCCGTCGGGCCGCCCGTCTTGTCCATTCGCATGTCCAGGGGGCCGTCGCCGGAGTAGGAGAACCCGCGGCCCTCGTCGTCCAGCTGGAGCGAGGAGACGCCGAGGTCCATCAGCACGGCGTCTGCCCGCCCGGCGCGTCCATACTCGGCGGCGACGTCGGACACGTCGTCGTACGTCGCACGGACGGCGACGAAACGCTTGCCGAAACGCGCCAAGCGTTCGCCGGCCAACTCAATGGCCTCCGGGTCCCGGTCGATGCCTACGACCGTCAGGTTGGCAAAACGCTCGAGGAAGGCGAATGAATGCCCTCCCATTCCGAGCGTCGCGTCGATCATCACGGGGGCCTCGGCCGTCAGCGCGGGCCCGAGGAGGTTCACGCACTCCTCGAGCAGCACAGGCACATGCAGCGCATTGCCGTCGGCGCGAGGGGGTCCGGCTTTGCTCGTCGCTTTCGACGCCATGCGAACTCCTCTCTGTGCCTTGCGGCGTATACGGCCGCTGCCGCGGCTGCCTTTGTGCGGTCGAATCAGACCGGCCGGCGGCTTTCTTCGCCTTTCTGAAGCTGGGGAACTGCCTCAGACGAGCGAGAAAGCCCTCGGCCGGTCAGAACAGGCCGGGAATGACCTCGTCTTCGCGGTCGGCGAAGGCGGCTTCCTGCGTGTTCAGGTACTCATTCCACGCCGTCAGGTCCCAGATCTCGATCCTGCTTCCCGAGCCGATCACGGCCAGGTCGCGCTCCAATCCGGCGTACTTGCGCAGATTCGAGGGAATGGAGATCCGCCCCTGCTTGTCCGGCACTTGGTCATTTGCACCGGAAAAGAGCACACGTTGATAATCGCGAGCCTCCTTAGAGGTGAGGGGAGCTTGATGAAGCTTCGTTTGAAACTCCTCGAACTCCTCGATGGTGAAGACGAACAGGCAATGCTCCTGTCCCCTGGTGATGACCAACCCGCGCTGGAGCTGGTCGCGGAACTTCGCGGGCAGGATCAGACGACCCTTGTCATCGAGCTTTGGCTCGTATGTGCCCAGAAACACCGCGTCCACCTCCCTCTCGACGCTGGCCACCACTTTACTCCACTTCCCCCCACAAGCAAGGGTCCCTTGGGGGTGTTTTGTCGAAGAAGATCATACGCATCAAGGGAAAACCACGGTGGAGGGCAACTGTACCCATCACGTCACATTTTTGTTGAAACTCTCCGCCTGGAGACGGAGAACGACGCCGCAGATCGGCTGTTTTCCGGGCGTCGTCGCGTCCGTGGAGCGAAGTGGAGACAGGCCCCCGTGGAGCGGAATCGAGACAGGCCTATGGGGCAAAGTGGAGGCAGCCCCCGGGAGCGAAGTGGAGACAGGCCTATGGGGCGAAGTGGAGACGGCCCCCGGGGGAGCGAAGTGGAGGGACGACGGCGGCGCGGCCGCGAAGAGAAGCGAGCTTACCCTGCAAAACGAAACGGACCGACGGCGCCGAACAGGCGGGGAACAAGGCGAGGCGACGCCATGGAATAAGGCGAGGCGGCGCGGTGGAGCGAAGTGGAAGGCGCATGGGAGCGTCGCAGCGGATCGCGTCGATGCGGTCCAGCATGCCGATGTCACAAGGGCGGCCGCTTTGCGCGTTCAACGAGGCGGCAACAGCGTGCCTAGTCCGACGGGAAGTCTCCAAGGCATCCCGTCGGAATGCCTTCAGCCGCCGCTGAAGGGTTCGACCGTTCGGCCGCTGCCATGCCGGAGGCGAATTGCGCCGGTCAACGCGAGAGGCCCGCTCGACGTCGCGGGGCCTTTCGTTGCCAGGCCCTTTGACGGTTGCCAGTCATTCCACGCTTGCGCACACGCTACCGGCGGCGGCGCTTCTCCCACTCTTCGGCCTGCTTGGCCATGAAGTCTTGGAAACGGCTGGAGCGAGGAGTCTTTGGCCTCTTCGGCCCGGGATCGTCGTTCTCCGCCTTTTCGATGGGGAAGGACTTGATGCCGGTCGTCATGTACCACGTCCCGAGGAACATGACGACGATCCCGAGGAGCCCGACGATCTCCATCTCGGCCGAGACGCCGAGGGTGAGGACGGCAATGCCTCCAAAAACGACGAGAAGGCCCAGGACGAGATGGCGAATCGACACCTGGCGTGCCGCAGCCTTCGGCGACGGCTTCGGCTTGAGGGTGTCGGCGAACCCGGGATCCTCGTCGGACAGCTGGGCTTCCAGCTCTTCCAACATCTTCCGTTCGTATTCGGAAAGGGCCATGGGTTCTCCTCTGTCGTCGGCGTACCTGTTAAGAATATCCCGAAGGTACGAGCGGCAAAAGTCACGTGAGCAACCACGATGTCATAGTTTCTGGGGCGACGGAGTCCATTCACCTCCGGGTGAACGCGACCTCCCCGGTTTTCGCGGCTTCCCCGATTCTAACGATTCCCTGCGCCTCATCCGCCTCCCCCGTTTTCGGGTCGCCTCTGCCTGTCCGCTTCGGGCCGCCTCTCCTTGTCCGCGCCGATGAGGCTTCCCGGACCGGCGAATGACGGGCCGAATCTGTCGCGAATGCGGTCAAGCGCAGCCTCCGCCCGTTCAAGACGGGGATTCACGCCAAAAGCCTGACGCATGCCCTCACCCGCTTGGTCTCCGAATGCCCAGGCCTCGTCGTCGGAATCCGCGCCCAAAGCCAGCTGCACTCCCTCGCGCTGATCGACTATCTGCTCGGCGCGCAGGCCCAGGAGGCGCAGCCCCTCGCCGGAGACGGCGACCGAATCGAAGAGATGTTTAGCGCCCGCGTAGAGGTCAGCCGCCAGATCGGTCGGCCGGGCGAATGTCGTGCTGCGGGTGATGGTCGTGAAATCGGCGAAGCGAACCTTGATCGCGACCGTCCGGGCGGTCAGATGCGCACGTCGCAGTCTACGCGCGGTGGCATGGGCCTGAGCCAGAAGGATCCTCTCAAGCTTGCCGCGGTCGGCCACATGTTCGAAGAAGGTCTCCTCTTTGCCGATCGACTTCTCCTCGCGAGAGGTTTGCACGGGACGCGGGTCCTGCCCCATCGCCAATCTGTACAGATGCGTTCCGTGGGCGCGGCCGAGGATCCTGGCCAGGCGTTCCGGTCCCGCGTCGGCGAGCTCTCCCACCGTTTCGATGCCCTGGTTGGCCAGGCGCGCCCTCGTTTTCTCTCCCACGCCCCACAACGCCCCCACCGGCAGCCCATGGAGGAAGGCGATCGTGGCCGAGCGGGGTATGAGGAGCAATCCGTCGGGCTTCGCGTGGGCCGAGGCGATCTTGGCGACGTGCTTCGTCGCGGCGATGCCAACCGACGCCGGAACGCCGACCTCGCGCCGGATGCGCGCCCGCAGATCCGTGGCGATGCGGACGGGCCCTCCCATGAGGCGCCGCGCGCCGCCGACGTCGAGAAAGGCCTCGTCCACCGAAAGCTTCTCTACAAGCGGGGTGACGTCGTGCAGTATGTCCATGATTTGCCGCGACACCTCCGAATACCTGCCGGGGCGCGGAGGAATCATCGTCAGATGCGGGCAGGCCCGAAGGGCGCGAGCCACGGGCATTGCCGAGTTGACGCCGAATTCACGGGCCTCGTAAGAGGCGGCAGAGACGACGCCGCGCTCGGCTCCCCCGACGGCGACCGGCTTGCCCGCGAGCTCCGGGCGATCGAGCAGCTCGACTGACACGAAGAAGGCGTCCATATCGACGTGGAGTATGCCGACGTCGGAATCGTCGTCGCCCCAGAATCGACGGGCTTCTTTCGACCGCGGCGCTCGGGACATCCGTCCTCCTTTCTCACGCGACAAGCCTACGTTCAGGCTCCGTCGCTTTTCTGACCGCGCGAAACGCCCGGTCCGCCTGCCACGGCGCCCCCAAGTCTCGGTAGGCTCGTGGCATGAAGCGCGCATCGTCCAGAACCCAGCTGCCCGAGGGGCCCGTCGCAACAACGTACGCCACCGCGGAACTCGTCAGGGCACGGACCAATCCCTCGCAGGTCCTCCTTCTGCTGAACGGCGTCGAGTCTTCGAGTCTGGACCTGGCCGATCCGGAGTACCTGGATTTCGAGTATATGCAGCACATTCGCCTCATACTCGAGTCGCGCTGGGATCAAGGCGGGCGCCGCGCAGTCGAGGCGGGCGTCGAGGGCGGGTCGGCCGAAGGCGGCCCGCGCCGCATGAGGGTGCTTCATCTGGGAGGCGCAGGCTGCGCGCTCGCCAGGGCGTTGGGCGCCCGCAGGGAGTTGCACCAGGTCGCCGTCGAAATCGACCCGGAACTGGCCAGGCTGGTGCGCGACTGGTTTCCGCTGCCGCGCTCGCCCTTTCTGAAGATCAGGGTCGGGGATGCCAGGCACGTCCTCGACTCGACGAAAGCGAGCTGGAACGCGATCGTCCGCGACGCTTTCACGGGCAGGGAGGTGCCGCCGCATCTGCGAACGGCGGAATCCGCGAAACGAGCGGCCGATGTTTTGGAGCCCGGGGGGATTTACGTTCTCAATGCGGTCGCTTCGGCGGGGATTCGGCGGCTTGACGAGGACATCGCGGCCATGGCGGCCGTGTTTGACAATATCGTCGCTATAGCGGATCCTGCTGTTTTCAGCGGAAAGCGTTTCGGCAATTTCGTCGTAGCGGGCTCCGACGTGCGTTTTCCGGTTGAGGCGATCGAGCGGGAAGTGCGCAAATTCCCGCTGCCGACGAAGTTTTTCGACGACGGTGCCTTGCGCTCCCGCGCCGCCTCCGTCAGACCGTTGACGGATTCCCTTGCAGGATGGCCGAGAGCGACGAGCCCGAGGCAAGGTCGTCCGCATCCTGGGCCGAGGACGTCGGCAAACGAGTAAGCACTCCGAGTCTGAGTTTAGGCAAACTGCCGCAGCGGGACGGAGTGCGCACCTCGGCGACGAATCCGACCGTGCTGCGGGGCTTTGCGACACGGAAGACGGGGCGGCCAGCGAGCGGCGCGGGTCAGGCGGAGTGCTTTCCTCGCCGGCGTTTGACTTGGCCTTGGCCGGGCTCGGGCAGCTGCCCCACGTTCGATGCGGGCAAGCTGGCAGGCGGGACGGAATCCGCGCCGGCGCCGCCGAGCGGATCTGCCTCGTTCGGCACGGAAATCGCCGGGGCTGCTCCGCCATCCCCCGCCGGGCCGATTTCGTTAGCGGCCGCATCGTTTGACGCACCGTCAGAGGGCTCGTCTTCACCGGGAGATTCAGGGTTCTCACCCGTGAGCCCTGCGCCGTCGGGCGCCATTTCGCCCGAGGCGGGAGCGTCGCCGTCGGTCTCCGCCGGAGCTTCCTGTTCGGCCTTTTCGCTGGCGGCCTCAGCCAGGGCGTCCGCTTCGGGGGAATCTTTCAACACGAGGGTCTGCATCCGTTCTAGCGCCGAGTGTCTGGGAGTGTCCCCCGCGGACAGCGCGGCGCCAAAAACGTGAGGAGCGAAGACGATGTTGTGGGACGCATTCGCGTCCTCCTGAGATACGACGGTCTCGCTCTCGCGTCCGAATCCGAGAGCTTCGTCCCAGCCTCGAACTGGCCATGCGTCGACGTCGCCGCCTTGGGCGCCGGATGGGATGAAGCCCTCCTCGGACCCGTCGGCCTCGTACCCAACTGCCTGGCCCCCGTCGCCCGTTGTGAAAGAAACTCCTTCGAATTCGCGGGGCGAGCCCTCCCCGCCAGCGGGCAGGGTGCCCGGCCCTCCGAATGCGCGCGACGATTCGAGTGGGTCGGATGAGTCGAACGCAGCGGGCTCGAACGAGCCGGCCGAATCGAATGAAACAGGCGGTTCAAGCTCGTTGGGCCGCTCCCAAGCCTCAGGATTCTCAGCTGAGCCCGCCCCGCTCGGCGGCCCGGCCATCGCGCTGTCCGCCAAGGCGCCGTCGACCACGGACACGCGCTCTGCAGAGCTTTCGGCCGGTGCGCCGTCCGCGTTGGAAGGCTGCTCGGCGGAGTCCCCCATCATCGACTCGATGACTTCCGACTCCGTGATGAGAAGGCCGGCATTTGCCTCAGTCTCGGCAGCGGCTGCCTCGAAGCCGACGGCTTGATCTTCGGAGCCCGCGTCGGCGGCGTCCAAGATCGCGCCGTCGCCTTCCGCACCTTCGGCATCCTCGCCGGGAATGCCGTTTTCGCCGAAATCTTGCACGTGACCCTCGGGGGCGCTCCAGCCGGAGCTTTCGATCGCGGCGACGTCGATGTACCCCGAAGCAGAAAGCGGCTCAAGAGTCTCCGCCGGGTCTAAAACTTCGCCGGGCTCCCCGTTCTGCTCCGACGGATCTGGAGCGTCAGGCAAATTCTTCAAGAACGCCTTGATCCGCCCCAAAGCTGAGAGCGGCTCAAGAGTCTCGTCCGGCTCGAGGACTTCGCCGGGTTCGTTGTCAGCGGACTTTCCCGTGCTTTCAATGCCGTTGAGATCCCGGGCCTCTTGAATGCCGCTAAGCTCACGCCGGTCCTCAACGTCGGCGAATTCTTGGGAACCCTCGACGCCGACCGATTCTTGCGCGCCCTCAACGCCGGCAAACGCTCGAGCATCCTCAGTGTCCGCGATTTCCTCAACGGCCCCGCCCTCAACGCCGACCGCTTCCTCGGTTCCGGCAAGCTCCTCGGCACCTGCGTGCCCGTAGGGCTCGGCCTGCTCGCGGAGGCCGTCTTTTTCGCCGTCTAGATCGGCCTCGCCGACGGCGTAAGCCTCGCGTCCGCCGTCCTCGCCAGTTCCGCTCTCCTCGGCTCCAGCGGCGCTTCCGAATTCTCCCGCATTGTCGGCTTCGACGTCGGCCTGCAGAGCCTCTTCTTGATTCTCACGTTTGGAAGCGCCGCTACGGTCGTCGCCCAGATTCGACGCATCGCCCCTCGTCGGGTCCGATTCCCCGCGGGCTTCTGGGTCCGATTCCCCGCCGACGACGCCGACGTCGCCAAACCCCGCTGCGACGCCAGAGCGATCGCGTGCGTCAACTGCCTCAGCCGGAACGTCCGATTCAGCCGCACTGTCCGATTCAACAGGAACGTCCGATTCAGCCGCACTGTTCGTGAGTGCAACATCCTTCGAGCCGCTCCCGGCTTCCTCGGAGACGGTCGAAAAATCCTCGTCGCTTTCAAAACCGACGGCGGCCTCCGCCTCGGCAGCGGCCTCGCCTTCGACCTCGGCGGCGTCAGCGGCCGGCGCTTCGGGTCCGGCGATGTCCGCCTCTTCGGGCTCGAAAGCATCGGCGACGCCCGCGCCCGCTCCGCTCTCTGCGGCTTCGGCGTCGGCGTCCGCGCCGTCGGCTTCGTTCTCGCCGACAGCCGAGCCTTCAGCGGGATCGGCGACGCTTTCCGCGGCGCCCTCGGGGCTTTCGGCCGCTTGCGCATCGGTTGCGACGTCGGCGGCCTCTTCGGCGGAGCCCCTGCTGTCTCCCTCGTCGTCTGCGGGGCGTTCAGGCGCCTCGGCGGCGGCCCCGGCCTGATGGCTTCTCATGGCTGAAACGTCGAATGCGGGGCTTTCGCCCACGCCGGGCTCACCGGGAAGAAAGCCCTGGTAGCGCTCCATCTTGCGCAACAGCCCCTGCGGATCGAAGGTCTTTTCCGAAGCCGAGGCGCGCGGCGAGGAGACCCCCGCGAGGAACTGCTCGGCGGCGCGGCCGATTTCGTCCACCGTGGGGACCCGCAGTTCCGGCTTGGGCGCGGTGACGTATCCGCGCACGGAGCCGTTGGCGTCGTAGTCTTTTTCGAGCTTGTCGATGAACTGGGCCAGCTCCTCGTTGCCCTCGATGGCCGAAGAGTAGGCTTCGACCTCTTCGGCAGCGGCCTGTTCCAGATCGCCCAAGGGGAAGTAGAGCCCGCTGAGCGACGACGTCAGCCCGAGGGCTCCGGCAGCCCCGGTGAAATAACGATCGCCGGCCAGATAGACGGGCACGCGAACGGCGACATTGGTATGCGAGATGCCCAGCTTCGCCGTATGGAACTCGACATAGTCGGCGAAACTGGCGGTGAACCAGAAGTCCGCCTCAAATACCTGGTCTTCGCGCTTGTCGGCGGTGCGGACCACCATATCGGCCGGCCTCGTGTGAGGAGTGGCCGAGGGGACGGCCGTAAAGGAGAAGGTCGACTTCACACCGAACCTCTCAATGATGTCGATCATGTCCGCCAGCAGCGCGTCCCACTGAAAATCGGGCTCGGCGCCGTGCAAATGCAGGAAGGGCTGGCCCTCGACGTCGCTCGCATGCGAAAGTACGATTCCGCTGCGGCGCATGTCGACGAGCCGACCGTCCTTGTAATTCATAAGCGGCCGCTGGGATCGATAGTCGATGAGCGGATCGGAGTTGAACAATGCGGCGGCCCCGCCGTCAAGCGGACTGAGCGACAGAGATATCAGCTGGCCGACCGCGCCGGCGTCCACGGCCGGATCCACTAGATTGAGAACCAAACGCTCGACGCGCTCGGGCCCCTCAGCCTCTGGAAACGATACGAAGTGCCCCATGTGTCTCCTCTCCTCGCCCTCTACTTTGCCATAAGCTTCCCCGCCGCTTCGACTTGCCGAATGGGCCTTTCTACAGGCCGTGTTATTCGCGACACGCCGGCGTTCAACGGTTTCGACGTGGTAATACTACCCATCGTTTTTCGACCGCATAAGGGCGTGCTGATTAGCTTCGACGGCCCGTGTGGCCGATAATTGTGTGGTCGATTTTCCCCGTTTCAGGATTGTCCATGGGTGAGTTATCCGCGCGTTCGCGCGCAATCGCCGACGAGCAAGGCTTTGTCGAGACGGCGTATGCCGCACTCGACCGCCAACGCGAGGCCTATTCCGAACGTCTGCGCGAGGTTCGAGCGCAACAGGGCCACGAAAGCGCGGGCGCCCTCTCCGAGCGCGACTCCTTTGCGACCCATTACGAGGACAATCTCATACGTTTGCGCAACGTCGAGAATCGCCTGGTCATGGGACGCCTCGACTTCACAGACGGCGAAACCGAGCACATCGGGCGCATCGGCCTCAAGGACGAAGACCAGGAGATCATTCTCCTCGACTGGCGAACCCCGCAGGCCGAGCCCTTTTACAGGGCCACCGCGGCCGAGCCCGGCGACGTCGTTCGCCGCAGGCACATTCAAACCCGGATGCGCGACGTCGTCGGCGTGGAGGACGAATTGCTGGACGCCGAAGCCTCCGACGGGCTGAGCGACCTCAACCTCACCGGGGAAGGCGCCTTGATGGCGGCGATGGCGACGGCCCGCGACGGAAAGATGAGCGACATCGTCGCCACGATCCAAGCCGAGCAGGATCGAATCATTCGGGCCGATTCGAACGGAATACTCGTCGTTCAAGGAGGGCCTGGGACCGGCAAGACGGCCGTCGCGCTCCACCGCGCAGCCTACCTTCTTTACACCCAACGCGAGCGGCTTTCTCGTTCGGGCGTTCTCATCGTGGGCCCCTCCCCCGTGTTCTTACGGTACATCGACCAAGTCCTTCCGAGCCTGGGCGAGTCCGACATCGTTTCGACGACGGTGACCGGGCTGCTTCCGGGGGTCGAGGCGACGGGGGCCGACACCCCGCAAGCCGCGCGGATCAAAGGCTCGTCCGTCTGGAGGACCATCGCGGCGAACGCCGTGCGCAACGTCCTCGAACGCCCGCTCGATCGCCCCGTCTCCTTCACGATCGACTCGAGCCCCGTGACCCTCACGCCCTCACACGTCGAGGCCGCGCAGCAGCGCGCTCGGCGCGGAGGGCGGCCCCACAACGAGGCCCGTGAAACGTACGCGAGAATCCTCGTCGAAGAGCTCGCAAACCAGGTGGCCGCGCACAAAGAAATGGCGCTGGAAGACGCCGGCTGGATAGTCGACGAGGTTGTGTCTTCGCGTGAGGCTCGGCGCGAAATCAACCTCCGATGGCTGCCTTCCTCTCCCGTCCAGCTGCTCGAGCGGCTTTACGCGCGCCCGCGCCTGCTCGCCATGTGCGCCCCCGAGCTTTCGCCCGAGGAGATCGAGGAGGTTCGCCGGCCGAAAGGCAGCCCGATCACGGCCGCCGACATCCCCATCCTCGACGAGCTCGCCGAATGCCTCGGCCCTTTCCGCACCGACTTCGAGAAGCGCCAACGAGCCGCGGCGCAGGCGCGCGACGCCGAGCTTTCCGAGTACGTCAAGGAAACGATGAGTTCGATGAACCTCGGCGGCGGCATCGTCAACCTCGAACAGCTGACCGAGCGCGCGGCCGGTTCGGGGCCTCAGTCGAGCCTTGCGGACCGCGCCTCCGCGGATCGAACATGGACCTACGGACACATTGTGGTCGACGAGGCGCAGGAGCTTTCTCCGATGCAGTGGGAGATGCTCGCCCGCCGCTGTCCGACGAGGTCGATGACGGTCGTCGGCGACCTCGACCAGCGTCCGGACGGCTCGCCCTCGGGCGGCTGGGCGAGCATCCTCGGACGGCTTGGATCGAGCGCTCGGATCGAGAACCTCACGGTCTCCTACAGGACTCCGGCGACGATCCTCCGCTCCGCCGGGCGAACCCTCGCCGCGGCGGGCGTTTCCGTGCTGCCCGTCGAGGCCGCCCGCGACCTTCCCGACTGCCTCGCCTTCACTGCGATCGAGGCGGACGGGCGAGAGGGCGCCGTCGTCCGATCGGTCAAGGAGCGCCGCGCCTGGTTGGACGGAGAGTACGGCCCGGGTGAGGGAACGCTGGCGGTCATCGTCCCCTCCGATTTGCGCGAAGGCATTGCGGAGGCGCTGGCCGGGGACCCCGGGCTCGCGGAGTACGTGAAGGCCGACTCCGCCGGCCTGGCGCGCATAGGCGTCTTGTCCGCAATAGAGGCCAAGGGTTTGGAGTACGACGCCGTCGTGCTGGTCGAACCCTCGCGCGTGCTGGCCGAAGGCCCCGGCAATCTTTACGTTGCGATGACCCGCCCCACCCGCCGCCTTGACGTTCTCTATTCGGGCGAGCTTCCCGCCGGCATGGCTTGACGTCGCACAGGCCGACGCCGGTCAAACCGACGCCGCGCCTCCCGCCCGGAGAGCCCGCCTCTTTCTGAGGCGATCGGCTCAAGCTGCAGTCGGCCCGAATTGCGGACAATCCTCATTTTCGATCCGATCTGCTGTACGGTTTGTCTTCGGCACACATTTCACCGCAAGGAAGGCAAGATGCCACGAGTCCTCCTCCTAGAGTCCCCGCATGCGTCTGCGGACTCGGTTTTCGCCAAGTACGGCATAGAGGTTCGCCGCGTTTCCGGCGCGCTCCAAGGCAACGAGCTGATTGAGGCGCTCAGCGACGTCGACATGGTGGGAATCCGCTCAAAGACCAACCTCACCCGCGAGGTGCTCGACGCGAACCCCCATCTGACTGCGATCGGCGCTTTCTGCATCGGAACGAATCAGATCGACGTCTCCGCCGCCAACGAAGCCGGCATCGCCGTGTTCAACGCGCCGTACGCCAACACGCGCTCCGTCGTCGAGCTCGCTATAGCCGAGGCGATCGCCCTCACTCGTCATCTGACGGACAAGAACAACGCCCTTCAGGCCGGGGTGTGGGAGAAAAACGCCTCCGGCGCGCACGAGGTGAGGGGGAAAACCCTCGGAATCGTCGGCTACGGCTCCATCGGCACCCAACTTGGCATCATCGCGGAGGCGCTCGGCATGTCCGTGCTCTTCTACGACGTCGCCGAAAGGCTGGCGATCGGCAACGCCGTGCGCATGCGCAGCCTGAGCCAGCTCCTCGAACGAGCGGACATCGTCTCGATCCACATCGACGGGCGTGCGTCGAATGCCGGATTTTTCGGGCGGGACCGAGTCATGGCTATGAAGGAGGGCGCGATTCTCATCAATCTTTCGCGCGGCTCCGTCGTCGACCTGGAGGCCGTGCGAGAGCGGCTGACGGACGGAAGCCTCAGCGGCGCCGGGATCGACGTGTTCCCTCGCGAGCCCAATGCAAACGGCGACCCTTTTTCCTGCTCGCTCGCGGGCCTCGACAACGTCATTCTCACGCCGCACATCGGGGGCTCGACGATCGAGGCGCAAGAGTCCATCGGCTCCTTCGTGGCCGAAAAGCTCGTCTCGTACTGGCGGAAGGGCTTGACCGGCCTCTCCGTGAACATGCCCGAGGTCGACGCCTCCCCCGCCCCCTCGGCGCGGCATCGCGTGACGTGGATCCACTCGAACACTCCGGGCGCGCTCGCCCACGTCAACAGCATTTTCGCCGCGGCGCACGCCAACATCGATGCACAAACGCTCGTCACATCAGGCGAAATCGGGTACATGGTCACCGACCTTGCGTCCGAGCTGCCGGAATCGGCCCTGACCGAGCTTTCCGAGCTGGATCAGAGCATTCGGCTGCGGGTGCTGCACAGAGACTGACGTGCTGCACAGAGACTGACGCGTCCGTGCAACCGGCGCATTTTCAACGGAGATCCGTCAATGCTTCCGGTTCGGCACTGAGACCCTGCAATGCGACGGAGGCGGGCTAAACGCGGCAAAACCGACTGCGCAGCCCGTCGCCTCGGAGCCGGCGAGCCGCCCCGGGACGACGCCAGGAACCTTTTTGGCGCGCTGGCACGGCAAGCCGCGGGTCGGCTCGCGAACTCGGAGGCGGCCACACTACACTTGACGTTGAAACTTCACGCATGCTGTGCCGTTGGAAAGGACCCCCGTGCACCATGGAATCTGAGCGCCTCCATTACGCGCCCGGCGTCCCGGCGGAGATAGAGCCGCCCTCGTATACGCTTGACGCGATTCTGGAACGGTCGGCCACCGTCTTCCCTAATTCCGTGGCCGTCGATTTTCTTGGACGCACAATCTCTTACGCGGAACTTGCCCATCAGACACGGAAGGCCGCTCAGGCCTTGAGCCGCCTAGGGGTGGGCCGTGGCGACGTCGTCTCGCTCGCCATGCCCAACTGCCCGCAGCACATCGTCGCATTTTTCGCCGTCCTCTCGCTCGGCGCGACGGTGGCCGAGCACAATCCGCTTGCGCCTCCAAAAGAGTTGCGTGAACAGATGACGCGGCGAGGCTCGCGCGCTGCAATCGTGTGGGAGCAAACCCTCGAGGCACTGGCCGCCGACGGGCCTCTCAGCGGCCCCGTTTTCCTGTCGGTCGACCTCTCGCGCGAACTTCCCCACCTTTCGCGCCTCCTTCTCAAGCTGCCGCTCGCTTCGGCGCGGGAGCAGCGTTCGAAGCTCCGAGGAGCCGTCCCCGCGGGCGTCGCCTCCTTCGACGAACTCGTCAGAAAGGCGCGGGCGCGCCGCGCTCCGAGCGCAGCGGCAATCGACGACGTCGCAGTCCTCATTCACACCGGCGGCACGACGGGCACGCCTAAAGCCGTCATGCTCACCCACCGGAACATCGCTTCGAACGTCGAGCAGACAAAAGCCTGGATCCCCATTCTCACCGCGGGCGACGAGGTGCTCTGCTGCGTGCTCCCCTTCTTCCATGCTTTTGGAATGATGGCAGCGATACTGGGCGTCAAGCTGGGCGCCACCGCCGTCCTGCTGCCGAAATTCGATCCGCACGTGCTTCTTGCGGCCAATCGCCGCCGAGGCATCACGCTGCTTCCCGGCGTCGCCCCCATGTTCGCCCGCATTCTCGACGCCGCAGCCGAACGCGGCGAGGACCTGAGCGGCATCGGCTTCGCTTTCTCCGGCGCCATGGCGCTCGACGGCGAATTGGCCGCCCGGTGGGAAAACGCCACGGGAGGCTTCATCATCGAGGGGTATGGGATGACGGAGGCCAGCCCGATCATCGCCGGCTCACCCGTTTCCTCGGCTCGCCGCCCCTCGACGCTCGGGCTGCCTTTCCCTTCCACCGAGGTGCGCATAGCCGCCCCGAACGACGCGCCTTCCCCGGCCAATCCCCACGCCGGCGAAATCCTGGTTCGCGGCCCTCAAATCTTCATCGGCTATCACAACGATCCCGAGGAGACTGCCCAAGCTTTCACCGAAGACGGCTGGCTCCGCACGGGCGACTTGGGCTATTGGGACGACGGCTTCCTCGTGATGGCGGACCGGGCAAAGGAGCTCATCATCAACGGCGGGTTCAACGTCTATCCGTCGCAGGTCGAAGAGGCGATCAAGGGAATGCCGGGAGTGCGCGACGTCGCCGTCGTAGGAATGCCCGAAGAATCGCGGGATTCGCGCGGGGAATCCGTTGTTGCCGCCCTCGTGCTCGAGCCTGGGGCGGCCGTCGACCTTGACGCCGTCAGGCGGTGGACCCAGGACAAGCTTTCCCATTACGCGATGCCGCGGTCGATAGCCGTTGTGGCGGACCTGCCCCGCTCGCAGCTCGGCAAGGTCCTGCGGCGAAGCGTCCGTGAACAATTGCAAGGCTTCGAGCTGAAGGCCGGCCAGTGGCGAGCAAAGGCCTCGGAGCTCACAGAGGCGACCGGCGAGGCGTTCGAAGCTTTCGTCTCCCGGTTCCAAGAGCAGTACTCGGTGACTCGCGAGCAGCTGAGCGACTGGCTCGCGTCCAAGGGCGAGAGCCTGGAAGGGCTGCGCTCCCGATTCGCCGAGCGCGCCCCTTCGCCGGAGTCCATCCGCGCCTGGTTCGCCGAGAATTTCAGCATCGAAGGCCTGAAGGCGTGGCTCTCGTCTAGATCCCAGCAGAACTCCAACCCTCCGGACAAGGCCAATCGCATCGGACCCGACGCGAGCGGCCAGCCAGCGTAGCCGAGGCCAGCCGACGCAACAGGGGCCAGCCGGCGTGTCCGAGATCAGCCGGCGACCGGCGTCGCCAATCATGCCCACAAGTTCTTCCGGGGCAGGTTCTTCTGAGTCAGGTTGCAGGTTCTTCTGGGCAGGCGTTCGTCGAACGGTCGCCTTCAGGTCGGATAGCGTTTCTCGAACCATGTGACTGCCTTGCGCAGGCACGGCCATTCGAGCACTGCTCGGGGCGTGTCGATCACGGCCTCCGCCTCCAGCTGCTCGTCCGTCACCGAGTACTCGTCCATCACGTCCCGGATCAGTGTTCGAAGTCGAGGAGCGGAGCCGCCAGCCAAGCGCGCTCGAACGTCCCAGCGGGCGTGTCGCACAGGGAGAAGTAGGCGCCGATGCCGCTCGCGAGCAGACCGACCTCGGTCGACTGGCTGCGGGCCAGCTGTGCGGACGCCCTCACCTCGGGGCCGCCATGGGATTGAACGCTTTGCCGTCTTGGCGATCGCCGTGGCCGGGCAGGTCGAAGGCGATCGGCTGGTCGCCCCGCGATGCAACTACGTCGGCGCACTGCGCCAGGACGGGATCACGCTTGTTCGAGAGCTGGCCGTGCACGCCGACGACGGCCCGCCCACCGGGCTTTCCCCACCTCAAGGCAGGAATTCCGTCAAGGACGAACTCTTCCGGCCGTCTGCCCATGGCTTTCCCCTCCTTCATGCACGAGTGCCCGGAAGGCTGAGCTTCCTCCAACGGCGCATGCGGCGGTTCCTCACTCTGCCTTCCAGTCCGGTTCACCGCATCCGTCCAGTCCGGTTCCTCACTCATCCGTCCAGTCCGGTTCACCGTATCCGCATGCATCGAAACGGCGGAGGAGCGCATTGCCCTGCTCCGTCGGCTCGGAGTCTCATGCCAGGGTTTGTCGAATACGCGACTGCGTCCCGGTCGCGACGACCTCGGCCGTCGCGCCGTTGACGAGAGGCATGAACGGGGCGACGTGGCCGCATTCGACGTCGGCAATGATCGGCACGTCCAGGCCTCCCAAAGCGTCGATGACGGCGTCGTACTGGTTCATGTCCGCGCAATCCGGAGCATTCGTGCGTCCGACAAGAACGGCGGCCGCACACTCGAAAAAACCCGCCAGGCGCATCCCATGGAGCGTTCTGCACACCTCATAGGCGTCCGCGTTGGCCGCTTCGACGTACACGATGAGCGGATCCCCGGTGGAGCGGGCGAGTTCGGACGCCCTGCCGAATGGCGTTCCGGCCAAGTTTCCCAGAGTCTCGATGCATCCGCCGATGAGCCTGCCCCGCACGTGCACGTCGCCCGCGCCGTCGAGCCGCACCCAGTAGGCTTCCTCCGTAAGCTCGAACTCAGCGGCCTCGGGAAACGTCTCGTACAGAACATAGCCTTCGCGGTACTTGTCGGGAGCGTCCTGAGTGAACGAGGCTCCTTGGGGAAGCGAGACGACGTCCATCCAGCCGACGAGGCCTTCAGGCACCGCGAACGGCGTGTCAAGGAGGTTGTTTCCGTGCACGGTGGCGACGCCGGCATTCAGGGTGAGCGGCAGAAGAAGGGTCGAAATGTCTGAATAACCTACGACCCACGTCGGCTCGGCCTCGGCCAGCCTCTTCCAGTCGAGGCAGGGTATGAGATCGATGGCCAATTCGCCGCCCCACGGCGGAATGACGGCGCGAATCTCCGGATCGAGAAGGAAATCCTGCAATTCCCGCGCGCGCTCCCGGGCGGGCGCGGACGTGGCTCCGTTTCCGTCCATGCACTCGCCGATGAGAACCTCAAATCCTCGGGAGCGCACGGTTTCTACGGCAAACTCCAGCCTGGGCTTCAGGGCGGGAGGCACACCGCCCGACGGGGACGTGACGGCCACCGTGTCGCCGGGGCCGAGGGGCCTGGGGAAACGCAGCTTCATTTGAGGGACTCTGGCGGATTCTCGCGCAGTTCGCGGATTGCATTTTCGAAGTCGTCCAACGAATCGTAGTTCGAATAGACCGACGCAAAACGCAAGTACGCGATTGTGTCGAGCTCACGCAGCGGCTCGAGGATAGCCAGGCCGATCTCGTGCGCCTCTATCTGCGAAGCCCCGTTGGCGCGGATCCGCTCCTCGACCAGCTGGGCGAGCCTCGCCAGGTCGTCTTCGCTTACGGGGCGGCCCTGGCAGGCCTTTCCCACCCCGCTAATGATCTTCTCTCTGGAGAAAGGCTCATATGCGCCCGACCGCTTGATCACCTGAAGGCTCGCCGTTTCGATCGTCGTGAATCGCCGATTGCACCGAGGGCACTGACGGCGCCGCCTGATGGCCTGGCCGTCATCGCTGGCGCGCGAGTCGATCACGCGAGACTCTGGATGTCGGCAGAAAGGGCAGCGCATTCTTTAACATTAATCGCGCGCGCGTCGGTGCGGCAAACATTTTGCCGAATCGCCGCCAATTCGGTCCATCTACAGCCCCCGGACCGGGGCTTCCCCTCTCCCGGTCCGGGGGCCAGCTCATCGGTACCGCGGCAGCACAAGCTTCTGTCCGGGTTTCACATCGCGCGAACCCAGAGAATTCAACTGTGCGATATCCGTGACTGCCTTCGGCGTGCTGGGGGCTCCGTCGATTCGGGCGGCGATCGCCCACAGCGTGTCTCCCGATTGAACGACAACCGTTTGTCGCTCAGCGGGAAGCAAGAGACTTCCCACGACGAGGCCCATGACGATCATGGTCGCGCAGGCGAGAGCGGCGAAGGCGGCTCGAAGCGCTCGAACTCCAAACGCCCCGGAAGCCACGGACTCGTCGGCTGCCGGCGTCGTCTTCGGGTACACGCACCTTGGGCGCGGCGATATGTGGGAACTGCGTCTGTCGCGAAGCGGGACGAGGCGGCCTGCCGACTGCGCTTTCCCATCGTCGGATTTGCCATCGTCGGGCGTGGCCGCGGTGGGAACTGCCCGAAGGCGCGGAGCCGGGAACTCCTGCTTCGACCGTTCGCCGTCGTACAAAGTGCGATCGGCGCGATTGTCGCGCGTATTCTCGCAGCGTCGCCGAGCGTCCGGACCGACGGCTTGCAACCGCCGAATGCCTTTCCCGCGCTGAGTCGCCGGCTTCCGTTTGCCGTCTGCCGGAATCCGCAGAACGCTCATAACTTTACCTCGAACTTTCGTTCATCGAACATCTGTTTATAGACGATAGCGAATCGTCGAACACTTGTCCAGTCTTGTCGCCCTGCCGCTTTCTCTGAACAAATGTTTGCCTTTTCGTATCGTTGCCGGTAGGCTGATGACATAAGTCAATCGCGCCCCTCCGACACTTTTTTGGGGCTTTCACCGGAGGTGATGATGGTCAGACGCCGAACAGCCCTGACTGAACGTCAGAAGGAAGTGCTCAACGCCCTTCGCTCGGAGCTGCTCAAGAACCGATACGCTCCGACCATTCGCGAAATCGCCGACCGCTGCGGCTTTTCATCGACGTCGTCGGTCAAATACCAGCTCGACGCTCTCGAAGACAAGGGGTACATTGTGCGCGACCCCAGGCGCCCGCGCACAATTCTTTTGACCGAGCTGGGATTGGAGAACACCCACCGCAGGCTTTACGCCGACTACACGAGCGCCGGCATTCCGAGGGGGGCGGCGGCAGAGGAGCCGAAGACGTCCGCGGAGGACTTCCACGTGGACCCCTCGGTCAACGTCCCGGTTGTCGGGCGCATCGCGGCGGGATCGCCGATACTGGCCGACCAAGTGGTCGAGGAGGTCCTTCCCCTGCCCCGGTCGCTCACCGGCGACGGCGAACTGTTCATGCTCAAAGTCGTGGGCGACTCCATGGTTGAGGCCGCCATCTGCGACGGCGACTGGGTCGTCATCCGCCGGCAGCCCGTCGCCGAGAACGGGGAGATAGTCGCGGCCATGATCGAGGGGGAGGCGACGGTCAAAGTCCTCCAGCGCAAAGACGGCCACACTCTTTTGCTTCCGCGCAACAGCGAGTACAGGCCGATTCCCGCCGACGACGCCGAGGTTCTCGGGCGTGTCGTCACGGTGCTGCGCTCGCTCTGACTCTCCGCCAGTCTCGCTTCCCGTGAACTTGACGCGACGGCTTCGACGCAGCGACTCGGAGCCGCGGCTTCCGGCCCCTTGCCGGTCATTGAGCACCCGTCCTTCACCGGACCGAGAATCGAGCGGGGCGCGTTCGACGCAACGTCCGGCACGTTCAACTTGGGATGCGGCCCGCGCCCGATCCCGGCATGCGAAAAGCGCGGGCCCTATACGGACCCGCGCTTCAGATCTGAGATCAGACGCAATTTCGAATGCTCATATGCGTCACAGAACGCTCGCACCGGGTGGGCGTCGAAGGCGTTCGCAGGCGTTTGGCGCGGACGCCTCGGAACGCTCACGCATCCCCGAACGTCCACGCCGCCGCGCGAAGGCCTGCCTCGTCAGAAGCCAAACTGGCGAGCCACATCCCGGATCGAGTCTGCGGAGCGCCGCAAACCGTCGTACTCCCTCGGCGTGACCACCGGGACGAGTCGGGGTCCGACGCCCGCGCGGCCCACGATCGAGGGAACCGACATGCACACATCGGAAATGCCGAGCCAGTCCTCCAAGTAGGAGGAGACGGGAAGCACGCGGTGCTCGTCACGGACGATCGAGCCGAGAATCGAAGCGACCGAGATTCCGATCGCGTAGTTCGTCACGCCCTTGCCCTCGATGATGTTGTAGGCCGAGCGAACGACGTCGTGATGAATCGCCTCGCGAACGCCGTCGTCGAGAAGCTTGCCGTCGACCGTTTGCCCCCACTGCAAAAGCGGCACTGCGCCGACCATCGCCGAGCTCCACAGCGGAATTTCGGAGTCGCCGTGCTCGCCGGCGATGTAGGCGTGGACGTTCTGCGGCGCTACCCCGCACGCGAGGGCAATGAGGTAGCGGAGCCGGGAAGAATCGAGCACCGTGCCCGAACCGAAGAAACGTCCGTCGCTGAGCCCGGACAGCTTCCACCCGGCGTAGGTGACGACGTCCACGGGGTTGGCGACCATGAGATAGATCGCGTCGGGCGCCTGCTCGACGGCCTTGGGAACGATCGACTTCATGATGTCGATCGTCGCCCCCGCGAGCTCAAGGCGAGACTGGCCCGGCTTCTGCTTGGCGCCCGCGGTGATGACGACGACGTCGGAATCCTTGATGACTGCGATGTCGGACGAGCCCTCGACGGTCGACACGGGCGCGAACTGGCTGCCTTGCGCGATGTCGAGCGCCTCGGCCTTGACTCTGGATTCGTTGATGTCGAACATCGCGTAATGGCGGGCGACACCCTGAATCATCGATGCGTACGTGACGGCGGAGCCTACGGCCCCGGCGCCTATGATCGCCACCTTGGTGCCGCGCCCGCCCGTCCTCGGGTCGATCGCAGGGGCGATGGTGGGAGCGGGAGCCTCTTCCTTTTCCGGGGCTTCGCTCTTCTTGGACTTGTCAGTCACGTCTCCTCCTTGTTTGCGGCAACTTCGCTACCGTCCAATGAAAATCCTACGGCTAAAACGGCTCGCGCGGGAGCCAATGCGTCCTATGTCTCCGCGCCAGTTTGAACGGCTGAGTCGCTGCCGTCCGCACAATCGCGCGCCGGATCGGGCGCCGCCGCCAAACGCCGGAGCGCCGAGCGGGCCACGTGCGGGTCTTTCGTCCTCCACATCGGCGGCAGCGAGGCGGCGAGAAAGGAGCCGTAGCGCGCCGTGACGATCCGCGGATCGAGGATGGCGACGACCCCGCGGTCGTCTGTGCGGCGCAGAAGGCGGCCGGCGCCCTGCGCGAGAAGCAGGGCGGCGTGGGTCGCCGCCACGCTCATGAAGCCGTTTCCGCCGGCGTCGGCCACAGCCTTGGTGCGCGCCTGGGTCAGCGGATCGTTGGGGCGCGGGAAGGGAATGCGGTCGATGAGGACGAGCCTGCACGTACGGCCCGGGACGTCGACGCCCTGCCACAGCGACAGCGTGCCGAACAGGCTGGCGGCGTCGTCCTCGGCGAAGCGCCGCACGAGCGTCGAAAGCTGATCGTCGCCCTGGCAAAGAACGGGCGTGTCCAGGCGTTCCCTGGCATATTCCGCCGCCGTCTCCGCGGCCCTACGCGAGGTGAACAGGCCCAGCGCGCCTCCCCCGGCGGCCTCGACCAGCTCGGCGATCTCTCGAAGCTGGGCCTCGCCTATGCCTTCGCGGCCCGGCGGGGGAAGCGAGGCCGCGGCGTAGAGGATCCCCTGTCTGGAATGGTCGAAGGGCGAGCCGACGTCGATGCCCTTCCACGGGCCTTGGCTGGGGTACGTGAAGCCGACGGCGCCGGCGACGTGGCCGAAGCTGCCTCCCGTTTCCAGCGTCGCGGACGTCAGAATCGCGGCCTTGCCCTCGAACAGCGTGTCGGCCAAGGCTGAGGAAACGTCAAGGGGCGCGACGTGAAGCGAGCTTCTCCCTTCGCCGTCGCGAGCGACCCACGGCACGAGGGCGCCTTCGCCCACGCCGTCGGACAGCAGCTGCTCCACCACGTCCGCGAGCGCCTTGACCCTCCCGCGGGCAAGGGCCTTTGCCGCCGCCGCGGCCTCGTCTTTGTCCCCCAAATCGTTGACGTCCTCGCGGGCCTGCTGCAATTCGCCGAGCATTCTCGACAGTCCGTCCGCAAGCGAGAGGGGAAGAGCCTCGAGCCGGCCTTCGTCAAGTTCGTCGAGCGCCTCGGTCACTTCGTCCCCGGCGTTTTCCAACTCCGTCGCGAGGATCGACTCGCGCCTGAGCAGCCTGACAAGCGAGGAAACGTCGCCTTTGGAAATTGAGGCGGTCAGCTGGCCCGTGACGCGGTCGGCGAGCTCGTGCGCCTCGTCGACGACGAAGGCCGCGCTTTCCGGGAGCACGGGAGTTCCCGTCGACTGAACCCCGAGCATTGAGTGATTCGTCACCACGATGTCCGCCTCTTCGGCCGCTTCGCGCGCGAGAACGGGGAAGCACGAGCCGCGCATCGGGCATTTCGCTCCGATGCACTCCGGTTTGGCGACGGAGACTTGCCGCCACGCCCGTTCGGAGACCCCGGGAACGAGGTCGTCGCGGTCTCCCGTGTCGGTCGCCATCGCCCATTCGCGCAGGCGCACCACTTCTTCGCCGGTGGCGCTCGCGCCGTACTCGCCCGAGGCGCGGGAGAGCAGCGCGTCCTCCTCCGGATATCCGCCCGCAGCTTTGCGCAGGCACACGTAGTTGCTCCAGCCTTTGACAAGCGCCACCTCGGGCGCCCTCCCGTGTATTTCGCGAACGGCCTCGGCTGCTTTCGGCGCATCGAAGGCGATGATCTGCCGTTGCAGCGCGAGCGTGGCGGTGGAGACGATCACGCGGCTGTCGGTTTTGACGGCCCATTCCATCGCGGGGGCAAGGTATCCGATCGACTTTCCGGTTCCCGTTCCCGCCTGCACGAGCAGATGCCCGCCGCCGTCCAGGGCTTCGGCGACCGCGTCCGCCATTTTCTCCTGCCCTTCGCGCCGAGTTCCGCCCATGGCCCGGACGACGGCGTCGAGAACCTCCCGCCCGGCCACGTCACTTCGTTTCAGCCGGGCTGAGCATCCCGCCGCGGCGCATGGCGGCTTCGATGTCCGCCGACACTCTGGCGTGCACGAAGACTCCTTCGCCCCGGTACTCGACAGGGGCAAGCAGTTCGCCGTCGTCGTGGATGCGGGAAAGGAGCGCTCCGGCGGAGTACGGGACGACTGCGGCGATCTCGATTTCCGGCTGCGGAAGGGCCTCCTCGATCGCCGCGCGCAGCTCCTCGATGCCCTCGCCGGTGAAGCACGAGACCGCGATCGAGCCGGGGAAGCGCGAACGCAGCGCGGCCAAGTCCACGGGGTCGGCGAGGTCGGATTTCGACAGAACGACGATCTCGCGCGCTTCCCGCGTTCCCGGCACCTCGGCGAGCACCTTTCGCACGGCTTTGACTTGGCCGACGGGGTCGTGGTGGGAGGCGTCGACGACGTGGACGAGCACGTCGGCCTCCCCCGCTTCTTCGAGCGTCGAGCGAAAGGCCTCGACGAGCTGGGTCGGCAGCTGGCGCACGAATCCCACGGTGTCGGCGAGGGTGTATTCCCGCCCGGAAGCCGTCTGCGTGCGTCGCACGGTCGGGTCGAGCGTGGCGAAAAGGGCGTTTTCGACGAGGACTCCCGCCCCGGTCAGGCGATTGAGCAGGGAGGATTTCCCGGCGTTTGTGTATCCGACGACGACGGCCGACGGCGTGGCCGCGCGCCGCCGCTCCGCTCGCTGCTGCTGCCTGGCGGGCCCCATGCGCTTGATGTCGCGTCGGAGCTTGGCCATTCGCGTGCGAATCCTCCGCCGGTCGAGCTCGAGCTGGGTCTCTCCAGGGCCTCGCGAGCCGATGCCCGCTCCAGCGGCCACGCGGCCTCCGGCCTGGCGCGACATCGAATCGCCCCATCCGCGCAGGCGCGGCAGCAAATACTCCAGCTGTGCGAGCTCGACTTGCGCCTTGCCTTCGCGCGACTTGGCGTGGCGGGCGAAAATGTCGAGGATGAGCGCGGTGCGGTCGATGACCTTGACCTTGACGATGTCCTCGAGCGCGCGCCGCTGCGAAGGGGCGAGCTCGGAGTCGGCGATCACGGTGTCCGCCTCGAGCGAGGCGACGAGATCGGCAAGCTCGTGCGCCTTCCCAGATCCCAGGTACGTCGCCGGATCCGGGAGCGCGCGCCGCTGGATCAGGCCGTCAAGGACCTTCGAACCCGCGGTCTCCGCCAGCGCGGCGAGCTCCCGCAGGGAATCCTCGGCCTGGCTCGCGCTGCCCTCGCTCCACAGGCCGACGAGGACGACCCGCTCGAGCCGAACCCGCCGGTATTCGACGTCGACGCCCTCTTCGCGTGAAATTCCCGTTTCCAGGCCCTGGATACGCTGAAGGGAAGATCGCTCTTCCCTTTCGAGTGCGTCGCCGGACCAGCCCGCGTCCTCGTGGGACACCGCCTGCAAAGCGGTGCCTTCGGCGGTGTGCAGGTCGATGCGAGATTCAGAAGAGCCCGCTCCGCTCGTTGATTCGTTCATATACGCTCATTATCCCATGAAAGCGACGCGTGGGAAGGCCCCTCACGGAGGCATCCCTGCTCCCTCTCCCCCATCGCGTCGCCTTTGTTCCCGGACCCCAGGGGCCGCCGGACTCCGACCGGCATGCCCGACGTGTCGAACGCCTTTGCTCCGGGCGCCTTAGGGCCGCCGTCTTGCCCAGACGCCGTCGAACCGCGCGAACACTGTGACTGCCCCGGGGGCGGCAAGCGGTCTTGCCCAGGCGCCGTCGAACCGCGCCTTCGGCTCTTCGCTTAGGCGTCTGCGCCGCTCGCTTGGCTCGCCGCTTCGGAAGCTAAACTTGTTGCGTGGCAAACGAGCATTATTTTTCCCAGTCTCCCTCTTCCGACGAAGCGACCGTCGAGCGGCTCGTCAGCCTTCGGGGGCGCGAGTACGCGGTCGCGACGTCGGGCGGCGTCTTCTCCGCCGACCATGTAGACAAGGGAACTGCCGTGCTGCTGCACAAGGCGCCCGAACCGGACCTCGGGCCGGGAGATCTCGCGATCGACCTGGGATGCGGATGGGGCCCGTTGACGCTCGCCCTGTGCGAGGAAGCCCCGGGCGCAGACGTGTGGGCGGTGGACGTCAACGAACGCGCACTCGAACTGACCCGAAAGAACGCCGCGCGCGCAGGTTTCTCGCCGAAGGCCCTCGCCGCCGACGAGGCGCTTGCGGCCTTGGGCGAACGGAAAATCCAGCTCATCTGGTCGAACCCCCCGGTGCGCATCGGCAAAGCGCGGCTTCACGAGCTGTTGACGACGTGGATCGAAAGGCTCGCCGACGACGGCGCGGCCTACCTCGTAATTCAAAGGAACCTCGGCGCGGACTCGCTTCGCTCGTGGATGCTCGGCCAAGGGTGGGGCTGCGAAAAGATCGGCTCCGCGAAAGGCTTCCGGGTCTTCGCCGTCACGAGAACGCCTCGCGAAGGCGAAGAGACCGCAGCGGACGAACGGGGCTGACCTGCCTCGGCGGAGCACGGCGAACGGCGAGGGATCGCCTGCCCCGGGAGATTGCCCCCCGGGTGCCCGGCCGACCACGATGCGTTCGGACTACTCGACGTCGGCTTTGCGGCTGCGAACGCTGAAAGCCTACGCGCCCACTGTTTCAGCGTTTCCGGAGTCTTCAGCGTTTCCGGAGTCATTCGGCCCCGATTGGGGGTCGTCTCGCTCCGACCGCTCCGCTCTTTTCGGCTTGGGAACGGCAAGGAACAAACCGACCGAGACAACCGCGGCGACGTTGATGAACATGCGACGGTCCGACCGAGCTATCTCGCAGGAACGGTCAATCCTCTCTTCGACTCTGCGGTAGTACTCCTCTGCATCTTTAGAGTCTTTGACGGACTCTCCGAGAAAGTCCCAAATCTGCTCCGAGTCTGGCGCATCGAAGCCCGTCAACAACGAGTAGTTCTCACCCTGGTATCTCCAGGCGACAGGATGGCACGACGATGTTTCTGCGCCCGCAGGCAGAATCACTTCAGGACGGCTGAAGTACAGCCAGCCCATCCACAGCAGAGCAAAGGCGACGACCAAGGTTCTGATGACAACGTACCGTTTTAGGGTCATGAAAGTCACGATATTGAGTACCCTCCTTTCACATTGTGGGGTCTCTTGTCCCAGGGTCTGATCCCGCTTCCCTTGCTGACTTGTTCGTTGAAGGAATCGAGTGCTGCCTTCGATTGCCCGTCCTGCGTTTGTATGTAGTGCACAGCGAGCTCGAAGTCCTTGGTCCCGGTCCTTGATTCCCACGCAAGGTCAGCGAGAAGCTTATACAGCAGGACCTTAAGCTGATCGAATTGCTTAGAAGGCCCGGATTCCCCCACGCCGACTCTGGGGTCCCTTCGGACGCAGTCAGACAAGAAAACGCCTGATATCCTCTTCGCGGCGTCCTCGAGGGAGTCCGAGACTTTAGGCATCGCTCTGTTCACTATGTCGTCAATGTGGTTCATATCGATCTTCAACTTATCCGCCTTGCCGATCTCCGACGACGAAAGCGTTTTCATTGACATGTCCACCCTCTCGTGGTTGACCTCCATCACCTCATAGTTGTCAACAAGAGTTTGTTGAATTTTCCCTTCCGCGAGCTCCACACGATTCGCTATGGTTTTGAAGGCGCTCCTCAACGCCTTCATAGCCGATTCATAGTTTTGCGGAGCATCCTTCTTGACATTCTCTTCAGTGACCTTCTTCATTCCCTTGAGGCCGAGCTTGACGGCAGTCGACCCATGTTTTAGTAGACCCGTCGGTTCAACAAAGGAGTCAAAAGCTTCCACTGTTTCGCTAGCAACATTAAGCGCAAATTCCAGCTTTCGATAGCTTCTATTCGCTACTCCTCTAAACATCGCAATGGATTTTTCAATAGCAGTCACCACGATATACCGCGTTTTCTCGAACATCTTCTGTTCAGCCGCCAAGCTCGCTCCCCAGTACGCGACTCCTTCCTCCATGCCTTGAACAGCGCCCTGTAGAGGGTCGATAAAGTCCAAACCGAAAGACATGACCGTAGCCCCGCTCATATCATTGATCTTTTGATTCACTCTGTCTAATGCCTTATGCAGTTCCCCCGTCCCAACGGGCGCTCCGGCCTGCATGTTGATGTCGGCCGCCAGAATCCCAACAACGCCAAAGGCCTTCGCTTTCTCGGTGTTTATGCGTTGTGGATCAGGGAGATCAAGCCAAGGCCCCACGACTTCGTCAATGGCGCTCCTGATTTCATTGAACTTGTGAACGTACTTCATGGTGCTGTCACCGTTAGTTCGTCCGCCTCCTTCGCCGTCATCGCCCGGACGAGTGATCCTCTGCGAATCGGAGGGTGCGGCAGCCTGCCCCTGAGGGACGAGAGTGCTGACCATGTAGTAGTCGTCGTGGACCTCGTAATCCGTAAAGGCAGAGTCACACGACGATCGCATATAAGCGTCGATCGCAGCCTTCTTGAGTCTGCCCACAAGCATAGGGACGTTAGAGTATGCAGTCATTGCTCCTCGTTTCGTTCAAAATTATACGTAGATTAATTTGAGACACGACAGACAATGCGTCGTATAGTCGTCCATAAACGATCACGGCGACAAAGCCCGCAGCAAAAGACCGCTAGAAGCGCACATCCGGAGCGCCGGAACGTCCGAAAACCGCAATCCGCCCTTTTTCAGAAGTGCGTTGGGCCTTATGCACCGCCATCGCTTAGCATCGGCTGCGATCGCGTGACGATGCGGCTTGCGCGTGACGATTTAGTTTGTACCGATTGTCAAACGACAACTATTTGGTTGTCGTTTGACAGACTATCACCGCACCCATGTGGACGCAAGCAACTTTGTAGAATGCAATTATGTGCACTCTCGTTGCTCGATTTCTCGTACACATACCCATACGCAACAGGAGGAGAACGCCGTCAAGGCCGCCGCTGCGCGGACAACCCGTCGAGGAAGGCCTATTCTCCGCTGTATCCTGCAACGCCGATGAGCGAAAACTCGGCGACGAGCACCGCGGGCCCCGTCAAAAATGCGCGACCCCCCTCAATGCGCACGGTCAGCGGTCCGCCCGGGGAGCGCAGCTGCACTTCGCCCTCGCGTTTTCCCCGTGAAAGAAGCACGGCCAGGGCCGCGGCGCAGGTTCCTGTTCCACAGGCGAGGGTCTCCCCCACTCCGCGCTCGAGCACGCGCATGAGCGCCGGATTTGAGGGACTAACCGATCGATCGGCAAGGCCTTGATCGGCGCGATTGGCCTGGCCTCCCGAAAAGGTTTGATCGGCGAGATCGACTTGGCCTCCGAGACTGACTCGATCGCCGGGTTCGGCGACCACGAGCTCAAGATTCGTTCCCTCGGGCGGAACAGGGTCGTATTGCGGAGCCTCGGTCAATCGCGCCGCCGCGAGCTCTTCCGCGCTGTCGAGGAGCACGACGGTGTGCGGATTGGGCATCGTCACGCTCAACGCCGGCCGCTCTCCCACCCCGGGAACCGCCACTCGCGTGTCGTCTCCGGCGTCGCCGCGCGGCAGACCGTATTCGCCCATGTCGATTGTGTAGACGGCTCCGTCGAAGGAAACCGCCTTGACGCCGCCGCGGGTTGCGACGGTCACGGACCGGCCCGGCTTGAGGTCGATCACGCCTTGGACCCGCAGGTAGTGCACGAACACTCTCAGGCCGTTGCCGCACATTTGCGCGATCGAGCCGTCCGCGTTGCGGTAGTCCATGAACCATTCCGCTTCGGGAAAGTCCCGGGCGACGTCGGCCATCTCGGGAACCGAGGCGGTGCGCGCGACGCGTATGAGCCCGTCCGCGCCGATGCCGAAATGGCGGTCGCATACTGAAGCGACCGCCTCGGCCGGCAGATCGAGCGTGCCTGCGAAGTCTGGCACGAGAATGAAATCGTTGCCGGTGCCGTGTGCCTTCGTGAGGGTCCTGCCCTCGAGCTGCGGGATGATCACGGATACACTCTACCGACTCTGGCTTCCGTCTTGTTGGGAGGGACGTCGCCTTGGAAGCTGCCGCCGCCGTTTCGGCCTTTGGCGCGCGCCGCTTGAGGCAGCGCCCAAGGCGTCCCGCCCTCGCGGGAATACTTCCCTGCCGACGACGCGCGACGCCCGCCGCTTCGTCGATCCTGCCCTCGCGGGCAAAGCCGCGCCCTTTGCGCAGACCTGTCACGTCGCCTCCTTCTGGCCTAGAACGTCTGCGTCGTTCCGCCGCGCCTCTTGCGCAGACCTGTCACGTCGCCTCCAGGGCGCGCAGGATGTCGCCGGCCGCGCGGGGGACGTCGCCGTCGGTCAGGTCGAGCCATTCGATTCGCGGGTCAGCCCTGAACCATTTTGTTTGCTTCTTTGCGAGCCGCCGCGTAGCCAGACACATCGATTCGACGGCCTCCTCGATTCGCATCCGACCCTCGATGACGGCCATCGCCTCGGCGTATCCGGTCGCCTTTCCGGCCGTGGGCGAATTGGCCAAGCCGCGATCCATGAGCTCGCGCGTCTCTTCGATGAGCCCCGAGGCCATCATCTCCTTGGCCCTGCGGTCGATCGCCGCATTGAGCACGTCGGAGCCCCGGAACGCCCCAAAAAGGCGAACGTTCGGATAGTGGGCGGTGTGTCGGGGAAAGCGCGGCGTGTAAGGTCTGCCCGTCACCCGAATCGCCTCGAGCGCCCGCACCAGACGACGGGTGTTCGCCAAATCCATTGCCTCGTACGCCTGCGGGTCCTTGCGGGCAAGCTCCTCCAGCAGCGGCCCCGGGCCCTCCCTCTCCAGCAGCGACTCCAGCTCGGCGCGAACGCGGCGATCTCGCCCCGGAAAGTCGAGCCTGTCAAGCAGCCCGGAAACGTACAGACCCGATCCTCCCACCACCACGGGAGTCTTTCCCGCGGCGAGTATCGCGTCGACGTCGGCCCGGGCGCTGCGCTGGTATGCGGCGACGCTCGCTTCGTCGACGACGTCAAGCACGTCGATTTGACGATGGACGATTCCGCGCCGCTCAGCCGGGGAAATTTTCGCCGTTCCCACGTCCATGCCCCGATACAGCTGCATGGCGTCGGCGGAGACGATCTCAACCGAGTCTGCTCCGCCGAGGGCTTCGGCAAGCTCGAGCGAGAGGGCCGTTTTTCCCGACGCCGTCGGCCCGACAATGCCGATCACCGCCACGGTGGATTCCTTTCAGACTCTTCTCAGGGCGCGGGGCGCCGGCGAATCGTCGGCATTCCGAGGGAAACGGGGGCGCGGCCCTCGGCCTCGGCGGTCAGCTGCTCCGTGCGCCGCCGGTGCGCGGCCCACGCCTCGCCCGCCCGAGTCCTGCGAACCTCGAAAAGCCCCCCGGCGAGCGCCGAATCCGCAACGAGGTGGTGCGGGGCGCCGTGAGTGACGACGGCGCGGACCATGTCCCCCGGACGAGGTCGGTCCCCGGCGTCGATTCCCGCGGGAAGGGCGACGTGGACCAGACGGTTGTCGGCCGCCCTGCCGCTGACGCGCTCGGTTTCGGCGTCCTTGCGCCCCTCCCCCTCGGAGATGAGCACTTCGACGGCCGAGCCTTCTTTCGCTTTGTTCTCCTCCGTCGAGATTCTCTCTTGAAGGGCGACAAGTCGGCGATATCTGTCGGAGACGACCTCGGGGTCGACCTGGTTGTCCATATCCGCCGCCGGAGTTCCCGGGCGCGGCGAATAGATGAAAGTGTACGCGGAGGCGAAGCGCGAACGTTCGACGACGTCAAGGGTCGCCTCGAAGTCTTCGTCCGTCTCACCCGGGAAACCGACGATGATGTCGGTTGTGATGGCCGCCTCGGGCATCCTCGCGCGAACGCGGTCGAGGATGCCGAGGAAACGCGAGGAGCGGTAGGAGCGGCGCATGGCGCGAAGCACCCGGTCCGAACCCGATTGGAGCGGCATGTGCAAAGAGGGCATGACCGAAGGCGTCTCCGCCATCGCCGCGATGACTTCGTCGGAGAAGGCGGCAGGGTGCGGCGAGGTAAAGCGCACGCGCTCCAAGCCCTCGATCTCGCCGCAGGCTCGCAAAAGCTTGGCAAACGCCTGTCTATCGCCGAAGCCCACGCCGTACGAATTGACGTTCTGGCCCAGAAGGGTCACCTCGATGGCGCCCTCGGAGACGACGGCTTCGACTTCGGCGAGGACCTCCCCTGGCCTCCGGTCGCGTTCCTTGCCCCGAAGATGCGGAACGATGCAGAACGTGCAGGTGTTGTTGCACCCGACGGAGATCGACACCCACGCTGCAAATGCGCTCTCGCGGCGGGTGGGAAGAGTCGACGGGAACACCTTGAGCGATTCCTCTATCTCGACCGCGGCCTCGGCGTTGTGCCGCGCACGCTCGAGGAGTGCTGGAAGGACGTCGAGATTGTGGGTGCCGAGCACAGCGTCGACCCACGGCGCTTTCTCGATGATCCCGCCGCGCATCTGCTGCGCCAAGCAGCCGCCGACGGCGATTTGCATGCCCGGCCTCTCGCGTTTGACCGCTGCCAGTTGGCCGAGATTGCCGAAAAGGCGGGTCGCCGCGTTTTCCCTCACGCTGCATGTGTTGACGACGACGACGTCAGCGCCTTCGTCCCCCGCATCCGTCGCCCGTGCAGCCTTTTCGGGCACGACGGCGACGGGGACATAGCCGGCGTTCTCAAGGAGGCCGGCCAGGCGCTCGGAGTCGTGCACATTCATTTGGCATCCGAGCGTGCGAATTGCGTACGTACGAGGGAGTTCAACAGCTGACATCGCGAGTAAGTCTAGTCCACTTTCAATCCGTCCAGCTCGCCTCGGAATCTTCGGACCCCAGCAGCTCGTTGGCCTGTCGCAAAGCGATCGAGCAGACGTCGTGAGAGAAACCGCGCCGGGCCAAGGCGGCGTAAACTCGCTGCTGGAGGCTTGCGCGGTCCCCGCCTCCCCGTTCGAGGCGCTTGAGCGCCAGACGGGTCGCCGCGCCCAGCTCTTCGGCGTCGTCGATCGCTCCGACCGCGGCCTCGACGATGTCCGCGTCGATGCCTTTTCGCCGAAGCTCCTCGGCAATGACGCGGCGCGACGTCCCTGCGCCCGCCAGCCGAGTCTGCACGAGCGCGTCGGCGAAATGGGCGTCGTCGATCAGCCCTAGCTCGGTGTAGCGATCGAGGATCTCGCAGCGCACGTCTTCGGGAACGCCCCGCTTGGCCATCGCCTCGTCGAGCTGGTGGCGGGAGCGATCCATCATCGACAGCTGTCGAATGACGATCGCGCGTCCCTTTTCGAGCCATTCCGACCGGCTCAGCTCCATGACTTCAGACCTCGTCTGCCGCATTCTGCGAGTCCTTTCCTTCGTCGGGCTCGGGCGCTATCCCCATCTTCGCGAGGATCTTGCCTTCGATCTCGTCGGCGATCTCGGGGTTGTCCCGAAGGAAGTGCCGCGCTTTTTCTTTGCCCTGGCCGAGCTGATCGCCGTCGTAGGTGTACCAGGCCCCCGATTTGCGGACTATGCCGCCGTCGACGCCCATGTCGATGATGCATCCCTCGCGGGAGATTCCCTGACCGTACATGATGTCGAATTCCGCCTGTTTGAAGGGAGGCGCCATTTTGTTCTTGACGACCTTGACCCGAGTGCGGTTGCCCACCGGCTCGGAGCCTTCCTTGAGGGTTTCGATCCTGCGCACGTCCAAACGCACAGAGGCGTAGAATTTGAGGGCTTTGCCGCCCGTCGTCGTCTCGGGATTTCCAAAGAAAACGCCGATCTTCTCGCGCAGCTGGTTGATGAAAATGGCGGTGGTGCCGGAAGCCGACAGGGCGCCCGTGATCTTGCGAAGCGCCTGGCTCATGAGGCGAGCTTGGAGGCCGACATGCGAATCGCCCATTTCGCCTTCGATTTCCGCCTTGGGCACGAGCGCGGCCACGGAATCGACGACGATGATGTCGAGCGCGCCGGAGCGGATGAGCATGTCGGCGATCTCGAGGGCCTGCTCGCCGGTGTCGGGCTGGGAAACGATGAGAGCGTCGGTGTCGACGCCGAGTTTCTTTGCATACTCGGGGTCCAAGGCGTGCTCCGCATCGATGAATGCGGCGATGCCTCCGTTCTTCTGGGCATTCGCCACGGCGTGAAGGGCGACCGTCGTTTTGCCCGAAGACTCCGGACCGTAGACTTCGATGACCCTTCCCCGCGGAAGGCCTCCCACGCCCAATGCGACGTCAAGCGACGTGGCCCCCGTGGGAATCACTTGAATCTTCGTCTGAACGTGATCGCCCAGGCGCATGACCGATCCTTTGCCGAACTGCCGGTCGATCTGCGACAGGGCCACATCCAGGGCCTTGGCGCGGTCCTCGCTTTTGGCTGCCATCTTCTTTCCTTTGTGTCGAGTGGGTGGACAGAGCAGGTCTTCATCGCGGCCATCCCTCGCCGAGCGGCCGTCTGGGACTACGTTATGCCCGACCTCCGACACAAAAGCGGCCTACTTTCCAAACCTGTTGATAAGTAGGCCGCCCGCGCAGCCCGTGCACCACAGTACACCGCACACGCGTTCGAGTCATATTCATTGCAGCGTGTCGAAAACGCCGCCTGAAGAAGAAACTCCGCCCCTGTGCGACTTCGGACGACGTCGCACAACCGACATTGCGAACGGGGTAAAGAACGTTAAGGCAAACGCCCGCGGTCGTCGGATGAGATCCGATGGAGAAACCTGTAGCTCTCGGGCAAGTCCATCGCCTGGCACACCGCGTTCCAAACGGCCTGCGGAGGTTGGCCCTCCCTTAATGCCTCGGCGGGACTCGCGCCGCCAAGCTCGCTCAGAAATAGGTCCTGGGCAAGACTGCGGCCTCTCCCGCGGGGAAAGGCCCAGTCCAGATTCGCCCAGAACTCAGATTCGCGCACTCTCCAGCTCTGATCGGACGAGCGATTCGGGGACCGAGTCGGGAACGCGCATCCGCGGGGGGACGCGGCCTTCGGCGAAATCGACGCGGTCCGCGACAAGGCGCAGGACGTGGCTCAGAGGCACGTTGAGGGCCTTGCAAATGGACGAAAGCAGCTCAGAAGAGGCCTCTTTCTGCCCGCGCTCAACCTCCGACAGGTACCCGAGCGAGACCCTCGCATCAGACGAGACTTCACGCAACGTCCGACCCTGGCGCTGCCTGTATTCACGCAGCACCTCGCCGAGTTCGCGACGCAAAAGCGCCTGCTCCGTAGGCACAGGGCGATTGGCGACTCGGGGCGCGCTCTCAAACTTCCGGTTGACGCCGGTACGTAGCTCCATGGTCATCACCTTCTTCAACGCGGTCGGTCACGAGTTTGTTCCCGCCTGGTTTTCGGAAAAGCGAGCTTCACCGTTCCTGAATACATTTTTACCAACCGATTCTGATCGTTACCTGAGAGTCATGCAAAGAAGTTCTGTCAGAAGGTCCACGGCCGCTTCGACGGCCTGGGCTCGGACGTCCGATCGGCCGCCGTGGAATCGGCAGAGGCGTGCGCGCTCGCCCAATTTTCCCGTGCACGCGACCCACACGGTTCCAGCCGCATGCCCGTCTGCCGGCCCCGGCCCGGCGACGCCGGTGGTGGCGAGGGCGACGTCGGCCCCCATAATTCGGCAGACGCCGCGCGCCATGTCGAGGGCGACTCGTTCTTCCACGGGCCCCTTCGTTCGCAGCAATTCGCCGTCGACTCCCAGAATCGAGGCTTTGAGATCCACCGCGTACGCTGTGACGGAGCCGCGAAGCACCGCGGACGCCCCCGGAATCTCGACGAAAGCCGAGCACAACGCTCCCCCGGTGAGCGATTCGGCGCAGGCGAGAGTCATCGACCGCTCGGCCATCTCGGCGATTGCGCTGCAAACCTTCTCGGCCGCTGCGCCGCGAGCTCCGGCGGGGGCCGGGCCATGATCCTCGGCGGGCATTTCGCAGCCAGACCCATCGTGCATTTCACACCGACGCTCGGCCTCACTCACCGCGCGCGATCTTTCTCGCCTCGGCGACGTACTCGACGGCAGAGGCGACCGAATAGTAAAGCGCCACGCCGATCATCGCGTAGCTGGTCCACAGCAGCCCCTTCGCGAGAGCCCCAGGGAGGAAAGAGGCCCAGGGAATGAGCAGGCCCGCGATTCCCATGGACTGGAAGAACATCTTGATCTTCCCTCCGCGCCCGGCCGCCATGACCTTCTTCTTGACGACCGTCATGCGCATGGCGGTGATGAACAGCTCTCGCCCGATCATGATCACAGTGATCCACCAGTAGAGACGCCCGTGCCACGACAGAAGTATGAGCGCACTGGAAATCAAGGCCTTGTCGGCGATGGAGTCGGCTATCTTCCCGAAGTCGGTCACCAAGTTTCGGCTGCGCGCCAGGTGCCCGTCGGCCTTGTCCGTGAAGGCGGCCGCGGCAAACACTGCCCAGGCGCACGCCGACCTCACGGGGGCGTCGTCCAAATAGACGACGACGAACGCCGGCACGAGCGCCAGCCTGATGACGGTCAGAACGTTGGCGATGTTCAGCAGCGGCGCTTTTGCCGCGTCCTCGCCGTGGCTATTACTCACGCAAGCAAGGATACCCGGGCTCTCGCCGCCGCGGGTATCCGATTGACGGTTTGGGCGCCGGGGCGGGCCGATGCCACGCTGCGTCTGCTTTCACTCCGGCAAACCATGGTTCTCCATGGGTATAGGTTCCCTTAACCGAATTCCCTTTCCGATGCGGCGAAGCGGCCACGATAGGATTCCTGTAAAAGGAAACTTTATGACTTCACGCATGCAAACTTTCTTAGGCCGAAAGTTCGTCGGCCTCAGTTTGGCGACGGCCGCCGTGACCGCCGGCGCCCTGGTCTTCGTGCCGGGATACGGGGCCTCCGGGGGCCCGAACGCCAAACCGTCCGCCTCTTCCCTGAGACGTCCCGCGGCGCCTTCAGGCTCGGCCAGCGGCTCGACGTCGACGAGGCCCACGGGGACGCAGAAGCCTCAATCCTCCACGCGCTTCACGATCGCCTCCGGCGGGGACATCCTCCTGCACCTGTCGGTCAACCATCACGCGAAAACGGCGGAGGGCTACGACTACACGAAGCTGCTCAAGGCAATCCAGCCGTGGATCGAGGGATCGGACCTGTCCCTGTGCGCATTGGAGGTTCCGATCGTCCCGCCGGGCGAAAAGCCGTCCAACTACCCCGCCTTCGGATCGCCGCCGCAAATCGCCGACTCCCTCAAAGCCATGGGGTGGGACGGCTGCGCGCTCGCGACCAACCACTCGATGGACCGCGGATTCAAAGGAGTCTCGTCGACAATCGACAATTTCGAGAGGGTCGGCCTCGGCCACGCCGGCACCGCGCGGACGCGGGACGAGTCCTCCAAGATCCAGTACTACACGGTGCGCTCCGGCGGGCGCGGCGTCGTCGTCGCCCATCTTTCGGCGACCACCTTGACGAACGGAGTTCCTTTTCCCAAGGGGAAGGAATGGTCCTGGAACGTCGTCGGCGATCAGGGGCGCAGGGCCGTCAAGGATCTCGTGGCGGACGCGAAACGCGCGCGAAAGGCCGGGGCGTCGATCGTCGTCGTCTCCATGCATTGGGGCGCCGAGTACGTCACACAGCCGATCGCCGAACAGAAGAAGATCGGCCGGGAGCTGGCCGATTCCGGGGAGATCGACCTCGTCTTCGGCAACCATTCGCACGTGGCCGAACCGGTGACCACCCTCAAGGGCGGACCCGACGGCCGCGGAATGCCGGTCGTGTGGTCGATGGGCAACACCATTTCAGGCCAGCTCGTCGAGAACCACGGCTACGGCGTGGTGACGGGGCTGATGACGACGGCGACGGTCGAGGTCCCCGCGAAAGGAAAGCCCCGCGTCACCGGCCTCGAATGGACGACTCTGGCCCAGGATCAGCGGACGTTCAGGGTCTTCCCCTTGGCCGAGCTCAAGAAGGGCGCGCGGCCGCAGGGCATGACCCTCAGCCGGGCGGAGATTGAGGCGCGGGAGAAAACCATCTACCCCGTCATGGCGACGGGCAGCCAGAGCGAACGCACTGAGGCGCCGAAGCCTCAGGGGCAGCTGGTCGGCAACAAGAGAAAGTGAGCAGGCGCCGCCGTGTCGGCGGCGCACCCGAGCCTTTTCGCCCTCCCGCTGACGGCGAGGCGGCGCCCAACGCCTTCCGGCTGTGCTGCCTTCCCGCCGTCTTCTCACCTTCCCGTCAGCTGCCAGGCGTCCTCGCCGTCTTCCCCGTAGGGGTCGTCTTCGTCGTCGTGCCAGTTCTCGGCCTCGGGGACGCCGTGCCCCTCGGGAACCGCGTCGGACTGTCCGCCTTCGGCGGCGTCCGCCCGCTCGGCGGGGGCGTCGTCGTCGAAGATGCTCTGGCGCTCGCCGCGCAGCATCGCGAGCGCGTTGTCGAGGTACTCGGGCGAAACGAGGACGTCGCGGGCTTTCGACCCTTCGGACGGGCCGACGATTTCGTACTGCTCGAGGAGGTCCATCATGCGCCCGGCCTTAGCGAACCCGATGCGCAGCTTGCGTTGGAGCATGGACGTCGAACCGAACTGGCTCGCGACCACGAGGTCGGCCGCCTGGAGAAGGATCTCCAGGTCTTCGCCGATCTCCTCCCGCTGCTTCTTGGCTTCCTGAACCTCTTCGAAGTCGTCGCGGTAGCGCGGCGAGAGCTGGGCCTTGACGTGGTCGACGACCCGCTCGATCTCCTCCTCGTCCACCCACGCGCCCTGGAGGCGAATGGGCTTCGAGGCGCCCGCCGGCATAAAGAGCGCGTCGCCCTGGCCGATGAGCTTTTCCGCCCCCGACTGGTCGAGTATCGTCCGGGAGTCCGCGAGCGCCGAGGTCATGAATGCCAGGCGCGAGGGAATGTTCGCCTTGATGAGGCCGGTGACGACGTCCACCGAGGGGCGCTGCGTGGCGAGCACGAGGTGGATTCCGGCGGCGCGCGCCAGCTGCGTGATGCGCTGGATCGAGGCTTCGACGTCGCGCGGAGCGACCATCATGAGGTCGGCAAGCTCGTCGACCACGACCAGAAGATACGGGTAGGGCGCGAGCTTCCGGTTGGGGTCGTGGGACTGGACGGTTCCGGCTTTGACGGCCTCGTTGAAGTCGACGATGTTCTTGAAATGGTAGGCCGCCATGTCGTCGTAGCGGGCGTCCATCTCCTTGACCACCCATTCGAGGGCTTCGGCCGCTTTCTTCGGATTCGTGATGATCGGCGTGATCAGATGAGGAATGCCGGCGTAGATCGTGAGCTCGACGCGCTTAGGGTCGACGAGGATCATACGCACCTGGTCCGGCGTGGCGCGCATCATGACCGACGTGATCATCGAGTTGATGAAGGAGGACTTGCCGGCGCCCGTGGCGCCGGCGACGAGCAGGTGCGGCATCTTGGCGAGGTTTGCGACGACGAACTGGCCGCGGACGTTCTTGCCGACGCCCACGGTCAGCGGATGGTCTGCCTTCTGGGCCACCGGGGAGCGCAGAACGTCGCCGAGCAGAACCGTTTCGCGGTCGACGTTCGGAATCTCGATGCCGATGGCGGACTTGCCGGGGATCGGCGAAAGGATCCGGACGTCCGCGGAGGCGACGGCGTAGGCGATGTTGTTCGACAGCGCGGTGATGCGCTCGACCTTCACCCCCGGGCCGAGCTCGACTTCGTACTGGGTGACCGTGGGGCCGCGGGAGAAGCCGACGACCTGCGCGTCGATGCCGAAGTCGGTGAAAACCTGCGTCAGCTGGGCCACGACCCGCTCGTTGGCCTCCGTGCGCTCCTTTCCTGGAGGGCCGGCTTTCAGGTCGCCGAGCGACGGGAGCTGGTAGACGATGGAGGGGTCGAGCGTGAGCTGCTGACCGGGAGTCGGTTCGAGCGAGATGTCGGGGGCGGGAAGCGAGGGCGGCTCCGTGCCGTCGATCGGCTTTTGCGGGCTCGAGACGACGGGCTTGATGACCTCTGTGGCGCCTGCTCCGCCCTTCGCCTTGGCCTTGCCGCGGCCCGCGCCGGGAAGGACCTCCGTCGCGTCGCCGCCAGGCAGAACCTCCGTGGGCGGAACCTGGCCGTCGTCGGCCTTCTTTTTCCGCGAGAAAAGCCTCGAGGGCCTGGGCGACTCTTCGACGGCCGCCGCCTGCTCGTAGGGAACCGACGCCGAGACGCCGCGATTGGCCGGGGCGTCCTCTTCGTCGTCGGGCTCGTCCCTCAGACGCTCCCTTATCATTCCGTAAAGCTCGCGAACGGTCGTGTTCGTCATGTACAAAACGGCGAAGACGATGAGCAGAAGAAGAAGCGGGACAGCCCCATAAGGCGAGAGGAGTTTGCCGAGGGCGCCCCCGGTAGCCAGGCCGATGAGGCCTCCCGCGCCCTCGACGCCGGAGAAATCCTCGAAAGGATTGATCGGATCGACGGCGATGTGGGCGAGTCCGGCCACGCCGAAGACGAGCATTCCCATGCCGATGGCGAATCGCCGGTTGGTATCCCGCGTCGAGGCGCGGAAAAACTTGACGGCCGCGGCGATGAGAAGGAGCGGGACGACGACGGACAGCACCCCGACGACGCCCGCGGTGAGATGGTGGATGAGCCCGCCGAGCGCGCCGGAGAGGCCGAACCACTCGCGCAGGGCGACGATCACGGCGATGCCGAGGAGGAGGAATGCGACGCCGTCGCGGCGCACTCCCGTCAGCCGGGGCTCGGCATTGTCAGCCTCGGCCTTCTGCTGCTTCTGCGGCTGCTTGGACGCGGGGGCCTTCTGAGGCTTCTTCTTCGCGGGGTTGTTTGGAACTCTGGGACTCACAGTGGCAACACTAATCCTTCACCCGATTGAACCTGAATTCTAACGCGCGAGCGCTGTGCCACAGCCGATCGCGCCCGGCCTGGGAGCGGCCATCCGGCCGCCTTTCCCGCGCAGGTCGCCCGCTCGCGCCCGCCGGCCGCCCGGGCTTCGACCCGTGCGCGACCATCGGCTCACACCTCCACGACCGTCGGGATGATGATCGGGGCCCGCCGGAGCTTCCTCGAGATCCACCGGCCGATCACGCGGCGCATCGCCTGCTGCATCTGGTAGGTGTCGGCCCCGTTTTCCAAAGATTCGCGCAGCGCGTCCGCGACGTCGGGAAGTATCTCGTCGAAGACCGAATCGTCCTCGGCAACGGCGCGGGCTTGGATGTGGGGGCCCGTGACGATCTCCTTCTCCTTCGTCTCCACCGCGGCGAATATCGCGACGAAGCCCTCCTCGGCCAAGATCCTGCGGTCCTTGAGCTCCTCTTCGGTGATGTCGCCGATGGACGAGCCGTCAACGTAGATGTTGTGGCAGGGCACTTGGCCGACGACGCTCACTTCGGCGTCGTGCATGTCGATGACCGAGCCGTTCTCGGCGAGGATGACGTTCTGCGGGGGGACCCCGGTCTTGACGGCGATCCCTCCGTTGGCGACCTGATGGCGCACCTCGCCGTGGATCGGCATGGCGTAGGCGGGTTCGAGGATGTTGTAGCAGTAGAGGAGCTCGCCGGCGGCGGCGTGGCCGGAGACGTGGACGCGGGCGTTGCCCTGATGGACCACCTTCGCCCCGAGCTTCATGAGGTTGTTGATGAGGCGGTAGACGGAGTTTTCGTTTCCGGGGATGAGCGAGGAGGCGAACAGGACGGTGTCGCCGGGCCCGGCGCCCACCTTCGGGTGCGACTTCGAGGCGATGCGCGAAAGCACGGCCATCGGCTCTCCCTGCGATCCGGTGGACATGAAGACCCGCTCGTTTTCGGGAAGCGACGGCATGTCCGCGAGGTCGACTAGCACGCCCTCGGGGATGTCGAGGTACCCGAGCTCGGCGGCGATCCCCATGTTGCGGATCATCGAGCGCCCGACGAAGGCCACGCGGCGCCCGTGCGCGTGGGCCGCGTTGAGGACCTGCTGGACTCTATGGACGTGCGAGGAGAAGGAGGCGACGATTATCTGGCCGGTCGCCCTGGCGAAGACGTCGTCGATGACGGGGCCGATTTCGGACTCCGACGGCACGAAGCCCGGCACCTCGGCGTTGGTCGAGTCGCACATGAAGAGATCGACTCCCTCTTCCCCGGCGCGGGCGAAGGCGCGAAGGTCGGTGAGCCTGCCGTCCAAGGGCAGCTGGTCCATCTTGAAGTCGCCGGTTATGAGGATGTTCCCCTGATCGGTGCGGACGAACACCGCGAGGGCGTCGGGGATCGAATGGTTGACGGAGATGAACTCCATCTCGAAGGGGCCGATCTTCTCAACGTCTCCCTCGGCGACGACGCGCGAATTCGCCTTGATTCGATGTTCTGCGAGCTTCGCCTCGACGAAGGAGATCGTCAGGCGGCTTCCGACCAGCAGGATGTCGGGTCGAAGCTTGAGCAGGTACGGCACCGCCCCGATGTGGTCCTCATGCCCGTGTGTGAGGACGATGGCCTCGATGTCTTCGACCCTGTCGCGCAGATAGTCGATGTCGGGCAGGATGAGGTCGACGCCGGGCTGCCGCTCTTCGGGAAAGAGGACGCCGCAATCGACGACGACGATTTTGCCCCCGTATTCGAGGACGTTGCAATTGCGACCGACCTCGCCAAGCCCTCCCAAGGGGACGATGCGAACGGTGTCGGCCGACAGATCCGGTGGGGTTCTAAGGTTGCTCACATCAACATTGTCGCACGTATGACAGGGGAGCCAATCGACGATCCTCGGCGGAGGGCCTTGCAAAGCGGCCCGACGCAGCGGCCGAACGGCCCGCCCGAAGGCCTACATGAGGCCTTCGGCTCGGAGCACGGCCGCGAGTTCGGCGATCTGCGACGTCGAAGCCCCCACCAGGGGAAGCCGAAGCGTCGCGCTGGGAAGGGCTCCCAGGAGTTTGAGCGCCTCCTTGGCCATGACGGCGCCTTGACCGCCGCCCATGATCGCCTCGACGATCGGGCGCTGCTTCGCAGCCTCGGCGCGGGCCGCGGGAAGGTCGCCGGCGTCTATCTCGGTCACGAGCGCGCGCAGGCCGGAGCCGATCACGTGCCCGGCGACGGATATGACGCCCGAGGCTCCGTGGGCGAGCCAGGCGAAGTTGAGCGAGTCGTCGCCCGAGTAGTATTCCAAGCCTGTGCGCTCCATCTTGATGAAGCCGGAGGCGACGTCGCCGGTGGCGTCCTTGACGCCGATGATCCGGGGATGCTCGGCGAGCCGCAGAAGCGTCGCGGTGTCAAGCTTGACCCCCGTGCGGCCGGGTATGTCGTAGAGCATGACGGGAAGGTCGCTTGCCTCAGTGACTGCCAGAATGTGTTGGTACACGCCCTCCTGCGAGGGCCGGTTGTAATACGGCGGAAGAACGAGCAGGGCCTCGGCCCCGTTTGCCTGCGCCCCCCTGGCGATTCTCACGGCGTGGGCCGTGTCGTTGGAGCCGGCGCCGGCCATGACCTTGGCCCCGCGCCCCTTGAGGGAGGCGACGACTTCTCGGGTGAGGTCGTCCTTTTCGGGCTGATGCGTGGTGGGCGACTCCCCCGTCGTCCCCGACAGCAGGATGAGGTCGCAGCCGTCGTCGACCAGCTTGTTGGCCAAGGCGACGGCGGAATCGACGTCGAGGGAACCGTCTTCGAAGAAGGGCGTCACCATTGCGACGCCGACCGAACCGAATGTGCGCTTGGGTAGACTCGTCTCGCTCATGCCAACGAAGGTATCAGCTTCTTGCGGCGCCCATTCTGGACTTCCGTCATTCGACGCGGAAAATGTGGCGCGGCGGACAGGCCTCTTCGAATGCGTCACGTACGTGAACTATCACACCGCACTCTAAGTGTGAAATCGGAGGCGGGGAAGGTCTCCCCCACCCGAACATAGGCGCATTCATGCTTCGTGAGCTATCTTATTCCCTGCAAACCCACACAATAGAAGGAGTCTCAATGACCTTGCAAGTCGAGCCGGACCAGCTTTACAATGAGGCTTCCAAATCAGAGACGCTCGCCGACGAGGCTCCCAGTCTGCGAGTGCAGACAATCGCCGACGAAATCAAGCGGGAGATTACCGGCGGGACCTCGGGGGCAGCGGCGCTGTCCGCAGCCGAATACTTAGACAAAGCGCTTTGCGTTTCGGAGGAAGACCTTCACGAATACGCCGGCAGCTTGAGGGATTCCGCCATCCTCGTCCAAGAGCAGGACCAGAGCGGCTGCCAAGACTTCTCGCAGCTCGAGTCCGCCGTCGCCGCGGAAATGGGGAACGACCCGACCGGCACCGTCATCACGCCTTCGCTGGATTCCGCGCCAACCGAACGCACGCAGGAGACCGGCCGGGCCGGGACATACTACCGCACGCCGCACTCCGAAGGGACAGGAAACACATTCGCCACCGCCGCACGCGGGCTCACCACCGGCCTCGGCTCCGCCGTCGACGCCGCAGGCGGCGGCGTCAAAACCGTCGGGTCCGGCATAGGATCCCTTATGACCGGCGCAGGGCAGGGAGTTTCCGCCACCGGGTCCGCGTTTGACCACGCCATGGGCGCCGCCGGGCAGGAAGCCCGCAATGCGGGCGCGGCGGCCAATCACGGCCTCGACCAAACGGGAAACGCCATCGCTTCGTTCATGGACCACAGCGGAGACGGCTTCCAGTCTGCAAGCGAACAAACCGGCAACGCTATGAGGCAAGTTTCGCATCAAGCTGGGGACGGTCTGCGAGGCCTTCCCTTCGGAGGGTTCGCGGGAGACGCCGTCGAAGGCGCGGGAAACCTCGCCGCATCCGGCTATGACGCCTTGGGAAACGCTGGAAACGCGGTCATGGACGCAGCGGGCCAGGGAATCGACCAAGCGATGGACACAGGCGGCAACGCCATGCAATTCATGACGGACACCGCTTCAAACGCTTGGGAAGGCGTCGGCCACATGGCCCACGGCGCAGCCGACGCAACCGGGCAGGCCTTCGACGCAGCGGGGAAGGGCGTCGAAGCCGCGTCCAACACGGTCGGAAACGCCGTGAGCGCAGCCGGCAACGGAATCAAGGACACGGCCGACGCGGTGGGCGAAGGGGCACGCAAGGTAGGCGAAACCATCGGAGACCTCTTCGGCCGATAGGCCAGCGCCGCCCCGCGGCCCTTGACGGCGTCCGCCCGAAACGCGCGACACATCTGGCGGCCGCCGATTCGAGGACTCGTGCGGCCAATGGCCCTCTTGCAAACAGCCTCCGGCCGCCGCAACTCAAACCTCGCGCATCAAACACGTTCAACACTTTCAAAGGCAGGAAACCATGCAGTGGAGCGATATCAAGGACTGGGAGGCTTCGACTCTTTCCGACGAGTACGACGCGCTTTCCAGCAAGGAGCGCAAAGCCGACGATTGGGGGCACGAGGTCATCTCGCTCAACGACAACGTGACCTGGGAGGGCGATGCCCGCAACGCCGCCGAGAAACGCCTCCAACAGATCGAGAAGGGCATCGCGACCTACGTCGTCGGCGTGCGTGCAATGAAGGATGCGACGTCGTCCATGCAGGACTCGATGAGAGAGGTCAACGGGATCGTCACGGACGCCACGACTCAGGCGAAGAACAACGGGTTCAGCATCGCCGACGACGGCACCGTGACCGACGACAATCCCATTTCCTGGACGGAGGTCACGGTCGACGGCGTCGTCTCATACATCGTCGGCGGAGGGATGGGCGGGTTGGCGGGCTCGATGTTCGGCCCCGTGGGAATGGCTGTCGGGGGCATCTTGGGGGGCCCCACGGTGAGTTCCGCCGTCCTGGCCGACATAGTCGCGACCCGCGAGACGTCGCTGAAGCAGTGCGCGGACAAGGTCAACGACGCCGTAGAGAAGGCTGTGGCCGCCGACCAGGCGTATGCCGACGCGCTCAACAAAATTGCCCTCGGCCAGGTCGAACCGGGCGACAAGAGCCTCAGTGAAATTCTGGACGGCCCGCTTCCCATGCCGACGAATCGGCAGGACTCCCAGGCGGTCGCGGCCTGGTGGGACTCGCTCACGCCGGAACAGCAACAAGAGCTCATTGACAACGACTGCGAGAAGCCGCCCTCGGAGAGGATAGGAAACATGGACGGCGTCGACGGATGGGCTCGGGACGCCGCCAATAGGAAGAGCTTGGACCACGACATCGACTCTCTAGCGGAGAAGAGCAGCGCTGGTCTCACCGACGAAGAGCAGAAGAAATACGACGAGCTCAAGGCGCTGAGGGACGCGGCGGCGACAAGCGACTACCAGCCCAAGAAGCAGCTGCTTCTCTACGACCCCGTCGAGCCCGGAGAGGATCAAGACCAGCTGCACGCCGCGGTTTCCGTGGGCGACGTCGACACGGCTGAGAATGTCGCCGTTCAAACGGGCGGCCTCGACACGTCCGTTGGAAGCAGCGTAAAGGAGTACACGCACAACATGGAGAACATCGCCAACTCCGCCGGCGGCAACACGGCGATGGTGACGTACTTCGGATACGACACGCCGCACATCAACTCCGGCGACCCGGATCAGAGGGACCTTTCCGTCACGAACACCGACCGCGCCGCCGCCGGCGGGCAGAATCTTGCCAATTTCCTCGAAGGCCTGCACGATTCTCGCCAGGGCGAGGGAGAGGCCGGGGATCCGAGGCTAACGGCCATCGGCCACTCGTATGGCTCGACGACCACCGGCTACGCGCTGACCCAGGTCCGCGACGGGGTGGTCGACGCAGCGGTCTTCTACGGTTCGCCAGGCATCCCTGCAACGGACGTCTCCGAACTCAACGTGCCCTCCGACAGCGTCTACGCAATAAGGAACGAGGGGGACGCCATCAACGGGGTTCCCAACGGCGGTCTCGTTGCCAACCGACCCGGTTACCTCCCCGGGTTCAATATGACGGAAACCACCGATCCGATGGATATGGACGGAATACAGCATCTGCGGACAAACCAGTACGCTCCAGGGTGGAAGGACCCGGTCGCATCCCACACAAATTACTTCGACAACAACGATTACAACGGCAAGTATGACGAAATCCACGGCGCCCACCCCGATTGGACAAGGGAGCAGGTCATGGAGGAGTTGAGGTCTCAGATGGCCGACGTTCCCAACAGCCAGCAGGATGTGGCGGCAGTCGTCAACGGGACGTACAGCGGCTGAGGACCTGCGACTCGCAGGTCCATGGGGGCCTGTGGGAACCGGGACTTCAAAGCCCTTGGAAACCCCGGAGCCCACAACCTCGCCAAAGGCGGAGCCTCACAGCCCCATGATCGAGTCGAGGCCCCAGGTCAGGCCGCCTCGGCCTCGCACGGAGCGGACCGCCAGGAGCACGCCCGGCATGAAACTCGACCGGTCGAACGAATCCTGTCGGATGACGAGCTGCTCGCCCGGATTGCCGAGCATCACCTGCTCGTGGGCGTTGAGCCCGCGCAGCCGCACAGCGTGGACATTGACGCCGTCGATCCGCGCCCCCCTGGCGCCGTCGGGGTCGGTCTGCGTGGCGTCCGGGCCTGCGGGGACTCCGGCCTCGGCGCGCGCCTTGGCGATCCGCGAGGCGGTGGATATCGCCGTGCCGGACGGGGCGTCCACCTTGTTCGGATGGTGCATTTCGAGGACCTCGACCGATTCGAAATAGGGCGCGGCCTTCTCCGCGAAACTCATGACCAACACGGCCGAGAGCGCGTAGTTCGGCGCAATGACCGCGCTGCGGCCGAGCCTTTCGGCGGTCTCACGCACCCGGCCCAAGGATTCCTCGGTCCACCCGGTAGTTCCGACGACGGCGTCGGCCCCGGCCTCCAAAATGGCCAGGGTGTTTGCCTCGGAGGCCGAGGGCACGGAAAATTCGACGGCGACGTCGGCCCCACCGAGGCTCTCCGACAAGATCGGGTCTCCGGCGTCGAGCCTGGCAGTCAGCTCCATGTCCTCGGCGGCCTCGACCGCCTCGCATACGGTCGCGCCCATGCGCCCGGCGGCGCCCACTACTGCAACTTTGATAGTCATGGCCTCAAGCCTAATCCGTCGCAGTTCCTTTCGCCGACCGGCTCGTCGAGGAAAGCGGACGAATGCGTGCGTCCCGGGCCCGGACGAATGCGCACGTCCCGGGCCGTGGGGAGCCATAACCTTCGGCGCTCTTGACTTCCGTTGCACACGAACCGCGCTATAAGAATGCGAAAGGAGGATGCCGATGATTCCATTTTTCTTTTGACAAGGGCAGCCACACACAGAGTATCTCAGTGTCTTATGCGATGTAGAAACGCTTGAAGGCAGAGGAAATAAAACAATCAGAATATCGATGCAGTATTTAGGAATGAAATGGCAGACACTTTAGTGATCGATCTCGACAGCCTCGTCTGCGCCAAGGACAATGCAAGGCCAGAGGGCAAGTCGACCAAATCAAGGGCTCGGTCCCTTTGGCAACCGTTGCCACGGCCATGCCTTCGGCAAGCGCGGGAGGAGCGGCTGCGTCTGCGGGTTCGCACATCGACGGGCTCGCAAAGAGGATCACGGACTCGCTCGAAACCTTCTCCACGGCCCTCCAGGACGCGACGAACCAATGCAAATCCACGGATCAACACGCCTCGGTGGATTTCAGTCGGTTCTCAACAAAGATATCGGGAAGGCTCGAGTGATGGTCGATTGGCAAAATGTCACAGCCTGGGATGCCTCCATCTTGGACACCGTCGTGGACAACCTCATCGCCGAACGCAAAAATGCTACACCGCGGGCGAGTCGATTCAAGACATCGACAAAGACGTCACGTGGGCAGGCGAAGGGGCGACGGCGCCACGCCCGAACAGGTCTCCGACTGGTGGAGCAGATTGGCGGAAGGCGAACGTCAAAGGCACGTCGATCGTTTCACCAAACCCGAGGCGCCGAACGACGAGAGCATCCGCGAGCAGGCGCGGAAATTCGTCAGTCTCGACGGGATCGAAGGCTGGGCTCGCGACAACGTCAACCGCTCGCTCCTCGAGTGGGACATAGAGGATACGAAACGCCAAAGAGACGCGCTGCCGGGAAACAAAGGCCCAGGAGAGGAGTACGCCGCTGAAGGCCAAGCAAGAAATCACGAACGGGCACGCTTGCGCGAGCGCCTGGAGGAGTTGGAGAAGCTGCGCGGCCAATTGGGCGCTGAAGAGGGCAAGCCTCCCAAACAGCCGCTCCTCTACGATCCGGCGACGGGGCAGCGGCGAAACCTACAACGTGCCGGAAGGCCACACCTACGCCATGCGCCACCGAACCGATTTTGTAAAGGACTTTAGGAACGACACCGAGTTCTTCGAAGGCTTGGGAGAAGATCCGATGAAGGACCCGAACATCAAGCACCTCTCCGGTTATTCGCCGACGGAAGAAAAGTCACTGGACATTTTCGGGATGAAGTTCCCACTGGGCTTCGGAGCCGGGACGCATACCGAGTACATGAACGACGGCACGCAGTCGCAGGACCAGCTGGCCGACGTCGTCGTCGGAAAGGCGGGGTGATGCGGCAGCTCAAAGACGGGGACCCGGCTGAGTGGCGAAAATGAAGTCTGTGCCCGCGCAATCCTCGCGTCACTGGGAGGGGCCGACGGTCACGCGAGAGCGCTGCGCGCGGGCGAGCTCGGCGGCGACGGCTGCGACGTCGTCGGCGGAGACCTCCCGCGAACGGCGCAGGGCCTCCTGCCGGGAAATGAGGGATCCGCGGACGATTTCGGCCTGGCCGAGCTGATTCATCCGCGAGCCGACTGACTCTGAGCTGAAGGCGTGGTCGGCGCGGGCGCGCCTGTAGGCGGTCTCAAGCTCCATCTTCGTGACGGATTCGCCGGCGATCGCCTCCAGGCACCCCTCCATGATCTCCGCGACGTCTTTCGCCGACTCCGGAGAGCACCCCGCGTACAGGCCGAAAAGGCCGCCCTCGTGGTACAGGCCGGGAAAAGAGTAGGTCGAGTAGGCGAGGCCGCGCTTTTCGCGCACCTCCTGAAAAAGACGGGACGAGGTGCCGCCTCCGAGAATCGTCGACAGCGTGTACAGGGCGTATCGGCGTTCGTCTTCGTCGGTCATCGCGGGCATGCCGACGACGACGGCGCTCTGCTCGACGGGGCGTTCGATCGAGAGGTCCCGGCCCTCCGGGTACTCGATGGGCGCGCGTCGCCGACGCTCAGCCGGCGCGGCTCCTTCGCGAAGGTCCCATCCGGCTCGGCGCAGCGACGCCTCGACCGTGGCGCACAGCGCCTCGTGGTCGGCCTTCCCGGCGGCCGTGACCACCAGCTCCTCGGGCCGATAGTTCTGCTTGTAGTGGCTCGTGAGATTCGCGTGATCAAGCCCGAGGACGCTCTCGGAGGTTCCGCCGATCGGCCGGCCCAGCGGATGCCCGCCCATGACGAGGGAGGCGATTTGCTCATGGGCGACCTCGGAGGCGTCGTCGGCGTACATCGCGAGTTCCTCAAGGATGACGCCCCGCTCCATCTCCATGTCTGCTTCCGCAAGAGCCGAGGAGGCAACCATGTCCGCGAGCAGATCGACGGCGTCCGCGAGGTCCTCCTCCACGACGTGCCCGTAATAATAGGTCAGCTGCTTGCCCGTGCCGGCGTTGAAATTGCCGCCGAGGAAGTCGATGCGGTCGGCGAGCTGCTTCGCGCTGCGCGAAGCCGTGCCCTTGAAAAGAAGATGCTCGAGGAAGTGCGTGGAGCCGAGCGTCCCCTCGTTTTCATCGGCGGACCCCGCCCCGACCCAGAAGCCGACGGAGACGGTGTGCGCGTTCTCGACGCGTTCGGTCAGCACCCGAACCCCGCTCGGAAGCACCGAGCGGCGGATGAGGGCGCCGTCGTCCGTGAGAGACATGTCATGCGGACCGGGGCAAATGGGAAGGTCGACGGTGGAAAACTCAGTCACCCGTCAAGGTTAACCGACCCTGCCATCGATGCGAAGCCGAGCGCACCCGCTTATACGAAGCCGAGCATACACGCCTACGCCAAGCCAAGCACACGCGCCTACGCCAAGCCAAGCACACGCGTCTATGCGAAGCCGAGCGCAGGCAATCGGCCCAAACCGGATTTCGACCCGCCCGCGAAGGCCCCTTAAATCGCCCGGCGTGCTGAATCGGCCGAGGATCCGGGTCCCGGATCGCGCGGCGTCAAGAATGGGCCGACGGCGCGGCCCTGCATAGAAAGGGCGGCCCCACAGGGGCCGCCCTTTTGCGTCTGTCGCCGTTCGAACTGTTGCTGCCGGAACAGGTGCCGCCCGAGCGGCCGCCGCGTCACTCGGTCGAACCGGAGCTCTCGCTGGAGCGGCGGCGCTGGCGCGGCGCCCGGCGCGATCCGCGCTCGCGGCGGGCGGGACGCTCCGCCTCTTCCTGCTCGGCCGGGGCCTCGGGCTCCTCCTCGACGACGGCGTGGAGCGAGACCTTTCCGCGAGGATCGATCTCGGCGATCTCGACCTCGACTTTGTCGCCGACGTTGAGGACGTCCTCGACGTTCTCAACGCGTTTGCCGCCGACGATTCGGCGAATCTGCGAGATGTGGAGAAGGCCGTCGCGCCCTGGGGCGAGGGAGACGAAGGCGCCGAAGGTCGTCGTCTTGACGACTGTGCCGACGAAGCGCTCGCCGACCTCGGGCATCTGCGGGTTGGCGATGGCGTTGACCGCTTGACGGGCAGCCTCGGCGGACGGGCCGTCGGTTGCGCCGATGAAGACGGTGCCGTCGTCCTCGATCGAGATCTCGGCACCCGTGTCTTCCTGAATCTGGTTGATCATCTTGCCCTTGGGGCCGATGACCTCGCCGATCTTGTCGACCGGGATCTTGACGGTGATGATGCGCGGCGCGGTGGCTGCCATCTCGTCGGGCCCGTCGATCGCCTCGGTGATGAGGTCGAGGATCGCGAAGCGGGCGTCGCGGGCCTGGCCGAGGGCGGCGTCGAGAACCGCGGCGGGAATGCCGTCGAGCTTCGTGTCCAGCTGGAGGGCCGTGACGTACTCGCGGGTTCCGGCGACCTTGAAGTCCATGTCGCCCAGCGCGTCCTCGGCGCCGAGGATGTCGGTGAGGGTGCAGTACTTCGTCTCGCCGTCGATCGTAGCGGAGACGAGGCCCATGGCGATTCCGGCGACGGGCGCCTTAAGCGGGACGCCCGCGTTGTAAAGCGAAAGGGTCGATGCGCACACCGAGCCCATCGACGACGAGCCGTTGGAGCCCATCGTCTCGGAAACCTGGCGAATCGCGTACGGGAACTCCTCGCGGCCGGGAAGCTGGGATTCGAGGGCGATCTCGGCGAGGTGTCCGTGGCCGATCTCGCGGCGCTTGGGCGAGCCGACGCGGCCCGTCTCCCCCGTCGAGTACGGCGGGAAGTTGTAATGGTGGATGTAGCGCCGCGACGTCGCCGGGGAAAGGTTGTCGAGCTGCTGCTCCATCTTCAGCATGTTGAGGGTGGTCACCCCGAGGATCTGGGTCTCGCCGCGCTGGAACAGCGCCGAGCCGTGGACGCGGGGAAGGACCCCCGCCTCAGCCGTGATCGTGCGGATCTCGACGGGCGTGCGTCCGTCCATGCGAACGCCCTCCGTGAGCACGTGATGGCGCATGGTCTTCTTGAACGCGGCGTTGACGGCGGCCGCAATCGCCGCTTCCTCCTCGGGAAACGCCTCCGCGAGCTCTTCGACGACGGACTCCGTCAGCTCGTTGAGAGCCTCGTCGCGCTCGGCCTTCGCCACGATGCCGAGGATCGGCGCGAAGCGGCCGCCGATTTTCTCTTCGACGGCCTCGTACTGCTCGTCCGTGTAATCCGGGAAGAACGGGAAATCGCCGACGGGCTTTCCGCACTCCTCCACGAGCTTGGACTGCGCCTCGCACAGCGTGCGGATGACGGGTTTGGCCGCCTCCATGCCCGCTGCCACCTCGGCCTCGGTCGGCTTGGCGCCGCCGGCCTTGATGACGGCGTCCGCGTGTTCGGGGGCCTGCGCCTCGACCATCATGATGGCGACGTCGTCGCCCACGACGCGGCCGGCGATCGCCATGGAGAACGTGGCCCGCTTGAGCTCACTCCACCGCGGAAAGGCAACCCATTGCCCGTCGATGAGGGCCATGCGGGTTCCGCCGATCGGGCCCGAGAAGGGAAGCCCCGCGAGAGAGGTCGCCATGGAGGCGGCGTTGATGGCGAGGACGTCGTAGGCCTCGTCCGGGTTGATCGTCATGACCGTGGCGACCACCTGGACCTCGTTGCGCATGCCTTTCTTGAAGGCGGGGCGCAGCGGCCGATCGATGAGCCGGGCGGCGAGGATGGCCTCGGTTCCGGGGCGCCCTTCGCGGCGGAAGAAGGAGCCGGGAATGCGCCCGGCGGCGTAGGAGCGTTCTTCGACGTCGACCGTCAGGGGGAAGAAGTCGAAATGTTCTTTCGGGGCTTTCGAGGCAGTGGTCGCCGCGAAAACCGTGGTGTCATCGTCAAGGTAGGCGAGCGCCGATCCGTTGGCCTGGCGGGCGAGAAGGCCCGTTTCAAAACGAATGGTGCGGGTTCCGAACGAGCCGTTGTCGATGACGGCGTTCGAAGAGTGGACGTCGGGTCCCTCCATGGAATGTCTCCTTATTTTCTGTCTCTCTCCCCGACACGGCCATCAGTGACAACTCACGGAACCTTCCGGAAGCTCCCACCGAAGACCGGGCACTGGGGATCTCTTTATCAACGAAATGCGGCCCGGACTGTTCCATCCGGGCCGCCCCATGTCACCGGCGAAGGCCGAGACGAGCGATCAGTGAGCGGTAGCGCTCGATGTCCTCTTCGGCAAGGTACGCCAGAAGCCGCTTGCGCTGGCCGATGAGAAGCATGAGGCCTCGCCGCGAATGGTGATCGTGCTTGTGGGTGCGAAAATGCTCGGTCAACTCCTTGATGCGGGCCGAGAGCAAAGCAACCTGAACCTCCGGGGAACCGGTGTCGCCCTCATGGGTCGCGTACTCGGCGATGATCTGCTTCTTCTGTTCCGGCTTGAGGGCCATGATTCTCCTTTTCGTTCCGTTGCACGGAGCTCCGGGGCATGTTCTCCCGAGCTATGACGCTTCCGTGGCCGATCTGACGGCCTTTTAAGTTTACCAGCAAGCACAAACGAAGGTTGACTTTCCTGTGTGAGCTTGCATACCGGGTTTCCACGAGCTTGCGTGCCGGGAGCGGCCGGGCGCCGCCGGCGTCGTCCCAGGCGGCGCCGTGCCCCGGGCGGCGTCCCCTCGGGTCACACGGCGGTGACCGACGCTGGATCGACCCTTCCCGCCGTCGGAACGCCCAGAATCTCGGCCGTGTTGCGCAGATCCTCGTCCATCTGGCCGAGGAGGCCCTCGAGGGAGTCGAAAGAAAGCATGGGCCTGAGGTACTCGACGAAGTCCACGGCTATCGACTCTCCGTAGAGGTTGAGGTCCGACCTGCCGAGGACGTGGACCTCGACCGTCCGCTCGGTTCCCTCGAAATGCGGATTCGTCCCCACCGATATCGCCGCGGGGAGGTACTCCGCGGCGCAGGAGCCCTCGACCGAGCGCACGAGCCATCCCGCGTACACGCCGTCCGCTGGCACTTCGCCGAGGTCGTCGCCCGCGAGATTGGCCGTGGGAAAGCCGATGGCCCGCCCACGCTGGAATCCGTGGACGACCTCGCCGCGGATTCGATGGCGACGCCCAAGGACCCGGGCGGCCCCCGCGACGTCGCCGGCGGCGAGAAGCTCGCGCACCCAAGTCGAGGACCACCTGCGTCCCTCCGGCGCGGCGAGATCGGACACAAGCGTCACATCGACGCCTTTTTCCTCTCCCAGTTCGGCGAGCACAGCGCCGTCGCCTTCATTGCGGAATCCGAATCTGACGTCCTCGCCGACGACCACGACGCGCGCCCGCAGCTCGCCCACAAGCTGATTTTCGAAGAATTCGCGGGGCGTCGCGCGGGCGTAGTCGAGGGTGTACCTCTGGACGTAGACGGCGTCGATTCCCGCCGCAGCGAGACGATCGATCCGGTCTTCCAGGGTCGAGACGAGATGCACGTTCTGGGCCGAATGCACGGAGGCGGGATGCGGGTCGAACGTGAGCGCCACGGAGACGAAGCCGCGTTCCCTCGCCTGCCGAACCGTCTCCCGCAGCACCGCGCGGTGGCCCTTGTGCACGCCGTCGAAGACCCCTATCGTCACCGCCGTGCCGACAAGGCCGCTCGGAATGTCCTCAGGTTTGCGCCATACGTCGATGCTCACGCCGGCAACCCGCGAAGGCCGAGGTCGCGCCGCCCCTCCGAAAGGTCGACGATCCGCTCGTCGACGACGGGCCTTTCGCCCGTGCCTCCTCCGCAGCCGCAGGCTCCGTCTCCCCCGCATCCGCATCCTCCGTGCCCGCCGCAGCCGCATTCGGACGTCGGTTCAACAGAAGCCGGGGGCTCAGCAGTGTGCCCGCGGACTATCGCGGCGGCGACGGCGGCGGCATCGACCGCGCTGCCCCCGCATCCGCAATGAGAGTGGTTAGCGTTAGTCATGAGATATAGGTTAATGCTCAGCACCGACGCCGGGCACATCGACGCGGGAGCCGAGCATGTCGACGCGGGTACAGGGCAGAAAAATCGCCTTCCGATCTGGACGACGTCGACGATCGCGAGAAGCCGTCGGGGCGGCGAAAGATTGATGCCGGCCCAACGTACTCCGTACACGAGCCGACGCCTGCACGGGGCAGAGAGGTCACTCTTCCGAAGCGAGCGTCAAAAGCAGGTCGGGTTTGACCCTCCCGCCTCTGCGGCTGACGAGGGCAACAGGCGTTCCGTCGCTCCACGCCACCGCGACGGCGGATCCCGATCCGCGTCCGTCGGGTCCGGAACCTGGGGCGTCGCGGCCCGCCGCGCTCGGAGCGAGAGCGGCGGAGGCTGCGGCTTTCGCGCCGAGGAAGTCGAAGGGCGAATCTGTGAAACGCCCCATGCGCAGGTCGCGCGCCGCCTGCTCCGACACCTCCAGAGCAGGGAACATCGCGCGGCACAGGTCCGCCAAGGTGTGGACGGGCATCTGTCCGTCGGCCTCGACCGCGTCGGCGCATTCGCGCACGCTCACGGCCTCGCCGACATCCCAGGGGCCGACTCGCGTGCGCCTGAGAGACGTCAGGTGCGCGCCGAATCCGAGAGCCTCCCCCAGATCGCGCGCCAGCGCTCGCACGTAGGTTCCCGCGCCGCACACAACGCGCACGTCCAAATCGAAGACGGGCGCCCCGCAGGCCTCGGCGAATCGGGGGCCGCCGACCGCTTCGAAGACATCGACGCGAATCGGCCGGGCGTCGAGGACCACCTCGCGCCCCTCGCGAACCAGATCGTAGGCTCTGCGGCCTTCGACTTTCAGAGCGCTCACCGAGCTTGGAACCTGAAGGACTTCGCCGGTCAGGTCCGCCATCGCGCGGGCGAGCTCCGCGGCGTCCGCCTCCCGCGCGCCCCTCGCCCGCACGAGTTCGCCCTGCGCGTCCTCGGTGGACGTTTCAATCCCGAAACGAATCGTCGCCTCGTACTCTTTGGCGGTTCCCGTGACGTAGCGCAGCAGCTTCGTGGCGCGCCCTAGGCCGATGCAGAGAACGCCCGTGGCCATCGGGTCGAGGGTTCCGGCATGCCCGACCTTCTTCGTTCCCGCCAGCCGCCGGACGGCGCCGACGACGTCGTGGCTCGTGACGCCGGGATCCTTGTCGATGACCGCAAGGCCGTCTCCCGGGAAGCTCCCGCGGGGAATCTCGCCCCACGGCATGACTCGCCGCGGGGCGCTCCGAGGCTCAGGCCTCATCCACGCCCTCGGCTTGGTCGTTCTCGGACGATTCGAAGGAGGCCTCGAAGGCTTCGCCGCTCTCGAGCGCGTCGCCGTCTGAGGCATCGTCGCCGTCGGCCGAGGCTTCGTCGGCGGCCTCGCCCTCCTCAACGTCGCGGGGCTTCTTGTACGGATCGGCGTCCCCGGCGGGCGCAGCGCCTTCCGCCGACTTGGCGATCTCGGCGTCCCTGTGCCGGGCTGCCGCGAGCGCGTCCTCGAGGGAGCGGGCCGTCTCCGGCAGGGCGTCGGCAGTGAACTCGATCGTCGGCGTCAGGCGCAGGCCCAACTGCCTGCCGACGTGCGAGCGAATATTGCCCTTGGCCCGGTTGAGGGCTCGGCCGGCGTCCCTGAGCTTCCTCTCATCGCCATAGGCGGTGTAGAAGACCGTGGCGTGCTGAAGGTCGCCGGTGACGCGGACGTCCGTGACGGTCACGAGCTCCAGGCGGGGATCCTTCAATCGGTTTGTCACCAAAGACGCGACTATCTCGTGGATGCGCTCGGCGACTCTGTTGGCGCGTGGATTGGGCATCTGGCACTCCTTTTCGGCGGATGGGCTTCGACCGGCCGCTGGGCTTCGACGACAAGCAGGCCTTCGACGACGGGCGGGCCTGAGACCGCGGCGGCGGACCTGGCGGCCCGCCGCCGATCGCGTCAATCGCGCGGCTTTTCCTGCATCTCGAAGGTTTCGATGAAGTCGCCCTCGCGAATGTCGCGATACCCGAGAGTGATGCCGCACTCGTATCCTTCGCGGACCTCGGTGACGTCGTCCTTTTCCCGGCGCAGCGAGACGATCTCGAGATCGGGGGCGACCACGACGCCGTCGCGGACCAAGCGGGCCTTCGCGCCGCGTCGAATCGTGCCCGAGCGCACGATCGAACCGGCGATGTTTCCGAACTTGCCGGAGCGGAACACCTGGCGGATTTCGGCCGCGGCCAGCTGAACTTCCTCGAAGATCGGCTTGAGCATGCCCTTGAGGGCGGCTTCGACGTCTTCGATGGCGGAGTAGATGACCGAGTAGAACTTCATGTCCACGCCCTCGCGGTCGGCGATCTCCTGGACGCGTTCGGCCGGGCGAACGTTGAATCCGATGATGATCGCGTTGTCGACGGTGGCGAGGTTGACGTCGTTCTGGGTGATGGCGCCCACGCCGCGGTGGATGATCTGCAGCGCGACCTCGTCGCCGACCTCCAGCTCGAGGAGCGAGCTTTCGAGGGCTTCGACGGAGCCGGACGCGTCTCCCTTGATGATGAGATTGAGCGTCTGGACCGTCCCCTGCTTGAGGGCGTCGTTGAGGTTTTCCAGCGAGATCCGCTTGCGGCGCTTGGCGAGCGTTGCCGCGCGCTGGGCCGCTTCGCGCTTGTCCGCGATCTGGCGGGCAGTGCGGTCGTCGGGCGCGACGAGGAAGGAGTCGCCCGCTGCGGGGACCGTGGACATTCCCAAGATCTGCACGGGACGCGACGGCTCGGCCTCTTCGACCGCGCCTCCGCCGTCGTCGAACATCGCCCTGACTCGGCCGTGGGCCGTTCCGACGACGAGGGAGTCGCCGATGCGGAGCGTGCCCGTCTGGACGAGCGCCGTGACGACGGCGCCCCGGCCCTGGTCGAGCTTTGCCTCGATCGCGACGCCGCGGGCGTCCCGGTTCGGATTGGCGCGCAGATCGAGGTCGGCGTCGGCCGTGTAGAGGATGGCCTCGAGCAGATCGTCGATGCCGGTGCGCAGCTTCGCGGAGATGTCGACGAACATCGTGTCGCCGCCGTACTCTTCCGTGACGATCCCGTACTCGGTCAGCTGGCCGCGGATCTTCTCCGGGTTGGCGCCGTCGACGTCGATCTTGTTGACCGCGACGATGATCTTGACGCCCGCCGCCTGCGCGTGGTTGACGGCCTCGATCGTTTGGGGCATGACGCCGTCGTCCGCTGCGACGACGAGCACGGCGATGTCGGTGACGTCGGCCCCTCGCGCACGCATCTGGGTGAAGGCCTCGTGGCCGGGCGTGTCAATGAAGGTGATCGCCCTGTCCTGGCCCTCGTAGTCGAGATGCACCTGGTAGGCGCCGATGTGCTGGGTGATGCCGCCGTGCTCGGTGTCGATGACGTGAGTCGAGCGGATCGCGTCCAGCAGCTTCGTCTTGCCGTGGTCGACGTGGCCCATGACGGTGACGACCGGGGGCCGCGCGACAAGGTCCTTGTCGTCCTCGGCCTCGTCCTCCGCCTCGAGGTCGATGTCGAAGGCCTCGAGGATCTCGCGGTCTTCGTCTTCGGGCGAGAGGATCTGGACGTCGTAGCCGAGCTCGGCTCCGAGCAGGGTGAACGTGTCTTCGTCGAGCGATTGATTGGCCGTGGCCATCTCGCCCATGCGGAACAGAACGGCGATGAGGGCGGCGGAGCTTGCGCCGATGCGCTCGGCGAAGTCGGCGAGGGATGCGCCTGCGCGAACCCGGACCACCGTGGATCCGTCGCCGCGGGGAACCTCGATGCCCGCGACCATGGGAGAGGACTGCGCCTCGAACTCTTCGCGCTTGGCCCTTCTCGATTTGCGGCCGCGCGAGGGGCGCCCGCCCTGCCGTCCGAACGCGCCGGCCGTTGAGCCGCCGCGGGACTTCCCGCCGGACCGGGTGAAGCCGCCGCCGCGGTTTCCGGGTCCGCCTGGACCGCCGCGGCCCGGGCCTCCGGAGCGTCCCCTGTTGCCGCCCGAGGAGGAACGCCCCGCCGGCTGGGCGGACGACCTGTCGGGCATCATGCTCGGGTTGGGGCGCTGAGCGCCGGAACGCGGGCGCGAGGAGCCTGATCGGCCTCCCGACTTGCCCTGCTGACGCTGACCGCCGCCGGGGCGGGGCATTCCCTGCGCGGGCGCGAACGGATTGTTGCCAGGGCGCGGCGCCTGAGGCTTCGGCCCCCCGCCGCCGGGGCGGGGCATTCCCTGCGCGGGCGCGAACGGATTGTTGCCAGGGCGCGGCGCCTGGGGCTTCGGCCCCCCGCCGCCGGAACGCTTCTTCTTCGGATTCGAAGGCTTAGGGGCCTTGGACTTGTCCCCGGCCGGCTTGGGCGCAGAGGGCTTCGGGGCGCCGGGCTTGGGCGCAGCCGGCTTGGCAGCCTTCGCCCCGGCCGCTTCACGCGGCTTGTCCGTTTTCTCCGCGGGCGCCTTGGAACTGGAAGCCGCAGCAGCGGGTCCGGGCTTGGGTCCCGGAACCGGTGCGCCGCCGCTTTGGGCTCGGGGCGCGGTCCGCTCGGCTGCGGGGGACGCCTGCGCCGACGTCGAGCCGTCGCCCGGCGCATCCTTGCCTTCAGGCGCACGGGCACGAGAGGGGCTCTGGGACTTTGCGCCGTCGGCCTTTTCAGCGTCAGGATCGACGGCGCGCTCGCCCGACTTGCCTGCCTTGGCCTGCGAGGCGGGCTTCTTGGCGGATTTCTTCTTCTTTTCAATTAGCTCGGGGTGAGCTTCGATGTATTCGTGCGCTTTGCGCACGACGGGCGCCTCGATGGTCGACGAGGCGGACTTGACGAATTCGCCGCTTTCCTTGAGCACTTCGAGCAGCTTTTTGCTCGTTATGCCCAATTCCTTGGCGAGTTCATGGACGCGGACCTTGGCCACAGTTCTCCTTCGTACGGGCCAGTGTCGCGCACAGGCCCACTAGTGCTGGCAGCTCATCGCTGGGTACTCATCGGGTGCCCATCGGGTCTCTACCCGCTTTCTTATCTCGACTCTCGGACGGGTTTCCGTCCGACGGGACAAGCAACTCCTCCACTGCCCCCGTATCGAGAGGCGCAGCTTTGAGAGCGCGCTCGAAGGCCCGCGAGCGCACCGCACGTTTAAGACACGAGAGATCGGGATGCACCCAAGCTCCGCGGCCTTGCATCGTTCCGCGCGAATCCACGACAACCGCGGATTCGCGCCGCACCACGCGGACCATTTCCATACGGCTGCCCTTGAGCCTGCATCCAATGCAGGTACGAGGTCGACCTGTCACCAGCCTCCTCCTTCAAGAACGCCATTGGGTATTTTAGCGCTTTTACGCCGAAGATGCCGAAACGGCCGGGCCGAAGAAGGGAGCGCTCACTCACATTCAGTCGTCGAAGGCGTCCAGATCGTCCGATTCCTTGCGGATGTCAATCGACCAGCCGGTCAGTTTGGCGGCAAGGCGCACATTCTGCGCCTCTTTCCCGATCGCGAGCGACGTCTGCCCGTCGGGGACTATCGCCCTCGCCTGGCGTTCGGCCTTGTCGAGGATATCGACGCGCACGACTTTGGCGGGCGAGAGGGACGCCGCGATGAAGGCCTTGGGATCGTCGTCGTAGTCGACTATGTCGATTTTCTCGCCGCCAAGCTCGGTGGTGACCGCGCGCACTCGCTGCCCGTTGTGCCCGATGCACGCGCCTTTTGCGTTGACGTCCGGGATGTCCGACCACACGGCGATCTTCGCGCGGTGCCCCGCCTCTCTGGCAAGCGCGACGATTTCGACCGTGCCGTCCTGGATTTCAGGCACCTCCATCTCGAAGAGCTTGCGCGCGAAGTCAGGATGGGTCCGCGAGAGGCGGACGGAAGCGCCGCGAGTGCCCACGGACACCTCGAGGACGAGGGCCCGAATGTGGTCGCCGTGGCGGAACCTCTCCGTCGGCACCTGCTCCTCAACCCGCAAGATGGCCTCGTGTTCGCCGACGTCGACCAGCAGGTCTCGGCTGTCGTGGCGAGGGTTCTGTTGGACGACGCCGGAGACGACCTCGCCCTGCTTCCCCTTGAACGATCCGAGCACCCTGTCCGTCTCGGCGTCGCGCAGGCGCTGCGCGATGATCGACCGCGCCGTGGACGTCGCGATGCGGCCGAAGTCTCCGGGGGTGTCGTCGAATTCGCCGATGACCTCCCCCTCCTCGTCGACCTCGGGCGCATAGACCGTGACCTTGCCGGTGTTCCGGTCCATTTCCACCCGGGCGCCGCGCACCGCCCCCGGAACGCGTTGATAGGCGTGAAGCAACGCGTCCTCGATCGCACCCACGATCACGTCGACGCTGATGCCAAGCTCGCTTTCGACGATGCGAAGCTCGTTCATCTGAATGTCCATCAGTCTTCTTCCTCCTCGATCGCGGACTGCGGAGCCCGGCTCATATCGATCTTGACACGGCCGGAGACGACCTCGGCCATGGGCACGCTGCGTCGACTCCCCTCGACTTGGACGTTCAACGCGTCGCCGGAAAGGCTCACGAGCCGGCCGACGACGCTCTTCCCGTCAACCGTGCGCAGCTCCACGAGGCGGCCTTGCGCCCTGGAAAAATGGCGGGGTTCGCGCAGCGAGCGCTCGGCGCCGGGAGTCGAAACCTCCAGCGTGTACGCGCCTTGCACCAAGTCGACGTCGTCGAGCCGCTGCGAGATGTCGCGTGAAACCTCGGTCAGCCGGTCGGAATCGACTCCCCCGGGGCCGGAGGGCAGGTCGACGACGACTTTGACGACGAGGTTCTTGCCGCCCCTGCCGATCTTCACCGCTTCCAGGTAAAGTCCCCGCGAGGCGACGACTTCGTCCAGTGCCGTGGAAATGCTCTCGGTCATCTCTGCGTTTTCCCGGCGTTCCTGGTGCGGACGGCGCGAATTGCGGGAGTCGCGACGCCCACCGGGATGAGTTCTACGTGACGGTGCCATGCCCCTAGCCTACCGATTCATCGCCCCGGAGCGAGTGAAATGTGGGATCGCGCCCGTGGCAAAATTGGTTCATGACATCTCGTCGCTTAGTTTTCGGCCTTTCCGCTCTTCTGGCGGTGCTCATAATCGGCCTGCTCATCGCATCGGGCGTGCGCTTCGACAATCAGGACGTCGAACCGGCGCCCGCTTCGAGCCAGGAGCGCAAGCGCCAGGCGCTCGCTGAAAAGTCGACGCTCATCGCCGATGCGGCGAAGCGGCTGGCCGCCTCGTCGCCGAATTCGAGCGTTTTTCCCCGTGTGGAAAGCGCCGCCTCCGCGTATGCCTCCGCGTTGGGAGGGGTGTGGAGGCCGTGGCCGAACGGCGCGCCTTCGGGACGCACGAACCCGCCGGTTTCGACCTCGGCGCCGGCGAACGCGGATGCCTCCTTCCTTGCCCTCAAACTCGGCGAGCTCTCGCGAGAGGCCGTTGCGGCCGCCAATTCGGCCCCGGCTTCGCAACGCCAAACCTATCTTTCGGTCGCTCTCGACGCCCGTCTTCAGGCCGTGGGCGTGGCGACGCACGCCGGGGGCAAGGCCTCATGCGGCGACGTCGATCCGGTCGCCGCGGGCAAGGCGGCGGCGACCGAGGAAGCCCTTTCGGGCGTCGAGGCGGCCCGCCAATGGCTGGAGACGGACGTCGCCTCCCTTCCCGCGAATCAACGGCAGGCGGGAATCTCCCGGATCGACTCGATCAAAGCCGCCCAGTCGGCGATGATCTCCTCCGGCGCCAAGGACAGGCGCCCGGCCGTCGTCGCCCTTCCCAAGCTCGCCGCGGGCGAGACCTTGAGGGGCGCCGCGCTGAAAAGAAGCTCAAGTGCGCTCGTGAGCGGCGCGGCGAAAGCCGACAAACCCAACGGGGAGGCGGCTGTCAGCTACGCCTGCTCTCTGTATGCCACGCAAGAGGAACGCGACAGCGCGGGGACGCTCCTGAAGAAATAGCGGGCCAAACCGCCCGGACGCGAGCCTATAAACCGCCTGGACGTCAGCTCTGCGCGGACAAGGCGGACCGGACGAGCTCGCCGACTCGCTCGCGGACTTGCTCGATCGGCGCCTCGATCGTTTCTCCGGCCCGGTCTCGGATCTCTACGCGTCCCTCGGCCAGCCCGCGTCCGACGACGACGCCGAAGGGCACGCCCAGCAGCTCGTAGTCGGCGAACTTCACTCCGGCGCTGACCTTGCGGCGGTCGTCGAGCAGCACTTCGACTCCGTCGGCCTCCAAACCGGCGGCGATTTCCTCGGCGGCGGCGTAAAGGGAGTCGTCCTTTCCGGCGGCGACGATGTGAACGTGCGCGGGCGCCACGCTCGCCGGCCACATCAAGCCCCGCCCGTCGTGGTTCTCCTCGGCGAGCGCGGCCAGAACCCGGGTGATCCCGATTCCGTAGGATCCCATCGTCACGGTTCGGCTCTTTCCGTTCTCGTCGAGGACGGAAAGGCCGAGGGCCTTCGCATACTTGCGGCCCAGCTGGAATATGTGCCCGACCTCGATTCCCTTGGCGATCTCCAAGGGGCCCGAGCCGTCGGGCGCCTCGTCCCCGGCGCGCACCTCGGCCGCCTCGATTGAGCCGTCGGCCTCGAAATCACGCCCGTAGACGAGGCCGACCACGTGAACGTCCGGCTTGTTCGCCCCGGTCACCCAACGCGACCCCCTCGCGACGTGGGGATCAAGGAGGTAGCGCGGAGCAGGCGGCTCCGCCTCGGCCGGACGCGCCGACTGCGGCCCGACCGCTTGAGGCCCGATGTATCCGGGGACCAGCTCCGGATAGGCTTCGAGGTCTTCCGGCGTCGCCATCTCGACCTCGGCGGGGGCGAGCGCCGCCTCCACCCGCTTCATGTCGACGTCCCGGTCGCCCGGCAGCCCGATGACGATCACCTCGCGCTTGCCGTCGGGATGGACGGCCGCGACGACGACGTTCTTCAGGGTGTCCGCGGCCGTCCACAGTCCGTCGGGCTTCGGCGCCGCCTCGTTCACCGCGTCAACCAGCGTGGCGATCGTCGAGGCTCCGGGGGTGACTATCTCGATAGGCTGGCCGAAGGAGGATGAATCGACCTCGACCGGCGGGACCGTGGTGACCGCCTCGGTGTTGGCCGCGTACCCTCCGGCGGAGCGCACGAAGGCGTCCTCCCCGATTTCGCAGGGAAAGAGGAACTCCTCGCTTCGCGATCCCCCCATCGCACCGGAGACCGCCGAGCATATGACGAAGGGCAGGCCAAGCCGGGCGAAGATTCTCTGGTAGGCGGATCGCATGGCGGCGTAGGAGGCGTCCAACCCCGCTTCATCGACGTCGAAGGAGTAGGCGTCCTTCATCACGAACTCGCGGCTGCGGATGACCCCGGCCCTCGGGCGGGCCTCGTCGCGATACTTCGTTTGAATCTGGTAGAGCGAGAGCGGAAGGTCCTTGTACGAGGAGTACATGTCCTTGACCAGCAGGGTGAAAAGCTCTTCGTGCGTCGGCGCCAAGAGGTAGTCCGATTCTTTGCGGTCCTTGAGCTTGAACAGCGTGGGTCCGTAATCGCTCCACCGGCCCGAGGCCTCGTAGGGTTCGCGCGGCAAGAGCGCAGGGAAATGGACCTCCTGGCTGCCGGCCGCCTCCATCTCTTCGCGCACGATCCTCTCGATCTTTCTCAGCACCCGGAGGCCAAGCGGCAGCCACGTGTAGATTCCGGGGGCCGCGCGGCGGATGTACCCCGCCCGCACGAGAAGCCTGTGGCTGGCGACTTCGGCGTCGGCCGGATCTTCGCGCAGCGTACGAACGAAAAGAGACGACATTCTAAGCACGGGTACAAGCATACCGGGCGGCCTGCCGAAGCCGTCGAATCCGACGGGCCGCGCCCGTCTTTCGCCGCATTCGCTGCCTCGCCGCTCCCCCGTTTTCGCCGCGCCCCGGTGCGGCCGGCCGCGCACGGCATTCGGCAGCACCGTGCCTCGGGCCCCGCCCGCACGGCTATATGTATATCGTGGTCCATTCTCCGACGGCGTCGAAGCCCACCTTGCGGTAGACGGCGACGGCGGGCTCGTTGAAGTCGTTGACGTAGAGGGAGACGGTCGAAGCGACCTTTTCCCGAATGAGGGCGACGGAGGCGGCGATCCCCGATGTGGCGATGCCGCGCCCCCTCAGATCCGGCGGCACCCACACCCCTTGGATCTGCGCCACGCCGCCGGCCAAGGCGCCGACGTCGGCCTTGAAGACGACGCGCTCGCCCACGCCGTCGGCTGCGGGCGCCGTGCGAATGAACGTGTGGCCGCGCATGACGAGGCCTTCGGCTCGTCTCTCATAGGCGTTGCCAAAGGCGGTCGGGTCCTGCCCCACTTCCTCGATGTACATTGCCACGGAGGCCGGAAAGACGATGGGCATGTCTGAAAGCTCAGCCTGCCGGACAAGCGGATCCGGGGCCGTCTTGAGCCTTTCGCCCATGACCATCGAGTGCTGCCGCCTGCGAATTTCACGGGCCGGCCCCCATTGGCTCTCCACCCGTTCCCACAGGCCCATCACCTGGTCGCTGGGGCCCACCATCGACGTCGCCGACCGCCACTTCCCGAGCAGCTCTTCGGCGAGGAGGTCAAGGCCCGCGGCGTCGAAGCCGAGGGGAATGACGTTGCCCCAGTCCCACGCGAACCCCGTGAGCTCGTTGGCGGCGTCGAACAAGCCGATTCCCCTGTGGCCGGAAAGCCCCATGTCTTCCACGGCCACCCGCGCAAGGACCGCATCCACCGGTCTGCTTTCGAAGAAACGCAAGACTGCCTCCGCGTCGGAGGATCCGAGGGAGCGCATGCCGGGGCAGCGTTTGCGATTGAGCCAGGACACGTCGACCGCTCAGAATGCCTGAACCACGGGCTTGTCGCCTTCGGCGGCCTCGCCCATTTCCTCAGCCATCTCGTTGGCGTACTTCAGCAGGGTCTCGACGATCTGGTCTTCAGGGACCGTCTCGACCACCTGTCCGTGCACGAAGATCTGGCCCTTGCCGTTTCCCGAGGCGCAGCCGAGGTCGGCTTCGCGCGCCTCTCCGGGCCCGTTGACGACGCAGCCCATGACGGCCACCCGCAGCGGCGCCTTGACGTCCTTGAGCCCTTCCTCGACGGATTCGGCGAGCGTCCACACGTCCACCTGGGCGCGCCCGCACGAGGGACAGGAGACGATCTCGAGCTTGCGCGGACGCAGCCCCATGAATTCGAGGAGCTTGGATCCGACCTTCACCTCTTCGACGGGAGGCGCCGAGAGGGAGACGCGGATCGTGTCGCCGATCCCCTGCGCCAGGAGCGTGCCGAAGGCAGCGGCGGATTTGATGGTTCCCTGGAAGGCGGGGCCCGCCTCGGTGACGCCGAGATGGAGGGGCCAGTCGCCTCGCTCGGCAAGCATCTGGTAGGCCCGCACCATCGTGACGACGTCGTGGTGCTTGACCGAAATCTTGAAGTCGCGGAAACCGCATTCCTCGAAGAGGGATGCCTCCCAGACGGCGGATTCGACGAGCGCCTCCGGGGTGGCGGAGCCGTATTTTTTGAGCAGCCGCGGGTCGAGCGACCCAGCGTTGACGCCGATGCGAAGGGAGACGCCGCAGTCCGAGGCGGCCTTGCAGATGTCGGCGACCTTGTCGTCGAACTTCCTTATGTTTCCGGGGTTGACCCGAACGGCCCCGCATCCGGCCTCAATGGCGGCGAAAACGTACTTGGGCTGGAAGTGAATGTCCGCTATGACGGGGATTCTGGACTGCTGGGCTATGATCTTCAGCGCGGAGGCGTCTTTGTCCGTGGGGCACGCAACGCGGACGATGTCGCACCCGGCGGCCGTGAGCTCGGCGATCTGCTGGAGGGTCGAGCCGATGTCGTGGGTCTTCGTCGTGGTCATCGACTGCACTGAAATCGGGGCGTCGCCGCCGACGGCGACGCCCCCGACCTGGATCTGACGCGTGCGCTTCCTCGGGGAGAGGACATTGAGCTCGGGGCGCAGGCCCGGCATGCCAAGGTCAACAATCACGCGTCCAAGTATCCCACGTGAACCGCGACGATGTGATCTCGGGCCTGTCTGTGTGACGGGAGAATCAGCCGCTGCGACTTCACTCGCCGTGTGTGAAAGCCCGCGCCGGCTTGACGAAGGCCAGGCTCACGGCCGCCGCGAGCAGACTCAACCCTCCCGCGATGAGCGAAACGGAGACGAGGAAGAAGCTCACGCTCGTCGGCACTCCGATGTTGTCCAAAATCGAGGGATGGTCCTCTGCGCCGTCGTTCTCATACATGCTCAGTCCGTAAAGGATCGCGCTTGCGTAGACGGCCGTCAAAAAAACGGCCGTCGGAGCCGGCATTGCGCGCGCGACGTCGTTCGAACGCTTCATTCGCGAATGCGTGACGATCCGCACGAGCAGAAGGCCGAAAAGCGCGATCGGGGAAAGGAACAGAACGCCGATGAAAACCATCCAGCCTTTTTTGCACACGCCTCCGGGCATAAGCGTGATCGCCGCGACGACGCCGAGCATCATCAAGCCTTGGCGCCTGTAGACGAAGCGTCGAAGCCCGGGCATGGCGGGGCCGCCTCCCCTTCTTTGCCTGCTCGGCGGGCCAGGCTGGCCTCGCACGGGCGGGGTCGATTTTCCGGCCCCGTCGGCTGTCGGCTCGCTCGCCAGGGCGGATGCGACCGCCGCAAGGAGCAAAACGACCATGACCGGGGCGGTGAGACGAAGAGCCGCGCCGCGGTCGAGTCCGCGCACGTGAAAAAGCCTTGTGCCGAAGGCTAGGCAGACAACGACGAAGGACGCGCAGGCGCAGTAGGCGACAAGACAGGCGGCCGTCGGCCTTCCCAAACCGAGAACCCCGATTTTGCGGGCTTTTGTCGCGCTTGCAATCCAGGCCGCCGTCTGCCCGATGAGCATGGTCAGGGCCATACCCAGAACCATGGCGACGTCGGAGGAGTCCCCGGTTGCCGCGTACGCCGCGTAGTACGAGGCGAGGCAAGCCAGCGGCACGACGAAGGCCAAAATGCCCTGCAGCCGATACAGGCCGTACATGCTGCCGAGCGTCGGCCGTTCCTCTCGGTCTGGAAGGCTCTCGCCCCCCTTCTCTTGGCAGGGCGCAGGCCCATGGGGCGCATTCGGGTCTCCGGCGGAGCTGCTTGTATCGTCGGGCATGTTTATAACTCCTGCCTTCCGCCTTGGACGAAGGAGGGCAGCGCAGTGTTTTTCTGCACTTACCCTCGCGCTCGCAAGCATCCAGCGCCTACGAGGATATGAATGGACTTCCGTCGCCGTCAAGAGTTCCGCGCTCGGAAACCTTCCGGTCAACGAGAACAGACTTTTCCTTATCAGGCTTCTTCGGAGTGTCGCAAAACGACGTCGCCAGCGCCAAGAGCAGGGAGAAGACGCCGAAATAGACGCTGAAAACGGCCACGGACATCGAGGTTTCAAAAGAGAAGCCGATTCTGCGGAGGAAAGGCGGATGGCTTCCTTCCCCGCCGAATCCTCCCATGCTGAGCGCGTAGGCGAATACACAGAGATAGTAAGAGCACAGAAAGGTCGATACGACGTAGCCGAGTGCAAAGACGCCGCTGGAGATGGCGCGCACCATCGTCACAATGAAAATCAGCATTTGAGCAAGAAGCATCACGGGAAGAAACAAGCAAATCGCGATCATGTCGATCGCAACGTCGTTTCCTGACCATTTCGGCACCAAAATCGTCAAAAAGGGCGCAAAATAGATCATCGCAATTTGGAAGAAAAGCATGAACCGAACGAACCATCCCGGCGTTCGGGGCTCGGGCTCGGTGCGCGCGGCAGCTCGTTTTCCAGCGATCGCCGACATCCTTCTTCCGCGTCCGCCCTTTCTTTCTGCACGCAGACGGTTTGGTTTGTTTTGGGCCTCTTTCTTGCGTTCTTTCTGCAGAAAAACGCCCAGCAGATCGCCGAAGGCGTCGTCGGCGCGATCGTCCATTTGCCCGTTCCCTCGCTCTCGTTTCTGTCAGGTACCTCCGGCTTTCGTCTCGGCTCGAGCGTCTGCCCAGCGGGCCCGGACGGGACCGCGAGATCACCGGTTTTCCATGTCCGAGGCCTCTCCCGGGTCCGCGTCTTTCAGGTCCGCGCCTCCTATGTCGGAGCGTCCCGTGTGCACGCGCGCCTGGCGCCCAAAGTCCCCGGCCCGTCGGCCAGCGAAACCATCGGCGTCACAAGCAACATGACGGCGCCGACTAGCGCGGCAAGGTCGACGAGCGAAGCGTTCGTCCCGCTCGAGACTCCCATTCTCATGAGAAACGACGGATGCGCGTTCACGTCGTCGGTCTCCGCAGCGGACAGAATGTAAAGGACGACGCGGCGGCGAAAGCGCTTCGGCTCGAAGACGACGTCGCGAACGCGGCGTCGGCGCCAAAACGCCGTCACCGTCAAAACTATCACCGAAGCGATGCGCCCGCCTGCGTTTTCAAGAGGAGACTCGGAGCAGGGCGGAGCGGGCCGGCTACAGAAGCTTGACCGGGTTGACGACGTCGGCCACGACGAGGACGACGGTCATGGCGATGAAGGCGATCGCGACGGCGTAGCTGAGAGGCATGAGACGCGCGGTGTCGATCGGGCCCGGGTCGGGGCGTCTGCGCCTTCGGGCGATCGATCGCCGCAGCCCCTCGAATGTGGCGCCGGCCAAATGCCCGCCGTCGAGCGGAAGGAGGGGGATGAGGTTGAAGATGAAGAGCGTCATGTTGAGCGAGCCGATCAGCAAGAGGAGATCGCCGAGGCGCGCCGGCCAGTCGTAGGACTTTGCCTGCACCGAGGCAATGTCCCCCGCCAGATCGGCGACGCCGACGATTCCTACGACGCCCGAGGCGGATCGCTCTTCCCCCGTCACGACGCTTCGGGCGGTTTGCCACAGACCCACGGGAAGCCGAGCGAGCGCTTTGGCCGTCCCTTCCGCCTGCTCAAGGGCCATCCCGGGAACCCGCGCCAGGGAGTCGGATCGGCGTTCGTGCGTGGGAGAAATGCCGACGTAGGGCTTGATCTCGTAGACCGTTTCCCCCCGGGCGTCTTTGACGGCCTTCCCGGAGGCGTCGGTCTTCGGCCGTTTCGTCGCGATCGGGGCGATGCTCAGCGTCGTCGTCGCGCCGCCGCGCCGGACGACGACGTCGGCCTTGTCGGTGCCGCCCTCGGCGATCGCCGCCTGGATATCTTTCCAATCCTTGACGGCGCGTCCGCCCCAGGAGGTGATTTCGTCGCCCGCGCGCAGCCCCGCCTCAGCCGCCGGCGACTTGGGGTCCGAGGCCGCGCACTCGGATTTCTGGGTCACGCACGGCACGACTTTCCCAACCGTCGATGTGGCTTTGGGAAGCCCGATCCCGCATACGACGATCGTCAGGCACACGAAGCACAGGACGAGGTTCGTCAACGGCCCGCCGAACATGACGACGAGCTTCTTCGGAGCCGAAAGCCGCCAAAACGCCTGGGACTCTTCGCCCGGTCCGATTTCGGAGGCGCTTTCGCGGCGCGCCTCTTCGGCCAGCGTGAGCTTGCCCCGCCTGTCGAGCTCTTTGCGCCCGGGCCTGCCCGGCGGAATCATGCCCGCGATCTTCACAAATCCGCCCAGGGGCAGCGCCTTGATCCCGTATTCCGTTCCGCCGGCTTTCTTCGACCACAGGGTGGGGCCGAAGCCGATGAAGTACTGGGAGACCTTCACCCCGAACTTCTTGGCGGGGATCATATGGCCGAGTTCGTGGATTCCCACCGAAATCAGCAAGCCCAATACAAGGAAGAGGATTCCCAGGATTGACATCAAACTCCCATCGTCTCGCGGGCGCGGGCGCGGGCCCATCGGTCGGCCTCGAGCACGCTTTCGTAACTCGGCTCGTCGATTGCTTCGAAAGCCTCCAACACATCGGCGACGGTGTCGACGATGGCGAGGTAGGAGAGCCGCCCGCGCAGGAAGGCTTCGACGCATTCCTCGTTGGCGGCGTTGAAGACGGCGGGGTGCAGCGGCGACTGCACAAGCGCGGCTCGCGCCAGGCCGATTGCGGGAAAGGTCTCGTCGTCAAGCGGCTCGAACGTCCACGCTGCCGGCTTGTCCCAGTCGTTCGCGGGGACGACGTCGGCAAGCCGCCGCGGCCAGGACAGGCCGAGCGCGATGGGAAGCCTCATGTCCGGCGGCGACGCCTGGGCGATCGTCGATCCGTCGCGGAATTCGACCATCGAGTGCACCACGGATTGGGGGTGGACGACGGGGACGATGTCGTCGGGGGCGACGTCGAAAAGGTAGGCCGCCTCGATGAGCTCGAGGGCCTTGTTCATGAGTGTCGAGGAGTTGACCGTCACGACCGGCCCCATGTTCCACGTCGGATGGGCGAGCGCCTCCTCCGCGGTGACGCGGGCCAGTTCGGCTCTTGTCTTGCCTCGGAAAGGCCCGCCGGAAGCCGTCAGGACGATCCGCCGCACTTCCGTCGAACCGTCGACGACGGGGCTCGTCAGGCCTTTGCGATGCCGCCCGGACGAGAGGGCTTGAGCTATGGCCGAATGCTCCGAGTCCACGGGGACGATCTGGCCCGGCCGGACCGTCGCCTGCCCGACGAGGGGGCCTCCGACGACGAGGGACTCCTTGTTGGCCAGGGCCAGCGTCGCTCCCGACCGCAGCGCCGCGAGGGTGGGCGCCAGGCCGATCGAACCAGTGACGCCGTTGAGGACCACGTCGTCCTCCCCCGCCATGGAGGCTATCGCCGACATCGCCGACGGGCCGGAGACGATTTCCGGCAGTCGGCCGACGCCGCCGGGACTGCGGGCCGGCTCGGCGACGGCCCCGGCCGAATCGGCGGTGAAAGGGCCGGCGTCCGCTCGTGCGGAGGACGAATCATCGGCCGAGGGGCGTGCTGCACCGCACGCGTCGGACCAGCTTCCGGCGGGGGCATAGGCCGAAAGCGCCTTTGCGAGGGCTGCCTCCGCGGCCGGATCGGCGACCGCCACGGCCTTCGCACCGAATTGCACGGCCTGGCGGGCAAGCAGATCGACGTTTCCTCCGCCCGCTCCGAGTGCGAGAATGCGGAAATCCTCCGGGTTCCGCGCGACGACGTCGAGCGCCTGCGTACCGATGGAACCGGTGGACCCCAAAAGAACCACCCCGCGCTGTGAACCCGCCATCACTCGACTGACAGGAGAACGCTCGCGGCGCGTTCGAGGTAGACGTCGACGACCGACTCGTCGTAAGCGTGATTGTCCTTCGCGGAGCCGAAGACGGCTTCGCGCACCTCGCGCGCCGACAGATCGGTTTTTCCGTCGAAGTAGTCGGAGAGCCTGTCGATGAGTTCGTCGACCTCGATCTTCGAGTAGCCCCACCCGTCTGCCTCGCGGAATCTGCGGCCCACCGGGCGCAAAAGACGCGGGTAGAGGCTCTTGGCGTCCTGATATGTGGTGTTCAGCCAGGCTTTCTCGCCCCGGTCCGCAACGACCAAGGCCCTCCGCTTTTGGACGAAGGCGGCCTCCAGCCTGTCGAGCGCGTCGTCGATCTCAGCGGGCACGTATCCGCCGCGCGCCCTGCTGAAGGCGGCGTTTCGCACGGTGTTCTCGTCGAAAGCCGGAGTCAGCGGCCCGTTGTAGGCATCCTTCGCCCTGCGGAGGAAATCATCGACTTCCTCGATGTCGTATCCCTTGTCGAAGATACCAACCGTGCGAAACGGTCTGTCCTTCATCGCAAAACCCCCTTCGGTCCGTCCGCCCCCGACCCGCGCCTGACGAGCTCGGCGGCCTCGGCGGCCTTGGCCGCCCTTGCAGAAGATCGCGTGACTTCAGCTGCCAACTGTCCGCAGGCGCCGTCAATGTCCGATCCGCGCGTGTCACGTATCGTCGTCGGGATGCCCGCGTCCAGCAAAGTCTGTACAAAAGTATTCTGGGCCTCAGGGGTGCTCGCAGTCCAAATGGAGCCGGGAGTCGGATTGAGGGGAATGGGGTTGACGTGCGCCCACCCTCGGCCACGACGGTTGAGCTCGTCGGCCAACAGCTGCGCGCGCCACTTGTGGTCGTTCATGTCCCGGATGAGGGCGTATTCGACGGAGACGCGACGGCCCGTCTTGGCGAAATAGGAACGGGCGGCGTCGAGCAGTCGACCCACGTTGAATCGCGAGTTGATGGGAATCAGGGGGTCGCGAAGCTCGTTGTCGGGCGCGTGGAGGGAGATCGCCAACGTCACGGGCATGCCCTGCTCGGCGAGCTTCTCGATGAGCGGCGCCATTCCCACGGTTGAAACCGTGACGTTGCGGGCAGACAGGCCGAAGCCGGCGGGCGAAGGCTCAATGATCCGCCGGAGGGCTTTGAGCACCTGTTTCCAATTCGCAAGGGGCTCGCCCATGCCCATGAACACGACGTTGGTCAGGCGGCACGGTTCGCCGAGGTCGCCTCGCGCGGCGGCGAGCATTCCGCAGCGGACCTGTTCGACGATCTCCCCCGCGGACAGGTTGCGCGTGAGCCCTCCTTGACCCGTTGCGCAGAACGGACACGCCATCCCGCATCCGGCCTGGGAGGAAATGCACAGAGTTGCCCTGTCGGGGTATTTCATGAGCACCGTTTCGACCATTGCGCCGTCGAACATCCGCCAAAGCGATTTGATCGTGAGACCCCGGTCCGCGGTCAGGTCGCGGACTTTCGTCAGCAACGGAGGAAGAAACGTTGACACGAGCTCCTCGCGCCCCCGCGCGGGAAGGTCGGTCATTCGCTCCGGGTCGACGTCGAAATGCTCGAAGTAGTGTCTCGACAGCTGATCGGCTCGAAAAGCCGGAAAGCCCGCCTTTGCCACCCTGTCTTTCCTCTCGGCGACGTCAAGGTCCGCCAAGTGTTCGGGCGGCTTGCCCCTGCGCGCCTCCGCGAACGAGAGCAGCGGACGCGGCCCCGATTCGACGGCGGGCATGACTTGGCGGCCGCCGCGGCCAGGCGCGTTTTGGCTCGATTGAGCCTGGGATGGTGGTGGCGTCATAACTCGCCCATTCTCTCACGGTAGGCTCGTTCGTTCGCAACGGCTCGGCTGTCGAATGAGGCACGTTGCGTAGAACGAATCAAGATTCTGTGCAGGCGGGTGCAACGGAAAATTGCGCGCCCTTCCGCCGGTGAGCGAGGCTTGCGAAGGGCTGGACCGTCTGCCGTATGGGGATTACGTACTATATGGGGATTGAGTACTGTATGAGGTTGTTTCGTCGGCGTCTCCAACCCGCCGACGGAACAGAGCATATCAGATTACGAGATCGTTATATTACCTGATCGTCGTATTGTTTCCCACAAGAGATTGGCTTGCCGAACCGCAGGAAATGTGCCTTGCTGCAGAGCACAGGCATTTCGACGCCGGATGGCCTGCCCGGCAGGCAGGCCGAGCCCGAGGCAAATGCAAGGGTCCGCGGATCAAGGGCATGGCAGGTCAAGGGCATGGCGAGTCAACGGCGTCAAGTCGCAAACGGCGCGGTCATCATCGCGTAACAGACCGGCGCCCACATGAGGATCGAGTCGATGCGGTCGAGCATTCCTCCGTGGCCGGGGAAGATGGATCCCATGTCTTTGACATCCAAATCGCGTTTGAGAAGCGACTCGGACAGGTCGCCGACGGTCGAGCAGAGCACGGCTGCGATCCCTACGAGCAAGGCGACCGGCCATGGGCGATCCAACGCCGAGCCGACCAGAGCTAAGGAGAGCGCGACGGCCGCAACGAGAGAGCCGGCAAAGCCTTCCCAGGATTTCTTGGGCGAGACGGAAGGGCTCATCGGATGGCGGCCCCACAGCACGCCGAAGGCCCAACCGCCTGTGTCGGAGAAGGCTGGCATGAGGATAAGCAGCGCCACCATCCACTCGGCTCGCGGAAGGCCGGCGAGCGCTACCGCGAAAGAGCCGAGCAGGCCGATCCATCCCAAGGCGAAAACGGCTGCTGCGGCGTCGCCGGACCAGGGGCTCGGATGCCTCCGCCTTTCCGCCCAGCGCCAGAGAACGACTGCGACGGCGGCCACGCAGTAGGCCGCAAGCCCGGCGAGCGGGCCTCTCGCCCACGTCGCACCGACCATCGCGAGGATCCCGCACCACAGCGGCAGCAGGGGAATGTGGCGCCCCTTGTTGAGGAATGCCCCGGCGACCTCCCACAGGGCCACGCACAAGGCGGCGGCCACGAGTACGACGAAGACCTCCATGCGCCACAGGACGCTGAGAGCAACGAGGCCCAAAAGCCCGAAGGCGACGGGTACCGCCGCTTTGAGGTTCCTTCCCGCTTTAGACGCCGACGGCTCGGGCGGCTTGGGCGGGTGGGGCGCCAGCCGAGACGTCAGATTGCGCAACTCGCCCATCGCCGTCTCAGACCTCGAGGAGTTCCTTTTCCTTGCCTTCGAGCACTTTGTCCACCTGCTCAACGTGGCGCTTCGTCAACCCGTCAAGCTTTTCCTCGGCGCGCTTGACGTCGTCTTCGCCTGCTTCGCCGTCCTTCTTGATCTTGTCGAGGGCTTCCTTGGCCTTGCGGCGAATCCCGCGAACGGCCACGCGCGCTTCCTCGGCTTTGTTCCTGGCGAGCTTGACGTAATCGCGGCGTCGCTCCTCCGTCAGGGCGGGAAGGACGACGCGGATCAGGTTGCCGTCGTCGGTCGGGTTGACTCCTAGATCGGACTCGCGCAGGGCCTTGTCGATAGACGCCATGGCCGACCGGTCGAAAGGAGTGATCAAAACTGTGCGCGCCTCGGGAATCGCAATGGTTCCCAGCTGTTGCAAGGGGGTCGGCGCGCCGTAGTAGTCGACGAGGATCGCGTTGAACATCGCGGCGTTGGCTCTGCCCGAGCGGATGCCGCTGAACTCGTTGCGCGCGACCTCGACGGTCTTTTCCATTTTTTCCTCGGCTTCGAGGAGCGTCTCGTCAATCATGGTTGTCCTTTTCTGCTCGAAAGCTGGCCAAGCGCTATCTGGATGCCGATACAAGCGTACCGATCTTTTCGCCTCGCAGTGCGCGCGTAACGTTGGTGGATTCGCCCATTCCGAACACCCGCATGGCCACGTCGTTGTCCTGGCACAGCGAGAAGGCCGCGGCGTCGACCACCCTCAAACCTTGGGAAATCGCCTGTTCGTAGGTGATGAAATCCAGCTTGACCGCATCGGGGTTCATCTTCGGGTCCGCGGTGTAGACCCCGTCGACGCCGTTCTTCCCGACGAGGATCTCGTCGCAGCGAAGCTCGGCCGCACGTTGCGCAGCCACTGTGTCGGTTGAGAAGTAGGGCATTCCCGCACCCGCCCCGAACACAACGACCCTCCCCTTTTCGAGGTGGCGGACGGCCCGCAGCGGAATGTACGGCTCGGCCACCTGGGTCATTGTGATGGCGGTTTGAACCCGGCAGGGAATTCCGGCGCGCTCAACGAAGTCTTGAAGGGCGATGGCGTTCATGACGGTGCCGAGCATGCCCATGTAATCCGCGCGGGCACGGTCCATTCCCCGCGCCTGCAGTTCGGCGCCGCGGAAAAAGTTGCCTCCGCCGACGACGATGGCCACCTGCACGCCGTCGCGGACCGCCTCGGCGATCTCCGCCGCCACTCGGGTGAGCACGTCGGCGTCCAGCCCGACCGCCCCTCCGCCGAACATTTCCCCGGACAGCTTGAGAAGGACCCTTCTCCTGCGTTTGCCGTCAGGGCCAGAATGAATCGCTTCCGCCACCTCGTGTCCTTCCCTCTTCCAAATAGATGGGTTCAATGCCAGGTTCAAGAGTAGCAGCGCCCGAGAATGCCGGCGAAGCAAAGCAACGCGGCCCGCCCGGGTTCGGGCTGAAGGGGAACCCGGACCCGGGTGGGAGTCTTGCGGCGAGTCAGACGGCCTTCAGCCTGCCCCACGCTTCGTGGTATTCGAGCGGCTCCACTCCGGGATACGTCTCCGGCCCGTCGGGCCACTCACCCTCCCACACGCCGGACCTTCCGCGCTCGCGCGAACCCACGAGGTGTCCGTCGACCATTCCTATCGCCAGCATGAGGGCGAAGCACGTCGTCGGGCCGACGAAGCGAAATCCGCGCCCGCGCAGGGCGGCCGCCATCGCCGAAGATTCGGGCGTGTGCTGGGGAATGTCCTCCGACCGTTCGGGGAAGATGTTGACCTCGGGTTGAAACGACCAAACGAAGGACGGAAGCCCTCCGGATTCACGCAGCGCAAGGGTCGCCCGGGCATTGTGTATCGTCGCCTCGATTTTCACTCGGTTTCGAATGATGGCTGAGTTTGCCAGGAGCCGTTCAACGTCCTTTTCGCCGAACTCGGCCACCGCCTCGGGGTCGAATTTTGCGAACGCCTCCCTGAAAGCCTCCCTTTTGCGCAACACCGTCAACCACGAGAGGCCTGCCTGGAAGGCTTCGAGGCACAGTCTCTCGTAGATGCCGGCCTCCGTGCGCACGGGCATGCCCCATTCCTCCGCGTGGTACGCCGCCAACAGCGGGTCCGCGGCCGCCCATCGGGGAATCTTCGTCAAGGCCTCGTCCGTCGCCGACGACGACGCCTCTTCCCCGGCGGCCCTTCCGGCGCTGTTCTTTTCGCTGCCGCGCCCTTCCTCGGCCGTTCTTCGCTCCTGCTCGTTCATGTCCTCCACCTTAGAGCGGGAAGAATGCCTCCGGCGTCCCCAAAACAGCGGTCTGTGGAAAGACCCTGCGTCGCCGATGCCTGTGGACCACCGACTCATTTCATTCTGCGCGGCGGCGCAAGTTCGCGCGGCGGCGCAAAACGCTCGGCGCCCGATGACGGGGCCCGCCGCCCCGGAGCGTGACACAATTGTGTGCATGCGCGCCATCATGACAGTCACGGGACTCGACCACACGGGAATCATCGCCGCGGTCTCGGGGGCTTTAGCCGAGCGGGACGTCAACATCACGAACGTTTCGCAGACGCTCATGGGAAATTACTTCACCATGATCCTTCAGATCGACTTCGACGACGACGTCCTTCCGCTCGTCGACCTTCAGCGAACCATGACGGACGTCGGAAAGGCCGAGGGCCTGGAGATTCGAATCCAATCCGAGGCGATCTTCGACGCCATGCACAAGCTGTAGGCACGGGGCGCAAGCGGGCAGGCACAAGCGGAACAATGGACACAGCAAGCAACATCCTCGAAACGATCGAGATGATCTCGGAAGACCGTCTCGACATTCGGACCGTGACGATGGGGGTCTCGCTCCTCGATTGCGCCGACTCTGACGGGAGGCGGGCCAGAAGACGCTGCTGCGAACGCATCGTCAAGCGCGCCGCCGATCTGGTGTCGGTGTGCGAGGCGATCGAGGCGGAACTCGGCATACCGATCATCAACAAGCGCGTCTCCGTCACTCCTATTGCCCTCGTGGCCGCCGCCTCGCGCGAATCCGACCTGACGCCCTGGGCTCACATGCTCGACGAAGCAGCGGCCGCCGTCGGCGTCGACTTCATCGGCGGATTCTCGGCTCTCGTCGAAAAAGGGGCGACGGCGAGCGACCTCGCCCTCATCGATTCAATCCCCGAGGCTCTGTCCTCGACCAAGGTCGTGTGTTCGTCGGTCAATGTGGGATCCTCTCGCGCGGGAATCAACATGGACGCCGTCCGGGCCATGGGCGAGGCGATCACGGCCTCCGCCCGAGCCACCGAAAACGGGCTGGGAGCGGCCAAGCTCGTCGTCTTCGCCAACTCAGTGGGCGACAACCCGTTCATGGCGGGCGCTTTCCACGGCGTCGAGATGCCCGATTGCGTCGTGTCCGTGGGAGTCTCCGGCCCCGGCGTCGTCACCCGGGCGATTGCCTCGGCCGCGGGCGAGCCCTTCGACGCGCTCGCCGAGACCGTCAAGAAATCGGCCTTTAAGATCACTCGCATGGGAGAGCTCGTGGGGCGCATGGCCGCCGAGCGCCTCGGAGTCGACTTCGGAATCGTCGACCTGTCCCTCGCGCCGACCTCGGAAATCGGCGATTCGGTGGCTCGCGCGCTCGAGGCGATGGGATTGGAGCGCGTCGGCGCGCACGGGACGACGGCGGCGCTGGCCCTGCTCAACGACGCGGTGAAGAAGGGCGGCCTCATGGCGTGCTCTCGGGTCGGCGGCCTTTCGGGGTCGTTCATCCCAGTGTCCGAGGACGAGGGCATGATCGAGGCCGCGGAGGCCGGCGCGATTTCGCTGGCAAAGCTGGAGGCGATGACAGCGATCTGCTCGGTGGGCCTCGACATGGTCGCTGTTCCGGGCGACACCCCTTCCTCGACGATCGCGGGAATGATCGCCGACGAGGCGGCGATCGGCGTCATGAACCACAAGACGACGGCGGTGCGGATCATTCCCGCTCCGGGCACGGCCCCGGGCGACGTCGTCGAATTCGGAGGCCTTCTCGGCAGGGCGCCCGTCATGCCGGTCAGCCCGTACTCCAACGAAGCCTTCATCGGCCGAGGGGGGCTCATGCCGGCCCCCGTCCACGGCTTCAAGAACTGAGGGCCAAGCGGCCTGCAAACGACGCAGTCGGCAGGCGCCGGCCTGCAAGCGAGGGAGGGGCCCGGCGGGTCCCTCCCTCATGAGTTTTATTCTTTTGTTCTCATGTCTTCATGCGCTTCAGCGCCTTCGTGCCCACCCACAGGGAGCCGCCGAAAAGCGCTTTCCGTCAAGGCGGCTCCAGGACCATCCTCCCGGCAAACGCACATGCGACAGACGAACTTGTTTCGTGCGCAGGCTCACTCTGCGGAGGCGCCGACGCGCAGTCGCGCGAAAGCGGTCACCTTGCCGCCGGCGTCGGAGACGATCTTGCCCACGCTGACCTTGGGGTCGCGGGCAAAGCCCTGCTCCAAAAGCACGACCGACTTGTAGAAGCCGTTCATGCGGCCCTGGACGATCTTCGGCACGGCGTTTTCCGGCTTTCCTTCGGCGATCGTCGTCTCGGTCGCGATGCGCTCCTCGGCCTCGACGACGTCGGCGGGAACCGACTCGCGGTCGAGGTAGGTCGGATCGAGAGCCGCAATGTGGACGGCGACGTCGTGGGCGACCGATGCGCCCGCGGCGTCGGTGGCCACCAGAACGCCGACCTGAGGAGGAAGGTCCGGATTGGTCCGATGCATGTAGGCCTCGACGTGCTCGCCTTCGACGACGGCGACGTGGGAAACCTCCATCTTCTCCCCGATGACCGCGATGAGCCCCTCGACGCGGTCCTTGACCGTTTCCTTGCCCAGCTTGGCGGCGAGAACCGACTCGACGTCGGAGGCGCCCGCCTCGACGGCCGCCTGGAGGATCTCGTCGGCCATCGCGATGAACTTCTCGTTCTTCGCAACGAAATCGGTTTCGGCGTTGACCTCGATGAGCACGCCTCGCTTGCCCTTCCCGGCGTCGTACACGGCGGAGGCCACCAAGCCGTTGACCGCGGAGCGCCCCTCGCGCTTGGCGACCGCCTTGAGGCCCTTGACGCGAAGAAGCTCCTCGGCCTTGGCCGCGTCTCCGTCCGCCTCCTCGAGCGCCTTCTTGACGTCCATCATGCCGGCGCCGGTCTTCTCACGCAGAGCTTTGATGTCTGCGGAGCCGTAATTGGCCATTCTTGTTCCTCTTTCTCAGTCTTGTTTCTCAGTCCTGCTTGGCTTCGTCTGCCGAATCGGCCGACGGGGCCGAATCCGGAGAGTCGGGGGAATCGGGCGAGTCGGGGGAATCGGGCGAATCCGGAGATTCGGCCTTCGCCTCTTCGGGCTTTTCCTCCGCGGCGCCGGCGAGGATCTCACGCTCCCACTCGGGCATGGGCTCGGCGGCCTCGGCGCCGGAGGCGCCCCCACCGCGGGAAACAAGGCCTTCGGCGACGGCGTCGGCCACTACGCGGGTGAGCAGGCCCACGGAGCCGATGGAATCGTCGTTGCCGGGAATCGGGTAAGTCACCTCGTCGGGGTCGCAATTCGTGTCGAGGATCGCGACGACGGGGATGTCGAGCTTCTTGGCCTCTGCGACGGCGAGGTGCTCCTTCTTCGTGTCGACGACCCAGACGGCGGAGGGCACGCGAGCCATGTCGCGGATGCCGCCGAGGGTGCGCTCGAGCTTGTCCTTCTCGCGGCGCATCATGAGGAGCTCTTTCTTTGTGCGCCCGGAGGATGCGACGTCGTCGAAGTCGATCTGCTCGAGCTCGCGAAGACGCTGGAGGCGCTTGGCCACCGTGGAGAAATTGGTCAGCATGCCGCCGAGCCAACGCTGGTTGACGTAGGGCATGCCCACGCGCTCGGCCTGCTCGCGGACGGCCTCCTGCGCCTGCTTCTTAGTGCCGATGAAGAGGATCGTGCCGCCGTGGGCGACGGTCTGCTTGACGAAGTCGAAGGTGCGGTCGATGTCGACGAGCGTCTTTTGAAGGTCAATGATGTAGATCGAATTGCGCTCGGTGAGGATGTAGCGCTTCATCTTGGGGTTCCACCGGCGGGTCTGGTGCCCGAAGTGGACGCCGGCTTCAAGCAGCTGGCGCATGCTAACGACTGCCATGGTCGTCCTTTCTCAGTGCGCAAAAGCGCGTTTCGGTTCTTGCTCGCCGCGGGGTCGCGGTCCGCCCTGGCGCTCGCCGTGCGCCGGGAGCCACGTGTGGCACCGCCCCGGAGACGTTGTGCGCGAGCGCGCGAATTTTGCCCAGCTGACGCCGGGCACCCCACCAGTGTAGTCGATCGCGGCCTCGTTTGCTTCCCGACGGCGAGGGACCGAATGCTTCACGGCAGCGAGGGACAGGATGCTTCACGGCGGCGAGGGAACGGCATGCACGCGCGGCTCTTCGCCGGCGCGCAGACGGGGAGTCTTCGCCGGTCCACCGGCCGGGACGCGTCGCCCGGTCCACAGGCGGGGCAGACGCAGGCGCCGTTCACAGCCCCGATCGACGCCCGTCCCTTTTCCGTTTTGAACTCGGATACTCAGGGCATGAAAGCGATATCAGCACTCATCGGCGTGGCCTCTCTGACGTTTTCAGGGCTCCTCGGAGCCTCGGACCCTCAAGGCCAGTCCGCGCAATCCCGGCCTTTCGCGGCGACGTTCGCCGAGTTCACCGGTCCGCCCGTGTCGGCTGCGCCGCGCAAACTGGCCGCCCGGCGAGTTTCGCCTCCGCGCACCCGGACGCTGCAGCGCAGCCAAACGACGCCGCGCAGCCGTGAGACAAGCCGCGAAAGCGGCCGCCCTCGAAGCGGCGAGGCCTCCCGTCTCCGCCGGGGCGCAGTCAAGGGCTCATTCGTGTGGCCGACGGGCGTCAAGGCGACGGTTGTGCGCCCTTTCGACCCTCCCGCGCGCAAATGGCTGAGCGGCCATCGCGGGGTCGACCTCGATGCGCCCGAGGGCGGAACGGTCGTCTCGGCGGGCGCGGGAACCGTCGTTTTCGCCGGAAAGGTTGCCGACAAGGACGTCGTGTCGATCGACCACGGCGGCCTGCGAACAACCTACGAACCCGTACGCCCTTCCGTCTCCGCCGGCGACAAGGTCAAAGCGGGAGACCCAATAGGAGTGCTCGAGGCCGGGCACTGTGTCCCGGCCTCTTGCCTCCACTGGGGAGCGCGCATCGGAAAAGACCGCTACATCGATCCCCTTTCCCTCCTTTACCCTGCGATTCGCCTTCTCAAATGACTCGGCCGTTCGCCATCTCAGACGAAGGGAGTGTACGCGCGGGACTGTCTCGCCGAGGCGCCCCTCTCGCCGCAGGAGCCCGTTCACCGCCGCAATTATTTGCCGCCGCGGCCCTTTACTGCCACAGCCCTCCTGGAGCGAAGACGTCGTCGACGATTTCCTCAAACCATCCCAGTTCGCGGGCCACGTCGAGGACCGTGTAACGCGAACGGTAGTACATTGCACGCGGGAACGCAGCGCGGACGTCTTCTGGCGTCAGCCCGATGTCGCTCGGCACGCTCGGCGCCCCGGCGGAAGCAAGCGCCAGTTGGAGCTCCTTGGCGGGCATCAGCTGGCCCGCCAGTTTCGCGCGAAGCTGCGGCCAGGCTTGAACCAGTTTCTCGATGCGAGCGCGGATTCCTGCGGCGTCGACGTATTTTTCGCGCGTTTCATTTATCCCCTTGTCGATGAGCGGGCCGGACATGACACGGCGAATGTCATCCTCGACCTCGTCCCATGAGGGCCACCGGGAAACCACCGCGTCGATGTCCAAGCCCGCGACGTCGCGCTCCAGGAATTTCTCGTAGAAGCCCACCATCGCCAGCGTGCCTATCGCGACTTTGAATCCGTGGCTGAGCGGAGGGTCGAGTTCCGACCCCAGATGGTCGAGCTCCCACAGGTGGCTGAAGTAGTGTTCCGCGCCGGATGCGGGGCGAGTGCCCTGTGCGACCTGCATCGCCAAACCGGAAAGGACAAGGCCCTCGCACAGGCCTTCATAGGCTTCCGGAACTCCGGCTGCAAGCTCTGCCGGGCGCGACAGCGCCCCGCGGACACCGGTTTGAACGAGCTCCCACGCCAGGGGGTGGATGGGATCGACCCCGACCGCGTCCGCCAGCATCCAGTCGGCGCCGGCGGGAATCTTCGCCGAGAGGTCTCCGTACCCGGAAGAAGCCATGGGCCGCGGGGCCGCGGCAGCGACGTCGAGGTCGAAGACGACGACGCGCGGCGCGGGACACGGCATCGTGATCTTCACCCCGTCCTTGGTCATGGGCGCGCCGAATCCCGTGTATCCATCCATCGAGGCCGCGGTTGCGACGACGGCGTAGGGCCGATCCAGCTCGCCCGAGGCGAGCTTCGACAGGTCGTTGAGGGTTCCCGAGCCGACTGCGACCGCAAGCGCGTCCGTCTCGCGGAGCCTCTCCCGGATTTCCTCACAGTGCTCGTAGGAGGCGTAAAGGGTGGGAGATCCGGGGTAGACCATCGGCTCGGCAAGGTCGGCGCCCGCTTCGCGGAGCGACCTTTCGACGTCGGCTCCGGCGGCTTTCCACGTGCGCTCGTCGGCGACGAGCAGCGCTTTGCGCCCCCCTTCGAGCAGCTCGTCGCGAATGATCGTCCCCGAGGACGCGAGGACTCCCCTTCCAACATCGACGGTTTTGGTGTGGCTTGCATTCTCAAGCCCTTTTTCCACGAGTTCCGCGGTCATCGTTCCTCTCTTTCGTTGCTTTGGCTTTCGTTGTCGGGCGATTGCGGCCTTTGCCCAAATCCCGCCTCCGGCCTAAAGGCCGCCGTCGCCGAGCATTGTGGTGAAATCGGCCAGCCCCGTGGTGTCGCCGTCGACGGTTCCGCTGATCCGGGCCTTGGCCTCGTCCCTTTGCTCCTCGGCCCCGGCCTTGTGGGATTTCTCCGCGCGCTCGGCCGTCCGGTGCTGGATGTCGCGAATGGCGGGGAACAACGCGGCGTACTCGTCGACCCAGTACCGGTACTCTTCGTGGCGTGCGGGATCGGGTTTGATCACGGCGCTGTAGTGGACCATTGCGTCGGCCGCCTCTTGGAGGTCGGCGAACCTGCCGGCGGCCAAGGCGCCCATCATCGCCGAGCCCAGGGTCGGGGCGTCTTGAATCTCCGTGACTGTGATCTCGAGTCCGGTGACGTCGGCGTGCATTTTCAGCCATTCCGGGCTCGAGAGCGCTCCGCCGCACGCCGTGATGGCGCGGGGCTCGTAGCCGGCGGCGCGCATCGTCCGCAGATTGAGCTCGAGCCCGTAGCACGTGGCTTCCTGAATCGCGTGGTAGATGTGCTCGCGTCTGTGGCTGAGCGTCAGCCCGGTGATGGTTCCGCGCGCCTTGGCGTCGGTGTAGGGGCTGCGGTTTCCCTGGAAGTATTCGAGGACGAGGACGCCGTCGGACCCCGGAGGGATGTCCTTGGACGCCTCGTTCAGCACTTCGTACGGGGAGGGGCCTCCGGTTTTGGCCGCCTCCACGAGGTCTTTCGCGGAGTTCTCGAGGAACCAGCGGATCACCGACCCCGTCGAGGCCTGGGAGGCCTCGATCGTGTACTGCCCCCGAACGAGGGCGGCCGTGTGCGCGCCGAACATTCCCGCGCCGTAGAGCGGAATGGCGCTCTGGGCGAGAAGGCAGTTGCTCGAACCGGTGATGAGCGCCATGCGCCCGGGGGCGAGCACGTTCATTCCGATCATTCCCGCCTCGGCGTCGATGCCTCCTTGGGCTACGGGAGTGCCCGCGACGAGGCCTAGCTCCTCCGCAGCCTCGGGAGAGAGGGTTCCCAGCGGCTCGCCCATTGCGTTGACCTGGGAGGGCATCTTGTCCATGAGGTCGCCCACCCCCAGCCGCTCGTAAAAGTCGACCGGGAAGCCTCCGTGGTCGTTGTTGTGGTACATCTTCAGCGAGGCCGAACACAGGTTGACGGCTGGGCGCCCTGTCAGCCGCAGCCCCATCCAATCGGGGGCGTCGAGTATCCACGCGGAGCGCGCCCACACGTCAGGCTCGTTCTCCTTGAGCCACATCGCCTTGAAAACGAACCACTCGGCGGACGCCGGATCTTTGCCTTCCCCGTTGTACAGGCGCGCCCAGTGGTCGATCTCCGAGGCCCTGCCCGCCTGTTCGCTGGCGCGCACGTCGGCCCACATGATCGCGTTTCTCAAGGGCTTTCCGGCGCCGTCGAGGGCGACAAGCGTGGCCGACGTCGCGTCAAAGCCGATGCCCGCGATCTGAGCTGGGTCGATCCCAGAACGCGCCAAAGCAGCTCGGGTGGAGGCGACCAGCGCCCGCCACCACTCGTCGACGTCCTGCTCCACCCAGCTCGGATGGGGATGAATCGCCGTCACAGGCGTGTTGTGAAAAGCAAGCGGCCTTCCACGATCATCAAAAAGTCCCACTCGGCATCCGCCCGTGCCGAGGTCGATACCCATGTAGACCTGGGTCATAGTGTCGCTCCTCATCGATCGACTTGTACGTGCTTTCCCAGTCTTTCAAGTGTTCGCGTGGCGGTCAATTCTCCCGGCGTCGAACTCATGCGCCAGGCAGCGCACGGCCCGATGCACGAAGACGCACGTGACTCAGGTTCCGGATGCACGCGGCTCAAGCCCTAGGGTGCGCCTGCGTGAAGGCCGCCCGTAGGCGTTCGGAGCTGACGTGCGTGTATCGCTGGGTGGTTCCGAGCGACGCGTGGCCGAGTATCTCCTGGACGGTGCGCAGATCCGAGCCGCCGTCCAGAAGATGCGTGGCCGCGGAATGCCGTAGATCGTGCGGCGATATGTCGGGAACCCCCGCGCTCGCTGCGAGCCGGTGGATCGTCTTGCGGAGCGTGCGCGGATCGAGCCGCCCGCCCCGCGCGCCGAGGAACAACGCCCTGTTGGGGCGCACAAGGAGCTGCGCCCTCGCCGGAAGATACGCGGTGAGTGCACGTCTGGCGGGGACGCCGAAGGGAACGATTCTTTCTTTGTCCCCTTTGCCTATGACTCGCAGCGTCGAGTCCGCGCCGAGCGAATCGACGTCCAATGAGCACAGTTCGCCGATGCGAATTCCCGAGGCGTACAGGAGTTCGACGGCGGCGTGGTCGCGAAGCGCGAGCGGATCGCCCGAGGCCGCCAGGCGCCCGGCGTGCTCCGCGAGCCGGCGAGCCTGCTCCTGATTGAGCACGCGCGGCAAAGCGTTGTCCGCGCGCGGGGCCTTGAGCCGGGCGGCGGCGTCGACGTCGGTGTGGCCCTTTCGATGCAGCCATCGACAAAACGTGCGGATTGAGGCCGAATGTCGCGCTAGGGTGGATCGCGAGCGTCCCTTCGCCTGGCTGCGGGCGAGCCATGCACGGACGTCTGCGAGTTCGAGTCCGCGCAGGTCCATGGGCTCTTCGACGTCGCCGCCTGCGATCTCCCATATGAACTCCAGGAGGGAGCGCGCCTCGCGAACGTAGGCGGCGACAGTGTTCTCCGAGAGCCCTCTGCGCAGCCTGAGCTCGCGTTCGTAGGCGTCCAGCGTTTCATCGATCCGCACATGTCAAGGGTAAGTTATCGGCCTTTTCGAGCCAGCTTCCACAGCCCGGCGTTGCGCGCGGCAATTCCCTGCCTTTCGAGCCTTCCCAGCCCTGTCAGGGCCTCGGTCACGGAGACTCCGGCCACCGCCGCGATCTTTTCCGCAGGCGCCCCGCGGGAAACCGGCAGCGCCTCGCACACGCGCGACGCCAACGGATCGAGCACGTCGAGGGCGAGCTGCCTCTCGGTTTGCAATCCTCCCGGGGTCGGCGGCTCTCCCGGTCCGGGTTGCCCGCCAAGCTTCGCTTCCATTCCCATGAGTTCGAAGACCTCGCGGGTCTGCGTCACGCAGGCGGCCCCTTCTCTGAGCAGCCGGTGGCATCCAGAGGATCTGGGGGAAGTGACCGGGCCCGGGAACGCTCCGACGGGGCGTCCGATCGACATGGCGTGGTGGGCCGTGGATATCGCCCCGGATCGAAAGGGCGCTTCGACGACGACTACGGCTCGCGAGAGCGCCGCAATAATCCGATTGCGGGAAAGGAAACGATGCTTGTGCGGGGCGGCCCCCGGCGGCGCCTCGGAGCATACTGCCCCTCCGCGCCGCAGAATCTCAAGGTATAGGTCAGCGTGGGAGGCCGGATAGTACCTGTCGACGCCGCAGGCGGAAACGGCGACTGTGTATCCGTCGGCGGCGAGCGCGCCCCTGTGAGCGGCGACGTCGATGCCGAACGCCCCTCCCGAAACGACGTTGACGCCCGAATCGGCAAGCTCGTATGCGACGTCAGTCGCGATTTTCACGCCGTACGGGGAGGAATCCCGCGATCCGACGACGGCCGCGCCCGCCCTGGCGAGCACCTTGCCGTCGCCTCGGAACCACAGGCCGAGCGGCCGGGTGTCGCCTAGATCGTCGAGGGCGGCGGGCCACAGCGGATCGCCTGGCATGACGAAGCCCATGGCGCCGTCCGATTCGGCGACGTCCGGGCCGAGGGCGGCAAGCCGCGTCTTCCATCGGGCCTTGGCTTTCGCCAAGCCGCGCCCTGCGCCGCCCCCGAGCCCGGCGACGGTCCAATGCTCGGCGAAGCCCCCGAGCCCGGCGACGCTTCCGGACTCAACGCCTTTTCCTGCTTGCGCAACGTTTCCGGATTCAGCAATGTCTTCTTCTGCGACCCATTCGAGCGCCCGTACGTAGCCCATCTGCCGGACGAGCGCCACAGCGTACGCGTCCTCCCCCTCCGCGATTCGCGTCCAAGCCATTGCGGCTGCGCGCTCCTCGTGTCCGCCCGGCAGCTCATTTCCGCACTGCCCCTCCATTCGGTTCGGATCCTCGCCTTGGCCGCGGCAAACCTCTTCGTCGCCGCAGGCTTTTCCGCCGCGGCCCGGCTTCCCGTCCAGCTCTGCATTTCCGCCGCGGTCAGTGCGTGCCATGGAAGCCGTTCCTTTCTCTCAGGGTGAAAGCGCAATCGACGTCGTCGCGCGAAGGGGAGGACCTGCCCGAAAGGTCGGCCAGGGTCCAAGAAATCCGCAAGATCTTGTCGACAGCCCGCATCGACGTCTCCCCCGAAGCGAGCATGGAATCCAGCTCCCTTGCGCTTTCCCTGGAAAGCGGGGTGTTTCGCCGCAGCCACGAGCCGCTCACTTGGGCATTGGCGGTCCACGGGGTCGAACGAAGCCGGGCCCGCTGGCGCAAGCGGGCTTCGGCCACCCGCTCGGCGACGACGGCGCTCGGCTCACCCGCGCCGGCCTCCGCCAAATCGGCCCGAGAAAGCCTCGGGGCAACGACGTTGATGTCGAAGCGATCGAGTATCGGCCCTCCGATTCGGCGGAAATAGTCGCGGCGGTCCCGCACGGAACAGGTGCATTTGCCCGGCGCATCCAGGTAGTTGCCGCATTTGCACGGGTTGGCGGCCCCGATCAGCTGAAAACGAGCCGGATAGGTGACGACGGCCCGTGCCCGATGGATCTCGATCCTTCCGGTTTCCATGGGCTCCCTCAGGGTTTGGAGGCTGTGGGTGGAAAACTCGGGCATTTCGTCGAGGAAAAGCACGCCGCGATGGGCCCGGGAGGCGGCCCCCGGCTTTGGGATCGCCCCTCCGCCGATGAGCGCGGCTGCGCTGCTCGAATGGTGGGGGCTGGAAAAGGGAGGGGTGTAGCTCAACCGCCCGTCGAACTCCCCTGCGGCCGAAGCTATCGCGGCGACCTCGACGGCCTCGTGCATGTCGAGTCTCGGCAGGATGCCGGGCAAACGCGCGGCGAGCATCGACTTTCCGACACCGGGCGCCCCTGTCACGAGCATGTGGTGCCCGCCCGCGGCGGCGACTTCGAGCGCATGGCGAGCCTGGGCTTGCCCGCGGACGTCCGCAAGGTCGGGGCAGGCAGGCGGGGCCTCCGTTTCGTCCATGCCCGGCGGCGAGGGCGCATCGGGAACCGGACCGCACGGGATCCTCATGGCTTCCGCGAGCTGGGCGAGGTGGAACACCTCCTTGACCCTGACCCCCGCCAGTTCCGCCTCTTTCCCGCATCCGGGGGGCACGGCCATTGCGGCGCCCTCGTCTGCCGCGGCCAAAGCCGCCGGCAGTATTCCGCGCACGGCGCGCACCGACCCGTCCAGGCCGAGCTCGCCCATGACGTACCGTTGCCCAATCTCGCGGCCGCCCATCGCCCCGAGGATCGCCACCGCTATACCGAGGTCGAATGCCGTGCCGCTTTTCGGCGTGTCCGCAGGCGAAAGGTTGATCGTCAGGCGCGCTTGAGGGAAGCCGATTCCAGCCGAGGCGAAGGCGGCTCGAATCCGTTCGCGAGATTCGGACACCGCGGCGTCGGGAAGCCCGACGATCGTGACTGCGGGAAGGCCGTGGAGAAGCACGGCCTCAATCCGCACCGGCCTTCCTTCGATTCCGACGACGGCCATGGTGTGCGCCGTTCCAACCCTCACGAGATGTCCCGCAGATGCCGAATCAGCCACGACCCGTCGTTTTCGACCGTGATCGCCACGAGGTCGAGGCAAACCCGCTCACAGCGCGTCCCGGTCTCCTGCAGCCACATGCCTGTGAGCTTCCTCAGCCTGGCCAGCTTTGCCCGGGAAATCGCCTCGACCGGCCCGACGCTCACTTCGGCGTTGCGGGTTTTCACCTCCACCGCGACGACGGCTCTCCTCTGCGGGCAGGCGGTGACGAGGTCGAGCTCGCCTGCACGGCGCCTCCAGTTGCGCGCTAAAACGACGTAGCCGTATGCCTGAAGGTACCTCGCGGCGAGCTCCTCGCCCCATTTTCCGAGTTCCTGGTTCCCGAGAGGCTCCGGCATCTCCGGAGCGACGAAATCCACCGTCGCGCTCATACTCGTATCCATGGGCCCAGTCTCGCCGAAGGCGGCTGTGCGCCGCTCAGCTGTCAGACGATCTGTGGATGCGGGCTACGCCATCCCCGCCTGTGGACCAGTGCGCTCACCAACAATGGCGACGCACGGGGAACAGTCCAATTGCAGACCCACCTTCAGACGCTGCGTCGGCACAAATGCAATGTCCGCCAAATGCAATGTCCGCCAAATGCAATGTCCGCCAAATGCAACGTCCGCCAAATGCGACGTCCGCATCGGAGACGACTGCTCTCTAGCTGGGCCGCCGCCCCTTTGGCGAAGCCGCCTCGCCCGGACGACGACGTCGCGCATCTCCACAGCGCTCCCGTCGCGGGCGGTCGCCGTCCGCACGTTCTGGCGCGCCGTCTCGATCGTCCAATCGCCGCCGTCGAAAAGCCCGGCGACGTGCTCCAAGGAGACGGTCGTCCCCTCGGGGGCCTCGTCTCCAGACATCACGCCGGATCCGTGCAAGTGCCCGACGACGAGCAGCGTGCCGCCGGGGGCGACCCACCGGGAAATCCTCCGGTAAAAGTCGATCTGGCTGCCCGGCGGGTGGGCGTACGAGGTCATGACAAGATCCCAGCGTTCGCCGGGCTCCCAAGCCATGAGGTCCGCTTCGACCCACCGCACCGCCGATCCCAGCCCGGCGGCCTCCGCCCGTCTACGCGCCTTGGCGAGGGCGGTGGGGCTTATGTCGGCGCCGGTGACGTCCCACCCTTGCTCTGCGAGCCAAACGGCTTCGGCCCCGGCGCCGCATCCGACGTCGAGCGCGGTCCCGCGCCCCAAACCGCTCGTCTCGGCAACGACGTACGGGTTCGCAGCCTCGCCGAGAGCGTGCTCGCCGAGGCTCTGCCAATGCTCTTCCCAGTAGCGGCCATCCAGCGGCCGGTTCTCGCAGGGGCTCAAATCGTCGTCTCCATCATCGCTCCTTGCCGCACGCCAGCCGACACTCTGCCATTCTCAAACGTCACAACCGTCGCCCGCGAACTGACGTCCTGCCGCCCGCGAAATTAGCGCAGACGGCGCAACCCGCCGCCGCCCGCGAATCGTGCGGCAAACCCGCGGGCCGCCCGTGCGTCAAGCCTGCCGCGCGTCACCCGTGCGGCAGGTCTAGCTCGCGGGTGATGTCGGCCTTGTTGAGCTCTTCGACGTTGACGTCCTTGAAGGTCACGATGCGCACGGATCGGATGAAGCGGCTCGTGCGGTAGATGTCCCACACCCACGCGTCGGAAAGGTTGACTTCGAAGAACACTTCCCCGCCGGAGGACGCGCGCACGCGCACATCGACGTCGTTGGCGAGGTAGAAGCGGCGCTCGGTCTCTACGACGTACCGGAAGATGTTGATGACGTCGCGGTATTCACGGTAGAGCGCGAGCTCGGCGTCGGCCTCGTAGTTCTCGATCTCGCTCATCGGTGTCCTTCCCTCACGCCGGGCAGATGCCACGACTTCCTGTGATGGTCGCTCGGTCCGAGCCTTGCCAACCCCTCGATGTGAGAAGGGCTCGCGTAGCCTTTGTTCCTCGCCCAATCGTAGCCCGGAAAACACCCGTCGAGAACGACCATAAGTCCGTCGCGTTCCACCTTTGCGGCGACCGACGCCGCGGCGATCACGGCGCACCTTGCGTCGCCCTTCACTTCCATCCGGACCGGGATCTGCGGGAGGAGAGGATCGACGTCGAACAGCGAATCCTCGGCCCACCAATTGTGTTTGCCGTCGAGCAGCACGGCCGACGGCGTCGCCGACAGTCCGTTCAGCGCCTCCTTGGCGGCGTGGCGCAGCGCGGCGACGATCCCGACGTCGTCGATGACGTCCGGCCCCGCATGCCCGACGGCGACGTCCACCGCCCATTCCCTCACCAGGGGCGCCATGCGTTCGCGCGCAGCCGGGCTCATTGCCTTGGAGTCCCGCAGCCCCTCGGGGAAATCGCCTGTGGAGGCGTCGATGAGCGCGATTCCGACGCTCACGGGTCCCGCGAGGGATCCCCGCCCCACCTCGTCGACTCCGGCTATCAATGCGCCAGGCGGCAGGGAGCGGAGGGCATCGATTTCGATCTCTCGGCTCGGCGCACGCCCGTCCGCCGGTTTCCGCAAACACCCGCCTGTCCGCTTTTGCGGAGGCTCGTCCGTGCCTTTCCGCGCGCGGCTGTCTGTTCGCGCACGCCCGCCTTCGGACGCAGATTCGCCTTCTCTTTTGGGCCCGCCTCCGCCGGTCCGGCCAGTCACGGGACGCCTGCGAAGACTTTCGATGCGTCGTCTATGGACCCGAACCTCGAGAACGGGTAGAAGATCGCCCACGCCCGTCCGGCCACGTTGTCGACGGGAACGAAGCCTCCGTTCCTTTCGCCGATGTGGTAGCGCGAATCTCGCGAGTTGGAGCGGTTGTCGCCCATCACCCAGAGTTTGCCCTTGGGAACGGTCACATCGAAGGAGATCTCCGACGGGTTCACGCCGGGTTTGAGGTACGTCTCGGTGATTTCCTTGCCGTTCACGCGCAGCTTGCCCGCGGCGGTGCAGCATGCGACCCTGTCGCCGCCGACTCCGATGACTCGCTTGACCAGGTGCTTGCCCGCGTCTTCGGGCAGCAGGCCCACGGTCTGCAGGCTTTTGCTCAGTGCGCGCCTCCAAGCCGGGGATTTATCGACGCTGGGAGGAAGCCAGTTCCCGGGGTCGACGAAGACGACGATGTCTCCCCTGTGAATCTCGTCGGCGGTGTCCGCCATTCTGTTGACCGCGATGCGGTCGTTTGGCCTGAGGGTGTTTTCCATCGAGCCGGACGGCACGTAAAAGGCCTGCATGAAGAACGTTTTGACGATAACCGACACCAGAAGGGCGACGGCGACGATGGAGAGCGTCTCCAGGAGCGCGCGAATGCCGGACCTGCGTTTTTCCCCTTCTTCCAGCTCGCGGTCGTCGTCGGCGTCCAGTTTGCGGTCGTCGTCGGCATCGCCGGCGTCTTCGGATTCGGCTGCGTCGTCCGACGCGCTCTTCGGATCCTCGTCCAGCTTTTCCGGCAAGTACGACGGCGGCATCTCCTCCGCAACCTCAGACTGCCTTTGATCGTCCATTCTCCGCTCCCCGGCGCCCGCGAGAGCACCACATGCCAAGGGGATACTCCCCGTGAATCGCCGGCCTGCGCCCAGTGTCTCGCGATCCTGCGGCGACGGCCTCCTCTAGGGTATCGGAGTTTCCTGTGGATTCTCGCCATGACGGACGGCGCTTATGCTCACAGTTTGACGCGCACACCGCACAGAGTGGCGATTTCACGCTCTTTTCCTCCCTTCGTTCAGATCGGTCCAAGACCTCCCCAACCGTGCGGCCCCTGTCGAAGCCGGAAGTTCGAGCTTACGAACGAAGCCGGCTCAATCGAAAAGGGGCTCGACGCGATGCCGAGCCCCTTCAAGCCTTTGGACGACGTCGAATCACCGACGATTGTCCTCGCGACGCTCCTTGATCTTGGCGGCCTTGCCGTGCAGCTTGCGCAGGTAGTAGAGCTTGGCACGGCGAACGTCGCCTCGAGTGACGACGGTTATCGCCTCAATGGAGGGAGAATGCAGCGGGAACGAGCGCTCCACGCCCACGCCGAAGGATATTTTGCGAACCAGGAAGCTCTCGCGAATGCCGGAGCCGGAACGGCCCAAGACCACGCCCTGGAAGGCCTGGGTGCGGGTGCGGGTGCCTTCGACCACTCGGACGTCGACCCGAACGGTGTCGCCGGGGCGGAAGTCGGGAATGTCCTTGCGGAGCTGGCTTTCCTCCACAAAATCGAGAGTGTGCATATTCGTTTCTCTTTCCGCCCGTGCGCGCAGGCCACAAGCGTGGTCGGGGCGGTCAAACCGCCTGCCTACAGGAAACTCGCCGGTGCGCGACCCCCTGCGGCAGGTCCAGCGCATTGTGACAGCGAGACAACTTCACAATTATGCCACGCGAATGGGGCGCGCAAAAACGCGGTCGACGTTGTTCTGCTCACCCACAAGGAATTCTCGGGTGCCCACGAACTCGAAGCCGAGCCCGCGGTAGGCCTGCCTGGCTCGGGTGTTCTTCTCATTGGTCCCCAGCCACACGTACGGCTCCGGCCAGTTCTCGGCCCACTCTTCGAGCTCGGCCCTGGTCGCCTCCCACAGGAGGCTTCCTGCGCCTCGTCCGCGCAGGCTTCGATCGAGGTAGAACTTTGATAGCTCGACGAGCGGCCCGCGCCTGGGCCGTCCGGCGACGACGGCGTCGACCGGCGCTCCCCTGTCGGCGCCGGAGACTCCGCCGTCCTCGGGAAGGTAGGTCAACGAGTACCCCAAAAGCTTGCCGCCGACCTCCAGGGCCATCGTGAGGCAGCCCGGGTCACCGACGTAGCGTTCGAAATGCTCCTCGCCCAGGCTTTCGGCGATGAAGGCGTCGATGTCCTGTTTGGGCATTCCCTTCGGGCAGGCGTCCGGGAAGGTCCTCGCTGCAAGGCTTGCCAGCCCGGGCACGTCCGCCGCCGCCGCCCGCCGGACTTCGGCCCTCGCGGGATGCGCCGCCTTCGCAGGCGCCAGGTATCCGTGCGCGGCGAGCGCCCGCCGCTCTTTCTTGCCGAGGGAAGCGGCATTGATTTTCTCGATCATGTCCGGGCGACGTTCAATGGTTCTCTCGATCGCCCGATCGCGCCGCCACCGGGCTACGGCTCCGTGGTTGCCCGAGGTCAGAACCTCGGGGATCTCTCGACCCCGCCACACTGCCGGCCGGGTGTAGACAGGGTATTCCAGCAGCCCTGCCACGCCGTGGGACTCCTCGAGGAGCGACTCGGGGTTGCCGACCATGCCGGGAAGCAGGCGCCCGACCGCCTCGACGAGGGCGACGGCCGCGACCTCGCCGCCGTTGAGCACGTAGTCCCCCAAGGAGTACTCGAAGACGCGCACGCCGGGCCTCTCGGCGTACTCGCTCGCCACCCTCGCGTCGATCCCCTCGTATCGTCCGCAGGCCACGACGATGCGTTCGGCGCGTGCGAGCTCCTCGCATGCACGCTGCGTCAGAGGCTTTCCCGCGGGAGTCGGGATGGCGAGGACGACGTCGCCGGACGCCGCATCGGCGCCAATGACTTCGTCGAGGGCCTTTCCCCATACGTCGGGCCGCATCACCATTCCTGCGCCGCCGCCGGCCGGAGTGTCGTCGACCGTTCTGTGAGGATCGTCCGTCCAGTCGCGAAGGTCGTGGGCGACGACGTCGAGGATTCCCCTCTCTTGGGCCTTTCCCAGCAATGAGAGCTCTAGAACGTCGAAAAACCTCGGAAACACCGAGATGATGTCAATTCGCATTATTCCTCCTCAGCGGCCTCTTCCCGCTGGTCGTCGCTCTTCTCGCCCAGATCGGCGCCATCCGCCTCGCCGTCCGCTGAGAAAAGCCCCTGGGGCGCCCGAACGACGACGCAATTGTCGTCCAGGTCGACCTCGGTGACGATCTCGCGCACAAAGGGAACCCTGGCGACGTCTCCGTCCGGCTCGCGGACCACGAGCATGTCTTGGGCGGGAAACGTCTCCAGCCCTATAATCCTTCCAAGCTCGTACCCTTCGGGATCGAGCACTTCCAAGCCCACGAGCTCGTGCTCGTAGAAGGCGTCCTCCTCGACATAGTCGTCTTCGTCGGTCTCGACGGTGAGTTTGACGCCTCTCAGCCGCTCGGCCATCGTTCGATCCGTGCACTCGGAGAACATCGCGTATATTGCGCCCTTGTACTCGCGGGTTCGCGCCACGGTGAGCGGGCCGGCCTCCTGAGGGTCGGTCTCGAGCATGGCTCCGATTCCGAGGCGTCGCTCCGGCTGGTCTGTGCGCACGTCAAGGCGCAGCTCGCCCTTGAGACCGTGCGGGGCGCCGATGACGGCGACAGTTAGCTGCAATATCTCTCCTTCGATCGACGAACGGTTTGAAACGCGATGGCTGACCTGAGCCTCGATCCGCTTCCTAGGATACCGGTCGCACGCGAACAACTGTTGAAGCGCACGAAGAGGGTCGGCCAAACCGCAAGGCTGGCCGACCCTTCTTTAACGCCGTTGAACTTAACTCTGATCGGTTTCGATCACGTCAACTCGCACATTCCCTTTGGGGGAAAGCGCGCCCACGACCAAGCGCAAAGCTTTGGCCGTGCGGCCGTTGCGTCCGATAACACGCCCGAGATCCTCAGGATTGACGCGAACCTCAAGCAGCTCGCCACGGCGGTTGCTCCGAGCACGCACATCCACGTCCTCGGGTGAATCGACTATTCCACGCACAAGGTGCTCGAGCGCATCGGCGATCATCAGGCCTCCTCGGCCGATTCCTCAACGGCCTCGGCTGCGGCGGCCTCCGCCGCGATCTTCGCCTCGGCGGCAGCGGCGCGGCGCTTCTCGGCTTCGTTCTGAACCGATTCCACCGCAGCTTTCCGGGCCCCTTCGACGTCGACCGACTCCTTGACCTTAAGGCGGCCTTCGGCGCCCGGAAGCCCCTTGAACTTCTGCCAGTCGCCAGTCACCTTGAGCTGGGCGAGCACGGGTTCAGTGGGCTGTGCGCCGACGGAAAGCCAGTACTGGACGCGGTCGGAATCGATTTCGATAAGCGAAGGATTCTCGGTCGGATGATATTTGCCGATCTCCTCGATGACGCGGCCGTCGCGCTTCTTTCGTGAATCGACGACGACGACGCGGTAATGAGGCGCACGGATCTTGCCCATGCGCTTGAGACGGATCTTGACTGCCACTTGTGTGGTCACTCCTGGTTCTACTTTAGGTTGGGCCGACGCAATCGCGGTGGGAGTCGCGGTGCAGAAGGCCCGAGACTGAGGCAGCCAGAGGATGAGAGGGCCCTCTTTCGCCCGAGTACAAAGCCTTAGTTTGCCAGATGCACGGCTCGCCCGGCAATCGGAGCCACAACCGGGCACGTGCAGTCAGACACATGCCGACGAAGCCAGGCGTCAGCCCTGCGATCTTGGGAGGCACAGCACTCCAGTACTTCCGCTTCGCCATAGTTTCGAAACGACAATCCTGCCTGCCCGCCGTAGGCTCCCACCGCTGCTCCTCACTCCCGACGGATGGCCAACCGTCCTTGCCCATAATCCTAGGCGATTTCATTATGAGTACGCTTCCCATCGTGGGCATACGTCTCGTCATAACCGCGCGTCCGGCGGTTTTCGGGAAGGCGAATGCCGTGGATCGCACCGCATTTGCCATGTTCCTCTGTCGCTGGCCCCGAGCAAACTCGGAGAATACTCTGGTGACAGTCGAAACCCCCGCCAAAGACCTCAGCCGCTACGCCTGGCTTTCCGTGGTTGCCGCGGCGGCCACCATTACGATGAAGACGGCAGCCTACTTCGTGACGGGCTCGGTGGGCCTGCTCTCGGACGCGGCCGAATCCGTGGTCAACCTCGTGGCAGCCGTCGTAGCGCTCGTTGCCCTCAAGCAGGCCGCCAAACCCGCGGACTCCCAGTTTGCTTTCGGCAGATCGAAGGCCGAGTATTTCTCCTCCACCGTCGAGGGGACGATGATCTTCGTCGCGGCAGGTTTCATTGTCGTGAGCGCCGTGGGAAGGATCATTCGCCCCGCGCCGATCGACAATCTTGGACCGGGTCTGGCGATATCCGTCGCCGCCTCGGTCGTCAATGGAATAGTCGCAGTGGCGTTGGTGCGGGCCGGGCGGCGCTGGCGTTCGCCGGCGCTCGTCGCAGACGGGCGGCACCTGTGGACCGACGTCATCACGTCTGTCGGCGTCGTCCTGGGGGTCGGCCTTGTGGTCGCCACGGAATGGGACGTGCTCGATCCCGTCGTCGCACTTCTCGTCGGCCTGAACATCCTGGTCACCGGCTGGCGTCTGCTCAGGGGATCGATACGCGGCCTCATGGACGTCACTCTCTCAGCCGAGCAGAACCAGGCCCTTATCGAGGTTCTCGCGAGATTCACAACGGAGTCGGTGCGATTCCACGGGCTTCAAACGCGCGCGGCGGGCCAAGCTTCCTTCGCGAACGTCCACATGCTCGTTCCCGGTTCGTGGACGGTCGGCCGCGGCCACAAATTGGCCCACAACGTCGCCGAGGCGCTTTCCGCAGCCGTTCCGGGGCTCGACTCCCAGATCCACGTCGAGCCGATCGAGGACCCCCGCTCCTACGAGGACATACCGACCGGTTCGCTCAGCGTCGGCGACGGCGACCTCCCCGCGGCCAAAGCCGCGGGCGGCCAGGCCTAATGCCCTGTGACTACGCGGCCCCTGACGTTTGACGCGGGTCTTTCGCCGGCAGTCCTCCACCACCAATACGGCCTTTCGCCGGCGGTCTTCCAATACGCCCTTTCGCCAACCGCCTTCTGACGCAGAGCCCCTCGCGCCAATGCCGCAGCGTCTCCAAGCGGCGGTCAAACCGGCGCGAGCAACCCGCCGGCGTCCGTTCAAACAATCGTCGCCGTCTGGCTGCCGGGGGCCGGCCTCTTCCGCGCATTTGACTATGCGGTCGCGAGCGTCCCGCCGACCAGTTCCCCGTCGATGAACACCGCGGCCGGACGCGAGACGGCCGCGATGTCCTTTTCCGGGTCCTCCGCGTACACGACGACGTCGGCCGGAGCACCCTCCTCCCAGGAAGGAAGGCCAAGCAGAGAACGGCCGGAGTGGCTCGCGGCGGCCATGACGAGGCCCGCGGGGAGTCCGGCGTCGACGGCAGCGCGAAGCTCGACGTCGAGCGTCCTGTCTTTTCCTTCTCCCTCGGTGTCCGTGCCCATGACGAAATGCGCGCCCACATCCGCCATGAGCGCGAAATGGTCGAATCTCCCCCGGTACATCGCGAGCATCCGTTCACGGTAGACGGGGTATTTTCCCGCCCGTTCCGCGATGGAGGCGAACGTGCCTGTCTGACAGACCGTCGGATCGAGAATCACGCCGCGCCGCGCCGCCTCGCGAAGCTGGTCTTCGTTCATCCCCGAACCGTGTTCTATGCAGTCGACTCCGGCTTCGAGCGCGTCGTCGACCGTTTCCACCCCAAAAGTGTGGACGGCGACCTTCGCACCGGCCTCGTGTGTGGCGGCGACGGCGTCGGCGAGCACGTCCCGCGGCCAAAGCGGGCGCAGATCCGAATCGGCCCCTTCCGTTCGGTCGATCCAATCGCCGACGAGCTTGACCCAGCCGTCGCCGCGCGCGGCCTGGCGCACGACCTCGTCCGGAAGCTCCCCCGGCTCGATCTCCGCCGCGACGTTCCGAATATAGCGTTTGGGCCGGGCGATGTGCCGTCCGGACCGGATTGCCTTCGTTCTGCCTCGCGCCGCGAAGCGGGCGACGTCGAGCTGCGCACCCATTTCGCGCACCGTCGTCACCCCGGCCGCACGCGCCGCGTCAAGCCGTCGGATCACCTCGGCGTCGGCGACGGGCTCGGCGGAATGGGACAGGCCAGGGTGCGCGTGGGCATCGACCAGGCCCGGATAGGTCCAGCCCGCTACGGTCTGCGCCGGGCTATCGGGCGCGCTGTGGCGGATCGCGCCGTCGACGATCCACACCTCGGCCAGATCGGTTCCTCGCAAAGGTCCCGTCAGGCGATATGAGGTCACTTGAGGAACCTCGCGAGGTCTTCGAAGTCCGGGTTGCCTCCCGGCTGCCCGGCGCCCTGCGATGCGCCGACGCCGAACGAAGAACCCTTGCCCTTCTGCCCCTGCTGGCTTTGCTCGCGCTCTTGTGCGGCGCGCTTGGCTGGGTTGCCGGAACGTCCCTTCTTGTTCGCGGACTTCTTCTTCGCGGCGCGCTTGGCCTTGCGGCCGCCGCCCCCGATTCCGGGCATCCCGCCCATCCCCGGCATCCCGGGAACGCCTCCCCCGCGCGAGACCTGCTGCATCATCTTGCGCGCCTGTTCGAACCTCTCGACCAGGGAGTTGATCTCTTGAACGGTGGTGCCCGAGCCGCGGGCGATGCGCTGACGCCGCGAACCGTTGAGGATTTTCACGTCCGTCCTCTCCGCCGGGGTCATCGACTGGACGATCGCCTCGATTCGGCCCACGGAGCTTTCGTCGAACGCTTCGAGCGCCTCACGGTACTGCCCCATCCCCGGCAGCATGCCCATGATCTTCTTCATCGACCCCATGCGTTTGAGCTGACGCATCTGCACGAGGAAATCGTCGAGGGTGAACGACCCCTCGCTCATTTTCTCCGCGAGCTCCGCCTGCTGCTGTTCGTCCCACGTGCGCTCCGCCTGCTCGATGAGCGTGAGGACGTCGCCCATGTCGAGGATCCGCGAGGCCATGCGGTCGGCGTGGAACTGCTCGAAGTCCGTGAGCTTCTCGCCGGTGGAGGCAAACATGATGGGGACGCCCGTCACGCCCCGCACGGACAGGGCCGCGCCGCCTCGGGTGTCGCCGTCGAGCTTGGAGACGACGACGCCGGTGAATCCGACTCCGTCCTGGAAGGCGTTGGCCGTGGCGACGGCGTCCTGGCCGATCATCGCGTCAATGACGAAAAGCACTTCATTGGGATTGACGGCGGCCCGGATGTCGATGGCCTGGCGCATCATTTCTTCGTCGATGCCGAGGCGCCCGGCGGTGTCGACCACCACGACGTCGTACCCGTACTCTTCGGCCCGAGCCAGGCCGGATCGCGCCACCGCGACCGGGTCGCCGACGCCGTTGCCGGGCTCGGGCGCCCACACGTCGACCCCCGCCTGCCCGCCGACCACCTGGAGCTGGTTGACCGCGTTGGGGCGCTGGAGGTCGGAGGCGACGAGCAAGACCTTCCTGTTGCGCTCGGTTCGCAGCCATCGCCCGAGTTTGCCGGCGAGCGTCGTCTTGCCCGCGCCCTGAAGGCCGGCGAGCATGATGACGGCCGGCCTGCGGGAAAGGTCGAGCTCGCGGGTTTCGCCGCCGAGGATTTCGACGAGCTCGTCGTTGACGATCTTGACCACTTGCTGGCCGGGGTTGAGAGCCTTCGAGGCGACGGCCCCCGTCGCCTTTTCGCGAACTGCCGCGGTGAAGGAGCGGACGACGGGCAGGGCGACGTCGGCGTCGAGCAGCGCGCGGCGTATCTGCGAGATCGTCTCCTCGACGTCGGAAGCCGAAAGGCGCCCTTTGGACCGGAGGCTCTTGAACGATCCTGTGATGCGGTCGGAAAGAGTGTTGAACACGGGCCTACCTCTTGTTGGGGACGCTTGTGGAACTGTGGCAATTCTACGCCATGCGCCTTGAGGAGGCCCCTCGGGTTTGTGCGGCATCCCTAACGCGATCCGCCGAGACGCCCCTTCTTCGCAACCCGGGCGCGGGACAGCCCGCCCGGCAAAATAGACATGGTTTGCGCACCTCGCACACAACTGCGGGCGAGGACGTTCGACGACGCCTCCGTTGAAGCGTTCACAGGACGCTCGGGGCCTGCAAAAGCGCATCTATCTCGAATGGTCCCTGGAAAGCGATGGGAACCATCGACATCGGAACGAATGCAGTGAAGGGCGTCGATGCTTTTTGGGCCGGGTTCCAAGAGCAATGGGAGCCTACAATCCCGAACTTTCGCCCAAAGAGCGTCTTGTGCAGAGTTTGGCCCGTGGCCGGTGGAAGGCTGCTCCGTACGGCGCCAAAATTTCGATCGACATAGCCTCTCTCACCGCCGGGGAGGCCCTCACGCCAGCCGGAGCCTTCGCCCTCGGTCAAATCGGAGGCATATTAGTCGATGTGGCGCACAAGGCCGTGGATTCCAAGGTTGAGGAGAATATAGACGCTGTCCAATGGGATTAGGAGGCGCCCTGGCAGCGGCGGTTGTCCCGAGGAGCTGTCGCCAAACTCAACGTTTCCTTGGACCAAGGCTCGCGCGACGTCAAAGACACTGACGAGCAGGAGGGCCCGAAGTACGGCAAGGACCTGGGAAGCGGCGGGAGTCCAGGCAAAGACGGAGGCTCGGGCGGCGACGGCGGGTCGGCTCCGAGCAAAGATCCCAAAATCGATTTCGACAAGTTGAGGTAAAGGACAATGGTCACCATCGACACGGAATTCAAATCCGACCTGGCTTCCATTCAGCAGCACATCAACGATCTCGACAGCAAGGCCACGACTCTCAACGACTGCGTCAGCGACTTCAGCGGGGTGCGAAAGCGCGTGAATTCCGCTTGGCCTTCGGGGAAGACCGCTGACGCAGCAGACGTCGAAATGTACAACTACGCTGCGGACCTCGAAGATGCGTGCAACGACATAAAGACCTACAAGGGTTATGTCCAAAGCTTGTACGACGCTTTGACCCCGGTCAAGGACGAACTTGAGGCGATGCGTGGAAACGCGGAAGACAACGATCTGGAAATTAAGAACAACGTCATCCAGGAGCCGGAGAAACCCGGCAACGGCGCTTCAAACGGCGATAAGAAAGACTACGACTTCAAGGTAAGAGTCTTCAATCGTCTGAAGGAGCGTTCCAAGAAGGCCCGTGACGACGAGGCGAGCGCGCATTCGACTTTTCAGAGCAGCTGCAAGGGCGTCCTGAAGGCAGAAATCGATCCGATGGCGGAATACTACCGCACCCCCGGGGTGCTGATGACGGGAGGCCCGCCCAGCATTCTTTCGCGAGCGGTCGATCAAGCCGAGCCCGAGATCAGAGACGAACCAAAAACATTCTCAAAACTGGGAGACTACGCCAAAGCGATCGGCATGCCTGAAAAGGTCGTGTCCATAGCGGACCAGTTCGCGGACATCGTACCGGACGGGGGCGTGGGCGAACAGGTGCTCAAAGGCTTCGGCAAGCTAACGGGCTTCGCCGATATTGGACTAAATGCGCTTCAAGGCTTAGACACGTTCGTCCACTCGTACCAAGAACAGAAAGAGACCTCGTCACACAATCCTGAAAACTCGCCGCTTGAGGTCGAGATACAGAGCACAATGCGCGGCGCTTGGGAAGCGAACCCCAATTTCCTGAACGCAGCTGCCGGCCTAGTGGGAGATGCGGGAGGCCCTCTTGGTTCCTTTTTGCTTGGAGAGGCTGCAGAGATGGCGGGCGGCGGATCTCACTGGCTTTTTGACAGCACGGCTGAGAATGTGATCAATCATTTCGGGGTGCTCGACTGCGTGGATTGGACCGATTGACGCATGCCTTGCGTGACATTGCCGGAGAAATGGTCGTGGCGCAACGGCCCATTCGTCGCGGGCCAAGATGTGAAGGAGGCACGGGGGCCTGCGGGCTCTTTCGGAGTCGAGCCCAGCCTCATTCTCAACGAGGTGCGCCACCCCGGCGTCCCGCTCGGGAAGTGGCTGCGCAACACGCTGAAAGAGATTGAGCGCGACTTGCCTTCGCTGCACGTCATCGACGTCGCCCAGACGCGATTGGGCGACGTCGCCGCGGACGTCATCTGGGCAACCCGAAGCCTCGCCGTCAACTTAACCCAAGTCGAGTACTTGACCCTGACAGAAAGCTCCGGGATCATCCTTCTGTTCACATGCAGCTCCGCCGATTTCGCGGCCCTCAACGAGGAGTTCGCGCGGTGCGCGCAATCTCTGGAGACCGAAGCTTGAAAGCACGGATTAATGCGACCGAGTGGCGGGAAATCCAACGAGTCCTGGCAGGCGTCAAGGGCGCCCCAGGCGTCCTTGACGCTCTCGCCCCTTTTGGATTGTGGACGGACGGCGCGCTGACCCCTGAGGCGCTTGGCCTTTTCCGGGGGTTCGCCGAGCGCAGGGGCAGTGTGACCGCGCGCCTGAGAAGCCGTTCCGGGCTTGTCGCCTGCCAAGCTTGGTTTTCGCAGTCAAGAGCCGGAACCATCATGATTGACGACGGCGAAGCGCTAGTCTTCCAACAGTGCGCCCCGGGATTCTTCCCCGTTTTCCTCCGTGGTTTCCTGCGAATAGCCCCGTTGCCGCTCGCCAAAAGCGAAGGCGCCGTCATCGAAATCGAGACCGTGACAAGGCTTTTGGAAGCGAAAGAAGACAACGGCGGACTCGAAGGCGACGACGAGAGGCTCGCCGACTCCCTCCGCGAGGCTGCTCCCGAAGTGTGGCGCGCCGTCGTGGACGGGGACTGGCGGCTCTGGTCGGTGACAGCCGGAAGAGTTCGCGAGGGTCGCCGGAGCGCGGGCGACGCCCTCGTCGTGCTTGCAACCCCGCACGGATCCCTCGGCGTCCTTCCAGGCGGGAGAAACGCGAGCATCGCTGCCGTCGTGCCGCTGCGCTCGTCCACGATCTGGGAGGTTCTTACCCGGATGATCGCCCCGGCCTGCTGAATAGCCCATCCAGTCAAACCGTCTTTCTCGCCGGCATCCGGCTTAGCGAGATTGTCTTCTCGACGTCAGGGACCGAGAGGCTCTTTCTACGCTGGAGGCTTTCGCACCATCGGCAGTACGACAAGAAAGAGCATTGAACGCGGGCTTGCCGCTTGTTGAGAATGCTTGTGAAACTGCCCAGGGGCGCGCTTTGGAACTGAAGAGTCTCTTGTCCACACGTCCTGAAGGGTTCTTTGGGCTTCTCGCGCGACAGCCTCCGCAAAACTCCCGTTTCGACGGGTCAGCGACGAAGCAGAAACGCGACATTGTGGAAACACGCTTCAATTTCAACTTAAATTAGAATAGCGAAACAAATTAAATAAGCGTTAAAAAGACACTATTCACATAGATTTGGTACTACTACAGTTAAAAAAAGTTATTGTGTGCAGCTTTTGTGTATTGACATCTTCCGCGAAGCAATGTTAGATTTTCTATACAAAAGGGATAGAGGCATAAGGACTCTACGAAGGCCCAAAAATGTGCTTCTACACATAAAATAACTGCTAGGAGGATCGATGTCTCACGATCTACTAAAAATAGACTTTCCGCAGATATATCATGCCGTTTCTATATCGAACGACATAAAAGAAACTGTATGTAGTTTAAGACTTCCTTTTTCGAGCGGATTTGATCGTTCGCAGCATTATGACTCTGAAGTTAGCCGAGTCTTCAATAAAATGCTTCGGATTCTATGCGAGGACCTCAACGAGTTAAATATCAATTTGAAAACAGGGGCTCAAGACATCGAAAACGCCGATGAGGGCGAACGGCAGAAATATCGCTTTCCCTGGCAAGAGACTCCTGGCAGCCGCTCCAAACCCGATCCTATGCATCCGCAACCAACAGAGCCGTATCCCGGAGAGCGAGGCGGCGACTGGACCTCGACTCCAGGGGAAAGAAACGATCGGGAAAGGTATATGTGACTCATGGCTAGCATAGACACTGAATTCAAGGCGGATCTGGCGAGAATCGAGATGCGGTTCTATGATCTCGCAAAACTCGCTAACACTCTTGATGAGTGCTTCAACGATATCGGCGGCGTCCAAAAACGCATAAAAATTTCCTTCTTGGGCGATACCGCAAGCGAAGCCGAAAAGAAGGTCTACAACTACTCTTCAGACCTCCAAGACGCACGAGACGATATAAATACGTACAAAGGTTACGTCCGTGATCTTTATGATTCGCTCACTTCCGTTAAGTCGGAACTTGATTCAATCTTAGCTGACGCACAGAATGGTCAACTAGACATATCAGGCTTCAAAATAACCGAACCCGAGAAACCTGGAGAAGATAGTGACGATAAGAGCGACTCAGACTACAAAAATAAAAAAGAGCTATTTAACTCGCTTAAAAATCGTTCTAAAGACATTCGAACTACAGAATCACAAGCGCACGCTTCATTCCAGGCAAATTGTAAGTTAGTCCTGCGCGGAACCATTGATCCCTTGGCGGAGTACTACGAAAGTGAAATAAGTGTAAAAATAGGAGGATCGCCGAGTGTGCTTAAGCGAGCAATTGATGAAGTGCAGCCGGATATTCCTGACGACGTAGACAGTCATCCAAATATAGCGAATGCGACTAAAGGGTTCGGATTGACGGAAAAGGCGGTATCGATAGCGGACGAGGTGTTTGGATTCATACCTGGAGGGGGTGTCGCGAAGACATTGCTCAAGGGCGCCGGGAAGCTGTCAGGCGTCCTAGACATCGGAGTGAACGTGCTTCAGGGCATTGATGCTTTTTCTGCGGGTTATCAGGAACAATACTCCATGGCATCGGAGAACCCGGAAAACTCGCCTTTGGAGCGCACGCTGCAAGCCACGCTCCGCGGGACGTGGGAAACCGGACCGCATGTCCTCAACGTCGCCGCCGGCGTCGGCGGGGAGGCGCTGTCTCCTTTCGGATCCTTGCTCCTGGGAACCGTCACGGAACAAGAGGGAAAACCACTGCTCGACTCCGCCGAAGGCGTTGTAGAGTCTGGCATCAACTCCATCGGGATACCCGATTGGCTCGATTGGACCGATTGACGCATGGTGCACCTTACATTGCCCGATCAATGGTCATGGCGCAACCGCCTACCCATCGATGGAGGGCTAGTGCGCAAAGCCGTAGGCCCTCCCGGCGCTTTCAAGATTGAACCAAACCTCATTCTCGAAGAAATCAGCCACCCTGGTGTATCGCTGGAGGACTGGACGCGGCAAGCCTTGAGCAAGCTCAAACGTGATTTTCCTTCCTTGCGCTTGATCGATGTTGCTCAGACTCACCTGGGCGGCGTTACAGCCCACGTCATCTGGGCGACCCGAACCTTTGAGTTCAGCACCACTCAGATCGAGTATCTGCTCCTAACCGAAGAATCGGGGGTCATCCTCGTTTTCACGTGCAGTTCGGCTGATTTTTCCAGGCTCAGCGAGACATTTGCAAAGTGTGCGCAGTCGCTGGAGGCGATCCCGTGAAAGCACGCATGAACAATCGTGAGTGGCAAGAGATCCAGCGTGTTTTGGCCGGCGGTTCGGGCGACTGCGGAATCCTCGGTTCTCTGGCTCCTTTCGGCCTTTGGAGCAATGGCGCTTTGACCGCCGAGGCCGTCAGTCTTTTCAAGGGATTTGCAGAGCGCACCGGCCGAGTCACGGTGCATAGAAGGAATCGATTCGAAACGGAGGCCTGCCAAGCGTGGTTCGGCCAGTCCAGGGCAGGAACCATCATGATTGACGACGGCGAGGGCCTCATTTTTCAAGAATGCAGGCCCGGGGCGTTTCCCATGCTTCTGCTGCCCTTTCTAAGGATCGGCCCCTTGCCGCTCGCCAAAGCAGACGTCGCCGCCGTCAAGAGCCGCCCCGTGACATCATTGCTCGCCGACGCCGAAGTCGAAGGCGAAGATGAGAGGCTCGCCGATTCCCTCCGTGAGGCTGCGCCCGATGTGTCGCGCGCCGTCATAGACGGCGACTGGCTCCTCTGGTCGGTCGCAGTCACTGAGCTCCGCGAGAGCTCCCCGCGCACAAGCGATGCGCTAGTCGTGCTCGTGACTCCAGGGGGATTTCTCGGCTTTCTGCCGCATGCATCGGACCCGGACGCGCTCATCGCCATGCCGCTGCGCTCAGCAACGATTTGGGAGGCCTTGACCCAGATGATCGCCCCGGCCTGCTGAGTGTTCACCGGCCTGCCGAGCCTCTGCAGTTTTCCATGAAAAGCACCTTTGTTCTTTAACGCGGTCAAGTTTTGGAACTGATGATCGACTAAGACACTTTTCCTAGGCATGAAACTTGCTTTTGTCCTTAGTCTTTTTGTCTTAATCATTTGCTTGTCGGATGTAACCATATGCTCGCTCCGATTTGCCTCACGTGACTTTAAGAAACAAAGTCTCGGATTCAGAGCGGCAAGGCTCGAAACAGACACATGGAAGGGGTCGCCCCCGCCATATCAGCGGGGGCGACCCCTGTGTGCCGTCGCGTCAAACACTCGTCGTTTCCGGGGTGGTCGGCCTCAGGCGCCCCTCTCTGCGCTGCCGCGCAACTACGACCCAGGCGAAGCACCGGACGTCTGCTTTTCAGGCAGTGAGCGCGTCGACGAAGCCCTCGGCGTCGAAGGGCGCCAGGTCGTCCACGCCCTCTCCCAAGCCCACGAACTTCACTGGAACCCCGAGTTCGCGCTGGACGGAAATGACGATGCCGCCTTTGGCGGTGCCGTCCAGCTTGGTCAGGACAATGCCGGTGATGCCCGTGACTTCGGCGAACACCTCAGCCTGGCGCATGCCGTTCTGGCCGGTTGTTGCATCGAGGACGAGAAGCACCTCGTTGACGGGAACGCGCTTGGACATCACCCGCTTGATTTTTCCGAGCTCGTCCATGAGCCCCGACTTGTTCTGCAGACGGCCGGCGGTGTCGACGAGGACCACGTCGACGTCGGTCTCGCGCCCCTTGTCGATGGCGTCGAAGGCGACGGACGCGGGGTCGGCGCCCTCGCGGTCGGATCGCACAACGTCTACGCCGACGCGCTCGCCCCAGGTCTGGAGCTGGTCTGCCGCCGCGGCGCGGAAGGTGTCTGCGGCCCCGAGCAGCACGCGGCTGCCCTCGGCCACGAGCACCCGTGCAAGCTTGCCGACCGTCGTCGTCTTCCCCGTTCCGTTCACCCCGACCATGAGAATTGAGGCCGGGTCGCCGTCGATCCGCTCGAGGTGAAGGCTCCTGTCCGCGGCGGGGTCGATGAGCTCGAGGAGTTCCTCGCGGAGAATCGCCTTCACGCGCTCCGGGTCGCGGGTTCCCTCGACCTTCGTGCGCTTCTTCAGATTGTCCATAATTTGCGTGGTGGCTTCCAGGCCGACGTCGGCCATGAGAAGCGTGTCCTCAATCTCCTCCCAATCGGCGGGCGAGAGATCTCCGCGGGAGAGGATCTTCAGGAGCGCGTTTCCAAAGCCCCCGGACCGCGCGAGGCGGGCGCGAAGGCGCTGCATGCGGGAGGGAACAGATTCGGGCGCCTCTATAGGCGCTGCGGTGATCTCCTCGGGTTCGACCTCTGCAAGGTCCGCTTCGCCGCTCTCTGCTTCACCGGTCTCCGGTTCGCGAACTTCCGCTTGAACGGCGCCGGCGGCATCCGGAGCGAGAGCTTCCTCCGCTTCGCCCTCGGGTCCCTCGATGGCCGGCGGTTTCGGCGTCGTCGGAATCTCGGGGCGTCGCCTCTCCCCTCGCTTCTTAATAGCCAGTCCGGCCACGGCGACGAGGCACAACAGGACTATGGCTCCAACAACGTAGTAGATCGTATCGTTCACGCTGCCAGTCTCCCAGACTACGGCCTCGATCGCACCGGAACGCAGCCAAGAGTAATCCGATCCACGGCCAGCCGAGGTGCAAACGGACCCTTGATGCGGACGCCTCGTCTGATGCGGACGCCTCGTCGGCGTGCGCGGAGGCAGTTCACGAGTCCTTTTCTAGAAGAGATCGCCCACGTGCAGAGGGGATCCCACAACCGTATCGACGTCGGCGAACGACACCAACGACACCGAGGATCGCCCACGTGTAGAGGGGATCGCCAGGGACTTCTCTGCAAACACGCACGCATGCTTCGGGCCGCCCCGCAGCGGATCGCCCGCACGACCCCTGAGGTGCGCCCGGACGACGTGCAGACGGAAAGGAGCCACCCTCACGAAGGGTGGCTCCTTTCGAATGCCGGGCGGCTGAGCGCTGAAACTGCGGGTCTGCGTGAAATCCGCACTCGCGCATGCCCTGCGCGCTATGCGGATTTCACGCGCCTGGCACGAGTGGCCTTGGCGGTCTTCACCTTCGGAAGCCTCGGCTTGACCTGGGCGACGGCGCCTTTTTCAGCGTCAACGACCCTGTTTATCTGGGAACTGACGTCCTCTGGCGTGTAGTAGGCCGTCTCGTCTTCCGGGAAGGCTGCGAAAAGCTCTCCCAACGACGCGTCATTCATCTGCACCTCAAAGTCTTCGACTCCGAGGTTCTCGGATCGCCAATTCGAAACCGACTCGGCGACCCAGCCTCTGACGTCCTCCTGGCGCGACGAAAGAATCATCCCGTAGAGGAGGCCCACTACAGCGAGGATGGCTATTACGACGAGGATCAGAATGAACACGCCTTCATTATCAGCCGAAAAGCTGGGAATCTTTAAGAACAAGTGCCCAAAAACAAAGTGAAATCGATTACAGAACCGGAAATGATATCACATTGTTATATTCTGTCAAAGCCATGACCAATGGGCGACTTCGCGGGAACTTTCGGGCGCATGTAGCCGTTGTGTACACCGACGTCTGCTCCGAGGCGACGTCGTTCCCACCGAGGTCTTCACACCCGTTGGAAGGCCTTCGCGTCCGCTCCGAGACCTTCGCGTCATTTCGAACGCCTTCGCTTTCTTTCACAGTGCTTCTCTCCAGTTCGTGCGGCGTCGTGCAAGTTCGGCCGCATTTGCGTCCATTCGAGCGTCTTCGCTTGCTTGGACCTCCGTTCGAAGCGCTTCAGGCGGGCGAGACGTCGCGCAGGCGCTGCGAAACGACAGTGGAAACGCCGTCTTCCCGCATGGTCACGCCGTAAAGCGTGTCTGCCGTTTCCATCGTCCGTTTCTGGTGGGTGACGACCAGCAGCTGAGACGAGCTTTGAAGCTCGGAGAATATCTCGATCAGTCGGGACAGATTGACGTCGTCGAGCGCCGCCTCCACCTCGTCCATGACGTAGAACGGAGAGGGCCGGGCCATGAAGATGGCAACGAGGAATGCCACGGCGGTGAGCGAACGCTCGCCTCCAGAAAGAAGGGACAGCCGCTTGACCCGTTTGCCGGGAGGACGCGCCTCTATTTCGACGCCGGCGGTGAGAACGTCGTCGTCGGTAAGGACTAGGCGGCCTTCCCCGCCCGGAAAGAGGCGCGCGAAGACGTCGGCGAAGCGCTCGGACACGTCCTCTATCGCGCTCGCCATAACCTCCTGCACGCGCCTGTCGATCGTGCGGACGATTCCAAGAAGGTCCTCGCGTGTCCGCTTGAGATCCGCCAACTGCCCCGCTAAGTACTTTTGCCGCTCTTCGAGGGCGGCATGCTCTTCGAGGGCGAGGGGATTGATCTTCCCGAGGCGGGCCATGCCGGACTCGGCCTTCTTCAGGCGCTTTTCCTGCTCTTCGCGCACATAGGGAACCTCGACTCCCTCGTCGAGGGGAATCGGACGGTGCGGTCCGAACTCCTCGATGAGCACAGGCGCTTCGACTCCGAGTTCCTCCAGGGACTTGGAGGCAAGCTGCTCGTATCGCATTCGGGTTTCAGCCCGAAGCAGTTCGTGGCGGTGCGCGGCGTCTTCGAGCTCGCGCAAAGCGGCGTTCGCCTCCTCAAGCTCCCGCCGAACGGCCTTCAGGGCGGAATTGCGAAGCTCGCGCGCCTCTTCCCCGCTCTTTCGCCTCTTCTCGGCCGATTCGCGCACCCGCTGCGCCACCGCCGACGCTCGGGAAGCCCACTCGGCCACACGGCCCGCCAGCTCCGCCGCGCGCTCCCTGCGCCGGGCTTGACGCTCTTCGCGTTCGATCCTTTCCGCGAGCGCCTGCGCGCTTTTCATGAGGGCGTCGGCGCGCCCGGCCACAGCTCGCAGCCGTTCCTCACCCGTTCGCAGAGCCAGCCGCGCCTCCGTTTCGCGGTGGCGGCATTCGCGCGTGCGTTCGTGGGCGGCGCGTTGGGACTCTGCGGCTCGGACGACCCGTTCGGCGAGGTCGTCGGGGTCCGCCTGCACGGCGTCGCGCCGGGCGGACAGAATTTCGAGTTCCTCGCGCTTGCTGCCTAACTCGACGTCGAGGGCGTCCAGGCGTGACGCGTTTGACTCGGCTTCGCTGCGCGACGCCGACAGGGACTGCCTCAAAACGCCAAGCCGCGCTGCTGCCGCCGCCTCGCGCGAATCCCGGGCGGCCAATTCCGCCCCGGTTTTCTCGTGTTCCGAACGAGCCCTGGCAAGACGCTCCTGACAGCGACGCACGCCTTCCTCGGCGGTCTCACCTTCCCGGCGGGCTTTCTCCGCTTCCCGCTCCGCGCTTTCGAAGGCCGCTCTGCGGGCCAAGGTCGAAGCCCGCGAAACCTCGCCGCCCCGTGCGAATTCGCGATCGATCACGTCTCCCGCGAGCGTTGCCGCGGCCGGAGCGCCCGCCTGAATCAAAAGACGAGCGTCCTCAAGGTCCCGGGCAAGGGCGTATTCTGCGAGGAACCTCGCGATCGAATCGGCCGATGAGCCGCTTGCGCGGACGACGTCGCCCGCGGCCACCGCGCGATCCGGACCCAAACCCGCCGCTGCGACGGCCTCACGCACAAGGCGCTCCGCGCTTTCTCGCCTCGCTCCGCCGGGGTGGACGAGGTGGAGCCTTCCGGCCTCCGCCTCGCGGGCCGCCCGCAACGCGTCAACCGCGGAATCAAGGCTTTCGGCGGCGAGGCCTCCTGCGGTTCCCGCAAGGGCCGCTTCGACAGCGGCCTCCCATCCCCCGTCAACGGCTAGGCTCTCGCGCACGAGCCCGTCTATTCCCGCGCAATTGCCCCATGCCCACGCCGTGGCGTCTTCGGGGGCGAGGGCTTCCTTGAGCGCCTGCGCCTTCGCCTCCCACGAAGCGGTCTGGGATCTCGCCTCCAGCAAGCGGGAGCGGGCCGCCTCTAGCGCGGCCGCCGCGGCGCTGAGCTCCGCGGAGTTCGCCTCGTGCCGCTCGGTCAGCGGGTCTTCGGCTTGGGCTCCAGCCACAATGTCCTGCTCGAGCTGAGCCACTTCGGCCTTTGCCTGATCGGCCCGCCGTTTCGCCGCCTCCAGGCTTTCGCCCGCCCTGCGCTTCTCGGCTTCGAGGGCTTCGACCCGGCTTGACGCAGCGGAGATCTGCCCGGCCATCCTCGCAGCGTCTTCGCGCTTGTCGGCGGCGGCCTTGGCGAGGGCGGCGCGCTCGCGTTCGGCCCGATGCTCGGCGTCCTCCGCCTCTTCACGTTCGGATATCGCTGCCGTGAGGGCGTCTTGCGCCGTCGCGGCCCGCGCCCTCAGCTCGTCCTCTTCGATGCGCGCCCGACCGGCCCGCCGCACGATGTCCTCGGGCCTCTCCCCATGGAAGGGCCTCGCCGCAGACGCAAGGGAGCGCTGCCTTTCACCGGCGAGCTGTCTCAAGGAACGGAAGCGCTCTTCGAGAGAGGCCGCTTTCTCCCACCTTTCGACGAGCGCCGCCAGCTCGGGGCTCGCTGCGGCGGCCTCGGCCTCGAGCCGGGCGAGCCGCGCTTGGGCGTCGCCCACTCGCGCCCTTTCGGCCGCTCGCCGTTCCGAGAGCTTCGATTCGTCGACCTCGTGCGATTCGACCCTCGCCTGCTGCTGCGCGAGATCGTCGGCCAGCAGCCGCGCCCTGGCGTCGCGGGCCTCGGCCTGCATCACCTGGGCCTTGCGGGCGGCTTCCGCCTGCCTCGCCAAGGGCCCGAGCTGCCTGCGCAATTCGGCCGAAAGATCCTCAATCCTCGCCAAAGACCCGCTCATCGATTCGAGTTTGCGCAAGGCCTTCTCTTTCCGCCGCCGATGCTTGAGGACTCCTGCCGCCTCCTCGATGAACCCCCTTCGGTCCTCCGCGCCGGCTTTGAGCACTTCATCGAGCTTGCCCTGGCCGATGATGACGTGCATCTCCCGCCCCATGCCCGTGTCCGAAAGGAGCTCCTGAATGTCGAGCAGCCTGCAGGATGTGCCGTTGATCGCGTACTCGGATCCCCCGCTGCGGAAAAGCGTTCGGGAAATCGTCACTTCCGTGTAGTCGATCGGCAAAACCCCGTCGGAGTTGTCGATCGTGAGCGAGACCTCCGCCCGGCCGAGGGCGGGGCGCTTGGAAGTTCCCGCAAAGATGACGTCGGCCATGTTGCCTCCGCGAAGATTCTTTGCGCCTTGTTCGCCCATCACCCAAGCCAACGCGTCGACGACGTTCGACTTGCCGGATCCGTTCGGGCCTACGACGCAGTTGATTCCCGGCTCGAATCTCAGAATGGTGGCGGTCGCGAAGGATTTGAACCCTCGGAGCGTCAAAGACTTCAGGTGCACGTACACACAATAAGACACATAGGCAAATTACGTGATCTTTCTGGCCCGCAGGCTATAACATATCCCTTATTTTTCGCGGAATTTAACGGTGCCATACCCGTCGAAAAGCTATATGTCAAGTGTGAGCACACCCCTTGACCTATCGGATAAAATGAGGAATGATATGTCACCGTACGAGACAATCCCCAAAAGTCGTGCCACTACACGGGGAGTGAGAATACCCAATGGTTAGTTTTATCTTAGAAAGAAGGGATCAGATACTCTTCGCCGCCTGGCAGCACTTTTCGCTAGTCACGCAGTGCTTGCTGTTGGCAACCGTCATCGGAACGGTCGTTGCGGCGCTGAGCTATCGGAGCAGTCTGTTTACATCCCTTACAAACAATGTTTCCGCCATAGGGTTGACGATACCGTCGTTTGCCCTCATTGGCTTGCTTATTGCGCCAGCAGGCTTCGGCGTTTTGCCCGCGGTCGTCGTCGTGACGTTCTACGCGGCCTTGCCAATTCTGCGCAATGCCCTCGTCGGCTTTTCCGGCGTCGACCGCAACACAGTGGAAGCCGCCAGGGGCCAAGGGATGTCGAAGTCCGCGACCTTCCTCAAGGTCGAGCTTCCGCTCGCTTGGCCCGTTATATTGGCGGGAATGCGGGTTTCGGCGCAAATGTCCATGGGCATCGCGGCGATCTCCGCGTACGTGCTCGGCCCCGGGCTCGGAGGATACATCTTCTCCGGCCTTTCGCGCCTCGGCGGGGCGAACTCCTTCGAGTCCGTCCTCACCGGCGTCGTGGCCATCATTTTGCTGGCGTTCATACTTGACGGTCTCCTCGTTCTGCTCGGCCGTCTGACGATTTCACGAGGTATCAATGTCTGAGAACAATTCTGCCAACCCGATCCTCGGGACCGATTCCGCGACCGACGACCCTTCAATCACCGGCGCCACGATCATCTTGGAGGAGGTGACGAAGGACTACGGCGGCGCTCAGCCCGCAGTAGACCATCTCACGCTTGAAATCCCCGCCGGCCAAACAGTCATGTTCGTCGGCCCGTCGGGGTGCGGCAAAACGACGACGCTGAAGATGATCAACCGGCTCATCGAGCCCACATCCGGCCGCATCGTCATCAACGGCGACGACGTCACGCAGATGAACGGCGACAAACTGCGCCGCCACATCGGCTACGTCATCCAGGCAGGAGGCCTCCTCCCGCATATGACGGTCGCTGAAAACATCGCCATCGTCCCCAAACTTCTCGGATGGGACAAGAAGCGGATATCCGAACGCGTCGACGAACTTTTGGACCTCGTTTCGCTCGAACCCAGCGAATATCGCAGCCGTTACCCCAAGGAGCTCTCGGGAGGCCAGCAGCAGCGCGTCGGCGTGGCACGCGCCCTCGCCGCGGACCCGCCGGTCCTCCTCATGGACGAGCCATTCGGCGCCGTGGATCCCATCACCCGCCAGCGTCTCCAAGACGAGCTCATCCATATCCAGTCCGAACTCCACAAGACGGTCGTCTTCGTCACGCACGACTTCGACGAGGCCATCAAACTCGGCGACTGGATCGTCATCTTCAACGTCGGCGGCCAAATCATGCAGTACGACACCCCCGACCAGATCTTGGCGAACCCCGCAAATGAATTTGTCGAAGACTTCATCGGCTCGGGCGCGGGTCTGCGCCAGCTCGGCCTCGCGAGGGTCAGCGCGGTTCAGCTCAAGGAAGCCGTTCGCGCCCGCCCCGGCGAAGACACACGCGAGGTCGCGAAGCGGATCAGGGACGCCAAAGTGCGCCACGCGGTGGTTCTCGATCTCAAAGAACGCCCGGTGGGATGGGTCACGCCCAAGCAGCTTTTGCGCACAGACCGGGTGAAGACCAAGTACTCCGACGAATTCCCGCTGGTGGGCGCCAGCTCGTCACTCGACGACGCCCTTGACGCCATGTTGGTTGCAGGATCGACCGAAGCGCTCGTCCACGGCAAACGGGGCCGGTTCCTCGGACTCATCACAGTCAACACCGTCATTCGAGCCATGGAAGAGATCTCCTCGAAGAATCCGGAAGACACTCCTGACGCGCCGATGGGGCACAACGCGGGAGCCTCCACGGAGGACGCCGATTCCGAGGACGCCGATTCCGAGGACGAATCGCAAGCTTCCGGGAGCTCCCCGGCCGCCGAGGCGCCCGAGGCAGACGCGACCCTCGAGAACAGCGGTGAGAGCGTATGACCAAGGCAAGGAAAAAGGTCAATGGATTGACGTGGAGGAGCCTGCTCGTCCAGCCCATTGCCCTGCTCATCATCCTCATCGTCATGTTGACATGGCGGAATACCGCGGATTTGAGCGAAACAGAAAGAGTCACCCTCGCCCCCGCCCAGCTGCAAAAGCTGACTTTGGAGCACCTCAATCTGACAGTTGTGTCAGCGGTGATCGTGCTCGCGTTGGCCATTCCAATAGGTATCATCCTTACGAGAAAGCCGTTCCGACGCCTGTCCACACCCGTCATGGTGCTCGCGAACATCGGACAGGCCGCTCCGACGGTGGGCCTCGTCGTCCTTTTCGCATTCTGGCTCGACTTCGGATACAAAGCGGCGCTCGCGAGCCTGGTGGTCTACGCGTTCCTGCCAGTACTGAAGAACACGATGGTGGGCCTGCGGGCGGTCGACCCGAAGCTCGTCGAGGCAGCCCGGGGCATGGGAATGTCAAGCCCTGCCATTCTCGCCAAGGTTGAGCTTCCTCTCGCCGTTCCGGTCATGCTCGCGGGCATCCGCACGGCGCTCGTCCTCCTGGTAGGAAGCGCCACGCTGGCCACATTCGTCAAGGGCGGCGGCCTCGGCCTCCTCATCACGACGGGGGTCAACCTCAGCCTGACCCGAGTGCTCGTGTTCGGCTCCTTGCTTGTCGCCGTTCTGGCACTCGCCGTCGATTGGGCGGCACGCGTCGTCGAATTCGTCTTCTACCCGAAGGGGCTGTGAATATGAGAGCGAAACGAAAAGGCGCACTCGCGCTGCTGACTGCCTGCCTGATGAGCCTGACGGCGTGCGGGCTCCAGCCGTCGACTTCCGGCATCAAGCCCGTCGGCCCCGGCAAGATCAAGCCGATTCCCGGGGCCAAGGGCACGAAAGTCACCGTGGGGTCGAAGGCTTTCACGGAGCAGCTGATCCTCGGCAAAATTGCGGTCTACACCGCCGAGGCCTCCGGTTTCGACGTCGTCGACATGACGAGCGTCCCGGGCTCTCAGCCCGCCCGTCAGCTCATGGTCAACGGCAAGACGAATCTGGGCTGGGAGTACACCGGAACCGCATGGCTCACCTATATGGGTCACACACGCGGAATGGCAGACCAGAAGGCGCAGTGGAAGGCAGTGAGCGACCAGGATCGGTCCAACGGAATCACCTGGGGCAAACCCTCGAAGCTCAACAACACTTACGCATTGGCGGTGCGCGAGGAATACGCGAAGGAAAAGAGGATTGAGAAACTCTCGGACATCGCGAAGCTTCCTCCTGCCGATCGGACTCTGTGCGTCGACGCAGAGTTCAATTCCCGCACCGACGGCCTCAATCCGCTGCTCAGCAAGTACGGAATTCCACGCGGAAGCTCCAACGGCGTGCCGGAGCGGAACGTTTCCGTCATGGACACGGGAACGATTTACACGGCAACCGACAGAGGATCGTGTAACTTCGGCGAGGTCTTTTCGACCGACGGGCGCATCAAGTCACTCAATTTGCGGGTGCTCAAAGACGATCTCGGTTTCTTCCCGGCTTACAACGTCTCTCCCATATACGCGACGTCACTCGTCAAGAAGTTCCCGAAGCTCCGCGCATACTTCGATCAGATGGCGCCGCTGCTGACGGACGACGAGATGCGGGAGATGAATCTCAAGGTCGACGTCGAAGGCCAGGATCCCTCGAAGGTCGCCCGCGATTGGCTGGTTTCCAAGGGGTTCATCACCAGAAAGTGAGCATTGCGGGCACCGACGTCACGCGTACGCCGCAAGGAGAAGCCTGAGAGACACATAAATGGGGGCAGCGCGCTTTCCGCTGCCCCCATTTATGTGTCTCTTATGCTTCCGGATTTGTGCGTCCAGACTCTCGCCCGGGCGCCTCGGCAATGCCTGCCCAAACGGCCGACGGCTAGCCGACCGTTCGGCTCACTCCCACCTGGCGTTGGCCAAGCCCCCGGCGATGCGGTCCGCGATCGCGTCGACCGCCTCGCGCTTGTCCGGGTTCGGGCTGGAGACGGTCACCTTTTGGCCCTCGCGGAAACCGGCTGCCATGAGCTCTGTGGCCGAATCCGCCGAAACGCCGTCGATGAAAACGTTCCCGCCCAGAGTTTTCACAAGCTGGGCAAGCTGAGCTGCGGGCCTGACGTGAAGGCCGCCGTCGTCGGTGACAACGACCTCTCGCGAATACCCCGTGCTCTTGTCTGACATATGTGGTTTCCTTTCGAATCAGTTGAACCAGAGTGAGATTTCCTTCTCCGCGTTCTCGTCGGAATCGGAGGCGTGGATGAGGTTCTCGATGTTTCCGTGACCCCATTCACGGGCCAGATCGCCGCGGATGGAACCGGGAACAGCTTGGGTCGGGTTCGTGGCGCCCGCCAGCGCCCGTACGCCTTCGATGACGTTCGCGCCACTGAAAATGGCGGCGACTACGGGGCCGCGAGTCATGTATCGGACGATTTCGGGGAAGAACGGCTTATCGGCGAGATGCGCGTAGTGCACTCGGAGAACCTCTTCCTTCGCCCGCATGAATCTGAGGTCTTCGAGCTTGTATCCTTTGGCCTCGATGCGCCCGAGAATCTCGCCGACGAGCCCCCGCTCGACGCCGTCGGGCTTGACCAGAATGAAGATGCGCTGGGAATCCATGGGCTAATTGTTTCATGGAAGCGGGATGGAAGGCACGCCCATCGTCCCGAGAATACCGGGCTCAGAAGGCTCGCTGGGGCCGCCCTCGAGGCTGCTTTTAGAGGCCTCGGCGTTGGGCGTCGGCCGCGTTCTGCCGCCGCCTCACCGGCGTTCGACGGCGCCCGGGGTGCACGCGGACACCGCCGGATACCGCATGCGAACGCTGCGTGCGGACGCGCGCAGGCACTAGGCTCCGTCCGCCCCCGGCTTTCCCATGAGCGTGCGGGCGGCGGCGACCAGCTGAATGGAGCCGAGGACGACCACGGCAGGCGAGGCCATCGGCGCGCCGTCGTCGGACTCGGCCAGACCAGCGGCGCGGTCGATCGCTTCGGCCAGGTTTCGCTCGACGAAAACTCGTCCGTCTCCGAAAACGCCGCCCGCAATGTCTGCGAGTTCGTCGGCGTCCATCGCCCGATCCGACGCGATGTCCGTGACGACGACTGCGTCCAAGACGGGCTCGAGGACCCCGAGGAAGCCCTCGACGTCCTTGTCCGCCATCATCCCAACGACGCCGACGAGCCTGCCCGGGAAGTACTCGCGCAGAGCGTCGGCCGTCGCCTGCGCGCCGTGCGGATTGTGCGCGGCGTCCACCACGACCGTCGGCGAGCTTCGAACGATCTCCAGACGCCCCGGAGACGAAACCGACATGAAGGCGTGCTCGACGACGTCGGCCGCAAAGGCGCCGCCCCCGAAGAAGGCCTCCGCCGCTGCGAGGGCGATGGCGGCGTTGCGAGCCTGATGCTCCCCCTTGAGCGCGAGCGGGACGTCTTCGTAGCGGGCCGCCGGGGTTTGAAGGGTGACGAGCTGGCCGCCGACGGCAGTTTCGCGCGAGACGAGGTGCAGCGAGGGGCCCTCCGCGACGAGGCGGGCCTTCGCCTCGCGCGTCGCGTCCATCACGATCTGCGCGACGGAGTCCTCCTGCTCCGCCGAGACGACGAACGAGCCGGGCTTGACGATTCCGACCTTTTCCCGCGCGATCTCCTCGATCGTGTGGCCGAGCCACCGCTCGTGGTCCATGGCCACGGGAAGGATGACGGCGACGTCGGCCTCGATGACGTTTGTCGCGTCCCACAGCCCGCCCATTCCGACTTCGACGACGGCCACATCGACGGGCGCATTTGCGAAGGCCGCGTAGGCCATGACGGTGAAGACCTCGAAGAAGCTCATCCGCGGCCCGCCCGCAGCCGTCGATTCGCGGTCGACCAGTTCGACGACGGGATTGACTTCCTCCCACACGGCAAGAAAGTCCTCGCGGGAAATCGCTGCGCCGTCGATGGCCATGCGTTCGCGGACCGACGTCAGGTGAGGCGAGGTGAATCTGCCCGTGCGCAGGCCGCGCTCGCGCAGAAGGGCTTCGATCATCCGGGCGGTGGAGGTCTTTCCGTTGGTTCCCGTGATGTGAATCGACCGAAACGCACGCTCGGGATTGCCCAGCATCGCCAGAGCCTTGCGCACGCGTTCGAGCGAGGGCTGCACCTTGTGCTCGGGCGCGCGGGTGAGGATCGAGCGGTAGACGGCGTCGACCGCTCCGTCCAGAGCAATCCTCTCCGCCTCGGCGACCGCGTCCGGCGGAGGGCCGGGTTTCGAATCGTCCGCGACGACGTCCGCAACGACGCTCGGATCGGGGCCCGCGACAAGCCCCGAGGAGACGATGGCTTTGACGGCGGCGTCGAACTCCTCGTCCTCCGCGGCCTCCCGCGCCAGGCGCGCGGCCTCCTCGTCTCGAGTCTGCTCATCTGGCTCCCTTTTCAAGGCGGAGCCCATTCCTTCTCCGCCTTGAAGCTCGCCCTCACCCGGAAAGCCCCGCATTTCGCCGCGGGCGCCCTCCCTCCCATCGAAGCCTCGCCCGTCGGGACCTTTGTCGTCAGGGCCGTTCCCGAGGGGGCCGCCTTGGCCTTGCATCGGACCTCCGTTCGTCGTCATCTGGCCGTTCCCCGCATGTCTGTTCGCTTCGGCTTCGAATCAAGCCTTTTCGACGTCGATTGTGAGATCGGAAGCCGCCCGCACGTCGGTGCGCACGGCGAGCGTCTCTCCCGCGATGAAGTCGATGTGCGCCTCGACCGCGCCGATTCGCGGCTCAGGGACGCCGAGCGTGAGCGCGATCCTGTCGGAGACGTGCAGGCCGGCGGCTCTGCGGGCCTCCTGCACCGCCCGCACGACGTCGCGCGCATACCCCTCGGCTTCAAGATCGTCGTCGACGTTCACGTCGAGGGCGATGTACGAGCCGGAAAGCAGGATCGTCGCGACGGCGCCGTCGTCGGCCACGACCGACGTCGTCACCGTGTACTGGCCCTCCCTGAGGCGAACCGGAGGATCCGTGTAAAGCACCGCTCCCCCGTCGACTTCCTCCCAGGCACCCTCGCGGGCCGCCTTGAAAAGAGACGACGTGAGCTTGCGCTGCTCGGGCTCGAGCTCGCGCGGAAGGACGGCGAGCTCCCGGGTTGCCGTCATGCCGCAGGTCTCGATGCTTTCGAGGCGAACCTCCTTGACGTTGACCTCCGAAGCGACGAGGTCGGAGAACTCGGAGAGGTCTTGATTCGACACGATCCAGAGAGTCCTCAGCGGGAGTCGGACGCGGAGCTTGTTCGCCTTGCGCAACGAATGCCCGGCCGAGACGATCTCGCGCACTTCGTCCATCTGAGCGACCAGCTCGGGGTCGTCACATGTTTCGGGAAGCTCAGGCCAATCCGTCAGGTGCACCGAGCGCTCGCCCGTCAGTCCCTTGTACATCTCCTCCGCCAGAAGCGGCAGAAGCGGCGCTACGATCTTCGACACGTTGACGAGCACCGTGTAAAGCGTGTCAAAAGCCCTCTCATCCTCGTTCCAGAAACGGTCGCGCGAAGTGCGGACGTACCAATTCGTCAGCATGTCGATGTAATCGCGAACGCTCTGGCACGCCGACGATATGTCGAAGGCGTCAAGGTCTTCGCGCACGGCGTCGGCGAGCCTCTTCGTATGCGCCAGAACGTACCGGTCCTGCACGTCGAGCGCGGCGAGGGCCTGCGCGTCGGCAAGGTCGATGCTCTCGGCGAGATAGCCTTGGCCGCCGTCGGCCGCCCCGGCATAGAGGGTGAAGAAGTAGTAGGCGTTCCACAGCGGAAGAAGCACCTGCCGCACGGCGTCGCGGATCGCGGCCTCCTTGACCACAAGATTGCCCCCTCGCACCACGGGCGAGCTCATGAGGAACCAGCGCATGGCGTCAGAGCCGTGCCGGGCGAAGACCTCGGAGACGTCAGGGTAGTTGCGAAGAGACTTCGACATCTTCCGCCCGTCGTCGCCCAGGACGATGCCGTGCGAGACGCAGTTGCGGAAAGCCGGCCGGTCGAAAAGCGCCGTAGCGAGGACGTGGAGGGTGTAGAACCAGCCGCGGGTCTGCCCGATGTACTCGACGATGAAGTCGCCGGGGTAGTGGTTGTCGAACCACTCCCTGTTTTCGAACGGATAATGCACCTGGGCGAAGGGCATTGAGCCGGATTCGAACCAGCAGTCGAGGACGTCGCTCACCCTGCGCATGGTCGATTTCCCGCTCGGATCGTCGGGGTTGGGCCTGGTTAAGGTGTCGATGAACGGACGATGCAGATCGGTGACTTCCACGCCGAAGTCCCTCTCCAGCTCGGCGAAGGAGCCATAGACGTCGACGCGGGGGAAGTCCGGATCGTCGCTTGCCCACACGGGAATCGGGGCGCCCCAGTAGCGATTTCGCGAGATCGACCAATCGCGCGCTCCGGCCAGCCAGTTGCCGAAGATTCCGTCTTTGACGTGTTCGGGCGTCCACGTGATCTCCTGGTTGAGCTCGACCATGCGGTCCCGTATGGCCGTCACCTTGACGAACCAGGAAGACACAGGCTTGTAAATGAGCGGCTTGCGGCAGCGCCAGCAATGCGGATAGCTGTGGACGTAGCTCTTGCGCTGGACGAGCACGGCTCGCCTGTCGCGCTCGATCGCAGCCAGCGGCCCGCTCGAGTCGCGCAAATCAGCGATGATCGGCTTGTTGGCATCGAAGACATGCAAGCCCTCGTAATCGGGGACTTCGGCGGTGAAGCAGCCTCCTTCGTCGACCGGGGCGACCGTGCCGATTCCGGCCTCCTGGCAGGCGATCATGTCGTCCTCGCCGAAGGACGCGAGGTGGACCAGACCGGTGCCGTCCTCCGTCGTGACGAAATCCGTCCCGACGACGGTCCATACGTTCGGCCCGGGATCCGCGCCCTCTTCGAGATATTCGGGCGCATTGAAGTAGTCGAAGATCGGATGGTACCTGCGGCCTGCGAGCTCGCTGCCTCGAATCCGAGCGAGCACGTCCGGCTCCTCCCCGAGCTCTTTCGCGTAAGCCTTGAGACGCGACTCGGCGACGATGACGTCCTCGCCCGCCACAGGCGAGTCGAGGGCTTCGGGGACGCGGACGACGGCGTAGTCGACGTCCGGCCCGACGGCGACGGCGAGATTCGACGGAAGGGTCCACGGCGTGGTCGTCCAGATGAGGATCAACTCGGGGCGTTCCGCCCCCTCGCGGACGGGCTCGACCAGCCGCATGCCGACGGTGACTGTCTCATCCTGGCGGTCCTGGTATACCTCGTCGTCCATCTTCAACTCGTGATTGGACAACGGGGTGCGATCGTTCCAGCAGTATGGAAGGACCCGGTAGCCCTTGTAGACGAGGCCCTTGTCGTAGAGCGTCTTGAACGCCCACATGACGGACTCCATGTAGGTGGGGTCGAGGGTCTTGTAGTCGTTGTCGAAGTCGACCCATCGCGCCTGGCAGGTGACGTATTCCTGCCATTCGTCGGTGTAGCGGAGCACTGAGGACCGGCAGGCCTCGTTGAAGGCCTCGATTCCGATTCCTCCCTCGCGCGTGATCTCCGAAACGTCCTCGATTCCCAGAAGGCGCTGAGCCTCGAGCTCGGCGGGAAGCCCATGGGTGTCCCAACCGAAGCGGCGTTCGACGCGGCATCCCTTCATCGTCCGATAACGCCCGACGACGTCCTTGATGTACCCCGTCAACAGGTGGCCGTAATGGGGCAGCCCGTTTGCGAAAGGGGGGCCGTCATAGAAGACAAACTCGTTGGAGCCGTTCGGTCCCGCGGGCCGGTTGTCGATGGACGCCTGAAAGGTCCCGTCCTTCTTCCAGAAGGCGAGAATGCCCTCCTCAATCTTCGGGAAGTCCGGCGACGCCTCGACGCGCGCCTGACGGTCCAGGGGATAGTGGCCTTTAGCACCCATTGTTGCTCCTCATACATCGCCCGAGCGAGGACGACTCTCAGCGGTTGCCTTAAGCCGCGGTACCACCCCGCTTGCCCCGCGCGATGCGTGGCCTCTCATTGGGACGATGACGGGTCCAACCGCCCGGTTCTACTTGGGACGGAAACACTGAACTTCGAAGATCTCATTTCGAAGGACGATGTTCCTTCCGGTTCTTCCGGGAGCTCGCCGGTGATAGCCGGGTCAACGCGAAAATTTATTCTAGCGATGTTTTCGGCAGATCGAAAGAGGCAGAGAAGTGACGTTGGAAACCTTCTCCCCTGGCCAGAAACTTCGCCAGGAAACCACGAAGGCTTGTCGATCCTTCCCGGAAAACGACAAAGGCGTCCCCCGAGAATCGACAGGGCCGACTTATTGTGCCCGTCGATCCTCGGGGGACGTAGAGGAAGGGTTCACGCTCCCGGCCGTTTTACGGGCTTTACGGGAGCCGTCTCCGAAGCCGCGGCTTTTCGGCTCCGGCTCTCACAGGAGGATCATGCCTTCTTACGACGAAGGATGAGGATGCCTCCCGCTGCGGCAATCAGTGCGACGGCTGCCATTCCCGCGACCGAGGCTCCGGTGTTGGGAAGGGACCTGCCGCGATTGGCCGCCTTCTGCTCGACTTTCGGCGCCATTGGCTTGGCGGCGTTCGGAGGAACGGGCTTTCCAGCATTCGACATCGGCGGAACCGGCTTCGACGGATCGGCGACCGGCTTCGACGGATCGGCGACCGGCTTCGAAGGGGTGGTCGAAGGCGTCACCGAGGGGGTGGCCGTGACCGAAGGCGTCGATGTGACGGACGGCGTCGGCGTCGGGGTCTCCGACGGCGACGGGGTCTCCGAAGGCGACGGCGTCGGCGAGGGGGTCGGCTTGGTGTAGACGTTCGTGAAGGTCAGGGCCTTGACGGCGTCCTTCTCCTCCAAGGTGAAGGTTTGAGGCTCGGCGATTTTGACTTTGTAATCGCCGTTTTGCGCCGAAGTTTCATCTTCGGTCACGGTGCAGGAGGTTCCCACTGGAAGCTGTTTGCCCAAGGGCGTCGCGGTTCCGTCTCCGGAGACCTCCATCTTGCCTTTGACCTCGTCTTCTCCGGCCGGCTTGCAGATGTAGCCGAAGACGAACTTCTTTTTGGAAAGGTCGACGTCCGTGGGGGCTTCTATCTTCTTCGCCACGGAGAACGAGGCGTAGTCCATGGTGTAGGTGTTCTTTGCTTTGACTTTGATTTCGCACGGCATCGGCCCGCGGGGCAGGTCGAAATCGATCGAGCGGGCTGCGACGTCCACTGCGGCCTTTTTCGCCGACGACGCACGGGATGCGGCCTTGGAAGTGGACGCTTTCTTTGCTGCGGCGGAGGAAGCCGTCTTCGCGACCGACGCCGGACGGCTCTGAGGCGACTGTCCGGGCGGAGGCCCTTGGCACTCGCGCGCCTGGGACATTTCCACGGCGAGCGTCGCTCCGGTTACGCTGGCGTCTTTCTCAGTCACCTTGCAGCGATCGCCGCCGAGCTTGTCGATCTTGACTTCCTTGCCGGGCTCGACCTTCACCGTGCCGCTGGAAAGGACCTTGCCGTCGTCGTCCGTGCACGAATACTCATACTCGAAAGTCGCGGGGGCGAGCTTCGCCCCATCTCCGAGGACCTCTTTGGAGATAGACACGACGCCGCTGTACGGGCGATAGAAGTTATTGACTCGCACTCCCACCGGACGGTTCGCGACAATCGCGAAATCGGTCGATTGCTGAGCCTTGTTGCTTTGACCGGCCTGCGGGACGGACTGGGGGCTGCGGCCGCCGGGAGGCGGCGGGGCGGGGCTGGTGGACGCGACGATATCGTAGCGCCAGTAAGCGTTCGGAACGGAAGCGTCCTGCTCGGTCACCGTGCAGGTTCCCTCGGGGACGTCGGCGACTCTCACAGGAGTGCCCGGCGTCAACGTGAGAGCGGCTTCCTTCGTCGTCGCCCCTGCCGCATTGCGACAGACGTAATTGACGGTGAAAGTCGAGGGCGCCACGAAGTTCGGCGGCGAGTATACGTTCTTGACGACGGTGAATTCGCCGGTCGCTTCAGCGGGCTTGTCCTCTGCGGTCGCCGCGGGACGGTTCCCGGAAGTCGCCTGCGCAGCAGCGATCGGGGCCGACGTGGCCGCCGCTTTCGCGGAAGCTTTGGCCTGGGCGGGCGCCGTCGTCCCTGCGGATGCGACGGGCCTTGCGCCGGCGGCGGCCTTTGAAGCGGCCGGGGTTGCAGTTCCCGCCTTCTTCCCCGCAGCGCTCTGCTTGGCCGAAGGCGTCGCCTTTGCGCCGGAGGCCCCCGGGGCGACTATGCTGCCAAGGCCCGAAGAAGCGATGCCGCCTATGGAAACGGTCCGCTGTGAATCCCCTGTTCCCCCGGTTGTTTCATTGCCGGTGGCGGGGTCCGCATGCGCCGAGTCCACGCCGGGAATGACGAGCGCGCCCAGGGAGAGGGCGGACGCGACAACCACACCCAACGCTCGGGCAGGGGCAGCGAGTCTCCCCTTTTTCTTTGTGCCCATTCTTTTCTTTGCCTTTCGCTGAAAAGCCCGGGCCCGTGCGTCTCAGCGGGTCCGGTCGGTAAATTACCCAGACACGATAACACCGCATTTCCAGGATTTTCGGCGCAAACATACAACCTGAGAATGAAGCGGAAGTCGTAGTCCCACCCGTTGAAACTAACCGAGACGCGCCCCTGTCCGCCCCGCATTTTGGCCGTCTGCGGCGAAGCGCAGCCCGCGGGCGCGCATTTGGGCAAGCCGAGGGCCGATCAGCCCTCAGGGGGACCGCGCCGTCCGGGAGATCTGTGACGCCGACTGCCCAGAATCCGATGAAGCAAAATCCATTCGAGCCGCAGACCCGCGAGGCCTGCACCGTTGATGCACGCGCGTCGCCCGCTAGGGTGAGGATCTGCTTGTCAAGGCGGGGTTGCTCGTCAAGGCGAAGACCGCCACAAGAAGGCCGACTCCCGCTATTCGGCATCGCCCGAAGGCTCCACAGGCGACGACGGCGCGCACCGCTCGCAACCGTGCGGGCGCGCCGACTTCCTCGTCGCCAACCGCCACCGCGAGTGTTGGTTGCGCGCCCGTGGCGTGGAAAGGGAGGCGTGAAATTCCAGCCACGGAGAGGATACCCAAGGGAGGCGTGAAATTCCGCTTGGGATGGTAAAGATGATAGCAGGGATCGGGCGGGATATCCAACCGAACCGAGCCCTCATCGAAGGCCGACCCGAGAATGCCATATTACTTTTCCGTAGCAGACAGTTCCGTTTTTGTAAATACTGGACGAAGACCACAGTTCGGGAAAACGGGGACATATCCCCGCTATTCCAACCTTATGCCGAGGGCATGGGTAGAAAGACACCGCCTCTTGGCCTTTGACTTAATCGAATGATGCTACACAATCGCAGTATGCAACACAAAAAAGCACGCTTACACGCCGCACTTGCAACCCTTGCACTGGCTATACCTCTTTGCACGGGTTTCTCTGTGGCACAAGATTCTGCTGGCAATCAAAACAAGACAAATGAAGCCTCTTTGCTTGCTGAAGCCTCTTCCACTTCGAATTCGCTTCAGAAGCTCGCTTCTGCGAACGTTCTTTCCAAGGGCGACGACGATTCCGACGATGAGGAATCTGACGACGACGGGAACGACTTCGACGAGAACGGAGACAATTCCGACGCCGACAATTCGGGCAACGAGCAGCATCAAGCCAGCGCCCCTCAGGCTCCGCTGCGCGGGATCACCATCACCTCGATCAAGGACATCGACCAGACCCTGTCCGTGATTCGCTCGAGCGAGAAGAAGCTGACCGTGCGCGTGGTGATCCGGCCCAACGTCAGCATGGACGAGTACAAGCAGGCCATCGAGACTCTCCGCCCGCACGCCTACATCATGGTTGAGATCCTCGACGCCAACAACTGGGCGCCCGCAAGCGCCGAGTCGCTCAGCAACCTCACCGAGGAAGCGATCGAAGCCTTTGGCGACAAGGTCGACATCTGGGAGGTCGGCAACGAGCTCAACGGTTCGTGGCTCGGCAACTCCCCGCAGGAAATCAACCAGAAGGTCGAGGCGACGTACGACGTGGTCAAGCGCCACGGAGGGCGGACGGCGATCACCCTCAACTACTGGTCTCACAGGGGATGCTACGAGAAGTCTTGGGAGGACCTCGACTCCTACGTCGGCACCATGCCGGAGAAGCTGCATCAGGTCGACTACATGTTCCTGTCCGTCTACGAGTTCTCCTGCACCCCCGCGCAACAGCCAAGCTCCAGCGACCTTGCTGAGGCGCTGAAGAGCCTGGGCAAGACCTTCCCGTCGGCGAAGCTTGGAATCGGCGAGATCGCCGCCAACGGCCCGGACGACGAGAAGGCCGAATCCGACCTCGCGACCAAGAAGCGCATCGCCAAGCGCTACTACGGCATGCACAACGAGCTGGCTGAGGCCGTGGGCAGCAGGTACGTCGGAGGCTACTTCTGGTGGTACTTCTACGAGGACGCCGTCACCCGCAACGCCCAGATGTGGCCGACGCTCAAGAATCTCCTGAACAAGATCTGACAGGCAAGTCAGCCACACAACAGCGGACGTCCGACATTCGAGCCGGCGTCTAACAATTCATCGCCTCGGGCCCGTCCATTTAGGACGGGCCCTTTGCCGCCCGTGCCCTTTTTCGAGGACAGGTCAGCCTTGGCCGAGGGGATGAGGCTTCCGCTGCCGAGGCCGCTAGGCTGCCGACGCCGCTAGATTGGGCGCGCCGCACCGCCCTGCCCCGAGGCGAGCGCCTTCAGTCGGCTCGGGAGGCTCCTCAGGCTCGCCACACCGCCCGCGCGGGGCGGCGCGCTCGGATCAGAGCGTTTCGCCGGGCGGCTCTTCGCCCGACGAATCGACTTGGAGCGACGAAACGGGCAACGCGCCGTCGGCGTCGGAATCGCGCACGAGCGTCCGCGCGTCTGACTGGTTGCGCGGCATCACCCGCACCAGGTCGATGTTGACGTGAGGCGGGCGGGTCAAGGCCCAGGCGATGACGTCGGCGACGTCGTCGGCCACGAGGGGCCCCTCGACGCCCGCGTAGACGGCTTGCGCCCGTTTCGCGTCGCCAAGGCGGTTGAGTGAGAACTCCTCCGTTTTCACGAGCCCGGGGGCCACCTCGACGACGCGGACCGGCTCGCCCAGAAGCTCGAGGCGAAGGGTTCTGGCCAGCACACGTTCGGCGTGCTTGGCGGCCACGTAGCCAGCCCCGCCGGGATAGATTTCGAAGGCCGCCATTGACGTCACGAAGACGACGTCGCCGCCCGCCTCGCGCAGGTGCGGCAAGAGCCCCTTTGTCAGCCTGAGGGTCGCCAGCACGTTCTTCTCATACATTCCGAGCCAGGCGGCGGGATCGCCGTCGGCGACCGAATCGACGCCGATCGCCCCGCCCGCGTTGTTGACGAGCCCGGTCACAGCTCCTTGCGAAGCCGCGTATTCGACGAGGCGTTCGACGTCGGCCTCGTCGGTCAGGTCGGCTGCGTGACAGTCGCATCCCGTTTGGCGCGAGAGCTCCCGAAGGCGTTCCTCGCGCCGCGCCGTGGCGAGGACGTCGAACCCCTCGGCGACGAGCCTGCGAACCGTCGCCTCGCCGATGCCGGTGGACGCTCCCGTCACGATTGTCCTTCCCCGTGCCGTTGTCATTCCGCGTGCCATGTCTCCCCTTTCTCTTCGAAGTTTCCGCCCGCTTTCCGGGCAAGTCCATTGTCTCGCACCCGGCAATCCCAGCGTCTCACATCGGGCTTCCCAGCTATGCGCGGCATTTCGCACCGGCCTTCGGGCCGACCTCCAGCGCGTCCTTCCTTTCCAGGCCTCCGTCGCGCCGGGCGGAATGGATGCGGATAACTGGGCCGGACGGCGCCGGGCCAAGCGGCGCAAATGCGGGGCCGGTCCGAACCGCACCAGGCCGTGCGGCACGAATACGGGCAACCGAGCCGGACGGCACGAATGCACCCGACCAGGCTAAGCGGCACGGAATAGCCGCATTGCAATAGGATTGACAGAAACAGGACAACCGGCGGAGGGACATTCATGATCGGCATCATCGGCATCGGCGCCATGGGTGGAGCGATCGCCCGCGGGCTCATCGCGGCGGGCGCCGCGCCGGGCGAGTTAGTCGTCTATTCTGCGAACGTCGAGGCCAACGCCCGATTCGTGCATGAAACCGGCGCGAAGCTGGCATATTCAAACGTCGATCTGGTTGAGCGGGCGGGCGACGGCGCGATCGTCGTTGTGGCCGTCAAGCCTTTTGCGGTCGGCGGCGTGCTCGACGAGATCCGAAAGGCCGCCGCGAAGCGCGGAAGCGTCATCGTCTCCGTGGCGGCAGGAACGCCAATCGAATTCCTCGAGTCCCGTCTGGAGCCGGGCCAGCCTGTCGTGCGGACGATGCCGAATATGGCCGCCGCCGTCGGCGCTTCCGTCACCGCCTACGCTTGCAATCCAGCCGCCGCGCCGCGCGCTGACGACGTCGCAGATGTCCTCGCCTCGATCGGCATCGCCGAACCGATGGCCGAGAATGACTTTTCGGCGTTCAGCGCCATCGCGGGATGCTCGCCGGCCTTCACCTTCGGTTACATCGACGCCATGGCGAGGGCTGCCGTGAAGAACGGGCTGCCCAAGGCGTCCGCTACCCGCATTGCAGCCCAGGCCGTGTACGGAGCCGCGAGGCTTTTGCTCGCGAAGCTCGACGACGGAGCGAGCGCCGCCTCTCTCGCCGACGCCGTGCAATCCCCCGGCGGAACCACCGTCGCGGGCGTGGTGGAGCTGGAGCAGGCCGGCTTCGGGGCCGCGGTGGTGCGGGGCGTCCAGGCGTCCATCGACCGCGACAAGGAACTGCTCGGCTAGGGCGCAGGCGGTCAAAAGACGCAGAACGCTGCAGCGGCCGTCCTTTTCTTGCATTTTTGCGGGCGCGTGTTCGCCGCCGAACCCCAATTCCATCGCTGAACCCAATCCGTCGCAAGGGCATGTTTGTTGCTGAGACCCGTTCGCCTTTGAGGCATGTTTGTCGCCAAGACCCGGGTCGATCCCGCAACTATGCGCATGAAATTCCTTCTGCAACCGCGCTTGCCGGCAACTAACTTAGGAGCCTAAGATGCTGATTATGGACCTCGCCTACGAACTTCACGACCTGGTGCGAACCCTTGATCGGCAGGCGGAGCGCATGCTCCGCCCACTGAACTTGACGTACAACAGATACCTGGCTTTGGAGATCGTCGGCGAGCACCCGCGGGTCTCCGGCGCCCAGCTGGCTCGGGCGCTTGGCATAACCGAGGCCTCCTGCTCAGCCCTCGTCCGCCGCCTTATCGCCGACGGCCTCGCGGCGGACCTGGCGGAAAAAGGCAGCGGAAACGTGCGCCGACTCCAACTCACGGAAAACGGGGAGCTGCTGCGGGGAAATGCGTCGCACGCACTGGGCGGGGCCTTCGACGACGTCGTGCGAAGGCTCGGCTTCGACCCGCTTCGCCTCGCGCAAACCATTCGATCAATACACAACGAACTCAAAAACGGATAACTCAGGAACGGACCATGACAACCGCATTGTCTTCCCTCGCACTCATTCTCACGATCATTCGATTCGCCCTCTTCATCCGCCTTCACACGGTCGAAAGCCCTTACAGCCCTGTTCGGCACGCGGTGAGCGACTACGCCGTCGGCCCCACACGCAGGCTCGCAACGGCCACGACGTGGCTGACGTCCGCAACTTGGCTCGCCTTGGCCGGCGCCGCGCACGGCCTTCGCGGCTGGGACTACAGCGGCACCGCGACCGTCCTTTTGCTGATTCTCGCCGCAATCTTCGCGATTCTCCCGGCGTTCCCCACGACGTTGGAGGGGCAGCGGCTCACGCCAATAGGCGCGGCGCACTACGCCCTTGCGATCGGATGGTTCGCGATCGCCTTCAGCCTGGCGGGAAACATTCGGCGGCTCATCGCGCCCGAAGGCGGCATTGTGGCCGCGGCGGCCAACGGGCTCTATTACGCGGCGCTCGTTTCCCTCGTTGCGCTGATGTGCGCGATTCTGCCGCGCTTTCGCAACAGGTGCTTCGGGCTGCCCGAGCGTGCCTACCTCGTCTCGATCGTCCTGTTCTACGCGGTCTTCGCGGCGGCGATTCTGGCGACCGGCGGGAAGTTTTGACTAGACGCTGCCGGCCTCTCGACCCTGTCGATTCCTTCGAGCTTGGCAACTAAATCTGACGCTAGGCCTTGACGGCTCCTTCGGCCAGCCCATCAAGCCACGCAATGAGTTCGGGCATCCGAGATCCCGGACCGTCGGGCCAGACACTCGGCTTTCGCTCCATCGATTTTTGCCTTGCTGTTTCATACCTCACGGCACCCTCGGTCTTCCCGACAATCTCTTCGAATCTCTTGAATGGTTGCAGTCCCTTCTTGTACTCAGGCCAATGTTGCCGGAGTTTATCTAGAGCCGCCTTCGCATTTGAGCACTTCGGCGAAGAGGTGAAGTGGAGAAGGAGCCAATACTCCAGACAAGGGTTGGACAGTGCGATTCTGTTCCTTGCCTCTTGCAGCCACCCGTCGAGATCATCGGCATGGTCCCTATTGCGATCGACGTCGCAGACGATCCAGTACGCGGCGCAGTCGCGCAAATCTGGTTTATTCACTGCCTGACGGCAGGCCTCCATGAGGTTCTTCAGAGAAGTTCCTCGCTCGTTAAGGAACTGGAATGCGATCTCGTTGTTGTAGCGAAACTCCCTCAACGCTTTGATGTACGATTCCTCCGACTGCCCCTCGACGCAAAAAACGACGAGGGGCTTGGGCCTCTTTGTCCCCGTTCGCTGACGACGCTCACGACGGGGGCGGACCTTAGACTTCTTCGGCATGTTTGCCTCCTATAAAATTGTCACACCTTGGGAACGCCGCCGAGCCTGCCAGACATGTAGAGGCCCAGCCAATCCACGTCCTTGTGCACACTCTCTTCCGAAAACTCAGATAACCGCGTCAAACGTGTTTGCGCATCGACTTTGTCCGCCAACCATATTTCATCGCGACGCAGAAGGTCTGACCTCAACAGCTGCAGTTCGTGCGTCGAGAAAGCAAGCTGTCGACGGCTGTCTCCCTCCGTCGACAAACTGCTGAGAAACAAGCGAATGAGAGCTTCCGTCAGCTTTGGATGCATGGAATTCTCAAGTTCGTCTACAACGAAAACGACATCGCTTTTAGGATCCTGGAGCTGAATCAACATGGGCAAAAGATTGAGAAAGCGAACTGTTCCATCGGATTCGTCAGCAAAACTGAGAGGGAACTCCTTTCCATCAGAATCACGATGAATCGCAACGAACCTTCGAGCCTCCACCTGGCCCGAATGGTCCGATTCAAAAACAACATCTCCACGACCGGATATAGCTGCAACCCTTCTCCCATCTTCAGAAGCAGGTGCTTCCATTAAAAGCCCGTACCCTAACGGATGGAAAGGAATACTTTTAAAGCCGATGTTCGCGATTCCAATGTCCGCCCATGAGAGCAATTCGCCGACAGCCTCCGCAAAACCATCGTCGGTCAGGGCACGGACCGGCAATCCTTGTGCACCGGATTCAGGTCCCATGACATGCAGTTTCTCACTGAACCAACTGCGCGCAACAGCAACGATATTCTCCCGAGACCTTTCTGTATCTTGGTCTCCCATAACACCAAGGAACGTCGCATTTGACTTGATGCCCACGGTCTTTGCATACGCTTCGGCAACATCGTTTCCCACTAACTCTTCGTAGAGTTCGATCCGGTTGCCTTCTCGTTCGAATATAACAATCTCGTCTTCAGCGCGCGTGCGAAGAAGCGATTCTTCGAGCACTTCCCCCTCATCCACGCGGAGTTCATAGATTAGCGTCTCTTCCCGCTTCTCTCCGTTCAGAGCACCCACCTCGACGGAGAACTCAATCTCGAACTTCGTCGGCTCGTCAGCGCCGCGCAGCAAATGCGGAACAATAGGATCCCATTCTATCCCCTTGAGAACAATTTCCTGAAGCTTGGCAAGGGCTTTGATGAACACTGATTTGCCCGACGCGTTGGTGCCGTAAATTGCGGCAACGGGTAAAATTTGCGAGTGTTCCACGCAAGAAAGACGTTCGCTGTGCTGCCTCTCTTCTTTCGTCGCCACCATGGAAAACTCCACAGGCTCGTAGATCGACTTCCAGTTGGACACTGTAAAATAATGGAGCATCGGACACGACTCCGGTTCTTCAGTTCTACATGCGCAGAAGTGTTTCCGTGAACGGAATCATCATCTCAGTCTCCGCAAAGATAATCAACTATCTTAATACTTGCTCATATGACGAGAGGCTTTCAGAAATTTCTAGAGCATCGGCAACGTCCGTTAAAGCAGAGTTCATGAGAGAGTCGATGTGCGCACCATGCTCCGGACAAATCAAGGAGGTTAGATAGATAGCAAGCCACAGAAGCTGTTTGGGCAGCGAATCGGGTGCTTCTTGAGGAGCGGATCTGGCGTTGCGTGTGGTAGACCGGTTATCGCGACGAGCGGACGCAAAGGCCTTATACCCAAGAGAAAGTGGGTGATTGGCGGGCCGCACCTGGGCCTACGCATGCGTCGTCGAAATTAGACGTTATCCGCGCACCCCAGCGGGCCCCCGCCCAAGCAAGCCGACATAGCTCTCGCACGCGCCCCCGAGACTCTCACAACTGGCGAACAAACGGAGCTCCCGAATCTTTTGGGGCTGTCGGCAAAGTTGTCGGAGCCGCCGATCCCTCCGAGAACGTCCAAGACGATGCGCGACGTGGCGAACAACGCGCGCCCGCAGGAGCCCTCACATGCGCCAAGTTCAACCGTTCATGGAAGAATAGAGCCTATGACGAAATCGACAGACGAATTCAAGGCGGCCAATTTCGGGGGCGAGCTTCGCGAGCGCGTGGAGGTTCCCGGCAAGGCAAGCCTCGAGGGCCTCGAAAACCGCTGGGGAAGGCACTGGCAAGAGGACGGCACGTACGTCTTCGACCGCACCGCGACCCGCGAGAACGTCTATTCGATCGACACTCCCCCGCCCACCGTGTCCGGCTCCCTGCACGTGGGCCACGTCTTCTCCTACACTCACACCGACACGATGGCGCGCTACCAGCGCATGCGCGGCAAGTCGGTCTTCTACCCTATGGGCTGGGACGACAACGGCCTGCCCACCGAGCGGCGCGTGCAGAACTACTACGGCGTGCGCTGCGACCCGTCGCTGCCCTACGACCCCGATTTCGTCCCTCCCCACGACGGCGGCGACGGCAAGTCGATCAAATACGCCGACCAGATGCCGATCTCGCGGCGCAATTTCATCGAGCTGTGCTGGAAGCTGACCGAGGAGGACGAGGCGCAGTTCGAGGCGCTCTGGCGCTACCTGGGACTCTCGGTCGATTGGAGCCAGCACTATCAGACGATCGGGCCGAAGGCTCAGAAGATCGCCCAGGCTGGGTTCCTGCGGAACCTCGAACGCGGCGAGGCATACCAGGCTCAGGCTCCCGGGCTGTGGGACGTGACTTTCCAAACGGCCGTCGCCCAGGCGGAGTTGGAGGCCCGCGAATACCCCGGGGCCTATCACTCGCTCGCGTTCCACGGCGAGGGCGGCGACGTCGTCATCGAAACTACGCGCCCGGAGCTGCTTCCCGCCTGCGTCGCGCTCATTGCGCACCCCGACGACGAACGCTACAGCCACCTCTTCGGCACAACCGTGACGTCCCCGATCTTCGACGTCGAGCTTCCCGTCCTCGCCCACCCCGCGGCGGAGGTCGAGAAGGGCGCGGGAATCGCCATGTGCTGCACCTTCGGCGACCTGACCGACGTCGTGTGGTGGCGCGAACTGGACCTGCCCATGCGCTCGGTGCTCGGCAAAGACGGCCGCATCCTCGCGCAGACGCCGGAGTGGATTGCGTCCGAACGCGGCGTCGCCGCCTACGAGGCCATGGCCGGGAAAACGGCTTTCTCCGCCCGAAAGGCGCTCGTCGAGGCGCTGACCGACAGCGGCGAGATGCTCGGCGAGCCCAAGCCCACGTCCCGCATGACGAACTTCTTCGAGAAGGGCGACAAACCGCTGGAGATCGTCACGTCGCGCCAGTGGTACATCCGCAACGGCGGGCGCGACCACATCGAGGCCAACGGCAAGCAGCTGCGCGAGAACCTGATCGCTGCCGGAAACGAGCTCGCCTTCCACCCTGATTTCATGCACGTGCGCTACGACAACTGGGTCGGAGGCCTCAACACCGATTGGCTCATCTCCCGCCAGCGCTTCTTCGGCGTGCCGATCCCGCTGTGGTATCGGGTGCGCGAGTCCGGCGAGGTCGATTACGACGACGTCATCGTGCCCGGCGTCGAGCGCCTTCCCGTCGACCCCTCGTCGGACGCCCCCGAAGGCTTCAGCGAGGCCCAGCGCGGCGAGCCGGGCGGCTTCGTCGGCGAGATCGACATCATGGACACGTGGGCCACGTCCTCTCTCAGCCCCCAGATCGCGGGCGGATGGCTGACGGACGAGGACCTGTTCTCGCGCGTCTACCCGATGGACGTGCGCCCGCAAGGCCAGGACATCATCCGCACGTGGCTTTTCTCCTCGATGGTGCGCGCCCACCTGGAATTCGGGGAGAACCCGTGGAGGCACGCCGCAATCTCCGGGTGGATCCTGGATCCGGACCGGAAGAAGATGTCCAAATCCAAGGGCAACGTGGTCACCCCGATGGCCCTGCTCGAAAAGCACGGGTCGGACGCGGTGCGCTACTGGGCCGCGAGCGCCAGGCTCGGCGTGGACGCGACCTTCGACGAACAGCAGATGAAGATCGGGCGCCGTCTGGCGATGAAGGTGCTCAATGCCTCGAAATTCGCCCTGTCGATGGGCGGCGAGGGGGGGCCTGCGGACGTCGACGTCGCCGCCGTGACCGAGCCGGCGGACCGCGCGGTCCTCGCGGGCCTCGCCGACGTCGTCGATGAGGCGACCGCCTCCTTCGACGCCTACGACCACACCCGTGCGCTCGAACTTGCCGAGTCTTGCTTCTGGTCCTTCTGCGACGATTATCTGGAGCTCGTCAAGGACCGCGCCTACTCGGACGAGCCTTCCTCGCGGTCCGCCCGAGTGGCCCTCAACGTCGCTGTGGACGTTTTCCTGCGGCTCCTTGCACCGTTCATCCCATACGCAACGGAAGAAGTGTGGAGCTGGTTCCGCACGGGTTCGGTCCATCGCGCCGCCTGGCCGAGCTCGGAGCCCTTGCGCGCCGCGGCCGCGGGCGCGGACGCCGAGATCCTGCGGGTGGCGGGCGAGGCTTTGACCGCGCTGCGGAAGGTGAAGTCGGAGAACAAGGTCTCCCAGCGCACGACGTACGCTGCGGTCTCCATCGAGGTGGCCGAAGCCGACCGCGCACGGCTCGACGCGGTGCACGCCGATCTCGTGCGGGCCGCGCACGTCCGCGGCGATCTCAACGCCAGTTCGGTGGCGGGCGAGGCGCCGGTGGCGGTCGCCTCCTACGAGCTGGACCCGCCCGAGCCTAAAAAGCCCGCCTCGGCACATTAAGAAGCAGGGGCGTCGCAAACGGGCGTCGGAGCCGCGAATCGTCGCTTTGCGGCTCCGACGCCCATTTTGAGAAACTGCGCCTTGTTAACCGCCTTACACCTCGCCAAGCCGCCCCCTTAAAGGCGTCGCCTTTGCATACACGGACAAATCGGCAGCGTGAACCGCGCGGCGGCGTCGCCTCCCACTGATCCGCTTGCAGTTGCAGTGCCCGAAAAAGCCTCATCTTCGTTAGGCTGGAAGCAAACTTCCCGACAGTCCGCTATCCTACTGAGGGGTAGAAAGGATGCTATGAGCAACGTTGTCGAAATCGACGGCCGGCGGGCCGCCTATCGCGCCGGAAAGATCACGATCACCGAATCGATGTCCATTCCGTGGGTCATGCGCAATCACGCACACGATCGCGCCGAACAGATCGTATTTGAGCGCAAATCTTCCATCAACACCTGGGTTCCCGTGACGTGGCGCCAGTTTTACGCCGAAGTTCGCGCGCTGGCGCGAGGCCTCCTCGCCCTCGGCGTCGAACCCAACGACCATATCGCGATCATGAGCCATTCACGCTACGAGTTTGCGCTTTTCGATCAGGCGACGTGGGCCGTGGGCGCGCAGCTCATTCCCATATACGAAACCGATTCGACCGATCAGGCCAGATGGATCGTCAAAGACTCCCAGTGCCGAATGGCGATTGCGGAGACTCCCCAGATCCGCGACGTCCTCGCACCCCTGCTCCCGGAGCTGGACCATTTCGAGGCGATCCACGTCGTCGAGGAAAACGCCGTCGAGAAAATCTCGGCAAAGGGTTCCCTCGCGCTCGACCCCGAGATCGACCGGAGGATCGATGCGACGACAGCCGACGACCTCGCCACAATCATCTACACATCCGGCACCACCGGCCTTCCCAAAGGCGCACGTCTGACCCATCGCAACCTCCTTCACGTGGCCATCAACGGCCCCCTGGACGACGGCCTTTCGCGGATCATCGGCGGAATGCAGCGCAGCCTCCTGGCCCTTCCCATGGCCCACGTCTTCGCGCGCTTCATTTGCCTCATGTCGATGTACTCGGGCAACGTCACGGGGTTCGCACCTGACGCCAAGAACCTTGTCTCCGACGTTCAGAGCTTCCGTCCGACCTATATCCTGGCCGTTCCGCGGATTTTTGAGAAAATCTACAACGCGGCGGACGCCAAAGCCGGCAAGGGCCTCAAACTCAAACTCTTCAGGCACTTCGCCAAGGTCGCGATCGAATACTCGCGCGCGCTCGACAAACCCGGCGGGCCTTCGCTTGCCCTCAAGGCCGAGCACCGCCTGGGCGAACGCCTAGTCTATTCCTCGATCCGCTCGATCCTCGGGGGGAATCTGCGCAACAGCATTTCGGGAGGCGCGCCGCTGGGAGCGCGCCTCGGCCACTTCTTCCGCGGCGTCGGCATCAATGTGTACGAAGGCTACGGATTGACCGAGACGTCCGCACCGACCTCCGTCAACACTCCGCATTTCATGCGCATCGGCTCGGTGGGCCCCGCATACCCCGGCTGCTATGTGTCCGTGGACGACGACGGCGAGATCCTCGGCAAAGGCGACCACATCTTCGTCGGATACAACAACAACTCTGAGGCGACGGCCGCCGCTTTCACGGAAGACGGGTGGTTCCGCACCGGCGATTTGGGTGAGATCGACGACGACGGATTCATCTTCATCACCGGCCGCAAGAAGGAGCTGATCGTCACAGCCGGCGGCAAGAACGTCGCCCCCGCCGTCCTCGAGGACAGGCTGCGGGGCCATCCGCTCATTTCCCAAGTGGTCGTCGTCGGCGACCAGAAACCCTTCATCGGAGCCCTCGTCACGTTGGACTCCGAAATGCTGCCCGGTTGGCTGAGAAATCACGGGCTTCCAGAGATGAGCGCGAGCGAGGCATCCGAGGATCCTCAGGTTCTCGCCGCTATCGACAGGGCGATCAAACGCGCGAACGATTCGGTCTCCCGGGCCGAGTCGATCCGCAAGTTCAGGATCCTTCCCATCGACTTCACGGTCGCCAACGGGTATATGACGCCCTCAATGAAGGTCAAGCGCGCGTCGGTGATTCGAGACTTCAACGAGGAGATCGAGAGGATCTACGCGGCGGGCTAGTGGGAGAATTCGTCGGCTATCCGCTCGTGGTGGCGGATCACCTCGGAGACGATGAAGCGGAGAAACTTCTCGGCGAAAACCGGGTCGAGCCCGGCATCCGCAGCCAGCTTTCGCAGGCGGCGGATCTGCCGCTCCTCACGCTCGGGATCCGAGGGCGGCATCGAGTTCGTGGCCTTGAGCCTGCCGACTTGTTGCGTGCAGCGGAAGCGCTCGGCGAGAATGTGGATCAGGGCGGCGTCGAGGTTGTCAATCGTTCGGCGATGTTCCTCCAGGAGTTTACGCGCCTCGTCGCCTGAGATCTCCATCAGGCGCTCTTCGCTTTCTTGAGCACAAGCGTGGGTTCTCCGCCGTCCTTGACTGCGGCCGCGTCGAAAACGATCTTCTCGACGTCGCTGCGCGAGGGGACTTCGAACATCGCTTCTTTGAGCAGGCTTTCCATAATAGAGCGAAGGCCGCGCGCGCCCGTCCCCCGCGCGATGGCTTCACGTGCGATCTCGTGCAGAGCTTCGCCGTCGATCTGAAGCCGGACCCCGTCGAGCTCGAACATGCGCTCATACTGGCGTACGAGGGCGTTCTTCGGCTCGGTGAGAATGCGGATGAGATCGCCTTCCGTCAGCTCCTCTGTGGCCGCGACGACCGGAAGGCGCCCCACAAGCTCGGGAATCAGCCCGAACTTGTGGAGGTCCTCCGGCGTGGCCTCGCTCAACACCTCGGCCCCGTTGTCGGCGACGTGCAGCTCCGAACCGAAGCCGATCCCGCGCCTGCCGGTGCGAGAGGAGATGATCTCTTCCATCCCCGCAAAGGCACCCGCGCAGATAAAGAGGATATTCGACGTGTCGAGTTGCAGGTACTCCTGCTGCGGGTGCTTCCGCCCTCCCTGCGGGGGCACCGAGGCGACGGTTCCCTCAATGATTTTGAGAAGGGCCTGCTGCACGCCCTCGCCCGAAACGTCCCGGGTGATCGAGGGATTCTCGGATTTGCGCGAAATTTTGTCGATCTCGTCGATGTAGATGATGCCGACCTCGGCCCGCTTGACGTCGTCGTCGGCGGCCTGAATGAGTTTGAGGAGTATATTCTCGACGTCCTCGCCCACATACCCGGCCTCGGTCAGCGCCGTGGCGTCGGCTATGGCGAACGGAACGTCGAGCATTCGGGCGAGGGACTGAGCCAGATACGTTTTTCCGGTGCCTGTCGGGCCGAGAAGCAGAATATTGGATTTCCCGATCTGTACCTCTTCGTCTTGAGAGCGCTTCGGCCCGCCCTGGGCGCGGATACGCTTGTAGTGGTTGTACACCGCGACGGCGAGCGTTCGCTTCGCCGTATCCTGCCCGATGACGTACTCGTTGAGAAACTCGTAAATCTCCCTGGGCTTTGGCAGCGCGTCAAGCGAAAAATCCGAGCTTTCGTCCTGTGCGAGTTCCTCGGCGATGATGTCGTTGCACAGATCGACGCATTCATTGCATATATAGACGCCGGATCCCGTGATGAGCTTCCTCACCTGCCGCTGACTTTTCTGACAGAACGAGCACTTGAGAGTGTCCGCCGCGTCTACGGTGCGTGCCATCCAAACTCCTCTATATGTGTCGAGGCTATCGTGATACCTCGCTAGGTGAGGCTATCACGGGATCGCGGACGTGTGGAAAGGATACGCCGAGAAGCGAAGGGCGGAAGTTCGAGCCCTCTCGCTTCTCGGCGAGGATTTGGAGACAGTCAGCTTCCCGACGGCGCCTTGCGAGAGGTCAGGACCTGATCGACCAGTCCGTACTCTTTGGCGTCGTTGGCGGTAAGAATCTTGTCTCGCTTGATGTCGTTTTTGATCTCGTCGGCGGGCTTGCCCGAATGATGCGACAGCGTGTCGCACAGCCAATCGTTCATCCGCTCGAGCTCGTCGGCGACGATCGCGATGTCCGATGCCTGCCCCTGCATTCCCTCCATGGCTGGCTCGTGAATGAGGACGCGCGCATTCGGCAGGGCGAGACGCCGCCCGGGCGAGCCCGCTGCGAGCAGAACGGCCGCGGCCGACGCCGCCTGGCCCAGGCACACCGTCTGTATCTGCGGCTTGATGTACTGCATCGTGTCGTAGATCGCGGTCAGCGCCGTGAAAGATCCGCCGGGCGAATTGATGTACATCGTGATGGGCGAATCCGGGTCTTGGGACTCAAGGACGAGAAGCTGAGCCATGATGTCGTCGGCGGACGCGTCATCGACTTGGACGCCGAGAAAGATGATTCGGTCCTCGAAAAGCTTGGCGTACGGATCCTGCCTCTTATACCCGTAGGGCGTGCGCTCCTCGAAGTTGGGCAGGACGTAACGGGCGGACGGCATGGCCGGCGCCAAGCCCGAAAAGTGTGGAGAGTTCATATTGCTCATTCCTCCGTCGATCCTCATTCCTCGCTGGACTCTCATTCCTCGTTCGATCCGCCGATGGCGTTGGCGCTGGAAACTATGCGGTCGACGAAACCGTATTCGAGCGCCTCTTGCGCGTTGAACCAATGGTCGCGATCGCCGTCTTCGATGACCTGCTCGGGCGTCTTTCCCGTGGCCTCGGCGGTGATCTCGGCGAGCTCCCTCTTCATCTGCAAGATGAGATCGGCGTTGATGCGAATGTCCGTGGCCGTTCCGCCGGCGCCTCCGAGCGGCTGGTGCAGGAGCACGCGGGCGTGGGGGGTGATGTACCGCTTCCCCTTCGCCCCCGCCGACAGCAGGAACTGCCCCATCGACGCCGCCATGCCCATGCCCACCGTCACCACGTCCGGCTGGATGAACTGCATCGTGTCGTAGATCGCCATGCCTGCGGTCACCGAGCCGCCGGGCGAATTGATGTAAAGGTAAATGTCCCTCTCCGGGTCCTCGGCGGCCAAAAGCAGCATCTGGGCGCAGATGATGTTCGCGTTGTCCTCGCGGACTTCCTCGCCAAGCCAGATGATTCGCTCCTTGAGGAGCCGGGTGTAGACCGACTCCTCCAGCATGCCGTGCTGCGGCGTCTGTCCCTTCATAGCGGGCGTAGTGCTCACGCGTCGTCCTTCCTCATCCGGGTGGTTCCCGGCCGTTGTTACCCCTCGACGATAGCCGGTCGCGGCCCTCGATTCACCGCCGGATGGGGACTTTTCGCTGTAGGCGCATGGTCTTGAGGGACGGAGCCTGAGCCCCGTCCCCGGAGAGTCAGCCTTCGAGCTTTTCGAGCAGCGTCTTGCGCGCCTTGCCCGCCTTCTCGGCCTCGATGATGCGCGCCTTCTCCGCATCGTCGGCCGTTGCTACGTAGGCGAGCACGTCATCGATTTTCGCCGATGCCGGGTCGAAAGGCTCCGGGGCCTTGGAGGCTTTCTCGCCGAACGCGGGGGTCGGCTGGTCCTCGGGGGCTTCGCCGACGACGGCGGCGACGTCGACCGCCTCGCCGTTGGAATCGACGACGTTGACGAGGCGGAGATAGGCGATCAGCGCCTTGCCGCGCGCGAGCTCGGCCGCGAACGAGCTGACCTGGTTCGCCTGAGCGGCGGCCTGGATGAACTCATTGGGATCCATGCCGTAAGCCTGCGCTTGCTGAACCATGAAGTTGAAGAGCTCGTTTTGCTCGATGTCGACGGCGAAGGCCTCGGCGAGGACGTCGAGAAGCAATTGGTCGCGCATGAGACGCTCGGACTCGGCGCGCGCCTCGGGTTCGTGCTCGTCGCCGAGCTCCTTGCCTTCCATCTCGAGGTGGCGGACGACCTCTTCCTCGAGCGCCTCCTTGGGCAGCGGGAAGTCGACCGCGTCGCGCAGTTTCTCGCTCAAAAGGTCGCGCGCCGCGTAAACCTGGGCGGAGGCTTTGGCCTTCTCAGCTTCGCCGCGCAAATCCTCGCGCAGCTCCTCGATCGTGTCGAACTCGGAAGCGAGCTGGGCGAAATCGTCGTCGGCCTCCGGAAGCTCGGATTCCTTGACGTCGTTGGCGACAACGGTCACTTCGGCTTCCTCGCCCTCGTGCTCGCCGCCGGCCAGCTCGGTCGTAAACGTCGCCGATTCCCCTGCCTTCAAGCCGGTGAGGGCGCCGTCGATGCCATCGACCATCGTTCCCGAGCCGATCTTGTAGGAGACTCCGGAGACCGAGTCGACCTCCTCGTCGTCGATCTTCGCGACCATGTCGACCGTGACGTAATCGCCGTCCTTCGCTGCGCGCTCAACCGCCTTGAGAGTGCCAAAACGCTCGCGCAAGGCCGTGAGGCGCTCCTCGACGTCGTCCTCGGTGACCTCCGCGGGATCGACGACGATCGTGAACGAAGACGGCTCCGGAATGGCGATCTCGGGACGCACCTCGACGGTCACCGTGAAGACGAGATCCTCAGTGGAGCCTTTCTCCGCGGGAACGGCGGTGACATCGACCTCCGGACGGGACATGGGGTGAAGCGAATTCTCTTCGACCGCGGCGCCGTAATAGCGGTCGAGCGAGCTGTTGACCGCCTCCTCGACGATGACGCCGCGTCCGAACTGGGCTTCAATGACGCGGGCGGGAATGTGGCCGCGCCGGAAGCCGGGGATGTTGACCTGCTTGCCGATCTCCTTGGCTGCCGCATCGATGGCGGGTTTGAACTCCTCGAACGGCACCTCAACGGTCAGCTTGACCTTGGTGGGATCGAGATTCTCGACGGAGCTCTTCACTAATTCTCCAAGCGTAAGGGGCGGCCGCGGCCGCCCGGGCGATTCTTGGAATCGGCGCGGAACGCCGATTCCACATGGCTGTGGACTGCACGTCGGCGGGGGCGCGGCGCCGACGTCGTCCGTCCCGTCCGCAACCCGCTACGCCGCGTGCACGCATACCCGCTAATACTACGCCATTGCCGCTGCGATTGCTGCCCCGAAGGCGACTCCATCGTCGCCCCGAGAGCAACGTCTAGCTCCCGTGAAGGCGGCGAGTCCCTTTCGACCGAAACGGCGGACCCGCGCCCTTCCAGCGCGGGTCCGCCGCATGCTTTTCCATTCCCGACGTTTTCCGTTCGCGACGTCGTCGCGAAGCTACTTAGCAGGCGTGTACTTGTAGTCGCTGACCTTGACGGAGAAGTTCTTAGACTTTTCGTTCTCAGCCTTGAGCCCGTGGCACCAGGCGTTCATGTGCATGCGCGTGGTCTTTGTGGGCACGGGCACGCCCTCGGTGAGGCTGCCGCTGTGGAGGAGCCTGCTGCGGTTGCCGTCCCACAGCTTCCAGGTGATCTTTCCCTTTTCCCACTTGACGTCCACCTGGAACTTGTAGATTCCCTCTTGAGCGACAACGTAATCGCCAATGTTGTGCTTGCGGCCGCCGTTGTCCTGATAATAGGTGAACTTGTTGTGGATCTTGGCGCCCTTTTCGCTCCACCTCGACGCTTCAATCAGGTCGATTTCGGTGAATCCCTCCTTTGCCTGCTCACCCCAGTCATAGGTGAATGCGCCGAAAATGGCGTGCTCGTCGAAGCCGGTGGTCCCCGTCTCGAAGGCGAAGTGGTAATCGCCGTAGCCCACCGTCTGCGAACTGACGGCTTCGGAGCCCGCCATCTTCTTACTTTTGTTGTTGTACCTCGCGGACAGGTAGAGGCTGCCGCCTTCGACGTGGGCCTGGTCTTTATTCCACTCGCCGCTCTTGATCGGACCGCCGGGCTTCCAACTGGTGTCGCGTGCATACCATTTCTGGCCTGCCCACTCGAAGGTGCGCGCGCCGTCGAAGTTTTCCCTTGTGGGAAGGGTCTCCAGCAGGCTCCCCCACGTGCCAGACCCGTCGGAATGGCCGTCGCCTGCGGGCGAGCTCGCGTTCGCGGGCCCACCTGGGAACACCATGGACGCAGCGCACAGCGCCGCGGCCAGTGTCAGGTGCCTTTTCTTCATCGATGTTTCTCCTTCGTCGTATGGACATATACGGCGTTGGGAAAAGGGTCGAGATGCGTGCTTCGACTCCCTCACCACCACCTTGGTTTAATGATCTCTCTTCATGAGTCCATTGTGAAGGGATGTCCCTCCCCTTTGCGAGGGGAGGGATGCTCGATTAGAATATCCCCTCACTTGGAGACGATGACTACGCGGCGATTCGCCGCTTTGCCGGCCTCGTTCGGAGATCCGTCCTCGTTGGTTTCGGAGGCGGCGGGCTCCTTCTCCCCCTTTCCTTCAACCTCGATGGAGACGCCGGAGACTTTCGGCGCAACGTAGCTGCGCACCGCCTTGGCGCGATCCTCGGACAACTTCTGGTTGTGGTCGTCGTCGGCGACGGAATCGGTGTGGCCGGTGATCGAGATCTCCTTCGGCTTCTTCTTCCGCCACTTGGACACGAGGCCGTCAAGCACCTCGCGCGCCCGCGGGGTCAGGTTCGCGGAATCGACCTCGAAGTTCACGTCGGAGGAGAGCGTGGTGGTCGTCTTCCCCTCGCCTTCGACCGTCGTCTCCGCGCCATCGGCCGATCCGATCGGTGCGTAATAATCGAGAACCGGCGCATTCAGCTCATCCGCGCCAAGGACCGGCGCCGCCATGTTCTTGAAACTCTTTCCTCCGAGGGGAACGATCATCTGTTTAGGACCGCTCGCGGACGGGCTCGCAGAGGATTCCGAGCTCGGGTCTGCCGCGGCGCGGGCCCCGAATGAGCCCGCCGCGGCAAGCCCGATCGCGAGGAGGGCGCTGCACGCTGCCGACCGTCGGGCGCTCATCGCGACACCTTGACCTTCTTGAACACTCCCGCCTCGGGGATCGTCACGTCGACGGTCGTCACATCCTTCGGAAGCCCCGCGAAGATCGTCTGGAGAACGACGGACTCACCGCCCTTGATCGACAGTGCGCCAAGGTCCGTGGAACACAGGCACTCCCCCGAGGTGTCATAAGCGGCGCGGTAGACCTTCGCGTGTTTTCCTTCGATGAGTTTCACGCCGTCGGTCGTGTACCACAGGTGATACCCTCCGTCCTTGGTACGCCCCTTGTCGTTCACCGGCACCTGGTGCGTGCCGTCGTCGAAACGCCCCCCGACGGATAGCTCCTCGCCGGACTTATTCGTGTTGACCGCCGTGAAAACGACTGTCGTCGCCGCGCTGGAGGTCGTCACCTCGTTGAGATCGATTCGCAAGCCGTCTCCGGCGTTGCGCGAGGCGATGACGGGGAGTTTCGCGTTCGAGGAGACGGGCTGTTCCCCCGCATTGTCGACCGCTTCGGATTTGGCCTTCTCGACCTGTGAATTGGTTTTCGCGGCCTTTTCGTTGGACGCGTCGCTCTCGTTGGACGCGTCGCTGCTGCATGACACGAGCGTGAAGCTCGCACACACCGCCATAATTGCCGCAATATAGCGTGATTTACGCATGACTGTATCTCCTTTTAGGATCCTAGCCGTCTCGGTCCAAGCCCTCATCGACGGCAAGCGCGGGGAATTGTGCGTGACATCCTCGCGGCAACTACTGAGATGACAACGGCTTGGCCTTCTTGCAGAACGGCTCTTTATGCCCTCCACGCTAACACAACTCAGTGTTCATAATAGGAAAATGGGAACTGCTCCCCAGCGATGGATTTTCGCGGGTTGCCTGCGCTCCAAGAGCGAGCCGTGCGCAGCCGCGAGAGAGGGCACCCGAAGCCGTGAAAGCGAACACCCGGAGCCGCGAGAGCGAGACGGCACTCGCCTCGGGGCGGCCCCCGGACGTACGATGTCGAGTAGAACTCAGCATCGTCTTAAAGGAGACAGCATCATGGCCTTCGTCGACAACGACGGCGCGGCGACGCTCGCGCCCCTTTCCCAGGAACGCATCGTTGCCGCGCTGGAACGCGACAAGATCATCTACGCCTACGATTCGGACAACGACCTGGCCGCGGGCTGGGAGCATGGCGGGTTCTTCTTCCTCATCGGAGGCGAGTCGGACGAGTACCTGCGCGTCCAGGGCCGCTGGTACGCCTCGTTGTCGACGGACCGCCTGGGAGAAGCCATTCAGGCCTGCAACGAGTGGAACATCCACACGATTTGGCCCAAGACTTACGCGGTGGCCAACGACGTCAACGAAGTGGTCATCATGACCGAGCATTCCGTGGATTACGAACACGGGGTCACCGACGCCCAGATCAGCCAGCACATTGCCTGCGCGATCTCCACCGGCACACAGTTCTTCGAGTATCTGAACGAAACCTTCCCCCAGGAGTGGGAGGCATACCAAGTGCAGGCCGAGGCCCAGGCGATCGCCGTGGCGGAAGCCCAGGCGGTTGCGGAAGCCGAGGCGGATGCCCGCTACAACTTCAAGGGCGATTCGGATCGGCCCGAGGAAGACCTGACGAGGCCCGATTCCCTGGCCCTGCCCGAGCCGCCCTTCCACGATTCCTCCTATCAGCCGCAGGCAGAGGAAGACGACTCTCGCAAATCGGAGGACTGAAGAGGACTGAAATTTCTCTGAAAGCCTCTCGGGATGCCGGTTCTCACATTCCGTGCCTCCGCACCCCTATTACCGTGCCGTCGGGCGAGGTGAAGACGAAGCCTCCGTCGTGGTGGGAGATTGCGATCGCCTCCCGGTGGACCATGGCGTGATGGTGCCAGCACAGCAGGACGGCGTTTGCGAGGGTTGTGCGCCCGCCAGCTTGCCAAGGCAGGGCGTGGTGGATCTGTCCGTGGGCTATCGTGTCGTTGCACCCTGGATATCGGCACGTCCGGTCTCTGGCGATCACGGCCCGCCGTTGACCGGGGTGAAAAGGCGTTTATTTCTTCCGACGTCGAGGACTTCCCCGCTTGCCGAGAGGACGACGCGGGAAAGCGTCGAGTCGCATAAGAGCCTGGCCAACTGGCTGGCCGACAGTGGCGATCCGTCGTCCAGGGTCGCCGGTTCGAGCCCAGAAAAAGCATCGACGTTCGAAAGCGCGGGAATCCATCCCAGGACTTTGCCGATGTCTCTTTTCTGCCCCGCGACGACGTCTAGACACCGGCCGAGACGGCCCTGGCCTCCTCCTCTTTCTGGGCATGGGCAACGAGTTGGATTTTCGACGCGACCACATCCTGACCCGATGTCGTCGCGTTCACCGCCCAACCCGGCTTCACTGTGCTCACGCATCCGCCTGACGCCGCCGCTCGGCTCGCCGACCCTCCCGGCTCCGGTCAGAGATCCGCTTCGCGACTCCCGACCGACCGCTTTTTCGGCGTCGTCGGCGACAACGGGGCAGCCAAGTGACTCTTCGACGCCGACGAGGGTCGCCAACGGGACATGCACAGACAGGTGCGTTCGCACTCTCGTCCCGATCGCAGAGCTTTCCCCCTCGGGCTTTGCGCCGATCAGTTCGACGAGCGCTTCTGCTCGACGCTCCGGCAAAGTTCTGGAATCGTCGGCGCTTTTGCGCCCCATGGCCGCCGAAAAGGCGGCATCGACCAGCGTCGAAGACTCGTCCGACAGCCAACCGGTGACTCGCACGCCGGACCCGGCTTTGGCGAAAGCCACGTTCTCCTTTCTCGCCTCCGCCTTCTCATTCTCGACTCCGAAAGCGGGATCCTCTTGAAAGGCCCGAGCCTTGACGCGCCGTTCGAACTGACGCGGCGCGCACTCACGCGCCCAAGCGACAAATTCACCCTCGGGGACCGCGCTCAGCTTGCCTTTCAACATCGGAGTCGAAAATATGCGACGAACGATATCGACATGCTCGGCGAACAGCTCGCCGTCCTTCAACGCAGCGGACATGTGCTGCAGGTCCGCCCCGAGAGCCTGCGCCCGTTTGATCTCTTTCATCGCGGCAGAAGGGGATTGCCCCGAAGCTTTCTCATTCCACTGCGCGAACGTGCGCACGCCCGAAACGCGCCAACTTTCCTGTTCCCCAATGGCGACGAGCATGTTCCCACGGACCGCTCCCAACCGCGAGATGGCTTTGGCCAAGACCGCGGCCCCATCGACAAGGACCCGCCCCGCGCATCAGAGCCTGCGCAGACCTCTCGTTCCTACGGCCTTCCCACCCCTGGAAACCTGCGGGCCCGACGCGTCAAAAATGTCCCGCCGCCGACAGGGCGTGCAAATCCAGAGGCCCGCGGGAGCTGCGCGTCAAAGCTCGTCCCACACGAGCGGCGTCGTCTGACCGGTTTCGAAATCCGAACGAAGCAAACCATAGGCGACGGCGTCGCGCAGCGGCCCTTCCGCCGTCGGCCATGCCTTTCGATAGTGCGCCTCCTTGACGAAGCCGCTGCGGAGGAACGCCTTGCGCATGGCCACGTTGTCCTCGCGCGTCTGCCCTTCGATCCGCACGATGTTCGGATGCTCGCGGAACAAATAGCGCACGAGCTCCCGGACAGTCTCCGTTCCCAACCCCTTTCCGCGCGCTTCGTTCGCGAGGCGAATATCGAATAGCGGCACGATGCTTTCAAGGTCTTCGACGACGACGAAGCCGATGAGCTCGCCTTGAACTCGGGCGGCGAGAACCTCGTTGTCAGGGCCGTCGAAATCGCCTTCCTCCCTGCGTGACTCAAGGTCCTCGCGAGTGGGCGACGGGTTCATGTGGAAGGGAAATGCGTTCGCCGTCATGAAGCGAACAAACTCCTCCCATCCGCTCGGATCGACAAGCGAGAAAGGTTCGACGTCTACGGCCATGCGTGCATGCTATCAGCCGCCGTCGAACATGCCCCGGCGGATCTTGGGGAGAAAGGTGAGCAAAAAGAACGAGGACGAGTGGCGACCGCCGTCGCCCAACCGCCTGTCGGGGTAGCGGGACTTGAACCCACGGCCTCCCGCTCCCAAAGCGGGCGCGCTACCAACTGCGCCATACCCCGATGCCCTGCCGGACTCGCCCCATCTTAATGCAACGGAAGCCGCCGCGCATGCGCGCGAAGCCGAAGGCGCGCCGACGCGGCAAAACCCGCACCAAACCCCGGCGCATGCGCGAAAAGGTCACTGCAGTTTTCGATCGACGAGGCGGACGCGAACAACGCCCCGCGCATGCGCGAAAAGACCGCCCCGGCGGCACGGCGCACTTCGATGCGTGGCACTGCCCCGCGCAACCTGCTATCCTCATTGAGCACGCGAGTGTAGCTCAATGGTAGAGCCCCTGCCTTCCAAGCAGGCTACGCGGGTTCGATTCCCGTCACTCGCTCCATTTCCTCGCCGCATTCGATTTGGATCCCGCTGGCGTGCCCGCCCTGTCCCTAACAATCCAGTTTGTCACTCTGCTTGACGGCCAAGACGCAGAACGGGCCTCTTCGGCGGGAACTGGCTCGGGCCTATCTTGGCGAGCTCCACGAGCGGCTCAGCTCTGGCGGTGTGTTCATCAGTTGAGCTTCTGGCATAAGAGACGGACCTGTACGGCCCGTTCGTGCATGAATCGGTAAGGCCACTCGCCGGGCACGAGATCGCCCCCGCGAGCGACGTGCTCGCGAAAACCAGTTACATCGGATTGACTCATCGCCCCCGTCGTATTCACTCCTTCGAAATTGGTTCGGCAGACCCGTCGATCGGCCTGCTCATGCCGTACAGGATCGCCTCGATGAGGGAGTGCAGAACCGTCGAATCCTCAGATTCCGTGCAGCGCATGAAGTCGTACGAGACGCCGTCGAGGAACGCCGAGACGAGCGCATTCGACACCCTGTCGATGTCCGTTGTCGGTTCGCGGCCGATCTTGGCCAAGACGCTCTCGACCAACTTGTACACTTCCCGATTCAGTCCGACGTGATAGTCATCGAACTTGCTGTACGTCTCAGGGTGGCGCATCGCGTAGAGATTGAGCTCCGAGGTGAGGATGTACATCGTCCGTCCGTCGGCGCGCATGGCTTCCAGGACCTCCATGAGCCCGTCGACGGAAGGGTCCCAAGACGAATCGATGGTCTCGCGAAAACGGGCCAGTATGCGGCGTCCGTAGGCGATCACCGCCTCCCCCAGCAGATCTTCCATCGAGGAGTAATTTGAATAGAAGGCCCCTCGAGTGAAGCCGGCGGCGCGGACGACGTCGTCAATTTTCGCGCCCGCAAATCCTTTCTCGACGAAAACGGAGGTCGCTGCCTCAATGAGGCGCGCACGCGTATTCTCGCGTTTGCGAAGCGGCCTTTCAGCGCACAAGAGCATCCCCTTCCGAGCATTTCCCTCTAAGCTCAACTTTCCAAGCCCTGCCTCTGTCCAGCTTATCGCCTCGCGCCGTTTCGGGACAGACTCGCGAGCCCAAAGCCGCCGCGCGCGAAGTGTCCACGTTCACACAGCGACGGCGGTTCCTCGGCCCGAGATTCCAGTACACTTCTGTATCGTATTCGATTTACAAATGAATTGAGATTGCGGGATCGCCTATGTCTTCTTCGCTCTACCGGCTCGGGAACTTCTGCGCCGCCCACGCCAAACGCGTTCTGGCCGCATGGCTGTTCCTCATTGCGTTTCTCGGCGTCGTCGTGGCGCAGACGGGAATCAACCTCTCCAGCAGCTACAAGATCGACGGATTGGAGTCGATCGAGGGCGTCGACGTTCTGTCCGAGCGCCTGCCCCAGGCTTCCGGCGTGAGCGAATCCGTCCTTTTTTCTTCCGACGATTCAATCAAGTCCCACAAGGAGACGATCAAAGCCTTCGTGGACGAGGCGAAGAAGATCGGCGGCGTCACGAACGTCTCCGACCCCTTCGCCGCCGCGACCGGCAGCGTTTCCTCCGACGGGAAGCACGCGTTGGCGGCCGTTCAGACGGACAAGAGCGCCGGGGACGCCAAGGGCGACGTCGGGCCAAAGGCCGCGGCCATTTCGGCGAAGCTCAATTCGCTCGTCGCACAGGCGCGCGCCGCGGACGCCTCCTTGACCGTCCAACGCAGCGGGGCCGTCGGGCACAAAACGGAGATCGCCCTGTCGGCAACGGAGATCGTCGGCGTGCTCATCGCCGCGATCGTCCTTTTTGTCACTTTCGGCTCCCTGCTCGCAGCAGGATCGCCGATCGTCTCGGCGATCATCGGGGTGGGGACCGGGCTGCTCGGAATCGTCGTCGCTGCATCCTTCGTGGAGGTCAGCTCCGTCACACCGGTGCTCGCCGTCATGATTGGACTGGCCGTCGGCATCGACTACGCGCTGTTCATCATGTCGCGGGCACGCGAGTATCTGGCCGAAGGAATCGATCCCAGGTCGGCGGCGAGCCGGGCGACGGCCACCGCGGGATCGGCCGTGGTCTTCGCGGGAGGGACCGTCATCGTCGCGCTGTGCGGCCTCTCTGTCACGGGTCTGCATTTCCTGGCGGTCATGGGGGCGGCCTCAGCCGCGGTGGTCGCGGTGGCCGTCCTCGTCGCGGTGACCGCCGTTCCCGCGCTTCTCGGGCTTTTGGGCCACCGACTCTCGCCGAAGCCTCGCAAGGAACGGCGCAGCGGCAGGATTGCCCGCGCGTGGGTGCGTGCCGTCACCCGGCGTCCGGCCGCAACCGTCGCCGTCGTCTTGGGGACTCTGGGAGTCGCGGCGGTTCCCGCGTTGGATCTGGCCACCGCTCTGCCCGACAGCGGGCAGGCGGCCCGGGGAACCGTCGAAAGAGACACATACGATGCGGTGGCCAAGGCCTACGGCGAGGGCTACAACGCGCCGATCGCGGTGCTCGCCGACATCGTGCAGAGCCAGGATCCCATCGGTCTGGTCAAGACCTTGAGCGAGAAGATCGGCAAGCTCGACGGCGTGGAGCGAGTCGCCCTCGCCACGCCCAACCGGGACGGTTCGCTCGCCTTCGTCCAGATCATCCCGACGGGGGGCCAGACGAGCAAGGCCACAGCCGACCTCGTCAAAGAGATCAGAGGCCTGGCGCCCTCCTGGGAAAAGCAGTACGGGATCTCCAACGTCATGGTGACGGGCAAGACGGCGGTCGCCATCGACATTTCGGACAAACTCGGCCAGGCCCTTCTTCCTTTCGGGATCGTCGTCGTGGGACTGTCGCTCGCCATCCTCCTGGTCGTCTTCCGTTCGATCGCTGTGCCGCTGACGGCGACCCTCGGGTTCCTTCTGTCCCTGGCCGCGGGCATGGGGGCCGTCGGAGCCGTCTACGGCTACGGGTGGCTCGCGGACGCCCTCAACGTCACGAAAACCGGTCCCGTCATATCCTTCATGCCAATCCTGGTCATCGGCATCCTCTTCGGGCTCGCGATGGACTATCAGGTGTTCCTCGTCTCGCGAATGCGCGAGGAGTGGATCCGCACGGGCGACGCCGGCCGCGCCACCCGAGAGGGCTTCGTGGGATCGGCGAAAGTGGTGACGGCCGCGGCTGTCATCATGACGGGGGTATTCGCGGCGTTCATCCCGCACGGCTCCGTCGAGATCAAGCCGATCGCCATCGCCCTGACGGCGGGGATAGCCGCCGACGCGTTCCTCGTCCGAATGACCTTCATTCCCGCGATCATGGCTCTTTTGGGCAGGAAGGCGTGGTGGATTCCGCGCTGGCTGGACGCCGCCCTTCCCGCGGTCGACGTCGAAGGCGACGGGCTCGCCCGCTCCCTCGAACACGAAGCGTGGGTCGCCGACCACGGCGAGAGCGCCGTGCGCCTCGAAGGCCTCACCATTCTGGACGGCGACGAGCCGCTCGTCGACTCCTTCAGCCTCGCCGCGGGGCCCGGCCAGTTGGCCGTCGTCAGGGGCGAGGACGCCGTGGCGCGGCGGGCTCTTTCCGCCGTCGTCGAGGGAAGGCTGCTGCCGGACGCGGGAATCGCGGTTATCGGCTCCCACACGCTGCCCGACGGGCGCTCGCAAGTCCAGGGCATGACCACCGCCCTGCGCAGCTGGGACGGTCCGGTCTCGGCCAGAGCCTCGGTCGTGGTGGTCGACGATCCTGGCAAACGCCGCTGGGAGCGCGTCCGCCAACTGCTCGACCAGGGGCGGACCGTCCTGGCAACGGGGCCGGCGTCCATGACTGTCCCTCCCGATCTTTGCGTTTCCGCGCAAGCTACGATCTTCCCTCCGTCAAACCGCGTGGACGCCTCTCCGTCTAACCGCGTCGGCGCTGCGATCCGATAAGGAGAAAACCGTGAAAAAAGCACGCTCCCTGTTCTTCAGCCTCGTCCTCATCCTCCCGGCGGTTATCGGCCTCCTCGCCTTAGCGAGCACGTCCTCGACCGTCGACGGCGACAATCCTGCCAAGGCCGCCGTCGTCAACCTCGACGAGCCCGCCAAACTCAGCTCGGGCAAAACCCTGCCGGCGGGACGCCAGATGATCGCGAGCCTCACGAAGGACGCGGCGTCGAAATCCTCCCATGCGCGCCGCATCGCCTGGGACGTCGTCAGCCTGGAGACCGCGCGGGACGGCCTGAAAAGTGGAAAATACGAAGCCGTGGTCACGATACCCAAGGACTTCTCGCGGCAGGCCGCGGCGGTTCTTGAGAAAGGGCGCACGGGCGTCCCCCGGGTCTCGATCGAGTCGTCGGGCAGCAACCCGGTGACGAAAAGGATTTCGACGGCGGTCACGGAAGCCGCGGCGAAGGACTTGGGCACGAGCCTGACGGTCGCCTACATCGACGGGAGTCTCAAGGCAACCAACGCGATGAAATCCGGCATAGACAAGGCGGCCGACAGCGCGAAAAAGCTCGCCGACGGGCAGCACAACGCCGCCCAAGGCAGCCAGGAGCTCGCCGACGGCACGGGAAAGCTCGCCTCCGGCCTCCACACTCTCCAGGGAGGAGCCGGCGAATTGTCGTCGGGCGCCTCAAACCTCGCCGGAGGCGTTTCGACCTACACCTCGAAGGTCGACCAGGCCGCCGCGGGCGCCCAACAGCTGTCGGCCGGCTCTCAGACCCTGAGCGCGAACGTCTCTCGGTACACGGCCGGCGTGAACCAGATGTACGCCGCAATCGCCGGGAACGGCCCGCGGAGCCTCGTCGGCGGCGCGGCGCAGGTCTCTGGCGGGCTCCAGAGGCTCAATTCCTTCGTGCAAAACGTCGATCTGTCCTCGCTGACGCAGATCGAAGGAAATTTGACTCAGCTTTCCTCGACGATGGGCTCCGTTTCGTCAGGGGCCGATCGAACGGTCGCCCTCATCAGGGCGTGCGGCGCCGGGAACGCGCAGGCGTGCGCCGCAGCCGAGCAGGCCACGCTCCAGGTCAAGCAGGCTGCCGCTTCCGTCTCCTCGCGCATCGGGACGGGAGGCTCCGGCTCCCTCGGAATGATTCGGCAACTCAACGGGCTCAAGGCTTCGGTCAGCCAGCTCGCGCAGGGGGCGCAGTCGGTTTCACAGGGCCTCGACCAAGTCGCGGGGGCGATGGGCACGAACCTGGCCGGCGCCAACGGGAACAGCCTCGTCGCGGGCGCGAACCAGGTCGCCGAGGGGAACAAGAATCTGGCCGGAGGCCTGGCGGCCCTCTCGGGCAATTCTTCGACTTTGAACCAGGGAGCGGGCAAAGTCGCCGAGGGCGCGTCTGCCGTCAACAAGAACGCCGCCACGGCAGCCGGAGGAGCCGATCAGCTCGGCCAAGGCGCCGCCCGGCTCAGCAGCGGCGCCCAGCAATTGAACAATGGGGCGAATTCTCTGCACAGCGGCCTGAGCGACGCATACTCGCGCATCCCCGCCGATCCGAACCCCGCGGCTCACGCCCGCGCGCTTTCCAGCCCCGTCGGCGTCGCCTCGTCCGGCGGCGACGTTTCGACGACCGCCTCGCTCGCCCCAGGGGCGATCGCCGCGGCCCTGTGGATCGGGTCGCTCATGTCCGTGCTCGCCCTGGGCAAGATGAAGCGGGACCGCATATTCGAGGCGGCCACGCCGCTCCGGCTGGCATGGGAGTCGCTGAAGCCGTCCCTGATCATGTCTCTGGGCCAATGCGTCGCGACGGCTGCGGCTATGTGGGCGTGGGACGTCGACGTCGCCGACAAACCAGGGGCGTTCGCCATGATGCTGTTCGCGTCGGTCACCTTCACGATCGTCAATGACGCGCTTATGGCCGTCTTCGCCCGCCGCGGCGGGGTCACCGCCTCATTGACCCTTTTGGCGGTGCAAATCCTCAGCCTCGACATCGTCCTCCCCTCCGCGAGCCACACCGGGTTCTTCGGCGCGGTCAATGGATCGACGCCTCTGCCGAGGGCGGCTTCGGCCCTTCATGGGCTGATCACGGGCGGACCCTCATCCCCCTCGGCGGCGGCGGTCATCCTCGGCGCGTGGGCCGCAGTGGCTTTCGGACTCTCGATTGTGGGCGTCAAGAGGAGGAGGGCCACGTCGGTGAACGCCATCAGAAGGGAGCTGGCGCAGGCCGCGGCCGTGTGAAGCGAACTCGGGCGGGCGTCTGCCGCCCGCTTGAACGCCTAACCCCGCTTTGGCACCCAGGCCCGTTTGAGCGCCTTGTCCGCGCCGAGCGCGACGGCGAAGGCCATGAGGCCGTTTGGCTCATACGGGCAGGAGAACAGGCCGCAGTCGATTGCCTTGTCCGTGAGGAAGGTATCAGATTCGGCGGCGGCTCGCGGATTCTTGAGGTCCCAAGCGAGGAGCGCAGCCATGAGCTCGGCCGAGGCAGCGGCGGGCAAAGGCGCCATCCCCAGGCGTCGAAGGCCGCCGTAGGCCGCCCGCAAAGGCCGCGAGACAAGGACGGAGCGGGTCGTCGACAGCGGGCCGACGTTGTAGGAGACCGTCCGGCCCGCTTCGCGTTCGACGGTTGCCCGCCATCTGCCGATCCGCTTCGCGGCGGCGTAATTGGGGCCTTGAACCGCGATGTATCCGGGATAGACGCCGTCGACGCGCGAGGGGCCGAGGCCCCGTGCCTTCGCGTAGGCCGCCAGCGCCGAGGCGGCCGGGCCCCGTCCAAAATGCGCCTTCGGAGGCTCCGACAGCACGTAGGCGTCCGTGGGGCTTCCATACCAGGCGAGCGCGGTGTCGGGGCGGGCACGCGTGACAAGGCTCTCGACGACGTCGGCGCCGGCCTCCGCCAAGAGGAACTTCGCCCCGGGGGCGTACAGGGTGTCGACTATCGCGATGCGCCCGTCCAGAGCGGCGATCCATCCCGCGACGGCCTCCGGTGCGCGGACGACGTCAAGCGGGGCGGGAGGAAGAATGAGGGTTCCCGCCCCGGACTTCGCCGCGTCGATGAGCGCGGAGTTCTTCTCCTGGCCCGCGCGGACGGGCGCGGCGACGTCGGCGCCCCACGCCAGAAGCGAAGGCGCAGGAGAAAGCGCGGCGGACGCCCCCAGGCACGCGAACGTCCATCCCTCGAGGTCAAGGATCCCCGGATCGTCGATGACCTCGGCCAGAGCGTCATACGCGCCGCGACGTATGAATCCGCGGCGGTGCCAGGCATCCAGCAAGGCCAGGAGACTCCGCCCCCTGTAATCGCGTCCGTTGAGCTCCAGGGACAGCTCGCGTCGAGGCTCTCGGCTCCCGCTCACCTTCCAAGGGCCGCCGCGGACTTCGACGGCGCGGGCCTCGCCTATTCTGCGCCCGTCGGCGAAATGCAGGCCCTTCGTCAGCCAGGCGAGGCCGGCTCGGGCCGCCTCGCTCCCGCGAGAAGGGGCGTCGACCCTGCTGAGGTCCGTCATCGCGGCGCGATAGCCTTCGCGCCACGGCTCGGCGCTTTTTACCCTCTCGGCCAGGCGCGGGTCGGCGGTGGCCGCAGCCAGCGCCATTCCCCGAGCGAGGACGCTCGAACTTGTGCGCCCGTTTTGCCGAGGCAGAACGATCCGGCCGGACGGGCGATCGCCCCCCTTGCTGTACCGTTCCAGGCCGGCGCCGCCGTATGACAAATGGACGAGGTCGCGGCCGCTTTTTCCATCGAGAACGGCGAAATCGCGGGAATCGGAGGAGGCGCGGGAATCGGAGGAGGCGCGCCCCATGTCGATCAGCTCCAGGCGCGCGGGGAGGAGCGCGGGCGCGCGGAACTTCGCTTGGCCCCAGCACCGCGCCGTCCCGTCTAGGCCCAGCCGGTCCATCGCCCACGCCTCGACCGCGGCTCCGTGGAGAATCGCACGACGGAAGCCGAAAACCCTCGCCGCAGCGCTCGACATGTGGATAGGGTTGACGTCGCCCGTGTACCGCGCCCACAGTCGGGAATCCGCCACGGTGAATTCCCGCTCCGCGACGGCGGGCCGATTGCCGACGTCGAGGCGGCCCAAAGAGTTGACTCCGCGTCGGCGCCTCAGGTCGAAGCCTCCGAAAGGCAGCCGTTCGCCCCACTCGCGCGGCTCTCCCGTGAGTTTTTTCGCGATGTAGAGGGTCTCTTCGGCATAGACGAGCCCGCCGTCGTCGAAGACTGCCCCTCGAACCGTCACCTCGGTGCCCCGCTCGCTGCGGCGGATCGAAGCGACGGTGGCACCGACCTCCACCTTGCCGCCGAGGAGAATCGGCGCCGCAAGCGTCCACAACGATTCGGCCACGACGAGCCCAGCCATGGGAACGGGAATTTCAGGCGCGCTGAGCGCCTTGACCGACGGCGCGAAACACAGCGCGCGCAGCTGGCTCGGCGTGGCGTAGGCGCTTTCGCCTCGCATTCCTTCGCGACCGCTTCGCAATCCTTCGAGCTCGTCTTGCGCATTCTCGGCTTCGTCCACGCCGGATTTCAAGAAATCCTCAAGGCTTTCGGGCGCCTTGTCAGGCAAATATGCGGCTCCGGCCTCTCCCGCGATCTCTTCTCGTTCGGGGAAATCGACTCGACTCACCGATTTTCTCACGGACGTCGCCATCAATCGTGCAAAACGAGTAACGTGCGTCAGTTCAACCATTGCTCGAATCCCTTTCGCTGCATTGACAACGCAACCCTATCGTTTTCCCACGCGGCGCGGAATGAAAATCACCGAAATAGTCGACATAACCAAAAATCCGAGTGCCTGCCGCGCATGAAAGAAGGCCCGCCGAGGCGAGCCTTCTTCCTAAGTTCTTCCGCGTCAGTCCTCCGACAGCAGACCGTCCTTGTAAGCCCGGGCGAGCCTACGGGGAATGCGCACCTCACGGCCCCGCACGCGGACGGACTGAAGCTCGGTGAGCTCAGCCTTCCACTGGGAACGGCGAGAGCGAGTGTTGCTGCGGGACATCTTGCGCTTGGGAACTGCCATGTGCACCGCTCCTCTCTCTTAATGGCCGCCTCGTGCGGCACGTGGTCTGTCGCGAGCGGGCGGTGTGCCCAACACGCACGAATGGATATGTTACTCCACGAAGCGCAGCCGACGCCATCTGGCCAAAGGCTTCTCCAGCCTCCACGAGGAGGATTTGCTCACATCCGCGCCCTCCAGCGGCGAAACGCCGCCCGAGCGAGCTTATACGGCCAGACCCCGCGGCGCGAACGGAAAACGGGCGCGGTCGCCGCCCGCTGCGGCAGGCAGCGCCCGCAGCGGCTTCAAGGCTGACCATCCTTCAGGGCGGACAATGGAACCGTGAGCGATTTCCTCCTTACTCCGTCCGCACGGCTCTCTCATGAGATCGAGGTGAAGAAATCCCGTTTTCTCACCCTCGTCGCCAGGGTCTCCACGCCCGCCGAAGCCCGCGAGGTCGTGAACGAGAGGAAAGCCGCCATGCCCGATGCCCGCCACCACTGCGCCGCCTTCGTCGTCTCGGCCGGCGACGCCCAGCCGGTCTCCCATTCTTCGGACGACGGCGAACCCTCGGGAACGGCCGGGCGTCCGATGCTCGACGTGCTCGCCGGTTCGAGACTAGTCGACGTCGTAGCAGTCGTCACGCGATATTTCGGCGGAACCCTGCTCGGCACGGGCGGCTTGGTGCGCGCCTACTCCGATTCCGTGCGCGAATGCCTCGAAGGCGCGCCCGTCGTCGTCCGCGATCGCGTGCCCGCGTGGTCCGCGGCCCTCCCCCACGCCGACGCCGGCCGCTACCTCTCCGAGCTGGCCGGAATCGGCGCGAGCGTCGAACCCGAGTACGAGGCGGTCGGGGTCCGCGTCGTCGTCGCCCACCCCGACGCCGACGCCGTCGCCAGCCTTTTCGCCCGGCTGTCCTCGGGAAGCATCCGGCCCAAACCGGAGGGGACGAGGACCATCGAGGCTCCAGCGGGCGCGATCCGGAACGGCTCGGCGAAACGCTGAGGGAAACGGCTGAGCGAAAGGCTGGCCCGCCGAGAGACGATGGCCCGCGCCGCGCCGAGAGACGGACGTCCCGCCGCGCAAGCCGATCGCCAAGGGGAGCTCAACCGCATACAGACGCGGATCCGCTGGACCGAGACAAACGCCGCACTGCGGCGAATCGACTGGACATTGCGCCCTCGGTGTGAAAAAGTAACGCGAGTAAACGACATGACGGAAAGGACGAGGCCATGGTCTTCACCATCGCTCCCACCTCGGTTCCGTGCATGTGCTGTATGTGTCTATAGGGCGTCGAGCTTTATAGGTGCGCGGACGCGCACGCTCTCGGCGCTCACGACGGTTTGTGGGCGGCTACGGCCCACGCACACTGCGCTCCCGACGAAACAGCGCATTTTTCATCCATTCACGTCGAACCCAAGGAAAAACATGTCGAAAATCTACTCCAACGCAACGGAACTCGTTGGCCGCACGCCCCTCGTCCGCATCAACAGGCTCGCCGACGGCGCCGATGCGACCGTCCTCGCGAAGCTCGAGTTCTACAATCCCGCGAATTCGGTGAAGGACCGCATCGCGGTCGCCATCATCGACGCCGCAGTCGCCGCGGGCAAGCTCCCCGAGGGAGGGACGATCGTCGAGGGAACCTCCGGCAACACGGGAATCGGTCTCGCCTGGGTTGGAGCGGCCCGCGGATACAAGGTCATTCTCACGATGCCCTCCTCGATGTCCAAAGAGCGGCGCGCGCTGCTGCGCGCCTTCGGGGCGGAGCTCGTTCTGACCGAGCCCGCGCTGGGAATGCGCGGGGCCGTCGACAAAGCGAAGGAGATCGTAGCCTCGACGGACGGCGCCATTCTCGCCTCGCAGTTCGCGAACGAGGCGAACCCCGCCGTCCACGAGAAAACGACCGGCGAAGAGATCTGGGAAGACACCGACGGCAAAGTCGACTACCTCGTCTCCGGCATCGGCACGGGAGGCACAATCACGGGCGCCGGCCGCGCGCTGCGCCGCCACAACCCGCAGATCAAGCTCATCGCCGTCGAACCCGCCGAATCCCCGCTCCTTTCGGGCGGCAAGGCCGGCCCCCACAAGATCCAAGGGCTCGGAGCGAACTTCGTTCCCGACGTCCTCGACACCGACCTTTACGACGAGGTTGTCACGGTCTCCTCCGACGAGGCCATCGCGCAGGCGCGGCGGGCCGCCACCGACGAGGGCCTGCTCGTGGGCATTTCCTCCGGCGCGGCCCTCGCCGCCGCCGTCGAGATCGCCAAGCGGCCCGAGGCCGCGGGCAAGACGATCGTCGTTATCATCCCTGACTTCGGTGAGCGCTATGTTTCGACGGCGCTCTTCGAGGGCTTGGTCGATTGACGAACAACGTGGGCGGCGCTGAGGCGCCGCCCACGCCCTCACAGGAGACCGTCCGCCTGCAAACGCGGGCCCTCACAAGAAAGGACCAGCTCGATGCGCCTGCCCCGCTTCCTCCAAACCGCCCGCGAAGACATTCAGGCCGTCCGCGAACACGACCCCGCCGCGAAATCGAACGTCGAGGTGGTGCTCTCCTACCCTGGAATTCACGCGATTTGGGGCCACCGCCTCGCCCACGCCATGTGGAAGAAATCGCCAAAGCTCCGCGTGCCGGCCCGGCTCGTCTCGCAGGCGGTGCGCGCATTGACCGGGATCGAAATTCACCCCGGCGCTACCATCGGGCGGCGCTTTTTCATCGACCACGGAATGGGCGTCGTCATCGGCGAAACTGCCGAGGTGGGAGACGACTGTATGCTCTACCACGGCGTGACCCTGGGCGGGACGGCACTCGTGGACAAGAAGCGGCACCCGACGTTGGGCGACGGCGTCGTCATCGGCGCCGGGGCCAAAATACTGGGTCCGGTGACCGTGGGCAACGGCTCCCACGTCGGAGCCAATGCCGTTGTCATCAAAGACGTGCCGGACGATTCGACGGCCGTCGGCGTTCCCGCCACGTCCCGCAGCAGAAAGCGGGAAGACGCCTTCTACATCGATCCGGCGATCTGGATCTGAGGACCGCCGGCGCTCTTTGAAACCCGTCAGCGCTCCGAGGACTCGTACTGCGCTACGAGGTCGATGCGCCGCTGATGCCGTTCGTCTCCGCTGAAGGGCGTGCCGATGAACAGCTCGACGAACGAAAGCGCCTCCTCGTGGCCGTGCTGGCGCGCGCCTATCGCGACGACGTTCGCGTCGTTGTGCTCCCGCCCGAGCCTCGCGGTCTCAAGGTTCCACGCGAGGGCCGCCCGCACTCCCCTGACCTTGTTCGCCGCTATCTGCTCGCCGTTTCCAGAGCCTCCGATGACGATCCCCAGGCTGCCGGGGTCGGCCACCACGGCCTCGCCGCAGGCGATGCACATGGGCGGGTAATCGTCCATCGGATCATATGAATGGGCGCCGTGGTCGATCACCTCGTGGCCCCCCTCGCGGAGCTTGCCCGCAATGTATTCTTTCAGTTCGAACCCCGCATGGTCCGTTGCAATGTGTATCCGCATGCAAACATGATACCGGTCACTGATAAGCCGAGAATACGCGCCCGCTGTTCAGCCGGTCCGCGCCGGCTCCACCGAAGCCCGGCAGACGCGGACAATACGCGCCCGCGGGCCAACAGCTAGGATTGGGGCCAGCAGCTAGGATTGCCCCATGGCATACAGTGAGCGAACACCGATATTTGACGGCAACGATCCGAAGACGCGAGTTCAAGACGACCTCTTTCGCGCCGTCAACGGCGGATGGATGGAAACGACCGAGATTCCCGAAGACCTTCCGTGGATTGGCAGCTTCGTCGAACTGGTCCTTCAAGCGGAAAAGCACGTGAGGGAGATCATCGAGGACCTCGCGAAGTCTGAAGAAACCGACGCGCATCCGGGCACGCACGCCCAGCGCGACGGCGCCGTTCAGACGAATGAAAATGCCAAGCAAAGCGGCGAAACGCACAAAGACGCACACAAAATCGGGGCCTTCTTCTCCTCGTGGATGAACGTCGACGCTCTGAATGCCAAGGGAACCGCTCCTTTGCGGGCCGACCTCGCCCCGGTCGAGGCCGCAACGGACCGCGAGGGCCTCGCGCACGTCGTCGGCGAACTCCGGGCCGCGGGAGTGCCGACCTTCTTCAACTGGGACATCGACGCCGATCTGGCGGACCCCGACAGATACGTCGCCTTCTTCGAACAATCCGGCCTCGGCCTTCCCGACGAGGCGTACTACCGCGAGGAACAGCATGCCGAAACCTTGGCCAAGTACTCGGATTTCGTGCCGAAGCTCCTAGCCCTCGGCTACGGCCTGAGCGAGGAGGCGGCGCGAGCCCAGGCCGACGTCGTCCTTCGCTTGGAAACCGCGATCGCCTCCGCCCACATGAACGTCGTCGACGCGCGCGACGCCGACAAACTCAACAATCCGTTCGTCTGGGCCGATTTCGTCGATTCCGCGCCTGGATTCGCCTGGAACGCCGCGTTGGCGGGCGCCAAGATGCCGTTGGACGGCTCCTCCGACGTGATCGTCATGCAGCCGCACGCTTTGCGCGAAGCCGCGCGCCTGTGGGCAGAAACCCCGCTTGCCGACCTCAAGGCTTACACGCGCTGGTGTATTTTGCGCTCGCGGGCGAGCCTGCTCACCGAGGAGATCGACCGCGCGAACTTCGACTTCTACGGCAGAGTGCTGCGCGGAACCGCCCAGCAGCGCGAGCGGTGGAAGCGCGGGGTCGCCGTCGTCGAGGACGCGCTCGGCGAGGCCCTGGGAAGAGAGTACGTCGCCCGGCATTTCCCTCCCGAACACAAGGAAAAGATGCTCCAGCTGGTCGGCGACCTGCTGGAGGCCTACCGCCGATCGATCTCTGCCCTCGATTGGATGGGCGAAGAAACCAAGGTCCGCGCGCTGGAGAAGGTCTCCTCGTTCGTCGCCAAGATCGGATACCCGGACAAGTGGCGGGATTACTCGGGCCTCGCCGTCGGCGACGATCTCGTGGAGAACGTGCGCGCCTCCGAGCGATTCAACACGGCCTTCGAATTCGCCAAACTCGGCAAACTCGGCAAGCCGATGGACCGTTCCGAATGGCGCATGACTCCGCAGACTGTCAACGCCTACTACTACCCTGTGTGGAACGAGATCGTCTTCCCAGCCGCCATCCTCCAATTTCCCTTCTTCGACCCCGAACGCGACGCGGCCCTCAACTACGGCGCGATCGGAGCGGTCATCGGCCACGAGATCGGCCACGGATTCGACGACCAGGGTTCAAAATTCGACGCCGACGGGCGGATGAGCAATTGGTGGACCGACGCCGACCGCGCCGCCTTCGAAGAACGCACCGGCGCGCTCGTCGCCCAATACGACGCCTACATCCCGGCCGAGCTCGGCCCCGACGGGCCGCACGTCAACGGCCACCTGACCCTGGGCGAAAACATCGGCGACCTCGGCGGCCTGTCCATCGCCCTCAAAGCCTACGAAATCGCCCTCGAACGCGAAGGAAAAACCCTCGACGACGCCGAGGTCCTCGACGGACACACGGCCGCCCAGCGCTTCTTCCTCTCCTACGCCCGGTCCTGGCGGGAGAAAATGAGGCGAGAGTTCCTCGAAACGACCGTGGCGACAGACGAGCATCCGCCGAGCGAGTTTCGCGCCAACGGGGTGGTTAAGAACATCGACGCCTTCGCCGAAGCCTTCGGCCTCCAACCCGGCGACGCCCTCTACCTGCCGCCCGAGGAGCGCGTGCGCATCTGGTAAGCGCTGCAACCCGGCCCAGGCGGCGGACGCTGCGCCCCACCTTGACGGCAGACGCCGTGCGCGTGACAACTTAGCGGAACACTGCGCATGACAATTAGTGGAAAACACCGCGCGCATTGCGCAATGTCCGCGCGGCGAATTCGCCTGGGCAGACGGGCTCTGGGACACTACTCTCATGTCCAACGAAACCCTCGCCCGCGTCCTCGACGGCGCGGACCCCGCTGTCCGAATGCAAGACGACCTGTTCCGCGCGGTGAACGGCGCGTGGATACGAGACAAGGAGATACCTGCCGACCTCGCATCTTACGGCTCCTTCGTCAAGCTTCGGCTCGAATCGGAAGCGAATGTGCGGGCAATCATCGAAGACCTCGCGTCAGGCGAGCAGGAAGGGGACGCCAAGAAGATATCCGACCTCTTCTCTTCCTGGATGGACACGGACACGCTCAACCGGCTGGGCGTGGCTCCGTTGGGCAAAGACCTTGAGCTCGTCGAGGCTGCCTCGAGCCACGACGAACTCGCCGAAGCCGTCGGCTCGCTCATGGCCACCGGCGTTGCATCGTTCTTCTCCGTAGGCGTCGGCACCGACATCAACGACCCCAGCCGGTACGTGACATTCCTGGGGCAGTCCGGCCTCGGCCTCCCCGACGAGGCCTACTACCGCGAGGAACAGCATGCCGAAACCCTCGCCAAGTACACAGATTTCGTTCCGAGCCTCCTGGAGCTCAGCGGGATCCGCCCAGCCGCTTCCGCCGCGTCGGACGCCGCCGCCGCGTTGCGCCTGGAGGCGGAATTCGCCTCGACGCACATGACGCTCGTCGAGCGGCGCGATCCCGAGAAATACAACAATCCCTTCGCATGGTCCGACTTCGTCGAATCGGCGCCCGGCTTCGCATGGGAGAAGGCGCTGAGGGCCGCGGGCGCCCCCATGGAGACGATCGACTCCTTGCTTGTCTCAACCCCGCGCACGCTCACAACGTCGGCGGCGATATGGGCGCGCACCGACCTCGCCGACCTCAAGGCTTACACTCGCTGGCGCGTTCTCCGTGCGAGGGCCACGTTCCTCACCGAGGAGATCGACCGCGCGAACTTCGACTTCTACGGCAAGGTGCTGGCGGGGTCCACCGAGCAGCGCGAGCGGTGGAAGCGCGGGGTCGCCGTCGTCGAGGACGCGCTCGGCGAGGCCCTGGGAAGAGAGTACGTCGCCCGGCATTTCCCTCCCGAACACAAGGAAAAGATGCTCCAGCTGGTCGGCGACCTGCTGGAGGCCTACCGCCGATCGATCTCTGCCCTCGACTGGATGGGCGAAGAAACCAAGGCCAGAGCCCTGGCGAAAGTGGACGCTTTCTCGCTCAAGATCGGATACCCCGACGAGTGGCGGGATTACTCAGATCTGAAGATGGGCGAGGACCTCGTCGACAACATTCGCGCCGCAAACAGGTGGGAAAACGCAAGGGACTTCGCCAAGCTCGGCAAGCCGATGGACCGTTCCGAATGGCTGATGTTTCCGCAGACTGTCAACGCCTACTACTATCCCGTGTGGAACGAGATCGTCTTCCCAGCCGCCATCCTCCAATTTCCCTTCTTCGACCCCGAACGCGACGCCGCTTTGAACTACGGCGCGATCGGGGCGGTCATCGGCCACGAGATCGGCCACGGATTCGACGATCGAGGATCGAGGTTCGACGCCGACGGCGCCATCCGCAATTGGTGGACCGACGCCGACCGCGCCGCCTTCGAGGAACGCACTCGCGCCCTGGTCGCCCAGTATGACGCTTACATCCCGGCCGAGCTCGGCCCCGACGGGCCGCACGTCAACGGACGCCTGACCCTGGGCGAAAACATCGGCGACCTCGGCGGCCTGTCCATCGCCCTCAAAGCCTACGAAATCGCCCTCGAACGCGAAGGAAAAACCCTCGACGACGCCGACGTCATCGACGGACACACGGCCGCCCAGCGCTTCTTCCTTTCCTGGGCGCGGGCGTGGCGATCCAAGAGCCGGGTGGAAAGAGCGGAGACGCAACTGGCCACCGACCCTCATTCGCCTCAGGAATTCCGCACCAACGGAGTGGTTAAGAACATCGACGCCTTCGCCGAGGCCTTCGGCCTCCAACCCGGCGACGCCCTCTACCTGCCGCCCGAGGAACGCGTGCGCATCTGGTAGGAGCGACCGCCTCTGATGGCGCGCCTGCCTCCGGTGAGTGCGCGTCCGTTGACCGCGTCCGTTGACCGTGTGCGCATCCGCTGACCGCGTGCGTGTTTCGTGAGCGCAGCCAAGAAGTCTCTTCGCTCAAGCCGCGCCTTGTCGTCTCCTACGACGGCGGGCTTCTCACCCTCGACGGCGCAACGGGCAAGGTTCTGGCGGACGTCAAAAGGGGCGGTTTCCTCCGTCTGAACCCTGCGGGCGACGGCCGCCACGTCGTCGTCTCAGACGGCGACGTCTTCCGGCTCTTCGACGTCGGCCTCATTGCGGAGCGACACGAGGACCACTACCACTACTACGTCGACTCCCCCAGGCTCACGTCCGCGCGAATCAAAGCGCCCAAAGCCGGGCACGTCGTCAACCACGCCGGGCGCACGTCCCTATTCTCCGACGGCGACGGCACAGTCCAGACGTTCGCAGCAGACGCCCTCAAGGACGGGAAGCTCGACCCTTCGGAAATCAAGGCGTTCAAAGGAGGAGACGCCCACCACGGGGTCGCCGTGCCGCTGTCCAACGGCAACATGCTGACAACGAAGGGAACCGAGAAGGAGCGCCACACGATCCAGGAGGTCGATCCGAGCGGCAAGGTCGTGGCGGAAACAACGGATTGCCCGGGAGTCCACGGGGAGGCGGCGGCCCAGTCCAACGCAAACGGCGACGTCGTCTCCTTCGGCTGCACAAACGGCCCGGTCGTCTACCGGGACGGGGCCTTCTACAAGGTCCCCGTCCCCGAGGCCTACCAGCGATCCGGCAACCAATTCGGCTCCCCCTCCTCGCCCTATGTGCTCGCCGACTACAAGACGGTCAAGCCGGCCGAAGGCGCGGAAGGCGTGACCGAAAGGCCGACCTCGGCGGGAATCATCGACACGGCGAGCGGCAAGCCCGACGCCGGGTCGAAGAGATAGGCGCCGGGCCGAAGCAACTGGCGGCAGGTCAAAGAAGCAGGCGCCGAGCCGAAGGAGTAGGCGAAGCCGACGAGGAGAAGAACGACGGGGAAAGCGGGGCCCGCGCGCCAAGTGCGCGATACCCCGCTTTTCTCTTCGCACAAAACGCGTACCCTTGTAACGGACAACCTGCCCGAGACTCGGCGTCGGACCGACTAACTTGGCGTCGGACCGACCGTTCGATCACACTGACTACTCGAAAGGACATTCATGCCAGGGACCAACCTCACCCGCGACGAAGCAGCAAAGCGCTCTAGCCAGATCCAGACGGACTCGTATCGCATCTACCTCGATTTGGCGACGGGGTCGGAAACGACCTTCGTCTCGATCACAGAAATCGACTTCACTGCGGAAGCGGGGGCTTCGACGTTCCTCGACATCGTGGCCGAATCAGTGAACAAGGCAGTTCTCAACGGGAACGTGCTCGACGTCAACGCCTTTGCCGACTCCCGCCTCCCGCTCGATGACCTCGCGCCGAACAACACCGTTCGCATAGAGGCGACGATGAACTATTCGCGCACCGGCGAGGGCCTGCACCGCTACGTCGATCCGGCCGACGGCGAGGTTTACCTTTACTCGCAATTCGAGGTGGCCGACGCCAGGCGCGTCTTCGCCTGCTTCGAGCAGCCTGACCTCAAAGCGGATTTCTCTTTGACGGTCGACGCGCCCGATTCTTGGACCGTGTTGTCCAATTCCCCTTCGCCCGAGCCGGTTGCCACACGCGAAGGCATTTTCACCTGGCCGTTCACGCCCACCGAGCGCATATCCACCTACCTCGTATCGATCATCGCCGGCCCCTACGCGAGCGTGAAAGGCGACGTCTATCATTCGGTGGACGGCCGCGAGATCCCTCTGGGCATTTGGGCACGCAAGTCGCTCATCGAGTACGTCGACGCCGATGAGATCTACGAAGTCACGAAGCAGGGCTTCGAATTCTACGAGGCCAACTACGGGTTCCCCTACCCGTTCCGCAAGTACGATCAGATCTTCTGCCCGGAGTACAACGCGGGCGCGATGGAGCATCCCGGCAACGTGACGTTGGTCGAGTCCTACATCTTCCGCACGAAGCCGACCGGCGCGCTCATCGACCGCCGGGTCATCACAATCCTCCACGAGCAGGCGCACATGTGGTTCGGCGACCTGGTGACGATGAAGTGGTGGGACGATCTGTGGCTCAACGAGTCCTTCGCCGAGTTCATGAGCCACCTGGCCGCAGTGAAGAACACGCGGTGGAAGGACGCCTGGGTGACCTTCCTGGCCTCGGAGAAGTCGGGGGCCATTCAGCAGGACCTCCTCCCCTCCACGCACCCTGTGGCAGCCGACATCCGCGACATCGAGGACGTGCTGGTCAACTTCGATCAGATCACCTACGGCAAGGGCGCCTCCGTGCTCAAGCAGCTCGTGGCGTGGGTGGGGCTGGAGGAGTTCCTCGCCGGGGTGCGCTCCTACATCGCCAAGTACGCGTGGGGCAACGCCACGCTGGCCGATCTTTTGGCCGAGTTGGAGGCGACGTCGGGCCGCGACCTTTCGCGCTGGACGAAGGTGTGGCTCCAAGAGGCGGGCGCCAACGTCCTCTCCCCCGAGATCGTCGAGAAGGGCGGCGTCGTCGAATCCTTCGCGATCCGCCAGGAGTCCGACGGGCGCTCCTCGCTGCGCCCCCACCGCATCGGCGTGGGCGGCTTCGACGTAATCGACGGGAAGCTCACCCGCACCTTCTCCGCCGAGCTGGACATCGACGGCGGCCTCACGGAAGTGCCCGAACTCGCGGGCGCCAAGCGGCCTGCGTTAATCTTGGTCAACGACGAGGATTTGGCGTACGCAAAGATTCGCCTGGACGAGAAGTCGCTGGCCACCGCCGTCGAGCATCTCGACGCTTTCGAGGATCGCCTGGCGCGGACCAGCGTGGTTTTCGCCGCTTGGGATATGTGCCGCGACGGCCTCATGAGCGCCACCGACTATGCCAACATCGTCCTTAAGGCGCTGCCCGACGAAACGGACGGCACCGTCTTGCGCTTCATTCTCGGCCAGCTCGCGACGGCGGTGACCGTCTACTCCGACCCCGCCAATCGCGAGACCCTTCACAACGCCGTCGCCTCGCGCATCTTCGAGATTCTCGAGGGGGCCGAACCCGGCTCCGACAACCAGCTTCAGGTAGCTTCGGCCGCCATGCGCCTGGCGAAGACGGAGGAGCAGCTCGATCGCATCGCCGGATGGCTGGAGGGCGAGAGCTTGCCCGAGGGATACGTGGTCGACGCCGAGGTCCGCTGGGGAATCGTCATAGCGTTGGCCGCCGCGGGTCGCATCGGCGAGGCCGAAATCGCCGAGGAGTACGCCAAGGATTCGACCTCCTACGGTCAGATCTTCTCGGCTCAGGCGCGCGGAGCCCTGCCCGATCCCGCCGTCCGCGAGAAGGTGTGGAAGGAGATCACGGGAGACTTCGAATCCAACACCGTCCAGCGCAATCTCGCGCTCGGTTCCCGGCGTGCGACGCCGGAGTCGCTCGTCCCCTACGGGGCGCGCTACTACGAGGACGCGCGCGCCCAGTGGGATAACCATTCCGTGGAAATCGCACGCAACATGCTGGAGTACGCCTTCCCGATCGTCCTTGCCGGGCGCACGGATCTGGGCGTGGACATCGTCGCCTTGGGCGAGAAATGGCTGGAGGACAACAAGGACGCCGCCCCCGCGTGCGTCCGCCTGGTTTCCGAGTCGGTCGACTCGGCCCAGCGCGCGGTGCGTGCACAGGCCGTCGACGCCGGAAAGTAGGCGCCGACTCCGGCGATTTTGGACCGACGTCGTCACTCGCCGACGTCGGCGAATGAGACTCGATCTGGCCAGTGAAGGAAGCTGACAGGCGAAACGGGGCGGACACGAGCGGCGTCCGCCCCGTCCGGGGTTGCTCTGCAGGAATGCCGAAAGTGAAGTGTGTCGGAGCCACCGGGTACGATCCCGTCCATGGAAAGAGTGGGCTCAATCGACAGCGCCACGCCCGGCGCCTTGGAGTTCTTCGCGGGGATCGGCCTGGCGCGCATCGGTTTGGAGGCCGCTGGGTTCCGTGTGACTTGGGCGAATGACTTCGATCCAGACAAGAAGGCGATGTACGAAGCCCAGTTCGAAGACGCGGGCGATCACGTCTTCGCCCTAGGGGACATCGGAAAGATCACGGCCGACGAGCTCCCGAGAGACGCCGCGCTGGCCTGGGCCTCGTCGCCGTGCACGGACCTGTCGCTCGCCGGCGGGCGCGCAGGCCTAGCAGGCAACCAGTCGGGAACGTTCTGGCATTTCGTCCGTTTGCTTGAAGAACTGGAGGACGGCCGCCCTCAGATCGCGGTTCTTGAGAACCTCACCGGGCTTGCAACCTCGCACGGCGGCGATGATTTGATAGCCGCGATTAAAGCGTTCAACCGCCTCGGCTACTCGGTCGACGCGCTTGCCATCGACGCGCGTCGATTCCTGCCCCAGTCGCGCCCAAGGCTGTTCCTCGTCGGCGCGCAGACCCCCCGGCTGACTCCCCGGAACGTGATTTTGAGTTGCGGCCCGATTGGCTTCAGTGGATTTACGACGACAGCAGCTTGCAAACGCACCGCGCTCCCCTTCCGCTTCCCCCTGCTCCCCGAATCGACGGACTGCATCGTTCAGTCGAAGTCCTTCCCACAGACGACGACCGGTGGTGGAGCGACCAACGCAGGAAGTCCTTCGTGGCTTCGCTATCACCGGTTCAACGCGAACGATTGGATGTTCTTAAATCAGAAAAAGGTACAAAGTACCGCACCGCCTATCGAAGAACTAGAGGAGGAATTCCGGTGTGGGAGATGCGTCCCGATGATATTTCAGGATGCCTCAGAACCGCCCGCGGAGGCTCTTCCAAACAAGCTGTGGTCAAGCTAGGCGACGGACGCATACAAATCCGGTGGATGACTCCGTTGGAGTATGCCAGGCTTATGGGTGCCGAAAACTATGATTTGAGCAAAGCCCGCACCAATCAAGCTTTGTTCGGCTTCGGTGACGCAGTGGCGGTGCCCGCGGTTACGTGGCTCGCAGAGAACTATCTGCTGCCCCTTCTGCGCGGCCAGCTGGCCGCAGACGCCGCCTTTTCCTCTGCCGCGCTATGAGAATAGACTCTTTATGTGCCGACAGATTGTGTGCCAGCGGACTCCTGGGCGTCCAGCGAGCAAACCCGCAGGTCGATGCAGGCAAATCGATCGCGTGACACGGGGCCGGAGCTGGCCGTTCGGCAACTCCTGCACATGCGCGGCATGCGTTACAGAGTCGATATGCGACCAGATTCCTCCATCCGCAGAAAAGCGGACATCGTCTTCACCAGAATCAAGATGGCCGTGTTCATCGACGGGTGCTTCTGGCACGGCTGCCCCACTCACTTCACCGCCCCCAAGGCGCACGCGGAATACTGGCAGGAAAAAATCGGAAAGAACCGCAGACGCGACGCCGACGCCAATGAGCGGCTGGCTGACGCAGGGTGGACGGCTCTGCGCTTCTGGGAACACGAAGATCCCGGCGACGTCGCAGACGCAATCGAAACGGAGGTGAAACGCGCCCGCCTCAGTCGATCGTGAAGAGAGGCTTTCCTGCCTCGATTTTTGCCTCGGCCTGCAGAGAAAGCCGCGTCGGCAGCATTTTTCCCATGCATACGACAGGGGTGCAGATGCTCAGCTCCGCCTTCTGCGCCACGGACGTGTTCCACACGGCAATGGGCTGACCGGCGGAAATTTCGCGTCCGTCGCCCACGAGCGAAAGGAAACCCTGCCCCTTCAGCTTCACGGTGTCGACCCCCAGATGGACGAGAACGTTGTGGCCTTCTGGGGTCACGATGATGTAGGCGTGCGGCGTCGCCTTCTTCACGACGCCGGTGCAAGGCGAAAGAACCGTGAGACCGCCGGGAAAAGGGTCGACAGCCCACCCCGGCCCGACGATCCCAGCGGAAAAAACCGGATCGGGAACCGTAGTCAAAGCGGCGACAGTTCCCGACACCGGCGCGTAGACAGCAATCGACATGGACTACTTGCGCAGCGACTCCAACGTCTCGCTCAGCTGGTCGGCTTCCGGGCCGACGACGACCTGCACGACGGAGTCTTGAAGCACCACGCCAAAAGCTCCCGCCTCACGCAAAGCCGCCTCGTCGACTTGCGCGGGATCGGCAACCTCGACACGGATGCGCGTAATGCACGCCTCAATGTCCTTGACGTTGCCTTTGCCGCCGATTCCGGCCAAAATGGCCTCGGCTTTCTCGCTCATATTCCTCCGATCCTTTCCTCGCGTGTGTCGCGAGTCTCAGGTTAAGCCTACTGTGCCCGCGGGAGATCGTACACCTTGAGCGCAGATTTTGCCTCCCGATGCGCCCGCTATTGCGCCACAAACGCGCTGAGAAGGCCGCCATTGCATCCCTGAGCGCAAAAAGAGAGTCGTTGCAGCGTCCGCGAAACGCGCGGACGGAGCCGTCGCGCCCCTCGGCGGAGCCCCTCACGAACGGGGCTCGGGCCGCCCCCGGCTCTCGTACAGCTGCGTCGTGAAAGCGTCGATGAGCGAATTCAGACGAGAATTGCCGGAAAGGTCCTCGATGAGAACGACCTCGTTTGCGCCGTCGGCCAAAGGCACGCGCCAATTGGAATACTCGTTGTTCGTTCCGGGAACGTTCTGGGCGCGCCGTTCCCCGACCGCGTCCACGAGCGCGATCGCCAGCAGCTCGCCCGGGCTTTTCGCAATGTAACGGTGCATCGCCTCGACGATTTCCTGCTCCGTCGCCTCCTCGCCGATGAGCCCGTGCTCGCGGAGCCGGGCGAGCATCCGTTCGCGTTCCCGTTCGGCATCGTCCCTCACCTTGTCAACCGGCTCGGTAAGCACGCCCAAGCGCGAACGCAGGTCGACGTGTTCGAGCGCCAAATAACCGGCGGCGGGTGGAAGGTCGTGAGTGTCGACGGTGACGAGGGTTTCACGGCGCAGGTCCCACGGCTGTTTGAACGTCCCGTCCCCGTATGTTTCGAACCAGAGAACGGAGGTTCCGAGAATGCCCCGTTCAGCCAGGTATCCGCGCACCCACGGTTCGACGTTTCCGAGGTCTTCGCCGACGACGACGGCACCCGCCCGATACGCCTCGAGCATGAGGATGCCGACCATCGCCTCGTGGTCGAATCGCACGTACGTGCCATTGGCCGGATCGTTGCCTTCGGGAATCCACCACAGGCGAAAGAGGCCCATGACGTGGTCGACCCGAAGGCCGCCGGCGTGCCTGAGGACCGTTCGCACCATGTCCCGCAGGGGGGCAAAAGCCATGTCGCGCAAAGCGTCGGGGCGCCACGGAGGCTGCGACCAGTCCTGTCCGTGCTGGTTGTACATGTCCGGCGGCGCGCCCACGGCCACCCCCTGGGCAAAGGCTCGGGGCAGGGACCACACGTCGGATCCCATTCGATGGACTCCGACGGCGAGATCGTGGAAGATGCCGAGTCCCATTCCGGATTCGACGGCGTCGCGCTGGGCTTCGCTCAACTGCGCGTCGATGATCCATTGAAGCCACGCGTAAAAATCGACCCTTCCGGACAGCTCGCGGCGCTCACGGGACGCCTGAGGAGTGTCGGGGTGGGCGAATTCCTCCGGAAAGGCCTCGCCGTACTTCTCCCTGAGCGCGCACCAGAATGCGAAGTCCTCCAGCCCTTGGCCTTCGGCGGCGCGGAAGCGCTCAAAAGCGCGCTGGCGCGCCTCGGATCGGCCGAAGGAGTAGATGACCTCCAAGGCCTGAAGCTTGGCCGCCCAGGAGGCGTCGCGGTCAATCGTCTCGTCCTTTGTAGAGGATTCCTTTACCTTCTCGCCGGCAAGCTCCACGAGCGCGCGGCGGGCCCCCGGCATGTAGCCGACTTCGTGGATGTCCTCGGGGCGGATGTATATCGGATTGAAGAAGCGTCGGGTGACGGGAAGGTACGGCGAGGGAGTCATGTGTCCCACCGGCTCGGCCGAGTGAAGCGGGTTGATGAGGACGAAGTCGCCCCCGAGGTCGCCGAAGAGCGAGCACATCTCCTTCAGGTCGGCGGTGTCGCCTATCCCCCACGAGTCTCGCGAGCGCACCGAGTACAGCTGCGTCATGACCCCCCACCCGGTCATTCCCCGCTCTGCGGGCGAATCCAGGCGCTGCGGAGCGACGACAAGCGGCGCCGAGTGAAGCGAGCCCACGGAGTCCGCGTCCCCAACTCGGGCTCGCAAGATGTGGTAGCCCAGAGGAAGGTCGGGCGGCACGACGAAGGAGGCCTGTCCGACGAGGGTCCCGTCCACCTCTCGCGGCTCGGTGAAGTCCTCGGCTTGAGCGAGCGCGCGAATCCTGCCGTCTTCGAGTTCGACCTCGGCGGTCGCAGACTCCCCGTGGGGCACGTGGACGGCGACCTTGCCTTCGACCCCCGCTCGGACGACGGAGCAGGCGGGAACGACCTCCCGCCAAGGCCGCAAACGAATATCTGCAAGGGCCCGCCAGGCAAGGTCGGTGCTTCCTGCGTCGACTCCGAGCGCGGCGAAGACCTTGATGAGCGTGTCGTCGGAGACGGCCTTGAGGTTGCCGTCGTATCCCCAATATTCAGTCGCCACTCCCAGCGCCTCGGCGAGCTCGCACAGCAGGGAACGGTCTGGCGCGTTGTCGGTCATGGTTTCTCCTACGCTGCTCGACGATCGGCGCCGGCCCGCTGAGAAACCCGTTGAGATTCCAGCTGGGAAAGGCCCGAGCCACTAGGAAACAAGTCTGCCAGAATATGCAATCGGTTGCAGAATTTTCGTGATGTGATATGCAGGCCAGACAGACGCGTCGCCTGGGCCAGACAGACGCGGCGCTCGGGTGAAAGAGGTGTGATGCGCGGGCCAGGAAATTGACTGCTGAAAAACCTTCCTCGGCGGATACCATTGCTGTGGAGAACAACTACGAGTCAACGAAGGCGAGTCGATGGCAAGCTTCCTCAGCATTCCCGAAACCGACGTCGAACCATTGGCTAAGGTGCTCGGCACTCTGCGGCTGCAGCGCTTGGGCGGCAAACGTTACAGGGGCGAGAGCCTGCCTCAAATGTCGAAGCGGATCTATGGAGGCCAGGTTCTCGCGCAGGCGACGATGGTGGCGGCCGACACCCTTCCGGCCGACGACGATCGCCTCGCCCACTCCATCACGGCCGCGTTTCTTCGTCCGGGAAGGATCGACCAACCGTTGTTCTTCGAAGTGACCGAGCTGAACGACGGCCGCTCCTTCTCCACGCGCAACGTCAACGCTCTGCAAGACGATCACATCATTTTCACGGCCCGCATCTCGGCGCAGCTCCACCAGCCCGGCCCCTCCTTCGGCGAGGAGCAGCCGGACGCCCCGGCCCCTGAAACCTTGGAATCTTCCGTCGATTTCTTCGCCGCGATGAACACCCCTTGGGGGCACATCGTTTCGACGACGAACTCGCTGGACATGCGCCATGTGGGCGGATTTATCTTCACCGCCCCCGCGAAGGAGAGGACGAACCGGCACCTTATCTGGTTCAAGTCGCGCTCGGCGATGCCGAAGGGCTCCTCCAAGCTGCTCCAGCGAGCGATGCTCGGCTACGCGGCCGATCAGTTTATGCTCGAACCGGTCATGCGCGCCACCGGCATTTACTGGGCGCATCCCGAAGCCTCCATGGCCACCCTCGACCACTCCATCTGGTGGCACAGAAACTTCGACCTGTCCGATTGGATCCTTGCGGAGCTGGTCAGCCCGTCTGCACAGAACGGGCGCGGCTTGACCATCGCAAAGTTCTTCCAGGGCGGCAAGCACATAGCCACGATGTCCCAAGAAGGCATGGTCCGCCTGCGGAACGTCACCCACACGGAAGAATAAGCGGGGCCGTTTCCCATGCGACGACCCCGCCCAAACGCCTTGAGGCTCAAGCGCGTGCAAACCTTCCTCAAGCGGCGTGCAAGCCCCCGCGGGTCGCCCGCGCTCAGTCGCGTGTGAGCTTTCTGTAGGTCACGGCGTGCGGGCGCGCAGCCTCGGGCCCCAAACGCTCGATCTTGTTCTTCTCGTAGGATTCGAAGTTCCCCTCGAACCAGTACCACGCTGCGGGATCCTCGTCGGTTCCCTCGTAGGCCAGAATGTGCGTGGCAACGCGATCAAGGAACCAACGGTCGTGGGTGATGACCACCGCGCATCCGGGGAACTGCAACAGGGCGTTCTCAAGGGACGACAGCGTTTCGACGTCGAGGTCGTTCGTCGGCTCGTCAAGCAGGAGCAGGTTTCCGCCCTGCTTGAGGGTCAACGCGAGGTTGAGGCGATTGCGTTCGCCGCCCGAGAGCACGCCCGCCTTCTTTTGCTGGTCTGGTCCCTTGAAGCCGAAGGCCGAGACGTAGGCGCGCGACGGCATTTCGACGTTGCCGACCTGGATGTAGTCGAGCCCGTCAGAGACCACTTGCCACACGGTCTTTTCGGGGTCGATGCCGCCCCTCGTCTGATCGACATACGAGATCTGCACCGTTTCGCCGATTTTGAGGTCGCCAGCGTCGAGCGGCTCCAAACCCACAACAGTCTTGAAAAGGGTCGTCTTTCCGACCCCGTTGGGGCCGATGACCCCCACGATGCCGTTGCGAGGGAGGGAGAACGACAGGCCGTCGATGAGGACCCTTCCGTCGAAGCCCTTCTTCAGCTTCGTCGCTTCGAGGACGATGCTGCCAAGGCGCGGCCCGGGCGGAATCTGAATCTCCTCGAAATCAAGCTTGCGCGTGCGCTCGGCTTCGGCCGCCATCTCCTCGTAGCGCTCCAGGCGGGCCTTGGACTTGGCCTGGCGGCCCTTGGCTGAGGAGCGCACCCATTCGAGCTCGTCCTTCAACCGCTTGGCGAGCTTGGCGTCTTTCTTGCCTTGGACCTCGAGCCGCTTTTCCTTCGTCTCAAGGTAAGTCGAGTAGTTGCCCTCATAGGGGTAGAGCCTTCCGCGATCGACTTCTGCAATCCAGCTGGCAACGTGGTCAAGGAAGTAGCGGTCGTGGGTCACCGCGATCACGGCGCCCGGGTATTGGGCCAAATGCTGCTCCAGCCACAACACCGACTCCGCGTCAAGGTGGTTCGTCGGCTCGTCGAGCAGGAGCAGGTCGGGCTGCTCGAGAAGCAGGCGGCACAGGGCCACGCGGCGGCGCTCGCCTCCCGACAGCACGTTGACGGGCGCATCGGGCGGCGGACACCTCAGGGCGTCCATCGCCTGCTGCAATTGGGCGTCCAGATCCCAGGCTCCTGCGGCGTCGATCTCCGTTTGGAGCTTGCCCATCTCCTCCATGAGCGTGTCGAAATCGGCGTCGGGATCGGCCATCTCTTCGCCGATCTCGTTGAACCGCCGGAGTTTGCCGATCATGTCCGCCCGCCCCAACTCGACGTTCTCGAGAACCGTCTTGTCGTCGTCGAGAGGGGGCTCCTGAAGCAGAATTCCCACCGAGTAGCCCGGGGACAGGCGCGCCTCGCCGTTCGAAGGCTCGTCGAGCCCCGCCATAATTTTGAGAATCGTCGACTTTCCTGCGCCGTTCGGGCCGACCATGCCGATCTTGGCCCCCGGGTAGAACGCCATGGTGACGTCGTCGAGAATCGTTTTGTCTCCCACGCGTTTGTAGGCGTGGATCATCTGATAAATGTACTCAGCCACGAGGCTCCATCCGCTTGTGCGTACGTCGCCGGCGCGGGTGTGCGGCCGGCCCCGTACCAAGGATACAGCTTGTGCCTCCGCTGTCCGCCAGCCCGCCGCGAGACCGGCTGTGCGCCCTGTGTCTCACTGCGGACGCCGGCTCCCGCCGCGTCCGTTCCGCCGCCGTCCATTATGCGGCCATCACGACGCCACCTTTTCGAGGACGCCGGCCGGATCGGCGGAGGCTGCGAACTGTTCGGCGTCACACAGGCTCGGCGCAGAATCGTACGGGCCGCGTTCGGCACCGCCGCTGCGCCCGGCGAAAGAAGGCGTCTGTTCGACTCCGTCGAAGGGGGATTCCGGGTCGCTTTTCCCGGCGGCGGAAAAGCCGCCCCGCACAACGACGGTCGACGTGCCGGGAGCCTGCCCCTCGGCGGCGATTTTTGGGGCCGCGGCCGCCGCGGCCCCGCCGCTCATGCCTTCTTCCAGCCTGGCCTCCGGAACGGGGCGGCCGTTCGAATCGACGCTTGTGTGACGCACCTTGACGAAGGTGGCGACCCCCGAGGAGAGCTCGACGCCGAGGGCGTCGGCGATAATGGACAGATCGGTGCGCTCCGCCCCGTCTTTGGCGGTCCACGCCCTCTCCACCAAGCGTCCGCGCACGAGCACCGGCGTTCCGCGGCGCACCGAACGGCTGACGTTCAGACCGAGGTCTCCGTAACAACGCACCGAGTACCACGACGTCGTCCCGTCGCGATAACGATGCGTCTCGCGGTCGCGGATTCGAGCGGTCACCCCGACCCTCGCCACCACGGTGGTCAGGCCATTGCCGTTGTCGTAGGCAACGGGATCGGCCCCCGCGTAACCTCTGACGGTGATGTAGGTTTCGTTGGACATTGCTGGCTCCTTTCCGCCGGACCATCCGGCATGGAGCCAGCTTCGCCCACGGGACGCGGATCCCGCGCAGCGCAAACATCGTTTGTGGAGGAAGCGGACGCGAGCGCAACCTGTGGACCGCCGGATTTCAAACGAATAGTGCCCGAGGCCACCGGCCGCGGGCAGCCGCCTCGGACGCGCAAATCCAGCCCGCGCGGCCGCGGCCTCGAAGGTCTAGACCTGAAGGGACTCACGCACCTCGCGATGCCGCTCGAGAACTTTTGCCACGGGGTCCACCAGCAGCTTCTTCGCCGAGTCGTAAAGGGCGGCCATGGCGATGTCCCCGTAGGCCAGCGCGGCCTTCTCCGCCGCGCTTATGTGAGCCCGCCTTCCGAAAAACCATCCGGCAGCCGCGCAGACCACGCCGGCCACGCCGAACGCTATCCGCGCGGCGGGCGCCCCGACCGGGATGCCCAGCGCGGCGCACACGATCCCCGCCACTCCCAGAATGAAGCCGAGGGCAACGAGGGCAAGGGCGCCGAACCGCGGGACCTTGGGGGTCTCGACCTTGCGAATCGTCGCGCCGATGGTGCGTCGAATCCTCTCCGGTTCGGGAATGACCTCGGTGACGGCCTCCTGCCAGCGGTCGGGCAGGCCGGATCTGACGTGGGCGATCCAGGCGTCGCGCGTCGCCACCACCATGGACGCCGCGGGCTGATCGGCGTTTGCAATGGCCGTCTGCCCCAGGCTGTAGCCGGCCTGGCGGAGGGATTGGACGACGGCGGGCGCGCCGGTCGCCTCATACAGCGAGCGGTTGACGCGCCTGAGGGCCTCGCCCCGGACGTCCGGCTCGCGCGTGCCGACGCTCACCGACAGGCGCCGCCTGATGGCGTCCAGCTCGGCCTGCGCGGTGGCGACGACGGCCTCGGTCCCTTCGACGGCCTCGCGCAGCTTCGCCCGAATGGGCTCCAGGCCGATGCGGTAAAGCGCCGACGTCGGATAGACCGGCACGTTCCCCAGCCCGTCGCGGTCGAGCAAGACTTTGACGTCGGCCAACAGGGTGTCGACAACGGATTCGGGAATGGTGTCCACCTGGTTGAGGATGACGATCATGTGGTCGCGCCGCTCGCGCATGGCCGCGAGATAGCTTTCATGGATGAGGTGATCGGCGTACTTCTGCGGATCGAGAACCCAAATGAGCACGTCGACCTGCGGAAGAACCTGATCGACGAGGACCGAGTTTCCGATCTGCACGGAATCGTGGTCGGGCAGATCGAGGAGCACGAGGGAATCGAGGTCGTGCTTGCCGGTCGTGAGGATCGAATGGTAGTCGATCCTGCGCGAGGGGCGGACGCCTATCATGTCCAGCACGGCGTCGGCGTCGGCGTTCCACACGCAGGCGGAAGCCTCTTCCGTGGTCGGGCGCAGCTCGCCGGGATCGGCGAAGTTCAGTCCCGTTATCGCATTGAAGAGCGTCGACTTGCCGCCTCCCGTTCCGCCCGCCAGAGCGGCCACGGTCACCCCGAAACCGGCCCATGCGCGGGCCTCAACGGCCTGCAGCTCCTCGTTGGCGCGCGCCGCCACCCAGGGGTCGAAGGCGTCGCCTCCGGCGTCGATCGCCTCGCGCAGCTTCGCGATCCTCTCGGCCACCCCCCGCATGGCGGGCTCTCGTGAAAGGGGGCTCTGCCCGTAGGCAGGGGTCTCCTCGAAAACGCCGTCGGGCTGCGTGGCGCCCGCGGAGTCCTGTGCGTGATCGTTCATTCGTCTCCTTATTACACCCGATCGCGGTACTCGCTCGCCCGAAGGCGAAGCTGTCGTCCGTTGCCCACCGGAATCTCGTCTAGTACCGAAGTGTATGCGTCAACGACCCGAGATATGCCATCCTCCAGGCGGACGGCGAGGGATTCCCTGGCCGGACGAAGCGCCTCGCCGAGTCCCACGGTGCGCAGAGCCGTCTCGGCGCCGTTCACTCCGCCGGCTGCAGAGCCGAGCAAAGCGGCCGTCCCCTCGCGCGTGAACCAGGGGTTTTCGGGCACCGCCGCCACCGCCTTCGCAAGATCCTCCAGCCATTGCTCGACGACGTCCTTGGTGATCTCGGACGTATCGATCCTCTTGGCTGCCTCGTCGCGATACTCTTCGGTGTTGACCATGTCCTCCCGCCAGCTCTTGTCGATTTTGCCCTGCAATGTGACGACGGCCTGGCTGAAGCCTACCTCTATGGCGCCGCGGACGCCTTCGAACACCGTCTTGGCGGCGGCGTCGCGCTGAGACTTTTTACGCCCGTCCGAAACTCGCGGCTTCTCCCCGGCCACGAGGGAGTCCAGCACGCCGCCCGTCGAGGCGAAGGTCAGCCACGACGTCGTCGGCGCGCCCTGGCCGTACCTGCCCGAGCGGGCGTTCGAAGCGAGTTTCGACATCGGCTGCTCGGCCTCCGCCTTGGCCCTGTCGGCGAGGCTCTGCACCGAGTTCGCCTGCATCTCGACGGCCTCCGACAACTCGATGAGCTGGCGGCGCAGATCGGGCAGCATCGCGTCGCTCATCTTCTCGACGAGGACTTCGCCGACTCTCGTGGAGGCGATGACGTGGAGCCAGTCGCGGATCTCTGTGACGTCGTCGGGGTCGAGGCGCGAATCGCGCGGCCCGGCGTCGGGCACAATGAGGAGCGGAACCTCGCCCATGTCGACGGCGTCGAGCCTTTCCGTGAGGTCCGCTCGGATCTTCGGCAGGGCCTCGAGCGAGACCCGGTTGAGCACTATGGCGGTGCTCATGCCGCGCTCGTTCGCGTCCACGAGGGTCTGCCACGCGAGGGCGTCCCCATACCGCGAGGCGGTTGTGACGAAGAGCCAGAAATCGGCGGCGTCGAGCAATCGCCGCGAAATTTCGCGGTTGTTCGCGTCGACGGAGTCCAGGTCCGGGGCGTCGACGAGAATGAGTCCGGGAATCGCCTTGTCTGTGACGACGACGCGGCCCATCTCGGCGATCGCGTGATCCTCCATGACCTTCGTGTCCTTCGGATGGACCGATATGACCGGTGTGCGCGTCGTCGGGCGGATGACCGACGCCGGAGAGATGTCCTCACCCAGCAGCGAGTTGAATATCGTCGACTTCCCAGCGCCGGAGGATCCGCCTAGAACCGTGACGGTGGGAAGCCCGTCGGTTCTCAGGTGCGGAAGGATCCTCGCGGCCAACTGTGTGCGCAGCCGTTTGCGCGCGTCGTTCAACTGCATCGATCCGGGAAGATCGAGCGGCAAACGCGCGTTGTCCAGCGCCGAGATCGTGCGAGCGATGAGGTCGGCAAGGTCGCTTCGGTTCTGCGGTGTCTTCACCCGTTCATTATCGACCATCATTAGACGCGAGTAGAAGTCACTCGCCCAACAGTTGACCTTTTCAACCAAGAACTCCTCCGCGAGCTGCCGAGGGGAGGCTCTCGACGCAATTCATGAGCTTTGCCTCACCCGCCGCGCGAACTTCGCCCCGCGCGGCCCATGAGCTTCACCCCACACAGCGGGCACGGCATGCGAGCCTCCCCCAGCGTCCGGTACATTTGGTGCGCAAGCCTCCATGCTTGGCGCGCAAGCCTCCATAGCTCAATGGATAGAGCAACGGCCTTCTAATCCGCAGGTTTCCGGTTCGAGTCCGGATGGGGGCACTAAGTCCCCGGGTCCGTCGACGGCGTCGGAGGCGTCCGACGCACGCGTGACATCCATGGGTACCAAAAGCCGATAGCGCTTGCTCGCGCAGCGAGTAGGATACCCGTGTGAGCTACCGTGATATGAACAACCCCATCGTCTGGATCGATTGCGAAATGACCGGTCTCGATCTGAACGTCGACGAACTCGTCGAAGTCGCCGTCGTCATAACCGATTCCGAGCTGAATCCCGTCGACGAAGGGATAGACGTCCTCATCCGGCCCAGCGACGCCGCCGTCGAACACATGGGAGACTTCGTGCGCCAGATGCACACCGCCTCGGGGCTCATCGAGGAATGGAAGAACGGCCTCACGCTCGAAGAGGCGCGCGAGCAAGTGCTCGCCTACATCCGAAGGCACATCCCCGAGGCCCAGAAGGCCCCGCTCGGCGGCAACTCCGTGGGAACGGACAAGGCTTTCCTCGAAAAGTACATGCCCGACGTCGTCGCCCACCTCCACTATCGCCTCATCGACGTCTCCTCCCTCAAGGAGCTCGCCAAGCGCTGGTACCCGCGCACGTACTTCGCGGCGCCTGAAAAGACGGGCAACCATCGCGCCTTGGGAGACATCTACGATTCGATCGACGAGCTCCACTACTATCGCGACGCGCTCATGCCCGCCGGCGACGGCCTGACGACCGACGAGGCGCGGTCGCTCGGCACGCGCTACGCGGGAACGACGGCGCGCCTCGTCGCCAAGGCGAACGCCGCCGGCTCCCCGCGCGGCTAGAGGCTGGAGCACCACTCCCCCGCGATCTCCTCGTAGGAGAAGATGTCAAGGAACTTCTTGGCCCGTTCGGTGGCCGGATGGCTGAAGAACTCCTTCGGGGCGCTCTCTTCCACGATCTTGCCGGCGTCCATGAAGATCACCCTGTCGGCGATGGCCCGGGCGAAGCCCATTTCGTGGGTGACGATCACCATCGTCATGCCGTCGCGCGCCAATTCCAGAACGACGTCGAGGACCTCGCGCACCATCTCGGGGTCGAGCGAGGCGGTGACCTCGTCGAGAAGAAGGATCTCGGGCTTCATCATGAGCGCCCGAACGATGGCCACGCGCTGCTTCTGTCCGCCCGAAAGCTGGCGGGGGAAGGACTCAGCCTTGTCCAGCAGGCCCACTCGTTTGAGCAGCTCGCCGGCGCGCCTGGCGGATTCGGCCCGCTTCTCGCCCAGAACCTTCGACGGGCCCAGCAGGAGGTTCTCCAGCACGTTCAGATGCGGGAATAGCTCGTAGCTTTGGAACACCATCCCGATCCTTTGCCGCAAAAGACTCCACGGCAGGGATTTGCTCGGGACTTTCTCGCCGTTGAACTCAATGGAACCGCCCTGGATCGGCTCCAGGCCGTTGAGCGTCCGCAGAAGCGTCGACTTGCCGCAACCGGACGGCCCGACGACGACGATCACTTCGCCGCGGGCGACGTCGAACGACACCCCGTCGAGGGCCGTGAAATCGCCGTCGTAGACCTTGACGACGTCGCGCACGGACAGGGCCGGGGTCCGCGCCGCTTCGCCTTTGTCGGCTGAGGCTGCTTCGGCGCGGGCGACGTCGGCGGGAGAAGCGCTGCCGGGAGAAGACGCGTCGGCATGGCGGTCGGCCCCGCTGCGAGGGGCGATGGTCGAATCGGTCACTTGTTCCACTTCCGTTCGAGGTATTTGGAGAACTGAGAGATGACATAGCAGACCGCGAAGTAGAGCAGGAAAATCGCTCCGTACACCCACAGCGCGGCCTTCGGGTAGGCAAAGCGGTTCGCGTCGATGATCTGCTGGCCCACCTTGAGCACTTCGGTCACGCCGATGAGCACCACCAGCGAGGTGGTCATGATCATGCGGTTGGCCAGGTTGATCGTCAGAGGCAGGAGCCGCCTGACAGTCTGGGGAAGAATGACGTTGAGGTTGACCTGCGCCTTCGTCATTCCCAAAGCGAAGCCGCTGGCGTACTGATGGGCGGGGATCGACTGCACGGCGCTTCGAACGAGGTCGCCCATCTCGGCGCTTCCCCACACAGAGAAGACGATGACCGCGGTCGTGAATCCGCCGAGGTTGACGCCGGTGTGCGTCGCCAGACTGAAGTAGACGACGAAAAGAAGGACCAGTTGCGGCATGAAGCGGACGAATTCCAGGTATGCCCGCGTCAGGAAACGCAGGAAACGCTTCTTGCTCGTCATCGCAATTCCGACGAAGAGCCCGAAGAAAATGGAGATCGCCAGGGCAAGCAGAGCGATGGACACGCTGGTCCACAGGCCTTCGAGGAGCCGAAGAAAGTTTCTTCCCTGCCACAGAACCTCAATTCCCGAATTCTGCACGGCGCGCCCTCCTTTCGAGGTAGGCGCCGGCGAGGGAGACCGGCAGAATGATGGCGATGTAGAAGGCGACCAGGAGGAAGAGCGCCTCCGTCGTGTCGTAGTCGTTTCCTATCTTCTCCCGAGCCACATACACCAAATCGTTGAGGGCGACGACGGAGACAACGGACGTCTCTTTGACGAGGAAGATGACGTTGGCGACGAGAGCCGCCACCGATCGCGAAAGAGCCTGCGGGACGATCACGTAGACCATCGCGTTGACCCGCGTCATGCCCAGAGACCGGGCGGATTCCCACTGGATCGTCCCGACGGAGTCGAAACCGGACCGGAAGGCCTCGGCCATGTATCCCCCTCCGAGAAAGCTCAGCCCGATGATCGCGGAGGCTTCGGAGGAAAGGACGACGCCCGCCTTCGGCAGGCCGTAGTAGATAAAAAAGAGCTGGACGATGAGCGGAGTGTTGCGCGAGAGCTCGATGTAGAGGCCCACCGCGCGTTTGGCGACGGGAACGTCGAGATACCGGATGATCGCACACACAAGCCCGATGGCGAGCGACGCCGCGATTCCGACGGCGGCCACCCGCACCGTGACGAGCGCCCCCTCCAGGAAGTAGGGCAGGTACTCGCGCAAGACCTGGGAATTCACCTTCGCGTGACCTTTCTTTGGGGCGGCCTGGACCGTTGAGTCTGCAGCCGCACATACTGCGCGCCGACGGTTTCGCCGACGCCGTGGCCGAGGGCGGGAAGCCGCGCCTGAGGCTGCGCCCCGCCCTCCGAGGTCACTTGCCGGCCGCCTGGGACTCGGCCGCCGAATCGGGCGCTTCGGAGCCGGCGGCTCCCGCCGACGCCTCGGGGCTGGCCGATTCTTGGCCCTTGCCGGACTCTTCGCCCTTGCCTGCGCCGTCGACCTCGCCGCCCTCGACGACGAGCTCGTCGGGCTTGGCCGAGTCTCCGTAGACGGGCGCGAGCGTCTTCTCGTAAGCCTTGTGGAAGAACTTCTCCTTGCCGAGGGTTTCAAGCTCTTTGTTCAGCCAACTGCGAAGGGGGGCGTTGCCCTTCTGGACGGCTCCCGCGATGGTGTCCACGGGGCCGAGCTGCGTAATGCCTGTGACGAACTTGTCCTTGTTCTCACCCTGCCTGGAGAAGGCCAAGGCCTCGGTGTTGTCGGTGACCCACACGTCCCCGCGGCCGTCGGCGAGCGCGTTGTAGACGTCGGAGTACTGGTCGTACTTGGCGGGCTTCCAATCGGGGTGCTTCGCCTGAATGTAGGAGTCCGCAGTGGTTCCTTTGACCACCAGGATCTTCTTGCCGGAGAGCTGGCTCTCGGACGTGATCGGGGCGTCTTTGCGCGAGACGGCGCCGAGCGAAACCTTCATGTAGGGCTTTGCGAAATCGACCTTTTCCGCGCGCTCGGGCGTGACCGTGAAATTGGCCAAGATGACGTCGACCTTGCCGGAGGTCAGGTACTCGACCCGCGAATCTGCCACGACGGGCACAAGCTCGAGCTTGACGCCCAGATCCTTCGCGATCCTCTTGGCGTATTCGACGTCGTAGCCGACGTTCGTCCCATCCGAATCTGTGTACCCGAAGGGCGCCTTGTCGCCGAAAACGCCGATGCGAACGGTTCCCGCGGCCTTGATCTGCTCGGGAGTCCGCGCCCCCACGGGCTTGACGGAGGATCCGCCGGCCCCCTTCGTCCCTTCCGAGGTTCCGCCCGAGGCGTCGTCCGACGCGTCCTTCGACGTCAGGCTCCGAGCGCCGAAGTACGCCAGAACGAAGACGAGCGCGGCGAGAAGCGCGAGGCCGGCAACCTTCAGCCCCTTGCCCGAACGGGAGGAGGCCTTGGCCACCAGCTCGTCGATGTCGTGAGACCTCTCTTCGGCCTGGGGCTCGTCGACCGCTTCGGAATCCTTGCCGCCTGAGACGTCGGAATTCTTGTTGTCTGAGTTATTTGACATGGTTTTTCTCACTCTCGTTGGAGAAGCGTGGAACTAGAGAAAACGTGAAACTAGAGAGACTGAGAGGCGCGGCTACGGCGTCGCAGCGGAATGCGCCTCGGAGCCTCCCGCGGGCTCACGTCGGCGCGCAATCCGGGAATTTCTACCGGAGTTTCAAAGGCGACAACAGCGAATGCCCGCGGCGAGCGGACACATTCGGCACGTGTTGTCGTTGGTCATGGGCAAGACGTTAGCACGCTTTGGACCGGCGACCGTTAATCGAACGTCGCGGACGGCGAAGAAAACGGTTTTTCCTCTCACCGCGCATTTACGCTGAAGTTCCGCGATTTTCCTGGAATAATGGCTGCACGTATCGACAAGGTCAAGTGTGGCAATCGTCTCCCGTGCTTGTCGGGCGAAGTCGCCGTTCTCGCAGCTCGCGACTCGGCTCGGTGGATCTGCCGCCCGCACTGCGACGGGGACAATCGAATCCTCGTAAGGAGCAATCATGACCATCGCAATCGCCGGCGCCACCGGCAACATCGGCCGGGCGACCGCGCTCTCACTCATCGATTCGGGGGTTGACGACGTGCGGCTGCTTGTGCGATCCGCCGCCAAGATACCCGACGAACTCAAAGGACTTCCCTACGCCGTTTGCACGTACGCAGACGACGAGGCCGCGCTGGCCGCGCTCAAGGGCGTCGACGCGCTGCTGATGGTCTCGGCCAAGGAGAGCCCCCGCCGCGTCGCCGATCACAGGGCCTTCATCGACGCCGCTTCGCGGGCGCGCGTTGGCTCCATCGTCTACACATCTTTCCTGGGCGCCGCCCCCGAGGCTATTTTCACTCACGCCCGCGACCATTTCTTCACTGAGGAGCACATCAAGGCATCCGGCATCGACTGGACCTTTCTGCGCGATTCGTTCTACCTCGAGTTCTTCGCCGCGCTCCTGGCTTCTGGCGAGATCCGCGGCCCCGCTGGAGACGGCGCATGCGCCGGGGTCTCCAGGTCCGACGTCGCCCGCGTCGCCGCCGCCGTTCTCGCCGACCCCGGGGCACATGCGGGCAAGACCTACGATCTGACAGGGCCGGAGGCATTCACGATGGCCGAGGCCGCGCGCATTGGAACCGAGGTCTCCGGAAACCCGGTCGAATACATCGACGAGACGATCGAGCAGGCCTGGGCCTCGCGCGAGCCCTACGGGGTCCCCCAATGGGAGGTGGCCGCGTGGATCACCACATACACCGCGATACGCGCGGGCCAGCTTGACGTCGTCACCGACTCAGTCGAAAAGATCACCGGCCGCGCGCCTCTGTCTCTAAGCGAGGTACTGACGCAGCAAAGAGCATCCTGACAATCGAAAGAACAGAATAAGTGAGACTTTCCCTCAACCCGGCCATCGACCGTCTTCGCGACTTCAGAACAAGCCGCAAAGAGCGCCGCGCCCGCAAACGCGAACGCATCAAGACGCGCAGCCGCCCGTATCGGGTCCTTCGGGGAACGGGGGTGTTCCTCCTCCGTTCCTTCGTCGCGGTCACGGCCGCAAGCCTCATATTCAACGCCGTTTCGCAACCTCCCGAGTATCTCGAGGCGACAACCGGCCACACGGTCAAGGTCGGATCCGCGGACGTCCATTACGAAAAGTGGGGCGGCACAGGCCAAGCGGTCGTCTTGCTTCCGGGCTTCGCCGGATCGTCCGTCGCCTACGACTACGCCGGTCCCAAGCTCGCGGCCAAAGGATACGCCGTTTACGCGGTCGACCTGCCGGGATTCGGCTACACGCGCGGCGGCGACGCCCGCGACATTCGCAGGCAAGCCGATCTCGTCGCGGGCTTTTCGAAGAAAATGGGGCTTGACCGTCCGATCGTCGCGGGGCACTCGATGGGCGCCTCTGTAGCCGGAGGCGTCGGATTGTGGCACCCGCAGTCCACAGGCGGGGTGATCTTCGCCGACGGCGACGGCCTCGACATCCAGGTTCCGCGGCGCATTCCCAGATGGATGGCAAAGTCTCCCTACTTAACCAGCCTGTACCGGATCGGCTCGCGGTGGACCTGGCTCGATCAAAAGATATTCAAGCGCTCTTGCGGATCTACGTGCACGATGTTCGATGGGGAAAAGGGAAAGGGCTTCACTAAGCGAATAACTCGGCCTCTCACATCGAGGAGCGCCGAACGCACCATTTCCGACACTATGAAAGAGTTCACGATCCTCCATTTGACGCCTAAACAAATTCAGTCAATCTCCGTTCCGAGCTCCATCATTTGGGGATCGGAGGACGTCTCCGGCGGGTACCTCGTGCGAACCCGCCAGAATCTGGGCAATCCGCCCGAAAGGATCATCCGTGGGGCAGGGCACCAGGTCATGCTCAGCCATCCCGACGAGTTCGCCTCGTCCGTGGACTCCTTGACGAGGCAGATGCTTGAAAACAAGCGGGCTGCCCAGCATTCGAGAAGCTGAAGTGCCCACATTGTGGGACGGATTTGCGTCGTTCTGAGGAGGACGTAGAGTGACGGTAGGTCGCCCCCGCCGACCTTCGTCGCCCTGTTTCCAACGGGCGTGGCGTGCGTTTTTCCACAAGGAGTCCCTCGATGTCGAGTAGGCCTATATCAGCACCTCGGGAGAGGGTGAATGCCCTCGTTATCAGAAGCGCCGTCGTGGCCGCCATCGGCGGTCTGATCTTCGGCTTTGACACCGCCGTCATATCCGGCGCCAACGATGCCCTGGAAGACAGATTCAAACTTGATGATTTTGGAATCGGGCTAACCGTCGCCATCGCAACGGTCGGCACCATTTTCGGTGCCCTCATCGGAGGGCGCCTGGCAGACCGATACGGACGGAAGAACCTTCTGTTCGCCATCGGCATCCTCTACGTTCTGGGCTCTCTGGGAACTGCCGTTGCCTGGACTCACGCAGTCCTATTGGCTTTCAGGTTCGTCGGAGGCATCGGAGTCGGCCTTTCCTCCGTATGCGCCCCCATCTACACCGCCGAAATCGCCCCGGCACGCATACGCGGGCGACTGGTCGGCCTTGTGCAGTTCAACATCGTTTTGGGCATTTTGCTGGCGTACCTGTCCAACTACATCATCCAGCAGACCATCACCGATCCGATGGAAGCCTGGCGGTGGATGTTGGGAGTCATGGTCGTGCCGTCCGCCATTTTCCTCCTCCTTTTGTTCTCGGTGCCCGAGACTCCGCGATGGCTTATGTCCCGCGGGCGCGACAAAGAGGCTGTCGAAATCAGCCGTCGGCTGTGCAGCACCCGGGCCGAATCCGAGGAGCAGATCGCAGAGATCCGCCAGCAGCTGGCAGCGGACCGCACGAAAGGAAGCCTGTCCGACTTTTTCTCGCGGCGCTATCGCAAGGTCGTCTTCTTTGCTTTCATCATCGCGATGTGCAACCAGCTCTCAGGCATCAACGCGATCCTCTATTATGCCCCCAAGGTTCTAGAAAAGGCAGGGGCAAGCGAAGACCAACGATACCTCATGTCAGTGGCCGTCGGCGTCATGAACCTCATCGCCACCATGGCCGCCCTGACGGTCATCGACAAGATCGGGCGCCGATCGCTCATGATCGTCGGTTCGATCGGCTACCTGCTGTCTTTGGGCTTCCTCACGGGCGTCATGTTCATGTACGAGGGGCATTTCGATTCGACGTCGTCCATGCTGGTGCTCGTCGGCCTGCTCTTCTTCATTGCGGCCCACGCCTTCGGCCAGGGCTCGGTCATTTGGGTCTTCATATCGGAGATCTTCCCGAACAAGGTCCGTGGATTGGGCCAATCTTTCGGCTCCCTCACACACTGGGTGTTCGCGGCGATCACAACCTTTGCCTTCCCGACGGTCATCGGCAGCTGGGGCGGCGGATTCGCCTTCCTCATCTTCTTCGTCTGCATGTGCGGCCAGCTCTTCTGGGTCCTCAAGATGATGCCCGAGACCAAGGGGGTCCCGCTCGAAGAGATGGAATCCAAGCTAGGCTTGAAGTAGCAGCGACGCTCCGACCGAAGGAAACAACGTGACCACAGCAAACAAACCAGTTCTCTGCCTCGGAGAGGCCCTCATTGACGTCGTCATCAGGGGCGAGGAGTCCGCGGAACACGTGGGAGGAAGCCCGCTGAACGTGGCCAGCGTGCTGGCCAATCTGGACAGGCCCGCGCTCATTGGCGCGTGGTGGGGCAAGGACCGCCACGGGAAGCTGATCGAGGACTTCGCCGCCGAGCACAAGGTAGGGGTCGTCCCCGGCAGCAACGGCGCCTTCAAAACGTCCCTGGCCTACGCCCTGCTGGATGAGCTCGGCCGCGCCAGGTACGAATTCGATCTGACGTGGGAAGTCCCGCCGCTGCCGCATCCCGGCGACATCGCCCACCTGCACACGGGAAGCCTCGCTGCGACCCTTGAGCCGGGCGGCTCGGCGGTGCTTCAAGCCGTCAAGGACTTCGCCGCTCAAGGGACGGTCTCCTACGACCCGAACGCCAGGCCAGCGATCATGGAGTCCCCGGAAAAGGTCATCGGCCGCATCGAGGAGATCGTCGCGCTCTCCGACGTCGTCAAAGCGTCCGACGAAGACCTCGCTTGGCTCTACGGCGAAGAGACCCCCGTCGAGGAGGTCATGAGGCGCTGGTCGAAGCTCGGCCCCGGACTCGTGGTGGTGACGCGCGGGCCGTGGGGTTCCTACGCGCGTCTGGCAGCCGAACGCGACATGCTCGTCGTCGATCCGCTGACGATCGACGTAGTAGACACCGTGGGCGCCGGGGATTCGTTCATGGGCGGCCTGCTGTCGGGGCTTCTCGACGCCGGATTCCTCGGCTCGATCGAGGCCAAGGCCAGGCTGCGCGAGGCCAGGTGGAGCGAGATTCTCCCCGCTTTACACCGCGGAACGGTGACGTCCGGCCTGACCGTGAGCAAGGCCGGCGCATACGCGCCGTCCGCGACCGAAGTGGCCGACGTCGTCAAGTCCGATCCGAAATTGGCTTCCTGACGTCGAATCCTATTGACGAAGGGGCGGGCACATACGTGCCCGCCCCTTCGTTCGGCGCTGTACACATCTTTTTCGTTCGCGCCACACATCTTTGCCGCCGGCCGCCGGACGTCGTCCCTTCGCTCGGCGCCACACATCTTTGACGCCGGCCGCCGGACGTCGCCTCGCCGCCCGGCGGCCAAGGCTTCCCTAGCCGTTCAGTTGGAACTTTCTCTCGCTGCGTCCCAGCCTTCCGACGTCGCCCCGCAGCTGCCTAGCTTTCCTGTGCAGCCGCGGGAAGCCCAGACGCTCGCACAATCCCGAGCCTCGCCACGCTCGCTCCCCACGCCGCCAGCGCACACAGCGCAAAGACGAAGAGGAAATGCAGCATTCCCGCCTTCAGCGCCCCGGCATCCTCAGCTCCGATCGCGTAGGCTGAGATCTTGCGCGTCGACCACAGGGGCAAAAGCTTCGCCTTCGAGCCGTCGGGGTCGACCAGGAGCTGGAGGGCCATGACCGAAAGAAGAGCAAGCGCCCCTTCGAGCTCCTTGGCCACCGCGAAGCTCATGAGAGCTCCCAGCGGAACGGATATGAGCACAGTCGTCACGAGGAGAAGGCCTACTGCGGACAGGTGCACGACGTCCTGGGTCACCGCCACAACCACGAAGTACACGCCTGAAACCGTCAAGCCGATGGCCACCTGGGCGATGTGCCGCCCGGCGAAAAGCACGGACGGCCTGGCCCCCATGACGCACAGCCGCCTGTCGAGTTGGCTGCTTACGACGCCGCTGAAGAGCGAGAGAGTCGCAACCGCCCAGCCCACGCCGATCGCGAGCAGTCGTATCGCCTGCCACTGCACGTCGAGCCGAACAAGATAGAAGACCATGGGCAGCAGGAAGACGAAGAAGACGGCGAGAGGACGCCGCAGGGTCTCTTTGACGCCGATCTTTGCGATGGTCCACACGTTCATGATTCCTCCTGAGGATGCAGTTCACACGTCCAGTCGACGCCGTCGAGGTCGTGAAGGATATGGGTGACGACGAGCACGCCGGCTCCAGCCTCGCGCCAGGAAAACAGCTGCTCCCAAAAGTCCGTGTACGTCCCCTGGTCGAATCCCTGATACGGCTCGTCAAGCAGGATGAGCCGGGGGCGATTGATGCCGCCGAGCACCACGTTGAGCTTCTGCTGTGTGCCGCCCGAAAGGCGAGCCGCACCGAGCTTGCGGTTGGGCCGCCACCCCAGGCTTTGGGCCAAGCGCGTTCCCGCGACGAGGGATTCTCGCTCATTCTTCCCGTCGAGCGAACCGAAAAGCCGGAAGTGCTCGGAGGCGGTCAGCAGAGGCGAGAGGCCCCCGGCTTGCGGGACGTAGCCGACGTTTTCGACTCGCTCGACGCTTCCCGACGTCGCACGCACGAGCCCCGCGCATATCTTGAGCAGCGTCGATTTGCCAGAGCCGTTGGCGCCTACGATCGCGCCGATTTGACCCGACCCGAGCTCCAGGCTCACGTCCCGCACAACCGTCTTCCTCCCGTACCGTTTGCTTACGTCCCGCAGCCGCAGAACCGGCGCACCCGAACGCGACTCGTCCAGACGCCGCTCTTCTCTGACGGCAGCGCGCGCGGCCCTCGCCAGTTCCCGCGCGTAGGCCTCGGCCGGCCCATAGACCTCCTCCGGCGGCAGGGCGTAGTCGCTGGCTTCGGCAACGGCCTCTTCCGCAAGTCTGCGAGCGCGGCGGCCGTCGATTCCCGCGCCTGCCAGCCCACGTTCCAATCGAAGGGCCCAGCCCTCCGTTTCAAGGGCCCGATCCTCGCTCATCGCCAGTCTCCTTCCCGGCCAATCGGCTCGTCTTGGCGAATCGCCTCTTCCCGGCCAGTCGCCTCACCCCCGCGAATCGTCGCCTGTCGGGCAATCGCCTCCCGAGGAATCGCTTTACCGTCGACGGTCGCTTCGACCGCCGCCTTGAATTGCTCCCACGTCTCCACGAGCTCGTGAAAAGCCTCGCGGCCTTTCGCCGTCGTCTCGTAGTACTTTCTGGGAGGCCCGGCCGCGGACGGCTCCTTCGAAGCCGCTATGAGACCCTGGCGCTCCATGCGAACGAGCGCGGGGTAAAGGGTGCCTCCAGGAATCTCGCCGAAACCGGATCGCGCAAGCCGCTCGGCTAGGCCGCGCCCGTAATCTCGTTGGGCGTCAATGAGGCCGAGCAGGCAGAAATCTAAAAAGCCATGCAGCCATTGTTGAGTTTTCACATCCATACTAGTTAGTCTACCTATCCACCAATAGTAAGTCTAGCTAACTACTCGTGATCGGTTTAGCTGTTGGCTGCTCCACGACGAATTGGCCTAAGCTCCGTTCGGCCTCTGGACATTCCAAGCCTGGCCGCCTCCGCGCCCGTCTAGGCGCTTTCGACCCAGGCGGAACTGCGCTTCCCGCTTGACGATAACCCTGGAACGAGTTCAGCAGGCCCCGGCTCCTCGGACGTCATTCGTCCCTGACGGTGCCAAGGATGATCTCGTCGCTGTTCGGTCGGATGGCCATGCGATTCCCGCCGAGCAGGGCGACAAAGGAGCCGTCCGCCCTCCACAGCTCGTTTCCGCTGGAAAGAGAGTAGGCGACTACCTTGCCCTTCCCCTCGTTATCGCGGGCGACCGTTCCGGTTTTCCAATGCCTTCTCTCGTCGGAGGCGTTGGAGGACTCCAGCAACAACGTGTCATCGTCGCCGCTGAGCCCCAGAATGTCGACGTAGCATCTGCTCTGATCGTTCACCTTCGGGACCTTGAAACGGACGCCGTCGATCTCGACCCGGCAGTTGGCGCCGTCCACCCTCGCCACCCTGATGTCGCTTTCACCCCGGATGTTGACCGCCTCGGTGGCGGGCGACGCCTCGAACAGATCCTTCAGGTCTTCGGGCGAGACGTTTGGGGAGGATATGACCCAGTTGTTCGTGGTCACCTTCGCTTTGCCTCCGAATTTACGCTCGCCCTTCTCGTCCCAGATCGTGTAGGAACCGCTTTCGACCTGGTAAAACGCCTTGGTTCCAGCATCGATTCCGAAGCCAAGCGGATGCGGATTGTCGCTGAGCGACTCGAAATCGTCTTCGGCGTCCTTAGATTTCAACACTTCGCCCGAGGCGACGGAAAGTATGCGCAAGGATTTCTTTTCGGTGTCGTAGGAGAGAATGAAGCCGTTCTGAACGATGGCCTCGCTGTACTTTCCCAGCGCGCGCCAGACTTCCTTCCCAGAGGAGTCGATGCCGACGAGGTCTCCCGAGTTGGCGTCGGAGATCATGACCGTGATCTCGCCGTCCGTGCCGACGAGGTTGTGAGAACTCGGGCCCGGCGGCTTGTAGATGTTTCCGTTGGAACGAATGACCGTCGCCGAGTTTCCCGTGTGGCAGAGGAACGAAGAATTGTTCCAGAACCCCGACTTGTTGTCGTAACAGTCCTTCTTTGCGATCTTCGAAGTTCCCGTTCCGCTGAGGCTGTAAAGCGTCCAATCGCTCACGGCGTTGGCGGCGACCAAACTTCGGTTGGGAGAGACCGCCACCTTGTAAGCCTTAGAGATACGGTGCTCTTCTACGAACTTCTTGCCCGCAGGCAAATTCGCGACGTACCACTCCGGCGTCTTTTCCTCGTGCGTCAGCATGCTAATGCCCCACACGCCCGCGCCGACCAAGGCGACGGAAAGCAGGGACACGAGGGCGATCGTCTTTTTGCTCCGCTTTTTGCGCCGGCGCGAGCGCCCTGGACCGCGGGCGTCCCCAGCTGTCTGCGGAGTGAATGGGAAAGTCTGCGATCCGTAAGCGCCCGTCTGAGTCTGCGAGCCATATGCCCCCGTCTGCGTGCGCGAGTACGGAACGGTATAGGGCCCCGCGTAGGAGGAGGCCGCCTCGGGCGCCGATTGAGAGGAGCGATTGGGAATGTAGGAAGCAGGGCTGGAAGCCGAAAAATGCGGCGATGCGGAGGCGAAGGCCGCCTGCGGGTAGTGCCCCGCCGCCGGAGAGACGCCCATGTCGGCAAGCTCCGTCGAAGGGGTCGACGGCGGAGGCTTCGCGAGCTTCGTCGCTGCCGGGACGTTTTCCAGCTCGGAGGCCATTGCGCGGAGCTCGCGCGCGACGTCGGTCGCCGTCGGCCTCTTGTCCGGGGTCTTGACGAGCATGGAGGCGATGAGGCCCCACATTCGGTCGGGCACGCCCCCGGGACGCCCGGGCGTGCGATGCATATGCTGTCCAAGCAGCTCCGAAATGCTGCCGACGAAGGGCGTCACGCCGCAAACGACTTCATATAGCACGATGCCGAGGGAGTAGACGTCGGCCTGCGTTCCAGGGACCTCGCCCGAGAGGACTTCCGGAGACATGTACAGCGGGGTGCCGATGACGCCCGTGAGGTGGCTCGCGCCCGCGACGTCGATGATGCGGGCGATGCCGAAGTCGACGACGCGCGGGGTCATCGGCGTCGTCGAAAAGTCGAGCAGGATGTTGGCGGGCTTGACGTCGCGGTGAAGGATGCCTGCGTTGTGGACGGCGCTCAGCCCCTCGGCCACCGAAGCGCCAAGTTGAGCGGCTTCCGCGGGCGGCAGCGGCCCCGACTCCTTGAGGTAGCCGCGCAGGTCGCCGCCGGGGACGTAGTCCATGACCAATGCGAGCGTCGTCCCTTCGACAACGAAGTCGTGAACGCCGATGACGTAAGGCGAGGACACGCGCAAAAGGGTCGACCGCTCCTTGATGAAACGCTCGACGAAACCGGGCTCCTCGGCGAGGTCGGTCCGAAGGATTTTGAAGGCGTAAACCTCGGGCACGGTGTCTTGAGAGCCCTCGCTGGAAGCACGACCGATCCACACCTCTCCTTGGGCGCCCTTCCCAATGCGCTCATCGAGGATGTATCTGCTTCCAAGCCGACGCATGTACCCTCCAGGTTCTCGACACGTGACAGTATAAATCTACAGGTTTTGAACCCCTATTCGTAGTGTGCCAGCGGTGCGGAGGCGCCACAAGCGAGTGCGGGAGGGCCCTACGTGAGCCATGTCGCCTTCCGCACCCTCGGATTTTCATCTTTGCAACGGCTTCTCCCCTATTCTGCGAGGAACTTCCACCAGTTGACGAGTCAACCTCGCCGTTGCGCAACCTCGCAGATGTGCCGCCCTTCATCTTTGGCACGGGCGTCCGGTCAGCCGCCTCTCGCGTGCAATCAGCGGTCTCCCGCGTACAGCCAGCGGCCTTCCGCGTGCAATCAGTGGCTTCCCGTGATCTTCGTTCCTTTCGGTGTGAGGAAGAAGACCGCGGCGGCGACGGCGATCATCAGCGCTCCGCCCACGGCCCCCGTCACTTCGAAGGACCGCGTAAAGGCTGCCCCCGCCCGCTCGGCGAGCTCGGGAATATTGGTCTCGTTCGCTATCGTCACCGCCGCCCCGAGCGACTCTTTGGCTTGGTTTGCGACGTCGGCGCTGTATTCCCGAAGTTGGGAGAAAAGCGGGTCGGCGACGATCTCGGCCTTGTACACGAGAGCCGAGACGCTGCCCAGAACGGCCACGCCCATGACGCCGCCAAGCTCATAGGAGGTCTCTTCGAGGGCCCCGGCGTTGCCCGCTCGGTCTTCTGGCGAGCCGCCCATGATCATGGCGGACGCGATGGCGAGGGTCCCCGTTCCGGAGCCGACGAGGACGAGGGCCGCCATCACCGCAACCATGCTGAGGCCCGCTCCCCGAAGGCCCACGTAGACCATGCCGAGGCCCGCCACGGCAAGCCCGCCGGCGAGAACGGCCCGTGCCCCGAACACTCTGCTGAGCGGCGGCGCCGCGATAGACGCCACCGCGCCCGCCACGGCCGCGGGGATAAGATGGATCCCCGCCTGCACCGGGGTGTCTCCCTGCACCAGCTGAAGCCACTGCGAGATGAGGAGGATCGCGGCCAGCAGCGAGAACGTGGTGCCCAGCGCCGCGAGGATGCCGGCGGAAAACTGCCGATTGCGGAAGAGGGCGAGGTCGAGGAGGGGTTCGTCGCTTCGGAGGCATCGGCGGGCGAACGCGCCGAGGGCTACGGCGGCGATCGCGAAGGCGATCCACGGCGCGGGCAGGAGCAGGCTGGCTTTGTCGCCGAACTCTTTGATCGACCACACCAGCAGCGTCATGCCGACGAGCGAGAGGACGACCGCCAGCGGGTCGAGCTTCCCCGGTTTTTCAACGCGAGATTCGGGAAGCAGAAGCATCCCCGCGATCACGGCGGCGGCCATGAGCGGCACGTTGACGAGGAAGGCTGAATGCCACGAGAAGTGTTCGAGCAGGTACCCTCCCAGCAGGGGGCCGATGGCCGACCCCAAACCGGAGACGGCCGCCCAGATGCTCAGCGCCGTCGCCCGCTCTTTCGAGTTCGTGAAGATGACGCGGATGAGCGACAGCGTGGTGGGCATGATCATCGCGCCGCCCACGCCGAGGAAGGCTCGCACGGCGATCACAATGCCCGGAGAGTCGGCGAAGAAGACCAGGAGGGAGGCCACGCCGAAAATGGCGTAACCGAGCATGAGCATGCGTTTGCGGCCCCAACGGTCTCCGACTGCCGCCCAGGATATGAGAAGGCCGGCGAGCACCAGCGAGTAGACGTCGACGATCCACAACTGCTGGGTGGCGCTCGGCTTGAGGTCCTTGGCCAGGTCGGGAAGCGCGATGTTCAAGATCGTCATGTCCATGGTTATGACCAGAACGCTCGCGCTGAGCACGACCGTGGCCATCCACCGGCGAGCCGTGGACAGCGACTGTGTCGGCACGGGGCCCGCCTTCGGCCGCGCGCCCTCGGATCCCGCCGACCGGATGCCTTCGTCGGTCGTTGACTGCAATCGCTCAACTTTTTCTGTCATTGTTCGTTTCTCCTTCACGGCCTTCGTTCCAATTTGCCGTTCGTTTGCCGCATTCAGAGCGCCCGCCGTTCGCGCGCCTCTGTTTGTCCGGGCCACGGCGCGGATATGATCGCCCGGAAGATTCGCTCGATCACCTCTTTGTCTATGGGCGTGCTTCTCAGCGCCGAGTGGACGACGGCGCCTTCGAGGCACAGCTCGAGGGCCATTGCGCGCTCCGCGCCGAAATGAGGGGCGAGGGCGGCGATGAGCCGGTCTGGGTTGCGCAGCGCGATCTCGCGCAGCCCGTCGTCCCGGGCGCCGGCGTTGAGCAGGGCGACATCGGCCCTGACCTGCCGAACGTCCCGCAAATACTCGTAAGCGAGCCCGATGCAGTAGCTTTCAACGTCGTCGCATGCTTCAAGCTCCGATTCGAAAGCGTCGACGCCGGCGTCCATCTCCCTGACCAGAGCATCCATCGCGTTTTCTCGCAGGTCCTCGATGGATGAGAAGTACTTGGTGGTCGATCCCAGGGAAACGCCCGCGCGGGCAGCGACGGCCCGGTGGGTGAGCGCGGCGGCGCCCTTCTCGACTATCACGTCGATGGCGGCGTTGAGAATTGCGCGGCGCCGCGCCTCGGGGTCGCGCTTTCGCGACGTGAGCGAGCAGAGTCGATCGGGCCGCTCCCCCACAGGCCCTCGCTCTTTCGCGGAGCTTTCCTCCTGGGCGAACTCGCGTTTCCCCTTGCCTCCCGCCTCCGGCGCCTCGCCTTCCGCTTCCGGCGCCTCGCCTTCCGCTTTGGAAGGTTGAGCCCGCGCGGATCGCGGCTGACCGTTTCCCTTCATCGGCCCACACCTCTCATCCTTCGAACGAACGCCTTGTTTTAGGCGAACGCACGGCCTTTCAAGGAAGGCTTCCCGTTCTTTCGGAGAGCCCCCTCCATCCCTTGGAAGCTATCTCCCCGCGGTTCGGGAACGCCTTCTGCGCACACCTTAAATGTACGTTCTGTACATGTACAAAATGTACACTATTGGCACAGAACTCGAGAAGTCCAGAGGGGAAGCCGAGACGTCGGGCATAACAGGGAATCGTCCGGCGGAAACGGCCGACGTCGGCCCTTCGCCCGCCGTCGGCGCGTCTGCCCCGGCAACGCGCCGCCCTCGAAAATCGCGGGCCGAAGGACAAATCGATGAGCGGTCCCCACGTTTTCAATGGAAAAGGAAGCGATTGCGCCGATATTCTCAACCCGTCACGGCGTACACGCAAGCCACCACGACGGAGGCGTCGGTTCTCTACGAAGACGGCAGGAGATATGCGAGGAGCACGCAAGGAAGGGAAAGCCATGGAGAGGAACCGCTCTCAACCGGGCCGGTCTGCCCGCCGCGCCCGCTTCGGAAGGGAGGCCAAGGAGGAGACGGACACCATGGCCACGGACACCGCGATCAAGGGCGCCTGGGCCGGGGCCAGCGCGAGCACCGCATGGGCAAAGAGCAAAAGGGGCGAGGGAACGCGAACTGGGGTGAGAGCGGCGGCAAGGGCAGGGGCGGGAGTCGGCGCTCCGAGCCGGGACTGGGTTCCGCTGATCGACGCCGCCACGACGCGCGTGGTCCCTCTCGGCTTCATCTTTTACCTCTTGGCAACCACTCTCTACCTGTTCTATTGGGGGCAGCCGCTCGGCGCGACGGAGATGTGGGCTCGGACGCTTTTGTGGAACGTGTGGCCCTGGCTGGGGCTCATGTGTCTGGCGTTGACGTGGGCGTGGGCAAGCCGCAAGGATCCGCGGCAGACGTGGCTGCGCCGTCTGATGAACCGCGCTCCCTTGTTCGGGAAAAAGGCGGCGATCCTGGGCGCTGCCCTCGGCTTAATGTTCTTGTTGCAGGCGGCCGCCAACGACGTCGAACTGGCGCTGGATCTGCAGGCGGGCCCGCGAGGCGAGACCGGCGTGGTGTGCACGGAGTTCAAGGAGTGGCCCTCGTATAAGAACGGAGACGCCAAGACCACGTTCGTCCTGCGCCACGCGAACGGGCGGGACGAAACTTTCGAGTTCATATCTCGCCTGGGCGTGTGGGACGACGGCCCTCGCGGGTCGATCAAACGGCTGTGTTCCTCGCAAGAGTCCTTCACCCTTTGGCGGTGGGCAAGAACCGGAGTCATCGCCGACGTCGAATGACGGGGCCAACGACGCTCGCCGGGTGCGCCGTTGCGCATGAACTCGCCGACGCGCACGAAACCAGAAGCGCACACAAACCAGCCGTCGCACGAGTTCAGAATCGCGGACAAACTTGGAATCGCGGACGAACTCGGAATCGCACACGAAAAGCACCTTGGCACCATATAAGGACCAGATTTTAGACCTTGCAATGCGCGGCGGCGTTTTTCATGTGAAAGCGAAGGCCGACGCCGAACCTTGCCACCCCGATGCTCTGTCGCAATAAAGCTCCCCTGAAATCTCGAAGGCCAACGTCGGTATGGCCCAGATGTCGAGCAGTCCTACTTGAAGCGAAAACCGAAGAGCCCACCGTCTTCGCCTGCATCCGTCAACACGGGATCGATGGCGTAATCCCGTCGATCAAACCCTTCGGCCTCAGCTGCCTGCAAACGATCCGAGTTGAGCGTGACGATGTACTGGAATCCCACGTCGTCTGCGAGGCGGGCTCCGATATTGAGACAGGAGGCGACTTGCCTGTCGTCCATGGAGTCGAAGAGGAGGCTGTCGTGCACAAGGATGCGCGGAGCCCGACCGGCCTTGATGGCCATGACGAGGCAGACGACGTCAAGCAGGAAGGTCTTCACTCCGCGAATGCCGGACGAGGCATCGCCATCGATCTCAGGAGTGACTTTGAGTACCCCCTTGTTTGCGTCAATGAGCAAGGAAACATCGCGATCGTCGTAGATCTCTTCGCCAAGCTGTTGGAACAGGGAGATCGCCTCTTCGATAAATTCTTCCCGTTCGGCCATCTCGGTTCGGACGCTGGCCTCCGCTTCAGCCGTGATTGAACGCAGGCGTAGCCCGGCGTCGTTCACCGACTGCACGAGCTCCAGCCTTCGCTCCAGATCCGCGACGGTAGAATCGACCTCCGCAAGTTCCCTTTCCGCATTGCGAAAAGTCTCGAGTGCCATTGAGTCGTTTAGAAGGTTCATCACATCCGCTCGGCGGCGGTCCAAGGCCCTACGCTCGGCCTCAATCGCTTTGAGCCTGTCAAGGACGCTGACACGCTCCGATTCAAGGTACAACCGACGATTGCGCACTACGGACGAATGGAAGTCCGCCACCTCTTCGAATCGTCGCGCTACGACGTCGGGCAGGACGATGCCGATCTCTACATACATCGTCTCTAGCTGCTTGGCCATGTCGGCACTAGAAGCCGTCGGCCTCTCTTCTTGCATTGCCAATTCGAGGTCGCGTTTGCGTTGCTCCAGCACAAGACCCTCGTCATTGAGATCCCTGATCGCCTGGGTAAGACGGTCGGCTTCAGCCTGATGTTCGGCATACTGCTCGTCGACGCGGAATCCCGACAGTTTCGATTCGAGGCGCAACCGGCGCTGGCGCAATTTAGCCAGGCGTGCACGAAGCTCCGGCTCATTCATCGAAACGTTTCCAAGAGCTCCCTCGGCAATCGCCTTCTTGAGCGCTTTGCGATTCTTCTCAAGGGCGGAAGCCTCACCCGCCTTGGCGAGAATTTCTGGCGTGAACCCTAAAAGGTATCCGATTCTAGCCCCCGACTCCCATGCCGATTCTGCAGCAAACGTCTTAAGCGGATCGCCAAAATAATCCCTGACCAGCTGACTGACAAGCTGACCGACCGTGGGGCGATTCGCATCCGCAGGAAGCCGAAATAGTTGGCCAACGTCAAGCTTCCAAGCGTCGATACTTGTCGAGACGCCGTCGACGCGCACTTTCGTTTGAGGTTTGACCGCGCGTTCGATTCGCTTGACATCAGCAACGCCTCTCGTCAGGTCGTCGACGGCGTTCTCCATCTCAAGATCGCCCCAGAAAGAGAAATGAGCCAGCTCGGCGGATTTGAGACTGTCATCGAGCTTTCCGCCTAGGAGATAGCGAAGGATGCGGACAAAGCTTGTCTTCCCGGCGCCGTTTCTACTATCACCCAGTTTTGAGCCCTGAGTTTTATCCGCGAGCAGTACATTCATGCCTTCGTGGAAGCGCAGCGTCTTAAATCGGCAATCGGAGGAACCGAGTTCATACAGAAACATGGTGCCTCACCAACTGATCGGAGGCATTCCATGCGACGGCCCCGATGGCGAATAACATCGACAAAGCCATGGCAAACCAGTCGAAGGTGATGGCGCCTCCGGCATGTCCCGATCTCGTTTCTCGTGAGAATCGTTCCCAAAGCCCCGATACGGTGGTCGGCGAATCCAGCAGAGACAGAAGCTTCGCCCCCAGCGTCAGCAAAGCACGTTCGGGGCGTATCCCCTTAGTCGGAAGCAACATCGCCAGTTTCTCCTATAGAAAAGTCCGCGGGAGGCTCTTCGAAGATGTCACATGAATCGAAAAAGTATACGGTAACGGCGTAAACTGCGTTGGCGCGTTTCGTCCACATGTCGAAGTCTGGTCCGCCCAGAGCGACGTATACGCGCCGCACAATCTCACGCACATCGGACGTCACCCGACGTGCTTCCTCATAAATCTGACGAAAACGTCGAGCCTTCGCATCGCGAAGACCAGGATCGGGCTGCCCGGCGAACCACTTGTCAATACGTAGGGACAGAAGCCTCCCCTCATCAAACTCAGTCCTCGTCGTCCTCGGGAGCCTGTTGAAGTCCATCTTAGTTGAAGAGACAGGTCTGATGTCTTCGAGAAGGTGATCAACATCGCCACCCTCGACCCCTTCAAGCATTTCAATGAGCTCAACCAAATCGTCAAGCTCCACATTCTGCGCGTGCGGGGAACCCGGTATGATTTCATCCAGCTGATCCCAAGCTAGTTTACTCACGGCCTCCCACCACAGATCGTCCGGAGCTTTCCAAAGCTCGAGAGCTATCGGACGTTTGGAGTCTGGACCGTGCTTCTTCCGCAACTTAAGCAGACTGTCAGTTGAGGCAGGGCCAAAAGACGCATTCGTCACAAACCGCCACACCCTGAACTCCGGCCAAAAGGCGTAAGCTCTAGCGAAGTCATCTTCCAGCTTCTTTTTGGTCTTCTGGTCGAGATTTGTTACTGCACGTTGTCCGTAGCAGGCGTAAAGGATGGACCCGTTTTCGGCGATTCCGTCACAGCCGCCGTCCCCGAGGCTGCCCATGGCCTCTGGATTGACGTAGTCTTTGTGCAGATGGGAGAGCACCTTGCTCACGTAGTTCTCAAACTCTTCGCCGGCGGCAAGGCACAGCTGATCGTGTCGCGCTCGAAACCAGAACTTCCAAGCCGAATCGGGCAATGCCATGACTCTCCTCCCTTCGATGACAGGTGTTCGACGCTCGAAGAATGACGCATCTGCGCCGAATCTGTTACTGTTAAAATTTTACCCTACCAGGAGGCTTTCGAAGTAGTCGGCGTTGAATCGCACACGAAAAGCACCTTGGCACCGTATAAGGACCAAATTTTGGACCTTGCAATGCGCGGCGGCGTTTTTCATGTGAAAGCGAAGGCCGACGCCGCGCTTCACCAAGCAGCGACAAAGGACGCCGTCGCGTTTCGCTATGCAGCAACGAAAGTCAATGCCAAGCTTTGCCATGCAAAATAGGGGTAGGAGCCGAGCCACAACGGAAGACCGGGCGATTATGCAATCGAGAATCTCGCATTCAGCCAGAAATCTCAGCCCAACTGACTTGGGGGGAATGCCCGACCGACGTGGGGTGGATGACGGGGCTCGAACCCGCGACCCCCTGGACCACAACCAGGTGCTCTACCGACTGAGCTACAACCACCGTACGTGCCCCAGGCAGGGTCGCTCGCCTGGGGCACTGTTCAAGTGTAGCCTAGCTTCTGCGTCGTGACGAAACGCCCCCGGGTGATCCGCACCACCGCAGCGCAACAAACTGTCCGACGACGGCGCCGCGCTTCACGTCGCTCGAGAGCCGCTCCACCTCGCACGAGAGCCGCTCCACCTCGCACGAGAGCCGCTTCTTCGCGTCTCACGAGGGCGATGCGCTGGCATGCACCGTCACCAATGCACGCGCATGGCTATGGCGTCGGCGAACTTCTTCAGATGCGTGGGGTTCTGCGAAAGGTAGAGCGATCCGTCGATGAGGGAGACCTCGAGGACGTAGAACTCGTGGGCGTCTTTGGGGCCGCCGCGGACGATGTCGACGCGGTTGTACAGGAGCAGCTCGTCGCGGCCACACGTATCGACGATGTATCCGTGCACGATCTCGCGAATCTGCTCGCCCCAACGCCACTCCTGGGAGTTGGTCGCGTCCGAGCGGACCACTTCCTCGTGGAACTCCTCGGTGGAGCGGAAGCTGGGGTGCAGCATCGGATCCTTCTCGACCTGGTACGAAGCTAGTCCGTTGAGGTAGATGAGCGAGGTCTCCCCCGATCGGTCGATCTGGTCGAGGTAGCGCTGCACCATGACGGGGCGGCCGTTTTCGAGCTCGCTCATCGCATGGCGTATGGCCTCGCCGCGGGAGTTCGGGTCGATCGCCGTATACCTCCCGGTCCCGCGCCCGCCCGAGGAAATGGCCGGCTTGACCACGAAATCCCCGTACGCGGGGAACCGAGTGTGCAGCTGATGCTTCGTCAGATTCTGCTCGGGCTCGAGCCACACCGTCGGAATGACCGGCAGACCGCGGGCCTCCAGCTCGCGCAGGTAGTGCTTGTCCGAATTCCAGTCCATGACCTGCGCCTGGTTGAGGATCCGCGGAATAGAACGCGCCCAGGCGCGGAACTCCTCGCGCTGGGCCGCATAATCGCGCACGGAGCGGACGACCACGGTTCCCGCCTGCGACCAGTCGACGTCGGGGTCGTTCCACACGGAGATCCTCGGTTCGAGCCCGCGCTCCCGCAGGGCGTCGGGAAGGCCCTGCTCGTCGGCGTCAAGGTCTGGCAATTCGGCGCACGTTGCCAAGGTCACGATCGGATCAGACACGCAGCCAACTTTACCCGATGGCGATTGCGCGGATCACGCCCAAGCTCAAGTCAATCAAATGCGAACTCGGGCGAAACCCGTACGAATTCGGCCCAATCGCATACACGGCATCCGAAACGCGTGCCCAAGCGGCCCCGAGGGCTGCGACGCCTCGGGGCCGGGCCGCATCGCGGGCCGCACTTCGTCGCATCCGACGTCGTCCCGGAAAACGAAAAGCCCCGCAGCCTTGCGGCCGCGGAGCCCTGTTCGTACACCGCCTGGGACTCGAACCCAGAACCCACTGATTAAGAGTCAGTTGCTCTGCCAATTGAGCTAGCAGTGCTTGCAAAGCTAGATTACTCAGGCGCCCGCCGCCGCGCAAGCCGGCCTCGTGTGATCTAGCTCCACCGCGCCGCCCTGAGGCGGCCTTGGCCGCAGACGAAGAGTCCGTGACGCCGTTGACTCAATATGCCCGTCCGCCCGGCTGCCTGAATGCCTCTCGCCCAGACCCGCACGGCACCCCTCGCCACTCTTGCTGGGGCTGACGTTCCGTCGTCCTCTCGCCCAGACCCGCACGGCACCCCTCCTCACCTCCTTTCTCAGTTCGCCTTCTGTACCAACCACTATGTACAATCTTGGCATGGACACACGAACCCGGCTGGTGAACGTCGCGCAAGACCTCCTGTGGGAGCGCGGGTACGCAGCGACCAGCTCCAAAGAAATCCTCAACCGCGCCAACGTGGGCCAGGGAAGCATGTACCACCACTTCTCGGGCAAGCGAGACCTGGCTGCCGCGGCCTTGGAACAGAGCGCCGCGGCGATGCGCGCCGAGGCAGAGGCCCTTCTGGCCGCAGACGGAACGTCCGTCGAGCGCGTGATCTCCTACCTCGAACGGCAGCGAGACTCGCTGCGGGGCTGCCGCATGGGACGTATGACGTACGACGCCGACGTGCTGGCAACCCCGGAGCTTCTCCGCCCGGTCGCCGAGACTCTCGGGTGGATCGTAGGCGCTCTCGCCGACGTCGTCCGCCAGGGGATCGAAGCCAGGGAATTCCGGCACGAGACAGATCCCGAGCAACTCGCCTCGATGGTCGTCGCGACCGTCCAAGGCGGATATGTGCTCGCGCGAGCCCAGCAGAATCCAGCGGCCTTCGACGCCGCAGTCGCCGGCGCGGCGTCGCTCATACGCCAACAGGCCGGCGGCTGAGCCTCGGGCGCCGCCTCGCCGGCGTCGGCTCGCAATTGACCGAAACACAAGCAACGAAGGAACAGAACCGATGTATGCAATGCAATACCAGATCGCTTTGCCCGCCGACTACGACATGGACGTCATTCGCAAGAGGGTCCGAGCGACGGGCCGTCTCATGGACGGGTTTCCCGGACTGGAGTTCAAGGCTTACCTCGTACAAGAAAAGGCCGAGGGCGCGCCGCGGAACGCCTACGCCCCCTTTTATGTGTGGCGAGACACCGCCGGCATGCGCAGTTTCTGCTGGGGCGAGCCCGGCTACTCGTCGATCGTCCGGGACTTCGGGCGCCATTCCATTCAAGACTGGACCGTGCACAAGATCGCTCGCGGCCCGTCTTCCTACGCGAGCGCACGCAGCCTGTCCTTTCAGACCGTTTCGCTTCCGGACGACGTCGCCCCCTCCGCCTGCGTCGAAAACCTCTCGGCCCCATTCCTCTCGGAAGAGGACGGCGAGACCGTCGCACGAGTCGCCGCCGTCGACGTGACCGCATGGAACCTCGTCTTGGTCGAGCTGAGCGCCGCACACGCCGAACAGAGCGCCGCAGGCCGGACCGTCTACGAAGTCCTTCACGTCTCGGAAGGCTCGTGACCGAACAAGGTCCGAAGAAAATCGAAAGGCCCGCAGTCTTTCGACTGCGGGCCTGACCCGTACACCGCCTGGGACTCGAACCCAGAACCCACTGATTAAGAGTCAGTTGCTCTACCATTGAGCTAGCGGTGCGGATTCCAACTTTACCCGCCGATCGCGGCGCAGGCAAACGCCGATCCCGTGGCGCGCGACACCGTCGCCGCACTCGCCCTTCCGACGCCGGCGCCGCAGGAGCCGCGGGAAACCGACGTCGCCGTTCCGATGCCGTCCTTGTGGCAATCTTGTGGGGTGACGAACGAAAAGCCCGACGCCCCAGCCCTCAACCTTGCGCTTGACAGGCTCGAAGACGCCTTCGGATTCACGCCCGACGGCGACGCCGTCTACGAGGAGTTCTCGAACTGGGCCGAATCGACGGGACGCCCCCTCTACCCCCACCAGGAAGAGGCTCTTCTGGCTGCCGTTTCAGGCGACAACCTGATCGTTTCCACGCCGACGGGATCGGGCAAGTCGATGGTCGCGCTCGCGGCGATCTTCACCGCCCTCGCACACGGGCGGAGCGCCTACTACACGGCACCGCTCAAAGCCCTCGTCTCGGAAAAGTTCTTCGAGCTCATCGCGGCCTTCGGCGCGCACAACGTGGGCATGGTCACGGGTGACTCGTCCATCAACGCCGGGGCGCCGATCGTGTGCGCAACGGCGGAAATCGTCGCGAACATCGCGTTGCGCGAGGGCGACGCCGCGGACATCGGCGTGCTCATCGCCGACGAGTTCCACTTCTACGGCGATCCCCAGCGCGGGTGGGCATGGCAGGTCCCCCTCCTGGAGCTCGCCTCGACCCAGCACGTCCTCCTCTCCGCCACTCTCGGCGACACGTCCTTCCTCGCGGAAGACCTGAGCAAACGCACCGGCAGGAACACATCCGTCGTCGACCGCGCCGAGCGCCCCGTCCCCCTCGCGTTCTCCTACTCGCGCGAGCCCCTCGGCGAAGTCGTCCTCGAACTCGTCCACACCCACCGCGCCCCCGTCTACGTGGTCCACTTCTCACAAAAGGAGGCCGTCAGCCAAGCGCAGGCCCTGCTTCCGATCAACCTGACGACGAAGGCCGAGCGCGAGCTCATAGCCAAGGAGATCGGCGATTTCCGCTTCGGCCCCGGCTTCGGAAAAACGCTGTCCAAACTGTTGCGATCGGGCATCGGCGTCCACCACGCGGGGCTGCTCCCCCGCTACCGCCGGCTCGTCGAAAGGCTCACGCAAGCCGGACGGCTCAAGGTCGTCTGCGGCACGGACACCCTCGGCGTCGGGATCAACGTCCCCATTCGAACCGTGCTCCTGACGTCGCTGTCGAAGTTCGACGGAACCCGTTCACGCCACCTTTCGGCCCGCGAGTTCCACCAGATCGCGGGCCGGGCGGGCAGGGCCGGGTTCGACACGGCGGGCGACGTCGTCGTCCAAGCCCCCGAGTACGAGATCGAAAACGCGAAAGCCCTGGAAAAAGCCGCCGGGGACCCCAAGAAGCTCAAGAAACTCGTTCGAAAGAAAGCCCCCGAAGGCGTGGTGCTGTGGGGAGAGAAGACGCTCGCGCACCTGCAGAACGCGGCGCCGGAGAAGCTGGCCTCGCAGATGCGCGTCAACCACGCCATGATCCTCAACCTTCTGCAACGCCCCGGGGATTCGGTGGCCGCCGCCGTCCGTCTGCTGACGGACAACCACGAGCCCAAAACCGAGTCGAACCCCCTGCTCAGAAGGGCGGTCGAAATCTACGAAACGCTCCGTTCGGCGGGGGTCCTCGTCCACCACGACGTCCAATGGCAGGCCGCCCACCCCGGCGAGTCCGCGGTCGATTTCGCTCGCGAGGTTCCGAGCGACTTCGCCCTCAACTCGCCTCTGGCTCCCTTCGCGCTTGCGGCCCTCGACCTGCTCGAACGCGAGTCCCCCGACTATCCGCTCGACGTCGTCTCGGTGGTAGAGGCCGTCCAAGAGAATCCGATGCAGGTGCTCTATGCGCAGGAGCGCGCAGCGCGCGGCGAGGCGATCGGGCGGATGAAGGCCGCCGGAATGGGCTACGAGGAGCGGATGGCCGAGGCGGACTCCATCACGTGGCCGCGGCCCCTCGCGGAGCTTTTGGAGGGGGCGTTGGCCGTCTACCGTCAGACGAATCCATGGGTGGACGGCTACGACCTCACGCCGAAATCGATCGTGCGGGAAATGGTGGAGCACGCCGAGACGTTCTCCGAGTTCGTCTCACGCTACGACCTGGCGCGCAGCGAGGGCGTGCTTTTGCGCTATCTCTCGGACGTCTACAAGGCCCTGCGGCAGACCGTGCCGCTCGAGGCCCGCACGGACGAGGTCGACGAGATCACGCAGTGGCTGGGGACTCTCGTGCGCTCGGTCGACTCCTCGCTCCTCGACGAATGGGAGGCCCTAGCAGACGGCAGGGTGACGCCTGAGGAGGCCGCGCGCATGTCCGGCGAGGCCGAAGGCGGGCTCGACGAGGTCGCCTTCGGGGCGGACGAGAACGGCGCCGCTGCCTTTACCCGCAACCGCCACGCCTTCAAAGCCGCGGTCCGCAACGCAGCGTTTCGCAGGGTCGAGGCCGTTCAATTCGAGGACCTCGAATCCTTGGACCGCCTCGACGGCGAGCCCGCGTGGACGGAATCCAGCCGGTTCGGGGACGCCGGCAGCCAAGTCGGGGACGAGAGCGGCGAGGCCGAGGCTGTGGGCGGCGCGGCCGGGGCCACACGCAGCGAAGCACAAGACGCACGCAGCGAAGCAGGGGACGAAGGAAGCCGGGCGACGCTCGCAAACCGCGAAGCGGGGCCCGTATGGGACGGCGACGCCTGGATGGACGCCACCGATCCGTACTTCGACGTCTACGAGAGCGTCGGCATCGACTCCCACGCCCGCGGAAACGAGTTCTTCCGAGTACAAGAACAGGCCGATGCCGCAGACCTCGCCGAGACGGGCGTGCCCCGCGAGGTCGCCGAAGCCCTCGTCGAGGGAAAGCAACCCGGCCGCCTGTGGATCGTCACGCAGGTTTTCGACGACGGCGAAGGCGACGGCGGCTGGGGCTTCCGCGCATTCGTCGACCTCGACGAATGCGACGAGCTGGGTGCGGCGAAGCTTCGGGTCGTCCACGTCGGCGAGCTGTGACCCCCGGTCCAGCCCGAGTGCGCTGTATGGTCCGGACGCACCCGCGGAACTCGGTGCGCCGACGCGCTCTCCGCAGACGAGGGCTGCAGGGGATCGAACGTCGCAACCTTGGCGACCGCGCCACGCGTTCTCGCCCGCAGACGAGGGCTGCATGCTCCGTAATCGTCTGGATTCCTTGCGCAATCCGGCTCTCGCCCGCAGACGAGTCTCCAGGCTCCGGCCCGTTCGAGGCCTTGCGCACCTGCCGGGTACGGGCGCCCGCTAGAATTCAAGGGTCGAAAGGGATGGTATAGATGAACGAAAACGGCGGCAAAGGCACCGGCGGCATCGAGACGAGCCGAGTCGACGCAAACGGCGGCCGGGCAGGCGGCGTCGAGACGAACGGCGTCAACTGGTCCGGCCAGGAGACCAGCTTCGAGGGCATCTCTCGGCCGGATGTAAGCGAGATCGCGGGGCGCTGGGAGAGTCTGCGCGACAAAGTGGCCGCAGCCGCGTCGCGCGCGGGGCGCGAGGAGAATGCCGTCTCGATTCTGCTGGCAGCCAAGTTCCAGGAGCCCGAACGGGTCGCCGCAGCCTTGCGTGCCGGAGGCAGCCTGATAGGCCACAACTACATCCAGCAGTTGGAGGAGGGCGAAAGGGCTCTGACCGAGCTGGGCGCGCCCTTCCACCGAGTCCACGTCATCGGCCACGTGCAGGCGAACAAGGCCGGCAAGGCAATCCGGGCAGCCGACTGCATCGAAACCGTCGATTCGCCCAAGCTCGCTGCGCGCCTCGACCGGCTGCAAGGCGAACGCATCTCAGCGGGCGAGCTCCGAAAGGACGGCAGCCCCCTCGGCCCCTTCGACGTCATGATCCAGGTCAACTCTGCGGGCTCCGAATCTCAGCACGGCGTGGATCCGAGCGGCGTCGTCGACCTCGCCGGCGCCGTTGCGGACTTGCCGAACCTGCGCCTCGTCGGGCTCATGCTCATCGGCGCGAACACCGACGACGTCGCCGCGGTGGCCGCCTCCCATGCGCGCGTGCGCGAGCTGCGGGATGCCGTTCAGGCCGCCGGCGTCGCCAGCTGCACAGAATTGTCGATGGGCATGACGGGCGACATGGAAATCGCCATTGCCGAAGGCTCGACGGAGGTTCGAATCGGCACGGCCGTGTTCGGGCCGCGTCCCGTCATGAAGCAAACCCGCTCGCAATGAAACAAACCCGCTCGCGGTAAAGCAAGACAAAAATCATAAAGCAAAACCGCTCGCAATGAAGCAAACCCGCTCGCAATGAGGCAAGACAACGCCATGAAGAAGGCACGCTTCGCCATGAAGTATCGTCAGCTGCCGGCCTAAGGGCACTACGGAATGCGCGCCAGCCAGGCCGGGTCGGCGAATTTGGCCTTGGCGAGGCTCTCGGCGGCGATCAGCTCGTCGGGGCGGTACTTTGCTCTTCTCACCGTGCGCCCGCGCGCCAGCGATTGGCGAAGCGCGTCGATGACGTCCTCGCGTGCCGCGTCGACGTAGGAGCGGATTCCCACCACCTTCTTCTGCGCGCTTTTCGTGCCGCGCGCGCCGGTGTCCGGCCGGAAGAGCCGGGTGACGGCCAGCAGCTGCTCGGTTTCGATCTCCCAGCTCATGACGGCGTGATGGATCGTCGCTCCCCCGGCGAGCCTGCGTTGGGCGGCGCCGCCGATCTTTCCGTCGAGGGTGGCGATGTCGTTGATCGGCATGTAGAAGGCCGGCACCCCCATTTCCTTCAGGGCACGCAGAACCCACGAATCGCACAGGGCATAGGATTCGCGCAGGCTCAGGCCTGAAAGGGCCGCGCTTGGCACGATCACCGAGTAGGCGACCGCCCGGGCGGGGTCCATATACATCGTCCCTCCCCCGCTTGCCCGCCGCGCCAGTGCGATTCCGCGTTTTTTCGCGGCTTCGACGTCGATCTCGTTGCTCAACGACTGCGAGGAGCCGATCACCGCCGCCGTTTCACTCCAATTCCAGAGGCGAACAGCCGCCGGGCGCACGCCGCCTGCGACGCTCTCTGCGACGGCGTGGTCAAGCGCCAAGTTCAAAGCGACCGAAAGAGGGCGCGATTCGAGCAGGTCGAATCGGGAGGGGAGGCCGGCGGCGCCGTCGGCCTCCGGAAGGCGGACGCCGTGGGCCTCCGGAAAGCGGTAGGCACCGGGCTTTGACGAGCGGCCGACGCCAGGCTCTGCCGCTCGACTAAGCGAGCCGATAGAGCCAACCGTGGCGGTCTTCGACCTTTCCAAGCTGGATTCCCGTGATTCGGTCGTAAATCGTTCTCGTCACTTTGTTTCCGGGGATCTCCACTCGGAAGTCTTTGCCGGAGAGGGAGCCGATGGACGTGATGACCGCAGCCGTTCCGCAGGCGAACATCTCGGCGACGGCGCCGCTCTCGATTCCGGCCAGCACATCGGCCAAGGCAAGGGTCTCTTCGCGGACGTCCGCGCCGTCGTCGCGCAGAAGCTGGAGAATCGACGAGCGGGTGCAGCCCGCCAAAATGTTGCCGGTGAGCTTCGGGGTGCGGATCGACCCGTCGGACATCACGACGAAGACGTTCATGCCGCCGAGCTCGTCGATGTTCGTGTCGGTGGCTGCGTCGAGGAACATGACCTCGTCGTATCCGCCCTCGTGCGCGATCGTCTTGGGCAAGAGGGAGGAGGCGTAATTGCCTCCGGTCTTCGCGTCGCCCATTCCTCCAGGGCCGGCGCGGTGGAATTCGCGTTCTACCCACACGTCGATCGGTTGGAAGCCGTTGGTGAAGTACGCGCCCGAGGGCGAGGCGACTGCCAAGTACTCGTAGCGTTCGGCGGCGCGGACGCCCAGAAACGCTTCGGAGGCGAAGATGAACGGCCTGAGGTAGAGGGAGGAGCCGGGCGCGTTGGGAACCCACGCGGCGTCTTGGCGCACGAGGTTGACGAGCGATCCGATGAAGGCCTCGTGTTCGAGCTCGGGTATTGCCAACCGCCGATTGGAATGGTTGAGGCGGGCCGCGTTGTACGTGGGCCTAAACGTCCAGATCGAACCGTCCTCGTGACGGTAGGCCTTCAGCCCCTCGAACGTTTCTTGGCCGTAGTGCAGCACCGCGCCGGCGGGGTCCAAGGAAAGCGGGCCGTATGCTTCGATCCTGAAGTCGTGCCACCCTTTGTCCGGCGTCCACACGGCGTGGGCCATGTGATCGGAGAACCGCTTTCCGAATCCCGGGGCGGCAAGCACTCCTTCGCGTTCGGCGTCGCTCGCCGGATGCGGGTTGGGCCTGACATCCCACGTGCCGACAAGGTCGTCGGCGGCGGGCACGGCCTCCATCGACGCCAGTTCAAGATCCGTGTAACTCATAAGATCACTTCTTTCTCGGGGCAATGAGTCGATTCTAGTGCCAGATCGGCACCGGGCGATTCCGATCGCCTCGGCGATCCACGTGCCGCACGGTTCGCGGCACGCCCGTTTCAGCGTGCAGCAAGGCTCGTATCTCAGCCGCGGACCAGAGCCGCAACGGCGTTTCCGACGTCCGACGTCGAACGTTTCAAAGGTGCGCCCGCCTCGGCTGCGGAAGCCCTTGCGGCCATGTCGGATTCGATCGCGTCCTCGATCGCCCGGGCGTGCTCGGCGAGCCCGAGGTGGTCGAACATGAGAGCCACCGAGGCGATTGTCGCCGTAGGGTCGGCGATCTGCTTGCCCGCGATGTCGGGGGCCGATCCGTGGATCGGCTCGAACATGGACGGGAAGGCCTTCTCGGGGTTGATGTTCCCGGAGGCGGCAAGCCCTATCCCGCCTGTTATCGCGCCGGCTTCGTCGGTGAGGATGTCGCCGAACAGGTTGTCCGTCGCGATCACGTCGAATCGGGCGGGATCGGTGACTAGGAAGATCGTCGCGGCGTCCACGTGCATGTAGTCGACTGCGACGTCGGGATATTCCGCGCCGACCTCCTCGACGACGCGCCGCCACAGTCCGCCGGCGTTGACCAGAACGTTGTGCTTGTGCACGTATGTGAGCTTCTTGCGGGGACGCGCCTGAGCCTTGGCGAAGGCGTATCGCACCACGCGCTCTACGCCGTAGGCGGTGTTGACTGACACTTCGGTCGCTATTTCGTGGGGGGTTCCCTGCCGGACGACGCCGCCGTTGCCGCAGTAAAGCCCCTCGGTCCCTTCGCGAACCACGAGAAAGTCGATGCCGCCCGAGTCGGCCAACGGCGTCGGCACTCCCGGATAGTGCCTATTTGGCCGGAGGTTGACGTAATGGTCGAGCGCAAAACGCAGCTTGAGGAGGAGGCCGCGCTCCAGCACGCCCGAGGGGACTCGGGGATCGCCTATCGCCCCCAAGAGGATCGCATCGCGCCCCTTGATGTCTTCGAGGTCCGCGTCCGTGAGGGTCTCGCCCGTTGCGAGGTACCGGCGTGCGCCAAGGTCGTATGTGTGGGTTGCGATTTCCGGCCCGCCGAGGGCTTCGCACACCGCATCGAGAACCTTCAGGCCTTCTGCCACAACTTCAGGGCCGATTCCGTCGCCGGGAATCACTGCGAGGTCTATGGACGTCATGGATCTAGGATATCGGCTGTTCAAAATACGGGATTCTCATCTCACAATTCGGACGGTCTGCGCGTCAGGTCTGCTTGCGTTCGAAGCCAAGGCGAACGGGATGCGAGCCCGGCCTTGGCGGGCTCGCATCGACAACGGGCTTTAGGGGCCACGCAGGCGGCCTGTAGAAACGCCGTTCCGTGGGCTTTCGAGGTTTGCGGGATCTCCAGGTTCAGGCGATCCCCAAGCTTAGGGGATCTCCAGGGACCAATTGCCTCCCGTGGTGTCGATCAAAATCAAACTTTCGCTGGTCTTTGCCGGGATAGTGACATCCTTTTCAACGGCTGCCTTTTGTTCTTTGATGAAAGAATTCGCCTTGGAGCTGCCGTCGGTGGGCCACAGAGTGCCGGTGATTCGCCCTTTGGAGGTGTTGCCAACGTACTTGAAGGTCGCCGATGCCTCGCCCCCGCGATACAAGAAGGTCTCATATGAGTTTCCGGCTATAGTCGCACCCTGCGAAATCGTTGGAATAGAAGAGATCGGATAAACGCGGATCATCCATGGGCCGGGGGCCGTCACCTTGATCTTCGACGTCTGTTTCCCGTTGGCGAAGGCGTCGAGCGGGAAGGTGCCCGTCGCCTTCTCGTCCTTGACCATTCCGCCAAAACGCTCCGTTTCCGATCCGCCGGCGTCCTCAGCCTCAAAAAGGAAGAGTCCGTAATTCGACGCCGGATTGACTTCAAAGTAAAGAAGAACAGGCCGGCTTCCCTGGGGCTTTTGGATGTCTATCGTTTGAGGACCGTCGCCCTGGTATTCCTTGAACGTGCCGGTGAGCGCAGGCCGGGTCGGTTTGGAGGGGGCGACCGTGCTCGCCGGAGTGCTTTCGTCGTCCGTCGGCTTATGGGGGTCGGGACTCTTGCTTCGGGGCGACGTCGTCGTGGACGTGGACGGCGAAGACTTGCCGGTGGATTCCTCCTTGTCGTCCTTCATCAGTTTTGGCAAGAAGATGATCGCGGCGGCGATGGCGATGACGGCCACCACCGATATAACCGCCAAACCGGCTTTGCTTGTGAGGAAGGACTTTCGAGGCGTGCCGTCAAGGCCGAAGGGCATACCGGTACCGAAGTCCGACGAGGCTCCGTAGGTCGGCTGGCTCGGGCCCTGGCCCTGAGCGGAGTAATCGACTCCCGAACTCGGCAACGCCCCTCCCGCCATTTGGCTTTCGGGGGCCGAAGTTCCAGGTTCCGCGGACTGCCCGATCCCGGCTTGCGAGGCGAATCCCGCTTGCGGGCCGGCCGACGGCGTAAATGCCGGCTGCCCCGAGGAGCCCTCGAGCCCCTGCTGGCTTGGGGGCCCTTGGAGCCTCGACTGGCCTGACGAGCCCGAACCCCCAAAACCCGATGGAGCCGAAGAAACCGATGGAGGGAACCCCGGCTGGCCTGACGCACCTGACTGCGGAAAACCCGGTTGGCCTGACGAGCCCGGCTGCTGGAAACCCGGCTGGTCGGCGAAGCTGTATCGCTCGGTGGGTTGATAACCGGAACTTTGAGCAGAGGACGACGACGAAGCCGACGGCGCCGGCCCAGCCTGTGAAGGACCCGGCGCGGGTGCGCCGAACGGAGGCCGCGCGGGCGCGGCTTGCCCTGCACCGGGCGCCGACTGCGCAGAACCAGGCGCTGGCCGACCTGTACCAGGACCCGACCGACCCGCACCAGGTGCCGACTGCGCAGAACCAGGCGCCGACCGGCCTAAGCCAGGCGCCGACTGAGCCGAACGTGACTCCGACTGACCGCCACCGGGGATTGGCTGCCCGGAGCCTGCCGGTCCCGGATGGAACGGAGGCCGCCCCGGGCGGAAGGCGGATTGCCCCGGAGACTGCTCGGAGTCAGAGCCCACTTGTCCCGAAGCAGACGTCGGCTGCGCGCCGCCAGATTCGAATTGCCGTGAGCCAGGCGCGGAAGCGGGACGTTCCGAGCTTGGCGCCGAGTAGGCCGACGGCGTCGAGAAGGCACCCGGGGCGGAACCGCTGTCTGAGGGGGCTTGGCCCCCGGCCGGGACGTTTCGCCCTCCGGGGACGAAAGGCTGTCCGCCTCCGGCAGAGCCCGCGGACGCGAACCTCGGGCGCGAAGACTCTGGCGCGGCGCCGGCCTTGAAAGCGGGGCCGGGCGCGGCATTCGCCTGCCCGGAATGATCCGGAGTCCGCTGCTGCGAACTCGGCTGCTCGGGCGGCGCTGCGTGCGCGCCAGAGCCGTTCCTTCTCCTCGAGGCACGCCTCGGCAAGCGGGAAATGGTTTCGTCGGCAGAGTTCGTGCTCCGGTCAAAGTCGCCGGAATCTCCGGCGGAAAGTGAACCTCCCCGGGAAGGCGACGTGGAGGAGTTCGAATCGTCGGGGAAACGAGTGTCGTCGGATGCGTATGAAGACTCGGGCGCGTACGGCGAATCGGACGAATCGGCCGGCGACGAGGCCGAAGGAAGAAGGGTGGCATCGACGTCGATGTCCTCCACCCAGAAGTTCCAGCCAGCGGGGGCCGGGCCCCAAGCGGGATCGGGCCTCCAACCAGCAGGAGGGGTCCACCCGTCGGGCGCCGGCGGCCAGTTCGGCGGTGGGTTGAATCTTTTGGACATGAGCAACACTCCTGTGGTGCGTGAAACGACGATGCCATTGTCCCACGCCCTCCCCCACCCGCCGCCACCCACGTCCACGGTGCGAAACGCCTCAAGTTTGTTTTGCTCATAAGCGAAAACCATTGACAATCAAAGGTCTCGGCGACGCCGAAACCGCTGTGAATCGTGCACTTCGACGTCTAAACGCCTCAAAGCATCCTGCGGTGCCGACTGTCGCGGATAGCACAAACTCTTCTCTTACTAAAATGCGGTCCTATCGTCGTCGAGAGCCTCCGAAACGACGCCTTCGCGCGGCGATCGACCATGACTCTTTCGGGGCCGACGAAACGCCCGGCGCGGAGAAGCTCTGCGCCCCTTTGCCGTTGCGCCCGCCGCCTTCGACTGCCTTCCAAGGGCTTTGCATGACGAGCATTCCTTCGACGTCGAGCGGCGTGCGGTCGTGCCCAAGCGAGAGAATCGCACATCGCTGTTCCGACCTGACCGGATAGATCATCAACGCTCTGCCTTGGCCGAGATTCTCTGCGATGAGCTCCCACACCTGATCCCTGACGCGCCCCGAAAGATGCCCCACGAATACGCCTGTCGAGACTTCGAGCAGCCACCGGGTCAACGCGCCGCGAAGCCCGGCGGGCGCCGCAGAAAGGATGATTACGACCATGCGGCTGCCCAACCTTACTCTTCGTCGTCCAAAGACTCCAAGGCAAGCGCGTGGTTCATGCCGCCCGCGATGACCTTGCGCTGGTAGTCCCACAGAGAGACGACGTTCACCTGGAGGTCTTCCTCCTCGTCGACCTCGAAAAGCTTGTGGATGTCGCGCACCGACCGCTCGATGACCTTCAGTTCGAATATTCGGTCGCGGACCCGGCGTCGGGTTGTCGCGGCAATGTCGCTCATGTCTTCGGCGACGACGTCGAAGGCGATCGGTATCGTCACGTCCGCCTTGTAGAGATCGGCGACGTCGTAGACGAAGGAACGCTCGTGACCTGTGTGAACGAATCCCAGCCCCGGCGAGCATCCCAGTGAAACGACGACGGCGTGGATCACCCCGTATAGTGCGGCGTGCGCGGCAGACAGCGCCTGATTGATCGGATCTGAGGCGTCGAAATCGTCGTACTCGTACTCGCGGCGCTTCCACGGCACCCCTGTACGCTTCGAGTTCTCACGGTAGACGGAACGAATGCGGGCGCCTTCCCGTCCCCGCAGCTGTTGCATTGTCAATCCGTCAACGTCTTCGCCTGCAAAACGCATCGTGTACATTTTCCTCGCAACCGCCAGCCGCTTTTGCGGAGAGGAGACACGAGCCGCTTGCTCCACGAGCAGCCTGCTCGACGTCGCCAGGGACCTGCCGTGAGCGTAGTAGCGAACCCCGCGCTCGCCGACCCACACTGCGGTGGTGCCGCACTCGCCCAAAAGGCACATCGCCTGGTGGCTCACCGAGGTCCCCGGGCCCAGCAGCACCGCCAAAAGCGACGCAGCCGGAACGCGAACCAAGCCCTTGTCGTCGCGCGCCGTCACAGCGCCGTCCTCACGATGGACGACGCAATGCTCCAAGTAGAGAAAGGACATCCGGTCGGCTGCGCGAGGAAGCGCCGTGACGGGAACGGGAAGCAGGCGCGCCATCGCTTTACTCCCTCGGGAGCGCCAAGGTCATGAGACCGCAGCCGTATGCCTTCGACGGGCCGAGCCCGTTGATGAGCATCTGGCGAAAGGCCCTGACGTCCTCGATTCGGAGAATGCCTTCGTAGACGACGCGTCCAATCGTAACCCTGCCTGACTTCTGGGTCTCGCGATCCTTCCTGTCGAACACAGGTTTTTCGCGCCGGATAACCAAGAGCGAGGCGCGATCATTCGGATCATCGTCTTGCTCGGCTGACCCTTCGAGCGCCTCGGCAGCAACGACGTTTTGCTCGCGTGCAGCGGCGCCTCCCAGTTTGCCGTTCTCCCCCAATTCGACGCGCTCGGCCCGGCCATCCCCGCTGTGCCTCGTGAGCCCCGGCCCGGCGGACGCCATCGGGATCGAGAACCCCTGCTTCTCAGCGCGCCTGAGCAGCCAGTCTCTCTGCTGCCTCGCAGTCACGTGTCCGTACCGTTTGCCCCGCTTGTCCGGCCCCCTGTTCTCGTTGTGAACGGGATTCGCCGCGAGCCTGAATGCCCACGTTTGACCTTCGGCGAGCCGGGAAAGGAAACCTTCATAATCGAGCGTGCGAGCCAGCTGCGACGAAGTCGCGTCCGCCTCAATTTGCGACATGTCCGGACGCATGGGCGAGAGCACGTACAGGGCGACGCCGAAGCCCCCCTGGTCGACCCGCCACAGCACACGTCCAGCCGCAGAAGTTTCTGCGCGGGCCGACGACGCTTCAACACCAATCGACGTCGGGGTTTCGGCATGTGCAGGCAAATCCTCCGACGTGCTTCCGGCCGGATCTCCCCGGTCGCCGTCGATACTCCGGCCGAGATCGCACGCCTTCATGACGACCGCGTGCATCACCTGCGGCGAGCCGAGCAGCCTTCTCGCGAACCGACGCCGCGGATCGAGTTCTATCTTCGTCAGATACATCTTCCACCTCGCATGGCTAATTCTCCTCAGACAGCTCCGCCATCGGATTATGATGGTCGGGCCCGGTTTCCCCAGACGCATCGCCAAGGCCCATGTCCAAGCCGACTTCGGAATCACGCCCTGGTACAACGTCTAGTTCCGCCATCGGGTCATGATGGTCTTCGCCCTGCCCAGAGCGCGTCGCCGAGCCTTCCTGCAAGGCTTCGTCTTTCACTCTCAACATGTGCCGCTCGATATCCCGGAAGGAATACTCACGTCGTCGCGGATCAAAGGAAAGTGGAACATCGCGACTGCCCCGAAGGTCGTTTGTGTGCTCTCCTTCGGGCACAGCGTCTTTGTCAAGGAGAATCTCGACCTCCCCGATGTCGGGATTGCGTTTTCGGTACCAATACGAAGCCAGCCAGGGCTCATCTTTAAGAGCCTCGAGAAGATCCGCATCGCGCAGACCAAGCGAAACGGGAAGAGCCGGCGGGCACGAACGCCGTCCAAGATAGAGAGGGAAAGAAGGGTGCCGCACAAAGTGGTCGAGCCGCTCGATCACTGCGCTCTCCCCCTCTATTCCTGCCAAAAAAACCGCATCGGAAAGGTAGTAGCGGTTGGACAGCGGCATCGATTTGGAACCGTCGAGCGTGTGCGCCGTATGAAAGTCGCGCACCACGGTTCCCGGTTGGTCCTTTCGCACGCCAAAACGCAGCGTCAACAGGTCCTCGATTGGGTCAGTGCGCCGCCTGCCGGCAGCGGCGGCCAGCATGCCGAGAATTCCGCTTTTTGAGGGGGCGAGTTCTGTAGCGCGCACCGTGAATCGGGATTTGACGCCCCAGGCCTGCAACGGGCCCGCGAGCCGCAAGAGCAGTACCGCCATCGCTCACTCCGAGGCTGGAAGGCGTGACTCGACGACGTCGCGCACTTTGCCTGTGAGGTCGTTGAAAGCGACTTGCTCCCCGAGAGACTCCGCCCCTTCATAGTCCCCGAGGCTCACCACAAAGGCGCGCCGCGGCTTAACGCCAAAGGCTTCCTCCAATTGCTTCTCATGTTCAACGAGTTTGCGTACAGACTTTGCCACGAATCCCTCGGTGTCGCTTTTGAGGACCGGTCTTTCAAAGGCGCCAACGAGTGAAACAGGCTGGTCGTCGCGCACCTGAACAGCCACCATGCTGGGCAGCGTCCGATTGGCGAAGGTGTTCTGCTTGCCCGTCGGCATCGTCTTGACAAAGGCTTCGATGAAGGAGGTCAGCGCTCGAAGCGTCGCCTCAGCATCACCCAGATTCTCATGCAGCAAGTCGAGATTGACCGTGGCGTACCGGTACATCGTTGCGGATGAGAACTCGATGGCTCCCATCATTCCTGCGCCAGCGTCCTCTCTTTCTTCGGCGCGAGATTTGTCGTCGTCAACGGCGGTGAAGAAATCGAACTCGTTCTCGGCCGCATGCGTCGAGATCGCGTGGGCCACTTGACAGGCGGCATCGACATTGAGGTCGGCGTCATCAGCGACCATGCGGCCGAAGAGGGCAACGTCAATCGAGTTCTCGGACTTGAAGACCTTCTTAACTTCCTTCTTGTCCAACTCTTCGCCAGAACGGGCACTCTCCACGGCCAGTTCCGCAAGCTGTGCTATTTGTCTGTTGGAGAGGAACAGAAGATAGCTGGATTCCTTAGCCTTCTTTGATGCTTCCTCGCTCTTCTTCGCCCTCGGCTCGCTCAGATTGATTTTGGCGGCTTTGAAGACCTCTTCGGCCAACCCCTGAGCATCGTTTTCAAGGTCTTCCGCCTGACGGCCTATTTCTTTGGCGAGAATGCTGACAACGCGTTTGGTCCGCATGCCCAGATCCTCTTTGTCGAGGTGCGCGTCGAAATAGCTCCGTGTGACGTGTTTCCACGCCTGGCTCGAGACCCTCAGGCGCTTCACGCCGCCGTACATCGCGGACTTCGGCGAACCCGTGTCGTCACGATTGACGCAGCTGGGCGGGATGTTCTGGATAATGTGAACATCGATGTAAGTGCTCATTTTCTTCCCCTATTTTAGGTTGTTTTGTGGCGCTTTTAACGCCCGAGTTTTATTTGGCATCCGAGGACGGGCTGGAGCTAGCAGGAGCTTCGACGTCGACGGACTCGGCCTCGTTGCCATCTGGTTTCCGAAGATTGTAGAAGTCACGCGACCATCTGCGTCTGACTTTCTTATCACCACCCGGACGTCGGAACATCACGAGGTCGTCGGCAAAGGCAGCGTAGTCAAAACCGATGTCTTTCGATCGAAGGAGCTGGACGAAAGAACGGAGGTGGCTGCGCAGCTCGTCAACAGTCGAAGCGGTGACCAAAGCGTTGAAGCGACTGCGAGCGGAAGGGTTCTCATTTTCCGTTCCGATCAACTCGCGGGCAGCTCTTCCAAATCCGAAGCCTGGCTTATGCATCGGGCCGGACCGCGATTGCTGGTGAATCGCGTACAGAGTCATGGCGATATGAACGGCCGTCTCTTCCGGCGTCGGAGCGTCGGAAGCGCTGTCGGGAACATCATTCACATGCGTATAGTCCCAGATGTCGGCGATCTCGCCTGGATCCGCGTTTACTCCTCGGCGCAATTTCGCGAGAGCTGCGCGAGCCGACGCTTTGTCGGTCAAGACGCCTTTTTGCAAGTCTTCAATGCGGCGGCCGACGGCAACAGCAGTCTTGCTCAAGTATCGCCTCCTAGAGGGAGACACATTTTTCGCGGGTTGAGTTTCTATGGCATTCATTGTCAGTCCTTTTTAGATTCAGGTTGCGAATCAGGGCGGGCAGGTAGAGTCTCACGGATTGAAGCTTCAAACCAGGCAAGCGAGATTCCGACGTCGATATGGCGATTCCCGTCCGCCCGTCCGGCATACGCCGACGGCGCCACCGACTCGACGAGTCTGTCGCATTGCCCAGTGGCGGTTTTGCGAAGCCTCTCGCGCCACCGCCACTTTGCTTCGTCGGGGGCCTCCTCACCGGCTAGCGACGCGAGCCATCGCGGGAATTCCTCGTCAATGACCAAATAGAAAGCAGTCGCAGCTTGTTCCCGTGCAGCCTGCACCCTGTCGGGGTCGGCGCCCTGCGCCTTTGCAAGATTTCCGCCGAGGTTCCGCAGCGACGAGGCAACTCTGTCCGTCTCTTTCATGGCGTCTCGGACAATCGCGAGATAACGGGAATTGTCCTTTTCCAACAGCTTGGCGGGAACCTTGAGGACGTCGTCGACATGCTCCTCAACGACCGCTTCTTGGGCCCCGTACTCAATTCCGACGCAATGAACGGGAATCAAGCCGTCGTTGGGAACTATTTCATCAAACAACAGCTGCTGGTAGAAGTCGATGACTCCGGCCGCCTTGTACTTCGTTTCCTTCTTGCCGTCCATTCGAACGACGGTTTCGCTGAGCTCGGAGACCAAGGTGGACAAGCCCCTCCACATCGCTCGATCTTTGGGGAACTTGTACGGCATGAAAACGTCGAACTTAAACTTCTTTGTTTGAGGATCGGAGTACCGCCAGGCTGTCATGGGTTCGTAAAGATAACGGTTCTGTGGAGTCGCCTTGTCGCCATTTCCAAGGAAAAGTCCCGTCACACCAGAGTCGTCGCCGTGGAGCAGTACGCGTCTGGTTTGCCAGGTGTAGCAAGAAACAGGGCCCGTCGGGTCCAGGTCTCGGTTGCCTGCGGGGCCGCCGGGTTCGCATTCCCACGGTGGCAGATCCTTATCCGCGTCGACTTTTTCCTTGAGAGAATCGACGACGCCCACCACGACCGTATTGAGAAGTATCGTCTCGGCCAGGTTATTTCCTTCGATCATCACGACGCCGATTTGACCGCTCCATCCGGGGCCGATTGGGTAGCCCTTGCCTCCCTTGACCTCTGGATCCCCTACGGCACCGGAGCGGATGCCTGAAGGGTCAAAGGCGTGAACATGAACGAGCCATCGAGCAGCTTCGGACCAATCAATCCGATCGAGGCCCGGGCCGATTCTGGTGGTAAAGAAGGGCGCTCCGTTGGGAACGTCGACGATTAGCGACTCGAGATCCGATATCTTGCCCGATTTTGCATGGATACCGGCCACTTGGAAGAAGGGCGCCACAGGATCGCGCACATCAAATCGCTCCCTAAATCGTTCAAGATACGCAACCGTATCAACAGCCAGAAGTTCGGGATCGTTCCAATATGTTTCCCACGTTTCAACGTCCTTCGGGCCTCCCATTGCCCGATGCGCAATTGCCAGAAGCAAGCGCAGAATAGCAGCATCTTGCGACGCGATCTCGCCGTGAATCCCAGAAATGTCAGATGCCTCTTCGAATGCCGTAACGAGGGACACCTCATCAGGTTCTCCGCTCAAACGCGTGACTCGAATCCATGGTTCGTCGAGAAGATTGAAACTGTCGGCCATTAATCCTGGACCTCCATTAGCCCGGTTGTTGACGTGTATTCAATGGTAGCGCCATCCAGTTCGGCGCGTCCGTTGTTTAACAAAAGAAATAGCTGCCCGCGCAGATCGAGGTTCGTTTGCCACGAATCGACATAGAACCCTTCAAGCTCGCCGATCACGCGATCGATCGCCGACTGATTCGAGAATCTGGGTGGGAGCCTGACGGCCGACATCGCCATGGCTCGTGCCAAAGCGCGATCAGGTTCGCGACCCGTAGGAATCTCAATACTGGGAAAGCCTTGGGCGCTCGGGAGGGTTCGCAAGCTCTTTTGGCTTCCTTCTTTGCACACTTCGAGAAGGATCACCTCGAGGGAGTCTTCGCCGTCGCGCACATGCGCTCTTGCCTTTTCTTCGCTGTCATCGGCGAGCGTGCGCAGCCAATCGATGAGAGAAACGCGGTTGTCATTCTTCGGCTCGGACAGCTGATAGCCCTTGGCGGCATCCCCTTTCTTTCGTTCGGCTTCCTCCGCTTTATCACAGGCCTCTGCCACCGCTTGATTCCATTGCGCTGGAACATCGGGGTTCATCCCGTACACTGCCTCAATTAGTTCGCGCACGTCGTCCGGCACACGGACCACTCCGCCTTCTGCTGCGATCTTATTCAGTGCCGCAGCCGTTAAGAGCAAGTCTCTCTCACCGTAGATGTGCTTCGCACCCCTGTCGATCTCAGGCTCATCGTCCGAGGCCAACGGAAGACAGTCGACGTAACAGACCGGTCGCTTCAATTTCCCAGAACGACGCCGTTCGTGCCTGTGCAGACGCCCCATACGTTGGAGAACAAGATCGATTGGCGCAAGATCGGTCACCAACACGTCGAAATCGACGTCCAGCGACTGCTCTACGACTTGGGTGGCAACGACGATCGCGCGTTTAGGGCGCTTGGGGCTCTTACGAGGAGGACCGAACCGCCGAAGCAGGTCGGCGTCTTTACTCAGCCTGTCGGAAATGGTGAATCGCGAATGATTGAGGCTGACGTCGTCGCCAAAGACCTTGCGCAGTTCGTCATACGTTTCTTGCGCGCGACGCACGGTGTTGCGGACGACGAGGGCGCACCCGCCGTCGGACAAATTGTCTTTGAGCAGGGCGACGACGTCGGTCCCCTCGTCCATCCGTCTGATCTCAACCGAGCTGCGGCGGCCCGCAGCCTCAACGGCGACGACCTTCGTACCGCCTTCCCCGGACGTCACGAGACACGGAAAAGGCATATGCGCTTCTCGTGCCTCTTCCCGGGTTTGGGTTTCCCCGGGCACTTTATCTCGTCTCTTTTCGCACACGCTTTTCCGGGTCTCGTCGGGTACTTCATCCTGCTTCTCTTTGCACGAATCACTGTCCGAGACTAACTGCAGCCCTCGATCATAGGCATCGGCGAGCGCCGAACATCGCGCCTCGGAAAGAGTGGCGGAGAGAAGAATGACGGGAACTCCATATGCGGCCAGCCAAGTCAGGGATCTATCGAGGTAAGAGTTCATGTAGGTCGAGTAAGAGTGAACTTCGTCGACGATAACGACCTTCCGGCTAAGCCCCAAATGCCGAAGCATGAGGTGTGGCGCAGAAAGCGAGGCGAAGAGGAGATGGTCAATCGTGGTCACAACGAAATCCGCAAGCATAGACTTCTTCCGGCCCGAAAACCAGGCCATGATCGCGAGATCGGCGTCTGTGCCCTCGTCACGAAGGCAAGTTCCCTTTCTTTCCCCGTCCTGGTTTCTTCGCGCCCCTTTCCCGCCCGGGCTTGTACGCGTGCCCAAGCCGTCTTCTTCGTCCAAGCCGATCTGTCGAGGCACCGGAAGCGACGAGGACAGGGGATCCGTAGCCGGATCGCCATCGCCGCCCAGGCTCCCGAGAAGACGATCGCGGATCGCATATCCTGTTTTTCGCAATGCTCGGGCTTCCTCGTTGAGCTTAGCGCGTCCATGCTGGAGCTGAACGGCGAACGCAGAGGGCGCTCCAGCATCGCGATAGCTCTCCTCAATATGACCCAGCCAGTCCAATTCTCTCGAGAACATAGCGTCCGTCGTCGTTTGTGTTGGAAGCGCAAACAAAACCCCCGAGCGTCCAGTTCGAGCAGCCAAGACCTCGGCCGCCAAGAGGGCCGCCTCCGTCTTCCCCGAACCAGTGGCCTCCTGAACAATCATGAGTCCAGGAAGTTCCATCGAACGTGCAGCCTCCACGGCCGCGCGCTGGGCCGCCGTGGCTTTGGCACCGTCGGGCAAATCGAATCGCGTCTGAACGAGGCTGTCAGCGTCTTCACCGTCGTCCCGCGGACGCCAAGGCGAGGGAAGCTCTATTTTCGCAAGTCCGCTTTCGACTCGTTCTTGATGCTGTTTAGCATCAAGAAACTCGCTGCCGTCGTCCTCTAGGCGGCAAAGCGGAAAATAAGCTTCCGTTGAAGCAAGCCAATCCGACACGATTACAAGTCCGCAGATTTCGACAAGAAAAGGCTCGGACCAACTTCTATGCGACCATTCGTCAAGCAAATCGGCGACGCCGGCACGGTTGATCGCCATCTCGAGAAGTTCGGAGCGGACCGCACTCCATTCGCTGTCTCCGAGAAGATGGTCGCGCCCGTGCATGTTGAGGACCATTTTTGTTGTAGCGGGAATGCCGTGGTGCGCACCGACGACGGAAGCAAGCGCACGGGCCGATTGAATGCCCCAACGCATCGTCTTCCTAAGCCATTTTTCCACGATCATCTGGCCTGCCAGACCGTGGGGCGCTTGGCGGCGTTCGCTCGCATCGATCAGCTCGTGGCAAAGCCCAGCTTCTCGCATGCAATCGTCCAAAGCACCGACTTTAGTGCTGAAAGCCGGAGTGGCTTTGCCGATATCGTGAATGCCGGCCAACCACGACGCCAACGCTTTGAATTCGTCTGCCGGGAGGAGCCCAGAAGCAGATCCCGCGAACTCCCTTTCGATCAGATCGGGAATGGAAGGAGCAAGCCAGTTCGCTGCCAGGTGACGTGCAACCTCAGCTGCGTCGGCAAGGTGCAACCACAGAGGCAACCACCAAGCCAAGCCAGGTGAATCGTTGTCGTATTTCGACTTGGCCCAGACAGAGCGTGACTTAGAACTCAACATCAGCGTTGTTTCCACGAGGTCAATCATAGTCCTAAAACCCGGCGAAGGAATCGTTTTAAAGGATTAGGTTGGGAGTGAAGGAAAACTGGTAGGCTGGAAGACGACTTTGCCGGATTCCCGGGGGAATCTAACTGTCTTCCCCGCGCATGCGGGGGTGATCCCCTGTGCAAAACGCGTCTTGGAGATTTCTCGGTTGTCTTCCCCGCGCATGCGGGGGTGATCCGAAAAATCGACCCACCTTCACCTTCGAAATGTAGTCTTCCCCGCGCATGCGGGGGTGATCCGGATTGCTCCTTGGGGCGTTTCACGTTGATGCGGTCTTCCCCGCGCATGCGGGGGTGATCCCGGTTCGATGACATACGTGACCGAAACCTCAACGTCTTCCCCGCGCATGCGGGGGTGATCCCGACAACAAATTCGCGGCTCCTTGAATGTAGACGTCTTCCCCGCGCATGCGGGGGTGATCCTGCGAAGCGCTCGCTCGCTCATCAGCTGATGGAGTCTTCCCCGCGCATGCGGGGGTGATCCCGTCCCGTCGGCGTCCTCCACGCACGCATCGCCGTCTTCCCCGCGCATGCGGGGGTGATCCGACGAAATGAGCTTGGACGAGAAGACTCCCGCCGTCTTCCCCGCGCATGCGGGGGTGATCCGCAGCAAAGAAAGGAAAACAACAATGAAATACCGTCTTCCCCGCGCATGCGGGGGTGATCCATGTGCAGGCTGCGGCCAGCACGTCACACTCACGTCTTCCCCGCGCATGCGGGGGTGATCCGCGATCGAAGGGCTTCTCAATGGATGAAATCATGTCTTCCCCGCGCATGCGGGGGTGATCCCTCGGCCCTCCGCGCACGTCAAGAAGGCGCTGAGTCTTCCCCGCGCATGCGGGGGTGATCCGTACGCTAACTGGTTGATTGGCGAGATCCGCGCGTCTTCCCCGCGCATGCGGGGGTGATCCCGCGACTTCCCCGGCCCCTTTATGCTCGATTGCGTCTTCCCCGCGCATGCGGGGGTGATCCTTTAATGGGGTAGATGATGAAACTTCCAAACGCGTCTTCCCCGCGCATGCGGGGGTGATCCGGGATCGCCGCCGTAGAGGGATACCCACAGGGAGTCTTCCCCGCGCATGCGGGGGTGATCCCAAAGCGAAATCGACGTTCGTCATATAGAGGGTGTCTTCCCCGCGCATGCGGGGGTGATCCCCGTGCGTCGCCGACGTGTTGACGTCCGTTCCGGTCTTCCCCGCGCATGCGGGGGTGATCCTTTCGGGAGTCTCGTGAGCGATCTCCCGGAGCAGTCTTCCCCGCGCATGCGGGGGTGATCCGTCGGCATTTTGCATGGACGTTTTGTACGAGTTGTCTTCCCCGCGCATGCGGGGGTGATCCGTATCTCTCGCCGTCCGGCAGGATCGCCACAGCGTCTTCCCCGCGCATGCGGGGGTGATCCCGAGCCCGTTCTCGGCAAATACAGGAACCGGATCGTCTTCCCCGCGCATGCGGGGGTGATCCCCCGGGAGGGGATCATGACCAGCTCAAACTGCGGTCTTCCCCGCGCATGCGGGGGTGATCCGTACATGGCAGAGTCGAAAAACATCTCGTGCTTGTCTTCCCCGCGCATGCGGGGGTGATCCGTCTGGGATGAGGGCAATGTCCATCGACAGCGTGTCTTCCCCGCGCATGCGGGGGTGATCCCTTATTGTAGTACGGCATGATTTCGTTCATCTTGTCTTCCCCGCGCATGCGGGGGTGATCCTGCAAGATTGCAGACAAGTGGTTGACGATGGGGGTCTTCCCCGCGCATGCGGGGGTGATCCCATCCTCCTTACGCGTCCACGAACGTCGAGCTCGTCTTCCCCGCGCATGCGGGGGTGATCCGGGGTATGCACGGTATCTTCCCAACGAATTCGAGTCTTCCCCGCGCATGCGGGGGTGATCCCTGCACGCGTCGGCCGGTGAATTCTTTGAGTTTGTCTTCCCCGCGCATGCGGGGGTGATCCTCAAACGAACGGTGGACATCCGCCCGGGGGAGCGTCTTCCCCGCGCATGCGGGGGTGATCCTCTTCCTTCGCGCCGAACGCCAGCGTATTCGCCGTCTTCCCCGCGCATGCGGGGGTGATCCCGCGCTGAATTTGCGCCATCCCATGATCGTCGCGTCTTCCCCGCGCATGCGGGGGTGATCCTGCAGGAGACGACGGGGCCGTTTTCGAACACGTGTCTTCCCCGCGCATGCGGGGGTGATCCCCTCAGCTTGAGGCCTTGTATCGAAACGCTAAGGTCTTCCCCGCGCATGCGGGGGTGATCCGCTCCCAAGGAAGCCACCGATTGGCAGCAGCGAAGTCTTCCCCGCGCATGCGGGGGTGATCCGTCGGCGCGGATCCACAGGGGCTCGCCGTCGTCGTCTTCCCCGCGCATGCGGGGGTGATCCGAGACCCGTAGCGTGGACGTGAGCGGCGACGAGGTCTTCCCCGCGCATGCGGGGGTGATCCGGTGCATGACCGTCTGCGTGGCGGCCGCGCCGTGTCTTCCCCGCGCATGCGGGGGTGATCCTCGTCTGCTGGTGCGGATGCGCAACGGCAAGAACGTCTTCCCCGCGCATGCGGGGGTGATCCTATCCCATCGTCTGCCACTTGCCGTTCTCGGAAAGTCTTCCCCGCGCATGCGGGGGTGATCCGTACACGAACGACCGCAGACGGAAAAACCCTGAGTCTTCCCCGCGCATGCGGGGGTGATCCCTTCCACAAATGAGAATACCGCTTGTCATATTTGGTCTTCCCCGCGCATGCGGGGGTGATCCCACAGCCGGAACCCAGCCGCCACGACCGTCGGAGTCTTCCCCGCGCATGCGGGGGTGATCCCAACACCTCAACCTCATGCCAATCCGGCAACGGGTCTTCCCCGCGCATGCGGGGGTGATCCTGGCAGGCTGTTGCCGGCGTGCTTCTCACGGTTGTCTTCCCCGCGCATGCGGGGGTGATCCCTCGGCGACCGACAGGAGAGACGCATATGAGCGGTCTTCCCCGCGCATGCGGGGGTGATCCTAACGACTTGACGTATAGACTTCACAGTGTTAGGTCTTCCCCGCGCATGCGGGGGTGATCCCACGGGCACGCCAGCCGGCGGGTTGAAATCCCCGTCTTCCCCGCGCATGCGGGGGTGATCCCTCTCTCGTCACACTCCAACGGTCGGGCTCTGTGTCTTCCCCGCGCATGCGGGGGTGATCCGGCCACACGCATTCAAAAACGTCATAAAGGAAAGTCTTCCCCGCGCATGCGGGGGTGATCCCGTCGAAGACCCGATCGTCGCCTTGTAGTCGGCGTCTTCCCCGCGCATGCGGGGGTGATCCCCAGATGCAGCGCCGCGCGGATTTGGCGACGGAGTCTTCCCCGCGCATGCGGGGGTGATCCCACTTCCTACGTGTTCGTCAACACAACGTTCGTGTCTTCCCCGCGCATGCGGGGGTGATCCGGCGATCTGATGGGCGTTCGACGCCATGTAGTTGTCTTCCCCGCGCATGCGGGGGTGATCCCCGGTCAACAATGCCATGCGAAGGGCTGTCGAGGTCTTCCCCGCGCATGCGGGGGTGATCCGCTGTGGCGTCCGCGTTTTTGCCGTGTTCTCGTGTCTTCCCCGCGCATGCGGGGGTGATCCCAAGCCGTGACCGGGTGATCCTGGGCGCGGATCGTCTTCCCCGCGCATGCGGGGGTGATCCGTTTGGCGACGTCGGAGGAGGTCAAGCGTCCTCGTCTTCCCCGCGCATGCGGGGGTGATCCTTGGCGGCCTTGAGCGCAATGTTTTCGGCATCTGTCTTCCCCGCGCATGCGGGGGTGATCCCTGAGCCTCCGACCATTCGCGCCCTTGTTTAAGGTCTTCCCCGCGCATGCGGGGGTGATCCTTCCTATCAGACATGATATTGGTGAACATTGTGGTCTTCCCCGCGCATGCGGGGGTGATCCGAGGCTTATAGTCCAGGTGCGGCTTCACCTGAAGTCTTCCCCGCGCATGCGGGGGTGATCCGCCTTGCCATGGGGTTCCGCGCGTGGGGATGACGTCTTCCCCGCGCATGCGGGGGTGATCCGATATTCACCGCACGCGGCCCAAACCACTGCATGTCTTCCCCGCGCATGCGGGGGTGATCCAGAAATCCTCATAGACAGCGGGAAAAACACAATACCATTCTGCGCACATTACAATCCTCTGTCAGTCCTGGACTTTCGCGGTCGGGCAGATTCGAGGATGGCCTTATCGAAGCCGGACCGGACCCTTCACACTTCCGGAACGCCAAGGTTTCGAGTCCAGGAAAGAGGTGAGGGCGATGGAAAAGCAATCCTTGCCCAACAAGGCAAAAGCCCGGATGCCGCGCGCACTGGCAAAACTACGCGGATCAAGGCTTTTGCCTTGCCACAGCCATGACAGCGGTGCTAGCCGCACTGCTCAACGTCCCACAGATGGCCGCTCACAACCACTTAACAGAGCAACCAATTCCCACTGTCCTTTTCACGCCCCAACGGACAAGAAAGCGCGAAGCCTCAAGTTTCGAAAACGCAGAGCCTCAAGCCTCGAAAGCCGCGGAGGGTCATGTCTTCCCATCGGCCTGGCCAGCTTCGTCGTCGGGCTCCTTGCGCGGCCTTCCCCTGCCCCGCATCGGCTTCGGGCGAGGATCCCTTCCAGCTTCGACGAGAGCGCGACGCAGAATGATTTCAATCTGAGCGTTGACCGACCGAAGATCGTCGGCAGCCCACTTGGCTATCGCCTCGTGGACTGCCGGATCCAGCCGGAGAAGGAGCTGTTTACGCTTGGTTTCAGCCCCTTTGCCGGCAGCCGCACGCTTGCCCTTCTCGGGCGGCACAGCGCTTCCGGCCTGCTCGTCCCTCCCGGACACTGACACCCTACGTGTAAAGGGAGCCAGCGTTGACAACGGGCTGCGTCCGCTGGTCCGAACACAGAACGACAAGCAGATTCGAAACCATTTGGGCCCTGCGTTCGTCGTCCAAGACGACTATGTCGGAATCCTCAAGGCGCTTGAGCGCCTGGTCCACCATGGAGACGGCGCCTTCCACGATCTGTTCGCGCGCCGCGATGACGGCTCCGGCCTGCTGGCGCTGGAGCATCGCCTGCGCGATCTCGGGAGCATAGGCGAGCGAGGAGATGCGAACCTCGATGATCTCCAGCCCCGCAAGCGCGACACGCGCAGCGACCTCCTCGGCCAGCTCGGAAGAAACGAGGTCGGTTCCCCCGCGCAGCGACGTCTCCCCCGGACCAGGCCCGTCGTACGGATGCGTCGTAGCCACATGGCGCAGCGCGGACTCAGCCTGTGCCTTGATGAACGCCTCGTACTGCTCGACGGCGAAGACCGCCCGAGCAGTGTCCGCAACTTGCCATACGACGATCGCCGCTATGTTCACCGGGTTTCCGTCAAGGTCGTTGACCTTGAGTTCGTACGTCTCGAAATTGTGGACCTTCACGGAAACCCTCTTGCCGTACGTAAGCGGAGGGATCAGCACCAGACCGGTCCGCCGGACGGTTCCGATGTACTTGCCGAAGAACTGGCGAACACTGGTTTCACCCGGAGAAACGATGTAAAAACATGTGCCGAGCAAGCAGACGACGATCACCCCGACCGTCCCTATGGCTATCTTGATCGCCCCAGAGACCACAATGCCATCGGCCGAATCAATGGCGCCGACGACGATCAGGTAGATGAAACCCGCCAGCGCGGCAAGTAGGCCGACGGCGGCGAGGAAAGCGGGGCCCGAACCCGCAGACCAAACAATCTTCTCGTCGATGTGAACGCGAGCGCGGAACTCGGCCGCCTCCGCCTGCAGTTTTGCAGACTCGGGCAGTTTCGCCGATTCCCGCGGCTTTGCGGACCGCCGATGTTTCATAGATTCGCGCGGTTTCGCGGATTCGCCAGAATCCGCTTCTGGATTGTCGTTGGCAGGCATTTCCCTCTCCTATCTAAAGTCCGGCGCCTGGAACGTTCGGGGGCGGCGTCGGAAACATTCGATGCCCGACGTCGAGAACGCCGCTTTGGCCCCGCGAACCTTGGCGATATCAATATGATATCTATTTTTGGGCGAAAAGCAAGAACTGATCCCCTCAAAAGCAAGAGCTGCCCTCGGCCGGAAGGCTGTGCCCAACCCGCCCGGATGAAGACATGCCGAACGTCGGACTCTCCATGCGGAAGTAGTTGCCGCCCAATGCGCCCATATGCAGGCATGCCGCTCCGAAAAGTCAATAGGTTTGAGGAGCTTCCGGCCGATGAGCGCGGATGAGGACGTGCCGCACAGACGGCTTCCTCCGTCGCCGTCGGGCCGAAAGAGCCACATCCTTGCCGGTTCGAAAAGTACCGGCCACTCGCCCGTTTTCGAAAAGGACCGGCCACTCGCCCGTCGCCGAACCGAATAGACCCAAGCCGTCGTCAATGCGTCCCAAAAGAAGCCTCGCCCGGTGTGTAGGCGTGCGGGTGTGCGGAACCTTACCGCAGCGCCCCTTACAAAGCCGTAAGAAAACTGCGCATAAACGGGCAGGGGCCCAAAACGCGGGATTCCTCCCCCTTTCGCCACCGGCAATACCGTGAAAGAATGGCTGCGCAAGGCCGAAAGCCGCTCTTCGCGGACCTCGGCCGCGTCGGCGGGGCGCTTTGTCCCGCCGCAGCACGCAGGGTAAGCACTGGGCAACATAGCCGGTTCGGCGTCTACCACGAAGCCGCTGACGCCGCTATGGGAAAGTAGCACAAACATGACCAGCACATTTGGCACCTCTACGCAGTCGTCGGTGGCGGCGTCGCTCGCCAGCGCCTTCTTGGCGCCCACGTATGACCGTTCGGCCGTAACGTCCGGAATCGTCCATTTCGGACTGGGAAACTTCCACCGCGCCCACCAGGCCATGTATCTTGACCGCCTCATGAGCGAAGGCGAGGCGCTCGACTGGGGCATCTGCGGAGTGGGCGTCATGCCATCCGACAAGCGGATGCGCGACGTCATGCAGAACCAGGACGGCCTCTACACTCTGGTCCTCAAGCATCCCGACGGGACGCTCGAGCCCAAAGTCATCGGTTCCATCCACGAATACCTCTACGCACCGGACGACCCGAGCAAGGTCCTCGACAAGATGACCGACGCCGGCACCCGGATCGTCTCCCTGACCGTCACCGAGGGCGGCTATAACATCGACGACGCGACCGGTGAGTTCAACACCGAGAATCCCGCCGCGAAGCACGACGCCGAGCATCCCGACAAGCCGACCACGGCCTTCGGCTTCATCGTCGAGGCGTTGCGCCGACGCCGCGACGCCGGAATTCCTCCCTTCACCGTCATGTCTTGCGACAACCTCCCGGGCAACGGTTCGATCGCAAAGGCCGCGGTCCTCGCCCAGGCGAAGCTCACCGATCCCGAGCTCGAGGCATGGATTCGGGCAAACGTCGCCTTCCCCAACGGCATGGTCGATAGGATCACCCCGGTGACGACGCCGGAGGACGTCGAGATGGTCCGCGAGCGCTACGGCATCGAGGACGCCTGGCCCGTGACGGCCGAGCCGTTCGCGCAGTGGGTCCTGGAGGACAAGTTCACCCTGGGGCGGCCCCCGTTCGAGGACGCGGGGGTCCAGCTCGTCGACGACGTCGTCCCGTATGAGCTCATGAAGCTTCGCCTCCTCAACGCCTCTCACCAGTCGCTCGCACACTGGGGGCGTCTGCTCGGCTTTGAGTTCGCCCACGACGCCGCAGCCGACCCCGACGTCGCCGCGTTTACGCGTGCCTATCTGGAAAAGGAGGCGCTGGAGACGCTTCTTCCCGTGCCGGGCATCGACCTCCCGCAGTACGTCAACACGCTGTTCGAGCGTTTCACGAACGCCTCGATCGCGGACACCCTCGCGAGGTTGGCGCAGGACGCCTCGGATCGGATGCCGAAGTTCGTTCTTCCGACGGTTCGCGACAACCTCAAGGAGAACCGCTCGATCAAGCTCGGCGCGGCCATGTGCGCCGCGTGGGCTCTGGGGATGGAAGGCAAGGCCGAGGACGGCTCGGAGATCGTGGTCGACGACCAGCAGGGCGATCGTCTGGTCGCCTTGGCCGCCCGCGAGCGCGACGGCGAGGACACCGCTGTAATCTCCGACGAGGCGGTCTTCGGCGAGCTCGGCTCGGACCCGCGCTTCGTTGAGGCTTTCACGGAGGCTTTGAGGGCGATTCGGGCCGACGGCGCACGCGCGGTCATGAAGCGCCTGGTCGCGGAAGACTGAGCCGGCCGAGAGCGGCGGTTTTGGCGGAGGCGCCGCCGAAACCGAGGAAGCCGCCTCGTCCGAGGACTGCTGACCCTTTCGGGCTGACTGGATAGAAGTGACCGGTGTGGGCGGTCGCGGCGAAAACGTCGCGGCCGCCCACACCGCCGTCGTCCGAATCCCCTCCGGCGTCGCACGGCTTCTGCCGCAGCATGCCTTCGGGAACTCGCGCTAAACTGAGGGTGTTATGGCTACAGGCACTGCATTGATCTTCGAAGGCGGCGGGATGCGCGGCACGTACACGGCCGCGTTGGTTGCCGCAATGATTGAATCGGGAGTCGAGGTCCCTTGGGTGGGCGGGATTTCTGCGGGAGCGACCCACACGGCGAATTTTTTGGCCCGCGACGCTTGGCGGGCCCGTGCATGCTTTGTCGAGCTTGCGAAAGACCCGAAGATCGGAGGCCCGATCAGCTTCATAAGAGGCAAAGGTTACTTCAATTCGGATTACATTTACCACCAGACGACGGCGCCCGGCGAGCTTCTTCCCTACAACTGGGAGGCGTACTCGGCCAGCTCCACGCCGTTCAAGATCGGCTCTTTCGACTGCGCAACAGGAAAGACCGTCTACTGGGGCCGAGACGACGTGAAGGACAATTCGGATTTCACGACGCGATGCCAGGCCTCGTCTTCTATACCGATCGCGATGCCAATGGTTCAGCTTGACGGGACCGCCTATCTCGACGGCGCGATAGGCGAGACGGGAGGCTTCGCCGTCGATGCGGCCAGAGCCGACGGGTACGAGCGCTTCCTCGTTGTCATGACGCGCCCTCGCGGGTATCGGAAAGGGCCGGTCAGGGCCCCTGCCGCGATTTACCAGAAGATATTTAAGAAGTATCCCGCCGTCGTCGAGGCGATACTAAAGCGTCCCGAACGCTACAACGCCACCCTCGACGAACTCGAACAGCTCCAGGCCGAGGGGAAAGCCTACCTTTACTATCCCGAAACAATGCCGGTGTCCAACGGCGAGCGCAATGCCGTGCGCATCCAAGCGGCCTACGAAGAGGGCATGCAGCAGGCGCGGCGAGACCTCCCCGCGATCAAAGAGTTCCTAGCCGGCTGATTGGGCCTGGCTGATTGAACCTGGCCAATCGCCGATGGCGCTCTATCCGGCAGGGCCGGGCAGGGCGGCACGCTAACCGGCTGAATGGCGGTTCGCTAACCTGTTGAGCGGCGGCCGCATTCTGGGTCGCCCGGTTCGCGGCCTTGCACCCGCGTCGTCGGTCTGACAATCCGCTTATCCGACGTCGAACCGTCGAACCGAAGGCCGTGTCCGTCGAGCATCCGATCGTCGAGCATCCGATCGCCCTTCTTGAGACCTCGGCTGTCCGTTCTGTCGTCCTGATCAGCTAGCTTGCGGCCCTCGTCAGCCAGCTTGGGGGCCCTATCAGCGAGCTTGCTGCCCCCATGAGCCAGCTTGGGGGCCCGGCCCTCTAGCTCGCCGTCTCGGCCGCCAAGGTTGCCTTCCCCGCTGTTTGGCTTCTGTTCACGGCCGTCCAATCGGACCGCTTTGGGATCGGTCCAATCGCCCAGGCGAAGGGAGTCTCCTGGATCCTGCGAGTCCTTGGAATCGGCCTGCTCAAAGGGACGCATCTTTCCTACGCCGTTTCCGTACACGAGGCATGCGCACACCGCGACGATCGCGACCTCGATGACGGCTATGGCCCCGGCAGGGCGCAAAAGCGCAAGAAGGACGCCTACGCCGAGCATCGTCAGGCAGGCAAAGTTCAGCCCTTCCGGGCGCACTTTCCTCTTCACGAAGACGAACCACAGCGCAATCAGGCACAGCGCCGGCCCCCAGCCCAAAAGAAGACCGACGGAGGCGGAGATCCTCTCACGCGGCTGGCCGACTGCCATTTCCATTCCGGCGGTGAACGCAACGATGCCCGCGGCGAGCATTTGCTGCCCCTCGGCGACGAGGAGGCCGAGTCCGATGCCGTTGGTCGAGTGGCCGGATTCGCCGGAGATTAATCCGTCGATGACGGCTGTCCGCCAGAAGTAGATGTACCACAGGCAGACGATCGCGGTCAGGGACAGGAGGCCGACGGCGACGCTCAGCGGCGCGTCAAGGTGACGCTTCATCGCGTTGCCGACGGCTAGGAAGCCCGAGGCGAGGCAGACGATGAAGAAGAGGCGGCAGCGCCTGACTTGATGCCCCAGATCGAAGGGCACGCGAGAAAGCTCGCTCCGGTCGAACCTCGGGAGGGGATGCTGGGTCCACCGTCCGGCAAGGTCGATCAGCGCGGCCGCGAGCCACAGCCAGAGCCGCTGCTCTCGACTCGCAAAGCACCCCGCAACCCACAGAAGCGAGGAGAAGCCAAGCCAGATCGCCACAGCCGTCCGCTGCCTGCGAAGCGCCTCGTATACGTCCATGCGCCTGGCGACGAACGTCCTGCCGAACTGGACGACGAGCATGGGCGCCACGAACATCCACGGAGAGCCGCCGAAAGCGCCGCCAATCGCCGTGTTCATGACGAGGCTCACGAGCATGGCCGCGACGACGATGGGATAGACGGCGCGCGACCTGATGAGAACGGTGGTTGAATCATAAACGGTCAAAGACCATACGCAGAAAACGGCGAGAAGCAGAACGAGAGTCTCGAGCACTCCGCGCCAGTCGAGATTCTTCAAAAGATGCTCGGACAGCTGCGCCAGCGCGAGTATATAGACGAGATCGAAAAGCAGCTCGAGGGTAGTGACCTCTTGTTTCCTGCCCGGGTGGACGTCGAGGCGCCGCCCGGTGCCCACTATCGATTCCGACACTGCTGTCTCCCTTTCGTCACGTGCGCCAGCGAAGCGTGGATGTCTGCGCCGTCGATGCTACACGCTGGCGGAGGGCGTGCGCGACGTCGCCGTCCGCCCAGAACGCCTCGAACAGAACGTCACCCGCTTCCCAACAGAGCGCCGCCCCTCCTCCAAAGCGCAGGGGCGGTCAGCCCATCGTCGCCCTGCCGTCGCCGGAGATCGGCAGCGCGGGCCCGAGGAACCTAGGTTCGGGCTTGTAGACGGTCTTTCCGAGATCCTTGACGCGGGCGACCCATTCGCGCATGTCGCGTTTGATCTGACCCGAGTAGTTGTTTCCGTTGGCCGCGACGCCCCAGACCTTAAGCCCCAAGGCATCGCCCGTGTATATCGCCCGCGCCAGGTGGTAGCGCTGAGTGACGACGATCATCCGCTTGACCTTGAACACGTCGCGGGCGCGGTACATGGACTCGTAGGTCGAAAAGCCAGCGTGGTCTTCGAAGATGTCTTGGGGAGGAACGCCTTTGGCCTGCAGCCATTCGCGCATGACCTTGACTTCGTTGTATGCGACGGTTGCATTGTCCCCCGAAACCAAAACCTTCGGCGCGGCCTTTTTGCGATACAGCTCCAGCCCGCGTTCGAGCCTCTTGAGAAGCATGGGGCTCGGTTTGCGGTTCGCGCGCACCGAGGCGCCGAGAATGAGAATGCAGTCGGCTTTCGCTTCCGAAGGCACCGAGTTGACGGTCACTACGGAGTCGTCGGTCGACGTTGTCATATAGACGTTTAGACCGGTGAAGACGAGGGCTCCCGTGACGACGATGGCAATGCACACTTTCGCAAGTCTCTTCACTAGGCTCTTCTTTCGTGGCGCGGACGCCTTGTCGCCCGGCCCGGTTGAGTTCCCGGTTATATCCGATGAGTTCTCAAGTATATCCGCGGAGCCGTCGTTTTCGGGGAGGCTGCCGGCGAAAGACGCCGAAACTGAGCCGAGTCCGCGCTCAACTGCCGTGGGAGTGTGAGAACAGCCCGCAGGCGGCGAATCGGCGAGCCGGCGCCGACCGGTTCCCAAACCCATCACCGCCGTGTCCTGCCGATCGTCGGCGGACGGGCGGAAATCGAAGGAGGACCCGTCTCCGCCGAGTTCGATCCTCTCGCCAGGCTCCACGTTCCCGCCCGAGTTCCCGCCGTGAAGATCGTCGGCGCTCTGCGGTCCATGCAGATCATCGGCGCCCTTCGAGACGACGTCCAGATCGTCGACGCCTTGCCCGGGGACGCCGACGGGCCAATCGGCGGGGTCGGCCGTTAAGGGAGCCGTGTCAGCCAAAGGCGGCGCCGCGTCGGAGGATGGGGGCGTCACGCTGGATGACGCTGTAGACGGAGAGGCATGGGAATGTCTGCCTCTGGAGCCTCTGCGGGCAGGGATTCGGGAGGTGTTCCCGGCGTCGCCGAAAAGCCCGGACGCCGCCCTCGACGGCACACGCGAATCATCCGGCCGTTCGCGGGACGATCTCGCGCTTCCGTTGGAGTTGTCCATCTCGCCTCCCCGGTCGTTTTGCCTGGTCTCCCTTCAAACATACAGGCAGAATCTGTGCCTTGCCGACGATTTTCATCACAGGCCCGCCGCGAGCGAGACAGGGCGAAGCGTCGCTTCGACCGAAGCAAGATCACTTGGAACCAAGCGAGGGCAAAAACAGCTGCCGCCGCATAGCAGCGGCATTCTTCTCAATCCAATCGAGTTCGCGAACGACGTCGGAATGGCGATCTCTCATAGCCTCAAGGTTGCCGAGAACGGCATTGACCGTCTCCTCGGCAAGCGATTCGAGGTCGGCGCCGTCGGCCCCGAGTTTCTTCTCCAGTCTGGCGAAACCGCCCGGACGAACCCGGCCGAACTTTGTGGTGCCGTTGAACTTCAGGCCGAGATTCTCGTCGCGCATCCCGTCAGCCGCATGCCTGTTCGGACGCCAGAATGCGCCTCGCCTCCTCGACCAGCGGCGTGACGGCTTTGCGGTCAGTGTGGTCGTAGCCTTCGACGATGCCGTTGGCCACGGCCTCGGCCCACTCGCCGCGATGGCGATGCCTCTGAACCCGCTTGGAGAAGATCTTCAGAAGCGTCTTTTCCGGCCAATTCAGACCGTCATAGGCAATGCCGCCCTCGAAGTAGAAGAAGGGGAATGTGCCGCGCGCGAGTTCCTCCTTCGTCAAGGTCGCCGCGGGCGAACGCCAGTCGCGGTCGGGATGCACGGGTGTGCCGCCGGTGGCGAAGACGATCACACGGCCGGTTCCGTACAGCCCGTCGCGCTTGATCTTTCGTCTGAAATCCTTGAAGCCCCGGACGGCGCTCATCCGAACCCCCGCCCCGTAGACCACCAGGCGATACGCGGCTAAGTTCATTCCCTTGGCCTCGTCCCAGGAAAGAAGGTCGGCCTCCAGATCCTGGGCGATCCATTCCGCGTATGTGCGGCTGAATCCCGTGACGGTGTTGTAGACGACGGCAATGCTCATTGTTTGTCTCCGCTTGTCGAGTCGAGGACGACGGCGCCGCCCCTCCCCCACTTTAGACTCGATGCGCGGGACGCGCTCGCAGTGTCGCCAACCCGCCACGACGCGATTGGCGACAATTCGCCATCTTGCTGCCGTCATGGCGTATTAAGAAAGAGAAGCGTCGCAAAAACAAGGCGAGGGGCAGGATGATTCCCGCCCCTCGCCGAGAGCTTCGCCTAGGCATGCGCTCGGTCGAGTCGTTCCGCCCGACCGGCTCTACCAGGCCGCACCGGACGCCGCACCGGACAAGGTCCGCCGCTCAGCGAGCCGCCTCGCCGTCGGTGTAATCCTTGTCGAGATTCGAGTTGTTCCACGCGAAGAGCTTGCGGATCTCCTGCCCGGTCTTCTCGATCGGATGGGCCATTCCCTTGGCGCGCAACTCAAGGAACTCGGGGGCGCCTGCGTCTTGATCGTCGATGAAGCGCTTGGCGAAAGAGCCGTTTTGAATGTCGGCCAGAACTTCCTTCATGTGGTCCTTGACGTCGGGGCGGATCACCCGCGGGCCAGAGACGTAGTCGCCGTATTCGGCAGTGTCCGAACAGGACCAGCGCTGCTTCGTCAGACCGCCTTCGTTGATGAGGTCCACGATGAGCTTCATCTCGTGGCACACCTCGAAGTAGGCCATCTCGGGCTGGTATCCCGCCTCGACGAGCGTTTCGAAGCCGTACTGGATGAGCTGGGAGACGCCGCCGCAAAGAACGGCCTGCTCGCCGAACAGATCGGTCTCCGTCTCCTCGCGGAAGGTCGTCTTGATGACGCCCGCGCGGGCGGCGCCGATGGCCGCGGCGTACGACAGGGCGAGCTCGAAGGCCTGGCCGGAGGCGTCCTGCTCCACGCACACGAGGGAGGGAACGCCGCGCCCCTCCTCGAAAAGGCGGCGGACGGTGTGGCCCGGGCCCTTGGGGGCGACCATGCAGACGTCGTGGGTCGGGCCGGGCTTGATGTAGCCGTAGTGGACGTTGAAGCCGTGGGCGAAGAACACCGCGGCGTCCTCCTTGAGATTCGGCTCGATGTCGTTGGCCCAGATCGCCCGCTGAGACTGGTCGGGCGCCAGGACCATGACGACGTCGGCCTGGGCGACGGCGTCGGCGACGGATGCGACCTCCAGGCCCTGCTCCTCGGCCTTGGCGATCGACTTCGAACCCTCGCGGAGCCCGACAACCACCTCGACGCCCGAATCGCGCAGGTTCAGCGCATGGGCGTGGCCCTGCGATCCGTAGCCGATGATGGCTACCTTCTTGGACTGGATCAGCGACAGGTCTGCATCGGCATCGTGGAAGATTTCAGCCACGTTTACTCTCCTTGATCGGTAATGAGCGACAGTTCGGAACTCCGGCCGGTTGCGCTCGCTCGCACGCACCGGCGTTCCTGCGGCTTAGGCGGTCAATGAAATCGCGCCGTCGCCGTCAATTATCCACCGAGTCAGTTCAATTCGGCGGCGACTCGTTCTGAGAGCGAACGCGCGCCCCTGGTGATTGCCACCGCGCCGGACTGAACTATCTCCCGTATTCCATAAGGTTCAAGCGCCGTGAGGAAAGCTTCGACCTTCGCATCGGATCCGGTCGCCTCGACGGTCACGGCGTCTGGGACCACGTCGACGACGTGGGCGCGGAAGAGGTCGACGATCTGAAGCACATTGGCCCGCGAGGAGTCGTTCGCCGAGACCTTGACGAGCAAGAGCTGGCGCTCGACGGCCGCGGCCGGATCCAGCTCGACGATCTTCAGGACGTTGACGAGCTTGTTCAGCTGCTTGGTCACCTGCTCAATCGGAAGCTCGGCGGCGTCCACCACGACGGTCATGCGGGAAATGCGCGGGTCCTCGGTCTCTCCGACGGCGAGGGAATGGATGTTGAAGGCTCGGCGCGCAAAAAGGGCGGCGACTCGCGTGAGCACGCCCGGCTTGTTCTCGACCAGAACGGACAACGTGTGACGGGTACTCATGTTTCTCCTCCTCAGGCGGCGTTCGGGTCCGTGGCCGGCCGGAACGAACGGGCGTAGATGATGTCGTCGTTGGAGACGCCCGCGGGCACCATCGGCCACACTTCGGCGTCGGGAGAGGTGATGAACTCCAAGAGGACCGGCCGATCGTCGATCTCCATCGCCTTGGCAAAGGCGGCGTCGATGTCGTCTCCCTCCTTCACGCTCCAGGCGGCGCAGTCATAGGCCTCGGCCAGCTTGACGAAGTTCGGGACGCGCACGGTGCCGTGGCCGGTGTTGAGATCGGTGTGCGAGTACCTTCCGCCATAGAAGAGCGTCTGCCACTGGCGAACCATGCCGAGCGACGAATTGTTGATGATGCACACTTTGATGTTGATTCCCTCGATGCGGCAAGTGGCGAGTTCCTGATTGGTCATCTGGAAGGAGCCGTCGCCGTCGATCACCCACACCGTCTTGTTCGGGCAACCCACCTTCGCGCCCATGGCGGCGGGAACTCCGAACCCCATCGTCCCCGCACCGGAGGAGGTGATGAACTGCCTGGGGTGCTCGTGCCGGAGAAACTGATTGGCCCACATTTGATGCTGGCCGACGCCGGTGACGTAGACGACGCCCTCGGAGCCCACCACGTGCGCCAACCGGGAAATGATGTGCTGGGGCTCGAGCAGCCCGTCGTCGACCTCTTCCCACCCGGGAGGGAACTTCTCGCGCAGCCCCTCGATGTGCTTCCACCACTCGGCGAGCGCGGGTTTGCCGTAATGGGCCTGCGCCTGCCGCAGCTCGGAGATGAGTTCGCCCACGGTTTCCTTCAGGTCCCCGACGATCGGCACGTCCGCGAAACGGTTCTTTGAGATTTCAGCCGGGTCGATGTCGATGTGGACGACCTTCGCCGAGGGGGCGAATCCCTCGACCAGGCCCGTGACCCGGTCGTCGAAGCGCGCGCCCAGCGCGACGATGAGATCGGATTCCTGGAGGGCCGCCACTGCGGGGACCGAGCCGTGCATTCCCGGCATTCCCAAATGATTCGGATGGGAATCGGGAACGGAGCCGCGCCCGGTCAGCGTGGTGACCGCCGGAAGGTTCCCAAGCTCGGAAAGCTCGACGATCGCCTCCGAGGCGCCCGAGCGAATGGCCCCGCCCCCGACGTACAGGACGGGACGCGCGGCAGTGGCGATGAGCCGCGCGGCCTCGCGGACCTGGCGGGCGTTGGGCTTGACGACGGGGTGGTACCCGGGAAGGTCCGTCTCCGGAGGCCACACGAAGTCCGCCTCCTCCACCTGCGCCGACTTCGTGACGTCGACGAGCACCGGGCCCGGCCTTCCCGTCGAAGCCAGATGGAACGCCTCGGCGATGCGCGCGGGGATCTCCTCTGCGCTCGTGACGAGGAAGGAATGCTTGGTCACCGGCATCGTTATGCCCACAATGTCGGCCTCTTGAAAGGCGTCGGAGCCTATGGCGTTTGTCCCCACCTGGCCCGTGATGGCGACGATCGGCACCGAATCCATGTGGGCGTCCAGAAGCGAGGTCACGAGATTCGTCGCCCCGGGGCCCGACGTCGCAATGCACACGCCCACCCTCCCGGTCGCCAAGGCGTAGCCCTCTGCCGCGTGGCCGGCGCCCTGCTCGTGGCGAACCAGGATGTGGCGAAGCTTGTCCGACTGAAAGATCGGATCGTACGTGGGGAGGATCGCCCCTCCGGGCATGCCGAATACGACGTCGACGCCAAGCTCCTCGAGCGAGCGAACGATCGAACGTGCACCCGTGGATTTCTCCCGAATCGGACCTTGCGCCTTTTCGGCGTGGCTGGCGGCCACATCGGCCGGTGTCGGTTTGGCCATGGGCTCCTCCTTATGCGTCTTTTGCGTCGTTTTCAGTTGTCCGGCTCCCGCCGGGGGCCTTCGCCCGGCACAAGCCGGGCAAGGGCATGAAAAAAGCCCCTCCGACGAGGGGCGCGCAGCACGAAACTAGCAAGCGTTTGCCACGCGCCCGTTTCGTACCGAAAGGATCTTCATGAACAAGAGGTTAACTCGCATGTCGCCATAAACCAAGCCGCCGCGTTTTTATCTCATATTTTGGATAACGGTATCAGGATGTGAAACACTCTCCGAGGCGAAGTAAAGTTGAAGAGTGACCGAGAAACACCGCCCCGAATCCCTTGCCGTGCACACGCGTTTGGCTCATCAAACGCACGTCGTCCTCAGGCTTGGACAGTACATGCTGGCCTCCGGAGCGTCCGCTTTTCGAGTGCAGGACGGCATGGAGCGCCTCGCGCGAGCCGTGGGCATCGAAAGGCTCCACGTCCAAATGACGTACACAACCATCACGGCGACGGCTTGGGCAAACGGGACCTTCCGCACGGAGGTCGTCGAACAGCGAAACCTCGGGGTAAACGCCGACCGCATCGACCGTTTCAACGCGTACGTTCAGTCCCTGCCCGCCTCGCTCCTCGTCGAGGACGCCATCAGGGACATCGAAAAGATTCACAGGCGACCGGTGCTCTATTCGATTCCCGTCTCCTCCATCGCCTCCGGCCTGGCCTGCGCGGGCTTCGCCTTCCTCAACAAAGGCGGGCTCGTCGAATGCCTGGCCGTGCTCGTCGCCGCACTCATCGGGCAGGCGGTTCGCAGGCTGCTTCTCAAACGCCACGTCAACCACTTCATGACGTGGATGGTCTGCGGCTTCGCCGCGTCGGGCCTCTACATGGCCATCGTCGGCTCCCTCCAGAGCACCGACGTCATCGACGCGACGCATCAAGCGGGCATGGTCTCAGCCGTCCTCTTCCTGGTTCCCGGTTTCCCCCTCGTCACATCGATACTGGACCTCATACGCCAAGACTTCATAGCGGGCATCTCCCGGGGAACCTACGTCGTCATGCTGATCATCGCGACGGCGGCGTCCGTCTGGGCCGTCTCGAGCATCTTCGACTGGTCGATCTCCACCACCCAGCCCGGCTACAGCCTCGAGCCGTTGCCGCTGGCCGCGGGCCGGGCACTGGCGACCTTCATCGCCGCCTACGGCTTCGCCATGCTGTTCAACGCGCCCGCGCAGGCCTGCCTGCTCGCCGGGCTGAACGGCACGATCATCAACGTCGCCAGGCTCGTCGGCCAGGACGCCGACTTCAACCCCGTAGGCGCCGTCGGCATTGCCGCATTTTTCGCCGGCATCATCGCCCATGTCTTCTCTCGCCATTCCCGTTTTTCACGCGTCACCCTGTCGGTTCCGGCGGTCGTCGTCATGATTCCGGGAGTCCCGCTCTACCGCGCGATGACGGCCATGAGCGCCGGTCAAGACGTGCTGACGGCCCTCGAGTCGACGGTCACGCTGCTTTTGACGACGACGGCGATCGGCGTCGGCCTCGCGCTGGCCCGCGTCGTCACCGACCGCCACTGGCGGATGGAGGAGCCCCCAGAGGTCCCGACCTTGGGAGACTCAACCCCGACGATCCCCGAGCCTTTCCGCCACTGACCGCCCTGCGGCGAAGGATCGCGGCAGCTGCGACGGGCCCGGCAGCAGAAAACCTGGCTGCGGAGAATGCTTGACGGCAGCTGGGCCGGCAGCCGGGTCAAGTCGGCAGCCGGGGTCAAACGAGCGGTCACAAAGTTCCGAGGATGTGCGCCAGCAGAATCTTCACGATCATCGCCACCGGATAGACGAGCGCGTATCCCAGCGCAACGCGCGGATCGGCCCCGGTCCTGCCGTTTGCGAAGGCGAGGACGGCCGGCTGGGTCTGCGCGCCTCCGAGCAAGCCGGAAAGCTTCGTCCCACCCATCTTGAACACGCCGCGCATGACGATATAGAGCAAGGCCGCCACGACCGTCGTCGTGATGAAGCCCAGGATGAAGATCTTCCACCAGTGGCCTCCCGAGAAGGCCTCGAGGATCTGGGTTCCGGCGTTGGTCCCGGCGCGCGCGAGGAACATGAGCAGCCCCAACTCGGCCAGAACAGCGTTCGAGGTGCTCGGCAATGCGGTTATGAACGGCCCGATCCTGCCCACTTTTCCCATGATCAAGCCCACGATCAGGATGCCGGCGGCGTACCCCAGGGCGAAGTGGCCCCCGCCCGGGATGGGGAATTCGATTTCGCCGATGAAGTATCCGAGGGCAAGGCCCAGGCCCAGCGTCACTGGATTGATGTCGCTCAGGCCCTTCGACGAGTCGCCGAGCCACTTCGAGATTTCTTTGAGCTTGAGGGTGGGGCCGACGACGCGCACGCGGTCGCCCAACTCGACCATGAAGTTCGGCATGGCGAGCATGTCGGCGTCGCCCCTGCGAACTCGCGATATCTTGGCGCCCCATCGCTCTTCAAGCTCTTTGTCGAGTTCGGCCACCGTCTTTCCCGCGTGGCTGTGCTTAGACACCGTGATGCGCCGGAAATCGAGCATTCGGCGATCCGAGCGCAGCGAATGGCTCGATTTGTGCCCGAGGTGCTTGAGCGCGTCGTTGACGTTTTCGATCGTGCCGACGACCGTCACGAGGTCGTCTTTCTCGAGCACCTCGTCATTGTCGGGAATCCAGATCGGCCCCTCTTCTCCCCGGCGCATGCGCGAGATCTCAATGGGACCGCCCAGTTCGGCCTCGACCTGCTCGATCGTGGGGCGGTCGTCGCGTTCGACGCACACGTTGTAATGCGTGACGGGATCGGGCGTGTCGGTGTCTCCAGGGGCCTTGCGCAATGCCAGCTGCGCGGCGACGATCATGCCCAAAACCCCGAACAGATAGGAGACGGCGTACCCGACTGTCGCGAGCGACTCCTGCCCGGACGCCTCGCCCGCGGCGGCGAGCGCGGGGGTGTTCGTGATGCCGCCGGCGAACGTTCCCGCTATGATTCCCGGGTCCATCGCGAACACGTACCTGCCGACGAGGAAGGTGCAGGCGGCCGCGACGATGAGGATTCCCACCATCGCAGCAATCGGCTGCGCCGCGTGTTTAAGGGATTGGAAGAAGCTCCTGCCCGAACTGTTGCCGATGGCAAAGGCGAAGATGGCCAAGCCCAAAATGCCGACCTCTTGGGAGATGATCATCCCGCCCTTGTCCGCGTTGGCCGGAACGCCGAGGTGAACCCCGTAGGCCGAGACGGCGATGGCCAGGAAGAGCACCGCCGCGGCGCCTAGGCCGACCCCCTTTATCTTCCTTTCTCCCAGGTACATGCCAACACCCACCAGAAGGAAGGTGAAAAGGACGTGATGGTTTGCCAGGTACTCCAGAACAGTTTTCACGAACGGCCTCCGAGCGGTCAGTCACCTTGAGGGGAACACCACCTATTGTGTTCCCTACAACACACGGGCGTCTGGGGCGGGAGTCCTAAAATCGCACATTTTCCCGCAGCAGGATGCAACTTTTCCCCTGATGAGACCTCGGCGATGAAACTCGGGGGCGGACTCAGGGGAGCCGGCGGACGGCGCCTTTGTCCGCGCTCGTGACCATCGCAGCGTACGCCTGCAGAGCCTTGGAGACCTTTCTGTCGCGGGCGCTCGGCTTCCACGGAAGCGAACCCTTGGCTTCGCGGCGTCGGGCGAGTTCGTCGTCGGAGACGTCGAGCTTGAGCGTTCGCGAGGGAATGTCGATGACGATCAGATCCCCCTCTTCGATCAGCCCGACGGCGCCGCCGGCCGCTGCCTCCGGCGAAATGTGGCCGATCGACAGCCCGGAGGTGCCGCCGGAAAAACGCCCGTCGGTGATGAGCCCGCACGCCTTCCCCAGCCCTAGGCCCTTGAGGAACGTCGTCGGGTACAGCATCTCCTGCATGCCCGGGCCTCCCTTAGGGCCTTCGTAGAGGATGACGACGACGTCGCCGGGCTCAACGGCCTTGGACAAGATGAGCTCGACGCCGGCCTCCTGCGACTCGACGACGCGGGCGCGGCCCTCGAAGTGGAAGAGCGACTCGTCCACGCCGGCGGTCTTGACGACGGCGCCGTCCTCGGCGATGTTGCCGAAGAGCACGGCGAGCCCGCCGTCCTTCGTATAGGCTTCCTCGACCGATCGGATGCATCCGGAGACGGAGTCGGTGTCGAGGCTCTCCCACGTGGCGTCTTGCGAGAACGGCTTGGTGGTGCGCACGCGCCCCGGCGCGGCCTTGAATCTGTCGAGCGCCTCCTCGCAGGGATTGCCGCCGCGGACGTCCCAGCGGCCGAGCCACGCCTCGAGGTCGTCGGCGTGGACGGCATGGACGTCGCGGCGGAGCAGTCCGGCGCGGTCGAGCTCGCCGAGAAGCGCCGGGATGCCGCCGGCGCGGTGGAAGTCTTCGATGTGCCAGTCGTAGGAATTCGGCGCGATTTTCGCCAGGCACGGCACCTTGCGGGAGAGATCGTCGATGTCGCGCAGGTTGAAGTCAACCTCGCCCTCCTGCGCGGCGGCGAGGGTGTGGAGGATCGTGTTCGTGGATCCTCCCATGGCGATGTCCATCGACATGGCGTTGAGGAACGCGTCGCGGGTGGCGATGCTGCGGGGAAGCACCGAATCGTCGTCCCGCTCGTAGTATCGCTTGCACAGATCGACGATGCGCCGCCCTGCCTCCACGAACAGATCGCGGCGGCGGCGCGCCGTTGCAAGGGTCGAGCCGTTTCCCGGGAGCGAGAGCCCGAGGGCCTCGGTCAGGCAGTTCATGGAATTGGCCGTGAACATGCCCGAGCACGAGCCGCATGTGGGACACGCGCTTTCCTCGACGAGTCCGAGTTGATCGTCGGTCAGCTCGTCGTCGGCTGACAAGGCGATGGCGTCGATCAAATCGGTGCGGTGCTCGATGACGCCGTCGACCGGCGCCCCCGATTCCATGGGCCCGCCGGAAACGAAAATCGCGGGAATGTTGAGCCGGAGGGCCGCCATGAGCATCCCCGGCGTGATCTTGTCGCAATTCGATATGCATACGAGTGCGTCCGCCGTGTGCGCGTTGACCATGTACTCGACCGAGTCGGCGATGACCTCGCGGGAAGGAAGCGAGTACAACATGCCCGAATGGCCCATCGCGATGCCGTCGTCGACGGCGATGGTGTTGAACTCGCGCCCCACGCCCCCGGCCTCAGCGATGGCTTCGCACACGAGCGAACCCATGTTTTTCAGATGGACGTGCCCGGGGACGAAACCCGTGTAGGAGTTGGCGACGGCGATGATCGGCTTGCCGAAATCGGAGCCTTTCATTCCGGTGGCGCGCCAGAGTGCGCGGGCGCCGGCCATATTCCGTCCGGTGGTGGACGTAGCGGATCGCAGCTGCGGCATTGGTTTCCTTCCAGAAGAACAACGCCACAAGCATACTCTTGGTCTTAAGAGAACAAAGCCTGCCCTACGTACTCGTCCCCCTCCTTGATCCCGGGCGGAATCACGAACAGCGCCGAGGCCGTGGTCTGCAGGTACTCCGTCAGCAGGTCGCTCGACATCTTCCTGAGGATTCGTATGAAGTTGTTCTCAGGATTGCGCACGAAGGCGACGAAGAACAGACCGCCCTGGAGCCGCCCCAGGCTGTCCGAGCCCTCCATGAAGTTGTAGCCGCGCCGGAGCATCCTGTGCCCCGAGTTGTGGTCGGGGTGCATGAGCGCCATGTGCGACTCCTTGTCGATGACGGTTTCGCCCTTCTCGTCTTTCTTCTTGAAGTTCGGTGCGGTGAACTCCTTGCCGCCTGAAAGCGGGGCGCCCTCGATCTTGTCGCGGCCGATGATGTTCTCCTGCTCGGAGAGGACGAGGTCGTCCCACACCTCCATCATCATTTTGATCTTGCGGCATGCCATGTAAGTGCCGCCCTCCCAGACGTCCCCGTTTGGGTCGCCCTTTTGAATCCACAGGCTCTGGGAGAGATAGTCCGTCTCGTCGGACTTGATGTTGTTCGTCCCGTCCTTGAAGCCGAAGAGATTGCGGGGAGTCGCCTGCGACTTCGACGTCGACGACGTCCGCCCGTAGCCGAGCTGGCTCCAGCGCACCGAGGCCCTCCCGAAGGCGATTCGCGAGAGGTTGTGGATCGCGTGCATGGCGACCATGGGATCTTCGGCGCACGCTTGCACGACGAGGTCTCCGCCGCACCTGGCCTGATCGAGTTTCTCCGCGGACATGCGCGGAATCTCGGCGAGAAGGAGCTCTGGCTTTTTGCTTGCGATGCCGAACCGGTCGACGCCGTCGGCGGTCCTGAACAGGGTCGAACCGAAGCCGAAGGTGATCGTCAAGCCCGAAGGGCCCAAGTTCATGGTCTCGCCCGTGTCATCGGGCGGAACCTCCTTGAAAGACTTCATCGGATTGACGAGCTCTCCGGCCATGAGCTTCTCGGCCGCAAGCGTCCAATCCTTGAGGAGTTCGACGAGGTCCTCGCGGGATTTCGTCGTGACGTCGTAGGCCGCCGTGTGCATCTGCTGCTGCTGCGGAGTGACGATGCCGCTCTGGTGCTTGCCGCGAAACGGGTATCGCACCCCGTCGACGTCGGCTTTCTTCTCGCCTTCCTCGACGCCGCTGGAGCGCCCGAACGGATAGCCGACGGCGGCGCCCGCGCCGAGGCCGAGTGCGGCGAGGCCGCCCCCGAGGAGCACAGCGCGGCGGCTTACTCCTCGGGGCGCCTCTTCCTTAGGCTCGGAAACCTCGGACGATTCAAATTCCGAATCCTCGGAGCTCATTGCTTCGATTCCACCTCATTTCTTAGACGTCGATTCCCCGGCGTCTTTGAGGATCGCCTCGGTCAGCTTGGCCAACGGCTTGCGCAGGGCGTTGACGGAGTCGGAAAGCTGCTTGCGCTGCGCCTCGTTGAGCTTGTCGTAGTAGACGTAGCCGTCGCCCTGCTTGTACTTGTCAAGCTCGGCCTGGAGCTGGTCGAAGCGCTTGGAGATCTCCTTGGCCAGCGCCGGATCTTTCTTCTTGGCGATTGCCTCGACGTTGCCGTAGGCGACCTTGGCGCCTTCCACGTTGGCCTGGAAGTCCCACAGATCGGTGTGGGAGAAGGCTTCCTCTTCACCCGTGATCTTCGTGGTCGCGACTTCCTCGAGCAAGTTGATGGCGCCGTTCGAGATGTCGGCGAGCTTGATGGAGAAGTCCTTGGCGTACACCAGATCGTAAAGCTTCTGGGTGTCTGCGACGAGCTGCTCGGAAGCCTTCGCCCTCTGCTCGTCGTTCAACCCCTCGAAGCCGTCGGGGCGCCAGAGGTCTTTCTCAATGTAATGCCACCCCTTCCACGCACGGGTGTCTTTGTCTTCCGTCTCCTGCCAATCGGCCTCGCGCTCGTCGAGGGCCGGATCGAGGTCGCCGAACTTCTCCGCCGTCGGCTCGATCCTCTCGTAGTGCTGGCGGGTCGCGGCATAGAGGGAGCGCGCCTTGTCGAGATTGCCCGCCTTGTACGCCTCGGCAAACGCCTTTGTCTTCTCGAGGAGCTGGCCGGCCTGGTCGCGGTTGTAGGCGTTGTAGTTCGAAACGGCCTGGTCTTGGAGCTTCTTCTCGTCGCCGCCGGCCTCGACCTTCTTGCCCGAGTCGCTGACCGTGAACTTCTTCGCCCCGACCAGCGCGCCGACCATGTTCTTTTTGCAAGCTGTGTAGTAGCTGCCGGACTCCAGCACCACGGTGTACTTCACGGTGGTTCCGGGAGCCAGGTTCTCCCGCTCGCCGACGATTCGAAGCTTGTCCGGGGCCAGAATCTCAAACTCGTTCTTGACCGTGCCCTCGTTCTTGAGGGTGAAGACGACCCTGCCGGATTCCGTCTTCGCCGCAGAAACGTCGCATTTGTCGTCGGCGATGGTCACGCTCAGTCTCTGAGAGCCGCTCGATCCGCCCTTGTCGGAGGCGTTGTCGTTCGACACGCAGCCGGCCAGCAGAACGGCCGCAACGGCCGCCGAAGATAGCAACTTACGCATTGTTGTTCCTTACCTGGTTTGAAACAGAGGACTTTCCGCGCACCTGTCGTGTGAACAGCGGCAGGCACACAAGGAGATAGACGGCCCAGCCGAGGATCTGCAAGAGCGTAGGGCCCATGAGGACTTTTAGCTGGAAGAAAGCGTCGAAGAGATTGAACCACCACGACGAGGCGTGGTTCGCGATCGTCTCGGTGAAGTCGTAGACGGTGTGTCCATGCCCCGGAATCAATCCGGACTCTTGGAGGTCGTTGATCCCGTATGCGACTATTCCCGCCGCCACGACGATGAGGAGGTAGCCCGTCACCGTGAAGAAGGACCTGAGATTGACGGCGACAGACCCCTTGTAGACGAGATACCCGATGACGACGGCGGCGGCGAGCCCCAAAACGAGCCCGGCGATCGGCGCCGCGCCGTTTCCTTTCTCGACGCCGGACTTGACTGTCGGCCATATGAACAGCGCGGTCTCGAGGCCCTCTCTGCCGACTGCGAGAATGGCGACCCATGCGATTCCCATCGCCGACCCGCCCTGCAAGGCGCTGTCCGCCGCCTTGCGAAGCTCTTTGGAAAGAGTGCGCGCATTCTTTCCCATCCAAAAGATCATCCATGTGACAAAGCCGACGGCGACGAGCGACAGCGTTCCGCCGATGATCTCCTGAGCCGCAAAGGTCAATGTGGACGGGCCCCACGTCATGAAGGCCCCGGCGCCTGCGGGAACGGCGACGGCGACAGCGACGCCGATCCACAGGTATTTCAGGACGTCTTTGCGTCCGGCCTTGACAAGGTAGGCCACCAGAATGCCGACGATAAGCGAGGCCTCGACGCCCTCTCTCAGAGCGATGACAAAGGCGCTGAGCATGGAAACCCCCTCGGACTAAGTTAGGCATTGCTTACCTTACTATCTCGGGAGGGGGTAGTGAAACCCGTCAGAGGTTTTTCGTGAAGAAGTCCCTCAGAGACCCTTCGCTTTCGATCGCGTCAAGAGGACCTGAAGCGACCGTGCGTCCGCGATCGAGGAGGAGAACGAGGTCCGCTTCGGCAACGGCGTCGAGGCGATGGGTGATCTCGAGGATCGTACACGGAATTTTCCGCAGATTGACGCGTACTTTCGATTGAAGCTCCGCATTGAGATTGGCGGTGAACTCGTCGAGGACAAGGATCTTGGGGCGCATGAGGAGCGCGCGAGCCAGGCACAGCCTCTGGGCCTGGCCCCCCGAAAGTTCGCGGCCCGCCACGCCCACGCCGGTGGCCAGCCCATCGGGCATCTGACGGACTTCGTCGGCCAAACACGCGATTTCAAGTGCGTTCCACACTTCTTCCTCGCTCGCATCGGGCATGCCCAACGTCACGTTCTCGAGAATGCTCGCGTCGAGAAGCTCGCACTTCTGGGACACGCCGACGATGCAGCGCCGCAGGGAGTCGAGCGTGTAGCGGCTGAGGGGGGTCCCGCCAAGCAACACTTCGCCGGCGTCGGGGTCGTCGTAGCGCAAAAGGAGGGAGGCAGCCGTCGTTTTTCCGGAGCCTGACGGGCCGACGAGGACGGCGTGCCCTCCTGCGGCGACGTCCAGACAAAAGTCCGAAAGGGCGGGCGCAGGAGATCCGGCATACGTATAGCTGACGCCGTTGAAGGACACTTCGGCGGGGCCGGCAAGCTCAAGGGTCTCTTGCCCGTCTGCCACTCGGGGAGGTTCGTGGCATATCTCCCACAGACGGCGAGCGGCCGCCAGCGAGTGGTCGAGATATCCTGCCGCGTCTTCTACCCCGCGCAGCCCTTCGAACAAGCGCAGGCACCCGGCCGCGAGGGCAGCGACCGTCACAGGCGAGCACCCCTGCGACGTCGCGACCGCCGCCGCGCCGATGGAGCTTGCCAGGGCAAGGAAGACGTTTGCTCCCCTGCGAAAGGCGTTTGCGCGGCGTGCGGTTCCCGCCGACTGCCCGATCGAGCGCCCCAAGGCGTCCGTCTCCTCCAATCGCCTGAGTTGACGCCCGTATCCAATGATTTCTTCGGCCCCGAACACGCTGTCGGTGACGTGATGGGCAAGTTCCCGCCGCAGCTCGAGGGTGCGCCGCGTCGCCCGCATTGAAGCGCGCAGGCCGACGAATGGGACGACCGTCAGAGCCAGTGCGACGCACGCCGCGGGAATTGCGACGGCCTGCCACCCCGCCGCGAGTCCCGCGCCGACCACGAAAACGGGCGGGACGACGAGTGCGGAAACGACCGGGGCGAATGTGTGGGCATAGACGACCTCGATTCGGTCGACGTCGCGCGTGAGGCTCGCGAGCACGTCGCCGGAGCGCGTTGCCCCGACAATGGCAGGAGCTTTGGGCCACAGGTTGGAGAAAACCATGGTTCTCAGCAACTCCAGGGCCTTGAAGGCCACATAGTGCCCTGTGAGCTGTTCCAGATAGTATGCGGCGGCCTTGGCCATGGCTACGAGCACGAGCGCGGGAAGATAGCTTCCGAGGCCTTTTCCTTGGACGGAGGAAACGGCGCCGGCCGCAGCGAGCCCGAAGAGCACCACGTCAAGGCTGAGATTGACGATGCGAAGAAGCGTCGAAACGAAGAGAGGCCTGTGGACGGGCCGCGTCTGGGAGGTCAGCCATCTGATGAGCTCGCGCGTGGTCGGCTCCGCCAGCCCCGCGGCGTCCCGACCCGCGGCGCCGCCGACACGATCCGCAGAGAACGCGCGCCCATTCTCTGCCGATTCGCCGTTTGCCGCCTCTTCAAGCCTCGGACCGTCGGCGCTCACAGCGTTTCCCCCGCGCATTCGAACAGCATGCCGTCCTTCATTTCATACACTTTGTCTGCGACGTCGAGCAGCGCAGACCTGTGGGTGACGAGAACCACGGTCAGGTCGCGGCCCAAGGAACGCAGAGCGTCGACGATTCTGGCTTCGGATTCGATGTCGACCTGCGACGTCGGTTCGTCCAAGAGGAGGATTCGCCGCCCGGAAAGCAGGGCCCGCGCGATGGAGATCCTCTGAGCCTGGCCTCCTGAGAGGAACGCGCCTTGCTCGCCCACGTCAGTGTCAAGTCCTTTGGGCATCCGCTCAATCTCATCGGCGATCTGCGCTCCCCGGAGGGCATTCCACATTTCCTCCTGGGTCGCGTCTTCCTTCGCCAGCCGAAGGTTGTCGGCAATCGTGCCTGTGAAAAGCCACGTCGTCTGCGCCACTCGGGCCGTCAAGGCGGCCGCTTCTTCGGCGCTCGCAAAAGCGAGGTTCTTGCCGTCGATCAGCACGCTCCCGCGGGCAGGCCGAAGCGCCCCGCCCATAAGCCCCATGAGCGTCGACTTGCCGCCGCCCGAACGGCCGACGACGGCGATCTTGCTTCCCGATGCGACCGCGAGATCGACTCCGTGGAGGACCTCTCCGCGCCCGTAGTCAAAGCTCACATTTCGCACGACGACGGGGCAGCCGACGCGGTCAGCTGCGCCAGGGCCCCCGCCCTCGTCCGCCCCGTCTTCCGCGCCGACGTCGCCGCTTGCGCCGGCATCGGCCTGCGTGGCCGCATCAACGTTCGCGCCTGCGTCGGCGTCGCCGCCCGCGCCGCCCTTGGCCGCCGCGCCCTCCGCACTCGGATCCGCGTGGTTGTCGATATATGCCCTTATCGCGCGTTGGGAGGCGATTCCACCCATTCCGATGTAGAAGAATCCAGCGACTTGCACAAGCGGTTCGATGAGAAGCGCAGTCAGAAGCACCGTTGCGAGAACTTGCGACGCCGTCACTGCGCCGGCGTTGAAGCGGACAACGGCCAGCGTGCACGTGGCACAGATGAGAATGAGAGAGAAGAGGCCGTCCACGACGATGATGACAAGCTGGTTCCCCGCGAGCAGTTTCATGATGGCCCCGCGGTTGCGCTCTCCCTGGTCTTTGAGCTGGCGTTCAATTCGAGGTCCGGCGCCGAGCAGGCGTATCGTCACGAGGTTGCGAATGGCGTCGAGATACTTTCCGGCCAAAATCGCGCGCTCCTTACGCGATTTAGCCGACGTCTTCCTGAAGAAACGCATGAAAACTGCGAGCAGAACGGGAATGAGCGGACATAGAGCCATGATCGTCAATCCGAGAACAGGATCGAACGAGACTGAAATGTAAGCGAGAGCGATGAAAGGTATTAGAAAAGCGGCAAGGGTCGATCCTAAATAGATCTGGCGGTATTCGGTCACCCTTTCGACATTGTCGGTCAGAAGCTGAACCGCGTGCGCTCCCGAAGACTCCTGGTTTCGGGAGGCAAAAAGACGTGAGAGCAGACTTCGCCGGATGCGCCGTTCCTCAGCTCGAGCCGCATGCCCCCCGAAAAGGATCTCGGCGAATGCCGCAAGGCCGGCTGCGCAGGCGCAGGCCAGAGGACCGGCGAAACTCTCCCGCCCGTCTGCAATGCCGGCGACGCCGACCAGCGCGGCGCCCGTGAATGCGGCGCTGGCGATTCTCAGCGCCGCGACTACGCACGAATCGCGGACTCCCGCGGGTGAGATCACCGGAGTCTTCGACGCCATCACACTCTCCTTAGCGACACGCGTCTCCTACAGGGCAACGCTACCCCATTTCGGCCGCCTGTTGTAAGTGGAACCTTACCTTCAAATTGGAAAGTTTGGAAGGTCTGCGTGCCGTCGCGGCGATTTGGCCTCAGGGACGTTTTTACGCCGAATCGAAGAAATCCTGGGCGTCATTGCGTCGCAGAGGAAGGGCCGCCGCCGTTCCGGCGCACCCGTCCTTCGCGGCGCTCTCAGCGCTTGCGGTAAAGAGATTTCCTCTGGTAAATCGGCTCGGACGTCACGAGCACCCCCAGGTTCCTGAAGATCCCCTCGTCCACAGAGCCGAGGATCGTCGTCGTGTGAGCGTCGCAGCCTCGGAGGTTGCGCAGCTCGTCCAGGGCCTTGCGCGCGTTGTCGTCGCGCGTCGCGGACACCGACAGGGCAATGAGCACCTCGTCGGTGTGGAGCCTTGGGTTTCTGCTGCCGAGGTGCTCGGTTTTGAGGGTTTGGATCGGCTCAATGGACTCGCGAGCCAGAAGGTCGACGTCGTCCTCGATCCCGGCCAAAACTTTGAGCGCATTCAAGAGCATGGCCGCCGAGCATCCGAGGAGCCCTGAGGTCTTGCCTGTGATGATCTTCCCGTTGGGAAGTTCGATTGCGGAGGCCGGCCCGCCCGTGGCCTCCGCTTTCTTCAAGGCGGGCTCGACGACGACGCGGTCTTCCTTGGCCAGGCCCAACCGCCCCATGATGAGCGCAATGCGCCCGGAGACCACCGGATCGGCTTCCGCCCGCCGCTCATCGACCAAGGCCTTGTAGTAGCGTCGAATGATTTCCTGCTTCCCCGCTTCGCGGCAAACGGCGTCGTCGCTGATGCAGTAGCCCGCCATGTTGACGCCCATGTCTGTGGGCGACTGGTACGGCGATTCGCCGGCAATTTCCCGAAGCAGCGTCACCAGCAGCGGAAACACTTCGACGTCGCGGTTGTAGCTGACCACCTGCTCGTTGTAAGCCTGCAAGTGGAAGGGATCGATGAGGTTGACGTCTTCAAGGTCGGCCGTGGCCGCCTCGTACGCCACATTGACCGGATGGCCGAGGGGAAGGTTCCAAATGGGGAATGTCTCGAACTTTGCATACCCGGCCTTGATCCCCCTGCGATTCTCGTGAAAGAGCTGCGACAGGCACGTCGCGAGCTTTCCCGACCCCGGCCCGGGCGCAGTGACGACGATAAGATCCCTGCTCGTTTCGACGTAATCGTTCTTTCCAAACCCTTCGTCGGACACGATGAGCTTCGTGTTGCCCGGATACCCCTCGATGCGCCGATGTTGGGCGACCTTCAGGCCGAGGCGCTCCATCCGCCTCTTGAACGTCTTTGCCGGCGTGTTGTCATCCTCCATTTGAGTGAGCACGACGTTCTCAACCAGGAAGCCCCTTTCACGGAATACGTCCACCAGCCGGAGCACGTCCTCCTGATACGAGATTCCGAGATCCGCCCTGACTTTGGCCAGTAAGTTGGCATTGACGGCGACGACGATTTCAAGTTCGTCTCGCAGCCTCTCGAGCATCGCGATCTTATTGTCGGGGGTGAACCCTGGAAGTACGCGAGAAGCGTGCATGTCGTCAAAAAGCTTGCCTCCCATTTCGAGGTACAGCTTTCCTCCGATCTTCCGACGCCGCTCGCCGATATGCTCGGACTGCATCGAAATGTATCGTTCTCGGTCAAACCCGATCGCTTGCGCCACCGTAATCCTCCTGTAGTAGACAACCTCTGGAATGATAAGCCATCCAAGTCCGCGGCGCCTCCCAAAATCGCCTTGCAATCGCCCGTCGCCCCTCGCGAGCCGCGCATTCCCGAGCACCGCACGTGCATCTTGACGGGTGATTTGGTGCGGTCTAGAATGTGAATGAACATTTCGAACTATTCATTCACCTCTTCTCGAGGGACCGTCGAGTAAGGCATTTCGTGGACAACATGAAACAAGCCCTGCAACGAGCGGCGAAGCGCAGCTTCGCCAAGAAGGGCTACAAGGCGACGAGCATTTCCGACATTTGCCGCGACGCCCACGTCGCCGTCGGAAGCTTCTACAACTGCTACCCGTCAAAGGAGGCCATCTTCCTCGAAATATACGCCGAAGAAAACAACCGGATTCGCGCCGAGATGGTGAACGAGATCGACTGGTCCGCCGATCCGACGGAAGTGATCCCCGCGATTTTCGACTACACCTTCAAGTGCATGTCCGCCAACAGGATACTGTCCGAGTGGAACAGCCCCGCCATCGGGAAACGCCTGCGCGAACACTACCGCGCAGGCGACGGGAAGGAAGACTTCTTCCTACATTTCCTCCTCGCAACATTCGAAAGCTGGATGCACGACGCAGGGTTTGACGAAGAAAAGTCCCGCAAAGTCCTGCGAGTGTGCGAACTCGTGATCTACGTGGACACACACGTAACCGAAAAGGACTTTCCAGGCGTCGGACAGGCGCTCGAGACCCTTGCGGCATACTTCGTCAAGGGACTCTTCTAACAGATGCCTTCCAACTTCCGGGATGAGCCCTCTAACGACGGAGCCGAGGTTCCCGCGCAATCACTCCGACCGACCTTAAAAGGCCCTTCCAACGACGAGGCCGCCCTTGGAGCGGGACCGCGCGATGCCGGATGTGCCAGTAGATCCACAAGAGGCGAAGGCTTCCCAAAGGACTGAAACCTCTTCACCCTCAAATGAATGAACGATAAATTATGTTCATTCATATCGGACAGGAAACACCATGACCAAATCGAAAGGAATTACGATGAACGGACCAAGCATTCTGGGCTATTGCCTGACAATTGTCGGCGTCCTCACGGTCATTTGGGGGGCGACCTTGTTCCGCCCCGATTTAACCGAGTCCAGATTCATGTCCTTCGCGACGAGCGGGATCATCCTTGCTGCTATCGGCCTATGTTTTATTTCGGCAGTCCCGACCGCAGTGTCAGTCGTCGGGATTTGGGCGGCAACGCTGACCACAATGATCTACATCTGGTGGCTGCCCAAAATGGAACTGCCTGTGAGGATCATAAGTTTTGTGCCGCTCATTGCCTTCGCAATATGGCTGACCGTGAAGCTGCTCAAGTAGACACAGGCCCGGCTAGACAAGCACACGGCGTGGGCCTTGGCTCGCCTTGGCTCCACGCCGGGCCCTCGCCGACGAGCACCACGCGTCTTCACATCCGCTTCCGCTTCGGCAGCGAGAGAGCGACGGCCTTGCTGGCGTTCGCTTCGAGTAAACAGAGGAACGAATTCGGAACGAATGCCTAACGAGACTCGGCGTGCCGTGTTTCTAAAGGCCATATGCCTACGTGCCTCTTATGGCGTTTGCCCTCTACGGCTGCTCCTTGCCCGAACAATCCCTGACCCAAGAGTCGAGTTTCATAGCCTTGCGAATAGTCGTCATTCCTGGTGGGTCGTCTTTGCACTGAGCAAAGTTTTCATCGCTGTACTCGATGACGAAAACGGCCTTGCCGTCTCCTAGGACTGTTGACCAATACTTGCAGGCGTTGCCTCCGTGACAGTCTTCGACTATGGCCATATCGATGTTGCCAATGAGATGATCGATTTGTTCTAGATTGTTTCTCAGCGAGAAGGCCATTCCTTGGTTGTGGCCGTGGCTGAGAGTTTTTCAATGTAACGAATTTCTTCTTGGTCCGTTATTCGAAAGCCGGTGTCGCGCTTCCAACTGTCGACGTTGTCTGCGTCCACTCCCAGAAAGCCCTTGTCCGCGCACACCTTGATCCGACTTTCCATCAGGTGGAAAAACTCGTTCTGCTTGCTGACATTGAGCCAATGCGCGCCCGGCAAATTCGGATAGCCTTTCCCTATGACTTCCTTTGGGAACAACTTTGCATCAGCTCGCCAGTCTTCCCACGCACCGACGTTGACGTAGCAGACGGGGTAGGCGCCTCTGGCTCGAAGCTCGCGGACCTGATCGGACGTGACGTCTTCCGGGTCCAGATCTACAACCTGGGCCGTGACGTTCCCCGTGTAAGAGGCGATCTCGACCTGGAAGGAAGAGCCCGGCTTTGGCCGTTTGATCCGAGAGTCCTGAAATGTGTCTGCGGTACCCGACGTCGAGCCGGGAATCGATGTCAGCCGCGCCCCGAGAGCGCAGCTCGCAGTGCTGAGAATGGCGATAACAAGCGTGAAGTATCGGGTTAAACGCACGTCTTGTACACTACTGCATCGGTGTGTGTTGGTTGTTTGGCGGGCGGTGTTTATGGCTGGGTTCACGCTGAGCACGCCGGCAGCCGCGTCGGCGTCTGGCGGTGTGTTGGTTGTCTGCCGCGGTGTCTGGCGGTGCGTTGTCTGCCGCGGTGTCTGGCGGGTTGGCGGCGGGGGCGGGGGCAGCCGCGTGCGTGCGGTGGCAGGCGACAAGAAAGGGGGGGGCCGCTGGGCGGCCCCCCCTTTGTGGTGTGGGCGGCGGTGTCCTACTCTCCCACACCCTGGCGGGTGCAGTACCATCGGCGCTGGCAGTCTTAGCTTCCGGGTTCGGAAAGGAAAGGTCCGGGCGTGTCCCTGCCGCTATGACCGCCGCCACGCGGTCCCGGGCTGCCACACCCCTGCCCCGCGGGGGGTGTGGGGTTCGGGTATCGCATAGCGGACGCGAATCGCCCTCCCCCCAACGAATGGAGAGAGAGGAAAAGTGTGTTGGGTTGGTCGGCCCATTAGTGCCGGTCGGCTTCACTCCCTTGCGGGGCGTCCACGTCCGGTCTATCAACCCCGTCGTCTTCGGGGGGCCTTCCCACCGCGAGGGTGGTGGAGAACTCGTCTTGAAGCGGGCTTCCCGCTTAGATGCTTTCAGCGGTTATCCCTCCCGAACGTAGCCAACCAGCCGTGCTCCTGGCGGAACAACTGGCACACCAGAGGTTCGTCCGTCCCGGTCCTCTCGTACTGGGGACAGCCCTTCTCAATTCTCCTGCGCGCGCAGCGGATAGGGACCGAACTGTCTCACGACGTTCTGAACCCAGCTCGCGTACCGCTTTAATGGGCGAACAGCCCAACCCTTGGGACCTACTCCAGCCCCAGGATGCGACGAGCCGACATCGAGGTGCCAAACCATGCCGTCGATATGAACTCTTGGGCAGGATCAGCCTGTTATCCCCGGGGTACCTTTTATCCGTTGAGCGACGGCGCTTCCACACGCGACCGCCGGATCACTAGTTCCCACTTTCGTGCCTGCTCGACCTGTCAGTCTCACAGTCAAGCCCCCTTGTGCACTTGCACTCGCCACCTGATGACCAACCAGGCTGAGGGGACCTTTGAGCGCCTCCGTTACCCTTTAGGAGGCAACCGCCCCAGTTAAACTACCCACCAGGCACTGTCCCTGACCCGGATCACGGGCCGAGGTTAGGAGCCCAACACGGCCAGAGTGGTATTTCACCAGCGACTCCCCGCCCGCTAGCGCGAGCGGATCACCGTCTCCCACCTATCCTACACAAACCGCGCCGAACACCCATACCAAGCTGCAGTAAAGGTCCCGGGGTCTTTCCGTCCTGCTGCGCGAAACGAGCATCTTTACTCGTACTGCAATTTCACCGAGTTCGTGGTCGAGACAGCGGAGAAGTCGTTACGCCATTCGTGCAGGTCGGAACTTACCCGACAAGGAATTTCGCTACCTTAGGATGGTTATAGTTACCACCGCCGTTTACTGGGGCTTAACTTCCCGGCGTCACCCCCACAAAGAGGGGCTGACCGGTCCGCTTAACCTTCCAGCACCGGGCAGGCGTCAGTCCGTATACATCGCCTTGCGGCTTGGCACGGACCTGTGTTTTTGATAAACAGTCGCTTCTCCCTGGACTCTGCGGCCCCGCCACGCTCCCCGCCGCACGGACGGACCACGCGCAGGGCCCCCCTTCTCCCGAAGTTACGGGGGCATTTTGCCGAGTTCCTTGACCACGAGTCACTCGAACGCCTCGGTATACTCTACCTGACCACCTGTGTCGGTTTCGGGTACGGGCGGACAACGGCCTCGCGTCGATGCTTTTCTCGGCAGCACAGGATCACCCGCTTCCCATCAACGGTCCCCATCAGGCCTCACCCACACACCGCCGGGATTTACCACGGCGAGGGGCCACACCCTTGGCCGTGCCAAGCCATAAGACACGGACAGGCTACCTCACTGCGTCACACCTGTTACCACGCTTGCCACACCAGACAGGCACGCCCCGCNCCCGCACGCCCCCCACACCCCGAAAGGCGCAGAAACGACGCACAGGGACGACAACGCCCCACCCAGCAGACATCGGACGGCCGCCGTCCGGTACGGGAATGTCAACCCGTTGCCCATCGACTACGCCTGACGGCCTCGCCTTAGGACCCGACTAACCCAGGGCGGATCAACCTGGCCCTGGAACCCTTAGTCAATCGGCGGACGGGATTCTCACCCGCCACTCGTTACTCATGCCTGCATTCTCACTCCCACGCAGTCCACCGACGCTCACACGACGGCTTCCCCCCACGCAGGACGCTCCCCTACCCACCCCCCACACGGAGGGCGCCGCGGCTTCGGCGGTGTGCTTAAGCCCCGCTACATTGTCGGCGCATCACCACTTGACCAGTGAGCTATTACGCACTCTTTCAAGGATGGCTGCTTCTAAGCCAACCTCCTGGCTGTCACAGCAACGACACATCCTTTCCCACTTAGCACACCCTTAGGGGCCTTAACCGACGATCCGGGCTGTTTCCCTCTCGACGACGAAGCTTATCCCCCGCCGTCTCACTGCCACGCTCACACTTTGCGGCATTCGGAGTTTGGCTGACCTCAGTAACCCGGTGGGGCCCATCAGCCATCCAGTCGCTCTACCTCCGCAAAGAACCACGCAACGCTGCACCTAAATGCATTTCGGGGAGAACCAGCTATCACGGAGTTTGATTGGCCTTTCACCCCTACCCACACCTCATCCCCCGGGTTTTCAACCCCGGTGGGTCCGGGCCTCCACACGCTCTTACACGCGCTTCACCCTGGACATGGGTAGATCACCCCGCTTCGGGTCTAGAACGCACGACTGACCGCCATATTTCAGACTCGCTTTCGCTACGGCTGCCCCACACGGGTTAACCTCGCCACACGCCCCTAACTCGCAGGCTCATTCTTCAAAAGGCACGCCATCACCCCCACAACAAAGGGCTCTGACGGATTGCAGGCGCCCGGTTTCAGGCACTCTTTCACTCCCCTCCCGGGGTACTTTTCACCTTTCCCTCACGGTACTCATCCACTATCGGTCACCAAGGGTATTCAGCCTTGACAAGTGGTCTTGCCACCTTCACACGAGATTCCACGAGCCCCGTGCTACTCAGGAACACACTCAGACAGCCGCCGCGATTTCGGCTACGGGGCTCTCACCCACTCCGGCGGGCCTTCCCAGACCCTTCGCCTACCCCGACGGTTTCTCACTGCCCGGCCGCACACCGGCACGGCCACAAGCATGCCCACAACACCGCACACGCACCGCCCGGCGGCTGATACACGCACACGGTTTAGGCTCCTCCGCCTTCGCTCGCCACTACTAACGGAATATCTTCTCCAGCAGGTACTAAGATGTTTCACTTCCCCGCGTTCCCACCCGCGCGCTATGAACTTCACACACGGGCGACCAGGCACAACCCCGGCCAGGTTCCCCCATTCGGACACCCCCGGATCACCGCTCGCTTGCCAACTCCCCGAGGCTTATCGCAGACTGCCACGTCCTTCTTCGGCCCTTGATGCCCAGGCATCCACCGAACGCCCTGCACACACCCAACACACGCCGCCCCGCCCCACAACAGAACGCAGACGACGCACAACTACAAGATGCTCGCATCCGCTATACGATTCCCAAACACCACACCCACCCCACAGGCAGGCACAGGCACAGCGCCCGACAGCCTGACAGCACGCGCAGACAACACCACCACAAAAACTCCCTAGAAAGGAGGTGATCCAGCCGCACCTTCCGGTACGGCTACCTTGTTACGACTTCGTCCCAATCGCCAACCCCGCCTTCGACCGCTCCCCGCACAAGCAGAGCCACGGGCTTCGGGCGTCGCCGACTTTCGTGACGTGACGGGCGGTGTGTACAAGGCCCGAGAACGTATTCACCGCAGCGTTGCTGATCTGCGATTACTAGCGACTCCGACTTCACGGGCCCGAGTTGCAGACCCCGATCCGAACTGAGACCGGCTTTACGAGATTCGCTCCGCCTCACGGCATCGCCACCCTCTGTACCGGCCATTGTAGCATGCGTGAAGCCCAAGGCATAAGGGGCATGATGATTTGACGTCGTCCCCACCTTCCTCCGAGTTGACCCCGGCAGTCCCCCGTGAGTCCCCGCCACAACGCGCTGGCAACACGGGACAAGGGTTGCGCTCGTTGCGGGACTTAACCCAACATCTCACGACACGAGCTGACGACAACCATGCACCACCTGTGAACCGGCCCGAAGGCAGACGCGTCTCCGCGCCCTCCCGGCACATGTCAAGCCTTGGTAAGGTTCTTCGCGTTGCATCGAATTAATCCGCATGCTCCGCCGCTTGTGCGGGCCCCCGTCAATTCCTTTGAGTTTTAGCCTTGCGGCCGTACTCCCCAGGCGGGGAACTTAACGCGTTAGCTCCGGCGCAGAATCCGTGGAACAGACCCCACACCTAGTTCCCAACGTTTACAGCGTGGACTACCAGGGTATCTAATCCTGTTCGCTCCCCACGCTTTCGCTCCTCAGCGTCAGTGACGGCCCAGTGGCCTGCCTTCGCCATCGGTGTTCTTCCTGATATCTGCGCATTCCACCGCTACACCAGGAATTCCAGCCACCCCTGCCGCACTCCAGCCTGCCCGTACCCACTGCACGCGCGGAGTTGAGCCCCGCGTTTTCACAGCAGACGCGACAAGCCGCCTACGAGCCCTTTACGCCCAATAATTCCGGACAACGCTCGCGCCCTACGTATTACCGCGGCTGCTGGCACGTAGTTAGCCGGCGCTTCTTTGACGCGTACCCTCAACCCCGCCAAACGGAGCCTTGTCCCGCGCCGAAAGGGGTTTACAACCCGAAAGCCTCCATCCCCCACGCGGCGTCGCTGCATCAGGCTTGCGCCCATTGTGCAATATCCCCCACTGCTGCCTCCCGTAGGAGTCTGGGCCGTATCTCAGTCCCAGTGTGGCCGACCACCCTCTCAGGCCGGCTACCCGTCGACGCCTTGGTAGGCCGTCACCCCACCAACAAGCTGATAGGCCGCGAGCCCATCCCCCGCCGAAAAACATCTTTCCCCGCCCAGCCATGCGACCAGACAGGCACATCCGGTATTAGACCCCGTTTCCAAAGCTTATCCCGAAGCAGAGGGGCAGGTTGCCCGCGTATTACTCACCCGTTCGCCACTAATCCACACCACCACAAAGACAGCGCTTCATCGTTCGACTTGCATGTGTTAAGCACGCCGCCAGCGTTCGTCCTGAGCCAGGATCAAACTCTCCACAAAAAACAAAACATTGCAGACAGCCCAAAACAGGCCCACCAAAACCCGACCCCAAACAGGCCGGACACGCCGCCGAACCCCCAAAAAGACCCGACGACACAATCGTCATCCACACGCACTATCAAGCAATCAACCACCACACCCACACCCCGCACACACACCCCCACAGGCACACGCACAAGGAAGAAACACAACCACCGCACCCACACAACCAAGCCCGGCAGCAGACAACAACACTACACCCCCACCCCCCACCCCCACAACCCCCACCCACGTGAC